>NZ_JAGMWN010000002.1 GCF_017963645.1 Marivibrio halodurans | reverse complement strand
CACGCCGGTCGCCAATCTCCCGCGTGATTACCAATTGCTGTTCATAGTACGCGATGGCCTTGCGCGCATCGCCGAGGACGGCCCAGGCAATGCCCAGACTGCCCAGCGCATTGCCCTCGCCACGCCGGTCGCCAATCTCCCGCGTGATTACCAATTGCTGTTCATAGTACGCGATGGCCTTGCGCGCATCGCCGAGGGCCGCCCAGGCAAGACCCAGATTGCCCAGCGCATTGCCCTCGCCACGCCGGTCGCCAATCTCGCGGGCAATCTCTAGCCGTTGCTCATGGTACGCGATGGCCTTGCGCGCATCGCCGAGGGCGGCCCAGGCAAGGCCCAGATTGCCCAGCGAGGCACCCTCGCCACGCCGGTCGCCGATCTCACGGGCAATCTCTAGCCGTTGCTCATGGTACGCGATGGCCTTGCGCGCATCGCCGAGGTCGGCCCAGGCATTGCCCAGATTGCCCAGCGCATTGCCCTCGCCACGCCGGTTGCCAATCTCACGCGTGATTACCAGATTTTGCTCATGGTATTCGATGGCCTTGCGCGCATCGCCGAGGTGGGCCCAGGCAATGCCCAGATTGCCCAGCGCATTGCCCTCGCCACGCCGGTCGCCAATCTCGCGGGCAATCTCTAGCCGTTGCTCATGGTACGCGATGGCCTTGCGCGCATCGCCGAGATCCTTCCAGGCAATGCCCAGATTGCCCAGCGCATTGCCCTCGCCACGCCGGTCGCCAGTCGCGCGCGCGCCCGCGAGGCCCGCCTCCAGCCAGGCGATCTGCGCCCGGGGATGCAGGCGCAGGCTGAGCACATGGGCGCCCGCATCGGTGTATTCATAACAGAGCCGCGCCGCGCCGTCGCCCGTCTCGCGATGCGCCACCGCCCAATCGTGCCCCGCCTCGATATTCTCCGCCTCAAGGTCGTGGCGTGTCAGCCCCTCGAGAACTCCGCCGCCCCCCTGCAAATAAAGCTCCTCCGCCGCCGCGAGCACGGCCCGATAATGCACGGCATGACGCGACGAGGCCTCCGCCAGGAGGGCATCATGCTCGCCCGCGCTGTCCTCGAGCCGCGCCATGTCCCGCATCAGATCATGCAGGCGGTGGCGCCGGGTTTCGGTGTCGATTTGCACCATCGACCGGCGCAGAAGCGCGTCCAGGCCGTCCCGCGCGTCTTCCCCGGTGCAATCCCAGACCGCCGCCACGGCGGGCCGGTCGAACTCGCCCGGGAAGACGGACAGCCTGCGCCAGTTGGCGACAAGCGCCGCGTCGTCGCCTTCGAGCTGCCTCACGCTCAGCCCAAGGACCTGCGCGACGTCCAACTCGTATTCCGGGACGCTCAGCGCCGTGAGGCGCGACCGCTCGTCCTCCAGGCGGGACAGATACTCATCGACGGTCCAGGACGGATGGATCGCCAGGAACGTGCCCGCGACCCGCAGCGCCAGCGGTAGCCGCGCGCAGGCGACGGCGATGCGGTCGAGACCGTCGTCGGGGGCAATATCCCCCACGATCTCGCGCAGCAGTGCCCGCGCCTCGCCCTCGGACAGCTCGTCCAACGGGTAGTGCCTCACATTGGGAAGCGCGATGGGTTGGCGCGAGGTCACGATGGCGGCGGAGGGCGGCGGCGGAAGAAGCTCCCGGACCTGGTTGGCGTCCCGCGCATTGTCCAGAACCAGCAGATACTTCCCGCCCGACAGCAGGGCGCGATAGGTGGCGGTCATCGCCGCCGCGTCATCGGGCAGTCGCGCCGTCGGGTGGACGCTCTGGACGACCCGGCCCATCACCTCCATCGCGGAGGCCGGGCTGGCGGTCGTGCCGCCCAGATCCAGCAGCAGTTGACCGCTTGGATAGTCCTGTACCAGCCGATGCGCCACATGCACCGCCAGCGCGCTCTTCCCGATCCCACCAAGCCCCGCCAGCGCGGAGATCGCCGCGGCGCCGCCGCCATCCCCCGACAGGTGCGCGAGCAAAGCCGCTATCTCATCCTCCCGCCCCACGAAGTCGGAAAGATCGGGACCAAGTTGATGCGCTCGGGATGGGTAAAATGGCTGTCCGTTCTCGATGTGGATCCGAGCGTTGTCGCCAGCAAGGATCGACCCTTCCACATGTCCACCAATGGCAGTGGATTTCGCGCCGGGAGCCGTCGCCTGATTCCCCGATATGGCGGCGGCGTGCGCGGCCGGCTCGCCGTCATCCACGGGCTGACCGCCCGCGATCAAATTCCTTAACGCCTGCCACAATCCCATTGGAACGATTATTTCTCCCCTCGCTCCCCCCGTGCCCGGCGGCATGGGAGGGTGGAAATACACTGTGCCCACGCCGCAACCGCTTGTCTATTGCTTGCACTTGGCACCCCCTTCGCGATTACCCTGGAAAGCCCATGACGGGGGCCTTCGCGGTCGCGCCAGCTTGGGGCTCGGGGCCTCCGCCAAGCCGGATCCTCTTCGCGGTTCGATGGAGGAGAATGCGCCAGGGCGTCCGGAACGCCCCCCTTGCGCGGACCGAAAAGGCCGGTCGGCATCGCGACGATGACTGCAATCTTGAGAAGATCGAAGCGCTCTTCCAAGAGCACCTGACGGCTTGCCACGGCCCGCCGCCATGAAAACAACAAAGCCGAGCACCCAAGGAGCGCCCGGCTTTGTTTCGAATTGGTGGGCGTCAGTGAACCCGCATCGAACCTCCCACCGGGCGAACAGGACGATCTGAGCGATCTCTTTGAAACACTGGCGGATTGGGAGCATCAGCTTCAAAAGCTTGCGCCGGAAGACCGGGCCTTCATTGAAAACGGGATGGAGGAGCCAAAGCCATGAGCTCCTCCCCTTCGAAAACATTCCGCACCGCCGCCCGCAGCAAGCCGGATCGCCCCGCACCGTTCTCCATCCGTCTGAGTGCCAAAGAGCGCGCGTATCTGGAGCGTAAGGCGGGAACCCGCCCGCTGGGCCGCTACATTCGCGGCAAGCTGCTGGGTGACGAGGAAGCGCCCCGCAAGGCGGCCCGCGCGCCTACCATCGACTATGCCATGCTCGGCCAGGTCTTAGGCGTGCTCGGCAAGTCGGAGTTGGCAACGCATCTGTGCCTGCTGGCTACGGCTGTGGAAGGCGGGCGGCTGGAGATGGAAAAGCAGGATCGCGCCGCCCTAAGGGAAGCCTGCGAGGATGTGCGCGAAGTGCGGGCGCTGCTGGTAAGTGCTCTCGGCCTCAAGTCAGGCGGTAGCCCATGATCCTTGTCGGCAACCCCAGAGGCGGCGCGTGCGATCTCGCCCGGCATTTGATGAAGACCGAGAATGAGCGTGTCGAGGTGGCGGAGCTTCGCGGCTTCGTGGCGGGTGATCTGGATGGGGCGTTTCAGGAAAGCTATGCGATCAGCCGGGGCACCAAGTGCAGACAGTTTCTTTTCTCGCTAAGCCTCAATCCGCCCAAAGAGGCGCAGGTGAGCGAAGAGGATTTCTCGCAGGCGATTGACCGGGTGGAAACCAAACTCGGCCTCACGGGCCAGCCCCGCGCCATCGTCTATCACGAAAAGCGCGGCGATGACGGGGAAGTGCGCCGCCATGCGCATGCGGTGTGGAGCCGTATCAATGTGCAGGAGATGAAGGCGATTCCGCTGCCGCACTCCAAGCGCAAGATGCAGGACATTGCCCGCGATCTCTATCTGGAGCATGGCTGGACAATGCCGCGCGGTCTGGCCGTGAGCGGTCAGCGCGATCCGCGCAACTTCACACTGGCCGAATGGCAACAGGCCCGGCGCATTAAGGAAGACCCGCGCGAAATCAAGGCGGCCTTTCAAGATGCGTGGGCGATCTCCGATTCCAAGGCCGCTTTTACCCATGCGCTGCAAGAGCGCGGCTACTGGCTAGCGCGTGGCGATCAGCGCAGCCACGTGGCTGTGGATCGGCACGGGGAAGTCCACAACATCGCAAAACGCGTGGGCGTAAAAACCAAGGAGGTGCGCCAACGCCTCGGCGATGAAACCGCGCTCCCTACCGTGGCGGACACGAAACGCGAGATCGCCACGGCCATGCAGGCCAAGATGGAAGAATTCCAGCGCGAGGTCGCGGAGAAGGAAGCGCGCGAACGCAAAGAGGCAGAAGGCAAACGCGCTGCCCTTAGGGAGCGGCAAGAGAAACAACGCCGCGCCCAACAGGAAGCCACGCAGCGCCGCCAGCAGGCCGAAGAGAAGAAACGCCAAGCGCGACTACGTAGCGGCGTCCTCGGCTTATGGGACAGGCTCACGGGTGAACGTAAACGCACCTTGGAGCGCAACGCACAGGAAGCAGAGATAGCCCGCCAGCGCGATAGATCGCAGCAGGATAGCCTAACGACCAAGCAACTAGCGCAGCGCCGTGAGGTCGTGAAGGAGCGCGCCACAGAGCGGGAAAGCAATAAGGCCGTGACGCGCGATCTCACCGAAGACGCAAAGGTCTTCAAGGAAATGGAAACGCAGTCCGATCAGGAACGGGAAGCCCGCCGTGAAGCCTTTAAGGAGAAGCGCCGCAGTCAGGAACGCCCCCGCCGCCGCTCAAGATCGCGCGATGGGCCAAGTCTGGATCGGTAAGTGTGCCGATAGGACCAATTGGAACAGGGTTGCAGCCCTGCAACCCTTGGCAGCCGAAAAATACGGGGTGTGCAAACGGAAGGAAAAACCGACGGCGGGCGCAGGCGAAGCCGAGCCTCGGGAGACCGTCTGTTCTTCCTGAAGTGCGCCGAGGGGCTGGCCCCTAAGCCAATCAACAAGAAGTACAGCCGCAGGAGCGTAAGCATGGCGGTGCCCGTAGGGCAGGCACGGGATCGACTGCCCCCGGCGAGGAGCACGATCTATCTGCGTAAGGGATCGTTACCCAGGGCGGAGTCACCTAGAGGGCGGTTTGGGGAGCGAAGCGAATAGAGCCCGCGCCGGCTCTGCCGGACGCGCCAATTATATTTTGAATAACCTACGTTTCTATAACGATAGGTGTATCAATAATATTTGCGACAGGCGTATAGATGTCCGTTTCGGGTGTTTTAATTGTTACGATCAAAGCGTAATTGGATGTTTTATTCCAAGCGTTTAGGCGTGGTCGCTTGTTCCACCATCCATACGTCGGAAACACGGCGATGTGGCCTCGTGCAGCCAAATCAGCTGCAGTCCCGGTCCAGATATTTGAGTGAATAGAGCCTACCGTAGTTAGCGTTTGGCCGCGCCCCAGAGTCCACATGCCGGATTCGCCAGTATGGTTTCCGTCATGGGCCTCATCACGGGCCGCCTTGTTGATTCGCTCTTGGAACCCTGCAACGGTTTCTGACGCGCGCTTTACCGCAAACCGAAGCCCGTGTGATTGATAACCGTACTTTGTTGCCCAGCCTCGGTCTCCTGGGTTTGGTTCAACAAAATATGAGAGCGTAATACGAAGCGTCACCTGCGTATCCTGAAGCGCCTCAAGCGCGTCCTTTGGCCAAGGCAACGCATGAAGCTTAAGTTCCCTGTACTTGACATCGTTCTCAATCTTTTGGAAGGGCTTAATCGAGCCCTGCGCAATGAGAGTGAGCGAATTATCAGCGCTTGAAAGCACTTCACGCAGACGAGGCACACCAAATCCGAAGCAGCGCATCACTGCTTCGTAGTCGACCTGTCCCTGCGGGTCCGTGAAACGCTGGAGCATCGGTTCGGTCCACTGAGCCGAATGTACGATCAGCGCGCGAATGGCTTCAGGTGTGAGGTTTGGGTATTTCGCCCAGAGCATAGCCGCTTGGCGGGCCGCGAGTGCAGCAGCGGCGCTTGTATCACCAAAAGTCGAGAGGGGGCGTCTGCGCGCAAAGTCGCTGGGCGTCGATAAGAGCTGAAGAGCGTCGTCAATATAATCGGGCTCCTCGAAGTCCGCGTGACGGGCCATATTGCCCGCCTCAAATACGACATCTGGTTTCACAGGCCATCTCGTGCGTTTCCATGTCATTGAAGTACATGAAGCAGGAGCGAGATCGCTATGCGCGGCGAGCGCCTCCCATCCTGGAAATTGCTGCTGATCGACTAGCGCTTTTTCGGTGTAGCCGCCTACAGTCAGCGCATTCCAAGCTTGGCCCGGATCATGGATACCATCCGTGAGGTTTGAGTTTGGGTAGTCCCCTCGGCTCGTGGGTGCCGTGTTGCCCGCAGCGAGAATAACAAGCCGATGGACCTGATCGTCGGCGCCTGAAGCCAAAGAATCAACGGCGGCGGACCAGGAGGACGGTCGTCCGCGATCACGCCCGTCGGGAGTGGAAATCGCCATACAAAATATTCGGCGACGTTCAGGATTTACCTCCACTCTGTTCACGCTTTCGCTTGTAACTGCTCCATACAGTTCTGGATCATGCGGATCAGCATCATTGATGATCTTCACAGATTCAAGTTGGTGTGTGGCGGGCCATTGGCCCGCCGAAGCAAGAGCATCAGTCAAATCACCATAGGCAGCAATGCCCGCCATTGGCGTTCCGTGACCGCCCCTATCATCAACACCCCAGTCAGGTTTGTAGGTATGGAGATCCGCATCCGCCAATAGGGGGGCAAGAAGTGTGTGCCCGCGATTAACGCCAGTATCGAGCAGGCAGACGTATGGAGATGCTGCATCCGGAGGTAGCAGTCGGCCAGCAAGGTCGTCGACCCAATCCTGCTGTTCCACACTGTTCATTTGTGTGAAGAAGGAGGCTGCTGTCTTGGGAAGGCGAAGCTCGGCGATTGCTCCCAATAGTTCTGTAGACCGAGCTAGATTGCGTCCGGTGCCACTAACGAGAACAATTACCCGGTCGATGAAACTGATTGATTCCTCGCTCACAGTGAGGTCGTGAGCGGCTGCGATTTCCCTGAAACGCTGCAAATGATCGAGTTTGTCCGATTTCCTAAGCCAAACCTCCCAGCCAACGTCTTGATCGGGCACCGGGTAGAGTTCTGGGTCATCCGTCCATAAAGCTTCCAATGCCGCCAAGCGGATATCGGCGATGCTCTCTACGAGATCGCGATTCTTGGGTTGCGTGGAACCGTCCTTCTTCGGATTGGTGTCGTCATCCCGGTAAGCCGTGATTCTGTTCAGAAAGAATGACAGTTTTCCATCAGGTACGAAGACGGTGGCTTGTAAACGATCGATCGGCGATCGTCGGACGGAGCAGAGTTCGATTCCTGACGGCGCGAAATCGAGGCTCTCGAATTTGAGATCAAACCCAGGTTCGCTGTCGAACTGCAAATAGACCCCGTTGCCGGCGTCAACGCCCTCAGCTTTTTGAGCAGCGATCCGCTCGGCGGCCATCGCCTCAATATCTTCCATTTGGCCGAGAAGACGTGCTGCGTGCTGTGCACGGTCTCGCGCCTGTAATGAAATCGCCTTTCCGCGTCCTGGCCGGGGAGTAATAAAATCGTGTATCGAAGCGGCGTTCGGATCGAAGAGATGAGGATGATGCCGCACGTTATCGGGCGGCATCAGAAATCACCTTTGCTGCCCGTCAATGTGTAGCGTCGCTCGCGCACACCCGCCATCAAGTCGGCGTTCGAAATTGTATCGCGATCTTCAATTAGAACGGTTTTGATTGCGTCCTCGGTCGCACGAACGACTTCTGCATAGCTCAGTCCCAATGCTGTCTTGGCCACCTCGGCCCAGCGCACACCTTTGGTTTTAAAGCCAGCTAGTCGACTGCGCAGGAGAGACTTGATCCGTTCTTGGTCCGGAAGATCGAACTCGATGATGTCATCAAACCTGCGGAAGAGCGCCTGGTCGAGAAGATCAATGTGGTTAGTGGCAGCGATCACGAGGCTGTCGGATTCATCCAACTCCACCATCTGCAAAAAACTGTTCACAATGCGCCGGATTTCTCCAACATCGTTGCTAAAGCCACGTTCGGAACCAATGCTATCAAACTCGTCGAAGAGATAGACGCCGCGTGTCTGATCCATAGCATCGAATATCAGCCGCAGCTTGGCGGAGGTTTCGCCCATAAACTTAGTGATTAGACCGTCGAGCCGAACGACAAAGAGCGGAAGGCCGAGCTCTCCCGCTAGAGCTGATGCCGTGAGTGTCTTGCCTGTTCCTGGCTTGCCAACAAGCAGGAGTTTTCGCCGTGGAGATAACCCTTTGCTTCTGATCGAGCGAATGGCGACATGCTCACGGACAACGCGCGAGAGGCGTTTCTCAAGCGCCTCCGCCAGAACCATATCCGAGAGCTTGGTTTTCGGATATGAAGCCGAAAGGATGTCGGCCAGCTCGCCACGGGGTTTGGCGATCGGGATTGGCGTGGTGCCTCTCACCCCTCCCTTGGTCTTCGCCTTGTCTATCAGCGCGCGCAACTCTTCCGCCACCTTACCGTGGCCTTGTCGTGCTTCAGCAGCTGCGATCTGCATCGCGACCGCAAAAAATTGAGCCTCGTCACCATCTGCATGCGAAGCTAGCAAGGCTTTGATTTGGTCGGCTGTTGGCATCGGGCTGACTTTCGTTCCTTTCTTACTATAATACAATTTTTTCTTTATTACACGCGAAAAGTGTAAAAATCGAGCTCTATTCTAGAGCAACGGACTGGGCCAATTTCTGGCATATTGGGCCTGCATGAACGCTTTGCCGAAGATGATATGCATCATGACATACATCTCGAAGGACGTCCGATTCAAATTGGAACGCGTTAGCCAAGTGCGCGACATCTACTTTGCAGAGGATTCTTCAGGTGTCCAGGGGGCTAGAAGGCTCTTTAGGCGATGGGGGATGCAACGGCCAGACGTTGCGAGTGATTGACCGGCGATACGGTCTAACTGGCACGCAAGGGCCAACCGGCAGGGGATTGCACAAGGGGCGGCACGACCCTTTGCCGAGGGGCGCGTTAGCGATCCCGAGAAGATGGCGCGGTATTACCGCGCACATCTTGCGTTTCACGAAGTGGGACGGTTTTCGCTGTGACGGTTCAGTTCAAATGCCTTTGCGCATGCGGCTGCGTGTAGCCCGTCATTCCTCATCCGGAACAGCGTCAGCGATGCGGTATTCGATGCGCTCCAGTGCCGTACTTAGGGCACGGAGCCCGTCCTGCAATTTCCAAAGCAATAGAATGATCGGCGTTACGAGTTTCCCGGTCATGGTTCCTCCTTTTCGTTATGGGTGGCCGGGCGGCAGCCCGGCGCGGGTTTCAAGGCTGGTGAGGAAAGCAAGGCGCGGCGCTTCCTCGGCAATGGCGCTGTAGGCGCTGAGCAGACGGATCAACTCCGTGTTGGATAGCGTGTGATCCGGGCGGCGGATCGGAGGCACGCTTTCTATTCCGGCCCCGTCCTCCCGCCACAATCGCCGGGCCATTTCGCGGTCTTCCAGCGCGGCCATATCGAGATAGATCGCCGTCGTCGCCAGATTGGCGTGCCCCAGCCACCTGCGGATGCGCGTTTCCGGCACGCCCTTGAGCGCGGCATGCACCCCGAAGCTATGACGCAGCCCCCGAGCACAGGCCCGCGTGCCCGTGATCTTCGCCGCCGTCATCACGGCACCCATGCGCTTCCAGCCCGTGGTGCGCCCGAAGCGCCATAGGCGGCGCTCCTTCGGCGCTCCGGCCCCGTCATCTCCTTCCCCTAAGCAATGCACTTGGCTCAACCGCGTAATGAACGCGCGCGGCAAGGGGACAACCCGGTAATGCCGTCCCTTCTGCGCCCCGCGCTTCTTGAGAGAGCGGATCGTCACCGTCCCGGCCTCGGTATCGAGGCTGGCCGCGCTCATCGCCAGCGCCTCGCCAGGGCGGCACCCCGTCCAGTAGATCATTTCGCAGAAGGTGCGGCTTTCGGGCTCAAGACATTCCAGCGCCGCATAGAAGCGCGCCCGCTCGGCCGCCGAGAGATATTTGCGCGCCCCGCCGCGCGTGAAGAGCGAGAGAGACGGTTCCGATTTCGGGCGGCGTGGCATCGCGGGCTTCCTTCCAGGCAGAGAATTCCGGGTGAACACTTCATACAAGAGCGTTCACCCCATGCATTCTCCGCCGGACTTCAGCGCCTTACGGCTCCATGAGCCGCCCAGCCCGCGCTTTTCATCCGCCCTCAGGATACCCATTTACCAAACGCGATCAACACCTAAAACAGAATTGTATGTTTTGTTCACAACTTTATGGTGTCGCACCCTCCTCCGGCCCGCCCGCGCATCAGCAGTATCAAAGGCAGCATAAGGGGCCGGTGCGATGGGCAAAGACTCTTCTTCCAAAGGCAATGACACGGTGGGCGGCCTTGCCGTGATCGCCGGGATCATCTGCGCGATTGCGGGCTATGGCAAAGGCGGCTGGGGCGGCGCGCTGGTCGCGGGCGCCATGGGCTCCGGCGCGGTCTATCTGGCGTTCAAATTCATCGGCCTGCTGTGGACATGGCTGGTGGTGAGCGCCGTGCTGCTTCTCATGCTCGCCGTTCTGGTGAGCCGCTGGGAAGCGCTCTCCGGCCTGTTCCAATAGGGAGGGCGGAAAGATGGACATGCGCGCCACAAATAAAGTCTCCCGGAACTCAGAATACGACACCCTTCTACATTACAGAAAATCGCCTATTTTCTTGCATTATTTGCACATAAGTTGTATAAAAGTGCCATATTATGAGTCTTTTTGTAATTTTATTTTTAGGCGCGATATTATGAGTGCGTTACAAGATACATTCGAAGAGCAAAGCGAAGGAGCCCACGACATTAGCCGTCGCGGCGCGCTGCGCAGCCTCGCCCTTGGCGGGGTCGCCGCTTTTATGCTGGCCTCCCTGCCGGGTGCGAACGACGCGCAGGCCGGGGAAGCAAAAGCTGCGACACCGGGCGAACGTGGCTTGGATGCAGTCCAAGGCATGGATGATATGGCCGCCTACTCAAGGGATCCCAACAAGCGTGGGATTGGTATTTTCATCAATGTGCAGGGGAATGCACCGGACGATTACGGCGACCGTATAGGCCAGAGGCTCGGAGAGATTTTTGAAGGACAGGGCGTTCCTACGGAATACCGTGTCAACCGATCACGGGGCACGACTACAGATATCACCTTTTATGTGAACGGTTATAATTTCACGATCAACATTGACGACATAAAAGGCAATCTTGGACGTGTCTACGCCCACTATCAGGATGAATGGGGCCCTAGGCAGGTTTCCCAGAACACACCGTCACAATAATGTTAGCTTATCTCCCGATGGAAGCGGGGAAGAAGGCGGATGGTTCCCATCGTCGGGTGTGGGGTTCGTTGCTTCGGTATTTGCGGCAACATCTTTAAATTCGCCTTTTGCGTGACCTTTAAGGTCTGCAAGCTTGGAATCCTTGCCGCCAGATAGCCCCCATCCACCAAGGTCATCATGGACGGCACTTTTCTTGGCGGCATTTCCTGTGTCCGCACGGCTCTCCAGTGTTTGCTCTACTTCGATTCTTTCATTTTGCTCGAGAACATCCCGACTTTCCCGGACAGAGTTAATGTCTTCATTTATTGCAGCCGCACGGCGTTCTTCCGGGCTTCCGTTTTCCATGATGTTTTCTACGCGCTCATGCTCCGCTCGCTTCGCTTGCCGTTCATCCCACCGATCTTCGAAACGGTCGAATTCAGCTTGTGACATCTCGCCATTTTCCAGCTTTTCCCGGGCGATACGCATCTGTTCACGCGCTTTTTCTTCCGGGTCGTCTATCCCGTCGAGATAGGCTTTCTCGTCCTCGGATAGATATGGGTCGAGGATATTTTCGATATCGATATCTAGCTGGGTGATATCGGCATTCAGTTGATCAAGCTGCGCCTGAAGGGCGGCCAGATAGTTGGTTTCGTGCCGGGCCTTGGCTCTGTCTTTCCCGGCCTGCTCGATACGCCTGTCTTCGGCGGCGCCAACACCGGCTAAGTCCATGCGGCTCGCGCCGAGCACCCCGGATGCCTTCGCGATCAGGGCATCGTCCTGTTCGTCATGCTTGGCCCGCAGGGCGGCATTCCGCTCCTGCTGCTCGGCCCCCGGTTCATCGCTGGTTCCAGCCTCCGCAAAAGAGCCCAACAAATGCGCATTCGGATCGGCCTGAAAGCCCTCCGGCACATTCGCTCTTGCTGCTGTCACTTCGTGTGGATTGAACCCCATTGTTAGCCCCAAAAATATACTTCCAAGTTCTGTTTATTTATTTTACATATTATAGAATTAAGTTACCCTTAATAAAATGACCGTATGAGAAATATTTCTCCATTAGTCTTTGAATAATATACGGGAAACAGGTTAATAAATGTTATGGAAATGCTTCAATTTTAGATAATTGCAACCTAAAATTAATCTTGTGTTAATATGCCCTGAATGGGTGATTTTGTTCGTATCGATAAGAAATTGCGTGAAGAGCTTGCTTTCCTCAAGGACAAAACCGGGATGGGGGAACGCGCCATCCTTCGGGCTGCGGCGGGGAAGCGGCCCGCCGGGCTCACGAGCCGGACGGTGCGGCAGTGGATGGACGGCACCGTGTGCCGGGCACGGCGGGGGCATCTGAGCTACGTTCTCAATGGTTGGCGCGGGATTTGGCGGCGCAAAGCCTATTATGTCGATATTCCCGCCGACCTTCCGGCCCGGCTTCGCCGCGCGCGGGAGCGGACGGGCTGCGGGCCGAAAGCCTTGCTTGATGGGGCTCACGATGCGCCGGATAAGTTAACGGAAGGCATGATCCGGACATGGCTTTCCGGGTCGGCCAAGCGCGCCCGCAAGGATCATCTCGATTGGACGCTCGCGCGCTGGGAAGGTTTACCGGACGAGACGCCAGCGGAACCTCGTGAGCCCGAAAAATCCTCCCGCGTTCCTATTGATGAGGCGCGTCGTGCGCGTCTGCGGGCGCTTCGCCGCGATACCGGCCTGTCACCACCAGCGCTGTTGCAGCGCCTCGGTGTGGACAGAGATGCGATTCCTTCCGGCCTTAGCGGTAGCATGATCGCCGCGTGGCTGGCGGGCAGCACCAAAACGGCGCGGCGCGATCATCTCGCCTTCATCGAGGATGCCTGGCGCCACCTTGCCGCGCGGGAGCCCGGCTATATTCCCCTCGATGCGGTTATCGTGGACGAACTCCGGGCGTCGAAGAAACGATCCGGGATCGGCGAAACCCGACTGTTGCAGGAAGCCGGGGACAAACCGGAAGGTCTTACCCCCTCCGTCCTGCGGAACTGGCTATCCGGACAAACGGCGACGGCGCGCGCGGATCATTTGGCTTTCGTGCGTGAGGCTTGGGCGGCCTGCCCCTCACGGGGCGAGGTCATCACTCTTACGGACGGGGATGTCGCACGTCTCAAAGGTCTGATGCGTGCGGTCGATACCGGGCCGGGCGGCCTGTTGCGCGGCGCGCGGCACGAACAGCCGGACGGGCTGACCAGTTCGATCATTCGCGGCTGGCTGAGCGCGCCGGGTCGGCAGGCGCGGCGGGAGCATTTCGAGTTCGTGATTGCACGCCTTCAAGGGATGATGGAAAGCGGCGAAGACCGGATCGCGCTCACTCCGGCTCATATCGACACCTTGCAAAAGGAACGCGCGCGCAGCGGCGTTGAAATCGCGGACCTCGCCCGCCGCATGAAGGCCGATCGCGGCTCGTCCCCTGCCGTTACGGAGGGGATGATTCACCGTTGGCTCGCCGGAACCGCCAAGAGCGCGAAACGATGCGACTACGAGGCCGTTCTTTCGGCATGGCGGGCCTGTCCCGATCTTTCCTTGCCCGATCCGGCCCTGCTGGGCGTGGAGCGTTTCGAGCTTAGCGAGGGGCGGGTCGTGATCACCGAGGCCATGCGCGCCCATCTAATGGCCATGCAGGAGCGATCCGGCAAGGGCGGCGTCGCGCTTGTGGCTTGGGCGGAAGCGCAGGACATGGAGATTCCCGATGGGCTCGATCATACCGCCATCACGCAATGGCTGAGCGGCGCGCGGCAATCCGCACCGCCGGAACATCTGCGTTTCGCGGCGACGGCATGGAACCGGGCGATGGAAGATGCCCCCGCATGGGTGCCGCTGACAAAGGAACTGCGCAGGCAACTGGCCGCCTATCATGCGGCGGGGCTGCTGCCCTCAAAGATATTCAAGGGCGCGACGGACAAGCCGGAGGGGCTGAGCGCCACCGTCATCACCGGCTGGCTGAAAGGCGGCATGGAACAGTTGCGCGCCGATCACCGGGATTGGGTGCTGGCCCGCTGTGCGCATCTCTCCGAAACAGGCGAAAGCCGGGTTCCGCTCACGGCGGAGATACGCGCGCGTCTCGAAGAGGCGCGGGCGCGCAGCGGCATGATGCAGGCCGCGCTCCTGAAAAGCGCCCCGGATGTCCCGCAGGGGCTCACCGCCAATACGATATCCGCATGGATCAACGGCACCGCCGCCACGGCCCGTAAGGATCACCTCGATTGGGTGCTGGCGCGGTGGACGGAGCATGTAGAAGCCTGATCACCGGGCCGGACGGCCCCACAGATAACCGGGACATGATTTTTCCTGTTTTCGCTTTATCAGCGCTTTCAAGCGCTTAGCTAATACCGCCCGCCGCTCTCCTTCCAATTCTGCGTAGTTTGGCGCGGCGCGCGTTGATACGCGCCGCGTTTCTGCGCATCTCTTTCAAAGCACCGCGTTTCATGCCGCCGTCCCGGCCACGCTTCTGCCGGGGCAACGGAAAGAGAATACATTCCTATTTATGATTGCAATTTAGTTCTCGTTCCCGTATAAGTGTTCTCTTAATGTTCTTGTCGCGGTGCAGGGAAAGGAGGCGCGAAGAGACGAAAGAGATTTGAGAGAAGGAGGACGCCATGCGCGACAAACACGATACGGATCATTTCAACGCCAAGGCCGCCGACGGGGCCACCGACGGGGCCGCCGATCCGCCCGCATCCTCCGCCTATCCTTCTCTCGAATTCGACGCCTCGGAGTTCATGCACTTCCTCGACGATGCCGATTGGAGCGAGGAGGAGAAGGCGGAATACATCACCCTCGTCTGGAATATCGTGTGCGAGTTCGTAGCGCTCGGCTTCAACATGCACCCGCTCCAGCAGACCCAAAATTCTTGTGGAAAACCCGGCGGTCAGGGCTTGAGGCCGCCCCCTGATTCTGAATCCGGGGTAGAATCGCTCAGGGCCTATTTGCAGGAAAACCATCCAGAACCGCGCGCCGCCACCGAGGATGGCCGCGCAGAAAGAGAGGAGACATGAACCATCTGATTATGAACCCCGAGCCGCCGCGCAAGGCGGTCATCTATTGCCGCGTCTCGGACAGGAAGCAGGATACGAATGGCAACGGACTGGACAGCCAGGAATACCGCTGCCGCCAATATGCCGAGGCCAAGGGCTACGAGGTGGAAGCGATCTTTCCCGATGATATCACCGGCAAAGGCGATTTCATCAACCGCCCCGGCATGGTGGCCTTGCTCGCCTATCTCGACGCGCGGCCCGATGAGCGTTTCGTGGTGATCTTCGATGATCTCAAGCGCTATGCCCGCGATACCGAGTTCCATCTGCGCCTGCGACGCATCATGTATGAGCGCGGCGCGGTGCGCGAGTGCCTCAATTACAATTTCGAGGATAGCCCCGAGGGCCTGTTTTTCGAGACCATCGCCGCCGCGCAAGGCCAGCTTGAGCGCGAGCAGAATGGACGGCAGGTGACGCAGAAAATGCGCGTCCGTGTGGAGCGCGGCTATTACTGTTTCGGCACCATTCTGGGCTATCGCTATGCCAAGGCGAAGGATGGCGGCAAGATGCTGGTGCCTCATGAAGCCATCGCGCCGGTGATGAAGGAGGCGCTTGAGGGCTTCGCCGCCGGGAGGTTCCAGACCACCTCGGAAGTGGCGCGCTTCATCAACGGCTTTCCTGAGACCAAGCGGCGCGGGCGGTATGGCCTATCGCGCCAGATGGCGAAGAATGCGCTGCTCAATCCGATCTATGCGGGCTACATGAATGTGCCCAAGTGGGGCATCTCCATGCATCCGGGCAAGCATGAGCCGTTGATCAGCCTCAAGACATGGCGGAAGATTCAAGACCGCCTCGCGGGCAACGCCCATGCGCCCGCGCGCCAAGACCTGAACCATGATTTTCCGCTGCGTGGCTTCATCGCCTGCGCCTGCTGCGGCAATAACCTCACGGCGGCATGGAGCAAGGGGCGCAACACCCATTATCCGTATTATACCTGCCAGAACCGTCATTGCGAGATGAAGGGCAAGTCGGTGCGGCGCGAGAAGATCGAAGGGGAGTTCGAAACCCTCCTGAAATCCATCACGCCCGCGCCGCGCGTCTTCGCCATGGTGAAGAGCATGTTCATTCAGCGCTGGGGCCAGATGACAACCCTGTCACGGCAAACGGCCGATGAGGCCCGCGCGGAAATCCCGGCGATTGAAGCCAAGACCGGGAAGCTGGTCGAACGCATCATGGAGGCCACCAACCCGGCGGTGATCAGCGCCTATGAAAAGCAGATCGCGGCGTTGGATCGGCGGCGGCTGTTCTTGGAGGACACGGCGAAGAATGCCAGCCCGATGCAAGGCAAGTTCGACGATCTGTATCGAACCGCCTGCACCGTCTTGGCAAACCCGCACAAACTGTGGGCTTCGGGCCGGTACGAGCTGCAAAGAATCGTGCTTCGCATGCTCTTCACAGAGCGCATCGCCTACTGCCGAAACGAGGGGTATCGAACCGCCCCAATCTCAGAGCCACTGCGGCTTGTCGCCTCTCTTCGTACCTCCCCGGAAGGAGTGGTGGGCCGTATAGGACTCGAACCTATGACCTAGTGATTAAGAGTCACCCGCTCTACCAACTGAGCTAACGGCCCCCATGTCCGGCCGGAAAACGCGAGGGAACCCGGCCAAGCGCCGCCCGGCAGGGCCCGGCGGCGGGCGGGTATATAGCCGCTCGGGATTGGCTTGCCAACCCTTGAGATGACGGATCGTCCGCCCTCTATTCTCCATCGCCGCGCTCGGCCGAGACGCGGGCGCGGGTGGAGCGGTGCGGGACGGACCCGCTGATCGGGTCGGCCGCCCCGGCCGAGATCAGGCGGTTATAATTGGCGCCCTCCTCCGAGAAGGGATCATGGGCCGGCAGGCCCAGCGCCTCGTTCCCCTGCCACCACCCGTAATCGGCGACGGCCACCCCGGGATCGAGGGTCCCGTCGGTCTCCACCGCGAGGCGGATGCGGCCATGCGCGGTCTCGACCCACGCCCGGTCGCCGGGGGCGAGGCCCTCGGCCTCGGCGGTGTCGGGATGCAGCGTCACCGTCGGCGTGGGCTTGCGTCGGCGCAGGGATGCGATATGGCGCTGCTGCGAATGGCAGTAATAGGGGCTCTTCGCCGTCGTCAACAGGAGCGGATAGGCCGCCGCCTCGGAATCGGCCGGCGCCGGGAAAGCCGGCATCGGCGCATGACCATGATCCCGTAGGCGCTGCGAATAGATTTCCACCAGCCCCGTCGGTGTCGCGAAACCGGTGACGCCTTCCCCGCGCGATTCGGCGTATTTGCGCGGACGATAGGCGAGATCGCGCCGGATTCCTTCCGGCCGGGCCCGCAAGTCCGCCAGGGAGAGGCCGACGGGCTCGAGCTGCCAGGCACGGGCCTTGTCGATATCCCCGCCGAAGAAGGCTTGCCCCATACCGAGGCGCGTGGCGAGATCGAACACGATTTCGGTGTCGGAGCGCGATTCGCCCGCCGGCGGGATCATGGGCTGGCGAAGCTGGATCAGGCTCTCCGCCTCCTGGGTCACCTCGAAACCATTGCGCAGAGCCTCCCGCTCCCAGGGCGTGTTGACGGGCAGGAAGTAATCGGCGAAGCGCGCTGTCGGCGTTTCCACGCTGTCGCAATGGACATGGAAATCAAGCGCGCGAAACGCCTCGACGGCCCGGTCGGTATCCCCTTGCGAGACCGCCATGTTCGCGCCGAAAACCACCATCGCCCGGATGGGATAGGGCGAGCCCTCCAGGATGGCGCGATAAATCTCCGCCGCCCGTACCCAGCCTTGCGAAGGCGGTCCCAACGGACGCTCCGCATAGCCCAGCGCCTTCTCGATCTGGCCTTCGGGGAATTGCGTGAAATCGGTCGCCGGATTGAGCGGGTGCTTGGTGAAGGCGACATTGCCGCCGGGGCTGTCATAGCCGCCCTTGAGGGCCATCAGCAGCGCGATCGCCCGATCCGTCTGGGTCGCGTCGCGATGCTGCCCCACGCCGGACCAACAGTAATAGGCGACGCGCCGCGCGGCGATCAGTGTCTCCGCCGCCGCCATCAGGTCGGCCTCCGGCACGGAGGTCCGCGCCGCCACCACGGCGGGTTCATACGTGGCGCAGGCCTCGGCAAAGAGGTCGAAGGCCGGACGGCACGCGACCGGTCCGGCACCGGCGAGGTCGATCCGCACGGTACCCCGCAGGGCAAGCCCGTCCGTATCCGTATCGGGGTCCGCGTCGAAACAGCGGGTTTCGGGATCGTAGAAGACGAGAGCGCCATTCCCGCGCCGCGCGACCAGACGGGTCGCGCCGTCCCGTCCCCTCACCTCCGCCTCGCGCAGGAAGCGGCCGGTATCGGTCCGCACGAGCAGCGTCCCGTTGCTCCAGCGCCGGATGAAGGCGGCATCGAATGCCTCCCGCTCGATCAGGATATGGGCGAGGCCCATGGCGAGCGCCCCGTCGGTTCCCGGCCGCACGCGCAGCCACGGGTCCGCCCGGCGGGCATAGCCCGTGCGGCGGGGATCGACCGCGACGATCCGTGCGCCGCGCGCGGCCGCGATCTGGGTCGCCTGATCGAGCCAGACGGCGCTCGGATTGAAGCCCCAGAGCAGGATCGCGTCCGCATTGGCGTGGTCGGGATAGAGGATCCCGCTGCCATAGGTAAAGCGGTGCGCGTGATCCTTGTGCCAATTACATATCTCTGTCCCATATACCGTGTTGGGGCTGCCGAAGAGGCGGATGAAGCGTTCGATCCATTCGATCGAGTCGCTGATCGGCGTGCCGCTCGGCGTGGTGACGCCGAAACCGACCGCTTCCGCCCCCGACGCCTCGCGGATCGCGCCCAACCGGGCCGCGATATCGCGCATCGCCTCTTCCCAGGAGACGCGCTCCCAGCCGGGGTCGGGGTCCGTTTTCGGCGTGGTCCGGCGCATGGGATGGAGCATGCGCTCCGGGCTGTGCGCGATCTCCGGCGCCGCCTTTCCCTTGACGCAGAGCGCCTTGCCCGTGGGATGGTCGGGGGCCGGTTTCGCCTTGATAAGACGGCCGCCGGAGACCTCGAACACGGCGCCGCAGCGCGACCGGCACAGGCAGCAGAACCCTGCCTTCTCGACGGTCTCCGCATGCTCCGCCATCGCTCTCTCCCTTATCCGTCGCCCCTTACAGGAAACGGAGCATATCCGGCGCGCGGTGGCGGGAAAACCGCCGGGCCGTCATCCGTGATCCGACCAGCGCCGGCCGATCCGGGTGTCGCGATGGACATAGACATTCATCAGCAGGCCGAAACCGATCATCACCGTCAGCATCGCCGTGCCGCCATAGGAGACGAGCGGCAGCGGCACGCCGACCACCGGGATCACCCCCATCACCATGGCGATATTGATGAAGACATAGAGCGAGAAGGTCGTCGTCACCCCCATGCCGACGAGACGGGCGAACTGGCTGCGCGCGCGCACGGCGATGCCAAAGCCATAGACCATGATCAGCGCATAGAGCGCCATCAGCGCGAGCCCGCCCATGAGACCGAATTCCTCCGCCAACATGGTGAAGATGAAATCCGTCTGCTTTTCCGGCAGGAAATTGAGATGGCTTTGCGTCCCCCGGATGAAGCCCTTGCCCATCATCCCGCCCGACCCCATGGCGATCTTCGACTGCAGAATATGATAGCCGCTGCCGAGCGGGTCCTTCTCCGGGTCGAGGAAGGTCAGGATACGCTTCTTCTGATAGTCATGCAGGAAGTTCCAGGCGATCGGAACGGAGCCCATGGCCGCGAGCCCGACCAGGATGAATTTCCACAAGCGCACGCCCGCCAGGAAGAACAGCACCGCGGAGCCGACCGCCAGCATCACGGCGGTTCCGAGATCGGGTTGCCGCAGGATCAGGATGACCGGCGCCGCCACCATCAGCGCCGGCGTCAGCAGATAGCCGACCCGTCCGATATCCTCGAAATTGAGCGTATGGAAATAACGCGCGAGAGCCAAGACCAGGGCGATCTTCATCACCTCGGACGGTTGGAGCTGAAAGAACTTGAGATCGATCCAACGCTGCGCGCCCATACCGATCGTCCCCGCCACCTCGACCGCGAGAAGCAGCAAGAGGGCGATCGTGTAGATCAGATAGGCGTAGCGCATCCACAGCCGGATATCGATCAGCGCCACCAGCAGCATGATCCCGACCCCCATGCCGAAACGCACCGCGTGGCGCGACGCCCAGGGGTCCCAATCGCCGTTGGCGGCGGAGAAGAGCATGGCGAGCCCGACACCCGCGCAGGCCGAAACGAGCAGCAACAGCCCCCAGTTCACCTGCCAGAATTTCTGCCCGAGCGTCAGTTCCGGCGCGCGCAGTTCCCCGTGCCTGACCCGCATCAGCCCGTTCCTTCCGTCTTCGCGTCGTCCGCCTTGACCCGGTCGCTGCCGTCATCGTCGGGCAGGTCGCCCGCGTCGGAGACCGTACGCGCCTCGATCCGCAGCACCTCCTCCAACACGTCGCGGGCGATCGGCGCGGCCGCGGTCGAGCCGCCGCCGCCATGCTCCACCACGACGGAGACCACATAACGCGGATCATGCGCCGGCGCGTAGCCGACGAAGAGGGCGTGATCACGCAGCCGCCAGGCGATATCCTCGCCGCTTCGAATGCCCGCGTCGCGCTCCGCCTTGGAGATGCGGCGAACCTGGCTGGTACCGGTCTTGCCCCCCATCTCCATCTCGGTATCGCGCAAGCGCGAGGCGCGGGCCGTGCCGCGCTCTCCATTGACCACCGCTTCCATGCCGCGCCGCACGATGTTCAGATGCCCCTTCGGAATGCCCAGATCGGGGAAGGGATCGTGGACGCGCGGTTCGACCGTGTTGCCGTCGATCCGGCGCATGGCCAAATGCGGCCGAACCGCCTTGCCGCCATTGACCATCCGGGCGGTGGAAACGGCGAGTTGCAACGGCGTGGTCAGCACATAACCCTGGCCGATACCAATCACCAGGGATTCCCCCATATGCCAGGGTTGGCCGAGGGTCGCGCGCTTCCATGCCTTGGTCGGAATCAGGCCCGGCCGCTCGCCCGCCAGATCGATACCGGTCGGGTCCCCGAAGCCGAGACGCTTGGCCATGGCGGCGATCCGGTCGACGCCGATGCGCCGCGCGACATCATAGAACCAGACGTCGCAACTCTGCGCCAACGCCTCCGTCATATCCATATGGCCGTGGCCCCAGCGCTTCCAGCAATGGAACCGCCGGTCGCCGAGTTCCATGTGCCCGGGGCAGAAGACCGAATGTTCCGGGCTGATGCCGGCCTCCATCGCCGCGAGGGCGACGGTCATCTTATAGGTCGAGCCCGGCGCGTATTGACCCGCGATCGCCTTGTTGGTGAGCGGATGATGCGGATTGTTGACGAGGTCGCGCCATTCCTCCGTCCGCAACCCCTCGCTGAAAGCGTTCGGATCATAGGACGGGGTGGAAACGAGGCCCAGCATCGCGCCGGTATGGACGTCCATGACGGTGACGGCCGCCGCCTTCTCGTCCTTTACCCGCTCACCGATGAAATCCTGAAGGCGCATGTCGAGGGTAAGCCGCACCTCGTGGCCCGGCTGACCTTCCTGCCGGCGCAATTCGCGGATGACCCGGCCGAGCGCGTTGACCTCCACCTGGCTGGTGCCGGCCGTACCGCGCAGCGCGATATCATATTCCTTCTCGACCCCGTTCTTGCCGATTCGGAAGCCGGGCAGTTCCAGCAACGGGTCGTCGCTGTTCTGCAATTCCTTCTCCGAGACCGCGGCCACATAACCGATGACATGCGCCATGTTCCGGCCATAGGGATAATGGCGGGTCTGCCCGACATCGATATTGACGCCCGGTAGCTCCGGCGTGTTGACGCCGAGCCGGCTAACCTCCTCCCAGGACAGGTTCTCGCGCACCGTGATCGGCACGAAGGCACGCCGGCGCGAGGTTTCCCGTAGCACGCGCTTCACGTCATGTTCGCTGAGATCGATCAGATGCGAGAGCTTGAGCAGCGTCGCCTCGACCCCGTCGGCGTTGTTCGCCTGTTCCGGCACGAGGACGAGCCTATAATTCTGGATATTGATCGCCAGATAGTCGCCGTTGCGGTCCGTGATGAACCCGCGCGGTGGCGGCAGGAGGCGGAAATTGACCCGATTCTCCTCGGCCAGGACCTTATAGCGTTCGCTCTCGACCACCTGCAGATAATAGAGCCGAGTGCCAAGCCCACCCAGCAACAGGATCTTCCCCCCGAGCAGCAGCGCCGCCCGGCGGTTGAAGAGCTTGGAGCGAGTCTTTTCCGGCTTCATGACGGATGTCCCTCCCCCGCGCTCAATGGTCCGGAAGCGGCAGGACCCGATGCGCCGCGATGAAGATCGTCGCGACCGCCGGATAAATCACCGCCGTCAACATTAGCGAGAACAGGGCCGGACGCGGATCGATCGGCCCGCCACTGACCAACAGGGACATGATCAGCCATTCCAGTGTCAGAATACCGGCGGCGACCAGCATGAAGCCCCACCACACGACCCCGAAGCTCTTGGCATGGAAGAACCGCCGTTGCGAGACGACCAGCCCATAGGCGATCAGAAAGGTGAAGGCATGCACGCCGATCGGCGAACCACCCAGCAGATCGAGCCCGAGCCCAAGCGCGAAGATCGCCGCCGCCGGCAGCAGGTCCGGCCGATGGATGCCCCAATAATAGACGCTCATCAGGACCAGGGCCGGCGCGATATGGCTCCAGCCGGGGATCTTCGTCGGCATGACGGAAAGCAGGATCAGGGCAAGCGTGATCAGCACGGGCATCAATGACCGCGCGAAATTGTCGAGCTTGGTCCAGGGTCCTTGCTTCACCAACATTGGTATCGGGCCTCAAACGGCGACACGAACACGCGACGGCCGATGGCCGGCCGCATTCGCGATCACTCGGCGACGGGTGGCGGTGGTGCCGTCGCCGACGTCACCGGCGACGGCATCACCGGTGGGGAGGACGCCGCCGCCCCCGTCCCGGTCGGCACGCCGGCAGTGCCCGGCGCACTTCCCGCCGCCTCTATTTCCTCGGGCTCCTGCGCCTCGGGCAGGCCCGTCAGGGTCTTCGGCTCGCGGGCCATGCGTTCCTCGTCCAGGATGCCGCCCAAGCCGAAATCCATCAACTCGACGAACTCCAACCGATCCGGGTCCGCGAACGGAATGACGCGCACGCCGGCATCACCGACCGCGCTGACCCGCCCGACCGGGACACCCGGCGGGAAAGCCCCGCCATGACCGGAGGTCACCACCCGCTGCCCCGCCTCCAGATCCGAGTTGGCCGAGAGATAGATCAGGCGCGGTTGGCTGGTATTATCGCCCGCCAGGATGGCGCGAACCCGCGTTTCCTCGATCACCACCGGAATCCGGCTGTTGAGATCGGTGATCAGCAAAACCCGGGACGAGCGTTCCCCCACCTCGGCGACGCGGCCGAGCAGCCCCTCGCCGGAGACCGCCGCCTGCCCCTTCGCGACCCCGCGCTCGCCGCCGACATTGATCAAGAGGGCACGAACGAAGGAGCCGCCAAAGCCGATCACCCGCCCGGTGATGTAGCGCTGCGCGTCGGCCCGACGGAAATTCAGCAGCTGGCGCAGTTGCTCGTTTTCATGTTCGAGCCGGCGGGCGACCGCCTCCCACTGCAGAAGCCGCTCGTTGGCGAGTTGCAGCCGCTCATTCTCCGCGCGAATACGCAGAAGATCGCGCCCTTCCTCGACCAGTGTCTCCGCCGTCGTGGCCGGCCGGGAGATCACATCCATCAGGGGAGCCGTCACGTCGGTGACGGCGGTTCGCGCGCGCTCGAAGATTTGCGGGTCGGTCTTGCCCCAAAGCATCAACCCCACCGCCCCCAAAAGAAGCAGAAGAAACGCCGAGCGCTGCGCCAAGGAGCGCAACGGCTGAGCTAGTCTGAGCGCGGTTCCCGACCTTTCGTTCACTGCCGTTCAGAGACCCTGAGCGGGCCCTCCCCAATGCCCGTTGACGACCCGTCACCACCCTGTCGCCAAACACAAGATGTGGTGAGCAATATCCGTGCCGTCAGTACATGCTGATCAAAACATTCTTCAGCGTCCGCATCTCCTCCAAGCACCGCCCGGTGCCGAGGGCGACGCAGGAGAGCGCGTCATCGGCGATCGAGACCGGCAAGCCGGTATTGTGCCGCAGAACGTAATCCAGATTGCGCAACATGCCGCCACCACCGGTCAGGACGATACCCTTGTCGACAATATCCGCCGCCAGTTCGGGCGGCGTCTGTTCCAGCGCGACCTTGACCGCCTCGATGATCGCGCCGACGGGCTCCGCCAGGCTCTCGGCGATCTGACGCTCGGTGATGACCAGTTCCTTCGGCACGCCGTTCATCAGGTCGCGGCCCTTGATTTCCATCGACATGCCGTCGCCCTCGTCCGGCGGACAGGCGGAGCCGATCTGCTTCTTGATCCGTTCGGCCGACCCCTCGCCGACCAGCAGGTTATGATTCCGGCGGATGTAGGCGATGATCGCCTCGTCCATCTTGTCGCCACCGACGCGGACCGAGCGCGAATAGACGATGCCGCCGAGCGAGAGCACCGCGACCTCTGTCGTGCCGCCGCCGATATCGACGACCATGGAACCCGTCGGCTCCGTCACCGGAAGCTGCGCGCCGATCGCGGCGGCCATCGGCTCCTCGATCAGGAAAACCCGGCGCGCGCCCGCGCTTTCCGCCGATTCCTGAATCGCGCGCCGCTCCACCGCGGTGGAGCCGGAGGGAACACAGACGATGACCTGAGGACTGGCGAAGCTGCGCCGGTTATGCACCTTGCGGATGAAGTGCTTGATCATTTCCTCCGCCACCTCGAAATCGGCGATGACGCCGTCCCGCAACGGGCGAATGGCCTGGATGTTGCCGGGCGTGCGGCCGAGCATCATCTTCGCCTCGTCGCCGACCGCGAGCACCTGCTTCTTGCCCTTGACCTCGACGATCGCGACGACGGAGGGCTCGTTCAGCACGATCCCCCGCCCCTTGACGTAGACGAGCGTGTTCGCCGTCCCGAGATCGATGGCCATGTCAGCGGAGAGAAAACCGAGAAGACGCGAAAACATGGTTGGCGTTCAGCCTCCGAAATCACTGGTCATGGTACCGCTGCCGGCCCGCCGCCCACCACGCGCCCGATGACGCGTCAGACCGCACCCCGACACCCCGAACGCCCCTATCGGTCCGCGTGAGGCGCGCCCCACGCGCGGCCGTCGAAGCCCCCTCGCCACGCATGGTCCGGACACGAAGCCGGCCCAGCGCGACCACCGTCCCGGGATCGGACCGGCGCTATCACGTTGGCCGGGTCGGCTCCGGCGATCCGCTCACGCATGCGGACGAATTCCCCCACTCAAGACCCGGCGCGCCAGCCCGCTTGTCGCGAGTCCGGTCGCCAAAGGCAAGCCCCCTCGCCAACCAACCGAACGATTTTGTCCGGAAATTATTGACGAAGACTTAACCGCGAAGAATTTCCCGGCGGCGCCTCGAAGTATTGCATCGGAAATTTGGCCAATCCGTGGCGCGTCGCGACGCGGTAACCGGGGAAACGCTCGCACTCTTGGATTTACGCCGATTCAATCCTTCGGGCAATCGTTTTCTCCTATAGATTTCCACGGATTTGGCGGCTTCCGGGCCCGTCCGGCAACACGCCGCCCAAGTCTCCGCGCAACGACCGAACGAGCACCGGCAGGTATCGCGCGGCATCCGCCTCGGACGGTGCCCAAGCACCCGTCCGCCGGGCGCCGCATCGCTCATAGAAAGGGACGGCTCCCGGATCGGCCTCGATGCGGAGCGCCGCGCGGCCCGCCCGGCGCGCCTCCGTCTCCAACCAGGTAAAAAGCGCGCGGCCGATCCCCCGCCCCATCGCCGACGGTTCGACAAAAAGAAGAAGCACCTCGGCCGGATCGTCTTTACTGTCGATCATTGCGAAACCGGCCGGATACCCGTCGATTTCCGCGACCCGATTCGGGAAGACGCGGATCATGGCCGTGCTCACGCGCAGTGCGGGGAGGCACTTTTCCAGGAATGCGGCGTCATAGCCCCAATACGCCTTGGAGCGCATCACGAGCGCGCTCAAGCGGTCGGCCTCTCCAGGTCGCGCGGATCGAAGGATCGGGATCATCCCCCGATCCTAGCCCGTCCGCGAACGGTTCGCCACGACCCCGCGGGCCTTCGCCATTGCAGGAGCCGCCACGTCCCCTATATCCGACTGTATCTTCATCCTCCGGCAAGGTGAGGGCCCCAAGGGGCCGCCATGCTTCCTCGCCCAAAGACCGACAAAACCCTGCGGCGGACTATTCGTGACCGGATTCCTCGACAATCTCTCCGATATCGGGCGCGGCTTGGTCGAGCACAGGGTTCGGCTCGGCATCACCGGCCTCAGCCGCTCCGGCAAGACGGTGCTGTTGACCGCGCTGGTCCAGGCGCTGTTGCATCCGGAACGGCTGCACGGCCTCGCCGCCGTGCGAGAGGGACGCTACCGCGCGGCGCTGCTGCGCCCGCAGCCGAGCCAGACCCTGCCCCGCTTCCCCTTCGAGGAGAACGTCGCGCGGCTGACCGGCACCGCCCCGGACGCCGGGGGCCACCCGACCTGGCCGGAGAGCACGAACCGGCAGGCCGAATTGCGGCTCTCCATCCGCTATCGCCCACCGGGCCTGCTGGGCAAGCTGGGGGACGAGATCCTGCATCTCGATCTGTTCGACTATCCCGGCGAATGGTTGCTCGACCTCATCCTCCTCGACCATGATTTCGAGAGCTGGTCGGCCGCCATGATGGAGGAGATCGCCGCCTCCGACCTGCCGGAGAGCAAGGCTCTGCGCGCGCGGATCGACGCCGTCGATCCGGATACGCCCACCCCCGGGGCGGAAGCGACCGCGATGGAACTCGCCCCCCTGTTCCGCGCCCACATGCACGCACGCCAGGAGGCGGCGGGCCGGGCGCTCGCCCTGCACCCGGGGCGCTTCCTGCTGCCCGGGGAATTGGAGGGCTCGCCGATCCTGACCTTCGCGCCACTTCCCCCGCCCGGCGGGGACACCGCGCCGCGCCGCCGACGGGGCGGGACGGGGGAGAGCCCGCGCGCCTTGATGCGCGCACGCTTCGACGCCTACCGGCAGGAGGTGGTGCGCCCCTTTCACCGCCGGCATTTCGCGCGCCTCGACCGGCAATTGGTGCTGATCGACGCACTGGAGGGGCTGGCGCGCGGGGGCGAGGCGACGGCGCGCCTGGACCGCGAGCTGGAGGCGCTGCAACGGGCCCTCCGACTCGGGCGCGGTTGGCTGCCGCGTGCCCTGCGCCCCTCCATCGACCGAATTCTCTTCGCCTGCAGCAAGGCCGATCACCTGCCCAGTGACCAGCATCCCGCGCTTGAGGACCTGGTGCGCCGCAGCCTGTCGAAGAGCTTGCGGCACGCCCGCTTCGGCGGCGCCGAGACGGAGGTGCTGAGCCTCGCCGGCCTGCGCGCGACGCGCGAGGTCGCGGCCGACGGCCGGACGGCGCGCCGCTATCTCGCCGGCCGCCCGATGGACGGCACGGAGGAAGTCGCCCACTATCCGGGGCGAATCGGCGGTGGCGAGGACGATGCGCACCGCGCCGGAGCCGAACGAAGCTTCGCCCCCCTCGCCTTTCAGCCGCCCGGGGGGCTCGACGCCGGGGCCGCCTGGCCGCACCTGCGCCTCGATCGGGCGTTGGAGTTCCTAATCGGTGAGGATCTGCGATGACGCGCGCGAACAAGGATGCGCCGGAAACCCGCTCCCTCGACGGATTGCATGTCGCGACGGCCCAGGAAAATCTCGCGGAAAGCGTCGCCCCGGCATCTATCCAAGACCGTGCCGCCCTGTCGGAGGTGGAACGCGGCGGACGGCGCGGATGGGTGGGGCGGCTCGCGCTGGCCGGACTGGGGCTGTTGGTGGCGACGGGCCTCGGCGCGCTTGGCGAGGCGCTGGTACGCGAGGTGCTGGCGCTTGGGCCGTGGTATCATTGGGCGGCGCTCGGCGGGCTCGGCCTGACGCTCGCGGCGCTGCTGCTTTGGCTTGGCCATGAATGGCGCGGCGTACGCCGATTGACTCGGCTGGCGACCCTGCAAGGGACCGCCCGCGCGGGGCTCGCCGGGGACCCGCCGGCGGCCGAGGCGGCGCTCGACCGGCTGGAACGGCTCTACGCCCCCATGCCCGCCCGCGAATGGGCCCTGGCCACCTATCGCGAGCGGGTCGCCCGGCTGCCCGACCCCATCGATCGCCTGCCCGTCTTCGAGGAGGTGGTGCTGGACGAGATCGACCGGCGCGCGGCCGCCGCCGTCTCGCGTGCCGTGCGGCGCGTGGCGGCGGGCACGGCGGTCAGTCCGTTCGCGGGGCTGGACATGGCGGTGACGCTGGTGCTCGACCTCCGGCTCGCGGCGGAGATCGCGCGACTCTATGGCGGGCGGCCAGGATCGCTCGCGACCTTGAAGCTGCTGCGTCGCGCTTTCTTCGCCATGTTGTCCGCCGGCGCGATCGAGGCGGCGGACGACGCGCTGGGCGATATGCTGGGCGTCGGCATCGCGGGCCGCCTGTCGGGCAAGGCGGGGGCAGCCCTCGCCAACGGCTTCCTGACCGCGCGCCTCGGCCTCGCCGCGATCGACGCCTGCCGCCCCATGCCCTGGCACGCCCGGCCGCGTCCCCGCGCCCGGACCCTGGCCGCCGGCGCCCTGAAACGGGATACGGATCAGGGATCGGAGACGTAAACCAGCGCAGAATCGACCGGAAGATTGGGGGGATCGTAACCCGATCCTGGTGTGTTGCGCCGAACCCGTACGGAATCATGCACACGCGCGCCGTCAGGGATCGACCGAGACGCCTCACCCCCCAATAGCCGCCAATACCATTTGAAGGACTCGTGTTGCTGGCCTTCCGCATCGGCGCGCCCATCGACTTCGGCGAGGAACACCTCCCCCACGATCAGACCCGCCTTGCGCGCATGTTTCAGCATCCAGCGAAGCGTGACAGCCGACAGGCCACGTTCCCGATACCAACCGCCGACATCGGAATGCACACCAGCGAACCAGACCTGATCGACACGCCGGCCCAATTGATCGTCCGGAATATCCCATAGGTTCGGCAGGAATTTCGCCCGCCGCTCATCGAGCGAAACAGCATGAACACCGCACCCGATTTCCGGATGCAATGTCCGGTCCTGGAAAAACTTCATCCTGAAGAGGAATCCCATCGAGGCGACGGTATCGAAGACCCCAACGAAATGAATGTCGCATTTCCGGGTCGCGATCCGCCGGAAAACCTCCACCTCGTCCTTGCCCGCCTTCCGGAAGTAAAGATTGGCGGCCGGCTCGACCAATTGGAAATTTCCCGGTTTCAGCAACCCGATCTTCTTCACCATGCCGGCGAAGACACGCGCGGTATAGGCACCCCGACTGAAGCCGAGGAGATAAACCCTGTCCCCCTCCTCGTAGCTGTCCATCAAGAAGCTGTAGGCTTGGCGGGCGTTCTCGCGCACGCCCTTCCCCATCGCCTTCCGGAACGTCTTCACCATTGTATCGATCCACGGATGGCGCGCCCCGGACGCTGTACCGACCCCCGTATCGTAATAGACGATCTGACGCTCGGATTGCTCCAATCCCCGGAACAGGTCGACGATGTTGGTGCGTTCCGCATCGCCGATCCGGTTTCCGGTACCGTCGAACAGCATGACGATATTCTTGCCCATGGTCGCCTCTCACCCCATCAGAAAATCAATTATTAAGATTAAACTGATTCGATCACCCTTTATAAGGAGAGAAGCACGTGATGCCATCGCGTCGTGCCGCCATCGGACCGCAACAAAATTTTAATGCCAACATTGGGGTACGGGTCACGATCCGGTAACGGGCCCGGCCGATATCTCCCCTTCCCGCCTAAGGAATATTTGGGAAGAAAGGACGTATCGTGACCCTCTGGCGCCGTTTGCCGCTGACCCTGAAAATCGTATTGCCCGTCCTTCTAGCGCTCGCCCTCGGGCTCGCCGCCGCCGGCTATGCCGTCGCCGAACGCAATGGTGGTGTCGTGCGTGAATTGGCGCTTGAGAAGGGGGACGAGATATCCCAGCGCGCGGCCGCCATGGTGCGCGGGCGCCTCGACGGTGTGAAGCGGGTGGTCGAGGCGCTGCGCGGCGCGATCCAGGGCGCGACGATCGAGAGCGCCAGCGGCGCGCCGCCCGACCGGCAGGTGGTGATCAACATCCTGAAAGGGGCGCTGGCGGCCAATCCCGACCTGCTGGGCGTTTCCACCGCCTGGGAACCGAATGCCTTCGACGGCCGCGATTCCTGGTTCACCGGCGCGGACGCCCACGACGACACCGGACGTTTCATTCCCTATGTCGCCTATTCCGGCGGCGAAATCGTCGTGGAACCGCTGGTCGACTACGACACGCCGGGCCCCGGCGACTACTATCAACTCGTGAAGCGGAGCGGCGAGGCGCGTTTGCTCGAACCCTATTTCTATCCGATCGACGGGGTCGAGCATCTGATCACCACGATCTCCGTCCCGATCAGGCGCGAGGGCGCGTTCGTCGGCATCGTGACGGCCGATATCAGCCTTGATTCCCTGAACGCACGGATGCGCGACATCCAGCCCTATGAAAGTGGCCACGCCGCGATCATCTCCAACGCCGGGACCTGGGTGACGGACTCGGAAGGAGCGGAGGTCGGAGCCCGGATCGACGCGACCGATCCGCGCCTCGCCGATATCCTGCCCGATATTCAAGCTGGCCGGCCGGCCAGCGTGGAAACCCGTTCAGAGCGGCTCGACACCATCCTGCACAAGCTGTTCGAGCCGATCGCGGTGGCGGGAATAGCCGATAACTGGAGCCTGATGGTCGCCTTGCCGGAGGACAGGATGCTGGCCCCCGTGGTGCGCACGACCGAAACGGTGGTGATCGTCTTCGCGGCGCTGGTGCTCGGCCTCGGTCTCTGGCTCTTCCTGGCGCTGCGGGCGCTCGCCGCCAAGCCGGTGACACGACTCGCCGGCGCCATCGACGCGCTCGCCGGCGACAAGCTGGAGACCGAGATCCCCTACGCCAAGCGCGGCGACGAACTGGGCAGGATGGCCCGCGCGGTCGAGACCTTCCGCAAGGGGCTGATCGACAACAAGCGACTGCGGGAGGACCAGCAATCCGCCGAGGCCGAGCGCCTTCGCCTCGAACGCGAGGCGGAGGAGGAGGCCGCGCGCGCCCGCCAAGCGGCGCTGGAGCGGATCGCGGAGGAATTGGAACGCACCGTGGGCGAAGTGGTCGCGGCCGTTTCGGAATCGGCCACGGCATTGCAGGAATCGTCCGGCCGCATGGCGAACGCCGCGCGCGAAGCGGAGGACCAAACCCAATCGGCTACCGCCGCGGTCGGCGACGCCTCCGACAACGTGACCGTCGTGGCCGGCGCGTCGCAGGAACTCTCCAGTTCGATCCGTGAGATCAGTCAGCAGGTCGGCGAAGCCTCCCGCATCTCCCGCGAGGCGGTCGACAATGTGGACAGGACCGGCGCCACCGTCGGCGACCTCGCCAAATCGGCGGAGCGGATCGGCAGCGTCATCGACCTGATCACCGATATCGCGGAACAGACAAACCTGCTCGCCCTCAACGCCACGATCGAGGCCGCGCGCGCGGGCGACGCCGGCAAGGGCTTCGCCGTCGTGGCGCAGGAGGTCAAATCGCTGGCCGAGCAGACATCGAAGGCGACCGACCGCATCGCCGGACAGATCCGGGAGATGCAGACCGGCGCGCGCGGCGCCGACGAGGCGATGACCAGCGTCAAGCGGACGATCGACCAGATCGACGATATCGCGGGCGCGATCGCGGCGGCCGTGGAGCAGCAGAGCGCGGCGACCGAGGAAATCTCCGCCAACGCGGCCCGGGCGGCGGAAGGGGCCGGCACCGCGCGCGAGGGGATCGAGCGCATGCGACGAACCTCCGGCGAGGTCGGCCAAAGCGCCGGCGAGGTGAAGGAGGCCTCCGACGGTCTGGCCGCCCAGTCCGACCGCCTGCGCGATCAGGTTCGCGACTTCGTCGCCCGCATCCGGGAAAGCCACCAATAAAACTTATCAATAAGCAAGAAAGGGGCGCTCCCCCGCGGGAGCGCCCCTTTCCCATTCCCGCCCGAAGGAAGGATGGTCGAACCCATGGGGCTCAGTTCTTGTCCTTGTCGACCAGCTTGTTCTCGCCGATCCAAGGCATCATGGCGCGCAGCTTCTCGCCGACTTCCTCGATCGGATGGGCGGCGTTGCGGCGGCGGGTCGCCTTGAAGCTGGTCTGGTTGACCTTGTTCTCCAGCATCCAATCGCGGGTGAAGCGGCCGGACTGGATATCCTCCAGCACGCGGCGCATCTCCTGCTTGGTCTCGTCGGTGATGATGCGCGGGCCGGTCTTGTACTCGCCATACTCGGCCGTGTTGGAGATCGAGTAGTTCATGTTGGCGATGCCGCCCTCGTAGATCAGATCCACGATCAGCTTCACCTCGTGCAGACACTCGAAATAGGCCATCTCCGGGGCGTAGCCGGCCTCGACCAGCGTCTCGAAACCGCCACGGATCAGTTCCACCAGACCGCCGCACAGCACGACCTGCTCGCCGAACAGGTCGGTCTCGACCTCCTCCTGGAAGCTGGTCTCGATCACGCCGGCGCGCCCGCCGCCATTGGCGCAGGCATAGGACAGCGCGATGTCGTGCGCATTGCCCGACGGGTCCTGGCTGATCGCGATCAGGGTCGGCACGCCGCCGCCGCGCAGATACTCGCTACGCACGGTGTGGCCCGGGCCCTTCGGCGCGACCATGAAGACGTCGAGGTCGGCGCGCGGCTCGATCAGGTTGAAGTGGATGTTGAGGCCGTGGGCGAAGGCGATCGCGGCGCCTTCCTGCATGTTGGCATGCAGTTCGTCCTTGTAGATATCGCCCTGCAGTTCGTCCGGCGTCAGCATCATGACGACGTCCGCCCACTTCGCGCCCTCGGTCGGGGTCATGCAGGTAAAGCCGGCACCCTCCACCTTCTTGCGGGTAGCCGAGCCCTCGCGCAGCGCGACGCGCACATCCTTGACGCCGCTGTCGCGCAGGTTGGCCGCGTGGGCGTGACCCTGGCTGCCATAGCCGACGATCAGCACCTTCTTCGACTTGATCAGATTGACGTCCGCGTCGCGGTCGTAATAGACGCGCATGATCTGGCGCTCCCCTTCGATTTTCACGTGTTCGTCGCATGCGCGGGACCTTTCCGGACCCACGGAACCGGCGCGGTTTTAACGAGCGTGCGCGGGAAGGGCAATGTTTGAAATCATGGAACCCCGCGCCTTTCATGGCCAAGGCGTCGTGACGCCAGGGCACGGATCGCGCCGCCGGTCCGGCGGGCGCGTTCCCTCACCGCCCGTAAAGCGCTTCCAGCCGGTCCAGATAGTGCTGCTTGATGACGTGGCGCCGGATCTTCATCGAAGGCGTAAGCATCGCGTTCTCCACGCTGAAAGGCTCCTCCGCCAGGATCACGCGGCGCACCCTCTCGGTCACCGAAAGGTCCTTGTTGCAACGCTCGACCGCCGCCGCGACCGCCTTGTGAAGATCGGGATCGTCCGAAAGCTCGGCGAGATCGCCACTCGACTTCCCGTTCTCCCGCGCCCAGTTCCCGAGCCACTCCGCATCCGGCACGACGAGGCCGACGAGATGCGGGCGCTTGTCGCCATGGACCATGATCTGACCGATCTCCGGCGCCAGCGCCATCACCCCCTCGACCCGCTGGGGGGAGACGTTGTCGCCACCGGAATTGACGATGATGTCCTTCTTGCGGTCGGTGATGCGAAGATAGCCTTCATCGTCCAACTCGCCCACATCCCCGGTATGGAGCCAGCCGTCCTTCACGGTCTCCGCCGATTTCTCAGGCTGGTTCCAGTAGCCGAGCATGACGAGCTCGCCGCGCACCAGGATCTCGCCATCCTCCGCGATACGGACCTCCACGCCCTTAAGCGGCGGGCCGACGGTGTCGAGCTTGTTGTTGTGCGGCAGATTGACGGAGACGACGGGCGCGCTTTCCGTCTGGCCGTAGCCCTGCAGCACGCGCATCCCGAGCGCGATGAAGAACTTCCCCACATCGGGATTCAGCGGCGCCCCGCCGGAGACGAAGGCCTTCAACCGGCCGCCGAAACGGTCCTGGACCTTGCGCCGGACAAGCTTCGTCAGGACCGGATCGATCAGCCGGTCGCATAGCGTCATCGTACCGTCGTGACGACGGGTTCCGACCGCCACGGCCTTGTGCAGAAGCTTTTCCTTCAAGCCGCCAGCCTGGGCCGCGCCGTGCAGCACGCGCCCCCGGATCGATTCATAAAGACGCGGCACCGCGGTCATGATCGTCGGCCGCACCTCCGCGATATTCTGAACCAGCCGGTCCAGGCTTTCCGCGTAATAGACCTGGGCGCCGATCGACATTGGAATGAACTGGCCGACCGTATGCTCGTAGGAATGGCTGAGAGGCAGGAAGGAAAGGAAGACTTCCTCCCCTTCCGTCAAACCGGGCAGCGTGCGCAGGAAGTGATCCGCGCCCATGACGTTGCAGATCATGTTGCCATGACTCAACATCACGCCGGTCGGCGCGCCGCCGGTACCGGACGTATAGATGATGCAGGCCATGTCGGAGCGCGCGGGTTCCACCGCCCTTGCCCGGGCGCGCGCCGTCGCCTCGGCGCCCCGGTGTTGGGCCACCATGGCTTCGAAATCATGGACGGTAATGTTGTCCGGCACCTCGGCGAGCGGCTCCATCGCGATCACCGTGTCGATCCCCGCCTCGACGCAGGCCGGCAACAGACGCCGGGCGAGTTGACCGGTCGAGACGATCGCGATCCGCGCGCCGGAATCGCGCAACACATGGACATGGTTCTCGACCGTGTTGGTCGTGTAGGTCGGCACGGTGACACCGCCCGCCACCATGACGGCGAGGTCGGCGATGGTCCATTCCGGTCGGTTCTCCGCCACCAGGGCGACCCGGTCCCCGGATTCCAGTCCCCAGGAGTCCAGCGCGGCGGCGAACCCGGCGACGCGGGCCTCGACCTCCCGCCAGCTTTGTTCGCGCCAGACTCCATCCCGTTTCGCGATCAGATAGGGCCGCTCGTCATAGCGGTCGGCTTGGGTGAAGAACAGCTCCGGCAAGGTGCGGAGCGCCCCATAATCGATCATGCGCGTTTCCTCGATCCCTGGTCCATGGGCGCCGTTCGTCCGGCGTCCTCGTCGGTCGCGTACCGTTTCGGTCATTGCCGGGCCCGGTCCCCTCGACCATATTCGACCGGCACGTCAGGTCAGGAGATATAGGATCATGCCCGATACCGCCACCGCATCCGGCGAAATTCCCACGGACGAGAACGGCTTGCCCCTGTGGAATTTGGACGATCTGTACCCGGGTGTCGACTCGGACGCGCTGGCGCGCGACTTCGAGGCGCTGGAGAAGGATGCCGGCCGTTTCGCGGAGGCGCATGCGGGGAAGCTCGCCGAGCTCGACGGCAATGCGCTGGCCGGGGCCGTCGCGGAATATGAGCGGATCGAGGAGATCATGGGCCGGATCGGCAGCTATGCCGGTCTGATGCATGCGGGCGACGTCTCCGACCCGGAGGTCGGACGCTTCTATCAGAACACGATCGAGCGGCTGAACGCGATCAGTTCGACGCTCCTGTTCTTCCAACTCGAAATCAACCGGATCGACGAGGAGGACTTGGAGGCGAAGCTGGCGGAGAGCCCGGCGCTCGCCCACTATCGCCCCTGGATCCGTGACAGCCGCGCGATGCGGGGATACGAACTCGACGACGAGATGGAGAAGCTGCTGCTGGAGAAGGCGGTCGCGGGGCGCGGCGCCTGGACGCGGCTGTTCGACCAGACCCTGGCGGGACTGCGCTTTCCCTATCGGGGAGAGATGCTGACCAACACCGACATCCTCCACCTGATGAGCGATCCGGACGGAAGCGTGCGCCGCGACGCCGCCCGCTCCCTCGGCGAGACGCTGGGGGAGAACATCCAGCTTTTCAGCCTGATAACCAATACGCTGGCCAAGGACAAGGAAGTGGAGGATCGCTGGCGCGGCTTCGCCCGCCCGGTTTCCAGCCGCAACCTCGCCAATTTCGTCGAGGACGAGGTGGTCGATGCGCTGGTCCAGTCGGTGCGCGAGGCCTATCCCCGCATCTCCCACCGCTATTACAAGCTGAAGGCCCGCTGGATGGGAGCGGAGACACTGGATTATTGGGACCGCCTCGCCCCGCCGCCACAGGACGACGACCGCACGATCGAATGGGACCAGGCGCGCGAGACCGTGCTGTCCGCCTATGGCCGCTTCGACCCGGCCATGGCCGATCTGGGCAAGCGCTTCTTCGATAATGGCTGGATCGACGCCCCCCCGCGCCCGGGCAAGGCCGGCGGCGCCTTCGCCCATCCGACGGTGCCGAGCGCGCATCCCTATCTCCTGCTCAACTTCAAGGGCAAGGCGCGGGACGTCATGACGCTGGCCCATGAGCTGGGGCACGGCGTCCATCAGGTCCTGGCCGGCAAACAGGGTCAATTGATGGCGGATACGCCGCTGACGCTGGCGGAGACGGCCTCCGTCTTCGGCGAGATGCTGACCTTCCAGTCGATGCTGGCCGGGACGGAGGATCCGAAGCGCCGGCGCGCGCTGCTGGCCAACAAGATCGAGGACATGATCAACACGGTCGTGCGCCAGATCGCCTTCTTCGAGTTCGAACGACGAATCCACGACGCCCGGCGCGACGGTGAATTGACGGCGGACCGCATCGGCGAAATCTGGATGGAGTGTAGTCGGGAGAGCCTTGGCGACACCTTCCGCTTCGGCGCGGAATACGCCAATTTCTGGGCCTATATCCCGCATTTCATCCATTCGCCTTTCTATGTCTATGCCTATGCCTTCGGCGATTGCCTGGTGAACTCTCTCTATGCCCTCTATGAAGGCGGCCATCCGGATTTCCAGAAGAAGTATCTGACGATGCTGGAAGCCGGCGGGACGCTCCGGCACAAGGACCTGCTGGCGCCCTTCGGCCTCGACGCGTCCGACCCCGCCTTTTGGAACCAGGGGCTCGGCGTCATCGAACGCTTCATCGACGAGTTGGAAGCGACCTTCTGATGCCCGATGCAGGTGGGGAGATCGGGTTGGAGGTCCTGCGCGCGCGTTCACCCGAAGGGATGCCGGCGCATGAGACGCCATTGCTGTTCCTTCATGGCGCCTTCGCCGGGGCGTGGTGCTGGTCGGAAAGCTTCCTGCCCGGCTTCGCGACCCAGGGGTGGGATTGCACCGCTTTCTCCTTCCGTGGCCATGGGGAGAGCGGTGGGCGCTCGACACTCGACGAATTCGGGATCGCGGATTATGTCCGCGATCTCTCCTCCGTGATCGCGGACATGGACCGGCCGCCGATCCTGGTGGGCCATTCCATGGGCGGGTTCGTCGCCATGCGCTATCTGCAGGAGGCCGGGCCCGCCCGGGTGGCGGGGCTGGCATTGCTCGCCTCCGTGCCGCCCGGCGGACTTTGGGGGGCGAGCCTCAGCATGATGACCTTCCAGCCGAATCTCTTCTACGAGATCAGCCAAATCCAGGGTGGCCATCCGAGCGCCACCAATCTGCGCACGCTCAAGACCGCGCTCTTCACGCCCGATACGCCGGACGGGGCCGCCGCCATCTACTATGCCCGCATGAACGGCGAGAGCCGGCGCGCGGTGCTTGAACTCAACAGCACCGCGCGGATCGACGCGGCCGCGATCGCCGGGCTGGTCCCGACCCTGGTCCTGGGGGCGGAGAAGGATGCGCTGATCCCGCCCGCCTATGTCCGCGCGACGGGCCGCGCGCTCGGCAGCCGTGCGGATATCCTGCCGGGCATCGGCCATGGCATGATGCTGGGCCGCGACGCGCATGTGACCGCCGGGCGTCTGGCGCGATGGCTGGCGGAATGCGGTTTCGCCTGAATCGGCCCCTGCCCTGTTGAACCTGTGGGCCGGATCATACGTATCGGGGGGACAGGAGCGAGGAGCCATGCATCCCCATGACGGATGAAAACACATTCTACGGCCAGGCCAAGCGCTATGCCCGCGTCGGCACCGCCATGGCGGGGATCGGCGCGCGGCTGGGCGCGTCGCGCTATCTGGGGCGCACGCTCGACAATTCGAAATACGCGGCCGAACTGACCCAGGCGCTGGGCGGCCTCAAGGGGCCGGTAATGAAGGTGGCGCAGATCCTGGCCACCATTCCCGACGCGATCCCGACGGAATATGCGGACGAGCTGCGCCAACTCCAGACCAACGCGCCGCCGATGGGCTTCCCCTTCGTGCGCCGCCGAATGCGGGGCGAGCTGGGAGAGAAGTGGCAGACCCGTTTCAAGCGCTTCGAGCGCGATGCCGCGCACGCCGCCTCCCTCGGCCAAGTGCACAAGGCATGGCTGGAGGACGACACGCCGGTCGCCTGCAAACTGCAATATCCGGAGATGGGATCGGCGATCGAAAGCGACCTGAAGCAACTCAAGCTGATCTTCTCGATCTATAAGCGCTATGACGACGCGATTTCCACCCGCCGCATCTATGAGGAACTCTCCGAACGGCTGCGCGAGGAACTGGATTACGAGCGCGAGGCCCGCGCCATCGCGCTCTACGACCTGATGCTGGCGGACGTGCCGGAGGTTACGGTCCCGACCACGGTGCCGGACCTCTGCACCAAACGGCTGCTGACCATGCATTGGCTCTCCGGCAGGCCGCTGATGGATTTCCGGGACGCCGAGCCGGAGACGCGCAACGCCATCGCCCGATCGATGTTCAAGGCCTGGTACACGCCCTTCTATTATTACGGCGTGATCCACGGCGATCCGCACATGGGCAATTATCAGGTGCGCGACGATTTCGGCATCAACCTGCTGGACTTTGGCTGCATCCGAATCTTCCCCGCCCGCTTCGTGGAAGGGGTCATCGAACTCTATCACGCGCTCGACCAGGACGACATGGAGCGAGCCGTGTACGCGTACGAATGCTGGGGATTCGAGAGGATCGACCATGATTTGTTGGAAATTCTGAATATCTGGGCCCGCTTTCTCTATAAGCCCTTGATGCAGGACTCGGTGCAACGAATCCAGGATCAGGAATCCGGTCGCTACGGCGCGGAGGTCGCGGCCAAGGTGCACAAGGAGTTGAAACGCGTCGGCGGGGTCGAACCGCCCCGGGAGTTCGTCCTGATGGACCGCGCGGCGATCGGGCTCGGATCGGTCTTCATGCATCTCAGGGCCGAGATAAACTGGCACCGGATGTTCCACGATCTGATCGCCGATTTCGATCCGAAGCGGCTGGAGGCACGGCAAGCGGAAGCGCTGCGAACGGTGGGGCTTTCATCCTGACGCAAGGTGGGCCAATCCCCCCCGCGCCCCATGCCGCCCGCCCTCTCGGCACGTACGACGCGTACGGCTTCTCCGTGCCCTATTGTCGCCTTTTTTCCGCCACCCCCTTGGCACATGCGCGCGAAGCCCTTAATTAACTTCTTGCCATTACGCCGCCCTAACGGGATAGGCTCGGGAGGGAGTAAACTCTATTACGACGGTCGGGCCGGCCAACAAGCCGCGCGACCCGAGGAACATCATCGAGGGCACCCGACCATCGGGCCGCCGACGAACAACGGCAGATAAGGGACGGGGCGCCACGGCATAGCCTCGCGAACGGACGCACCATGAAGATCGCCATTCTAAAGGAGCGGCGAGCGCACGAGTTGCGCGTCGCCGCCTCGCCCGACAGCGTTAAGAAATTCATCGATCTGGGCTGCGAGGTCACGATCGAGACGGGGGCCGGCACGGGCGCGGCCCTGCATGATACGGCCTTCGAGGAGGCGGGCGCCAGGATCGCCAAGGATCCCGCCGCCACCGTCAAGGGCGCCGACGTGGTCCTGAAGATCCAGCGTCCGACGGCGGAGGAGATCGGCCTCTTCGCCAAGGGGCAGACCCTGCTCTGCCAGGCGAACGCGCTGACCGAGCCGGCGTTGATGACGCAACTGGCGGAAAAGGGCGTGCGCCTCTTCGCCATGGAACTGGTGCCGCGCATCACCCGCGCGCAATCCATGGACATCCTCTCCAGCCAGGCGAACATGGCGGGTTACAAGGCGGTGCTGGACGCGGTTCAGTATTTCCCGCGCGCGCTGCCGATGATGTCGACGGCGGCCGGCCGCATCAATCCGGCCAATGTCTTCGTCATGGGCGTCGGCGTCGCCGGGCTGCAGGCGATCGCCACCGCGAAGCGCCTGGGCGCCGTGGTCCATGCCACCGACGTGCGGCCCGACACCAAGGAGCAGGTCGAATCGCTGGGCGGCAAGTTCCTGGCGGTCGAGAACGAGGAGTTCCAGCAGGCGCAGGCCGACGGCGGTTACGCCAAGGAGATGTCGGACGACTACAAGAAGCAGCAGGCGGACCTGATCGCGAAGGAAATCCAGAAGATGGATATCGTGATCACCACCGCCCAGATTCCGGGCCGCAAGGCGCCGGTGCTGGTCACCGAGGATCATGTGAAGTCGATGAAGCCGGGCGCGGTGATCGTCGATCTCGCGGCGGAAAGCGGCGGCAACTGCCCGCTGACCGAATTCGGCAAGGTGGTGGAGAAGCACGGCGTGACGCTTATCGGCCATCCGAACGTCCCCAGCCGCCTTGCCGAGGCGACGAGCCAGCTTTTCGCGCGCAACCTGCTCAATTTCCTCACCCCCCTGATCGACAAGGAGACCAAGGCGCTCAAGATCGATCACGAGGATCAGGTCGTGCAGGGCACGCTGGTTTGCGAAGGCGGTAGGATCGTCCATGAGCGCGTGTCCGATGCCGCGAAGACGACGGGCAAGGAACCGACGGGCAAGAAAGCATCCGCCAAGAAGGCCGGCGCGAAGAAGACCGGCGCGAAGAAGGGCGCGGCCAAGAAATCGACCGCCAAGAAGACCTCGTCAAAAGCATCGGCGGCGAAGTCGGCCGAGACCAAGCAGCCAGAGCCGGCCAAGCCGGATGCGGCCGCCGGCGCCGGGCAGGAAACGAAGGCCCCGGCGGGCGCGGTGAGCAAGACGACGAACGCCACCGACAGCGCCGGCGACGCCGACAGCAGCAAGGAGGGCTGAGGCGATGGACAAGCAGCAGCTTTTACAGCAGGCGCAGAGCCTGCAGGAGGAGGCCCGGACACTCGCCGAGAAGGCGGGGGAACTGGCCTCCCAGGCGGCCCAGATGGCGCAGCCCGCGGCCGAGGCCGCGGCCGCCGGCGGCGGTCACACGCCGTTCATCTTTCTCTTCACCGCCTTCGTGCTGGCCTGCTTCGTCGGCTATTACGTGGTCTGGTCGGTGACGCCCGCGCTGCACTCGCCCTTGATGGGTGTCACCAACGCGATCTCGTCGGTGATCATCGTCGGGGCGCTGATCGCGGCCGGCCCGGAAGGGTCGGACATTTCCAAGATTTTCGGCTTCGTGGCGATCGTGCTCGCCAGCGTGAACATCTTCGGCGGCTTCCTGGTAACGAACCGGATGCTGGGGATGTTCAGGAAGAAGCAGAAGTAACGGCACACGGAAGGGAGCTAAGCCATGCAGTGGGCTGGATTCGCCTACCTCGTCGCCGCAATCTGCTTCATCATGGCATTGCGCGGCCTCAGCCATCCGGAAAGCGCCCGGAACGGCAATCGCTTTGGCATGGCCGGCATGGCCATCGCCGTCATCACCACGATCCTGATGCCGAACGTGGTCAGCTATGAATGGATCATCGCCGGCATCGTCATCGGCGGCGTGATCGGCGCGGTGATCGCCAAGAAGATCGTGATGACCGCCCTGCCGCAACTCGTCGCGGCCTTCCATAGCCTGGTAGGCTTGGCCGCGGTCTTCGTGGCCGCCGCCGCCTTCTACAATCCGGGCGCCTACGATATCGGCACGGCCGGGCACATCGCCGTCGCCTCGCTGATCGAGATGAGCCTCGGCACCGCCATCGGCGCCGTGACCTTCACCGGCTCGGTCGTCGCCTTCGGCAAGCTGCAGGGCGTCTTCGGCTCCAAGCCGCTGGTCTTTCCGGGGCAGCATCTGCTGAACGCCGCGCTCGGCCTGTTGTTGCTGGGCTTGGTCGTCTGGTTCTGCATGGTGCAGGAGCCCTGGGTATTCTGGGCCATCGTGCTGCTGAGCTTCGCGATCGGCCTGCTCCTCATCCTGCCGATCGGCGGGGCGGACATGCCGGTCGTCGTCTCGATGCTAAACAGCTATTCCGGCTGGGCGGCCTGCGGCATCGGCTTCACGCTGGCCAACACGGCGCTGATCATCACCGGCGCGCTGGTCGGCGCCTCGGGCGCGATCCTCAGCTACATCATGTGCAAGGGCATGAACCGATCGATCTTCAACGTGATCCTGGGCGGCTTCGGCGGCGAGAGCGGCGGAGGCGCCGGCCCCGCGGGCGACGACGACCGGCCGGTCAAGTCCGGCGGGCCGGAGGACGCGGCTTTCATGATGAAGCAGGCGGAAAGCGTTATCATCGTCCCCGGCTACGGCATGGCCGTGGCCCAGGCGCAGCACGCGCTGCGCGAGATGGCGGAACTGCTGAAGTCGAACGGCGCGCAGGTACGCTATGCCATTCACCCGGTCGCGGGCCGCATGCCGGGACATATGAACGTGCTGCTGGCGGAAGCCAATGTCGATTACGACGACGTGCTGGAACTGGAGGAGATCAACCGCGACTTCTCCAGCACCGACGTGGTCTTCGTCATCGGCGCGAACGACGTCACCAACCCGGCCGCCAAGACCGACCAAGCCTCGCCGATCTACGGCATGCCGATCCTCAATGTCGAGGAGGCGGAGCAGGTGCTGTTCGTGAAACGCTCCATGTCGCCCGGCTATGCCGGCGTGCAGAACGAGCTGTTCTTCCGCGACAACACCACCATGCTCTTCGGCGACGCCAAGAAGATGTGCGAGGACATCGTGAAGGCGTTGGAGCGGTAAGGGACCTTCCCGAACGGCGGACCCTGATCAAAAGCCCCGGCGCCCGCATGGCGCCGGGGTTTTTCCTTGCACGGCCATATCACTTGCACGGCCTTCATATAAATCGGAACCGGAAGGGAGGGCGTGCCTTACTTACCCCTCCAACCCCAACCGCTCGTGCCAGGCCGCCAGCGACTCGTCGGGATAGCCCTCGAAACTCTTGTCCTTCGGGGCCACCGCCGGTTCCGCCCAAGGGGCCTTCGATCCCAGCATCAGATGCACATGCTCCGGCGGGGTGGGAAGCGGCGTATCGATGGCCGAGGCATGGGGGTGGATCAGGTCCGGCCAGCGCGGGTCCCAGCCCCAGAGTTGAGAACCACACCGCTTGCAGAAGCTGCGCGCCATCGGGCTTTCGCCGGTGACGGCCCCGGTGTCGTCACGCAGGACCGCGCGATAGCGGGTGATGTTCTCCTCCCCCGACACCTGCAGGCTGTCCGCGACGCCGCCGATATTGATGGCGAAGCCGCCGGCCCCGGCCGTCTTGCGGCAAATCTCGCAATAGCAGCGCGCGAAAGGCACCGGGTGCGGCGCTTCCAGCGCGAAGGTGACCGCGCGACAATGGCAGGACCCTTCCAGGTGCATGGGTCATCCTTCCTTTCCGTCCACCGCCGCCCAACGGGCCGCAGCGGCATCGTCGCTTTCCCGCGCCTCGACCCAACGGGCGGCACCCTCCGCGCTCTCCTCAACCTTCCAGAAGGGCGCCTTGGTCTTCAGCCAGTCGATCAGGAAATGACACGCCTCGAAGGCGGCCTCGCGGTGCGGGCTGGCGGTCGCGACCAGGACGATCCGGTCGCCCGGCTCCAGCCGTCCATGACGATGGACGACCAGCGACGCCTCCAGCGGCCAGCGCCGATGCGCCTCCGCGTCGATCGCCGCCAACTGCTTCTCCGTCATGCCGGGATAATGTTCGAGGGTCATGGCGCTGACCCCCTCCGACGCGCCCGCGCCCTCGTTCATGTCGCGCACCAGCCCGACGAAGGAACATATCCCCCCGATCCGGTGATTGCCCGCGCCCAACGCCGCCAGTTCGGCGCCGACGTCGAAATCCTCCCGCTGCACCCGGATTGCCAAGGGCTCAGCCCCCCGTGACCGGCGGGAAGAAGGCCACCTCGTCGCCCGCCTTCACCGGCGCGTCGAGATCGGCATAGTCCTGATTGACCGCGAGCTTGATGGCGTCGAGGTCGCGGAAGGCGATCTCGTACCCCTCGCCCCGGCCCTTGAGCCAGGTGACGAGGCCGCGCGCATCGGCGATATCGGCGGGGAGGTCGATCGTTTCCTCCCCGACGCCGATCTTCTGGCGCAACCAGGCGAAATAGAGCAGTTTCATCGCAACACCTCGCTGAATGGCAGGAAGGCCACCGTCTCACCCTCCTCCAGATGGGTGCGATCCTCCGCCACGTCCACGAAACCGTCCGCCCCGACGAGGGAGGACAGCATGGCGGAACCTCCCTTGCCGTGCCGCCGCGCGACCGGCAGGGCCATGGCCGAGGCGGTGGGCGCCCCTTCCAACGATCCGGCGGTGGACGGCGTCTCCAACGCGACGCGCAGATATTCGCGCCGCCCCGCCTTCTTCTTGTACGCGAAACCGAGGGTCACGGGAAAGCATCGCGGTTCCGTCACCCGCTCTCCCTGCAGCGCGCGCAGCATCGGGCGCGCCAGAAGGACGAAGGTGGTCAGCGCCGCCACCGGATTGCCCGGCAGGCCGACGAAGGGCGTGTGCCCGCCGCTCCCGTCGGGCAGCATCCCCATGCCGACGGGGCGCCCCGGCTTGATCGCGATACGCCAGAAGGAAAGCCGCCCCAGCGCCTCGATCGCCGCGCGGACATGATCCTCCTCCCCCATCGACATACCGCCCGTGGAAAGGATCGCATCCGCCTCCCGCGCGGCGGCCGTCATGGTGCCCTCGATCGCCGCGCGCCGGTCCGGCAGGATGCCGAGATCGCGCACGTCGAACCCCAACCCGCGCAACGCGGAGCCGATCATATAGCGGTTCGAATCATAGAGCTTGCCCGGCGCGAGCGGACCGCCGGGTACCGCCACCTCGTCGCCCGTGGAGAAGAGCGCGACCCGAAGCGGGCGACGCACCGGCACACGATCCAAGCCGAGTGCCGCGAGGAGCCCAACCTCCGGCGGGGAAAGTCGAACCCCTTCCCGAAGCGCGATCGATCCGGCCGCCACATCCTCCCCCGCCCGGCGGAGATTGGCACCGCGCGCCAGACCGGCGGGCAGGGTGACGCGCTCCACCCCATCGATGCCGGTTTCCACGCGCGCGTCCTCAACCATCATCACGGTATCGGGGACGGCGGCACTTTCGTCCTCCCCATGAGGGATGGGCGCGCCGGTGAAGATGCGCACCGCCTCCCCTCGCCGCTGGGGCCGCCCCAGGGGATGACCGGCGGCGACCCGCCCGGTCACGGGCAGCGCCACCTCCCCCCCGACGGGAAGGTCGTCGGCATGAAGCGCGAAGCCGTCGACCGCCGCGTTGTCATAGGGCGGCACGTCGACCCGCGCCGTCACGTCCGCCGCCAGCACGCGCCCGGCCGCGCGGTCGAGCGGCACCGTCTCCTCCCCCGCGACCGGCCCGATCCGCGCCAACAGACGGGCACGCGCCTCCTCCACCGTGACCGGCGGCCCGTCGAAAGCGAAGCAATCGTCGGTCAATCGTGCCATTGCCGTCCCGTGCGAACCTGTCCGAGATAACTCCCGATAAAACCCGTCTTTAGCGACGGAGCCACTCGGCGATGAAGGCGCTCACCGTCGGCACATCGTCCAGCGGAAGCAGAGGAACGGTCAAGCCATCGATCGCCTCGTCGCTGATGACGGCCATGACATGCGGGTCCTCGCGCGCGATCAGGGGTTTTCCCACGCTCGGCCTGTGAACCTCGATCTTCGGGTGGGCGCCGTGCTTCCAACCCTCCACCAGAACCAGATCGACGGGATCGAGCTTCGCCAGAAGGTCGTCGAGGCCCGGCTCCGCATCCCCGCGATGCTCGTGCATCAGGGCCCAACGCTGGGCGGAACCGACCAGCACCTCCCGCGCGCCGGCATGGCGATGCTCGTAGGAATCCTTGCCGGGCGTATCGACATCGAAGGCGTGGTGGGCGTGCTTGATGGTGGAAACACTGAGGCCACGCGCGGTCAAGGCCGGGATCAGCTTGACCGTCAGCGTCGTCTTGCCGCTGCCGCTGAAGCCGGCGATACCGAGGGCCTTCACGACTTATTCCTCCGTCATATGCCGCAGGCCCGCGCGCAGGTAATCGACGGCGGTCACCAGCGTCAGCGCCGCCGCGAGCCATACCAGAACCTCCCCGATCAACTGCGAGGGGATGATCGCGGGCGAGGCCGGCCCGACCAGCAGGAAACCGAAGGCCAGCATCTGGATCGTCGTCTTCCATTTGGCGAGATTGGAAACCGGCACGCCGACCCGAACCCCGGCCAGGAATTCCCGCAAACCGGACACGGTAATTTCCCGCAACAGGATGATCAGCCCCGGCACGACGATCGCCCCCGAAAGCCCGCCGACCGCCACCAAGAGCAGGATAATCGCGGCGATCAGCAACTTGTCCGCGATCGGATCGAGGAACCGGCCGAGCGGCGAGACCAGGTTCATCTGGCGCGCGACATAGCCATCGAAGAAATCGGTGATGCAGGCCAGCGCATAGAGCCCGAAGGCTGTCCAGCGCGCCCAATCCGCCTCGAAGAAGAAGAACAAGGCCACGATCGGCACGATCACCGCGATCCGAAACAGGGTCAGCAGATTGGGAAGATTGAACAGCATGGCGGGGCGGGAACCCTCCCGGTCTGGCGGTCTGGCGATCCGAATGACGCCGGAGATTAGTACAAGTGCCGCGCCGCGCGTGCAATCGGTGGTCGTCGGCGGGGCTGGTCGAAAGATATAGGTGGGAAGGCGGAGGGTCCTCTTTCACCCCTCCGGGTGAAAATGATCGTAGATCTTGCGGGCGACCGTCTCCGAAATGCCCTCCACCCGCGCGATATCGGTGACCCCGGCGCGGGCAACCGCCTTGGCGGAGCCGAAATGGAGCAGCAGCGCCTTCTTGCGCTTCGCCCCGATGCCCGCCACGTCGTCGAGGGGGGAGGCGGTCGCCCCCTTCGCCCGGCGCACGCGGTGGGAGCCGATGGCGAAGCGGTGCGCCTCGTCGCGCAGCCGCTGGATGAAATAGAGCACCGGATCGCGCGGCGGCAGCATGATGGGTTCGGTCGCGCCGGGCAGGATGATCCGCTCCCGGCCGGCCTCGCGCTCCGGCCCCTTGGCCACGGCCATCACCGGCACCTCGGCCTCCAGGCCCAGTTCCTCCAGCACGGAAAGCACGCTGGAAAGCTGGCCCTTCCCACCGTCGACCAGGACGAGGTCGGGCCAGTTCGTGCTCTCCCGCTCCGGGTCCTCCTTCAGCGCGCGCCCGAAACGCCGCTCGAACACCTCGCGCATCATGGCGTAGTCGTCCGCGTCCAGGTTCCCTTCCGCGTCGGACGGCGCGGTGCCGGAGCGGATATTGAACTTGCGATATTCCTTCTTCTGGAACCCGTCGACGCCCGCGACGATCATGCCCCCTACCGGCTTGGTCCCGCCGGTATGGCTGTTGTCATAGACCTCCACCCGCTCGATCCCGGCGCCCAGCCCGGCAAGTTCCGCCAACCCGTCGAGCAGCTTGCGCTGGCTGGCGCTCTCGGCCAGGCGGCGCTCCAGGGCCTCGCGCGCATTGGTGGTCGCATGATCCACCGCCTTGCGCCTCGCGCCGCGCACCGGCACCGCGATCTCCACCTTGCGCCCGGCCTTAAGCGCCAGCGCCTCCTCGATCAGGGCACGCTCGGCCGGCTCGTGGCTGAGCAACACCAGCTTCGGCGGAGGCCGATTTTCATAGAACTGGCCGAGGAAGGCGGCGATCAACTCGCCCCGCTCCATCTTACTGTCGTGACTTGGGAAATAGGCGCGGTTCCCATTGTTCCGCCCACCGCGGTAAAAGAAGGCCTGGATGCAGGTTTGGCCGCCCTGGCTCTCAAGCGCCACCACGTCGGCATCCGCGATCCCCTCGATATTGATGTCCTGCTGGGCGTGGACATGGGCGATCGCGCGAATCCGGTCGCGCAGCATCGCGGCGCGCTCGAATTCCAATGCCTCTGAGGCCGCCTGCATCTCCGTCACCAGATCGTCGTGAATCTCCTTCCCACGACCGGATAGGAACGCCTTGGCCTGCGCCACGTCGCGAGCATAGGTCTCGCGGTCGATGCGCCCGACGCAAGGGGCGGAGCATCGCTTGATCTGATATTGCAGGCAGGGGCGGCTGCGATTCTCGAACACCGAATCCGAGCAGTTCCGCAACAGAAAGGCGCGTTGCAACATGTTGATCGTGCGATTGACCGCGCCGGCGGAGGCGAAGGGCCCGAAATACTCCCCTCCCTCCCGGCGGGCGCCACGATGCTTCAGGATCTGCGGATAGTCGTGGTCGGTGCGGATCCAGATATCGGGGAAGGTCTTGTCGTCGCGCAGCAGCACATTGTAGCGCGGCGCGAGACGTTTGATCAGGTTGTTCTCAAGCAGCAGCGCCTCGACCTCGCTGCCCGTCGTCACGAACTCCATCGTGGCGGTCTCGGCCACCATGCGCTGGAGACGGATCGGCAGGCGCTCCGGCCGGGCATAGGTCGCCACCCGTTTCCTCAGGCTGGAGGCCTTACCGACATAGAGCGGCTCCTCCTTGGCATTCAGCATGCGATAGACGCCGGGGCCGGTACCGAGCCGGTCGAGATAGCCCCGGATCACCGCCGCGCCGGCCTCCAGGCGCGACAACCCCGCCGCCTCCGGCGCGCCGGAGGCGCTTCGGCCCATATTGGACGGGCCGGCTTCCCGGTCTCTGTCGGCCTTGCCGCTCGTCATGCCTCTGCGGTCCCTAACCCATTCGACGCGGCCTGTTCGCCGCCCTCGGCGCCGTTCTTCCAGATATCCACGATTCCTGTGGATAAGCCTGTGCACAACCTGGGGCTCGAAAGCAGCAGCCCCAGAATCCTAGGGGTTTCCACCAGTTTGCCGACTTTTTGGGCAATACGCTCTAACTGTTTGTTTTCACTCAATATTACTGGTAACCTTTTCTTAACATATTGCATTCGCATAGCTCTGGACATTATTTCGTGAACCGAAACTATAGTAAATCCGTCTTGTGCAAAACTTTTTGCCCTCCCGCCATGTGAGAGAGAATCTCCTGCCGGAACAGTCTTTTATGCTCCATTCCCACGATTCGAGATTAAACCCGTGTTTCAACGGAGACCCGATTCACTCCACCGGCGCCGTCCCGTCACTGTCCTGACGCCAGCCCAGATGCTCCCCCCCGTCGAGCGCCAACATCTGCCCCGTGACGGCGCGCGCACGCGCCAGGAATAGGACCGCCTCGGCGATTTCCGACGCCCGCGTGCGCCGGGCGAGAGGAACGCCACGCCACTGCGCCTCGAAATCGGCGGGGCTCTGCCGTGGCCCCTGCAGCGTGGGGCCCGGGCCGACCGCATTGACCCGGATTCGCGGCGCCAACGCCAATGCCATCTGCCGCGTCGCCGTCCACAGGGCCGTCTTTGAGGCGGTATAGGCCGGGAAATAAGGGGTCAGGTTCCAGACGCGCTGGTCGATGATATTGACGACCGTTCCCCCCGCGTCCTTCGGCAGCGCGCGCGCGAACTCCTGCATCAGCACGAGGGGCGCGCGGAAATTGATCGCCATATGGCGGTCGATCTCCCCCTCCGTCGTCTCGCGCCAGTCAGGCCCCTCGAAGATCGCGGCGCTGTTGACCAGCAGACCGAGCGGCCCCACCGCCGCGACCGCCGCACCGATCAAGGCGCGCGTCTCCGCCGGATCGGCAAGATCGGCACGCACCGGCACCACCGTCCGACCGCTGGCCGCTGCGATTTCCGCGCAGGCTTCGTCCGCCTCCTCGGAGGAGCCGTGGTAATGCAGCGCGACCCGCCAGCCATCGGCTGCCAATCCGTCGCACACGGCCCGCCCGATACGCTTCGCCCCCCCCGTCACCAGCGCGGTGCGGGGAATCGCGGGATCGACATCGTCGGTCATCGTCCCCGCGCCTTCCGGCCCTTGGTGGATTTCCGGCCTTTCGCCCCCTTGCCCTTCGGCACGGCATCCGGGTTACGCGCGATCAGCTTGGCGGCGATATCGGGATCGAGCGGCGCCTGATGCGCCGGCATTTCCAGATCATAGGCTTCGAGGCGCTTGATCTCGTCGCGCATATGCGCCGCCGTCTCGAACTCCAGATCGGCCGCCGCCTGGCGCATCCGGATTTCCAGATCGCGGATATATTGCTTCAGATCGACGCCGACCAGATGCGACTGCGCCTCGTCCCCGGTGGCCACCGTCACCCGGTCGCGCTCATAGACGCTTTCAAGGATATTGCCGATCGACTTGCGCACGCTTTCCGGCGTGATGCCGTGCTCCTCGTTATAGGCCTGCTGCTTCTCGCGCCGCCGGTTGGTCTCGTCGATCGCGTATTGCAGGCTGTCGGTCATTCGATCGGCATAGAGGATGACACGGCCGTCCACATTGCGCGCCGCCCGTCCGATCGTCTGGACCAGCGACGTCTTGGAGCGCAGGTACCCCTCCTTGTCCGCGTCCAGGATCGCGACGAGGGAGCATTCGGGAATGTCCAGCCCCTCGCGCAGAAGGTTGATACCGACCAGGATATCGAAGGCGCCAAGGCGCAGATCCCGGATGATCTCGATCCGCTCCAGCGTATCCACGTCGGAATGGAGATAGCGGACCTTCAACCCCGCCTCTCCCATATATTCGGTCAGATCCTCCGCCATGCGCTTGGTCAGCGTCGTGACCAGCACCCGCTGGCCAAGCTCGACCCGCTTGCGGCACTCGTCCAGCAGGTCGTCCACCTGATGCTCCGTCGGGCGGATGTCGCAGAGCGGATCGATCAGCCCGGTCGGGCGGACCACCTGTTCGACGATGACGCCGCCGGTACGCTCCAGTTCCCACGGGCCGGGCGTCGCGGAGACATAGATCGTCTGCGGACGCATGGCGTCCCATTCCTCGAACTTGAGAGGACGGTTGTCGATACAGGACGGCAGACGGAAGCCATATTCCGCCAGGGTCGACTTGCGCGCATAGTCGCCCCGGAACATGCCGCCGATCTGGGGCACGGTGACGTGACTTTCGTCCACCACCAGCAGCGCGTCGTCCGGCAGGTATTCGAACAGCGTCGGCGGCGGTTCCCCCGGGTTTCGGCCGGTCAGGTAGCGCGAATAATTCTCGATCCCCGCGCAGGAGCCGGTGGCCTCCAACATCTCCAGATCGAAGGTGGTGCGCTGATCGATGCGCTGCGCTTCCAACAGGCGGCCGGCCGCCTCGAACGCGCCCAGCCGCTGCTTCAGCTCCACCTTGATCTTTTCCGACGCCTGACGAAGCGTCGGTTTCGGCGTGACATAGTGGGAGTTCGCGTAGATCCGCGCCTCCTCCAGCGCATCCCGCTTCTCGCCGGTCAGCGGGTCGAACTCGTGGATCGCGTCGACCTCGTCCCCGAAGAAGCTGAAGCGCCAGGCCGTATCCTCATAGTGCGCCGGGAACACCTCGATCGTATCGCCGCGCACCCGGAAGGTCCCGCGCTGGAAATTATTGTCGTTGCGCTTGTACTGAAGCTCCACCAGCGCGCGCTGGAAGTCGCGCACGTCCAGGCGCTGGTTCAGCTTCACCGCCACGATCATGTTGGAATAGGTCTCGGGCGAGCCGATACCGTAGATGCAGGAGACCGAGGCGACGATGATCACGTCCTCGCGCTCGAACAGCGCGCGGGTCGCGCTGTGGCGCATGCGGTCGATCTGCTCGTTTATCGAGCTTTCCTTCTCCACGAACGTATCCGTGCGCGGCACATAGGCTTCGGGCTGGTAGTAGTCGTAATAGGAGACGAAATACTCCACCGCGTTATTCGGGAAGAAGCTCTTCATCTCGCCATAGAGCTGGGCGGCAAGCGTCTTGTTCGGCGCCAGCACCAGCGCCGGACGCTGCACCGTCTGGATCGTATGCGCGATGGTGAAGGTCTTGCCCGAGCCGGTGACCCCCAGCAGGACCTGATCACGCTCCCCCTCGTTGACGCCCGCGACCAGTTCCCGGATCGCCTTCGGCTGATCGCCGGCGGGGGAATAGTCGGACTGGATTTCGAAGCGGCGGCCGCCTTCGGACAAGGGCCGGTCGACCGCCTTGGAAAGCTTGGCGGCGCGTCCTTCCGGCATCGGCGGCTTGAGATCGAGGGTGCTGTCGGCCATGCCGCCTATATAGCGCTTGGCGAGGCTCGGGAACAGGCCCCCCGGGAGAACAAACACGAACGAACGGACGGGGGCGGGTGGCGATCAGGGCGCCTTCACGGCAAATCCGGACTGGCCACGCGCGCGGCCGGCCAGGCGGTGACCACATAGCGCTCGTTGGTGAGCGCCGCCGAGGATTCGAACGGCCAGCAGGTAACGAGGACCAGCGCGTCCGGATCCTCCGGTACCCGCAGCGTTCGGGCATCCGCGACCCGGGTGCGCGTCACGATATAGCGGCGCGGCAACCTGTCGGTGCCGGTATAGGTCAGTTTCGTGCCGGGCTCGATGCGCTCCAGGAAACGGAAATGGGTATCGCGATGGCCGAACAGGATCGTCGGCTTCAACGGCCCCGCGCCGGACAGCCGGGCCGGCCCGAAGGCCAGCACCCGGGCGCTGGCGCCGTCCAGGACATAGCGCACGATGCCGAGATCCGGCGCGCTCAACACCGCCACCGGCCGGCCGTCGGCCCAGGGCCAGGGCGGCGGCGCGGGCTCGCCCGGCGTGGCGCTTTCCCAGGCATGCTCGATCATCACCGGCGCCGCCCAGGCCTTGGCCCAGAGCAACGCCGGGCGCCACAGGCTGACGACCCCACCAACGATCGCGAGCATCGCGAGCCCGATCCCGACACGACGCATCATCGTCACGGTCATGGTCACCACCTTTCGCCCCATCATGCCGCTTCCCCCGCCTTCCGGCGCGGCCGCAGCGCCAGCAACAGCACCAGGCCGATCAGGATGAGCCCGACCCCTTGCGCCACTGGCCCGGTCAGATCGCCGAGGCCGGTCGCCGGCCCCCCGATGCTGAGGCTCGCCTGACGCATGGCGGACCGGGTATCACCGTCCACCGGATCGGCGCCGGTATCCTCCACGCCCGGACGGGCCGGATCGTGGAGGCGCTCGACCGCGACGAAGCTGGTCCAGCGACTGGCGAGCCCATGGGCGAGCGCGGTTTGCAGCACCGCCTCGCGCACCGCGGCTTCGTTCGCGCCGAGCGGCAGACGATCCATCAGGGCCGCGATCCGCTCCCGCCCCCAATGGCGGGCGACACCTTCCGCCGACCGGAAGTCCTCGGCCGGCAAGGTGATCGAGAAGGGTTGGGATCCCCGCGCGCCGGTCACCATCAAGGCACGCGGCATGCGCTCCAGCTTGATCGCGAAATTCACCGGCTCGCCCTGATAGAGATCGGGCAGGCGACTGGGATAGCGGATCACCGCGCCGGGATCGCCCACCGTCATCAGCGAGAGTTCGGTCCAAGCCGGCCGGCCGATCCGGTTATAGAAATCCGCCATGCGCGCGCCGGCCTCGGACGCATCGTCGATGCGCAGCGTGGCCCCCCGCCCGAAGGCGGCGGCCTTGCGCAGGAACCAGTCGTTCGGAGCCGGCCCCAAGCCGATCGTGAAGAGCCGCGCCTGATCGAGCGACCGGGCGACGTCGGCGAACAATTCAACCTCGTTGCCGACCGCGCCGTCGGTCAGGAAGACGATCTGACGCAGCATGCCGGGCAGCGCCGGATCGGACAGCGCGGCATTGAGCGCGGGGCGCATCTCCGTCCCGCCCTCGGCCTCCAGATGCGCCAACAGGTTGCGCGCATGGCGCCGATTGTCGTCGGTCGCGGGCCGGGGTTCGCCGAAGAGACGGCTGAATTTATCGGAAAACCGGATGATGTCGAACCGATCGCGGGTATGCAGCCCCTCGACCGCGCGGGCGAGCGCGCCAACCGCCTGCGCGATCGACTCCCCATGCATCGAGCCGGAGGTGTCGAGCACGAAGGTGACGTCTCGCGGAGCCTCCGCCCCGATCAGGCTATCGGCCGACGGCGGCAGGATCTGCCCCATCAGATAGATGCCGTCGGCACGCTTCTCGACGAAGACCTGGGCCGCCGGCGCATCGCCCGCCCGCGCCCGCCAACGCAGCACCACGTCACGCGCCGCCGTCACCGGGCCGTCGGCGAAACGCAGGATATAGCTGCCGCCGTCGCGCGCCTCCGCCGTCCGGTCCACCTTGATATCGTGGCTGGGGGAATCGACCTCGGCGAGCGCCGCGCCGGGCCGCAGCCGCACCAGCATATCGAGCGCATGGCCGCCGGTGCGCATCGTCTCGGAGCCGACGCCGGCGTTCTGCGAGATATCGATCGCCTCGGCGCCGGAAACATAGTCGGCGAAGCGTCGCCACAGCTCCTCCTCCGGCGCGCTTACAGCGACATCGAGGTCGGGCATGTAACGGCGCGTGACGACCTGGGGTAGAACGAGTTCGAACCCGTCGCCAACACGCTTGGCGGTCTGCTGGAAGGCAAGTTCGACCGTGACGGTCGCGCCGGCCGGCACATTGGCGAAGCGGGTGGTGAAGAGATTGGGGCGCTGCTGCTCGACGAGACCGGCATTGGCGCCCTCGCGCTTGGCGGTCTCGTAGATCTGGCGCGCGCTTTCCCGCTCGCGCACGACCCCCTCGATGACGCGATCGCCGACATGGATGGTCATCGCGTGCAGCGCGGCATCGGCCGGCAGGGGAAAGAGATAAACGGCCTCGTCGCTCGCCGCGCCCTCGTTCATGAAAACCTGGCGCAGGCGGGTCTCCGCCAAGGGGCCCATAACGTCCGTCGCCATGCGCGCGGAAACAAGACGCGCGCCCACAGCCTCCCCCGAGCCATTTCCAAGCAGGAGGGTGCTATCCGATTGGGAAGAGCCCCCTTCCACCCGCGGCCCGGCCTCGGCCAGGTGTTCCTGACTCGCGGCCGCCTGCACGAAGGCCACCATCCACATCACGAGCGCGGCCGACATCAGGAAGGCCGCCAGCGAAAGTCGCGCCAAGCTGCGCGCCGATTGAATATTGCGCACGGTCATCGGTTCCGTCTCCGACTCCGATCCTCGCGCCCCTCCGACGGAAGGGCTCATGGCGCGTATTCAAGCCCGGCAATAGGGCCCGAGCCGGGACGGAAGACGGGTGTTTTCCGGGCACGAATGGGGCGGAAATAGGGCCTCCGGCCCCACGCCACGAACGACCGCCCCGCCCAAAGAACAACTTATGGCTAGGATAAGTCCCGATGCGGGAACGACTTTCCGTCCTGTTTTTGGTTGGAGTTTACGGGCGTCCATGTTCTGATGCGCGCATTCACGACGATGCGAAGCAGGTTCACGGCCCAGCAGAAGGCCGGCCTGAATAAAGATGCGTCGCGACGAACAGGGACTCTCGACCGTCAATGACGGCTACACACCGAGCGGGCCGCCCTCATCCGGGGCGCGCCATATCGAGCGAACCGATCCGGGCCGCGTACCGGCCCGTAGCGGACGCAGCGTTCCGCGCGAGTCCGGAAATCCGCCGGTCGTCCGGCTTTTCGGCCCGCCTGTCGCGCGAAACGTCCGCCCATCGCCTTAACCACGCTTCATAACAGGAGAGTGAGATCATGACGTTCAAGGAACTCCAACGGCTTTACGCGACCAAGCGGATCAATCGACGCGATTTTCTCGCCGGCGCCGCCGCGATCGGCGCGCTCGGCGCGGCCAGCACGGTCGGCCTGCCCTTCCCGGCGATGGCCGCGCCCTCGAAGGGCGGCCATATGCGCATCGGAATGGGCACCGGCTCGACCTCCGACACGCTCGACCCCGCGACCTTCGACACGACCTTCAACCAGGTGCTCGGCTACGGCACGCTGCGCAACTCACTGACCGAGGTCACGCCGGACGGTCAGCTCGGCCCGGAACTGGCCGAAAGCTGGGAGGCGAGCCCGGACGCCAAGGTCTGGACCTTCAAGCTGCGCGAGGGCGTCGAATTCCATAGCGGCAAGACGATGACGGCCGCCGACGTGATCGCCTCGATCAACCATCACCGCGGCGAGAACAGCCAGTCGGCCGCCAAGCCGCTGCTGGCCGCGATCGAGGACATCAAGGCCGACGGGGACTACACGGTCGTCGTGACGCTGTCCGCCGGCAATGCCGACTTCCCCTTCTATATGACGGACTATCACCTCGCGATCCTGCCGTCCGACGGTGAAGGCAATGTGGACGCGACCTCGGGCGACGGCACCGGCCCCTACAAGCTCGAAGCCTTCGAGCCGGGCGTCAGCGCCATGACCTCGCGCTTCGAGAATTACTTCAAGGGCGACGACCGGCAGCATCTCGACTCCTTCGAAATGCTGGTTTTGACCGACACGGCCGCGCGGACCAACGCGATGACCACGGGCGAGATCGACTATATGGAGCGCGCGGACCTGAAGACGGTTCATCTGCTCAAGAACCGCCCGGGCGTCGAGGTGCTGGAAGTGACCGGCACCCAGCACTACACCATGCCGATGCTGACCGACGTCGACCCCTTCAGCAGCAACGACACGCGTCTGGCGCTGAAATACGCGATCGACCGCGAGGATCTTCTGGCGAAGGTGTTGCGTGGCTATGGCGCGGTCGGCAACGACCACCCCATCGCCACCGCGAACCGCTATCACGCGGATATCGAGCAACGCGCCTACGATCCCGACAAGGCGAAGTTCCATGCCAAGAAGGCCGGCCTGGAGAATGTCGAGATCAATCTGAGCGCGGCCGACGCCGCCTTCGCCGGCGCGGTCGACGCGGCCGTCCTGTTCAAAGAGCATGCCGCGGCCGCCGGCATCAACGTCAATGTCGTCCGCGAGCCGAATGACGGCTACTGGTCGGATGTCTGGATGAAGAAGCCCTTCTGCATGTGCTATTGGGGCGGCCGTCCGACCGAGGATCAGATGTTCACGACCGCCTATGCCGAGGGTGTTCCGTGGAACGACACCAATTGGTCGAACGAGCGCTTCAACAATCTGCTGACGGAGGCACGCGCCCTGCTGGACGAAGCGCGCCGCGCCGAGATCTACGCCGAGATGCAGCAGATCGTGCGCGACGACGGCGGGACGATCGTTCCGCTGTTCGCCAGCTATGTCGATGCGCATACCGACGGCCTGGCGCACGACACGGTCGGTGCCAACTACGCGCTCGACGGTTTCAAGATCGCCGAGCGGTGGTGGAAGGCGTAAGCGTCTGAAGCGGACCGGCGCCGCCTCTCTCCATTGATCATGGGGAGGGGTGGCGCCGATCTTCGGTCGCCCCATCACCCAAGGGGCATGATATGGGCGCGGGCCGCCATGGGGGGCCTCGCGACGGCGGAACCGGCGATCGCCGGAACGGACAATCCGGTAGGAGCACATCGGATCCGTCGATGCGGGGCGAGACGGTCGGCCCGGGGGGACAGTGACAGATCCATGAGCGCAATCCTGACAATGATCGGCCAGCGTCTCGCCTTGGGGCTTTTGACGCTCTGGGTCGTGACCATGATCATCTTCCTGGCGGTCGAACTCCTGCCCGGGGATTTCGCGCAGGCCCTGCTGGGTCAATCCGCCACCGACGAGACGGTCAACGCGATCCGTCAGAACCTGGGCTTGGACAAGCCGGCGGTCGAGCGCTACTTCATCTGGCTCGGCGACGTGCTTCAGGGTGATTTCGGGCGGTCCCTCGCGAGCGAGCGGCAGATTTCCGAGTTGGTCGGCCCCCGCGTCTACAACACCCTCTTCCTCGCCGCCTACGCCGCCTGCATCGCGGTGCCGATCGCGCTGACGCTCGGCATCCTGGCGGCGCTCTATCGCAACAGCGCCTATGACCGGGGAGTCAATGTCGGGGCCTTGGCCGCGATCTCCTCGCCGGAATTCTTCGCCGCCTATATCCTGGTTTATTTCTTCGCGGTCCAGAACGCCTGGTTCCCGTCGATCGCCCGATTGAACGAGACGACGACCTTCACCGACCGTCTTTATATGTTGTTCCTGCCGGCGGTGACGCTGACGCTCGTCACCATGGCGCACATGATGCGCATGACGCGGGCGGCGATCATCAATCTGATGGCCAGCCCCTATATCGAGATGGCGCGGCTCAAGGGCATCCCGCGCGGCCGCATCATCGTCCGCCACGCCCTGCCGAACGCGCTGTCCCCGATCATCAACGTGGTGGCGATCAACCTCGCCTATCTGATCGTCGGCGTCGTGGTGGTCGAGGTGGTGTTCGCCTATCCGGGCCTGGGCCAGCTTTTCGTGGACAGCGTGGTGAAACGCGACATGCCTGTCGTCCAGGCCTCGGCGCTGGTCTTCGCGGTTACCTATATCCTGATGAATCTCAGCGCGGACATTCTCTCGATCCTGAGCAACCCGCGCCTGTTGCATCCACGGTAAGGGGGACCGGGACAATGTCGAAAGCAACGCAGAACACCTGGAAGCTCCTCCGCACCGCCCCGCCGACGGCGTGGTTCGGTCTGATCATGGTATCGATCTATATCGTGGTCGCCCTCCTGGCGCCGATCTTCGCGCCCTATGGCGAGACCGAGGTGGTGGACGTCGCCGGCCTCTCGATCGGCGACAATCCGAGCTTTCTTCTCGGCACCGACCATATCGGCCGCGACGTGTTGAGCCGCATCATCTACGGCGCGCGCAACACCGTCGGCCTCGCCTTCATCACCACGGTCCTGACCTTCGCCATCGGCGCGGTCATGGGGCTTCTGGCCGCCGTCCTGGGCGGGTGGTTCGATCAGATCCTGAGCCGCATCGTCGATGTGCTGATGTCCATTCCGCCGCTGATCTTCGCGCTTCTCATCCTGACGATCATCGGCACCTCGGTCATCAACATGATCCTGGTGATCGCCATCCTGGATTCGACGCGGGTCTTCCGCCTCGCCCGGGCGGTCGGCATGAATATCGTGGTGATGGACTATGTCGAGGTCGCGCGGCTGCGCGGCGAGGGGCTGTGGTGGATCATCCGGCACGAGGTTCTGCCGAATATCTCCGCCCCGCTGGCGGCGGAGTTCGGGTTGCGCTTCTGCTTCGTCTTCCTGTTCGTCGCCTCGCTCAGCTTCCTCGGCCTCGGCCTGCAACCGCCGACCGCCGATTGGGGCTCGATGGTGCGCGAGATGGCGACGCTGATCACCTTCGGCTTGCCGACGCCGCTTTTCCCGGCGGCGGCGGTCGCGCTGTTGACGGTGTCCGTCAACTTCGTCGTCGACTGGTTCCTGCACAAGACCAGCGGCCTGAAGAGCTGAGATCGAGGGGAACATGACGATGAACGACGACGACATCATCCTGCGCATGAAGGGCCTTCGCATCGAGGGCCGCTCCGAGGAGAAATGGCACGAGATCGTCCATGGCGTGGACCTGACCCTGCGCCGAGGCGAGGTGCTGGGCCTGATCGGCGAATCCGGGGCGGGCAAGTCCACCATCGGCCTCGCCGCCATGGGCTATGCCCGCGACGGGTGCCGCATCTCGGGCGGCGAGATCTGGTTCGACAGGGTGGATCTGGCCAAGGCCAGCACGGCGGAGAAACGCCGCCTGCGCGGCAGCCGCATCGCCTATGTGGCGCAATCCGCCGCCGCCGCCTTCAACCCGGCGCACCGGCTGATCGACCAATATTGCGAGGCCCCGGTGCTGCACGGCGTGCTGAATCGCCGGGAAGCGGAGACGGCGGCGAAGGACCTCTATGGCCGGCTGCATCTACCGGATCCCGAGACCATCGGCTTCCGGTATCCGCACCAGGTCTCCGGCGGCCAGCTTCAGCGCATGATGACCGCCATGGCGATGAGTTGCCGGCCGGACCTGATCATCTTCGACGAACCGACGACCGCCCTCGACGTCACCACGCAGATCGAGGTTATGGCGGCGATCAAGGACATCGTGGAGCAGTTCAACACGGCCGCGATCTACGTCACGCACGATCTCGCCGTCGTGGCCCAGATGGCCGACCGCATCATGGTCATGCGTTACGGCAATCTGGTCGAGGAGGGTGAGACCCGCTCGATGATAGAGAGCCCGAAGCAGGAATACACGAGCCGCCTGCTCTCGGTCCGCGAGCTGTCGAAGGCGGAGGCGAAGCGTCCCGAGGGCGAGACGCCGATCCTGTCGGTCAAGCGGGTCGACGCCGCCTATGGCAAGGCGCAGGTCCTCTATGACGTCAGCTTCGACGTACCGAAGAAGCGCACGGTCGCCGTGGTCGGCGAATCCGGCTCGGGCAAGAGCACGACGGCGCGCGTCATCACCGGGCTTCTGCCGCCGCTCTCCGGCCATGTCGAATATAACGGGGAACCGCTGCCGGCGGACTTCAAGAGCCGCCCGAAGGATCATCTGCGCCGCATGCAGATGATCTATCAGATGCCGGACACCGCGCTCAATCCGAAGCACAAGATCCGTGACGTGATCGGACGGCCGCTCTCCTTCTATCTCGGCCTCCAGGGGCGAAAGAAGGAGGAGCGCATCCGCGAACTGCTCTCCCTGATCGAGTTGGAACCGGACGATTATATCGACCGGATGGCGACCGAGCTTTCCGGCGGCCAGAAGCAGCGCATCTGCATCGCCCGCGCGCTGGCCGCGGAGCCGGAGGTGATCCTGTGCGACGAGGTGACGAGCGCGCTCGACCAACTCGTCGGCGAGGGCATCCTGAAGCTCCTGATCAAGCTGCAGGACGAACTCGACCTCTCCTACATGTTCATCACCCACGATCTGGCGACCGTGAAGGCGATCGCCGACGAGGTGGTGGTCATGCAGAAGGGCCGTGTCGTCGAGGCCGGACCGAAGACGGAGATGTTCACCCCGCCGCACCATTCCTACACCGACCTTCTGCTCAGCTCGGTGCCGGAGATGGACCCGGATTGGCTCGACCGGTTGCTGGCCGAGCGGGGGGAGCAGCTTCGCGACCGGGGTATCTGACGGCGGACCGCGGGCCTTGGCGCGCGGATTGCCCCAGTCATCAGCCCGCCCTGGTCATCGGCCCGCCCTGGTCATCGGCCCTTCGCCCCCGGCCCCGGCCCCGGGCACAGGTGATGTGCCGGCGGACTGGTTGCCGGAGGCGCCACTCCGCGCTTTAGTGGAAGCCTAGCGTTTTCATAGACCGCCCCGTCAAGGCGCGCCCTTTGCTCGATCGACTGACAGGCTCGTTGATTCTTCTCGTCTCCCTCGCCGTCGTGGTGGCGGAGTGGACGGGCGCGCGCCCGCTCTATCTGGTGGCCGGCAGCGGCGTCGTTCTGTTCCTCGTTCTGGCGGCCGGACGGGTGCCGAAGGGGCGCTGGCCCTTCCTGGCGGTGAGCCTGGGCTTGACGCTTTGGGCCGTCGTCAGCCGCGAGGATGCCGGCGCCATCCTGGCGAAGGCGCTGTTGAGCGCCGCCTTCATCGCCGGCTTCTTCGTGGCCTTGGCCTGGTTGCGCCATGCGGCCGGGGGCTCGCCCGCCATCCAGCGTTGCGGACAATATCTGTCGGAACAGCCGCCGGGCCGGCGCTACGCGGCCCTGACGGTCGGCGGGCATCTCTTCGGACTGGTGCTGAGCTACGGCGCGATCGCGCTGCTCGGCAGTCTGGCGGAGGCCAGCGCCGCCCGCGAGCCCAACAAGGAAATCGCCGCGGTCCGCGCCCGGCGCATGTTGCTCGCCATCCAGCGGGGTTTCATCTCCACCCTGCCCTGGTCGCCGCTGGCCTTCGCCGTGGCCATCTCGCTCTCCCTCGTGCCAGGCGCGAGCTGGGCCGCCGCCGCGCCCTATTGCGCGGTCACGTCACTGCTGTTGCTGACCGTCGGCTGGGCGGTGGACCGGATCGTCAAGCCGCGGATCAAGGGCCCCCGCCCCCCGCCGCAGGCGCCGGCGGGAACCCGGCGGGACCTGCTGCCGCTTCTCCTGCTGCTGATATTGCTCGTCGGCACCGTCGGCGCGTTGCAGGCCGCGACGCATCTGCGCACCATCGCGGTGGTGATGGCGGTGGTGCCGACCGTCAGCCTCGTCTGGATCGCGATCCAAAGCCGAGGCATCGCCGGCGGGACGTTCCGGCACCTGACCGCCCGGGTCCGGCGTTTCGCGATGGAAGACCTGATAGGCTATCGCTCGGAACTGGTGCTGCTGACGACGGCGGGGTTCATCGGGACACTCGGCTCCGCGCTGGTCGCGCCCTTGCTGGCGGCGACGGGCCACGACCTCGCCGCCGTCCCCGGATGGGTCGTCATGCTCGCCCTGGTCTGGATCATCCCCATCACGGGGCAACTTGGCATGAACCCGATCCTGGCCGTCGCGCTGATCGCGCCGCTGTTGCCGGAAGCCGCCGAGCTAGGGCTCCAACCCTCGGCGCTGATCGTGGCGATCACGGCGGGCTGGGCGCTCTCCGGCGTGACCTCGCCCTATACGGCGACAACGCTGCTGATCGGCTCCTTCGGCCATGTCAGCGCACGCCGCGTCGGCCTCGTCTGGAACGGCATCTATGTTGCCGTTCTGGCCGCGGCGTTGAGCGCCTGGGTGGTGCTGGTCGCCCATCTCTAAGGCGCTGGCGAGGATCCCGCGCGCGGCTTCCCTCAACCCGGTTGTGGGCACCGCGCGCCGGGCTTATGGTGGCCCGCGCGAGCGACCCCCGCCCCACCTTTTCGAGATTTCCGGAGGACCCGACCATGGGCTTCATTGCCGAGCGTATGAGCCGCATCAAACCCTCGCCCACCGTCGCCGTGACGGCCAAGGCGAACGAGTTGAAGGCGCAAGGGGTCGATGTCATCGGCCTGGGCGCGGGCGAGCCGGATTTCGACACGCCGGACCACATCAAGGAAGCCGCCACCAAGGCGCTGGCCGAGGGCAAGACCAAATACGGCCCCCCGCCCGGCATCCTGCCGCTGCGCGAGGCGATCTGCCGGAAGTTCGAGCGTGACAATCACCTGAAATACACGCCCGATCAGATCTCCGTCGGTTGCGGCGGCAAGCAGACCATCTTCAACGCCATGCAGGCGACCATCGATGCCGGCGACGAGGTCATCATTCCCGCCCCCTATTGGGTCAGCTACACCGACATCACCATGCTGTGCGAGGGTAAGCCGGTGGTGGTCGATTGCCCGGCCGACGCCGGTTTCAAGCTGACGCCCGAGCAGTTGCGCGCGGCGATCACGCCCAAGACCAAATGGCTGATGCTGAACAGCCCCTCCAACCCGACGGGCGCCTGCTACACGCGCGAGGAGTTGAAGGCGCTGGCCGCCGTGCTGCTGGAGGAGGCGAACGCGCACGTCCATGTCATGACCGACGACATGTACGAGAAGATCGTCTATGACGGCTTCCAATTCAGCACCATCGCAGAGGCGGAGCCGGCGCTGTTCGACCGGACGCTGACGCTCAACGGCCTCTCCAAGGCCTATGCGATGACGGGCTGGCGCCTCGGCTATGCCGCCGGCAATGTCGAGCTGATCAAGCAGATGAACAAGCTGAACTCGCAGTCCGTGACCTCCCCCGCGACCTTCGTGCAATGGGCCGCGGTGGCCGCGCTGGACGGCGATCACGGCTTCATCGAGAAGAACAACACCGTCTTCAAGCAGCGCCGCGACCTCGTGGTCGGCAAGCTGAACGAAGCGCCGGGGCTGGAATGCCTGGTGCCGGAGGGGGCCTTCTACGTCTATCCCTCCTGCAAGGGCGTGATCGGCAAGACGACTCCGGACGGCACGAAGATCGACAGCGACGAGGCCTTCGTTAAGTATCTGCTGGAGGCGAAAGGCGTCGCCTGCGTCCATGGCGAAGCCTTCGGCCTCTCGCCCTATTTCCGGATCTCCTACGCTACCGCGACGGATGCGCTGGAAGAGGCCTGCACCCGCATCCAGCACGCCTGCGAGGCGCTGTCATGACGCTTGATCCCAAGGCGGCGGCCCACGCGCTCCTTGACGCCCGAATGGCGGGACGGAAGCTTGCCGAACCTCCCGGACCCGATCCGGTCGATTGGGAAGAAGGCTATGCGATCCAGGACGCCCTGATCGAGGCGACGGACAGCCCCGTCGTCGGCTGGAAGATCGGCGCCACCAGCCAGAAGGCGCAAGCGCGCCTCGGTGTCGACGGCCCGTTCAGCGGCCCGTTGTTCGAGCGCTGGGTGACCGAGAGCCCGGCCGAGGTCGCGACCCCCGAAAGCGCGCTGCGGATCGTCGAGCCGGAGGTGGCCGCGAGCCTGGCGGCCGACCTGCCGCCGCGCCCCACGCCCTATACGGCCGACGAGATCGCGGGCGCCGTGCGCGCGCTGCACCCCGCCTTCGAGATCGTCGATCGCCGCATCGCCGACCGACCCGGGGAAAGCGGCGGATTCGCCGGCACCCCCTATTGGTTCCCGGCCGATGCGGGCGCCAACGCGGCCTTCGTGCTTGGCCCCGCGTGCGAGACATGGCGGGAGCTGGACGCGACGGCGATCGCCGTCTCCGTCACCCTCGACGGCGCGGCGAAGACGGACGGCCTTTCCGGCAACGCGATGGGGGGGCCGCTCGTCGCGCTCGGCTGGGTGGTCGAGCATCTGCGCGCGCGCGGCATCGGCCTCAAGGCCGGCCAATTCGTCACGACCGGCGTGATCACCGATATCTTCGAGGTTCAGCCGGGCGAGACGGTCGGTGCCGATTACGGCCCCCTCGGCACCATATCGCTTCAGATGAGCGGCTACTGAGGACCGCTTCGCCCGTCACCAACTCGTGATCCGGTTTGACGCGACGCGTTCGCGCCCCACCCTTACATACCAGGGGGCGAACGCGGCCATTCCCATGGGGAAACCGCCGCCCTCGTATCACGAGCACCGACGAGGCGGAGAGCATGCTGATCAAGATCAAGCGTTCCTGGGAGCTGCCCGACAGCGCGGCGACGGACGAGGCATTCTTTCGGGACCGGCGGCGGATCGCGAAGGGGCTCGCCGCCGGGTCGATCCTGGCGGCCGGATTCGGCGCCGGTCTGACCGGCGGGTCGCGCGCGGCGCGCGCGGCGGACGATCCCACCGCCGACCTCTATCCCGTCCCGCGCGACGAGGGCTATCAGGTGGACCGCGCGCTTTCGGACGAAAGCGACGTTACCAGCTACAACAACTTCTATGAGTTCGGCAGCCACAAGCAGATCGCGGAGGCCGCCCAGGCGCTGGAACTCCGTCCCTGGCAGATCAGGATCGACGGGCTGGTCGAGGAGGAAAAGACCCTCGACATCGATGCGCTTATCCGCGCCATGCCGCTGGAGGAGCGGGTCTACCGCCATCGCTGCGTCGAGGCCTGGGCGATGACCGTGCCCTGGACCGGCTTCCCCTTCGCGGAACTGGTTAAGCGGGCCAAGCCGCTTTCCAAGGCGAAATATATCCGCATGACCAGCCTCGCCGACGAGGCGACCATGCCCGGCATCCGCGCCGGCTGGTATCCCTGGCCCTATACGGAGGCCCTGACGATGGAGGAGGCGACGAACGACCTCGCCTTCCTTGCGACCGGCCTCTACGGCAAGCCGTTGCCGAAGCAGAACGGTGCGCCGCTGCGCGAGGTTCTGCCCTGGAAATATGGCTTCAAGTCGATCAAATCGATCGTCCGCTTCACCTTCACGGAGGAACGTCCCGTCGGTTTCTGGGAGGAAATCCAGAAAAGCGAGTACGGCTTCTGGGCCAACGTCAATCCCGACGTCGCGCACCCCCGCTGGAGCCAGGCGAGCGAGCGCCTACTCTCCACCGGGGAAAGTGTGCCGACCCGGCTCTTCAACGGCTATGGCGAGCAAGTGGCGCATCTCTATAAGGGCCTCGAAACGGAATTCGGCGACCGGCTCTATCGATAGACCAGCCCACCCAGCCTACATGGGGACACCCCGGCCCGACCGCGCCCGGCCCGACCGCGATTGGCCGGGTGGCGAACGCGCGTCTTGCCTCGCGATCACCGTCCCCCCCTCCCGGACGCCCGAGGCGGCCGGCTCGCGGACTCCGGTGGAATCCGAACCCAGTATGTCGCCACTTGCGGGCGAATCCGAATTCGGGTTTAGTGTGATCGTCATCACAGATCGCCGAAAGCAATTGCGTGGCAACCCCGACATTATATTACTTTTTATTAAAATTTCACGAAAATTGTAGTTAAAAGTTTGTTTTCCTTGCCTTTTTTCCTTTCCAGCTCCTGACACTTTCGTGCCATAATACCTTATGGGATCGTGAGTGGTCCGTCCGGTTTATGGGCGCAGCCAGAATGGCCGGTGCCGGGTTTGGACGGGCATCGCGCTATAGGGGCGCTGTTGAAAGCGAGGTGTGCTATTAGCTCGCCAACGCCACTGAACGGCGCTGCACAGGACTTTTCCTTGCGCGGCATGCCGACCGAAGGGTCCAACGCCGACACCGGCAACGGTGCGGGCGAAACCCTGTTCGTCAATCTGGGCGGGACCGGAGACCCGGTCCTCCTCCCCGGCGGCAACGAGGCGCTGCAAGGCGATTTCGCGCGCGAGGGCTTCGATCTCCATATCGAACTGCCCGGCGGCGACACGATCGTCGTGGTCGATTTCTTCGCCGGCGGGCCCGACGCGCTGGCGACGTTGATGACCGAGGGCGGCGCGCGCATCCTGGGCGAGACGGCGGCGAAGCTCGCCGGGCCGGAAACCGCGGGTCAGATCGCGCAATCCGACGGCATCGCCAGCGACGCGAGCGCGTTCGGCGAGGCCGTCGGCACCATCGACGCGATGAAGGGCACGGCCACGGTGATCCGCGCCGACGGCACGGAGGAACCGCTCGAGGCCGGCTCCCAGATCTACGAGAACGACACCATCGTCACCGGGACGGATTCCGCCCTCGGTGTCCTGTTCGTCGACGACAGCACCATGTCGATGGGCAGCCAGGCCCGCATCGTCGTCGACCAGATGGTCTATGACGACAGCAACCAGTCGGGCAACCAGCTGTTCGACGTGGTGCAGGGCGCCTTCGTCTTCGCCTCGGGCCATATCGGCAAGACCAATCCGGAGGATGTGGAGGTCCGCACGCCGGTCGCCACGATCGGTATCCGCGGCACCAAGTACGGCGTCAATGTTGGCGCCGAGGATGGGGAGACCACGGTCACCCTGTTCGAGGGCGCGGTGACCGTGCGCAATGCCGGCGGCGAGCAGGTGCTGAGTTCGGTCGGGCAGACGACCTATGTCGCGGCCTACGATATCGCGCCGAGCGACGTCACCACGATGGACCCGTTGCAACAGGCGCGGATGTATGGGGAGGCCATCGCCTTCTCTCCCGACCAGCCGTCGCTCAACCGAGACGGCCAGGATGGCGAATCCTCGGATGGGGAGACCGGCGATCAGGCCGTGCTCGACGATTCCGAGATGGAGAAGCTCGCCGACCAACTCAATGATGTGGACACGGCCGCCGGGCCGAGCGGCGCCATCGCCGCCGTCACCAAGAGCGCGGCCTTCCTGCGTCTGCTGAACGGCCTGTTGGAAGGATCGGGGTCGCTGCAATCCGGCACGCTGGCGAACGACAACGACGATGGCCGCGGGGCTTACGATTATTTCACCGGATTGGACGACCGGTATGGCGACAACGACTCTTTCGTCCCCTCCGCGGGACCCGGGGCGCCGCTAGGCCCGTCCGGCCCGATTTCCTCCTCGCCCTTCAATGACAGCTTGCCGAACGCGCCGTTCTCCGGGCGCTATGCCTTCCGCTACGATCCGAGCAATCCGGTCGTCGGCACGGTCGTCGGCTCCAGCGGTCCGGGCAAGGACATCTTCACCATCAGCATGTCCCAGAGCGCCGTTCCCACCGGCTGGACCGTTGGGCAGGACGCGAGCGGCAACGTCATCATCACCGAATCGAACGGTACCATCATCACCATGAGCGAGGTGGAGGAATTCGACCTCGATCTCGGCACGGGCAATGACAGTGCGTCGGTCGGCGACCTCTCGAACACCGATATCATCAACGAAACCGTCCTGATCGATGGCGGCGCCGGCAATGATTCGATCGATGCCAGCGCCACCGACAAGCGCGTCGTCGCCGATGGCGGCGCCGGCAACGACGTGATCCGGGGGGGCGACTATGCCGGGGGCGACACGACCAGTGTCTATTCCGGCGACAATCTGACCGGCGGCAGCGGCGCGGATGTCATTTACGGCAATGCCGGTAACGACCTGATCGACGGCGGGACGGGCAACGACCTGCTCTATGGCGGGACGGGCGACGACATCATCCTCGGCGGTGACGGCGACGACACGATCGACGGCGGGGCCGGCGGTGACGCGATCAATGCGGGCGCGGGCAACGACACCATCCTCTATCGCGTCGGCGACGGCGCCGACGTGATCGACGGCGGCGCCGGCAATGACCGGGTGGTCGTCAGCTACACCGCGGCCGATCTGACCGATCCTGATATCCTGCAGGCGCTCGCGGCGCTGCATTCCGGGCAGCAGGGCACCTTCCCGGCGCTCGGCCTGACGTTGAGTGGAATCGAGACGATCACGATCGACGGGCCGCAGCAGGACACCACCACCGCCCTTTCCCTCGCGGCCGGCCCCGCGAACGAGGATGAGAGCATTCCGGTCACGATCGGTCTTTCGGTCGCGACGGGCGCGGCGATGCAAACCATCGTGACGCTCGACGGCGTGCCGGAGGGATATGTTCTCACCAATGCCGCGGGCGACAACTTCCCCGGCGGCACGGCGATCGACCTGACGCCGGACCAACTCGCCGGCCTGGCGATCACGCCGCCCGCCAATGTCAGCGCGGATTTCACGCTTTCCGTCTCGGCGACCACGACGAGCTTACTGACCGGCGGCACGTCCTCCGCGGCGGCGAGCGCGGTCGCCGTGGTCGCCCCCGTGCCGGATACGCCGTCGGTCGTGGCGGAAGATGCCGCCGGGGTCGAGGGCAATGCCGGCGACGACCTTCTGGAGGGTACGGACGGAGACGACGTGCTGACCGGCGGCGCCGGCAACGACACCCTGACCGGCGGGGCGGGCGACGATGTCCTGACCGGCGACGGGTCGAACGCGGCCACGCTCATTCCGCTCACGATCGAGGCCGGTGCCGGCGAGGATATCGACGGTTCCGAGAGCCTAGCCCTCACCTTCACACTTCCCGCCGGCGTTGTCCTGACCGACGCGCAGGGCACCCCCTACGACATCGGGCATGCCTTCGCGCCGAGCGATCTCGACGGGCTTCAGGCCCTCGTCCCGGCCGGCCTGGGCGATTTCACCATCGGCATCACCACGACCGTGACGGATATCGATCAGGATGGCGGCAGCGACACCGCCACCTTCACCGATTCCCTGACGGTCACCATCGCTTCCGGCAACGGGCCGGGCGATGACGTGCTCGACGGCGGGACCGGCGCCGACACGCTTATCGCGGGTGACGGGGACGACACCCTCTCCCTCACGATCGATCCCGATGCCGGACGTGACATCGTGGATGGCGGCGCGGGGAGCGATGCGCTCAACCTGACGCTGACCGTCGGGCCGACGGATCTGATCTATGCCGATATCGTCAGCGACATCATCGCTCTCCACGACTGGATCGCCTCCGGCCCAGGGCCCGAGGAGGTGCGGGTCTTCGAGACACTCAACCTCCGTGTCCAGGGGGTGGAGAGCCTGACAGTCCTCGGCCTCGAGGGGGAGGAAATCCCGATCGACTCCCTGCGCGTGCAGGGTGTCGACATCATCGCCGGCGACAGCGACGACACGATCGGCGGCACCGACAACGCGGACACGATCGACGGGGGCGGCGGCAACGACGTGATCGACGGCGGCGGCGGCGGCGACACGCTTTATGGCGCCGAAGGCGACGACATACTGCTCGGTGGGGACGATGACGACGCGCTCTATGGCGGGGGCGGCAACGACACCCTGACCGGCGGCGGTGGGAGCGACGTACTCGACGGCGGCGAGGGCGATGACGTGCTCGACGGCGGCACGGGGGGCGACACCCTCTATGGTGCCGAAGGCGACGATACGCTGATCGGCAGCGACGACGACGACGAACTCTATGGCGGGGGCGGCGACGATACGCTGACCGGCGGCGGCGGGAACGACGTTCTCGACGGCGGCGAGGGCGATGACGTGCTCGACGGCGGCACGGGCAACGACACCCTCCGCGGCGGCGACGGCAACGATACCTTGCATGGTAGCGACGGCGACGACGTGATCGATGGCGATGCCGGTGACGACGTTCTAACCGGCGGCGGCGGAAATGACACGTTGCGCGGTGGTGACGGCGACGACACGGCGATCTTCAATTTCGCTCAAGATGGTCCCGGCGTCACCTATGACGGCGGCGACGGATACGACACGTTGCGCATCGAACTGTCCACCGGCATGGATGCGCTGGAGCAGGCCATCGCTGAAATCGCGGAAGCGATCAAGGCCGCGAAGCTCGACCCCTCCGCCCTGCAAAGCGTGGAGAGCATCGGCCTCGATTTCCAGAATGTCGAGGATGTGCAGCTTTTCGTCGACGGAACGGAGAAGACCTTCTCCCCCACCGTCACGGGTTTGGAGCCGTTGGTGATCGATACCGATGCGCTCTTCGCCGGCACGCCCGTGGCGCGCGATATCGCGATCCAGGATGCCGACAGCCCGACCCTGATGCAGGCCAGCGTGACCATCTCGCAAGGCATGCAGGCGGGCGACGCGTTGACGATCGACGCGGGCGTCCTGCAGGCGACGGGGCTAGAGATTCTGTCGGCCGGACCCGATGGGGAGGGCAACTTCACCCTCGTCCTCTCCGGTGACGCGCCGGTGGCCGCCTATGAGGAAGCGCTCTCGGCGATCCGGTTGGTCAATGACGACGACGCCCCGGAGCCGGGCGCGCGCACGATCAGTATCGCCGTCACCGACGACGACGGCATTTCCTCCGAGGCGGCGGAAACCGGCGTCGCGGTCGAACCAAGCGCAGCCGAGATCGCGGATTCCGAAGGGGCGCAGAATGACAGCGTCGCCTTCGTGACCGAGGCCGACGGCGAAGGCGCCGTCGTTTCCGGCCTGGCCGAGATCACCGAACCGCAAACCACCATCGAAACGCTGACCATCACCGTCGCACGGACCGGCAACGGCGCGCAGGGTGGCGAGGATGACGACGACGGCGAATGGGAAGGCTTCGACCACTGGTTCGCAAACCAGGGCAATGGCGGCGGCTCCAACGGTGACGGCAACCAAGGCCAGGGCAGCAATGGCCGGTTCGAGGTAATCGTCAACGGCATCAGCCTCGGCATTTTCATCGCCACCGTGGCGCACGGCCAACTCGGCGAATGGGGCACGGTCGAGATTGGCGGCATCGAGGTGACCGAGGGCGAGACGGTCGATATCGAGATCAAGGCCGTCGATAGCGCCTCCAACGTCCTGGTCAACCGGATAGAATTGGGCGACCGCGTCTTCGAGGCGGAGGATTCGGTCAACCTCACCGGCGGCAGCGTCCATGACGATTATGTCGCGCTCAGCGGCGGGACCGTCGGCTTCTCCGTCGCGGTCGAGGCGCCGGATACGGACGCCTTCGACACCTGGTTGCTGCGCAGCGGCAATGACGAGGACGCGCTGAGCCAGGAGGATCTCGATCAACTTTTCGACGGGATCGACATGGGCGCGGGCCATGACTGGGTCGCCGCGGCGGCGGGCGTGGAGAATACGCTGGAGGTCGACCTGGGCGGCGATGTCTGGACCGGCGCCGATCATGTCGCGGGTGGAGCCGGCGACGATGTCATCATCGGCAACGACGCGGCCAATATCCTGGCCGGCGGCGACGGCAACGACCGGCTCGTGGCCAAGGGCGGCGACGACCTGCTGCTGGGCGGGGCCGGCGACGACGTGATGGAAGTCTCTGGTGACGATCTTTCGGCGATGGGCGGACAGACTGATTTCGGGGCCCGGCACGACAGCGTCGATCAGGCGCTCGACGCGAACAGCACGGACGGGATCGAAGGGCTGGACCGCGGCCGATCCGGTCTCGACGGCGGCTCCGGCCGGGACACGCTGAAAGTCACGAACGGTCCCACCGACGGAAGCATCGACAGCGAGGATGTGACCGGCGTCGAGAACATCGAAGCTCTCGATATCGTCAATACCGGGGGGCAGACAAACGTCAATCTTTCACTCGAGGACATCATCTCGATGACCGACGAGAACAACGAACTCACCATCCTGAAAGGGCAGGACGACACGGTGAAGATCGACGGGCAGGAATATGGTGCCAGTGATGAATTCTCCCTGATGCATGGCGACATCGCGGTGAAGATCACCATCGAGGAAACCGAACAGGTTCCCGACGCCTCCTGAGCGCCGGCGCGGGGGCGCGGCCACGCCCGACGGGTTTGTGAACGCCCGATGAAGCCCGTCTCCTCGACCCGAGAAGGCGGGCTTCTCCTTTTCCACGCGCCGTTTCCACGCGCCGGACACCCTCATTAGGAAGCATCCGGATGACGCGTAACATCAATGGTTGTCCGCCCTTTGTACTTGGTAAACGGAGATGTATCGGGCTTGGCTCTTGTATCCAAAGACGGCCGTGCGGTAGTATCGCACGCTCACCTAAAGCGAGTGCACGGAAGTCGGGTGCTTGATCGACATGTGGGCTTTTAGATAGCGCGCCTCGTTGCGCGCGCCTGAAATTTCGTCGTGGCAAGCTCAGGGCTCGAACGTCGGCGCGACGCGCCGTCGACGCGGCAAGGAGGGGAGAGGTGACGCCCGGGCTGACCAACGGTTCGGACGGTCGCGCCACGATCAGTGTACGGGAGGTTAGGAGTATGCCGCATCCGACCGATGTGCATGTGGGACGGAAGGTTCGCGACGCCCGTGTCGCGAAGTGGATGAGCCAGACCGAGCTCGGCGCGTTGCTCGGCGTGAGTTTCCAGCAAGTTCAGAAGTACGAGAAGGGCACGAACCGTCTCGGCGCGTCACGACTTTGGGCAACCGCCATCGCGCTCGACCTGCCGGTTCCGTATTTCTTCGAGGGGCTGGAAGGCGGCCCTAAGATGTCGGAAGTCAACCAGGCCGAACTCTCCCGAAAGGCGATCGCCACCGCCGCGAAACTTCACAAGCTCAGTAATGATACCTTGCGACGGCAGATCATCGGCCTGATCGATTCCGCCTACGAGGCTGAAAGCGGACCCTGATCGGGCGGCCCCGCCCCATCCACGCTACCCCCGATGGGTGTGGCCGACGAGAGGGGTGACAAACCCGACCTCCTGACCTACTATAAATTGTGTGTCCACGCGAGGATTGCGAGATTCTCGCGTATGGATGCTGCGGCCGGTCCGGTGAATACCGGACTTGGCCGAGGGCGATTCGATGAAGGCGGACGGGACAGAGCGCATCGCGTCCATGCGACGTCCGTCCGTCATGTAGGGCCGGAATACAGGGAGCGAGGAGATCGCCATGGCAGCTCACCCAACCGATATCGCCGTCGGGCGCCGGGTCCGCGAATTGCGGGTTCGGGCCGGCCTATCGCAACAGGCCTTGGCGGAACGGATTGGCCTCAGCTTCCAACAGGTACAGAAGTACGAGAAGGGAACGAACCGGATGGGCGCGTCGCGCCTGATCCAGATCGCCGGCGTCCTCAACATGCCGGTCGAAGCGCTTTTCGAGGGCCTTGAGACGAGCGAGACGACGACCCGGCCGAGCGACAATGAAGATGTGTTGCTGGACCGGGACGCAGCGCGGGTCGCCCGTGACTGGATTCGGATTCCCGATCAAAGCACCCGCGAAATCGTGCGGGACATGATCCGGACGCTTGCCCGTACCCAAACGAGCGGCGGAAACCATTAACGCCACCGGATGGGCGCTCGCGACGCCGCATCGCCGTATCGGTGCCCCCGATAACCGCTGCCCGAGAAGACGGCGCGGATGAGATCCTGCCGCATCGCCGCGTCCGTCGCCCCTCCCCCCAGGAAACCGAAAAAGGCGACTCAGGCGGTTCAGAATAAACGCGCCACACTCTGATACAGTAAGCGCGGCCGTTCCATGAGGGGCGATCAATCGGGGAGGGGCGATCAATCGGGTCTGGATTGCCCCCCGGAATCATCCATCCCGGACTCCTTGAATTTCCGCGCGCTTACGAGATTCCGCACGACGGCCGCCACATGCTCCGATGGGTCGGACGTGGATTTATCCGTCACGGCATCGTTCAGGCATTCGGCGATCGCCGCGGCGACCATGCGGCTCTCCTGCTCATCAAGTGAAAGAAGAGCATGATCGCGCAACAGGTCGAAAACCCGCGTCAGAACCGAATATATTGAACTGTCGGCGGCACTTTCCCCGATGAGATCAGCGACCGATGTGTTCAGGGCGGAGGCAAGACGCGCGACCGTGTCAAGTCGCGGCGAGCGGGAGCGGCCGCTCAGGATTTGCTTGACCGCGGTTTCATCCAGAGCCGCGAGTCGTGACAACCCCCGCTGGGACAAACCGTTCCGCCTCATCTGCAGACGCAGATGTTCACGCAATATTTCATGCATTCCCTCGATCGAGGTTTCCCCGCCCGGACCCTCGGTTTCCTCGCTTCGGCCTATCGCGTGGTTCGGCACGGCACCTTCTCCCCCAATGGCATCGATTCCACACCGACACCCCTAATTGGCGATATTTCAAAATTTTAACGCCCTTAACCTGTAACGCAGGTTGAAGGCAATACGCGCCGACCATCCCTGACCGTGTTTTCTTTTATCATTATATCGTGATAGTAGCAAAACATCAGGGAATTTGTAGAAGAAATTCCACATCCGCGCTTATTTGGCCTCAAGCATTCTTGCGAAGTCTATAGTACCACCGAGATTTAGCTATTTCTGGCTGTACTAGATAGTAATAGAGCGGTTTTTTGGAAAACCCAGACACTTAAGATTGAAGTTTCGTAACGGATTGAGTAATCCTTTCATCGCTCAGCGCAGACCAAGGAGGCAATGGCGGCATGTCGAGGCAGCACGCCACGCCCGGTCAGAAAGGTGAAGGACGCATGCCGCACCCTGTTGACGTCGCCGTTGGGAATCGTGTCCGCGAACTTCGGATTCGCGCGAACATGACCCAACAGGTCCTCGCGGAGAAGGCTGGGGTCAGTTTCCAGCAAATCCAGAAATATGAGAAGGGATCCAACCGGATGGGTGCGTCCCGGCTGGTCGGAATCGCCGAAATCCTGAATGTTCCGGTAAACGCCCTCTTCCAGGACATCGACCTGGCCGGGGCCGCGGCCACCTCCCCGCCGCTTGATCGGGACGCTGCCAAGGTGGCCCGCGATTGGCGCGCCATCCGCGACGACAGGACCCGTAATGTCATGCGCGACGTCATTCGCGCCCTCTCCGGGAAGAATTGAGAGAACCCGCACGCGGACGGGGCTCGAAAAGCACCGCCCTCCTTCTTCCCGCTCGATCCCTTTCTGCTCGCTCGGTCAAAGACGCTCGGATATCGACGACCATTTGCGCGCGCCTTCCATATCGCCATGAAGGCGCCGTTCGCGCGAGGTGCGTAATGCCTCCTCCCGCGCATGCTCGCCATATGTCCGCCGGTAGAGGCGAACCCATGACTCGATTTCTTCCTGCCACGTCAAGACTCTGCCCTCCCCAGGGTTAGATATTTATTTTGCTCAAATTTTTTATAATATTCAAATAGAGATTTATGAAAAAACATCCCGACTGCTGGCGAATCCAGCCGCACTCGTGACGCCAAACGCGGCAGCATGTGCTCGGAGTTCTGCGCGGGGTCCTGCCTCTTTCGCCCCGTCTCGCGAATGAACGGCCGTTCGGTGGATAGTCGGCAACGATCCTTCCCCCCTGATACCGGCGCCTCACGTCCACGCCGGAAGCCTGCCGCGTGTGAACAGCGCAACACAAAAAAATGACCCCCAAGCCGAAAGGCTTGGGGGCAAGTTGAACAGGGAGGCTTCACGTCTGGGAGACGTAAGGCCGAGCGACGGCGGGGAGCCGCCCTCGGCGGTTGCTGCGGCGCAGCAACTGAAGCACCCTGTAAATAGGGCTCTCGGGTTATGTTTGAAAGGGCGGATCATACAGCCCCCCTATGCAGAAAGCGCATAACTGAGGGGGTTGGCAGGCGCCCGGCGGGACACTCCGGTCCGCATATGGGAGAAGCGTTCAGACGACGGGGGTCACCAGCCCGGATCGATCGCCTTCACCAACGCGGAATGATCAAGATCCTGGTGCCCCGCCTCGATCAGGGCATCCCAGAGATCCTTGTTCCGCGACAGACCGGGAAGCGTTATCCCGACTTCCTCCGCCAGGGCCAGGGCCTGCACGACGTCCTTGCGCTGGACCGATACGCGCCCCCCCGGCGTAAAGCTCCGGTCGATCATGCGCTGCCCATGCAGTTCCAGGATGCGGCTGCCGGCGAAGCCACCCTGCAGCGCTTCGCGCACCTTGGCCGGGTCGACACCCGCGCGCCGCGCCAGGGCGAAGGCCTCACCGACCGCGCCCAGCGTGAGCGCGACGATCATCTGGTTCGCGCTCTTCGCGACCTGCCCCGCGCCGACATCGCCGACATGGGTGATGGTCTTGCCCATCGCCTCGAAGAAGGGGAGCGCGCGCGCGAAATTCTCGTCCGTGCCGCCGGCCATGATGGTAAGGCTGCCGCCTTCCGCGCCGACCTGTCCGCCGGAAACCGGCGCATCGACGAAGGCCGCCCCCGCCTCGGCGAAGCGTTCCGCCATCTCGCGCGTGTCCATCACCTGGGTCGTACCCATGTCGACGACCAGCGCCCCGGACGCGATTCCGGCCAGCACGGCCGTCTCGCCGTCGACCAGCACGCGACGGGCCGCCGGCGTATCGGTCACCATGCCGATCACCGTGCCCTCGGCACCGGCCCAGCGCGCGGCCTCGGCCGGGCTGTCGGCGGTCGCGAACCCTTCGGCGGCCAACTCCTCCTGCGGGGCCTTGGAGCGATTATGGACCAGAACCTCCGCACCCGCGGCGCGGAGGTTGCGCGCCATCGGCTTCCCCATCAGGCCGAGCCCGATAAAGGCGACCTTGCGTCCGTCCAATTGCCCCATGGTTATTCCCTTCCCTCGGTTTCTTGGCCCCTCGGCGTCAGGTTCGTTCAGCCGTTCGACACCCGATCAGGCCAGCGCGAACCGCGCGCGGGCCCCCCGCTCGATTCCGGCACAGATCAGCCGGTCGATCTCCAGCTTCTGCCGGATGATCTGAAGCAGGTTCAGCTCTTCCTCCGTCGCATGGAGATCGGCGGCCGCCACCTCGACGCAGAGCGCGTAGGCGGTCTCGCGCAGGCGGGCCGGCAGTGCCTCCTTGACCCGCGCGAGGATCAGGTCGATCCCGTCCTCGTCGTCGAGCATGGCGAGGCAGGCGGTCGCCGTCTCGTTCATGGTCGACGGATCGTAGTCCCGGAAAACCGGAAGATTGGCGATGATCCCGCGGATCACCTCAAGCTCGGTGTCGCTGACCTGCGCATCGGCCGCGGAGGTCAACACCATGCAATGAATAAGCGCGTCGTGAGTGGAAAGCATTCTATCATCCGCTGTCGTTCGTGATCGTCGGCTGGGCTCCCCCCGCGCGGATATTGTCAGTACTGGAGCTTGGCCGCGCGAGCAAGAGGCACGGCAGCCCGCCCCGCGGCCGGCCTCACAGCCCGCCCCCGGCCGCGCGCCTCGACAAATGCGCGATCCCGCCATAGGCTCCGCGCCTCATGCAGGCCCTGATCGACGTTACCCTTCCCATTTTCGGTATCATGCTGGCCGGCTATCTGGCGGGCCGCTTCCGGCTGCTGGGACAGGATTCGACGGCGGCGCTCAACGGTTTCGTCTATTTCATCGCCCTGCCCGCGCTGTTCTTCAAGGCTATGGCGGGCGCCCCCTTCTCCGACATCTTCGACGGCCCGTTCCTGACCGCCTGGTACGGCGGACAGATCGGCGTGTTCCTGTTGGCGGTCCTCATCGCGCGGTTCGTCTTCGCGGACCGGATAGGCGCGCTCAGCATGCACGGGATCGCGGCGATCTTCTCCAATACCGGCTATATGGGCATTCCCTTGCTGATGACCGCCTTCGGGGACGTGATGACGCTGCCCGCCGTCATCATCACGGTGGCGAACGGCGCCGTGGTCATGGCGGTCCTGACCGCGATCCTGGAAGTCGACCGCAGCACGGGCCGGATGCGGGACATCGCCCGCGACGTCATATTGGGCGTGGTGAAGAGCCCACTGGTGTTGAGCGCCAGCCTCGGCATCCTGTTCTCCGCAGGCGGCATCCCGCTGCCCGGACCGGCCGTCACCTTTCTCGACCTGTTGGGCGACGCGGCGGGGCCCTGCGCGCTGTTCGCCATGGGGCTGTTCCTGGTCGGCCAGTCGATCCGGCGCGGCGCGGTGGAGGTCTGCTGGGTCAGCGCGCTCAAGCTCATCGCCCACCCGCTGCTCACCTGGGTCATCGCCACCCATATGCTCGACATGCCGACGCATTTCGTGGCCGCCGCCGTCATCATGGCGGCCCTGCCGACGGGCTCGCTCATCTTCGTGGTGGGGGAGCGGTACGGCGTCTATGTTCAACGCGCGGCCGCGATCATCCTGGTATCGACCATCGCCTCGGTGCCGACGGTCTCCTTCGTCGTGCAATACTACGTTTCCGGATAGGTCCAAGGCACATTCCCTATCGACAAAGCGCGGGCCGGGCTTCTTAAATCCCGTACGACCAATCGCCCGGTCCCGGGCGCCCTCGAACGAAGGACATGCCCATGCGCGAGAGAGCGAGACGTCGCCGACGCGGCCAGGAAGCGGGCGCCGGAGCCGCCGGCCCCGGCATCGTCGCGGATCGCCTGCCGCAACTCGATTGGCGGGCGGTCGTCAATTCCTACCGGCCCGTCGATATCCTGGACGAGGACGCCATCGAGCGCATCCACGATGCCTCCATGACCATCCTGGAAGAGATCGGCATGGATTTCCTGTCCGAGGAAGCGCGGGAGATCGCGGCCAAGGCCGGCGCCGACGTGCGTCCGGGGTCGGAACGGGTGCGCTTCGACCGGAATCTGATCGCGGAGCTGATCGCCAAGGCACCGTCCCGCTTCGACTTCCACGCGCGCAATCCGGCCCACGACCTGGCCCTGGGCGACGGGCGGCTGATCTTCTGCATGGTGGCGAGCGCGCCCAACGCCTCCGACCTGGAGGGCGGCCGGCGACGCGGCAATTTCGCGGATTACCAGGATTTCCTGCGCCTCAGCCAACAACTCAATATCTGCCACCTGAACGGCGGCTATCCGGTGGAGCCGATCGACCTGCCTCACCGCACGCGCCATCTCGACGCGCTGCACGCGGCGGCGACGCTGACGGACAAGCCGTTCCACGCCTATTCGCTCGGACGCGAGCGCATCCGCGACGGCATCGAGATCGCGCGCCTCGCCCGCGGCATCGACGCGGAACAGCTCAAGCGCGAGCCGAGCCTGTTCACCATCATCAACACCAATTCCCCGCTGAAGCTCGATATCCCGATGGCGCTCGGCATCATCGAGATGGCGCGGATGAACCAAATCGTCGTGATCACCCCCTTCACGCTGTCGGGCGCGATGGCGCCGGTGACGCTGGCCGGTGCCATCGCCCAGCAGAACGCGGAGGCATTGGCCGGCATCGCCTTCGCCCAGATGGTCAATCCGGGCGCGCCCTGCGTCTATGGCGGCTTCACCTCCAATGTCGACATGAAGTCGGGCGCCCCCGCCTTCGGCACGCCGGAATATGCCCGCGCGGCCCAGATCGGCGGCCAGCTCGCCCGGCGCTACGGGTTGCCCTTCCGATCCTCCAACGTCAACGCATCGAACGCCCCGGACGTCCAGTCCGCCTATGAGAGCGAAATGGCCGTCTGGGGCGCCGTCACCGGCGGCTGCAACATGATGATGCATGCGCTGGGCTGGCTGGAGGGCGGGCTCTGCGCCTCCTTCGAGAAGGTGATGATCGACGCCGAGATCCTGCAGATGATGGCGGAGTATCTGCGCCCCATCGAGGTCAATGACGATACGCTCGGCCTGGAGGCGATCCGCGATGTCGGGCCGGGCGGACATTTCTTCGGCACGGCGCACACCCTGGCGCGTTACGACCGGGCCTTCTATGCGCCGATGTTGAGCGACTGGCGTAATTTCGAGACCTGGCAGGAAGCCGGCGCCGAGGATGCGACGACGCGCGCCCACCGGCTCTACAAGGCGCATCTGGCCGAGTACGAGGCGCCGCCGATGGACGCGGCCGTGCGCGAAAGCCTGGACGCCTTCGTCGCCCGCCGGAAGGAGGAAGGCGGGGCGCCGGCGGATTGATGCCCATCCCCTTCGTGCCCATTCCCCTTGCCCTGATTGCCGTGGCGGCATTCCTGCTGGCCGCCTGCGCGTCACCGCCCCCGCATGCGCCGGAACTGTTCCGGGACGACCCGGCGGCGCATGGACTCCTTGCCCTCGACGTCGCGGCCGGCAGTCTGCGTACCTGGGCCATCGTCCTACGCGCCGCCGACGGCATGCCCCGGGAAGAAATCACCTTCCGCCCGGCCGAGGGGGAGCGCGCCCGTACCGGCGTTCACGCCGTCGCCCGGGCCGTGCCGCCGGGCACCTACAGCCTCGCCCGCGTGATGGCGGTGGAGGACGGCCGCCCCTGCGGCGCCCCGACGGAGGCGCCGACGACGCGCGCCGTCTATGCCGCACGCCTGCCGGACGTAAACAGCACGCCGGTCCCGATCATCGCGGTCGCGGCCGGTCAGGCGCTCTATGTCGGGCGTATTGGGCTTCGTGCCGACCTCTTCGCCTGCGAGGGGCCCTCCATCCGGGTCGAAACCCGGCCGGGCCGGCCGGTGAGCGCGGGAGACGCCCTCGCCCTGCCGCTGATCGACGGGCCGTTGCTGATGCCCCCGGGGATGGTGGTGCTGAAGGGGGAATGAGGCGGGCCCCTTTATGCGGGTCGAAAATCCCTCAAGGCACGGCGTTGGGTTCCATCTTCCTCGAAATTACCGGGCGAGAGCCAGGATTCGAAGGCCCGCTTCATGCCCGGCCATTCGTGGTCGAGGATCGAATACCAGGCCGTATCGCGGTTATGCCCCTTAACCACGCCCGCCTGCCGGAATACTCCCTCGAAGGTGAAGCCGAGCCGCTCCGCCGCGCGGCAGGACGCGGCGTTGAGCGCGTTGCATTTCCACTCATACCGGCGGTATCCCAAATCCTCGAAGGCATGGGCCATCATCAGCGCCATCGCCTCCGTCGCCGCGGGCCGGCGCTGCAGGGCGGGAGAGAAATGCAGGTGCCCGACCTCGATCGCGCCGGCCTCGGGCGCGATGCGCAGATAGCTGGCGAGTCCGACCGGTTTCCCGCCCTCCGCCTCGACGATGGTGTAGAAGAACGGGTCGCTCAACGCCGCCTGCGCACGCAGCCAGCCCATATAGTCCCCGACCCCCGCGAAGGGCCCGTAGGGAAGGTAGGTCCAGCTCCGCCCCTCCCGATCCGCGCTGTCGGCGGCGAAGAGATCGGCGCCGTGCCCGTCGGGGTCGAGCCGTTCCAGCCGGCAGAACCGCCCGGCGAGTGTCCGCCCGTCCGGGTGGGGCCGGGCCGTCCAGTCCAGGACCGGCGCGCCGATCGGCTGGTCGAGATCGTTCCGGTGAGATGTCATCGGGGTGTCTCCAAAACAGGGAAGCATGGCTGCTTACGCCATCGCGCGGTCGGTCTGAAGCGCCATTTTCCGGTTCGGGTGGAGGCCGCTCTTGCGCGCGGGGCCCATGGAGGACTAAGCAGGATGAAGCGCAAGCGCAGCCGCGAAAGAACCGAACGCCATGACCCGCGCCCTCTTCCATCTCGCCTATAATGTGCGCGACCTCGACGCCGCGCGGCGGTTCTACACGGACCTGCTCGGCTGCCGGGAAGGGCGCAGCACGGAAAGCTGGGTCGATTTCGATTTCTTCGGCCATCAGATATCCCTGCACCTGGGAGAACCCTTCGCCACCGCGCCGACCGGCAAGGTGGGTGAGCACAAGGTGCCGATGCCGCATCTGGGCGCGATTCTGGCCTATGAGGATTGGCGCGATCTGGCCGACCGGCTGGAAGCCGCCGGCACCGATTTCGTGATCGCCCCGACCGTTCGCTACGAGGGCGAGCCGGGCGAGCAATGGACGATGTTCTTCCGCGACCCGTCCGGCAATCCGATCGAGATCAAGGGGTTCAGGAACATGGCGGGTGTCTGGGCGGTTTGAACCCGACGGATCGCGGCGCCGCGACCCGCCGCCGCAGCCCGCGCCGGCGGGCTGGAAAGCGGCGGCGGTCGGCGCTATGAAGCGGCCATGGCGAGCATGACCCAGGATATCGACCCCCCCAAGATCCGCGACGAGGGCCGCGACCGCCGCGCCGTCGGCCTATGGCTGGTCGCCAGCGCGCTGATGGTCTTCGCGATGATGATCATCGGCGCGATCACCCGGCTGACCGAAAGCGGGCTTTCGATGGTGGAATGGCGCCCGCTGATCGGCTTCCTGCCGCCGATGAACGAGGGCGAGTGGGCGCGCGTCTTCGCCCTCTACAAGGAAACCTCCCAGTATCGCCTGATGAATTCGGGCATGAGCCTGGAGGCGTTCCAGGAGATCTTCTTCTGGGAATGGCTGCACCGGCTTTGGGGGCGGTTGATCGGGGTGGTCTTCGCCCTGCCCTTCCTGTGGTTCCTGATCCGGGGGCGGCTGCCGACCGGCCATGCGAAACATGGTTGGATTTTGTTGGCGCTGGGCGGGCTGCAAGGTGTCATCGGCTGGTGGATGGTGAAGAGCGGCTTCGTCGACCGGACGGAGGTGAGCCAATACCGCCTCGCCGTCCATCTCGGCATGGCCTTCCTCATCCTGGGCTATCTGGTCTGGCTGGCGCTGGGGCTCCTCTGGCCGATGGAGGCGGGCCGCGCGCCCGCGCCGCGCGGCTATCGGCGGCTCGGCGCGTGGTGCCATGCGGTCGTCTTCTTCACCGTGATCTCCGGCGCGATCGTCGCGGGCAGCCGGGCGGGCTTCATCTACAACGACTGGCCGGACATGGGCGGGCGTTTCATCCCCGACCCGTTCTGGAACGCCGCGCTGGGCTGGCGCAACCTGTTCGAGACGCTGGAGGTCGTGCAATTCGACCACCGGATGATGGCCTATCTGACGCTCGCCGTCACCGCCGCCTTCTGGCTGACGACATGCGCGCGGGCCCGGACGCTGGCGCCCCGCGTGCGGTGGGCGGCGCATGCGTTGATGGCGGGGGTTCTGGTGCAGGCGGGGCTCGGCATCGCGGCGCTGCTGACGATCGTCTGGCTGCCGGTCGCGGTCTTGCATCAGGCGGGCGCGGCGACGGTCTTCTGCCTGACTCTCTGGGCCTTGAAGGAGTTGCGCGGCAACCCGGCCTAACGTCGGTGCCCGACGTCTATAGCCGACCGATCGGCCGTCGGCGACTACTCCTCCTCCATCGCCATCCTGCGGATGTCCAAGGTGGTGCCCATCCGATCGACGACGGCCCGTTGCAGCAGACCTTCCGCGTCGAACCAGAGGGTCGCCGTTTCGTAAGGTGTCTCGATATAAACGCCCTCCAGGACGACGGTCTCGCCGTCCGGCCCCTCTATCCGCCTATCCTCGGCCGGCTCGGTCGTGCGCTCGAAGGGTTCCCCCTCCACCACATGCAGAACGCGCGTGCGTTTCAGCAACTGACGACGCCATAGCTCCGTGCTCGGCACAATGTCGGAGACCGCCTCCGCCTCCTCGCCATTGTGGGTATAGCGGAAGACATCGCCATCGGCCCTGCCGGAGACCTCGTGATGCTCCCCATCCTCGGTGCTGTCGGAATCCAGGGCGACGAGACGGGCCCCCTCATAAGTCTCCCGCGCTTCGAGGTGAAGGGTGTAGACATCGACGCCCAGCAATTCGACATCGATCTCATAGCGGATATCGACCTGCCAGCGTGCCTCGCCGACCTTGCGGATTCGGCCCTCCCCGATGCCGACACGCTGCTCATCCACAAGAAACTCGTATTTGAGCGCGCGATTATCGATATCGCCGAAAAGCAGTCGCGCGTCGGCGGCGTCACCGGTTCCACCATCGGCCTGGGCCGGCCCGAAGGGAACGCCCATCGCGATCAGCGCCAGCGCCGCCGCGCCGATCAAGAAAAGACGCATTACTCCACCCCCGTTTCGCTCTCCTAAAGGGTCACGGGGGAAACCGCCCTCCGTCAAGCTGTAAAACGTGGCATCGCTCGCGTCGTTCGTTCGGGGGGAGGGGCGTTCGCTTATTCCAACATGCAACTCGCATAGAAACTGACGGTCGCCGGCCAATCGCTGAAGACGCCGATCACGCCAACGTCCCGCGCCAGCACGTCGAGGACCGTCAGCATGTCGCCGTCATCGTCGATCGCCTCCGAGACGCTGCGATAATACCACCCGCCGCCGTTCGCGAGCGGGCCGGAACGCTCCAGCGACCAGGTCACGATATCGAGCCCCGCCGCCTTCGCCGCGCGCGCATAGGCCGACGGCACGATGCGCCCGTCCTTCAGGTCGAGCAGCACCCAGATCGGCGGCGCCACGATGCGCACGCCGGACGCCGCGAGACCCGGCAGCCTTTCGATCGCGCCCGCCATGCCGAGATCCCCCCACGGGCCGGAATCGAGGAACACGGCACGGTCCGCGAAGACCGGGTGGTTCGCGATCCAATGACGCAGGATGTCGGGATCGAAACTCTGCGGCATGACACGCTCGGCCGGAACGCCGGCGGCCTCGTATTCCGCCAGCATCTTGTCGGCATAGTCGCCATAGCTGAAGTCAGCGTCGAACGGCATCGTCACCTCCGGCGCCTTCAATTCCGGCGTCATGGCGACGCCGAGCGATTGGAAGAGCCCGATGCTCTGCGCATGGGTCATCAAGGTGCCCGGGGCGTGCAGATCGGTCCGCCATGACTCCGTCGCGTCCATATAGCCCGCCACGTCGGTCGCCATCGGGTCGGCCGCGTCCATCTTCCCTTGGAGGCTCAGGAACTCGTCGCGCGTCAGGTCACTGGTACAGCATTCCGCCGTCGCCTGCCGCCCGGTCGTGGGATCGGCCGGAACGAAGGGCTGGCGGCAGCGCGCGGCGAGTGGCGTCGCCAGAATATTGGTCGTGCGGTGCAGGTCGCACTGGGAATGACGGCAGACCAACGCGCGATCCTTCGTGAAGGTGACATCGCATTCGAGAACGCCCGCCCCCTGGCGATAGGCGGCCAGGTAGGATTCCTTCGTATGCTCAGGAAACTGCAGGGGCGCGCCGCGATGGGAGATGGAGAAGGCGGTGCGCGCGACGGGGCGGCCGACACAGGCCGATAGGCGCCGTTTCAGCGCCCCCTCCTCCAGCCGGTCCAGGAGATGAAGCGGCCGCACCCCGACCTCCACCGGGTCGTCGGCATGGGCGGACGGCGTCCCCATGCCGGCAAGGGCGCCGGCAAGGGCGCACAGCAACAAGAACAGTACCGATCGTAACGACTGACGCACGTGCTTCACGGCTCCCGACGGCCCGATGGGCGGGAAGGACGGCAGTCTAGCCCATCGCCGATGACGTGCCGATGACGCCCCACCGAGACGCACTGACCGGCGCGGCGATCAATCGATCTCCGCCTCCGTGATGGTCAGTTCACGGGCCTTCGTCACCTTGTCCTCCGGCAAGGGCAGGGTCTTGCTCGTCTCCAGGCTCGCCAGCACCGCGGTCATGTCGGCGCTGGCGATCAGCGCGCCACTCTCCACGTCCAACATACGATGGATGAAACGGAAATGCTTGCCGCCCACGGCAATGAAGCCGGAACGAATGGTGACGAGTTCCCCGCCCTTCAACTCACGCACATATTGAAAGCTTTGGCGAACGACGGCGATGCGCTGCCCATCCGCCTTGACGCCGCGCGGGGTCAGACCGATCGAATGCATCAGGAACCATGTCGCCTGATCGAAACGTTCGATATAAAGACGGGAGTTCATCGTCGATTCCGGGTCGTACTCGGCCGCCAGGACCGCCCCCCGGAAGGTTTCCGTCCAGTTCTCGCTTAAATTCTCCGCCATGCTGGTCGCTCCCTTCGTCTCGAATTCTCCTCGCGGACAGACCGGATCGTCCGACGGCAACCAAATGTTTATGCATCATAATGCAGTAGATGCCCCGCTCCAAGCAGTCCCTCTCGCCAGGAGTAGCAAACCCGGCTGAATGTCCGGTCTTGCGGCGTCTCAATATGTGCAATATAGTTCATGACTCTGGGTTCTCAATAGGGACCCACGGCCCACCCACCAATGGCGCCCTCGGCATTGTTTTAAATTTAAAATATTGCCAAGGAATAGTGGATCGGGTCATGGTTGGGCGATGTCCGCGACCGGATGCGGTGGGGTACCGTGCCCCATGCACCGTGCTCGGCCGGGGAGCGCCCGAAGCGGTCGGCAAGAACCGCGCTGGAACGGATATATGCGGGTCTGAAGGGGGCAGAGGCGCCACGCACGGATGGCTGGCTGCACGGAAGGGGGACATGGCGGCGGGGCCGCATGTCCGTCATACGGCTTGGAGCATGCGACCACGGCGTTCGCCGGCTCGATCCTCTTCGAAAAACAACCCGTTCGCACGAATGGTGCGTGCCCGCCGGATAACCGGCGGACCCGTGCCGGGACAACAGGCGCGCCTTCCATCGAGGTCGCGTACAGTCTGGGAGAAACGACAAGTGAGCACGAGGAAGACATATTCGCGTCGCGGGGCCCTCGGCCTCATGGGCGCCGCCGCGGGCGTCGGCACGCTCGCCGGCTTCACGCCGACCAAGTTCGCGATCGGCCAGCAGGCCAAGGTGCGCGTCGGCACCCTGCTGCCCTATAGCGGCACTTACGCCCGCCTGGGCGAGGCCATCACCAACGCCATGCAGATGCGCTTCGCGCAATCGAAGGAGATGATCGGATCGCGCGAGATCGAACTGATCAAGCTCGATTCCGAGGCCGCCCCCCCGAAGGCGACCGAGAACACCTCCAAGCTGATCAACAGCGAGAAGGTCGATTTCCTGGTCGGCCCCGTCCATTCGGGCGTGGCCATGGCGATGGCCAAGATCGCGCGCGAGGAAGGGGTGATGACGATCATCCCGAATGCCGGCGCCGATCAGATCACCGGCCCGCTGTGCGCGCCGAACATCTTCCGTTCCTCCTTCTCGAACTGGCAGCCGGGCTATCCGATGGGCCGGGTCCTGGGTGCCGAGGGCAAGAAGCGCGTGGTCCTGTGCTATTGGAACTACGGCGCCGGTCAGCAATCGGCCCAGGGCTTCAAGGACGGCTTCGCGGAAAGCGGCGGCGAGATCATCAAGGAAATCGGCGTCCCCTTCCCGGAGGTCGAGTTCCAGTCGGTGCTGAGCGAGATCGCCTCGCTGAAGCCGGATGCGGTCTACACCTTCTTCGCCGGCGGCGGCGCGGTGAAGTTCGTGAAGGACTGGGCGGCGGCCGGCCTGAAGGATTCGGGGATCGAGCTCACCGGCTCGGGCTTCCTGACCGAGGGCGTGACCGAGGCGCAGGGCGCGGCGGCCGAGGGGCTGCGCACGACGCTGCACTATGCCGACACGCTCGATAACGACGTCAACAACGTGTTCCGTCGGAACTACAAGGAAATGTGGGGCTCGGAAGCCGACGTCTACGCCGTTCAAGGCTATGACGCGGCCGAGATGATCCGCGTCGCCCTGGAGGCCACCGACGGCGACACGGGCGCCAAGGACGACATGATCAAGGCGATCGAGAACACGGTCTATGACAGCCCGCGCGGTCCCTTCAAGCTGTCCGCCGCGCACAACCCGGTGCAGAACTTCTATCTGCGCAAGGTCGTAAACGGCGTCAACGAGGTCCAGAGCATCGCCGTCGAGGCGCTGTCCGACCCGGCGAAAGGCTGCCGCCTGGGCTGAGGCCGACGCTTTACGGCACCAGTTCCGGCGTATAAACGACCCGGCCGTGGGCCCAAGGCTCACGGCCGGGTTTTTAGAGGATCGCGAGGCGCGGGAAGCAGGATTCGATGGATCTCACGTTACTGCTCATCCAATTGCTGAACGGCGTTCAGTACGGGCTGCTGCTGTTCCTGATCGCCAGTGGCCTGACGATCGTTTTCGGCATCATGGGCGTCATCAATCTGGCGCACGGGTCCTTCTACATGGTCGGGGCCTATCTCGCCTGGTCGCTGACCGCCTGGACGGGCAGCATCTTCTGGGCGCTGCTGCTCGGCGTGCCGCTGGCGGCGATGCTCGGCCTATTGGTGGAGCGGCTTTTCATCGTCCACCTCTATAACCGCGACCATCTGCAACAGGTGCTGCTGACTTTCGGGCTGATCCTGATCTTTAACGAGATGCAGTCGATCATCTGGGGCGACGATCCGCACAGCGTGCCCAAGCCGGACTTCCTGCAGTTCTCCATCCCGCTGACGGAGGTTCAGTCCTATCCCGCCTACAATCTGTTCCTGGCGGCGGTCTGTCTCGTGCTCGCGGGCGTCATGTATTGGGTCGTGCAGAAGACGCGGCTCGGCATGCGCATCCGCGCCGGTTCCTCCAATCCGGAGATGATCCAGGCGCTCGGCATCAACACCAAGGTTCTGTTCGCCACCGTGTTCTCGATCGGAACGACGATGGCCGCGCTCGCCGGCCTGCTGGCCGCGCCGGAGCGCTCCGTCTATCCCGGTATCGGCGAGCAGGTGCTGATCATCAGCTTCGTCGTCGTCGTGATCGGCGGTATCGGCTCGATCAAGGGGGCCTTCGTCGGCGCCATGATGATCGGCCTGATGGACAGTCTCGGCGCGACGATCCTGCGCGCCTTCGACGACGTTGAACTGATGAGCGGCCTCAGCGTCGATAATCTCACCTCCGTCACGGTCTACGCGTTGATGGCCGCGATCCTGCTGTGGCGGCCGGCCGGCCTCTACGGCCGGGCGCATTAGGCGACACGAAGGAGGCATGCGGACATCATGACCGTCGTCCCCCGCTGGCCCGCGCTCCTGCTGCTCGCCGCCGTGGCGATCGGGCTGGCCCTCGTCCCGGTCTTTGGCGAGACCTACGCGATCAAGGTCGCCACGCGCATGATCGTCTTCGCGATCTTCGCGATGAGCCTCGATCTGCTGCTCGGCTATACCGGGCTGGTCAGCTTCGGCCACGCGGCCTTCTTCGGGCTCGCGGCCTATACGCTGCAGATCTATTCCCCGGAATACGAGGCGGTGAACATCGCCCTCGCCCTGCCGGTCGTGATCGGCGTGACGGCCTTCGTCGGCGCGTTGATCGGCGCGCTCGTCGTGCGCACCAGCGGCATCTACTTCATCATGGTGACGCTCGCCTTCGCGCAGATGATGTTCTACTTCTTCCACGACAGCCAGATCGCGGGCGGCAGCGACGGCGCCTATATCTGGGTGAAGCCGGTCCTGGCGGTGGGCGAAACCATCCTGATCGACTTCGAGGATCGCGCGACGCTGCTCTGGTTCGCGCTGGGGCTGATGCTGGCGGTCTATGGCCTTCTCATCATGCTGCTGCGCTCGCCCTTCGGGCAGGTCATCCAGGGCATCAAGGTGAACGAACACCGGATGCGCGCGCTCGGCTACGACACCTATCGCTACAAGCTCGTCAGCTACGTGATCTCGGCCGCCGTCGCCTCGCTCGCCGGGTTCGTCTATGCCTGCATCGACGGCTATATCTCGCCGGAACTGCTCGGCTGGAAGGAAAGCGGGATCGGCCTCGCCATGGTCATTCTCGGCGGCATGGGGACGCTGTTCGGCCCGATCGTCGGCGCGGTCGCCTTCATCGGGGTCGAGGAACTGGCGCGCGAGCGCGAGCTGGTCGGCTTCCTCGCCGATCACTTCCAGATCATCATGGGCTGTTTCGTGATCGCCGTCGTCCTGATGCTGCGCAACGGGCTCGCCGGCTCACTCGGCGGCGCTCCGCGCGCCAAGCCCGACCCGGTCGAAACCGAGGTGCCCGGGGGAGAGAAGCCATGAGCGATCCCGTCCTCGCGACCAGGGGCGTCTCGAAGAGCTTCGGCGGCCTGCATGCGGTGCGCGACGTCACGCTCGACTTCCACACCGGCCAGGTCGATGTGGTGATCGGCCCGAACGGCGCGGGCAAGACGACGCTGATCAATCTGCTCTCCGGCGATCTGCCGCCGAGCGCCGGGCGCATCGCCTTCCGCGGCCGGGACATCACGACCATGCCGCCGCACCGGATCAGCCAACTCGGCATCGGGCGCAGCTATCAGCGCACCAACATCTTCCCCGAATTCACCTGCATGCGGAATGTCTGGCTCGCGGCCCAGTCGCGCATGCGTTCCTCCATGCGCTTCATCCGCCCGGCCCATCACCGCAAGGATGTGGCGGCGCGCGCGGAACGCGCGATCGATCTGGCCGGCCTTTCCCATCGCGCCGATACCGTGGCCGCCACCGTCAGCCATGGCGAGCAACGCCAGCTCGAGGTCGCCATGCTGCTGGCGACGGAGCCGGAGGTGCTGCTGCTGGACGAGCCGCTGGCGGGCATGGGGCCGGAGGAGACGGCGAATATCGTCGCCCTGATCAACCGCCTGAAGGCGACGCATTGCGTCGTGCTGATTGAGCACGACATGGACGCGGTCTTCGCCGTCGCGGACCGGTTGACGGTGATGGTCAACGGCACGGTTCTGGAAACCGGCACGCCCGACCAGATCCGCGAAAGCCAGACCGTGCGCGAAGCCTATCTCGGCGATGAGATGATTTGAGGAAACGGCCGATGAGCGAGTCAGAAACCGTCCTCTCCTTCGACGCCGTGCATACCTATTACGGCCAGAGCCATATCCTGCGCGGCGTGAGCTTTCGCCTGGCGCGCGGCGAATGCGTCAGCCTGATGGGCCGCAACGGCATGGGCAAGTCCACGACCCTGCGCACCGCGATGGGTCTCGTCCCGCCCGTGCGCGGCCAGGTCGCGCATTTCGGCGTCGGCGCCAACGGGCGTCCTTCCTACAAATCCGCCAATGCCGGTATCGCCTTCGTGCCGGAGGGGCGCGGCATCTTCCCGAACCTGACGGTGCGCGAGAACCTGATGGTCGCCGCCCGGCCGGGACGGGAAGGGCGGACCGACTGGACACTGGAGCGCGTGCTCGCCCTCTTCCCCCGGCTGGCGGAACGGATCGACAATTGGGGCAACAACCTCTCCGGCGGCGAGCAGCAGATGCTGACCATCGGCCGCGCCCTGATGACGAACCCGTCGGTGCTGTTGCTGGACGAGGCGACGGAGGGGCTGGCGCCACTGATCCGCGAGGAGATCTGGCGCGTGCTGGGCGAGATCAAGGCGACGGGCATCGCCTGCCTGGTCGTCGACAAGAACGTCAAGCGACTGGTCGAAATCTGCGACCGGCACCTGTTGCTGGTGAAGGGCGAATTGGTCTTCGACGGCAACGGCGAAGATCTGATGGCCGATCAGGATTTCCTGCACCGCCATCTGGGCGTCTGATATCCGCGCGCCTCCCGCCTCTCCTTAGGCGTCCGTAATCAGCTTGCGGCGCAGCCAGCCGGAGAAGATATCCATCGCGATCACCACCGCGATGGTCAGCAGGATGATATAGAAGGTGTTCTCCCAATCCACGCCGGTGCGTAGCGTCTCCACCAGCTTGAGCCCGATGCCACCGGCGCCGAGGGCGCCGATGATCGTCGCGGATCGCGTGTTGGATTCGAGATAATAGAGCGACTGCGCGACGAAGATCGGCAATATCTGCGGGATTACCCCGAAACGATAGCGCTGCACCGGGGAGGCGCCGGTCGATTTGACGCCGTCCACCTGCTTGCCGTCGATATTCTCGATCGCCTCCGAGAACAACTTGCCGAGCGTGCCGGTATCCGTGAAGGCGATCGCCATGATACCGGTCAGCGGTCCCAGCCCAAAGGCGCGAATGAAGATCAGCGACCAGACCAGCATGTCGATGCCGCGCAGGAAGTCGAAGACGCGCCGCACCGCCATGCGACTGGCCATCACCGGATTGAAGTTGCGCGCGGCCAGGAAGGCGAGCGGCAGCCCCACGATCGAGGCGACGAGCGTCCCCAGAAGCGCCATCAGGATGGTTTCCAGCAGCGCCTTGAAGACGTCGCCATGCTGCCATTCCTTGTTGGTCCAGAAGTTGGAGAAGATCAGCGCCCGGTTGGATATCCCTTCCTCGATCTGAGGCTGGCTTCCCGCATAGGCCCAGGCCTGCATCAGGCCCATGCCGTGATAGGGGCTATCGTAATCGAACCAGAAATTCTCCCAGCCCACGAAATAGCGGTGAAGCTCGATCCGGGTCCGGGTGATCCGCACGCGCTGGAACAGGGTCGGGCGGGCCTCGAAGCGGCGGTCGTTGACCTTCACCCAATCCGGCCGGGAACCCGTCGCCTCGACCGTGCCGTCCTCCAGAACCCGCGCCTCCACCGGGCCGTCGAGGCCGGGGCCGGTCAGCGTCAGAGTCCTCCCCTCGATCACCGCCCGGTAGCCGTCGCCGAGATCGACCGCGGCGCCGGTTTCGGTGCGCACGACCCAATCCGGGTCCTCGCGGAAGCCGCCTTGGCGCGCGCCCTCGATGCTGATTTCCAGCGGCGCCCCGGCATCGCGCAGATCCTCGGTCACGTGAACCTTATAGGCGAAACTGTCGAGCGCCAGAATCGCCGCCCGGTCGAAGCGCGACTGCTGGACCAGCGACGTCATGTCGAAGGCGATCCACGCATAGACCAGATAGACGAGCACACCGAGCGCGAGGCCGACCGGCCAGAATATCTGGCGGCGCGAGCGCGCAAGGACAGCGGCGAAGCGCCGGTCGATCTCGTCCGTGCCGAGCGTCGTAGCGGAAGCGGTGGTCATGGCGCGTCCCCTTCCCCGCTCAGACGTGACCCACGCCATCGCCGGTAAGCCGGCGACGCAGGGTGCTGGAAATCTGATCGATCGCGACGATGGCGAGGAACAGCAGCACGAAGAGCGCGGAGGTCTCCGCCCCCTGGGTCCAGCCGATCGCCTTGCGCAGTTCCTGCCCGATGCCGCCCGCGCCGACGAAACCGAGGATGGCGGAGGCCCGGATGTTGATCTCGAAGCGCATCAGCAGATAGCTCGTATAATTCGGCAGGACCTGTGGCAGCACGCCGTAGCGCATGCGCTGGGTCCAGTTGGCCCCGGCCGCCGCAAGGCCGTCGAGCGGCCCGCGGTCGATATTCTCGTTCACCTCCGAGAACTGCTTGCCGAGCGCGCCGGCGGTGTGGAAGGCGACCGCGATGATCGCCGGCACCGGGCTCGCCCCCAGCACGAAGATCAGGAAGAGCGCCAGGATCAGTTCCGGGAAGGCGCGCGCGCCGTCCATGAAACGCCGGCAAATCGGAATCAGCGGCGGCCAGACCCCCAGGCCCCGGGTCGAGCAGAAGGCCAGCACCAAGGCCAGCACGCCCCCCAGGATCGTGCCCACGGCGGCCATGTTGACCGTTTCGATCAGGGCCGGCGCGAAATGCAGCAGCAGCGGATACCAGCCCCAGCCGGCCTCGAAGCTCTCCGCCACGATATTGGCGGGATAGTCGAAGAACTTATGCAGACCGCCGATGAAACTGCCGGAATTCATGTCCTCGGCGATGCCGAAGCCGCCGACCATGACGAAAAGCGTCGCGGCGATGAACAAGGCCGTATAGAGCCGGCGCTTGCGCTCCGCCTTGCCGAATTCCTGGTCGATCTGGTCGATCATGCGCGGCGCGTGATCGCCTGGGCTGGTCGCGGTCATGGGGCGCGTCGATCCGTCTTCGGTGAAGACCGAAACCGGCGCCGGGAGGACTTCCCGGCGCCGGCGCGGTAGGGACGATCGGCGATCAATTGCCGATCTTGGCCTTACGGGCCTCGATCACGCTTTCATAGGCGGCGTGGGTGATGGGCGCGATGCCCTTGATCTCACCGGCCATGAAGCCGTAGGCACACTCGGCATCCATCGATTCCAGGCTGGCCAGCAGACCGACCATCTTGGTCTTAACGTCGGTCGGCAGTTCCTTGCGCAGGACGATCGGGCCTTCCGGGATGACGTTGGAACGCCAGATCTCGACCATCTCCGTCATATCGACGAGACCGCTGTCGACCGCCTTGCGGAAGGCACCGCTATTGTAGCCGTCCTCCCAGGCGCCGAGACCGTCGGCCCAGCTCACGCCCGCGTCGTAATCGCCGTTATAGACGCCGACGATGGTCTGCTCATGGCCGCCCGCGAAGACGACGTCGCCGAAGAACTCACCCGGCTTCATGGAATAGCCGGCCTTCGGGATCTCGATCGAGGGGATCAGATAGCCCGAGGTGGAGTTCGGGTCGCCGAAGGCGAAGACCTTGCCTTCGAGATCGGCCAGTTCCGTGATGCCGCTGTCGGCGCGGGCGAAGCCGATCGAATGGTAGCCGTAGCTGCCGTCGACATTGACCTTCACCAGGACGGGCTCGACCGCCTCCGGGTCCTCCAGATAAACGGCGGCATAGCCCGACGCGCCCAACCAGGCCATGTCGATCGTGCCGCCCAGCAGCCCCTCGATCACGCCGTTATAGTCGGCGGGGGCGTAGAGCTTGGTCTCGACGCCGAGCAGTTCCTCGGTCTTGGCCCGGACGCACTCGTTCGAGCGCAGGCGGTCGTTGGCGTTCTCGCCGCCGAGAATGCCGATGCGGAATTCCTCGATTTCCTGGGCCGACGCCGGCGCGACGGCGGTCATGCCGGTCACGGTCGCGGCGAGCGCGGCGACCGCCGCGAGGTTGCGGATCTTGCTCATGATGTTTGCCTCTTTGCCCTCTGTTTCGGATGGCGGCCCGCTGTCGGGGCCGACCCCTTCGTGAGATGTCCGGAACCGGCCGTTCGTGACGACGGCTTGCTTCTTACCGGTCCGGTTCGATCGACCGTTCTTCCGTATCGTTGGGCCGGGCGCCCACGGCCCCGGCCCTTTCGTTCAGAGTCCGACGACCCTTGGCCGCTCGCTCTCGGCGGGTACCGCCGCCGTCCCCGACGCGGCCGCATCCGCGCCCGGGCTAGAGCCCAGGCTGGTGGAGGTCGTGGCCTCGTCGAATTCCTCGCCCGCGCCATAGATGTCGCGCGCGGCGTCCTTGGTCAGATCCTCCGGCGCGCCCTCGAAGACGAGGGCGCCCTTGCGCATGCCGACGATACGCCGGCAGTACTGCCGCGCGGTGTCGAGCGTGTGGAGATTGCAGATGACGGTCAGCCCCTCCTCGCGATTGATGCGCTGGAGCGCGTCCATCACGAGCTTGGCATTGAGCGGGTCGAGCGAGGCGATCGGCTCGTCCGCCAGGATGATCCGGGGGCGCTGAACCAGCGCGCGGGCGATCGCGACGCGCTGCTGCTGGCCGCCGGAGAGGGTGCCCGCCTGCTGCAAGGCCGTCTGCGCGATATCGAGCCGGTCGAGCGCCCGCAGCGCGTCGCGACGATCCTCGTCGGAGAACAGCTTGAAGACGCTTTTCAGCGTGCCGAGACCGTTGAGCCGGCCGAGCATCACATTGGTCAGCACGTCGAGGCGGGGCACCAGATTGAATTGCTGGAAGATCATCGCGCAGTCGCGGCGCCAAGCCAGCAAGTCCTTGCCCTTGAGCGCGGAGACGGACCGGCCGCCATAGGCGATCTCGCCGCTCGTCGGGTCGCTCAACCGGTTGGTCATCTTCAGCAACGTGGATTTCCCCGCGCCGGACCGGCCGATGATGCCGAGCATCTCGCCCTCTTCCACGCGCAGCGTCACCCGGTCGACGGCGGTGACGGAGCCGAAACGTTTAGACACGGACTTGAAGTCGAGCATGCGCGGCTCTCGCTGTCGGCAACCCAATCGCGGAAAAGCCCGTGCCACCCTCCCCAAGGTGGCGCGGCCCCTGTCGCCGTCGCCGACGACGGGCGCATGCTTATCCGAGAGCCTTTACGGTTCGGTGACGGTTTCACGACAACTGAATGATCCGCTATCGGGTCCGCCCATCCAAAATTCCGGAATAAATCTTACAACCAATTGATAATTAACATAAATCTATTCTGGCGCGGCGATATTGCATCGCGTTAGGCTGGTGATAGGGATGGGATTAGGGGAGGGGTATGGCCGGAACGGGCCGCGAGGCAACAGCGGGGGAGACCGACGGATGGCGCGTTCGCGGGAGGAAACGGCGCGGGAGCTTGAACGCCTGCGCCAGATGCATCGTTCGATGCCGGACGAGAAGAACGAGGCGGCCAGGGAACTCGCCGCGACGATCGAAAGATTGCAAGCGGAACTCGGAACGGGCACCGCCGAGGTGCGGGTAAGGACGGGACCGGGTGTCGCGGTCTGGTTGATTATCGCCGTGCTGCTCGGCGGCATCGCCTTCGCCGCCGCCTATTTCGCCGGCAACATGGCGCAAGGGTGAGCGCGCGAATGCGCCCTACCGCTCCCCCTATCGCTCCACCGCCAAGCGCGCGCCGAACAGGATGAAGAGCCCGCCCGCGATCCCCGCCAGCCAGCGCCATGCGCGCTGATAGGCCCGCCGGACCGTGGGCGTGGAGAGGAAGCAGGCGACGGCCGCGTACCAGAGAAGAGAGACGCCCGTCGTCACCCCGACGGTCGAGAGCGCGAGCGCGGCCGACGGGCTCGGCGGCAGGATGGTCGCGAAGATACTGGCGACGAAGATCGCCGTCTTGGGATTGGAGAGATTGGCCGCCAGCCCCCGCGTGAAGCTCCGCCACGCCGTCGCGTCACCCCGCGCGGCGACGGATGGGGCCCCGGCCGCCGTCGTCCCGCCCCAAAGGGCACCACGCAGCAATTGAAGCCCAACCAGGATCAGATATCCCCCGCCGACGACCTTGAAGCCCAGATAAAGCCAGGGCGCCGCCACGAACAGCGCGCTGACCCCCAGTACCCCGGCCGCGCCCCAGGCCGCCGTCCCGCACAGGACGCCCACGACGCAGGCGAGGCCGTGCCGATGGCCGCCCCCGATCGAGGCTCGCGCGATCGCCAGGAAATCCGGCCCGGGGACGAGCGCCGCGGCGCCCCAGATAAGGGCGACGGTCCAAAGCGCGCCGATGCCGTCGACCCCCATGCTCATCCGCCCCCCGCATGCGCTTAGGCGCCTTCAATCCATGTCGCGCCCGAGGATCATCAGGCAATCGCCTACCTTGATCAGCCCCGGGAAATGCCGTTGCAGAACGACACCGTCGATCCGCGCGCGAATTTCCGTCGCGGGCAGATCGGTCCGGTGCAGCGGATAGATCCGCGCCAGCAGATCGCCCTTGGAGACGGCGGCGCCCAGATCGGCCGCGATCTCGAACAGGCCCGGATCGTCGGCGACATGCACGCCGCCTTCCGGCATGTCCATGAAGCGGGTGGCGCCGGGGATGTCGGGCGTGCCCGCGATCATGCCGAAATGCTTCAGGATATTGCGCACCCCACGGTCGGCGATGGCGACGGTCTCCGCGCTGGCGGTGCCGCCGCCGGCAAGCTCGGTGGTGACGAATATCTTGCCCATCGCCTCCACCGCCGTGTCCAGCATCCCGGCGCTGTCCAGTTCGGTCATGATCAGGCCGTAGGGCGCGCCGAACGCCTTCATGGCGGCCAGGCTTCGCGCGCGCTGGTCCGCGTCGGGCAGGTCATGGATCGCCGCGAAGGGCAGGAAGGAAAGCGTGCGCCCCCCCGAATGCAGATCGACCACCGCGTCCGCCGCCGGCACCAGATGGCGATAGACGAAATCCGCGATCATCGGCGTGACCGTGCCGTAACGATCGCCGGGGAAGGAGCGGTTCATATTGCCGCCGTCGATCGGCGAGGTTCGCTTGCCCGCCGTCACCGCGGGCGCGTTCAGCGCGGGCAAGACGATCACCCGGCCGGAGAGTTGTCCCGGATCGGCGGCGAGTTCCCGCACCAGCTTATGCAGCGCGATCTGCCCTTCATATTCGTCGCCGTGATTGCCGGCGGTGAACAGTACCGTGGGGCCGTCGCCGTTGCGGATCGTGGCGACCGGCACCCGCACCGCGCCCCAGGCGGATTCGTCATGGCTGTAAGGGACGGAAAGATAACCGTGCCGCACGCCCTCCGCCTCGATGTCGATGGAGACCGAAACCCGTTCGATATCGTCCGCCATTCCGCTTTACCCTTATCCGTTAGTCGTCTGCCGCGCCCTTCCATCAACACCAATGGCCCGTGGCCGTCAAATCCCCACCGGCCGAACCACCGGACGGAAAAGGTGATTGGTAGGACCACTCATCTCTTGCCAAACGCGCATTACCCGGTCTTTGCTAGGGGTAGCGACCCGGCGAGAATACAAAAGACCGGGCGACGAACGCATAGCCGGGAGGAAACGGATGGAGGTCACGCGACTCTACGCGCTCGACTGTTATCCGGACAAGGACGCGAACCCGTCGGTCGTGATGATCGTCGCGGCGGCGACGGAAGGCGCGGCCGTGCAACTCGCCTTCGACCACCCGAATGCGGTCCAATACGAAGCCATCGCGCTCAACCCCAAGCAGAAGATCCGTCGCGCCGATTCGTTGAAGCCCGGAATCCAGGGATTCGTCGAATGGCGCGCCTTCAAAAGCCTGATTGGAAAGGACTGACCGCGCGGCCCCTTCCGGCGCCAGCGGGTCCGGCGGCGGTCCCGCGCGGCAGCTGAAGGGACGTCCCGCATGAAACTCAACGGCAAGACCGTCCTGATCTGCGACTGCGAGGACACGATGCCGCTGGACGGCGCCAAGTTCGCCAAGGCCTGCGGCCACAAGGCGGGCGAGGCGCCGCCCGTGCATCGCAATCTCTGCCGGCGGGAGCTGGAGCGCTTCGCCCATCTGGTCGGCGACGCGGAGGCGGAGGGGGCGGGCACCCTGGTCGCCTGCACCCAGGAACGCACCGCCTTCGAGGAGGCGTTGAGCGAGACCGGACAGGACCCGGCGCACCCGCCCCTTTTCGCCAATATCCGCGAATATGCGGGCTGGAGCGTGGAGGCCGACAAGGCCCATCCGAAGATCGCCGCGCTGCTGAGCGCCGCCGCGCTGGATCGTCCCGACGTCGCGACGGTGAAGATGGAATCGGCCGGCATCTGCCTGCTCTACGGTGCCGGTCAGGCCGCCGTCGACGCCGCGCGGCAGTTGGAGGGGCGGCTCGACGTCTCGCTTCTGTTGACCGACCCCGGGGATGTCATGCCGCTCGGCATCATGGATTTGCTGGTGGCCCGCGGGCGCGTCGCGGGGGCGAGCGGCCATCTCGGCGGATTCGAGATCGTGGTCGACCGCTATGCCCCGCTCGATCCCGCTTCGCGTGGCGAACTGGCCTGGGGGCGGCCGTCGAACCAGGCCGCCAGCCAATGCGATATCATCCTGGACATGTCGGGGGAGGCGCCGCTCTTCCCCGCGCACGAGAAGCGCGACGGCTATATCCGCGTCGATCCGAGCGACCCGGTCGCGGTGCAGAAGGCGATCCTCCAGGCCAGCGACCTGGTCGGCGAATTCGAGAAGCCGCGCTATGTCGCCTTCGACCCGGATGTCTGCGCGCACAGCCGCGCGCGGGTCACGGGCTGCACGCGCTGCCTGGATGTATGCCCGGCCTCGGCGATCCAGCCGGACGGCGATCATGTGACGATCGACCCCTATGTCTGCGGCGGCTGCGGGGCGTGCAACAGTGTCTGCCCGACGGAGGCGGCGCGCTATGCCTATCCGCGCGACCAGCATCTGCTGACCCGCGTGCGCACGCTGCTCAAGACCTATCTCGACGCGGGCGGGAAACGGCCGACGCTGCTCTTCCATGCGGAAGGGCGCAGCTTCGAGACGATCGAGGCCTCCGCCCGCTTCGGACGCGGCCTGCCCGCCGCGACGATCCCCGTCCCGATCAACGAGCCGACGCAGCTTAACGCGGAGATGCTGATCTCCGCCATCGCCATGGGCGCGCATCGCGTCGTGATCCTGGTGCATCCCACCAAGCGGGACGAACTGGAGGGCCTCGCCCATCAGACCGGCCTGGTCGAGACCATGCTGGGCGGCCTCGGCTATGAAAGCGGATTGGTCGAGGTGCTGACCGCCGCCGATCCCGACGCGCTGGAGGACGCGCTGCATGACAGCCCGGCGGCGCGGCGCAAGCTGTCCATGCCCAAAGCCGCCGCCTTCGCCCCGCAAGAGAGGAAACGCACCAATCTGCGTCTGGCGAGCGCGCATCTGCGCAAGCACGCGCCCGACCCGCGCGATCACATCGCGCTGGCCAAGGGGGCGGCCTTCGGGACGGTGCATGTCGACGTGGCGGGCTGCACGCTCTGCCTCGCCTGCGTGGGGGCGTGCCCGACGGGCGCGCTCGGCGACAATCCGGACATGCCGCAGCTTTCCTTCTCGGAGGATGCCTGCATCCAATGCGGCCTGTGCAAGAACACCTGCCCGGAGAAGGTGATCAGCCTGGAGCCGCGCTACAATTTCCGCGACGACGCCGCCGAACGCCATGTCATAAAGGAGGAGGAGCCGTTCGAGTGCGTGTCCTGCGGCAAGCCCTTCGCCTCCAAGAGCACGATCGAGAAGATGCTCGCGACGCTCGGCGACAAGCATTGGATGTTCAAGGGCGGCCAGATGGAACGCCTCAAGATGTGCGAGGATTGCCGCGTCCAGGCGGTCTTCGATGCGGGCGAGGGAGAAATCTTCCGCGGCGGCGACCGCCCCCGCCCCCGTACCACCGGCGACTATTTCGCCGCCCGCGAGCGCGGCGAGGACATCGACGAATAGGGGCGGCGGCAGGGCGCGCGGGCGCGCCCTATCCCTTCCTCGCCTCGCGCTGCAGGGCCCATTTGACGGTGGCGCCCGCCTCCGTCGTCACCCCGGTCAGGATGAGCTGCTGGCCGCGCCGTCCCTCGCCCCGGCCGAGATAGACGCTGTCCGTCAGCGCCATGTCCGCGCCCGATGCCCGCAGGCGCCATCCCTGGCCGGACGGCGTGCGCAACAGCGCGGCCGTGTGATTATGCAGAAGCGAGACCTGCACCTTCGGATGCAGATGAAAGCGCACCGTGAAGGGATGGCCGGCCTCGCCCTCCAGCGCCTCCTCGCCGCGCAGATCGTCCCCGCCGGCGGCCAGGAACAGGCGGCGGCGATAGGTCAGGCCGAAATTCCGCCAATAGCCGTCATGTCCGGCCTCGATCCAGATATTCTCCTCCGCCTCGCGCCGCTCGCACTCGGTGCGCGCGCGCCGCCGTCCGACGATGCCGCCGCCGCGGGTCAGGATTTCCGTGCTGTTCGTATCGGCGACGCCCAGCACCGAATGGGCCGCCGTCGCGCGCTGGGCCGAGGACCATTCGCCGTCGGGGCGAAGCGCCGCGCCGCAATTGACGATCAGGCGTTCCTGTCCCGCGCTCACCTCCATCGAAAGGGCACCGGCATGGGCATGGCCGTCATAGCCGTCCGCCGGCGGCGCGCCGGTATCGGCCAGCAATGTCAACCGTCCGGCCACCAGACGCTCGAACCCCCCATGCGGCGCGCGTTTCGGGGGACGGCCGCGCGCGTCGGCGAGCGCCAGGACCGCATCGATCTCCGCCGGGTCGCCCTCGCGGCTGTCGTTGAAGAGGGCAAGCCCGCCATCGCCATGGCGGAAGAAGCGCACCATCGGTGCCATCCGGTCGATCGCGGTCTGAAGCGCGGTCGGGACTTCCAACTGCACCGCCCGGAAGACCTCGCGCAGCGCCGTCAGATCCTTGAGCACCGCCACCTGCACGCGCGGACTGCGCGTCGCGTGACAGCCGTCCGGCAGGATCGCGCGGGACACCTCGTCCGCCAGCAGGCCGATCGCGGTCCGGCGTTCCTCCGCCCAGCTCTCCAGGCAGAGCGTCGCCACCACGAAACCGGCGATGCCGGTCAGGCGCCCTTCGTCCCGCCCCTCGTGCCCGGCGACGCGGGCGAGATGGCGGACCTGGCGGCCCAGGCTCTCCAGCAACGCATCGCGATCCGACGCCTCCGCCCCTTCGACCAACCAGGCATAGCGGGTAAGCCACGACCAGACCCGGCGCCCGGTTACGTCCGCGCGCCAGGCGACCGTCTCCGCCTCCAGCTTGCCGGCCTGATCGGCGGCGATCCAATCGGCGACCAGCGCACGGGCCCTGCCCTGCGCCACCTGCCCGCCATGAGCGACCAGATCGTCGAGCCAGCCGAAGCCGTTGGCACTCTCCAGCCAGCCGGGACCGGCGCCGATCGCGCTCCACGGATTGCGGGCCTGGGCGATCCGCTCCCCGGCGAAGACGAAGGCGCCATCGACGATGTCGGCGCCGCGCTCCGGATCGCCGGAGAAGGGCGCGGGCGGCACCAGCATCGGCGGCGGGGCGCGCCGGCCGGTCAGCATCACGCCATAGAGACCGGCCCCGCGCGCGGCCTTGACCGCGCCGTATTTCAGGCCGGACCAAAAGCGGCTGGGCGGTGACGGGTCCTCATCCATGGCGCGCGGCGACCCCTGGGTGACGTGGACGGATTCCTACCCGCGCAGGCGGGCGATGTTCTCGGCATAGGCGGACGGACCGCCCTTGAAGGTGGCGCTGCCGGCGACCAGGACATCCGCGCCGGCGGCGATGCAGCGCCGCGCGGTCTCCCGGTTGACGCCGCCATCGACCTCCAGATCGATCGCGCGGCCGCTCGCGTCGATCATCGCGCGCAGCCGTTCGATCTTCGGCAATTGACTCTCGATGAAGCTCTGCCCGCCGAAGCCGGGATTGACCGACATCACCAGCACCAGGTCGATCAGGTCCAGCACCTCCGCCACCACCGCGACCGGCGTCGCGGGATTGAGAACGACCCCCGCCTTCCGGCCGAGCGCCTTGATGGTCTGGAGCGAGCGATGGAGATGCGGCCCCGCCTCCGGATGGATGGAGATGATGTCGGCCCCGGCCTGCGCGAAGGCTTCCAGGTAGGGATCGGCCGGCGCGATCATCAGGTGCGCGTCGAACACCTTGTCGCTGTGCGGGCGCAGCGCCGCGACGACGGCGGGGCCGATCGTGATATTGGGCACGAAATGGCCGTCCATCACATCGATATGGATATAATCCGCGCCGGCGGCGTCGATGGCGCGCACCTCCTCCCCCAACCTCGCGAAGTCGGCGGACAGAATCGACGGGGCGATGCGCACGGGCTGTTGCATGACGGTTTACGTAGTCCCCCAGAGGACGGCACGCAAGCGCCCACGCCGTCATCGCCGCTTTCGGTAGCGATCGAGGGCATGGACACTTCCCACCGACGCCCCTGAAGAGGGCGAAACCGGCGCGAAGGGAACAGTATTGCGCTGGCCCCCGTGCAAGAAACCCGGCTAGGCTGTCCGCCGGGGTGAACACTTCGCGGGGGAAACAAGGGGGAAAGCCATGTTCAAGAAGATTCTATGCGCCGTCGACGGCTCGGAACATTCGCTGCGCTCGGTCGAGGTGGCGAGCGAGATGGCGGAGAAGTTCGGCGCGACACTGACGATCCTGACCGTCGCCAAGCCCATGAAACTATCGCCGAAACTGAAGGAATTCTTCCAGAGCGAGAGCCTGATGGGCGAGGCGACCTATGTCCTGGAGCCGATGACGGAAGGCGTGCTGGACGAGGCCAAGAAACGTGCCAAATCGCGCGAGACGGTGCGGGTGGAGACCGTCGTGCTGGAGGGGCAGCCGGCACGCACCATCTGCGACTATATCAAGCGCACGAAGGTGGATTGCGCGGTGATCGGCAGCCGCGGCCTGGGCGATCTGGAGGCCGCGCTGCTCGGCTCCGTCAGCCACAAGGTCACCTCGCTCGCCGACTGCACGGTCGTCGTCGTGAAATAGCGCTCGCGCGCTTCCTCCGGCCGCGCGTGCGCCGCTTGACGCCCTAGGTCCGGTCGGTAGAGTGCGCGCCATTCGGACGGACCCGGCCCGGATCGCGCGATCCGGGACGACGCCCTCCAAGCACGCGAGGAAACGGGAAGGAACGCGCGCGCCATGGCCCATGAAGACCTGCAAGCGACCATCGACGACGCCTTCGACAACAAGATCGGCGAGATCGACGCAAAGACCGGCGGCGCGATCCGCGAAGCGGTCGATGACGCGCTCAACCTGCTCGATTCCGGGGCCGCGCGCGTGGCCGAGAAGGGCGACGACGGCTGGACGGTCAATCAGTGGCTGAAGAAGGCGGTGCTGCTGTCCTTCCGCCTGAACGACATGACGACGATCGCGGGCGGTCCCGGCGGCGACGCCAATTGGTGGGACAAGGTGCCCAGCAAGTTCTCCGGCTGGGGCGAGAAGGAATTCCGCGAGGCCGGCTTCCGCGCCGTGCCGAACTGCGTCGTGCGCCGCTCCGCCTATATCGCCAAGGGCGTCGTGCTGATGCCGAGCTTCGTCAATCTCGGCGCCTATGTGGACGAGGGCACGATGGTCGACACCTGGGCGACCGTCGGCTCGTGCGCGCAGATCGGCAAGGGCGTCCACCTCTCAGGCGGCGCCGGTATCGGCGGCGTGCTGGAGCCGCTGCAGGCGGGCCCCGTCATCATCGAGGACGGCGCCTTCATCGGCGCGCGCGCCGAGGTGGCCGAGGGCGTGATCGTGGAAAGCGGCGCCGTCCTCTCCATGGGCGTCTATATCGGCGCCTCGACCAAGATCGTCGACCGCACGACGGGCGAGATCTTCACCGGCCGCGTACCGGCCAACGCCGTCGTCGTGCCCGGCACCATGCCCGGCAAGGACCTGCCGGACGGCAGCCCGGGCCCGGGTCTCTATTGCGCCGTGATCGTCAAGCGCGTCGATGACAGGACGCGCTCCAAGACCTCGATCACCGAATTGCTGCGCACCTGAGACAAGGGTACCGAGACAGGAGCCCCGCCCCCCCATGCCGGACGAGACCCGCACGCATCAGGAACACCCGAGTGAGGGCCCGAGGATCGACGCGCTGGCGCTCGCCCGCGACCTGATCCGGTGCGAGAGCGTGACACCGGCGGAGGGCGGCGCGCTCGACCTGCTGCAGGAGGTTCTGGAGAAACTCGGCTTCGATTGCATCCGCCTGCCCTTCGAGGAGGCGGGGACCGACCCGGTCGACAATCTCTATGCCCGCATCGGGCGGGAGGGTCCGAACCTCTGCTTCGCCGGACATACCGACGTGGTGCCGGTCGGCAACCCCGCCGGCTGGACGGTCGATCCCTTCGCCGCGGAGGTGATCGACGGCACGCTCTTCGGCCGGGGGGCGAGCGACATGAAGGGCGCGATCGCCTGCTTCGTCGCCGCGGCGGCGGCCTATCTGGCCGGTGACGGGGGAGAGGGAAAGGCCGGACGCGGCTCCATCAGCCTGCTGATCACCGGCGACGAGGAAGGCCCCTCGATCAACGGCACGCGCAAGATGCTGCCCGCCCTGGCGGAACGGGGGGAGCGGATCGACGCCTGCATCACCGGCGAGCCGACGAACCCCACGCGCCTGGGCGAGATGATGAAGATCGGCCGGCGCGGCAGCCTGAACGGCTTCCTTACCGTTCACGGGGTGCAGGGCCATACCGGATACGTCCATCTGGCGGACAATGCCGCGCACCGGATCGTGCGCATGCTGAACGCGCTACTGGCGATGGAACTCGACCGGGGGTCGGAGCATTTCCAGCCCTCGACCCTCGCCATTTCCACCGTGGATGTCGGCAACAGCGCGACCAATATCGTGCCGGGGGAAGCGCGGGCCGTCTTCAACATCCGTTTCAACGATCTGCATAGCGGCGCCTCGCTGGAGGAACGGCTGCGCGCCGTGCTGGCGGAGGCGGCGGGCGAGGATGCGCGCTATGACTTCGAGGTGCGCGTCTCCGGGGAGAGCTTCGTCACCCCGCCCTGCCTGTTGAGCGAATTGATCGCGGAGGCCTGCCTGACCGAAACCGGCGAGACCTGCGCGCCCAGCACCACCGGCGGCACGTCCGACAGTCGCTTCATCAAGGACTACTGCCCCATGGTGGTCGATTTCGGTTTGGTCGGACAGACCATGCACAAGGTGGACGAGCGGGTATCCGTCTCGGATATAGCGGCACTGACGCGAATCTATGGCCGGGTGATCGCCGGCTATTTCGCGCGCGCCTGACCGGCGGGGAGCGCCGGACGCGATGCGACTTCACCCCATATCCCCCGCCGAGGCCGCCGGCCGGATCGAGGCCGCCTTCCGCTTCTTCCTGACCTTCGACGCCAAGCAACTGCCGCGTTTCGGCGACGATATCGAGGATGTGTGGAAAAGCTTCTGGGCGCCGGTCCTCGTGCTGCCGCTGCATCTGCTGATCGCGCTGACCCTCGACGGCGGCACGGCGGCGGAGGATGTGCCCTGGCTCACGCGGTTGATCGCGGAGCTTTCGGCCTATGCGATCGACGTGGTCTATTGGCCGCTGGCCATGGTGATGATTTGCGATCTGGTGCTGAAGCAGCCGGAGGCTTATGCTCGCTATATCAGCGCCTATAACTGGGTGATCGTCCCGGCCTCCGTCATCGCGACGGGTATCCTGGTCGGATTCGGGGCCACCGGCGGGACGCTGGGCCTGCCGGGGATCGTGCTGATGTTCTGGCTGATCCTGTTCCGGATAAAGCTCGCCCGGCGCGTCTTCGACTGCCCGATGGGCGTGGCGATCGGACTGGCGGCGGCGGATTTCTTCCTGGGGCAACTCGTCATCGGCATGCGCGCGGGCGTGCTGCTGGGATAGGCGGCCCGGCCCGGCCGACCTAAAGCGTCCAGTAGCGCAAGCCCTGCGGGACCGAGCGCTTGCGCCATATCCCCTTGATGTCGGCGACCAGACCGTCCGCCCGCACCAGCCCGCGCAACGGCAATTCCGCGAAGCCGCTATGCGGCACGGCGCCGACCACGGCGTCATAGGCCAGTTCCGGCGTCTCGATCACGGAGAGGTCGTAATGCGCGCGGATCTCATCGGCGTCGGCGATGGGATCGTAAACCGCGACGTCGTGGCCTTTCTCCTCCAGCGCGCGGACGAGGTCGATCACCTTCGTGTTGCGGATGTCGGGCACGTTCTCCTTGAAGGTGAAGCCCAGCATCAAGATCCGCGCGCCGCGCGGCAGTTCCGCGTCGAGACGCGCGGCGATCGACCGCGCCATGTTGTCGTTGATCCGCCGGCCGGAAAGGATGACCCGGGGATCGACGCCAATCTTCTCCGCCGCATGGGCGAGGTAATAGGGATCGACCCCGATGCAGTGCCCGCCGACCAACCCCGGGCTAAAGGGCAGGAAGTTCCATTTCGTGTTCGCGGCTTCCAGCACGTCGTAGATGGAGAGGCCCATCTTGCCGAAGATCTCCGCGATCTCGTTGACGAAGGCGATGTTGATGTCGCGCTGGGCGTTCTCGATCACCTTGGACGCCTCGGCCGTGCGGATATCGCGGGCGATGAAGGTATCGTTGCCATTCATCGCACCATAGACCTGGGCCAGCAACTGGGCGACTTTCTCGGTCTGGCCCGCCACGACCTTGGTGATGCTGTCGACGCGGTGCACCTTGTCGCCCGGATTGATCCGTTCCGGCGAATAGCCGAGGAAGAAATCCTGTCCCGCGATCAGGTCCGATTCCGCCTCCAGGATCGGGCCGCAGAACGCCTCCGTGCAGCCGGGATAGACCGTGCTTTCATAAACGACGACGGAGCCCATGCGGATCAACGAGCCGACGAAGCGCGACGCGCTTTCTACCGCGCGCAGATCGGGCTTGTTCTCCGCATCGACCGGCGTCGGCACGGTAACGATGAAGATATGCGCCTCTTTCAGCGCCTCGGGATCGGTCACATATTCCAGCGCGCTGTCGGTCAGTTCGCCCCGGCTCAACTCCCCCGTTCGGTCGTGACCGGAGCGCAGTTCGGCAATCCGCTTCTCGTCGATGTCATAGCCCATCACCTCGAAATGACGGGCCAGCGCCACGGCCAGCGGCAAGCCGACATAGCCGAGCCCGACGACGGTGATGACGGGATTTTCGTACATGGAACCGATCCTTGCTCTCGGGCGGGTCTCGGGGGCGCGCGTCGTTGGGCGATAGCCCCACCGGCCGCGCCTGTCAATCGAGGCCGTTGGACGCCGACACGCCCCCGGAAATCTGATATGGTCGTCGCGGCTATCCGGCGAACGTGGATGGAGGCGCCCCGGAAATGGGTGATACGGGTTTCGATGACGATGCCGGTCGGTCCCGCTCGGCCCTCGACGGGCGGCCGGCGCGCCTCGCCGCCGCCGGGGTGGTGCTGGCGGCCGCCGGCTTCCTCGTCTGGTACGAGCGCGAGACGTTGTTTCCCGCCGCGGCCACGGTAAGCGAGGACCCGGCGCTCGCCGCCTATCGCGCCTGCCGGGACGAACGCTTCGGGGATATCGACCAGATGCGCGCGGAGGGCATGATCGAGGACGCGCAGGAGAAGCTGTTCAAATCCCGCGCCGACGCGATGTGCCGCGCGACCAACCCGCCGACGCGATAGGCCACCTCTTCCCTGCCCGCCCGCTCACGTCCCGCGCAGCCGCGCGGTCGCGGCCGCGTCCACCACGCCGCCCTCGTCGAGCGCGACGCCGAACAGGGCGGCCGCCTCCTCGGCGCTGTAATAGCCGCGCGCGACGTCGGCGGCCACCTTGGCCGGATCGCGCGCGAAGGGCGCGCCATATCCGCCCCCGCCGGGGGTGGAGACCCGCACCACGTCGCCCGGCCCGATGGCGATATCCTGATCCTTCGAGAGATGGGCGGGCGCGTGACTTTTCCCGTCGGCGAAATCGACGCGCACCCTGTTCGGCCCGCCGTCCTTACCGCCCAGCACACCCTGCGGGCCGGTGCGGCCGTGATCCATCACCATGGAGGCCCGCGCCTCCCCCCGCCGGACGGAGAGCGCATAGTTGAGCCCGAAGCCACCGCGCGACGCGCCCGCCCCGCCCGAGCCCTCATGCAACGCATATTCGTGGAAGAGGACGGGGAAATACTGCTCCAACACCTCGACCGGCTGGGACTTGGAAATCCCGATGGTGGAGCAGCCGTTCGTGAGGCCATCCCCCTCGGCATAGCCGCCATAGCCGCCGCCGGAGATCACATACATCACATAGGACCGTCCCTTCACCGGGTCGTGCCCACCGAGCGCGAAATTGCCGCTGGAGCCCGCCGGCGCGGCGAAGAGCTGGTCCGGAATAGCCTTGGTCAGCGCGGCGAACACCGCCTCCGCGATGCGTTGGGACACCTCTGCCGCGCAGCCGGAAACGGGACGCGGATATTCCGCATAGAGGAAGGTGCCCCGGGGATCGACAATATGCAGCGGCTCGTAGGTTCCGGCATTCAGCGGCACGTCGGGGAAGATGTGCTTCATCGCCAGATAGACGGAGGAACGCGTCGTTGCGATCACGCTGTTCATCGGCCCGCGGCAGGGTGGCGAGCTTTCCGACATGTCGAAGGTCATTTCCTCGCCCGCGACCGTGATGCGCATGGCGATGCGCAGCGGCTCGTCCACCACGCCGTCGCTATCGACGAAGGCCTCGCCCTCATAGGTGCCGTCGGGGATGGTGGCGATCTTGGCGCGCATCAGTTGGCTGGAACGCGCGCGGAGCTGGGCGATCGCCGCCTTCACCGTCTCCGCCCCATAGCGGTCCAGCAGCGCCGTCAGCCGCTTATCTCCGATCTTCAGCGCCGCCGCCTGGGCCTTGATATCGCCGATGCGCTGTTCGGAGATGCGGATATTCGATTGGATGATCGCCAGAATCTCGGGATCGAGTTCGCCCTGCTTGAAGAGTTTCACCGGCGGCAGGCGCAGCCCCTCCTGCTCGACCTCCGTCGCGCGCGCGGAGAAACCGCCCGGCACCATCCCGCCCGTATCCGGCCAATGGCCGGTATTGGCGAGCCAGCAGAACAACTCCCCCCGATAGAAGAACGGCCGATAGAACCGCACATCCATCAGATGCGTGCCGCCCAGATAGGGGTCGTTGCAGATGACGACATCGTCGGGCCTTGGGTCCGTCACCCGCTCGATCACCGCCTGGGTGCCGTATTGCATGGTGCCGACGAAAACCGGCAGGCCGAGATCGCCCTGCGCGATCAGCGCACCGTCCCCGGCGGCATAGATCCCGTCGGAACGGTCCATCGCCTCCGAGATGACCGGCGAGAAGGCCGCCCGGCAGAAGGCCAGGTCCATCTCGTTGCAGACCTGGGCGAGGCCGTTCTGAATCACCGTCAGGGTCACGGGGTCGATCGCGGTTTCGTCCGCCATATCCTTCGCCTCCGCCATGCTCATCCCCTCCCGGTCCGGGCTTCTATCCGGATTTCGAGATTGCCCAGCACATCGACCACGGCGCGCATGCCGGGTTCGATCAGGACCGTGGTGTCGAGCTGCTCGACGATCGCGGGGCCTTCGATCTCGAACCCGGCGGCCAGCTTGCCCCGGGCATAGCGCGGCGTGTCGACCCAGCCCTCGCCCTCGAACCAGACCGATCGCCGGCCGAGGCGCGCGCCGTCAAGATCGGCCGCCCGCTCCTCGTCGATCAGGTTGGAAAGATCGACCGCCGGCCGCTTGCCGATAACGGCCGTGTGCAGGTTGACGAGGTTCGCCTTGATTTCCGGCAGGGCGACCTCGAACCGTTCCCAATAGACCCATTCGAAGGCGTCTTGCAGCGTTCCGCGATCGACCCCGGCCTCCGCGAGGGGCACGGAGAGCAGATGGCTCTGCCCGACGAACTGCATGTCGGCGCCGTGGACGATCCGGATATCCTCGACCGAGACCCCCTCGCGGGCGATGGTCTCGCGGCCCGCCGCGATCTGATCGGCCAGCGTGCGGTGAACGAGGTCCATATCCACCTTGTCGAGCGGCTCGTTGATCGTCTGCACATAGTCGTGACGCACATCCGCCACCACGCAGCCGAGCGCGTTGGTGATCCCCGGCCGCGCGGGCACCAGCAGGCTGGGGATGCCGAGTTCGCGCGCGATGGCCGCGGCGTGCAACGGCCCCGCCCCACCGAAGGGGAAGAGCGCGAAATCGCGCGGATCGTGCCCGCGCGAGAGCGATACCATGCGCACCGCGCCCGCCATCTTGTCGTTGGCGATGCGCAGAATGGCGCCCGCCGCCTCCTCCCAGGACAGGCCGAGGGGCGCGCCGAGCCGCGTCGCGATCGCCGCGCGCACATCCTCTATCCCGACCGGATTGTCGACGGCGAGCAGCGCCTGCGCGTCGAGCCGGCCGAGCACCAGATTGGCGTCCGTGATGGTCGGCGCCTCCCCGCCCCGGCCATAGCAGATGGGACCGGGCGTCGCGCCCGCGCTTTCCGGTCCGACACGCAGCAGGCCGCCCTCGTCGATCGCGGCGATGGAGCCGCCGCCGGCGCCGATCGTGTGGACATCCACCATCGGAACATGGACCGGCATGGCGTATTCGATCTCCAACTCGTTGGAGACCTGAGGCACGCCGTCCTTGATCAGGCCGACATCGCAACTCGTCCCGCCCATGTCGAAGGTGACGAGGTTTGGGTGCCCCGCCGCGGCGCCCGTATAGGCCGCCGCCATCACGCCGGAGGCCGGGCCGGACATCACCGTGTTGACCGCGCTCTCCGCCACGATGCGGCCGGAGACGACGCCGCCGTTACCCTGCATTACCAGCAGGTCGTGGCGATAGCCGCGCCCCGAGAGTTCCGCTACCAGCCGGGCGATATAACGCTCCAGGATCGGTTGCACGGCGGCATTCACGGTCGCGGTCACGCCGCGCTCATATTCGCGATATTCGCTCAGGACCTGATGGCCGGCGGTGACATAGGCGTTGGGCCAGACATCGCGCGCGATCTCCATCGCGCGGCGCTCATGGGCGGGATTCTTGTAGGCATGCAGGAAATGGATCACCAGCGCCTGGCAACCCGCCGCCGCCAACTGTTCCGCCGCCGCGCGCACCGCCGCCTCGTCCAGCGGGATGACGACGCCGCCGTCGGCATCCATCCGCTCCGCCACCTCAAGGCGCAATTCGCGCGGGATCAACGGCGTGAACCCGCCCTTCAACCCATAGCTGCTGGGCCGCGTGCGCCGGCCCAGTTCCAGCACATCGCGGAATCCCCTGGTGGTGATCAGCCCGGTCCTGGCCAGCTTACGCTCCAGCAGCGCATTGGTCGTCGTCGTCGTGCCGTGGACCAGCGCATCCAGCGTCTCCGGCGCCGCGTCGGCGGCCTCCAGCGCGCGCAGCACCCCGAACGCCTGATTGTCGAGGGTGGTCGGCACCTTGGCGATGCGGGTGCGCGTGCGGACGGCATCCCTCCCGCTCCCGCTTCCCGGCGCGCCATCCCCCCCGGTCTCGAGCAGGATCAGATCGGTGAAGGTGCCGCCGACATCGCAGCCGACGATTCGTGTCGCCATCGCTCAATCCCGTTCCCATGGCCCCGGTCAAGTAGCGGGCCGCCACGTGGAGCGCCAAATGACCTTCGGTCATGTCCGGCGAAAGCGTCTCCGAATTCCGGGATAGGGTCAATTTCATTCGTATACGAACAATCGTCGCGAACGCCGAGCATGGGGCATCCGTTTGTTACAGTTTGGTATCGTAACGAGAATCGTTCTATGAAATACCTATCGGCGCGTTCGCGTTCGATGGGCTTCGGGATTGATAGCGGGCCACGAAGAGCCTCCCCGTCGTCCGGCATGGGCTCGCCCCTCGAAGAGGGCGACATGTGCCGCCGCGAATATCGGCCGCACCAGGGCGCAGTGGAGGAAAATCCCGATGGACGAGAATCGCCAGTCGAGCGATATGCGAACCGACGCGGGGGCGTCGCTTCCCAACCAAAGAGAAATCGATCGGGCCATCCTATGGCAACGACGCGAGTTGATGACGCTCGCCGACGCACTCCAGGGCGAGATCGAGGGCACCGTCGCCCAGGCCAATGCCACCGGCGCCCATATGGGCGAGGCGGCGGAGGGGATCGCGCAGGCGCTGGCGACCGTGACGCGGCTGTGCGAGGAACTGACCCAGACCGCCTCCCAGGCAAGCGACAGCATCGATGCGGTGGCCGTGGCGACGGAACAGCTCGCCGCCTCCGCCGCCACGATCGAGAGCCAGGTCGGCCGCACCAGCACCCAATCGCAGGGCGCGGTCGCCGAGACCCGCCGCGCGGCCGAGGTGGTCGGCACGCTGGCCGACGCGTCGGACAAGATCGGCGCCATCGTGAAGCTGATCAACGACATCGCCAGCCAGACCAACCTGCTCGCCCTCAACGCCACGATCGAGGCGGCGCGCGCCGGGGAGGCCGGCAAGGGCTTCGCGGTCGTCGCCAGCGAGGTCAAGTCGCTGGCCCGGCAAACCGCCGACGCGACCAAGGAGATCGCCGCCCAGATCGAGGAAATCCAGCAGGTCACCAAGCGCGCGGTCGAGGCGATCAAGACGATCGAGGGCGCGATCGGCGAGGTCGAATCCTGCTCCAACGAAGCCGCCGAAGCCGTGTCGGAGCAAATGAAGGCGATCGACGAGATCGGGCATAACGCGCAGGAAACCTCGCGCGGGGCGCATGCGGTGGCGGACGCGCTCGGCTCCGTCTCGCAGGAGGTGGAGGAAACCAGCCGCCTAGCCGACGGCCAACGCGAGCGGGCCGAGCAGATGAAGAACATGGTGGCGGCACTGGAAGGACGCCTCGGCACCGCCATCGCCGACACCAAGACCCGAAAGGGGGAATATGAGCCCGCGGTCCTGCCGGTCACCCTGATCGGCTGGCAGGGAAGTGGGAGCGGGGCACGGCGCGTCGCTCTCGACGGATTGGATTCCTCCGGTTGCGCGATCGCACCGGCCGAGGGCCAGGCGGACGCGGTCCCCGACGGCCCGACACGCGTGCGGATCGACGGTCTGGGAACCTTAAGCGGAACGGTGGCGGCGGGGCACCTTGCCCTCGACGGCGGCCAGGGCGACGCGCTGCATCGCTTCATCGAGGCGAATATCGCCCTCGACCAGCCGCTGATCGAACGGTTGACGGCGACCGCGCATGCCGTCGCCGATGCTTTCGAGAAGGCGGTCGCCACCGGCGAGCTAACCATGGATGATCTGTTCGACACCGACTATCGCCCCGTGGAGGGCAGCAACCCGAAGCAGCATACGACGCGATATACCGACGTGCTGGATCGCATCCTGCCACCTCTGCAAGAGCCGATGCTGGAAGTGGACGAACGGGTGGCCTTCTGCGCGGCGGTGGACATCAACGGCTATCTGCCGACCCACAATCTGGTCTATTCCAAGCCCCAGCGACCCGACGACCCGGTCTGGAACGCCGCCAATTGCCGCAATCGGCGCATCTTCACCGACCGAACGGGCAAGGCCGCCGGCGCCAATACCAAGCCCTTCCTGATCCAAAGCTATCTGCGTGACATGGGCGGCGGGGCGTTCGTTCTCATGAAGGACATGACGGTGCCCATCACGGTCGGCGGGCGGCAATGGGGCAATCAACGGCTTGGTTACAAGCCTTGAGGGCCGATTGTCTCCGAATGGAAACAATGCGTCACATGCTATGGTGATTGTTTTTCGTCGAGATTGAGCGCACTTTTCCACCCGAAAGCGTGCCATTCCGGCCCGCCGACTTGAGAGTGGAGGAGGCGTTTGATGAGCGACATGACCGATAAGACCGCGTCCCCGTCTGTTCCCCCGAAGCGTCTGCTGGCCTTCGCGGCGCCGATCACGGATGCGCTTACCCCCTATGCGGAGCCGGTGCTGCGGATCACCGTCGGCGCGCTGTTGATTCCGCACGGCTATGGCAAGCTGCTGGGCGGCGGGCTCCAGGGCACGGCCGATTTCTTCGCCAGCGTCGGGTTCGAACCCGCCTATCTCCTGGCGCTCCTGGTCGGGCTGGTCGAACTCGTGGGCGGTATCGCCCTGGTGCTCGGCCTGTTGACGCGGCCGGTCGCGGTCGCGGTCGCCGTCTTCATGGCGAACGCGGTTCTGTTCCACGCGGCCAACGGGTTCCTGTGGACCAATGGCGGCTATGAATATCCGCTGATGTGGATGATCGCCGCTCTGTTCTTCGCCGTTCGCGGCGGTGGGCGCTTCAGTCTCGACCGCGCCATCGGGCGGGAATTCTGACCGACCGCACGGCGCGCGGCGCCGCGTTCCAATGTCGGCAAGGGGCCGGGCGATCGTCCCGGCCCCTTTTCCGTCCCGGCGCCCGATCCCAGGCTCCAACCCAGGCCCCGACCCAGGCCCCGACCATGAGCGGGCTTGCAAAGCCGTGCCCGCTCGCGCATTCATCCGGCCGGATTTGAACGCTTCAGCTTGGGACGAGGACCCGTTTCGATATGGCCAAGAACGCGCTGCCGGTGACGCGAGCGGAGAATTTCGCGAATTGGTACCAGGAGGTCATCAAGGCCGCCGACATGGCCGAACATTCCGGCGTGCGCGGCTGCATGGTCATCAAGCCCTGGGGCTATAAGATCTGGGAACGCATCCAGCGCCTGCTGGACAACCGCATTCAGGAGACGGGGCACGACAACTGCTATTTCCCGCTCTTCATCCCGCTTAGCCTGATCCAGAAGGAAGCGAGCCATGTCGAGGGCTTCGCCAAGGAGATGGCGGTCGTCACCCACCACCGGCTGGTGATGGAGGAAGGGCAGTTGAAGCCCGCCGCCCCGCTGGAGGAGCCGCTGGTCGTGCGTCCCACTTCCGAGACCATGATCGGGGAGGCCTTCGCCCGCTGGATCGAGAGCTACCGCGACCTGCCGCTGAAGCTGAACCAATGGGCGAACGTGGTGCGCTGGGAGATGCGCCCGCGCCTGTTCCTGCGGACCTCCGAATTCCTCTGGCAGGAGGGGCATACGGCGCACGCCACGGCCGAGGACGCGATGGACGAGACCAAGACCATGCTTGAGGTCTATCGCCAGGTGGTCGAGGACATGATGCGCATCCCGCTGATTCCGGGTGAGAAATCCCCCGGCGAGCGGTTCCCCGGCGCGGTCGAGACCCATACGATCGAGGCAATGATGCAGGACGGCCGCGCGCTTCAGGCCGGCACCTCGCACTATCTCGGCCAGAATTTCGCCAAGGCCGCCAATATCGCCTTCCAGGACGAGACCGGGCAGCAGAAGCTGGTGCACACCACGAGCTGGGGGGCCTCCACCCGTCTCGTCGGCGGTCTGATCATGACCCATTCCGACGATGACGGGCTGCGCCTGCCGCCGATCATCGCCCCGCATCAGATCGTGATCCTGCCGATCATCCGCGACGAGAGCGCGCGCGGCCCCGTGATGGAAGCCTGCCAGAAGCTGGCCGGTCAGCTCGGCCAGCAACGCTTCGCCGGCGAGCCGGTGCGCGCCTTCGTCGACACCCGCGAGGACAGCGCCGCCAACAAGCGTTGGGCCTGGATCAAGAAGGGCGTGCCGATCATCTGCGAGATCGGCCCGCGCGATCTTGAGAACGGCACCCTTGCCCTCTTCCGCCGCGACCTCGCGCCGAACGAGAAGAGCTTCCCCAAGCAGGAAGACCTCGTGGCCCAGGCCGCCGCCTATCTGGGGGAGATCGACCAGGCCCTGTTCGATCAGGCGAATGCCTTCCGCAAGGCCCAGAGCCGCGACGACATCACCGATTTCGCGGATCTGAAGGCGCATTTCGCGGGCGAGAACAAGACCGGCTTCGTACGCGCGAAATGGTGCGGGGACCCGGGCAGCGAAGGCGGCCTGGACGAGTTCGGCGTCACCATCCGCTGCATCCCCCATGAGCAATCGGGCACCGCCGGCAAATGCGTCCTGACCGGCAAGGACGCGACCACGGACGTGATCCTGGCCAAGGCTTATTAAGAGCGTCTATAGACGCTCGAACGTTCCGCCCAGGCGCCCGGCCAAGCGGTCGAGACAGGGGCCGAGCGTCTCCAGGAACATGCGCGCGGGCGCCGACAGGCTCTCTCCCTTCCGCGTCAGCAGGCCGACGGTGCGGGGCGGCGCGGACGCGCCGTCCATCTCCACGAAGGCGAGATCGCCATCCGCCCCCGGCACCGTCAGGCGCGGCAGGATGGTAACGCCCAGCCCGGCGCGGACCAGGGCCAGCGCCGCCGTCACCGTACGCGCGGTCACCGCCCCCTCGTCGCCGTGGGACGTCGCGCCACCCGCCGAGGGGAGCGGGGTCGAGGGGCTCAATGCATGGGCCATGACCGTGCGGCCGGTCAGATGCGCCCACCCGATCGGCCCGGTCATGGCGGCCAGCGGGTCGTCGGCCCGGCAGACAAGGCCGAGCGCGTCGCGGTAGAGCGGTTGAAAGGCGAGGCCCTGCGCCGTCGTCGGCGCGCTGGCGATGCCGAGTTCCACCGTCCCGGCCAGCAGTTCCTCCGCCACGCGGGCACTGTCGGCGTCGTGCAGATCGATCTCCACGTCCGGAAAGCGCGCGCGGAAGGCGACCAGCGCCTCCGGCAGAAGATGCGTCGTCGCCGACGGTGTCGCGGAAAGCACCAGACGCCCCGCAGCCCCGGCCGCATGGGCGCGAATCGCGGCCTCCGCCCGGTCGAACCGGTCGAGCGCGGCCCGCGCCTCCGCCAACACCGCATGGCCGGTCGGGGTCAGGGTGCCCTTCCGCTCCCCCTCGAACAGGGGGGGACCGATCTCCGCCTCCAACTGCTTCAGGGTCATGGAGACGGCCGAGGGCGTGCGATGCAGAATCTCCGCCGCCCGCGTCACCGACCCGGTATCGGCGGTGACCGCGAAGGCGCGAAGGGCATTCAGGGACAGGCTCATGATCACAGAATATTCAGATTTTCTGAAATTTCATGAATTTTTTCGCGTTTGACTGAAAACTCGCCGACTCCGCACTCTGCCCGTCACGCGACGGTAATGATCGATGCAGAGGCGAAGGAAACGATGGCGGAGCAGTTTCGGAACTATATCGCGGGCGAATGGATCGCGGGCGCGGACACGGTCGATAACCGCAACCCCTCCGATCTGAGCGACAGCCTGGGCCAGTTCGCCCAGGCGGATGCCGGCCAGACCCGTCGCGCGATCGAGGCCGCGCGCGCCGCCCAACCGACCTGGGCCGCCACGGGATTGGAGGATCGCTACGCCACCCTGATGGCGATCGGGGAGGAATTGAAGGCGCGCGCCGAGGAACTGGGCCGCCAGCTCTCCCGCGAGGAGGGCAAGCCACTGGCCGAAGGCAAGGGCGAGGTCTATCGCGCCGGTCAGTTCTTCACCTATTACGCCGCCGAGGTGCTGCGCCAGATCGGCGATACGACGGATAGCGTCCGCCCGGGCGTCGAGATCGACGTGCGGCGCGAGCCGGTCGGCACCGTCGCGATCATCAGCCCCTGGAACTTCCCGATGGCGACGGCGGTTTGGAAGATTGCCCCGGCCCTGGCCTTCGGCAACGCGGTCTTGTGGAAGCCCGCGAACCAGACCCCGGCGAGCGCCTGGGCGTTGGCCGATATCGTCTCGCGCCAGGCGAAGCTGCCGACGGGGACCTTCAATCTGGTGATGGGGCCCGGCGGCTCCGTCGGCCAGACGCTGGTGGAAAGCGACGGGGTGGACGCGATCAGCTTCACCGGCTCGGTCGAGGTCGGCCGGACCATCGCGGCCGCCGCCGCCGTCAACCGCACCAAGCTGCAGATGGAGATGGGCTCCAAGAACCCGCTGGTCGTGATGGACGACGCGGATCTCGACCTCGCCGTATCGATCGCGGTCGGCGGCGCCTATGGCGGCACGGGCCAGAAATGCACCGCCTCCTCGCGCCTGATCGTGCATGAGGGCGTGCATGACGCCTTCGTGGAGAAGACGGCGGCCGCGGTCCGCGCGCTCAAGGTCGGCCATGCGCTGGCGGACGGCACGCAGATCGGCCCCGTCGTCAGCGCGGCGCAGTTGGAGGCCAATCTCGCCTATGTCGCGCTGGCCGAGGAGGAAGGCGCGGAGCATCTGTGCGGCGGGGAACGGCTCTCCCTTCCCCAGGACGGCTATTACCAGGCCCCGGCGCTCTATGCCGGCACGACCAACGCCATGCGCATCAACCGGGAGGAGATGTTCGCGCCCATCGCCTGCGTGATCAAGGTCGGCTCCTACGAGGAGGCGCTGACGGTCGCCAACGACACGCGCTTCGGCCTGACATCGGGGATCGTCACGCGCTCGCTCGCCCGGGCCAATCATTTCCGGCGCAACGCGCGCACGGGCTGCGTCATGGTCAACCTGCCGACGGCGGGCACGGATTATCACGTGCCCTTCGGCGGGCGCGGCGACAGTTCCTTCGGCCCGCGCGAACAGGGCCGCTATGCCAAGGAATTCTATACCACCGTCAAGACGGCCTATATCGCGGCCGGCACGCCGGAGTGACCGCCATGGCCCGGCCGATCCGCATCGACTGCCTGCAATATGCCAACTGGTCGGAGAAGATCTTCCGCCAGATGCGCAAGGGCGGGGTCGACGCGGTCCATGTCACCATCGCCTATCACGAGCTGTTCCGCGAGACCGTGACCCGGTTCGAGGAATGGAACCGCCGGTTCGAGCGTCACGCCGACCTGATCATGCCGGGCTATTGGGCGGAAGATGTCGATATCGCCCGGAAAACCGGCCGCACGGCGATCTTCTTCGGCTTCCAGAATTGCAGCCCGATGGAGGACGACATCGGTCTGGTCGAGATCCTGCACCGGCTGGGCGCGCGCTTCATGCAGCTCAGCTATAACAATCAATCGCTGCTGGCGACCGGCTGCTACGAGGCGGAGGACCCCGGCATCACCCGCATGGGGCGCGAGGTGATCCGGGAGATGAACCGGGTCGGCCTCGTCGTCGACATGTCGCATTCGGCCGAACGGTCGACATTGGAGGCGATCGAGCTTTCGACGCGCCCGATCGCCATCACCCACGCCAACCCGCTCTCCTGGCACGCGGCGTTGCGCAACAAGTCGGACGACGTGCTGCGCGCGCTGGGGCAGTCGGGCGGGATGCTCGGCTTCTCGCTCTATCCCCATCATCTGAGGGACGGCGGCGCCTGCACGCTCTCCGGCTTCTGCGACATGGTCGCGCGCACGGCCGAGCTGATGGGCATGGAGCATATCGGCATCGGCAGCGACCTCGTCCAGGATCAGCCGGACAGCGTGGTCGATTGGATGCGCTCCGGCCGCTGGACCAAGGGCGTCGATCTCGGGGAGGGATCGAAAGCCAATCCCGGCTTTCCGAGGCAGCCGGACTGGTTCCGCGACAATCGCGATTTTCCGACCGTGGAGAAGGGGCTGCGCGCCGCCGGTTTCTCGGCCGAGGACGTCGCCCGGATCATGGGGGGCAACTGGCTCGCCTTCTTCGAGAAGAGTTTTCGTCCCGCCGCGCCGTGACGGCCGCGCGGGTCCCGAGCGGGACCGAGTGAATCGAGAGGCGCCCGCCGGAACCCCGGCGGCGCCCAAGCAAGGACGTCCGCGAACGGCGCGGGCGCGAAACTGGGAGTAATGGGGGATGTCGGACGACAAGCAAGGCGGGGGCGCGGACCTCGGCCATATCAACAAACCGTTATTCGCGATCACGGGCGGGTTCATCCTGGTGTTCTGCCTGACGGCCCTGATCGATCTGGATCTGTTGAGCGGCATGGTCGATACCGCTTTCGGATGGTCGGCGCGGTTCTTCGGCCTCTATTGGCAGGTGCTGCTGCTGGCGACCTTCCTGATCGGCCTCGTGATCTGCTTCCTGCCGGGCGCCAAGGCGCGGCTCGGCGGACGGGAGACGCCGGAATTCACGCTCTTCCAATGGGCCGCGATGATCATGTGCACGCTGCTGGCCGGCGGCGGCGTGTTCTGGGCGGCGGGGGAGCCGATGGCGCACTTCCTCTCCTCGCCCCCGCTCTTCGGCGTGGAATCCAGCACGCCCGAGGCCGCCTATCCCGCCATGGCGCAAAGCTTCATGCATTGGGGCTTCCTGGCCTGGGCGATCCTGGGATCGCTCACGACCGTGATGCTGATGCATTACCACTATGACAAGGGCCTGCCGCTGGCGCCGCGCACGCTGCTCTACCCGATCTTCGGACGCCATGCGATCGAGGGGCCGATCGGCTGGATCGCCGACGCGTCCTGCATCATCGCGGTGGTCGCCGGCACCGTCGGGCCGATCGGTTTCCTGGGCCTCCAGGTCTCCTATGGGCTGGAGACGCTGTTCGGCATCCCCGACGGGTTCGGCACGCAGGCGGTGGTTGTCGCGGGTCTGGTCGCGCTCTACACCATCTCCGCCGTCACGGGCCTGTCGCGCGGCATCCAGTTCCTGAGCCGGGTCAACGTGATCCTGGCCTTCATCCTACTGGCCTTCATCCTGATCGCGGGGCCGACCGTCTTCATCCTGGAGGCGTTCTTCGGCGGGCTCGGCACCTACGCGACCAACTTCTTCTCCATGGCGTTGTTCCGGGGCGATGCGGGGCTGTTCGGCGATCCGGGCTGGCTCGGCTGGTGGACCGTGTTCTTCTGGGGCTGGTTCCTGGGCTATGGGCCGATGATGGCGATGTTCATCGCGCGGGTATCGCGCGGGCGCTCGGTACGCGCGATCATCATCATGCTGTCCATCATCGCGCCGTTGGTGACCAATTTCTGGTTCAGCATCGTGGGCGGCTCCGGCATCGCCTTCGAACTGGCGGAACCGGGCGTGGTCGCGACCGCGTTCGAAGGCTTCAACCTGCCCGCCGCGCTGCTGGCGATCACCCAGAACCTGCCGCTCGGCTTCCTGGTCTCGGTGCTGTTCCTGGCATTGACCACGATCTTCGTGGCGACCACGGGCGATTCCATGACCTATGTCATCTCGGTCGCGATGTCGGACGAGGATCGCTCCTCCACCCCGGTCCGCGTCTTCTGGGGCGTGGCCATGGGCGCGATGGCGCTGATCCTGATCTCGCTCGGCTCCGGCGGCATCTCGAAGCTGCAAAGCTTCATCGTGGTGACGGCGGTGCCGGTCTCGCTGGTACTGTTGCCCAGCATCTGGGACCCGGCGCGGATCGTGCTCGCCCTCGGCCGGCAGCGGCGCGAGGCGGCGGCCACGGCGGCCGAATGACCGGGACGTCGTAATCGAGGTTGCCGGGGCCGCGCGGCGTGGGGAACCATGGTTCCGCCCAGGCCGCGCGACCCCGGCCATCATGCGAGAGGGTTGGATGACGACAGGTGATCGAGCCCCCCTTCCCCGGGCGGAGGCGCCGGACGGCGCCCCCACCGGCCACGTGCCCTCCGGTCCGCGCCCGCCCGTCCAGGTGATGCGGCTGGCGCGGTTGGGTGCCTTCCATCAATCGCGGCTCAGCTTCATGCGCGCGCTGATGCGGCGGATGAAGCGGGATGCCTGGCGCTTCGACCGGCCCGTCTGGGCCATCGACGCGGAGGGCTTCGGCCATGCCGTCTATCGCGTGCGGGTGGACGGGCGGGCCTACAGCCTCGTCTGTTTCTCCCACGACCTGCCGCCCGAGAGCCGGTCCGACCGGGTCATCGCGGAGGCGTGGGACGCGACCTTCGCGCTGTTCGACGGGGCCCCGACGGCGGCCGACATCGCGCGCCTGGAAGCCAACGTTCCGCGCCAGGAGGCCGGCCGCGTCAGCGACCGGGAACTCGTCCTTTCCCGCGCGAACCGGTCGGTGCGGCTTTTCGACCATGTGGTCGGCCGGCTGGCGGAGGGGCGCCAACCCGACCGCGCGGAGATCGAGGCCGTCGGCTATCTGATGCGCACGACGGCGGTCTACGGCAACGGCAAGTTCGGCCTGGCCGACCGGGAGCGGGTCTGCGACCGGCCCGAACTCGCCGGTCCCTTCCGGGCGGAGATGCTGGCCGTTTATCTGATCCGCGCCTTCACCGTCGATCTGGCGGAGCATTTGGCCCAGGCCCGCGATCAGAACGATCGCCGGGTCGACGGCGCGCCGGGACGCGCCGCGCGTCTCGACCCCGCGCTGCGGCGGCGCCTCGGGGTCGGCAATTCCACCGGCCTCGGCATGGCGCCGTTCCTGGTGACCCATCCGCAATTGCTGCATCGCTGGATCGCCGCGCGGGAGGAGGCGCTGGCCCGCGTGCGCGCCCTGCCCCGGGCGGAGGACGGGGCGAAGACGGCCTTCCACGACATCGTCCGGCGCGCACGCGCCGGCGTCGCCGACTGGCGTACCGGGGATGAGCGGCAGGCGGCCCGGACCGCCGACCTCGCCGCCGACCTCGCCCGGCTGGCCGAATGGCTCGACGAAGGCGGTCTCCTCGATGGCGCCTATCCCTGGGACGCGTTGATCCGGCGTGGCGAGGACAGCTTCACCCTGGAAGGGCAGGAGATGCTGGCGAGCTTGGTGATCGAGCCGCACGGCCCCCTGGTGGACGATCTGACGACGCGCATGGCGGCGGACGAGACGATCGGCTTCCGCATCGACGGCGCACTGTCCTGCGGCGCGATGCGCGATCTGATCGCGATGCATTACGACTGGGCGCTTTCCATCGATTACGCGGCGCCGGGAGCCCAGGATCATTTCTGGTATGTCTCGGAGGAGAAGCTGGAACCCCGCCTCGGCCGACGCCGGCAGGAGCCGGGGGCCGAGTTGGAGCAACCGCTGGCCGTCGGGCGGGATGTCGCGGCGCTCGACCGCGATCTTTCCGTCTGGCCACCGGAGGAGCCGCTGGCCCGGTTCCTGATCGAACGGCCGGAACACCGCCATGTCGCGCGCCGCGTCCAAATCCTGGCCGACCACCCGTACGCGGAGATCAGGGACAATCTGGTCGCCGATGCGCTGCTGCCGATCGATCTGCTGCGCTGCAAGTTAAGCTTCTTCGGCGCCACGCGCTTCGATCCGCGATCCGACCGGTGGGTCCGCATCACGATGTATCAGAACGCCCCCTATCCGGAGGAGTTGGCCGACATGCCGGCCGACGACTGGGCCTATCCGCCCCTGGATGGCGCGGAGGACATCTGATGCTGGCCGCGTCGCTGAACGAGATCGAGGCGGTGGCGCGCAAGGCCGCGCGCGGCGCCGGGATGAGCTGGGGGCTGGCGGAGGAGGCGGGCAAGGCCGCCCGCTGGCTGGCGCTGCACGACCAGCCGGGGCTCGCCGCCCTGGTCGACCTGCTGGAATGGCGCGACGGCCGCGCGCATGAGACGCTGCGCCCGCACGAGACGACCGGCGCGGACGGCGCGCGTCTATGGCAGGCGGCGGGCGGCGCGCTCTGCCCCGTCGCGGCCGGCACGGCCCTCGTCGATTTCGCCTTCGATCTGCGGCGGGCGGATGCCTCGATCCGTCTCCACATAGTTCGGACGCCGCTTCTGCTCCTCCCCTTCATCGCCCGCGCGGCGGCGGAGGAAGGGCGGCGCTTCGAAATGACATGCGGCGCGCCAGGGGGAGACCCGGCAATTACCCAACTTTCCCCGGACGGGCCGACCGGGCCCCTGCCCCGCCTGCCGGGGGAGGCCGACATCCTCATCCGTCCCGCGACGGACGGCGGCACCCGTTCCGAGAGGGCGACACCCCGTATCGCGCGCGGGGTCGCGGTGGATCGCCGCGTATGGGCGCGCGCCGAACGCCTCGCCCACCGCACCTATGTGCCGGCCAGCGACGGCTCCCGCCTCTCCGGCGCCGGGGCGGGACTAAGCGACAACGATTGAGGGGCGCGGCAGTTGAAAGGCTGGAGGGACGTCTATTCGCCCTCGCCTTCGTCCTCCGCCGCCTCCTCGGAGGTAGAGCCGCGCCTCGCCTTGGATTGATGGACGGAGGGATCGGGTGTCTTCCCGCCCCTGGCCGCGGTCTTGCCGCCTTGCGACGGGTCGCCGCCCTCCTCCGGCGGGGTGTAGGTTTCTGGCCGGTCCTCGGGCAGTTTCTCGACATAGAGCGAGGTGCTGGGGAAGGCGAAGGAGGCGCCCTCCTCCTCGACGATATGCTTGATCTCGAAGGCCAGCTTCTCCTTGATCTCCAGCCACTCGCCCCAGATCGTGGTCTTGGTGAAGCAATAGAGCATCAGGTCGATCGAACTGGCGTTGAAGGAATCCAACCGCACGAAGGTCGGCGCGTCGTCGGGGCCGACGAATTCCTGCCCGTCCAGGATATATTTCTCCAGCCGGTCGCGGATGCGGGCGAGCGTCTGGCTGTCCGTGCGATATTCCAGCCCGATCAGCCAGAAAATCCGGCGATAGGTCATGCGGCTGAAATTGGTGATGGCGCTGTCGGACAGATGCGCGTTCGGCACATAGACCGGCGCCTGATCGAACCGCCGGATGAAGGTGGAGCGGAACCCGATCGATTCCACGATCCCCTCCACGATGCCGTCCACCTTGACCCATTCGCCGATGGAGAAACGTTTCTCCATCAGGATCAGGATTCCGGCGATCAGATTCTTGAACAGGTCCTGCGCGCCCAGCGCGACCGCCACGCCGAAGAGGCCGAGGCCGGCCAGGATCGGCCCGATCTCGATTCCCCAGACCTCCAGAATCGTCGCCGCCCCCAGGAAGGCGACCAGCACCTTGATCGCCTTCACCAGCCATTCGACCATGGCGCTGGTGAAGATCCGCTCGACCCGGCCGAGCAGGAAGGAAAGCGGCGTCACCAGCCGGAAGAAGGCCCAGAACAGCGTGAAGATGATGAGCGAGCGGACGATATTGTTCGAGAACTGCGCGACCTTGCCGTCCAGATCGAGATAGCTGAAGGCGAAGAAGACGCCCATCACGATCGGCACGAATCGTACCGGTGGGCGCAAGGCGGCGACCGCCCGGTCATCGACGGCGGTGTCGCTGCGCCGGGCATAGTTTTCGAGCCGGTTCAGCACCGCCCAGGTGAAGAGCCGCCGGATCGCCATGAAGATCACGAAAATCCCGATGGCGATCAGGATCTTGCCGAGGTCTATACCGAACACCCCATGTTGCCAGACATCGACCGTCAGGCCCCAGAACTCCCGCAGATTATCGATCTGGGCAATCCGCTCCAGCGGTTGGGTGATCGTCGGTTGATCCTCGGCCATGGGCTGTCCTTGATCTTGGTCGTTATCGTCTATGGCGTGGCGCCCAGCGCGCGCTCCGCCACCTTGCGCATTACCGTCGGCAAGGCAAGGCCGCCCAACCCGTCCGGCATGACCCAGCGGCAAGCCTCCGGCGCGGCCGCGTCGTCCGGTACCGCGACGCGCGCCACCGCCAGTTCCAGATGGAAATGGGTGAAGGTATGGCGCACGGTGCCGACCGGATGCGCGCTTTCAACCGGGATCGGCGCCTCGGTCAAGGCTTGCGCGATCGCCGGCGACTCGTCCGCGCGCCATTCGCTCGACGGCACCTCCATCATGCCGCCCAGCAATCCGCTCTCCGGCCGGCGGCGGATCAGGACGGCGCCGTCCGGCCGTTCGATCCAGAAGGCGACGGCGCGGCGGGTCGGTTTCGCCTTCTTCGGCGCCTTGGCCGGCAGGCGCGCCGCGATCCCCTGCCCCGCGCACGGGGCGGAGAGCGGACAGAGCATGCAGCGCGGGCTCCGGGGCACGCAGATGGTGGCGCCCAGATCCATCATCGCCTGCGCGAAATCGCCCGCGCGGCGGGCCGGCGTTATCCGGTCGGTCAGCGCGTGAAGCACCGGCTTCGCCGCCGGCAACGGCGTCTCCACGGCGAAAAGGCGCGCGGTCACCCGTTCGATATTGCCGTCCATCACCACCGCGCGCCGGCCGAAGGCGATGGCGGCGATCGCCGCGGCCGTATAGGCGCCGATGCCCGGCAGGGCGCGCAGCCCCTCCTCCGTATCGGGAAATCGCCCGCCATGCTCCGCCGACACCATGCGGGCGCAGGCATGCAGATTGCGCGCGCGGGCGTAATAGCCGAGCCCCGCCCACTCCGTCAGCACATCGTCCAGATCGGCCACCGCCAGCGCTTCCACCGTCGGCCAGCGCGCGGTGAAGCGCGCGAAGTAGTCCCCGACGGTCGCGACCGTCGTCTGCTGCAGCATGATCTCGGAAAGCCAGACGATATAGGGGTCGGTCGCCTCTCCCGGTTCGGCGCGCCAGGGCAGGCGCCGCCGGTGCCGGTCGTACCAGTCGAGCAACCGGGGCGCGATATCCCCGGCCGCCGCGCCGCCGGCGAGCGTCAGATCATGCGCCGCCTCGGCGGCGATTTCCGCTTTCGTCGCGGGTCGGGCCATTTCCGTCCTGTCCAGGTTCGGTCCCGGTCTTTCTCGGCGGGTGGGGACATGTGACTATGCCGCTCCACTATAGTGTCCGGCGCGGGCGGGTCGAGAGGGGCGCCCCTTCTCCGTTCGGACGGTGCCGGAATTGGAGCGGTCATGGACGACACGCCCGATAAAGACGCCAACGCAGCCAAGCTTAAGGGGAAAACGGCGCCCAGCAGCAAGGTTAGCGGTAAGGGCAACGGTAAGGGCGGGGATAAGCGCGACGCCCAGCGCCGGGGCGGCATGCGGTCCATCGCCGCGCTCGTCCCCGGCCTTACCCGCCAGGCGATCGGCAAGCGCGGCTTCACCACCGCCAAGATCGTGACCGACTGGGCCCGCATCGTCGGCCCCGATCTCGCCCGCCAATCGCAGCCGGAACAGCTTCGCTTCGCCCGGGGGGAGCGCGATCGCGGCACGCTCACCATCCGCGTGGACGGCCCGCTGGCCACCGAACTGATGCATCTGGAGCCGCAGGTGATCGAGCGGATCAACGGCTATTTCGGCTATAACGCGGTCGCGCGGCTGAAGCTGATCCAGGCGCCCATCCGCCGCCCCGGCGCGGACGGGCCGCGCAAGGCCCCGAAACCGCCGCAAAGGCCATTGAACGCGACGGAGACGGAAAGCCTCGACGCGCGCCTCGCCCATATCGAGGACCCGGAACTGCGCGAGCGTCTGCACCGCCTCGGACGCGCCGTCCTGCGCCGCGATACCGCCACAAAGCCGGACCAGGAATAGGCTGGGAAGAGCCCCAGGCGCCTGTTGTTCGGGGCCGCGCGCCTACCTATACTCCGGCCCCGATGCTGAATGATCCGCCGATTACCGCGACGATTCGAGGAGACGACCCGTCATGACCGCTTCGCCGACCATCACCCGCCGCCGTTTCCATGGCCTCGCCGTCGCGGCCGCCGGCCTTGCCGCCGTGCCGTTCCTGGGAACGGGCCGCGCCCTGGCGGACCTGCCCAGCATCGAGGAGATGATGGCACAGCGCGTGATGGGCGATCCGGACGCGCCGGTGACGATCCATGAATACGCCTCCCTCACCTGTCCGCATTGCAAGGAATTCCACGACGACACCCTACCCCAGGTGAAGGAAGCCTATATCGATCCGGGCAAGGCGAAGCTGGTGATGCACGAGTTCCCGCTCGACGGCGCGGCGGCGGCCGGCTCCATGATGGCGCGCTGCGCGCCGAAGGAGCGCTATTTCCCGATCATCTCCACCCTGTTCGACAAGCAACAGGATTGGGCGCGGTCCGAGAATGTGCTGGACGCGCTCTCCCAGGTCGGGCGCTTCGCGGGTATGAGCCAGGAAACGCTTCAGGCCTGCTTCGAGAACGAGGCGCTGTTCAACGCCATCCGCGACGCGCGCAACGAGGCCGCCGAGATGAACGACATCAATTCCACCCCCACCTTCCTGATCGGGGAGACGAAGATCGTCGGCGCCCAGCCCTTCGAGACCTTCGCCGAGGCGATCGACAGCGCGCTCGGCTGACGAATCGCCCTTGGCCGGGGCCCTATCCGGCCGCATGGCTTGCGGGGTATTAAGAATCGGGACTCAGTGAACGCGAACGAATGGGAATCGACGGCCCGGCCCCAGGGACCGGGCCGGGATCGACCCGGATTATGACGCCCAAACGGTGACGGTTGAGGACGGATCGACGCGGTGGACTTCAAGAAGATCCGACTGCACGGCTTCAAGTCCTTCGTGGACCAGACCGAGCTCCTGATCGAGCCGGGCATAACCGGAGTCGTCGGTCCCAATGGCTGCGGCAAGTCCAACGTCATCGAATCCCTGCGCTGGGTGATGGGCGAGACCTCCGCCAAGCGCATGCGCGGCGGGGAGATGGACGACGTCATCTTCGGCGGGTCCTCCAACCGCGCCCAGCGCAATTCGGCCGAGGTGGCGATCGTCCTCGACAACGCCTCCCGGCTTGCCCCCTCGGCCTATAACGATGTCGACGAGATCGAGATCACCCGCCGCATCGATCGTGGCCAGGGCTCGACCTACCGGATCAACGGCAAGGAGGTGCGTGCGCGCGACGTGCAGCTCCTGTTCGCCGACCTCGCCTCCGGCGCCAATTCCACCGCGATCGTCAGCCAGGGCCGCGTCGGCGCGCTGATCGGCGCGAAACCGACCGAACGGCGCACCCTGCTGGAGGAGGCCGCCGGTATCCGGGGCCTGCATTCCCGCCGACACGAGGCGGAACTGCGCCTACGCGCGGCGGAAAGCAATCTGGAGCGGCTGGAGGACGTGATCGGCGCGCTGGAAAGCCAGTCGAGCGGCCTGCAACGCCAGGCCCGGCAGGCCAACCGCTATCGCCGCATTTCCGAGCAATTGCGCCAGCAGGAGGCCGTCTTCCTGCACCTCAAATGGACCGCCGCGCAGGAAGGCGTGGACAGCGCCAAGGCCCGCATGGCCGAGGCGGAGAACGCGGTTCACGAGCGCACGGCCGCCGCCGCCAGCGCCTCCCGGCGCCAGGCCGACGCGCAAACCGCCCTGCCCGAACTACGCAAGGCCGAGGCCGAGGCGGCGGCGGACCTTCAGCGCCTGACGCTGGCGGAGCGGGAGCTCGATCAGGAGGAGAACCGCCTGATCGCGCAGAAACAGGAACTCGCCACGCGCCTGGAGCAACTCGCCGCCGATATCGAGCGCGAGGGGACGCTGAAATCCGACGCGGAATCCGCGGTCGAGCGTCTTTCCGCCGAGGCGAAGGAGATCGAGGCCGCCCGCGCCGGCGAGAAGGAGGCGGGCGAGGCCGCCCGCGCCGCGCGCGAGAAGGCGGACGCCGCCGTTTCGGAAAAGGAAGCGGAACTCGAGGAACTGACCGAGCATGTCGCCGGCGTCGAGGCCCAGCGCGACAGCCTGACCCGGCGGATCGAGGAAGGGCGTCAGCGCCTCGACCGGATCGCCGCCCGGCGCGAGGCGCTGACGGCGGAGCGCGGGGAGCTAGAATCGGATATCGCGGGCGCCGGCGATATCGACGGCGCCCGCGCCAAGGCCGAGGCGGCGGAAACCGCGCTGGCGGAGGCCGAGGGCGCGTCGGAACGCGCGGATGCCGATGCCACCGCCAGGAGCGCGGAAGCAAGCCGCCTGCGCGACGAGGTGGCCGAGGCCGAGCGCGCCAGCCGGCAGCGGATCGAGACCGCGATCGCCGAGGCCCGCAAGAGCCTGGAGGAAACCGAGCGCGCCGCGCGCGAGCGCGTGCAGGCGGCGGACAAGGCCTTCAACGCGCTGGCGACGGAGGAAAGGACCCTCGCCCGGCTGGTCGAGCGGGACGAGGACGACAATTTCCCCCCGGCGATCGATCGTGTCTCCGTCGATGGCGGGTTCGAGGCGGCGCTCGGCGTCGCGCTGGGCGAGGATCTGGAGGCCGCGCTGGACGAGGCGGCGGCGAGCCATTGGAAGACCCTGGCACCGCTTGCCGACGCGCCGGCCCTGCCCAGGGGGGCGGAGCCTTTGTCGGCCCATGTGCGCGCGCCGGAGGCGCTGGCCCGGCGTCTCACCCAGATCGGCGTCGTAGAAACCGCCGATGAGGGGGAGCGCCTGCATCCCGCGCTGACCACCGGCCAGCGACTGGTCAGCCGCGACGGCGGGTTCTGGCGCTGGGACGGATTGACCGTCCGGCCGGGGACGGAGACCCCCGCGGCCAAGCGGCTGGAGCAGCGCAACCGCCTGGAGGATGTGCGCGCCCAGAAGACGGAGGCCGAACGCGCCCTGGAGCGCGAGCGCGAGAAGGCGGAGGCCGAGACAGCCGAGGCCCGCGCCGCCAACGACCGTGCCGCCGAGGAGGCCCGCGCCGCCGCCGAGGCGGAGATTCAGGCGATGGTGACGGCACGGGACGAGGCGCTGGGCGCCGAGACATCGGCTCAGGAAGCCGCGAAGACCGCCCGCGCCACCTATAGCCATGCCTTCCAGGCGCTGAACGACGCGCGTCAGCATCTGGCTGGGTTGGAGAACAAATCGGCGGCGGCGCGTTCGCGCCTCGATTCGATCGCGGAGGAGGAGACGCGCCTGACCGCCGACCGGGCGGAGGTGGAGGAAACCATCGCCGCCGCCGAAAGCGCGCTCAAGGTGCTGGAGAACCCCCTCGCCGCGCGTGAACGGGTCAGCGCCATGCGCACGACGCTGGCGGAATTGCGCGCCGACCAGGTGGAGAAGCGCGGCGCCTACGAGGAACTGCGCCGCGAGGCCGAGGTGCGCGGCCGCCGCCTGCAGGCGATCGCGCAGGAGGAGAAGGGCTGGCGCGAGCGCGCGGAAGGCGCGGGCGGTCGCATGGCCGACCTGGAAGCGCGCCGTGCCCAGGCGCGCGACGATCTCGCCGCCATCGATTCCCGGCCGGAGGAAATCGCCGGCCAGCGCGACGGCCTGTTGACCCAAATCGCGGAAAGCGACACGCGGCGCAAGATGGCGGCGGAGAAACTGGCCGCGGCCGAGGCCGAGCAGATCGAGGCCGACCGCATGCTGCGCCAGGCCGAGAGCCAACTGGCCGAGGCGCGCGAACGCCGGGTCCGCCGGGAAGCCGAGATCGAGAATGCCGAACAGGCCGCCGGCGCCGTCGCCGACCAGATCTCGGAGAAACTGGAGGTTCGGCCCGACCAGGTGCTCGCCATCGCGGATCTGGAGGACGGCGCGCCCCTGCCCGAACTGGATCAGGTCGAGGCGAAGATCGAGCGCCTGAAGCGAGAGCGCGACAATATCGGCCCGGTCAATCTGCGCGCCGAGCAGGAGGCGAGCGAACTGGCCGAGCAGATCGAGAGCATGACGAGCGAGCGGGAAGACCTGCTGGCCGCCATCGCGCGCCTGCGTCAGGGAATCAATGCGCTGAACCGGGAGGGCCGGGAGCGCCTGCTGGCCGCCTTCGAGAAGGTGGACGCGCATTTTCAGGAACTTTTCGTGCGGCTCTTCGGCGGGGGCGAGGCGAAGCTGACGCTGACCGAATCCGACGACCCCCTGGAAGCGGGCCTGGAGATCATGGCGAGCCCGCCGGGCAAGAAGATGCAGATCCTTTCCCTGTTGTCGGGGGGAGAACAGGCGCTGACGGCGCTCGCGCTGCTGTTCGGCGTGTTCCTGACCAACCCGGCGCCGATCTGCGTGCTGGACGAGGTAGACGCCCCGCTCGACGATTCCAATGTGGACCGGTTCTGCACCCTGCTCGACGAGATCGCGCATAACGGCACCACCCGCTTCCTGATCGTCACCCACCACCGGCTGACCATGGCGCGGGTGGACCGGCTGTTCGGCGTGACCATGGCCGAACGCGGGATCTCGCAACTCGTCTCCGTCGATCTGAGCCAAGCCGTCCGCTTGCGCGAAAACGCCTGATTTCCGCCATTCGGCAACTTGACGCTCCGGGTCGCCGTCCCTATTCTCCGCGCGCGTCGGGAGGGGGGCACCCACCCCGGCATTGGTATGATCGTGTTCGGCGCGTCCGCGTCGCCGACCATGCGTTCGGAAAGGCCACGCCATGACCGGGAACGGTGGCGGGGGTGGGGACGGAGACGATTTCGACCGGCGGCTGAAGGCCGCGCGGGCCCAGTACGAGGCCGCGCATGGGTCGGATCGGAAACGCTCGCCGGAGGAACGCAGCCGCTGGCAAGGCATCGGCTATGCCATGCGAGTCGGCAGCGAGCTGATCGCGGCCCTGATCGTGGGCGTCGGGATCGGCTATCTGTTGGACGAATGGCTGGGCACGCGGCCGTGGCTGATGGCGCTGTTCCTGTTCATCGGCGGCGCGGCGGGGGTCATGAACGTCTATCGCCTGGTCGAGGGCAAGGATGCCGGGATCGGCTGGAAGCGTCCGGACCATGATCCGGGCAACGAGGCGGATGACGGGAAGGGCGGCTGAGGACGACGGAAACGGCACCGCGCGGATCATGGCGCGGGTCATGGGGGCGCGGCGGCGCGATGCGCGGCCGGCTTTTCGGGAATTAGGGGGTCGGCGGGGCGTTGCGTCCGGCCGGTCCGCAACGCCAAGCGAATGGGGTGAGCAGTGGCCAGTCCGCTAGAGCAGTTCACGATCAAGCCGTTGGTCGAGGTCCCGGGCGGCTTCGACTACACCAACTCCTCGCTGTGGATGACCATCGCGGTCGTCACCGCGACCGTCTTCCTGGTCGGCGGCATGCGCAAGCGCGCGATGGTGCCGGGCCCCTGGCAGTCGATGGCGGAGTCGGTCTACGAATTCATCGGCAACATGATCCGGGACAATGTCGGATCGGAGGGGCGGAAGTTCTTCCCGCTCATCTTCACGATCTTCATGTTCGTGCTGTTCGGCAACGCGCTCGGCCTCGTTCCTGGCGCCTTCACCTACACCAGCCACATCATCGTCACCTTCGCGATGGCGCTCGCCGTCTTCGTCTTCGTGACGCTCGTCGGGCTGGCCAAGCACGGGCTGCATTTCTTCAGCTTCTTCGTGCCGGACGGCGCGCCGAAGTTCCTCTATCCGCTGATCATTCCGATCGAGATCATCAGCTATCTCTCGCGTCCCATCAGCCTGTCGGTGCGACTGTTCGCGAACATGGTCGCCGGCCACACTATGCTGAAGGTCTTCGCGGGCTTCGTCTTCGGGCTGGGCGCTGCCACCTTCGGCATCGGCGCGCTGGCGCCGATCGCGATCAACGTCCTGCTGATCGGGTTCGAGTTCATGATCGCCTTCATCCAGGCCTATGTGTTCACGATCCTGACCTGCCTCTATCTGAACGACGCGCTGCATCTGCACTGAGTGCGGCGCCGGCCGGAGGCGACGGAGCAAGCGTACCCTTTTACCCCGCATCCCGAGGTCGAGGCCTACAACCGAATCCCCTCGGCCCCGGGATCAACCTTGAGAGAAGGAAAGGACAGTACAATGGAAGTTGAAGCCGCCAAGATGATCGGTGCGGGCCTGGCCTGTATCGCGCTGTTCGGTGTCGGTATCGGCATCGGCAACATCTTCTCCTCGCTGATCTCGTCGGTCGCCCGCAATCCCGCCTCGCGCGGTCAGGTCTTCGGCCTGTCGATGCTGGGCTTCGCGCTGGTTGAGGCCATCGGCCTCTTCGCGCTGCTGATCGCGTTCCTGATCCTGTTCACCTGATCGGCCGGCTCGACGTCGCGCGGGGGCGCCTGGGACCCCAGGGTTCCGCCCCCCGCGTCTTGCCCGCCCAAACCGGGTGACGGCCCGGAACGCCGGGGACCTTCCGTTACGGATCGTCCCCGGGGATATCCGGGTCGAACTGATCGAAGGGACGCGTTCATGACGAACATCCTGATGCACAGCCGCATCGCGGGTCTCGCCGCCGCCGTCCTGGCGTTCGGCGCGGGCGCCGCCATGGCGGCCGAACCGCATGGTGGCGGTGGCGGCATGCCGCAGCTCGACCCCACCTCCTTTCCCAGCCAGATCTTCTGGCTGATCGTCAGCTTCCTGATCCTCTTCCTGTTGATGTGGAAGGTCGCCCTGCCGCGCGTCGGCGAGGTGATCGAGCAGCGCCAGCAGAAGGTTTCCGCCGATCTGGAGCGGGCCGAGAAGCTGAAGGAGGAAGTCGACCAGATCGCCGCCGGCTATGAGAAGCTCCTGGCCGACGCGCGGGCCGACGCCAACGAGGAAATCCGGAAGGCGCAGGACCGTATCAAGGCCGACCAGGACAAGAAGCTGGAACGCCACGATACCGAACTGGCGACCATGATTTCCGAGGCCGAGAAGCGGATCGACGACGCCCGGACCGCCGCGCTCGCCGAAATCCGCGAGGTCGCGAGCGAGACGGCGACCGCCGCCGTCGCCAAGCTGGTCGGCAAGGCGCCGACCAAGAAGGCGATCGACAGCGCCCTCGATTCCGCCGGCAAGGAGGCCTGATCCGATGGATGCGCTTCTGCAGAACACGACTTTCTGGGTCGGCGTCTCCTTCGTCGGCTTCGTGATCCTGGCCTATGTGAAGGGCCGGGGCCCGATCCGCGAGGCGGTCCATGGCCGAATCGACCGGATTCGCGCCGAGATCGAACAGGCCGAGCAGCTCAAGGAGGAGGCGAACAAGCAACTCGCCGACGCCAAGAAGAAGCAGCGCGAGGCCGAGGACCAGGCCGAGAAGATCGTCGAGAACGCCAAGAAGGAAGCCAAGGCCCTGAAGAAGGAGGCCGACGAGCGTCTGGCCGACTTCATCAAGCGCCGCGAGCAACAGGCCGAGGACAAGATCGCCCAGGCCGAGGCCAATGCGATCCGGGAGGTTCGCGGCAAGGCCGTCGACATGGCGATCGACGCCGCCGGCATCGTCATCGGCGATCAGATGAAGGGCGCCGCCGGCACCAAGGTGATGGACGACGCGATCAAGTCGGTTTCGACCCGGCTGAACTGATCGCCGCGACAGTCCGAACGAACAAGGGGCGGCCGCCACGCGCGACCGCCCCTTTTCTTTTGTCCCGTATCGCGTGCCGCAATCGAAAGGGCGGGGAAGCCCGACCGACGATCAGGCGACCGCTTCGGCCTTGTGCGCCTCGATCATCTCCACGAAGCGCTTGAAGAGATAGTGGCTGTCGCGCGGGCCGGGGGAGGCTTCCGGATGGTACTGCACCGAGAAGATCGGCTTGCCCGTCACCCGGATACCGGCCAGCGACTTGTCGAACAGGGAGAAATGGGTTTCCTCCACCGCGTCCGGCAGGCTCTCCCGCACCACGACGAAGCCGTGATTCTGGCTCGTGATCTCGACCTTGCCCGTGGTCAGGTCCTTGATCGGATGATTGGCGCCATGATGGCCGAGATGCATCTTCGCCGTCCGCGCGCCGAGCGCCAGCGCCAGCATCTGATGACCAAGACAGATGCCGAAAATCGGTATCCCCGCCGCCACCACCGCCTTGATCATCGGCACGGCATATTCGCCCGTCGCCGCCGGGTCGCCCGGCCCGTTGGAGAGGAAGACACCGTCGGGCTTCCGGCGCAGCACATCCTCCGCCGTCGCGGTGGCCGGCAGGACCGTGACCTTGCAGCCGAGCGTGGCGAGGTTGCGCAGAATATTGCGCTTGATGCCGTAATCCACGGCGACGATGTGGAAGCGCGCCGTCCCCGCATCCATCTCGCCATAGCCCTGGCCGAGGGTCCAGGCGGTCTCCGTCCAGTCATAGGGCTGCGTGCAGGACACACCCTTGGCGAGGTCCATGCCTTCCAACCCCGGCCAGTCGCGCGCCATGCGCCACAGCGCCTCCAGATCGATGGCGCCGTCCGGCGCATGCTGCAACGCGCCGTTGGGCGCGCCCTGGTCCCGGATGCGCCGGGTCAGCGCGCGGGTGTCGATGCCGGCGATGGCGGGCAGGTCATGCGCCTTCAGCCATCCGTCGAGATTAGAGGCCGCGCGGAAGTTCGAGGGCTCCGTGATCTCCGCCCGCAGCACCGCGCCGCAGGCCGAAGGCGTCATGGTCTCTATATCCTCCATATTGGCACCGACATTGCCGATATGGGGAAAGGTGAAGGTCACGATTTGCCCGGCATAGGACGGATCGGTCATGATCTCCTGATAGCCGGTCATCGCGGTGTTGAAGCAGACCTCGCCCACCCGGATGACGGCCGCGCCCGCGCCGCGCCCCCAGAAAACCGTGCCGTCGGCCAGGACCAACGCGGCGGTTGCGCCCTCGGGGCGCTCGGGGAAGATCGGCCTCTCGGAAGCGGTCGGCTTGGCGGTTTCTGTCATGGCATGGCTCCCGGTGGCGTGCATTCGGCCGGTATCGGCCCGGGCGGTGGCGACGTGGATTGCGATACCGCGGGTCCCGGAGCATGAGCCAGTAGGACTCGACGACGGCGCGATCGGCCCCGGCCCGCCCGTCCCGTGCCGGGAGCCAGAGCGCAGAGATAAGGTGCCCGGGGCGCCCGGTCAAGTCCGGTCATTTTTTCGATTTTCTGCAAAATCAACAAGTTAGACGAATAACCCTATGTTGCGCCGCCTGATGCTTTCCCATATCGTGCGCCACCGGTCGGGTGGGGGCGCCTGAAGGCTCCATTCTGTCCACGCGCCCTGCCTTGATCAGCCAAGGAGAGGCACCCCGATGTCGAATGATTTCCGCGAGCGGCTCAACCAAGCCCTGAAGGAAGCGATGCGCGCGAAGGATCAACGCGCGATCTCCACATTGCGCTTGATCCTGGCCGCGCTGCAGGATCGCGACATCGCCGCCCGGGGCAAGAGTCCCGATGGCCGCATAACCGACGATGAAATCCTCCAGATGCTTCAGTCCATGGTGAAGCAGCGCGAGGAATCGATCGCGATGTACGAACAGGGGGGGCGCCTCGAACTCGCCGAACAGGAACAGGCGGAAATCGATGTCATCCGCCAGTTCCTTCCCAAGCAATTGAGCGAGAGCGAGACCCGGGACGCGGTCGATTCCACCATCGCCGCCCTCGATGCCGCCAGCCTGAAGGAGATGGGCAAGGTGATGGGCGAGTTGCGCACCCGCTATGCCGGACGGATGGATTTCGGCAAGGCGTCCGCGCTGGTCAAGCAGAGCCTCGGCCGCTGACGTCGCGCGCGCGCACCCGATAGGCGCAACGCCGCGCACCGTCGAGCAGATGGTCCGTCCGCTCGATCGACACCGCCTCCCCCAACACCTCGCGAAAAACCGTCAGCTCCTGGGCGCATAAGCCGGTGCAGGCGCGTGCCGCATGGCAGATGGGGCAATGGTTCTCGACCAGAAGCCAACATTCGGGCGCACCGTCCGGATCGGGTTCCACGGCGGCCATATAGCCTTCCTCGCCCCGGATCGCGGCGAGTTCCCGAAGCCGGCGATAGAGCGATTCGTACCGCCCGACACGCGCGCGATAGGCCGCGATCTGTTGCGCCGTCCGGTCGGCGAGCAACCGTTCCATCGCCGCCTCCCCCAGCGTGCGACGCAGACTTTCGATGAGACCGACCGCCAGATCGGCGTGCCCGTCCGCGAAAAAGGCGTCGGCCCGCGATGTCAGCGCCCAATGCTTCGCCGGCCGGCCGCGCGCTTGCGGGACGGCGGTACCCTCCACCTCCCCTGCATCCGCCATGGCATAGAGATGCTGGCGCACCGCCATCGCGGTAAGCCCAAGCGCCCCGGCCAGGTCATCCGCGCGTTGCGGTCCGCCATGTTTCAGCAACCGGCGAATTCGCCGCCGGGTATGGGCCGGTGTCTGGGCCGGTGTCTGGGCCGGTGTCTGGGCGGTCGCCGGATCGCTTCCGTTGGGGGGCTTTTCCTTCATATCTATTTTATAAAGTTTTTCCTTGAAAAAATAAAGCGCATGGCGCGATACTTTCTAAAGAAATTCATTTATAAAGGAAGGATGATGCATATCCTGCTGACGGGCGGAACGGGATTGATCGGCGGCGCGGTCCTGCGCGCGCTTACCGGATTCCATTCCGTCACGGTTCTGACGCGCGACCCGGCAGGGGCGCGGCGGCCCGACCTGGCGGGTGCGGCGGTGGTGTCCGGCGACCTCGCCACCCTCGATACGGCGGTCGCGGGCATGGCGCCCTTCGATGCGTTGATCCATTGCGCCGCCGATTTCGCCGCCGCCGACATGGGCGCGGCGGAGGTCCCCCTGATCACGGCGCTGGAGGCGGGACGCCTGCCGCTCGCCCCCGGGGCGCGGGTTCTCTATACCGGTGGGGTGTGGCTCTATCCCGACGGGCCGCAGATCTTCCGGGACGAGACATCGCCGCTCGACCCCCTGCCCGCCTTCGCCTGGATGGTCGATCACTGGCGGCGCATCGCCGACCTTCCCCATATCGACGCGGTGATGATCCATCCGGGCCTCGTCTTCGATTCGGCCGGACGCGGCGCGATCGCGCCATGGATCGCGGCTCTGGAGGACGGTCGTCCCGTGCCGGTCATTGGCGACGCCGGAATACGTTGGCCGATGGTCCATGCCGACGATCTGGCGGACCTCTATCGCCGCGCGCTGACCGGCCTGCCCCGGGGTGAAAGCGTCAATGCCGTCGCGGTCTCCGGCGTGCCGATCGACGCGGTGATCCGGGCCCTGGCGGCAAGGCGGGGGGTCGCGCGCCCCGTCATCGAGACCGTGCCGGTCTCGGCCGCGGTCGCCGCCGAGGGGCCGGCCGCCGCCGGATTCGCCCGCAGCCAGCGGATCGACGCGCGGAAGGCGCGGCGTGACCTGGGCTGGACGCCGTGCCGGCCCGTCCCCCATCTCGACCCTCCCATCTCGACTCCCCCCATCTCGACTCCCCTGGGCGGCGGCCCCAATCGAGGCGGCGCCGCGCTTCCCTCCCTATCGGACGCATGAGAGACTGATGTCATGAGACATGCCACGATGACGTCCCCGGACCCGGACAGCGCGCCGCGCTGGACCGACCTATTGGCGAGCGATGACTTGGCCCCCGGTGCCCGTCGGGTGGTGAAGACCGATCGCGGCAAGCAGATCGCGCTCTTCCGCCTCGACGACGGGAGCGTGCGGGCCTGCAACAACCAGTGTCCGCATGAGGGCTACCCGCTCTCCCAGGGGAGTGTCAGCAAGGGGGCGGATGGCGCCTGCCTCCTCACCTGCAATTGGCATAATTGGAAATTCGATCTGGAAAGCGGCGAGACGCTGGTCGGCGGGGATCGGCTCAGAACCTATCCCACGCGCGAGCGGGCCGGACGGATCGAACTCGACCTCGCCGACCCGCCCGCCTCCGAGGTCGCGCGGCGGTCGATCGCGGCGCTTCTCGACAGTTTCGACCGGCACGAGTACGACCGCATGGCGCGCGAGCTCGCGCGGCTGGAAAAGGCGGGCGGCAGTGCCGACGACGCGCTCGCCGCGACGATCCGCGAGACGGCCGACCGCTTGGAATATGGCGCGACGCACGCCTTGCCGGCGGCGGCGGATTGGCTACGCCTGGCGCGGAACCCGGCACCAGCGAGCACGAACGCGCCGGAGCATCGCCTCGTCGCCTATCTGGAGGCGATCGGCCATTTCGCCTGGGACGGCCAGCGCTGCCCCCGCCATCCCTTTCCGGGCGGCACGGCGGATTGGGACGAGGCCGCCTTCCTGGCGGCCGTCGAGGCGGAGGACGAGGCGGGCGCGCTCGCCCGCATGCGCGGCGCGCTCGATGCGGGCCTTACCTGGGACGCGCTGGAGCCCAGCTTCGCCCGCGCGGCGTTGGCCCATTACGCCGATTTCGGCCATTCCGCGATCTATACCTACAAGACCCGCGACCTGATCGCCTGGCTCGCCCCCGACCGGGAGACGCTGGAAGCCATCCTGGCGATGCTGACCCGAAGCCTCGTCCTCGCCCCGCGCGAGGATCTGATTCCGGAATTCAAGGAGTACGCGCCCTCGCTCGCCGCCTGGCGCGCGGGCACCGGCGACTTGCCCGCGGCCGAAACGCTCGCGCGCGATTCCGTGCGCAAGGTCCTGGCGGCGACGCGCCGGGCCGGGGCGGCGGCCGATCCGCTGGTGCTCTATGACCGGCTTCTCGCGGCGGCGGCGGACCAGATGCTGCGCTTCGATCTGTCCTGGCAGGCACGAACCGACGGCCCGGTATCGCAGAACGTCACCTGGCTCGACTTCACGCACGCGCTGACCTTCGGCAACGCCGTGCGCAAGCTGGCGGAACGCGCGCCGGATATCTGGCCGGCGGGTCTGTTGCAAATCGGTTGTTTCCTCGGGCGCAACGCGGCCTTCACCGACCGGACGCGGGAATACGGGACGGTTCCGGAGGCGTGGGCGGTCGACATGCCGGAGCGCTTCCATGCCGACGTGCTGGACGGGCTCCTCGATCATGGGGAGTTCGAATATATCGTCTCCGCCCACAAGCTGAAGCTGACCGTCGCGCTGGCCGAGGAAGCGGTGGAGCGCCCCGAGGCCCCGTGGCACGGCCTCGCGGCCGCCGCCCTAGACCGCTTCCTCCACAGCCCCCTCAAGCGCAAGCATGCCCTGCGCACCGCCCGGCAATCGATCGACTTCGTGCGCGCGGAAGCGTGATACCAAATCTTGTTGCGCCTGCTTCATGCGGATCGCGTTCGGCTTTGGTCGGGTAGGAAGGGTGGCGCGGGCGATGCGGGGCATCGTCAAGCCGCGTTGACGCCCTCCGACGGAAGCCGAACGCGACCGAAGGGCGCGTCGCCCGCGCCTCGCCATGCCCCGCATCGCCACGGCACGCGCTCCTAGCCGAGAACCCGGGAGGGACGTCCCCATGGGGCAGAAGCAACAAGATTTGGTATCAGACGAAAGAAGGGGCCCACAGCCCGAACGAGAAAAGGGGCACCGCCCGCCAAGGCGATGCCCCTTTCCGTCGTACCCTCTCGGGAGGTGGCCGCTTAGGCCGCCTTTTCCTTGGCTTCCTTCAGATAGCCAAGGACGGTATCCACGTCGCTGACCTCGAAGGGATCGCCGGGCTTCTCCGGCTCGACGAACATCTTCTCGATCGTGCCGTCATTGACGACCATGGCATAGCGCCAGCTGCGCTTGCCGAAGCCGAGATCGGCCTTGTCGACGAGCTGCCCCATCTTGTCCGAGAATTCGCCATTGCCGTCCGGGATCATCTTGACCTCGTCGTCGACGCCCTGCTCCTTCGCCCAGGCGTTCATGACGAAGCTGTCATTGACGCTGAGGCAATAGATATCGTCGACGCCCTGGGCGCGCACTTCCGCGTTCTTCTCGAGGAAACCCGGCAAGTGCGTGGACGAGCAGGTCGGCGTGAACGCCCCCGGCAGGGAGAACACGACGACGCGCTTGTTGCCGAAAATCTCGTCGGTCGTCACGGCCTTCCAGTTGCCGTCCTCGCGCGTGCGGAACGTAACGCCCGGAACCTTGTCGCCTTCCTTCAACATGGATGAACCTCCTCCTTCAGGATTGAAGATGGTTAAACCGCCAGCTATCCGGCGGCTGAAAACCTGGGTCAGGTCCGAGCCCTAGGCTCGTCCCTGGAACAGTTCTAATGTGCGTTTGGACGGCGCGAAATCAAGTGCATTCTAGAATTATTAAAAAACTTTATCCGCGATCTTTTCGCAATTTCCTTAGCCTCGGTCCCGAAGCCCGGCCAGGCTGGGCGCGACCGTCTCGGTGAGGAGCCGCGCCCAGCCCTCTCCCGGACGGCGGCAGAAGACCCGCGCGCGGGGATACCAGGGCGTGCCGTCGGTCCCCAGCATGACCCAGTCCCGCGGCCGGTAGAGCGCCCAGAGCGGCGCGCCGAGCGCGCCCGCGAGGTCGCAGACGGAACTTCCCGTCGCGATCACGAGATCCAATTCCGAGATCAACGCCGCCACGCGGTCGAGATCCTGCCTCAGGTCGAGATCGGGCCACCGGGCGATTCTGATGTCGTGGGCGGTCTCGGCGCGGGCCAGTTCCCCTTCCACATCGCCATATTGCAGACTGACCGGCCGGACACCCGCCATCGTCAGGATCGGCGCCCATTCGTCGAGCGGGCCATGCGCGCTGTCGCGCCGAGAACTGGTCAGCCCGCTGCGCCAGGCGACTCCGACCTTGAGCCCCGGCCCCAGCGCCGCGAGACGTGCCGCGAAATCCGCCCGGGCCGCCGGATCGGCTTTCAGATAGCCATCGCGGTCGGGGAAATCCGCCACCCGCGCGCGCAGCATGGCGGCAAGGCTTCCCATCGGAATGCGGCGGTCGCCGTCCCGCGCCGCGACCGCGTCCGTGGCGGCGAAGGCGAGCCCCGGAAAGGAGCGCCGGGCGAGCGGCAGCAGCCGCGCATCGCATTCGACAAGCGTCTCGCCATCGGCGCGCGCGGCCGCCTCCCCGACAAGGCCAAGGAAGCGGATTTCGTCCCCCACCCCCTGTTCCGGCCAGATATGCAGGCGCGCCGCCTCCAACCTCTCGCCCTGCCAGCGCGCGGCGTCGGGCTCTCGATTCGGGCGGCGCTCGCCGCAGGCGAAACCATGTTCGTAGAGCGCCCATCCCTCCTCCAACCGGCCGAGGGCCAGAAGCCCCATGCCGAGCTGGAAACGGTGCCGCGCGCCCTCCGGATCGAGGGCCAGCGCGCGGCGATAGGCCGTCTCCGCCTCCTCGTGCCGGCCGGCCATGCGGAACAGATTGGCATAGTTGCCCCAAGCCTCGGCATAGTCCGGCGCGAGGTCGAGGGCCCGGCGATAGATCGCCTCCCCTTCCTCGAACCGTTCCGCGGCCGTCAGCACGACGCCCAGATTGAGCAGCGCCGGCACGCTCTCCGGCGCGGCATCGACGGCCGCGCGCGCAGCCGTTTCCGCCTCCACCAACCGGCCGTCGGCCACCAGAAGCGAGGCCAGATTGATCGCCGCGCCGAGATTGCCCGGCTTCAACCGATCGACCCACCGGAAGGCCGCCTCCGCGCCCGAGAAATCGCCCGCATGCTGGCGCGCGACGCCGAGGACGATCAGGATATCCGCATCCCCCGGGTCGGCCGCATGGGCGGCCTCGGCATGGGCGACGGCTTCCGCCCCCCGGCCCGCCTGGATCAAGAGCGCCGCCAGATGATAGGCCGACGCCGCATGGCCGGGGTCGAGCGCGCGGGCCTCCCGCAGCACCGGCTCCGCCGCCGCGAAATCTCCGGAAAGCCGCAGGAAGGCACCAAGTTGCATGCGCGCGCCCACATCCCCGGGGGCCAGCGCGACGGCCCTGCGATAGATGCGCTCCGCCTCCTTCGCCCGGCCGAGCCCCTCCAGCGCGGCGGCCAGATGGAGATGCACCTCCGCATCCCCCGGCAGATGCTTGGCGGCGCGGCGCAGCAGTTCCGCCGCCGCCTCGTGATTGCCGATCTGAAGCGCGAGCGCGCCGCGCAGGCGAAGCGCCTCCGCATCGTCCGGATCGGCCTGCAATGCCTGGACGTAATAGCGGTCGGCCGCCTGCAACCGGCCTTGCTCATGCAATTGCCGGCCGAGCGTCAACAGCGCCTCGCGCCCCTCGGCCCGGTGCTTGGACGCCTTACCGGCGTTGCCGACGACGAGGCCGCCCGCGCCGCCGGTCTGGGCCTTGCGCTTGGCGGCCGCTCTGCGTTCCTTGCGATTCATGACGACGGGACGCTAACCGACTCGCCCCGCCCCGGCTATTTCTTCTTGAGCGTCAGCGCCGCCGAGTTGAGGCAGTAGCGCAACCCCGTCGGCGGCGGGCCATCCGGGAAGACATGCCCCAGATGCGCGTCGCAGGTGGCGCACAAGACCTCCGTGCGCGTCATGAAGAGAGAGCGATCCGTGCGTTCCGCCACCGCGTGGTCCGTCACCGGTTCGGTGAAGCTGGGCCAGCCGCTGCGGCTGTCGTACTTCGTCTCCGCGTCGAACAAGGGCGCATCGCAACAAACGCAGCGATAGGTCCCCGGTTCCTTGCAGTTCCAGAACTGGTTCTTGAAGGGCCGTTCCGTCCCACCCTTCCGGGTGACCTTGTACTGGTCGGGCGTCAATTGACGCCGCCATTCCTCGTCCGTCTTGCGGACCTTCCGCATATCCAAATCGGCCATCAGGATGCCTCCGTCAGTCGGGGACCCTCCCCCGCTCCTTCACCCCCACCCGCGATCACGCGCACCCGGCGGAGAAGGTCATGCATCGGTCCGTCGGCGATGCCGAGTTCATGGAGCGCCAGGACCGTGTTCTCCAGATACTCCCGGCAGGGGCCGAGCCGCCCCGCCGCATGCGCGATGCGCCGCGCGGCCTCGTCCCGGTCCAGATCACCGGCATAGCGGTCGCATTCCCGCCGCATCACGAAGGAGATGGCGCGGAACCGCGCGCCCGTCTCCTCGTCCAGCAAATGGACCCAGCGCGGACAGTAGGAGCCGGCCAGCATCTCCCGCGCCCAGATGATGTCGAGCTCCTCCTCCGCCGCCTCCTCGGCGATGCGGAAGGCGACGCCGCGCACCGACCCGCCCCGGTCGAGGCCGAGCACGAGCCCCGGAAAATCCTTGCTACCCCGCCCTATCGGCGTCTGAAGACAGAAGCTGCGGTGATAGCCGAAGAGTTTCGCCCGGCATTTCTCGACATAGTGAAAAGCCGGGTTCCACATCAGCGAACCGTACCCGAAGACCCACAGGCCCGCGCCAACCGGGCGGCTCGCCAATATCGCATCGCGCGACAGACGGCGTTCCGCGTCGCTCAAGGGAACGATGCCGTTCTCGCGCATGCTTTCTTCCGCCATGCGCTGGAAATAGCCGCTTTTTATGCCCTCGCGATCGACCGCCATCGTTCCGTGTGTCTGCCCGCCTTTTCCGACAGCATTCTTGACGCTTTTGATATTAGTGGACACTCGCCCGCATGCAAGGGCGGGTTACCCAAGTAAGGCCCCGATCCGGCCTAGAGCGGCAGATCGACCAGGATGACCTCGGCATCCTCGCCCCCTTCCGAAGGCGCTTCCAGCCTTATGGTCTCGGTGTCGCGGACCAGGATTCCGTCGCGGGTGTCAGCCGGCACGCCGTCGACGATCAGCCGGCCGCGCGCGGCGACCAGATAGGCCTGACGGTCACGGCCCAGCGGGTGATCGATTGCAGTGCCCGCCGGAACCATGCCGGCGAATAGGGTCGCGTCCTGGTCGATCGGCGCCACGTCTCCGACACCCTTCCGGCCGGAGGCAAGCGGCTTGAGCCCGCCGCCGCCGTTGTCGCCGGCCTTCGGGAAATGCCGCGTTTCCCAACGCGGAGCGCCGCCCTTGCCGCGCGGCATGATCCATATCTGGAAGAGACGGGTCGGATCGTCCTCCAGATTATACTCCGCATGGACGATACCGCTGCCGGCGGACATCACCTGGATGTCACCCGCCTCCGTCCGGCCGGTATTGCCGAGGCTGTCCTTATGCGTGATCGCGCCCTCGCGGACATAGGTGATGATCTCCATGTCGCGATGCGGGTGCGGGTCGAAGCCCGTGCGCGGCTGGATCGCGTCGTCGTTCCACACGCGCAACGGTCCCACGCCCATGCGCTCCGGGTCGTGATAGTGGCCGAAGCTGAAATGATGCTTCGCGTTCAACCAGTCGAGCTGAAAGGCACCCAGGCTGTCGAAGGATCTGACCTCAACGCTCATTTCGTCCTCCGTCGCGCCGCCGGTCACGCCGCCATCAGGTTTTCACGCCCATGCGGGGCGTCGAAATTCAGCAGCGGCCCCGCCGGCACCACGCCGGTCGGGTTCACGTGATCGTGGCTTTCGTAATAGTGATGCTTGATGTGCCGGAAGTCGCAGGTCTCCGCCACGCCGGGCGTCTGATAAAGGTCGCGGGCATAGGCCCAGAGGTTCGGATAATCGACCAACCGGCGGATATTGCACTTGAAATGGCCGACATAGACCGGATCGAAGCGCACCAGCGTCGTGAACAGCCGGATATCCGCCTCCGTCAGCCGGTCGCCCATCAGATAGCGCCGGTCGGCCAGCCGCTCCTCCAGCCAGTCCAGGCTTTCGAACAGCGGATGCACCGCTTCCTCATAGGCCTCCTGGGTCGTGGCGAATCCCGCCTTATAGACGCCGTTATTGACGGTGTCGTAGATGCGGGCGTTCACCGCATCGATCTCCTCGCGCAGATCGGCCGGATAGTAATCCCCCGGTTTCGCGCCGACGCCGTCGAAGGCGTCGTTCAGCATACGAATGATCTCCGCCGACTCGTTGGAGACGATGGTATCCCGCTTCCGGTCGAACAGCACCGGCACCGTCACGCGACCCGAATAGTCCGGCGCCACGTGGGTATAGAGCTGGTGCATGTAGTCGACGCCATGGATCGGGTCCGGGATAACGCCGGGACCGTCCTTGAACTGCCAGCCCTGACCGCCCATCAGCCAATGCACGACGGACAGACCGACCATCTTCTCCAGCCCCTTGAACTTGCGCATGATCAGCGTGCGATGCGCCCAGGGACAGGCGAGCGAGACATAGAGGTGATAGCGCCCGGGCTCGGCCTCGAAGCCTCCCTCTCCACCAGGACCGGGCGCGCCGTCGGCGGTCACCCAGTTGCGGAAGGCGCTATCCCATCGCTTGAACCGACCGCCGGTCTTGTCCGTGTCGTACCATTTGTCATGCCATTCGCCATCGACGAGCAGTCCCATGGGTCCATCCTCCGGTCGGTCGTTGTTCCATGCGTTCCCCGCCCGCCGGAAAATGGCTCCGACGGGCGGGAACAATCGTCCCTACGCGCTCAGCTTCGCGGCGATCTCCGCCACGCGCTTGCCCTGCGCACGGGCAAGGGTCAGGTCGATTTCCTTCGGCTTCAGCGACCCGTCGCCACCGGCGATGGCAGCCGCGCCATAGGGGCTCGACCCGCGAATACCGTCGAGATCCGCCAGCTCCGGATTGTCGTAGCTGAGCCCGACAATCACCATCCCGTGGTGGGCCAGCGTGTTCCAGAAGCTGGTCACCGTCGTCTCGTGCCCGCCATTGGTGCCGGTGGAGGTGAAGACGCTCCCGACCTTGCCGATCAAGGCGCCCTTCGCCCAAAGCCCGCCGGTCTGGTCGAGGAAATTGCGCATCTGCGCGGCCATGTTGCCGAAACGCGTCGGTGTTCCGAAGAGGATCGCGTCATAGTCGCCAAGTTCCGACGGGTCCGCGATCGGGGCCGGCTGATCGGTCTTGACCCCCATCTTCTCGACAATGTCGTCGGGCATCAGCTCCGGCACGCGCTTGATCGTGACCTCGGTTCCCGCGACGCCCTTCGCGCCCTCGGCGACCGCCTCGGCCATCGTCTCGACATGGCCCCAGGTCGAATAGTAAAGTACCAGAATCTTCGTCATCTTGCCTTCCCCTTTCATCGCGCGCCCAGCAGGCCATCGCCCTGCCGAGGTCAATTGGTGTCTCGCCGCAATAGGTGGGCGGAAGCACTGGGCAAACAATCGGGCTCCTGGTAATCAGATTGTTGATGGATCGCGAACAATGAACGAAGGGCATCTCCGCCATGCACGATCTCAGTGGAATCGCGGTATTCACCGCCGTGGTCGAGGTCGGTAGCTTCACCAAGGCGGGCGAGCGGCTCGGCCTCTCCAAATCGGCTGTCAGCAAGCAGATCACGCGCCTGGAGGAGCGGCTGGGCGCGCAACTTCTGAACCGCACGACGCGGCGGCTCAATCTGACGGAGGTCGGGCAAGCCTTCTATGAGCGCTGCCGGCGCATCGTCTCGGAAGCGGAGGAGGCGGAGCTCGCCGTCACCCGCCTGCAGGTCGATCCGCGCGGGATATTACGCCTCTCCGCGCCGGTCAGTTTCGGGATCGAGCATCTGGGCCGCGCGCTACCCGATTTCATGGCGCGCTATCCCGACGTCCAGATCGACATGGAATGCGCCGACCGCACGGTCGACCTTCTGGAGGAAGGATTCGACATGGCGGTGCGGATCGGGCGGCTGGCCGATTCGAGCCTGATCGCCAAGCGCATCGCCTCCAGCCGCCGGATGGTGCTGGCCGCGCCGGATTATTGGCGCCGGCACGGCAAACCCACGCACCCGCGCGAGTTGGCGAATCATCATTGCCTGACCTATGCCTATCAACAATCGCAGCAACATTGGGATTTCGCCGAGCCGGAAACCCGCGCGCCCTTCACCGTTCAGGTTCCGACCGGACCGATGCATGCCAATAACGGCCATGTGCTGGTGGAAGCCGCGATCGGCGGCCGGGGCGTGGTGATGAGCCCCTGCTTCATCTGTGGGGAGGCATGGCGTGATGGGCGTCTGGAGCCCGCGCTGGAAGCCTTCGAGAGCGATCCCGTCGGCATCCATGCCGTCTACCCGCCGAGCCGCCATCTTTCCGCCAAGGTGCGCGCCTTCATCGATTTCCTGACAAGCCGCTTCGCCGGGCCGGAGGAAACCTGGCCCTGATCGATTCGTCGCGGGACGCGGCGTGACGATCGGCCTATTCTTGCTTCGCTCGAAACACGCGAACGGAAGGCTGCGGGTCATGCGCATCCTGTTGATCGACGGCCACCCGGACCCGGCGGGTGACCACTTCGTCCACGGGCTGGCCGACGCCTATGCGGCCGGCGCGGCGGAAGCCGGCCACGCGGTGACGCGGATCGATGTCGCGCGCCTCGACATTCCCGTCCTGCGCACGAAACAGGCGTTCGAGCATGAGGAACCGCCGCCGGATATCGCCGCCGCGCAAGCGGCATTGCGGGCGGCGGAGCATATCGTGCTGATCTATCCGCTCTGGCTCGGCACCATGCCCGGGCTCGTGAAGCTGTTCCTGGAACAGGTGCTCCGGCCGGGCTTCGCCTTTTCCTATGACGGCGGACGCCTGCCCCGGAAGGCCCTGGGCGGGCGATCCGCGCGCGTCGTCGTCACGATGGGGATGCCCGCCCTCGCCTACCGCTGGTTCTATGGCGCGCACAGCCTGAAGAGCCTGACCCGCAATATCCTGCATTTCGTCGGCATAAGGCCGGTGCGCTGGACGCTGATCGGTGGGGCCGAAGAGTTGGACGACCGGACCCGCGCCCGCTGGCTCGCGCGCCTGCAACATCTCGGCGTGGCGGGACGTTGATCCCCTATCCCGGCCGGTCCAGCGCCACGCGCCATGCCATCAGCAGACCGACGGCGGCCGCGCTCACCCCCATCACCAGGGCCATGCCGGGCGGTCCCATGACTTGCATCACGCCGCCCGCGATCGGCCCGCCGGAGAAGGTGCCGAGCTCCCAGGTCAGGATGAAGGCCGCGTTCGCCGCCGCCATGCCGCCCAGTTGCGCGAACCGCGCACCGAGCAGCGCGAGCGCCACCGTGTAGATGCCGATCAGACACCCGCCCCAGACGATCACCATCGGATAGAGCAGCACCGGATCGTGGGTAAGCGGCACCAGCAACCCCGCCCCGGCGACGGAGACGAGGGCAAGCAGCACGATCAGCCGATGCCGGTCCCCGACCCGGTCGGCGAGCCAGCCGATCGGGAACTGCAACAACAGCCCCCCGCCCAGCAATGCCGCCTGCAACAGCGTCGCGTCCGATTCCGGCAGACCCGCGCGCACGCCATAGAGCGCCATCAACGTCAGCGCCGCCCCCTGCGCCACCCCCATCAGCAAGCCCGCCGACATCAGGCGCGGCGCGATGCGGAAGACCTTGGCGAAGGCCGCCTTGGCCATCGGCTCGAACACCGGCGCGCCGGACCGGCCCGGCAGGATGGCGAGCGCGGAGAGGACGGAAAGCAGGATGATCGCGACGAAGGCCGTCGATCCGCCCGTCCCGATCAGATTGAGCACCAGCGGCCCACCCGCCGTGCCGCCGATGAAGGCGGCGACATAGATGGAAAGAACGCGGCCCCGCTCCCGCTCGTCGGCGGCGGCGTTGAGCCAACTCTCGCTCGCCACCCAATGGACCGACATGCCGAGCCCCGCGACGAAACGCAGCGCGGTCCATGCCGCGTAACCCGGCCAGACGATCATGGCGAGCGTCGCCGCCGCGAACAGCAACGCCCCGCCGAACAACGCCCCGGCATAGCCGGCCCGGCGCAGCACCTGCCCGATATAGGGCCCGGTCACGAAGATCGCGCAGGAGGACGCGGCGGCATTGACCCCGATCAGCAATGCGCTGGTCCCCGCCTGATCCAACCGCAGCGGGATCAGCGGCAGGAACATGCCGATCGCCAGACCGAAGCAGATATTGCTGGCGATCACCGAGGCATAGCCGCGCATCCGCGCCCGCCTGGCGGCGGGGGGGACCGTGTGGGCACCGTCCGTCATGATCAGCGCCCGACGGCGTACCCTTGCATGTTGCGCGGATTGGCCCCAGCCTTCAGCGTCCCGTCGGGATCGAAACCGGCGGCCGCCAGCCGGCCCTCCGACCAAGGCGGCGCGAGGCTCACGTCATGGCCGCGCGCCTTCAGCCCCGCGACCACCGCCTCCTGGAAACGGCTTTCCATCACCACCTTCCGGGGGGAGGCATGGCGGGGATAGAAGCTGTTCGGGAAATGCTCGATATGGAATGAGGGACAATCGATCGCCTGTTGCAGGTTCATGCCATGATCGATGTGCCGGCAGAGCATGACGATCTGCATCTGATCCTGCTGGTCCCCGCCCGGCGTGCCGAAGGCGAGATAGGGCCGCCCGTCGCGATGGGCGAGCGAGGGGGTCAGCGTCGTGCGCGGCCGCCGTCCCGGCTGCAACGCCGCCGGCGCCGCCGGGTCGAGCCATGCCATCTGCAAGCGCGTCCCCAGCGGGAAGCCCAGCTTCGGGATGACCGGGGAGCTTTGCAGCCACCCGCCCGACGGCGTGACGGAGACGAGATTCCCCGCCGCGTCCGCCACGTCGAGGTGACAGGTGTCGCTGGCGTGAAGCTTGGATTCCTGCGCCGTCGGCTCGCCGCCGCCGAACCCGGCCATGATGCCGTCCACCGGCTTGCGCCGGCAGGCGGCCTCGTAATCGATCGTCCAGTTATTGCCGCCGATAACGCCCGGCTGGAAGGCGCCGGACGCCTCCGCGCCGATCAGTTTCCGCCGCTCGCCCGCGTACTCCTTGGACAGCAGGTCCGCCATCGGCACATCGACGAAATCGGGATCGCCGTAATAGGTTTCCCGGTCGGCATAGGCGAGCTTCATCGCCTCGACCACGGTATGGACGAATTCCTCGCCCTCCGGGTCCATGGCGGCGATGTCGTACCCTTCAAGCAGCGCCATGGTCTGCAACAGTACCGGCCCCTGGCTCCACGGCCCGCATTTGAACAGGGTGCAGTCGCGATAGGTCGCGGAGACCGCCTCCTCATAGCTCGCGCGCCAGCCGTGCATATCCTCCATGGTCAGCAGACCGCCGTTCTTGCGGCCGGTCGCGTCCATATGCGGCTCCTCGGCGCAGAAGCGCGCGATCTCCTCCGCCACGAAGCCGTCGTACCAGGCGGCGCGGGCGGCATCGATCTGCGCCACGCGGTCGGACCCCGCGGCCTCCGCCTCGGCCAGCACGCGCTTCCACGTCTCCGCCAGCGCGGGGTTGCGATAGAGTTGCTGGGGCTTCGGCACCTCCCCGCCCGGCAGGAAGATTTCGGCGGTCGACGGCCAATGCGCGACCAGCATGTCCTTGACCGCCTTGATCGTCTCCGTCGTCGAATAGGGGATGGGGCAGCCCTTCTCGGCATAGCCGATGGCAGGCTCCAGCACCTCGCGCAGCGTCATCGTGCCATGGTCGCGCAGCATCAGCGCCCAGGCGTCGAAGGCGCCGGGAATAGCCGACGACATCATGCCCGTGCCGGGGATGACCTCCAGGCCCATGGCCTTGAAATGCTCGATCGTCGCGCCCTTCGGCGCCGGCCCCTGGCCGCAGATGACGCGGGGGCGCTCCTCGTCGGCGCGCTGCATGATGATCGGCACGTCGCCACCGGGGCCGTTCATGTGCGGCTCCGCCACCTGCAACACCATGCCGGCCGCGAAGGCGCCGTCGAAGGCGTTGCCGCCGCGCTCCAGCATTCCCATCGCCGTCTGAGAGGCGAGCCAATGAGTCGAAGCCGCGACCCCGAAGGTGCCCCGAATCTCCGGGCGGGTGGTGAAGGGCGGTGTCGTGCCGGTCATCTCTTTTCCTCGTAAATCATCTCGTGCGCGCGGACGCGGCGCAGAGTGTAGGCCTGCCGCCCGGCGGGGCAAGCCCGGTCGCCACCCGCCTGGAATGGATCATCGACGTGGGAGAGGCGACCTACAACAGGCTCTTCACCTGACCGCCGACGGCGATATGGCCTTCCTCGGCGAAGCGCTCGTGATTCTTCTCGATGTCGGGAAGCTTATAGAGATAATTGACCATCATCCCGGCCGACTGCTCGACCCCCTTGGGGGAGAGATCGCCCATCCAATTGATCCGCTCGACCTGCGCACCATTGGAGAGATGGAAGCGCGCGACCGGGTCGAGTGGCTTGTCGCCCCGCTTCTCCTCCACCAGATAGCGCGCGCAAAGCCGGGTCAGCGGCTCCTTCAGCGCCTCGGCCAGCGCCTTGTCCCCGACCCAGGACGGATCGGCGATCAGCTTGGGCAGATGGCCCTTGGCGACCGTGCCGCCCGTCGCCTGGCGAAGTTTCTTGCGATCGTCCGCCGTCAGGATGCGCGGCGCGCCCTCCGCGATCGCGCGGTCCAGCCAACGCCGGAATCCCGGGATCGGGGAAAGGGTGGAGAAGGTCCGCAGATTCGGCAGTTCATGGCGCAGATCATCCACCACGCGCTTGATCAGGAAATTGCCCAGACTGATGCCCCGCAACCCCTTCTGGGTGTTGGAGATGGAATAGAAGATGGCCGTATCCTGCTGGCGCGGGTCGGCGGTCGGCGCCTTCTCGTCAAGAAGCACCTGGACGTTCGCGGCTAGCCCCTTGACCAGCGCCACCTCGACGAAGATCAACGGTTCCATCGGCATGTTCGGATGGAAGAAGGCATAGAGCCGTCGGTCGTCCGCCAGCCGGTTATGCAGATCGTGCCAACCACGGATTTCGTGCACCGCCTCATATTCGATCAGCTTTTCCAGAAGGGCGGCCGGCGACTGCCAATTGATCGCCTGCATCTCCAGGAAACCGATATCGAACCAGCTTCGCAGCAACCCTTTCAGATCGCGTTCAAGCGGCGCCAGCTCCGGCGCGTCGGGCAGGAACTCCAGCACCTCCGCGCGCATATCGACCAGGAACTTCACGCCCTGCGGCAGGGCATTGAACTGGGTCAGCAATTCGACGCGCGGCGCGGTCAGCGCCCGGCGCAACCGCTCCTGCGCGCCATGGCGCGCCGCATCGTCCTCCGCCGCCTGATAGGCCGCCACGGCTTCGTCCACCGCCTGTCGCGAGGGGCCGAAACGGGTGGACAGCACGCTCAGGAACTGCCGGCGCCCGGCCCGCGCCAGGGTCAGGTAGATCTGGCCCAGGCCGGCCGCGCGCTGCCGGGCCGAAACCTCGCCACCCCGGCGCTCCAGGCAGGCCTCGATCCGTTTCTCCAGATCCGCCAGTTCGCGCGTGCCCAGTTCCGTGCGCCCGGCGAGCGGACTTTCCGTTCCGCTCAAGTCCCGCCAGGCGCTACGCACGCTCTCCCAGGTGCGAAGGAGGAAACCGGGCGCCTCCTCGGCGCCGCCCTGCACACGTTCGCTATCCAGCATCGGATGGGTCCTTCCCGGTGCTCGCCGATCGACGCGGGCGCGCGCCGCCGCCCCCGCTACTGATCCGCATATGTGGGGCGATTGACAAGGCGGCAAGGGGCGTCACCATACCGCCACGATCCGCCTGCCCGTGCCCCGTGTCCACCGCCCCGACGTCCCGCGAAACCGTCATGGAGCCTCCCCGATGAGCGACGACCGCCTGCCGACCCATCTTTGGATCGGCGCCGGGCTGAGCCGCTGCTCCGCCGCCGGGATACCCGCCGTCGTCCTGCACAAGGGCGAGCGGATGAGCGGCGTCGTCCTGGTCAAGATCGCCCGCGTGGCGGAAGGGGCGCGATTGCTGACGCAGCAACGCGATCTCGACGGCGTGCTGGGCTGGGTCCCGGCCCTCGGCTCGGAGCGCGTGCCGGAGGCCGACGCCGACGCCTATATCGAACGCGCCCGAGCGCGCGACCCCGACCTCTGGGCGATCGAGGTGGAGGACCCGAGCGGCCGCAACCCCTTCGACCCGAAGGAAGCGGAGGACCAATGAGATGCGGGGATTGAACGGCATTCCCGGCCATTCCGAACGGGCTCCCCTGGGGGCGTCCCGGAAAACCGCGGCCTCTGGGCCGTGAACTCAGAAACGGGATTCCCCGAATTCGGAATCACCCGCGTTCCGCGCCGACGCGCCGGGCGGCCTTGCGCAGGGCGCGCATGGCGGCGCGGCGTTCCGCGCCCGCCGGACAGACCAGGGCATCGACATTGACGCCCGCCAGCCCCTCGATCGGGACCGCGACCAACCGGCCGTCGCCCACCGCCTCCCGGTCGAGCAGGACAGAGACGCCGAGACCGATCGCCACCGCTTCCTTCACCGCCTCCCGGCTGCCGAGTTCGAGCGCGGGGGCGAGGGGCAGGTCCGCCTTGACCGCCGCCGCCTCCAGGAAGCGGCGGGTGTTGGAGCCGCGTTCGCGCACGATCAGCGGCTCGCGCAGCAGATCGGCCAGCGTCAGCGCGGACGCCCCGGACAGCGCATGCCCCACCGGCAGGACCGCGACCAGCCCCTGGCTCAAAATCGGTTCGATGAACAGACCGTCGCGCTCCGTCGGCTCGCCCATGATGGCGGCGTCGACCCGGCCTGCGCGCACCTCCTCCAGCACCCGCCCGGCATTGGCGAGCATGACCGTGAGCCGCACCCCCGGATGGTCCGCGCGAAAGGCCGCGATCACGTCGAGCGCGACATGCGGCCCGTCGGCGGCGAGCGTCAGCGCCCCGATCTCCAACCCCCGCGCGGCATCGACGAAATCCTCGATCAGGGTTTCGCTGGTGAACATGCGCCGGGTCAGGTCGAAAAGCCGCTCCCCCTGCTCGGTCAGGGTCACGCCCTCCGGCCCGCGCCGGAACAACGCGAAGCCGCAGCGTTCCTCCAACTGGCGGATCTGCACGGTGACGGTCGGTTGCGTGACGTTCAGAAGCTGCGCGGCGCGCGACATGCCGCCTTCCCGCGCCACCGCGTCGAAGGCCCGCAATTGACTGGTGCTGAGCTTACGCATGGATCGTCCTCCGGCGAGCGCACGTCATAGATTTGACGCATGCGATAAGGCTCCGCCATAGTTTTCTCAACATCGCCCCTCAGGGCGTCTGTTTTTCCCGATGCTCCAGCGAAACCTCGATCGGCGGCAGGTCCCGGCCCTGGTTACGGGTGGCGATATCCTGCTCCAAGCTTTGGGCGATCGCCTCGATCAGCTTGGAGCCCCCCTCGCTCTCCACCTCGGCATAGAAGACGAGCGCGAGCGCGCCCGGGAATCCGGCCGCGCGCATGGCCTTCAACACATCCTCGACATGGGTCGCGATCTCCGCCTGGATCGCCCCGGCGAGCGCCCCGCCGATCCGACGTTCCCGAAAGGAGGGTCGGACATAGAAGAGTTCTGGATAGATCGAGAGGATGAGGCGCGCGCACGCGTCATAGGTGACCGCATCGAGGGAGGCGGCCTCCTCCCCATCCGGCCCATCCGATCCATCCGGATAAATCGAAAGCGCGCACTGCCAGCGCACATAGCCGACCGGCCGCTCGGTCTCCGGATCATGGGCGACGAACAGGTGATGGCGCGCCGGGTCGAATTCCGCGAGATAGGCGGCGGCGCTCTCCTCGAAGGTCGGATCGGCGTCCAGTTCGCCGCGCAGCGCGGCCAGAACCCCGGCCGCCTCCGTCTCCGACCAGGTCAGCCTCATCAGGCAGGCGGGCTGATCGAGTTCCGATTCCTCCGCGCCCATGACCCTGTAATAGGCCGCCGGCGTGCCCAGCGCCTGATTGGCATCCTCGATGCTGTGGGCTTCATACCCCCGATAGCCGTCATCGGCGGCCATGCGCGCGCGGGTGGCCGCGCCGACGCCGCGATAGGGCGCCGCCCCGGTGACGGCCGCCAGCCAGGAACTGCCACGATCCGTGGTGGACGACATGAGCCCCCTCCTCCTGTTGCATGGCGGTATGAGGCGTCCAGGTTCTTCCAACCCGTCCATTGGGAGTCAAGCGACCGCTCCCCTTCTTTCCCTTACCTCCTTTTCCTCCACCCCTTTGCAAGGGGATGGAAGGTGAATACACTCCGCTTCGAATATCTATAATAATATTGTGGATGGCGTGCAGTAGGAGCCGCGGCGCGCAAGTCCGATACCGGGGGAATGAAATGAGCGGGCCACCCCTGCCTTGGCAAGGGTGTCCGGATTGATCCTGGGCTCGGAAGGGGGGAGCGACGCGGCATGCCGCAAGCGATCGATACGGCTTGGCTGATCGTGGCATCGGCTCTCGTCCTGGTCATGCAGGGCGGGTTCTGCGCGCTGGAGGCCGGACTTGTCCGGGCGCGCAACAATATCAACGTCGCGGCGAAGAATCTCGCCGACCTCTGCCTGTCGGGCATAGCCTTCTGGGCGGCGGGCGCGGGCATCATGTTCGCCGACGGCAGCCTGTCGGACCCAAGCGCGGGCGAGATCGAAACCGGCTGGGCGGCCGCCTTGCTGCTGTTCCAGGTTCTGTTCTGTGGCACGGCCACGACGATCATCTCCGGCGCCGTCGCGGAACGGGTTGGCTTCCTGGCGTATTCCTGCGTGGTGGTATTTGTCGCCGTCGCGATTTACCCCGTCGCCGGCGGCTGGGCCTGGCGCGGCATCGACGGGGGCGCGCAAGGCTGGCTGGAGGCGATGGGGTTCATCGATTTCGCCGGATCGACCGTCGTTCATTCGATCGGCGGGTGGGTGGCGCTCGCCTTGCTGCTGGTTATCGGCCCGCGGGAGGGGCGATTCGGCCCGCATGGCAAAAGACCCCAAGCGAGCAACGTGCCGCTTTCCGCGCTGGGCGTCGTCTGTCTCTGGGTCGGGTGGTTCGGCTTCAATGGCGGATCGACGCTGGCCTTCACGGGCGCGGTCCCCTCGATCATCCTGCATACGATGTTCGCGGCCTGCGCCGGCGGGATCGCGGCGCAGGCTCTTTCCTTCTCGATCCATCGTCACGTACGGATCGATTCGATCCTGAACGGCATTCTGGGCGGCCTCGTGGCCGTGACGGCGGGCGCGCATGTGCTGACCATGGGCGGCGCGATCGCGATCGGCGCGCTGGGGGGACTCGCGACGATCGGTGCCACCTATCTCATGAACCGGTTGCGCATCGACGATGCGGTGGGCGCGGTGCCGGTTCACCTCGCGGCCGGAATCGTGGGCACGATCGGGCTGGCGGTGCTGGCCGATCCGGCCAATCTGTCCTTGTCCATGACGGAACAGCTTTCCGTCCAGGCCATCGGGGTCGCGGCGATTGGCGCCTACAGCTTCACCGTCTCCTTCGTCGTGCTTTATCTGGTCAACCGATTCGTGCCGCTCCGGGTCTCGCGGAAAGCCGAGGCGCTCGGCCTCAATATCGCGGAACATGAGGAAAGCTCGGCGCTGATCGACTTGATCGACGCCATGGACCGAAACCGTTCGGAGGACGCCTTGCCGGAGCCGGTGAAGGTCGAGCGTGGTTCGGAGGTCGAGCCGGTGGCCGCGCAGTACAACGAGGTGGTCGAGCGCGTGCACAGCCATACCCGCTATCTCGAACGCACGATGCAGGAACTGATCCATGCCAAGTCGGAGGCGGAATCCGCGAATCAGGCGAAGTCGGTCTTTCTTGCCAATATGAGCCATGAACTTCGCACCCCGCTCAACGCCGTGATCGGTTTCGCCGAGGTGATGGAGGCGGAGAGTTTCGGGCCGCTTGGGGGCGACGGACGCTATCGGGAATATATCACCACCATCCGAGAGGCGGGCGCGCATCTATTGGCCGTGATCAACGACCTGCTGGAACATTCGCGGATCGAGGCCGGCCGGTTGGAACTGGAGGAAGAGCCGATCGATGTCGGCGACACCGTCGAGCAAGTCCGCCGTCTGACGGAGGAAAGCGCCAATCAGGCGGGTGTCGCCTTGTCGGCGGTTCATGACGGGGATCTGCCCCGGCTTAATGCCGACCCCCGGCTGGCCCGCCAGATATTGATCAATCTCGTCTCGAACGCGATCAAGTTCACCGACCGCGGCGGTCAGGTTCGCATCGAGGCGCGGATGGAAGCAGACGGGCGAATCGCCCTCATGGTCCGCGACACCGGCATCGGCATGTCGCGCGAGGATGTGAAGCGCGCGCTGGAGCCCTTCACGCAGTTGAACGCGACCTATAACAAGAAACATCCGGGCACCGGCCTCGGCCTGCCGCTGGTCAAGGCGATGATGCGCCTGCATGGCGGCAGCCTGACGGTGGATTCCATGGCGGGGCACGGCACGACCGTAACCGCCCGCTTTCCCGAGAACCGTACGATCGCCATGGAGATCGCGGCGCAATAACCCCAGTCTTCCATGGCCCCCGGGGTATCTCACAGGGCACATATCCCGGGGCACATATCCCGGGGCACATCACGGGCCGGGCCGACCGGCGGCCGGATTTATCGGGTGGCTTGCCGGGCCGCCGCGTCGGCCTCGAAATCGTCCTCCAGATAGGCGCGCAGGATCGCGTCGATATCGGCATCCGCCCGGAACCCTAGGCGGTTCGCGTGATCCGTGCGCATCGATCCCGGCCAGCTTCCGACGATTTCCGCGACCGCGGGGTCGGGAACATGATCGATCAGCCCGGTATCGCCGCCGGCGCGCGCCAGGGCCTCGATCATCCCGGCGACCGTCACCGATAGGCCCGGCAGGTTGACGATTCGTGGATAGCCGATCGCCGCCCCGTCGATATCGAGACCGGCGACCAATTGCGCCACCGCGCGCCGGGGCGAGGACAGCCACATCACCGTCGCCGGATCGACGGGGCAGGCCGCGCGCTCGCCATGCAGTGGCTCGCGGATGATCGAACTGGCGAAGGAGGACGCCGCCTTGTTCGGCCGCCCCGGCCGCACCGCGATGGTCGGCACCCGGAAGCAGCGCCCGTCGAGGAAGCCCTTGCGACTGGCGTCACTGATCAACAATTCCCCCACCGCCTTCTCCGTGCCGTAGGAGGAAAGCGGCCGCGCGGCCGTGTCGTCCAGAACCTCCCCCGCGACCGGCCCGAAAACGGCGACGGAACTGGCGAAGACCACCCGCGGCGGGGCGGGCAGGGGCCGACACCGCTCTATCAGGGCGCGGACCCCGTCGATATTGACGCGCATGCCGATGTCGTAATCGGCCTCGGCCTGGGCGCTGACGACGGCGGCGAGGTGAAGGATCGCCGTCGTATCCTCCGGAATGGCCCCGGCGAGGAAGGCAGGGTCCGCGACATCGCCGACGACCTCCCGGCCCGGCAGCCCCGTATCGCCAGCCGGCATTGCGTCGACCCGCAGGATATCCTCCTCCGTCCCGCGCCGCGCCAGCAAGGCCGCCGCGCGGCGCCCAAGAAACCCGTTACCGCCCGTTATGACGATCGTCATGTCGTCCACCTCCAGAATCTGACGCGTGGTGTTTCCGGCGCCGCCGCCAGCCGGGCATCGAGCGCGGCCCGCGTCGACAGGCCGGATTGCGTGTCGATATGGCCGACCACGCCGGCCGCGTTCAGGGCGGCGGCGCGCAAGGCCCGCGCGGGGTCCGCCCCATCGGCGAGAAGCGTCGCGCAGGTCGATGTGAAGGCATCCCCGGCCCCGGCGGTGCCCCGTACCTCGACCGCGTCGGCGGCGGCGACATGGTATATCCCCTCCGCATCGGCCAGATAGGCGCCGTTGGTCCCGTCACTGACCACAAGCCGCGCACAGCCGAAGGCGCGCACGGCCGCGCAGAAGCTGGCGAGTTCCATATCGAAGCCGCCGAAGCTGAGCCCCTGACGCATCAGGGGCGGCGGCTCCGACCCGTCGTCGCCCTCATCGGCATCGGGAAGGAGCGCCGGCGCATGACTCACCCGCCGGACGCTCAAGGCGGGAACCAGCGCCTCCGCCTCCACCCGGTTGACGGCGAGGAGCGAGAGATCGCACAGCCGCTCCAGGAAGGGTTCGGCCCGCGCCGTCAATTGCCGGATTCCGGGATTAGCGGCGACGAAGGCGCCCGCCTCGCCGGCCCGGCGCACGATATCGGGGAAGCGGTCGGCGGATTCGTTGCTGAGGGCCGTGATATAGACGAGATCGCGGCCCGCGAACCGATCCGCCGCGACATCCGTGTCGGCAAGGCGTGTGTTCGCCCCGCGCCGGGTGAAGATCGTGGCGTTACGGTCGTGGCTGGCGATCATGACGGCGGCCCCCGTCTCGTCCGCGTCGGTGCGCGCGACGAAATCCGCCGCGACGCCTTCCTCCCGCAAACGGGTCAGGATTTTCTCCGCCTTCAGGTCGGTCCCGACCTTCAGGACGGCGGCGGTCTCCGCCCCCAACCGCGCCATGGCGACGGCCGCGTTGACGGCGCCGCCGCCGACATGCTCGGCGATGCTCTCCGCCTCCACCTTCCGGCCCTGCTCCAACAGCAGATAGGAGACGGCGTCGTTCGCCATCGTCATCCGTTCGATATTGCGGCTGGCCACCAGGACGATGGTATCGATCATGGCCGAGCCGATCGCGAGCGCGCGCATAGCCTTACCCCCGAACGATTCCCCAGCGCCCCCGATACACGGCGCACGCCGGACAAATTCCGGCTGTTCGGATATGGCTCATCGCGCGTTCCTTCCTTCACCGTCGACGGTGTTCATCCCCGTATTGGGCGGGCGGATGGTCTGCCATCCGGCCGGCACCGGCAAGCCGGTTTCCCGCACCGGGCAAACGGCTCCGGTTCTGGTAGGCGTGGATTCGCTTACGGGTATTTTCATTTGAACATAAAAAATTGGAAAACCGAAAATATTGCGCTAGAAATGAAACCATCACTTGCCTCCCGGTCATGATTGGCCATGGATCGTTCCCATGTCGCTCACCCCACGCCAGAACGAAATGCTCGCCATGGCCCGTGCCTCCGGGCGGTTGTCGGTGGACGGTCTGGCACGCGACTTCGCGGTCACGCCGCAGACCATCCGCCGCGATCTGAACGACCTATGCGGGCGCGGCCTGCTGACACGGGTTCATGGCGGGGCGATGCCCGCGAACGGCACCGCGAATGTCGCCTATGAGGAACGCCGCGCCATGGCCTTCGCGGAGAAGGCGCGGATCGGCGCGGCGGCGGCGGCGCTGATTCCCGATTCCTGTTCCCTGATCCTCAATATCGGCACGACGACGGAGCAGGTCGCCGAAGCGCTGCGGGAGCATCGCGACCTCGTCGTCATCACCAACAACATCAATGTCGTGAGCGTGCTGCGCGGCTCCCCGACGACGGAACTTATCCTTGCCGGCGGCGTCGTCCGACAGAGCGACGGCGGCATCGTCGGCGAGGCGGCGGTCGATTTCATCCGCCAATTCAAGGTGGATTGGGCGGTGATCGGTGCTTCCGCCCTGGACGAGGACGGCGCCATCCTCGACTTCGATTACCGCGAGGTCTCGGTCGCGCGGGCGATCGTCGAAAATGCGCGCAACACCATCCTGGTGGCGGACAGGAGCAAGTTCGAGCGTAGCGCGCCCGTGCGCATCTGCGACTTGTCGCGGATCGACCATGTCGTCACCGACGCCGAGCCGCCCGCGCGGTTTCGCCGGGCCTGCACACGCGATGGCGTGTCGATCCATGTCACGACGCCCGACGGGGACGGCAACAGAGGCGCGAACGAACGCCCAGAAGGAAATGACGCGAATGAATGACCGGCAGAGCGTTCCCGACGAGGCGGTCCACGATGTCGCCATCATCGGCGGCGGCGTCAACGGGTGCGGCATCGCGCGCGATCTCGCGGGGCGCGGCGCCTCGGTCCTGCTGTGCGAGCAGGGCGATCTGGCGCAGGCGACCTCCTCCGCCTCGACGAAACTGTTCCATGGCGGGCTGCGCTATCTGGAGCATTATGAGTTCCGACTGGTGCGCGAAGCGCTGGTGGAGCGGGAAACCCTGCTGCGCGCCATGCCGCACATCTCCTGGCCGCTGCGCTTCGTCCTGCCGCATCACGAGGGCCTGCGGCCGGCCTGGCTGCTGCGGCTCGGTCTGTTCCTTTACGATCATCTGGGCGGGCGGGAGATATTGCCGGGCACGCGGACGCTGGACCTGCGGATGGACGATGCCGGGGCGCCGCTGAAGGCCCAGTTCCGCAAGGGCTTCGAATATTCCGATTGCTGGGTGGAGGATTCGCGGCTCGTCGTCCTCAACGCCCGCGACGCCGCCGACCGGGGCGCCGATATCCGCACCCGCACGCGATGCGAAAACGCGACGCGCGACACCGACGGCCTATGGCGCCTGAGCTTGCGCGACATGCGCGGCGACACGGTATCGACCGCACGGGCGCGAACCCTGGTGAATGCCGGCGGTCCCTGGGTGCAGGACGTCATCCTGAACCGAACGCACCGCGACAGCGCCGACCGCATCCGTCTGGTGCGCGGCAGCCATATCGTCACCCGCCGCCTGTTTACCCATGACCGCGCCTATATCTTCCAGCAGACGGACGGTCGCATCGTCTTCGCCATTCCCTATGAGGGGGATTTCACCCTGATCGGCACGACCGACGCGGACCATCAGGGCCCTCCGTCCGAGGCGGTCTGCACGCCGGAGGAGCGGGATTACCTGCTGAACGCCGTCGCCGGTTATTTCGAGCAACCGCCAACGGCGGCGGACATCGTGTGGACCTATTCCGGTGTCCGGCCGCTGTTCGACGACGGCGCCTCGGCGGCCGCCGAGGCGACGCGGGATTATGTCCTGAAGCTCGACCGGCCGGGGGAGGGCGAGCCGCCGCTCCTCAACATCTTCGGCGGTAAGATCACCACATACCGCCGCCTGGCGGAGGCCGCGGCGGCGAAGCTCGCCCCCTTCCTGCCGGGCCACGGCGCGGCCTGGACCGCCGGCGCGCCCCTACCCGGCGGCGATTTTCCGGTGGATGGCGTCGCGGATTTGGTCCGGCGGCTGGCCGGGGATTACCCCTTCCTCGACCCGGCGACGGCGAAGCGGTTGATCCGCGCCTACGGCACCCAGGCCTGGGATATTCTGGGGACGGCGCGCGCGGCCGAGGAGCTGGGCGAAGCCTTCGGCGCCGGTTTGACGGCGGCGGAGGTTCGCTGGCTGATCACGCGGGAATGGGCGGTCGAGGCGGAGGATGTGCTCTGGCGTCGCTCGAAATTGGGACTTAGGCTCTCCGACTCGCAGAAGGAAAGGCTCGCCCGCTTCATGCGGGCCGAGACGGCACCCGATCCGATCGAGGAGGAAACCGCCCAATGACGGCGCACGCACCCGAGGCCGGCGACGACACCGTCCTGGCGATCGACCAGGGCACGACCTCCAGCCGCGCGATCCTGTTCGACTCGGCGATGGGGATTCTCGGAATCGGTCAGGAGGAATTCCCGCAGCATTTCCCGAAATCCGGCTGGGTGGAGCACGACCCCGACGATATCTGGTCGAGCACGGCGGCCGTCATGCGCGCGGCCGTGGAACGCGCCCAGGCCGCGCCCGAGCGGATCGCCGCCATCGGCATCACCAACCAACGCGAGACCACCATCGTCTGGGACCGGGAAACCGGCCGCCCCATCCATCGCGCCGTCGTCTGGCAGGACCGCCGCACGGCGGACCTGTGCGAGCGCCTGAAGGCCGACGGCGTGGAGCCGATGGTATCGGAACGCACGGGCCTGCTGCTCGATCCCTATTTCTCCGGGACGAAGCTGGCCTGGATTTTGGACGCGGTGGACGGCGCGCGCACCCGCGCGGCCGACGGCAAGCTGCTGTTCGGCACCGTCGACAGCTATCTGATCTGGCGCCTCACCGGCGGCCGGGTGCATGCGACCGACGCGACCAACGCCTCGCGCACGCTGCTCTACAATATCCGCGAGGGCCGATGGGACGCGGAGATGCTGCGCCTGCTCGACATCCCGGAAGCGATGCTGCCGGAGGTGCGCGACAGCGCCGCCGATTTCGGCGAGACCCGTGCGGACCTCCTCGGCCGCGCGATCCCCATTCGCGGCGTCGCGGGCGACCAGCAGGCCGCCGTCGTCGGCCAGGCCTGCTTCACGCCGGGCATGCTGAAATCGACCTACGGCACGGGCTGCTTCGCGCTGCTCAACACGGGCGAGACGCCGGTCGCCTCGGACAACCGGTTGCTGACCACCATCGCCTATCAGCTCGACGGGCGGCCGCGATACGCGCTGGAAGGGTCGATCTTCATCGCCGGCGCGGTGGTACAATGGCTGCGCGACGGTCTCGGCATCATCCGCGACGCCAACGAGACCAGGGCGCTCGCGGAACGCGCGCCGGACGATCACGGCGTCTATCTCGTCCCCGCCTTCACCGGGCTGGGCGCGCCCTATTGGGACGCGGAGTGCCGGGGTGCCATCCACGGCCTGACCCGCGCCACCGGCCCGGCGGAAATCGCCCGCGCCGCGCTGGAGAGCGTCGCCTTCCAGACCCGAGACCTGCTGGAAGCAATGCGCAAGGACCGTGCCCGCGCGCTCGGCACCGATGCGCGAACGGGCGAGACGCCGGAAACCGTTCTGCGCGTCGATGGCGGCATGACCGCGAACGACTGGGTGATGCAGTTCCTGGCCGACATCCTGGGCGCGCCCGTGGACCGGCCGACGGTGTTGGAGACCACCGCGCTCGGTGCCGCCTGGCTCGCCGGCATGAAGGCCGGCCTCTATCCCGATCAGGAGCGCTTCGCCGCCGACTGGGCGCTCGATCGGCGCTTCGACCCGTGCCTGGACCCGGCGATCGGTGAGCGCAGATATGCCGGGTGGCGGGACGCCGTGCGTCGCACCTTGACCCACTCGCTCGGTTGACCCCCATCCGGTTGCCCCCGTCCGGTTGAGTCGTCTCCTCCCCCCATGCCGTCACCTTACCCCCCGCCCGTACCCCAACAGCCATCGAATGACGCCGAATAGGGTTATTTCGGCACCGTGCTCTATGCGATAATACGGAGTATATAGTGAGCGTGGCATATCGATGTTCTCCTTAAAGTAGAATTCAGCCGCGCTAAATCCTTGACCGGGGAGCGGTGCGTCCGTGCCACGCCAGTCCGAACAGACCGAAGACTCGGAGGTCCCTCCGGAAAGCCGGCGCGCCCGTTTGACCCGGGTCGTGGTAACGACCGCGGTCCTGGCGGCGATCTCCTTCCTCGGCAACAACCTGACGATCCCACTCTCCTATGGGGTCGAACTGATATTCGGCTCCTTCGCGGTCATGCTGGCGATCCTGTTCGTCGGCCCGTTCGCGGCGTTGATCGTCGCCGGCATCGGAGGGATCGCGACGATCGGCCTCTGGTCCCATCCCTTCGCCATGGCGATCCTGGTGGCGGAGGCCCTGGTGGTCGCCTTCCTCTATCGCCGCGGCCTGCGCAATCTGGTGCTGGCCGACCTTGCCTATTGGGGCATCGTCGGCATCCCGCTTATCCTGCTGTGTCATCGCGTCATGCTCGACAGCGGCTGGGACGCGACCGTGCTGATCGCCTTCAAGGGCACGGTCAACGGCGCCTTCAATGCCCTGCTCGCGATCCTCGTGACGGGTATCGTCGGGCTCTTCCCCCCTGCCCGCAAGCGCTTGCGGCTGGCCCCGCCGGAACTTACCCACATCGTTTTCGCCCTCACCCTCATGGCGATGCTGGTCTCGGGGGCGGTTCCCCTGATCGATACAGGAGCCGGCATTCAGAACCTGGAGGAATCGCACCTTTCCGAACGGTTGCACGATCAGGCACGACAACTCGACCGGGCCATCCCGGACGAGGGTCCCACCACGTCGAACGGACTCCAGGCCGGCCTCCAGGCCCTGCTCGACCGGGCGGGATTGAGTGAATGGGAAAGCGCGGCCTTCATCGGTCCCGGCGGGCGTATTCTTGCCCAAACAGGACAGGTCGCGAGCGTGCGGTCGAATGGCCATTTGACGCCGGTCCTCTCCGATATGGCGATCTGGATGCCGCAAGCGGAGGAGACGGCCGTCAATCGTTGGATGGAGGGGCGCTATCAGGTGACGCGGCTGATCTCCGGGACGCCGGGGGTCAGCGTACTGGTGATAGAGCATGCGGCGGAGCCGGTGGTGCGCGCCTTCCGAGCGGAGCGCTCGGACATGATCTTCTTCGTGGCCGATCTGTTCGCGATCGGCCTGCTCGTCGCCTGGGGAACGAGCCGGTTGATCACCGGCCCGTTGGTCCGACTCGAAACGGCGGCGGCCACCCTCAACACCAAGATCGCCCGGGGGGAGAAACCGGGCCTGCCCGAGAGCAGTATCGCGGAGTATCGCTCCCTCACCCGCACGATCGAGGATATGGCCGGCCGGCTGGCGGAGAGCTTCCAGGAAGTCACCGCCGCGCGTACCGACCTGGAACGGCAGGTGCGCGACCGCACGGCGGAGCTCGGCCGGTTCAAATCCACGCTCGACCAGACGCGGGATTGCGTCTTCATGTTCGATGCGGCGCATTTGCGGTTCTTCTATGTGAACGAGGGCGCGGTGCTTCACATCGGCTATGACCGGGACGCCCTGATCGGAATGAACGCCCATGCCATCGATCCGGGCATGTCCCGCGCCGGTTTCGAGGCCCTCGTCACCCCGCTGATCCGGGGAGAGCAGCCCTGGCTCCTGTTCGAGACGCATCACCGCCATCGTCAGGGGCGGCTGATCCCGGTCGAGGTCTTCCTGCAATATGTCCGCGACGACGGCGCGGGCTCGGCCGCGGGGGCCGAGGGGCGGTTCGTCGCGATCGTGCGCGACCTCTCCGAACGCCGGCGTGTCGAGCGGATGCAGAGCGAATTCATCTCGACCGTCAGCCATGAGCTACGCACGCCGGTAGCCGCCCTCGTCGGCGCGTTGAAATTATTGGAAAGCGGCGCGCTCAAGGACAAGCCCGCCAAGGCGGACCACCTCGTGCGCCTCGCCAATCGCAACGGCGAACGGCTCCACGCTCTCGTCAACGATCTGTTGGATCTGGAGAAGCTCACCGCCGGCAAGATGCGTTTCGCCTTCCAGGTCCATGCGCTGGACGCCCTCCTCTCCCAGGCGGTCGAGAGCGCGCAGACGCTCGGCGCCGAACGCGGCATCACAATCGAAACCGAGAACACCGTTCCGGGAATCCGGTTGCTGGTCGATGCCGGACGCTTCGATCAGGTGCTGGGAAACCTGCTCTCGAACGCGGTCAAGTTTTCCCCGCCCGAGGGGCGCGTCCTTATCACCGCGCGCGAGACCGGCCATATGATCCGAATTTCCGTGAGCGATCAGGGCGCCGGCATTCCCGAGGCTTTTCATACGCGCATCTTCGAGAAGTTCGCGCAGGCCGACAGTTCCAACCGGCGCCGGACGAGCGGCACGGGCCTCGGCCTCGCGATCAGCCGCGACATCGTGGAACGCATGGGGGGAGGAATCGGCTTCCAGACCGAGGAAGACGTCGGCAGCACTTTCTTCTTCGATCTGCCGATCTGGGGAACAGCCGTGACGGATGTGCCCCTCGCCGCCCCGGATGGACCCGCGCGCGGCCCGATCCTGCTGGTCGCGGAAGAGTCGGGCCACGCCGCGCGCATCACCCAGGAATTGGACGCGGCCGAACAGGAGACGATCTGGGTCACCTCCGCGGTGGATGCCCTGGCGGAATTGCTGCGCAATCCGGACATCCGCGCGATGGTCCTCGACATCGACGTGCCCGATGCCAACTGGCCCGATCTGCTGGCTATCTTCGGGGAACACCGGACGGCGCGCGCGCCCGATCTCATTCCTTTCGCCCTCGATCCGGAACGCCCGGACAGCCTGATGCTGATACCGGAGCCCTGGCTACGCTGCATCGCCGATCCACCACGCCCGGAGGATCTTGGCGCGATCCTGCGCCATGTTCCAGTCGACGAAACGGCCGCCCCGGTTCGCACCCTGATGGTGAGCGCCACCCCGGAGACGAACGACGCATGGCCCGAACGATTGCGCGCGCTGGGTCCGGTCGAGACCAAGACGAGTATCGACGCGGCCGAGAAAGAACTGGCCGGGGAAGAGCCCGTCGACGGCCCCTTCGATATCGTCGTCACCCCCCTGTCGGTCGGGAACGAGAACGCGCTGGCACTCCTCGACCGGCTACGCGCGTCGCCCCCGCGCATCGGCTGCTTCCTGGCGGTCGGGAAACGGGACGAAGCCACGATCCGCGAGACCATGCGCGGGCGGCTGATGACCGGCGGGCATGATGTCTCGGCCTTGGTCGCCGCGCTGGCCGGTGAACGGTCGAACGAACGGACCCCGGATCGGCAACGGGCCCATGAGCCGGACCGTGAAGCGGATCGGTCAGGAGAAAGAGAGAAGGGAATATCGAGATGAGCGACCTCGCCTCCGTCATGTGCGTGGAGGACGACCCGGACCTTCAAGACGTCATCGCGCTGGCGCTGGAGGACGTGGGCAAGCTGTCCGTTACCGTCTGCGGCTCGGGCGAGGAAGCGCTGGCCCAGGTCGCCACGGTCGCTCCGGACCTGATCCTGTTGGACGTGATGATGCCCGGCATGGACGGGATGGCGACGCTGGAGGCGCTGCGCGCCATGCCGTCGGCGGCGGACATCCCGGTCATCTTCATGACCGCGAAGGTGCAGCCGGACGAGATCGCCGCCTATCGCGCGGCCGGCGCCACCGGCACCCTGGCTAAGCCCTTCGATCCGCTGACCCTCGCCGACGATCTGCGCGCCCTTTACCTGAAGGCAAAGGGGGCGGCGGGATAGCCGCGGCGATCGGGGCGGCCTATCCGACGCGCGCGATCGCGGCTTCCAGCGCTTGGTCCAGGATCGCGCGTTCCTCCGGCCGGCCGACGGAAACCCGGATGCACCGGTCCAGCGGCGCCACGCCCGGCATGCGGATGAAGACGCCATCCTCCTGCAGGGCCGACAGGATGGCGCGCGCGTAATCACCGTCGCGCCCCATGTCTATGGCGACGAAATTGGTGGCCGACGGTATGGCCTTCAGCCCCAGGCGCGCGGCGGTCGCATAGTAATCCTGGCGGCCGCGCTCGACCTCCTCGACCACGCGGCGGATGAAGGCCGCGTCATGGAAACTCGCCAGCGCCCCGGCCTGGGCCATGCGGTTCACCTCGAAATGGTTCCGGATCTTGTTGAAGGCCGTCACGATTTCCGGATGGGTGATGGCATAGGCGATGCGCGCGCCCGCCATGCCGTGCGCCTTGGAGAAGGTACGCATGCGCACGACCCGCCGGTCCGTCACGTCGATCGGCGGCAGGGCCTCGGGCGGGGCGAAATCGCAATAGGCCTCGTCTAGGACGAGGATTCGGCCCTCCGGGATCGCCGCGATCAGTTGCTGAACCTCCGCCGCCGGCCACCAGGTGCCCATCGGATTGTCGGGGTTGGAGAAATAGACGAGCGGCGCCGACACCGCCTCCGCCCGCGCCGCGAGTCCGCGCCAATCCTCCCGGTCGTCCCGATAGGGCACGAACTCCAGCCGCCCGCCATGGCCGTTCACATGATAATTGAAGGTCGGATAGGCCCCGTGGGAGGTGACGACCGGGGTCCCCGGCTCCACGATCGCGCGGACCAGCACGCCGAGCAGCCCGTCGATGCCGGCGCCGATCACGATCGCCTCCGTCGGCACGCCATGCGCCTCGGCCAGGGCTTGTTTCAGCTCCCAACTCTCCGCATCGCCGTACCAGGCGACGTCCGCGGCCGCCTCGCGCATCGCGGCCTCGGCCTTGGGGGAGACACCGAAGGCGCTCTCGTTCGCGCCGAGGCGCGCGCGGAACGGCGCACCGCGTCGGCGTTGCAGCGTCTCCGGCCCGACGAAGGGCACGGCGGCGGGCAGCGCCGCCACCGTGTCGGTGAAGGGAAGCGGATTATCGACCATGATCGCACCCCGTCTCTTCCGGACGTTCGTTCCTCCGGGACGCCGTCTTGGCACGCGGCGCCCGTTTCCGGCGGGTTAGAGCATGCCCGCGCCGGTTCGACAATGGTCCCTGCCCCGTCCCTTGCGTTGCGCGGGCGGGGGGCGGGCGGCATACTCCGCCCCGTCTCGCGCCCCTTCATCGGTGAAGAGTGGACAATGGACGACAGCGAAGACAATCGAACGGGCAACGGCTATGTCGGCGGCGCGATCCTGACCGTGCTGTTCTTCCTGCTGGTCGCGGCGCTCGCCGTCGGTCTGCTGGCGGGGATGGGCTTCGCCGTCCTGGCCATGCCGGTGACGACATCGCTGATCCTGCTGTTCTTCCTGGCGGCCGGCATCGCGACCTGGCGCGCGAAGCTGAAGCACGACCGCGCGCGGCGAAAGGCGCGCCGGGACCTCGACGGTTAGGCTTCGCCCGTGCGCGCTACCAGTCGGCCGGATGGTGGTCGAGCGGCACCGGCGGCCGCGCCCAGCGCGGCGGCGTGCGCGACAGACCGCCCGCGTGCCGGATCGCGGTGACGGCACCGAAAGGACTCTCCACGGTCTCGGAGAGGGCGGCGATCTCCCCCTCCTCCGGGTCGACGACGCCGGCCGTCGGATCGGTCGGCCCCATATCCCGCAGCCATTGCCCGACCCGGGCGAGCGAGACCCGCACGCGCCAGCTTCCCCCCTCCACCGCCCGGCGCAGCAGCGCCGCCTCGATCCCGAAGGCCAGCAGATAGCCCGCCCCATGGTCGAGCGCCTGCGCCGGCAGAGCCGTCGGCTCGTCACGACCGAGCGCCGCCGCCTCCGCCAGATTGAAGCCGGTCGCCGCCTGAACCAGTGAATCGAACCCACGGCGCCCGGCCCAGGGACCGGAGAATCCATAGGCACTCAGCTCCGCGTGAACGAGGCCCGGGCGCCGCGCCGCCAGCGCCTCGGCCGAGAACCCTCGCGCCGCCAGGGCGCCCGGCCGGTAGGACTGCAGGAAGACATCCGCGCGCGCAGCCAGATCGCGGAGACGCGCCGCCCCCTCCGGCCGGTCGAGGTCGAGTTGCGCCGACCGCTTCCCCCGCCCGGTATCGATGTCGAGGGCCGGAAGCGCCGGTAGACGCGGCCCCGTCACCCGCAGCACATCGGCCCCGTGCGCGGCCAGGGCGCGCCCCGCGACCGGGCCCGCGATCACCCGGGTCAGGTCCAGCACGCGCACCCCCGAAAGCGGCCGGTCCTCGTTACGTGCCCGGAAGGGCGTGGGCGGGGCATCGGCGATGCGGTCCACCGCGATCAAGGGCTCGGCGCGCACCGCGGCGGCCTGCGGGTGGATGTCCCACGCCGCGAAGGATCGCAGCGCGCTCGCCACCATCCCGGCGTCCGCCGCCGCACGCTCCAGATCCAATGCCCGCCAGCCGGTGAGCGCGCGGGCAACCGCCGCGCGCGTCGGCGCGCAGCCCAGGATCGCCAGCAAGCCGTCGCGATGATGGGGAAAATTCGTATGCACGCGCACCCATCCCCCGTCGCCGGTGGGGTAGAGACCGGCGATCGGGTCCCAGAGATCCGTCGGCGGCGTGCCGTTCAAGCGGAAATAGCGCTCGCTGCGGAATTCGACGGCGGCATGGCGCGGGTCGACCATGACATGCTGCGCCGCGCCGCCACGCGCCCGGTCGATCGCCGCCGCGCCGGCCGCGCACAGCGCGATGGCCGTCCATGCAGCCTCGTCCACGCGGAAACCGCTGCGATAGACCGGCGTCCCCTCCGGTGCCCCCTGCGAACCCTCCCAGGCCGGGGCCAGGGCGGGCAGCGCGCCGGGGGAGAGCCCGGTCGCGCACCAGATCGGCGCGATACGCTCACAGGGAGTCTTCCGGGGCATATGCCGGGGTGCCGTCACCGACGACCGGCCGCCCGCGCGCGGCCGAACGCCGCCGCCAGTTCAAGGGCGATGCCGATCACCGGAGCCGACAGGGCGACGTAGAACAACACGTGGTAATCCCCCGTCCTGTCATAGAGCCAGGCGAGCAGATAGGCCCCCGCCGCCTGTCCCAGCGCGAATCCGCTCGTCGCCCGGCCCCAGGCGCCGGCCTTGGCGCCCTCGCTCGGCCCTGAAAGCTCGCGCACGCGGCCAAGCGTGACCGGCACCATGCCCGGCGCCAACAAGCCGCCGGTAAAGGCCGCCAGGCCGATCAGCGCCGGCACCTCCGTCGCGGCGAGAAGCGCGACGCTTCCCACCTCCACCAGCACGAGGACCCGCAGCGCGGCGGCGAAGCCGATCCGATCCGCGAGCCGGCCGGTCGCCAGCGGCCCGACCGCCGCCCCGATTCCGAATAGCGTCCAGAAGAAGGCGCCCTGCCCCATGCCCAGATCAAGCCCGCGCGCCACATAATCGACGAGGAACACCATGTGCGGCACCAGCCCGAAGGCGCACAGACCGTAGAGCAGCGTGACCGCGATCAGGGCGCGCCGCTCCGCGCGTTGACGGGCGGACGCGTCGTCCGGCGTCTCCGCCGTGTCCGCCGGGGAGGGCGAGGGTGGGGCCATGCCCTCCGGCTCCCGCGCCAAAGGCCAGGCGGCGAGCGCGATGACCGTGGAAACCACCCCCAGCACCGCCCATGTCACGCCGAGCCCGAAATCGAGCAGCCACGGAATGGCGACCGCCGCCAGAACGACGCCAAGGCCGACACCGCTGAACATCAAACCACCGGCGCGCCCCCGCCGGTCGATCGGCGTCTGCAACATGACGAGGCTGGAAGCCGCCACCATGACGAGCCCGCCCGCGATGCCCGAGAGAAGCCGCCAGAGGAAGAACCAGGCGAAACCGACCGGCTCGATACAGGCGAGGAAGCTCGCCGCCGAGAGCAGCATCATCGCCCGCGTCGTACCGCCCGGACCGAGCCAGCGCATCACCCGCGCGCCCGCTAACGCACCGATCAGATAGCCCGCCAGATTGGCCGCCCCCAGATAGGCGGCCGCGCCCGCGTCGAACCATCCCCCTTCGACCAGCGCCGGAAGAAGCGGCGTATAGGCGAACCGCGCGAGCCCGAGGCCGAGCAGGCTGGCCGCCGCGCCGGCCAGGGCGGCGGCGCGGGCACGCGGATAGGAGTCCGATGGATCGGCGGGCATGAAACGTCTCCGGGCGGTGGGTTGCGAGAGGACGCCCCATCATCGCGGGCGCGCCGGTACTTGCAACCCCACCCGCAGCGACCGGCTGAATCAGCCGAAAGCCCCCAGGTGATTGTCCCACATCGCGGTCGTCGGGTTCGGGCCGGAGACCGCCTCGCGCCGGAGGGTGCCCTCGGCATCGACCCGGACGGCGTCCAGGCGTCCGGTTCCGCTGGACAGGAAGAAGCCGCCATCGACGCGCGTGTCGCGTGCCAGCCCGCATCCGTCCGGCGCGCGCAACTGACCGAGGAAGGCACCGCTTTCCACATCGACGAACATGGCCACGCCGCCGCGCGGGCTGGCCGTGGCGCCGATGCGCCCCGTGCGGTCCAGGGCGACGCTGCCGCAATATTGGACGAGCGCGCGGGTCTTGGTCAGCGGAAGCTCGATCGTGCGCAACGCCCCGCCATCGGCCGGCCAGACGAACAGCAGCGGCATGTCCATGCCCACCGGCCCCTGGTCCTGCCCGGCGACCAGGACGGTGCCGTCCGGCGCCATGTCGATATGGCGCAGACTGACCTTATGCATGTCAGCCGACAGCGACGCGCCCGCCATGACGGCGCCGTCCGCGAGCGAGATGCGCCGCATATTGGGCTTCATGGTCGGGATATTCAGCTTCTCGCGCGGGCGGTCGTCGCGGTCGGTCAGGATACCGCCATTGGCGACGGTCACGCTCCCGCCGCCGGGGTCGAGCAGGATCTCGTGCGGGCCGATCCCGTCCGTCTCGTACTCGGCGACACGCTTGCGGCTTTTCACGTCCCAGACGCTCAACATCCCGCGGCCGCGCACATGGTCGTTCTCGGTCGCGACCCAATGGCGCCCATCCGGCGAGAAGACGCCGTGCCCCATGAAGTGCCGCCCGTCCGGGGTTTCGAGCATGTCGGCGAGCCGCATCGCGTCGAGATCCAGGATCGCGGCGAATCGCCCCGGACGCCGCGCGGGGACCATCGCGGTCCGCCCATCCGGCGAGACGGAGGGTCCGTGACCGCGATCGGGCAGGACGATATCCATCAGCACCCGGCCCTCGATGTCGGTGACGACCGCGCGGTCGCGCCCGTCCGCGCCCCGGGCGCATCCCACGACGCAACGCCGCGCCGGACCGGACGCTTGTTCGGCCGACCAGCCGGCGCCCGGCGCCAACGTGGCGACCGCGCCGCCGGCGGCGATCAATCGCAAGGCGTTCCGACGATCCATCATGGTTCAATCCCCATCCAGCGCATTGAAACCAAGGGTCAGGCCCAGCGCGGCGGCGAGGTCCCGGCTGACCGCGCCGCGCGCGCCGCCCACCTGATCGCGCAGCAGCAGAACGCCGGTATAGCCGCCCTCGGCCGCGAACGCGGTCTCGAAATCCGGCCCGATGTCGTGGGCGCGATCCGCCGCATCGCCCAGTCCGCCGCCGATCCGATCGGCGAGGCGGCCCAGTTCGCTCGCCCGCAGGAACCCGTCGAAGCTATAGTCCGCCGCGCCGTCGGCCCGGAAAAGCCGTTCGGCCGCCCGGAGGTTGAGCGCGATATTGCGCAAGGACCGCGCGGAGCGCCAATTCTCCGCCAACCGCGCGCGCACACCCTCTGGCCCGTCGCCGAGGACGGGTTCGAGCTTCAGCATCACCACCGCATCGAGACCGCCGGACATGACCCCATGGATCGCGCGCAGCGCTTCCGACCCGTCGCGATAGGCCGAATTATCCGGTCCCGGCGCGGTCATCAGACGACGGTCCTCCGGCCATTCGGCGACGATCGCGGCCGCGATGTTGGCGATGTTCCGGGCGATCGCCGCGACAAGGCGACAGCGGAAATCCGCCTCGGCATTGCCCGCCGTCAGGGCCTCCGCATCCTCGAACAACAGCCGCTCCAGCGCCGGGAAGCCCTGAACCGCGATCGAATAGGCGGCGAGCGTCTCCGGCGCCAGCGCGGACTCGTCCGCGTCCTGGATGAATTGCCCTAGATGCCGGGCGGTCAGGTTGCGCTTGTCCGGCCAGAACTGGATGCGGAAATGCCGCTCCTCGCGCTCGACCGGGCCGAAGCGAACGGCCTGCACCGCCTGCCAGGCGTCCATCGCGTCGTGAAAGCCGGCGCGCAGCGTCTCGATATCGGCGCATCCGCCGGCGGCGGTCGTCGCGAACCCTTCCGCCGCATCGGCGAAACGCTCATAATCCGGAATGATGACCCGGTCGAGCGCGCTTTCCACGAAGCCGACCGCCATGTCCGGCGCCGGTGATTGCGCCCGCGCGCCGGTGGACGACCATCCCAATCCGGCCCCCCCCAGGAACGGGGACGCGATTGGGACCGACGCCAGCGCGAGGCAGAAGCGCCGTCGCCTCACAAGGAATTCAGGAAGGCGATCAGCGCCTCCCGCTCCGCCCGCGTCATCATGCGCACGCGCTCGCGTGCCGCTTCCGCCTCGCCGCCATGCCATAGGATCGCCTCCAATAGATTGCGTGCCCGCCCGTCATGCAGGAAGTTCGTATGGTCGTTGACCCGTTCGGTCATGCCGATGCCCCATAGGGGGGCCGTGCGCCATTCGCGCCCGTTGGCCCGGCCTTCCGGCCGGTTGTCCGCCAGCCCCTCGCCCATATCGTGCAGCAACATGTCGCTATAGGGCCAGATCGTCTGTCCGCCGAGCCAGGGCTGCGTCTCGGATGCGGCCGTCACATGCCGGGGCGTGTGACAGGCCGCGCAGCCCGCGTCATTGAACAGCTTCTTGCCGGCCAGAACCGTCGGATCGCGTGGATCGCGCCGCGCCGGAACCGCCAGGTTGCGCGAATAGAAGGTGACCAGATCGACCACCTCGCCATGCGCTTCGAGGTCGTTATATTGCGGGCTGGCGCCGCTGGGCGCGGCGCGGCATTCGGCCTGGCCGTCGGTGCAATCGCCGTACGCATCGGGGAAAAGCGGCGTGGAAATGCCGATATCGCCGTTGAAGGCGCTCTGCGTCTGCTCGTCGATCGAGGGCGCGCCGGCCTTCCACCCGAAACGGCCGAGCTTCACCCGCCCCTCCACATGGCTCCACACCCGGTTCGGCCGGCCGGAGATTCCATCGCCATCGGCATCGTCCGGATCGGCGGCGGCGAGGATATCCGCCTCCGGCACCAGTTCCAGCAGGCCGAGGCCGATCATCTGCGGCGCGATACGCGGGGAGATCATGGTGTCGGGGTGCATCGGGCCGTAGCCGAGGTCGGTGACGCTGTAATGCGGCACGCGCAGCGAAACCTCGGTCCCATCGGCCAGCGCGACCGTGCGCTCCGTGTACTCGATATGCATGCGCCCTTCGGCGGGCACGCCCTGGACGGAGAAATCCTGAAGCTGGCCGCCATAGGTCGGCTCCGGAATGACGTTCCGGCGTCCTTCCTCGATCAGCCGCCGTTCCGCCGCCGTCGCGGGCGGCACGGACAGACGGAGGAACATTGAAACCGCCGTGTCCTCGGGATAATTGCCGGCCGGCGGATGGCCGCGCCCGTCCTTTAAGTGACAGCGCTGACAGGCCTTGGCGTTGAACACCGGGCCGAGCCCATCCGCCGCCTGGGTCGAGGACGGCGCCGACACCCAGATGCGCTTGAAGAAGCCGTTGCCGATCTTGAAGTCCAATTCCTTCTCGAACGGCATGTTGGCGCTGGCATGGGAAAAGGCGTTGCGATCGAACGCCTTGTCGCTGGTGGCCGCGCCGCCTGGCCGGTCCTCCCCGGCCTCGAAGGCGGCGTGGGGCAGATCCACGGGCGCGGCCGCAAGAACGGCCGCGCCCATCCCACCGCAAGCGGCGAGGCACAAGCCTATCAGGGTGTGAACACGACCGGGATTGAGAATGTGTCGCATGAGCACCTGGAGTGACGCACCCGGCGAGATGCGTCAATGGAGCGTACGCGAAGCCCCCTGCGGCACCGGGTCGCGGGCCGTCCCGTCCCATCCGACCGAATCGACGGCGCGCAGGGCCTCGGCCCGCACGGGCAGGCGATAGCCCGCCTCATCCATGGCGCGCGCCGCCTGGGCGAAACGCCCCGTGCACAGACGCGCGGCGGCGGGTGGCAGCCAGGTCCGCAGCACCCGGTCGGCCCGACTCGTCTCGCCGCGCTGAAGATGGGCGAGGACCAGCAGGAAATCATGCTCATCCTCGGTAACGGTCGGGCAAGTCGGACAGTTGACGCCCAGCACCGTCGTCGTGGACGCCGCCAGCATCATCAGCGCCTCGTCGAAGGGGTCTCCGGCCTCGCCCGCGCCGATGGCGGCGAAGCCCTCGCGCATTTCCGCGCGCTTCCAAGGACGGTTGTCGAAGCCCTGAACCCAGGAGCGAAAGGCCCAGAGCGTGAACTGCTCGACCGCGCCTCTAGCACGCAAGCCGGGGATGGTGGGCGACATCATCCGCGACATGGGTTGGCTTCCTTTCCGTTCGGGCCCCGGCGGGCTAGGATCAAGGGGCGGGGTGGCTCCCGGCGGTTAGGGGGCCGGGAGACGCCCCGCACGGCAGGATGCCGGATGAAAAAGAGTGAGGCGGGCCGGGCGGCGGACGAGGGATCGCCGACCGACCCGCCTCTCGGGGGATCGGGTTAGGGGCCCAGCGGCTACTGCAGGACAGCCGAGGGGTTGTCGAGGCTATCGGAGCCTTCGATCCCGATCCCGTCGAGCTTCAGGGCGGAAGCCGCCCGTTCGATCGCCTTGGTTTGCGTCAACAACGCGGTGACGGCCGCGTCGATCTTCTCGTTCCCCTCCGTATTGCCCGGCGCGAGCAACACGTCATAGGGGCGGCCGGCCATGGCCTCGTCGACCAGGACGGTCATGCGGGCAACCGTCGAGTCAATCGCCTGAGCGAGTTCCTCGCGCTCCGCCTCCGGCAGGAGGTCGGCCAGCCCCGGCCCTTCGGTCACCGTGCCGTCCGGCCCGACATAGCGGCCCTGGAAGACGTTCCGGATACCGACCACGTCGTAATAGTGCGAATAGTGGGTGTTATCCGAGAAGCAGTCATGCTCCTCCTCCGGGTCGTGCAGCATGAGGCCGAGCTTCATCCGCTCACCCGCGAGTTCGCCGTAGCTGAGGCTGCCCATGCCGGTGACCATCGCGACGAGACCGGCGGCCGGATCGTCGGTGACGGCCGCGCGGGCCTCGCCGCCCTCGGCCCACTGGGCGGTCATCCACTCCAGATCGGAGATCAGGAGATCGGTCGCGGCCTTCAGATACGCGCCCCGGCGGTCGCAATTGCCGTGCGTGCAGTTCTCGGTATCGAAGTCCGTCGCGGGACGATTGCCGGCGCCGGGTTCGGTCCCGTTCAGGTCCTGGCCCCAGAGCAGGAATTCGACGGCGTGATAGCCGGTGGCCACGTTCGCCTCGACCCCGTCGACCTCATGCAGCTCGTTCTGGATTAGGTCGGCGTCGATGGTGGAGGCATCGATCGTCTCGCCGCTCATCTCCAGCGTTTCGTTGGCGATGACATTGGCGGTGTAGAAGCGGTTGGCATCGGACATGTCGCCGTAGGAATCGGTCGCGACATAATCGATCAGCCCTTCGTCGAGCGGCCAGGCATTCACCTTGCCCTCCCACTCGTCGACGATCACGTTGCCGAAGCGATAGACCTCGGTCTGCTGATAGGGGACGCGGGCGTTGCGCCAGGCCACGCGGGCCAGCGCGAGCGTCGCCGGATTCGGGTTCGCCAGCAACGCATCGACCCTGTCCTGCAGAACCTTGGCCGTGTCCAGCGAATCCTCGTACATGGCGTGGGCGATATCGGCATAGGTCTCCACGACCTCCGCCGGTTCGGCCGCCTGGACCGGGGCCGCCGCCGCGCCGAATGCAAGCGTCGCGGCGAAGGCGCTGGACGCCAGGATGGCTCTTTGCCTCATTTGGTTTCTCCTCTCCTCGTCAGTCCTCGTCAGAACGAATATCGGAATGGCCGCACCGTCTCCGATCAGAACCGAACTGTCAATGAGAATTATTTGCATTTGCAAATATGCCCGTGACCATACGGTGCTCCCGATTGTCTCGAAGCCGCCGAACGCTTATTCTCCGCCCGTCCCGCGCGGATATCGGGCGCCGCCGTGACCCGGCGAAAACCGCCCGCATCGGCGGTTACGGCACCGGAAAAGCCGGAGGGGTACATGACGCACGAGGATGAACGAACAGTCGTCCCACACGCCCCCCAAAGCGGCGCGAACCGGAATGCCGGGCATGGTGGATCGGTCGAGGCGGCGGCCTTCTGGGCCCTCGGCGCGCTTCTCCTGGCCGGCGCGCTCATCGCCGCCGCGCTCCAGATTTCCCAGGCCCGCCAATCGGAAGCACCGTTCGACGGGCTTGCCGGCGGGGGCTTCTGCGCGGCCGCCGGCCTCGGCGCGCGCGACTTCCTGCTGGGTGCGCCGGCACGAACGGAACAGATCGATCAGACGCCGGTTCCGCGCTGACCCTCTCGCCTTCCCGAATCGGCCCCTCTCGAATCGGCGGGCTACCGATCGCGCCCGGTGCCTTTTCGAACAACCACCTCCAGCTTCGGCCCGAGCCATAGAACCCCGGCGGCCAAGCCGTAATAGCGCAGACCGCGGGCCAGCGCGGCGGCCAGCATGAAGGCCGCGAAGGGATACCCCGTCAGACCGGCCATCAGCATCGCCGCCTGAAAGGGAACGGGCGTTACTCCGATGGCGACGACGGCCCAGAATCCATAGGATTCCATCCACCCGCGAACGGTTTCCATGTCCTCGGCCCACCCCAGGCTCTCGACCGCCCAGCGCCCGACCGATTCGAAGAAAAGCCAACCGATGCCATAGCCGACGGCGGCCCCGACGAGGCACCCCGCGAGCGCCAACGTCGCGAACCGCCAGACCCGCGTCCGGTTCGCCAGCATATGGGGGATAAGCGCGAGCTCCAGCGGGACCGGCACGGCCAGGGCCTCGGCAAGGCTGGCGATTCCGACCCCCCAATCGCCCCACCGCGACTCGGCGAGACGACGCGACCATCGGCCCGCGCGGCTCACGCGGGTCCTCCGAGCAAAGGCGCGGCCGGCTCCACGGTCTCCATCACGCTCGGGGGAGACTGATCGAAGGCAGGAAAGAGCGCGTATGTCATTTTGAACCTAAACCGTTCCTGGCTAAACCGGCCCTGGCGCTCCACGCCCGGAAAGCCCCGCCGGATGGCCGCGGATTGGTAGAGATGGCGGCCTCCCCACCGAATTCAAGGCACGCTTGGGGAAGACCGCGGGGATGGCCCCGCGCGCGTGAGCCCCCATATCGATCCATCGTGGACATGCCCGGACATGCTATGGTCCTCCGAGATTCGTGGGGACGAACGGGGGTAAGAGTCTGTCGCATGGGAATGGCCCGAAGCTTCCATATGCCCGGCCGCCATGGCGGGACACATCACGCCGCGCCGCCGCCTGGGGGGCGTGGGGGCCGCGCGTCGCGGGCGGTCCTGATCTGCCTCCTCCTTCTCCTCGCTCCACCGTCGGTGGGCGGCGCCGCGCCGGACGACCGTCCGCTCGTCGTCGGTGCCTATCGGAACGCCCCCAAGATCATCGTCGACGACGCCGACCATCCCACCGGTTTCTTTCCGGACCTGATGCGGGAACTATCGGTCCGCGCCGGTCACCCGATCCGCTTCGAGATTTGTGAATGGCGTACATGCCTGCAACGGCTGGAGGAAGGCCGGATCGACATCATGCCGGACGTCGCGTTCTCCGAGGCCAGGGCCGCGCGCTTTCAATTCGGCAAGACGCCGGCGCTCTATAGCTGGTCCTATCTCTATACCCGCCCAGGCGGCATCGTGGGCGGCCTCGCCGAACTGGACGGTCAGCGGGTCGCTATCCTCGCGGACAGCATCCAGGAAACCAAGCTACGGGAATTCTCGCAGGAAGGCGGCTGGACGATAGAGACGGTGCGCACCGCGAGCCATGCGGAGAGTTTCGCCGCCGTCGGCAGCGGACGCGCGGACGTCGCGATCGTGAACCACCTGTTCGGAGAACGCATGGAGGCCGATTCCGGCCTGATCCGCGCCCAGTTCGTCTTCAACGCCTCCGCGCTTTATCTAGCGTTCGCGCCGGATATTCCCCGAAGCCTCGTCGATGAGTTCGACTCCCTCCTGGCACGGCTTCAATCCGACCCACACTCCCCCTATTTCGACGCTTACGAAAAATGGTTCGAGGCCGCATCGGTGCGTGTCCCCGATTGGTTGCGCGCGCTCGCCGCGGTCGGGATCGTCATTCTCCTAAGCGCCCTCGTCTCAGGGGTCGTGCTGCGCCGGCGAATCGCCTCGGCCACCAAGGCCTTGCGACATAGCACGAGCAAGCTTCAGGAAGCGCAACGCCTGGCCCGGCTTGGTGACTTCAGTTGGAATGTCGATACCGGCGAGGTCGAGTGGTCGAATGGCCTACGCCGTCTTCTGGAGTATGACGAGAACGACGAAATCACCTTCGAGACCGTCGCGGAAGGAATACATCACCCCGACGATGCGGAACGCATCATGGCATGGATCCAAAGGGGTATCGCCGAAGGGGCCACGTCCATGGGCCCCGCGGTCTATCGGCTGGTGCGAAAGACGGGCGAGGCGATCTGGGTCGAAACCAATATCGAGATCGCGCGCGAGGCCGCGGGCCGGACGGTGATCTTTGGGACATGCCAGGACATCAGCTCCAGAATCGAGATGGAGCAGGCCCTGCTGGAAGCGAAGGTGGAGGCCGAACAGGCGGCCCGGGCGAAGTCGGTCTTCCTGGCCAGCATGAGCCACGAGTTCCGAACCCCGTTGAACGCGATCATCGGGTTCTCGGAGGTTCTGCAGATGTCCGCGAACGATCGGCTCACCGCCAAGCAGCACGAGCAGTTGAGCGATATCCAAACGGCGGCGCATCAGCTCTATGCCCTCGTCAACGACGTCCTGGAACTGACGCATGCCGAACAGATCGACTTCCATATCGCCCCCGTGCCTTCCTCGCTGCGACAGTGCGTCGAGGAAGCACTTGCCCAGGTGCGTTTCCTGGCGGCGAGCCGAAATGTGGCGATCGTCAACCGGCTGGACGAGGAGGGGGAGATCCTCTGCCGGATCGATCCGATTCGTGCCCGGCAGGTGTTGGTGAATATCCTTTCCAACGCCATCAAGTATAATCGCCCGGACGGGCGCGTCGTCATCGACCTCGGCGAGACGCGCCCGGACCGGGTCCGCATCCGCGTCTCGGACACCGGGCGCGGCATCCCGGAATCGATGTACGGGTCGATTTTCGACGTTTTCAGCCGGCTGGAGGGCGACCCCTTCCTGGCGGGCGAGGGAACGGGGGTCGGCCTGACGATCGCGAAGAACCTGGTCGAAAGGATGGGCGGCGATATCGGCGTCAAGAGCGTCGTGGGCGAAGGCAGCACCTTCTGGTGCGACTTTCCAAAGATATAGAGGGTCGCACCGCGCGCATCGCGAGCAAGAACGCGTTGGACTCGCATTTCGCGCTGGCCCAGCGCGCACTTCCCGACGTACAAGGGATGTCGGCAAGGAATGATCCGCGTATCCGATTCCTCGATTTCGACAAGGCGCCGCGCCATACCGATGCGGGCCGCGTTCTCGCCGGGAGGACCGCTTCGTGTCGTTTCTCAAGCAGATGGGCGTCCTGGTCCTGATCGGCGCGCTCGCCATCGCGGGATATTTCGGCTGGGAGCGCTACGGCCAGGACGATCGAACCGAGCAAGCCACCGACATACGCGCAGTCCCCCGCATCGCCGTCGTGACCGCGCTCGCCGAGACGCGGGAGATCGAAATCCTCCTGGAGGCCGTCGGATCGACCCGGGCCAGACGGTCGGTCGCGATCACGCCCGCCGCCGCCGGCCGGGTCACGGAGTTTCATCTGGTCCCGGGCGCGCCCGTCAAGTCCGGGGACATGCTGCTCAAGCTGGATGACGGCATCGAGCGGGCCGATGTCGCCGAGGCGGCCGCGCGCGTACGCGACGCGGAGGGCAAGCTGGCCCGAGCCCAGGCATTGCGCCGCTCGAATACCGTCGCCGAGGCGACGGTCGAGCAATTGACCGCCGAACTCGCCATCGCCAAGGCGCAGTTGGAGCGCGCGGAGCGCCGGCTGCGCGACCGGACAGTCTTCGCCCCGTTCGACGGCATCGTCGGTTTCACCGATATCGAGATCGGGGCGCGGGTGGAGGTCGGCGATCACGTAACCGTCCTCGACGATCTGTCGGCGATCGAGGTGGAATTCTCGTTGCCCGAGCGGTGGTTCGGCCGAATCCAGCCAGGCAAGACGGTTAGAGCCCGCGCGGCGGCCTTCACGGAGCGGGAATTCACCGGCCGGGTCGAGACACTGGACAGCCGGATCGATCCCATCTCGCGCGCCTTCAAGGTGCGCGCCGTCATCGGCAACGAGGACAGCGCCCTGCCCGTCGGCATGTTCATGCATCTTTCAGTCATGGTCGAACGGCGCGACGCGTTGACGATTCCGGAGGAAGCGGTCGTCTTCGACGGAAGCCGCGCCCATGCCTTCGTCGCGGTGGAGGCCGAGGACGGCGGCCCGCGCGCCGCGCAACGCCATCTCGACCTCGGCCAGCGCGCCTTCGGCTTCGTCGAGGTTCTGGACGGCGTCTCGAAGGGCGAGCGGGTCATCGTGCGCGGCGTGCAGAAGGCGCGGGACGGCGCGGCCCTTACGCTCGAACCGAAGGGAACCGCGAACACGCCCCCGGCGCCGTCCGACCCCTCATCGGGCGCGCTGGGATCATGAGCCTCTCGGACATCTCGGTTCGCCGGCCCGTGCTGGCGATCGTCGCCAGCCTCCTGATCGTCACGGCCGGTATCGCATCGATCCTGGGCATCCCGATCCGCGAGCTGCCCGACGTGGATTCCGCCGTGGTCACGGTGACGACGACCTATGTCGGCGCCTCGCCCCAGATCGTCGATACCGACATCACCGAATTGATCGAAAGTTCGGTCGCGGGCGTCTCAGGCGTGAAGACCATCTCCTCCGAAAGCCGTCGCGGCCGCAGCCAGACGGTGATCGAATTCGAGGTCGGCCGGAATATCGACGAGGCCGCGAACGACGTGCGCGACGCGGTCGGCCGGGTCCGGGGCGATCTGCCGGAAAGCGTCGAGGAGCCCATCATCGTCAAGAACGACAGCAATGCCGATCCGGTGATGCGGCTCGCCGTGCTGTCCGACCGGCATTCGCCACAGGAGATCACGGATTATGTCGAACGTTTCGTGATCGACCGCCTGTCCACGCTGGACGGGGTGGCCAGCGTGGACATGCGCGGGGAACGGCGCTACGCGATCCGCATATGGATCGACCGGCGCGCGCTCTCGGCGCGTGGCCTGACCGTCGCGGATATCGAGGAAGCGATTCGTCGCAACAATGTCGAACTGCCCGCGGGCGAGATCACCTCGCGCGAGCGGATGTTGGACATCCGCCTCGACGGGCGGCTCGGCACGGTGGAAGGGTTCCGCGAAATCGTCCTGACCACGGTCGACGGGTATCCGATCCGTCTGCGGGACGTCGCGCGGGTCGAACAGGGCGTCGAGAACGACGAGATCATCGTCCGATCGAACGGCACGCCCGCCGTCGGCCTGCAGGTGATCCGCCAGAGCCAGGCCAACACGATGGAAATCGCGGAGGCGGTACGCGACGAGATCGACGCCTTGCAGCCCACCCTGCCGCCGGGCATGCGGGTAATCGTCGGCTCCGACGATGCGCTGTTCATCTCCGCCTCGATCCGGGAGGTGATGACGGCGCTCCTGATCTCGCTCGGGCTCGTGATCGCCGTTATCCTCCTCTTCCTCCGCTCGCTTCGCACGACGCTCGTGCCCGCGGTCACGATCCCGGTCGCCCTGATCGGCTGCATGGCATTGATCGCGCTCTTCGGCTTCTCCATCAATGTATTGACACTGCTCGCCCTACTCCTCGCCATCGGGCTGGTCGTCGATGACGCGATCGTCGTGCTGGAGAACATCAAGCGCCGTATCGACGAGGGGGAGACGCCGCTGGTCGCCGCCGTTCGAGGCACTCGTCAGGTCACCTTCGCGGTACTGGCCACCTCCGCGACACTGATCGCTGTCTTCATTCCGATCTCCTTCCTCGGCGGGCAGGTCGGACGTCTGTTCAGCGAGTTCGGGCTGGTCATGGCCGCCTCCGTCGTCATTTCCACCTTCGTGGCCTTGAGCCTGTGCCCGATGATCGCCTCGCGCATCCTCTCCGGCCGCGCGCCCGGCAGCGGCGATCCCGGCGCGGCGGCGGATGGCGACAGCGCCATGGCCCGGTCCTGGATCGGGCGGCTCTATCGCGCGTGCCTCGTGCGGGCGATATCGGCGCCGCTCGTCGTGCTCACCTTGTCCGGCCTGTTCGTCGCGGGGTCCGTCGGCATCTTCAACGAGTTGCCGCGCGAGTTGGCGCCGCTGGAGGATCGTGGCGTCGCCTTCGTGCCGATCACCGCCCCGCAGGGCGCGACCGTCGACTACACCGACGAGCAGGCCCGCATCATCGAGTCGGCCCTGGACCCCTATGTCGCGAACGGCGATATCGCCACGCTCTATTCCCTGGTCGGCTGGGGGTCCCGCCCTTATCGCGCCTTCGTGGTGATGCGCCTCGCGCCGTGGGAGGACCGGACGGATTCCCAAGCCGACATCGTGCGCGCCGTGCAGCCCGCGGCACTTGGCCTGCCGGGCGCGCGCGCCGCGGTGGCGAGCCCGGCGGGCCTCGGACTGCGCGGCAACTCGACCCCCTTGCGGATCGTCGTCGGCGGCGCGGACTTCGACCAGGTCAAGGGCTGGGCCACGGACCTGCTGGAACATGCCCGGCTCAACGAAGGGCTGCTGAACCCGGAAATCGACTATGAGGAGAATCAACCGCAACTCGACCTGGCGCTCGACCGCGCACGCGCCGACGATCTGGATGTGAGCGCCAACACGGTCGCCACCACGCTTCAGACCATGTTCGCCTCTCGCGAGATCACGACCTATGTCGACCGGGGGCGGGAATATCCGGTGATCGCCCAGGCACAGGAAAGCGATCGCCGCACGCCCTCGGATCTTGATTTCGTGTTCGTGCGTTCCGGAGGCGCGGACGGGACGCTCGTTCCGTTGAGCGCGATGGTCTCGGCCGAGGAGACGGCCGCCGCCGCCGAATTGCGGCGCTATAACCGCCTTCCCTCCGTCACCATCCAGGCGGCGCTCTCGCCCGACTACACGCTCGGCCAGGCGATCACCTATATGGAGGAAGGCGCCGCGCGCATCCTGCCCGCCACCGCCAAGCTCGGCTATGCCGGCCAGTCCGCGACCTACAAGGAGACCTCCGGCGGGCTCGGCGTGACCTTCGCGATCGCGTTGCTGATCGTCTTCCTCGTGCTCGCGGCTCAGTTCGAGAGCTTCGTCCACCCTCTCGTCATCATGCTGTCCGTGCCGCTCGCCATCGCGGGCGCGCTCTATTCGCTGTATCTGGCCGATGTCTCGCTCAATGTCTACAGCCAGATCGGCATCATCCTGCTGGTCGGCTTGATGGCCAAGAACGGCATCCTGATCGTGGAATTCGCGAACCAGCTCCGGGACGAGGGGGCGAGTGTCCGGGATGCCGTGATCGAGGCCTCCGTCCTGCGCTTCCGGCCGATCGTGATGACGGTGATATCGACCATCCTGGGCGCCATCCCGCTGATCGTCGCCGAAGGAGCCGGCGCCGAGAGCCGCATCGCCATCGGCTGGGTGGTCGTCGGCGGCCTCGGATCGGCGCTGGTGCTGACGCTGTTCCTGACGCCGGTGCTCTACGACCTGCTGGCGGGCCTGACCAAGCCGCGCTCCCATGCCGAAAAACTGCTGGAGGAGGAACTCTCCGCCCCGCGCCCCCGGCCTGCGGAATAACGAAACCGGCGGCGTTAACGCCGCGCCGCCCAGGCGAGCGTCAAGACGACGAGCAACGCCGCGACGGTCAGGAAACCGAGCCAGGAGACCACCCCCACGGCCCAGCCCGCCACCGCCACCCGCATGGCCAGGGACAGGGCGAGCAATCCCCCGCCGACGCATCGCAATCTGAGCATCCGCCGCCGGGACGGCGCGTGTCCGACCAGGTCGCGATGATGCCGGTGCATCGACAGCGCCAGAACGCCGAACCCAGCCAGCGCGGGAAGCAGGGCCGCCCCGCCGGTCATTCCGCCGCCTCCGAGCCGCGTGCCCGCAAGCCGGATTCAGCCCGCCGTCCCCCGGCACGAACCTCATGTCGCGCGCGGCGCCCAAGCCGCCAGGCGACACCCGCGAAGGCAAGCCCGAGGACCAGCGTCACGAGATCGACGCCCGCCAGATCCCACGCGCCGGCCGGCAAGGTGACACCGAGATGCCGGTCGGTGGTGACGGCATTGAGCGCCGGCAACAGACCGAACGCGGCCGCGGCGAGCCAGAGCTGCTCCCGCCACCCCCGCCGCGCGGGCCGAAGGAAGGCATGCAGCAGCATCGCCGCCCAGACGATGAAGAGCACATGGGCCTCCCAGGCCGCGCGTGCCCCGATCCCCACCGGGATCAGCCGGTTGGCCCAGAAATAGGCGGCAATGGCGACCGGCAGGCCGGCGATCGTTCCGATATTCAACCGCTCCACCAGTCGGAATCCCGGCGTCCCGCCAATCCGCGCGCGGCGTTTCACCGTCCACAGGATCAGCCCCGCCCCGACCATCGCGGTTCCCAGCGCGCCGGAAAGGAAATAGAACCATCGCAGGATCGGGCCCGCGAACAGCCCCTCATGCAGGCCGAGCAATGTCTGATAGGTCGTCATCGGCGCGGAATCGGGCGCGGAAACCGTGAGGAGCGTGCCGTCGACCCCGTCGAAGGTCAGCCCGGTTCTTTGCCGGGACGGCGTGGCCGGCCCGCCCACGATGACGACCCGGGCATTGGCGTCGCCCGGATTGTGGATATTGAGATAGCCGAGCATCCCGTCCCCCAACCGCCGCTCCGCCTCCCGGACGAGGGGGGCTAGGGGGGTCAGATCGGCCGGGATACCGGTGCGCGCCGGGATCGAATCGCGCTCGAAGCGCTCGTCGAAATAGACGTCCCGCGCCTCCTCCCCCATGCCGTAGGTCGCGGCGATCACCGGGGCCATGTAGAGATAGGCGAAGAAGATCAATCCCGAATAGGTGATCATGAGGTGGAAGGGCAGTGCCAGAACGCTCAGGACATTATGCGCGTCGAGCCAGGAGCGCTGTCCCTTCCCCGGACGAAAGGTGAAGAAGTCCTTGAATATCCGCTTGTGGATGATGATGCCGGTGATAATGGCGATCAGCATCAGCATGCTGCACAGGCCGACGATCCAATAGGCCGGCACCGCCGGCATGTAGTGCAGGCGGTAATGCAGCTTGTAGAGGAACTGCCCACCCCCGGTTTCGCGGGCCGCGACCGGCGCGCCCGTCGTGGGGTCGATCTCCACGCGCCCGGTGCCGCCACCCGCGGACGGATCGGCACGCCAGAACAGCGTCATGTCCGGATCGCGCGGCCCGGGCAATCCGATGAACCAACGCTCCGCGCCGGGCGCGGCGCGGCTCAGACGCGCGGAGGCCTCCTCGACCGCCCGCTCCGCCGAGACCGTCTCGCGTTGGAGCGGCCGCTCGGGCTGCATCCAACGGTCGATTTCCGCATCGAAATAGCCGGCGGTCCCGGTCAGGAAGACGAGGAACAACACCCAGCCGACAACCAACCCGGCCCATGTGTGGACCCCGACCATGGACTGACGGAATCCGGTCTTCATGGCGCGGGCACCGGTCCGGCGACCCACGCCATCACGGCGAAAAGCACGGTGACGGAGAGCACCCCCGCCCAGGCGCGGCGCGCGGTGGTGGCGGCGAAGACCCACACCACCGCGCCCACGAACACCGCGAAGCCGATCAGGAGGCCGGTCGTCACCCCCTCCACGCGCGGCGCGGGCACGATATGGGAGACCCATACCGAGACCGCCGCGGCGCAGGCATAGCCGCCGAGCGCCGCGGCCGCCACCCGTGAGAGGACCGAAAGCCCCCTGGTTCTATCCGGCATCCGGCGTTCCTTACCATTCCCCGCGAAGGGTCAGCATGTAGCTGCGCGGCGTGCCCCAGTAATTGTTCCGGCTCACCCCGCCCAGACGTTCGAAATATTCCTCGTCCAGGAGGTTCTTGACCGCGAACTGGGCTGAAACTTCCTTGGTCAGGTCATAGCCGACGCGGGCATCGAACAACGCATAGGCATCCTGGGTATAGCGATTGCCGCCCGAGACATCGAAATAGGAACTCATGAACCGGCCGCCGCCGCCGAGGCTGAGTCCGTCCAGGGCGCCGCCCTCGAAGCTGTAGGTCGCGGAAAGGTTGACCATATGCTTCGGGATATAGGAGGCGAAGACCTCCCCCTGGTTGGTCGGATCATCGACATAGGTGGCGTAGGTGTAGGCATAGCCCGCCATGGCCTGCCATCCGGGGGCCGGAGATCCGCTAACCTCCATCTCGACACCCCGGCTGCGGACCAGCCCGGCCGCCTCGGCGCAGAGCGGGCCGACGCAACCGTCGATCTGGGTCGCGCGGTTCTTGTCCTCGATCTGATAGGCGGCCAGATGGGCAAGCAACCGGCCGTCCATGAACTCGCCCTTGACGCCGACCTCGAACTGCTCGCCCTCGCGCGGGTCGATCACCTCGCCGGAAGGGTCGAGGTTCGTCTGCGGCTCGAAGATCGCCGCATAGGAGGCATAGGTCGAAAGCTCCTCCGTCACATCCGCGACCACCCCCAGCTTCGGCGTGAATTCGCCGCTGACCGTCACGTCGGACGTCGTCGTGCCGGCGGCATTGTTCGTGTTGACATAGTCCCACCAGGTGAAGCGCCCGCCCGCGACCAACGTCAACCAGTCCAGGCCGGGCTTGATGTTCGCTTGACCATAGGCACCGATCTGCTCCGTATCCTCCTCCCAATCGGAGCTGAAGCCCCGGATGGTGGAAAGCGGGAAATGATGATCCGGTGCGAAGGCGTCGGTCCTGAAGGCCGCGCTGCTGCCCCATTGCGAACGGTGATCGGCGAGCGTGTAGTCCGCGCCGACCAGGAATTCCTGCTGCTGGCCGAAGAAACGCGTCGGCGCCGCGATATTCGCGTCGAACGAGGTATCCTCGCTTCCGGCGATGAATTCCCAGGCCTGGGAACTGACGGTTCCCGTCGCGCGATCGATACCCGAGGTGACGTAGCTCACGAAGCCGTCGCGATCGCGTTCGACATGGCGCCCGGAAAGCGTCAGGTCCACCCCGTTGTCGAAACCGTGCTCCACCTCCACGAAAAGATCGCTCGCCGACTCGTTGCCGCGGCTCCAGTCATGGCCGAGGTTCGAATGCCGGGGCAACTCGACCATTTCGCCCGTCGTATAGGCGATCGGAATGCCCTGGAACTGGTGCTTGTCCTGCTCGAAATAGATCCCGCCGACGGAAAGCGTGGTGGCGGGGGTCAGGTCACCTTCCACCGTGCCGTAGATCACCGATTCCTGTTGGTCGTAGATGTCGATGAAGGATTCCTTGTCCTGATAGGAACCGGCGAGACGCCCGCGCAGACGGCCGGACTCCACCAAGGCGCCGGTCACATCGACCTCGCCGCGATAGTTGTTCCAGGACCCGGCCTGGGCCGACCCCTTGATGCGGGCATCCTCCAGCGCGCGCTTGCGCACCAGATTGATCGATCCCCCGGCCTCGCCCGCGCCGTGGAACAGACCCGCCGGGCCGCGCAGAACCTCGATGCGGTCATAGGCGACGAGATCGGGCGCCGCCGTGAAGTTCGTCATATGCGTTACCGGAACGCCGTCACGCAGAAGCGACGCGTCATGACCGCGCGCGCTGAAACTCGCCCGATCGTCATCCCAATATTGCACGCGAACGCCGGTCGTGCGCTCCATCGCGTCCTGCAGCGAAACGAGGTCCTCGTCCTCCATGCGCTGACGGGTGACCACGCTGACCGATTGCGGGATTTCCCGGATCGACATCGGCATCTTGGAGCCGACGGAAACCTGGGACCCGGCATAGGAGCCCGTATCCTCCGTGCGCCCGGGGTCGAGCGCATGTCCCTGCCCCTCAACCGTGATGGGGTCGAGCTGCATGGTACCATTCTCGCCCACGCGCCGGCGCAGGGCGATCGTCCCGCCGTCGCGCTGGTAGGTAAGACCGCTGCCGGCGATCAGGCGACGCAACGCCTCTTCCGCCGTCATGCTGCCATGGACGTCCGGCGCGTCGTGACCGCGCGCGATCGCGCCATCTACCGTCACCTGCAGACCGGACTGCCGACCGAACGCGGCCAGCGCGCTGGTCAGCGGCTGGGCGGGGATATCGAAAGTCACGTTTTCGCCCTCGGCCTGGGCGAGTTGCGCCCCCGGCTCGAAGGAGATCGGGGCGGGGACGCCGACGCCCTGGACAAACGTCCCGGACCGGGAGCCCGGTGTTTCCGCCCATGTGGTGCTTGCCAATCCGGTCGCCACAGTTCCCGCCAGAGCCGCCGCGAGCGCGAGCGCCCCCCTTGCCCGGCCGGCTTCCATGCGCCGATCCACCTTATCCGCCATCGTTCCCCTCCGTTTCATGCATCCCAAAGCCGGGCGAGGGATCGCATCCGCGAATATTGCGAATGCGTCTCATTTCCGCCCCCTCACAAGGACCGACGACGGGTGGAACAGCTTTTCTAATAAAAAATAGGTCCGTCCGTGCCATATGCCTCCGCCCATGACCGGAACATGGAGGGAAACGTGCATGGGTGGCGGATAGAACGGTCCTCAGAACCCCGAAACCAGCACGATCCAGGGCGTGATCCGCCGGACGGCCGCCCCGTGCGCCCGGGCAATGCCGGAGAGCGCCGACATCGGGTCGTCCAGATTGTAGACGCCGGTGACGGTCCGATCCGCCAAGGCCGATCCCGCGACGAGGATGACGCCGTCGTGATAGGGGCGCAGCCGGTCGATCACATCCTCCACCGGCTCGTCCTGCGCGATCAGGCGTCCGTCCCGCCAGGACGCGACCTGATCCGGTGCGACCGCGAACCGCCGCACCGCCCCCCGGCCATCCAACCGCGCGGCCCGCCCCTTCGTCAGGATGACGGAGACGGGCGGCGCGGCGGCCGGATTCTCGACCCGGACCCTCCCCTCCGCGACCGAGACGGCGGTCCCCTCTTCGCCCCGCCAGACATCGAACCGCGTGCCGAGAACACGCGCGCGGACCGTTCCAGCCGCCACGCGGAAGGGCCGGCCGGGATCGGAAACGACATCGAAATAGGCCTCCCCCGCCAGCAGGTCGACCTGCCGGCCGTCCGGGTCATAGCGTACGGAAATCGCGCTTTCGGGACCGAGGGTGACGGTGGTGCCGTCCTCCAGCGCGACCGACCGCACCTCCGCCGTCGCGGTAACGATGTCGGCGCGCATCCGCATGGGGATATCGGGCGCGGCCAGCAGCACGAGGCAAACCGCGACGGCCACCGCACCCGTCGCGGCCGCGATCCGACGATGCAAACGCGAGCGCGCCCCGGAACGGAAGCGGCTTGCCGCGCGCACCGTTCGCGCATAGCGGGGCCGGGACGGCGTCACCACGGCCGGCCGCCATCGGGCTGCATGGACGGCGGGCGCGACCGCCATCATTTGTGCGGCGCGCGCGGTCGCGTCCCAGGCCGCGCGATTCAAGGAATCGGCGTTCAACCATTGTTCGAACCGATCACGAAGCGCGCGATCCTCGGGATCGTCCTGCAACAGGATCAACCAGTCCGTGGCCTCCCTCGATGCCTTGTCCCGGGTTTGACCGGCGCTATCCGACATGCCCTTCCCTCGTCATTCCCGCGTTCGGACGAACCGACGGGCACCGCGCGCCCCGCGATTGCCGTCACCCTACCCATCAGACGTTGCGGCGCGCGATTTTTCTAGTCCGCCCCGCCCCGTTGAGGAACCGGCGGGGTGCCGGGCAGCATGCGGAACGTGCCCCGCTTTATCGCCTACGACCAGCCGAGCCGGCGCTTGCAATGCTCAACCCCTTGCGCGACAAGCACATGCGCCATCGGCAGGGAGATGTCCAGGAAGGCCGCGATCTCCCGCAACTTGCACCCGCCGATCCGGTGCATTTCGAGCGCGATCCGCGTTCTCTCCGGCAATTCGTCCATGGCCGCGACCAGACGCTCGAATTCCGCCTTGTAAAGTGCCACCGCCTCCGGCGATGGGTCCGGCGACGCCCCCCGCGCGGCCGCGCCCGCGACATCCTCGCCGCTGATCACCTGACGTTCGCGCGCCAGGCTCCGCCGACCGTCGAAGGCAAGGTTGCGCACGATCCGATAAAGATAGCGAAGCGGTTCCTTCGGCGGCTCCTTGCGCGCCGCCCGGTCCATGCGCACCCATGCCTCCTGCACCAGATCTTCCGCATGGGCGCGGTTGCCCGTGATCCCGCTCGCATACTCCACGAGTGCGCTGCGATGGGCGGTATAGAGAGCGAGAATTTCCGTATCCTGGGACAAAGCCGGGCGCTCGTCGTCGTTCCGGGCGGCACGCGCATCGCGTCCGGCCTCCCGAGCCGAGGGACCGCCGCCTCAGTTGATAATGATTCTCATCCGCGTTCTAACCTTCCTCCGATGAAACTGCAATCGCGCGCATGGCGCGGACCGCAACCTATCGATATCGCAGAACACCGGGGCGAAGACCGTTCGCCACGAAATCGCCGAAGGCCCGGACGATCGCCGGCGGCCGGTCCGAGGCATAGGCGAGGCTGATGGCGATATCGGGCAATGCCGGCATCGGTGCGCCCAGTACATGCAGATCGTCCGGCACGGCCGACCGGGTGACGACGCTAACTGCCTGGCCGGAGCGCGCGATGGCCAGCAACCCGGCCAGGCTGTTGCTGGCGAAGGCGATGCGATAGGCCCTCCCCGCCCGCATCATCGCATCCCGCGCCGCCCTGTGGTCCAGCGTCTCCGGCGCCGACAGGGCGAGCGGCAGCACCGGGTTGTCGAGCAATGCCGGCGCAGGACGATCGGCCACCCAAACGAAGGAAGCCGGGCGAATGACGCGACACCCGTCCTCCCCTCCGCCCTCCCCCGCGGGCAAGGAGATCAAGGCCGCGTCGATCCGCCGGCGATGGAGCAGCGCATGCAAATCCACCGTCGGGGCGCAGACGACCTCAATCTCCACGCCGCCATGCCGTTCGCTGAATCCCCTGAGAATATCCGGCAGGAAGGCGGTCAGGTAATCCTCCGGACAGCCGAAGCTGATCGCCCCTCGCAGCCCCTCGCCCGAGAGGTCCGACATCGCCTCGTCATGGGCGCTCAGAATCCGTTCGGCATGCGACAACAGCCGCTCCCCCGCCGCCGTCAAGCGCACGCCGGTGCCGGCGCGATGCAGCACGGGCCGGCCGACGGCCTCCTCGAGCCGCTGCATCTGCATGCTGACGGCCGATTGGGTGCGGCCGATCCGAAGCGCGGCCGCGCTGATCGACCCGGTTCGCGACACGGCGACGAAACTACGCAGAAGAAGGATGTCGAGCGACATACCCCATCATATCGGTTGATATCGGGTTTCCATATTATGAATTTGGCTGAAGAGGCGGCCGGCCATAGAATCACCGGTAACCGTCTTCCCGGCGCGCAGCCGCCACCCTCGACACGAAGGATCGACCATGCCCGACACGACCCCGGCAGACGCCAACGCGGACCCGGCATTCTGGGCCGACGTCTCCAGCCATGTCCTGCGTTACGGCGTGCCGTTCGAACCGCGCATCATCGAACGCGCCGAGGGCAGCTACGTTCATGACGCGGCCGGCCGGGCGATCCTGGACTTCACCTCCGGGCAGATGAGCTCCGTCCTGGGCCATTCCCATCCCGCCATCGTGCGCACATTGCGCGACCAGTCGGGACGGCTTGATCATCTGTTGAGCGCCATGCTCTCGCGCCCCGTCGTCGACCTTTCGAAGCGGCTGGGTACCCTGGCCCCGGGGTTGGAGAAGGTGCTGCTGCTCTCCACCGGGGCGGAGTCGAACGAGGCCGCGATCCGGCTGGCCAAGATCGTGACCGGCAAGCATGAGATCGTCGCCTTCTCGAAGAGCTGGCACGGCATGACCGGCGCGGCGGCGGCGGCGACCTATGCCGCCGGGCGGCGCGGCTACGGCCCGGCCCAGCCGGGGACCTACGCGATCCCCGCGCCGAATGCCTATCGTCCGCGCTTCACCCATGCCGACGGCAGCCTCGATTGGCGGACGGAACTGGACGACGCCTTCGCCCTGATCGACAGCCAGTCGACCGGCAACCTCGCCGCCTTCATCGCCGAGCCGATCCTGTCCTCCGGGGGGATCATCCCATTGCCGGAGGGGTATCTGGCGGCGCTCAAGCAAAAGTGCGAGGAGCGCGGGATGCTGCTGATCCTCGACGAGGCGCAGACCGGCATCGGCCGCACCGGCTATATGTTCGCCTTCCAACGCGACGGCGTGACGCCGGATATCCTGACGCTGTCCAAGACGCTGGGCGCGGGCCTGCCGCTGGCCGCCGTCCTGACCCGTGCCGACATCGAGGAAACGGCGCATGAGCGCGGGTTCCTCTTCTATACCACCCATGTCTCGGACCCGCTGACGGCGGCGGTCGGGCTGAGCGTGCTGGACGTGGTGGAGAAGGAAGGTCTGATCACCCGCGCCCGCGTCGCCGGCGACCGGCTGCGCGCGGGGCTGGAGGATCTACAGCAGCGCTTCGACTGCATCGGCGATGTGCGCGGCCGGGGCCTGATGCTGGGGCTGGAGATCGTCACCGACCGCGCCGGCAAGGCACCCGACCTGGCGATGGGTGAGCGGCTGGGCGCGGAGGCCATGGCGCGCGGGCTCAGCATGAATATCGTCAAGCTGCCCGCGATGGGCGCCGTCTTCCGGATCGCCCCGCCGCTGACGGTCTCCGACGCGGAGATCGACCGGGGCTTGGAGATCATGGCCGACGCGATCGCGGCCGCGCGGAGCTAACTCGGACGCACGGCGCCGTCAGTCGCCGCCCGCGCCCCCTTGACCCTGCTGGTCTTCCCGGCCCTGCCCGCCTTCCCAGTCCCGCAACTCCTCCGCCAGGATGGGCAGGGCCAGATTGCAGGCATGGATGCCCATCACGGTGGTGAGCTGGATCGTCTCCAGGATTTCCGCGCGCGTCGCCCCGGCCTTCAACGCGTTGCGTATATGACGCCGGACGCCGGGGGCATAGAGATGGGTGGTCGCCGCGTTGATCGCGATCAGGATCAATTCCTTGGTTTTCTGCGGCAATGGACCCTTGCGCTGCGGCACGCCGCGAAAGGCCAGATAGGCTTCGAGGAAATCCGGGTCGAATTCCCGGAACTGCTCCCATAGCGGGTTCCAATCCCCCTTGTCGCGATGCGCCCGCGTATGGGGGAAGTCGTCCATGCCGTCCGTGCTATCCGTCGTCATGAGGCTCTCCGCGCGTCGGCCAGCACCAGATCCGCCCCGCGTTCGCCGACCATGATCGCCGGGGCGTTCGTGTTGGAGGAAGGGATCGTCGGAAAGACGGAGGCATCGATCACCCGCAGCCCCTCCGTGCCATGGACGCGCAGATCGGAACCCACGACCCCGACACCGGCCGGGCCGAACCGGCAGGTTCCGACCGTGTGCCAAGCCGTCTGACCGGTGCGCTTGGCATAGTCCAGCAGCGCCTCGTCGGTCTCCTCCGACAGGTCCGGTTGATGTTCCTGGACGATCACCTGGCGGAAGGACGGCTGGGCCGCAACCCGGCCGATCAGCTTCAGGATATTGACGGCGGTCACCGCGTCCGCCGGATCGGCGAAGTAGTTCGGCTCGATCCGGGGAAGCGCCGACGGGTCCGGCGAGGCGATATGCACATGACCCCGCGATTTCGGCAGCAGCTTGAACCCGCCGACCGAGAAGCCGGAGAAACTATCGATGCCTCCCAGCTTGCTGCGTGAATAACGGTCCTTTCCGCTGATCTGGTAAAGCCGGATCATCGTGTCCGCCCGCGTCACGTCCGGGTCGGCGCGCGTGATCGCATGCGCGGTCGAGGAAGTACCGGCGAACATCCCCTTGCGGGTCAACAGATAGCGAATGGCCTCTAAGGTCCTGACCGCGGGATTGCAGACGATATCGTTGATCGTGCGCGCGGCCCGGGTCTCGTAGGTTCGGCGCACCTGAAGATGATCGCTCATATTCTCGCCCACCGCCGGGTTGTCGACGGTGACGGGGATATCGAACCCGCGCAGTCGCTCCCCCGCCCCGATACCGGAGAGTTCGAGCAGATGGGGCGACATGATCGTCCCGGCCGAAACCAACACCTCGCCCCGCGCGCGGGCCTCGAACGCGGTGCCGTTCCGCTCATAGGCGACGCCCACCGCGCGCCGCCCCTCGAACAGGATGGATGTCGCCCGCGCATGGGTCACGATCCGGAGATTCGGACGCTTCGCGGCCGCGCGCAGATAGGCCCGCGCGGTCGACCAACGCCGCCCGTCGGCGGCGGTCTGCTCCAGATAGCGGACGCCTTCATAGCTGACGACGTTGTAGTCCGGCGTCTCCGCGATCCCGGCTTCCTTGCAGCCGCCGATGAAGGCTTCCGAAAGGATGTCCGGATCGCGTTGCTTCAGGTCGGTGATGCGCACCGGCCCGGTTCGGCCACGCCGTGGGTCGTCGGCGAAGGCGTTGCTTTCCATGCGCTGGAAATAGGGCAGGACGTCATCATGTCCCCAGCCGGTCACCCCATCTTCGGCCCAGGAATCATATTCCGCCGGATCGCCCCAGAGATAGGCCATGCCGTTCACCGCGCTCGACCCGCCCAGGACCTTGCCGCGCGGAGAATAGATGCGCTGACCCGCCAGATGCGCCTGCGGCTCCGATTCATAGGGCCAGACATAACGGGCGTTCGTCAGCAATTTGCCGACACCGAGCGGGATATGGATCCACGGATTCCGGTCCGGCCCGCCCGCTTCCAGCAACAGCACACGATAGCGGCCGCATTCGCTCAGGCGGGCGGCAAGGGCAGCCCCGGCGGAACCGGCACCGACGACGATATAATCATGGATTTCCGTCATGGCTGGCTCAGGACGCCTTTCCGGCGCGATGGGCGAAGGAATCGCGGCGGAAGCTGTAAAGCGCGCTGGGATCGACCTGGACGTCGACGACCGCCGGCTTGCCGCAGGCGAGCGCCGCCTTTACCGCATCACCGAGCTCATCGAGCCGCTCCACCCGGAAGCCGGCCGCGCCGTAGAGTTCCGCCACCTTGTCGAAGGGCGGGTTGTGGATGTCCGCGCCGATATAGCGTTCGCCGAAGAAATCGCGCTGATAGGCCTTCTCCGCGCCCCAGCAGCCATTATTCATGACCACGGTGACGGTCCGGATATCATGCTGCACGGCGGTGCTCAGCTCCGTCAGCGTCATGCCGAAACCGCCGTCGCCCATGAGGCTCACGACGGGCCGGTCGGGCCGCGCGAGCTTCACCCCCAGGCCACAGGCGAAGGAGAAGCCGACAAGGCCGAAATCCAGCGGCGTGAAGAGGCTGGGGCTCTCCCAATAATTCAGCGCGTCCGTCGCCTGAAGGCATAACGTGCCCGCATCCATGGTCACCGCCGCGTCCTTCGGCAGCACGTCGCGCAAGGTCTTGAAGACGCCGGAAGGCTGCATCGGCTCTCCCATCACGGCATCGGCGTCGCGCCGGGCGAGGTGAGCGGCGCGCTCCTCCTTGAACCGGGCGAGCCACGCCTCGGCCGCCGCCTTGCGTTCGGCGTTCTCCAGCCGGTCGGCGATCTGCTCGGCGACCGTGGCCGCGTCGCCCCAGATCCCTTGGGCGATCGGGAAATAGCGGCCGATGGCGGTCGGCTCCATCTCCACATGGATGATCGCGGCATCCCGGTTGATGTTATCGTAGGAATAGAAGGTCGAATTGAAGCCCAGCCGCGTGCCGAGGGCCAGGATCACATCGGCCTCCTTCACCAGCCGCGAGGCCACCGGATTGCCGCGCGGCCCCATCTGACCCGCATTCAGCGGATGGCCGAAGGGGATGGCGTCGCCATGGCCGGGCGAGGTCGCGACGGGACAATTCAACCGCTCGGCCAACGCCAGCACCGCGTCCGAACGGCCATTATACTTCACCCCGCCGCCGGTCACGATCACCGGCCGCTCGGCATTGAGGAGCAGGGCCGCGGCCTTGTCCGCCGCCTCCGCCGGGGCGGCGGGTACCATTTGAACGCGATAGCTGCCGGGCTCCGGTTGCGGATCGAAATCCGCCTGCCCGGCCAGCACGTCGCGCGCCAGATTGACATGCACCGGCCCGCGGCGCGGACTCATGGCGGTGCGAAACGCCTCGCGCATGATCTCCTGCACGCGATCCGTGCTCGGCACGCTCCAGGTCTTCTTGGTGATGGGCATGAAGAGGGATTGCTGATCCACCTCCTGGAAGGCGTCGCGATAGATATGGCCCGTCGCCAAGGCGCCGGCGATGGACACCACGGGCGAATAGGCGGCCTTCGCCTGCGCCAAGCCGGTGACGAGGTTGGTGGCGCCGGGTCCGTTCTGGCCCGCCAGGATGACGCCGGGACGGCCGCTCGCCCGGGCGTAGCCGTCGGCCATGTGCGTGCCGGTGCGTTCGTCCCGCACGCCGATCATGCGGATGTCGCGGCTGTCATAGAGCGCGTCGAACATCTCCATCGTCGCCGACCCGATCAATCCGAAGACATGGGAAACCGTCTCGTTCCGAAGGGCCGCGACGGCGGCCTGACCGCCCGTCATCCTGCTCATGATCACATGTCTCCTTTTCCGGCTGGGCTTTAGCCGACTGGCTTGCAATGGCCATCGCTCCGGCGGTCCCGGATCGACGTTGGAACGGACCCTACATAATCGACGACAAGATTGCCAACAATATTGTTGATACTCTATACACAATTATGTCGGGGCTTTGATGTGGCCCGCTCCACGGGGTATCTAGGGGATATCCGAAGGGGACGGGACGGACCCCGGAAAGGAAGCGCGATTGATGAAGACGGCCGCAGACAAGGTGCCGCCGGGTACCCAAGATCGATCCGACGGCCCCGCGGAGCGTAAGCGCGGCGACGGCGCGACGGCGGAGCAGGTGACGGATATCCTGCGCGCCCGTATCTCGCGACACGACCTGCAACCCGGTCAGCGGATCCAGGAAGTCCTGATCGCGACCGAATTCGGGATTTCCCGCGCCCGCGTGCGCGAGGTGCTGGGCATCCTGGAGCAGCGGGGATTGATCGAGCGCATCCCCAACCGGGGCGCCGTGGTCGCCCGGCTGGACGCCAAGGAAGTCTACGAGATCTTCGATGTGCGCGAGGTGCTCGAAGGCCTCGCCGTCCGACTGGCGACCGTGAACGCCCCGGACGGCGCCTGGGACGACCTGATCGAGGCGCTCGGCCCCGCGATGGAGGAGACGATCGAGGCCGGCGACATCGAACGCTATCTGGAAGTGCTGGACGCGGTACGCGAGCGCACGCTGCATTGGGCGGACAGCGCCCATATCACGCATTTCCTCGACCTCGTACTGGACAAGGCGCGCGTGGTCGCCCGGCGTGTCACCTTGCTGCCGGGCCGCGCGAAGGAGGGCTGCGGCATGCATCACCGTATGCTGCGGCACATGGCCGCGCGCGAGCCGGAGGAGGCCGAGCGCTGCAAGCGCGAGATAATAAGAACGGCCCGCGCCTGCCTGGAACGCTATCAAAGCCTGGTGTTCTGACGACACGCGATCGCGATGTAAGCGGAGAGAAAACGCATGGACCAGCTTTGGGAAGTGACGGCGTTGAAATACGCGGAGCGGCGCGACCGTACCCGCGCGGAGAGTTTCCTCTTCGAGGACGATCACGAGAGCGAACACGGCCTGGACTACTTCGTCTGGGTCCTGCGGTCCGGCGGGCGAACGATCCTCGTCGATACGGGCTTCGACGAACGGGAAGCCACGCGGCGCAACCGCCCGGTCCAACGTGATTCCGCGACCGCCGTCGCCGCCCTCGGTATCGATCCGGAGACGATCGACGACGTCATCATCACCCACCTGCACTACGATCATGCGGGCGGGCTGGCACGTTTTCCCAACGCGACCTTCCATCTCCAGGAGGCGGAGATGGCCTATGCCTGCGGTCCCTGCATGGCGCATGCGGCGCTGAACGTCGCCTACGCGCCCGACGATATCTGCGAGATGGTGCGGCGGATCTATTCCGGCCGCGTCGCCTTCCATGCCGGTGACACGGCGATCGCCCCCGGTATCACCGTGCATCTGATCGGCGGCCATACGCGCGGGCTTCAGGTGGTGCGGGTCAAGACCCGGTCGGGCTGGCTCTGCCTTGCCTCGGATGCCTCGCATTATTACGAGAACTTCCTCCAGGAGAAGGTCTTTCCCCTGGTGGTCGATCTGGGCGACATGCTCTCCGGGTTCCGGCGCATTCGGGATCTGGCCTCCACGCCCGGGCTGGTCATTCCCGGCCACGACCCGCTGGTCGGGGACCTGTTCCCGCGCGACGACGGAACGCCGGATTTCGCCCGGCGCCTCGACCTCGGCCCGCTTCCCGGTCCGTGGGACGCGGTCGTATCGCCCGAGCCGTCGGAGAGATGACAACCGCAGCGACCATGCCTTTCCCGGCGCGCGAACCGAACGCGAGCCCACGCCGCAACCGCCCGGGCCTCATGAGAACAGGAGTATCAAGCACATGACCGACGCCTTCATCTGCGACGCCGTCCGCACCCCCATCGGCCGCTATGCCGGGGCCTTGAGCCCGGTGCGGGCCGACGATCTCTGCGCCGTTCCGATCAAGGCCCTGATGGCGCGCAACGAGGGAGTCGACTGGGAGGCCGTGGACGACGCGATCTTCGGCTGCGCCAACCAGGCCGGCGAGGACAACCGCAACGTCGCCCGCATGGCGAGCCTGCTGGCGGGGCTGCCGGTCGAGGTGCCGGGGTCGACGGTCAACCGCCTGTGCGGATCGGGAATGGACGCGGTTGGATCGGCCGCGCGGGCGATCCGGGCCGGGGATGGCGACTTTTACCTCGCCGGCGGGGTGGAGAGCATGTCCCGCGCCCCCTTCGTCATGGGCAAGGCGGAGAGCGCCTTCTCCCGCGCCGCCAGTATCGAGGATACGACCATCGGCTGGCGCTTCGTCAACAAGCTGATGAAGGATCAGTACGGCATCGATTCCATGCCGGAGACGGGCGAGAACGTCGCCGAGGACTTCGACGTGACGCGCGCGGACCAGGACGCCTTCGCCTTGCGCAGTCAGCAACGCGCCGCCGCCGCCGCCGCGAACGGGCGCCTGGCGCGGGAGATCGTGCCGGTCACCATCCCCCGCCGGAAGGGCGACCCGGTCATCGTGGACACCGACGAGCATCCCCGCCCCGAAACGACCCTGGAAGGACTGGCCAAGCTGCGCACCCCCTTCCGCGAGGGAGGCACGGTGACGGCGGGCAATGCCTCCGGCGTCAATGACGGCGCGGCCGCGCTGATCGTCGCCAGCGAGGCCGCGGCGGCCAAGCATGGGCTGCGCCCGCGGGCGCGCGTGCTGGGCATGGCGACGGCCGGCGTGCCGCCCCGGATCATGGGGATCGGCCCGGCGCCCGCGACGGAGAAGCTGCTGGCGCGGCTGGACCTGCCGCTCGACAAGATGGATGTGATCGAACTGAACGAGGCCTTCGCCAGCCAGTCCCTGGCCGTGCTGCGCCGGCTGGGCCTGCCCGACGACGCGGCGCATGTGAACCCCAATGGCGGGGCCATCGCGCTGGGCCATCCGCTCGGCATGTCGGGGGCGCGGCTGATCACCACCGCCCTGCACGAGCTGGAGGCGCGCGGCGGACGCTATGCGCTGTGCACCATGTGCATCGGCGTGGGCCAGGGTATCGCCGTGGTGATCGAACGGGTCTGATCCGCCGCCGGGGGCGGCGGGCGGCGTGGAAATCGCTTCACGCCACCCGCCGCCGCTATTCCGCCAGGATCGACAACCCCATGATGGCGAGGCCCGCCAGCATCAGCAGGATGAATGCCGCGCGGCGCATGGCGGCCTCGCTCATCGGGGGGGGAAGGCGGCCGCCCAGAAGCGTGAAGGCCAGTGTGACCGGCACGGCGAGGGCCGCCTGGAACATCGCGTCCAGCGGCAGCCCGTCCTGCAGCACCAGGAAGCCGAACCGCTCGATCGACAGCAGCAGGAAGATCATCAGCAGCGAATCGCGGATGATCGGCAGCGGCAAGGGCTGGCGATAGAACTGGAAGATGATCGGCGGACCGTAGGCGGTGAAAAGACCGCCCAGGATTCCGGAGACGAAGCCGAGCACGCCGAAGGACGTCCGGCTCGATTCCCTCGGCAATGGTTTGGGGTTGAGCACCAGCATAAGACTGCACCCGACGATCGTCGCGCCGAGCAGGATGCGCAGCAGTTCCTGGCTGGCGACCGTCATCTCCCCCAGCAGCAGCAGCCCCAGATAGATCGTCGGGGCCGAGGCCAGCGAAAGCGGGATGACCCGGCTCCACCGCACCGTGCAGCCGCTGCGCCACAGGGCGATGCTGGCATTGACCAGGGTGATCATGGTGACGACGATCGACGACATCTCGATCGACATGACGCCGAACAGCGCCGAGAGCGCGATCACGATGAGCCCGAGAGCGAAGCCCGTGATCGCCTGCGTGTAGCACCCGAAGGCCACCACGCAGAGAAACACCACCTGATCCCAAATCGGTAACAAGACACGATCTCCCAACCGGGGCCTCCGGCATGCAGGATGAGCGCTCGCTCACCCCGGCGCTCACCCCAGCACGGTGAGCAATCCGATGACGATCCCGGCGATCATCAGGGTTTCCAGGACGATGAGAACAATCGCGGGCCCACCCACGCGCACGAGGCCCATGAGGGACGTCTTGATCCCCAGGGCGGCGATCGCGACGATCAGGCAGAGCTTCGAGGCGGTCTCCAGGAGCGAGGCGACCTCCGCCGGGATCAGCCCGGCGCTGTTGAGCCCGATCAGCGCGAAGAAGGCGAACAGGAAGAACGGCGGGCGCGCCTTCGTCCCCTCCGCCCCACCGCGATGGAAGACCAGGGCGACCACCAGGGCCACCGGCAACAACATCGCGACGCGCAGCAGCTTGGTATAGGTCGCGACGTCGCCGGCCGTGTCGGAGAGGCTGTATCCCGCGCCGACGACCTGCGCGACATCATGAATCGTCCCGCCCAGGAATATGCCCGCCATATGGTCGTCATAGTCCAGCATCACGGTAACGAACGGATAGAGCACCATCGCGACCGTGCTGAGCGTCGTCACCCCTATCACGGTGAAGATCGTGTCGCGCTCGTCGTTCGACCCCTTGGGCAGGACCGCCGCGATCGCCAGCGCGGCCGAGGCCCCGCAGATCGCGACGGCGCAGCCGGTCAACACGCCGAAGCGGCTGCCAAGGCCGAAGACCCGCCCCATCGCCACGCCGAACAACACGGTCGCGACCACGCCGACGACGACCACCGCGATCGGCGCAAGGCCGAGCGACAGGATCTGATCGAGCGTGATCCGCGCGCCCAGCAGGGCGACGCCGATCCGCAGGACCCGGGTCGTTGCCAGCGTGATCCCGGGAACGAAGCGCGGGCTGGACGCGACGGGATTGAGGGTCATCCCGAGCAACAGCACGAAGACCATGATCGGCCCGCCGTAATGATCCGTCAGGAACGCCGCGGCGAGGCCGACGATGCCGGCGACGGCGAGGCCGGGAAAGATCGCGTTGGCCGGCTCCAAGAAGGACAGCCCGCGCGCGAAGGGGCCGGAAGGGGCCGTGTCGCTACAGGATTTCGAAGACATCGTAACAGGTCGCCTCGGGTTCGCGCCGGCCGATGCCGACGGCCACTAGGTCGTTCAACCAGGCATGCGGACCGCTCGTCGCCGCCTCGAACAGGATCAGGCTTCGCAGATAGTAGCTCTCCGGATCGACCGGCAACGCGCGGGCGAAGCGTTCCATCGCCTCGGGCGTGCCGCGCCGCACGCCGCGATAGGACATGAGCAGACGCTCCCCCCCATCGGTCTCCAGGCAGACCCGGACATCGGGCCGGTGAACCCCATCCCGCCCCCCGAGGAGCCAATCGCTGGTCCCGGGCAGGACACGAGCGTTCAACCGGGGGCCCTGGAAGTGACCGCTCTCGAAGCAATCGACCCGGCGCGCGCCGGCGGGTGTGTCGCCGATGATGTGCGAGCGCGCGAACACCACGCGCAGTTCGCCCAGATAGGCCGACTTGAGAGAGGGCGCGGAAATAACGGGATCTCCATTTCCGAACCGCCGCCCCGCACCGATGGGCGCGGGGCGAACGGCTTTCACGGATGAGTGCCTACATGCCGCTGATCGACGGTAGGTAGGTGGACAATTCAGGCAGGCCGACGATCGCCAGCCAGGACAGCAGCAGCACGATGAAATAGGGCACCACGAACGGCACGATCCGCAGGAACGGCACGCCGGTTATACTGCTGGCCACGAACAGGTTGAGGCCGAAGGGCGGCGTGATGAACCCGATCGCCGTTCCCGCCACGAAGATGATCGCGAAATGCGTCGGATCGACACCGACGCCATAGGCGATCGGAGCCAGGATCGGGGCCAGGATGATGACCACCGGCACGCTTTCCAGGAAACATCCCGTTACCAGGATCATCGCCATGCAGATCATCATGGTCGCGTAATAGCCGCCGACACCGTCGAACAGCCCGGCCACGAAGGCCGGCGCACCGATGATCGAGAGGAGTTGTTGCATCACGATCGACACCGCGACCAGCGGCACCAGAAGCCCCGCGATCTGCCCCGAATGGAGCAACACCTTCGGGATGGCGCGCGGCTTGATCTCCCGCGTGATCGCCACGCCGGCGAACAGGCCGAAAACCACCGTCATCGCCGCCGCCTCGGTCGGCGAGAAGATACCGCCATAAATACCGAGCAACACGATCGCGATCGCCACGAAACCAAGATAGGCGCGAAGGCCCGTGCGGACGCAATTGCCGAGCCGCAGCGGCTGGACCGTGCCCCATCCGAACTTCCAGGACAGGACCAGACAGACGATCTGCATGCCGACGATCATCAGCGCGCCCGGCAACAGACCGGCCATGAACAGATCGCCGATCGGCAGGTTCAGCAGGAAGCCGTAGATGACGAAGATGATCGAGGGCGGGATGATGATCCCGACGACACCGCCGGACGCGAGCGTCGCGGCCGAGAAGCGGTCGTCGTATTTTCCCTCCTTCAACTCCTTGTACATGATCGAGCCGATCGTCGCCGTGGTCGCCGCGTTGGACCCGGAGATCGCGGAGAACATCCCGCAGGCGCCGAGCGCCGCCAGCCCGAGACCGCCGCGCACCCACCCGAGGAGCGCGTAGGCGAAATCGGTCAGGCGCTTCGCGATACCGGCCGCGTTGATGATGTCTCCAGTCAGGATGAACAATGGCAATGCCAGGAGACCGAAGAAGTTGATCCCCTCGAACAGCGTCAGGCTGAGATTGGCGAGCGTGAAATCGGTGATCACGCTGGTCCACAGCACCCAATGCGCGATGATCAGAAAGATCGGCACCCCGATGCAGAACAGCACCACGGCGGATACCGAGACGAGAGCGATGAGTTCGCCTTCCATGACCGCCCCCTATTCCGCCATCGCATGGGCGTTGAGCTTGAACGGCTCGCGCCGGCGGAACGCGGCGATGTCCTGCCACAGATTCTGAACGGCCCGCAGGATGATCAGCCCCCAGCCGAAGGGCATGATCAGATAGAACCACCATTGCATCAGATTGCTCGTGCCCGGCACGAAGGCGAAGTTCATCTGCAACAAATCGATCTGATCCAGCGCGTAGTAGATCACGACGACCGCGAGCGAGACCCACATGAGCGCATCGATGATCAGGCAGACGAACTGCATCCCATAGGACATCTGCGCGCGAATCTCGCCGAAGGTCAGATGCGCGCGCTTGCGCACGTTATAGGCCGCCCCCAACCACGTGACCCAGATGAACATGTAGATCGCCACGCCGGCGCTCCAGGCAACCTGGGTCTTGAAGAGGAACCGCAGAACCACCTGTTCGAAGACCAGCCCCGCCATCGCGGCATAGGCGATATAGATGAGAATGGGCTCGATATTGTCGTCGAGCCACAGAATGGCTTTCTTCATATCCCGCGCCCCCGCTGCGTTTCCTGTTTCGACCCCAATTTCTTATCTCCTTTTCGAAAGGGCGACGGGGTGGCCCTTCGGCCACCCCGCGCGCCTTCCGAAATCAGGCGTTCCACCAACGACGCGGCGTGACGTCCTGTGCCGGGGTTTCCTTCGGAATCTCCCGCGCGATGGCGTGGATTTCCGAATAGACATCATGGCCGCCGGACCATTCGTTGATCCGCTCGCGCCACTGCTCCCAGGGCTCGGGAACATGCTCGGGCGCGCACAGCTGCTCGGCCTTGGCGATTTCCTCGTCCGGAAGCTGCGCCACGCGCACGCCGTACTCGTCGAACACCGTACCGGCCATCGGCGGATTGGTCGCCCCGATGAAGTTGACCAGCGCGGCCTCATGGGTGCCCTGGATGCGGGCCTGGGTGAGATAGGCCGATTCCATGATCGCGTCCTGGTATTCCGGCTCCAGCTTCTCGAAGACGTCGAGATTCATCGCCGCATGCTCGGCCCCGCAGAAGAACCGCAGATCCACCGCCTGGGACACGACCGGGGTCATGTTGAAGGCGGCCACCGCCGACATCCACGTCTCCGCCCCGTCGATCAGCCCCTGCTTCAATCCGTCGAGCGTCTCCTCCCAGGCGACCGGAACGGGGTTGAGGCCCATCAGATCCATCGCGATCCGGCCCGGCTGGGAGCCGGTCACGCGGTTCTTGCCGCCCTGCAATTCCTCCAGCGTGGAGATGGTCGGCCGGTCCTTGTACTTCAGGCCCATCATCAGACCGCGCGCCTCGTACATGGTGAAGAGGAACTGCACCTTGTGCAGGCGACGCAGCGGCTCGCGCAGCAGCGTCTCGCTCTTCGGATGATAGAGGAAATGATAGAAGGACGAGCGGCTGGGGAACATATAGGCGAAATCGAGCGCGTTGTAGTAGGGCGCCGCGCCGGCCGCGTTCTGCGTGGACGACGTGAAGATATCGATGATGCCCTGCTGGGTCTTCTTCACGCAGTCCAGTTCATTGCAGATCTGGTTCTCGCCGATGAACTCGACACGGATGGCGCCGTTCGTGCGCTCCTCCAGATCGCGGATGAAGTCGAGGCACCCGACATGGACATATTTCAGGCGTTCGGCGTTATAGCCGGCCCCGCCATAGCGCAACTTATACTTCGGCTCGCTCGTATAGCGGTCCTTCTGGGTTTCCTCGGCCGCGGCCGCCAGCCGCGGCGCGGTGATCGCACCGGCCATGCCGGACGCGGCGAGCATCGTCGACGCCATGCCGTAACGGCCAAAGATACTCATCAGATCCCGGCGGGATACGTTCTTGAACATTTGATTCATCGTTACCTCCCATTTTACCGGACATCCACGGGGTCCGGTTTGTTTCGCGCGGGGCAGATCGTCTCCCCCGCGTTCGATCGGCGAACCGGAAGCTCTTTCGTTTCCGGCACCCTTCTCCAACCGGGCGCGGTCGTATCGGCCGCCCGGCACCCCCGGAGAAGAAGAAAACCTACGGTATTATTTTCTCGTTCCGTAGCCTCTCCAGAGCATTCAGATAACACTCCTCACTATCCATACAGTTGGTGAAGCCTGTTTTTCTTATTTTTATTGTTGATGAAACATTGTCGTATGTACTGCCGAAGATAAAATCACCCCAGCGCCAATTGACAAGCTGATCCATCTTGTAGGATTGAAGACCGTGCTCCGCCACCAGACGATCCCAGACATCCCCCTTATCCCCCATCAGATCGACGAGGGAGCGGGTACGGACCTCCCCGCAGGGAACGCCGAAGAACGCCGCCAGGCGCGGCCATAGATTGCGCCAGCGGAACAGGTCGCCGTTGGTGACGTTGAAGGCCTGGTTGGCACAGCCGGGACGGGTCGCCATCCAATGCATCGACCGGGCCAGTATGTCCGGATCGGTTACCTGGTAAAGCGCATCGAAGCACCCCGCCGGCCCGGGAAAGTTCAAGGGTTGCCCCAGGGCGCGGCAGATCGAGCCGTAGAGGCCGACGATCAACACCTGGTTCATCGGACTGCCGAGCGAGAAGCCGAGCGGCGCCTGAACGCGCACGGCCGACCATGTCCAGGCTTTTCCCTTCTGCCGCGCGGCGATGAAGTCCTGCTGGTCGTAGTAGAAGTTCGGCGGCATGTGCCGGGGGTCGTCCTCCTTCGCCGGCGTGCGATAGGGGCCGAGGTGATTGCCGTACCATTTTTGCCCATGGGCCAGATTGACATGACGCAGGCCGGGCGCCTCCGCCTCGGCCGCGTCCACCAGATTGACCAGCATCGAAAGATTGGCCTCGATCTCCGACACCGGGTCCGGCGCCGGGCGATAGGCCGCGAAGAAGATGTGACTCACATCGGCATTCTCGGCGATTCGGCGCCGGCAATCCGCCGGGTCCTGCAGATCGATGGCGACGCGTCGCGCGCCGTCCACCGTCTCCGGCGGATTGCGCGAGGCCGCGATCGCCGACCATCCGTCCAGACCCGTGAAATGATCCAGCACGGTACGCCCGACCACGCCGCCGGCCCCCACGATCAGCGCGGTTCCCGTCGCGTCGCTCATCTGTTGCCGCCTCCGCCGTGCGACCGCGCCGCCTGGAAGGCTTCGAACCGGGCCATGGCGCCCAGGGCCCGCGCGGCCGTCGCGAAATTCTCGAAAACCGGGATGCCGGCGGCGACGGCGCGGCGGCGTTGTTCGCGCCGGACGCCGTCCACCTCGTCCGTGCCGTCGGAGCGCATCACGATCACCAGATGCGGCGCATCTTGCCCCGCCTGCCCCCGCGCCGCGATGGCGGACTCGATGATGTTCGGCACGATGTCGCTGCCGCGATAGCTGATCAGCACCGGCAGATTGAGGTGCAACAGGATCGCATCCGTCCCCGAATCGTCATGCAGCGCCGGCAGGATATCCGCCGCTACCTTGCCATTGCTGCGGTTGAAGGCATTCGCCGGGAAATCGATCGGGTTGCTCGTGCTGGCCCCATCGGGAATATCCAGCGCGGCCAGCCTCTCCGCGGTTTTCTCGGCGAAAGTCGCGATCTCGAACCCCTGCTCGACGAAACAATCCGTCGCCACCACGCTGGCGCCGCCGCCATTGCCGAACAGCGCCAATCGGCGGCTGATCCGGTCGGGTGATGGGGTGATCGTCTGGAACAGCAACAGGACCTCCAGAAGGTCCTCGATCGTATCGACCAGGATACAGCCCGTTTGCGCCGACAGGGCGCGCCAGATGCGGAAATCGCCCGCCAGCGCACCGGTATGGGAGACCACGGCCTTTTGCCCCTCGGCGCTGCGTCCGCCCTTCAGCAGGACAATGGGCTTGCGTCCCTGGGCCCGACGCAGCAGGTCGAAGAAGCGCCGCCCATCCCCGATATCCTCCAGATACATGCCGATGACGGTGGTTTCCGGATCGTCGATGAAATGCGCCAACAGGTCGTTGGGCCCCAGATCGGCGCTGTTCCCCACGGTCACCACGCCGGAATAGCGCAGCCCCCGCGACTGGCCGGTGCGCACGAAGTCGATGCCGATGCCGCCACTCTGGGAGACGATGCCGATGCGGCCGGGCTCCGATTCCGCGCGACGAACCTCCGCGAAGGCGATCCGCCCGCGCGGCGAATAGGTACCGAGCGAATTCGGGCCGAGGACACGCACGCCCCCCTCGCGCGCCGCCGCGATCAGGGCATTCTGCCCATCATCGTTGGCGCCGCCTTCCCCGAAGCCGCTGGTCATGACCTGGGCGAAGCGCACCCGCCCACCGGCCGACCGCAAGAGATCCGCGACGCCGGCCTTGGGCACGGCGATATAGGCGTAATCCACGGGTTCCGGCGTCCCGCCGAGATCGCGATAGACCGTCAGCCCTTCCAGCGTCTCCGCCTTGGGATGAATGGGGTAGATCGTGCCCGCGAAGCCGAGCGCGCGCAGATTGGCGATGAAGCGGTTGCCGGGCCCCTTGCCGGAGGCCGATACCCCCGCCACGGCGACGGTCCGGGGCGCGAAGAGGGGGGCGAAACTCGCCGGCGGGGGCGCGACATCCTGATCCGGGGAGCGCGACGCCCCGGCATCGCCGGCGCGCAGGACGATGCGCGCATCGACCGCCACCGCGCCCTCGCGCCCGACGATCATCGGATTGATGTCGAGCTCCGCGATCCCGCCGCCGGCCTCCATCAACAGCCCGTCGGCGCCGCCGATGCGCAGCAGGGCGTCGACCAGCGCCTCCTTGTCCTGGGGCGGCCGACCCCGCGCGCCCTCCAGCAAGGGCTTGGCCGTCAATTCGTCCAGCATCGCATACGCATCCGCGCGATCGATCGGGCAGATGCGGAAGGTGACATCGGCGAAGATCTCCACGAAGACCCCGCCGAAGCCAACCATGACCATCGGGCCGAACTGCGGATCATGGAAACCGCCGATCACCATCTCCTGACCGGCGGGCGCCATCTCCTCGACGAGGAATCCCTCGATGGCCGGCGCCTCGCCCGGCCATCCGTCGCGGATGGCGGCGGCGGCCCCGGCCGCGTCCCCGGCCGTGGCGAGACCGAGGCGGACCCCGCCCAGATCGCTTTTGTGCAGGGCCTGGGACGACAGAACCTTTACCGCGAAGGGGGGCGTCAACCGCCCCGCCGCCAGCGCCAGCGCATCCGGCGTCCGCGCCGTGGCCGCGCGCGGAACGCGCACGCCGTAATCGGCCAGAACCTTCTTGCCGAGGCTCTCGTCCAAGGCGCTCCGCCCTTCCTCATGGGCACGCGCCAGGACCGACCGCGCCTCCTCGCGGCCGGTCCCATCCCCCAGTTTCAACGCCGCGTCGCTCATCGCGCCACTCCGCCCGGCATCCTCCACATCGTCCTCAGACTTCCAGAACCAGGACAAGCTGCCCTTCGACCACGGCATCGCCTTCCGCCAGCGCTATGCTCTTGACCGTCCCGTCCTCCGGCGAGGAGACCGGGATCTCCATCTTCATGGATTCCAGGATGACCAAGGTGTCGTCCTCCGCGACCTCGGCGCCGGGCGCGACCATGATCTTCCAAACGGTGCCGGCGATATCACTCTTTACTTCGATCTCGGCCATGGGGTCCTTCTTCTCTTCTCTCTTCGCTTGTTCCGCCGCGCGCGGAGGAGTTGGAGGGTCAGTAGGAGGTCGGCCAATTGGCCAACTTGTGCTCGCCGACCACACCCTCCCGCGCATGCACTTCCAACAGGCGCGTCAGCGCGTCCCGCGTCTCGCGCGGGTCGATGACCGCATGCGTCTCGTAAAGCTCGGCCAAGGAATAGGCGGTTGAATCCTGCTTCAGCTCCGCGACGAGCGAGTCGAAGCGTTCCGGATCGTCCTCGCGCTTCAGCTTGTGGAGCATGTGCACGCCGAGAACCGGGTCGACGAACCCCAGATCGGCCGTGGGCCAGGACAGCACCTCGTCGGAGTTCCGCCCGCCACCCATGTTCAGATAGGCCTGGCCGTAGCTCTTGCGCATGATCACCGAGATCTTGGGCGTGGTGACCAGGCTGATGGCGTTCATCCAGTTCATGATGCGCCCGGGCGCCCAGCGCTTCTCTCCATCGATGCCGATCAGGAAGCCAGGCTGGTCGACCATGAAGACGACCGGAATATTGTAGGAATCGCACAGGACCAGGAAGCTCACCGCCTTGCGCATCGCATCCACATCGATCGCGCCGCCCTTGAACTTCGGATTATTCGCCAGGATACCGACGGAACGCCCATCGATCCGGGCAAGGCCCGTGACGACCGACTTGCCGAAGCGCGCCTTCAACTCGAACAGGCTGTCCGCGTCGACGACGCAGCGCACGATATCGCGAACGTCGTAAACGGCGTTCCGCACGTCCGGCAGGATGTCGAGAATCCGGTCGGCCGCGCCGTCCTCCGGGGGCCGGGCCTCGACCCGGGGCGGCGCCTCGCCGCGGTGACTCGGCAGATAGCCAAGGAAGGTACGAACCGCCTCCAGCGCCTCCTCGTCCGTGTCGACGGCCATATCGACCAGGCCCGTCGACCCGGTATGCAGCCGCCACCCGCCGAGATCCTCGGCTTCCACCGACTGGTTGATCGCGACCGAGGTGACGCGCGTGCTGGCGACGGCAAGGGTCGCGCCCTTGCGCATCACGACGAAGTCCGACAGGCAAGCATACCAAGTGGAGGACCCGTAACAGTCACCCAGCAGCGCCGACACCCAGGGCGTCTTCCGGTCGCGCAGATATTCCGCCGCGTCCTGGCCCAGCATGGCGCGGCCCGCGGCCCCCATGCGATCCGGCATGCGCGCGCCGGCCGATTCTCCCAGGAAAATCAGCGGCAGGCCGCGCTCGCTCGCGACCTCGCGCATATGACGGATCTTCTTGCCGTTGATGGCGCTACTCGTCGCGCCGACGACCGTGAAATCGTTCGAGACAACCGCGACCTCGCGCCCGTCGACACGGCCATAGCCGGCGATCTTGCCGTCCGCCGGCGTCTTGTGACGCGCCTCGGGGCGAATGCCCTTGGCGAACAAACCGGATTCGAAGAACGACCCCCGGTCCAGCAGGACATCCAAGCGTTCGCGCGCATTCAGGTTTCCCTGGTCGCGCCGCTTCGCGAGCTTCTCCTCGCCCCCCATAGCAAGGGCGGTTTGCTTCCGCCGCGCATGATCATCGAGCAAATCGTCGAACGCCACCGATATCCTCCCGCATGAACACTCTTCTTCGTCGGCGCCCCGGGCGCCCTTTCAATATATTCTCGCGGGCTCACCCTATAATTTCCAATATTATTAAATCATGCATCTATAACATTTTAGCATAGAAACGATCACAACACGCGCGCCCGCCCCTGCCCAGCATGGCGTTGATAGATCAAGGCGTTTCATGCCAATCCACAGGACAAGACATAAGCTTTCGGTATATATTAGACCGCGACTATTCATTTCGGAGAAACGCATGGCCGGCGCCCTGAACCTCAAGCAGATCGATGCGTTCCGCTGGGTGATGATCTCCGGATCGACAAGCCAGGCGGCGGCGACGTTGCACATCTCGCAGCCGGCGGTCAGCCGGCTGATCCACAATTTCGAGGAACAGGTCGACTATCAGCTCTTCATAAGGCGCGGCGGGCGACTTCACCCCACGCCGGAGGCCGAGGCTCTCTATCGCGGGATCGAACGCGTCTATCCCGGCCTGACGCATCTCAGCAATCTGATGCAGAACATCGCGCTGACCGACAGCGGTCTGATCCGGATCATCGCGACCATGCCGATGGTCCAGCGGCTGGTGCCGGAGGCCCTGAAGGTCTTTCACGAGCAGATGCCGCAAATCCAGCTCTCGGTGAAGACCATCGTCAAGCGCGAACTGCGGGAGTGGCTGGACGGCCAGCAGTTCGACATTGGGTTGGCGACCCTGCCGGTGGATTATCCGGCGGCCAACATCATGCCCTTGGCGAGCCTGAATTGCGTCTGCGTCCTGCCGCCCGGCCATCGGCTGAGCGAGGCCCCGGTGATCACGGCCGGCGATCTCGCGAACGAATCCTTCATCTCGATCATCCCGGACACGGTCCTGCGCCGCCGCGTCGATCAGGTCTTCGACGAGATGGGGGTGGAGCGCCAACTGATGATCGAGACCCAATCCGGCGCCGCCATTTGCGACATGGTGGCCGCCGGACTGGGCGTTTCGATCGTCGAGGTCTTCACGGCCAGCGCCTTCGCCGACAAGGGCGTGATCCTGAAACCCTTCCGCCCCGCCATCACGCTGCAGTTCGGCATGTTGCTACCGGTTCAGCGTCCGCAATCGCATGCGGTGGAAACCCTCATCGAGGCCCTGCGCGACCGCGCGAAGGGCTTCGAGGAGAGCTTCCGGAACTTCTAGAGAATGGATGATATCATCATGCTCTAAACCGCGACGTGCGGATGGTCAGACGGCCACCGCGCGCATCAACTGGCCGATATCCGCGCACTCCTCCATGCCGGCCATCAGTTCGATCGACCGGACGATCCTGTCCTCCGGCACGATACCCTCGACGCAGCCGCGATATTTCGGGACGCACTCCTCGAAGCCGAGGAGCGCCGGCGGCTGGCCCTTCGCGGTTTCGGGGCGGCGTTCGATGACCCGCCCGTCCTTCAACCGGTAGGTCAGGCTCGGCGTCCAGCCGGTCGGGGTCCAGCCCCAATCCTCGCGCACGACGGTCTCGACCTTCTTGCGGAAGGCCGCGAAGGCGGGGTCCGCGATCTTGTCCCGGCCAAAACCGGCGGGCAGGACGCGGGGTTCCAGCATCGCGATGGCCAGCGAATGAGGCAGGCTGAATTGCGCCTGGATCGGATCGTTCGGCTCGGCATGCTGCACCACGGTCGGAAAGAACGCGTTGACCTCGACCGAGATCGCGTCGATGTCATCGGCGCTCAACCCTTCCTCTTCCTTCACCGCCGCCGTCGTTTCGATCATCCGTTGCAGGTGGTAGCAGCAGGGATAGGACTTGATCCCGATTTCGTTGATGCGGAAGGGCTTGCCCCAATCCTCGATGATGCCCTCCGGATTATCCACCTTGCCGGCCGTGATGATGTTGAACAGCCCGCGCGGCGCCTCGAGGATGTCCTTTTGGCCGGTGAAGCCGTCCGCCGCCAGGAGCGCCGCGGTCAAGCCGTTCCGCGCGGAGAAGCCCATCTCCACGATGTGCGACATGGTGCCCGTCTGATAACCGAGACCGCTGGCCTGGGAGGCGGCGATCGCGATGGCATTGGCGGTCGCTTCCTCGTCGAGCTTGAGCAGCCTGGCGCCGGCGAGCGCGCAGCCGATCGAGCCCGCGAGGCTCAACACCATGTAGCCGAGACGCCTCGCCTCCCGGCAGGCGAGGCCGATGCGCGCCTGCGCCTCGTAGGACAGGATGAAGGCCGCGATGACGTCCTTACCGTCGGAGCCGAGCTTCTCCCCCATCGCCAGAATGGCGGGAAACAGCGTGTAGCTGGACACTGCCTCGGGGAAGCTGTCGTCCTCGTATTCCGTCGCGTGGGCATAGGTGCCGTTGGCCAGCGCCGCCATCTCCACCGGCGCCTTCATGCCGGCGCCGAGGACACTCGCCTCCCCGGCCCCGCCCGCGCGCTCGACATAGCGGGTCATGATATCGCTGCCGACGCAATAGGGACCGGCGACCATCGCGCCCAGCGCGCTCATGGCAAGCGTCTTGGAGTAGGCGACGTCGTGGTCCGAGAAATCCTCGAACCGCGTTCCGGCGACGCGCGCCGCGATTTCCTTCGTGATGTTCATCCCAGGCCTCATGCAGTGACAGCTAAAACATATGTATGATACAAATCTATTATCGACCGATAATCAAGAGGTGTCGCATCCCGCGCCGCCCGCGCCCGGTCGCCTTGCCAATGAGGCCTGGCAAGGCGACCGGGCAAGGCGACCTGGCAACGAGGCCTGGAAGGATGAGGGAATCCTGTCTAGGCTTCGCCACCGGGCCGGGTTCCTCGCCGACAATGCCCGAAAATCGACGGCACGTGACCCGTCGCCGGGCGGCATCTCCCGATAACGAAAGCGACGAGACGCGGATCATGCCAAGACGCTCCCCGACCACCGAGACCGTCCCCCCGACGAAGGCCGCTCAGACGAGCGATCCCAAACCGGCCCGGCGCGGCCGCCGCGAGTCGGTGACCCTGATGGGGGAGTCCCGCCAACCGCTCTATAAAGAGGTGAAGTTCGCGATCACCCGGATGTTGAGCAGCGGCGACATCCAGGCCGGAGAGGCGATCCCGACGGAGAAGGAACTCTGCGCGATGTTCGGAACGAGCATCGGCACGATCCGCCGCGCCATCGACGAGCTGGTCGCCGAACATGTCCTGATCCGCCAGCAGGGGCGCGGCACCTTCCTGGCGCCCTATAGCCCGGAGCGGATGCTGAACTTCTTCTTCCACATCGTCAGCCATGACGGACACCGGGAAATCCCGATCGTCCAGACGCTGTCCTTCGAGGCCGCGACCGCCGACGCGCCGACGGCGGAGGCGTTGGGGCTTCGCGTGGGCGACCCGATCTATCGGGTGTTCAACATCATGCTGATGGGCGGGGAACCGGCGGTTCTGGACGAGATCCGCATCCCGGAATCGCTTTTCCCCGGCCTGACGGAGGCGGAGTTCGTGGCGCGCGACACGACGATCTACGACCTCTATCAGAGCCGTTTCGGCATCAACGTGATCCGGACTTTGGACCGGCTGCGCGCGATCCCCGCCGACGCGCGCACGGCCAAGCGGCTGAACATCGCGCTGGGCACGCCGCTGCTGGAGATCATACGCGTCGCCGTCACCTTCGAGGACCGCCCCGTGGAATGGCGGCGCACGCTGCTCAACACGGAGAATTTCGAGTACCGGAACCTGCTGAAGTCGGACGGCCCCTGATCCAACTCGGTCGGGAGCCGTCCGCTTCCATTCTCGTTCCTCGCCCTCTCCGTTCAGAGATCGAGCTTCAGCAGCTTGGCCGCGTTTCCGTAGAGGATCTTCGGAACGATATCCTGCCGGTAGCCCAGATCCAGGAAGTCGCGCAGCGAATCCTGAATGTCCTTCACCGGATAGGCGGTTCCGAAAAGCGTGCGATCCTCAAGGAACATGTTCGCCCCCTGCACATAGGTATCGGCGCAGATCATGCCCTTCGTCGAGGCATAGAGGTCCGGCGACACATAGATGTTCGGACAGGCGAGCGCGACGACGACCATCTCCTGCGCATAGGGCCAGGCGGCGTGCGAGACGATGATCTTCAGATCGGGATATTTCTGGGCCACCCGCTGGATCGAGACCGGGCTGGACCAAGTGATATCGTGCCCGCCCAGGACCGACAGCAATCCCGAAAGCGAGATCGACACCGGCAGGTCGTATTCCAGCGCGATCTCATAGATCGGATCGAGGCTGGCATCGTCCGACCATCGCGGCTCGCGGGCGGACCCGGGCTCGATGGAAATGCCCTTGATGTTCTCGACCGAGGCATAGTCGCGGATTTCCCCGAGCCCCTTGTCGATATCGTCCAGGTCGACCCCCAGGAAGCCCAGGAACCGGTCGGAATAGCGGTTCACGGCCTCCACGATCTCGGCATTGTCGACACCGCCGAGCGTACCGGCCCCGGAGGAGGCCCTGCCGATCAGGACGCCATAGCGGATGGAGGCGGAATCCATCTCCTCGAACAACAGATCGAGATCCTCCAGCCAGGCGGAGCGCGCGCCCTTGAAGCTGATCATCTGCCGGGGATAGTGCATCGCGGTGCGGAACACGCTGCCCCGCGTCCAGGCGGGAATCGGCGGGCGAAGGCGCATATCGATAATCGGCGGCATCATCATGGTCATCTTCGAATCCTCCCGTTGATACGCGGTTTTCCGCCTAGGCCGTACGGCGCAAGGCGACCCGCGTGTTGTGGAACTCGAGCTCGAAACCGGTGACGTTCGGACGGTCGTTCAATCCACGCAGCAGCGCCTCGACCGGGCTGCCGAGCGTCGCGGTGGTCTTGATCGGCCCCGCCGCCTTCATCGAATCGACCTCGCCGCCCGCGAACATGTAGCGCAGCATCCGCTCGTCATCGTCGAGATTGGGATAGTCGCGCGCCAGCTTCGGGCGGGCCGGCTCCAGCGGTGTCGGCTCGATCGGGATGGCGGGGGAGCCATTCTCCACGATGCGGTCCAGGACGTTCGGATCGACCGGGGACAGAAGCTTGCCGAAATGGCCGAGCGCGTAGCGCTTGATCTCGTCCGGAACACTGCCATAGCGCTCGCCGCCGACGACGTTCAGCATCGCCTGCACCCCGACGATCTGGGAGAAGGGCGTCACCATGATGGGCCAGCCCAATTCCGCGCGGATGGTGACGATCTCCTCCAGGATCTCGTCGAACCGATCCTCCAGCCCCTGCTCGCGAAGCTGGAAGCGCCAATTATTGAGCATCCCGCCCGGCATCTGGTGCTTATAGTGGAACAGGTCGTATTCCATCGGCTGCCCGTGGGGGAAGCCTTCCTGGGCGGCGAGGTCGGTCAGATAGTCGCTGACCTCGTCGATCAACGCGCCGTCGATCGCGGTCTCGTAGCCGGCATGGAAGAGATTGCGCAGCGTGTTCTGCACCGACGGCTGGGCCGGGCCGCTCGCCAAGGGCGCGATGGAGGCGTGAAGCTGATCGACGCCGAGCTTCGTGCCCTCCAGATAGACCAGCGGCGCCAGGCCAGTATTACAATGACTGTGTAATTCAAGTGGGCGGCCGCCCATCACCGCCTTCAGCGCCGGCACCAGCGTGCGGATACGGTCCGGCGTCAGTAGCGCGCCGGAATCCTTGATCATGATCGCATCGACATCGGTCTGGTCGATCAGGGCCTTGGCCGTATTGGCATAGACTTCGTCCGTGTGCACCGGGCTTTCGCTGAAGACCAGGGCGCCGACGGTATAGAGCCCCAGCTTCTTCCCGTGCCGGATGCTGACGGCCATGTTGTCGACATCGAACAGCGCGTCCAGCGTGCCGACGACGGAGAACCCGTTCGCGGCCAGCCGTTCCATCCACATCTCGACCATGTCGTCGGGGGCGAGGCTGAAGCCGATCAGGCTCTTGCTGCGGCAATAGCTCCGCAAGGGCGTGTTGACGAAGCGCTGCTTCATCAGGCGCGCCTTCTCCCACGGGTCCTCGTTGAGATAGCGCACGCAGACATCGAACTGAACCGGCGCCATGAAATCGATCATCTCGAACCCGACGCGCTCCATCCGGTCGGCGATCGGCATCATCATGCCGGTGGTCATGCGGGTGGTCCAAAGACACTGCTGCGCGTCGCGCAACGTGGTGTCGATCAAACCGATCTTGCCGTCCTTCGCCCGGCAGGCATGGACCTTCTCGGCTTCGGTCATGGTTTCCTCCCTCGGCATCGGATCAATCGGGCCGGACGACGAGGATGGTCTGGCCTTCCTCGACCATCGCCCCGTTCCCGGCACGGATTTCCAGGACGGTGCCGCCGACGCCGGCCTCGACCGTGTTGAACAGCTTCATCACCTCGATCAGGGCCACGGTGTCGTCCGGGCCGATCCGGTCGCCGACCTCGACGAACGGGGGGGCGGAGGGATTGGAAGCGCGGTAGAACGTGCCCATCATCGGTGCCGCGACCGCCACCGCCCCCTCGGGCAGGGCATCGCTCGCCCCGTCGAGACCCGGGCCATCGGCCCCCACTTCGGGACCGTCCCCGGCGGGGGGCGGCGCCGGAGCGGCCGCCGGAGCCGCGACGGCCGGCGCCGGTTGGGCAGCCGGCTGCGTCACGGGCACGTGCGCCGCCTGACCGGCGAAGGCGGCCAACGGGGCGCCGGCGCCCGCCGCCCCCTTCTGGACGCGAAGCTTCATGCCGCCATATTCGACGAGAACCTCCAGATCCTCGGCCTGGTCGACGATTTGAAGAATACGCACCACGGCTTGGTGGGTTAGATCCGCAGGGCCAGACATTGCTCAACCTTCCTGTTTCTTGGGCGTGTGGCCCGGTGTTTCCTCCGTTTCCGGCGACATGTCCGCGGGCGAACCGCCCTCGCCCGCATCAGGCCCGGCTTCTCGACCCCACTGGTCGGGCCCCACTCGTCGGAGTCGCCAATGGGGCCCGCCCATCGGGCCGTCATGCCGTCGGAAACAACTATTTCATATATATCATATTGAAGTCACAAGCGCGTCAACCGGGACCCGCCCACCACCCGGACGGCTCCGGGATGGGTCCGTGGAACAGGGTCCCGGGGGTGACGCCGGCCGGCCGCGCGCCGCCTAGAGCATTTGCTGCATGCGATGGCCCGCATACATCTCCTCGCGGAGATAGCGGGTATGGACCCGGCCCTCGAGAAAGGCGGGATCGTCCAGCAGCCTCTGGTGGAAGCCGATCGTGGTCGGCACGCCTTCCACCTTCATCTCGCCGAGCGCGCGGCGCATGCGCGCCAGTGCCTCGTCCCGATCACGGCCGGTGGCGATGACCTTCGCCAACAGCGAGTCATAGAAAGGCGGCATCTGATAGCCGGGATAGACATGGGTATCGACCCGAATGCCCGGCCCGGCCGGTAGGGTGAAAGTCTCGATCCGCCCGGGTTTTGGCATGAACCCCTTCTCCGGATCCTCCGCGTTGATACGGCATTCGATCGAATGACCTTCGAGGCGGATATCCTCCTGACGGAGCGCCGGGGCGATACCGCCGGCGTGCTGAATCTGGCGCTTCACCAGATCGACGCGGGAGACTTCCTCGCTCACCGGGTGCTCGACCTGGATGCGGGTGTTCATCTCGATGAAGTAGAAGCTCTGGGTGGCCGCATCGACGATGAATTCGACCGTGCCCGCCCCCTCATAGCCGACCTGATCGCCAAGCGCGCAGGCCGCCGCCGTCATCGCCTCGCGCAGTTCCGGCGTGATCGCCGGGGACGGGCTTTCCTCCACCAGCTTCTGGTGTCGGCGCTGGGTGCTGCAATCGCGCTCGCCGAAATGCAGTGTCGTCTTGCCGTCGCCGAAGACCTGAACCTCGACATGGCGGACGTCGGACAGATATTTCTCGATATAGACGGAGCCGTCCCCGAAGGCGACCGACGCTTCGTGCGCGGCGCTTTCCAGGGTTTCCTTCAGTTTGTCCTCCGACTCGACGACGCGCATGCCGCGGCCGCCACCGCCCGCCGACGCCTTGATCAGCAGTGGGAAACCGACATCGCGCGCGACCTTCAACGCCTCCGCCGGGTCCGATACCGGGTCCTGGGAACCGGGGGTCACCGGCACCCCGGCCTTCCGCGCCACGTCGCGCGCGGCCGCCTTGTTGCCCATCAGGTCGATGACCGACCCTTTCGGCCCGATGAAGACGAGCCCCGCCGCCGCGCAGGCATCGGAGAAGGCGGCATTTTCGGACAGGAAGCCGTAGCCTGGGTGGATCGCATCGGCGCCCATTCGCTTGGCCGCCTCGATCACGGCATCGCCCTTCAGATAACTTTCCGTGGCCTTGGGACCACCGATCTCGACCGCCGCGTCCGCGAGCCGGACCGGCAACGTGTCGGCATCCGCGGTGGAATGTGCCTGCACCGCCTCGATCCCCAGATCGCGGCAGGCACGGATGACGCGAAGGGCGATCTCGCCCCGGTTCGCGACCAGAATACGGCGAAGCGCCATGATTTCCTCCCGTTACTGTCTCGGACGCCGGGCGCCGGTCGGCACCGAACGTCATCGCTTATACATTTATATGATTTATATCTTTAAGACCATAAATCATGCAAGGGGCCAGCCACGAAATTCTCGCGGCATGGACGGAAGCGCGATGTGCCTCACGCCACACACGGACGAAATCGGACAAAGAGGGGAAGGAACACGCCGGCGTTCGGTCACGACGGAAGGGGGGTGATCGACACGGGCGCATCACGCGCACGGAACGTGCCATGCCGGCGGCGAATGATTCGAGACCTTGGATGTAACGCTCGATTACTCCGCCCGGTGCCGCGCGTCCCGAATGGGGAGCGCTTTCCAAACGGCCCGACTTATCGACGAATCGGAACGGACCCGTCGACCCTCAACGAGTCACATGAATGGATCGGTCGTGGGAAATTGGCGCTCCCTAGGAGGATGCTGCGTCCGTCAAAAATTTATATGTTAAAATAATACCTTGCCCCTTCCCTCGAACGTGCCTTGTAGCATGATTTTGTATCATTTTCGGGCGGTGGTCAGCATCGGCGCGAGGGTCATTAGTATAGCACAAAGCGCCTGCACGACGCATACGATGAAATGCGCTCTGTCTGCTTCTATGCCGAATACAGAATATCGCTTTGCCGGAACCAATGTCTGTGCATAGCCATATGCTGACAACTTGCAACTCACATCCATTCACATACTAGCTTCCAGGAAGGTAAGTACGTCTCGACGGGCACGCATAGTTATTGTTGCGCTCGGCTTGACTCTCTGCCGTCCAAATTTTCCGTGAAAAAACGTCGTATTTAGGTTGCCATCAAATCCGTGATATGCGCCCTCGTAGACGATCAATTGAACGTCCCGTCCATCCTGCTTCCCTTTTTCGACGATCCTTTCGCACTGAAATACCTCGGTGTAGGTATCTTCGGTGCCAATCACGACTAGGATTTTCGCATCTTCCTCTCCGATAAAAGGAACTGCCGAGACGCCGCAAACTGGATAAAAAGAAACGAACGCCTTGAGTGCATGGCCCTCCCCTCGTCGCCTTGTCATCGAGGCAGCGTTTAGCGCATTGCCGCCACCAAACGACCATCCCATGACGGCGATTCGATCAGGGTCAATCATCGGGTGTGTTTTCAGGATATTGAAGGCATCTATGATGTCGTCGTACCCGCCCACATTGGGCCCGGACATCGGTTTGAAACCGCGCGGCCCGAACATATCGATGACCATTGTGGCGTAGCCTTTCTCTCGGAAGAAGCTGCCCCACGTCGATTCTCTGTATCCGACACCGGCTGAACCATGCGCCAGAATTATTGCAGGCACGGGGCCGCTCACCGATTCCGGAAGTTGCACACTGCCGGTCAAGGTAAGGTCACTGTCGAGATAACTCTCGTAGTAGACCTGCCCGGTCCTGCCATCCGAGAGGTCGGTGATCTTCGGTCCCATCGTCTGGCAGCCGCCCAAAACAGCCATGTAGAAAATTGCCAAAAGCTTGCAGAGCATCTTCAACATTCGTTCGACTCCCGGTGAGCCGGCACGTGCCGGCGGCGACGCGATGGGATCCGTGTCCTTTCGCAGGGCAAGGGTCATTAGTTTGGGCGCTAGTTCTCCGCGAGCCGATAGTCGAGTAGGAGAAAGATTCCATGGTCGCTGAAGGCGGCGAAATGGTGGATCGAGGGCGCGTACCAGAACGTGACCGTGTAGCCGCCCTGACGGAACCGAATTCGGCAGTCGACCTTGAAAGTATCGAACGCGCCGGCAGGCACCGTGATCTTCAACTGATCCTCGACGACGCAGGTTCGTTCGAACGGGCTACTGCGTCCCTTGTAGTGGGACGTGCCGCGCGCACTTACTGTCTTACCAACCTCTAGAGGAAACAGAGCGTCCAGATTTCCCTCCATATCCACCGACAGTTTTGATGCGACCGCGCCGCTCCAGGTTCGTGGATTGCTAAACGCACGCGGTTGTTTAAGGCGGCCGAATACCGTCGATTCTATGATTGCGGCTTCCGCTGTTTGGTCGACAACCGTCTGCTCGTCCTCGAGCACCGCAATACTGTATCGGTAGTGATCACCAATCTTATAGGTAGGCGGCGGTGCTGGCGGCATCAGCTCTGAGACGGGCCCAGTTTTAACTCCCGCGCATGCCGTAAGTACGCACAAGAGGCTCAGCGTTGCGAAACGCGCATTCTTCCATAATTGCATTTTTAGTCCCCCAATCTTGAAAACGCCTGCACGTCAAAATCCGGTCGGTTCGCTAAGCTGACTAACCGCTCCGAAGCTGCAGCGGAGAAAGATCAATGTTTCAGCGCGAACCAGGCGCCTCTCTAAACCTAAGATGGCTCTATGCTCCTTGAGGAGCCGCACGCATGAGCACCACGCGTCCGCCATCTACTTCAGAGCGCTTTGCCAACCAGTTAAAGCGCGCCATAGGCGTCGCTTACGCGATTGAAATACGGTACCCGTCCCAAATCCCTGCAAATCCCATCCGTGTAGCCGCGGCTTTCAAAGCTGTCGACGGCCAACGCGTGATAGCCACGCTCACGAAACCATTCGCCCCACACCCCCAAGCGGTCGCCATACCAACTACCGCAACCGTGCAATAGAATAACGGCCGGGCGAGGATCTTCCCCCTCCAACGGGCGGTACTCGGCCTTGAGCGATGTTGCCTTGCCATTTGGTGAAGGCCAGCTATCCACTCGATGGTTGCTGACACATCCAGCGATAATGATCGCTGAAAATACGGATAGAATCCGTCCATACATGCCCGCCTCCTAGTCTTGCCGCGCAATTATGATCGTGGGATTGATCGACGGAGAACTCCCAATTGGGAGGCGTGCGGTGTGATCTTTAGAAAGATCTGAACAGACTATTCAGAGCAACTTGCGAGCGGGTACCGGTCTTGCTGAACACTGTCTTGAGACGTTGTCGTGCCGTACCTTCGGTAATTCCCAACAGTTCCGCGGATGCAATTAAGGAGTGACCGTTGAGCAACCGAAGGCAAAGAGCCTTTTCCGCCTTGGTCAGACCGTAGAAGTCGCAGACTGCGGAAATGTGCTCCATGTTTGTCGGGCGCGTAGACGAAATGCAAATCATAGCACAGGGCGTTCGCCCAAAAACGTCCCGACTTCCCGGAACGGTGCGGAAATCGATGACATAGGGTGTCGTCGAGTATTTGCTCTTAACCGTAACAACGGCTGATCTTTCCCGCTCAACGGTGCCAACCTCGCTGACACGATGGAACGCCGCGTCCAATTTCCTCTGATCATTTGGACACCAGCACGCGAGCTTGGATCTGACGAAAAAATCATCAGTCGACGTCAAAAGACCTTCTGCAGCGGCATTAATTGCTATGACTCGCCTAGAGTCGTCTACTAGTAACGATGGCGTCTGTATGGAATTAAACAAAAACTCGAACGACAAAGACTTGTCTTCAAATGTCTTGAATCTTTGCCGAAGAGCGATGCTGTTTTGGACACCTGAAATAATGGACCGATAGAATTCGACCGCATCCTTTGCAAATGGATCGGACTGATTGCCCGCAAATATACTCATCATGACGCGGGGAACATCACTCGTACCATCAAAAACAGTAGCGGTGAGCAGGTTCTTTGCGTCGAGGAGACGCATGAAATCCTGATAAAATTCAGACTCAACGAAATCTTGGTCGCTGACCACTTCCTGCCCGACGAAGATACGGCCGGTTTTTATCATTCCGGTTTCTAGTCCTCGAACGGTCCACAAATCCTTCGCATGGTAATATTGTAAATACTCGGAAACATCGGTGGGGCTGATGGTCGGACTGCTCCATATTCCGCCAGCACTGGTTGGATCGACGTCAGGTGTGAAAATGATCCCGTGACTGCCCGATAATTCGACGCGTAAATCTTCCATGACCTCTTTCCAAAGGCGGTCATCCAACGCGGCCTCAGTCACTTTTTCTAGTATACCTAGACGAAGTTCGCTCTTTGGCTTCATGCTTGACCGTAGTGGCTTTTTTCCTATTTCGGGATCAGCGCTTAAATGAGCATGCAGAGTCGAAAGATTTCCCCATGTATTAAAGCACAATTTCCTAAAATTGGTGAGGTTCGAATGCGTTTTTTTGGAGAATTGTCGCGAAGGACGTAAGGCGCCGCGGAAAGAGTTTGTTCCGAGCAGCAAAACGGTTGAAAGTTCGCTCCGGGTCAGGAACGGACGGCGGCTCCAATGCCAGATTTTTCCGATATCCTGAGAGAAGCGGTCCTGATGAAACTTAATTTAGGCCGTAGACTGATAATTTCGCAGCCATATCTGCGTTGAGGCGAGTTTCACGGCGGCGAGGAAGTTCTCGGGTTTCTTGTCATAGCGCGTGGCGATGCCTCTGAACTGCTTGAGCTTGCTGAAGAAGCGCTCGACCAGATTGCGCTGGCGGTAGAGCCATTTGCTGAAGGCGAAGGTTTCCTTCCGATTGCTTCTGGCGGGGATGTTGGCCCAGGCGCCGCGCGCCGTGGCGAATTCCCGAATGGCGTTGCTGTCGTAAGCCTTGTCGGCAAGCAGGATAGCGCCGTCCCCAGCCATTCCAGTAGGCTCTCGGCCGCCGTGCCGTCGTGGGCCTGACCGGCGCTCAGGTCGAGTGCGACCGGACGCCCCTCGGCATCGACCAAGGCATGGATCTTCGTCGTCAGACCGCCACGGGAACGTCCCATGCGGCCATCGTCCGAATCCCCCTTTTTGCCGTCGCACCGTGCTGGTGGACGCGGACGCAGGAACTGTCGATCATGATGATATCGCCGTCATAGGCCCTGGATATCTCTTCCAAAAGCCGATCCCACACCCCGGCCTTCCGCCACCGCACGAAGCGATTGTAGCAGGTCGTGTAGGGGCCGTAGCGCTCCGGGATGTCCGCCCAGGGCGAGCCCGTCCGGAACCGCCAAAGAATGCCGTTCAACACCCGGCGATCGTCGACACGCGGCACCCCGCGCGGCTTGTTCGGCAACAACGGCTGGATCACGGACCATTCGAAATCCGTCAGGTCATAGCGGCGGCGGCTCATCGTTCCTCCTCTGCAAAGAGGAAAAACGTGAAGCACAAAACCGGCGAAAAGGGAATCCTGTTTATGAGTTTATGGCCTAATTTCTGATGGTTTGAGATCGCCGATAATGTCGATGAGCAACCTGAATGCTCGGCGCCATTCAGTGAGTGTACCGCCATCTGTCTCTTTCGCGAGCACGTACCGCTCGAGCAGCTCGCTCAGTCGCGGCTCCGTCTGGCTGTTCGTCTCGCCGATGTACTGGGCCACATGTCCCAACGAGTCTCGAGATTGCTGTGGAGAACGAGGACGGTCCCGTGCGGATAATGGTTCGCCTGGGTAGCAACCGAACTGACCAAAGTGTTCTTCTTGGCAGATTTCACGAAACTGCTGAAGGTGCTGGTCGGAGAATTTATAGCGCGCGGCGTGCGCCTCAGTCGTGTCCTCGAACTTCTGGGGATCCGTGGTCAGGATCGAATGTTCCTATGTGCTCTTCCCACCACCGAGAGACATGACCCATCAACCAATCCTCGAGAAGCTCATCCTCCTGTCCGATCGCGGATCGCTTGGCCGCCAGGCGCGCTTCATCAAGCCTTTCCTCCGACGCGAGCCAGGCTTCGGCACAGCACCGCTCCGCGACCTTCTTGTCAGTTGTCTTGAGCGGTTGAGTGATCTCACGCGCACCAATCGACGCGCGCAGACCGGGCGGGACGCCACGACGGAACCAGAAGGTATTTCCTCGTTTGGTGAGACCACGCATAAAGCGTGCTTTGTAGCACCGCGAAAGCCGCAATGCCCCGTAATATGGGGTTTTTGGGATATCAAGCGCTTGGAAAGGCGCTGGCGCTCCCTAGGGGACTCGAACCCCTGTTTCCGCCGTGAGAGGGCGGCGTCCTAGGCCACTAGACGAAGGGAGCTTGGCCGGTTGTTCCATCGGGCGGACCATGCCGCCTCCGGGGACGGCGCGGGTTCTAACGGATCGCCGGGCTGTGATCAAGCCAAATGATACGCGGCACGGTCGCCCCCTCCCCCCAGGGAGAACGGGTCCGGTGGGCGCCAGCCCTCCTTCAGTCCGCCTCAGGCCCCCGGCAGAGGCTTGGCGGACCCGCCGTCGAGTGGTGTGAGGGTCGCGACATAGTGGCTGGGCGCGCCGACGGTCGCGCGTTCGTCCCATTCCCAATCACCCTCGACCACCGTCGCGCCGAGCACGAAACGGGCTTCCCCCGCCTCGTTCGCGAGCGGCAGGATCAGCCGTTCCCCCACCAGGAGACGATCGCTGTCGATATAGATCCGACCGATCACATGGACGATACCCGGGGTCTCGACCGTGGCGAGCAACCGCCGATGGATATTGGCATAGGAGCCGGCCGTGATCACCTGTTCCAGATCGAGGCCCTTGAGTGAGCGGCCATAGACATCGTTGATGTCCTCCCCGGCCAATCGATAGATGAAACGCCGTTCCGCCGGCAGGAAATCGCAAAGCCAGAGCCGCCCTAGCAAGCGCGGCACCGCCATCGGATCGAAATCCCGCCGCATCGGCATGAGCCGGCCACCGCGCACCGCGACCCAATTGGCCGCGAAACGCCGCAATTCCTCTCCGCGCACATGGTCGAGCGCCAGGCCACCAAAGCTTTCGCTCTCGATCGCGCCCAACGGTTTCTCCTCGTACTCCGAATGCTCCAGATCGGCCACGCCGGCCATGTCCGAACCACCCGCCTCGAAGACCGTGCCCTCTCAAGCAGCAGCCGAGCCGCGCGCCGTCTCGATCAATAGGTCCACGTCCGCCGGGGCGGTGCACCATGCCGTAACGAAGCGGTAGCAGTCGGCCCCACCCGCCGTCCAGGGATAGAAGGCGAAGCCCCGCGCCCGCAGATGCGCCGCCAAACCATCCGGCAAATGCACGAACAACTCGTTCGCCGCCACCTGATCGGCGAGCGATACGCCCGGCACGTCGACCAGCCCGGAGGCCAGACGCGCGGCCATGGCGTTGGCATGCCGCGCATTGCGCAGCCACAGGTCCCCGGCCAGATAGGCCTCCAACTGGGCGGAGAGGAAACGCATCTTGGAGAAGAGATGACCCGCCCGCTTGCGCCGGAAGGCGATGCTCTCCGCCAGTTCCGGCCGGAAGAAAATGGCCGCCTCCGCCGCCAGGGCACCGTTCTTGGTGGCCCCGAAACTCATCAGATCGACCCCCGCCCGCCAGGTCATGTCGGCGGCGGCGCAGCCCACGGCGACCAGGGCGTTGGCGAAGCGCGCACCGTCCATATGAACCATCAGCCCATGGGCATGCGCGACATCGACCAGCGCCGCCACCTCGTCCGGGGTGTAGACGGCGCCGGCCTCCGTCGCCTGGGTGATCGACAGGCACGCCGGCTGCGCGTGATGGACGACGCCCGTCCATCCGGCGGCCAGCGCCTCGGCCACCGTCTCCGGCGTCAGTTTGGCCGCCGCGCCGTCGAGCGGGATCAGCTTCGCCCCGCCGGTGAAGTGCTCCGGCGCGCCGCACTCATCCACATTGATATGCGCGTCTCGATGGCACAGCACCGCGCCATAGGGCGGCACCACGGCGGAGAGGCACAGCGCGTTGGCGGCCGTTCCGGTCGCGACCGGAAAGCTCGCCATCGTCCCCGGCGCGCGTTCGAAGACGGCGGCCAGCGCGGCATCCACCCGCGCGGTCACCGGGTCCTCGCCATAGGGCATCATGGGCTCGGCGTTGACCGCGCTCAGATGCGCCAGAATCTCCGGTGCCGCGCCGGTCACGTTGTCGGAGCAGAAATTCATGTCCCTCGCCCTATTCAACACCGCCGGGCACCAGATCGATGCTGCCCAGATCACGACCGGTGGCACTATCCAAAATCAGGATACGCGTACCCGATCCGGTTTCCAGATGGAGATAGAGTCGGTCCCCATCCGGATGAATCCCCTTCACCGCCGATCCGGCCGGAAGTTCCACCCGCATCGGGGTCCCCGCGCCGGCCAACGGGGCAACCTTCTTGCCCGCATCCGTCACGATCGCGTAGACCAAGCCGACAACACCCAGGATGAGCAGGACGCCCATGCCGATAACCAGGGCCTTCAACGCCTGCATTGTTCCCCTTCCTCGATGGCGAGCCCAGCGGCGAGCCCAGCGGCACGCACGGCGAGGCGCCCAGTGCCGGACATGAACGGAACCTCCATGAACACAGACCATGCCGACACGGACCATGCCGACGCGGACGACCCGCCCCTCCCCGTCGAACGGATCGCATTGACGGTCGGCGCCGCGGCCAGCACCGGGGTCGCCGCCCCAGGGACCGCCCCGGGGACCGCCATAGGCCCCGCTCCGGGGACCGACGGTACGCGATGCGACCGATGGCTGGCCGATGCCCTGCCTGAAATGTCTCGGAGTCGGATCAAGGCCTTGATGCTCGACGGCATGGTCACGATCAATGGCGAAACCGTAAAGGAGCCGAAAACCCCGGTCAAACCCGGGGCGCGAATCACGATCGACGTGCCCCCGCCGGAACCCGCGACCCCGCGCCCGCAAGCCATCGCGCTCACCATCCTGCATGAGGATGACAACCTGATCGTGATCGACAAGCCGGCTGGGTTGGCCGTGCATCCGGCGCCGGGCAGTCCGGACGGGACATTGGTCAACGCGCTGCTTGCCCATTGCGCGGACACGCTCTCCGGTATCGGCGGGGTGGCGCGGCCGGGGATCGTCCACCGGCTCGACAAGGAGACGAGCGGCCTCATCGTCTGCGCCAAGACGGACCGCGCCCATGCGGAACTGAGCCGCCAATTCGCCGAACATAGCGCCGGACGCCGTTATATCGCCGTCTGCTGGGGCACGCCAAGCCCGTCGGAAGGCACGATCGACGCCCCGATCGGCCGCGACCCGCGCGAGCGCAAGCGCATGGCCGTCGTGAGCGGAGGCGGAAAGCGGGCCGTCACTCATTACCGGGTCGAGAAACGTCTGGGCCTCGGCGCCAGCCGGATCGCCTGCCGGCTGGAGACCGGCCGCACCCATCAGATCCGCGTCCACTTGACGCATATCGGCCATCCCTTGATCGGCGACCCCGTCTATGGCCGGGCGACCACGGCGCGACGCGGCCGCCTATCGCCCCGGGGACGAGACGCGGCCGAGACCTTCGCGCGCCAGGCGCTGCATGCCGCGGAGCTTTCCTTCGACCATCCCGAGGACGGTCGACGCATGACTTTCGAATGCCCCTTGCCGGGCGACATGGCGGCGCTGATCGAGGCATTGGAAGCGCCCACGGTATAGCGCGAATCCATCAGCGCCCGTGCGCGCCATCCCAGCGCGTGGAGACATGAACCCCTTGAAAATCGGGGTTTGCGCGCACATTTATCCAGCATAACGCGCGCCCTATTCGGGGTGCGCGCCTTTCGCTTCGGGGAGAGACCGCATCCGATGAGCAATGCCGACAGGAACATCCCGACGCTGACGCCGGAAGGCAATCTTCAGCGCTATCTGGATGAGATTCGGAAATTCCCGATGCTCGAACAGAACGAGGAATACATGCTCGCCAAGCGGTGGCGCGAGCATGACGACCGTGGGGCCGCGCATCAACTCGTGACCTCGCATCTGCGTCTCGTCGCCAAGATCGCGATGGGCTATCGCGGCTACGGCTTGCCGGTGGCGGAACTGATTTCCGAAGGCAATGTCGGGATGATGCAGGCGGTCAAGCGCTTCGACCCCGACCGTGGCTTCCGGTTGGCCACCTATGCCATGTGGTGGATCCGCGCGGCGATTCAGGAATATATCCTGCACTCCTGGTCGCTGGTGAAGATGGGCACCACGGCGGCGCAGAAGAAGCTGTTCTTCAATCTGCGCAAGATCAAGGGCCGCCTTCAGGCCTTCGAGGAAGGTGACCTCTCGCCCGAGAACGTGAAGCAGATTTCGGAGGAGCTCGACGTCCCCGAACAGGATGTCGTGTCCATGAACCGCCGGCTGGCCGGTGGCGACAACTCGCTGAACGCCCCCCTGCGCGCCGATGGCGAGGGCGAATGGCAGGATTGGCTGGAGGATGATTCCGAAAGCCACGAAACCATGATCGCCAATACCGAGGAACTGTCGATCCGGCGCGAGATGCTGGAGGAGGCGATGAAGACCCTGAATGACCGGGAACGCCGCATCCTGACCGAGCGTCGACTGCAGGACGAGCCGAAGACGCTCGAGGAACTCAGCCAGGAATACGATATCAGCCGCGAGCGCGTGCGCCAGATCGAGGTACGTGCCTTCGAGAAGCTTCAGAAGGCGATGAAGAACCTCGCCCTCGAGCGCCGCCTGCAGAGCGCGTAGACCACCGGCGCCTCACCCCGCCTTTGCCGGCGTGCGGCCGGACTGTCCGGAAGCGACTCCATGCCGGCCGGCGACCGGCCGGCCGGCCGGCGTGTCGGTGAGATCCTCGCCCGCCTCGACCCCCATCGACTCCTCCGAGTCCGCCGTTTCGGAATCGGTCGCCTCTCCACCGGATGCCTTGGGGGCCTTGGCGCGGCGCTCCGCCTCCGCGATCTCCTCCTCGATCATGTCGAGCCGGTCGAGAGGCGCGTTCTTGCGCACGTCACTGCCCCATTCCTTCTCCAGGGCCTTCTGACGCTTGGCCAGATCCTTCAACTGCATCTCCTGGGAAAGCGCGAGATAGCCGGAGACGATCGGCGGCAGCGTGAAATAGATCACCCACCCGATACCCGCGAACCCGAACATCAGCACCCAGTTAAGCGGGTCCATCAGCAGCCTGATCGCATGATCCAACGACCCGCCGCCGCCCCACAGATCAAGGATCACGATGAGACAGCCGGCAAGATTCATCCAGGCGACGGTGCGCGTGGCATGCTTGCGCGGGCCCCGGTCGGTCAGATAGGCGACCCCCGTCGGGATCATGCCGGCCGCAAGCAGGATCATGCTGTCGAAGAACAAGGTCACCAGAATGATGGCGATGAAGAGCGCGAGGAAACGCTTCCCGGCGCCGAGCGTCTTCTGACCCTCCTTGTTCCGGCCTCCCTTGTTCCGCCCCCCCTTGGCGCCCTTCCTGGCCTTCGTCGCCGGCTTGGCCATCAGAACCACCACACGATGAAGGTAATAAGGGCGGTGACGGTCGCGCCGAGGGCGGAAAAGGTGCTGGCGAGTTGCCCGCCGACCTCGTGGGCGAGTTGCGAGCGGTTCTTGATGTCGCGCTTGACCTGGATCGTCTCCTCGACCGAGGCGGCATAGTTGCGCACCGCCGACTCGAAATTACGCTGGTCGTTGGCGACCTCCTGCTGATCGTCCACGACGTCGAGCAGCGCCGAGAGCCGGCCTCCCCGCGCGGCCTTGCGCAACCGGTCGCGTACCCGCGCGCGCCGTTCCCGGCTCTGGAACCGCTCTATCGCGGGCTCCAGGATCGTCGCGGCGAGCGCGCACAATGCCGGAAAATCGGTCTTCTTGTGCATGTAGTCCTGGATATTGGCGAGCAGCCGGATCTGCGCGATCCGCCCCGGGGGGTCGTCGCCCTCGCGCTCGATATCGCGCAGTTCGGTACCACTCGGGCGCTTGTAATTGACCCCGATATAGGCGGCCGAATCGCGATCGATCAGCCGGCGCACGGGATCGACCCGCCCGGCCTCTACCGCCTGGGCCAAGCGCTCATAGGCCGGCAGCAGATGCTCTATGGTCGCGATATAATCGCGCTCGAAGAGCGGCGAGAGGCAGGGCAGATTCGGGTTGAGCTCATAGGCCACCCGCTCGATCCCGAAACCGAGGCCGGGCTGGTTCATCACCATCTTGGCCTTGTCCATTCGAGTGAGATAGCGCAGTTGGTTCGGATCAACCTTGCGCTGCTGCTCCAGCCAGAATTGGCCGAGCCCCATGCTGTTGACCCGCGCGAACAGGGTGCGCGCATTGGCATCATGGACGTTCAGGCCGACCAGGGAGCCGATCCCCTCTATCGTCGCGCTGAAATCGCGCAGGCGCACCGGCCCTTCCGGATCGAGGGCGATCAGCACCCGCGCGATCAACTTGTCGTCGTCATGCTGACCGACGCCGCCCTTCGCCTGGTTCACGGCCTCGACCCGGTCGTCCTCGCTCAACCCCCGGCGAAGCCAGGTATCGAGGCTGCCGTCCCGGATCGGCATGACGGCCGAATCCCAATGCCGGTGCATCGCATGCGCCAACTCGCGGGCGGTGAAATAGTCCCGCCCGGCGAAGCTGTAGGCGCGCGAGGCCTTGGTCGGCATCACCTGCTGCTTGGGCGAGAGACGACGGCCATTGAGCCAAAGGCTCAGATCCTCAAGCGTCCAGCGCTCCTTCGGGTCGTCGTTCAGAAGGCCGCGCAAGGGCTCCATCATGGTCAGCGAGATACGCTGGTTATGCACCAGCGCGGCGTACGATCCGACATTGAGACGGCGCAGCATCACCTCCTCGTCGGTCTTCTCGGCCATCGGCACCTTGCCGGTCAAAAGCGCGATCGCCGTCGCCCCCACCGCGTAGAGGTCGTTCTCCGCCCCGCCCTCGCCCCGGCCGGCCGGCGCCGCCAGACCGCATTCCATGGTCTCGAACAGCGCGGTCTGGTTGGTCCCCGGCTGCGCCGTGAAGCATTCGCCGAGACACATCTCCCGGTCGTCGCTATTCACGAAATAGAGGTTGTTGGGGCGTATATTGCGGTGATGCACGCCAAGCGCATGCATGTCGCGCAGAATACTAACGACGGGAGCGAGGAAAAGGCGGGTCACCGCCTCCTCCGTCATCGGCGCGCGCCAGTCGGTCAATTGGGGAAAGACGCGGTCGCCCTGCGGTTGTTCCATGACGACCACGGGGCACCGCCGCCCTTCCTGTGGCCAGTCGAGAACGCTCCAATCCACGACGCGCTGCAGATTGCGATGATCGACACGGTGCACGGTCGAGACGATGTCGAGCCGGGGCGGCATCTTCGGATCGCAGACCAGCGCATAGATCTGCCGCGAGCCGTCGCGCGTATGCGTCGTGCGCACCGCCACCGCCGGCGGATTGTCGAGATGCGGAAGGGGATGGTCGGGATGAACCTCGAACCGGTCCTTGACCAGCAGCGGGCCGCCGGGTTCGACCGCCTCCTCGCCCTTGCCGCCGCTGACCTTAAGCGCCATCAGTCCGTTTTCCGCCTAGCCGACGTGCCGCCGTCACCGCACGCGCGAACGCGGCGGCCCTATCCTCCAACAGTGCACATCCCAGTGGCGGAACGCTATCACGATTCGAGCCGAACGCCAGCTTGGCGCACGGTCCGCCCCGCCGTCGGTCAATCCTCGAACGGATCGCGCACGCGGATCGTGTCGTCCCGGTCGGGGCTGGTGGAAAGCAGGGCGACGGGCGTATCGATCAATTCCTCGATGCGGCGGATATATTTGATCGCGGTCGCCGGCAGGTCGGCCCAGCGGCGCGCGCCGTAGGTGCTTTCCTTCCAGCCTTCCATGGTCTCGTAGACCGGCACGGCCCGGGCCTGAAGCGCCTCCGAGGCCGGCAGGTGGTCATAGCGCCGGCCGTCGATATCATAGCCGATGCCGATCCTGATCTCGTCCAAGCCATCCAGCACGTCCAGCTTGGTGAGCGCGATGCCGTTCACCCCGCCGACCCGCATCGCCTGACGCACCAATGTCGCGTCGAACCAGCCGCACCGTCGCGCGCGGCCCGTGACGGTGCCGAATTCCCGGCCGCGCTCGCCCAGCGTTCGGCCGATCTCGTTATCCTGTTCCGTCGGAAAGGGCCCGCTGCCCACGCGCGTCGTATAGGCCTTGGTGATGCCGAGGACATAGCCGATCGAATTCGGACCGCTGCCGCTGCCGGTCGCGGCCTGACCCGCGCCGGTGTTGGAGGAGGTGACGAAGGGATAGGTCCCGTGATCGACATCGAGCATCACGCCCTGCGCCCCCTCGTAAAGCACGCGCTTGCCCGCGCGCTTCGCCTCCGACAGCACCTGCCAGGTAACGCCGGCATAGGGCAGGATGCGCGGCGCGATGGCCTCCAGTTCGCGCACCAACGCCTCGGCCGAGACGGGCTCGTCGCCCAACCCCTTGAGCAGCGCGTTGTGATGGACCAGCAGCCCGTCCACCCGACGGCGGAGTTGCTCCGGATCGGCGAGGTCGCACATGCGCACGGCGCGCCGGCCGACCTTATCCTCATAGGCCGGGCCGATGCCGCGGCCCGTGGTACCGATCTTGTCGGCGCCGCGCGCCAGTTCGCGCGCGCGGTCGAGCGCGCGGTGAACCGGCAGGATCAGGGAGGCATTCTCCGCGATCACCAGGCTTCCCGGATCGATCTCGACGCCCTGGGCGCGCACACGCTCCATCTCCTCCAGCAGGGCCCAGGGGTCTACCACGACGCCATTGCCGATCACGCCCAGCTTTCCGGGCCGCACGACGCCCGACGGCAACAGGCTCAGCTTGAAGACCTTCTCGCCGATCACCAGCGTATGGCCGGCATTGTGGCCGCCCTGATAACGCACGACGATATCCGCGCGTTCCGACAGCCAATCGACGATCTTGCCCTTGCCTTCGTCCCCCCACTGGGAGCCGATCACCACCACATTGGTCATGCTTCTGTTCGTCCTCGTCCTGGAACGATGCCGGCCGTTCAGTCGACCGGCAGGGGATCGGACCCGGCGCCCACGGCCGGATCGATGAAATGAGTGCATTTGAGGCGCCGGGCCTCGCCACGCGCGTCGCCGACCGGGTCGAGCCCCGCGAGCGTGACCCACCCCGCCGCGCGCAGCCGGGGTCCGGCCTCCGCCGCCAGTTCCGCCGGCAGGAAACAGCGCGGCTCCGCCGTCGCCGCGCGGGCGCCACGCATGACGGAATCCATGTAGAGGGTGAAGCCGGTCGCCGGCTCGCCCGCGCCGCCGTTCTCCGCGCCCGCCAGATAGCGCCCGCCCCGGCCGAGTTCGCCCCGCACGCCCTTGGCGAAGAGGGTGAAGCTGAGGCCGGTCTGATATTCGAAGCCGCGCCGCTCCACCGCGTCCACGGTGACGGCGAGGCCCGGCGCGGCCTCCGCCAGGCGCGGCAAGACATCGGCGAGGCGCGCGATCTCCGCCCGGCCGTCATCCGGCAGGCCGTCGATCGCCTGCAGCGCCGCGAGCGCGGGTCCCGCGCGGCCAGAGGCATCGAGAATCGCGCCGAGGAGCCGCGCGGCCTCCCCGCCCAGCGCGCGAACCGCGGCCGCGTCCCGCCGGTCGAGCGCATCGCGCGCGGCCACCCGGTCGGCGGCGGCGAGGCCCAGCCCATCGACCAGCCGGGGGGCCAGCGTCGGCAACGCGATATCGACGGAAAGGTCGGGCACGCCGATGGTGTCGAGCGCATTGGCGGCGAGCGCGATCGCCTCCGCGTCGGCGGCGGCGGACCGGCTGCCGATGATCTCGCATCCGGCCTGGGTCACCTGCCGCTCGGGTCGGAGCTGCGTGCCGCGCACCCGCAGGGTCGGCCCGGCATAGCAGAGGCGCAAGGGCCGGGGTTGCCGGGTCAGGCGGCTGACCGCGATGCGCGCGACCTGAACGGTTATATCCGCGCGCAGCCCCATCATGCGCTGGCTGACCGGGTCCATCAGGCGAAAGGTGTGCGGCGCGGTCCCGGCACCGGGCCCGGCAAGCAGCCCGTCCTCGAACTCCACCAACGGCGGATCGACGCGCTGATATCCCTCCTGGCGGAAGCGTCCGACCAGGGCGGCGACCGCCCAGGCCTCATGCTCCGCCTCGGGCGGCAGCAGATCGCGCAGCCCATCCGGCAGCAGGGATTTCGCGGCATCGACGTTCATGGGTCCGTTCGTCCGTCCTTACGCGCACGACTAAAGCCGCCAAGCCCCGAAAGCGGGCCGGCGCGGCGGCAAGGGTGCCTAGCGCGTTTCGACCGGCGGGGCAAGAATCCGCCGCGTCGCGGAACATCGTGCGCGTTACGGGGAAGGAGGGATCAGGGTTAAAGCGCGTCGCTGATCGCGAAGACCGCGCCCTTCTCCCTCATGTCGGCGAGCGCGGCGTCGAGCGAGCCGTCGAGGTCGATACCCCGGCAACCGTCCTCCACCAAGGTCACGCGATAGCCGAGCGCGAGCCCGTCGACCACCGAATCATGGACGCAGAAATCGGTCGCCAGGCCGAGCATCACCAGATGCCCGATGCCGAGATCGCGCAGATAGCCGTCGAGGCCCGTCGGCGTCTCGCGGTCGTTCTCGAAGAAGGCTGAATAGCTGTCGATCTCCGGGCGGAAGCCCTTGCGCACCACCATCTTGGCCCGCCCCGTCTCCAGATCGGAATGGAAGGCCGCGCCCGCGCTCTCCTGCACGCAATGGGTCGGCCAGAGGACCTGGGTGCCATAGGGCATCTCGGTCGTGGAGAAGGGCGCCGCGCCGTCATGATTGGCGGCGAAGGACGCATGGTCCGCCGGGTGCCAATCCTGGGTCAGCACGCTCAGCGGATAGGCCGCCATCAGCCGGTTGGCCACCGGCACGACCGCGTCGCCCTCCCCCACCGCCAGCGCGCCGCCGGGGCAAAAGTCGTTCTGCACGTCGATCACGATCAGGGCCGTCTTGTCGCGCGTCGCCGCCATGGGGGTCCGTCTCCTGCTTCGCGATGGGGATACCGCCCTTGGGTATTCCCGGCCATCGCCCCTCGTCTCACCTCGTCTGGCGGTCAGTCTAGAGGTCCGTCCGGCGCCTTGGCCAGGACCCAATCGGCGATATCGGCCAGCACGATATCGGCCGCCTTGTCGCGGGTCAGCATATGATACCCCTCCGGATAAACCCGGCGGTCGACGTGATCGGGCAGGCGGGCATTCAGCGCATCCCGGGCGCGCTCCGGAATAAGCTCCTCTCGCGCGCCCCAGAGCAGCAGCGCGGGTGCCGGCAGCTATCCGCCACGTCGAAGGCCCGGTCACCGAGCCGCAGCAGCCCCCAGAGCGCATCGATCCGGGTTCGCTTGATGACCAGGGGGTCACGGGACAGCGCGCGCAGCATCGCGATATTGTCGCTGGGCTGGAGACGCAGCCCCTGCCCCGTCACCTCCAGCCAGGGCAGCGTGTGCGCGGCCGCCCACATGGACCAGCGCTGATACCAGGCGAAACCCTGCCAATCGGCCGCCGCCGGCGCGGTCAGCACGGTGCCAGCGACCGCGGCGTGCGGACGGCCCGACACCGCGGCGATGGCGACGGCACCACCCATGCTCTCCCCCAGCAGGAAGAGCGGCCGGTCCGGATAGCGCGCCCGGATCAGGCCCGCGACCGCGCGCGCGTCCGCGATCAGCGCCGCCCGCCCGTGCCAGAGGCCGCGCCCCGCCGTTTCCCCGAAGCCGCGCTGGTCGTAGGCGAAGGTCGCGATATCGCGTTCGGCCCAGACCGGCCCCGCATTCGACAGGAAGGCGGAATAATCGTTGAAGCCGTGTAGGCCCAGGACGATCGCCCGCGCCGTTCCGGGCGTGCCCCACCGGCGATAGGGCAGGTGGTAGCCGTCGGCCATGGTGAAGGCGCCGCCCGCGAGCGAAGGCGGCTGGATCGGCGGCCCCATGGGCTCCACGCGCGGTGTGCAGGCGGCGCAGGCGGCAAGGAGAAGCCCCCCCAGCACGGCCGCCAGGATACGCGGCGCCCGGATGTCCGGACCGCGCCCGATCCCGGATCGTCCGGCCGGAGGGTGCGTCCTACGCGCGGCTGGCATCCGCGTCGCGGGTGAGCTGGAGGAAGATATCCTCCAGATCGGTCTCTTCCGTCGTGAGGTCGACCAGCGTCAGCCCCGCCTCATAGATCGCGCCGACGATATCGCCCGCATTGGTGACGGAGGGTCGGTAGCCGACGGTCATCTCGGTCAACGGATGCTCGGCCCCGTCGGCGGCGACGATCTGCGGGTCGAAGGGCTTGAGCGCGTCCGGCACGCTCGACACCTTCTCGCGCACGGTGAAGCGCAGCGTCTTCGCGTCGAGCCGGCCGAGCAACGCCGATTTCTCGTCGTTCGCCACCACCTTGCCGTGGTTGATGATGGCGATCCGGTCGCAGAGTTCCTGCGCCTCTTCCAGATAGTGGGTGGTCAGCAGGACGGTGGTGCCGCGCCGGTTGAGCTCCACCACATTCTCCCAAAGCTGCCGGCGCAGTTCGATGTCGACGCCCGCCGTGGGTTCGTCGAGGACGAGGACCGGCGGATTATGCACCATCGCCTTGCCGATCAGCAGGCGCCGGCGCATACCGCCGGAGAGCGTGCGCGCATAGGCCTTGCGCTTGTCGTCGAGGCCGACGAGGCGCAGCACCTCCTCCGTCCGCCGTTCGGATTTCGGCACGCCGTAGAGACCCGCCTGAACCTCCAGCAGTTCCTGCGGCGTGAAGAACGGATCGATGTTCAGTTCCTGCGGCACCACGCCGATCGAGGCCCGGGCGAGGCGAGTTTGGGTATCGATGTCGTGATCCCAGACCTTGGCCGTGCCCTCGGTCTTCACGACGAGACCGGCCAGGATGTTGATGAAGGTCGATTTTCCCGCCCCGTTCGGGCCGAGCAGGCCGAAGAGGCTGCCACGCGGAATCCTCAGATCCACATGGTCGAGCGCGAGCTTGCCCGGCTGACCGCCGGACGCGCGGTACTTCTTGGTGAGGCCGACCGCCTCCAGCGCGTAATCCGGCGCATCGCCGTCATCCGCGATGCTATCCTGTCGGGGGGCCTCTTCGATCGCCTGCGCGCTCGTCATCGGGGGGTCCTCGGGCGTCGTTTCGTTCTGGGTGGGTCGTCGCCCCGACGCGCGCGCCGGGGCTTACCAAACCGGGTTCGCTGGGTTACATAGAGGGTGCGCCGCGCCCGGACAAGCCGGGTGCCGACCGCCTTTCCATTTCCAAGCCGGGAGAGACCTGCCATGACGACCCCCGCACCCGCCGCGCCGAAGACCATGCCGCACGATGCGCCGGAGACGGTGGAGGTCGAGGAACTGCGCGTCTCTTGCGAGGGCTCGGGCGGCGCCCTCGGCCACCCGCGCGTCTATCTGAACCTGACCAAGGAAGGCTGGGTCGATTGCCCCTATTGCGACCGGCGATTCGTCCTGAAGGAAGGGGCGAAGCCCTCCGGGCATCACTGAGCGCGCGCCGGAACCGAGCGCCGATATCATGGCAGCAAAGCATCTTTACCTGATCGACGGGTCCGGTTTCATCTTCCGGGCCTTCTTCGCATTGCCGCCGATGAACCGGGCGGACGGCACGCCGACCAATGCGGTCTTCGGCTTCTCCCAGATGGTACTGAAGCTGATCGAGGAAACGGACGCCGACCATGTCGCCGTCATCTTCGACGCCGCGCGGGAGAATTTCCGCAACGAGATCTATCCCGACTACAAGGGCCACCGGCCGGACGCGCCGGAGGAACTGATCCCGCAATTCGCCCTGATCCGGGAGGCGACGGAGGCCTTCAACTGCCCCTCGATCGAGATGGAGGGGTACGAGGCGGACGACCTGATCGCGACCTATGCCCGCCTCGCCGTCGAGGAGGGAGCGGAGGTCACCATCGTCTCCTCCGACAAGGATCTGATGCAACTGGTCCGGCCCGGGGTCACCATGTGGGACCCGATGAAGAACCGCACCATCGGCCCGGACGAAGTGGTGGAGAAATTCGGCGTCGGCCCGGAAAAGGTGGTGGACGTTCAGGCGCTGGCGGGCGACTCGACGGACAATGTGCCCGGCGTCCCCGGAATCGGGGTGAAGACCGCCGCGCAATTGATCGAACAGTTCGGGGACCTGGAAACGCTTCTCGCCAAGGCCGAGGAGATCAAGCAGCCGAAACGCCGGCAGAGCCTGATCGACTATGCCGAGCAGGCACGGATCAGCCAGCAGCTCGTCCGTCTCAAGAACGATGTCGATTTGCAGGTGCCGCTCCAGGATCTGAAGCGCCGGGAACTCGACCGCGACCGGCTTATCGCCTTCCTCAAGGAAAACGAGTTCAAGCGCCTGACCGCCCGCTTCGAGAGCGAGATGGCGGACGAGGCGGAAGCGCCCGCGGAGGAAACCGCCCCCGACCCGAAGGACGCCGATTATGTCCTGGTGCAGGACAAGAAGGCGCTGCAAGACTGGGTCGAGGCGGCGAAGAAGGCCGGCTTCATCGCCGTCGACACGGAGACAACGGATCTCAACACCGCGCGGGCGGAACTGGTCGGCGTCTCGCTCAGCACCGAGCCGGGGCGGGCCTGCTACATTCCGCTTGCCCACCGCGACCCGGGGGAAACCGATCTGTTCGGCGACAGCGCCGAAGGCGGCGCGCCGGCGCAGATCCCGCGCGACGAGGCGATCGCGATCCTGAAGCCGATGCTGGAGGACCCGGCGGTCCTGAAGATCGGCCAGAACATCAAGTACGATCTTTCCATCCTCGCCAAGCACGGGGTGACGGTCGCGCCGATCGACGACACGATGCTGCTGTCCTTCGTGGCGGAGGGCGGGATGCACGGCCACGGCATGGATGCGCTGGCGGAACTGCATCTGGGCCTGACGCCGATCAAATATGCCGAGGTCGCGGGCAAGGGGAAGAACCAGGTCACCTTCGACCACGTGCCGCTGGACAAGGCGCTGACCTACGCGGCGGAGGATGCGGACATCACCCTGCGCCTGTGGCGGAAGCTGAAGCCGATGGTCCTGGAGAAGCGTCTAATGACGCTCTACGAGACGATCGAGCGGCCGCTCGTGCCCGTGCTCGCCGCGATGGAGCGCGCCGGCATCCTGGTCGATCCCCAGGTGCTGCGCGCCATGTCGGAGGATTTCGGCAAGCGTATCGGCGATCTGGAGGGGGAAATCCACCAACTGGCCGGCACCGACTTCAATGTCGGCAGCCCGAAGCAACTGGGCGAGGTGTTGTTCGACCAGATGGGCCTCAAGGGCGGCAAGAAGACCAAGACCGGCGCCTATTCCACCAATTCCGACGTTCTGGAGCCGCTGGCGGCGGAGCACGAAATCGTCCAGAAGGTGCTGGACTGGCGCATGCTCTCGAAGCTGCGCAGCACCTATACCGACGCGCTGGTCCAGGATATCGACGCCACGACCGGGCGCGTCCACACCAGCTATATGATGACCGGCGCGCAGACGGGGCGCCTGTCCTCCACCGATCCGAACCTGCAGAACATCCCGATCCGCACCGAGGAAGGGCGCAAGATTCGCACCGCCTTCGTCGCACCGAAGGGATCGGTGCTGATCAGCCTCGACTATTCGCAGATCGAATTGCGCCTCGTCGCGCACATGGCGGGGATCGAAACGCTGCGGGACGCCTTCCTCGACGGGCAGGATATTCACGCCGCCACCGCCTCGGAGGTCTTCGGCGTGCCCCTCGACCAGATGACGCCGGAGGTGCGCCGCCAGGCCAAGGCGATCAATTTCGGTATCGTCTACGGCATCTCGCCCTTCGGCCTGGGACGGCAGATCGGCGTCTCCACCTCGGAGGCGAAGGCCTATATCGACAAGTATTTCGAGCGCTTCCCCGGCATCCGCGACTATATGGACGAAACCATCGCCTATTGCCGCAAGCACGGCTATGTCGAGACCATCTTCGGCCGCCGCATCCATCTGGGGGAAATCAACGCCAAGAACCCGCAGCAGCGCGGCTATGCCGAGCGGCAGGCGATCAACGCGCCCGTCCAGGGCTCCGCCGCCGACATCATCAAACGCGCGATGATCCGCATCCCGCCGGTGCTGGCTCACGAGTCGATGAAGGGTGTCGCCATGCTGCTCCAGGTGCATGACGAACTGATCTTCGAGGCACCGGAGGATCGCGCGGACGAGGCGATCGAGGCGATCCGCGAGGTAATGGAAGGCGCGAGCAGCCCGGTCGTCAACATCTCCGTCCCCCTCGTCGTCGAGGGCGGCAAGGGCGCGAGCTGGGCCGAGGCGCACTGAGGACGCCAAGCGGCCCGCCCGATCCCTGCCGGATCACGGGGGCACGGCCTATTCGATGATCCGGAAGGGGTGCTGCATCGCGATGCAATCGGCGGCGATCGTATCGGTGACGCCCCGGCGGTAGGCCGGGTCCTCCACCAGCCGCGCGATCCAATCGTCGGAGACATGATCGTGCGCGCCGACACGGGCGCGCACATGCTCCAGCGCCTCGCCCGTCGTCGCCGCGGCATAGCGCCGGCCCGCCGCCGGCACGTCGGCGAGCGCCAGCGCCCTGCCCTCATGCACCATGTGCCCGCGCTGGGAGATATAGGCGAAGGCCGAGCGTTCGACCTTCCCATCCTCCATCTGGAGCTTCACGCCGGCCAGTTCCGCGTAATGGTAATTGGCCGCGCCCAACTCCGTTTCATGCATGACGGGCAGTTGATCGTCGCTGAGCCATGTGACCCAGATTTCCACGGCCGTCCCGGGGGAGACCTGCAGCATCGCCGGCACCGCGCCGTAGCTGGTGATATGGGCGGAGAAGACGACGTCGAAATTATGCAGCCGCGCGCGTTGGACCGGGATGCTATGCGCGGGGTCGTGGCCGAATTTCTGCTTCAGCCGCTCCGGCGCGCGGTTCGACCCGATGGCGAGCACCGGCGTCCGCCCGGCCCGCGCGTCGGGGTCGAAGGCACGGATGCCCTCGGCGGTGTAGATATAGCTGTGTTCCGGCGCGGCGTAGGGATAGTTGCGCGCGCGGTGCAACAGGTGGGCGCGCGCGTCCCCGGTCTCGGCGCCGCCGGTTTCACTGCTGGTCGATACGGTATCGGACATAGGCATCGTCGATCGCGGCCATGCTTTTCTGCTTCCAGACCTTCTCCGCGTCCTCATAGCGCGAATAGGGGCCGAGCCGCTCTTCGGTCCCCGGCTTCATGGCCTGGAAATCGGTATCGGTATATTCGCCGCCGACGACCCAGAACTCGTCGTGACGCTCGCGTTCGATATGGAAGCGGGCATAGGCTTCGTCCACCGTCTCCATCGCCTTGGCGCGCCAGACCGCGTTGGCCTGATCGTGGGTGGCGAAGGGGCCGAGGCGGGTTTCCTTCTCTCCCGGCTCCAATTCGGAGAAGCTGGTATCGGTATAGCGGCCGCCCACGACCCAATATTGCTCGGACATGCTGCCTCCTCGCTGGCAAGCGCCCGGTCCCGGCCGGGGCCGCGCGGGCGTTGGGTTCCATTCGCCGCACCCTAGCGAAATCCGTCGAAATTGGAAGCGGCGCGCGCCCGCGAATTCGCATGCCGACCGGGGCCCGACCCTGATACGCTCGCTTGCCGGAGGGCACGGCGCGCGCTACCTCACCCCGACGGCTTGGCCCGCCGTGCCCCTCGCACGGGGCGGCCGACGCGAACGAATCAGGAGGAGGCGGCCCATGCCCTTCGCCAGCCTGCGCGATTTCATCGACCGGCTCGAACGTGCCGACCGGCTCGTGCGCGTCAGCAAGCCCGTCTCCACCGTGCTGGAGATGACCGAGATCCAGACCCGCCTGCTGGCCGAGCGCGGGCCGGCCGTGCTGTTCGAGAACCCGGTGCGCGCGGACGGCACGGCCTCCGATATGCCGGTGCTGGTCAATCTCTTCGGGTCGGTCGAGCGCGTGGCCTGGGGCATGGAGCGCGAGCCGCACCAGTTGCGCGAGGTCGGCGAGACCCTCGCCTTCCTGCGCCAGCCGGAGCCGCCGGGCGGTTTCCGGGAGGCCTGGGACATGCTGCCCCTGCTCAAGACCGTGATGGCGATGAAGCCGCGCACGATCGGCGGCCGCGCACCGGTGCACGAGGTGGTGCTGACCGGCGGGGACATCGACCTCGCCCGCCTGCCGATCCAGACCTGTTGGCCGGGGGAACCGGCGCCGCTGATCACCTGGCCCCTGGTGGTGACGCAAGGTCCCGATCCGAAGGGCGACAAGTCGGACGTCTTCAATCTCGGCATCTATCGCATGCAGGTGACGGGGCGGGACACGACCCTGATGCGCTGGCTGAAGCATCGCGGCGGCGCGCAGCATTACCGCCGCTGGAAGGAAAGCAAGCCGGAGCCCCTGCCCGCCGCCGTCGTGCTGGGCGCCGATCCCGGCACCATCCTGGCCGCCGTGACGCCCGTTCCCGACACGTTGAGCGAATATCAGTTCGCGGGCCTGCTGCGCGGTCGCAAGGTCGACCTGGTCGATTGCAAGACCGTGCCGCTGAAGGTCCCGGCCGAAGCGGAGATCGTGTTGGAAGGCCATGTCATGCTGGACGAGCATGGCGACGAGGGGCCTTACGGCGACCATACCGGCTATTACAATTCCGTGGAGAGCTTCCCGGTCTTCAAGGTCAGCGCCATCACCATGCGCCGGAAGCCGATCTATCTCTCCACCTTCACCGGACGGCCGCCGGACGAACCCTCGATCCTGGGCGAGGCGCTGAACGAGGTCTTCATCCCCCTGCTGCAACAGCAGTTCCCGGAGATCGTGGATTTCTGGCTGCCGCCGGAGGGGTGCAGCTATCGCGTCGCCGTGATCGCCATGAAGAAGGCCTATCCCGGCCATGCGAAGCGCGTGATGATGGGCGCGTGGTCCTATCTGCGCCAGTTCATGTACACCAAGTTCGTGATCGTCGTGGATGCCGACATCGATGCCCGCAAATGGGAGGATGTGGTCTGGGCCATGTCGACGCGCATGGACCCGGCGCGCGACATGACGGTGATCGAGAACACGCCGATCGACTATCTCGATTTCGCCAGTCCGGAGAGCGGCCTCGGCTCCAAGGTCGGCTTCGACGCCACCGACAAATGGCCGCCCGAGACCAAGCGCGAATGGGGCCGTAAGATCGAGATGGACCGCGCGGTGGTCGAGAAGATCGATGCCATGTGGGGCGACCTGGGCCTGCCCGGCGGCGGTAAATCCATCTGGTAAGGTGCCCGCCCTCCCCCTTGATCGGAAAGCCGACCGACCGACATCTATGGGACGAGACGCGCGCAAGCCGCCGCGACAAGGAGACACCCCATGTGGTTCCTGAAGGATTCCACCAAACTGACGATGCCCACGCCGGAAGAGGCGCTTGAAGGCCGTGCCCAGGCGATCCCGACGCTGGAGCGCCATCGCGTCACCGGCAAGGCGCTGAAACCGCCCTTCCCCGAGGGGACGGAAAGCGTGCTGTTCGCCATGGGCTGCTTCTGGGGGGCGGAACGGCTGTTCTGGACGCAACCGGGCGTGCATGTGACGGCGGTCGGCTATGCTGGCGGCCATACGCCCAACCCAACCTATGAGGAGACCTGCACCGGCCGGACGGGCCACACGGAGGCCGTTCTGGTGGTCCACGATCCGGCCCGCATAAGCTTCGCGACGCTGCTGAAGATTTTCTGGGAAGGGCACGATCCGACCCAGGGCAGCCGGCAGGGCAACGATGTCGGCACGCAATATCGCTCCGCCATCTATACGACGACGGCGGCGCAGGAGCATATGGCGTTGGAGTCCCGCGACGCCTATGCCAAGGCGCTGGGCCGGCACCGCCAGGGCGCTATAACGACCGAGATCGCGCGCGACCGGACCTTCTACTACGCCGAGGCGGCGCATCAGCAATATCTGGCCGCGAACCCCATGGGCTATTGCGGCCTGGGCGGGACGGGCGTCGCCTGTCCGATGCCCGCCGCCGACCGGGACGGAACGGAGTCACCGGCGGCGGAGTAATCGCACCCCGCCGCGCGTGCCGTCACGCGGTGTCCGCGCCTTCGACCGGGCCGTCGGCCTTCACGACGACGTCCACGACATCCTCTTCGTCGTCGCTGTCATAGATGGCGGCCTCGGCCGCCTCCGGCGCCATGACGACGGCGGCGGTGGTGTCGGTGGTGTCGGTCTTGGGTTCTTCCCTGCCGTCCTTGGCGGCCTTCTTCGCGCCCTTGCGCACCTTCTTCGGCAGGTCCTTTTCCCCCACCGATCCGGGCGGGCCGTGGAAATCCCGAATCCCGGCGGTCAGCGCGGCGCAGGCGAGGCGCACATAACGCGGAATCTCCAGATCCTTCCCGTCGCGCTCGCCCTTCTCGTAATATTGCACGACCCGCCGCTTGAGGCCGAGCGCATGGGCCGCGTCCTTCTGCGACAGACCCAGGCTCTTGCGCCAACGCCGGAAATCCTCGGGTTCCATATCCTGACTCTCGTCCACGGTTGCGACGCCCGGTAACGGCCATGTACCGGTTCGCCTCGGATTTGGCCCAGCGCCACCGGCCGGTCAATGCCGATATAGATGCTTTCTATGACAGTTTTATGAAGCAAGCGCGCACAGGGTGCGCATTTAATCTTGAAATGCGCACAATGTGCGCGTATATCTTCATCAGCAAGGCGCACTGGGTGCGCCAAACACCGCACCCGCCCGGCCCGGAACATGTCGCGAGACGCGTCCGGTCGGCGCGACAGACGATGAAAGGAGGGCGGTCCCATGATGTACGATATGACGAACAGCCTGATCCTGGTCGGCCCGCACGGGGGCTATCGCGACGAGGTCACCTTCGCCCGGCACGAGGGCGCGGCCCGGCTGCCGAATGCGCTGAAGGCCCGGACACTCGATTGGGCGGCGCGGCTGATGTATCGCGTGCGCTATCCGGGGCACGAGGAATTCGTGACCGACCCGGTCGACCTCTACCGCCTGACCCGCGCGCATGCCGACGCCTCGGTAGAGGTGATGAATATCCGGGGGCGCTGAGAAGACGCGCCCTATCCGGCCTCTCCTACCGGCCTCCCACCCGATGGTCCGGGACACCCCGACGGCCCGCGCCCCGATGACCCCGCGCATGGCCGCTTGACCATCCGGCGGGAGGCCGGTAGCTTTTACGCCATGATCGCCGCACGCGAATATGCGCTCCTTCCGGAGCGACTTCTTCTCGGCCTACTCTGACGGTGGGCGCGGGGCCGCCGGCCCTTGCCGAAATCCACCGCCCGAGCAGGCCGGTCTCGCATCCAGCCGAGATCGCTTTTCCCCAGCGCCGAGAAGATCCGAAAATGACAACCCACTTCCAGATTTCCTTCCCCGACCGCGCCCCCGGATCACGCATGCGCGCGCCGACGCTACGACTTACGGGCAGCCGCCGGGATGGATCGCGGCCGCCGGCGGCTGTTTGACGGGTCGCATAGCCCACATATCGAATGGAAGGATTGCGCGTCGCCGAAGCGCTTGGCATAGCCTCCGGGTCAAGGGCCTCCGGGTCAAGGAACGAGACCCGGCCCCAAGGCCGGGCGCGCGACGCGGGAACGAGGGAACGACGTCCAATGAAACGCATGCCTGTCGACAAATACCGGATGTACGAACGCATCGACATCCCGGACCGCCAATGGCCAAGCAAGGTCGTGGACCGCGCGCCGATCTGGTGCTCCGTCGATCTGCGCGACGGCAACCAGGCGCTGATCGAGCCCATGGGGCCGGAACGCAAGCACCGCATGTTCAAGCTGCTGACCTCGATGGGGTTCAAGCAGATCGAGATCGGCTTCCCCGCGGCCTCCGATACCGACTATCGCTTCTGCCGCGAATTGATCGAACAGAACCTGATCCCGGAGGACGTGACGGTTCAGGTCCTGACCCAGGCGCGCGACGAGTTGATCGAGCGCACCTTCGAGGCGCTGCAAGGCGCGCGCCGCGCCGTCGTGCATGTCTATAACTCTACCTCCGTCGCCCAGCGCCGCGTGGTCTTCAACATGGACAAGGCCGGGGTGAAGCGGATCGCCGTCGACGGCGCCACGAAGGTACTAGCGGAATCACGGAAGTACCCGGACACCGACTGGGTCTTCCAATATTCACCCGAAAGCTTCACCCAGACCGAGATCGACTACGCGCTGGAGGTCTGCGAGGCGGTGATGGATGTCTGGCAGCCGACGCCGGACAATAAATGCATCATCAACCTGCCGGCGACGGTCGAGGTGGCGATGCCCAACATCTTCGCCGACATGATCGAATGGATGCACCGGCGCTTCACCCGGCGGGACTCGCTGATCCTCTCGGTCCATCCGCATAACGACCGGGGCACCGGCGTCGCGGCGGCGGAATTCGCCCAGATGGCCGGCGCCGACCGGGTCGAGGGCACGCTGTTCGGCAATGGCGAACGCACGGGCAATGTCGATATCGTGACGCTGGGCATGAACATGGTCGCGACTGGCGTGGACCCTCATCTCGACTTCTCCGACATCCCGGCGATGCGCAAGGTGGCGGAATACTGCAACCAACTGCCGGTCCATCCGCGCCACCCCTATTCCGGCGATCTGGTCTTCACCGCCTTCTCCGGCAGCCACCAGGACGCCATCAACAAGGGCCTGCGCGCGGTGCGGGAGAGCAATTCCGGCGCCTGGGACGTCCCTTACCTGCCGGTCGATCCGAAGGATGTCGGCTCCTCCTACGAGGCGGTGATCCGCGTCAACAGCCAGTCCGGCAAGGGCGGCGTCGCCTATATCATGGAGACCGACTACGGCATCCGCATGCCGCGCAATCTGCAGATCGAATTCTCCAATGTCGTCCAGCGCATCGCGGACGAGACGGGGAAGGAAATCACCTCCGCCATGATCTGGGACAGCTTCGAGGGCGAGTTCCTGGCCAACACCACGCCCTTTAGCTTCATCAATCACCGGACCACGGCCGAGACGCACGCCTCCGAGGTGCGCAGCCTCACCGCCATGGTGACGCGGGACGGTCAGGAAATCGAGATTCACGGCCGGGGCAATGGGCCGATCGACGCCTATGTCAACGCGTTGAAGGACGAGGCCGGGGTCGAGATCACCGTCACCGACTATTCGGAACACGCGGTCGGGGGCGGCGCGGACGCGACCGCCGTCGCCTATGTCGAGACCCGCACCGGCGACGGCGAGCGGCTGTTCGGCGTCGGGCGGCACAAGAATATCGTGACCGCCTCGCTCATGGCCGTCACCTGTGCCGTCAACCGCGCCCATCGCCGCCAGGAGGAATTGAAGGCGGCGGAATAACCGCCGACCCTCTTCCCGATACGGGCCGAATCGAAAGCCCGCCCCCTTCCCGGTCGCCGAACAGGCACACCGGCAAGGGGGCGGGCTTTTTCGTGCCTCAAGCGGATTTGCGCTGCTTTTCCGGCTCGGCCTGCTTCGGGCGTTCCGGCGTGTAGGCGAGGCTGGGGGAAAGCCATGTCTCGACCTCGGCCATGCTCATGCCCGTGCGCGCGGCGTAATCCTCGACCTGATCCCGGCCGATGCGCCCGACGCCGAAATAGCGGCTTTCAGGGTGGCTGAAATAGAAGCCGGAGACGGCGGCGGCCGGCCACATGGCGCAACTCTCGGTCAGGGTGACGCCGGCGGCCTTGGGCGCGCCCAGCAGATCGAAGAGGATACGCTTCTCCGTGTGGTCCGGGCAGGCCGGATAGCCGGGCGCCGGGCGGATACCCCGGTACTTCTCCGCGATGAGGGCGTCGTTCGCCAGCGCCTCGTCGGCTGCATAGCCCCAGAACTCCCGGCGCATGCGCTCATGCATGCGTTCGGCGAAGGCCTCCGCGATCCGGTCGGCGAGCGACTTGACCATGATGGCGCTGTAGTCGTCGTTCGCCTCCTCGTAGCGCTTGGCGATGGTATCCACCTCCTCGCCGGCGGAAACGACGAAGCCGCCCATCCAGTCCGCGCGCCCGCTATCCTTCGGCGCGATGAAGTCGGAAAGCGCGTAGTTCGGGCGCGAGCCCGTCTTCTTGCTCTGCTGGCGCAGCATGTGGAAGCGCGCGCGCACCTGCTCGCGGCTCTCGTCGGTATAGATTTCCACATCATCGCCGACCGCGTTGGCCGGCCAGAGACCGAGTACCGCGCGCGGACGGAACCATTTCTCGTCGACGATACGGTTCAGCATCGCTTGGGCGGCGTCGTTCAGTTCGCGCGCGACGGCCCCCTTCTCCGGATCGTCGAGGATCTTGGGATAGCTGCCCTTCATCTCCCACGCATGGAAGAAAGGGGTCCAGTCGATATAGTCGACCAGTTCCCCGACATCGTAGGAGGCGAAGATCTTCTCCCCCAGCATCGCCGGTTCCGGCGGGGCATAGTCCGCCCAGCCGCCGTCGAAGGCGTTCTCCCGCGCCTGCGCGATGGTGACGCCGGTGCCCTCCTTCTCGGTCGCGCGGCCCTCGCGCACGCGGGCGTAATCCTCCGCGATGCCTTTCAGATAGTCGCCCCGCCGCTCCTTGGAGAGCAGGTTGGAGACCACGCCCACCGCCTTCGAGGCATCGTCCACATGGATGACGCCATGGGCGTATTCGGGCTCGATCTTGATCGCGGTGTGCTTCTTGCTGGTGGTCGCCCCGCCGATCAGCAACGGGATGTCGAAACCCTCGCGCGTCAGTTCCGCCGCGACATCGACCATGCGGTCGAGACTCGGCGTGATCAGGCCGGAGAGGCCGATCACATCCACCTTCTCCTCGCGCGCGGTCTCCAGGATCTTCTCCGTCGGCACCATGACGCCGAGATCGACCACGTCGTAGTTATTACATTGCAGCACGACGCCGACGATGTTCTTGCCGATGTCGTGGACATCGCCCTTCACCGTGGCCATCAGGATCTTGCCCTTGGCCTGCTTGACGCCGGAGGCTTCCTGCTCCGCCTCCATGAAGGGGATCAGATGCGCGACGGCGGTCTTCATGACGCGCGCGCTCTTCACCACCTGGGGCAGGAACATCTTGCCCTCGCCGAACAGGTCGCCGACGACGTTCATGCCGTCCATCAACGGCCCCTCGATGACGTGCAGCGGCCGCTCGGCCTTCTGGCGCGCCTCCTCGGTGTCGTCGACGATATAGTCGGTGATGCCGTGGACCAGCGCATGGCGGATGCGTTCGTTCACCTCCGCCTCGCGCCATTTGGGGTCTTCCTTCTTCTGCGCCTCGCCGTCGCCCTTGTACTTGTCGGCGATGGCCAGCAGCCGCTCCGTCGAATCCGACCGGCGGTTCAGCAGCACGTCCTCGACATGCTCGCGCAGCTCCTCCGGGATATCGTCATAGACCGTGATCTGGCCCGCATTGACGATGCCCATGTCCATTCCCGCCTTGATGGCGTGATAGAGGAAGGCGGAGTGCATCGCCTCGCGCACCGGATTGTTGCCCCGGAAGCTGAAGGAGATGTTGGAGACGCCGCCCGAGATATGGACCAGCGGCATGGCCTGCTTGATCCGGCGCGTCGCCTCGATGAAGTCGACGGCGTAGTTGTCGTGCTCCTCGATGCCGGTAGCGACGGCGAAGATATTGGGGTCGAAGATGATATCCGTCGGCGGGAAGCCGGCCTTCTCGACCAGCAGGTCGTAGGAGCGCTTGCAGATCTCGAACTTCCGGTCGGCCGTGTCCGCCTGGCCTTCCTCGTCGAAGGCCATGACGACGACGGCGGCGCCATAGCGGCGCAGCAGGTCCGCCTGCTCCAGGAAGCTCTCCTCGCCCTCCTTCAGGCTGATGGAGTTCACCACCGCCTTGCCCTGGACGCATTTCAACCCGGCCTCGATCACCTCCCATTTGGAGCTGTCGATCATCACCGGCACGCGGCTGATATCCGGCTCGGCGGCGACGAGATTGAGGAAGGTGACCATGGCCTCCTTCGAATCCAGCAGCCCCTCGTCCATGTTGACGTCGATGATCTGGGCGCCGTTCTCGATCTGCTGGCGCGCGACCTCGAGGGCGGTCGGATAATCGCCCCCCATGATCAGCTTCTTGAAGCGGGCCGATCCGGTGACGTTCGTGCGCTCGCCGACATTGATGAAGCTGGAAATCGCCGTGCTCATGCCGCTTCTCCCGCTTCGATGGACCCCGCCTCGAACGGCTCCAGCCCGGAGAGACGAAGCGCCGGGGCGATTTCCGGAATCTTGCGCGGCCGGTGCTGGCGCACCGCCTCGCCGATGGCGCGGATGTGATCCGGCGTGGTGCCGCAACAGCCGCCGGTGATGTTGACGAGCCCGTCCTTGGCCCATTTGCCCAGCGCCTCGGCCATCTGCTCCGGCGTCTCGTCATAGCCGCCGAACTCGTTCGGCAGGCCGGCATTCGGATAGGCGCAGACCAGTGTGTCCGCGACGCCGGCGATCGACTTCACATGCTGGCGCAGTTCCTTCGCGCCGAGCGCGCAATTGAGCCCGACGGAGAAGGGGCGCGCATGGCTGATCGAAATCCAGAAGGCCTCCGGCGTCTGGCCGGTCAGCGTCCGGCCGGACCGGTCCGTGATGGTGCCGGAGATCATGATCGGCAACCGCACGCCCTGATCGGCGAAGACCTTCTCCACCGCGAAGATCGCGGCCTTGGCGTTCAGCGTGTCGAAGATGGTCTCGATCAGGATCAGATCGGCGCCGCCCTCGATCAGCCCCTCCGTCGCCTCGGCATAGGCCGCGACCAGTTCGTCGAAGGTGACGCCCCGGAAGCCGGGATCATTGACGTCGGGCGAGATCGAGGCGGTCTTGTTCGTCGGCCCCAGGGCACCGGCGACGAAGCGCGGCCGGTCCGGGTCCCGGGCCGTCACCTTGTCGGCGGCGGCGCGGGCGATCCGCGTCGCCTCGACATTCAATTCCCGGCTCAATTCCTCCAACGCGTAGTCGGCTTGGCTGATTCGGTTGGCGTTGAAGGTATTGCTGGTTAGGATATCGGCGCCGGCCTCCAGGAAGTCCTCGTGGATGCGTTGGATCGCCTCCGGCCGGGTGAGCGTCAGCAGATCGTTGTTGCCGCGCAGGTCATGGTCGTGATCGGCGAACCGCTCGCCACGGTAATCTTCCTCGCTCAGATCCAGTTCCTGGATCATCGTGCCCATGGCACCGTCGAGCATCAGGATTTCGGAGTCCGCGCGCCGGCGAAGGGCCGCCTCGCGCTCGCTTCGATCTGTCATCTATTTCTTATCCTTCGTTCTTGGCCGTGTCGGAACGCGCGGTGAAGACGACGCGCCGATTTCAGGCCGCGACCTTGTCCGCCGAGGCGCGCACGCCGAGCGCATGGCACACCGCGCGCGTCACGTTCGCCCGGTTGAGGGTGTAGAAGTGGAAGCTGTCCGCCCCCTCGGCCTGGAGCCGCGTGCATTGCTCGATCGCGACGGAGGCGGCGATCATCTGCCGGGTCTCCGGGTCCTCCTGAAGGCCGTCGAACAGGTCGGTCAGCCAGCGCGGGACGGTCGCCCCGCAGGCCTCGCTGAAGCGGATCAGGCTCTCGATATTCGTCACCGGGATGATGCCGGGCACGATCTCCTTGGTGATCCCGGCCGCGTGCGCCCGGTCGCGGAAGCGCAGGAACGTCTCCACGTCGAAGAAATACTGCGTGATGGCGCGGGTCGCGCCCGCATCCAGCTTGCGCTTCAGATTGTCCATGTCGGCGGCGGCGCTGGCGGCCTCCGGATGAACCTCGGGATAGGCGCCGACGCTGATCTCGAAATCGGCGACGCGGCGCAGCCCCTCCACCAGATCGGCGGCGAAGGCATAGCCGTCCGGGTGCGGTTCATAGCGCGTGGTGCCCTGGGGCGGGTCGCCGCGCAACGCCACGATATGACGGATGCCGTCGTTCCAAAGGCTCCGCGCCAAGGCGTCGATCTCCGCGCGCGTGGCCCCGACACAGGTCAGGTGATGACCGACCGGCGTGCCGCCCAGCTCCGCCACCCGGTCGACCCATTGCCGGGTCACGGATTGCGTGCTGCCGCCGGCACCGTAGGTCACCGTCATGAATTGCGGGGCAAGCGGAGCCAGCCCCCGGATCGCCTCCTCCAACGAGGCACCCGCCTTGTCGGTCTTCGGGGGAAAAAACTCGAAGGAAACACGCGGACCCGCGCCGCCGCGCGCCGTCCGACCCGCGCCACGGGCGGCCGTGCGCTTTTCCGCAAGATTGGTAGGCATGCTCATCCCCTGATCCTTTCGTCCCCTGCTCGTCCCCTGCGGGCCTTGCCCTAGGCGAGCCCTTATCCGGGCGCCCCTTCGGACTCCTGCATACCAAAACCTCAGAACAATATCAAGATATCTTTATATGATGGTTTCGTTATCGGCAGAATCTCAGGGGGCTTGAAAATGTAAAACGATCGTTTTACATTCCGACTCATGATGACAGCCAAAGCCAAGATCATTACCGCTGCGGAAGCCCTGTTCGATCGGCACGGTTTCATGGCCACCGGCATGGACCGCCTGACCGCGGCCGCCGGCATGTCCAGCCGAACGCTCTACAAGCACACCGGGGGCAAGGCTGCCCTCATGGCCGACGTTCTGGGCGAGCGGGACCGCCGTTTCATGCGGCACCTCGACGTTCGGAGCGTGGACGCGCTGTTCGTGGCGCTGGAGGATTGGGTTCGGACGGAAGGCGCGCGGGGATGCCTTTTCCTGCGTGCCCGGGGCGAAACAGGGGGAGACCTGCCCGAGGTGGCCCAGGCCGTCGCGGCGCACAAGGCGGCGTTCCACAAGCGTATCGACGAGATCGTGACGGCCGATCTCGGAGGGCACGGCGATCCGGCGCTGACGGAGCAGGTGCTGGTCCTGGTCGAGGGGGCGACCGCGGCATCCGTCTATCGGGGCCCGCGCGCCGTCATGGCGGCGCGGGCGGCGGCGGCGTCCCTGATCGCGCGGACGCGGTCATGAGCCCGGCATTCCGCCTGGGCGCCGTGGGCTTCGGCCTGATCGCGGTCTGTTACGGCTTCGCCCGCTTCGCCTTCGGTCTCTTCCTGCCCCGCATCGATGCCGATCTCGGCCTCGGGTCGACGCTCGCCGGGGCGATCGCGGGGGGCTCGTTCCTCGGCTATTGCCTCGCCATCATCGCCTCCGCCTCCCTGACGGAGCGGATGGGCGCGCGTGCCGTAGCCGTCGGGGCCGCCCTCGTGGCCGCCGTGGGCATGGCGGGCATCGCCATGGCGCCGAACGCCGTCTGGCTCGCCGCCGCCGTGATGATCGCGGGGTCGAGCACGGGGCTCGCCTCCCCGCCGATGGCGGCCGCGGTATCCGCCGTCGTGCGCCGGGACCGGCGGGATGCAACCAATAGCGCGATCAATGCCGGGACCAGCGCGGGCGTCGCGCTGTCCGGTCCCGTGGCCCTGATGATCACGGGTCAGTGGCGGTTGGCCTTCGCCGCCTTCGCCGTCCTCGCGCTCGGCTTGGCGGTGGCCACGGCGCGGTCCGTCCCGCGCACCCCATCCCGACGGGATGTCGGGCCGAAACCGGAACGCCAGCCGGAACGCCAGCCGGAACGCCAGAATGACGTTGGGAGAAATGGCGCGCGACGCGATCCTCGCCCGGCGCGTGGCCTGCCGACGCTCACTGACGACCTGGCGCGGCTGATCGCCGCCGCGTTCCTCATGGGGGCGGCCAGCACGGCCCTCTGGTCCTTCGGCGGCCAGTTGCTTTCCCTAAGGTTCGGCTGGGACGCGCGCGGCATCGGTATCTTCTGGACCGCCATCGGCACGGCCGGAATCGCCGGCGCCTGGGCCGGTGGACTCGTATCCCGCTTCGGGATCAACCGGCTTCACCTGACGTTTCTCGGGATCATGGCGTCCGGCATGGTGGCCGCCGGGTCCGCCGCGGCGACCCCGGCATCGGCCCTGATCGGCGGGGCGCTGTTCGGCGCGGCCTATGTGATGCTGACGGGCATCTATCTGATCTGGGGCGTTTCCGCGCTGCCCCACCGCCCCGCCACGGGACTGATGGTCGGCTTTCTCACCATCGCCATCGGCCAAACCATCGGCGCGCCCCTCTTCGGAATCCTGATGGACGGGCTCGGCGCGGACCCCGCCGTCCTTACCTTCGCCACCCTCGGCATGACGGCCGCGTTGGCGAGATGCCGGTCCCATGCATCGGCCATCATGGGGGAATGCCATTGATAGGGACCACGCGCCCGATGACGTGCCCCATGATGCCCCCGAGCCTCCGGATGCACTGGAGGCACTGGCCTGCGTATTAACGCGATGCGGGTCGGCATGGCTTGCGGATATCCGTAAATATTTCTCACAAGACCGTGCGGAGGTCTGACACGGCGCCGCCTGCGTACACACATAACGACGATCGTTGACACCCGACGCCACCCGCCGGAACGGAAAGCGGGATGCGTCAGGACTTACCGCGCGTGAAGAGGAGCAGGACCATCGTGATGGACGTCGATCAAGGGACCCGGGCCGTCGACCGGGGGATGGACGCCCCGCTGACCGCCTTCGAGCGGGGAGACCGCGTGGCCGAGGCGTGGCGTCCCTATCGTTGGCGGCGTCTGCTGGTGCTCTTCCTCAACCTCGTCACGATCGGCGCGCTGATCGCCTTGATGAGCGCCATTCTCGGCAGCGGCGGGTGGAGTGTCGGGGAAATCGTGATGCTCGCCTGCTTCGCGATGACGCTTCCCTGGTTGTCGATCGGGCTCTGGAACGCGCTGATCGGCTTCGCGATCCATGTGCTGGCGCGCGATCCGGCCGCCTATGTCACGCCCGCGCTGGCCAACGCCTCGGACAGCGATCCGATCACCTATCGCTCCGCCATCGCCATGACCGTGCGCAACGAGGACCCGAGCTATGCCGTCGCGCGGCTGCGCGTGGTGCAGGAGGATCTGGACGCCGCGGGCCTTGGCGATCGATTCGATTTCCATGTGTTGAGCGACACGACCGATGCCGCCATCGGCGCGGCGGAGGAAGCCGCCGTCGATGCCTGGCGCCAGGCGATCGGCGACCCGGACGCATCGGGCGGCCGCATCCATTACCGCCGCCGCACGAGCAACGAGGGCTTCAAGGCCGGCAATGTCTGGGAATTCGTCCAGCGCTGCGGCGATCGATACGATCTGTTCCTGCCGTTCGACGCGGACAGCCTGATGTCGGCCCGAGCGCTGGCCCGGATGGTGCGGGTGATGCAGGCGAACCCGCGCATCGGCATCCTTCAGGGGCTGGTGGTCGGCATGCCGTCCCCCAGCTTCTTCTCCCGCACCTTTCAGTTCGGCATGCGCCACGGCATGCGCACCTATACCGCCGGCAGCGCCTGGTGGCAGGGCGATTGCGGCCCCTTCTGGGGACATAACGCCGCGATCCGCATCCGCCCGTTCCGCGACCATTGCGACCTGCCGACGATTCCCGGCCGCCATGTCCTCTCCGGCGACATCCTGAGCCACGATCAGGTGGAGGCGGTGCTGATGCGCCGCGCCGGTTACGAGGTGCGCGTGATCGCCGAGGAGGACGAGAGCTGGGAGGAAAACCCGCACAGCCTGCCCGATTTCATCAAGCGGGACCTGCGCTGGTGCCAGGGCAACATGCAGTATCTCTGGCTCATGCGCCTGCCCGGCGTCGCGGCGATGAGCCGGCTCCAACTCGCGCTCGCGATCCTTATGTATGCCGGCGCGCCGGGATGGATGGCCTTCCTGACGATCGGCGCGGCGCACGCCTTCTTTCCGGAGGTCGGCGGCTTTCCGCTCGATCTCGGCCTCGCGCTCTTCGTCACCGTCCTGGTCATGAGCCTGATGCCCAAGCTAATGGGCATGCTGGACGTGATGGTCAGCCGGCGCCAACGCCGCCGCTATGGCGGGACCGCGCGGGTCGCGCTGGGCTCGGTCACGGAAATCGTGACCTCCGCCCTGCTGGCCCCGGCGGTCAGTTTCGCCCAGGCCCGCTTCATCATCGGCCTGTTGCTCGGCCGCAAGATGGGCTGGGGCGCGCAACGGCGCGAGGGCCAGGCGCTCGGCTGGGGGGAGGCGACGCGCGGCCTCTGGCCGCAGACGCTCTTCGGTCTCGCGCTCGGCGCCGTGCTGGCCGTGAAGGTGCCCGCCGTCCTGCCCTGGGCCAGCCCGCTGCTGGCGAGCTTCGTGCTGGCGATTCCCTTCGCGGTGCTGACCGCCTCGCCCTGGCTCGGCCGGCTGTCGCGGCGGGTGGGTCTGTGCGACATCCCGGAGGATCGCGCACCCAACCCGGCCCTGCGGGCGTTGACGGCGAAGCTGGAAGCACGCTGAGGCGCCCCGCGAGGGGAGACGCCCCGCGAGAACGTCAGTAGACGACCCGCGTCAGATAGAGCCCGTGGGCCGGGGCCGTCGGCCCGGCGGCGCGGCGGTCGCGGGCCGCCAGGATGCGGGCGACGTCATCCGGCGTCCAGGCGCCTTCGCCGACGCGCTTCAGCGTACCGGCGAAATTGCGCACCTGATGGTGCAGGAAGCTGCGCGCCTCGACGATCAGGTGGATCTCCTCGCCGACGCGCGCGACATCCAGGCGGTCGAGCGTCTTCACCGGGCTGTCCGCCTGGCATTCGGCGGCGCGGAAACTGGTGAAGTCATGCCGGCCCAGCAAGCGCGCGGCCGCCGCCGCCATCGCGTCCGCGTCGAGCGCGCGGCCGACATGCCACACCCGCCTGCGCGTCAGCGCCGCCGGCGCGCGGCGGTTCAGAACGCGGTAGAGATAGGCACGCCCGGTGGCGGAGAACCGGGCGTGGAAATCATCGTCCACCGCCTCCGCCGTCAGCACCGCGATGGGGTGCGCGCCGAGATGATGGTTCAGCGCGTCGCGCACCGTGCGCCCGTCCGCCGGCTTCGCGATATCGACATGGGCGACCTGGGCCAGGGCATGGACGCCGGCATCCGTCCGCCCGGCGCCCTGGACCAGGGCACGTTCCTGCGTGAAGCCCTCGACCGCCTCTTCCAGCGCCTGTTGGACACTGGGGCCGTTATTCTGCCGTTGCCAACCGACGAACGGACCGCCGTCATACTCGACCGTCAGTTTCCAGCGCATGGCTGGCGTCTCACCGCCCGATCAGGGACAAGTTGAAGGGGCTTTCCTGATAGGTCTTGTTGATCCAGTTCGCGAACAGCAGATGGCCGTGCGCGCGCCAGACATTGGGCGGCTCTCGTTCAGGGTCGTCGTCCGGATAGTAATATTTGGGCAGCGCGATCGCCTTCCCTTCCCGGACGTCGCGCTTGTATTCCTCGTCCAACGTCCCGGCGTCATATTCCAGATGGTTCAGCATGAAGATCTGGCCACGCGCCACGTCCTCCGCCATGCACAGGCCCGCTTCCTCCGAATCCAGCAGGATGGAGATTCCGTCGGCCGCCTCCACCTCCTCGCGCCGGGTTTCGGTATGGCGGGAGACGGGGATCATCACCTTGTCGCAGAACCCGTGCAGCAGCCCTGCCGTCGGGTCCACCGCCCGGTGTGGATAGACGCCGAACATCTTCTCCGGAAGTTCATGCTTCTCGACACCGTGGAAATGCTTGAGCGCCGCCTGCGCCCCCCAGCAGATATTCAGGGTCGAGGTGACGTTGGTCTGCGTCCAATCATAGATGCTGCGCAATTCGTCCCAGTATTTCACCGCTTCGAACGGCAGGGTCTCGACCGGCGCGCCGGTCACGATGAAGCCGTCGAACTTCTGATGGCGCACCTCCTCCCAGGGCCGATAGAAGGTCGAGAGATGATGACGCGAGACGTTCCCCGGCACATAGGTCCCCGTGGTGACCAGCGTCAGTTCGATCTGCAACGGCGTCGCGCCGATCAGACGGGCGATCTGCGTCTCGGTCTTCTGCTTCTGGGGCATCAGATTCAGAAGCCCGATCCGCAAGGGACGGATATCCTGGCGCACCGCGTCGGCCTCGGACATGACGACCATGCCCTCGGCCTCGAGGTTCCGGCGGGCTGGCAGGTCGTCGGGAATCTTGATCGGCATCGCGGCTTCTGTCCTGTTTCCTGAATCGCGCGGGGAGGCGGGGGCCCGAAGCACCTGGGCCACCCTGCGTCGGCATAGGGGTACCTAATGCATGCCCCGTCATTTCGCCAGATGCAACTCGCCGGGGATCACCCGTCCGCGCGTCACGAACAGGTGAGGAAGGCTTTGCTTTCGCGCGCCGCGCGCGCTAACTCAGAATGCCGCTTCATGGGTCGACGACGGCCGGGGCGGTGAAGCCAAGGGCGGAACAACGGGCCCGGCGGGACCAGGGAACGCGAGCATGACCAAGCGGAATCTCGATGATCTGCGGCGCGAGATCGACGCGATCGACGACCAGATTCACGACCTTTTGCTGAAACGGTGGGAAACCGTGCGCCACGTCGCCGAGGCGAAGGGCGCGTCCATGCGCCTGCCGATCCGGCCGGCGCGCGAGGCGGCGATGCTGCGCCGGTTGGCCGCGCGCCATCGGGGGCCCTTCCCCTTCGCGGCGCTTGCCCGGATGTGGCACGAGATGATCGCCGCCTTCACCATGTTGCAGGCGCGCTATTCGATCGCCGTGCTCGCCAACGCGCAGGAACATGCGCTGTGGGATCTGGCGCGCGACCAGTTCGGCAGCCAGGTACCGATGACCGCCTATCCGACCCAGCGCGACGCGTTGGCGCAACTGTTCGAGGGCCGGCACGACGTCGCCGTCCTGCCCATGCCGCGCGAGGGGGAGGAGGACCCCTGGTGGGTCTCCCTGGCCGGCGCCGAGGCACCGAAGATCGTCATGCGCATCCCCTTCGCCGGTGTCGGCAGCGTGCGCGGACAGATGCAGGACGCGCTGGCCGTCGCGCATCTGGCGCTGGAGCCGACGGGCAGCGACCGCACGCTGATCGTGGTCGAGACGAAGGAGCCGGTCAGCCGCACGGGCCTCAACGCCATCCTGCAACGCGCGAACCTCCTGCCGCGCTTCACCGCCTCCGCGCACCGCGACGACGGGTGGTATCATCTGATCGAGCTCGGCGATTTCGTGGAGGTCGGAGACCGCCGCCTGGAATTGATCGACGTGCGCGACGTCGTGCGCGGGGTCAGCATCGTCGGCGCCTATGCGGAAATATTGGGGCGGGAGGACATGGCCGCCCCCGACGCGCTGGAGGCACCGAAAGCGCCGGACCAAGATACCGCCATCCCCCCTGATCCCGAGAGACCCGACGCATCATGAACAGTTCCCAGGCCGACATCCAGAATGATCCGACGACCGGCGCGCCGATGCCGCGCCCCGGCGTGATGGACGCGCCGCTCTATGTTCCCGGCACGCACAAGGCGGGCGACGATCCGGCCATCCTGTCGGCGAACGAAAACCCGCTGGGGTGCAGCCCGGCGGCGGTGGAGGCGTTCCGCGCCGCCGCCCCGCATCTGAACCGCTATCCGGAGGGCGGCTCGGTCGAACTGCGCCAGGCCATCGGGGCGGTGCACGGCCTGGATCCCGCCCATATCGTCTGCGGCGCGGGCTCGGACGAGTTGATCACGCTGCTGATCCGCGCCTATGCCGGGCCGGGGGACGAGGTGCTCTACAGCCGTCACGGCTTCCTGATGTATCCGATCACCGCGCGCACCGTCGGCGCGGTGCCCGTGGCCGCGCCGGAAAGCAACCTCGCCACCGATGTCGACCAGATGCTGGCGCATGTAACGGAGCGCACCCGGATCGTCTTCGTCGCCAATCCCAACAACCCGACGGGAAGCTGGGTCCCGGCACGCGACCTGGAGCGTCTGCGCGCCGGCCTGCCGGAGCATGTGCTGCTCGTCCTCGACAGCGCCTATGCCGAATATGTCGAGGCGGACGGCTATGACGACGGCCGGCGGCTGGTCGAGGCCGGGCGCAACACGGTGATGACGCGCACCTTCTCCAAGATCTACGGGCTGGCGGCGCTGCGGCTCGGCTGGTGCTACGCGCCGGCCAACGTGGTGGACGTGCTGAACCGGCTGCGCAGCCCCTTCAACATCAACGCCGCCGCCCAGGCCGCCGGCCTCGCCGCCGTGCGCGACCAGGATTTCGTCAAGCGCTCCATCGCGGAGAACGCGGCGCAGCGCCTGCGCCTGACGCAATCCCTGCAGCAGCTCGGCCTCGACGTGCCGCCGTCGGTCTGCAACTTCGTCCTCGCCGGGTTCGCGGATGAGGAGACGGCCACCGCCGCGAACGCCTATCTTCTGTCGCGTGGGGTCATCGTGCGCGTCATGGCCGCCTATGGGCTGCCGCGTTATCTACGCGTCACCGTCGGCACGTCGGAGGAGGTGACCCGGCTGCTCGACGGCATCGCCGACTTCCTGCAACGCTAGAGCACGCATCAAGTTCGAAAGAGTTTCCCATGCAGCAAAAGCCGCTATATGACCGCGTCGCCCTGATCGGACTCGGACTGATCGGCTCCTCGCTCGCCCGTGCCATTCGGCGCAAGGCGCTGGCGGGCCATGTCGCCGGCCATGCGCGCTCGCAGCAGACCCGCGATCAATCCATGAAGCTCGGCTTCCTCGACAGCGTGCATGCCAGCCCCGAGGAGGCGGCCGAGGGCGCGGACCTGATCGTGCTCTGCACCCCGCTCGGCGCCTATGACGCGGTGCTGGAGCGGATCGCGCCCGTGCTCGCGCCCGGCGCGACGGTGAGCGACGTCGGCTCCTGCAAGGCCTCGGTGGCGGAGAGCTTCGCGCGCCATCTTCCCGCCGGCGTTCACGGCATTCCCGGACACCCGGTGGCGGGGACGGAGAATTCCGGGCCGGAGGCCGGCTTCGCCACCCTGTTCGAGCAACGCTATTGCATCGTGACCCCCGCGCCCGACACCGATCCGGCGGCGCTGAAGCGGCTGATCGCCCTGTGGGAAGGCGTCGGCGCGATGGTCGAGCCGATGGACGCCCAGCACCACGACCGGGTGCTGGCGATCACCAGCCACCTGCCGCACTTGATCGCCTATACCATCGTCGGCACGGCCTCCGACCTGGAGAGCCAGTTGAAGCGCGAACGGGCGAGCGAGAACGCCCTGGTCGAGACCCGGGAGGTCATCAAGTATTCCGCCGGCGGCTTCCGGGACTTCACCCGCATCGCCGGTTCCGACCCGGTGATGTGGCGCGACGTCTTCACCATGAACAGGGACGCGGTGCTGGAGATGCTGGGCCGTTTCCAGGAGGATCTGGTGGCCCTGCAACGCGCCATCCGCTGGGGCGAGGGCGACAAGCTGGAGGACTGGTTCACCCGCACCCGCGAGGTTAGGCGCGGCGTCGTCGAACAGGGCCAGGCCGGCCGCTTCTACGCGACGGAGAAGGACGGCGAGGACTGAACCGATAGTCCTCTATTCCCCGCCGCCATCGGGCCCGCCCCCACCGGGGAAGTTCGGGCCGACGGTGGGCGGTTCGGCGATCGAGGGCAGGTCCTGGCGTTCCACCGGGCCAGGGTCGGGGGCGGACGCGCCCGGCGGTTGGACCGGTTGACCGGGTTCCGATGCCGCTTGCCCGGCGGGTGGCGGCAGCACCGGGTCCAGCCGGGCGATCCGGATCGGACCGAGGAAGAGGCCGCCCGCCTCCGCCGTCAACGGCATTTCGATATAGCGCCCGCCATTGGCGCCGGTATTGGCGAAGAGCCGCGCGCCGCCGGCCAGCAACCGCGCGGCGGTGGGATCGATCATGCCGGCGTCCCGGAAACGGGCGATGGCCCCTTCGAAACCGCTGATCCGCGCCCGATACTCGCCGACGGGGCGGAGCGCGGAATCAAGTGACAGCGCCCCTTCCGCATCGAGGCCGAGCGGCCCCCACCCGACCCGCAGCCATGGCGTCTCAAGCCGTCCGCCGGCCGCGCGCCAATCGTGAAGCGCCCGGCGCAAGCCCGCCTTCGGCATCGGCCCCATCAAAAGAAGACGGGTGGAGAGCAAGTCCAATTCAGGCCCGAGCGGCCCTGAATGGCGCTCCGGCAGACGGACCCCCTCCCCGGTCAGGATCAGTTCCGCGCTGGCCGTCCGCGCGTCCTCCGGCGGGGTTGGGGGTAACTCCAGCGTCGCGACCACTCGCCGCGCGGCACTTTCGAGGTCGAGCGCCGGACTTTCGATCGACATGTCGTCGAAGGTCAGGCTGGCACGCCGCAACGCCCCGTCGAGCGTTATTCCCGCGGCGCCCACGGCGCGCGCCGCCTCCACCGCGAAGGGAACGGGCTGGCCACCGACCGGGGCGGTGACGCGGTTGGTGCCGAACAGTTCGACCCGGTATTCGGTCGGCGCCCAGGGGCGCACCTCGAACCGCAACCGCGTGCCCTGCCAGTGCCACAGCCCCTCGGGATCGACGACGCGCGGATTGTCCAGATCGATCGCCACGACACCGGGAAACCCGCCGAGATCCCGCCCCCCGGTCTCCACCGTGAAGCCGGCGCGCCGCCAATCGGCGATCCAGCGATCGATGGCCTTGCCCGCCTGGTCGGCCGCGACCCACCAATAGGCCGAATAGCCACCGACGACGATCAGCAGCAGGGCGAGCGACAGCAGGATGGAGCGGCGCGACATCATAGACCACAAGCCTTACGAAGACTCCCGCCCCGGCGCAAGGACGGGAACCGAGGGCCGAAACCGCCGCCTACCCACAACGCGACCAGCCGCAGCTATGACAGGTGTCGCAGCCCTCCTCGCGCACCAGCCCCGCCTCGCCGCAGCGCGGGCACTGCGCGGCGGCGCCCGCCGTGCCGGGACGCCCCGCGACCGCGCGACGTTTGGCGGGGTCGCCGAGATTGGGACGCTCCCCCTCGCCCAGGAAGCCGATCTCGATCATATGCCGTTCGATCACCCCACCGATGGCGGCGAGGAGCGAGGGCACGTAGCGCCCCTCCATCCAATAGCCGCCGCGCGGATCGAACACGGCCTTCAACTCCTCCACCACGAAGGCGACGTCGCCGCCGCGCCGGAAGACCGCGCTGATCATCCGGGTCAGCGCCACGGTCCAGGCATAGTGCTCCATGTTCTTGGAATTGATGAAGACCTCGAACGGGCGCCAGCGGCCCGCCTCCTCGATATCGTTCAAGGTGATATAGATCGCGTGGTCGCTTTCCGGCCAGCGCAGCTTATAGGTCCGCCCCTCCAGGGCGGACGGCCGGTCGAGCGGTTCGCTCATATAGACGATATCACCCTCGGCGCGGGCCCGCGCATGGTCACGTCGGGTGGGGTCGCGGGGCGCCGTGCCTTCCCCGGCCGCCGGTCCCACCGACCCCGCCGGATCACCTTCGCCGGGCGCGGGTGCCTCCTCCTCGGCGGTCGTCAGCACGGCGCCGGTGACCGCGTTCGGTCGATAGGTCGTGCAGCCCTTGCACCCCATGGCGAAAGCCTTGGCATAGACGTCCTTGAAGGCCTCGAAGGAAATGTCGGCGGGCAGGTTGATGGTCTTGGAAATGGAACTGTCCACATGGCGCTGGGCCGCCGCCTGAATCGCCAGATGGTCGTCGGGCGCCAGAGTCTGGGCGTCGACGAAGTAATCCGGCACCTCGGCCTCCGCCCCGAACAGGTCGCGGTATATGCGATAGGCGTAATCGACGACGTCATGCGCCTCCCGGCTGCCGTCGGGGGCGAGGACGGAGCGCTTGGCCCGGAAGGAGAAGACCGGCTCGATCCCCGAGGAAACATTCTCCGCCACCAGCGAGATCGTGCCCGTCGGCGCGATCGAGGTGACGAGGCCGTTGCGCATGCCCCGCGCCGCGATCCTCGCGCGCACCGGTTCCGGCAGGCGCCGCACCGTCTCCGACGCGGCGAAGGCGTCCGCGTCATAGAGCGGGAAGCTCCCCTTCTCCGCCGCCAGATCGCTGGATGCGGCATAGGCGGCCTCCTGCACCCGGCCGAGCCAGCGTTCGGTCAGGGCGACCGACTCCGCGCTGCCATAGCGCACGCGCAGCATCAGGAAGGCATCCGCCAGCCCGGTGACACCCAGGCCGATCCGCCGTTTGGCCCGCGCCTCCTCCTGCTGCGCCTCCAAGGGGAAGCGCGAGACATCGATCGCGTCGTCCAGCATGCGCACGGCGGTCGCGACGGTCGCGGCCATCGCCTCCTCGTCGAGCGCGGCCGCGTCGCCGAACGGGTCGGTCACGAAGCGCGCGAGATTGATCGAGCCCAGCAGGCACGCGCCATAGGGCGGCAGCGGCTGCTCCCCACAGGGGTTGGTGGCCGCGATCGTCTCGCAATAATTCAGATTGTTCCGCGCGTTGATCCGGTCGATGAAGATCACCCCCGGTTCCGCGTGATCGTAGGTGGAGCGCATGATCCGGCCCCACAGATCGCGCGCGCGCACGGTGCGGAAGACCTTGCCCTCGAAGACGAGGTCCCAGGGCTCGTCCGCGTCGATCGCCTCCATGAAGGCATCGCTCGCCAGCACCGACATGTTGAAGTTCGTCAGCCGCCCGGCCTCGGCCTTGGCGTCCACGAATTCCTCGATATCCGGATGGTCGCAACGCATTGTTCCCATCATCGCGCCCCGGCGATAGCCGGCCGACATGATGGTTCGGCACATCGCGTCCCACACCTCCATGAAGGAAACGGGACCGGACGCGTCGGAACCGACCCCGCCGACCGGCGCGCCGCGCGGCCGCAGGGTGGAGAAATCGTACCCGATGCCGCCCCCCTGCTGCAGGGTCCGCGCGGCTTCCTTCAGCCCGTCGAAGATTCCGGCGATATTGTCCGGGATCGTCCCCATCACGAAGCAATTGAACAGGGTGACGTCGCGCCGCGAGCCCGCCCCCGCCAATATGCGCCCGGCCGGCATGAAACGGAAATCCCGCAGCGCCTCCAGGAACCGTTCCCGCCAGACCGCCGGCTCCGCCTCCGCCGCGGCAAGCGCGTCGGCGACACGCTCCCAGCTCCCCTCGATGGAATTGTCCACAGGCGTGCCGTCCGGTTTCTTCAACCGGTACTTCATGTCCCAGATACGCTTGGAGAATGTGTCCCGCACGCCCGGCGACCCTCTTGAAATCGCGCCCTTTTTACGCCGGAGTTCATCATCCGCTCTGGCGATATGGCGTTAAGTCCATGATTTTCAATCGGAAATCATTATAGAACGCGGGACGGCGCTGTCCAGGGACATTGTTCGGCTTTTGTTTTGGCCGCCGAAGGGACGCTCACCCCGCTCTAACTTCCCAACCCCCTGCCAAATGGGAAGAAATCGGAGCGGTGCGAAAAGCAGCGAGTCTCATCAACATGGTTATCCACAGGCGCTTTCGATTCGGTTCTCAAGCGTCCGCATGAAGCTCTTTCGGTCGAGACCCTCGGGAATGGGGGACAATAGGGTGACGGTCACCGTTCCGGCGCGCTTGACGAAGGCGCCTCGCGGCCAAAGCCGCCCGGAATCCAGCGCGATCGGAATCACCGGAACGTCGAGTTGGGTATAGAGCGCGGCCACGCCGGGCAGGTAGGGCTTCTTCTCGCCCGGGGGGACGCGGGTGCCCTGAGGATAGATCACGACGGAACGGCCGGAGGCGATCTGGGCCCGGGCCTGTCGGACCATGCCCTTGAGCGCCGATGCCCCGGCCGCGCGATCAATCGCGATCATGCCGAACTTGCGCAGGAAAAGTCCGAAGACCGGGAGGCGGATCAGTTCGCGCTTCAGGACGAAGGAGGGCGCGTTCAACAGGCCGTTGAAGACGATCGTCTCCCACATGGATTGATGCTGGGCCGCGAAGACGACCGGTCCGGCGGCGATCGCGTCCGAGGCGGCGCGGTCCATCTTGACCCGCATGCGGATGCCGAGAACCTCCCGGCTCAACACCATGAAGATGGAAACCCAGCTATAGCAGACCGGCTTGATCCACCGGGCCGGCAGCACCAGAAACGGCAACAGGCCAAGCGCCATGACCGCCGATATCGAATAGAACAGCAGCGCGAACAGAAGCGACCGCACGCGGTCGAGCGGACGCACGGGCAACCGCGCGCGCCCGCCGGGCGGGGGTGTCGAGGGTGGGTGGACGGTCTTGGGGTTCATGTCTGCGGCTCTCCCTCCTCTAGGATCTCGCGGCCGACCCTTTCGATCGTCAACCGAAGGCGCGCCAGCAGATATTTCGTATATTCGACCGCGAACAGCGCCGCGGTCCCCGGATAGCGGTACCACCCTTCCTGCTTCACATTGGGGGGGAAGACCGGATGCGACAGGATGCGGACATTCGGCAAGGCCGCCTCGAATTCCAGAAGACTGCGCGGCATGTGATAGGCGGAGGTCACCAACCGGATAGAGCCCACGCCGTGCGCGCTGACCCAACGCGCGGTCTCGCGCGCGTTGCCGATCGTATCGTCCGCGTTGTAGTCGATCACGATGCAGCATTCCAGGCGCCCCGGCTCCTGCTGCGCCACATGCAGCAACTCGGCCGCGTCGACCCCGCGATGGACACCGGAGACGAAAAGCTTCCCCGCCATGCCCCGGGCCAGCAAATCCAGCCCCGTCTCCAACCGTTGCGATCCCCCGGTCAGAACCACGATCGCATCCGTGCGCTCGCTCGGCGCCCCGACTTCGTCCGGCAGGCCGTAGGCGAAACCGATCAACCCGACGGTCCAGGCGAGAAGCGCCAGGACCACCGCCCAGAACAACAGACGGCGGCGCCAGGGCCTACGATCGCGGGAGGAGAAGGTGAGCGGCATGGCGCGGGCGACCCGTCACGGCATCCGGCGCAGACTGCGCAGCACGGTACGCCGCGCGGCCAGGAAGGCCAGCACGGCCATCGCCGCCGGCAAAATCGCCAAATAGGGCCAGTCCTCCGTGCGCAGGACGAGCGGCGATGGCAAGTCCGCCCCGGTCGCCGCCGCGCCCTGCCCCAATGCCACGACCGTGGCACCCGCCACCAGGATTCCGCCGATCCCGCCCTTCAGGCTCGCCTTCAGGGCCTGGCGTTGGAACTGCCGGGCGATATAGCCGTCGGACGCGCCGATCAGATGCAGCAATTCGATCGCCTCCCCATGGGCCAGAAGCCCGCCGCGCGTCGCGAAAACCACAACCGTCGCCGCCGCCAGCACCACGACCGCCACCACCGCGAGACCGACCAATTGCAGCGCGTTTAGGAAGGTGACGAGACGCGCGCGCCACAGGCCGTGATCATCCAGCCGCGCATCCGGCGCCACCGTCGCCAGCCGGTTGCGCAGGGTGGGCAGATCGACCGCATCGGGTCCGGCGATCTCGACCGCGATCAAACGAGGCAACGGCAGGCTGCCGGGGTCGAGTGTGGCGCCGAGCCAGGGCTCCAGCAAGGCGCGGATGCGCGCATCGGGCAGTGATTCGGCGCTGGCCACGCCGTCGGTCTGACGCAGAACCCGCAGCGCCCTTTCCACCGTCTCGTCGATGCGGGCTTCGGCCGCCTGGGCATCGCCCATTTCGTCGGCGGGCGGCGGGATTTGTACCGTCATGCTGTCGGCCAGCCCCTCGCTCCAACTGTCGGCGAAGGTGTCGAGCGTCAAAGCCCCCGCGAGCGCCAGTCCCGCGACGAACGTCATGAAGCCGATCAACCAGGGCATCAGACGCCCGGCCGGATCGGCCGAGAAGGGAATCACGGCACGGGCGCGGGCACGCTCGGCACTCATCGCGACACCTCCGGCCCGCGTCCCGGCACGTCGCGGCTGTGCAGGATTCCGTCCTCCAAATGCATGGAGGGATAGTCGAACCGTTCGATCAACGCCTGGTTATGCGTCGCGACGACCACCGTCGTTCCCTGGCGGTTCAGCGCTTCCAGCAGATAGAGCAGGCGCATGGCGATACGGTCGTCGACATTGCCCGTGGGCTCGTCGGCGAGCAGCAGGGCCGGGCGGCTGATCACCGCGCGCGCGATGGCGACGCGCTGCTTCTGCCCACCGGAAAGCGTGGCCGGCCGTGCGTTCATGTGATCCTTGAGACCGACCCATTCGAGCAATTCGCCCACATTCTTGCGAATCAGCCCCTCGCCATGCCCGCCGACGCGCAGGGGCAGGGCCACATTCTCGAAGGCGCTCAAATGGTCGAGTAGTCGGAACTCCTGGAACACGACCCCGATGCGCCGGCGCAGCGCCGGCAGATCGTCGCGCCGCAACATCGAGATATCCTGGTCGAAGACATTGATCAGCCCCCGGCTCGGCCGGTGGAAGAGATACATCAGCCGCAACAGGGAGGACTTCCCCGCACCGCTCGCCCCCGTCAGGAATCGGAAGGCGCCCGGCGCCAGTTCGAAACTGACATCGTGCAGAACCTCCGGACCGGCGCCGTAGCGCATGCCGACATTCTCGAAACGGATCATGCGGGGCTCACCGGTGGATAGCGGGCTCGACGCGATCGGGTTGACGCCCGACGCCCCCGACATCGCCCGGCCCGGAATATACTTTCCAAGCGGTGCGGTCATCCCGAGCAACGGAGGGCGCGGCGCTTCTTGCCATCATGCGCGACAATCGCATGGTTCGCGCGCCGGCGTAAAGCCGGGCGGCGCGGCGCATGGTTCGCGCGCCGGCGTAAAGCCGGGCGGCGCGGCGCATGGTTCGCGCGCCGGCGTAAAGCCGAGCCTTGCGATTTATTGCACGAATCGGGGCATGATCCTATAACCGTGCGGAATTCTCGATAAAGGTCGCATCCTGCAATGGCCCTTACCTGTCCGAACTGCTCGACCCGATTCAAGGTCAAGCCCGAGGCGTTGGGTGACCGGGGCCGGTCGGTGCGATGCGCGAAGTGCAGTCATGTCTGGTTCGCGACACAGGACGACCTGGAACCGGACAGCGCGGCCCCCGGCCAGGCGGCACCGAGCCCCCCGCCACGCCGAGAACCCCCTCCCCGGCGTGAACCGGAACCGGAACCGGAGGAGGACATCCCCTTCCGCGCGTCCTTCGATGACGACGAGGAGGAGGATGCGAGCGACGTGGATATAGGGCCACCCCCCTCCTCGGTGCGATCCGAGGCACCGGCCTTTGAAGCCCCACCATTCGGCGCGGACGAGGAAATCATTCCCCGCCAACGCCGCCCGCAGCCGAAGAAGAAGTCACCGCTCGGCGCCTGGATCGTGCTGGGTGTCCTCGTGCTCGGCGTCGCTATCGGTGGATTCTTCCTGCGCTTCGACATCGTGAAGGCCTATCGGCCGGCCAACGCGATCTTCGCCGCCATCGGCTTCCCGGTGGATACACTCGGCTTCGGCCTGAAGATCGAGCAACCGACGACCCGCGCCCTCATCAAGCAGGACGAACGGGTATTGGAAGTGACCGGCGGCATCACCAACACCTCCGCCGAGCCGATCGACGTGCCGCTGCTGCGCGGCGCGCTGCTCAACGCCCAGGACATGGAAGTCCATGTCTGGAGCTTCGGCACCGAGGAGCCGCGCGTGTTGCCGGGCGAGACGGTCGCGTACAAGACCAGCGTCAGCAACCCGCCGCGCGGCGCGACGGACCTGCTCGTCACCTTCACCCGGCCGGAGGAGATGGCCGACGAGGCCGACGCGACCCGGACGGAACAGGACGAAACGGAACAAGACGAATCCGGGCAGAACGACGCGGAACCGGCCGGCGGCGCCCCCGAGAGCCCCCCGGAAGACGATAGCGCCACCGGCCACAGCCAATAGCCCGTCATGCCGGCCGGGACGTTGCCGCGCCGTTCGAACATGGGCGCCATCCCGTGTCTTGCCGCCCTTGCCCGTTGCCGCACCACGGGGTAAGTGCCACGATCCGTCCCCAAGGTCCGAAGGGGCAATGCCACGAGAATGGGAGGAACCGAGCCATGGCTCGACGCACCATCACGAAATTCCTCGCGACACTCGGCGCGGCGGCCGCGATCGCGGCGACCGGTCTCGCCGGCGATCCGGCCGCGGCGCAGACGCGCGTCACCTATAAATCGGCGAAATCCACCTCGTCCTATTACCAGATGGCGGTTCAGGTGGCAGAGGCCGTGCAGAAGGCGACCGACGGCGCCATCCAGGTAACGGTCGAGGAGAGCCAGGGCTCCGTCCAGAACGTCAAGGAAGCCGCCCTGCGCGAGGGGGCCTATGTCTTCACCACCCCGCCGGCGCTGATCAAGCTGGCCAAGGGCAACACGAAGATGTTCGAGGACGGGAAGGACTATGGCGATATCCGCGCGCTGTTCGTCATCCCGTCGCTGACCATGCATTACGTCGTCCGCGCCGATGCGGGCATCGGCACCTTCGCCGACCTCGACGGCAAGGGCTTCATCATCGGCAAGGGCAGCTTCGGCGCGCGCGAGGCGGAGGCGAATTTCGAGAAATTCGGCGTCAGCCCCGATCTCGTCGATGTCGAGCTCAACTCCGCCGTCCCCGCCCTGCAGAACGGCCAGGTCGACGGTTTCGCCACGGCCGGGTCCTATCCCGCGCCGAACGTGATGGAGGCCGCCGCCAGCGTCGATATCGCCCTGCTGTCCATGACCGAGGAGCAGGTGGCGGAGACCGGGCGCACGCGCCTCGTCATCCCGGGCGGCACCTATCCGGGCGTGGAGGCGGATACGCTGACCACCTCCCTTCCGGTCGGCGCCTACACCACCACCAAGATGGACGACGAGACCGCCTATCAGCTCACCAAATCCTATTGGGAGAGCAAGGAGAGCATGGCGGAGGTCGCGCGCTGGTGGGCCGGTGTCGATCCGGCCATGCTGGCGACCATGGCGGGTCCGCTGCATCCGGGCGCGCTGCGCTATTACGAGGAAGCCGGGATCGCCATTCCCGACGCCTTGAAGTAAATCGCGCACGGACCGACCCTCCTCCTCCGGCCGCCGCGCGACATATCGGCGGAACCGGGCAAGGGGAGGGGCCGGCATCGCGAAACGACCCTGGCCCCCATCCCGCCCCGGCGGGTGGGGGCCTGCTTTGAAAGCGATCCCCCATGTCCTTGTGGACCAGTCCCCGCGTGGATGACGGATGGCGCGCGCATCCGGTGGCCCTGCTGCTGGCCGCCGCATCCGTCGGCTTTCACCTCTGGCTGACCTTCGCCGGGCTGATGCCGAACCTGATCAGCCGGCCGATCCACCTGCTGCTGGTACTGCCCTGGATCTTCGTGATGGCGGGGGACCGGCCGGCGTCGTGGCGGGGCTGGCGTGGGGCGGTGGACTGGCTGTTGTTCCTGGCGGGGGCCGGTGGCTGTCTTTGGGTCGTGCTGAACCAGGACATGCTGGGCGACCAATATGGCAGTCTCCAGGGGCTCGATCAGCGGATCATCGCGATCCTGTTGATCCTGGTCGTGCTGGAGGCGGCGCGCCGCATGGTGAAGCTGGCCCTGCCCGCCATCGCGGTGGTCGCCCTCGCCTATGGCCTGCTGGGTCAGTATCTACCCGGGCGTTTCGGCCATGCGGGCATGCCGGTCGACAGCTTCCTCGGCACGCTGGTCGTGGCGGAGGGCGGCCTGTGGGGGCCGCTCACCGGGATATCCATGAACGTGGTGGCGGTCTTCGTGATCCTGGGCGCCGTCATCGGCGCGGGCGAGGGCGGAACCGGCTTCATGGCGCTGGCGGCGAAGCTGGCGGGTCGTCTGCGGGCGGGCGCGGCCAAGGTCTCGATCCTGGCATCGGCGCTGTTCGGCTCGATCAGCGGTTCGGCCTCGGCCAATGTCGCCTCGACAGGGGCGGTGACGCTGCCGGCGATGAAGCGCCTCGGCTATCCGCCGGCCCTCGCCGCGGCGGTGGAGGCGGTCGCCTCCTCCGGCGGGCAGATCATGCCACCGCTGATGGGCGCGGGCGCCTTCGTCATGGTGGAACTGCTGGGCGTCTCCTACGTCACCATCATGATGGCGGCGGTATTGCCGGCGATCCTGTTCTTCGTCGCCGCCTGGTTCGGGGTGGAGCTTTTTGCCCGGCGCGGCAATCTGCGCGGCATGGCGGCGGAGGAACTGCCTTCCATGCGGCTCGTCCTGGCGACACTTCCCTTCTTCGCGATTCCCTTCGCGGTGCTGCTCGCGATCCTATTCGCCAGCGGCAAGACCCCGCAATACGCCGCCGCCATCGCCGCCTTCGCGGCGACCGCCCTGCTGGTCACCGACCGCACGGGCAGCCTGGCGATCCGGCCGGCGCTGGCCCGCCTATCGGCCGCCACGATCGACGCCGCCCGTCAGATCGCGACCATCGCGGCGATCATCATCTGCGCGGGGCTGGTGATCGGCGTCCTCAACATGACCGGGCTGGGGGTGAAGGTCACCTCCGCGATCCTGGCGCTTTCCGGCGGGGAGCTTTGGATCGCGCTGCTGCTGACCGCGCTTGCCTGCCTGATCCTGGGGATGGAGGTGCCGACGACGGCGGCCTATGTCATCTGCGTCTCCGTCGCCGGCCCGGCGCTTCAGGAGCTGGGCCTGCCGGCGCTGACCGTGCATCTCTTCGTCTTCTGGTACGCGCTGCTCTCCACCATCACGCCGCCGGTCTGCGGCACGGTCTTCATCGCCGCGGGCATGGCGGACGCCCCCTGGCTGCGGGTCGCGGGATATGCCATGCGGCTCGGCCTCGGGCTCTATCTGGTGCCGCTGGCGATGGTCGCGAACCCGGCGCTGATCCGGCCGGAGGACGGGGTCTTCCCCGCCCTCTTCGCCTTCGCCAAGATCGCGGTCGGCCTCGCCTCCACCAGTTGGGCGACGGTTCATTTCCGGGATCGCCCGCTCCTCGCCCTGCTGGCGCTGGCGGGGGGCGCGGTGCTGGTATTCTATGCGCCCTTCTTCGGGTAAGCGAAAACGGAACCGCCGTAAGACGGTAACGCAATCGGGATAGTCCTTGGGGCCATGAGATTCGCGCGTTTCGCCATCTATTACGCCCCGCCGGCGGGCAGCCCCTTGGATCGTTTCGGCGCCGGCTGGCTGGGCGGCGCCCCGGACCCGGCGATCGGGCTCAACCCGGCGGTGGTGGCGGCAGCGACCGAGGCGCCCGCGCGCTATGGCTTCCACGGCACGTTGAAGCCGCCCTTCGCGCTCGCCGACGGATGCGGTGGGCGGGAAGCGATCGAAGCGGCGGTGGAGGCACTGGCCACCCGTCTCGCCCCCGCCCGAACCGAGGGGCTGGCGCTCAAGGAGATCGGCCGTTTCCTCGCCCTCGTGCCCGTTCCGGATGACGGACCGATCCGGCCGGTCGCGGACTCTTGCGTCGTCGAACTGGACGATTTCCGCGCCGAGGCGAGCGAGGCGGAGAGGCAACGCCGCCGCGCCGCCGGCCTGACCGCCCGGCAGGAGGAATTGCTCGACCGCTGGGGCTATCCCTATGTGATGGAGGCGTTCCGGTTCCATCTGACGCTGACCGGCCCGCTCGACGGGGAGGCACGGCGGGCGGTGGCCGCCGCGCTCAAACCGGCGCTGGCGCCGGTGCTGGCCGCGCCCTTCACGCTCGACGCGCTGACGTTGTTCGGGGACCCGGGCGGCGGGCGGCCGTTCATGCGGCTTACCTCCTACCCGCTTCTCGGACGAGGGTGAGCAGCAGGTCGCGCACGCGCGCCGCCGCCGCCGCCAGATCGCCGTCATTCGCGACCATCACCACGTCGCCCCCCTCCGGCACGGCCAGATCCGCGCGGGCGAGGCGCGCGGCGACCTCCGCCTCGCCCTCCCGGCCGCGCGCGGCGAGGCGCCGGGCGCGCACCGCCGGGGCGGCGGTGATATGCAGGACGACCAGCCCCGGATAACGGGCCCGCGCGCGATCGATCACCGTGCGGGAGACATTGGCCACCACCACCGCGCCCTCGGCCAGCCACCCCTCGATCGTCACCGGAAGGCCGTAACGCAGCCCGTGCGCCGCCCAATGCAGGGCGAAGGCCCCTTCCCCGGCCAGCCGCTCGAACGTCTCGGGATCGACGGGCCGATGCGCCTCGCCCACGGTTGCGGCCTCGTCCTCCGCCGGGCGGGTGATCCAGCGGGTGACGAAGCGAATGTCCCGTCCAGCGTCTGGTTCGCCGTCCGGCAGGCCGTCGCGGGCCGCCCGCATGACGGAATCCTTGCCCGCGCCGCTCGGCCCGACGACGAGGACAAGGCGGCCCGGAAAAGGCGAAGGCGCCCGTTCAGGCAACCCGCGCGCCCTCCCGCCAGACACCGCGCAGCACCGGGTGGCTCGCCGCGCGCACACGGATGATGTCGGCGCGCTGGCCCACCGCCAGATCGCCGCGGTCGGCAAGGCCGGCGGCGCGCGCGGGCGTCACCGTCACCATCGCCACCGCGCGGGGCAGGGTGATCGCCTCCACCTGCTCCGCCAAAAGGAAGGCGGCGTGCAGCAGGGCCGCCGGGGCATAGTCGCTGGAGATCGCGTCCAACGTGCCGCGCCGGGCCAGTTCGAGCGCCGAGACATTGCCGGAGTGCGAGCCGCCGCGCACGACGTTCGGCGCGCCCATCATGACGGCCAGCCCCTCCGCATGGGAGGCGGCGGCGGATTCCACCGTCGTCGGGAATTCGGCCAGCGTCATGCCGTCGGCCACGGCCTCGGCCACATGCGCCGCCGTCGCGTCGTCGTGACTGGCGAGCGATAGGCCACGATCCCGCGCCGCCTGGACGACATGGGCGCGGTTCGCCGCCGCGTGGCGTTCCTGATCGCGCCGTCGATCGACGATGAAGGCATCCATCTCCGCCGGGGACAGGCCGAATTTCGCGGCGTAGTAATCGCGATAGGTCCGCTCGTCGGTGAATTGGCGCTGGCCCGGCGTGTGATCCATGACCGAAATCAGCCGCACGCCCGGTTTGTCGATCAGCCCGGCGAGCGCATCCTGCAAGTGCGGATAGCTGATCTCGCAGCGCAGATGCAGCAGATGCTCCGCCTTGGTCAGATCGTCCGCCCGCGCGGCCTCGATCGCGTCCAGCATCTCGCCGATGCGCTTGATGCGAACCTCGTTATCCACCACCGCGCCGACGGAGAGCGCATCGAAGACCGTCGTGATGCCCGCGCCGATCACCTGCGAATCATGCGCCACCACGGCCGGCACGGCCGGCCAATGCGCGCGCGGCCGGGGCAGCATATGTTTTTCCAGATTGTCGGTATGAAGCTCGACCAACCCCGGCATGACCAGATCGCCCACGCAATCGATGGCGCCCGGCAGGGCGGACGCCCCCTGGTCGATGGCCGCGATCCGCCCGCCGGAAAGGGCGATGGTGCCCGTCACCACCTCGTCCGTCAGGACCAGCCGCGCATTGGTCAGTACCGTCTCGCCGCGTTCCGCGCCCATCGTTCCTTCCCGTGCCGTCAATCCGTCGCGCCGGCGCATCGCCGCTCCTCTCCGCTATCCGTCCGTTGTTCTACGCCACCGCGCCAAGGGGCGCGATCTCGAATTCCCGGTCGCAGACCGCCGCGCGCGCTTGCGCATCGTGGAAGATACCGACGATCGCGGCACCCCGCGCCTTCGCCTCCCCGATCAGGTCGAGCACGACCGCGCGGTTCGCCCCGTCGAGGGAGGCCGTCGGCTCGTCCAGCAACAACACCGGATAGGGGTGGATGAAGCCGCGCGCGATATTGACGCGCTGCTGCTCCCCGCCGGAGAAGGTGGCGGGCGGTAGCCGCCACAGCGCCTCCGGCAGGTTGAGACGCGCCAGCATAGCCTCCGCCGCCGCGCGCGCCGCCTCGACCGGCCGGCCGAGCGCGATCAGGGGCTCCGCCACCACCTCGCGCGCGGGCACGCGCGGCACGACGCGCAGGAACTGGCTGACATAGCCGAGCGTCCCACGCCGCACGGCCAGCACGGCGCGCGGGTCGGCCCCGGCAAGCTCGATCCACGGGGCCTGCCCATCCGCGCGCAGGCGGATCGACCCCTCGTCGGTGCGGTAGTTCGCGTGGATCATGCGCATCAGCGTGCTCTTCCCCGCGCCGGAGGGGCCGGTCAGCGCCACGCACTCGCCCCCCGCGACGGCGAGCGATACACCGCGCAGGACCGGAATCGCCACGCCCCCCTGATTATGGAGCGTGAAACGCTTGCCGACATTCTCGATACGAAGGCGGTCCGTCATGGCTGCAACACCGAGGCGACGAGAAGTTGGGTATAGGGATGCTGCGGATCATCCAGCACCTGATCGGTCAGGCCGGTTTCCACCACCCGGCCGCGCCGCATCACCAGAAGCCGGTGGGAAAGCAGTCGCGCCACCGCCAGATCATGCGTCACGATCACGGCGGCGAGGCCGAGTTCCGTCACCAACCCCCGCAAGAGATCGAGCAGCCGCGCCTGAACCGACACGTCGAGGCCGCCGGTCGGCTCGTCCATGAAGACGAGGCGCGGTTCCGCCACCAGCGCGCGGGCGACCTGCAAGCGCTGCTGCATGCCGCCGGAGAAGGTCGTCGGCCGGTCGTCGATCCGATCCGCGTCGATCTCCGTGCGGGTCAGCCAATCGCCGGCGGCGGTACGGATGCGGCCATAATGCCGCGCGCCGAGCGCCATCAGGGGTTCCCCCACATTCGCCCCGGCGCTCACCCCCATGCGCAGGCCGTCGCGCGCATGCTGATGGACGAAGGCCCAATCGGTACGCATCAGGCGGCGGCGGTCGGTCTCCGCGATCGCGTGGACATCATGGGTGGCGCCGTCAGCCGCGCTATAGAGCACGCGCCCCGCCGTCGGCGCGAGGCGGCCGGCGGCGCAATTGAGCACGGTGGTCTTGCCCGAGCCACTCTCCCCCACGATGCCCAGCACCTCGCCCGGCCAGAGGCGGAAGCCGACATCGGCGCAGCCGATCCGCCCACCATACTGCTTGGCCAGCCCCTCGACCGCCAGGATCGGGGGCGTGTCGTCGCCCGCCATCACGGGCGGGGCCTCTTCCGGCGTCACCGTCGCTTCCACGCTCATGCCTCCTCCTCCTCCGGGCCGTGGCCGGCGTCGCGGCGCCGGGCGCAGTAATCGGTATCGGAACAGACGAACATCCGCCCGCCGCGATCGTCCGTCACCACCTCGTCCAGGAAGCTGTCCCGCGCGCCGCAGAGCGCGCATGGCCGGTCCCATCGCTGCACGGTGAAGGAATGATCCTCGAAATCCAGGCTCTCGACCGTCGTGAAGGGCGGGATGGCATAGATCCGCTTCTCCCGCCCCGCGCCGAAAAGCTGTAGCGCCGGGCATTCCGACATTTTGGGATTGTCGAACTTAGGCGTCGGCGACGGGTCCATGACATAACGCCCCGCCACCTTCACCGGATAGGCATAGGTGGTCGCGATATGGCCGTGCCGCGCGATATCCTCGTAAAGCTTCACATGCATCAGCCCGTAATCGGCATGGGCGTGCATGCGGCGGGTCTCGGTCTCGCGCGGCTCCAGGAAGCGCAGCGGCTCCGGGATCGGCACCTGATAGACCAGGATCTGCCCGGCGCGCAGCGGCGTCTCCGGGATACGGTGACGCGTCTGGATGACATTCGCCGCCTCCGTTCGTTCCGTCGTCGCGACGCCGGCCGTGCGGCGGAAGAACTTGCGGATGGAGACCGCGTTGGTCGTGTCGTCCGCCCCCTGGTCGATCACCTTCAGCACATCGTCGGCCTTCAGGATCGCGGCCGTCACCTGCACCCCGCCCGTGCCCCAACCATAGGGCATCGGCATTTCCCGCCCGGCGAAGGGCACCTGATAGCCGGGTACCGCCACCGCCTTCAGCAGCGCGCGGCGGATCATGCGCTTCGTCTGTTCGTCCAGATAGGCGAAGTTATAGGTATCGTCGCGCCCGCCCGCGGGCTCGACCATTGCCGCCGGGATGTTCATTCCGCCGCCTCCGCCTTGTCGTCCGGGCCGTTCCGCGCGTCATGCTCGCGCCGCAGGCGGCGCAGCAATTCAAGCTCCGACTGGAAATCGACATAGTGGGGCAACTTCAGATGCTCCACGAAACCCGTCGCCTGCACATTGTCGCAATGGGAGAGGACGAATTCCTCGTCCTGCACGGGGGCGTCGCGCGTCTCCTCGAACGCGTCGGCGCGCAACGACCGATCGACCAGCGCCATCGACATCGCCTTGCGCTCGCCATGACCGAAGGCGAGGCCATAGCCGCGCGTGAAGCAGGGCGCGCGGTCGGCGCCGCCGGTGAACTGGTTCACCATCTGGCATTCGGTCAGTTCGATCTCCCCGATCTCGATCTCGAAGCCCAACTCCTCCGGTGCGATGCACACCGGCACCGTGCCCAGCCGGATTTCCCCGGCGAAGGGATGGGTGCGGCCATAGCCGCGCTGACTGGAATAGGCCAGTGCCAGCAGGAACCCCTCGTCCCCGCGCGCCAGGGTCTGGAGCCGCGCGTCGCGGCCGGCCGGGAACCGCGGCGGCTCGCGCGTGATGTCGGCGGGTTGCCCGTCCTCCCGATCCGCCGCGCCGGATGCGTCGGGGGGATCGGGCGCGGCGGGGTCGGCGGGGTCGGCCGGCTCGATCAGCCCCTCGCACGCCAGCAGGTCGAGGACGCGCGGCATCGCCTCGTCCACCGGCGCCGCCTCCGCGCACGGCCGGGGTCGATGGGGCGCGGCAAGGTCGTGGTCGATCAGTCGATGGGTATAGTCGAAGGTCGGCCCCAGGATCTGGCCGCCGGGCAGATCCTTGAAGGTGGCGGAAACACGGCGCTCCACCACCATCGCCCCGGTATCGACGGGGCGCGAAGCGGCGAAACGCGGCAGCGTCGTGCGATAGGCGCGCAGCAGGAAGATCGCCTCGATCTGATCGCCGCGCGCCTGCTTGAGCGCCAATGCCGCCAGTTCCCGGTCATAGAGCGAGCCTTCCGTCATCACCCGGTCGACGGCGAGCTTCATCTGCTCCCGGATCTGATCGGGCGTCAGTTCCGGCACCTCGGTATCGCCGCGCCGGTCCTCGGCCAGCAGGCCGTGCGCGTTCTCGATCGCGCGTTCGCCACCCTTCACCGCGACATACATGGGCTCAGCCCTCCCCGCTCTCGATCCGCGTGCTGCGCGGCAGGCCGGCGACGGCGCCGCCGCCGGCGAAGAAGCAATCGACCCCCAGCGGGAAACGCGCCGCATTCTCCCGCAACACCGACCAGAGCGCGGAGGTCGCCCCCGCCGGCGCGAAATCGACCGGCGCGGCGAGGCCCGGCCCGCTCAACCGCGCGGGCGCGCCGCCGTCCATGCCATCTGTCAGCAGGATCGCGCTGGCGGCACGGTCGGGATAATCCGCCGTGCCGACCACGAGGGTCGGCAGCACCGAAACTGCCGCGCCAATCGGCATCACCGCGAAATCCGCCGCCCCCGCCTCCGACGCGCGGACGACGCCGGTATGGAAGGCGAGATACCGGACGACCGCCTCGGTCGCGATATCCGGATGCAGCCAGACCCGCGTCTCGAAATCCATCAGGGTCAGCGCCAGCGCCGCCCCTTCGGGCCCCAACGCGTCGGGCGCGGCGACGGTGCGGGGCAGGCGCATCGGCGTCCCCGGCGTCGCCAACGCGCCCAGGATGACGCGAAAGCATTCGGCCGCATCCAGGACGGGGTCGCTGAAGCCTTCCGCCGGCGGCTCGATCATCGCGGCGCTTACCATCGCTCAATCCTCCCCACGGACGAGGGTGAAGAAATCAACCTTGGTCGCCCCCACCCGGCGGCGCCGGGCGGCGCGGCGTTCCTCCGCCTCGCGCGCCAGGGGCTCGACCAGCGCGGCCATCAGCGGGCCATGATGGCCGTCGGTTTGCAGCAGGGCGTCGAGCTTCGCGGCCAGCGTCGCATGCGCCCGGTCCCGCCCGGCGATATAGGCATGGCCCGCGACCGCCGCCGCGCCGTCCCGCTCCAGCACCACGGTGCAGCGCGTGACCGTCATCTCCCCCATATTGAAGGGATCGCCGGTACCGCCCGCCCGCCCGCGCACCATGACGAGGCCGGTTTCCGGCCGCCGCAGCACGCGGAAGCGCGGCGCGACCGCATCCGCCACCCCCTCCAGATAGGCGGTGGCCAAGGCCTCGACCCGCTTGGCGGGGGCCTTGGCCAGGACGGCCATCCATTGCTTGCGCGGAGCATCCTCCCCGGTGGGGGAACCGGCATTCGTGGAAGAGGGTGTCGTCATCGATTTCTCGACCAGTTCGTAAATTGGTATAGACGTCTATATCTTTTATCGCTTAGAATGGATGTGTTGTAAAGGAAATGCCGCTCGGCACGGGGTGAATATTCCGTGACGCCGGATGGATGATTCGAACGCATGGAGACCCGCCGCATGACACCGCCGGACGATAGGGACGGCATGGGGACCGGCCGCACGACATGGAGCCGGATCGCCGAAACGCTGATGGAGGATATCCGCGCCGGCACCTATCCGCGCGGCGAACGCCTGCCGGCGGAGGCGGCGCTGGCCCGGCGCTTCGCGGTCAACCGCCACACGCTGCGCCGCGCCATGGCGGCCTTGGCGGAGCGGGGCGCCGTCCGGATCGAGCAGGGGCGCGGCACCTTCGTCCAGGAGGAGACGATCGACTATCCGATCGGCAACCGCACCCGCTTCTCCCAGAATATCGCGGGGGCGAACCGTCTGCCCGGCCATCGGCTGCTGCGGGCGGAGCAGGCGGTGGCCGACCGCGTCATCGCGCGCCACCTGAATCTGCGCGTCGGCGCCCCCATCATCGTGATCGAGGCGATGAGCGAGGCGGACGACCGCCCCCTCGCCCTCGGCCTGCATTACCTGCCGGCCAAACGGTTCGCCGGCATCGACGCGCATTATCGGGAGTGCCGGTCGCTGACGGAATCGCTGCGGCGGATGGGCGTGGCGGATTATCGCCGCCTATCGACCCGCGTCACGGCACGCATGCCGACGCGGGAGGAAGCGGCGCTCCTCAAGCAACCGGTGGGCCGCCCCCTGCTCCAGACCGAGAATGTCGATGTCGATGCCGACGGCCGCGCCATCGAATATGGCGTCACCCGTTTCTCCAGCGACCGCGTCCAATTGGTGGTGGAGCCGTTTCGCGAAGAGGCCGCCCGTGAGCAGGTGGCCCCGGAATAGAGGGGGGAATGGCCCCTATCGACGGGCGGCCGCCCATGCCAATCTTCCGGCCCGCCCTGTTTCATCGAACCGGAGAGCTTCATGAGCGACAGCCAGACCTTCCCGCCCGGCGCGGCCTATGCGCGCGGGCAGTATTGCGCCATCGCGGACGCGACCCTGTCGGTGCTGGATTGGGGATTGCTGCGCTCCGACGCGACCTACGACGTCGCGCATTGCATCGATGGGCGGTTCTTCCGCCTCGACGCGCATCTGGATCGGTTCTACGCCTCGGCCGAGAAATTGCGGTTGGATATCCCGGTCGCCAAGGCGGACTGCGCGGAGATCATGCGCGAATGCGTGCGCCGGGGCGGCGTGGGCGAGGCCGGCTATGTCGAATGCCTGATCACGCGCGGCCTTTCCCCGACCTTCAGCCGCGATCCGCGCGACGCCGTTCCGACCTTCATCGTCTTCGCGGTGCCGCTCGGCTTCATCCTGCCGAGGGACCGATGGGACGAGGGGCTGCATGTCCATATCAGCGGCATCCGCCGCATCCCACCGGAAAGCGTCGACCCCACGGCCAAGAACTATCACTGGCACGATCTGGTTCAGGGACTCTATGCCGCCTATGACGCGGGCGCGGAGAACGTGGTGCTGACCGACCCGGCGGAGAATATCTGCGAGGGGCCGGGCTTCAACGTCTTCGCGGTCAAGGACGGCCGGGTCCTGACGCCGGATCGCGGCGTGCTGCGCGGCATCTCGCGCGATACGGCGCTCCGCCTCGCGGCCGAACTCGGCCATGAGACGGTCGAGGCGCCGCTACCCACCGCCACCTTCCGCGCGGCGGACGAGGCCTTCATCACCTCCACCGCAGGCGGCATCATGCCGATCGCGCGCGCGGACGACAGGCCGATCGGCGACGGCCGGCCGGGTCCGGTGACGCGCGCGTTACGCGACCTCTATTGGGAGAAGCATCGCGACCCCGCCTGGACGACGCCGGTCTGACCGGCACCCAGAGGCGGGGAACCATCAGCCGGGGGGCGATCAGGCGGCGCGGCGCACCGCGGCCAGGACCGGCGCGGAGGGGGCGATTTCGCCGAACAGCGCGCGATAGGCGGTCGGGTCGAAATAGCTAAGGCAGCGGGCGGCGAAATCATGCTCGGCCCAGCCGAACTGTTTCGCGAAAGCCTGGAAATAGACCGAGGGAACCGGATGACGGCCGGCTTCCAACTCCTCGATCCACAGCGTGGAGGGCGCGCCAACCTGCTCGGCCAGTTCGGCCTGGGTGATCTGCTGCGCGGCACGCAGGCCGGCGATCCATTCGCCGCCGAGGTGCCAGGGGCTTTTCGTCTCATGCATCATCGTCATCATATTCGATCCTTGTCATCCAATTCGTGGGAAAGCGCCGCGCGGCCAGACGCGAATACGCCCCGGCCGGGCGCTGCCCCGTCCGTGCGGGGCATATCTGTGCGTCACATTATTGCAATGCAGCATGCGTTGTTCTGCAAAGGTGGAAGCACAGGCATGCGTCTTCCACAAAGCTGGATGATCAGGATATGCAACCCGTTCATGCATGAACGGCATGGGGGACCGGCGGGCAAGGGCGCGCCGGGGACCTTATGAGCCGGCGTCGAGTTCCGGCGGTTCCGCCAGCCGCACCGTATCCCGACCCGGCACCGCGTCATGCATCGCCCGCACGCTCTCGCCCCGCGCCGGGTCGATCCAGTCGGGCGCGATATCCATCAGCGGGACCAGCACGAAGGCCCGCTCGGCGATCCGGGGATGCGGAACCGTCAACCGGTCATCCGACACGATCCGGTCGCCGTGATAGAGGATGTCGAGGTCGATCGCGCGCGGCCCGTTGCGATAGGTCGTCTCGCGCCCCAACGCGTCCTCGATTTCCTTCAACCGGTCGAGCAGGGCGCGCGGCGCCAGCGCCGTCCGCCCGCGCACCGCCATGTTGAGGAAGGCCGGCTGGTCGGCGACATACATCGGCGCCGTCTCGTAAAGCCGGGACAGGGCATCCAGGGCCATGTCGGCGCGCAACGCCTCGACCGCCCGCGCCAAATGCGCGCGGCGGTCGCCCAGATTGGCGCCCAGCGCGATCAGGACCTCGCCCATCCGGCCTTACCCTTCCGCGGTCACGATCGCATGGGTCATGCGCGCGACATGGGCCATTTGCCGCACATCGTGGACGCGCAGGATATCCGCCCCGCGCATGACGCCCACGGCCGTGGTCGCGGCCGTGCCGTCCACGCGCTCCTCCGGCTCGACATCCAGGACGCGGCCGATGAAGCTCTTCCGGCTGGCCCCCAGCAGAACCGGATGGCCGAGGGCGCGCACGCGGTCGAGCTTGTCGATCAGCATCATGTTCTGCGCCACCGTCTTGCCGAAGCCGACGCCGGGATCGAGGATGATGTTCTCCGAGGCGATCCCGGCGCCGAGCGCCCGGTCCAGCATCGTCCGCATCTCCGCCAGCACCTCCGGCAGGAAATCGCCGTAGTCCGGGGCGCGATAACTGCCGCCGAGGCGGGCGTCGATCTCCGCATGGCCGGGCTTGGAGCGGTTGTGCATCAACACGATGGGGCAGCCGCGCGCCACCGCCAGCGGCGCCATCCCCGGATCGGCGGCCAGCCCCCAGACGTCGTTGATCCAATCCGCCCCGGCGTCGAGCGCGGCCGCCGCCGTACCGGCCTTGAAGCTGTCGATCGAGATCACGGCCTGGGGGAAGCGCGCGCGGATCGCCTCGATCACGGGCACGACGCGGGCGATTTCCTCCGCCTCCTGGACGGGCTCGGCGCCCGGACGCGTGCTCTCTCCGCCGATATCGAGGATATCGGCGCCGTCCGCCAGGAATCGCTCCGCCTGATCCAGGGCGGCGGCGCGCATGTCGCGTTCGCGCAGAAGGCCGTCGCCGGAGAAGGAGTCCGGCGTCACATTCACGATACCCATGATGTGCGGACGCCGGCCCCAGATGAACCGGCCGCGCGCGGCGCCATCCGAAGGCGCCGGGCGGGTGTCGAGGACGCTGTCGGTCATGACCGGCCTCCGCTGTCTTCGGCCCGGGACGGCCGGGCCATGGGCCGGGCCGGCGCGGGCGGGATTGTCCGCATGGCCCGGTTTGGCTAGTGTTTCGGCCGGGCTCACGATCGGGCGCTTACACGATCGGCGCCGGTTTGCAAAGAGATGGGGCCAGGAGAAGAAAACGACCGCCCTCGCGCGAACGCGCCGATCATTCACCGAAAGGCCGCCACCGACAGGCCGCGCGCCCACGGCAACCGGGCACGGCAACCGGGCACGGTCCACCTCAAGGGTCCATCGACCGACAGAAGGGATGTTAGCATGCGCATCGTTGCCAACAGCACCGCGATCGCGAGCGCCGCCACCGCCTTGGAGCAGGAGAACCGCAGCCAGCGCTCCGACCGGCTCGGCGAGGGCAGCCCCGCGTCGAGCCCGCGCCCGACCCCGGCTCCGGACAAGATCGCGCCCGCGCCGACCTATCGCATCCTGGTGCGCGACCTCGATATCGCCTGGTCGATCGGTGTATTCGATCATGAGCATGACGCGGTGCAGCCAATCCGCATCAATCTGGAACTCGACGCCCGGGGGCTGGAGGATTGGGAGGCCGACGATTATGCCGCCGTCCCCTGCTATGCCAGCATCGCCGAGCGTATCCGCGCCCTGGCGGCGGAGGGTCATGTCCGTCTCGTCGAAACCCTCGCCCATCGGATCGCCCAACTCTGCCTGGAGGACGAGCGTATCCTGCGCGCGGTCGTCCGGATCGAGAAACCGGAGGCGTTGAAGAACGCCGGCTCCGTCGGGGTGGAGGTCGTCTGCGTCCGCCCGGCCGGGGAATAGAGCCGGGGAACAGGACACCCCGATCCGCGACCGCGCGAATCATTTGGTGGAAAGCGGGCGGCCGGGCGGTGCATTCCGCCCCATCTCCGCCACCGCCATGAATCACCATTCACCCCGTTTTCGTTCCCGCGCCAAGGGGAAGTTCCTGATTTCAAAGGCACGTGATTCACTTTCGGACTCACCGCCCCGGACTTGCGGATACTTCTAAATCTTGTCGGTTGCCCCCATGGAAACACCGTATATAGCATGCTCCATTGATCTATCTTGATGGAGCCGCGCGCCCGGTCCCCGGGCCGGCGCGGGTCGGAACGCATAGCGGAGCCGATGACCGAGCGGGAGAACATGGGCGGCGCGGTCGGGCGGACCTTCTGGATTCAGGGCCGCAGCGGCGTCTATTGGCAGAATCTTGAGGATATCGAGGATGGGCAGGCGGCGATCGCGCGTCTCGGCGTGCTGGTCGGCCGGGGCCGCTATGATGAACTGCGCCTGATCCAGGCCGAGATTTCGCCCATCACCGGCGCGACCGACTATCAGCATATCGTGACGGTGCGCGACGGTCAGGTGCTGACGCCGGACGGCACGCCCTTCCCCGCCGCCGCGCGCGCGCAACCCGACGAGGGCGAGCCCGCGCCCGACCAGATGCCGCAACTTCTGCTCTGGCCCGAAGCGGAGGAGGACGAGGCCGACCGCCAGCATCCCCTGCCCCTGAAGGAGGTGCTGGAGGAGCGGACCCGGCGCACCTCGGGCCCGCCGGTCCCGGATCGCCGCGTGCCCGCGCGCCGTCTCGACGACGGAAGCTGGGATGTCGGCGGCTGGCGCATCTCGGAGGCCGCGCATGCCGCGATCGACGAGGCGGATCACGAGGAAGCCCCCCGGGGCATCGGGGAAAAAGCCGGGAAGCCGGCGAAAGCCGGCCTCGCGGTGGAGCGGGAGGACGCGCGCGTCTTCGCCCGCCGCCAACGCGACGAGCCGTCGGACGATACGCGCAAGGCCGGGCGCGACCGGGGATTGCTCGCCCGCGTCGGGCGCCGCCGGGGCCGCGCGGAGGAGCGCGCGCGCCGGCCGGACGGCCGCGTGGCCTTGATGAGCGGCGTTTTCGCCGGCGCCATCGCGATCGGCCTCGCCATTTCGGCGGCGGCGCCGGACCGCGCCGCCGACCTCTACGCCGCCGCGCTGCGCGATCTGCGCGTGCTGGCGCCCGACCTTTCGCTGGACGAGGCGGTCGCGGCCGGGGATATCGCCGCGCTGCACGGGCGGCTCGCCGCCGGGGCCAACCCGAACGCGCGCGATTCGGAAGGCACGCCGCTGCTGCTGCGCGCGGCGCGGGGGGGCAATCTCCAGGCCGTCTCGCTGTTGCTCCAGGCGGGTGCCGACCCGACGCTGCCGGGCCCCGACGGCCGGTCGGTCCTGCACCGCGCGGCGGCGGAGGGCTTGTCGCTGGCGCTCGCCCGGATGCTCGACGCGGGCGCGCCGGTCGATCTCGCGGGCGGGACCTATGGCTGCGTCACGCCGCTTTCGGCGGCGGCATCGGCCGGGATGGCGCGCGCCGCCTCGATCCTGGCGGAGCGTGGGGCCTCGCTCGACCCACAGCCGGACTGCGCCGCCGGGCCGATGGAGATCGCCGCCGCGCATCCGCTGCTGCTCGGCCGGCTGGAGGCCATCCGGGCGGAGCGCGAGGGATGGATCAGATTGGCGACCGGCCCCCGCCCGCCGCAGGAGGAACCGCGCCACACGGATACGCAAGCACAAGGTCCGGCAACGCAGGGCACGGAAACACCCGACATGGACGGACAGGCCGCCACCGCGCCGGCGGCGGGGGACAGAAGCGGCGCGCCGGTCGCCGTCGCCTCCGCCGTGCCGATGATGGCGCCGCCCTCCGCCCTTCCCGACGCCCCCACCGTCGCCCCTACCGTCGCCCCTACCGTCACCGGACCCCGCGCCATCGCCGAGAACGACCTTCTACATCCTGAAGACGGACCCGATGCAGGCCCCGAGGCCGTGGCCGATAATAACGATGCGAACCGCCCTGGAAGGGAGCCGGGGAGGGCCGCGAACGGCGCGGCCGCGCTCAAGACGGCGGCGGGCGCGCCGCTGGCGCCGGTCGAGTCCGCATCCACCGGCACCGCCCCACGCGGCGACTCCAATGTCGAGGCGCCCGCCCCCACCCCCCGAACCGCCGCGCCGCAAGAGGCGATCGAAGTGGCCGGCCTGACCGCCAAGGCGGCGCCGCTTCCCACGGCCGGGGACCCGAGCGCCGGGAACCCGCCACCGGTCCCCCGGGTCAAGCCGACGCCACCGCCGCCGACGGTCGTGACCGCAGATACGACCGAAACGGCCGAGGCCGCCGCCCGGGTTCAAACCGCCTCCGTGCCGCGCAAGCCCCAGGATGCCGACAGCAAGGCCGCCACCATCGCCACCGCCATCGATCAGGGCCGGATCGAGGAGGTCGAGCGGCTGACCGCCGATGTCCCGGTCGCGACGCTCTCCCATTTCACCATCGTCGCCGACGACCGCTATGGCGCGGGCGAGCGGGGGCTGGTCGATCATGCCGTCCTGCGCGGGCGGCGCCGCATCGCCGATATGTTGATGGCGCGCGGGCTCGCCCCCACGCCGGCGGCGCTGCATGCGGCCATCGCGAACGCCGACCGCCCGGAACTGGCGGGCACGGTCGATTGGCTGCTGGACGGCAAGGGCGTCGATATCGACGCGCGGATCGACGGGCTGACGCCGCTGATGCGCGCGGCGCTGCGCGGGCGCGCGGACATCGCGGAGACGCTGCTCGCCGCCGGCGCCGACCCCGGCAAGGCGACGGAAGACGGGCGCACGGCGGCGGACTTCGCCCATCGCGCGGGCCGCCCGGAATTGCAGGAAACCCTGCTGCTCGCCGCCCAGGAACAGCGCTATCGCGCGCTGATGTTCGGCATGAGCTGGACCGACACGATGGACACGCTGGCCGCGCGGATCGAGCGCTGCAAGGACATCGGCGACGGCTTCACCGCCTGCAAGCTCCGGACCGACGCATGGCTCGACGATGCCTCGGTCGTGGTCGGGCAGTTCGACCGGCGCGCCGGTGGGCGCCTCGTCGCCCTGCAGATCGACAGCCGCCCGATCGGCGACCCTACGGCCGCGCGCCGGCGCTTCGAGGAGGTCGCCAGCGCCATCGAGGACCGCCTGCCCAGCGACCACGGCGGCTTCACCAACCGCCGCGCGCCGGAGGATTCCAGCTTCTTCCACGCCCTGCGCCCGGAGATCAACCAGGGCGCCTATTTCGGCTATTGGCCGGACCACGACCGGGCCCGCCCCGTCTTCGTCCACCTGAAACTGGCCGGCATCGACGACAGCCAGGGCTTCTACCGCATCGTCATCGGCAACCCGTTCCGCGCGAGCTGACGACCGACCGCCGGACTGGCTTCTGCCTATTGGGCCGGATTGAACAATTCTTGCGGTGGCTGGATGGGCCTTCTATAGTATTGCGAATCATTCTCAACGATATCCTGTTTGCGGCATGATGCGATGATCGTCCATGCTGGGATTACGCTTGCCTGAGGAGGAGGGGCTCGGAAGCGTTGGCCAAGAATTCTAATGCACTCGCCCTATTCGCGGCCTATCAGCGCGCCTTGGTCGATTATGCCAGCAGCATCACCGGGAACCGGGCGCAGGCGGAGGATATTGTCCAGGAAGCGTGGCTGCGGTTCGACGAGGCCCACAAAGGCAAGTTCCTCGAGGATGCCAAGGGATATCTCTACCGTATCGTCCGGAACCTTGCCGTCGATGGACAGCGGCGCCTTACGCGTGAGCACCGGCTGATCGCCAGGGATGGATTCGAAGAGGCCGCCGAGACCTCTCCCGACGGGATGCCGTCGCCGGAAACCATCGCGCTTTATCGCGACGAAATTCGGTGCGTCATGGAAGCCATGGCGGAACTCCCGGAACGCACCCGCATCGCTTTCGAGATGCATCGTTTCGGCGGCGCGACCCTTAAGGAAATCGCCGCCTACCTGAATATTTCCGTGTCGCTTGCACAGACCCTCGTCATCGACGGGGCGGAGCATTGCAAACAGCGCCTTGCCCGATCATGACCCTCGCACCCGATTATTTTTGGAAGCCTGCCCTGCGTCATGCGTTTTGTGTAGAGGAAGCCGTGCGATGCGCTCCCCGAGGCAGGAACCATAAAGCTCACTCAATGCAGGGCTGAGAGAAGGGTATGTCCCGACAGAACCATTCGATTGAGCAGGAAGCATCGAGAGCAGCCAGCCTCTGGATGATTTCCCTTCAAGAAGCCCCGAATGACGGCAAGCTTCGACGTGAGTTCGAGAGCTGGCTCGCGGAGCCCGTCAACGCCGCCGCGTGGGCGGAAACGCAACGGATGGCACAAGCCGTCGGCGGCGCGGTACCGACCCACGCGGAGAGCTGGGAGCCATTCCTTCAACGGGTCCGCGCGGCTCCGGGTGACATGCATACGCGTGCCGCCCATCCCGCGAGGCACGCGACGACCGGCGACGCGACATGGTCCCCGCCTCCCGCCCGCCGCGTCAACCGCCGGAAGGTTTTGACCCTCGCCGGGGTGGCCGCCGCCGCCACGGTCGCGGCCACGGTCGCGGGGCCCGAGGTCATGCGCACCCTGAATGCCGACTACACAACCGACGTCGCCAAGACACGCACGATCCGCCTACCGGACGACAGCACGGTCACCGTGGCCCCCGGCAGCGCCATCGCCGTCGATTACACGGACACGGAACGCAGCATCCGGTTGCTCGAAGGAGAGATATTCCTCGACGTTCGGCCCAATGCGGACCTGCCGTTCCGGGTGTCGGCGGGCGCCGTTCGTGTGACCGTCCTGGGCACCGCCTTCAACGTCACCCACAGCGACCGGGGCGCCGAAGTGGGCGTCGTCCATGGCGTCGTCCGGGTCGATCTGGGGGAAGGCACCTCACCCGTGGCGGAGGCCCTACAGGCGGGTGAGTTCGTGCGCGTGGGCCTGTCGGGGCATGCACGATTTGGCCGGCAGCCCGTATCGGAAATCGGTGCCTGGCGTCAAAACCAGCTCATCGCGCAGGATCAGGCATTCGCCGACGTCGTCGATCGACTGCGCCGTTACCATTCGGGGGCGATTATTATCGCCGACGGCTCGCTCGGCGACGAGCCCGTGACCGGCGTCTACAATCTGACCGATTCCGAAGCCGCGCTTCGCGCTATCGCCCGTTCCCAGAAGGCCGTAGTCCGCGCGTTCAGCCCCTGGCTTCTCGTCGTCTCTCGTTTTTAGGCCGCTCTTGATTCCAGGGGGTTACGAGAAAGTCGGAACTTTTTCTGGAATTGAAATCTCCCACAGCGTTTCGTGATTGAATACGCGAATGCCTCTCATTCGCGCTTTCAACATATGCGCCTGAACACGAAACACTTGTTGGAGATGTTGGATGAATTGCGGGATTGAACAGCAACCGGAAGGAACCGGCCATGGTGCGACCTTACGTGTTTCCCTGGCGATAGCCACCGCCCTTTCCGCCACCGCCCTTTCAATTGTCGTCGCAGTGCCGCCGGCACGGGCGCAGGCCGTCGACGGCCAAGTCCAGGTCGTGCAACTCTCCAACGAGAAGGCATTCGATCTCCCCTCCCAGCCCTTGACAACGGCGCTCACCCAGTTCGGCCAGCAGTCAGGAATGCAGGTGACGGTCCACGGCACGCTTCCCCGTGACCTGACCGCGCCCGCCGTGCGCGGCCCGATGACAAGCGAAGAGGCGCTGAACCGCCTGCTGGCGGGGAGCGGCCTTATCTACACGCGTTCCGACGACGCGACCGTCGCCATCGAACGGCCTAGCGACAACAACGGCAGCGCTATTGTGCTCGATCCCATTACTGTCGAAGGAAGCACTCTCCGAGACCCCGGCCAGACAGAAGGGACCGGTTCCTATGCAGGATCACAAGTTTCTGTCGGCTCAAAAATTCCGACGAGCATCCGGGAAACGCCACAGTCGGTGAGCGTCGTTACTCGCCAACTCATGGAAGATCGCAACTACACCTCACTGGAAGACGCCATGCGGCAAACGACCGGTATGAATGTCGTGCGAACCGATGAAACCCGCTCTCCAGTTTATTCGCGGGGCTTCGAAGTAGATACGTTCCAATACGACGGAGTCACCGTACGCAACGATAACTCATTCGGCAAAAGCCTCGACCTCTATACTTACGATCGCGTGGAGGTTCTCCGAGGGCCTTCTGGACTGTTTCAAGGTTCCGGAGAACCTGGTGGCGCAATCAACTTTGTCCGGAAGCGTCCTCTGGATGACTTTGCCTACGGCGGTGCGGCACGCGTCGGATCATGGAATTACTATCGTGGCGAAGCTGATGTCACGGGGCCGCTTACTGACAATAAGCGGGTTAGAGGTCGTATCGTCGCTGCCTATGAGGATCGTGAGTACTTTTATGATGTGGCGCGCAAGGAACGACCAGTCCTTTACGGCACCATCGAAGCGGACATTACGGAATCGACAACGTTGTCTGTCGGCTCCACGTATCAGCAAGATGACGCCGTCATATCTTATGGATTACCGACGTTCGATAACGGCGAATTGCTGGATGTCGATCGTTCAACCTTCATCGGGGCTGACTGGAACCGCTACGAACTTGAAACCGTGAGCACTTTTGCTGATATCGAACACAGCTTCGATGATGGCGCGAAGTTGCAGTTGACCACACGTTATGTGGATCGGAGCGCAGGCGGTAAGTATGCCTTTTCCCTGGGCGGTGGCGCCGATCCGAATACGGGATTGGTCCAGCTGCACGGGCAAAAATTCAACTCCAAGCAAGAAGACATATCCATCGACGCGCATGGATATGTTCCCTTGCAGGCATTCGGCCAGACCCAGAAACTGCTTGGGGGCTTTGACTACAAATACTCAGACTTCGACAAGAACTACTGGGATTCCGGTATATTTGCATCGACCAACGTATATGCCCCGAGATCGGATATACCGGAACCCAACTTCGTAGCGTCATCTGCCAGCGGATTGAATACGGAGCAGTACGGCCTCTACGGTCAAGCGCGCCTGAAACCGACCGGATGGCTCACGGGTATCTTCGGCGGCAGACTGAGTTGGTGGCAATCCGAAGCCCGAGATAACCTTATCGGCCAGACAACGTCGGACACGAGCATTGAGGCAGAGGGAACTCCCTACGCGGCAATCGTTATTGACGCCAATGATGCGGCTTCCTTCTATGGCAGCTATGCGAGCATATTCCAGCCACAAACAGCCACAACCGTGGCGGGCGACGTCCTGCCCCCCCGCGTGGGAGATCAATATGAAGCAGGCGTTAAAATTGGGTTGTTCAACGACAACCTAATCGGACATCTCGCAGCATTTCAGGTTCAAGACCAGAACCGCGCTCTTTCCGATCCCAATAATCCTGGTTTCTCCATCTCCGCCGGGGAGGTCCGTAGCCGGGGCATCGAGGCCGAGATCAGCGGCAGCCCGGCCGAAGGTTGGCAATTGCTCACCGGTTACGCGTATACCGAGAGTGAGTATATCAAGGGCTCCGCCAGTCAAACCGGCACCGCGTTCAGGCCAACAATTCCAAAGCACGTGTTCAATCTCTGGGCGCGCTACAAATTCTATGAAGGCCCGCTAGAAGGTCTAAGCATTGGGGGCGGCGGCAAAGTTGCGAGCAGTTTCTTCGTCCAATCCGGCAATTTGCGGATCGAAGAGGATGGTTACGTCGTCGCCAACGCGCAACTCGGCTACGACCTAACGGAGGATGCCTCCGTTTCGTTGTCCGTGAACAACATACTTGACGAAACCTATTACGAGAAACTGCAAGGCACGTCGCTCGGCAACCGTTTCGGAGAACCGCGAAGCTTCTGGCTCACGCTGAGAAAGAACTTCTGAGGATGCGGCGATGAATCGTTCGTTCGCATCTGTGACTAGCGGAAAAATAGCGGGACGTACTGGCGAGATCATCTTACGGATTGGTGCAGCCGTAATAGGGGGATATGCGCTAGCTATAGCTGCTTCCGCTTGTCTTTCCCTCGTTCTTCCCATGGCCCGCGCCGAAGCTGTATTGATCGGCTTGATGGTGAGCTTCCTCACCTATTCAGGCGCGGTCCTCTGGGTCTTCGCAGTGAAATCATTGCGACGGATGTGCTTGGGAATTGGCGGCACGATCGCCGGCTTCTCCGGGCTTTGGGGTCTGCTTTCACCCGGCTTCTTATTATGAAAGGCACTTTCCGGCAGTCGATGGGATGGCTGCATATCTGGGCCGGACTGGTGGTCGGCTGGGTACTGTTCTTCGTCTTCCTGACAGGAACGGCAGGCTATTTCGATGAAGAAATTGATCGCTGGATGGAGCCAGAGCGACCTTTGCCGGAGGTCGCCATGCCCACGGAAAAGCTGCTTGGTTTGGCGCGCGCGCATCTTGAATCAGCATCGTCGGATGCCGAATACTGGACTATCAGCTTTCCCGGCTACCGTTCATCGGATCTTTATATTTTCTGGCGCGATACACCCCAACCGGGTGGCAAGACGAGCGGTAGCGGTAGAGTATTCTTGAATCCCGCCACGGCCGAACCGATAGCACACCGCGAGACCGGTGGCGGCAATCTTCTGTACCGTATGCACTGGCGACTCCACTACATGCCCATGCGAACGGCGGAGTGGATCGTCGGTGTCTGCACCATGTTCATGCTGGTCGCCATCATTACCGGCATCATCGTCCACAGACGCATCTTCAAGGATTTCTTCACGTTCCGTCCGCACAAAGGGCAGCGATCCTGGCTCGATGCACACAACGTTCTCAGCGTGCTCGCACTACCCTTCCATTTGATGATCACGTGGTCGGGCTTGATCTTTCTAGCTTACATCTACATGGCGCCGGTGATGTGGGCCAGCTATGGCGTTGGAGAAGGTGAAGACTCACAGAAGACCTTTTTCAACGAGTTGTATAACCGGACGGATGCACCGGATCCGGCTGGCCTCACCATGCCACTTGTTCCACTCGAGCCGTTATTGCACGCGTCGGAAACCCGAATGGGTGTCGGCGAAGTTAAATCCATCAGGGTCTACAACCCAGGAGACGCCAATGCCCGCGTTGTAATCAGGGGAGGCGAACTCAACCCATCCCGGGCACTGGCCGAAATGACCTTCGACGGGACGACAGGAATGTTACTCCACGAGGCCGTTCCTCGATCCGTGCCACTTGTGACGTTTCAGACTCTCCTCGGCCTCCACGAGGGGCTGTTCGCCGGACCCGTCCTGCGTTGGATTTACTTCCTGTCCGGTCTCATGGGGACGGCCATGATCGGGGCCGGGCTCATTCTATGGACCGTGAAGCGACGGCTGAAGATCGGCGACGGCTTCGGGTTCAGGCTGGTCGAGCGGCTGAACATCGCCACCATCGTCGGCCTGCCCGTGGCCATCGCCGCGTATTTCTGGGCCAACCGGCTGATCCCCCTCGGAATCGAGAACCGCGCGGCCTGGGAAGCCCATGCGATGTTCATCGCCTGGGCCGTCATGTCCCTGCATGCCTTCACCCGCCCCGCCGCGCGCGGATGGGTGGAACAGCTTTGGATCGCAGCCGGCGCGTTCGGCCTGCTGCCGATCCTGAACGCGCTGACCACCGACAGACACCTCGGCGTCACCCTGCCAGCCAGGGCCTGGGAACTCGCCGGCTTCGACCTGACGGTCCTGGCTTTCGGGGCCGCCTTCGCCGTCGCCGCCCGGCAGGTCGCACGACACCGCCGATCCGACCCGACCCCCGGCAAAAAAGCCCAGATATCCGCCCGACGAAAAACCGAGGCAGCCGAATGACGGCACTTGCGACGTTGGGCCTTGCCGCTGTCGGCAGAGCACTCTTCCTATGCGGCCTAATCTACCGGAGGCCCGCTCGACGCATTATCGGCTTTATCGTCATCCGGTTCGTCGTCCGTATCCGGCCGGCTATTTTGCAAACGCTTTTCCAACAGCCCGACCAGCCGGTCGATCTTGCAAAATCCGGCAAGCATCGCCGCGATACCGGCGGTCGGGCCGAGGAAAGCGCCCACCAACGCCGACACGCCGATCACGACGACGGGCCGCCCCATGGACCCGAGGCCGTCCGCGGCCCCCTCGACGAACTTCGGGCGCGCCTTCTCCCAAATTTCCCGGCTGACGTCCGTTGCCCCGGCCGCGAAACTCGACGCGAGCGCGAGGCGGAAGAGCGGTGACAGGAAGTTACGAACGACGAGGACGCGATCGGCGACCAGACGCTGTTGAACCACCGGCGGCGCGTCTTGGTCCGCGTTCGCGGTGATGGTGCGAAGCGCATCCTTCGCACTTTCATCGACGATTTCGTCGTCGGCGACCGCCGTCTCGACGATGTCGTCGAGATGGCGCGCGATTGCATCGACAGTGGCGGGATCGATTTCGAGAGCCATTCTCTCGGCTTCGATCTCGCGAATTTCCGGCAGGCACCCCTGCAGGTCGCGCACCGTCTCCGACAGATCGAGAATCTGCGAGACGGCACCCGGAAACAGTTCTCGTTCCTCGTCGGGCCCGGCATAGGCGGTGGCGATGGCCTCCACGGACCGGGCGCGGGAAAGCAGGAGGCCGGGACGCAACTCACCGGCCCCGGGGGGCAGGACATCCAGCAAGCCACGTACCGACCGGTGAGCATGCGGATCGGCGTTCAACCGTTCCAGGCGTTCGGAAAGATCGTTCGCCTTGCGCCGAACCTCGTCGAGCAAATCCTGCGCGACCGGGCTATCGCCCGGCGATGGATCGGGGGGCTCCGCCTTGATGCGGTCATCCCGCCAATGGAACCGATAGGCGGCCGGCGTCTGCGCGGGCAGGTTCTCCAGCGCGGTTTCCAGGTCCCGGTCATAGTCGGGATCGGCCGGGCGCTCATTCAGCCATGCCGCGATGTCGGCATTGACTTCCGATACCGGGCGCTTCCACCACTTGTCGGGTTGGGTCGCGATCCTGAGGGTCACGGCTTCACCGAAATGGTCCCGTGGCACGCCACCTCTATTGTTGGGGATGATGGCGCGATACCACGCGATCCAGGGATCGAAGCCGGTCTGGATCATGAAATCGCTTTTCGCCAAACCGTCCAATGCGTCCCGGACCCAAGGCGGAATATTCGCCTTGTACCGATCGTCCTCACGCACATCCGCGAGCCAGAGAGGCTGTTCGACGAGCCGTCCTTCGGGATGAACCTCCAGCCACCCGGCATCCATCGTCACCGCCGACCAAACCTGCGCGCCGGCGGCGGCGGCGGCGGCGGCGGCGGCGGTGGCGGCGGCGGCGTCGACGTCGGCGGCGGCGGCGGCGGCGTCGACGTCGGCGGCGGCGGCGGCGACGTCGGCGGCGGCGGCGGCGGCGTAGGCGGCGGCGTAGGCGGCGGCGTCGGCGTCGGCGTCGGCGGCGTAGGCGGCGGCGTAGGCGGCGGCGGCCCTCATATCATGGGCGGGATATTTCAGCGCCGCCCATGATATGAGATTGGCGCGAAAAGACTGGAAAGGGAAGTTCGAAAACCTTGTTCGCCGCGTTATGCGCGAACCAACGGCCCTCCCCACGAGGGGTAGGACCCGCAACGCCGCGCGACAGGCGATCGCTTGTCCCCATGCGGCTGGCTTGTCGCGTAACCAGCGGCGTAATTGCTCTCGAGTCTCGAATTTCGGATCGTCCGCCATTTCAGGAGTCTACCGATCCGGCAGCATGACACAAAGCGGATTGTAAAGCGCGCGCCCGACACCCAGGAATTATAAGGCGACCGGGATTCGCGGTTCCGGCAGCCAACGCGGCTATTTCACCCGCATGAGTTCGGTGGCGAGCGCGCGGACCTCGCGGGCGGCTTGGCTTGATTTCTTGAATTCGGGGGCGGTGAGGCCGAGGGCCATGGCCTCCGCGAAGGCGACGCGGTTGCCGAGGCGCGCCTTGGCGATGCGGACCTTATAATCGCCGAGCTTCTCCGCCATCTGGTCCGTCAGCAGCGCGCGCGGCGGCACGCGGTTGAGCACGAGGACGGCCGGGCGCTTCTCCTTCTCCGCCAGGTCCAGCGTCGGGCGCGTCGCCCAGACGTCCGGCGGGCTCGGCTGGGTCGGGATCACCACCAGATCGGCGGCGCGCACCGCGACGCGGGCATCCGTCTCGGCATGCGGGGGGCTGTCCACGACGACGAAATCCGCCTCCCGCGCCAGCGTCTCCACCGTCTTCGCGGCGCGCCAGCCGGTGACGCTCTCGAAAATCAGGCCGCCCGCCGCCTCGTCCAGGCTTTCGCGCCGCGCCTCGAACCAGGCGGCGAGCGTCGATTGCGGGTCGATATCGACCAAGGCCACCTTCTTCTTCTTGAGAAGAAGGGCGACCGCCAGATGGGCGGCCAATGTCGATTTTCCCGCACCGCCCTTCTGCTGGGCGACGGTTAGGACGGTTCCGGGCATGATGTCCCTTTCGCGATCCGCTCGAGAAGCCGTGGGGTGAGCTTACGCGCGCATGCGCGCATTTCGCAACTGCGAGAAGCATAGCGTACGGCGGGGCCAGTTTCCGCGCCTTTACCGGCCAGGGCGCGCGCCGCGCTTGCCCGATCGGCATCGCTTCGGCATATAGCCGCCCGTCATGACCCCGATCCTTCCGATAGAGGACGATAAGGCGCTGACGCGCGCGGCCGACATGCTGCGCGGCGGCGGCCTTGTCGCCTTCCCGACCGAGACCGTCTACGGCCTCGGCGCGCTGGCGGAGAGCGAGGGGCCCGTCGCCCGGATCTTCGAGGCCAAGGGCCGCCCGCGCTTCAATCCGTTGATCGTCCATCTGCCGGACCGCGCGGCCCTCGACCGCTATGTCGTGGTGCCGCAGGAGGCGGAGCGGTTGGCGGCCGCCTTCTGGCCCGGGGCGCTGACCCTCGTCCTGCCGCGCAAGGCGGGCGCGCCGTTATCGCTGCTGGCGAGCGCGGGCCTGCCCACGGTGGCGGTGCGGATTCCGGGACATGCGCGCAGCCGCGCGTTGCTGCGCGCCGTCGATGGGCCGGTGGCGGCCCCCAGCGCCAACCGCTCCGGCCGGTTGAGCCCGGTCGAGGCCGCGCATGTCGAGGCCTCGCTGGGCGGGGCGGTGGACCTGATCCTCGACGGGGGGCGCTGCGATATCGGGCTGGAAAGCACGATCGTCGATATGAGCGGCCCGCGCCCGACCCTGCTGCGCCCCGGCGGCGTGGCGGCGGAGGAGATCGAGGCGCTGCTGGCGGCGCCGCTGCGCGCCCATGACGGCGATGCCGCGGGCAAATCCGCGCCCAAGGCCCCCGGCATGTTGGCGAGCCATTACGCGCCCGGCCTGCCGATCCGGCTGGCGGCGCGCGCCGCGCGCGAGGGCGAGGCCTTCATCGGGTTCGCCGACATCAACCCGCCCGACACCTTCGCCAGCTTGAGCGCGGCGGGGGATTTGCGGGAGGCGGCCGCGAACCTGTTCCCGCTTCTCCACCGGGCGGACGACCCGGCGCGCTTCACCGGGATCGCGGTGGCGCCCGTGCCGGAAACCGGCCTCGGCCGCGCGATCAACGACCGGCTGCGCCGGGCCGCCGCGCCCCGGGATTAAGCGAACCGGGCACGCGCGCGCCCGTCAATCGCCACGCACTCGCCAGCCCCGCCGTCGCCAGGAAGCCCGATCAGTCCGCCACCGGAATCAAGTCCGGATTCCACACAACCTCCCACAGATGGCCGTCGGGATCGCCGAAATAGCCGGCATAGCCGCCATAGAACGTCTCCCGCGCGGGCTTCAGGATCGTGGCGCCGGCGCGCGCGGCGGCCGCCATGACTTCATCGACCTCCGCCCTGCTGGCGACGTTATGTCCGATGGTGCAGGCCGTCGGGCTGACCCGGGACACCGGCAGGCCGGTGTCGTGCGCGATATCCGCCCGCGCCCAGAGCGCCAGCTTCACTCCCCCCGCCAGATCGAAGAAAGCGACCGCGCCATGCGCGAATTCACGACCGACGATCCCCGCCGTCGGCAACCCGAGGCCGTCGCGATAGAAGACGAGCGACCGTTCCAGATCGTCGACGCCGAGCGTGATGACGGAGATACGCGGCTTCATTTCCGTGGCCTTATCCGGGACGTGCCGCCCCGATCGGTCCGGAAATGGGTAGGGCCCGCCCGCCCGGGCGTCAAGGACGCTCCCCCAGGCATCGAATTACGTATATTTACTGATTTGCGGAAAAATTTCACGGGACCGCGACGGAAAGGATCGCTTGCCGCGTTCGAAGGGCATGGATGGGCGCGGACAATCCCGTCCGGTCCCCGGATCGTATCCCCCGAACGTCACCAAGGAGATTTCGACACATGACCCTTTCCCGCAAACGCGCCGCGCTTCGCGGTGCCGCCGCCCTCGGCCTCGCCTCCACGCTGGGTCTGGCCGGGCTCGCCGGTCTCGCCCAGGCCCATGGCGACAAGGCCGAACGCGGCGAGGCCCATCATCGCCACATGTTGGCGAGCCCGATGATGCAGGAAATCCTGACGGATGCCGACGCAGACGGCGACGGCGCGATCAGCCGGGAGGAACTGGGCGCGCGTACGCTGGCGCTGTTCGACAAGGTCGATGCCGACGGCAACGGCACGCTGAGCCGCCGGGAGGTGCGCGAGGGCTTCCAGGGCCTGATCTTCCGGAACGCCGACAGCGACGGCGACGGCATGTTGAGCGAGGCCGAGTTCACGGCCTTCGGCCAGAAGATGCGCATGCGCATGCGCGCCGCGTGGCATGGTGGCCGGGACGATCATCGCGGCGATGACGACGGCAAGCGGCACGGCTATCGTGACGGCCGCTGGGGCAAGCATCACGGCCGGCATCCGATGGCCATGCTGATGCGCGCCGCCGGCATGGAACGTGCCCAGGTCGAGACCGCGACCGACCGGCTGTTCAAGCGCCTCGACCGTGACGAAAGCGGCACGATCGAGGCCGGGGAAATCCAGGTCGAGGGGCCGAGGAAGCAGGGCTGACCGCCCACCGGCCACGGCGTGCCGGGCATCCCATCCCGACCGTGCGCGGTCGGTATGGGAGCGGCCGGCGCGCCCGGACCGGATCACGGATAGGTGCCGATGCGGGAGGACCAGACCGGCCAGGACGCGCCGCCGGACGATGAAAGCGCCAGGCTCGACGCGCTCTCGCGCGCGGCGGCGGCCGGGGAGGCGGCCGCCTATCGCGCCCTGCTCGACCGGCTGGCGCGGCCGCTGCACGGCTATGCCGCCCGGCTGTTGGGCGAAACCGCGGAGGCCGAGGACGTGACCCAGGAAAGCTTCGCGCGCCTATGGCGGGCCTACGACCTGTCCCCGCCGCGCGGGCCGGTGCGCGCCTGGCTCTATCGCACGGCGCATAATCTATGTATCGACCGGCTGCGGCGGCGCGGGCGGACCATGCCGCTTCCCGCCGACGACGCGCTCGGCCGGCATGGGCTGGACGAAAGCCCGAGCGGCGAGGAGCGCCTGCAAAGCGCCGCGCGGGCCCAGGCCGTGCGCGGCGCGATCCATGCCTTGCCGGAACGGCAGAAGGCCGCGATCCTACTGGTGCATTATCAGGGGCTGAGCGGCCGGGAGGCCGCCCGGACACTCGATATCGGCGAGGACGCGTTGGAGAGCCTGCTGGCGCGGGGACGCCGGGCGTTGAAGGCCGCGCTGCTCGACCGGCGGGGGGATCTCTAACCATGACGGAAGGCGACAGGACGATGACGGGCAACGGCGGAGACCGGGTTGGGATGGGCGCGGCGCGCTTCGCCGCCCTGGCCGAGGCCTATGGCGCGTCGATCGCGCGCTGGCCGGCGGCGGAACGCGGCCCGGCGCGGGACTTCCGAGCGGCCGCGCCGGCAGAGGCGGCGCGGCTGCTGGCGGAGGCCGCCACGCTCGACCGGATGCTGGATGAATGGGCGGCGCCCGACATGCCGGCGAATCTGGCGCCGCGTCTCGCGGGGCACGCGCGGCCGGGCACGGCCGCCCGGTTGCGGCGCCTGCTGCAATGGCCGGGGCCGATCTGGCAACCGGCGGGTGCCTTCGCGGCGGCCCTGATGCTGGGCCTCGGTCTCGGTGTGGGCGCGCCGGACATGGCGCCGTTGGGTGGTTTGGTCTCGGCGGAGACGCCGACCGCCACCCCGCCGGAATCGAACGGAATAGCCATGGATGAAACCGGCGAGGGCGTCGATATCGCGCTCTTCCTCTATGGTCCCGCCGCGCCGGATGCGGGCGTGTCGCAGGAGGGCATGCAATGAGCGATCCGAACGACCTGAATTCGGGCGACGTGGCGAAGAACGACGTGGCGGGGGGCAACACAGGGCGCGCGGGGGGCGGATGGCGGCGCTGGTTGCTGATCGGCTCGCTGGCGCTCAATCTCCTGGTGCTGGCATGGCTCGGCATGGCGGCCCTGCATTGGTCCGGGGTGATCGATCATCGCGGCGGCTTCGGCCATCACGACGCGCGCCAATGGGAAAGCGGGCCCGGCGGCCCATCGCATCATGCCGGGGAAGGGCGCGGCTTCCAACGGCCGCGCGGCCTGTTCCGCGCCTTCCTCGATGAACGGGGCATCGGCGACGACGCGCGCTTGAGGCCGATCTTCGAACGGCACGGCCCGGCCCTGCGCGCGGCCTTCAGGGAGGCACGCGACGCGCGGCGCCGGCTGCGCGATCTCATGGCCGGCGCGGCGGAGGGCGACGGCCTCGACAAGGCGGCGTTGGATGGTGCGCTGGCGGAGGTGCGGCGAACCACCAGGGCGGTGCAGGAGCGGATGCACGCCACGCTGCTGGACGCGGCCGATGTCCTGACGCCGGAGGAATTGGAAGCGCTGGTGGAGCGCGGTGGCCCGCCCCGGCGCGACCGTCCCGACTGACCGTCACCCCTCGACGGCGTGGAGCCCGCGCGCCTGTTCGATCAGGATCGCGTCGATCGCCCGGCGGGCGGCGGCATCCCAGGCGGCGGCCCGCGCCTCGACCGCCGCCGGGGGATCAGCCGCGACCGGGTCGTAGGCGGCCCGAAGCGCCGGGTCGTGCGCATCGATCGCGAAAGCCAGAACCCGCCCGTCGCCCGCATAGAGATAGCCGGCGAGCGCGATGCCGAAATGCATCGTGCCGGTCTTGGCCCAGACACGCAGCGCCGTTTCCGGCGAGGCCAGACGGCCGCGCAGGCTCTTGTCCCAACCGCCCGCCGCCAGCAGGGCGGGGAAGGGCCGCGCCGCCGTCCCCCGATCCGCCTTCGCACGCGCATCCGCGCGATAGGCATGGGCGAGCAGTCCCGCCATCTGGCGCGGGCTGACGCGCGCGCCGGCATCCAGTCCCGAATGATTGGGCAGGCGCAGCCCGCGCCATGTCACCCCCGGCACCGCCGCGCGCAGCCAATCGACCGTCCCCCGCGCCGCCGCCGCGATGGCGGTGCCGGTCCCGCCGCGCGCCCGGTCGGTGGCGAGGCCGACCAGTTCCGCCATCGGATTGCTGCTGGTCGCCAGCATCTCGGCCAGGACGGAATCGCGCGGCGCGCTCTCCACCCGGGCGAGTTCGACCGGACAGCCGGCCCCCGGCGCGCGCGCCACCTCCGACACCTCCAGGCCGAGATCGCCCAGCATGCGCCGGAACAGCCGACCCGTCGCCAGGCTCGGCGCGGTGACGGGCAGCCAGCGATGGCCCGTCGCGGCCCCCTCCCGCGCCGCGCGGGCCGCCGCCTCATCGGGATCATCCCCCTCATCGGGGCCATGCCCATGCGCCTCGGGCACGAACCAGGCCTGCGTCGCCGCCCCCTCGCGCCGCCATTCAAGACGCCGCGCGCCCTCCGCCACCATCAGGGCGGAAAGCGGCGGGTTATAGGCCGCATCCGGTGGCTGGCGCGGCGCGATCGGCCCGGTGGGCGGCAACAACGCATCGTCCAACAGCAGCCGCCCCGTCACACCGCGCAGGCCCGCGCCCCGCGCCCTTTCCGCCAACGTCAACAGATCGTCCATGTCGAGGGTCGGGTCGCCCCCGCCGACCAGGATCAGGTCGCCCGTCAACCGCCCCTGTGCATCGAGCACCCGACCCATGCAAAGACGGGTCACGAAGCGAAGATCCGGGGCGAGCGCCCCACGCGCCCCGGCGGCGGTGATCAGCTTCACGGTGGAGGCCGGAATGAATCCCTCGTCCGCGCGATGCCCGGCGACCACCCGGCCCGTGCCGATTTCGAGAAACAGATAGCCGAGGTGATCCGGCCCGATCACGGGCTCGGCCCGGGCGCGCGCGGTGTCGCCCCCTGTGTCGGGGGCGGGCGGCGGCCCGGCGCACCCGGCGACGACCGCCAGGACGAACAGCAACAGGGACAACGGAGCAGGAATCGATCGCGACATGATGTCCCGAGACTAAGGCCATTCGCCCGCGCCGGAAATCGTCGCGGTATCGGAAAACGACGGGACAAGGGGTCGCGCCCCCGGCGGGCGGGACCGCACGAGCAATATCTTGCGGGCGCCCCCGCAGCGGGCTACCTGTTACCCTGTTCAGCATGGTCAATGAATGGTCGGCAGTCCCGATGAACGGTGCCCCCCGATGAGCCGAGATAGCGTGATCGACACCCGGACGGGCGATGCCCCACCGACCGCCTCTTCGCCCGACGCGGCGGCGGTCGAGCGGGCGGTGGGCGAGATCCGCGCCGCCCTCGACGACAAGGGCTGGGTGACGGACCCCGCGGCGCTCGACTCCTGGCTGGTCGACAGCCGGGGCATCTATCACGGCAAATGCCTCGGCATGGCCCGCCCGGCGAGCACGGCGGAAGTCGCGGCGGTCATGCGGATCGCCTACGAGGCCGGCATCCCCGTCGTCCCGCAGGGCGGCAACACGGGCCGCGTCGGCGGCTCCACCCCCGACGGGTCGGGCCGGATGCTGCTGATCAACCTCTCCCGCATGAACAAGGTGCGCGCCATCGACGCCGCCAACGACACCATGACGGTGGAGGCCGGCTGCATCCTGAAGAGCCTGCAGGACGAGGCGGCGGCGGCCGATCGGCTGTTCCCCCTCAGCCTCGGCGCGGAGGGGACCTGCCAGATCGGCGGCAATCTCGCCTCCAACGCGGGCGGGATCAACGTCGTGCGTTACGGCAATGCGCGCGAGCTGGTGCTGGGGCTGGAGGTCGTGCTGCCCGACGGGCGTGTCTGGGACGGGCTGACGGGGCTGCGGAAGAACAATACCGGCTATGACATGAAGCATCTGTTCCTTGGATCGGAAGGGACGTTGGGAATCATCACGGGCGCGGTGTTGAAACTCTTCCCCCGGCCAAGGACGCGGGCAACGGCGCTGGTGGCGTTGAGCGACCTGGACGCCGCGCTGACCCTGCTGGCCGATGCGAAGGCGAAGGGCGGCGGCGCGCTCACCAGTTTCGAATTGATGCCGGGCTTCGCCCTGGATTGGGCGGAGAAATTGGTCGAGGGCGCCCGCGCGCCCTTCGAGCAGACCTATGACTGGACCGTGTTGCTGGAATTCGCCGGCGGCGAGGCGGTGGAGGCGGCCTTGCAGACGCTGCTGGAGGAAGCCTTCGAGGCGGAGCGGATCGTGGACGCGGTGATCGCCCAGTCGGAGGATCAGCGCGGTCAGCTCTGGTTCCTGCGCGAGGCCATCGTGGACGCCCAGAACCGAGAGGGCGCGCAGATCAAGCACGACATCTCCGTCCCCGTCAGCGCGATCCCGGATTTCATCCGCCGCGCCGCCGAGGCGGTGGAGCGCGTCCAGCCCGGCACCCGACCCTATCCGTTCGGCCATGTCGGCGACGGGAATATCCATTACAATCTGAGCCAGCCCGAGGACATGGACGGCGAGACCTTCAAGGCCCGCGCGCCGGACCTGCACCGGGCGGTGCACGATATCGTTCACGACCTGAAGGGCTCGATCAGCGCGGAGCACGGCATCGGCCGCAGCAAACGCGACGAACTGACCCGGTACAAGAGCGCGGTGGAGCTGGACATCATGCGCCAGGTCAAGCGCGCGCTCGACCCGAAGGGCTTGATGAATCCCGGCGCATTGCTGCCGGAAGCTTGAAGGAACGCCCACGCGCGACCGGCCCCTCGCGAACGAGGCCGGCACGTCCGGGCGGGAGGAATCGAGGGGTGGATGATGGTTCCCTATAACGCACCGATCGCCGATATGCGTTTCGTGCTGAAGGATCTCGGCCTGCTCGGTCAGGTCCAGCAACTGCATGGCGGCGAGGAGATCACGCCCGACCTCGTCGAGGCCGTGCTGGAGGAGGCCGGCAAGCTCGCCCGCGACGTGCTGGCCCCGATCAATCACGCGGGCGACCGTCAGCATTCCCGCCTGGAAAACGGCGTGGTGCGCACCCCCGACGGCTATGCCGAGGCCTATCGCGCCTATGTCGAGGGCGGGTGGAACTCCGTCCCCTTCGAGGCCGATTACGGCGGCCAGGACTTGCCCTGGACAATCGCCACGGCGGTGCAGGAGATGTGGCAATCCGCCAACCTCGCCTTCGGGCTCTGCCCGATCCTGAATCAAGGCGCGGTGGAGGCCTTGCAGGCCCATGGCAGCGAGGCGCAGAAGCAGCTCTACCTGCCGCGAATGATCAGCGGCGAGTGGACCGGGACCATGAACCTGACCGAGCCGCAGGCGGGCTCGGACCTCAGCCAGGTCAAGACCCGGGCGGAACGGCGGGAGGATCACTACCGCATCCGTGGACAGAAGATCTACATCACCTATGGCGAGCATGATCTGGCGGAGAACATCGTCCATCTGGTGCTGGCCCGCTGCGACGACGCCCCGGAGGGGGTGAAGGGTATTTCCCTCTTCATCGTGCCGAAGTTCCTGCCGGACGAAACCGGCGCGCCGGGGCAACGCAACGATGTGCGCTGCGTCTCGCTGGAGCGCAAGCTCGGCATCAACGGCAGCCCCACCTGCGTCATGGCCTATGGCGACGACGAGGGGGCCGTCGGCTATCTGGTCGGGGAGGAGAACCGCGGCCTGGAATACATGTTCACCATGATGAACAACGCCCGTCTGGCGGTCGGCGTCCAGGGATTGGCCGCCGTCGAACGGGCCTATCAGCAGGCCCGCGACTATGCGCGGGAACGCCGGCAGGGCCGCGCCATCGACGGTACCTATCCGGCCGCGATCATCCGGCACGCGGACATCCGCCGCATGCTGATGACCATGCGGGCCTATTCGGAGGCGATGCGCGCGCTGATCCTGGATGCGATGCTGATGCAGGATACCGCGCGGCGCCATCCGGAGGAGAGCTACCGCCTCTATGCCAAGCGCCGGGTCGGCGTCCTGACGCCGGTGGTCAAGGGCTGGTGCACCGACATGGCGGTGGAGTTGACCTCCATGGGCGTGCAGGTCCATGGCGGCATGGGCTATATCGAGGAAACGGGCGCCGCCCAGCATTTCCGGGACAGCCGCATCCTGCCGATCTACGAGGGCACCAACGGCATCCAGGCGAACGACCTCGTCGGGCGGAAACTGATCCGCGACGGCGGCGAGGCGATCGGCGAATATATCGACGAGCTGCACGCGCTGATCAACGGCCTGAACGAGCGCGGCGGCGAGGATATGGCGATAATCCGCCGGCAACTCGCCCTCGCGGTCGATCACCTCGACAACGCCACCGGCCATCTGCTGGAGCATGGCGCGGAGAACCCGGACGCCGCCCATGGCGCCGCCGCCTATTACATGAGGCTGTTCGGTCTGACCGCGGGCGGGGCGATGATGGCGCGCGCGGCGATCGTGGCCCAGGACAAGCTGGACGGCGGCGGGGAGGAGATCGACCGCGGCTTCTACGAGGCCAAGCTCGCCACCGCGCTGTTCTATGCGGAGAATATCCTGCCCCTCTCCGCGGGGCTCGTCACGCCGATCGCGCGGGGGCCGGCGAGCCTGCGCGCCATTCCGGATGAGGCGCTTTAGCGGAATACGCCATCCCCGTGGAAGCCCGCTGATCCCGGCGGGCCTGCTGGCTCTTTCGATGGTCTTCGCTCTCTGCGGCCCCACCGCCGCCCCCGCCGGCGTGGAAAAGCCCGGAGACGGCGCGCGTTGCGGTAGCGTCGATCTGGTCTTCGCGATCGACAAGACATACTCCATCGGTCGCGCAATCGGCGAGGCGAAGGCGGAGGTCCGCCGCCTGCTGGACCGCGTCGCCGATGTGTCGGCGGGGCGATACCGCCTGGGTCTGATCAGTTTCCGCGACGATATCGACGTCGACCTCGATCTGGTGGACGGCGAAGGTCCCGAGGCGGCGGACGAGTTGTTTCGCCGGGCGCTCTTCCGGCTCCGCGCGGAAGGGGGAGGCGGCGGGCCGGAAGCTTCCGACGAGGCGCTGCGCACGGCGGTGGAAGGGTTGGCCGGTGGGGGTGCACGGCCGCAACGGGGCGATTTCTCCGGCGATTGGCGCGCCGCCTCGCGTATCCTGGTGCTGATCACGGACAATCTGCCGGGCGGGTTCGACGATCTTTTCGTGGAAGCCGTGGACGGCGCCAACGCCCGCGCGGTGGCGGGCGCGGCGCTGGCGCGCGACATCCGCATATCGGCGATCTATATCCCCACCGACGGCAACCAGCCCACGCCCGACCCGCGCAAGGCGGAGGTCATGCGCGCCTATGCCCTGCTGACCGGCGGGCTCTTCATCCAAATCCAGCGATCCGGCAGCGGCGCGGCGGAAGCCATCGCGGAAATCATCGAGGCCTGCGGCGCCAAGACCGTGTCGTGACGGGCGCCCGGTTTGGACCGCGCGCGCCGGGGGGGGGGGGCGGTCATCGCAATCCCAATTCCCCATCGATATAGCGTTGGCAGATCGTCTCCGCCTCCTCGGCGGACAGCACCGGCTTCTCCATCGTCAGATTGAGCCAAAGCCCATCCAACAGGCAGACCAGCCCGTGCGTCGATTGCGCGATATCGATCTTCCGGCCGAGTTCCTCCGCGGCATCGGCGAACAGCATCTCGGTACGGCGTGTATAGTCTCGGTAGAATTCTTTATTCTCGGCCCGCACCATCGGGTTGAATCGGATCTCGTGCCAAAAGGTCAGGAAGGCGTTCTTGATCTCGTCGGTCGCGATCTCCGGCGAGAGGATCGCGCGCGGCATGGCGCGCAATCGGTCCACCGCGCCCGGCCCGGCGGCGGCCACGGCCTCCCCCACGGCATCGGCGAGATGCGTGAAGAGATGGGAGAAGGCCGCCGCGACCAGTTTCTCCTTGGTTTCGAAATAATGCTGGATCAATCCGCTGGACGTACCGGCCGCCTGGCAGATCGTCCGGTTCGTGGTGCCGGCGACGCCATGTTCGGCGAAGGACCGGATCGTCCCTTCCAACAACGCCCGCCGCCGGAAATCATTGATCTCGGCATGGGTGCGCGGGCGTTCGCGCTTCGCCGGACTCGCGGACGACCTATTTGCCACGGGACTGGATACTCCAACAGGAAATGCAACGATCCACCTCATTATAGAGTCAAGGGGCGCGCCGCGCCAAGCGACGCGCCCCCCGACCCCTCCCAGGATCGTCCGCGCGGACGGCCCAACCGATGGCCCCGTCGACCGGGCCAAGGATGGCCGACGAGGCGGTGGTGTCGAGACGATCAGGCGTCCTCGCGCCACCAGCGCTCGAAGAAGAGGCGCCCGTCGACCTCGAAGTTATTGGCGAGCGGCCCGTGCGCGATTCCGTCGCGGGTGGCGAAGACATCGTTCGCGAAGACCGGCGCGATCAGCCCGCCATCCTCGTTCAGGATAAGCTGCATCTCGTGATACATCTCCGCCCGGAGCGCTTCGTCCAGTTCGCCGCGCGCGGCGACCAGCAGTTCGTTGAACCGCTCGTTATCCCAGAACGTGTCGTTCCAATCCGCCCCCGCCGAATAGGCGGTCGTGAAGATACCGTCCTCCGTCGGCGTGCCGTACCAATAGCAGGCGCTCCACGGAACCTTCATCCAAACATCGTTCCAGTAACCGTCCTGCGCCGCGCGCTTGACGGATATGTCGAAACCCGCCGCCTTGGCATTCTCCGCCAACAGGACGGAGGCATCGACCGCGCGCGTGAAGGCCGCGTCGGAGGCGTGGAGATCGAGCGCCAGCCCCTCATGGCCGGCCTTCTTCAAGTAGTGGCGCGCGCGATCCGGATCATAGGTCCGCTGCGGGACCTCGTCGCTGTAATAGCGGTAGGTGCTGTTGATCGGCGTATCGTTGCCGATCACCCCATGACCGCGCAGGATCGTCTTCAGCAACGCCTCCCGATCGACCGCGTGCTTGAGCGCGAGGCGCACATTGAGGTCGGTGAAGGGGGCGGTATCGGTGCGCATCGGGAAGGTATAGTGCGTCTTGTTCGGCACTTCCTCCACGGTGATGCCCGTCGCCTTCGCCAGTAGATCGAAGGTCGCCAGATCGACTCGGTCGATCGCATCCACCTCGCCCGTCATCAGGGCGTTCTGACGCGCCGCCGTGTCCGAAAGGCAGAGCAGCGACACGCTGTCGAAATGGGCGCGCGGGCCGCGCGCGAAATAATCCGGATGACGTTCGAACTCGGCGCGGACGCCGGCATCGAACGCGGTGACCCGATAGGGGCCGCAGCCATTGCGGCTTTGCCAATCCATCGTGCCGTCCGCATTGGCGGGATATATGGGGAAATTGAAGCTGCTGAGCTTGAAAGGGAAGTCCGCGTCCGCCGCCGACAGGGCGACGACGACGGTGCTCGGCCCGTCGGCGCTGATATCCTCGACCGCGGCCATGATCGGCTTCGCGGTCGATTCCGACTTCTCGCCCCGGTGATGGTTGAGGGAGGCGATCACATCCTCGGACGTGACCTTCCGCCCGTCATGGAAGACCGCGTCCTTTCGCAACTCGAACGTCCAGCGCGTCGCGTCGGCCGAGGAGTCCCAGCCGGTCGCCAGTTTCGGCTGAACCCCGCCGTCGGCGTCGATCTCCGTCAGCATGCTGCCGACCGTGTATTGCATCACGGATTCGAAGGCATTGCCGACCTTGCCCGGATCGAAGGTATCGCTGGTCGATCCGGCGCTGACGCCGAAAGTCATATGGCCGCCGGCCTTGGGCGTCGCGGCCCGGGCACGCCCGGCCGTCCAGAGCATCGGCCCGGCATAGAAGCCGGCCGCGGCCGCCGCCGCGCCGGTCAGTACCCGCCGGCGGTTCGGCCCCCGGTTCGATCCGACTCCGGTTCCGTTCCCGCTGCCTCTCATCCTGTCCTCGTCCATTTTCTATCTCCCATGCCCGCCGTCGACGTCGATCGCCGACGATCCGATCGTAGCATAACAAAAAATATATTGGTCGTTCAAAATTTTTTCTGGCATTGTCCCGGCAGCAAAGAACTTCGCCTATTCGGAGGAGCCCGATCATGAGCGACATCGATTTCACCCGCCCCGAGGCCGTCATCGACCTGGCGCGCTATCCGCTGGACCGGCCGAAGGATCCGGGCCTTGTCGAGACGGTAAAGCGCCTGCGCGCGAAGCTCGACCGCGACCAATATTGCGAACTGCCGCATTTCATCACCGAGGCCGCGCGCCTGCGCGCCATCGCGGACGCCAATGCCGCCCTGCCGATGGGGCATGACAACAGCGCGCGGCGTAACTGCTATCTCCAGCGCGCCGCGGACCCCGACCTGCCGGCGGATCATCCGCGCAACATGATGCTGGAGGCCAGCACCCGGATGCTCGCCGCCGATCTTCTGCCAGCCGATTCCCCGCTCAAGACGCTTTACTACTGGGAGCCGACGCGCCGCCTGATCGCCGCGATCGTCGGGGAGGAAACGCTCTATGTGAACGAGGACCCGATGCAGCCGGTCAACACCGTCTGCTATCGGGATGGCGACCGGTCGGCCTGGCATTTCGATTCGGTGAACGCCTTCACCATGACCCTGATGCTGCAGGAGCCGGAATCGGGCGGCGATTTCCAGATCTGGCCCAACACGCGCGCCGACGACGACCAATGCTATGACCGGGTCGCCCGCGTGCTGAAGGGCGAGGCGGATGACGGCATCCGCACCGTCGCGCGGGAAGCCGGGGCGCTTTGCCTCTTCCGGGGCTGCAATTCGCTCCACCGCGTCTCGCCCGTGCGCGGGGACCGCCTGCGCGTCATGGGGGTCTTCGTCTACGAGACCGAGCCCGGCGTCATCGGCGACCCGCAAGTGAACGAAACCGTCTATGGCGCGCGGGAACCCCGGATGACGGTCGGCTGATCCCCGCCCGGCCGAGCCCCGCCCGGGCGCGCCGCCCTACCGGATCGCCGGACGCCCTGCGAGCGCCGCGTCCTCCGCCCGCGCGCGCAGGATCAGAAGGGCCACCATCGGCGGCGTGAAGGCCAGCGCGACCGGCCAGGCCCCGAAGGCCAGCGGCAGCAGCGCCACCTCCACCGCGACGATCCAATGCAACGGGTGACGCAGGTGGCGATAGGGGCCGCGCCGCAGCACGGGCGCCTCGTCATGGGTGAGGATTCGTCCCGTCCAGAAAGGTCCGAGCGACAGGATCACCCAGAGCCGCGCGACCTGAAGCCCGGCATAGAGCACGATCGCGGGCCAATGGATCGTCTCCGGCGTCAGGGCCACCCAGCCGCAAGCGATGAGCCACGCGCCCTGAAGCAATATGCCGGCCGAGTGGAGGAAGCGCGGCCCCGCCTCGTGGAAACCATGGGCGCGCAACGCGGCCTCGTTGCGCCGCGCGACCATCCATTCCCCGATCCGCTGGAACAGGATCGCGATGACGATGCCGAGCGCGATCGCGCCGGCGCCGATCATCGGCCCGGCTTCGCGCGCCAGACCTGCGGCCTCCAGGGTCTGTCCGTCCGGTTCCATGGTCACTCCTGTTTCCTACCCATCCGAACACCCCTCGTGGCAGCGTCATTGCCGCGACACGCGCGATCTGGGAAACTGTGATCACATATGCTTCGGGCGAGAGGGTAAAGGGCCGGATGTCACCGGACGACGGCATAACGGACGACGGTAAGGTGGGCGAGGGCAAGACGACGCTTCAGGAGCGCGTCTATCAAACGCTGCGCGCGGAAATCATGACGGGCCGCTTCCGGCCCGGCCGGTCGGTCACGATCCGGGGGCTGGCGGACAGTCTCGGCGTCAGCAGCATGCCGGTGCGCGAAGCTCTGCGCCGGCTGGTCAGCGAACATGCCCTGACGCTGAAGCCCAACCGCCGGGTCGAGGTGCCGGCGATGACGGTCGAGGCCTTCGAGGAACTGGCCGAGGCGCGCGTCGCGCTGGAGGTTCTGGCGGCGCGCCGGGCCTATGAGGCGGCGGCGGCGCGGGGGAACCTCGACGCCCTCGCCGCGCGTCTGGAGCGGATCGACGCCGAACAGGACGTCGCCATCGAGACGGGCGATTGGGAGGCCTATCTGCAGAAGAACCTGGATTTCCATTTCACGCTCTACGACGCGGCGCGTTCGCGCGTCACGGTCCCGTTGATCGAGAGCCTGTGGCTGCAGATCGGCCCCTTCCTCTATCTGACGCGCGAAACCCTGGGGGTCACCTATAACGAGGACCGGCACAAGGAGGCGGTGGCCGCCCTGCGGGGCCGGGAGATCGACGCGCTCGCCCATGCGATCGAGCAGGATATCCGTGACGGCATGGGCTCCCTGCCGCGTGGCAAGCTGCCCTTCGCGAAGGGGGCGGCGGATCACCGCGCGACGTAGAAATCCTGGCCATTGACGGCGATGATGAAGTCGTAGAACGGCTCCAACTCGGTCGATTTCACGCTCGGCTTCTTGCCCGACTGGGTCATCTGGACCCAGGCCGTGGTGGTATGCGCCAGCACGCCGATGGCGAGGCCCACGGTCAGGAAGTTCTTCGGCGCGTTCGACAGGAAAAGCTGGAACTCGCGCGGGGAATCCTCGTCGACCAACCGCTCGAAGGAGGAATTATAGTCGGCGATGATCTGCATCACCGTGGCATGCGTCGCACGGATCAGCTTGCGGGCCCGCTCGCGCCGATATTCGAAACGGTCGATCTGGCTGGATTGCAGCGTCTTGTGGTCCTTCGGCATGGACCCGGCGCCGCCGAGCCATTTGAAGAAGTCGTAGAACTGCTGTTGATACTTCTTGTATTGGAACTCGTAGTAGTTGATCCCCTTCCAGGCGAACAGGATCTCGGTCGTCTTGTCCTCGTCCAGCTTGAAGCTGCGGATCAATTGTCGGCAGCCCTGGGTCGCCTCGCCGCGCCAGATCGAATCGATGACGGCCGATGTCATCAGGCGGCGGGTCTCGTCGTCCTCGTCCTCGCCGCCCATATATTGCTCGAAGACATCGACCTCGTGATCCCGGTTCGCCTTCGAGACCAGCAGGGATATCTTCTCCATCACCGGCCGGCGGATCATCACCCAATCGTCCTCGGTGATGTCGAAATATTTGGCGGAAATCTTCCGGTCCCCTTCCATCTCCCGGCGCTGGGAAAGCAGCAGGAAGGGATCGAAGGTCGGAAGTTGGGACAATACCTCCAGCACGCGCTGGTCATGGGTGGAAAGCGCGCTGGTGTCCTTGATGGCCCCGCGCTTGGCAAGTACGCGGATGATCGTCTCCGGCTCGGCCGAGGTGCTCTCCCCGCCCTGCCCCACGTCCTCGTCGTTATAGGGGAAGTAGACACGGGTCGAAACGAACACCTCGTCCTGCTCGTCCGAATAGGAAACCTCCTTGAAGAAGATTCCGAGGTTGAGCGTGGAGAGGTCGAACAGCATCCCGCGCGACGGCGATTGACGCTTGAAGCCGTCATCCACCATCGTCTTGTCGTCTTCTTCCGCGTTGCGCTGCTTGAGGTCGTGATAAGGACCACGACAGTCAAAACACAGGAATCGCCCCGAGCGCAGGAGCATTTTCAACGCACGCCGATTCATGGAATCGCCTGACCCAGTTCCTCAAGAAATTGCACAAACATTGGGCATTGGCGATCGCACGGCGCCGCCCCTCTCCCACCCTTGCCCAATAACTACCACACGGACCCTCCCCGGACTATAGCGTCCCGCATCGATATCGCCGAAAAGACATGGGGTTCTTTCGCGCTCGCCCTTCCTCCCGCGTCGCGGTGGATATTCGCGCCGAAGTCGATATAGTGTAGCGGATTTTCAAGGATCAAGTGGCGTGGACCGATGGCGGACGGCGAGGCGATGAAACATATCGAACGGCGCAGACAGCCCCGCTATACCGTCTCCGTCGGCTTCCTGGAGATCGCGGATCGTACCCTGAAGGTCGACAATGTCAGCGAGGACGGCGTCGGCTTCTATACCGACGCCGCGCTGCCGCTGGTCGAGGGCGAGAAGCATCAGGCCTTCCTCGTGCTGCAGAATCTCGAGGATCAGTTCGAGATTCCCGTCGGATTCGAGGTGCGGCGCCGCATCGAGGACTACGTCGGCGCGGCCATCACCTATCAGGCGCCCTATCACCGCGCTATGGTTCTCGATTTCATCAAGGCCAACGCCGACTGACTGGGCCAACACCGGCTGACTGGCCCAACGCCGGCTGACCGGCCCGGTTCCGCGCGGGCGGCCGCCGGTCATTCCGCGCGCACGGCGTCCTCGTCGAATATCCGTGTCCACAGCCATCCGATCCCGGCGGGATCGTGCCCGCCTTCCCGGCGTTCGACGGGGGCGGGCTCGATCACGGCCGAGCCGGCGTCTTCCCCCGCCACCACCCGGCCGACCCGGAAGGTGAAAACATAGTTCGGCGTGACCCCCATGCGAATATCGGCGATCAGGATATCCTCGCCATCGCGGCGATAGGCGTAATTGCCGTCGCTGAACCGTTCCACCCGCTGCGGCGGCGGATAGGCGTCGAGGGCCCGGTCATGGGCAAGATGCCGTGGATGGATGTGAAGCGGCGCCTCGACCCGGTCGTCTAGGACGGAGCGATAGACGTTGATATAGCGCGCACCATCGATCGCGATCCCGCGCCAGAGCAGGCTGTTGAAGGGCATGGGGATCATCGTGATCCGCTCGGGCGTCACCCCGCCGGCGGCCAGCGCGGCGCGCACCTTCGCCTCCGCGATGCCCTGGGCGACGCCGGTCCAGCCGAGATAGGCCGTGCTGAGCACGAGGCCGACGACCGCGCCCCGCCGAACGCCGCGCCAGCGCGCGCCCAGGATCAACGCCCCCAGCACGGCGATCAACAAGGGCAGGGTATAGAGCGGATCGATGATGAAGATCCAGGACAGCGCATAGGGCACGTCGCTGAGCGGCCAGAGGATGCGCGTGCCGTAGGTCGTCGTCCAATCGAGCAGCGCATGCGTCGTCAACACGAGCCAAACCGCCGCCCAAACCTCCAGGCGGGGAAGGTCCGGCACCCGCCCGCGCGCCCGCCAGAGCCGCCGCAGCCCCTCCCCGATCGGCACCGCGAGCAGGCTGTGGACGAACAGCGAGTGGGTCCAGCCGCGATGCTCCACGAAACCATCGATCGGGCCGTCGAAGGGCAACAGGACATCGAGATCCGGCAGGGTGCCGAGCACGCCGCCGGCGATGGCGGCACGGCGCGGCCCGATCCGCCGGCCGAGCACCGCCGTGCCGATCGCGGCGCCGAGCGCGAATTGCGTGAGGGAATCCAAGAGCTGAACCTGTCCAGGGAAGCGATGATCGAACGATTTACCGCCCGAGGCCCTTGTTCAAATAGGAGCGGGACGCGGCCGGACAAGCCCGCCCGGTCACCCGGACGGGGAAGGTTACTCGGCCGGCTCCACGGCCTTCGCCCCGTCGCCGTCCGGATCGGTGATCGGGTCGTCCGCGTCCTTCGCTTCCTCCGGCTCCTTCGTCCGCACATCGTCGATTTCGAGGCGGTCATAGCCGGGATTGTAGCGGCAGGCGAAGACCCAGCCATCGACCAGCGGATCGTCCGGACAGGTCTCGAAGCCGAGCGGCTGGGCCGGCAACGGCGCGCAATGGCGTCGGGCGGCCATCAGGACATGATGGCGATTGAAGGGATTCGGGCAGAACTGAAACGTACCGTCCTCCCGAACGGTCGGGGACGGTTCGATCTGCGCGCATCCGGCGACCATGCCGACAAGAAGAAGCATCGCGAAGAATTTCAAGAAGGAAGCTGCCACCGGCCCCACGCCCATATATTGACTCGCCATCGCGCCGCGTATCGACGCGATCCTAACCGTTCATTCGCCTAGCATGATTCCTTTCCCGCATGCGAGCCCCTTCGCGCCGCCCGCACGGAGGCTTTCGGATTGGGGGCCTCCGGATTGGGGCCGGTGGATTGGGCGATTGTTGCGCGCGCGTGGATTCTCTATGCTGCTACCCGTCGTGCGGGTCGTATCGTAGGGGATCATATCGATGCGCCGGGCGGCGATCCGGTCACGAACACGACGAAACATACCACGAAGAACGGACACGATCCGGCTAAAGAACGGTTTGGAGGCTCGAACACCATGAAACCGACCCGCACGCTCATCGGCCTGCTCACGGCCGCCACGCTTCTCGTCGCCCCCGCCCTCGCCCAGGCGGGCGAGACGCTCGACCGGGTGACGTCCACCGGCACGCTCACCTTGTCCTCGGACCCGGCCTATCCGCCGCAGTCCTTCCTGAACGACGACAACGAGATGGACGGCTTCGACGTCGATGTCGGCCGCGAGATCGCCAAGCGCATGGGCGTCGAGATCGAGATCGTCACCCCGGCCTGGGAAGTCATCACGGCCGGCAATTGGAACGGCCGCTGGGATATCTCGGTCGGCTCAATGACGCCGACGAAGACGCGGGCGGAGGTGCTCGACTTCCCGGCGGTCTATTACTACGTGCCAGCCTCCTTCGCGGTGCACGCGGATTCCGCGATCGACAGCAAGGAAGCGCTGAACGGCAAGACCATCGGCGTTTGCGGCGGCTGCACCTACGAGAATTACCTGAACGAGAACCTGGTGATCGACGCGCTCGGCGCGCCGGACTTCTCCTACGACGTCAAGGCCGGGGAAATCCGTACCTACGAGACGGATACCAATGCCTTCGACGATCTGCGCCTCGGCGACGGCACGCGCCTCGACGCCGTGCTCTCGGCCCAGCCGACCATCCAGGAAGCGATCAAGAACGGCTATCCGATGGAGATCGTCGGCACGCCGGCCTTCTACGAGCCGCTGGCGGTCGCGACCGACAAGGGCGACGAGGAATTCGACGCCAAGATCAAGGAGATCATCAACGCCATGCATGAGGATGGCACGCTGAGCGAGCTGTCCGAGAAGTGGTACGGCGTGGACTATACCACGACCGAATAAACGCGATCGGATACCGGCCGCGCCCCGTCCCCGCCCGTCCGGGCCGGTGGCGGGCGCGGCCGGCCCCTATCCCGTTCCAAACCACCGCCGTCCCAGCCACGGGCTCCGGACGGCGCAGCACCGGCCAGAGGCTCATGTCCGAGCGAGACGCCGTCCCAGCGCGAGCGCGCAAGTCGCTCCTCAACATCCTCGGTACCGCCTTCGAGAACGGCTTCGCCTGGCTGGAGGGCCGGCGGAACCAGCGCATCGCGCTCGCCGTCATCGGCGTCGTCTTCTTCATGATCACGGATTTGCGCGGCACCGGGGTCGGCGAACTGCTGCGCCCGGCGATCGGCGATCCGATGGAGAGCGGGCTCTGGGGCCTCTTCGCGACCGCCGTCGTCATGACGGTCGCGATCGCCATCAACGTCTTCCTGATCACGCTCTGCCCCGGGCGGCTTCAGCTTCCGCTCGTCTGGCTCGAACTCTTCCTGCTGTTTCTCACCTTCTTCTATTCCTTCGATCTTTCCTATGAATTCATCGCCAAGAAGATCGGCTTCCTGGTCGGGCGCGGGGCTTTCACGACGATCTATATCTCGCTCGTCTCGATCGCGATCGCCTGCGTCATCGCGCTGTTCGCGGCGCTGGCGCGGATGTCGCGGAACCCCTTCGCCTTTGGCGTCTCCACCTTCTACATCAGCTTCTTCCGCGGCCTGCCGCTGTTGATGCAGATCTATCTGATCTATATCGGCCTGCCGCAGCTCGGCTTCGTCGTCGATCCGGTACCGGCGGGGATCGCGGCGCTGTCGATATGCTACGGCGCCTATCTGGCGGAGATCTTCCGCGCCGGCATCCAGGGTGTGCCGCGCGGCCAGCGGGAAGCCGCCATGGCGCTCGGCCTGCGCGGCGGCATCATCTTCCGCAAGATCGTCATGCCGCAAGCGATGAAGCTGATCGTCCCCCCGACCGGCAACCAGTTCATCGCCATGCTGAAGGACAGCTCCCTCGTTTCCGTCGTGGGGGTGTGGGAACTGACCTTCCTTGCCAAGACCCAGGGGCGCAGCGAATTCAAGCATATGGAGATGCTGATCACCGCCGCGCTGGTCTATTGGGCGCTGTCGATCTGCTTCGAGATGATCCAGGCCCGGATCGAGCGACACTATGGCAAGGCCGACGCGCGATAGGATCGATCGCGGTCGCCGTCGTTACTGCCGCCGCGCCATCCAGGCCCAGACCACCGCGGCAACCGGCACCAACAGCCCAACCCAGGAGGCCGCGTCCGCCAACCCGTTGCCGACAAGCGCGGCGACGAGCCCGACGATGCTGGCCACCGCGATGACGACCGGCGCCCGAAAAATCGCCCACAGGGTCATTCCGCCGCCTCCGCTTCCGGTCCCGATCCCTCCGACACGGCCCGCGCGCGGCGTGCCACCAACGCCTCCGCCGAGCCGCCGGAACGCTTGACCGCCCAGAGATAAACGCCGCTTCCCAGCAGGACGATCGCCAGGATATCCAGGACCGCCCACAGGATCTTCAACGGCAGCCCACCGTAGTCCCCGAAATGCAGCGGCTGGGAAAGACCGAGCGCCGTCATGTACCAGGGGCGCGAGCCGACGGCGGTCAGGTCGCCGTCGGTGGCATCGATCAACACCGGGGTACTGAGCCGTTCCGTCGCCGTGGTGGCACCGCGAAGCCAGACGGCATAATGGTGGTTGGTGCTGAACCGGACGCCGGGAAAGGCGATGAAACGCGGGCTCATCCCTGGCGCCGCCGCCATGGCGGTATCGACCGCGGCATCGATGTCGGTGAAGCTTTCCGGAAGCGGCATGCCTTCATAGGGCGCGGTCAGCTCCGCCAATTCATCCGCCCGCCAGAGGTCCACCAGCGGCGTGGAGAGTGTGTTGATCACGCCCGTGATCGCCACCACCGTCAGCCACATCAAGGTGACGATCCCGATCAGATTATGCAGGTCGAGCCATTTCAGCCGGATCGAACGCGTGGTCCGCACCGTCCCGAACCGCAGCCGCCGCATGAAAGGCGCATAGACGACAACGCCGGAGACGATGGAGACGACCAGCAACAGCCCCATGAACCCCAGGAAAAGCTCCCCCGGCAGACCCGCGAACATATCGACATGGAGGCGCAGGATCACATGCATGATCCCCTCCTCCTTGATCGAACCGATGATTTCCGCGGTGCGCAGATCGATGGCGGTCAGGTGCATCTCCGCCAGCGTCGAACGCGCGCGCGGCCCCGTCGTCACGTTCACGACCGGGCGGTCGATGTCGAAGCTGAGGAACAGCGGCCGCTCCCCCGGATAGGCGGCGAGGGCGGCCGCGACCGCTTCGTCCAGGGTGCGAAGGCCCGTGCCCTCCGGCACTGGCGGCAGGGTGGTATCGCCCTCCAGCGCCGCGTCGATCTCATCATGGAAGATCAGGGGCAGACCCGTCACGCACAGCAACAGCATGAAGACCGTGCAGATCAGACTGGTCCACTTATGAACCCAGACCCATCGTTTAACCGCGACCGGACTCACGCCTTCTCCTCCGTCTTACGGCCCACCGGCCCTTACGACGATTGGGGAGGCGACCGCGCGGCGCGATACGCCGGCTTCGCCTCCCCAAAGATCTTCCGGTCCCGCGCAATGACGCGCGGGTCGTGAGCTTCGATTAAAAATCCATCGAGACCGAGAACTTGCCGGTCACCGGCGCGCCCTGGGTCAGATACCCCCCGGCGGCCGAGGCCCAATAAGCCTCGTTCGTCACATTCTCCACCGACAGGTTGAAGAGCACGTCCCGGTCGTCGATCGTCCGCGTCATGCGCGCGGCGAGATCGAGCCGCGCCCAGGACGGAACCTCCTGGCTATTGGCCGCGTCGAGATATTGCGGCGCGGTATAGAGGGCACGCGCGCCGATCGTCGCCCGGTCCAGGAAGGGCAGGTCATATTCCACGCCCAGATTGGCCTGAAGGTCCGGCACGCCGACCGCATCATTGCCGTCATTGGCGCCACCCGCCGTCGCGACCAGTTCGGCCCGGGTATAGGCGACGCCACCGATCAGGCGCGTTCCCTCCACCGGCTCGCCGAACAGTGTCAGTTCGACACCGCGATGGCGCTGCTCGCCGTCGACGCTATAAAGATTGGTCGCCGGGTCGGTCAGGCCGCTCGGCTTGCTGATCTGGAACAGCGCCAGCGATCCCCCGATAGTTCCGAAATCGAGCTTCGTGCCGATCTCGAACTGCTCCGAGATATGGGGCGCGAAGATTTCGCCGGCATTTGTCGCGGTGCTCGGCGCGGTCGGTCCCTGCTCCAGCGCCTCGATATAGTTGCCGTAGAGGGAGAACTGCTCCGTCGGCCGCACCACGAGGCCGACGGCCGGGGTCAGCGCGCTCTCGGAATAATACGACGTCTGGGCCTGGGTCGTGCGGTTATAACCGCGCACCTCGATCTCCTGGTTGCGCAGGCCGACCGTCAGGGAGGCCATGTCGTCCATGATCGAGAGCGTATCGCCGATATAGGTGCTCTGAAGCTCGCTTTCCGAAACCAGCGGCGGGTCGGTCAGGCTGCCGGCGACGAGGCCGGGCCCCGGCCGCGCCGTCTGTCGCGGATCGTAGATATTGATCGTCGCGTTGGTCAGCGCGAGGTCGTAGGAGTTCCGGTTCTCCGTCTCCAGGCGATTGGCGCCGAAGGTCAGTTCGTGGCCGACCGGCCCGGTTTCGAAGGCACCGCGAATACCGGCATCGATGCTGCGGTTCGAATCCTCGCGCGGGACCGCCATCCGGCCGACCGTCGCCGTGCCGGACAGATTATTGATGGTCGGGGTGGCGTAGTCGCCGTCCTCCTCCATATTGCGCAGACCGGCGGCGAGATGCGCCGTCCACCGATCGAACAGATCATGTTCCACCCGGGCCTGGACGTAACGATCGTCCATCTCGGCATAGCTCCAATCCCGGCCGTAGTTGGTTTCCGCGTCGGGGGCGTCGGGTACCAGCGACGTGCCGACCTGCACCATCGGGCGTCCCTGGTCGATGCGATGTTCCTGGGCGGCGATGTCGAGGGTGACGCGGGTATCCTCGCCACGATAATCGAAGGCGGCGGAGCCGAGGCTCATCCGGCGCTCCTCATCCTCGATCGAGGTTTCACCGTCGCGATGGGCGACGTTGACACGCAGGCCGAAGACATCGTTCTTGCCGAAGCGCCGCCCGAAATCGACATGGGCGCCGGCCCGCGCATTGTTCGCCAGATCGCCGGACAGGCGGGTCAGGGGCTCGTCGCCCGCGCGCTTCGGGACGAGATTGATGCCGCCGCCGACGCCGCTGTTTCCAGGGCCGACACCGTTCAGGAAGGCATTCGCGCCCTTCGTCACCTCGACGCGCTCATACATTTCCATGGACACGAGCTGGCGCGGCGCGTTGCCATAGAGGCCGTCGACCGACACATCCTCGCCATAGACGTCGAAGCCGCGAATCCGGAAGCGTTCGGAGAAATTGCCGAAGCCGTAGCCGGTACGCACGGAGGGGTCGTTCTCCATCACGTCGCCGATCGTCTCGGCCTGCTGCAGGCGGATCGTATCCTCGGTATAGGCCGTGACGTTGAAGGGCGCGTCCATCATGTCCTGGTTCCCCAGGATACCGCTGCGCCCGCCGCGCGCGACTTGCCCACCGGCATAGGGGGCCAGTTGACGGCCGATATCGCCGGTCGCGGGCGTGCCGCTGCCTTCGACCATGATCGGGTCCAGGACCATCTGATCGTTCCCCGCCTCGACCCGGCGCAGGGCGACCGTGTCGTCATCCAGGAACGCCCAGGTCAGGCCGCTTCCGGAAAGAAGCATCCGCAACGCCGCGCTCGGCGTCATCGTCCCGTTGACCGCGGGCGCCGTGCGCCCGGCCGGAAGCTCCGACTCGACCGTGACCTGCAGGCCGGCCTGACGACCGAAGGCGGTCAGCGCCTCGCTCAGCGCTTGGCTGGGAATCGCGAAATCGACGCTCTCCTCGGACGCTTGCGCGAGTTGCGCGGCTCTCGCCATTTCGATGTTCGCCGGTTCGGCCAGCACGGCGGGCGACGCCATCGACGCCACCAAGAACGCCGCCGGCACGATCCAGCCCGCCTCGACAAGCCGACGGCGCGGTGCCTCCCGGCGCGGCGCTTGGCCCACCGTCCGCGCGTTCCTCCCAGTGCTGAGCATGCCAGTGCTGAGCATGACTTCCCCTTCTCCACTCATCCGTGACCGAAACCGACGCCCACCCCGAGAGTGGGCGCGCCGCGACCGTCATGATCGCGTCCGACTCCTAGGACGGCTGGGTATCCCCGGATTTCAGAAAAAGTTCCGCACCGGCCCCTTCCGCGGAATTGCGCGGCCCTCGCGCCCTCAAACCGGCGAGAGGACGATCAGCCAATCCCCGAAGGGCCGGACGACGAAGCCATGCGGATGCGCCACCGCGCGCAGGGCCCGCAACGGTTGGGAGAGGTCGTAGACGCCGGTGACATGGGTCCCCGTCGCCGCCGACCCGAGCACCAGGATGGTTCCCGGAAACTGGTCGCGGATCGCATCGACCACATCCGCGACGGGCCAATCCGTGACGCTGAGCACGCCCTCGCGCCAACTGGCGACGCTTGCCGCGGACTGGCGGCCGCGCGCGAGAGCGCGTGTCGCATCGGCGTCGACGCGCGCCCATTCGCCCGCGACGAGCCGCACCGTGCCGGGCACGGGGTCGGTATCGGTGTTCGAAACGGAAGTACCGGGCCGGTCGACACGCACCACCCCCTCGGCAACCGCGAGGCGCGCGCCATCGTCGAGCCGTCGCACCTCGAAGGCCGTGCCGACCGCCGTGCCCTCGAGCGCGCCGGCACGTATGGTGAAGGGCCGTGTCGGATCCGGCACGACGGTCGCGAAGACCGCGCCGTCGATCAGATCGACGACACGCCGTTCCGCGTCGAAGGAAAGGGCGACCGCGCTCTCCGCCGAGAGATCGAGTCGCGAACCATCGGGCAGGGAGACGGCGCGCCGTTCCCCCATGCCGGTCGCGTAATCCGCCTCCGGCCCCCGCACGCCCGTTCCGATGACAACCGCCAGCATCATGATGACGGCCGCCGCGCACAGGCCCGCCGTCACGCGTCGCGGCCGCGATACCCGGCCGCCGCGCCATCGCGCCGCCCGTGGCCGGCCCGAACGCCCGGACGCCGACCCGGTTTCCGGCGCGAAACCGGCGTCGGGCGAAGGGTCGGGCGACGCCGCCCACCGACCGGCGCCAATCGCGTCGGTCAGCGCCATAAGGCTTCGCACCTCACGCCATGCGGCCCGATGCGCCATATCCGCCGCCAACCATGCCTCGAACCTTTCGGCCAGGGCCTCATCTTCCGGGGCGTCGCGCAGCGCGATGGCGAAATCCAGCGCCGTCGCGTCGACCGCCCGCCCGTCCGGCCTATCGGTCGGACCGCGACCGCGCGAAAGGCGCTGTCCGTGCATGGCGTTTCCCTTTGGAAGATGATCCATACCCTCTAGGACGAACGAGACCGGCGATATTTCACACCCGCCCTATCGCCCGTCCCCATCGATCGACTGTGGCAGAACGCCTTCGCGCCTCAACCGATCTCGGCAATGGGCAAGACCATCATGGATCAAGCCATGAACCGATGCGACGGAAAGGTCGAGTTCGCGCGCGATTTCAACCATGCGCATTCCGTCCACGCGATGCAAGAGAACGGCACGGCGCGTACGCGCCGGCAACTCGTCGAGGGCGGCCGACATCACCGCCAACGCCTGACGGTCCGCGGCCACGGCCTCCGGCGACGGGTCGGCCGATCCGGCCTGGGCCGGGGCAGTGGAGGGCGCGCGCTCCATATCGCGGCGGCGCATGTCGATCGCCCGATTGCGCACGACACGATAGAGATAGCCGAGCGGTCGGTCGACCATGGCGCCGGTCGACGACCCATCGGCATGCGCGACGCGAAGCCACGCATCCTGAACCACGTCCTCCGCCCCCTCCCGATTGCCGAGAATGCGTTGGGCATAGTCGATAAGCGCGGCCCTGTGCCGGGAAAACAAGGCCAATGTGATGCGCGTTCGTTGCACCGGCTGCCGATCCGTGCCTTGAGCAGGAATTTAGATGCGAATAATTCTTATTTGCTTTTAACAATACCACGCCCATGGTGCAATCATCCCCGTCGCCTTCCTTGTTCCCGAAGGAAGACTCCGGGACGGGAAAGCGCCGGACAGGCCGGAAAGGGGGAGTGGCGGCAACCCGCCGACGAGGCGAAACAATGCTCGCTTATCATGCGCCGTTATGCTGCACTCGCTTTTCACGGAACAATTAACGGACATGGGAATAGGCTTGATCGATGGCGCGGCTTCCTCTCGAGGACATGCTTGACGCGATGACGCGTGAGTTGACGGAAGGACGAGCGGATCGAACCATCGATTATTTCCGCGAATTCAACGCGCCCAGGCCGGTGATCGACTTCGAGCCGGCGGTAGGCCAATTGCGGAATCCAAATCTGGATACCCTTTTCACCTACTGGACCAGCTTGCGGGATTCGCGGCGGCGGGACGGGTTGGACCTGCCCGCGCAGATGGAGTTCGATCCGCTGGAGGTGTCGGCCACCCTGCCCTATGTCATGTTGCTTGACGTCGTGAACGAAGGCGCGGATTTCCGATACCGCGTCTATGGGCGCGAGATCGCGGAGCGGTTCGGGCGGGATCTGACCGGCCTGCTCCTATCGGAGACCGCCGTGGACCCCTATATCGCGGCTTTTTTCCGGGCCGTCTATCTGGCGTCCATGGCACGGCGCGAACCCGTCCTGACCGAGCACGCGCCCCCCCAATCGGTTATGGTCGCGAGCTGGCGTCGCCTGATCCTGCCCCTAGCCGGAGGGGACGGCCGTGTGACACGGTTCGTCGTCGGCAACATCCCCGGTCCCCCGCGCGCGGGGATTCCGGACCAAAGACGCTGACCCGGACTGGGGACCCGGACTGGGGACCCGGATTGGGGACCCGGATAGAGGGGAAAGACCTTACCGCTCGGCCTTCCGTGCCTCCTGATTATCGCCGGTCCGCGCCATGTCCGCCATGACGCTTCCAGGTGCCGCGTCATGGCCGGCACCGGACCGCCCACGGACGCGGCCCGGCCGCAGCGCGGTGGAGACCGGCTCGCGAAGGACGGCCGGCCGGCGCCCCGGCACCGCGCGGCGAAGCGCGGCGGCCAGCGCGCGCATATCGATCGGCTTGGTCAGATAGTCATTCATGCCGAGCGAGAGATAATGCTCCCGACGGCCGTCCAGAGCGTCCGCGGTCAAGGCGATCACGGGAATGTCGCGCTGATCCATATCGGAGGCCCGGATCGATTTCACCGCCGTCACGCCGTCGACCTCCGGCATATGGACATCCATCAGGACGAGATCATAGCGTGCGCCGCGCAAGGCCCGGATCGCTTCCGCGCCGTTGTTCGCGACCTCATAGCGATGACCCAGCGCGGAGAGCATCGCGCCGACGACGAGTTGATTCACCTCATTATCCTCGGCCAGCAGGATGGAGAGCGATCCCACATCCATGGGCGAGCCCCATGCCTCCGTCCGGTTCCCGCCCGTCCCGGCGGTCTCGCGGAGCGGTAATCGAAGCGTGAAGACACTGCCCTTGCCCGGCGCGCTCTCGACCTCGATCGTCCCGTCCATCAAGCTACACAGATGGCGCGAGATGGCGAGACCAAGCCCCGTGCCGCCATAACGCCGGGCGATGCTGCTGTCCGCCTGGGTGAAGCTGGAGAAGAGTCGTTCACACGCCTCCGATTCAATCCCGATCCCGGTATCGGCCACGTCGAAACGCACGACATGCGTCGCATCGCCGGCGGCTTGGTCCAATCGCTCCCGTTCGACGGAAACGGAAAGCTGAACGACGCCCTCGGCCGTGAACTTGATCGCATTGCCGAGCAGATTGACCAGGATCTGATGGATACGATCGCCGTCGCCCACCAAGGCGCGCGGCACGTCGTCAGCGACCTCGACGGAGAAGGTCAGCCCCTTCTCGCTCGCTTGGACCATGAACAGATCCCGGACCCTGTCGACCTGGAGGCGGATGTCGAACGGGCCCGGCGTGATATCGACGTGCCCCGCCTCGATCTTGGAGAAATCGAGGATCTCGTTGATTGTCGTCAGCAAAATCGTGCCCGATTCATGAATCGTGCGCACGAAACGCTTCTGCTCCGGACTCAGATCGGATTGCAACAGCAAGGAAGCCATGCCGAGCACCCCATTCATGGGGGTGCGGATTTCGTGGCTCATATTGGCGAGGAACTGGCTCTTGGAGCGGTTGGCGAGTTCCGCCTGCTCGCGCGCGGCCAGCAATTGCTCCTCGCGCTCCGCGATCATCGTCACATCCTGTATGATGCCGAAGACGCGCTGGGTCTGGCCACGGGCGCGATCCGCATCGCCGACCAGTTCGACCCACACCGTCCTGCCGTGAACCAGGGCGCGGACCCGGACCCGAAACGCCGCCCCGGTCTTCCGGGTCTGCGTGATCTTGTTGCGCAGCCGGTCGCGGTCCTCGGAATGGATGATGGAGAGAACCTGATCGAAATCGAGCGCGCCATCCGCCTCGCGCACCTCGAACAGCTCGAAGACACCGCGCGACCATACCGCCGCGCCGGTTCGCAGATCATATTCCCAATTGCCGGTCCGCGCGACCGTTTCCGCCTGAAGAAGATTGAGTTCCAGCTTCTTGCGACGCGTGATATCGGACTGGATAGCGATGAAACCTGTCAGTTCACCCACCGTCTCCACGGGTTGGATGTCGACGGCCACCCAATATTCCCCCCCCGACTTATGATAGTTCAGGATTTCCGTGGACACGGGCAGGCCGGCGTTAAGCTGTTCGCTGATATGGGCGCGCGTTTCCGGATCGGTTCCCGGTCCCTGCAGGAACGCGCCGGGTTTCAGGCCGCGCACCTCGTCGAGGGAATAGCCGGTCATTCGGGTGAAGCCCTCATTGACCCAGTCGATCATGCCGAACCGGTCGGAGATGATCACGCCGTTGGTCGTGCGGTCGGCGACCAAGGCGAGCTTACGGAGTTCCTCGCGGGTCTGAATCTCGCGCCGCCGGCTGTCGGCCATGCGCGCCGCCTCGGTAAGGACTAGGCCGACGAGCAGGGTCGCGACGATATTCGCGCCGAGCACGGTCGGTCCCGCGACGGCGAGAATTTCCAGCGCCACCTCGGGCGTGACGCTTATGAAGAAGGACGGGATGACCGCCACGGTCCCGACGACCCCGATCCCGACCAGGACCGGCGCGGAGAGCGGGCGCCGGCGGCGCTTGAGCAAATAGCCCGCGCCGAGGCCTGCCATCGCATAGAGCGCGAAACTGACCGCGCCTCCCAGGGCGACGGGACCACCCACCACATAGTAGCGCGTGGCCGCCCCCATGGCGGCCGTGACGGCCGCGCCGAACGGACCGGCGAAATAGCCGGCGAGCAGCAAGGGACCCGCCCTCGGGTCGGCCACGGCCCCATGCGGTAGCGGAACCGGCTGCAACATCACGAGCGATGCCATCGCCCCGAAGGCGAGCCCCGTCAGGATATCCCGCCGAAGCGCCACGCCATCGATGCCATAGCGTGCGCGAAGTCCCCCGACGACGAGCACCATGAGGGACAACAGTCCGATATCGTTGATCAGGGGAAGCAGCAGTGCTTTCAGCGCGTCCATGGATGTCCTACTCGGATCGGCCCATCTCGACATGATGGACCCAATGCCTACGGGGCTGGATGGCAACATTCATGAATAATGGTTCCCCTCGATAACCGAGGACCCGTGTAGATTTCGTTAACGGCAAGGTGGTGTCGCCTCGCAGACGGATATGGAGGCATGGCGACACCGGGGTGGCCGCCCGCCGTGCGCGCTCTACATAATCCCAAGCGATGATCATGGCGCCGTTCGGCTTCGCCGGCCCGCCCGACCGCACGAACATTGACCCGCACGAACATTGAAAGGACAGGGACCCATGGTTTCGACGTCGATCGCGACCGCGTTCAGTTCGCTCCGCGCCGGAACGCGGACACTCGCCGCGCTTTCCCTGATGATGAGCGCTGCCATGCTGCCCGGCGGGCCCTCGGCCGCAGCCCAGGATAGTACCCAGGATGGCGGCGCCTCCGACGGCACCGTGACGGTCACTCCGCTCGGCAGTCACGAGGGCGAGTTCTGTCAGCTCGACCGCGCGATGATCTTCGAGGACCCGGACGGCACCCGCATTCTCTATGATGCCGGCCGTACGGTCGCGGGGCCCGACGACCCGCGCCTCGGCGCGATCGACGCCGTGCTGCTGAGCCACGTCCATGGCGACCATCTGGGCGACCGCCGGATCGAGGCGGTGAAGCAGGGCCCCTGCACCGATCTGGAATTCCCCGTCGACGCCACGCCGAATTCCAACAGCATCGATATCGCCATGGCCAAGGGGGCGGCCTTCGTCGTCGGCGGCGAGATGCCGGGCTTCTTCGCCAACAAGGTGAAGGCGCTGGGCGGCGATCCCGCGACGGTGCGGCTGGTGCGCTTCGGCGCCTCGACGACGATCGGCGGGGTCACGGTCACGACCGTGCCCGCGGTGCATTCGAACGGCCTGTCCGGCGCCTTCATCGAGGGGGAGCTGGGCGAGCATCTCTCCACCGCCGGCCTGACCGCCTATGTCGGCCCGCCGGAAGGCTTCGTGCTGACCTTCAGCAACGGGCTGGTCGTCTATCTCTCCGGCGATACCGGCGTGACGGCGGAACAGGAAACCGTCGTCCGCCGCCAGTACGGCGCGGAACTGGCCGTCATGAATATCGGCGACACCTACACGACCGGCCCGACGGAAGCCGCCTTCGTCGTCAACGAGCTGGTGAAGCCCAAGGCCGTCATCCCCAGCCACGCGAACGAACCCGCGACCGAGGGCGGCGCCGTCAAGGACGGGACCCGCACCAAGCAGTTCATGGACGCGGTGACGGTGCCCGCGCACCTGCCGCTCAGCGGCCGGGCGATGCGTTTCGACGGAGAAGGAACCTGCACCGCCGGCTGCTGACCGGAGGACGGGTGGACAGGGTGATGGCGGCGGTTCTCAGACCGCCTCCAGCGCGGCCTCCAGGTCGGCGATCAGATCCGCCGTATCCTCCACCCCGACGGATAGCCGCACGAGCGTATCGGAGATACCCAGCTTCGCGCGGTTTTCCGGCGGGACGGAGGCATGGGTCATGATCGCCGGATGCTCGATCAGGCTCTCCACCCCGCCCAGGCTCTCGGCGAGGGCGAAAAGCTCTGTGCTCTCCAGGAAACGGCGGCTTTCCTCCAGCCCGCCCTTCAGGAAGGCGGTGACGATGCCGCCATACCCGCCCGTCATCTGGCGCGCCGCCAAATCATGCTGCGGGTGCGAGGCGAGGCCGGGATAGATCACCCGTTCGATCTTCGGATGGGCCTCCAGATACTCCGCGACGGCCTGGGCGGCGGCGCAATGCTGGCGCATGCGCAGCGCCAGCGTCTTCAACCCCCGCAGCGCCAGGAAGCTGTCGAACGGCCCCAGGATCGCGCCCACCGCGTTCTGGAGATAGCCGAGCCGGTCGGCGATATCGCCCGCCTCGCGCACCGCGACCACGCCGCCGACCATATCGGAATGACCGTTCAAGTATTTCGTCGCCGAATGGACGACGATGTCGATGCCATGCTCCAACGGACGCTGGACGATGGGCGAGGCGAAGGTGTTGTCGCACACGGTGACGAGGCCGTGGCGGCGCCCGATATCGGCCATGGCCGCCAGATCGACCAGCTTCAGCGTCGGGTTGGTCGGGCTCTCGATCCAGATCATCCGCGTTTCCGGCGTGATCGCGGCCTCCACGGCCGCCGGATCGGTCATGTCGACGAAATCGAAATGCAGGCCGCTGGACCGCTGCCGAACGTCATGGAACAGCCGGTAGCTGCCACCATAGAGATCGTCCATCGCCAGCACCCGCGCGCCGCTGTCCAGTGTCTCCAGGATGGTTCCCATGGCGGCCAGCCCGCTGGCGAAGGCATAGCCGCGCGCGCCGCCCTCCAGATCGGCGACGCAGGCCTCCAGCGCCATGCGCGTCGGGTTCTGGCTGCGCGAATATTCATAGCCCTTGTGCCGGCCCGGGCTCTCCTGAACGTAGGTCGAGGTCGCGTAGATCGGCACCATGATGGCGCCGGTCGTCGGGTCCGGTTCCTGGCCCGCATGGATACCCCGGGTGGAGAGGCCCTGCTTGCGATTGCGTTTCGATCCGCTCGGCGCGCCGTCCATGCCGTTGCTTCCCTTCCCTCGCCGATCCGTCAGCGCCCGCGGCGCCGCAGATGGTTGATGAAATCGACCTTGGTGATGAGGCCGAATAGGTGGTCGTCCTCCATCACGATAGCAACCTTGTCCGAGCGGAACAGCGGCAACAGGCTGTCCGGCGAATCGCCGGGATGCACGATCTCCAGATTCTCGACCATGTGATCCGCGACCGACTGGCCGAACGGGTCGGTCCCTTCCTGGGCCGCCAGCATCACGTCGCTCTCATCCACCAGTCCGACGAGGCGTCCCTTGTCGTCCATCACCGGAATCTGGCTGACATCGAACATGCGCATCCGGCCATAGGCGGTGCCGAGGGTTTCCGTGGTCTTCGCCGTGACCAGTTGCCCGCGATCCGCCCGGCGCACGACCAGATCGCGCAGGTCGCCGTGGCTCTCCAATTCCATCAGGCCGTTATCGACCATCCAGGCGTCGTTATAGACCTTGGAGAGATATTTATTGCCGGTGTCGCAGACGAAGGTGACGACCCGCTTCGGTTCCGTTTGCCGCCGGCACCATTTCAGCGCGCCGGCGAGGAGCGTTCCGGTCGAGCTGCCGCCCAGCACGCCGGTCCGCGCCACCAGATCGCGCGCGGCATGGAACCCCTCCCGGTCGGAGACATAGACCGCGTCGGCGATCAGGGAGAGGTCGCAATTGGGCGGGATGAAATCCTCGCCGATGCCCTCGACCAGCCAGGAGCCGACCTCGGACGGGACCTCGCCCGTCAGCGCGGCCTTGCCGACGACGGAGCCCTCCGGGTCGGCCAGCACCATGCGCACATCCGGCGCCACCCGCTTGAAATAGCGGCCGAGCCCCGAGATCGTGCCGCCGGAGCCGACGCCGCAGACCACCGCGTCGAGATCGTGGCCCATCTGCTCCCAGATCTCGGGCCCGGTCGTCTTCTCATGCGCGGCCGGATTGGCGGGGTTGGCGAACTGGTTGACCCAGAAGCTGTTGGGAATCTCCCGCTCCAGCCGTTCGGCCATGTCCTGGTAATAATCGGGATGCCCCTTGCCGACGTCGGAGCGGGTCATGACGACCTCCGCGCCGAGGGCCTTCAGATGGAATATCTTGTCCTGGCTCATCTTGTCTGGGATGACGAGCTTCATCCGGTAGCCCTTTTGCGCCGCGACCAGCGCCAGGCCGAGACCGGTATTCCCCGCCGTCGCCTCGATGATCGTGCCGCCGGGTTTTATCCGGCCCTCGCGTTCGGCCGCCTCGATCATCGACAGCGCGATGCGATCCTTGATCGAGCCGCCGGGATTCTGGCTTTCGAGCTTCAGGAACAGCCGGCAGGGGCCGGTATCGAATCCCGTCACCTCGACCATCGAGGTATTGCCGATCATCGAGAGCACATCGGGATAGGGCGGGCGGGCGTCTATGCGGGTCATGGGACCTCCGATGCCGACGGTGAACACGCGACGCCCGCAGTTAAAACCCCATTGTCCGCCCTGCCAAGACGGCATGCGGAAGGCGCGTCGCGTCGATCAGGTCGCGCCGATCAGGCCGTGCCGATCACGGGGAGATTTGGACGAGGCGTCACGCCCGGCCGTGGCACTGCTTGTACTTCTTGCCGGACCCGCAGGGACACTTGGCATTGCGCGGCACCTTGCCCCAGGTGCTCTCGTCCTTGGGGTCGAGCCAGCGCCCGGTGCCCTCGTCCTCGACCCAGCCGGGGGGCGCGGTCTCCGCCGTCATCGGTTGGGCGCGTTGCGGCGAGGCGCCGGCACCGACGCCCGCCATCTCCGGCTGGCGCGCGGGCTGCCGCGCTTCGGCGGGCACTTCGGCGGGCGCACCCTCGGCCTCCGGGCGCAATTCGCGCCGCGCGCCTTCCTGGCCACGCGCGCGGGCACGCTGATCGATCTCCTCCGGCGTCGCCTCGACCCGCAATTCGACATGGGCGAGAACGCTCGTCACCTGACTGCGCAGGTTGGAGAGCATCTGCTCGAACAGGTCGAAGGCCTCGGACTTGTACTCATTGAGCGGATCGCGCTGCGCATAGGCCCTGAGCCCGATACCCTGGCGCAAATGGTCGAGTTGCAGCAGATGATCCTTCCACGCATGGTCGAGGAGTTGCAGCAGCAGACTGCGCTCCGCCACCCGCATGATCTCGGGGCCGTAATGGGCGGCCTTCTGGGCCATCTTCTCGTCCACCGCCTTGGCGATACGCTCGCGCATCTCCTCCCGGCCGACGCCTTCCTCCGCCGCCCAGTCCGCGACCGGCAGGTCGAGCGCGAAGAGCCGCAGGCATTCCTCATGCAACGAGTCGGTTTCCCACTGATCGGGCAAGGCCTGGGCGGGGATCGTGCGATGGATCAACTCGTCGATCGTCTCCGCGCGCATGTCCTGAATGGTGTCGGAGACATCGTCGGCGCGCATCAACTCCTTGCGCTGGTCGAAGATGACCTTGCGCTGATCGTTCATGACGTCGTCGAACTTGAGAAGCTGCTTGCGCACCTCGAAGTTCCGCGCCTCGACCTTCTGCTGCGCCTTTTCCAGGGCCTTGTTGACCCAGGGGTGGACGATGGCCTCGCCCTCCTCGATGCCCAGCTTGCCGAGCATGCCGTCCATGCGTTCGGACCCGAAGATCCGCATCAGGTCGTCTTCCAGGCTGACATAGAAGGTGGAGGCACCCGGATCACCCTGCCGGCCGGAACGGCCGCGCAACTGGTTGTCGATGCGGCGGCTCTCGTGCCGCTCGGTCCCGATCACCAGCAGGCCGCCGGCTTCCAGCACCGTATCGCGCTTGGCCTTGATGTCGTCGGCGATCGCCTTCTCGCGGCTGGCCCGTTCGGCCGGGTCGGTGACGGTCTCCAACTCGCGCCAGACCCGCATCTCGTAATTGCCGCCGAGTTGGATATCGGTGCCGCGCCCGGCCATGTTGGTCGCGATGGTGATCGCGCCCGGAATACCGGCCTGCCCGATGATCGCGGCCTCGTGCTCGTGATGGCGGGCGTTCAGCACCTGATGCTTCAACCCGGCCTTCTTGAGAAGATCGGCGAACTGCTCCGACTTCTCGATCGAAACGGTGCCGACCAGCACCGGCTGGCCCCGCGAATGCGCGTCCTTCACCTGTTCGAGGACGGCGGCGTCGCGTTCCTTGCTGGTGCGATAAACCTCGTCGTCGAAATCCTTGCGGACCATCGGCTTGTTGGTCGGCATCTCGACCACCTGAAGGCCGTAGATCTCATCGAACTCGCCCGCCTCCGTCATCGCCGTGCCGGTCATGCCGGCCAGCTTCGGATACATGCGGAAGTAATTCTGGAAGGTGATGGAAGCCAGCGTCTGGTTTTCCATCTGAACAGAAACGCGCTCCTTCGCCTCCAACGCCTGATGCAGGCCGTCGGAATAGCGTCGCCCCTCCATCATGCGGCCGGTGAACTCATCGATGATGACGACCTTGTCGTCCTTGACGATGTAGTCGGTGTCGCGCGTGAACAGACGATGCGCCTTGAGGGCCTGATTGACGTGATGGACGACGCTGACATTGCCGATATCGTAGAGGCCGCCCTCGCCCAACAGGTCCGTGCGCTCGCGCAGCAGGGCCTCGATCCGCTCCTGCCCCTGCTCGGTCAGGGTGACAGAGCGCTGCTTCTCGTCGACCTCGTAATCCTCCGCCGTCAGGTCGGGAATCAGCGCGTCGACCGTGCGATAGGTGTCCGAGCTGTCCTCCGTCGGGCCGGAGATGATGAGCGGCGTGCGCGCCTCGTCGATCAGGATCGAATCCACCTCGTCGACGATCGCGAAGTTGAAATCGCGCTGCACCATCTGTTCCAGGCGGAATTTCAGATTGTCGCGCAGATAGTCGAAGCCGAATTCGTTGTTCGTGCCGTAGGTGATATCGCGGGCATAGGCCGCCTGCCGTTCCACGTCGGAAAGGCCGGGCACGATGACGCCGACGGTGAGGCCGAGGAACTCGTAGATCTCGCCCATCCAGCTCGCGTCGCGCTTGGCCAGATAGTCGTTGACCGTGACGACATGGACGCCCTTGCCGCCGAGCGCGTTGAGATAGACCGCGAGGGTCGAGACGAGGGTCTTGCCCTCGCCCGTCTTCATCTCGGCGATCTTGCCCTCATGCAGCACCATGCCGCCCATGAGCTGCACGTCGAAATGGCGCTGGCCCAGCGTGCGCTTGGCCGCCTCGCGGACCGTGGCGAAGGCCTCGACCAGCAGGTCGTCCTTCGTCGCCCCCTCGGCCAGGCGCTTGCGGAAATCGTCGGTGCGCGCGCGCAGGCCCGCGTCGTCGAGTGCCTCCATCTCCGGTTCGAGCGCGTTGACCGCCTCGACCTTCTTGGTCAGCCCCTTTAGGACGCGATCGTTCGCCGTGCCGAATACGGATTTGAGCAGTCCGGAAATCATCAAATGGGTCCGCCGTCGCCTGGAAGCGTTGGAGAGCGCCCCCAAGGCCGGGCCGGCCGCGGCGCTTGTCCCGCGGCGGTCCCCGAGACGGTCCGGGGGTGCGTGCAAATCGACCTTCGACTTAAGGGGCCGGGTCGCCCCTGTCAACGACGGGGCGATGACGGGAAGCCCCGGGATGCCGGGCCATGCGAGGCTCGCGTCGCTTCGCCGCGCCCGCTCGCGATGGGGTCGCGGCCGCTTGTGAAGGGCGATGGAGTGTGGTTTCGTGCGCCCGCCCGCGACGCCGGCCCAGGATGGCGGCGCGGCCCCCTTCAAGTCCGAGACCGATTCCGAACCGGGAGGCTAACCCGACATGACGCGCATACTCTCCATGCTGGCCGTGCTGCTCGCGCTCGCCGTCGCCGGCGCGCCGATCCACCCGCGCACCGCCGAGGCGCAATCGCTCGACCCCGATGCCGTCGCCGCCGAGGTGGAGGGCAAGACCATCACCATGGGCGAGGTTCATCGCGCCTTCCGCGACCTGCCCCGGCAGTATCAGCAACAGGGCTTCGGCGCGGTCTATCCGGCACTGCTGGAGCGGATCGTGCAGCAGGAAGTGCTGATGAAGCGCGGCCGCGACGCCGGCCTCGCCGACGATCCGGAGGTGGAGGAGCGCGTCGAGGAACTGCGCGATCAGGTGATCCACGACGTCTATCTCAGCCGCCGGGTCGAGGAGGCGATCACCGACGAGGAGCTCCGGGCCGAATATGACCGCTTCATCGCGGAGAATCCCCCGCGCGAGGAGGTGAAGGCCCGCCATATCCTGGTCGATAGCGAGGCCAAGGCCCGCGACATCATCCAACAGGTCACCGACGGCGCCGATTTCGCGACGCTGGCCAAGGAGTCCTCGACCGGGCCGAGCGGCGAGAACGGCGGCGATCTCGGCTGGTTCACCCACGACGCGATGGTCCCGGCCTTCGCCGAGGCCGCCTTCGGCCTGCAACCCAACACCTTCACCGCCGACCCGATCCAGACCGAGTTCGGCTGGCATGTGATCCTGGTGGAGGATCGCCGCACCGTCCCCTCGCCGACTTTCGAGGAAATGCGCCCCCGGCTGGTCGAACGCCTGGGCCAGGAGATCGCCTTCAAGGTTTCCAACGACATGACGAAACAGGCCGACGTTCAACGCTTCAATCTCGACGGCGAGCCGATGGAAAGTCCGATCGGGGACCAGTAAACTGTCCCCCCGGCCGTCCGTTCCGGCGGACGGCCGGGGACATATCTCTATATAACTTCTAGGGGAGCCGGACCGGTCATGACCGCCGTGTCGCCGTTCGCGCCGAAGCGTTTTCCGACACTGCCGCCCATCGATGGCGTGCGCCTGGGCGGCGCGTCCGCCGGGGTGAAGTATCAGGGGCGACCCGACCTTTTCATGGCGGAACTCGACCCGGGGACGGTGGTGGCCGGGGCGCTGACCCGATCGCTCACCCGCTCCGCGCCGGTCGATTGGTGCGCCCAGGTTCTGAAGAAGGGCACGGCCCGCGCGATCCTGGTCAATGCCGGCAACGCCAACGCCTTCACCGGCAAGGCCGGGATGGAGGGGGTGCGCGTGATGGTCGATGCCGCGGCCGAGGCCGTGGGCTGCACGCGCAAGGAGGTACTGGTCGCCTCCACCGGCGTGATCGGCGTGAAGCTGCCGGGCGACCGGATTTCCAAGGCCGTGCCGAAATTGCGCGCGGGGCTGACGTCCGACGGTTGGCCCCAGGCCGCGCGCGCCATCATGACGACCGACACCTTCCCCAAGGGGGCGAGCGCGACCTGCGCGATCGGCGGCGTGCCGGTCACCATCGCCGGTTTCGCCAAGGGGTCCGGCATGATCGCGCCGGACATGGCGACCATGCTGTCCTTCGTCTTCACCGACGCGTCCATCCCGAAGGACATCCTGCAGAAGATCACCCGCAAGGCGGTCGATCGCAGCTTCAACTGCATGACGGTGGACGGCGATACATCGACCAGCGACACGCTGCTCGTCGCGGCGACCGGCAAGGCGGGAAACAAGCTGCCGAAGAAGGCCTCCGACAAGGCGCTCAAGGGCTTCCGGGAGGCGCTTCAACAGGTGATGACCGACCTCGCGATCCAGGTGGCGAAGGATGGCGAGGGCGCCAGCAAGTTCATCACCATCGACGTGACCGGCGCCGCCTCGGAGAAGGCGGCCCGGCGTATCGGCCTGTGCATCGCCAATTCGCCGCTGGTGAAGACCGCCATCGCGGGGGAGGACGCGAACTGGGGCCGCATCGTCATGGCCGTCGGCAAGGCGGGCGAACGGGCGGACCGCGACCGGCTGACCGTCGCCGTCGGCGGCACCGTCATCGCCGAGAAGGGCGAGGGCGTGCCCGATTACGACGAGGCCCCGGTGGCCGCGCACCTCAAGGGCCGGGACATCCAGATCGACGTCGATATCGGTATCGGCCGGGGCAAGGCGCGGGTGTGGACCTGCGATCTGACCCACGGCTATATCGACATCAATGCCGACTACCGCACCTGACGACGGGGGCGCGTTCCAACGATGGATAGCGGATGCTGGCAGGCCGGTGCGCGGGAGGCGGGCACGACCGCGCGGATCGTGCTGGTGGCCGCGGCCGCGCTGGTCGACGGCGACGGCCGTGTGCTGATCGCCAAGCGTCCGGAGGGCAAGGCGATGGCCGGCCTATGGGAGTTTCCCGGCGGCAAGGTCGAGGACGGGGAGACGCCGGAGGCGACCCTGATCCGCGAATTGACCGAGGAACTGGGCATCGAGACACGGCGAAGCTGCCTCGCCCCCATCGCTTTCGCCAGCCATGGCTATGAGGATTTCCACCTTCTGATGCCGGTCTTCGCCTGCCGCGTCTGGCAGGGCGAGCCCCGGGCGCTGGAACATGAGGCGCTGGCCTGGGCCTATCCCGCGCGCCTGCGCGACTATGCCATGCCGCCGGCGGACGAGCCGTTGATCGGCCTGTTGCGCGACCTGCTCTGATCCCGGGGCAAATCTCCTTCCTTCATTGCGCCACCAAATCGGGCGCCGCGCGTTCGACCAGCGCCTCCAGCGTCTCGATCCGCTCCGCCTCCGCGACCGGCTTGTCCCAGCGGATGCGCGCGACCCGGGGAAAGCGCATCGCCAGCCCGGATTTATGACGGTTGGAACGCTGGATCGAATCGAACGCGATTTCCAGCACCAACCCGAAGGAGACCGCGCGCACCGGCCCGAACCGGTCGATCGTGTGGTCGCGCACCCATTTGTCGAGTTGGCGCAACTCCGCGTCGGTGAAGCCGAAATAGGCCTTGCCGACGGGCACCACCTCCTCGCCCCGCCAGACGCCGAAGGTGAAGTCGGAATAGAAGCTGGAGCGCTTGCCGTGTCCACGCTGGGCATACATCAGCACGCAATCGGCGGTGAGCGGATCGCGTTTCCATTTGAACCAGGGCCCCTTCGGCCGGCCGGCCTGATAGGTGCTATCCCGACGCTTCAGCATCAGCCCTTCGATCCCCGCCGCCCGCGCGTCGCCGCGCAGCCGGGCCAGATCGTCCCACGAGGCGAACGGCACTTCCGGCGACAGGTCGAGCCAACTCTTGTTCTCCCGCGCGATCAGGGCCGCCAGCCGGTCCCGCCGGGCGTCCAGCGGCAGGGCGCGCAGATCCTCGCCCCCCTCGAACAGAAGGTCGTAGGCGCGCAGGTGCGCGGGATAGTCCGCCAACATCCGACGCGTGACCGATTTCCGGCCGAGACGCTGTTGCAGGTCGTTGAAGGGGCGCACCTCCCCCGCCGCGACCACCAGCAATTCGCCATCGACCACCGCGTCGAAGTCGGCGGCGCCCGCGATTTCCGGGAAGCTTCCCCCGATCTCGTCCCCGGTGCGGGAATAGAGGCGCGCCTGCCCATCATGGGCGGCGAGTTGCACGCGGATGCCGTCCCATTTCCATTCGGCGGCATGGGCGCCGGCGTCGAGCCTCGCGACGTCCTCGCCCTCCAGGGGCGTCGCCAGCATCATCGGCCGGAACATCAGCCGGTCATCGACCGCGGGCGCCGGGCCCGTGCCGTCGAGCCAGCGGAACAGATCGGTATAGGGCGGGCTCAGGCCGAACCACATCTCCTCGATCCGGTCGAGGTCGATGCCGCCGTACCGGGCCAGCGCGGTCTTGGCCAGGCGCGCCGAGACACCGACGCGCATCCCGCCCATCAGAAGCTTGAGCAAGGCGAAGCGCGCGCTGGGGTCGAGGCGGTCCAGCCACCCCGCGATCAGCGCGGGCACCTCCTTGCGGCGCGCCTCGCGCACCGTCTCGATCACGTCGGAGAGGGCGAGCGGCGCGTTCTCCCGCGCAGCCTCCGCCGGACCCGGCCACATGAGGGATACCGTCTCCGCCAGATCCCCGACATAATCATGGGACAGGCGGAACAGCACCGGGTCCGCGCGCGCCTCGATCAGGGGGCGGACAAGGGAGGGGGTGGCGTATTTCCGCTCGAACCCGTCCGTCAGCGCGGCCAGGGCCCAGCCGCGATCCGGGTCCGGCGTTTCGGCGAAATAGCGCTGAAGATGGCGCAGCTTGCCGTTGCGCGAGGGCGTGAAGACGAGCCGCTCCAGCAGGCCAGCGAAGGGCTTCACGTCTCGTCCTCCTCCTCGCGGCCGACGAGGGAGAGTGCCTTGGCGTCGAAGCCGCGCCCGCGCGCATGGTGGACCAGCGCATACTCCCGCCCGTGCGTGACCCAGACGGTCGGCGCGCCGACATCCTCCAGCGTGCGGGTCAGTTCGTCCCAATCGGCATGGTCGGAAAGGATCAAGGGCAGTTCCACATTGCGCTGGCGCGCGCGTTGACGCACCCGCATCCAGCCGGAAGCCATGACGGTGAGCGGATCGGGAAATCCCCGGCTCCACCGGTCGGACAGCGCGGAGGGGGGACAGAGCACGATCTCCCCCGCCAATTCCTTCTTGTCCCGATCACCGACCGCCCGCAACGGCCCGAGCGGCACGCCCTGCGCTTCGTAAAGATCGCAGAGCGCGCCCATCGCGCCATGCAGATGAATGGGCCGGTCGTAGCCACCCTCCCGCAACAAGCGAATCAACCGCTGCGCCTTACCCAGCGCATAGGCGCCGAGGAGATGCGTACGCTCCGGAAACGTCTCCAGCGAGCGCAGCAGCTTCGCCACCTCCTCCCCATCCGGCGGGTGGCGGAAGACGGGCAGGCCGAAGGTCGCCTCCGTCACGAAGACATCGCAGGCGACCGGCTCGAAGGGCGGGCATGTCGGATCGCGCCGCCGCTTGTAATCGCCGGAGATGACGACCCGCGCGCCTTTATATTCCAGCACCGCCTGGGCGCTGCCCAGGACATGCCCGGCCGGGGCGAGGGAGACGGTCACATCGCCGATCCGCACCGTCTCGCCATGGTCGAGGGCCTGGCTCTCCCTCCATGCCTCCGCGCCGTAACGCGCCCGCATGATGGCGAGCGTCCCCGGGGTCGCCAGTACCTTCCCGTTGCGCGCCCGGGCATGGTCGGCATGGCCGTGCGTGATGACCGCGCGCTCGGCCGGGCGGTGCGGATCGACATGGAAATCGCCCGGCACGCAATAAAGGCCACCGTCGGTCGCCCTGAGCCAGGATTCGGGATGGGAGTCAGCCCCACGCGCACGCATCATGGACGTCAATCTAGGACGGAGCCGGCGCTTCGCCAACGAAACCGTTGCGGTGCGGTACGCCGCTCGCTACCGTCCAGGGTGAAAGCATCGCGACGGTCCCGGACCCTCCGGGATAATCGGGAAACCGGTGAGAATCCGGTGCGGCCCCCGCCACTGTGACGATCCGTGCCGCGCCCCTCGACGAGGTCACTGACGCGCCGCCTTATCGGCGCCGCGTTGGGAAGGCCGGGCGTGGAAGCGATCGCGAGCCAGGAGACCGGCCGTCGCACTCGGCAGCAATCCCTTACCCGGGGGCGGAGGGCCCCTCAGAAGGAGAAAACGACATCATGCGCACGACCCATCTCGCCGCCGCGACACTCGCCGCGGTCACGCTGGCCGATCCGGCCCTCGCCCATACCGGAGCCACCGCCACCAGCGGCTTCGCCAGCGGTTTCCTACACCCGATCGGCGGTCTCGACCATGTGCTGGCGATGGTCTCGGTCGGCCTTTTCGCCGGGCTGCTCGGCGGGCGCGCCCGCTGGCTCGTGCCCGCCAGCTTCGTCGGCATGATGGCGGTCGGCGGCGTGGCCGGGATGGCCGGGCTGGGCCTGCCGATGGTCGAACTCGGCATCGCGCTGTCGGTGGTCGCGATCGGCGGTCTCGTCGCCTTGGGCAAGGGACTGCCGACGGCGCTCGCCATGGCGATCGTCGGGTTCTTCGCGATCTTCCACGGCCATGCCCATGGGACGGAAGCGCCGCTCGCGGCGTCCGGCCTGACCTATGCCGTCGGCTTCATGCTGGCGACCGCGCTGTTGCATGCGGCGGGCGTCGGCGCCTTCACGGCGCTTTCGACCCAGCGCCGGGTCGTGCGCATCGGCGGCGCGGCCACGGCGGCGGCCGGCCTGGCCATCGTCTTCGGTATTCTCTGAAGAAAGAATTTCCGCGCGGCGGCCCCGATAACGGGTGCCGCCGCGCGGTTTCCCGGAGCCGGGGGAGGGGCAGTACGCCAAAGGCGTGGTCGGCTCCGGAATGGGGTGCACGCCGTCAGAAGCGTGACTTGGCCTTATCGAGAGCCCCGCGCAAATCCTCCACGGCGCGTTCGAGGCCCATGCGCGTATCGTCCCAGGCGCTTTCGCCGGCACGCCGCAGATCCTCCAACTTACGCTCGGTCTCGGTGCGCTTGTCGCGCAGCTCGTCCAAGGTCTTGTCGGACTCCAACTGCGCGTCGGCCTGCCGGTCTTTCGCCTTCGCTTCCAGCTTGTCGATCTCCGCGCGCAATTCCTGCAAGCGGGCTTCGAGCTTCGTGCGAATCGCGTCCTTCGTTTCCATCTCGGCAACCTCCTTCGTTTCCCGAAGTATTTGCTTGTCCGAGAGATGAGGAGCGAAACGTCTTTTGTAAAGGGGGGACCCGCGGATTATTCCGGATCGGTGACGCGGCAGCCATATTCGGCCGCCGCATGAAGCAGCCAGTCCACGAAACTGACGGCGAAGGACCGCGCGACATAGATATCCGCCCCGTCCGTCGCGGTCCGGTGGATGGTCGCGGCCATGTGGCCGAGGCTGGTGTTCGCCACCCGGCCCGGATCGAGATCGCGCCCCGGATCGAGGTCGAGCGTGCAGCCCTTCGCCAGCACCGGAAGAAGCGCCGGCCCACCGATCCGCAGGCACACCCGGCCATGACCCTGGTCGGTCACGGCGGCCTGGGTGCCGAGCGCGCGCGCCAGCACCCCGACCAGCCCGGCCCCGTCATCGGCTCCGGCACGGGCGGCCTCCGGTTCCACGATCTGCCAGCGTTCCGGGCCGAGCCACAGCGCCACCGCCCGATCCGCGCTCACCGCCGTCAGCGGTTCCCGCGACGGGCGGATGCCGATCGTCTTGGCGATGGCCTCCTGGGTTTCTTCCACGCTCTCGCCCCAGGCCTCGACCTGCGCGATGGCGAGCGCGCGACGCTCCGTCACCGTCAATCCCGGCCCGTCCGCGCCGATGCCCCCCACATCGCCGGGCAGGAGATGCCCTTCCAGCGCGGAGCGGCGGGCGGGGTGAAGGGATGCCGTTTCAGCCATGGAGCCGTTCTCCCTCCGGATCGACGAAGACGGGGGCGACGATGCGCACCTTCGTTTCACGCCCGCGCACCGGATCGCGCATCGCGATCACCTCCTCATGCCGCGCGCGCCCATTCTCCACGAGGCCAAGCGCGATGGGGTGGTCCAGTTCCGGGCTGTAGCCGGTCGAGGTGACATGACCGATCATCGCGACCGGCGCCCCACCGGCGGCGAGCGATCCGGCCCGCGCCGGCGCGTCGGCGGCGACGAGTTGCGCGCCCTGGCCGAGGCGCGTCTTGCCGTCCACCGGTACGAGGCCGACCAGCTGCTTGCGGTCCGGCCGCGTCATGTCGGGCCGCCTGGCGAGTTGCGCGCCGATGAAATCCTTCTTCGAGGACATCATGCGGCCCAGCCCCAGATCCTCGGCGGTCGTCCGGCCGTCCAGTTCCGGCCCCGCGACATGCCCCTTCTCGATCCGCATATTGCCGAGCGCCTCCATGCCGTAGGGCACGATATCGAAGGGCGCGCCGGCCGCCATCAGCCGCTCCCACGCCGCGCGGCCATGATCGGCCGGGACGTTCAGTTCATAGGCAAGCTCGCCCGAGAAGCTGATGCGGAAGAGACGCGCCGGAATCTCGGCCCCCGCCACGCCCTTGTCGATCACGCACGGCCCACAGGCCATGAAGGGAAAGGCCTCGTTGGAAAGGTCGCGGTCCACCACGGTGGCGAGGCATTCGCGCGCCTTCGGCCCGGCGATCGCCATCGCCGCCCATTGTTCCGTCACGCTGGTCGCCTTCACCCGCAGATCCGGCCAGACGACCTGCAGATAGTACTCGATCCAGGCCATGATGCGCACGGCGTTCGCCGTCGTCGTCGTCATCAGGAAATGCGTCTCGCCCAGGCGCGAGGTCGTGCCATCGTCGAGGACGAGCCCATCCTCGCGCAGCATGAGGCCATAGCGCGCCTTGCCGACGGGAAGCGTCTTCCAGCCGTTGATATAGAGGCGGTTCAGGAATTCCGCCGCATCCGGCCCCTGGATGTCGATCTTGCCGAGCGTGGTGACGTCGCACAGGCCGAGCGAGCCGCGCACCGCCTTGGTCTCGCGGATATAGGCATCGAACAGCCCCTCCCCCTCATGGGCGGGATAGGTGCGCGGGCGGCGCCAGAGGCCGGCGTCGATCCAGGTGCAGCCCCGTTCCGCATGCCAGGAATCCATCGGCGTGCGGCGCAGGGGGGCGTAATGCTCCCCCACCTCCGGCCCGGCCAGCGCGCCGAGCGCGACCGGCGTATAGGGCGGGCGGAAGGTGGTGGTGCCGGTGCGCCCGATTTCGACCCCGCGCGCGGCCGCCATCACGGCGAAGCCCGCGATGTTGGAGGTCTTGCCCTGGTCCGTCCCCATGCCGAGGGTGGTGTAGCGCTTCAGATGCTCGACCGAGACATAGCCCTCGCGATGGGCGAGTTGAATGTCGGAGACGGCGACATCGTCCTGCAAATCGACGAAGCGCTTGCCCGGCGTGTTCACCGGCTTGGGGCACTCCCAGATCGCGCGCGGCGGGTTCTGCGGGGTGACCTCGGCCCGGGGTGCCGCGAGGGTTGGGCGCGCGGCGCCGGCCTTCTCCGCCGCGTCCAGGCCGGCGGCGTGCCCGCCCTCCAGGCATTCGGACAGCGTGAAGCGCCCGGCGCAGGCCCCGGCGGAGCGTTCGCGCTGGCGCGGCGGGCCGGGCAGGAAGCACGCCTTCGCATCGTCCCAGACCGCCTTGGCGCCGGTCTGGCTGAAGAGGTGGAGCGTCGGTTGCCAACCGCCGGATATCGCGACGATATCGCAACTGGCCGCACGTTGATTGCCGACGGGCTTGCCGGTCTCGTCGATCTTCAGGATGGCGAGGCCGCGCACGCGCTTCGTGCCTTGCGCCTTCACCGGCGCCCAACCATGCAGGATGTCGATCCCGCGCTCCTTGATCGCCGCGCGCAGCGTAGGCTCCGCCCCCTTCGGGCGCATATCGACGACCGCCTCCACCCAGGCGCCGGCATCGTCCAGATCGCAGGCCGTGCGATAGGCGTCGTCGTTGTTGGTGGCGATCACGATACGCTCGCCCACCTTCACGCCATATTGGTTGGCATAGGCGCGCACCGCCCCCGCCAGCATGACGCCCGGCAGATCGTTGTCCGCGAAGGCGAGCGGCTGTTCGATCGCGCCGGTGGCCAGCACCACCTCCGCCGCGCGGATCGACCACAGGCGCTGGCGCGGGCGATGCGGCTCGGGCTCGATCAGATGGTCGCTCACCCGTTCGACACAGCCGATCCGGTTATGGTCGTAATAGCCGAAGGCGGTGGTCCGGGGCAGCAGGCGGACATTGGAAAGCGCCGCCAATTCCGCGCGCATCCGGGCGGCCCAGGCGGCGCCCTCCTCGCCGTCGATCGTCTCGCGGTCCATCAGCAGGCGGCCGCCGAAATCCTCGCGCTCATCGACCAGGACCACGCGGCCGCCGCCGGCCGCCGCCGCCCGCGCCGCGGCCAGGCCCGACGGCCCGCCGCCGATCACCAGCACCTCGCAATGGGCGGTCATCTTGTCATAGTCGTCGGGGTCGGCCTCGTGCGTGCCGGTGCCCATGCCGGCGGCCCGGCGGATCGATTTCTCGAACCACATCCAAAGCCGGGTGTTGGCCGCGCGGCCCATGAAGGTCTTGTAGTAGAACCCCGCCGGAATCCAGGGCGCGATCAGCCAATTGAGCGCCTGGATATCGTGGGCCAGCGTGGGCCAGCGATTCTGGCTCTCCGCCACCAGCCCGTCATAGAGGGGGACCATGGTGGCGCGCGTATTGGGCTCCATCCGCGCGCCGACACGCAGACGGACCAGGGCGTTCGGCTCCTCCGGCCCGTTGGAGAAGATGCCGCGCCGGCGGTGATACTTGAAGCTGCGCCCGACCAGATCGACGCCATTCGCCAACAGGGCGGAGGCGAGCGTATCCCCCTCGAACCCGGTCATCGCGACACCATCGAAGGTGAAGCTAAGCCGCCGCGTGCGGTCGATGCGCCCGCCGTCGGCCACGCGCATGGGCCGCGACTTCGGCGGCGCGACGCTGGGCAGGGGGGAGCGGGGGGATTTGCGATACTCGCTCACGCCATGCCCCCCGTCTCGCCTTTTGCCGCGCCCTTCGGCACGTCGTCGCGCGCGGCCGTCACCTCGCCCGGTCCGCCGGTCGCCAGGATCTCATGGGTGAGGGTATCGCGCTTCACCGCCACATGCTGGCGGCAGCCCGCGACATGATGCCAAAGCTCGACATGCGTGCCCTTCGGGTTGGCGCGCAGATAGACATGCTCGAAATGACCTGTCCGCGCGCCGAGCGCCGGGCGGGTCAGCGTGCCGTCGCCGACATAGGTGAATTCCACCATGTCGCGCGTGCCGCACCAGGGGCATTCAATCCGAAACATTCCGCCGACGCACCTTTCCCTCGATCACGATCCCGAGCGCGCCCGCGCTCAATGCCAGCCGGGCACCGGACCGGCGCCGCGCTCGTCCAGCAGGGCGCCGGTCTCGAACCGCTCCAGCCCCAGCGCCTCGTTCAGCTTGTGCGGCCGGTCCTGGGCGATGGTATGGGCGAAGACCCAGCCGCTGCCCGGCGTCGCCTTGAAGCCGCCATAGCACCAGCCGCCATTGAGATAGAGCCCCTCCACCGGCGTGCGGCCGATGATCGGGCTGCCGTCCATGGTCATGTCCATGACGCCGCCCCAATGGCGCAGTAGGCGCAGGCGCTTCAACCCCGGCATCAGGGCCACGCCGCATTGGATCACATGTTCCACCGTCGGCATGTTGCCGCGCTGGGCGAAGGAATTATAGCCGTCGAGGTCGCCGCCGAAGACGAGGCCGCCCTTGTCCGACTGGCTGATATAGAAATGCCCGGCGCCGAAGGTGACGACCGTGTCGATCCAGGGCTTCAGCGGCTCCGACACCATGGCTTGGAGCAAATGGCTCTCGATCGGCAGGCGCAGGCTGGCCATCTCGGCCAGTTGCGTCGTGTGCCCGGCGACGGCGAGGCCGATCTTCGGCGCCTTGATCGCACCGCGCGTGGTTTGAACGCCGGTGACGCGGCCCTGCTCGACATCGATGCCGGTCACCTCGCAATTCTGGATGATATCGACGCCCAGCCGGTCGGCCGCGTGCGCGAAGCCCCAGGCGACCGCGTCGTGCCGCGCCGTGCCGCCGCGCGGCTGCAACAGCCCGCCATGGATCGGGAACCGCGCCTTGTCGGAGAAATCGCACATCGGCGCGCGGGCACGCACCTCCTCGCGGGAGAGCAGTTCGGCATCGATCCCGTTGAGGCGCATGGCGTTGCCGCGCCGGGCATAGGCGTCCATCTGCGCGTCCGAATGCGCCAGATTGATCACGCCGCGCTGGGAGAACATGACGTTGTAGCCGAGTTCCTGGCTCAACCCCTCCCACAGTTGCAGCGACTTCTCATAGAAATGCGCATTGCCCTCCAACATGTAGTTGGAGCGCACGATGGTCGTGTTCCGCCCGGTATTGCCGCCGCCCAGCCAGCCCTTCTCCAGCACCGCGATATTGCGCATGCCGTGCAGCTTGGCGAGATAGAAGGCGCTCGCCAGACCATGCCCGCCCCCGCCGACGATCAGCGCGTCATAGGCCGGCTTCGGATCGGGATCGCGCCAGGCGGGTTTCCAATGGCGTTGGGCGGTGAACCCGCCCTTCAGCACGCTCCAGACCGAATACTCGCCCATCGACAACCCCAACGGATGGTGCCGCCGGCACCGCTGAAATCACGCCGACGGTCTATAGCCCGGAACAGGGCACGGCATATGCCGGTCTCCGTCAAGCTTCGGCCAAAGCGCGACATCGGCGGCGGAAACGGAACAGCTCCCCCTTCCCTCGCCTTGCCATCCTACTCGATCGCGCCGGCCGCACGCAGCCGCGCGATCTCCGCCGCGTCGAGGTCGAGCGTTTCCGAGAGAATCTCGTCCGTATGCTGCCCGCGCGTCGGCGGGGCACGCCGATAGCGCACCGGCGTGCGGGAGAATTTCATCGGATTGGCGATCAACGGCACGGTGCCGTCGCCGCCCGCCTGATGGTGCGGCAGGTCGATGCGCATGCCGCGCGCCTGGACCTGTGGGTCGTCGAAGACGCGGTCGATCGTGTTGACCGGGCTGCAGGGCACGCCGATGGCGGCAAGCCCATCGACCCATTCGTCGATCGTCCGGACGATCATGTAGCGCGGCATCTCCGCATAAAGGACGGCGCGATTGGTGACGCGGTCCTTGTTGGTCTGGAAGCGTGGATCGGCCGCCAGATCCCCGGCGCCCGCGAACCCGCACCAACGCTGGAACTGCGCGTCGTTGCCGATGGCCAGGATGACGAAGCCGTCCTTCACCTCGAACACCTTATAGGGGACGATGTTGGGATGCTCGTTGCCCATCCGCTTCGGCACCTTGCCGGATATCAGATAGTTGCACCCCTCGTTGATCAACCAGGCGACCTGGGTGTCGAGCAGGCAGGCGTCGATATGCTGGCCCTCGCCGGTGCGGTCGCGGTGGCGCAGCGCGGCCAGGATCGCGGTGGTCGCGTACATGCCGCACATCACGTCGGCGATGCCGACGCCGACCTTCGTCGGCTCCCCCTCCGGCGCGCCGGTCACCGACATGATGCCGCCCATGCCCTGCGCCAGGAAATCATAGCCCGCGCGCGCCGCATAGGGGCCGGTCTGGCCGAAACCGGTGATCGAGCAATAGACGAGCCCCGGGAAATCATCCTTCAGATCGTCATGGGACAGGCCGTATTTCTTCAGGCCGCCGACCTTGTAATTCTCGATCAGCACGTCGCAGCCGACGAGCAGCCGCTTGATCAGCGCCTGCCCCTCCGGCGTGGAGACGTCGATCGCCACCGAGCGCTTGGAGCGGTTGGATGAGAGGTAATAGGCGCTCTCCTCCGTCTCCGCGCCCTCGGCGTCGCGCAGATAGGGCGGCCCCCATTTGCGCGTGTCGTCGCCGGCGCCGGGCCGTTCGACCTTGATCACGTCGGCGCCCAGGTCACCCAGATACTGCGTGCAGGTCGGCCCCGCCAGAATCCGGCTCATATCCAGGATTCGCAGCCCGTCGAGCGGCAGTGGCGTCTCGCTCATCGCATCCATTCCCCGCCTGTCCTTACCCCGAAGCCCTTATGGCGGAGCGGGGAAGGCTTGGAAAGGGGGAGAGGAAGCGCGAAGGGTAGCACGCGAAGGGTCAGCGGCCGTCCGCGCCGACGGGGCGCACCAACCCCGCCAGCAACGCGCGGAAATCCTCCGGCGCGGGCGTGCGCAGCCCCTCGACCTTGCCGGTCTCGTCCCAACGGCGCAGCCGCACGGCGGCGCGATGATGCGGATTGGCCTCGAAGGCCGCGACCTCCGCCGGGGACATCGGTCCGCCCTGGAGATTGAGCGAATGGACGCTCGCCTCCGACAGACGGTCGAAATAATCCGGCTCCACCGCGCAGAGATAGCGCTTGGCATCGACATGCAGGCGCACCGGCTCCGAGACCTCCGGCGGGAAGAAGCGGGCCAGGAAATCGGCGCCCGCCTGCTCGTGCCGGCTGTCCAGGCCCTGGGCGGCCGCGTCCTCCGCGCAATCATGCAGATAATGCCCGACATCGTGCAGCAGGCTGGCGGCGACCAGCGGCGGCGGCGCGTCCTCCTGATCGGCGCAGACGGCGCATTGCAGCGCGTGCTCCTGCTGGCTCACCACCTCGCCCAGATAGTCGCGCCCGCCCGCCTGGGCGAAGAGGGCGAGGATGAAGTCCACCGCCGTCACGGCCGTCACCCGGTCGGGGTCGCTCGGCAGGGTATCCCGAATGCCGGTTTCCCGGTTGGTCGTCGGGGCGGTCATGCCCGTTCCCCCTCGCCGCCGCGCTCGCGTTCCATGACGCGAAGCTGGCTCAACAGCGAATCCATATCGGCGTAGCAGCCCTGAAGATGGCGGGTGCCGCCCGCGAAACCGTCCCGGCCGTGCAGCACCCGGCGATTGTCGACCACGAACAGATCGCCCGGTCCCATCTTGAAGCGCACGGCGAGAGACGGGTCGCGCAGAACCTCCGAGAACCGCCGATAGGCCCGATAATAGGCCGGCATTACCTCCGCCGGAAGATCCAGCGGCGCGATGGAGCGGTTATTGTAGGCGACCGCGATCGGCCGTCCGGCCTCGTCCACCTCGATCAACCGGCGGCGGGCGCGCAGGTCGGTCGTGCCGGTACGGTAGCGAAAGGGCACCCGCCAGCGCGCCAACAGGGCGAAATCCTCCGGCGCGCTCTCCGCCAGGCGACGGGCGGCCTCGAACCCGTCCACGACGATGGAGGCACCGCCATCCTCCTCCGCCGCCAGGCAATGGAGGAGTTGCAGCCCCGGCACCGGGTCGCGATAGGGATTATCGGTGTGCACACCCAATCCGGCCGCGGTGAAGGCCATGTTGTTCGGTCGCGCCTCGCTGCGCACGTCGAACAGGCGCCCGTAATTGGTCTCGCGCACGAAACCGAAGAGGGAGGCCAACCGGCAGACCATGCCCGGTTCCGCCGGGACGTTATGCATCAGCGCGAAGCCGTCCGCGCGGATCGCGTCCAGCCAATCATACAGGGCGGCCGGATCGCGGGTGACGGCGGCGTAATCGTGCCGGACGAGGCGGTCGGCGAGGCGCGCGTCCCAGGTCGCGGGCGCGCCCCCCTCACCGTCTTCGTTACCTCCCACGCCGGACCGGCCATCATAGGCGTTCACGCGCAGCCATCCGGGCGAGAAGACGAGATCCAGCCCCTCCGGCTCGACCGTCAGGCGAAGATTTCCGTCCGCCGCGATTTCGGCCGCCGCGATGGTAATGTCCGCCGGCAGGTCGGCGACATCGAACAGGCGCTGGTCGTTGCCGCCATGGCGGTGGGCGTCGCCGCGCGCATTGTCGCGCAGCCAAACCGCGTCGAACCGATGGGTCGCGCCGTCGGGCCAGCGCAGCGTCAGCGCCCGGTCCTCGACACCGGCGAGTTCCGCGACGAGATCGGCGGCGTCCGTATGGGGGGTCGCTCGGGTCAGGGTGTCCATGCCGTCATCCTTTCAGCAGGGGTCGGTGGTTAGCGCAGTTATATTGCAGCCATGTAACAATCCCCGAGGCCCGCGGCCCCATTGATTTCACCCAATGGCGGGATAGACGCGAACAAGGGGCCGATACGCCACGCAGCCCGAATCATCGGTCTTGTGGCCCTTCCCCGCGCTTCCAATATATCTGGTACGATGAATGCGGGGACGCCGCCGAAGCGGGTCTCCTGGCCGGAAGTCCGGCCCGTGGCATTCGGGTTCTTGGACGTCTCGCTGCATGATGCGGGGGACGAACGAAGAGGATCGACAGGCATGAATTTCGAGAAGTTCACCGACCGCAGTCGCGGTTTCATCCAGTCCGCCCAGACGCTGGCGATCAATTCGGATCACCAACGGCTGGTTCCCGACCATCTGCTCAAGGTCCTGCTCGACGACGAGGAAGGGCTGGCAGCGACCCTCATCCGGGCCGCCGGCGGCGATCCGAAGCGCGCGCTGGCGCTCGTCGAGACGGATCTGGTCAAGCAGCCCAAGGTTCAGGGTGGCGGGGCCAATTCGCTCCATCTCGACACCGCGACGGCGAAGCTGTTGAGCCAGGCGGAGGACCTCGCCAAGAACAACGGCGACAGTTTCGTGACGGCCGAGATGATGCTGCTGGCGCTCGCCATGGCGTCGGGAACGGGGGCGGCCAAGACGCTGGCCGACGCGGGCGTCAATCCGCAGGCCCTCAACAAGGCCATCAAGGACATGCGCAAGGGCCGCACGGCCGATAGCCAGAACGCGGAAGGCAAGTTCGACGCGCTCAAGAAATACACCCGCGACCTGACCCAGGCCGCGCGGGACGGCAAGCTCGACCCCGTCATCGGGCGGGACGAGGAAATCCGCCGGTCGATCCAGGTGCTTTCGCGCCGGACGAAGAACAACCCCGTGCTGATCGGCGAGCCCGGCGTCGGCAAGACCGCGATCGTCGAGGGGCTGGCGCTGCGCATCGTCAATGGCGACGTGCCGGAGGCGCTGCGCGATAAGAAACTGCTGGTGCTCGACCTGTCCGCGATGGTCGCGGGCTCCAAGTTCCGCGGCGAGTTCGAGGAACGGCTGAAGGCCGTGCTGGAGGAGGTCGCGGCCGACGAGGGCGGTATCATCCTGTTCATCGACGAATTGCACACGCTGGTGGGCGCCGGCGCGGCGGAAGGCTCGATGGATGCCTCCAACATGCTGAAACCGGCGCTGGCGCGCGGCGAATTGCACTGTCTGGGCGCCACGACACTCGACGAATACCGCAAGCATATCGAGAAGGACGCGGCGCTGGCCCGGCGATTCCAGTCCGTCTTCGTGGCGGAACCGACGGTGGCCGACACCATTTCGATCCTGCGTGGTCTGAAGGAGAAATACGAGGTCCATCACGGCGTGCGCATCCAGGATTCGGCGCTGGTTGCGGCCGCGACGCTCTCCAACCGCTACATCACCGACCGGTTCCTGCCGGATAAGGCGATCGACCTGATGGACGAGGCGGCCTCGCGCCTGCGCATGGAGGTCGATAGCAAGCCGGAGGAGATCGACGAACTCGACCGGCGGATCATCCAGCTCAAGATCGAGCGCGAGGCCCTCAAGAAGGAGACCGACAAGGGTTCCCGCGAGCGGCTGGAGAAGCTGGAGGAGGAACTGACCGGGCTGGAGAAGCAAAGCGCCGACATGACCGCCGCCTGGCAGGCGGAGAAGGAGAAGCTGCATTCCGCCCAGGAACTGAAGGAGAAACTGGACGCGGCACGCGTCGAGCTTGCCCAGGCGCAGCGCGACGGGCGTTTCGACCGGGCGGGCGAGCTCGCCTATGGCGTGATCCCCGATCTGGAGAAGAAGCTCGCCACCGCCGAGGCACGCGACGACGACGAGGCGGACGCGGGCCAGGGCCATATGCTGAACGAAGCCGTCACCGACCAGGATATCGCCAGCGTCGTCAGCCGCTGGACCGGCATTCCGGTCGACAAGATGCTGGAAGGCGAGCGCGAGAAGCTGGTCCGCATGGAAAGCCTGCTGGCCAAGCGGGTGATCGGCCAGGACGCGGCCATCAAGGCCGTCGCCAACGCCGTGCGGCGCAGCCGGGCCGGCCTGCAGGACCCGAACCGGCCGATCGGCAGCTTCCTGTTCCTGGGGCCGACCGGCGTCGGCAAGACGGAACTGACCAAGGCGCTCGCCGAATTCCTGTTCGACGACGACACCGCCATGGTGCGCATCGACATGTCGGAATTCATGGAGAAACACTCGGTCAGCCGCCTGATCGGCGCGCCCCCGGGCTATGTCGGCTATGACGAGGGCGGCGCCCTGACCGAGGCCGTGCGCCGCCGACCCTATCAGGTCGTGCTGTTCGACGAGGTGGAAAAGGCCCATCCGGATGTCTTCAACGTCCTGCTCCAGGTACTGGACGAGGGGCGCCTGACGGACGGCCAGGGCCGGACGATCGATTTCCGCAACGTGCTGATCGTCATGACCTCGAACCTGGGCGCGGAATTCCTGGCGGCCCAGGAGGACGGCCAGGATGTCGAGGAGGCGCGCCAGCAGGTGATGAACGTCGTGCGCGGCGCCTTCCGGCCGGAATTCCTCAACCGGCTGGACGAAATCCTGCTGTTCCGCCGCCTCGGCCGGGAGAACATGACCGGGATCGTCGATATCCAGCTCGGCCATCTCACCAAGCTCCTGGCGGACCGCCGGATCGGGCTGGAGGTGGACGAGGCGGCCAAGCACTGGCTGGGCGCGACCGGCTATGACCCGGTCTATGGCGCGCGGCCGTTGAAGCGGGTGATCCAGAAGCACCTGCAGAACCCGCTGGCCACGCTGATCCTGGAAGGAGGGATCGTGGACGGCGACACGGTCCGCGTCACCGCCGACGCGGACGGCCTCGTCATCAACGGCACGCAGGTGAAGGCCGAGGCGGCCTAATCCAACCGCACCGCCGCGCCGGCGGGCACCTGGTCCAGCGCGGGCAGGATCAGGCGCCCGCCGCGCGTGGTGACGCGCAGGGTAAGGCGCCCGTCCTCGTCACGCACGGCGCTGATGCCGGCCAGCAGGTCCTTTTCTCCCGTGACGCGATGTATCCAAGCATCGGCGAAGGCCGCGACGCTGCGCGGGCCATCCTCCGGCGCCTCGCCGACATGGACGATGTCGCGCACGTCGCGCGGAGAGCAATCGATCTCCTTGAGCGCGGTCACCATCGATGTGCCGAGAGGCGGCGCTTCCCGCCCCAGAAGAACCAGCAACACCCGAACGGGCGAGACGAGAGCGAAGACCGGCGCGGAGGAACCGGCCCGCACCGCATAGACCTCATAGGGAAAGGCATCAGCCATTTAGTCTGAAATCACACCACGCTAAGGGGAAACGGTGGACGAAAGATCGCGCGTGCGAAACTAGGCGCGCCGCCCAATCACAGCAAGTTGAAACGCCGCGACCATTCCGCCCGCATTGCACGTGGTCGCGGTGAGATCCTCGCGGGCCTTGGCGACACCGAAGGGAGTGGCTAAAACGGAGGCATGGGGATGCGCGTCGACGATATCTGCCGCTATCCGGTAAAGGGATTGAGCGCCGACCATGTGTCGGAGGTCGCCTTGGCGGTCGGCCGCGCGCTGCCCAACGACCGCCGGTGGGCGATCGCGCACGCCGCCAGCAAGATCGACCCCGCCGCCCCGGAATGGGCGCGGAAGCAGGAATTCCTGATGTTGGCGAAGGACGAGAAGCTCGGCCAACTCGGCATCTCCTTCGAAGATGAGACGAACACCCTGACCATCACCCGCAAGGGCAAGCAGGTCAGCCGTGGGCGGCTCGACGACGTCACCGGACGAATGCTGCTGCAAACCTTCCTCTCCGGTTTCCTGCCGGAAGGACCGCGCGGCAATCCGCGCATCGTCGAGGCACCGGCGGACCAGCAATTCACCGACGTACCGGACCCATGGGTTTCGTTGATCAATCTGGCGAGCGTGCGCGATATCGAGCGCGTCGCCCGCGCGCCGGTCGATCCGCTGCGCTTCCGAGGCAATTTCTATATCGACGGCGCGCCGGCCTGGACCGAATCGGGCTGGGTCGGCAAGGTGATCGAGATCGGCGAGGCCGCGCTGGAGGTCGTCGAGCCGATCGAGCGCTGCGCCGCCACCAATGTCGACCCCGCGACCGGCGCGGTCGACATGAACCTGCCGCTCACCCTGCGTAAGGGCTTCGGTCATATCGAATGCGGCGTCTATGCCCGCGTCGTTCGAGGCGGCCGGATCGCCAAGGGCGATAGCGCGCGCATCGCCTGACCGACCGCCCCGACCGTCACCGGAACAACATGAAACGAGCGCCGGAAATGGCCGCCGGCGGGGCGCCGGCGCGTCGTTCAGTCCGCGCCGAGAATGGCGCGGACGCCGGCATCGTCCGGCTCCTCCGAGTCGGCCGCATTATCGGCCGCATCCCGGGACGGCGTCCGACGACGACGCGGGGGCGCATCCGGGTTCTTGCGGGGGCGGCCGCGACCACGCTTGGGCGGCGCGCTTTCAGCCGCTGCCGCCTCTGTCGCCCCGGCCTCGGTGCCTCCCGCGTCGGTGCCTCCCGTGTCGGTCGCGTCGGCCGCTTCCTGTTTGGGTGAATCGCCGCCAGCGCCCGTGCCGTCCTCGTTCGTCGCGTCGGTCCCGGATTTGGCGACCGGGCCGGATTCGCCCGCCCCCTCATCGCTCGCCTCGCGGCGCGGGCGCCCCCGGCCCCGACCACGTTGCGCGCGCGCGGGACGGCCGCCGCCATCGCCCTCGGCGGTATCGCCGTCGTCCCGGCCGTCGGTGCCCTGATCGCGTCCCGACGCTTGCTCCCGGCGCGATCCATCGGCGTCGTCGCGCCGATTGCCCGCGTCATCGTCTTGATCGCCGCGCTGGGTAAGTTCGGCGGCATTCGGCATCTGGGGTTGCCCTTGATGCTGGTTGGAGCGGCCGCCCCGATCGCCGGAATCGGCGTTCAGGATGCGGTAGTAATGCTCCGCATGCTGCAACATATTCTCGGCCAGAACCCGGTCGCCGGAACCCTGAGCATCGCGCGCCAATTGCAGATACTTATCCTGGATCTGCGTCGCGTTGCCGCGAATACGCACACCCGGCCCATTCGAATCATAATTCTGCCGTGCCGGATTTCCGCCACCACGGCGACCACCGCCGCCATTATTATTGTTGTTATTGTTACGACGGCCGCGCTTTTGATTCTGATTGCTCACACCGATCCTCGTTCGATTCCCGCCGTCATTCATGAAATGGCCCCCGCCCGTCCATCAAGGACGGCCGCGACCCGTGACGGCGACCTCATGCGTGAGACCGAATAGGTCCCCCCGATCCGGCCGATTTTCGTCCGGCCCCTCTCAACCCGACGGCGCGGGAGCCTGCGGCGCGCACGGTCAAGACCGCGCTTCCGTCCGGCCTCCCCCACGTCACGACACGCGGGGAGCCTTTCGTCGTCGCCTCGGCTGGTGCCCGGCCACGCCCATTATGGGCGGCATGCATGGCCATTCCCTAGGGCGAGCGCGTATCGGGACGCGATCCCGTGGATCGCACCGCGCGCACATCCTGTGCGGCCTACTATTCGCCGGATTGTCCGCCAGCGTCGCCCCGATCACGCGGCACGCGGGGCAATTAGCCCGCGCATCAGCCGCAACATCGTACCCGACGCGCGGATGACCCTAGCCCGTTCGTTGGCTCTTTCCAAGCCGTTTTTTGCCCATGCGACGGACACTCAGAACCCGTGCGATCCCCGCCGAATCGCGCCGGCAGGCCGTCGCCTCGAAACCCGCCGCCAGGGCCAGATCGGCGAGCGCGGCCCATTGCCCCGCGCCGACCTCGAAGACCGCATGGCCGTCCGGCGCGAGGAGTCGCGGCAATCCCGCGAGAATCGCGCGATAGGCGTCCAAACCGTCCGCCCCCCCATCGAGCGCGAGCCGGGGATCATGTCCCGCGACCTCCGGGGCGAGGTCCGCGATCTCGCCGCGCGCGATATAGGGTGGATTCGCCAAAACCAGGTCGATCGGCCCAGCCACCGCCGCCGCCCAGTCGCCGACCGCGATCCATGCCCGGCCATCGAGGCCGAGCGCCGCCGCGTTGGCCCGCGCGATTCCGGCCGCCGCCGCCGAGCGATCGATGCCGAGGCCGATCGCCGCCGGCCGCTCCGACAGCACGGCCAGCAATAGGCACCCGCTGCCGACACCGAGGTCGAGCACCCGCCAAGCCCGCGCCCTGTCCGGCGCGGCGTCGAGCGCGGCCTCCACCAAGGTTTCGCTGTCCGCGCGCGGATCGAGGACCGCCGGATCGACCGCAAGGTCGAGCGTCCAGAATCCCCGCCGTCCCAGGATCCGGGATACCGGCTCCCGCTCCGCGCGCCGGATGATATGAGCCTCGAACCGCGCGGCGGCGGTCGGCGAAACCGGATCGCGCCCCGCCCCGATCAGCGCCGCCGGGGAAACCGCCATGGCATCGGCCAGCAACAGACGCGCATCGCGCGCCGGCGTCTCCACCCCCGCTTCGGCAAGGCGGGCCGTGGCCGCGGTCAGCAGCGCCCCCAGGGTTTTAGGCGGGGTCGTCTCAGCCATCCTCGGCGATCACGGCGAGCCGGGCCGCGCGATCCTCCAGCACCAGGGCGTCGATCACCTCGCCCAGCGCCTCGCCGGCGATCACCTTATCCAGCTTGTAGAGCGTCAGGTTGATGCGATGGTCGGTGACGCGGCCTTGCGGGAAATTGTAGGTGCGGATGCGTTCCGACCGGTCGCCGGAGCCAACCTGGGTCTTGCGGGCCTCCGCCCGCTCGCTCATCTGACGTTCGCGCTCGGCGTCGAACAGGCGCGCACGAAGGACCCGCATCGCCTTCGCCCGGTTCTTATGCTGCGACTTTTCGTCCTGGCAGGTGACGACGACGCCGGTCGGGATGTGGGTGATGCGAATCGCGCTGTCGGTGGTGTTCACATGCTGACCGCCGGCACCCTGGCTGCGATAGGTATCGACGCGCAGATCGCCCTCGTCGATGTCGATATCGACCTCCTGCGCCTCCGGCAGCACGGCCACCGTCGCGGCGGAGGTGTGGATGCGGCCGCCGGATTCCGTCTCCGGCACGCGCTGGACGCGATGGACGCCCGATTCATACTTGAGCGCGCCATAGGCGCCATCGCCCGACACCTCGGCGATGATCTGGGAATAGCCGCCGATCTCGTTCTCGCTCGCCTCCACCACGTCGAGGCGCCAGCCCCGGATCTGGGCGTAGCGCTGATACATCCGGAACAGATCGCCCGCGAAGAGCGCCGCCTCGTCACCGCCGGTCCCGGCGCGGATTTCCAGGATGGCGCTGCGATCGTCGGCCTCGTCCTTCGGCAGCAGGAGCAGTTTCAACTCGTGCTCGATCTCCGGCAGGCGTTCGTCGAGCGTCTCCAATTCCTCGCGCGCCAGCGCGCGCATCTCCGCGTCGGCGCTCGCATCCTCGGCCATGCCGGCAAGGTCCGCGCGTTCGGCCCTCGCGGCCTTGAAGGCCTCCGCCTTCTCCACCAGAGGGGAGAGGTCGGCATATTCCTTCGAATATTTTCGGAACGCGTCGGCGCCCAGATCGCCCCGCGCCATGGTATCGGAAAGCTCCCGATGGCGCGCCAGGACCCGTTCCAGATTATCGGTCCAACTCATTCGCGGTCCTTCACCTCCTGATCGTCCCGTCCGGTTTGATCCGCCACCACGCCGCTTTCCGCCGCACCGGCCTCCGCCGCGCCGCCCACGCCGAACAGGCGCGCCAGGACGCGATTGACGGTCACCATGTCGCGCAGGTCGGCCGCGCCCCCCTCGGCCGCGATGGCGCGCAGCGCCTCGCTTGGCCGGTGCAGCAGTCGATTCATCAACAGCCGCGTCGCCTCCTCCGCGTCGGCGCGCGGATGGCGGGAGAGGACGTCGGCCCGCGCCGTCTCGAAATGCTCGCGCAGCGCGATCAGTGCCGGAATCCCTTCCTGTTCCGCCTGGTGGCGGCGCCATTCGATTACCGCGGCCTCCGCCATGCGACCCGCCTCCTCGGCCTCCGCCCGGCGGTCGAGTTGGCCGCGCTCGGCCAACCGCTCGATATCGGCGAGGCTATAGAGGAACGCCTCCTCGATCCGGTCGCAGGCCGGCTCCACATCGCGCGGCACACCGCAATCGAGCAGCAGGATCGGCCGGCGCCGCCGACGGTCCAGCGCCGCCTCCAGCACCTCCGGCGTCACCAGATATCGGCCGAGGCCCCCGGCCGTCACCACCACGTCGCTTTCGCCGATGGCCTCGGCCAGCCGGTCGAAGGGCACGAAGTTCCGGCCGGCACGGCCCGCCACCCGTTCGGTCCGGCGCGACGGGCCGGTCATGTCGAACCGGGTCAGGCCGGCACGCTCGAACTGCTCCAACATCACGTCCGCGACATCGCCGAGTCCGATCAGAAGCCCGCGCCGGTCGCTCAGGTCGCCATGTAGATCGCCCGCGATCCGCACCGCGGCCGCCGCCACGGAGACCGCGCCCTCCCCGATCCGGGTCTGGCTGCGCACGCGCTTCGCCAATTGAAAGGCGGATTGATAAAGCCGGTCGAGTTCGACCGACATCGTGCCGGCCGCGGCCGCGCGCGCGGCCGCGGCCTTGAGCTGCCCCAGGATCTGCGCCTCGCCCACCATGTGACTGTCGAGCGCCGAGGCCACCCGATAGAGATGCCCGACCGCATCCGCGTCATAGAGCCGATAGACCGCGCCGTCCAAACGATGGGGCGGAACGCCCGCCCGGTCCGCCAGGAAGGCTTCCGCCCGCGCGGCCGCCGCTTCCGGATCGGCGGCCATGCCGTGCAGTTCCACCCGGTCGCAGGTGGAGAGCAACGCCGCCGGGGCGAGCCCCGCCGCGCCGATCGCGGCATAGGTCTCCTCCAGCCGCGCCTCCTCGACGAACAACGCCTCGCGCAGCCGCCCGTCCGCGGTGCGATGATTCGCGCCGACGATATAAGGCCGCGCATCCGCCGGCCGATCGACGGAAGCGTGATCCGTCACGGGCGTTTCGGTCCTTCGGCCGGGTGTTGAAGAGCTATTCGGCGGCGTCGGCGGCCTGGGTCTTGGGACCGCCGGTCTCCTCGGCGGCCGCTTTCTCGGCCTCGATCTCGGCCGCCTTCGCCTCGACCAGTTCGACCAGATGATCGACGATATCCCGGTCCTTGAGCCGATGGGCCGGCTGCCCGGCGATATAGACCTGATGCGTGCCCTTGCCGCCACCGGTGAAGCCGATATCGGTCTCCCGCGCCTCGCCCGGGCCGTTCACCACGCATCCGATCACCGAGACCGTCATCGGCGTGGTGATATGGCTCAACCGGTCCTCCAGCACCTTCACCGTCTCGATCACGTCGAACTGCTGGCGCGCGCAGGAGGGGCAGGAGATCACATTGACGCCGCGATGGCGCAGATTGAGCGACTTCAGGATATCGAAGCCGACGCGGACCTCCTCCTCCGGCTCCGCCGAGAGAGAGACGCGCAGCGTGTCCCCGATACCCGCCCAGAGCAGCGACCCGATGCCGAGCGAGGATTTGATCGTCCCGGCGCGCAGGCCACCCGCCTCGGTCACGCCCAGGTGAAGCGGATAGTCGCACGCCTCCGCCAATTGCTGATAGGCCGCCGCCGCCAGGAAGACGTCCGATGCCTTGACCGAAATCTTGAACTCCCGGAAGTCGTTATCCTCCAGGATACGGGCATGTTCCAGTGCGCTCTCCACCATCGCCTCGGGGCAGGGCTCGCCGTATTTCTCCAGCAGATGCTTCTCCAGCGAGCCGGCATTGACGCCGATGCGCATGGAGCAGCCGTAATCCTTGGCCGCGCGCACCACCTCGCGCACGCGCTCGGCGCTGCCGATATTGCCCGGATTGATGCGCAGGCAGGCCGCCCCGGCCTCCGCCGCCTCGATCGCGCGCTTATAATGGAAATGGATATCGGCGACGATCGGGACCGTCACCTCGGGCACGATATGGCGCAGCGCCTCGGTCGATTCCGCGTCGGGGCAGGAGACGCGCACGATGTCCGCGCCCGCGATCTCGCAACGCCGGATCTGGGCGATCGTAGCCGCCGCGTCGGCGGTCAGCGTGTTGGTCATGGTCTGAACGGTGACCGGCGCGTCCCCGCCGACCGGCACCTCGCCCACCATGATCCGGCGCGAAGGGCGGCGATAGATATCGCGATAGGGCCTGACGCTCATCGTCCGTGCTCGATCTTCCTCGGGCGCGGCCTCGGCCGGGCTCGCCCGTCCCGCGCTTGTCCCCGGCCCGGGTTGTTCCCAGCCCAGGTTGTTCCAGGGGTTACACCCCGTTTCCGTACCGGCCAGCGCCAGTCACCGGGGGACTCTCCATATCCTGAAAATGCGGGTCGAGCCGGCGGAAATCAAGCCGTGGCGTAACGCTTTCCCGCGCATGATGCGGATCGGGCCGATACCCGGCACCTAACCGCCGACGGCGACCCCCGCCTTCAACTTCGCCGGGTCGAGCACCACATTGCGCCGCACCGCGCCGAGCGGCCCGATATCCGGCGCGCGCTCCCCGTCCACCAGGATCTCCAGCCCGCCGGCATTGCCGGTGACCAATGTTACTCCCGCCTCGTCCGGCACGCGATAGGTCTCGCCCGCGCGCAGCAGGCGCGCCATCAGCGTCTGACCGGCCGGGCCGCTGACCTCGACCCAGGAAGCGACGCGCGCGGTGAGGGTCACGCGCGATTGATCCGGGGCGGCGCCATAGACCTGGCCACCAGACCCGGCGGCGGGCGCGATCTGATCGCCCGCGCTGTCATTCTCCGGCACGGCCGGTAATTCGGCCGAAGCGGTTTCCGTCGTCCCGCCTTGGGAGGCCCCGCCCTGCTGGGGCACACCGTCTTGGGATGGCGTGCCTTGTGTCGACGTGACTTGTGTCGGCGTGTTGCCTGCCGGAACACCGCCCGAGGCCGGCGCACCGGGATCGGGGGCCGTGCCGGCAGGCTGGTTCGAGGTGGGCTGGTTGGAGGCGGACGCGGGCGGGTCGAGAGGTTCGCTCGTCACCTCGGCGATAGCCGCGACATTCTCCTCCGCCTCCGCGGCGGTGCGGGGGGCCGGGCCGTCCGGCGCGCCGCTCTCCGCCGTCGAGGCAGCCTCGCCGTTGGCGGCGGCCGTCGCGTTTTCCTGCCCACTCCGGATCGTCGGTTGTGGTGTTGTCGGTTGTGGTGCCGTCGATTGCGCCACTGTCGACTCGCCGGTGGCGGCGGCCTCGGCGGCCGGCGCCTGTCCCGTCGCGACCTGACCGGAGGCGGGCGCCTCCGCATCGTCGGCGGCCACGCCTTCCGTCGTGCCGGGCTGGGGCCCGTCGGCGCGCGTCGTTTCGGTTTCGCCCGTTCCGGCTTGCGGCGCGGCGGTCCCGCTTCCGTCGACCGCCCCCCCCGTCGTCGGCCGCGCCGCGTCCTCCGCCCCGGAGGCCGGCGCCGACTCGGAGGTCGTCTCCCCCGTCTGACCCGCCATTTGGTCCGCCTGGGGCTGGGCGCCGGGCCATGATTCATTGCCGCCCGCGCCGGAGGAGGCACCGGCCCCGGTCTCCGCGTCCATTCGGACATCGGCGCCCGTGCCGGCATCCGGCGCGCTATCGGCGGGTGCCGTCCCGTCCTCCGCCGGGGTTTCGGTCCCGGGCGGCGGTGCGGGCACATCAGAAATCTGCCCCGAGACGTCGTTGATCAGGGCGGCCAGCCGTTCGGGCACGGCGGGAATGATCTCCGCGATCGGACGATCCTGGCCGGAGACATAGAGCCATCCCCCATAGACCATGCCACCGAGCATGATCGCCACCAGCAGGAGCGCGAAGCCCGGCACGCGACTGCCCGGAAGCGGTTCGGGAAAGACCAGTTCCGAGCGGCTTTCCAATTGCCGGCTTTCCGCCTTGAACCGGGCGACCACATCCTCCGTGGTCAGGCCCAGATAATCGGCATAGGCCCGCACGAAGCCGATCGCATAGGTCGGCCCCGGCAACTCGCTGAGCCGTCCTTCCTCGATCGCCTCCAGATAGGGGTATCGGATGCGCAATTTCTGCGCGACCTCCCGAAGCCCCTCATCGCGTGAAAGGCGGCGGCTGCGCAGCACCTCACCGACCTTGGGGCGGGAGCGCTCGGCGTCCTGGGTCGAGTCCTGCTGTATCGTCTCGTGCGGCATGCGCGCCATGACTATCCGATTGGGTTATCGAAGAAACAGGGGCCGGTCGGCAGCCCTAAATCCTTAGCGGCCACCATTTTCACGAACCCGGCGCGCCCCCTCCCTCGGGGATCGTCCATGTCGCGACGGGCTCCTTGCCGATGCCCCAAAACACCAACGATTCACGGGCATTATGAAGCAGGGCGACGGAAACGCAATGCCCGATATGGATATGATTCTCCGCGTCTTCTCACGAAAAACACGCACGAAACCGCCGTGGTCCGGCGCATTGCGGGAAACCGGAATGTCGATACGCGCCCCTTCCGGCATGATGTCGCGGTCGGTTCGTGGCGCACGGGCCGGCACGCGCCGCGAAACCATCCGCGCCCCGGCGGCCCGCCGGTTCAACAAGAATATTCCTTCATTCATAAAAGGTTATATCAAGTGATCGAGAAGCCTGGACCGAAACCGGACCCGTATGCCCGCATGCGCCCCGACCATCGCGACCGCCCCGGCGGCGGAGCCTAAAGCGACACCCCGTGGTCCCGCGCGAATCCCGCCAAGCGCGCGCGCAGGCTGTGGCCACGTGCCTCGAGCAGGCTCTCCGTGAAACTACTAGTCGTCGCGGCATCGAGCGACCGCACCATCGAGCGCACCGGCCCGACCGAAGCCGGCGCCATGGACAACCGGCGGATGCCGAGGCCGATCAACGTCATCGCCTGCAACGGATCGCCCGCCATCTCGCCGCAAACGGAGAGCGGAATACCGGCGCGCCGGCAAGCCTCGATCACATGCTTGAGGAACCCCAACGCCGGCGGCGAGAGCGGGTCGTAGCGTCCATCCAGCCTTGGATTTCCCCGGTCGGAAGCGAACAGGAATTGCAGCAGATCGTTGGAGCCGATCGACAGGAAGTCCGCCCGGCCCGAAAGCGCCTCGATCTGGAAAGCGAGCGAGGGGACCTCCAGCATCGCGCCGACCTTGAGCATCGCGGGCGTCGGATGGCCACGATCGGCGCAGCGCCGCACCTCCTTCATCAACAGGCGGCGGGCATATTCGAATTCGGAGAGTTCCGCCACCATCGGAAACATCACCGTCAGCGGACGCGCGCCGGCCGCCCGGATCATGGCGCGCAACTGGGTGCGCAAGAGGCCCGGCTGATCCATCGCGATGCGGATCGCGCGCCAGCCCATGGCGGGGTTCTCCTCCTCCGCCGCCTCGAAATAGGGCAGCACCTTGTCGCCCCCGATATCGAGCGTGCGGAAGACCACCTCCTTGCCTTCCGCCTGATCGAGGATACGGGCATAGATATCGATCTGCGCCTCGACGTCCGGAAAATCGTTGCGCACCATGAAGGGAACCTCGGTGCGATAGAGCCCGATGCCCGCCGCGCCGCTTTCATGCAGATGCGGCATGTCGATCAAGAGGCCGGCGTTCATCATGAGGTCGACCGCGACTCCGTCGCGCGTCACGCTCGGCAGGTCGCGGGCGCGGCGATGGGCTTCCCGTTTCTCCTCGAAGGTCCGCATGGAGAGCGCGAAGGCTGCCCGGAAATCCTCCCCCGGCCGAACGAAGCAGACGCCATTATTGGCGTCCACGATCAGATGATCCTGCGCCTCCACCCGGTCCACGATGCCCTTGACCCGGCCGAGAACGGGGATATCCAGCGCGCGGGCCACGATCGCGACATGGCTGGTCGCGGACCCCTCTTCCAAGACCAGCCCGCGCAGACGGGAACTGTCATAGTCCAGCAACTCCGCCGGCCCCATGTTGCGCGCCACCAGGATCGCGTTCTCCGGCAGGGCACCACCGGTCCCGGCGGCGTCGCCACCCGCCAGGTGCTGCAACAGGCGATAGGCCAGATCCTCCAGATCGAGCAGCCGTTCGCGCAGATAATTGTCCTGCACATTCTTCATGCGGGTGCGGGTATCGTCCTGTACGCGTACAACCGCGCCCTCGGCCGTCAGACCGGTGGAGATCGCCTCCCGGATGCGTTTGATCCAGCCCCGGTCCTGGGCGATCATCCGGTAGGTCTTGAGGATATCGACATGGTCGCCGGACCCGGCGCTATCCGCCTGATCGACCATGTCGTCCAGCGACTTGTGCATGGCCGCCAGCGCCTCGGACAGGCGGTCCTGCTCCTGCGTCTCGTCCTCGGCCACCAACCGCCCGACCGGCACATAGGGCCGGTGCAGCACCGCGCGCCCCATGGCGAGACCGGCATTGAGCTTCACCGCCTCCATGCGCAGGGGCGCGATGGCGATGCCGTCGGCGGGCGTCTGCTCCTTGCGCCGCACGACCCCGCCGGAGACGATCAGTTCCGCGATCACCATCGCGATCGTCTCCATCACCTCCACCTCCTCGTCGGTGTAGGTGCGGCTGGTGCGATTCTGCACCACGAGCACGCCGAGCACGCGGCCGCCGCGCAGGATCGGCACGCCCATCAGCGAGCTGTAGATTTCCTCTCCCGTCTCGGGGCGATAGGCGAAATTGGGGTGATTCTGCGCGTCCGCCAGCGCGGTGGCCCGGCTATAGGCCGCGATCTCGCCGACGATGCCCTCGCCCACGCGCAGGCGGGTATGGTGCACCGCCTCGGCCTTCAGCCCTTCGGTCGCGAAGAGTTCCAACACGTCGCCCGCGCGGCGGACATAGATCGAACAGACCTCCGCCACCATGTCGCTGGCGATCAGCCGGACGATGCGGTCGAGCCGTTCCTGGGCGCTGCCACCGCCGGCCATGACATCGCGCAGCCGCCGCAGCAGCAGGCGCGATCCGGCCCATTTCGCGGTGACGCCCATGGCCTCACTCCATCTCCCGAAAAGGCGGCGCATCGCTTCGGATACCGGCCGGCGCGCCGCCGCGCACGATCACGTCGCGCCCCGCTCCCATCGTCCGAAACCCGGGCCGGAGACGACCCGGAACCGCGCGTCGCCGCTAGGCGGCGGTGTCGAGGCCGTAGGCGCTGTGCAGGGCACGGATGGCGAGTTCGGTATATTCCTCGCCGACAAGCGTCGAAATCTTGATCTCGGAGGTCGAGATCACCTGGATATTGATGCCCTTCTCCGCCAACGTGCGGAACATCGTCTGGGCGACGCCCGCATGGCTGCGCATGCCGACGCCGATAACGGAGATCTTCACCACGTCAGGATCGGCGATGAGCTGTTCATATTCGATCGCCGCGCGATTCTCCTCCAGCGTCTTGACCGCCCGATCCAGATCGGTCTTCGCCACGGTGAAGGTCATGTCCGTGCGCTGGCCGTCGCTGGAGACGGACTGGACGATCATGTCCACATTGACCGCCGCATCGGCCAGGGGCCCGAAGATCGAGGCCGCGACGCCCGGCTTGTCCGCCACCTTGACGAGGGTGATCTTGGCTTCGTCCCGGGAATAGGCGATGCCGCTCACGACCTGCTGTTCCACGATCTCTTCCTCATCCACGACCAGGGTACCGGGCTTGTCCTCGAAGGAACTCAGCACCTGCAAGCGCACCCCGTGATTCATAGCAAGTTCGACCGAGCGCGTCTGTAGCACCTTGGCGCCCAGCGAGGCCATCTCGAGCATTTCCTCGTGACTGATCCGCTCCAGCTTGCGCGCCTTGGCGACGATGCGGGGATCGGTCGTATAGACACCGTCCACGTCGGTATAGATGTCGCAGCGATCCGCCTTCAGCGCGGCGGCGAGCGCGACCGCCGTGGTATCCGACCCGCCGCGGCCCAGCGTGGTGATGCGCCCGCGCGGGCTCACTCCCTGGAAGCCGGCGATGACGGCGACCTCGCCGCTTTTCAGGCGGGGATCGAGATTGTCGGTGCCGATTTCCTCGATCCGGGCCTTGCCGTGCACCTCGTTGGTGCGGATCGGAATCTGCCAGCCGTGCCAACTGCGCGCGGCGACGCCCAGCTCCTGCAGCCGCAGGGCCATCAAGCCCGCGGTCACCTGCTCTCCGGAAGCGACGACCGCGTCATATTCACGCGCGTCATAGACCCGGCTGGTCTTATCGACATAGCCGACGAGTTGGTTGGTGACGCCGGCCATGGCGGAAACCACGACGGCGACCTCGTCACCCGCCTCCACCGCGCGTTTGACGCGTCCGGCCGCGTTGGCGATCCGGTCCAGGTCGGCGACCGATGTTCCGCCGAATTTCATCACGATGCGCGCCATCGGGTCCGCCGTCCGTCGGTCTTGAGGTGAAGGCGCCGGCGCGGCTTGTCCACACGGCGCGGCGTATCCATACTCAAGCAGTGGTTGACGCGCAATAGAAGCTTCAAGGACGAATCGATGCCCATTCGGGGACAGGCAGCGGCCGCCGGATCGATCGACGCGGGCGAGGTGGAGAAGTTCGCCCGCATCGCCCGCCAATGGTGGGACCCGGAGGGGGACTTCCGCCCGCTGCATAGGCTGAACCCGCTCCGCCTTACGTTCCTGCGCGATCATCTGGTGACACGTTTCGGCCGCGATCCGGGGAGCCTGACGCCGCTCTCGGGTCTGCGGATTCTCGATGTCGGCTGCGGCGGCGGCCTGGTGACGGAACCGCTGGCACGGATGGGGGCGGACGTGGTCGGCCTCGACGCGACGGAGGAATCGATCGCCGTCGCCCGCCTTCATGCCGAGGAAACCGGCCTCGCGATCGACTACCGCCATGACACGGCGGAGGCGCTGGCGGCGGCCGGGGAACGCTTCGACGCCGTCCTCGCGCTGGAGGTGGTGGAGCATGTGAACGACCCGGCCGCCTTCATCCGCACCTGCGCCTCCATGGTCCGGCCGGGCGGCGCGATGGGGCTTTCCACCCTCAACCGTTCGCCGAAGGGCTTCCTGCTCGGCGTCGTGGCGGCGGAATATGTCATGCGCTGGCTGCCGCGCGGCACGCATGACTGGCGCAAGTTCGTGAAGCCTTCCGAACTGGCGGCGATGCTGCGCGCGGGCGGGCTGACGCTGAGCGACCTGAAAGGGTTGACCTACGACCCGGTAAAGGACGCCTTCCGCCTCGACGCGCGCGATCTGGCCGTCAACTACCTGGCCTTCGCGGTCAGGCGGTAGCGTCTCACGCCCCCTCGACGGGCAGATTGACCAGCAGGTTCTGCGGTTTCATGCGAACAGTGTTATCCGCCGACATGGCGAGCCCGAGATAGACCGGCCGGCCGCGCACGCGCGCGATCACCGACGCCTCGTCCTTGATCTCCATGCGGAAGAGGGAGAGGAGCCGGCCCTGGCGCGCCTCCGCCACCGGCTCGCCGCGATAGAGGGCGTTGAGCAGCGCGCTCGATTCCGTGTCGAGGCCGCTGTGCCAGACCCAACGCTCGTCGCTGATCGACTGCACCGGATGAATCCGGGTCTCCAACGCCAGGAAATGCGCGATCCATTTTTCCATCACCCGGCACAGGGCATCGAGACCCGGCCGCGCGAAGGTCAGGTCCAGCACCATGTCGAAGCGGTCGGACCGCGCCCAATAGTCGGCGCCGTGCTCCTCCGACAGGACGTCCATGTCGACCGCGTTCATCGGTGCGTTGCTCTCCTTCAGCATGCGCCCGATATCGCCGAAGCCGCCGGTGGTCGATAGCCGTTCCACCGTCTCCGCGTCGCCGGCCAGGATTTGGCCGTCCTGGACGGTGATCCGCTGCGGACGGAAGAATATCTCGCCGGCGCGCGCCTGCAACGGGTTGTCGGTCCCGTCCAGGATCCCGCGCAGGATGGCGTGCACGATCTGGTCGAGGAAGAGTTGCGGCAGTGGAAAGGGGCTCTCGGTCACCAACCGGCGATAGGCCGCCTCCAGACTCCCCGCCTCGACCAGCAGATCGCGGAAGGGCAACAGGATGCGATAATTCTCCCGCCCATCCGAATCCTCGATCCGCGCGATATCGCCCGCGCCCACCGGGCGGCGGGGGTCGTCCAGCAGGCTTTGGTGCAGCGCGCGTTCGGCCGGGCCGCTTTCCGGCTGGGGCCGAATCTCCGGCCGCTCGAAATAGGCCCGCAGGAAGGCGTCCGTGACGGTGTGCCGGCCGTCCTCTCCGCGGCGCAATAGACCGTGACCGGCGGTGACCCAGAAATCGGGAATGATGGTGGCGTTCATGGCCGCTCCTCGCTGTTCGGGCGCGGTTCGGCCGCGTCCCTTATCCCTTGTCCGGCCGCCTCGCCCCGCGCCGCCTCAGCCGGCATCGTCGTCCGGCACCAAGCGCCAGGGTCGACGCCTCCACCTCCCCCGGTTCCACGCGCGCCACCTGGACGAATGTCGCGCGCCCGAAACTGACGAGGCCAAGGAAGCCCTGCCCGAAGGCGATCAGATCCCGGCCCTTGAGCGCGTCGACCCGCACATCGGCGAAGGCGAAGGCGCCGGTGACCGCGATCTCCCCCGGCGCGGCGGGGGGATCGAAAATCCGCGCGTCCGACCGGTCGAGCCGGATCACCCGGGGCAGCCGCGTGATCCGGCACCCCGGCGCGTCGTCCGCGCCTTGCTTCGCCGCGTTCGAGGCCATCCTCCGCTCCCGTCGCCAAGCCGGGATATCACCGACCCTCGCGACATACCCTAGACACCGTTCGCGATGAGCGCGATACTCAATTGGTAGGACCAATAAGCGGCCCGCTTGCAACCATCGCACGCTACGCCGCGAGTTGACGAGGCGCCAGGCCGACGACCGGCCGACAACGAGGAAAACCGCGCGACAGACGCGGAACGGCGCCCGGATAACCGGTTCGGACGAAGCTTGACCAGCCGAACCGGATTTAGGGAGGTGGGATCGTCTTGATGACCGCCACCCCATGCGCGCCGCGCGGAGAGGACCCGCGCAGACCGGCATTGACCGCGATCGAGCGGCACCGCGATCACGGCGAAGCGCATGGGAACGCCGTCCCACCATCAGGTTGAACCGACGGTCGGCCGCCCTTCCTCGGACGAAGGCGGTCACGGGATACCCCCCCCCCCGCTGGGCGGGCCGGGCGGGCCGAGGCGAGGAGACGAGACCAATGGCACGAATGAAGTTCCTGTGCGACGCGGAGCGGTGCATTGAGTGCAACGCGTGCGTTACGGCGTGCAAGAACGAGCATGAGGTACCCTGGGGGATCAACCGCCGTCGTGTCGTGACGATCAACGACGGGGAGCCTGGGGAGCGGTCGATCTCGGTCGCGTGCATGCATTGCTCGGACGCGCCGTGCATGGCGGTGTGTCCGGTGGATTGCTTCTACCAGACGGAGGAAGGGGTCGTTCTTCACTCGAAGGATCTGTGCATCGGGTGCGGCTACTGCTTCTACGCCTGTCCGTTCGGGGCGCCGCAATATCCGCAGGCGGGCAATTTCGGCAGCCGGGGCAAGATGGACAAATGCACCTTCTGCTCGGGCGGCCCGGAGGAGAACCACTCCCAGGCGGAGTTCCAGAAGTACGGGCGCAACCGTCTGGCCGAGGGCAAGCTTCCGCTGTGCGCGGAGATGTGCTCGACCAAGGCGTTGCTGGCGGGCGACGGGGACATGATCTCCGACATCTACCGCGAGCGCGTCGTGGCGCGCGGCTTCGGCTCCGGCGCCTGGGGGTGGGGGTCCGCCTACGAGAAATCCGGGTCTTGATGAAACCGGGTGGTATTGAACGCAGGGCATAATCGGGAACCGGGTCGAACGGCATGAAGGCGTTTTTTCGGGTCTTGGCCGCCCGTGCCGGGTGGATTTCGCGGGTTCTCTGCCTGCTCCCGCTTCCGCTTCTATCGCCGGGCACGGCCGGGGCGGGCGATCTGATCGGACATGGGGCGCCAGTGCGCGATATCGCCATCGCCCCGGACGGCGCCCGTGCCATAACCAGCGGCTTCGATGACGTGGCGATCCTTTGGACATTGCCGGAGGGAACGCAGCGGGCCCGCCTCTATGGCCATGACGCCGCGGTCAACGCGGCCGCCTTCCTGCCGGAAGGGCGCGCGGTCACGGTCAGCGACGACGGCACCGCGCGGATCTGGTCGCTCGATACCGCCACGGAACGGGCTGTCCTTTCCGGCCATGAACGAAAGGTGGTGGATGTCGCCGTCTCGCCCGACGGTGGATTGATCGCGACCGCCTCCTGGGACCGGACGATACGGGTGTGGGACGCGGCGGGCGGGGTCGAACGCGCGGTACTTGAAGGCCATGAGGGGCCGGTCAACGCGGTCCGCTTCACGCCCGACGGCGGCACCCTGATCTCCGTCGGCTATGACGGTACCATCCGCCATTGGCCGATCGGTGGGAACGACGCGCCGGCGGGGACCTTCGCCACGGTCGGGTTCCCGATCAACGATATCGCCCTGCTGGCCGACGGACGCCGCGCCGCGACCGCGTCGGCCGACGGCGCCCTGCGCCTTTGGGATATGGAGAGCGGGGAGAACCTGCGCGAGGTGCCGGCGCATGACGGCGCGATGCTGACGGTCGCGGCCTCGCCGGACGGCCATATGCTGGCCACCGGCGGAACGGACGGCCATCTGTTCCTTTGGCATCTGACCGATGTCGGGACGGGAGAAAGCGAAGTACCGGCGGTGGACGTTCCGCTGGAACATTACCGCGCGGTCTGGTCGATCGCCTTCACGCCGGACGGGGCGACCGTCTATGCCTCCGGCATCGATCGCGTGACGCGCGCCTTCAAGGCGTCGGACGGCAGCCCCGTCGAGGGCACGGCCACGCCCTTCCAGCCGATCGAGCGGGTGAGCCGGGACCTCGCCGACAGCGACGACCCGGTCGAGCGCGGCAGTTTCCAATTCCGCAAATGCGCCGTCTGTCACAGCCTGGACGCCGAGGCGCCGCCCCGTTCCGGCCCAACGCTCGACGGGATATTCGGCCGGCGTGTCGGCGGGCTGCGGGGCTATACCTATTCCGACGCGCTGCGCGCGGCCGATTTCGTCTGGACGCCGGAGACGGTCTCCCAACTCTTCGCCGAAGGACCCGACGTCATGTTGCCGGGAACCAAGATGCCGATCCAGCGCATGCCGGATGCCCAGGCCCGCGCCGATCTGATGACCTTCCTGAAGCACGCGACCGAGGACGCGTCGCAACCCGCGCGGAAGGAGGGGGAATCGCAGGCCGACTGAACCGCCGCGCGGCAACCGGCGCGCGCCCGCGAGACACGCGCGTCCTGCCAGTCCCTTGGCCAACCCCTTGGCCAGACCCTTGGCCAGTCCCGGTCAGGCCCCGGCCAGCCGATCCGCCCCACCATCGACGCCGGAGGCGACGAGGGACAGGCGCGCCCGAGTCGAATAGCCGCGCGTCGCGCGCCGGAACAGGCTGGGCGAAGCCCCCGTCTTATGCCGGAAGAATCGCGTGAAATGACTCTGCGCGCTGAAGCCGAGCGCATCGGAAATCTCGGCGATCGAGCCTTCCCCCTCGGTCAGGCGACGAGCCGCCTCCTCGATCATCAGCATATCGGCGTAGAAGCGGGGCGTGACGCCGCAACAGGCCCGAAATTGCTCGAAGAAACGGGAGCGCGACAATCCAGCGGCGACCGCGATCGCGTCCACCCCCGGCTCCTTGCAGATGGTCCGGCGCATCAATTCGATCGCCCGCCAGATGCGATGGTCGATCGGCCGCACCCCGGCGGGCAGGGATCTGGCACCGCCTTCCACCGGATCGAGACACCGCGCCAGAATGGAATTAACAAGCGCGCACAGCGGCTCCTCCACCGCCCAAGCATCCGCCGGCGAGCGAGAAAGGCCGGGTATTCGGTTCGCGTCCCGTCGCATGGACCGCACGAGCGCGTCGCGCGCCGAGCGTGTTTCGGGGCCGAGCGGCGCCAGAACCTCGCGCGCGACGCGCGCTGGCGCCTCCGTGACCGGAAGGGCCGGCGGCGCGCCCGCCCAACTCGGCTCCATCTCCAGGACGAGGAGCGTCGCGGCCGTGTTCTCCGCCAACGGGTCCCGGGCGTGCGGTGTCCAGGGGTCGATAAGAAGCACCTCGTCGGCGCCTAGATCCACCATATCCCCGCCCGCCATGCCCCCGCCGAGGCGAAACCGCACGGGCGCGCCCGCGACCCGCATGACCATCCGGAAATACGGCAGGATGCGCGGCGGTTCACCGTGAGCCGCGCGAAACAACACGGCCCGCGCGAAGCGGCCCTGGAAATCGTTTTTCACACTCGTCATGCCGACGCCGTCCGCCCCCCTGCGACGCGCCGAGGACCCGGTGCTACCCTTCCCCTCTTGCGAAGACGCGATCTTAACCGACTATGTCGCGTTCGGGGTACGTCCGGGATGCGTTCCGGGGCATGAAAGGCGAAAAATCGGATTTTACGGTAAACCTCCATGCGAGGCCGCTTTCTCACCCGCGCGCACCGGCATAGGATGCCGCGCGGCATCCGGAGGCCCGGGGCCGGTCGCGACGCAACGAGAAGGCTGACGGAACGGTGAACGGGGCTGAGAAAACGGGCGGCGAGATCCTGGCGCGGCACCTCGAACTGCACGGGGTCGAAACGGCCTTCGGCGTGCCGGGGGAAAGTTATCTGGCGCTGCTCGACGCGCTGGTGGATACGAACATCCGCTTCGTCACCTGTCGGCAGGAAGGTGGCGCCGCCATGATGGCCGATGCCCATGGCAAGCTGACGGGACGGCCGGGCATCGCCATGGTGACGCGCGGGCCGGGCGCCACGAACGCCGCCGCCGGCGTTCATATCGCCTTTCAGGATTCGTCCCCCATGATCCTGTTGATCGGGCAGGTCGCGCGCGACCAGACCGACCGCGAGGCGTTTCAGGAGGTGGATTACCGCGCGATGTACGCGCCGCTCGCCAAATGGGTGGCGCAGATCGACAGCGCCGATCGCATTCCGGAATATCTGAACCGCGCCTTCCATACCGCGACATCCGGGCGGCCGGGGCCGGTCGTGCTGGCCCTGCCTGAGGATATGCTGCGCGAACGGGCCGAAGCCCCCGGCGGGCTGGAACGCTACAGCCCCATCCAGGCGCATCCCGGCGCGGCGGCGATGGCCGATCTGCGCGCGCGGCTCTCCGCCGCCGAACGGCCGATGATGATCGTCGGCGGCGCGACGTGGAACGCCGACGCGCTCGACCGGTTGCGCCGCTTCGCGGAAGCCTGGGACCTGCCGGTCGGCGCGTCTTTCCGTTGTCAGGATTATCTCGACAACCGCCACCCCTGCTATGCCGGCCATGTCGGTATCGGGATAGACCCCGCGCTCGCCGCCCGGATTCGCGAGGCGGACCTGCTGCTGGTCGCCGGCGCGCGCCTGGGGGAGATGACGACGGGCGGCTACAGCCTGCCGGCCCCGCCGCGCCCGGCGCAAATGTTGATCCACGCCCATCCGGACGCGAACGAATTGAACCGGGTCTATGACGCGGATCTCGCCATCGCGACCGGCATGGAACCCTTCGCGGAGGCGTTGGCGACCCTGACGCCGCCCACGGCGCCCGTCCCCTGGGCCGGGCGTCGCGCCGACGCGCGGGCGGCATACGAGGCGTTCATCGAGCCCGTCGCGGTCCCCGGTCCGCTGCAACTGCCCGAAATCGTGCAGTGGCTGGCCGAACGCCTGCCGGAGGATGCGATCCTGTGCAACGGGGCGGGCAATTACGCGGCCTGGGTCCATCGTTTCTTCCCCTATCGTGGCTGGCGCACGCAATTGGCGCCGACCTCGGGCTCCATGGGGTACGGCACGCCGGCGGCGGTCGCGGCGAAGATGCTGCATCCGGAGCGGACAGTCGTCGCCTTCGCGGGCGACGGCTGTTTCCTGATGAATGGGCAGGAACTGGCGACCGCCGCGCAGCACGGTCTCGGCATCATCGTGATCGTGATCGACAACGGCATGTACGGCACGATCCGCATGCACCAGGAACGCGCCTACCCCACGCGGGTAAGCGGCACGGCGCTGCGCAACCCGGATTTCGCGGCCCTCGGCGCGGCCCACGGCGCCCATGGCGAACGGGTGGAGACGACGGAAGCCTTCGCCCCCGCCTTCGAGCGCGCGATGGAGGCGGCCGCGTCGGGTCGCCCCGCGCTCCTTCACCTCGTCGTCGACCCGGAGGCGCTGACCCCGACCCAATCGCTCAGCCAGATCCGGGAGGCATCGCTTAAGGCGCGATAGCCCCTTCCTCCCGACGCGATGACGCCATTGTGAGCGCCGGAGAGCACCCCATGCCCTCGCGGTCGCGGACGCGGGCGGATAGTGTCGTCCGACCCTAGCTTGTTGCGAGAAACGAATGGCCCCACCCCCGACCTCCGTCCCGACCCCCGCGCCCAATCCGGTTCCGGCCAAGACGCCCCGCGACCCACGCCTGGATTTCTTCCGGGGTATCGCGATGCTGATCATCTTCATCGCGCATGTGCCGGGCAATCTCTGGACGCTGTTCATCCCGGCACGCTTCGGCTGGTCGGACGCGACGGAGATGTTCGTCTTCTGCTCGGGTTTCGCCGCCGCCATCGCGTTCGGCGGTACCTTCGTGAAGGCGGGGTTCGGCTATGGCTGCACGCGCATCCTGTTCCGCGTCTGGCAGGTCTATGCCGCCCATATCGGGATGTTCTTCTATATCGCCGCGATCACGGTCGCGGGCGCCCACCTCCTGCCGGAGGGGGAGTATATCGACGGACTCAATCTCGGCTGGTTCCTGGAGCACCCGGCGGAGGGCATGATGGGGCTCTTCACGCTGACCTACGTCCCGAATTATTTCGACATTCTGCCGATGTATATCGGCGCGCTCGTCATGGTGCCGGCGATCATGGCGCTCTCGCTCGTACATAAGCTGCTGCCGATCGCGGCGAGCTTCACGCTCTACGCGCTCAATGCCGGGTTCGGCTGGGACCTCCCGGCGGAGGCGTGGCGGGAGGACGTCACGCGCGAATGGTTCTTCAATCCGCTGGCTTGGCAGCTTCTGTTCTTTACCGGCTTCTCCTTCGCGCGGGGCTGGTTGCCGCCGCCGCCGCGTTCCGCCGCCCTGACCTGGATCTGCGCGCTGTTCGTCGTGCTCTGCATTCCCGCGGCCCATTGGGGGACGGCACAGCATTTCGAGGCGCTGCGCGAGCTGCGCGTCGTGATCTGGCCAATCCGGGACAAGACGGATTTCGGCATCCTGCGCTATCTGCATTTCCTGGCGCTGGCCTATCTCGCCCTACGTGTCGTGGAGGGGCGGGAGGCGGCGCTGCTTTCGCGCTATGCCATGCCGATCATCACGGTGGGCCGCAATTCGCTGCCGATTTTCCTTCTCTCCATGGGACTAGCGCGAATCGCCGGCATGGCGCTCGACCAGATGGGGCGGAACGGGATCACCTTCCTGCTGGTCAATCTGGGCGGCATGGCGGTTCTGGTCGGCTTCGCCTATTGGTGCACGATGCTGAAGCGCCAGCCCTGGCGGGAACGAACGAAGGTCTCTCCCTCGGACATGCGGTCGAATGCCGCCGGCCGGGGCGACCCGACAGCGACGCACGTCCGGCCGGCGGGCGCGGAATGACATGCCATGGGGCATCGCGCGCTGCGTGGAATCCCGCGTGCGGGGGCTGGCGTCCCCCCCTGCCATGATGTAAACACGCCCCGGTTCGCGGGTCGGCCCCCTCGCCGCGCGGCCGCGCCTTCGTGCGTGGCCGGATCGGGCGGGGACGCGACGAAAGCGGGCCGCAATCACCGCGCGCCCTTTTCGCGCCAACGCTGACAAACCGACCGAGGCACCGCGCCCCCATGCCCAAGCGCACAGACATCGATGCGGTCATGATCATCGGCGCCGGTCCGATCGTGATCGGACAGGCCTGCGAATTCGACTATTCCGGGACTCAGGCCTGCAAGGCCTTGAAGGAGGAGGGCTACCGCGTCGTCCTCGCCAACTCCAACCCGGCCACCATCATGACCGATCCGGAGACGGCCGACGCCACCTATGTCGAACCGATCCGTCCCGACACGGTCGCCCGTATCCTGGAACGCGAACGCGCCGAGCATCCGGACGAGAAGCTCGTCCTGCTGCCGACCATGGGCGGGCAGACGGGCCTCAACACCGCGCTCGACCTGTTCCGCGACGGTACGCTGGAGCGCCTGGGCGTGGAGATGATCGGCGCCGACGCCGACGTCATCGACAAGGCGGAGGATCGCCAGCGCTTCCGCGAGGCGATGGACGCCATCGGCCTGGAGAGCCCGCGCTCGCAGCAGGTTTCCTCGATGGAGGAGGCGATGCGCGCGCTCGACTATGTCGGGCTGCCCGCGATCATCCGGCCCAGCTTCACGCTCGCCGGCACCGGCGGCGGCATCGCCTATAACCGCGAGGAGTTCGAGCGGATGGCGAAATACGGCCTCGCCATCTCGCCGGTCCACACGGTGCTGGTCGAGGAATCCGTGCTCGGTTGGAAGGAATACGAGATGGAGGTCGTCCGCGACAAGGACGACAACTGCATCATCATCTGCTCGATCGAGAACCTGGACCCGATGGGGGTCCATACCGGCGATTCGATCACGGTCGCGCCCGCGCTGACGCTGACCGACAAGGAATATCAGATCATGCGCGACGCCTCGATCGCCTGCCTGCGGGAGATCGGGGTGGATACCGGCGGCTCGAACGTGCAGTTCGCGGTCGATCCGGAGAGCGGGCGCCTCGTCGTGATCGAGATGAACCCGCGCGTCTCGCGCTCCTCGGCGCTGGCCTCCAAGGCGACCGGCTTCCCGATCGCCAAGGTCGCGGCCAAGCTCGCCTGCGGCTATACGCTCGACGAGCTCGACAACGACATCACCAAGGTGACGCCGGCCAGCTTCGAGCCGACGATCGATTATGTCGTCACCAAGATGCCGCGCTTCACCTTCGAGAAATTCCCGGGCGCCGACCCTTATCTCACCACCTCGATGAAATCGGTGGGCGAGGCCATGGCGATCGGCCGCACCTTCCCGGAAAGCCTGCAAAAGGCCTATCGCTCGATGGAGACCGGACTCTGCGGCCTGGACGACATGGAGATCGGCGAGGACCCGGACGCGATGCGCGCGGCGATCGCCAAGCCGACATCCGACCGGCTGCTCAAGGTCGCGCAGGCCATGCGCCAGGGGATGAGCGTCCAGGAGGCGCACCGCATCACCCGCATCGACCCCTGGTTCCTGGAGCGTATCGCGGAAATCCTGGCGGCCGAGAGCCGGGTCCGCGCCGAGGGGCTGCCGAACGACCGGCAGGCGATGCTGGGCCTCAAGAAGCTCGGCTTCTCGGATGAGCGGCTGGGCCAGCTCACCGGCAAGACCGCGGACGCGGTCGCGGCGCATCGGCACGCCCTTTCCGTGCGACCGGTCTTTAAGCGCATCGACACCTGCGCCGGGGAGTTCCCGAGCGCGACCCCCTATATGTATTCCTGCTATGAAGGTGACGGCATCACCGAGCCGGAGGACGAGGCCGAGGTCACCGACCGCCGTAAGGTCGTCATCCTGGGCGGCGGGCCGAACCGCATCGGCCAGGGGATCGAGTTCGATTACTGCTGCGTCCATGCGGCCTATGCGCTGTCCGATGCCGGGTTCGAAACCATCATGGTCAACTGCAACCCGGAAACGGTCTCGACCGACTACGACACCTCCGACCGGCTCTATTTCGAGCCGCTGACGGCGGAAGACGTGATCGAGCTCGTCCGCAAGGAGCAGGAGCGCGGCGAGGTCCTGGGCTGTATCGTGCAGTTCGGCGGGCAGACGCCGCTCAAGCTCGCGGGCGCGCTGGAGGCCGCCGGCATCCCGATCCTGGGCACACCACCGGATGCCATCGACCTGGCCGAGGATCGCGAGCGCTTCCAGCGCCTGCTGAACGAGGTGGGGCTGATGCAGCCGCCCAACGGCATCGCCACCTCGGAGGAGCAGGCGCTCAAGATCGCCGCCGATATCGGCTATCCGGTGGTGCTGCGCCCATCCTACGTGCTGGGCGGCCGGGCGATGGAGATCGTCCATGACGAAGCGGAACTGAAGCGCTACATCCGCACCGCCGTTCTGGTTTCCGGCAAGAGCCCGGTGTTGATCGACTTCTATCTGCGCGACGCGATCGAGGTGGATGTCGATGCGATCTGCGACGGGACGCGCGTCCATGTCGCCGGCATCATGGAGCATATCGAGGAGGCCGGTATCCATTCCGGCGATAGCGCCTGCTCGCTGCCGCCCTATTCACTGCCGGACGAGACCGTCGAGGAGATGAAGCGCCAGACCGAGGCGCTGGCCCACGCGCTCGGCGTGGTCGGGCTGATGAACGTGCAATATGCGGTGCAACAGGGCCGGGTCTTCATCCTGGAGGTCAATCCGCGCGCCAGCCGAACGGTTCCCTTCGTCGCCAAGGCCACCGGCCTGCCGATCGCCAAGATCGCGGCGCGCGTGATGGCGGGCGAGACGCTGGAAGCCTTCGATCTGGAGAATCGCTCCCTTGCCCCGCGCGTCGCGGTGAAGGAGGCGGTCTTCCCCTTCAACCGCTTCCCCGGCGTCGATGTGCTGCTGGGACCGGAGATGAAATCGACCGGCGAGGTCATGGGCCTCGACAGCGATTTCGCGCATGCCTTCGCCAAGGCGCAGATCGGTTGCGGCGCCGACCTGCCGACGGAAGGCACGGCCTTCATATCGGTCAAGGATTCCGACAAGGAAGCGGTGCTGGAGCCGGCCCGCATGCTGTTGGAGGCCGGGCTGACGCTGATCGCCACCAGCGGAACCCAGCGCTTCCTGGCCGAACACGGCCTGGAGGTGCGTCGGGTCAACAAGGTGCTGGAAGGCCAGCCGCATGTGGTGGACGCGATCATCAACGGCGAGGTCAAGTTGATCTTCAACACGACCGAGGGCCGCAAGGCGATCGAGGACAGCGCCAGTCTGCGTCAGGCGGCGCTGGCACAGAAGGTGCCCTACTACACCACGGTATCCGGTGTGCGCGCGGCGGCGATGGCGATCCGGGCGCTTAAGGAAGGCACCCTTGAAGTCGCTCCGCTTCAATCGTACTTTAAACGCTCTGCCTAGTCGCTGCCCCCCGAGAGAGCCAAGGGTTCGACCGGTCCCGAAAGGATCGTCGCGCCGCCTGCCGGCTTCCTGACGGGGGGTATCGGCGGCGGTGCGCCCGTCAGGTATCGAAAGGTATCGGGGGGCGATCGGGCGGACGGTTGGACGAGGTGCCGGATGCCGGCACGGAACAAGAAGATCGACACCCCGTGGCGCATGACGCGGCGACGGGACGAAAACAGGCGGGACGGAATCGTCGATGCAGAAAGTGCCGATGACGCTGCAGGGCTACGAGGCCATGCAGGAAGAGCTCAAGACCCTCAAGACGCAGGAACGCCCGGCGATCATCCAGGCGATCGCCGAGGCGCGCGAGCATGGCGATCTGTCGGAGAATGCCGAATATCATGCCGCGCGCGAGCGTCAGTCCTTCGTGGAAGGGCGCATCGCCCAGCTTGAGGACAGCATCAGCCGGGCGGACGTGATCGACCCCTCGAAGCTCTCCGGCGATCAGGTGAAGTTCGGCGCGACCGTGACCGTGGCGGATTGCGATACGGACGAAGAGTCGGTCTATCGCCTCGTCGGCGAATTGGAGGCCGATATCTCGGAAGGCAAGCTCTCGATCGCCTCGCCGCTTGCCCGCGCCCTGATCGGCAAGTCGGTCGGCGACAGCTTCGAACTGACCACCCCCGGCGGAACCAAGGACTACGAAGTCGTTTCCGTCAGCTATAAGTGATCCGGCGCCATGAATTTCCTCGACAGTTTGGCTGTCTGGCTCAATGAGTTGTCCGGCCTGAATTTCTCGATCCATGGCTGGATCGCGGTGCTGCTGGCGCTGATCTTCTCCTTCGGGCTCTACGCCGCTCTGATGGTGCTCATGCACCGCTCCCACCGGAGTGGGCACGATCAAGAAGTCGACGATTTCCAGGATCCACGCCGCGCCCCGCGCGAAGCCGGTCAGTTCGACGACCGATAGACCGGTGTCCGGGAGCGGCTGTCCGGGAGCGGCGGCGGTGCGCCCCCGCCGGGGCTTCAGAACTGCATCTCCGCCACCTTGCGCAACAGGAAGTCGCGGAAGACGGCGATGCGCTTGGAATGGCGCAGTTCCTCCGGATAGACGAAATAGGCCTGGGTGGTCGGGCCGCTCAATTCCGGCAGAACCTGCTCCAACCCCATCTTCTCCGGCATCATGAATTCCGGCAGGCTGGCGAGGCCGAGGCCGCTGCGCACCGCGCGATAGACGCCATAGACGGAATTGACCCGCAGGATCGGCCGACGCGGCGTCTCCGGCCGCGCCCCGGCTTCCAGCAACCAATTGACCGTCTTCACCGGCATCGGCGTCTCCTCCCCGAAGACGACGATATCGTGGCCGTCCAACTCCTCCGGCTTGCCGGGGCGGCCCTTGGCTTCGAGATAGGCGACCGCGCCGTAAACCTTGGTCGTGTAGCTCATCAAGGGCCGCTGGACGAGGTCCGGCTGGCGCGGCGGGCTCATCCGGATCGCGACATCCGCCTGACGCATCCCGAGATCGAGTTCCTCGTCGGAGAGGATCAGGCTCACCTCCACATCGGGGAAGAGATGGATGAACTCCTTGATCTGCGGCGTCAGCCAGGTCGAACCGAAGGCGGTCGTGGTCGTGACCTTCAGGGGACCGCTCGGCCGGTCCTTCGATTCCGCCAGCCGCGCCTCCACCATCGAGAGCTTATGGAAGACGTCCTTCACCGTGCGGAACAGCATATCCCCCTGCTCGGTCAGGATCAGGCCGCGCGCATGGCGGTGGAAAAGGGGGACCTTCACGCTCTCCTCCAGGGAGGAGATCTGCCGGCTGATGGCGGATTGACTCAGATTCAGCCGCTCGCCGGCATGCGTGAAGCTGCCCGCCTCGGCCACGGCATGAAAAATGCGCAATCTGTCCCAATCCATCGGCATGGCCGGGACGTTAGCCGAATCGGCGCAGCGGTGCTAGAGCATTGCACCCTTCAGCCGGCGGCTGCCGCCTGCGCCAGGACCCACCGGCGAAACGCGGCCCCGGCCTTGCGCCGCGCCGTCTCCGGCAGATGGACGAGATAATAGGCGCCGAAGGGAATCGTCTCCATCCCGCGCGGCACGGCGAGCGTTCCCCGCTCGAACTCATCGCCGATCAGTTCCGCCGGCCCCAGGGCCACGCCGAGACCGCGCATCGCCGCCTCGATCGAGAGAACGGAGCCCGTGACCTTCGTCGTCCGCCGCTTGGGCCGATCGAAGCTCAACCCCTGGGCCTCGAACCAATAGGACCAGAGCCGGCCGTCATCCTCCTGCAGCAGCTTGGCCTCCAACAACGCCTCCGGCCCGCCGCCGTCCAGTGTCGCGGCCAGCGCGGGCGCCGCGACCGGAACCATGGCGGACCCGAACAGCCGGTCATGCACGATGCCATCCGTCTCCGCGCCCGGCGCCTCGGGCAGGAAACGCAGGGCGAAATCGGCCTCGTGGCGCGCGATATCGACGACATCGGGCGTCGCATCGACATCGACCTCGATGAACCCGGCCTCGGCCTCGAAATCGCTCAAGCGGGGCAGCAACCAGCGCATGCCGAGACAGACCCCGCAACTGACCGTCAGCCGCGTCGTCTTGCGCCCCGCGAGCGCGTCATAGCTCTCCCCGATCGCCGCGAGGCTTCCCGTCATCGCCTCCAGCAGCGCGCGCGCATGCGGCAGGGGCTCCACCCCGCGCGCGGTCCGGCGGAAGAGCGCGGCGCCCAACTCCTTCTCAAGATTGCGGATATGCCGGCTGACCGCCGCATGGGTCAGTGCAAGCTCGTCCGCCGCATGGGAGATGTTCCGATGGCGGCCGACGGCCTCGAAGGCGCGCAAGGCATTCAGCGGCAGGGAGCGTCGGGTCAAGATGCAAGCTTTCCTTATATCGATGCAAGATAATGCCGTTTTTCGCCGCTGTCATCCCGGCCCAGATTACCGGTATGACCGGAGACGAAAAAAGGAGCGGTACGATGACCTGCACGATGACGGCTTGCGCGGAAAAGACGGAAGAACGCCGCCCGACGGGCCGCCTGCATCTGGCCGCGAAGCGGCTGATCGACGGCACGCGCGAGGCCGTGAGGCAACATCGAATCCGCCGCGACCTCGCCCGGTTGCCGTCGCATCTGCGCCGCGATATCGGCGTGGAGGAACTGCCGGAGGATATTCACCGCCGGGAGATCGAGGCGCTGCGCCTTTGGTTCGATCGGTAGGCGGGCCGCGCCCCGCGCTATCCCAGCCGGGCGAAGGCCGGGGCGTGATGCAGGACGCCCCTCCCCCCTGCCGGCAAGCCGCCGGGGTCGATCGCGCACATCATGAAACCGGGGCCTTGATAGGGGCTTTCGAACCCGGCCGCCGCCTCGTGAGAGAAGCCGAATCGCTGGTAATAGGCCGGATCGCCCAGCACGAAGACCGCCACCCAGCCACGCACGCGGGCCGCCGCCAAGCCATCCCCGATCAAGGCGGCCGCGATGCCCTGACGCCGATGATCCGCCGCCACGGCGAGCGGTGCCAGGGCCAGCGCGGGAAAAGGCGCATCCATGCGCGAGAAGAGGATATGCCCGATCACGGCCGGCCCGGCGCAAGCGACGCGCGAAAGGACGACATCCCCATCGGCGCGCAGGCGATCGACGAGAAGGGCCTCGTCCGGGCCGTCGAAGGCATCACGATGAAGCGCCGCGATCGCCGGCCCATCCGCCGGCCGCTCCGCCCGGATCGCGGCGGCGCCTTGGAGCATGGGAGCGCTCAGAACCCGAACATATGGTCGAGCGAGAAGCTGGACGCGCCGTTCTCTCCCGCCATCAGCCCGTGATAGCCGAAAAGGCGGCAGGTCACGTCGCGGATCAGGATATAGCCCGCATCGCCCGCGGCCGCGCACTCCGCCGCGTCGAACAGGCCGCGCTGGGTGAAGCGATAGCTGCCGCCGCAGGGAATGGCGACCGCGCGCTCCGCGACCGTCACGCCCGACGCGTTCATCAGCGAGAGCCTGGTATCGCTCGACGCGTGCCAATCGGTTGAGGCGGGATAGATCAGATGACAGAAGGCGTCGTAGCCGTCCGGCCCGATGCGCAGGAACAGCCGGGTCGAAAGGCCCGGCGGACGGCCGGCATAGCTCTGCGGCTCGTTCCTATATGTCAGGATATGGTTGAAGATATGCGCGCCGAAGCTGGTCTCCGCCGCATGGCCGGAGCGCGCGTCGGTATAGCGGAACAGACCGTGCAGCCACCCATCGGCCTCGCCCCCGTCCGCGAAATCGTAGATCAACTCCGCATGGCCGTAATCTTCCGGCGCGAGGCCCGAATCGACCGCCAGACGGCCGAGGTCGAGCTGCTCCGCATGATCGCGCGGCAGACAGCCGAAGCCGTGGCGCGCGATCTCGTTGCCCGTCCGGTCCAGGAGCACCACCGCGATCGGCAGATTGTCCTGGGCCGTCGACATCGGCGTCGGCAGGACCAGGCTCTCGTAATGCGCGGGGGGCAGGATCGGCGCGGGCAGCAGATAGCCCTTCCCCATCAGATTGGCGAGGTCGGGGATCTTCGGATCGGGTTTCAGGTCCACCCGTTCGACATTGGGATGGCTGATGCGCAGGCGGCCGTCGGCCTTGGTGATCTCGTAGCGCGGGCGCACGAAATGCTTGCCGGCCTGGATCTCGATCTGCTCCGGCCAGGAAAGCCCGGGCATCAGCGTCGAGACGTCGAGGGCGTGTGACCCGAAGGCCGGCACCTCCTCCTCCAACCAGGCGACCCTCTCCCGTCCCATGCGGTTGAGGCCGATGGCCCCTTTCGGGATCGGGGTCGGATGGCTGTTCTGAACCCAGAGCACCACGCGTTCCCCCGACGCCGGTGCCGGCAATCCGGCATAAAGATCGGCCGGCCAGGCATTGGCGTCATGGGTGCAGGAAAGCACGTCCGCCCCCTCGCCATAGGTGTCGAGGGCGTATTTGACGATGTCGTGCCCCGCCGCCCCGATCACATGCAGGAAAAGCTGGCCGGTGAAGGGGCCGAGACCGAAGCGCCGCCGCACGGCCTTGCTGTCCACCGTGAAGGTGCCGTTGGCGGGGCCCAGGGCTTCCCGCCAGTCGGCCAGAACCTCCCCCGCCGCGTCGAACAGGCAACACCAGACCTCGACATCCTTGGCGCCGTAGCCGCCCCAGTAATTGGCGGTGACGAGGCGCGTGTGATGCCCGTCGTCATCGTCGCGGAAGAAGGCGAAATTGGTGGCCCAGTTGAGGTTGTCGAGATAGCGCCGCCGGTTGGTCTGCATCGCCTCCGGGATGCGGATGGCGTCGAGGGTGACGATCTCCGCCCCCTCCGGCAGCAGGTGGCGGACATGATCGGCCAGCCGGTCGGCCTCGAACGCGGTCAGCAGCACCGTCCGCGCGCCGGAGGCCTTCAGGTCCGTTACCGGCTGGGCGGTCAGGCCCACATGAACCGCGCCCACCGCCTCGATGTCCTGGACGTAAAGACCGCATAGATCGAGGCCGGAGAGATCGTGGATCGCGTTCACCGCCTCCGCCATGCCGAGGGGGTCGTAGAGCGCGACGGGCCCCGCCGCCGCCAGCCGTTCCATCAGCGCGCGCGCGGGCGCCACCGCCAAGGGATGGCCGAGCGCCTTGAAGGTCGAGATGCCGCCGATCCTGTTAGAGAAGGTCTCGATATTGAGCGGCATGGTCCGCGTCCTCCGATCCGGTCCTTGGGAATTGCCCCGCTTCAGGAGGCGAAGGGAAGCTTCTTGAGCAGCGCCGAGAGGCCGTGGCGCCGCTGCTCGCGCTTGAGGTAACTCTCGTCCACCACCCAGTTGAGCTGGATCGCGCGGCGCGGCCCCTCGAACGGCTTATGCCCGTGCCAGGCGTCCTCGGTGCATTTGAAGAGCAGCAGGGTGCCCGCGTCCGGCGGTACCTCGGCCGCGTAATCGTCGAGCGAATCCGGCCCGCGCAGCAGCCGCAGCCGCCCGCCATCGGCCTCCCAGCCGCCATTCATATAAAGCAGCGCGGTGACGAGCTTGCCCTTGCTGTCGGTATGAATCTGGCCGTCCTTGAGCCGGCAGCGCGCGCGCACGGTCACCATGGTCGGCCGGCCGGCGAGGTCGATATCGAACTTCTCCGCCACCGCCGCCGTCATCTCGGGCGAGCGCAACTCCGCGATCAACCGGGCGAAAGCCGGGCCATAGTCGAGCGCGCCCAACGGAATGGAACCGCCGCGATCCAGCTTGGGATAATCGGAATCAACCGCCGGGGCGGCGTCGGCCCGCAGGAACCCGGGTACGATCATATGCCGGAACGGGTCCCCATTCACCGGGCACGCGCGCAACCGCGCGATATCGATCGTGGAGAGCTCTGTCGCCTGCATCATGAACCTTCTTGTAAGCGACGGAGCGCCCCTTCGCAAACGCAACGGCGCCCGCGAAATCACGCGGCCGCCGGGTCCCGCCCGGGCGTGGCGGTCGCCGCGATTTCCACATCGAACCACGCACACAGCGACGGCGCGCGTTCAGCCGCCGGCCCGTCGCCCCGCCATGTCAGATAATAGCCGGTTTCCGGATTGTGAACCGCCGGCCCGACCGGCACCAGCGCCCCCTGGCCGACCGGCAGGTCGGTGAGTGGCCGCCAGGCGAGCGCGATGCCGCGCCCGGCCATCACCTCCTGCAGCACCAGCGGATAGTTGGTGTAGAGCACTTCCGGCCGGGGCACGCGACCCGCGACGCCGTTCGCCCGGAACCAGCCGGACCAGGTCATCCAGGCCTGATCCCCCTCGTCCATATGCAGCAGCGGCGCATGCAGCAGATCCGCCGGCGACGCATCGCGATAATGGGGATTGGCGGCGAGGAAAGCGGGGGAGGCGATCGGGAACACATATTCGTCCGCCAGCGCGTGGGCCAGCGGGCCGCCGCGCGCGCGCCGCCCACCGATGCGGATCGCGAAATCATAGCCGCCGCGATCCAGTTCCGTCTCCCGGTCGGAGACCATCAGGCGCACATCGAAATCGCGCAGTTCGGCGCAGAGCGCCGAGAACCGCGGCATCAGCCATTGCTGGGCGAATCCGGAATGGGAGGCCACCACGACACGCGGGCGGCTGTCGGTCTGGCGAATGGCCTCCAGCGTCTCCGCGATATCGTGGAAGCCATGACTGACACTGAGCCACAGACGCTCCCCCGGTTCGGTCAGCGCGAGGCGATTGTGCCGGCGCCGGAACAAGGGCCGGCCCAGCGCCTCCTCCAGCCCACGCACATGGCGGGTGACCGCCGGCTGGCTGATCCCCAGTTCCTCCGCCGCGCGGGTGAAACTGGTCAGCCGCGCGGCGCATTCGAAAACCAGCAAGGCATTGGCATTCAACAGGCGATGGCGCAGTGCTTTCATAACTTCATGTTATGAGATGCATCAGAATTTTCCAAGTGGATCAATGCGCATCATCAGGCGTAAGGGAAGGCATCAACGTGGCGAATCGAGGAGCGCGAAGCCATGACGCACGGCATAGAGGCGGCGATCGTGTCACGGGAGGGCTACCTCCATCTGCGCGGCGCGCACGGCCGCGCGACGGATTTGCATCCCCTGTGGTTGCGCGAGCGCGGCGACGACCCCGCCGATTTCGACCCGGTCAGCCGTCAGCGCCTGTTCGAGCCCTGCGAACTGCCCGAGGATCTGGCCGTGCATCAGGCAAGCCTGGGCGATGACGGACGCCTGCGCCTCGGCTTCAGCGATGGTGGCGCGCGCGCCCTCGACCTCTATGAACTGGCGATCGAACTGGGCTGGCTGGACGACCCGTTGCGCGTTCCCGCGCCGGAGCCCTGGACGGCCGCGACGGTCGCGCGCACGGATGCGCGATGGGACTCGCTGGATGATCCGGCGGCGTTGAGGACGATGCTCGAAGGCTTCTTCCGCACCGGCTTCTGTATCCTGAACGAAACCCCGCGCGAGCCGGGGTCGCTGCTTCGGATCGCCGCGCGCTTCGGGTACCTGCGCGAGACGAATTTCGGCCCGCTGTTCGACGTCAGGACCAAGCCGGACCCGATCGACCTCGCCTATACCGGAAACGCGCTGGCCGCGCATGCGGACAATCCCTATCGCCGGCCGGTGCCGGGCATCCAGATGCTGCATTGCCTGGAGACGACGGTCGAGGGCGGGCGCTCCACCCTGGTCGACGGCGAGGCGTTGGTCGCGGCGCTGGAGGAGGAGATGCCGGAGGCGGTCCGCGTGCTGGAAACCATGCCGGTGCGCTTCGTCTATGATTCCACCTATTCCAGCCTGGAGACCCGGGTGCCGATGATCGAGCGCTGGCCGGACGGGCGGCTCAAGACCCTGCGCTTCAGCCCGCGCCTCGACTATGTCCCCCCGGTGGAGACGGAAAGACTGACGCTGTTCTATCGCGGGCGCCGGCGGCTGCACGACCTGGCGCGCGATCCCGCCTTCCGGATCGAATTCCGGCTGGAGCCGGGCATGTTGATGATGATGGACAATCACCGCCTGCTGCACGGCCGCACGGCCTTCGACAGCGCCGGCGGTTTCCGGCATCTTCAGGGCTGCTATATCGATCATGACGGGCCGGAAAGCCTCTATCGCGTGCTGGCGCGCGGCGGCATGGCGACGGAGGTCGGCCGCGAAGTCGCGTGACCCGATGGGGCAAGACGTGGCAAGGCGAGGCGATACGAGACGAGGGAGACGAGGAGAATGAACGAACCCAACGCGGACGGGACCGTCGGCTTCACCCGCATGCAGGACGGCACGGAGGCCGAATACGCCCTGCTGCACCGGCTGGAGGAACGCTATGCCGCCGGGCTGGCCGATCGGCTTCTGACGCAGCTCGAAACCTTGGAGGAAGGCTTGTCCGGCTACCGGATCAGCCGGCTGGACCATTCGCTGCAATCGGCGACGCGCGCGGAACGGGACGGCGCGGATACCGACTGGATCGTCGCCGCCCTGCTGCACGATATCGGCGACGGGCTGGCCCCCTTCAATCACGACAGCCTGGCCGCCGATATCCTCGCCCCCTATGTGCGCGAGGAGGTGACTTGGGTCGTGCGCCATCACGGCATCTTCCAACTCGCCTATTACGGCGACAAGATCGGCGCCGATCCGCAGGCGCGGCGGAAATATGCCGACAGCCCGCATTATGACGCCGCGGTCACCTTCTGCGAGCGGTGGGACCAGACATCCTTCGATCCGGATTACGAGACGCTGCCGCTTTCCCATTTCGCGCCGATGGTGCGGGAGGTCTTCGCCCGGCCCGTTTGGGCGGAAGCGGTCCTGCGACCCGGCGCGCGGGAGCCGCTGATCGCGGCTTAGGCGCCGGCGCTCAGGCGTCGGCCCGGCGTTCGGCCAGCAGCGCCTTCACCCGCGCGGCCGCGCGCGGCGTGTCATCCACCGTGCCCGGCGTCCAGTCCAGATCGATCCGGCCCTCGAAGGGGCGGACGGCGTCGAGCTCCTCCATCGCCGCGTGGAAGCGCTTGAACTTCTCGACCCGGCCCACGGTCGGAAGGTCGAGGCGATAGACCGGCTTGCCGGTCGCCGTCGCCTCCGAGACCATATTGACCGAATCGCCCGTCACCAGCACCGCGTCGGCGGCGCCCAGCCAGCCGAAATAGGGATTCTCCCCCTGCATGTCCCAGACCTTGCTGGGCACCGCGTGAAGCGCGCGGCGCAGGATGCGGATATTTTCCTCGCCCGTGCGGCGCGAGGGCGTGACCAACAGGCTGCCCCGTGTCTTCGCCGAGAGATCCTTGAGCTGATGGGCGAGGCGCGCGCTCTCCACCTCGTCGAGGCGATAGGCCCCGTTGGTGCCGCCGATCAGCACCGCGATCAACGGCCGGGGCAGATACTTGAAATCCTCGGCCATCGCGGCCGCGGCCTCGTCGAGACGCGCCCGGGTGATTCGGTGAACGGAGCCGGTCGTCACCTCGACATTCGGGCCGTTCACGCGATCGTGACGCGGGGCGACCACCAGATCGAAGCGCGAGAGCGGCACATGCGGGTGCTGGACATGCACCACGACCGTCGCCCCCCGGCTGCGCCGGCGCACCGCCAGCGCCGGGCCGACCGCATGGCGGCCGCAGGAGATCACGAGACGCGGCCAGGGCGGGACCAATTGATCGCTGCGCGGGCTCAAGCCCATGACGCCCGGCGGCCAGCAAGCGGCCGGCAGGAAGCGCCAGGGGAAGCCGCCGCGCAACCGTTTCATCGTAACGGGCAGGCCGACGGCTTCCGCCAGGCCAAGCGCTTGCGCCTCCATCCCGGCCTTGCCGTCGGTCAGGACCCAGCAGAACTCGTCAACCGGCTGCATCGCGCTCCAACTGTCTTGTCGTGAGAACCTTCGCGCGGGCCACCTCGGCCCGAATCGCGCGGGACTATGCCGATACGCTCCCAACCGGGCAAGCTTCCCCTCCACCCGATCGCGTGCCCTTCGCGGATGCGCTAACAATGTTGCGCTTTACCCTCGGTTCGCGGTAAGGCATGCGCGACTTCCCGCGATGGAAAGTGAGCCTCATGCGCCGCACCAAACTCGACAAGATCGACCGCAAGATCCTGCGCGATCTGCAGGCCAATGGCCGGATCACGAATGTCGAACTCGCCAAGAACGCGGGCATCTCGGCCCCGCCCTGCCTGCGCCGCGTGCGCGCGCTGGAGGAGGCCGGTTTCATCCGCGGTTATCATGCGGACCTGGACGAGGAACAGCTCGGCTACGGCGTCACCGTCTTCGCCTTCGTCGGCCTGGAAAGCCAGGCGGAAAGCGATCTGGTGGAGTTCGAGAAACGGGTCGGGCGCTGGCCGCTCGTGCGCGAATGCCACATGCTCCAGGGCGAGACCGACTTCCTGTTGAAGGTCGTGGCCCGGGATCTCGACAGCTATAACCGCTTCCTGACGAACGAACTGACCGCCGCGCCGAATGTCAGCCATGTGCGCTCCGCCATCGGCATCCGCACCTCCAAGCGCGACGTGGGCGTGCCGATCGACCCGGAACGGCCGGACGAGGATCTGGACTGACGGCCGGACTTAATCGTCCAAGAAGCCCAGGGCCGTCTCCATGAACGGCCGGGGGGCCTCCGCATGGACCCAATGGCCGGCGCTGGGAATGGTATCGATCCGGGCGCGGGGGAAGAGGCGGTCGATCGCCGCCTGATGCTGCGGGCCGACATAATCCGATTTTCCGCCGGCGATGAAGAGGGTTTCCCCCTCATAGGGCGTCGCGCCGTCCTCCGGCTCCGGAAAACCCTCGATATCATCCATGCGCGCCGCCAGCACGTCGAGATTCGGCTGCCAGCCATAGCCCTCCCCCTCGCGCGCGAGGTTGGTCAGAAGAAAGGCGCGCACGGATTGATCCGGCACCGCGTCGGCCAGCATCGAATCGGCATCGCCCCGGCGAGTCACCCCGGAAAGGTCGAGGGCGCGCATCGCCTCCGCATAGGCGGCGAGCCCCCCGGCGGTCGAGGGCGCGGGCGCGATATCGACCACGATCAGGCGCGCGACCAACTCCGGCCGGGTGAGCGCCAGCATCATCGCCACCTTACCCCCCATGGAATGACCCAGGACGTCGGCGGGACCACCGCCCGGCACCCCCTCGATCAGGGCGGCGACATCGGCCGCCATCGCCGGATAATCCATGGCGTCGTCCCAGGGACTTTCCCCATGGTTGCGCAGATCCGCGGCGATCGCGGGGCGGCTACGCGCGAATTGCTTCTGCAAACTGGTCCAGTTCTTCCGCTGCCCGAACAGGCCGTGCAGGATGACGAGGGGCGTTTCCGATCGATCCGTCGACAGGTCGGTCGTCGCGAGCGTGAGCGGCATGAGTGTCTTTCCGTCCGGACTGCTTTCAATTGGCGCGGGCATGGCCTAGAGAAGTTCCATCGAACCACCCGCCATCCCCCCACGCAAGGCGGACGGCCGTGCCCGGCCCGTCCGCGACCGAAAGAGGCTCGCGACAAGAGACCATCATGGACATCCTGTTCCTTTCCGTCATGGCGGGCGGCGCACTCGTCGCCGGTTTCGTCTCGGGCCTGACCGGTCTCGGCACCGGGCTGATCTCGCTCAGCATCTGGATTCATGTGGCCAGCCCGACCTTCGTCGTACCGCTGGGGGCCACCATCGCGGTGGCCGCGCATATCACCACGCTGACCTTCGTGCGCCACGGCATCCATTGGCCCCGGCTGCTGCCTTTCCTGGCGGGCGGGGTCATCGGCATGCCGATCGGGGTATTCCTGCTGCCGGTCCTGGACCGGGAGGCCGTGAAGCTCGGCCTCGGCATCTTCCTCGTCGCCTATGCCGCCTATGGGCTGCTGGTTCGGGTGCCGCCGGTGGTGCGCTGGGGCGGACGGGCCGCGGACGCGGCCGTCGGCGTGGGCGGCGGTTTCTTCGGCGGGTTGCTCAGCCTGTCCGGGCCCTTGCCGACGATCTGGGCGGGCCTGCGCGGTTGGCCGAAGGACGAACAGCGCGGCGTCTACCAGCCCTTCAATCTGATGGTGCTGCTGACCGCGGCCATCGGCCATTACGCCAGCGGCCGCGTGGCGTTGTCGGACGCGTGGCTGGTGGCGATGGTGACGGGCCTCGCCGTGATCGGCGCGATCGGGGGGCTATGGCTCTATCGCCGGGCCAGCAGCGCGCAATTCCGGCGCTATGTTCTGGTCATGCTGGCGGTGGCGGGGTTGTCGTTGGTCGGAGACCGACTATCGGCGCTGCTTTCCTTCTAGAGCATGATGATATGACATGGACCCATCCGAGATCGTTTTCCGGGTTTCCGGCCCACGGCCCCATGGGGAGAGGGCGCGCGGGCGATGTGGTTCATCGTGAAGCGGCCTCGACGCGGTTCGGCCCCCCCCAGGATCATAAGGGGGACAGCGTCACGCCGCGCTCCTAGCCAGGAAACCGAAAGGGCGTCCCGGATAGGTCCATGTCATATCATCATGCTCTAAAGGGAACGCGTCCGGATATCGCCGTCGGGGCTTCCGGCCGTGGCGAACGCGCCGGTTCGGACGACATGGTTCCTCAGACGATCAAGGTCGCTCAGAACAGGCGTCCAGGACGCGCCATACCGCGCGAGACTGGCCCGCAACGCCTCGCATTCCTCGATCAGGCGTTCGGACTGGCGACGCAGCAATTCCACTTCGACGCGCTGTTCCTCCAGCGCATCCCCGAGCAGGCGCAGCCATCCGATCGCCTCGTCCCGTGTCACCCTATATCCTCCCGCTCTCGACGGGTCATGGTCCTATCCGGATCGGGCCTCGCGCCTCATCCCGAATGCACGAACCCCAGTATATCACGAACCTGGGCCAGGACCGGTCGGGATAGGGCACGCGCCTTTTCGCCCCCCTTGAAGAGGGTGGCGTCGATCTCCGCCGGATCGGCCAGCAGGCGGTTCATTTCCTCCGTGATCGGGGAGAGATGGGCGACCGCCGCGTCCGCCAGTTGCTTCTTGAAATCGCCGAACCCCTGGCCGCCGACTTCCGCCAGCGCATCGGCCACCGATTTGTCGGTCAAGGCGGCATAGATCGTCACCAGATTGCGGGCCTCCGGTCGATTCTCGAAACCGGCGGCCTCGGTCGGCAGGGGTTCCGGATCGGTCTTCGCCTTGCGGATTTTCTGGGCGATCTGGTCGGCCGTATCGGTCAGGTTGATGCGGCTCATGTCCGAGGGGTCGGACTTCGACATCTTCTTGGTGCCGTCGCGCAGCGACATCACCCGCGTCGCCTCGCCCAGGATCAGGGGGTCGATCTCGGGGAAATAGCCCGGAACCTCCCAATCGTGATTGAACTTGTCCGCGATCGAGTTGGCGAGTTCCAGATGCTGCTTCTGGTCCTCGCCCACCGGCACGCGGTTCGCGCGATAGGCCAGAATGTCCGCCGCCATCAGGTTCGGATAGACGAAGAGGCCGGCCGAGGCGCGCTCCCGGTCCTTGCCCGCCTTCTCCTTGAACTGGGTCATGCGGGAGAGCCAGCCCATCCGCGCCACGCAGTTGAAGTACCAGGCAAGCTCCGCGTGATCCGGGTTCAGCGACTGGTTGAAGAGGATATGGCGCGTCGGGTCGATACCGCAGGCGATCAGCGCCGCCGCGACCTGACGGGTCGCGGCGTGCAGGGCCGCCGGTTCCTGGAACATCGTGATCGCATGCAGATCGACGATGCAGTAGAGGCATTCGAACTCCCGCTGCAACGGCACCCAATTGCGGATCGCGCCCAGATAATTGCCCAGCGTCAGGTGCCCCGTCGGCTGGATGCCCGAGAAGACGCGGGCGGTGGGGGCGGCGGGATAGCTCTTACCGGTCATGGGATGTGGACTCCCCGAGGCGTCATTGCGATTGATCAGGATGGATCGGCTGCGGTCGCCCGCCTTATCGCCGGGCGGCGGGCGGGCGTCAAGCAAGTGCCCGGCGGGCGGGCGTCACGCAAGGCGCGGCGGGCGGGCGTCACGCAAGGCGCGGCGGGCGGGCGTCACGCAAGGCGCGGCGGGCGGGCGTCACGAGGATGCCGGATTCAGAAATCCTCGCACACGACCTTGCCGAAATGCCGCCCCTCCGGCAGCGCATCCAATGCCCCGGCCAGGTCCCGGAAGGCAAAGCGCTTTTCCTCCAATGCCGGGCGCATGCGGTGGAACGCGACGGCGGCCGCCATGCGCTCCGCCATGTCCCGGCCGCCGACGGTGACACCTTGAAGGCGGATATTGCGGGTGACGACGCGGCCGAGATCGAAGGGCGGCCGCGAGCCGCCCAGCACGCCGATCAGGCTGATCGACCCGCTGGTACGCACGGCCCCGATGGAGTTTTCGAGCGTCGCCGCCCCGCCGACATCCACCACATGGTCGACGCCCAACCCCGCCGTCATCTCCCGCACCGGCTTATGCCAATCCGGAACGTCGCGATAATTGATCAGGTGATCGGCGCCGAGCGCGCGGGCGCGTTCCAGCTTCTCGTCGCTGGAGGAGATCAGGACGACCTCCGCCCCCTGAAGCTTCGCGAATTGCAGGGCGAAGAGGGAAATCGCGCCCGTCCCCTGAATCAGTACCCGCTGACCGGTCTTGATCCGCGCCTGTTCCACCACGGCCGACCAGGCGGTGACCCCGGCACAGGGCAACGCCGCCGCCTCCGCCGCCGTCAGATGGACGGGCGCCTGGACCACGGCCGTGGCCGGCACCGGCATCAGCGCGCGCATCGTCCCATCCAGCGGTCCGCCATGCGCGCCCCCGTGGGCGGAGGGGTCGGGCAGCCCGCGCGGCCATGTCCGGCTATAATGGGGAAAGACGAAATCACCTTCCCGGACCCCATCGACCCCCGGGCCGACGGCCGCGATCCGCCCCGCCCCGTCGCACAGCGGAATCAGCGGCGGCCGACCGCCCATCCGACCATAGCCGCCCAGCATCATCAGTCGGTCGCGCGGATTGATCGCCACCGCCTCGATCGCGATCACCACCTCGCCCGGGCCGGGTTCCGGATCGGGCAGGTCGCGATAGCGGATATTCTCCAGCCCGAAATCCTCCTCGAGCCGCATGGCCTTCATCATTCTTCTCCTTCATCCTGCCGCCGCGCGGGCGCAGGGTGCCATGCGCGCCCCGAAGGCTCCAGACTCCGGGACCGAACATGGGGCCGAACATGGGACCAAACAAAAAAACGCCCGGACCAAAGCCCGGGCGAGGTCGATCGAAACCGATCTTGGGGGAGGTCGAATGTCGTGCGTTCAGGCCTCGACCAGCAGGTCGCCGGGCCGTTCCGCGCAGCTTTCGAGGCTCTTGCGCAACTTGCCGAGGGCGCGATGCTCCAACTGCCGGACGCGCTCCTTGCTGACGCCGAGTTCGCGGCCCAGCTCCTCCAGCGTCGCGCCTTCCTCGACCAGCCGGCGGCGACGGATGATGGTCTGTTCGCGCGCGCTCAACTCGCCGATCGCCTCGGCGAGCCAGCGCGAGCGCGTCTCGCTGTCGCGCAGGCCGGAGACCACCTCCTCCGGGCTGGCCCGGTCGTCGCGCAGGAAGTCGAGCCAGTTGCCGCCGTCCTCCTCCTCGCCGACCGGCGCGTTGAGCGACTGGTCGCCCGCGGCGAGGCGGCTTTCCATGCTCTCCACGTCGCGCGGATTGACCTTAAGTTCCGCCGCGATGGCGGCGCGCTGCTGCGGGGTAAGCTGGGTCGCGGAGGCATCCGCGATCCTGGCGCGCAGTCGACGCAGGTTGAAGAACAGGGATTTCTGCGCCGCCGTCGTGCCGGTACGCACGATCGACCAATTGCGCAGCACGTAATCCTGCATGGCCGAACGGATCCACCAACTGGCATAGGTGGAGAAACGGATATCGCGCTCCGGTTCGAACCGCGCGGCGGCCTGCATCAGACCGACCGAGCCTTCCTGAACCAAATCGCCGACCGGCAGGCCGTAATTGCGAAACTTGGACGCCATCGAGACGACAAGGCGCGTATAGGCCGAGACCATCTCGTGCAACGCCGCCTCGTCCCCCGTCTCGCGCCAGAGACGGGCCAATTCCATCTCGCGTTCGCGGGTGAGGAGCGGCTGCTTCATCGACGCCTTGATGAAGCGCAGATTCGCCCGTTGGGTCTCCGGATCATCGATATAGGCCATGTCCCTGATCCCTCTCGCTTGCGGCGTGGCCGGTCCTTGCGGGCAGCGCGCGCGTTCTTGCATGAGGTAATACGTCGACCGTGGGAAAACGGATCACTTTCGCGAGCCGAAATATATCATCTTTCCGCTCGCGATGCATTCGCAGCGAACGACAGGTGGGAAAAAGGCCGAAGGGAAGAGATCTGGGGTCAGACGGTGTAGCGCTTCTCAAGCTTCCCCGTCGGGGAGAGCCGCACGGCGGTCAACGGCCCACCGCGCCCCGCGCCCGCGTCGATGGAGAGGGTGAGCGCACGGTCGACGACGCCGGCGGCCTCCGGGTCGAACCCGCGCACGACGCGGGTAATCGACCCCTGGAAGGCGGTATCCAAGCGCTCGAATCCACGCGGCGCCCACCAGAAGGCATCCGCCTGGGCATCGAGCGGTTTTTCCGGATCAAGACCGCAATGAACGAGAAGCATGCCGCCGCGCTCCCCCGCCGGGGCGACCAGCGCGGCGCGGGCCAGCGCGGCGATGAACGCCTCGTGCCCCGGGATGGCACGTAACCGGTCGCGCAACCGATTGCACCAATAGGTCAGCGCCAGCGTGCCGTCGCGCGCGGCGCGGCGCGCCTCCTCCAAATCGGCGCCGAAGGCGGCCAACGCCTCGCCCATACCGCGCGCGGCCATGAAGTCGAGGACCGCCGCCGGCTCGGTCGCGAACTGAAGTTGCACCAGTTTCACCCACATCTCCTCCTGCGCGCCACGCAGAAAGACGATGTCGTCGCCGTCCATATAGGGCGGAAAGGAGAGGAACCAGCGCCGGAAACGGATCAATTCGTCCAGCACCTCGCGGCCATCGGGCCCATAGCCGAAATAATTGCCGAGATAGACGATCCGGTCGCCGCTATCGATTTCCTCCGCCATGCGGTCATGCAGGGCCGCGAGGCGTTCCGCCTCGCCGTGGATCGCGGCCACGGCCCATATCCGCGCGGCGGACCGCAGGGGAATGATCGTCCGACTATCCGCCATGGGTTTCGCCCGTGGTCCTCCCGGTCGCCTTGATCTGTCGCGCCTTCGCACATATGGGCGACTGTTCGCGGACGGCCGCCGGCGCGCGGTGGATCGTCCCTCCCGCATCCTCTTTAGAGGGCTTTCCGGGCAAATGGAACCACCAGAAAGACACGGCGCGTCGCGACCGGGCAAGGGAAAGGCGGGCGCCCCCGAGGTTCGCCCGCCTTTTCCCGCCCGTCCTGCTTCTTCCCGACGGGAGGAAAGCCTAGGCCGCCGCCTTCTGCAGCATCTGCTCCAACCGATCGGCGGCGGAGGTTTCGTCGATCGCCTCGACGGCCGCGAACTCGCGCGCGAGCCGGTCGAGCGCCGCCTGATAGAGCTGACGCTCGCTATAGGACTGATCCGGCTGATTGGCGTTGCGGAACAGGTCGCGCACGACCTCCGCGATGGCGACCGGATCGCCGGAATTGATCTTCGCCTCGTATTCCTGGGCGCGGCGCGACCACATGGTCCGGCGCACGCGGCTCTTACCCTTGAGGGTCTTCAGCGCCGTCTTCATCTGATCGGGAGAGGACAGCTTGCGCAGGCCCGACTGATCGGCCTTGGCAACCGGGACGCGCAGCGTCATGCGGTCCTTGTCGAATTCGATGATGATGAGCTCGAGCTTCTGACCCGCGATTTCCTGATCCTCGATTCCCAGAACCTTGCCGACGCCATGCGTCGGATACACCACGAAATCACCCTTGCGGTATCCCGCCTTGTTCGCCGAAGACTTGCTAGCCATTCCATTCCTCGTTACCAGTATGCCGCATCGGGTCGAACCGTCCGCGGCTTCACCCGGCCCACCGGGCACCGGGCCCTGCGATCCTATATTTCGGTCTCCGGTCGGGATCGGTCGATCGCGGGCCGACGATCGGAAGCACCCGGCCGATGGCGCCCGACGCCCGTAGGACGGTTACCCGCCGGCGCCTGACGCGATTTTCCCCCGACCCGGCACGACCTCCGGGACGGGCCCGGTGGATCGACAGCCAGGCGCGGGATATTCGGTCGCCTGAAAGCGCGCCGTCCGCCATTTCACCATCGCCCAGGGATTTCCCCGGGGACGGATATGTGTGTGGCCGGACGCCGCTTCGATTTATGGGTAATAATGTAACATAAAATTCGCCGATTTCCCAGCGAAACTTCGCACACGCGGAATCCTGGCCAGACACGTGGAACCTGGCCCGCAAGCTTTTGATATAAAAAGCGAAGCTTAACCCGACATCGCGTTCCGACAGGTACCGGGACGACCCGCGGGGGCACCGCGGCATCCGGGAAAGGTCAGTCTCCCTTACCCGGATTGGCGCTGAAATGGTTCTCGAACTTGCCGTTCACGCCGTCCCATTCCTCGGCATCGGCCGGCGGTTCGCCTTTCCGCGTGATATTCGGCCATTTCTCGGAGTAGTCCCGATTGAGTTCCAGCCACTTCTCGGCCTCGGGCTCGGTATCGGGCAGGATCGCCTCCGCCGGACATTCGGGTTCGCACACACCGCAATCGATGCATTCGTCGGGATGGATCACCAGCATGTTCTCGCCCTCGTAGAAACAATCGACGGGGCAGACCTCGATGCAGTCCTGATACTTGCACTTGATGCAGGCTTCGGTAACGACATAGGTCATGAATGACGATCCTCCGAACGCGGGCGATCAACATGGTGCGCTGCGGGATAATCCGGATGCCGGCCGGGTACGCACGACGAAAAACAAGCACCGGACTTTACCGCACGGCACCGGTGGGTTTGTAGTAATGCCCAGGGTGCGACGCAACGTTTTTCGCCGCAATGCGGCATTCAGCACCCCGCGACGACAGCGACTGCAAGGAGTTCACACGCGTGAAAGCCCCCGATCCCGACGCCCCGAACCCGCGCCGACACGCGCCCGCGGCCCTGCGCAACCGCGATGCCATCCTGCCTGTCCTGACGCGTGAGCTTCCGACGCACGGCACCGTACTGGAAATCGCCAGCGGCAGTGGCGAACACGCGGCCCATTTCGCCCCGATCCTGAATGAGGGCCTGCGCTGGCAGCCGAGCGATCTGGATGACGGGGCGCGCGCGTCGATCGATGCCCATGCCCGCGACACCGGCTGCGCGCGCATCGCGCCCGCGCTTCTGGTCGACGTGACGCGGGACGCGTGGTGGTCGGAGCTTCCCGGCGATGTCGCCGCGATTTTCTGCGCCAACATGATCCATATCGCCCCCTTCGCGGCGACACGGGGATTGATGGCGGGCGCCGGCCGGTTGCTGCCGGCGGGGGCGCCGCTGATCCTCTACGGTCCTTATCGCCGCGAGGGCCGTCACACGGCGGACACCAACGAGGCCTTCGACGAATCCCTGCGCGAGCGGAACCCGGCCTGGGGCGTCCGCGACCTGGAGGGGGAGGTCGCGCCGGAGGCCGAGGCAGCCGGCCTCGCCCTCGCCGCCGTCGTGCCCATGCCGGCCAACAACCTGATCGTCGTCTTCCGCCGATGACCCATTTCCTGTTCTATGATTTCGAGACCTCGGGCCTCGCCATCGGCTTCGACCAGGTGCTGCAGATCGGCGCCGTCGCGTGCGACCCGGATCTGAGACCCGTGCCGGACGCGCGGATGAACGCGCGCTGCCGGTTGATGCCGCATGTCGTCCCTTCCCCGACCGCGCTTTACGTGACCCATCTCCATCCCGACCGGCTCGACGAGCCGGAGACGCGGCACTGGGACCTGATGGCGGATTTCGAGCGGTTCGCGAGCCGGTACGGCCCCGCTATCTTCATCGGTCACAACTCCCTCGGCTTCGACGAGAGCGTGCTGCGCCATGCGCGCTTCCAGAGCCTGCTCGATCCCTATCTGACCAACAAGCACGGCAACCGGCGCGGCGATACGATGCGGTTCGCCCGTGCGGTCTGGCTATTCCGTCCGGGAGAGATCGACCTGCCGATGACGGATTCGGGCAGGCCCAGCTTCAAGCTCGGCCCCCTGGCGGCAGCCAACGGCATCGCCTTCGATGCGGCCGACGCGCATGACGCGCTCTACGACGTGGAGAAGACGGCCGAGCTCGCCGCCATGATCCGCGAACGATCGCCCGCCGTCTGGCATGCCATGCTCGACAACACGGCGAAGCAGAACGCGGAGCGTCTGATGCGCGACAACCCGGTTTTCGCCGCCGGCCATGTCGACCGCTTCAACACGCTGTCCGCATGGGCCGGCAGTCTGATCGGCACGTTCCAGTCGGAGGCCGCGGTCCTCGACCTCGGCACCGACCCGGATGATCTGGCCGCCCACCCCCTAGAAGAATTGATCGGCCTGATCGGCACCGACCCGGCCCAGCCGATCAAGCCGATGCGCCTCAACGCGCAACCCTATGCCGTGCCGCTGGACGTGGCGTCGGAGGATTATTTCGCGCGGCTGCCGACCCTCGATAAGGCGGAATGGCATCGCCGGGCCGCGCGCCTCGCCGCGAATGGGCGGCTGCGCCAGAAGATCCTGGAGGCGATGAGCAAGCGTTTCGCTGACCGGGAGCCGAGCCCGCATGTGGAGGAACGGCTTTATGACGGCTTCATCCCCCGGCATGACGAACCGCTGATGGCGCGCTTCCGCGACGCCCCGCCGGAGGAACGCCAGGAACTGATCGGCCAGTTCGAGGATAAGCGCCTCGCCAGCTTCGCCCGGCGCATCGTCTATTTCGACAGCCCCCATGCGCTGCCGGCGGGAACGGTGGCGAAGCTCGACGCCTGGAAACGCGAGCGCTTGGTGGAGGCGGCGGAGGTCCCTTGGACCACCCTGCCGGCCGCGCGCGCGGACCTCGCCACCCTGCGGGAGACGGAAGGGAACGACCCGCTGTTCGACGCGATCGAGGCCTATTTGGACCGGCGCGAGGCCGCGCTTTCGGCATGAGCCGTCTTGCCGCGCGGAGCAAAGGGCGTACAGTCCGGGCAGGGCGGAAACGCGACGAAGGAAACGGACCGAACATCCCATGACGGCAGGCAAGGCGGCGCCCGCGCGCGGGCATATCCACGACACCATTCTGGAGACGATCGGCGGCACGCCAATGGTGCGTCTCGACCGGCTGGCGAAGGACGCGGGCGTCGAGGCGGACATCGTCGCCAAGCTCGAATTCTTCAATCCGCTGTCGAGCGTGAAGGACCGGATCGGGCTGGCCATGATCGAGGAGCTGGAGGAGCGCGGTCTCGCCACCCCCGGCCGGACGGTCCTGGTGGAGCCGACTTCGGGGAATACCGGCATCGCGCTGGCCTTCGTCGCCGCGGCCAAGGGCTATCGGCTGATCCTGACCATGCCGGAGAGCATGTCGGTCGAGCGGCAGAAGATGCTGAAGCTGCTCGGCGCCGAAATCGACCTCACCCCGGCGGAGAAGGGCATGAAGGGCGCCATCGCGCGCGCCGAGGCGCTGATCGGGGAAATCGACGGCGCGGTCATGCCGCAGCAGTTCGTCAATCCCGCCAACCCCGAGATTCACCGCCGCACCACGGCGGAGGAAATCTGGACCGACTGCGACGGCAAGGTCGATGTGCTGGTCGCCGGGGTCGGCACCGGGGGCACGATCACCGGCGTCGGAGAAGTGCTGAAGGAACGCAATCCCTATCTGCGCGTCGTCGCGGTCGAGCCGGAGGACAGCCCCGTCCTCTCCGGCGGACAGCCCGGCCCGCACAAGATTCAGGGCATCGGTGCCGGGTTCATTCCCCAGATCCTCAATACAGGCGTCATCACCGAGGTTCTGCGCATCGCCAACGAGACCGCCTTCGCAACCGCCCGGCGCGCGGCCCGGCTGGAGGGGCTGGCCTGCGGCATCTCGTCCGGCGCCGCGCTCGCCGCCGCGCTGGAGGTGGCGGAGCGCCCCGACATGAAGGACAAGCGCATCGTCGTCGTCCTGGCGAGCTTCGCCGAGCGCTATCTCTCCACCGCCCTGTTCGAGGGCGTGTGAGGGCGCAAGCCGGCGAGGCAGGCATGACGAACGATCTGAGCGACGCGCAACTGGAACGCTATGCCCGCCACGTCATCCTGGACGAGGTCGGGGAAGAAGGGCAGCTCAAGCTGCTCGCCAGCCGGGTTCTGGTGATCGGCGCGGGCGGGCTGGGCTCGCCGGCGCTGCTCTATCTGGCGGCTGCGGGGGTCGGAACGCTTGGCATCGTCGATCACGACGTGGTCGACGTCACCAACCTGCAACGCCAGATCATCCATGCGGACGATACGGTCGGCGAGGCCAAGGTGCGCAGCGCGGCCGAACGCATCGAGTCCCTCAACCCCGAGATCGAGGTGATCGAGCATCGCGCGCGCTTCACCGCCGCGAACGCGATGGACCTCGTCTCCGACTATGACCTGGTGGTCGACGGTTCCGACAATTTCGCCGCGCGCTATCTGACGAACGATGCCTGCTATCTCGCGCGCAAGCCGCTGGTCAGCGCGGCGCTGGTGCGCTTCGAAGGGCAGCTTTCCACCTACAAGGCCTATGCGGCGAACGCGGAGGGAGAGAATTTTCCTTGCTATCGCTGCCTCTTCCCCACGCCGCCGGACCCGAACCTGGTGCTGCGCTGCGACACCGTCGGCATCTTCGGCGCGGTGGCCGGCGTGATGGGGACCTTGCAGGCGGTGGAGGCGTTGAAGGAACTGCTGGGACTCGGCACCGGCATGGCCGGGCGGCTGTTGCTGTTCGACGCGCTCGACCAGACCTTCCGCACGATCCGCACGCGCCGCGATCCCGAGTGTCCGCTGTGCGGCGACCATCCGCGCATAACGGCACCGCAGGCGGATTGACCCACCCTTTTCCCAACGGAGATGCCGCGATTCAGAGCCCGGCCGACGGATCGCCGATCCGCATCAGCCGTTCGGCCGCCTGCCGGGCATAGCGCAGCATCAGGGCCTTGCGACGGCTGGCGTTCATCGTGCCCTCGGCCGCCGGGCGTTCAATCGAGGCCCCATAGGCGTCCGCCACCACCAACCCCACCTCGTCCGGCAGGATCTCGACCGGGAAGCCGATCGGCACCGCGAAATAGAACCGGTCGCAGAAGGGCAGATAGTCCCGCCACTTGCCGTCGGCACGGTAATCCTCGACACCCGACTTCACCTCCAGGATAGTGACCGCGCCGGACCGGTCGAGCGCCATGATATCGGCGCGCCGGCCGGTCTTGAGGATAACCTCCAGCAAGCAGGCCTCGCCACGCTCCCGGAACAGGCGCGTCGTCCCGCGCGTAACCGCGCCGGTAGCCGCCGGCCGCCCGTCGAAGGGCGCGGGATCGCCCTCGCCCGACGGCGCGTCGGCATATGTCGAATCGGCTGGCATGGCCGTCGGTCCCGTGGAGGCATGGGATAAGCGGATCGAAGGGGGAACAATGCCGGGACGATCGGCCGCTGTCGAGCCCCACCGGGGCCGCGATATTCGGGCATACCGGACAGTCGGCTACGGCATTGGCCAAGCGCTGCCCTGATTGCAGCGATAGAGCGGCCGGTCATAGGTGCGCGGGCGCTTGTCATCGCTCTCGACAACCGCGGCGCGTTCGATCTCGACCGCCCCGAGCGTCCGGTCGAGCAACCAGGCAAGGCGCGTATCGTTACCACGCGGGCCGGTCGGCCCCCGCCCGTCATCCTGCATATGCTCCAGAATCCGATCGGCCAGACGGGGATGTGCCTTGCAAACGCGGTCGGCCGCATCGCGGCCGCGCAGATCCAGTTCCACCACCACGGTACGGGGCGCGCCCCCCCGAACACCGCGCGCATCGGGAACCATGACCGGCGGAATGGTAAGCGTGAGGGCCGGGGCCTCGCCATTACCGCGCGCGCGCCCCTCAAGGGAGAGGCCGGGAATCACATCCCCCATCACGCCCACCAGGACCGCCGGCACGGCCAACGCGGCACCCATCAAGGTGGCGGCGATGATATATTCGGCGCGCATCGCGGCGGTCGTCCTCTTCCTTCGGCAGTGCCGCCGCCATCGCCGGGCCCTCCCCCTCTTTTCGGGGCGCCCGGCCTAAGGCCGGTCACTTTGCGTCCCGCCGTTTCCGGCGGTTTGCCCTTTCGGGTCGAGGGCGCCAGCCCTCGCCTCGATACCACCAGTCAACAGGAACCGGGTACCGCGCGTCAGTGATTGGCGTCACAGCATGGTCACGAACGCGATCGGCGCTTGACCGGCGGGCATGCCCGGGGGCATGTGGCGCCGTGGGGCGATATTTTCGGTCTTTCGGACGTTTTATCGACAAGCGTTTTATGGGGGGATTTCCGCGATGAGGGCATTCTGCAATCGAATGACGGCGGCGCGCGCGGCGCTTCCGCGCGCCATCTGCCTGACCGCCGCCCTTTTGATCGGGACCTGCCTTCCGGCATTGCCGCGGGCGGCGGCGGAGGACACGGCCATCGGAACGGTCGCGCGGCTGCACCCCGCTGTCCGGGCGGAGACGTTGACGGAGCGCCGGGACCTGGAAGCCGAGGCACCCGTCCACGCCGGTGAACGCCTGCGTACCGACCCATCCGGCCGCGCCTCGATCCGGCTCGATGACGGGTCTGTGCTGACGCTGGGCGAAGCGGCGGTGGTCAGTCTGGACAGCCTGATCTACGATCCCGACACCGGCGTCGGCGCGGCCACGCTGACGGTCATGCACGGCGCCTTCCGCATGGTTTCCGGCGCGCTCGGCAAGCAGGGAAGCATGCGGGTGGAAACCCCGATCGCGACGATCGGCATTCGCGGCACGGACTTCTGGGGCTATCAGGATGGGCGCGCGCTCTCGGTCGTGCTGCTCGACGACGGGTTGGTGTCGATCGAGACGGCCGGCGGCAGCATCGCGTTGGATGAGCCGGGCGACGGGATCGTCATCACCGACCCAGAGGCACCGATGCCGGACACGCCCGCGCGCTGGGACGCGAACCGCATCGCACGCAATATCGTGACGGTCGCCTTTCCCGGCGAATAATCGCCGCCCAGGCGGCGCGCCGGACAGGTCACCCGGCGGCGCTCCGCGCGGTCTCCATCCGGCCCAACAGGAAATCGCGCATCTCGGCGAGGCGTTCCTGCTGCGCGCGATGGCGCGCGCGCTTTCCATATCCTGCTTGGCCTCCAGCGAGGCCTCGGCATGATGCGCGCCGACATCGTGGCCGGGATACCACGTCTCGGCGAAGGCGCGGCGGCTCGGCATGGGGTCGTGTCATAGATCTTGACCGAAAGACCGTCGTAATACCGGGCAAGTTCCCGCGCGCCCCTTTCATCGGTCACCAGCGTGCCGTCCACCCGGACATAGCCCATCATCCGACCACCGCCGGAAAAGACCGAATGCACGCTCGACGGGGGTCGGGATCGGTCGCCATCAGATGCGCGATCCGCTGCTCCGCGCGCTCGATCGCGTCGCCCGTGGCTCCCGACATGGCGATGGGGGAGACCCGCGCCTGTATATCGAGCCGGGAATCGAAATCCGGAATCCCCGCCCGATATCGCGCCGCGCTTAATGTGCGCGCCGTCATCGCGCGTGGCGCGCCGCCGCGCGCCTCCATGGCATCGATGCGGGCATGGACACGTCATAATGCTTGTTATAGAGCGCCTTCAGGCGCGGCCTCATGACCGGATCGGTAAAGATATCGGTGCCCAACATCGCATCCATGGCCGCGCCTCTCCCGCCGCGCCCCTCCCAATGCCCGCAGCCGTGCCATGGCACGGCAATCGGCATGCCGGAAAAGGAACGCGGTGCGGGACAATGTAAGCGGCCTCGGACGGCAGGGTCATTCTCCCTCGTCCTCCTCGCGCCAGAGCCGCACCAGCAACTCGCCCAGCGCCCCGATCAACATGAAGAAGGAACCGATGATGAAGAGCCAGATTCCAGCCAACTTGAACGCTTCCAGCGAGGGCAGGAAAAAGACGCTGCCGACGAAGAAGGCGAGATTGCCGCCCAGGCCTAGCGACAGGTGAATCCAACCGAAATCCTTAACCAGGATCTTGAGTGCCTTGCGCAATATTCCCTCCTCTCACGGCAACCGCGCCCGGAGGCGGCATCCAGCTTCCCCGGACCACGACTGCGCACGCTCCCGGATTCGGGAGAGGAGGAAAAGACCTGGATCAGAACGAGAAGGTGGTGCCCCATCCCGAAGGGATGTCGAACCAAAACTGGAGCGCCAGTTCGACGTCAGGAGAAATGGTGCCCCCGGGGAGACTCGAACTCCCACTCCCTTACGGGAAACAGATTTTGAGTCTGCCGCGTCTACCGGTTCCGCCACAGGGGCCTCGGTGCCGTTATTAGGACGGCGCGGGCGTCGGTTCAACCGCTATTCCGCGCTTTCATTCCTGGATTCCGGTTCGGCTTCGGCGTCCTCTCCCGGTGCCGGGGCGTCGCGATGGGGGAGGTCGCGGTATTCCGCCGATTGCATCTCGTTGAGGCGGGAGACGGTGCGTTCGAACTCGAAGGCATGCGTGCCCTCGCGATAGAGGTCGGGCGGGTCCGCGTCGGCGGCCATGATCAGATTGCAGCGGTGCTCATAGAGCGCGTCGATCAGCGTCATGAAGCGCTTGGCCTCGTTGCGCCGATCGGCCGACAGCCGCGGCACGCCATCGAGGACGATGGTGTGATAGGCCCGCGCGAGGCCCAGATAATCCTCCGCCCCGCGCGGCTTCTGGCACAGCTCGTGGAAATCGACCAACGCCACGCCACGCGCGGCCTTGGCGACGGCCACCGTGCGACCGCGTACCTCGACCGTCTCGGGCTCGGCCCGGGCGCCGTCGGTCAGATCGGCGAAGGCCTTCGCCAGTGCCTTGGACGCGGCCGCGCCGAGCGGCGCCCAATAGGTCTTGATCGCCTTGAGGCGCAGCATCCGGTAGTCGGTCTCGGAGGAGAGGTGAAGGAGATCCAGCCGTTCCTTCAGGATATCGATAAAGGGCAGGAAGCGCTCCCGCTGCAAGCCGTCCTTATAGAGCTCGTCCGGCGGCCAGTTGGAGGTCGCGACCACGACCACCCCCTCGTCGAACAGCGCCCCGAACAGACGGGCCAGGATCATCGCGTCCGCGATGTCGGTGACGAAGAATTCGTCGAAGCAGAGCAGCCATGTCTCCTTCGCCACCTCGGCGGCGATCTTGGGCAGGGGGTCGTCGGATTTGCCGCCGCCCGCCTTGCGCCGCGCATGAAGGGCGTTGTGCACCTCCAGCATGAATTCGTGGAAATGGGTGCGCCGCTTGCGCTCGACCGGGGCCTCCTCGAAGAAGAGGTCCATCAGCATCGACTTGCCGCGCCCGACCCCGCCATAGAGATAGAGGCCTTGCGGCGGCTCCTGCCGCCGGCGGGCAAGGCCGAGCCGGGCCTTCAGCCCGCCGCCGCCCTTCTCCGGGCGATAGCCCTTGAGCGCGTTATGCAGGCTCTGCAGCTTCTCGGCCGCGAGTTCCTGGACGGAATCCGCCTTGATCGCGCCATCCCGGCGCAACTGGCGATATTGGAAAAGGGGGCCTTCGGACATGCCGTCCGTCATAAGCGCAAATGCGCGGGAGATAAAGCGGCGAACCCCATGCGTATCCGGGTGCGGGGGAACGCCCCCTCACCCGCTGCCGGAGAGCGCCCCCCACAGCCCCTCGCGCCGGACCCAGCCCTCATAGCCCGCGGCGTCGATTTGGCACCAGCCCTGCTCGCCGCACCCGATGAGGCGGCCGACCATCCCGTCGGCGAGACGGGCTACGGCCGGCGCCGTTTCCTCCGGCGCGCGGCGCATGGTGACCTCGGGCTTGATGACCAGCACCGTCGGCCGGGCGGAGAGCATGGCCCGGTGGACCCAGCCCTCGGCACCCTCCCAATCGCGAATCTTGCGCCAGGTCTCGTATTCCGCCAGCACCTCCAGCGGCATGAAGCGGCGCTTGAAGACCCACTTCACGGGAAAGCGGATACCGGGGCCGGTGCGAACATTCACCTCGCTGGAATCGAGCGAAACCATGCGCCGCGCCGCCCCCCCCGGCGCCCCAGCCGCATTCGCATCGCTGCCGGCGCCGGTGTCTTGCGTCGCGTTCTGAGCGACCGCCGCCCCCGGCCCGATCACTCCCGGAAGCCAGACGAGCCCGATCGCCCCGCCCGCCAGGAAAACCAGCATGAAGACGACCGCCGTCAGGCGACGGCGGGCCGGCATCACGCCCGGCGTGCGGTCCATCCATGCCTCGGCCCGGTCGCGATCGGCCGGGCGCCAGTCGGAGGCGCGCATCGGCTGTTAACCCTCTTTCGATCGATCCACCCGCCATGAAAGCGGCAAGCGACCCGTCGGTTGCCTCTGGCTCGCGCGTACCTGAACGCCTATAACGGGCGCGTGCGCGCGATCGGACACCCGGCCGCATTCTGGGAAAATGGCCCGAATCGCGCGCTTCCACAAGCGGTGAGCCCGGGTTTCTCGCGGTTCCCTCGGGGGGACCCGCATGGAGCGCGCCCGGAGGAAAAAGCGACGAGGCGATGAGTTACAGGAAACCCAAGGTTCTGGTCACCCGCAAGCTGCCCGACATCATCGAGACACGGATGATGGAGCTATTCGATTGCGCGCTCAATCTCGACGACCGCGCGATGAGCAAGGACGAGCTGATCGCGGCGGCCGCGGAGACCGACGTCCTTGTCCCGACGGTCACCGACCGGATCGACCGCGATGTGATCGCGGCGGCCGGCGAACGATTGAAATTGATCGCGTCCTTCGGCACGGGCGTCGACCATATCGACTTCCCGTCCGCCAAGAAGCGCGGAATCATGGTGACCAACACCCCCGATGTCCTGACCGAGGACACGGCCGACATGACCATGGCGCTGCTGCTCGCGGTGCCACGCCGGCTGGTGGAGGGGGAACGGCTGGTCCGGTCCGGCGCATGGACGGGATGGAGCCCGACCGGCATGCTCGGCCACCGCATCTGGGGCAAGCGGCTCGGCATCATCGGCATGGGCCGGATCGGCACGGCGGTGGCCCGGCGCGCGCGGGGCTTCGGTGTCTCCATCCATTACCATAACCGCAACCGCGTCGCTCCGGAAACGGAGGAGGCGCTGGAGGCGACCTACTGGTCCTCGCTCGACCAGATGATCGCGCATATGGACATCATCTCGGTCAATTGTCCGCACACGCCGGCCACCTTTCACCTGCTGAACGGCCGGCGGCTGGCGCTGATGAAGCCGCATGCCTATGTGGTGAACACCAGCCGCGGCGAGGTGATCGACGAGGACGCGCTGGTCAAGGCCCTGACCCAGGGCCGGATCGGCGGCGTCGGCCTCGACGTTTTCGAGAACGAGCCGAAGATCAACCCCAAGCTGCTCAAGGCCGAGAACGCGGTGCTGCTGCCCCATATGGGCTCCGCCACGATCGAGGGGCGCGTCGCCATGGGCGAGAAGGTCATCATCAACATCAAGACCTTCGTCGACGGCCACAACCCACCCGACCGCGTGATCGAGACAATGTTCTGACCAGAGCACGGGATTCTAACCAGAGCACGGGGTTCTAACCAGAGCACGGGGTTCTGACCAGAGCACAGGGTTCTGACCAGAGCACAGGGTTCTGACCAGAGCACAGGGTTCTGACCAGAGCACAGGATTCTGACCGGAGGTGCGGGCCGGAACCGAAAGGCGGCGGCCCGTCCGGGACCGCCGCCTTCGTTTTTCACGGCCCCACGGGCCCGGATCAGGCGGCGTAGATTCCGGCCTTCTTGACGTCGTCGGAGACGTGATCCTCGAACTGCCGGAAATTCTTCTCGAAAAGGCCGCGCAGGTTCCGCGCCACCTCGTCGTAGCGGCCACCGTCCTGCCAGGTCTTCTTCGGTTGCAGCACATTGGCCGGAACGTCGGGGCAGTTCTCCGGAATGAAGAGACCGAAATTCTCGTCCGGCGTCTTGGCGACGGAGGCGAGCTTGCCTTCGATCGCGGCGCGCACCATCGCCCGGGTATGATGAATCGACATCCGCTCCCCTTCGCCGTAGGAGCCACCGGACCAGCCGGTGTTGACGAGCCAGCACCGCGCACCGGACTTCGCCATCTTTTCCCGCAGCATCTGGGCGTAAACGGTCGGATGACGCGGCATGAAGGGCGCGCCGAAACAGGTGGAGAAGGTCGCCTGCGGCTCGGTCACGCCGCGTTCCGTCCCCGCGACGCGCGCGGTATAGCCGGAGAGGAAGTGATACATCGCCTGCTCCGGCGTCAATTCCGCGATCGGCGGCAGCACACCGAAGGCGTCCGCCGTCAGCATCACGATGTTCTTGGGCTGTCCGCCCCGGCCGGCCGGCTCTATATTCGGGATGAAATCGATCGGGTAACTTGCCCGCGTGTTCTCCGCCAAGGTGCCGTCGTCGAGGTCGAGCTCGCGGGTTTCCGGGTCGAAGACCACATTCTCCAGGATCGTGCCGAAACGCCGCGTGGTGGCCCAGATTTCCGGCTCCATCTCCGGGTTCAGCTTGATCACCTTGGCGTAGCAGCCGCCCTCGAAATTGAAGACGCCGTTATCGGACCAGCCATGCTCGTCGTCGCCGATGAGGCGCCGCGTGCCGTCGGCCGACAAGGTCGTCTTTCCGGTGCCGGAAAGTCCGAAGAAGATCGCGACATCGCCCGCCTCGCCGATATTGGCGGAGCAGTGCATCGGCAACACGCCCTTGGCCGGCAGCAGATAGTTCATGATCGAGAAGACGGATTTCTTGATCTCGCCCGCGTAGCGCGTACCCCCGATCAGCACCAGGCGCTTCGCCAGGTTGACGAGCACGAAGCATTCCGAATTGGTGCCGTCCCGACTGGGCAATGCCTGCAGGTTCGGGGCGTGAAGGATGGTGAAGTCGGGCTCGAACCCGGAGAGATCTCCGCGCGCGGGACGAATGAACATGTTGCGCGCGAACAGGCTGTGCCATGGGCTCTCGGAAACGACGCGCACCTTCAGCCGGTGTTCCGGATCGGCGCCGGCGTGGAGATCCTGGACATAGAGATCGCGGTTCTGAAGATAGCTGGCGGTCAGCGCATGAAGCTGGTCGAAGCGCTTCTCCTCCATCGGCCGGTTGACCGCGCCCCACCAGACCTGATCGCGGTTCGCGGGCTCGTCGACGATGAACTTGTCGTTCGGGGATCGGCCCGTATAGGTGCCGGTTTCGACAGTCAGCGCGCCGCCGACCGTCACGGTGCCGAGACCGCCGCGGACGGTCGCCTCGTAGAGGGCCTCCGCGCCGAGATTCCAATGAGTGGGGCCTGGATTGATGATGCCGTGATTATCCAACCCGAAGGCGCTGGGCGCGCCCGTGACCCGATGCTGCGACGACAAGGTTTCCTCCTCCTTCACCCGCCACCGGACCTCATTCACCACCGGCCCGCCTCATGGGGCCTGGAACTCCGGCTAGGCGGCCTTCGGCTACGCTCACGCCGCGGGACCCGCGCCGCCTCGCCGCATGAGGGCGTTTCGAACGCGTAAGTGCGAATGAGTATAAGGCGCGTCCCGCGCTTGGCCAGATCAAAGGGCGCCACACCCCGCATCCGACACCGACCCGGGGTCAATACCCCTTGGCAAGGGAGGGATCAACAGATTCACGTCACCGGCTTCCCGCACCGGAAGGACGCGCATGCGCCAGCCGGGCAGGCATCCGGCGCGTGTCGTCTCAGAATTTCACGAAACGGTTGAAGGCCCGGCCGAGAAGCCCCGTCAGCCGAAGCGGACCGTCCGTAACGGCGAGGCAGATGCAATCCTGTCCGAGTTCCGCCACCGGGCGGTGATCGAGGTCGGAATCGGCGATCCCGACATCCCCGCGCCCGAAGTGCCCGCAGCAATCCGTGAAGGCCCCTTGCAGGACGAGAACATATTCATTGCCCTCATGCGTGTGCTGCGGCACGGCCCGGCCGGCCGGCACATAGAGCATGGTCGCGCGGGAGCGTCCCGTGATGGACAGGTCGAATCGTCGCACGCCGAGGCCGATCGGTGTCCAATCGATATCCTCGACCCGCGCCGGGACATAACGTTGCAACACGCGCGGCAGGACGGCATCCGATGCGCCCCCCCCGGACATGAGCGCATCATCGTCACCGCCCCGCCCATCGCGTCCGCCACCGGGCGCCCGCATATCGATGTCGTGACGCAGCGGGGCGTCATCGCCCGGCGCATCCGCGTCGAGACGCGCCATCAACCGGTCGAACGCATCCTCGCTCAGCGGCGAGGGCGTCAGCCTGTCCATCATCACGCCACCGAGCGCATCGAGTTGATCCGCGCGCGCCCGGCAGACCGGGCAGAGCGTCAGATGCGTCGCGATCAGCACGCCGACGGCCTCGTCGGTCACGCCGGCCGCGTAGTCCAGGAGCAGTTCCTCGCTCAAGTGATGGGTGGGAGCCGCGCCGGGGGCCTCTCGATCGACGTTCGCGGACTTCCGGTTATCGGACTGTGTCGCCGCCATTCTCAACTCACCTCAAATCATCATCCACGAGCCCGCGCATCTTCCCGATGGCGAGCCGGAGACGGGACTTCACCGTCCCCAATGGTAGGCCGGTCTTTTCCGCGATTTCGCTATGCGCGAGGTCCTCGTAGAAGGCGAGGCGCAGCATCTCCGCCTGCTCCTCCGGAAGATCCGCGATCGCCGTTCGAATCGCCTGGGCGGTTTCGTCCGCGCCCACCGAATCGTCCTGCATCGGCTCCGGCTGGGGGGCAAGCGCCGGATCGTCCGGATCGAGTTCCGGCCGGCTCATTCGGCGATAGGCGTCGATCCGCTTGTTCCGCGCGATGGTGAACATCCAAGTGGCCACGGAAGCCTGGGCGCGATCGAAGCTTTCCGCACGCCGCCACACGATCAACATCGCTTCCTGGACGAGTTCCTCCGCCGCCCCCATGTCGGAGCCGCTGCGAACCAGATAGGCCTTGATCCGGGGAGCGAAATGGTCGAACAGCCGGGCGAAGGCGACCTTCGAGCGCTCCTGCGCGACCGCGCGCATCCACGCCGCGTGTTCCTCCGGCCCCGGTTCGACCGGCTCGGAGCGATCGGCCGCGGCCCTCTCGGTTTCCTGTTCGGCGTTGCCGGTGCCGGTCGTTTTCATCCTCGCCCGCGTCGCCCACTTCCCCGATGGCGCCGGCGCCGCGACCGACGTGCCCTCTGCATCCGCTTCGCGAACATCGCAGACATGACCGGCCGGCAGCTTTCCGCGCCCTTCGGTCCGATCTTGCCCACATGTCCGACAAGTGCAAGGCTCGACCGCAAGGATCGGATCGGGGTCGCGCGCGAAATGATCGCCGGAGGTCGCGCGCCGGCAGCGGTCCCCCTGGTGATCGCCCTGAAAATCGCGGGGCTCTTCCCGGGAAATTTCCCGGGCATGCCTTGTGGGGAAACGCGTTTCCCGGCGTTCATGTTCGATGATATCCAGCATCATGGAAATCATACGCGGGCGTCACGATCATGGATCAATCGGGCATGGATCAATCGGGAAGCGCCCTTGGCGCCGGTATTCCGGCGGGACATGGTGTATTGGCCATTTTTTCGTCAATCTACTGGCGTAGCCCATATCATGGCACTAGATACGGCGGCCGATACTCCCGGGAAAGCCGGGACGCGGCCATTCGAGTCGATAGCCGATATTCCCGACGCATCGGAACGAGGAACGGATGACGAGCAAGACAGGAGGATATGGTATGCGAGCGACGCGCCCCATTCGCGCGACGGGCCTCTTGGCGGCCGGAGCCGCCCTCTGCGTGGCCCTATGGACCGGGGCCGCCCCGCAAGCGCGCGCCAACGAGGTTCTCGGCCAATTCCGGGACTGGACCGCGCACACCTATGAGCAGGACGGCGCGAAGATGTGCTCGATGTACTCCAAGCCCCAGAAGGACGAGGGAGACTATACCCAGCGCGGCGACATCTGGGCCTTCGTTATCCACCGACCCTCCGATGAGCGGATCGGCGAGGTCAGCTTCGTCATGGGCTATCCGATCAAGGAGAACAGCACCGTCACCGTCCAGATCGGCGATCAGAGTTTTCAACTCTTCACCGACGGCGAGGGCGCCTTCGCCCGGCGGGAAGACGACCCCAGGATCGTCCGCGCCATGCGCGCCGGGTTGGACATGGTCGTGCGCGGCACCTCCTCCCGGGGGACGGCGACAAAGGACACCTACTCCCTGCGCGGCTTCACCGACGCGAACAATGCGATAAACCGTGCCTGCGGCGTGAATTGACACCGGTCATGACGTACGCGGCGGAGCCACCCGGATACCACAGCAGATCTGGACGCCCGTGCTATAGAGCATGATGAGATCATATGGACCCATCCGAGACGCCGCTTTCGGTTTCTTGGGCTAGGAGCGCCGCGCGTGGTGATGCGGGGCATCGGAAGCGCGTCGCGACGACGACCAGGGAGCCGCAAGCGGCGCCTTCGGTCTGTTTTCCGGGCCCCCGGACCGCGTCGAGGCCGCTTGACGATGAACCACATCGCCCGCGCGCCCTCTTCTTGCCGGAAACCCGGAAAAACGACCTCGAGTGGGTCCATATGATCTCATCATGCTCTAGGGTCCGTATACACCCCTCGTCCAGGAGAAGAGATACCGGTCATGCCCCCCACGCCCCAATGGGAGCCGCGCTCTAGTGCCGCGGCCATGCGCGCGCTTGAAACCGCCATCGACAGGCAATCCGCGAACCTTCGGCGGGCCAAGATCGCCGTCGACGGGATGGCGGAATACACGCAGCGGATCGCGCGGGCACTCGACGAGTGCGATCTGCGGCTGACCTGCTCGCTGCGCCGGCTTCGGGGAACGGAGGAAATCCTGACGCGCGCCCAGACAGACGGTCCGCGCGACGCGCTCGATTCCGTGATCGAGATGCTGGAAAGCGAACGGCTCGATTCCGCGCGCGCCCCCTGGGGCGACCGCTATGAGGGGCTGCTCGCCCGGGCGCTCGCCGTGCGCGCCGAAATCCGCGCGGGCGAGGCCTGATCCCCCTTACCTTCCGTAGCGGCCATCCCGTATGCGTGATTTGGGGCGATCAGGGGTGGCGCCCGTCGGCGCGCACCCCGGACGCGCGCGACACGGCGGCGGGACGGTCGAGGAATTGGCCCGGCGTGCGTCCGGTTTCGCGCCGGAACATGGCGACGAAGGCCGACGGGCTTTCATAGCCCAAATCATAGGCGACGGTCGTGACCGACACTCCGTCGGCCAGCCGTTCGATCGCCGCGATCAGACGGCGGCGCGTGCGCCATTGACCGAAGCTCATTCCCATTTCGCGCTGGAATAGCCGGGCAAGCGTCCGCACGCTCGCCCCCGCACCGGTTGCGAGCACCTCCAACCCCCGCCCATCCGCCGGGTCCGCGATCAGCGCCGCGGTGACGGAATGCAGGCGTCGATCACTCGGCAGCGGCAGGTGAAGCGGCGCCGGCGTCGCGGCGGCCGAACGCAAGCGGTCCAGCACCACGGCAACCAGCCGCCCCTCCGCCCCTTCCCGATCATAGCGTTCGGGAAACGCCGCGAAGGCACGGATCAGTTCGCGCAGCAAGGGCGCGATCTCCAGCACCGTGACCCGGTCGGGCAAGGTCGCCGATGCCTCCATGTCGCAATAGAGGCTGCGGAAGGAGGCCGGCCCGGTGGCGCTGACCGCATGGTCGACGTTCGGCGGCACCCAGACCGCGCGCTGCGGCGGGGCGAGCCAGCTTCCGGCCTCGGTTTCCACCGTGAGCGAACCATCCAGCGCATAGACAAGTTGCCCCCAAGGATGATTGTGCGGCGGATAGCGATAGCCGGGCTCCAGCTCTTCCGCGCGCACCATGACGGGCCGGGGAAGCCCGGGAGGCACAGAGGGTCGAGGTTGTCCGATTCGCAACATCACATGGCAGAGTAACGTAAGACAGCCGCCCCCGTCAGGCCTATTCTCCGCGCCATGAAGACAATGACCCAATCGGCGCCGAGCGAGCGCCCGTCCCTCCTGCGCCGGCCCGAGACGATGCTGGTTATCATGGCCTGCGCCATGGCCGTCAGCATGAACGGCTGGATGGCGCTGCTGAACAACTTCGCGGTCGAACGCGCGGCCTTCACCGGAAAGGAGATCGGCTTCCTTCAGTCGATCAGGGAAATCCCCGGTTTCCTGAGCTTCGCGGCGATCTTCCTGCTGCCCTTCATCCGCGAACAGAACCTGGCCTTCGTCTCGCTGGCGCTACTCGGCATCGGCACGGCGCTCACCGGCTATTTCCCGAGCGAACTGCTGTTCTACGGGACGACCTTCATCATGTCGGTCGGCTATCACTATTACGAAACGATGAACCAGTCGCTGACGCTGCAACTGGTGGAGAAACGCCACGCGGCCCAGCATCTCTCAAAGCAGCTAATGGCCGCTTCCGCCGGGACGCTCGCCGTCTTCATCGTCATCATGCTGACCTTCGACGACAAGCCTTTGACGCTGCTGGGCGATCTGATCGGCATATCGACGGACGGCTGGGGCCTGTCGCTCGGTTACGAGCCGCTCTATGTCGGCGCGGGTCTGTTCACGCTCGCGATCGCGGTCTTCTGCAAGATCTACTTCCCGCGCTTCGAGGCGCCGGAGATGCAAACCAAGAGCCTCTTCCTGCGTCGGCGCTATTGGCTCTACTACGCGCTCACCTTCATGGGCGGGGCGCGGCGGCAGATCTTCATGGTGTTCGCCGCCTTCCTGATGGTGGAGAAGTTCGGCTACGACGTGAGCGCGATCACGCTGCTCTACATGATCAATCTGATCGCCAACATCTTTGTCGCCCCCTATGTCGGCCGGCTGATCGCGCGGCTGGGCGAACGGGCGGCGCTGATTTTCGAATATTGCGGGCTGATCGGAATCTTCGCCGGATACGCGATCGTCGAAGACCAATATTGGGCGGCCGGGCTCTATATCCTCGACCATCTGTTCTTCGCCTTCGCGATCGCCATCAAGACCTATTTCCAGAAGATCGCCGATCCGAAGGACATCGCCTCCACCGCCGGCGTCAGCTTCACCATCAACCATATCGCCGCGGTCGGCATCCCGGCGGCCTTCGGCTTCATCTGGCTGAACGATCCGGGGCTGGTCTTCTATATCGGCTCGGCCATGGCGTGCGTGTCGCTGATCCTGGCGCTGATGGTCCCGCGCCACCCCGACCAGGGGAACGAAACGCTGGTCCGCCGTCTGGACGGGCCGCGTCCGGCGCCGACCCCGGCGGAGTAGCGCGGGCGGATCGGATCGGGGCCGCGTCGAAACGCCGCGCGCCCCGCCGGGCCGCTGACCGATCGCGGGGCCTATCCGGCCCTACTCCGCGATGCTAGCCCCGATGCAGCCACCAATGCTGCTCGTTGATCGAGAAGATCGGCTTGTAGTGGGTGACGCGGTTGGCCTCGATCACCTTGGCGATCTGGTTGTCGAGCAGATAGCCGGTCTCGTCCATATAGACCACCAGCACCGCGTGCGGGATCTTCAAGTTGAGGTCGTTCAGCACGACGATGCGCATCTTGTCCTTCGGGAAACCGAGATGCACCAGCGAGGCGTATTTCGCGAAGGCGTAATCCTCGCAATCACCGTTGCGGTACATGAACTGACGCGGCGTCGCCCAATAGTCCTTCTTGTTGTAGTTCACCGGATCGATGACATAGAGCCACTTGTTGAGATACTCGTTGACGAGTTGCAACTGCTCCATCGGCGGCCGGCCGGCGATCTGCTTCAGGAAGATACGCCAGCGCGCGACATGGCACTTCTCGCTCGCGCTCGGCTGACAGACGTCGAGTTCATTGCCCTTTTCGTCGTCGTAGCGCGACAGGGCCTCGGTCCATTTGTTGAACTTCTCCAACGAGTCGGACTGTATCTCGTTGGTCCCGAACAGCTTATAGCCCGCCGCCATGGCCGGCGCGGCAACCCCGGCGGCGGCGAGCGCCGCGATCAGAAGGCACAAACGGCCGGCGCGGCGGGCCCGGTGGACAAGCTGTTTCGGCTGCATCATCGTCGCGCGCATCGTACCCACTCTTCCTGCCAAGCACACAAGGAACGGACCTCGCGTTACCTATAGTTTGCCGCGTCCTCTTACGCTAGTCTGTGCGCGATATCACAGAGGCGACAAGGCCCGCCATGAAAACGGGCCCGCCGGCGGAGGGGGAGACAAGGTTCCGTGAGCACGAGCGACGCGGCCGTGGCGAAGGCATCCGGCGCCGAACAGGGCGGCAAGAGCGCGGCCATCCGCATGGCGGTGACCGGCGGCGTGCTGCTGATCGCCGCCGCCATCGGCTTCTATCTGGTCTATCAATTCACCGAGTCGGAACGCGCGCGCGAGCTGCGCGACTGGCAGTCGCGCATGGGCATCGTCGCCGACAGCCGCTTCTCCGATATCGACCGGTGGCTCGACGCGCAGCTCGCCGATCTGCGCGGCATCGCGGACAATCAGTCGGTGCAGCTCTATATGACACTGCTGCATTCCGAGGGCACGACGGCGGAGGACGAGGACGCGCCCGCCGAACTCGGCTATCTCCAGAACCTGCTGACCGTCGTCGCCGACCGTGCCGGTTTCAAGGGCGAGATTTCGGGGCCGGAGGTGAACGCCAACGTCAACCGCGTCGGCGTCGCCGGTCTCGCGCTGGTGGCGCAGGACGGGCTGATCGTGGTCTCCAGCCCCGGCTTCCCGCCCTTGCAGGGCCGGTTGCAGGCCTTCCTGGCGGCGTTGGAGCCGGGCACGGCCGGTATCTCGGACATGTTCCTCAACAATGCGGGCAATCCGGCCATGGCCTTCGCCATGCCGGTCTTCGCGCTGCAATCGGACGAGAGCGCGGCCAACCAGATCGCGACCGTCGTCGGCGTGAAGGAGGTCGGCGAGGAGCTTTTCCCGCTGCTGGAACAACCCGGCGCGCGCGAGGACACGGCCGAGACCCTGCTGGTCCGTCAGGAGGGGCAGACGGTCGCCTATCTCACCCCGCTCGCCGACGGCACGGGCCCGCTCAAGAGCAAGCTCGCCATGGACACGCCCGATCTCGCGGCGGCCTGGGCGATCCAGAATGCCGGCGGCTTCGCGCTGAAGACCGACTATGACGGGACGGAGGTGCTGGCCACCGCGCGCGCGTTCGAGCAGGTACCCTGGTCGTTGCTCTACAAGATCGACCGGTCGGAGGCGCTGTCGGAATCCGAGGATCGTCTGAACACCCTGATGATCGTCTTCGGGATGATCATCCTGCTGGTGCTGGGCGGCATGGTAGCGCTCTGGTACTACGGCACCTCGAAGCGCGCGACCGAGGCCGCGACCCGTTTCGAGACGCTGGCCAAGCGCTTCCAGGGCCAGCGCAACTTCATGCATCTGGTGACCGACAGCCAGCCCAACGTCATCGTCATCATGGACGAGGACGGGCATTTCCGCTGGTTCAACCAGAAGGCGCTCGACCTCGCCCGGATGGAGCGGGGCGACATGTTCGACAAGCATGTCAGCGCCGTGCTCGGCCCGGTCGAGGGCAAGCGGATCAACGCCTGGATCAAGGAGACGCTGGCCAAGGGCGAGCCGCAAAGCTTCACCCACGAGATGGAGCTGGGCGAGGGCGGTCCGCGCGTCTATCGCTCCGATCTGATCCCGCTGCCGGCGCGGGAGGATTTTCCACCCGGCGTGCTGATGGTCAGCCAGGACATCACGGAAAGCGTGAAGGAGCGCGAGAAGCGCGAGCTCGCCATGCGCCAGCTCGTGGAGACCCTGGTATCCGTCGTCGATCAACGCGATCCCTATTCCGCCCACCATTCCGCGCGCGTCGGCCGGGTCGCCCGCGCCGTGGCGGAGGAGATGGAACTCGACCGCACCCTGATCGAGACCACCAACATCGCCGGAAACCTGATGAATCTCGGTAAGATCTCGGTCCCTTCCGAGGTCCTGACCAAGCAGGGCCAACTTACCGACGAGGAAATCCGGATGATCCAGCAATCGGTGTTGACCAGCGCGGAGATGGTCAAGCGCATCGATTTCGACGGTCCGGTCTACGACACGCTGGCGCAGTTGCAGGAGAATTTCGACGGCTCCGGCGCGCCGCAGGGGCTGAAGGGCGACCAGATCACGGTGACCGCCCGCATCGCGGCCGCCGCGAATGCCTTCGTCGGCATGGTCTCCGCCCGCGCCTGGCGCGCCGGCATGGATTTCGACCGGGCGGTCGATATCCTGCTGCAGGAGGGCAATAAGAAATTCGACCGCGCGGTGGTCGTCGCGCTCGCCAATGTGCTCGACAACCGTGGCGGCCGCGAAAAGTGGAAGGACTTCGGCGACCTGCCGGAGGAGGACGGGCCGAAACACGTCGATTGAGGCCCCGCTTCCGCCCTTCCCGCGCGCGCCTTTACGGATCGCGGGCGGGCCGCCATCTATCGAGGCATGATGGATCGTCCCGCCCACCTCTCCGACACGGCGCCCGCCGCGCCGCCCGCCGCGCCGGATGGGGTGCGTCTCTATGCCGTCGGCGACGTGCATGGCTGCCGCGCGCATCTGCGCATCCTGCTGGGCCGGATCGCGGCGGATGCCGCCGGCACGGCGCAGACGGCGATCCGCATCGTCTTCCTCGGCGACTATGTCGATCGCGGGCCGGATTCCGCCGGGGTGATCGACGATATCCTGATGCTCGACCGCGAGGGGCTGGCGCCGCACGGCCTCGACGACGGCCGCCCGGTGACGGTCGTGACGCTCAAGGGCAATCACGAGGATTATTTCACGCGCTTCCTGATCGGCGATCTTACCATCGCGCCCAGTTGGATGATCAATGGCGGGGCGGAGACGCTGGAGAGCTACGATGTCGAGCCGCCGGCGCGCCATGACGATCCGGACGACCTGCTGCGCGCCTCCCACGATCTGGCGCATGCCGTGCCGGCGGCGCATCGTCGGTTCCTCGACGCCCTCGCCTACAGCCACCGGGCGGGCGGTTATTTCCTCGTTCATGCGGGCGTGCGTCCGGGCGTGCCGCTCGATGCCCAGGACCCGGCGGAACTGATCTGGATCCGCAAGCCCTTCCTGGAGAGCACGGCCGATTTCGGCGCCTTCGTCGTGCATGGCCACACGCCTGTTCCGACGGTGGAGGAACGGCCCAACCGCCTCGATATCGATACGGGTGCCTGCTATGGCGGCGAATTGACCGCCGCCTGCTTCTGGGGTACCGAGCGTCGGTTCCTGCGGGCCGGCTTCTGACGGCCCGCGCCATCATCGGAGGGCGGTGAAACCATGAGCGGCGCGGACATCGCGGCGGTGATCGAACGTCTGGCCGACGCGCGGGTTGTCTGCGTCGGCGACCTCATGCTCGACCGCTTCGTCGAGGGCACGGTCCAGCGTATCTCGCCGGAAGCGCCGATCCCCATCCTCGGCATCGAGGGGGAGCGCGAGGCGCTGGGTGGCGTCGGCAATGTGGTCCGCAATCTGGCCGCGCTCGGCGCGCGGGCCGATCTTCTGGCCGTGGTCGGCCGGGACGACACGGCCGGGCGGGTGCGCGCGGTGCTCGACGAGCTCGACGGCGTGACGGCGTCGTTGGTCGAGGTCGCGGACCGGCCGACCGCCCTCAAGACCCGCTTCATGGCCGGCGGCCAGCAATTGCTGCGCACCGACCGGGAACAGCCGGGACCGCTCGACGACGACGCGCGGGAGGCGCTTATCGCCGGGGCGACCTCCGCGCTCGACGGGGCGGGCGCGCTCGTCCTCTCCGACTACGGCAAGGGGGTCGTCGACAAGGATCTGGCCCGCCGGTTGATCGACGCGGCGCGCGCGGCGGGCGTGCCCGTCATCTGCGACCCGAAAGGCCGGGACTTCACGAAATACCGCCGCGCGCACTGGATCACGCCCAACCGGCAGGAACTGGCGCTCGCCACCGAGCGGATGACGGACACCGACCCGCAGGTGCTGCAAGCCTGTCGCTGGGTGGTGGAGAATTGCGGCATCGACGGCGTGCTCGCCACCCGCTCGGAACAGGGCATGACGCTGTGGCAGCCGGGCAATGTCACGCAACTGCCGACCCGCGCGCGGGAGGTCTTCGACGTCGCCGGCGCCGGCGACACGGTGGTGGCGGCCCTCGCCGCCGGGCTGGCCGCCGGGGTCACGCCGCTGGAGGCCGCGCATCTCGCCAATCAGGCCGCCGGCATCGTCGTCGGCAAGATCGGCACCGCCGTCGCCTATCCACCGGAGATCCTGGCCGCCTGGCACGAGGCGAGTTGGGCCGGGAGCGAAAGCAAGGTCGCCCCGCCCGCCGCCGCCCAGGACCGGGTCGCCGCCTGGCGCCGGCAGGGCAAGCGCGTCGGCTTCACCAACGGGTGCTTCGACCTGCTGCATCCGGGCCATGTCTCGCTGATCCGTCAGGCGCGGGCGGCCTGCGACCGGCTGGTGGTCGGCCTCAACAGCGACGCCTCCGTCGCGCGCCTCAAGGGACCGACACGTCCGGTTCAGGCGGAGGCCGCGCGCGCCGCCGTCCTCGCCTCGCTGGAGGCGGTCGATCTCGTCGTCGTCTTCGGCGACGACACGCCGCTCGACCTGATTCGAAGCCTCAAGCCCGATGTGCTGGTGAAGGGGGCCGACTATCGCCGCGAGGAGGTCGTGGGCGCCGTGGATGTCGAGGACTGGGGCGGCCGGGTGGTGCTGGCCGATCTGCTCGACGGCCATTCCACCACCGGCACCATCGCGCGGCTTCAGGCCGACGAGAAATAGCGTCCCCGACCTTCCCCTTCACAGCGCCGCCGATACCCCCCACCTCGATGGGTGGAGGTCCAACAGATGGCCGAGATCGCCGGAACGAATAGCGCTGGCGGCCTGCTCGAAACGCTACGGCCGCTCGCCACCGGGAATCGCGCGCCGCTGGCCCAAGCCTTGGCCAGCACGAGGGGCGATGCGTCATCATCGCTTTCATCCCCGCTGGCACCCCCGCTGGCACCCCCGCTGGCACCCCCACTCGCCGGGGCGGACGCGGAGCCCGCCGAGGCCGGCTTCACCCCGCGCCTGCCGACATTGATCGGCGAGAGCCTCAGCCTTCGGGCCGATACGTTCCTCGCCCTCGCCGCGCCGGAGGAAACGGCATCCTCCCTCGACAATGCCTTCACCGCCGACGGCGCCGATGGCACGGAGGGCGCAGCAGGAACGGCGGAGGCCGCCGGTCCGCTTTCCTCCAGCGCCTTCGCCGATCTATTCGAGGCGGCGGGGAACCGCGCGCCGACCGCCGGGGCGGTCGCCGGCAATTTCCTCGACGCCGCGCGATTGATTTGAGCGCGCCTATTGTCGCGGGGGTTGGACGCCCCCACGCGGGACGATATTCTCTGCTGAACGCACGCTTGGCGGCGCCGTTCGTATCGGCGTGCGGGATGGGATCGCGCGACCCGAACGCGACCCGCGAGGGGTGAGGACCGAAGCGAATGCTGTTATCCCAGATGACGCGCGGGGCGCGCCGACGTCCGGCGCCGGCCGCGATCCTTTTCCTGGCCCTGTCGCTATTGATCGCGCCGCAAGGCGTGGCGCCGGTGCGCGCGGATCAAGGCATCAAGCAGGCCGCCGCCCAGGGGGAAGCCCCCACCGCCAACCGCACGGTGGTCGATGCCAGCCGCTATCCGTGGAGCGCCGTCGGCCGGGTCAATGTCGCGGTCAGTCAGCGCGGCCATTGCACCGGCGCCCTGATCGGCGAACGTCTGGTGGTGACGGCCGCCCATTGCCTGTTCTTCCGCGCCACGGGCAAATGGGTCGCGCCCGACTATGTTCATTTCGTCGCCGGCTATCAGCGCGGCGAATTCGTCGCCCATTCCCAGGCCGAGCGTTATATCGCCTCCCCCGGCTTCGATGGGGAAAAATGGGCCAGCCCCCTAAATCTGCCGAACGACTGGGCGCTGATCGTGCTGAAGGAGCCGATCGGACGGAAGACCGGCTATCTCGGCTGGCGCTCGCTGGTGCAGCGGGAGGCGGATACGGCGCTGATGGGCAGGTCCGACTTCTCGCTCGCCGGTTATCCGCGCGACCGGCAGCACGCCATCTCGCTCGACGCGACATGCCGGTTGGAGCAATTCCTGAAGGTAACCAAGGAACTGCCGCCCCTGCTCGGCCATCACTGCCGCATCGTGGGGGGCGATTCAGGCGCGCCGATCGCTCTCCAGACCGAGGACGGGCTGCGCATCGTCGCGATCAACAGCGCCGCCGACGTACAGCTTTCGACCGGAACGAAGATCAACAGCGCCGTCCCGCTATCCACCTTCCGGACGGAGATCGCCGCCCTTCTGGCCGAAACCGAAGGTGGCGCCGACGCCGTGAATTCGGGCCGCCCCGGACGCAGCGGCCCGAGGCAATAGCGCCTTCCACCGGATATCATCCCCCGGCCCCCCCGAATAACACCCCATCGAAATGAAACGACCCCCGGGCCTCTCGGCACGGGGGTCGGTGGTGGAGCTGAGGGGATTCGAACCCCTGACCTTCGCATTGCGAACGCGACGCTCTCCCAACTGAGCTACAGCCCCTTGATCGGGCCGCTTCCGGCGGGCAACCCCCAAGGGCCCCGGCGAAAGCGGCGCGAATATGTGGAGCTTGGGCGGCCCTGTCAAGCGGTCGATTCATCCTCCCGGGAAAGCCGGGGAAACCCAGCCGCGCCTCTTGTCCCGCCCAGCGGGGCTGGCTAATGTGCGGCGGATCGCAAGAGGAAGGCACCGCTTCATGGATACGATTCTACTGCCCTTGATCCAGGTCGTGCAGATCGCGCTCCAGATCTATGTCTGGGCGATCATCATCTCGGCCATCCTGAGTTGGTTGGTCGCTTTCAACGTGGTCAACACCTCCAACCAGATCGTCTACACGATCGGCGATTTCCTCTATCGCATCACCGAGCCCGCGCTGCGTCCGATCCGGCGCTTCCTGCCCAATCTGGGCGGTATCGACCTGTCGCCGCTGGTCCTGGTACTGGGCATCTGGTTCCTGCAGGGCGTGCTCGGCCGGCTGGCCGGTCAGATCGCCTACGGCTGAGATATGGCCGGCACACCGGCCGATCCGTTCCGTCGCGAGACGGGGGCGCTGCTGATCGCGCTGAAGGTGACGCCCAAGGCCTCGGCCGAGCGGGTCGGCGGGCTGGTCGACGCGGCGGACGAGACCGGCACGGTGGGGCGGCGCCTCGTCCTTCACGTCACGGCGCCACCGTCGGACGGCGCGGCGAACAAGGCGGTGGTCAAGCTTCTCGCGAAGGCGCTCAGCCTGCCGAAAACGTCGCTCGCGATCGTTTCCGGCGCGACGGGCCGCAATAAGGTCGTGCGCATCGCGACCGACGACCCCGCCGATCTGGAGGCCGGGATTAGGGCGCGCCTCGAACAGGGCGGATAAAGCGGCATATCACGGCGAAAGGACCCGACACCCATGACGGCGGATATCATCGACGGCAAGGCCTTCGCGGAAGGACTGCGCGCGCGCGTCGGCGCGGCGGTCGCCACGCTGAAGGATAAGCATGGGATCACCCCCGGCCTCGCCGTCGTGCTGGTGGGCGAGGACCCGGCCAGCCAGGTCTATGTCCGCAACAAGGCGAAGCAGACCGTCGAGGCGGGCATGGAAAGCCTCGAGTTCCGCATGGACGCCGACACCGACGAGGAAACGCTGCTCGCCAAGGTGCGGGAGTTGAACGCCGACCCCACCGTCAACGGCATCCTGGTGCAGCTTCCGCTACCCGATCAGATCGACGCGGAGAAGGTGCTGGCCACCATCGACCCGGACAAGGACGTGGACGGCTTCCATGTCGTCAATGTCGGGCGGCTTTCCACCGGATCGGCCGGGGCGCTGGTGCCCTGCACGCCGCTCGGTTGCCTGTTGCTGTTGCAGGACCGCTTCGGCAAGGACGGGCTCTCGGGCAAGAAGGCGGTCGTCGTCGGCCGGTCGAATATCGTCGGCAAGCCGATGTTCAACCTGCTGCTGCAACAGAGCTGCACCGTCACCGTCGCCCACAGCCGCACCCAGGATCTGCCCGCCGTCTGCCGCGAGGCCGATATCCTGGTCGCCGCCGTCGGCCGGCCCAACATGATCCAGGGCGACTGGATCAAGCCGGGCGCCACCGTCATCGATGTCGGCATCAACCGTATCCCGAAGGAAGACGGCAAGACCCGCCTCGTCGGCGATGTGGATACGGAAGCCGCGAAGGCAGTCGCCGGCGCCATCACGCCGGTGCCGGGCGGCGTCGGTCCGATGACGATCGCCTGCCTGCTGCGCAACACGGTAACGGCCTGCTGCCGCCAGCATGGGGTGGACGAACCGGCGATGTAATCCGCCGAGAGGGGAAGGGGCGGCGTTTCGCGCCTAATCCGCGGCGCCGCGCGCCATGCGGCGGACCGTGGCGGCATCCGCCAATCGGCCGCCGGCCCGGTGGATGAGGGCGGCCGCGTCCTCCGCCAGCGCGATATTGCCGCGCTCCAGCCCAAGGACCGCATCCTCCAGCCCCACGCGCACATGGCCGCCGGCCGCGACCGCGGCGGGGATCAGGCCGGTGATATCCACCTGCAGCCCCGCCACCATCCAGGGCGCGCCCGGCGCGCATTCCCTGAGCAATTCGATATAGCTCGCCAAGGCCCATTCGCGCGGTGGGAAGCCGAAGCTGAACCGATCGGAGAACATGAAGCGGTAGAGCGCGCGCGGCGCATCCGGATAGCGTTGGGCGAGCGCCGCGCCGAACCGCAGGAAGCCCGGCTCATAGATCGCATAGCCCGGATGGAAGCCGTAACGCCCGGCAAGCCGCAGCCCCTCGCGCACATGATCCTCGGGGTTGCTGTAGACGAAGCCGGGCCTATCGTCCGCGATCCGGTCGAAATCGGCGATCTGCACCGTGCCGGGATCGACCACCGACCATTCGATCAAGCCGCGCGTGGCCAGTTCCACCGTATGGGCATAGCGCGCCGCGACGTCGAGGCCGCCCCCATGGCCCGCCGCGCCGTTGAAGGGCAGGGTCGGATAGACGATAGCGTCGACCGCGTCGCGAATGCCCTCGATGATGCGGGCATAGGTTTGCCAATCGTCGTTCTGGCGCCCGGTCTCCGGATCGAAGGCATGGACATGGATGATGGCGGCCCCCGCCTTGGCGCAGGCGACCCCCTCGGCGATGCAGTCGGCGACGGTCACCGGCGCTCGCGGCTGGGCCGCCGGTCCCCAGGGGCCGTTCAAGGCGACCTCCAGCCAGGTCGCGTCCGCCTCCCCGGCCGCGCCCATCATCGTCTAGATACCCCGCCCACCGTCGAGCACCGCCATCAGCCCCACCATCAGGCAGGCCAGCACCCCGATCGTCAGATAGCGGCGCAGCCGCCCGTACCAGGGGGGAAACATGCCCACCGCCACCGCCTTGCGATCGACGATGAAGGCCAGCAGGAAGGCCGCGATATAAAGTGTCAGCACGGCGTAGATCTGGCCCGCGAACATCGCGCCCCAACCAATCAGGGCCGGCGTCACCGACCAGAGCAGCCGCGCCCCGCCGGGCCGCGCCGCCAAATCGGGGGCGAGCGCACGTCCCCAATGGGCGCCACCCAGGAAACTGAGGATCACCGCGCCGTATCCCAGCATGGCGTTGAGGGCGAGGCTGGCGTCGCCCGGCGCCGCGACCCATCCGCCGACGGCCCCGACGATGAAGGGCAGCAGCCCCCCGACGCCCAGGATCAGCGCCGGACGCGGAATGCGGGTCGGGTCGGGCGCGCTCATCCCCCCGCCTGCACGGTATAGGTGAAGGTGGTCTCGCCGCCGGCCGGGACCTCGACCTCGAAGCTGGCGGTACGGGCATCCGCGCGCGTCACCGGATGGCTTGAGTCCGTGACCTGCCATTCGCCGTTGAAACGATCCAGGATATCGACCGTGACGGGCGTCTTCTTGGCGTTGGTCAGCACGATCTCGTGCCGCGCCGTGTAGGGGCGGCGGCCGGTGCGCTCGTCCGGTTCGCCGCGCCATTCGAAACTGGCGAGACGCCGCCGCGCCCCGACATCGAAGGCCTCGCCGAGATCGAGGGCCACGCGCTCGCCGACCGCCGTGGCCGGCATCCGCGCTTCCGCCAGCAGCAGGGTGGAGAGCGCGCCGTCATCCGGCGCGCGCACCGACACCTCGCCCGCCGGCAGGGGCCGGGCGAGCGGGCCGTCCGCGTCGTTCACGAACGTGACCTCGACGCGCGGGCGCAGGCGCTCGCTTTCGTCCGGGGCGCGGCCGATCCAGGCCTCGCCCTGTCCCGTCAGCCGGTAATGCCGTTCCGCCGGCAGGGTCACCGACTTGAAAAGCGGGCGGCGCACCGTGCTGCTCCCCGCCAAGGTGACCGGGCGCGAGACGGAGAATATCTGCCGCTCCCCCACCGCCGCGACCGAGGGCGGTCCCCCGCCGGAATCGGAGGCCGACATGGTGCGATAGGCCATCGCCTGCATCGCCTCCTTCTGGACCGGGCGCGGCCGCGCGATGCGCGGCACGTCCCCGGCGACGAGACGCAGGCGGGCGGATTCGTAATCCTCGCGGCTTGTATTGACAATCAGATAGTCGCCAGAGAAGTGGACGGACGTTCCGTCATGCGCCACCTCGACCGCGTAGCGCGCATCCCAGGCGAGACCTCCGGCGGTATAGCGCAGAAACAATGTCGAGGTTCCCGCCGGCGCGTCGATCTCGACGGTCGCGGAGCGGTTGAGCGCGAGGTCCGCCGGAATGCTGTCCAGGCGCAACCGGCCCGGCGGCAGCACCTCCAACCCGCCGTCGCGCTCCACCACGGGCTCCCCCGCCCCGGCCGCGCGCAGGATGCCGGTGATCGCGCGTTCGGCCGGTTCGCCCGGCCCGGCGGACGGGTTGGGGACGAGCCAGGTGATCTCCTGGCCGATCAACCGCGCCAGGAGACCATATGCCTGGGTCTCGGCGGCTTGCAGGGTGACGGCCTCCGGCAGGATGGCGGCGGCGCTCTCCGACGGGACCAGGGCGGCGCTCAGGCTGTCGTCGATGGCGGTCTCCGGCAGACCGTCCGCGACCAGACGGCGCGCGCCGTCCGGCAAAGCGAGCGGCCGGGCCTCCGTCACCTCCGCCGGGCCGTCGCGATAGAGCACGATGTCGTGCGCGTCCGCCGCCGGGACCGGGACCGTGGCGGTTCCCTGCTCGGTCGATTGGGTGGCCGATTGGGCGGCGGCGGGCCGCGGCACGGCGACAAGACAGGCAAGCGCCGTGAGCCCGGCGGCCGCCAGCAGAGCATGTTTGCGCGCGCGACAGGGTGTCATCGGGGTCTCCTTTCCAGATCGAGGAAATTCCGGATAAGACGCGCGGTCTCCGGCACCTCGACATAGTTGTTCGCGTAGTGGAGCGCATCCCGGCCCCAGCTTCGCGCGAAGGGCGCCGCCTCGGCTTCGGGATGGAACTGAACGGAATACCAGCCGCCGCCGAAATCGAGGGCAACCGCCGGCATCTCCGCGCGCGTGGCCAGGATCGTGGCGCCTTCCGGCGGCTGGACGACATGTTCCTCGTTGCCGAAATGAAACCGCGGCGGGCGCGGCAGGTCGCGGAACAGCGGATGCGCCGCCCCGGCCGCCGTCAGATCGACCGGCAGGGTCGCGGCCACGGTGCCGCCCGTCACCTTCGCGACCGGCGCGCCGAGCGCGCGGGCCATGATCTGATGACCGCCGCAAATGCCCAGGACGATCGGGCCCGCATCCCCCCGCGCGCGCTGCGCCCGCAGCCAGTCGGTCAGGGCGCGCTGCCAGGGCAGGTCGTCATGCACGCTGTGGAAGGAACCGCCGACCACCACCACTTCCGGCGCGTCCGGCCCGTCGATCGGGGGCAGGGGCGCGCCGTGACAGACCCGCCGCCCCTCATAGCGCACGCTCTCGCGCACGCCGGCGCGGCGCAGCGTCGCCTCGAACCAGACGGTCTCGTCGTCGCCGCCGGGCTCGTCCGCGAACAGCGCGGGGTCGTAACGTCCCGGCGCGCCGAGCTGGCCGATGAAGGTGAGGCGTTTGAGGGGCTCCGCCATGGATGGCAAACTCTGTTTCCGAAAGGGTGGTCTAGAGGGCTTGGCGCGCCTTCAGCGCGGCGCTCAACGTGCCGTCGTCGAGATAGTCGAGTTCCCCGCCCACCGGCACCCCGTGGGCAAGGCGGGTCACGCGCACCCCGCTTTCCGCCAGACGTTCGGTGATGTAATGGGCGGTGGTTTGACCGTCCACGGTCAGATTCGTGGCAAGAATGATCTCGGTGACCGGGCTGTCGCCGCCGACCCGGGCCAACAATTGCGCGATCGTCAGATCCTCCGGCCCCACCCCGTCGAGGGCGGAGAGCACCCCGCCCAATACGTGATAGCGCCCCTTGAAACCGGCCGCGCGTTCCAGCGCCCAAAGATCGCCCACCTGCTCCACCACGCAGATCAGCGTCGGGTCGCGCCGTTCGTCGGTGCAGATATGACAGGGGTCGGCCGTATCCAGATTGCCGCAGGTCGAACAGGTGCGGATCGCGTCCGCCGCCTCGGCGAGCGCGGTCGCCAGCGGACGCATCAGGCTTTCGCGCTTACGCACGAGGTCGAGTGCCGCCCGCCGGGCGGAGCGCGGCCCGAGGCCCGGGAGCCGGGCCAGAAGCTGGATCAGCCGGTCGATCTCCTGCATCGAAACCCGTCGCGCCCGGCGATCAGAAAGGCAGCTTCATGCCGGGGGGAAGTTGCAGGCCGCCCATCAGCTTCTGGGTTTCCTCCTGCATGCGTTCCTCGGCCTTGGTCTGGGCGTCGTTGACCGCCGCGACCAGCAGATCCTCCAGCACCTCCTTCTCGTCCTCCTTGAGGAGCGAGGGGTCGATCTCCACCCGGCGCAGCTTGGACCGGCCCGTGACGGTGGCGGAGACCATGCCGCCGCCGGCGGTGCCCATGACCTCCATCTCCTCCATCTGCTGCTGCATTTCCTGCATGCGCTGCTGCATTTCCTGCGCCTGCTTCATCATATTGGCCATGTTCTTCATCGGCGGTCGGCCTCTCTCGACGGTTGTCGGTCATTCACGGCGCGCGCCCCAAGGGGGCGTGCGAGCGGCTCAGGGGTCGAAGGGTCCGGGGTCGCCGTCTTCCCATGGCGGCGGCTCGTCATCCTCCGGCCCCGGATCGGGAAATGGGGTCGCCGTGGGGTCGGGATCAAGACCGGTCCCGGAATCGCCGCTTTCTTCGCCGGTGGACGAAACCTCCGGTCCACCTCCGGTATCGCGGCCCGTGACGCGGACGATCTCCGCCCCCGGGAAGGCGGACTTGATCGCCTGGACCAGCGGGTCGCCCTCCGCGCGGGACAGGCGGGCGCGTTCGTTCGCCTTTTCCTGCTCGACGATCGTCGGCGCGCCGGGCGCGTTGGAGAGGCTGACGATCCAGCGCTCCCCCGTCCAGTCGGTAAGCTTGCGGGTCAATTGACCCGGCAGTTCCTTCAGATCACGCGGCGCGCTGTCGGAGAGCCGGAATTCCAGCCGCCCGCGCTCCAGCGCGACGGGATGGACATGGCGGCGCAGCGCGCTGGCGATGCGCAATTCCTTGCGCTTCTCCGCCAGGGCGACCAGCGCGCGAAAATCCTGCGGTATCGGATCATTGGACAGCGCGGGGGACAGCGCGGGCGCCGAATTCGGGGCGGGGGCCTCGGTCTCGACCGGCTGGGGCGCCGACTGAAGGGCCGTACGGGCGCCGCCCTGCTCCGCCTGGGCGGTCGGGAGGCGGGTGGTTCGGGCTTGGGCGGTCGGGGCCTGTTGCGGTGCGGCGGCGCCCGGCGCCGCCGCCTGGGATACGGCATTCGGACCGGCACCGCTCGCGGGCGGCGCACCGCCACCGGATGGGGCCGCGCCGCCCGTCGCCGCGCCACCCGTCGTGGACGCCGCGCCCCCGTCCGCGCCGCGCAACTGCTTGATCAAATCGCCCGGCGGCGGCATGTCGGCGGCATGGATCAGGCGAATCAGCACCATCTCCGCCGCCTGGATGGGGGACGGCGCCTCGCGCACCTCCCCCAGCCCCTTCATCAACATCTGCCAGGCGCGGCTCAGGATCGGCATGCTGAGGCGCTCGGCCATCTCGCGGCCGCGCGTGCGCTCCAACTCAGGCGTCGTGGACTGATCGAACAGGCCCGGCACGATCTTGGCGCGGGTCAGCCAATGGGTGATATCCAGCATGTCCTGGATCACCACCGCCGGGTCCGCGCCCACATCATAGAGCCCCCCCAGCACGTCGAGCGCGCCGGCCGCATCGCCCTTCATCACCGCGTCGTAAAGATCGTAGATCCGCGCCCGGTCGGCGAGGCCGAGCATGTCGCGCACCCGCGCCCCCTCGACCGTGCCGGAGGAAAGGGCGATGGCCTGATCCAGGATCGACAGCCCGTCGCGCACGGAGCCGTCGGCGGCCCGCGCGATCATGGCGAGCGCCTCGTCCTCGACGCCCATCCCCTCGGCCTCCGCCACGCGGCGGAAATGACCGGAAAGCTGTTCCACGGGAACGCGGCGAAGGTCGAAGCGCTGGCACCGGCTTAGGACGGTGACGGGGACCTTGCGGATTTCGGTCGTGGCGAAGACGAACTTCACATGCGCCGGCGGCTCCTCCAACGTCTTCAGCAACGCGTTGAAGGCCTGGTTCGAGAGCATGTGCACCTCGTCCAGGATATAGACCTTGTAGCGCGCCGATGTCGGGCGGTAGCGCACGCCGTCGATCAGGTCGCGGATATCGTTGACCCCGGTGCGGCTGGCCGCGTCCATCTCGATCACGTCGACATGGCGGTCGCTGGCGATGGCCAGGCAGTTCTCGCACCGGCCGCAGGGGCTGGTCGTCGGCCCGCCCGTTCCGTCCGGGCCGGTGCAGTTGAGGGCCTTGGCGATGATGCGCGCCGTCGTCGTCTTGCCCACCCCGCGCACGCCGGTCAGCACGAAGGCCTGGGCGATGCGGTTGGCGTTGATCGCGTTGGTCAGGGTGCGGACCAACGGCTCCTGCCCGATCAACTCCTCGAAATTGGTCGGCCGGTATTTCCGGGCGAGAACGCGATAGGCGTCGGATTTCTTCCCGGCGGCTTCGCCCATCGGCGGTTCGGCGGGATGCTCGGCGGAGGTCGCCTCCGCCGGGGAATCCGGGGGAGAGTTCACCGGCGCGTTCACCGAGGCGTTCACTGGGGCGCCCTCGCCCTCGGCCGGGGCGGAATCGCTTTCGGGCGGTTCCGGTTCGGAGGCTTCGGGCTCGGGGGGCGGGGTCTCCTCCCCAAACAGATTAGGGCCGGGCGGCGGCGCCTCCGGCGCGCCGTCCTCCCCGGTCTCATCGTCGCGGTCCATGTCGTCGCTGGCACTCATCGCCCCGACAATAGCGGCGCCAAGCGGTGAACCCAACAGATTGTTGGGACCAGCGAGTGGGATCGTCTCGGTCGGGAAAAAGTGGGAAAAGCGGCGGAAGACCGGAGCGACGACCCGGGCGGAAACTCGTTACGGCTGCTTCCTTCCGGACCTGACCGGGTTGGCGAGGCGCCCGCCCGCCGTCCGGCCTTCCAAGCGCCTTATATCAGGATCGCCCCGGGGGAGTGCAACCCGATTCCTCCAGATTCCTAGGGGCGGGTTCCGTATAGGGAATAGGATTGTCGCCCCCGCCCCTCCGTGCCACTTTTCCCCATCATGAAAATGCTGCCCCGCCGATCCGTTCCGCACCACGCCCATCCCGCCAACCGCTACGCCTCCGGGCCGCTCGACCGGGCGGACGAGATGCGGCGCGACGGGGCGGCGCTGGGCGATTTCGCCATGGCCGGGAACGCCCGCTACGTGCCGGTCTGGCAGCAGGCGACATTGGTGGATTACACCGACGGCGACGTGACGGCGCGGTTCCTTTCCGTCGAGGAGATGGCCGTCGCGGTCGAGGCCACCGGTGGGGGCGGCGTCGGCATCTTCCTGGGGCTCGACGATCTGCGCCGGCCCTATTTCGCGCTGGACCTGGGCACCGGAGAGGCGGCGCCGGAGAGTCTCGGCGGCGCGTTCGAGGATCTGCGCAAGACCGGCCCGGCGCTGAACCACGAGGCCGGCGCGATCCTGGCCTATGCGCGCGGCATGGTGCATTGGGACCGGCGCCATCGCTTCTGCGGCGCCTGCGGCCACCCGGCGGAGGCCGCGAAGGGCGGGCATGAGCGGCGCTGCACCAACGCGGCCTGCGGGGCCGTGCATTTCCCGCGCACCGACCCGGCCGTCATCATGTTGATCCATGACGGCGGCGACCGCGCGGTGCTGGGCCGCCAGCCGGTCTGGCCGCCGGGCATGCATTCGGTCCTGGCCGGCTTCGTCGAGCCGGGTGAGAGCCTGGAGGACGCCGTCGCGCGCGAGGTGATGGAGGAGGTCGGCCTGCCGGTCGCCGACGTCACCTATAAATCGAGCCAGCCCTGGCCCTTCCCCTCCTCCATCATGCTGGGCTTCACGGCGCGCGCCACCGGCTTCGACCTCCGGGTGGCGGAGGACGAGATCGAAAGCGCGCGCTGGATGAGCCGCGCGGAGTTGTTGGCCAGTCCGGAGGACGAGAGCTTCAAGCTGCCCCGCCCGGACAGCATCGCGCGGCGCCTGATCGAGGATTGGCTGGCCGACGGCGCGAAATGACCGCTCCGAAACGGCCTGCCGCTACAGAATGAATTTCGACAGATCCGCGTCGGCGGCCAGATGGCCGACCTGGCTCTCGACATAGGCCGCGTCGATTTCCACCGTCTCGCCGGCGCGGTCGGAGGCGGTGTAGGAAATTTCCTCCAGCAGCTTTTCGATCACCGTGTGCAGACGCCGAGCGCCGATATTCTCCACCGATTGATTGATCGCGGCGGAAAGGCGCGCGATCTCGTCGATCGCCTCCTCGCTGAAGGAGAGCGTCACCTCCTCCGTCCCCAGCAGGGCCACCGACTGCTTGATCAGCGAATTCTCGGTCTCGCGCAGGATGCGGCCGAAATCCTCCTCCGTCAGGGCGGTCAGATTGACCCGGATCGGCAGGCGCCCCTGCAATTCCGGCAGCATGTCCGACGGCTTGGCCAGGTGGAAGGCACCGGAAGCGATGAAGAGGATATGATCCGTCTTCACCGCGCCATGCTTGGTGGAGACGGTCGTGCCCTCGATCAGTGGCAGCAGGTCGCGCTGCACGCCCTCACGGCTGACATCGCCGCCGCCGGCGCGTTCCTGGCGGATGGTGATCTTGTCGATCTCGTCGATGAAGGCGATGCCGTTCTGCTCGACATTGCCGATCGCCTCCAGCTTGATCGCCTCGTGGTCGAGGAGCTTGTCGGCCTCCTCCGCCACCAGCACGTCGTAGCTGTTCTTGACCGTCATCTTGCGCTTCTTCGTGCGCCCGCCGAAGGCCTTGCCGAAGATGTCGCCCAGATTGACCATGCCCATCTGCGCGCCCGGCATGCCGGGAATTTCCATGGTCGGCATGCCGCCGCCCTGGTCCTGCAACTCGACCTCGATTTCCTTGTCGTCGAGTTCGCCCTCGCGCAGCTTCTTGCGGAAGGACTGGCGCGTGCTGTCGCCCGCGTTATCGCCGACCAGGGCGGAGATCACCCGTTCCTCCGCCGCCAGTTCGGCCTGGGGCCGCATGGCCCGGCGCTGCTTGTCGGAGGCCATCTGGATCGCGGCCTCGACCAGATCCCGCACGATCTGCTCAACGTCGCGTCCGACATAGCCGACCTCGGTGAACTTCGTCGCCTCGACCTTGATGAAGGGCGCCTCGGCCAGCTTGGCCAGCCGCCGGGCGATCTCCGTCTTGCCACACCCGGTCGGGCCGATCATCAGGATGTTCTTGGGCAGCACCTCCTCGCGCAGCGTCTCGTCGAGCTGCTGGCGGCGCCAGCGGTTGCGCAGGGCGATGGCCACGGCGCGCTTGGCCTCGCGCTGGCCGATGATGAAGCGGTCGAGTTCGGAGACGATCTCGCGCGGGCTGAATGCGGTCATGGGGAAAGCGGCCTTTCGACTGGACTCTCGAACTGGATCGCGGATCGGGCGGGACGCGTGTCCCGGCCTCAGGCGGCGCCGGGCTTCAGCGTCTCGACCGCGATCTCGCCATTGGTATAGATGCAGATGCCGGCGGCGATATCCATGGCGCGGCGCGCGATCGCCTCCGCGTCCATGTCCTCCCGGTCGGCGAGCGCCCGGGCCGCCGCCAGCGCGTAGGCGCCTCCGGAGCCGATGCCGATCAGCCCGTCCTCCGGTTCGATCACGTCGCCGGTGCCGGAGAGGATCAGCGACACCTCGCTGTCCGCCACCGCCATCATCGCCTCCAACCGGCGCAGATAGCGGTCGGTGCGCCAGTCCTTGGCAAGCTCGACGCAGGCGCGGGTAAGCTGGGTCGGATATTGTTCCAGCTTCGCCTCCAGCCGCTCGAACAGCGTGAAGGCATCCGCCGTCGCGCCCGCGAAACCGGCGATCACGCGCCCGTTCGCGAGGCGCCGCACCTTGCGCGCATTGGATTTGAAGACCGTATTGCCGAGGGTGACCTGCCCATCGCCGGCCACCACGACATCCGCCCCCTTGCGCACGGCCAGGATCGTCGTGCCATGCATCTCGGCGGGAGAGTTCATCGCCTTGTCCGTCATGCGCCGCGATATGGGATGCCGCGCGACGGGGGTCAATCGGAAAGTGGACGCGGCCCGAAGGAAGGCGGGAGGGATGCCGGACGCCCGCCCGCGCAAAAATCATATCTCCATATGGCATATCCGGTTGTCCACGATTAAACTGCACGTCGTAATTGCGTTTCGTTGGGGAGAGGGTCCTTATCATGCCGGTCCATGTTCAGCGCGCGTGCGCCCGCGTTCGCGCGTCCATCTCGCTGCTTGTCGTCCTGGCCGTCCTGGCCGCCTGCAACACGACCGCGCCGATGGTGCTCGACCGTCCGGACCCGGACGCCCCGACCGCGATCGAGGCCCAGGCGGACGCGGACGAGATCGCCCAGGCCGCGATGTTCGGGGAGAGCAAGTACAAGCCGATCGCCTTCACCAGCGCGATCAGCGCGATCCGGCATGGAACCGTCGTGATGCATTTCCCCGCCGGCGGAGTCGAGGGGCTGGGCGGCTCCTTGTGCAACTACCGGCATCAGGGCGAGTCCGTTTACGAATGGCGGGCGACCGGCAAGTTCCTCGGCAATTGGGACGGAGAGGTCGGCACCATGATCCACAAGGCCCTCGCCCAGAGGGGCTTCGACCTGGCGGGCGACCCGGAGGCGATGTTCGAGGTCGATGACGACCGCAACCGGGCCCAATATCTCCTCGGCGCGCGGCTGGCCGAAATGGTCGGCAACGGGTGCGAGGAACATCATTGGTGGGACGGCCGGCCGCTTGGCAAATACTCCGCCGAGATCCAGATCGAGGTCGATTGGATCGTCTACGACCCGCTGCGCAAGGAGCCGGTCGAAACCTTCACCTCCAAGGGGTACGGCATCCAGAAGAAGCCGAAGCAGACCGGAATCACGGATGCCTTCTTCGACGCCTGGGGCGCCGCCACGGAAAAGCTGGCGGTCGATCCCGACTTCGCCGCCCTTCTCTCCACCAGCGAGACCGAGACCTTCCGCTCCCAGCCCCTGGCGGACGAGCCCATCCTGATCGAGGCCAACAGGCTGCGCACCCTGCCGATCCGCGAGACACTGGACGCGGTTCTGGATTCCACGGTCTCGATTCGCACCGGGACGGGGCTGGGCTCCGGATTCCTGATCTCGCGCGACGGCTATATCCTGACCAACCACCACGTCACGGGGAACGCCGAGCAGGTGGCCGTCGTGCTGCGCAACGGAATCGAGGTGACGGGCACCGTCCTGCGCCGCCACAAGCAGCGTGACATCGCGCTGATCAAGGTCCCGTTGACCGGCGGCAACCCCTTCCCGATCCGCACGGCGGAACCGGAAGTGACCGAGGATGTCTATGCCGTCGGCAACCCGTTGAAGGAGGCGCTGCGCTCCACCGTGACGCGCGGCGTGGTCAGCGCCACCCGCCGGTCGGAGCAAACCGGGCTTCGACTGATCCAGGCGGACGTCGATATTCAGGGCGGCAATAGCGGCGGCCCCCTGCTCGACGCCAATGGCAACGTGGTCGCGGTCGCGGTCTCGGGATACGGGCCGGGCAGCTACTCCGTCGGCGCCAACTTCTTCATTCCGATCGCCGATGCGTTGCACTTCCTGAATGTCAGGATCACGACGGAAGAAGCCGCGGCCCTCTAACCCGATAGGGACGACGCGGTCCCGATGCGTTGTCCCGCCGATCGGGCGCGCCATCCCTGGCCAAGCGCCCTATCGGCGGGTATAACCGCGCCTTGCGGCCCCTGTTCGCGCCGCACGGAGAAGGGATTCGCCATGCGCACCGCCAGCGTCGAGCGCGTCACGAAGGAGACGCGGATCGCCGTGTCCGTCGATCTGGACGGCACCGGCAAGACCGATATCGCGACCGGGATCGGTTTCCTCGATCACATGTTGGATCAACTCGGCCGGCACGGGTTGGTCGACCTTACCGTGCGCGCGGAAGGCGACCTGCATATCGATTTCCACCACACGACCGAGGATTCCGGCTACGCCATCGGCGAGGCGATCGCCAAGGCGCTGGGCGAGCGCAAGGGGATCGAGCGCTTCGGCGATGCCGTCATTCCGATGGACGAGACGCTGACGCGCGTCGCCCTCGACCTTTCCGGCCGTCCCTATCTGGTGTGGAAGGTCGCCTTCACCCGGGACAAGCTGGGCGATTTCGATACCGAGCTGTTCAAGGAATGGTACCAGGCCTTCGCCCAGGCGCTGGGCGCCAACGTCCATGTCGAGACGCTGCACGGCGAGAACAACCACCATAAGATCGAGAGCGCCTTCAAGGGCCTCGCCCGCGCGCTCAAGGCGGCGGTGGCGATCGACCCGCGCAAGGCCGATCAGGTGCCCTCGACCAAGGGCGCGCTCGGCGGGGTCGCCGGCATGGCGGCGGCGCCGGCCGCGCGCTCCTGATATCTCACCCTTGGTAATGGGAACAGCGCGTCGATGAGTGTCGCGATCGTCGATTACGGCTCCGGCAATCTGCGCTCGGCCGCGAAGGCGTTCGAGCGCATGGCCGGCCCCTCCGAAACCATCGAGGTGACGGACGATGCCGCGCGTATCCGCGCGGCCGACCGCATCGTGCTGCCCGGCGTGGGCGCTTTCGGCGACTGCATGCGCGGGCTTTCGGCCGTGCCGGGCGTGGTGGAGGCCCTGACGGAGGCGGTGATCCACAAGGGCCGCCCCTTCCTCGGCATCTGCGTCGGCATGCAGTTGATGGCCGACGAGGGGCGGGAGCACGGGGTGCATCCGGGCCTCGGCTGGATTCCGGGACGGGTGGAGGCGATCCGTCCGCCGGACCCGAGCCTGAAGGTGCCGCATATGGGGTGGAACATCCTGACCGACGTGGCCGATCATCCGGTCTTCGCCGGGCTGGGGGATGGGCGGCACTATGCCTATTTCGTCCACGGCTATCACCTGACGCCGGACGATCCGGCCCATCGCCTCGCGGCGGTCGAATACGGCCGCGTGCTGACGGCGGCCGTCGGACGCGACAACATGGTGGGCACCCAGTTCCACCCGGAGAAGAGCCAGGCGGCGGGCCTTCGGCTGATCGCCAATTTCCTTGCCTGGACTCCCTAGAGCACGAAACCGCACAGGACCCGTGACGCGATGATCCTCTACCCGGCAATCGACCTGAAGGACGGCCAGTGCGTGCGCCTGCTGCGCGGCGAGATGGCGGCGGCCACCGTCTTCAACGACGATCCCGGCGCCCAGGCCCGCGCCTTCCATCAGGCGGGCGCGGAGTGGCTGCATGTGGTCGACCTCAACGGCGCCTTCGCCGGCAAGCCCGTCAACGCGGAGGCGGTGGAGCGTATCCTGGCCGCCGTCGGCGGGCGCATGCCGGTGCAACTCGGCGGCGGCATCCGCTCGCTAGAGGGGGCCCGCGCCTGGATCGAGCGCGGGGTGAGCCGCATCGTGCTCGGCACCGTCGCGGTCAAGGACCCGGCGGTCGTGCACGACTGCTGCCGGGAATTCCCGGGCAAGGTCGCCGTCGGCATCGACGCGCGCGACGGCCGCGTCGCCGTCGAGGGCTGGGCCGAGGCGACGGAGATCGAGGCGCTCGACCTCGCCCGCCGGTTCGAGGATGCCGGCGTCTCGGCCATCGTCTATACCGATATCGACCGGGACGGCGCGCTCGGCGGGGTCAATGTCGACGCGACGGCGGCGCTTGCCCGGGCGGTCTCGATCCCGGTGATCGCCTCGGGCGGGGTTAAGGATCTGCAGGACATTCGGGCGCTGATGGCGACCGGCGCGATCGCGGGCGCGATCTCCGGCCGGGCGCTCTATGACGGGCGGCTCGACCTCGGCGAGGCGGTGGCGCTCACCAAGTCCGGCGGCCAAGCGACCGGCCAGACGGGTGGGAACTGATCGCGATGCTGACGACACGGATCATCCCCTGCCTCGACGTCAAGGACGGCCGCGTCGTCAAGGGCGTCAACTTCGTCGATCTGCGCGATGCCGGCGACCCGGTGGAACAGGCGCGGATCTATGACGCCGCCGGGGCGGACGAGCTCTGCTTCCTCGACATCACGGCGAGCCACGAGAACCGCGACACGATCTATGACGTCGTCGCCCGCACGGCGGAGGCGGCCTTCATGCCGGTCACCGTCGGCGGCGGGGTTCGCGCGGTGGAGGATATCCGCAAGCTGCTGCTGGCCGGCGCCGACAAGGTGTCGATCAACACGGCCGCGGTGAAACGTCCCGACTTCGTGCGCGAGGGGGCGGAGCGTTTCGGCAGCCAATGCATCGTCGTCGCCCTCGACGCCAAGGCGACCGGCCCCGGCAAGTGGGAGATCTTCACCCATGGCGGGCGGGAGCCGACGGGCCTGGACGCGGTGGAATGGGCGCGGCATATGGTCGATCTCGGCGCGGGCGAGCTGTTGCTGACCTCGATGGACCGCGACGGCACCAAGAGCGGCTTCGACAACGCCCTGACCCGCGCGGTCGCGGACGCGGTCACCGTGCCGGTCATCGCCTCCGGCGGCGTCGGTACCCTCGACCATCTGGTGGACGGCGTGCGCGAGGGTCATGCCGCCGCCGTTCTGGCCGCCTCCATCTTCCATTTCGGCGAATATTCCATCGCCGAGGCCAAGGCGCACATGGCCGCCGCCGGTCTGCCCATCCGGCCGGTCGATGGCGGCAGCCAGGCCCCCACCACGCCAAGGGAGGGAGACTGACCCCATGGCGCAAGAAACGCCGACGCATGCCATCGACCGTCTGCACGCCACCGTGCTGGCGCGCAAGGGCGCGGACCCGGGCGAGAGCTATACCGCGAAGCTCTACGCCAAGGGGCGGGCCAAGATCGCCCAGAAGCTGGGCGAGGAAGCGGTCGAGTGCGTGATCGAGGCGACCCGCGACGACCATGACGGGCTGGTCGCGGAGAGCGCCGACCTGCTCTATCATCTCTGCGTGCTCTGGGCCGATGCCGGGGTCGATCCCGCCGAGGTCTGGGAGAAGCTGGAAGCGCGCGCCGGCACGTCCGGGCTGGAGGAGAAGGCGCGCCGCGGGGAGTAATACCAAATCTTGCTGATCATGCCCCATGCGGATCGCGTTCGGCTTTCCCCCGAACGGACAGAGGCGGATAGGAAGGGTGGCGCGAGCGATGCGGGGCATCGTCAACAAGATTTGGTATGAACCACGATGACGGACGGCGCCGTCGACCTCGCCCATCTGATCGCCTTCAACCTAACCCTGCTGGCCGCGATCGCCAGTCCCGGGCCGGCGCTGCTGGTGGCGATTCGAACGACGCTCGCCTCCGGTCGGCGGGCGGGCTTCGTGACGGGTGCGGGGCTCGGCACCATGGCGGCGACATGGACGCTGCTGGCGCTTCTGGGGCTGGACGGGCTGTTCCAACTGGTGCCCTGGGGCTATATGGCGGCCAAGATCGCGGGCGCGCTCTATCTCCTCCATATCGCCTATCGCACCTGGAAGGGCGCGCGCGACGCAATCGCCGGCCCCGCCCGCCCGGCGCGTCATGCCTTCCGCGACGGATTCCTGATCAATCTGCTGAACCCGAAGTCCGTGCTGTTCGCCGCCGCCGTCCTGGTGGTGATCTTTCCCGTCGGCCTCGGCCCATGGGAGATGGCCGTCGTCGTCGGCAATCACCTGGCGGTCGAACTCGCCTTCTATGCCGTCCTCGCCGCCGCGATGGGCGCGGAGACGGTGCGCGGGCGCTATCTGGCGGCGAAGCGCCATCTCGACCGGGGCGCGGCGCTTCTGCTCGGCGCGCTCGGCCTTCGGTTGTTGGTGGACCGCTGAAGCGGCCGCCGCCTCATTTCGTTTGAACCGACCGATGCCGGGTGCGACCCTCCCGTCAAATCCTGGACCAACCGGAGGACGAAGTCGCCATGGCGACCTATGATGACCAGAACATCTTCGCGAAGATTCTGCGCGGCGAGATTCCCAACGACACGATTTTCGAGGACGAGCATGTCCTCGCCTTTCGCGACATCAACCCGCAGGCCCCGACCCATGTGCTGGTGATCCCAAAGGGGGCCTATGTCTCCTTCGACGATTTCAGCGAGAAGGCCGGGGACGCGGAGATCGCCGCCTTCGTGCGCGCCGTCGGCCATGTCGCGCGCAAGATGGGCCTGAAGGACAGCGGCTATCGCGTCCTCGCCAATCACGGGCGCGATTCGAACCAGGAGGTGCCCCACTTCCACGTTCATATCGCCGGGGGGCAACAGCTCGGCCCGCTGCTGGCGAAACCCCGGAGTTGATCGTCGTCCACGCGGCTATTCGGCGAAGACGATAATCCGCTCGAACCGGCGTTCGGGGCGGCTGGGAATATCGTATATTCGACGCCCCATCGCCCCTTTCCGCATCCGATAGAAGGCGCAGAAACCGGGGGCCCGAACCTGGACGCCCTTCTCGCGCGTCGCCGGGTTGGCGTGATCCCGGAACATCTCCACGTTGGTGTCCAGGAGGCCGAGGAATTCGGCGCGGCTATCCCGCATGAAACTGGGGAAATACTGAATTTCCGTATCGACCTGGATGTCGTTCAAACGCGGAAAATAGAACGGATAAACGACCGGGTGAATCTGGATCGTCCCGTCCTCCATGTCGATGCGCATCTTGAAGCGGCTGCATTTCTCGATCGCCGCGATATAGCGGTCCAGGGCTTCCGGCTCCCGGCTGTCATAGACCGGCTCGAAGCGCCCGCGCGCGGCCCAGCGCAGGCGCTTGTAGCGGCCGGTCGACATGATCTGCGCCTCGACCGTCTTCGCGATGGCCGAATCGTCCGTGTAGATAACGTTGGCGAAGATATCCAGGCCGGTGAAATAGGAGAAGAAATTCTTCGCGACCCGCCCCGGCCGCCCGGGTTCGGCCACGGCGTTGCGCTGGGTCGCCCACATCTCCCCGTCACGGATGATCAGATGCGGCAGATCCAGCGCCTCGATATAGGTCTCGGTGGAACGGCGGGTCTCGACCGTCTCGTCCGGCTGAAGGAATATGCGCACATCCGCCCCGGCGAGCGCCGCCGGCACGATATCCGCATCCGCGTTGAAATGAGCCGTCGGCGCGCCGGGATCGGCGGTTGTCATGGTCACGAACCTAATACGAGAGGGAGAAGCGTCAGCCTACCCCTCCATACCCCGCGCGTCGAGCGAACGTGCCTCAGCCGCGCGCCGCCGCCAGCAGATCCTCGAGCGCGGCGAACTTGTGCCGCACGCGTCCGTCGCCGGCGCGGGCGGATTCCGCCGCGTCGATACGGCCCCAGGCCGCGAAATCGACGGTGACATGCCCCGCTTCCTCCAGGCGCGGGATGATCGCCGCGCGACCGGGGCGGTCCCCGGCCGAAACCTCGTCCAGGATACGGTCGGCAACGCCGTGCGCCTCCGGCCGATTGGTGCCGATCGTGCCGCTGGGGCCGCGCTTGGCCCAGCCGACGACATAGAGGCCGGGCTCGATCAGCCCGCCCTCGTTCGCCAGCCGCCCGCCCGTCGTCGGCACGGCACCACAGTCCTCGCTGACATAGCCGATGCAGGACACGACCAGATCGGCGGGCAAATCGACCGTCTCCCGCGTCGCCATGGCCTTACCGTCTCGAACCTCGGTTCTATGGAAACGCATGGCCGCGACCCGGCCGTCCGCGCCCGCCACGACCGCCGCCGGTTCAAGGTGAAAGGCGAAGCGGATGGTGATTGGCGCCGAGCGCGTTTCGCCCGCATAGCCCTTCAGTATCTCATAGGCTTGGGAATTGAGCGCGCCCTCCCCATCCGACGCCACGTCCCCGGCGCGAACCCGCACGGCGGCATTTTCCAACGTGCCAAGCTCGCCGATCTCCGTCGGCGTGAACTTGGCGTTGAGCGCGTCGCGCCGACCGACGATCACGATCTCCTCCACCGGCGCCTCGGCAAGCGCGCGGCTCGCCTCCGGCGAAAGGTCGGAGCCTTCCAACTCCGCCGGCGTCTTTGAGAAGAGCCGCGCGACGTCGATCGCCACATTGCCGTTACCGACGACGACGACGCGCCGCACGGTGGACAGGTCCGGCACATCCGCCGCCGCGTCGGGATGATCATTGTACCAGCGGGTGAACCGGCCGGAGCCGATGACACCCGGCAAATCCTCGCCCGGCACGCCCATCGGTCGGTCGCTCGCCGCGCCCGTCGCCAGGACCACCGCGTCATAGGCGGCGCGCAGATCGTCCAGCGACAGATCGCGACCGATGGCGACATTACCGAGGAAGCGCACCTCCGGCTTCTCCAACGCCTTGGCCATCACGCGATTGGCCGCCTTGGTCGTCTGATGATCCGGCGCCACGCCCGAACGGACGAGGCCGAAAGGGGTCGGCAGGCGGTCGAACAGATCGACCTCCACCGCGCCCTTGGCCTTGCGGCCGAGACGCTCGGCGACATAGCAGCCGGCTGGGCCGCTGCCGACGATGGCGATTTTTAGGGAAGACATGCGCGTTACGTCCCGAAACCCAACCCTGCATCGCGAAAAGGCACCGCCGCCCCCGATCGCGGACCGGGGACGGCGAGGGCCCTAGCGACGATCGTGCCGATCAGTTGATCCGCACATATTCGTAATCGACCGGCTTGGAGTCGATACCGCGATCCGGCGGCGCGATCCACCCCGCCATCTTGCCGGGCTCGATCACCTGATGCATCAGGCTTTTCACATAGGCCCGGTCGGATTCGGTCGGCAGCCACGTGGTGCGCATCCGCTCGAACTGCTCGTCCGCGATCGGATTGCCCTCCGGATCCGTCGTATGCCCCTGCCAGGGGCCGACCGACCGGCGGAAACGGGTCGAGGGCAGCGTGATCTCGAAGTCGAAGCCGGCCTTCTTGATCAGGCGGTTCCAGCGGATGACGCCCATCATGCAGTCCTTCACATAGGCCTGCCGGACCATCTCGTTGACCGCGTTACGCGCCGGCGCGCTCTCCACCGTGGCGCCGCCGTTGCCGTCGGGAACGGTCAGGTCGTAGGTCGCGTCGAGAAGGACATGATCCTCGAAGCTGGCCTCGTCCGGCCGGCCCTTGAGGCCGCTGGCGAAATACGCGGCCGCGTTCGACGACTTCTCCGAACCGAACAGATCCATGCAGCTGGAGAACCAGAAGTTCACATAGCGCTGAAGCAACGGCAGATCGATCGCCCCCGCCTTGCGCACGGCCTCCGGATCGTCGGTGCCGGCTTCCTTCATCACCTCCAGCGCACGCTTGATGATGCGGCCGATGCCGGTCTCGCCCACGAACATGTGGTGCGCTTCCTCGGTCAGCATGAACTGGCAGGTGCGCGCCAGCGGGTCGAACGAGCTTTCGGCCAGCGACTTGAGCTGGAACTTGCCGTCGCGATCCGTGAAGTAGGTGAACATGAAGAAGCTGAGCCAGTCGTCGATCGGCTCGTTGAAGGTGCCGAGGATACGCGGGTTATCCTGATCGCCGGAATGACGGTGCAGAAGCTCCTCGGCCTCCTCGCGGCCCTGGCGGCCGAAATGGGCGTGCAGCAGATAGACCATGGCCCAGAGGTGACGCCCCTCCTCCACATTGACCTGGAAGAGATTGCGCAGATCGTAAAGCGACGGGCAGGTCTGGCCCAGCATGCGCTGCTGCTCGACCGAGGCGGGCTCGGTGTCGCCCTGGGTCACGATCAGGTTACGCAGCGCCGCGCGGTGCTCGCCCGGAACGTCCTGCCAGACCGGCTTGCCGAATTCGTCGCCGAAGCCGATCGCGCGGTCCTTCTCCTGATCGGCCAGGAAGATGCCCCAGCGATAGTCCGGCATCTTCACATGGCCGAAGGTGGCCCAGCCCTTGGCATCGACCGAGGTCGCGGTACGCAGATAGACGTCGGACGCCTGGAAACCTTCCGGCCCCATATCCGTCCACCAGTCCAGGAAATGCGGCTGCCAATGCTCCAGCGCGCGCTGCAAGGCCCGGTCCGTCGACAGATTGACGTTATTGGGGATGCGTTCCTGATAGTTGATCGACATGTCGCTTACACCCTCTTCCAGTCGAAGTCGGCCTTCGAGCCCGAGCCGAACAGTTTCAACGCGCCCTTCTCCCCGACCGCGTTCGGCCGGATGAAGATCCAGTTCTGCCAGGCGCTGAGGCGCCCGAAGACCCGGGTCAGCATGGTCTCATTGGTGGGGAAGCGCAGATTGGCCTCCATGCCGGTCAGCGCGTCGGGCGAAAGACTGACGCGCTCCTCGGTGGCGATGCGGATCTCGTCCTTCCAATCCAGATCGTCGGGAATGAAGGTGACGAGACCGGCCTCGTTCGCCGCCTCGGCCGCCATCGCCTCGCCGACGCGCTTCTCCAGCGCGGCCACGGTATCCGCATCCTCATGGAAACGGTTCTGTAGGCGCGTGCGGTCATCGACACCCGGCAGCGGCCCGAAATTCATCGCGCTGAGGCGGATCGTCGGCGCGGCATCGGGGTCGTCCGGCAGGTCGAGCATGTAGCTGCGGTCCGCCGCCAGCGCGAGTTCCAGAAGCGTGCCCGCGAAGCAGGAGCCTTCCTCGATGATCGCGAAGAGCGAGCGCGAGGTCACATCCACCCGCTGCAGCGTGCGCCGCAGGAAGCCCAGCGTCTCCCGCAGGAACCAGTGATCGCGACCCTGCTCCGCCAGGAAGGCGTCATGGGCCATGACCTTCTCGGCATCGCCCTCGGTCTTGAGGTGCCACATGCCGAAGCTCTCGTGATTGGTGCGGAGCATGAGGATCGCGTCCTCCAGCTCCCGCGCCATGGCGAGCGGCCAGAAATCCACGCCCTGGGCCCGCGCGGCCTCGCCGTCGGCGGGCGGGTCGCTCTCCGGCGCCTTCACGGTCAGGGTGACGACGCGCGTCGCCTCGTCCAGCGTCACGTCGACATAGCGGTAGCCATAGCCGTCGTCGCGCATGTCGCGGGCGACCTTGGTCCAGGCGACACCTTCCGCGTCGCTGGGACGGATGCTGGTCGCGGCCAGCTCCTCGGCGCGCGCGCGGACCTTCTCGTCGAAATTCTGCTTGGGCGCGATGTCGTCGACCAGCCCCCAATCCTTCGCCTTCTTGCCGCGAACACCCTCCTCGGAGGTGCAGAAGACATCGGCCAGATCGCGGCGCACCTTACGCTTGTCGGTGACGCGGGTCAGGCCGCCCGTGCCCGGCAGCACGCCGAGCAGCGGCACCTCCGGCAGGCTGACGGCGCTGGAGCGGTCATCGATCAGGAAGATCTCGTCGCAGGCGAGCGCGAGTTCGTAGCCGCCGCCGGCCGTCGTGCCGTTGCAGGCCGCCAGGAACTTCAACCCCTCATGCTTGGAGCTGTCCTCCATGCCGTTGCGGGTTTCGTTCGTGAACTTACAGAAATTGACCTTCCAGCCGTGGCTGGAGGTGCCGAGCATGTAGATGTTGGCGCCCGCGCAGAACATCCGGTCCAGCCCGGAGGTGACGATCGCCGTCTTGACGGTCGGATTCTCGAACCGGATGCGGTTCAGCGCGTCGTTGAGCTCGATATCCACGCCCAGGTCGTAGGAGTTGAGCTTGAGCTTGTAGCCCGGGCGGATACCGCCGTCCTCGTCGACGGTCAGCTTCATGGTCGCGATCTCGCCGTCGACCTCATAGGACCAATGCCGGTATTCCGACGGGTCGCGGTCGTAGGTGACGATGTTCGCGGTGGCGGGCTGCGCGGCGGTCGCCGGCGCCTCGGCTGCGTGAGCGGTCATTCCCGATCCCTTTCTTTCCCGGAACGGACTGTTGCAGTGCATGCCGTTCCTTGGCTTCACCCTTATGCACTATAATGCATGTCTTGGGCGGATTCAAGAATTATTGTGCGTACCGCCCTCGCCTTGCCTGCCCTTTCTCCATGAACAAGGCAGGGGTGAAGGCGGCCGAAACCCGCACGGGACCGGGCCGCCACCCACCGACAAATCCTGGGAAAGAAGAGGAGCCTAGATCGCCCGGGCCAGCATCGGCTTCACCGCCGCGACGAGGGCGGCGAGGCTTTCCTCGATCGTCTGACCCGACGTGTCGATCGAGGCGTCGGCGCGGCGATAGCTCGATTCCCGCGCGGCCAGGATCGCCTTCAGGTCCTCCATCGCCTCGTCGTTGCGGGCCATGGGGCGCAGGTCGCCCTGATCGATCACCCGGTTCATATGCTCCTCGGGCGACGCCTTGATCCAGACCGTATGGCAGTGATCGAGCAGCAGGCCGAAGGTCGCGGGCTCGGAAACGATACCACCGCCGGTCGAGATCACCACCCGGTCATGCTCGCGCAGGGCGGATTCCAGCGCGCGCCGCTCGTACCGCCGGAAGGCCGGCTGGCCGCTCAGCGCCAGGATTTCCCCGATGCTGCCGCCGTAGTCGCGCTCCACGATCCGGTTAAGCTCGACGAAGGGCAGGTCGAGACGCGCCGCGAGCAGCCGGCCGAGGGTCGATTTTCCGGCCCCCCGCAGGCCGATCAGGGCGATCCGCTGGCGCTTGTTCGCCTGTTCCCCGCCTTCCAGGTGGCGCTCGATCGCCGCGCGGATGCCAGGCAGGCGCGCGGGCTCCACACCCTGGAGAAGATCGACGATCTCCCCCAGCGCGCCTTCCGCCGTCACCGTGCCGGCGATCAGGTCGGCCAGCGGATAATCGACGGCCGACGCGATCTGGCGCAGCACCGCGATGGAGGGATTGCCGGTCCCCCCTTCCAACTGCGCCAGATATCGTTCGGAAACGCCGGAATCCCGTGCCAGAATACGACGCGCCATGCCCCGCTTCGCCCGGGCATCGCGAACGCGCGCGCCGAGCTTGGCCAGATAATCGGCGAGCTCGCTGTCCGCCTCGTCCTTGACACGCCGTTCGCTCATGGGGCGGCACGGTGCAGCGAATCGTCGCGCCGCGCAAGAGAGCTTGTGCAGTATGGTGCTTTTCAGAACGGGTGACATGCATTATATTGCACACCCAATGCCCTGCCCACGATAGCGGCCGGGCGCCGTTATTTTGAACAAGCGGAGACTTGGACGGGATGTCGGATAAGGTAACGATTTTGGTCGGTACGATGACCGGAACGGCCGAGTTGGTGGCGGACGAGATCGCCGAGGTCCTGAACGACAAGGGCCTGGAGGCGGAAATCGAACTGATGGACGATCTCGATTCGGCCGCGCTCTCCGGCGGCGGCACCTTCATCATCTGCACCTCCACCTATGGCAGCGGCGACGTACCGGACAACGGCCATGCCTTCATCGAATCGCTGGACAAGGACGCCCCGGACCTGAGCGCCGTGCGCTATGGCGTGTTCGCGCTGGGCGACATGACCTATGCGCAGACCTTCTGCTTTGGCGGCAAGCAATTCGACGAGATGCTGTCGAAGCTCGGCGCGCGGCGGATCGGGGAGGTGATGAAGCACAACGCCTCCGAAGGCACGCTGCCGGAGGACGTGGCGGCCGACTGGGCGGCCGAATGGTACGATACGCTGATGGAAGCGGCGTGAACGCCCGTACCTTCCGCCCCCTCATCCCGCGCCGCCCGAACCGGAACAGGAGGATGAACGCATGACGACCGGAACCGCCGCGGCGGAAACCCTTAAATCGACGGTCGCGGAGATCACGGCGCGGATCGCGGACAAGCCGCTCGACGCCGATCTCGACCGGTTCCTGAACGATACCTTCCCGCCGGGAAGCGAGACCTTCCAGCGCCTCGCCGACACCTGCCGGCGGGGCATGGACGAAGGCTGGCTGGGCGAGCGCGAGATGGGCGGTATTCGCTTCGGCCGGCCGGTGAAGCCGGGGCCGGAAACGCACGGTTTCTCCGTCGACGTCGTGCGCTATCGCGATTTGGCCGGCCCGCATCATGGCCACCCCAAGGGCGAGATCGACATGATCGTGCCGTTGGAGCCGGACGCCAAGTTCGACGGCCGGGGCGAGGGCTGGCTGGTCTATGAGCCCGGCACGGCGCATCATCCGACGATTTCCGAGGGCGAGGCGATCGTCCTCTATCTTCTGCCCGAAGGCGAGATCGCCTTCACCAAGGGCAAGTAACCGCGCCGCACGGCGACCCGGGGACGGACGGGGGACCCCGCCACGCCCTCCAAGATCATAAGAACGGTCCCGGCGCGACATCGCCGCCAAGACCGCACGGACCAAGGCCGCCTGGGACGGATGGCGCACCCGCCGCCCCGAGAACGGGGCAGGCGCCATTCCGCTTGGCGAGGGATATCAAGAGAGAAGCAGGAAACGACCCCATGGCGAGTGAACAAAGCGTCGGCGCCCCCTACAACGCCGCCGACGACCTGATCGGCCGCAACCTGAAGGCCGGCCGCGGCGACAAGACTGCCTTCATCGACAAGGACGGCCCCCATAGCTATGCCGATCTGGAGGCACGCGCCTGCCGGGTCGCCAATCTCCTGACGGCGCGCGGTATCCGGGCCGACGACCGGGTCCTGATGTGCATGACGGACACGGTGGATTTTCCCGCGGCCTTCCTCGGCGCGATCAAGGCCGGTATCGTGCCGATCCCGGTCAATACACGGCTGACGGCCGAGGATTACGACTTCATGCTGGAGGACAGCCGGGCGCGCGCGCTGATCGTCTCCGAGCCGTTGCTGCCGCAGTTCGAGAGCCATATCGGCACCCATCGCTATCTGGAGACGGTGATCGTCTCCGGCGCGGATGCGGGCGGGCATATCCTGCTCTCCGACGCGCTGGCGGACCAGCCGGCGACGTTCGAAACCGCCCCGACGCGGGCCGACGATATCTGCTTCTGGCTCTATACCTCCGGCACCACGGGCAAGCCGAAGGGCGCCGTGCATCTGCACAGCCATCTGTCCGATACGGCCGAGCTCTATGCCCTGCCGATCCTCGGCATCCGGGAGGACGATATCGTCTTCTCCGCGGCCAAGCTGTTCTTCGCCTATGGCCTGGGCAACGGCCTGACCTTCCCGATGGCGGTCGGCGCGACGGCGGTGCTGCTGGAGGGGCCGCCGGACCCGAAATCGGTCTGCGCGATTCTCAAGGATCAGGGCGTCACCATCTTCTATGGCGTGCCCACCCTCTACGGCATGTTGTTGGCCAGCGGCGAACTGCCCGCGACCGGCGAGCACAGGATGCGTGCGGCGACATCCGCGGGCGAGGCGCTGCCGACCGAGCTGTTCAAGCGCTTCAAGGACAAGACGGGGGTGGAAATCCTGGACGGCCTCGGCTCGACCGAGATGCTGCATATCTTCCTCTCCAACCGGCCGGGAGAGGTGCGGCCCGGCGCGTCGGGCAAGCCGGTACCGGGCTATGAGCTGCGTCTCGTCGACGAGGACGGCACGGTGATCGAGGAAGCCGACGCGATGGGCACGCTGGAGGTGAAGGGGCCGACTAGCGCCATCATGTATTGGAGCCAGCGCGGCAAGAGCCGGGAGACCTTCTGCGGCGCCTGGACCCGCACCGGCGACAAGTATGTCCGCGACGCCGAGGGCTATTACAGCCACGCCGGACGCTCCGACGACATGCTGAAGGTGGGCGGCATCTATGTCTCCCCGGTCGAGGTCGAGAATGCGTTGCTGGGTCACGAGGCGGTGTTGGAATGCGCCGTCGTGGGCCATCCGGATCATGACCAGTTGATCAAGCCGAAGGCCTATGTCGTGCTGCGCGAGGGGCTTTCCGGCGACGAGGCGCTGGCCGACGAGATCAAGGCCTATGTCAAGCAGGCCCTGGCCGGATATAAATATCCGCGCTGGGTCGAGTTCACGGACGAACTGCCGAAAACCGCGACCGGCAAGATCCAACGCTTCAAGCTGCGCGCCTCCTGACCCGTCCCTTTCGATAAAGGTCCGTGCCCCATGTCCCCCGACAGCCTCACCATAGCCGATAGCGAAACCTTCTTCGTCGATATCGCGGAGACACGCCTGGAATGCGTCCGCCATGCCCCGCCGCGCGACGGGGCCCATGGGGGCGACGCGACTGGGGGCGACACGACCGGGGGCGACTCGGCGGCGCGTCCGACCATCGTGATGCTGCATGAGGGGTTGGGGTCGGTCGCCATGTGGAAGGACTTCCCGGCCGCGCTGGCGACGGAGAGCGGTCACCCCGTGCTGGTCTATTCGCGCCACGGCTATGGCCGGTCCAGCCGGCTCGCCGCGCCGTTCGGCACCGACTACATGCATCGCGAGGCGCTGGAGACCCTGCCAGCGCTGCTCGACCGGCTCGGCATCGAGAGCCCGATCCTGTTCGGCCATTCGGACGGCGCCTCGATCGCGTTGATCCACGCGGGCGGGGCGGGGCGCGCGGTCGCCGGGCTGATCCTGGAGGCGCCGCATGTCTTCGTCGAGGATCTCACCATCACCTCCATCGAACAGGCGAAGACCGCCTTCCAGACCACCGATCTGGTCACCAAGCTCGGCCGCTATCACGACGACGCGGACAGCAGCTTCCGGGGATGGAACGATATCTGGCTGCATCCCGAGTTCCGCGCCTGGAACATCGAGGAGTTCCTGCCCCAGGTCGTCGCCCCCGTGCTGGCGATCCAGGGCGCGGATGACGAGTACGGCACGCTCGACCAACTGGACGCGATCGAACGCGGCGCGACCGGCCGCGTCGAGAAGCTGGTGCTGGAAACCTGCAAGCATTCACCGCACCGCGACCGGCGCGAGGCGGTGCTGAAGGCGGCGGACGATTTCCTGAAGGCGCTTTAGCCCCGGGAGGTCTTGTAAAGAGGCGCCGCGTGCGTCCATCCTTCGCCCGGCCGGGGCGTCGCGCGCCCGCCAAATCAGAAGGACCGATCCGGTTTGAGCGACGTTAGAGCCCTCGACTATCCGCATGCCGCCCCGCCCGCGCCGGCCGAGATGCTGGCCGTCGCGCCGGGCATCCATTGGGTGCGCATGCCGATCCCGCTCGCCCTCGACCACATCAATCTGTGGCTGATCGAGGACGAGGACGCCGACGGCGCCCCGACCTGGACCATCGTGGATAGCGGCTTCGGACATGAGGAGACCAAGCGTCTGTGGCGCCGGCTGTTCGACGGGCCCGCCTCCGGGCGCCGGCCGCACCGGCTGATCTGCACCCATTACCATCCGGATCATTTCGGCCTCGCCGGCTGGCTTGCCCGTGAATACGGCGTCACGACCGAGATGACGGAAGGTGAATGGATCGCCGGCACCCTGTTGCAGCGGCTGGACGACGCCGCCTTCACCGGACCGCAGGACGCGTTCTTCGCGCGCAACGGCCTGTCGACCGACTTGCGCGAGACGCTGCGCGCGGAGGGGAACGAGTTCGCCGCGCGCGTCGATCCGCCGCCGGAGCGCTTCACCCGCATCCGGGATGGGGAGCATCTCTCGATCGGCGGCCGGTCCTGGCATGTCGTCACGGTGGAAGGGCACGCGCCGGAACATGCCTGCCTGCATTGCCCCGACCTGTCGCTGATGATCTGCGGCGATCAACTGCTGCCGAAGATCACGCCCAACATCTCCGTCTGGTGGTTCAAGGACGGGACGCGGCCGCTCTCCGACTTCCTGCGCAGCCTGGACAGGTTGGAAGCGCTGCTGCCCGCCGACACGCTGATCCTGCCCTCGCACAAGCTGCCCTATCGCGGCGCGCCCCGGCGGATCGACCAGCTTCGCGCGCACCACGCCGAACGGCTGGAGGCGCTGCGCGCGGGCTTGCGGGCACTCGGCCCCGCGCCGGCCGCCGACCTGATCGAGACCCTGTTCGAGCGCAAGCTGGACGCCCAACACATGATCTTCGCCCTGGGCGAGACGGTGGCGCATCTGGAGCATCTTGTGGAAGCCGGCACGGCCGAGGCCAGCCTCGACGCCGACGGCGTGCGGCGCTACGCCCTTACCTGATATCCGACACCCCCTTGCCCGATACCCGACAAACACTGACAGAACCCGGAAAAGAGGCGATGATCGGCCGCTATATCGACGACTTCACGGTGGGCGAAACCTTCACGACGCGGGCGGGCACGCTCGACGAGGCGACGATCATCGCCTTCGCCCAGGACTACGACCCGCAGCAGATCCATACCGACCCGGTCTATGCCGCGGAGCAAGGCCCCTTCGGCCGCGTGATCGCGAGCGGGTTTCAGACGCTCGCCTTCTCCTTCCGGCTCTATCTCGACCTCGGTCATTTCGTGGGCACGGGCCTCGCCGGGCCCGGGATGGACGAAGTCCGCTGGCTGAAGCCGGTCTTCGCGGGCGACGCCCTGACCAGCCGCATGACCGTGCTGGAAGCCCGCCCGTCGCAGAGCAAACCGGACCGTGGCTTCCTGCGCCTGGGCATCGAGGTCAGGAACCAGAACGATGAAACGGTCGCCACATATCAATCCATGACCATGTTGAAGCGGCGGCCCTGAGCGGCCGAAAGGCGGGGGCGATGGGCACGGGCGGTTATGACGCGGTAGTGATCGGCGGTGGGGTGATGGGCGCCGCCGTGGCCTATTTCCTCAAGGGACCGGCCGCCTTCGACGGCACCGTCGCCGTGGTGGAGCGCGATCCGACCTATGCCCTCGGCTCCACCGGGCGCAGCGTCGGGGGCGTACGCCAGCAATTCTCGCTGGCGGAGAATATTCGCCTCTCCCTCTTCGGCGCGGACTTCGTGAAACATGCGGACGAGCATCTGGCGGTGGACGAGGCCGGCGCCGGCATCGTCTTCCGGGAACAGGGCTATCTGTTCCTGGCAAGCGAGGAGGGACTGCCCGCCCTGCGCGAGAATCACGCGCTTCAAACGGCGGAGGGGGCGGCGATCGCCGCCTTCGACCGTGACGGATTGGCCGCGCGCTTCCCCTGGCTGTCGGTCGAGGAGGTGGCCGGCGGCTGCTTCGGGGAGCGGAACGAGGGGTGGCTCGACCCGCATGCGCTGTTGCAGGCCTTCCGCCGCAAGGCGCGCGCGCTGGGCGCCGAGTTCCTCAAGGACGAGGTGACGGGACTGGAGCGCGCGGGCGGGCGGATCGCGGCCGTGCACTGCGCCGAAGCCGGGCGCCTGCCCTGCGCTCACGTCGTGAACGCGGCCGGCCCCGCCGCCGGGCGGATCGCCGCGATGGCGGACATCCACCTGCCCGTCTGGCCGAGGAAGCGCCAGGTCTTCGCCTTCGACTGCCGGGAGGATCTCGCCCACCTGCCGCTGACCGTCGATCCGAGCGGCGTCTATTTCCGGCCGGAGGGCGCGCATTTCATCGGCGGCAAGTCGCCCGACCCGGCGGACGATCCGGAATGCTGGGACGTCGAGGTGGATTATACCCTCTTCGACGAGGTGCTGTGGCCCGCCTGGGCCCGTCGCGTGCCGGCCTTCGAGGCGATCAAGATGATGAATGCCTGGGCCGGGCATTACGAGGTCAACCTGCTCGACCACAACGCCGTCATCGGCCCTCATCCGGAGGTCGGCAATTTCCACTTCGTCAATGGCTTCAGCGGCCACGGCCTGCAACAGGCGCCGGGGGCTGGCCGGGCGATCGCGGAACTGATCACGACGGGCGGGTACCAAACCATCGACCTGACCCGTTTCGGCTACGCCCGGGTGGCGGAAAACCGCCCCTTGCCGGAGCGGGGGATCGTCTGACCCCTCCCTCCTCGAAAATCCCTATTGCGGGGGATTCGAAACGGGCCTATATGCGCGAATGAAGACGCCGGACGCACGGGCCAAGGCGGGGTGGATGAAACCCTGCCGGGCTTTGCACCGACGATAAGGCGTCCTTTTTGGAACCTGCCGGTCACAAGCCGCGCCGCGCCCACCGGGCCGGCCATGGCTGTCACCCCGGTCCGAGAGGGAGCCTTGTCAATGGCTGCGCTGTCCGGCGGCGACCCCGCCGCATCCCCGATCTATTCCCTGGCCGTTACCCCGAATGCGTCCCCGGTCGCGCCGGAGGGACTTTCGAATGCCCCCGACCAGCGCACCAACGACCCGCGCACCAACGACCTCCGCGTCGTGGATGATGCCGGCATCGCGCCGGCCGACGCGATGTCGCCGCACCTCGCCGCCTGGTTCGCGGGCGCCGGGCTCGACCGCGCGCATCTGGCGATCGATCTGGCGGCGGTCGGGGCACGCTACCGGGCGCTCTCCGCCGCGCTCTCCCCGACCCATATCCACTATGCCGTGAAGGCCAATCCGGAGGCGCCCGTCCTGCGCTTGCTGGCCGAGGCCGGCGCCAATTTCGACGTGGCCAGCCGGGGGGAAATCGATATGTGCCTCGCGCTCGGCATCGCGGCCGACCGCCTTTCCTTCGGCAACACGGTCAAGAAACGCGCCGATATCGCCCATGCCTACGCCAAGGGCGTGCGCCTCTTCGCCTTCGATTCAGCCGGGGAGTTGGACAAGCTCGCGGACGCCGCGCCGGGGGCATTGATCTATTGCCGCCTTCTGACCGACGGCGCGGGCGCCGACTGGCCGCTCAGCCGCAAGTTCGGCTGCGCCGACGCGATGGCGGAGGATCTGCTGCGCGCCGCCCATGGGCGCGGCTTCACCGACCTCGGCATCAGCTTCCATGTCGGCTCGCAGCAAACCCGGCTCGCCGCCTGGGACGCGGTGCTCGACCGGGTGGCCGCGCTCTATGACCGGCTGGCGGCGGACGGCATCCACCTGTCGCTGGTCAATATCGGCGGCGGCTTTCCCGCGCGCTATCGCGGCCCCGCGCCCGATCCGATCCGCTATGCCGAGGCCGTCGCGGCCGCCGTCGCCGCCCGGTTCGGCTCGGCCCGCCCCGTCGCCGTGATCGCGGAGCCCGGGCGTGGCCTCGTCGCCGACGCGGGCGTGATCGAGGCCGAGGTGATGCTGGTCGCGGAGAAGGGCGATGGCGATCCGCGCCGCTGGGTCACGCTCGATATCGGCAAGTTCACCGGCTTGGCCGAAACCATGGACGAGGCGATCAAGTACCGCATCCTGACCCCGCATGACGGCGGCCCGACCGGCCCCGTCGTGTTGAGCGGCCCGACCTGCGACAGCGCCGACGTGCTCTACGAGCAGACGGATATCCGCCTGCCGCTCGCGCTCAGGGAGGGGGACCGGGTGTATATCCTCGGCTGCGGCGCCTATACTCAGACCTATTCCAGCGTCGGCTTCAACGGCTTCGATCCGCTGGGATGCAGTTGCGTGTGAGGGAACACCGCCCCGCCCCCCTCCCGCCTCCCACGCCATCAAAGCTTCCATGGCATCCCCCGGCCGCATGCGCTAGCGTCGGCGCCATGATGACGCGTGGAGTTCTTCTCGCCCTGCCCGCCGCCGTGCTCATCGCCAGCGCCCTGCTCGCCGCCGGGGCGACGGCGGCGCGGGCCTTCGATTGGCGGACGGTCGATTTCGGCCGGATCGAGGGGCTGATCGACCTGCGCGAGAGCCCGCATGCCCCATCCGGCCTGATCGCGCGGGTCGAGGGGCGGGGCTGGCGCGCGCTCGCCCTGGAGGACGGCGCGCTGGTCGATGCCGGGGAGGCGCCCTTCATGGGCAAGCTCGCCCCGCCGGAAATCGTTCCCCAGGGACGGGTCGGCGTCGCCCCCGGCATACCGCCCGAGCCGACGAGCGACACCGCGCCCCGCACCCCCAGCGCCGCTTGGTACGAGGGGCCGGTTCGGCGCTACGACCACGCCATATTGGGCGACGCCATCGAGGCGGAAATCCTGCAGGTCGCCTTCGCCGACCGCCGCATCCTGGCGCATCGCCTGGGCCAGGAGCATGTCTTCGAGGATCTGGAGCCACGCATCGTCGATGCCGACGGCGACGGCGATCTGGAGGTGCTGGCGATCCGAACGGACCTGGGGCGTGGCGCGGCGCTCGCGCTCTATGACGCGGAGGCGGACGACCGGGATATGCAGGAGATCGCGGCGACCCAACCCGTCGGCGACCGCGACCGATGGCTGAACCCCGCCGGCATCGCTGATTTCGACGGCGACGGCCGGCCGGAGATCGCCGCCGTCCTGACCCCGCATGGCGAGGGCGTGCTTGTCCATTTCGCCTGGGATGGGGAAAGCGCCCGGATCGTCGAGGAACGCCGGATCGCCGGCTATTCCAACCATGCGGCTGGCAGCACGGCCCTGGACCTCTCCGCCATCCACGATATCGACGGCGATGGACGCCCGGAACTCGTCCTGCCGCGCGAGGATCGCGCGATGGTCGCGATCCTTGCCTTCGAGGATGGCGGCTTCGAGGAAAAGGCCCGGATCGCCAATGGCGGACGGACTATCACGGCCTCGATCGTGACGGTCGATCTCGACCGTGACGGGCGCGTGGAGATCCTCTGGGGCCTGGAAGATGGCGCGATTCGCGGGCTCGCGATCCCGCGATAATACGTGAATCCTGCCGAACAACCCGAATTTTTATATTAGTATCAGACACTTGCCGCGTGTGCGAAAAAGGTTTTTCGGCTTTGCGGAATGCTGCTAGCCTTTCCGCTCAATTGTCCGACAAACGGTCGAACGCAAAGGTCCGACACTGCAAGGGTCCAAGCCCGGGCCGTACCGCCCCGCACCAATCGCACGTGGCGGCGGTGCCCGACGGACCCGCCCGGCGGCGCGGCCGCGATATCGGACCCAAGGGCGGGGATAGAAACAAGATGCTCTACAATCTGCATGACACGCGTGCGCGGGCGATGGTCCCCATGCGCCTGATGGCGGAGGCAACGCGCCTCGCCTTTCTCAATCCGTTCCAACCGCTGAGCTATACGCCCTTCGGCCGGATGATGGCCTCGGCCTCCACGGTGATGGAAGGGTTGCTGACCGAGCGGGAGAAGCCGGAATGGGGCCTGCCCCTCACCCATATCGACGGCGAGGCCGTGCCCATCGCGATCGAGACCGTGGAGTCCAAGCCCTTCTGCGACCTGCTGCATTTCAAGCGTATCGGGGACCGGGCCAAGCGCCTGAACGATCCCGCGATCCTGCTGGTCGCGCCGATGTCGGGCCACCACGCGACGCTGCTGCGCGGCACGGTGGAGGCGCTGCTTCCCGATCATGAGGTCTATATCACCGATTGGATCGATGCCCGTCTGGTGCCGGAGGAGGAGGGGCGCTTCGGCCTCGACACCTATATCGACTACGTCATGGATTTCATGCGCACGGTGTCCGAACGCGACGGCAAGGGCACGATCAAGCCCTTCCACGCCATGGCGGTCTGTCAGCCGGCGCCGGCGGTGCTGGCGGCGACGGCGGTGCTGGCGGAGGAGCGCTCCCCCTATGCGCCGGCCGGCATGATCCTGATGGGCGGGCCGATCGATACCCGCGCCAACGCCACCATCGTCACCCAGGCGGCCGAGAACCGGCCGATCGCCTGGTTCGACTATAACGCCATCCACCGGGTCCCGCCGCGCTTCCCCGGCGCCAATCGGCCGGTCTATCCGGGGTTCCTGCAATTACGCGCCTTCATGGCGATGAACCCGGCGCGTCATACCGGCGCGCATTGGAACATGTTCCGCCATCTGGTTCGCGGCGACGGGGAATCGGCGGACAAGACGGCCGCCTTCTATGACGAATACATGGCCGTGATGGACACGCCCGCCGATTTCTACCTCGAAACGGTGGACCACGTCTTCAAGCGCCACAGCCTGCCCAAGGGTGAGTTCACCCATCACGGCCGCCCGGTGCGCCCGCAGACCATCACCGACACGGCGTTGATGACGATCGAGGGCGAACTCGACGATATCTCCGCCCCCGGCCAGACCGAGGCGGCGCACGCTCTCTGCCCCATGATCCCGAAGGAGCGGCAGCGCCATCTGCTGCAGGAAGGGGTCGGCCATTACGGCATCTTCAACGGCCGCAAATGGCGCGAGCGGATCAAACCCCAGATCGCGGAGTTCATCCGGGAAACCCTCTAAGGCGGCGCGAGGGGACGCGGACGCGCCCCCTCGTTCCCCATTACGCGGCCGACAAATCCTCCCCGGCCAGCGCCCGGTCGATCAACGCGATCGTCTCCGACAGGCCATAGAGGGCGAAGAAGCTGCCCATCCGCGGCCCCTGATCCTGGCCCAGAAGGATCTGGTAGAGCGCCTTGAACCAGTCGCGCAGGTTCTCGTAGGCGTGGGCCTTGCCGATCTCGTAGACCTGGGTCTGGATAGCCTCCGCATCGGCATCCGCCGGCATGTCGGCCAACGCCGCGCGCAGCGCCGTCAGCGCCGCGCGATCCGTCTCGTCCGGCGCCTTATAGGCCTTATGCGGCTTCACGAAATCCTGGTAGTAGCGGATGGCGTGGCCGACCAGCCGGTCGAGATAGGGGTCGCTGTCCGGGCTCGCGTCCGAGGCATAGCGGCTGATGAAGCCCCAGAGAACCGCCTTGTCCTCCGTGTTGCAGACGGCGGCCAGGTTCAACAGGATCGAGAAGGACAGCTTCGGACGCTCCACCGGTGGCTTGCCCTCGTGGATGTGCCAGACCGGGTTCTCCAACTGCTTGGCCGGTTCCTCCTCCCCGATCTTGGAGAGGAAGGTCAGATAATCGTCCACGTTCTTCGGGATGACGTCGAAATAGAGCTTCTTCGCCGTCTTCGGCTTCTGGAACATGAAGAGCGACAGGCTCTCGTTCGGGCCGTAGGCGAGCCAATCGTCCATCGACAGGCCATTGCCCTTGGACTTGGAGATCTTCTCACCCTTGTCGTCCAGGAACAGCTCGTAGGTCAGCGTCTCCGGCGACCGGCCACCCAGCGCCTGGCAGATGCGCGTCGAAAGGCGGACGGAATCGATCAAATCCTTGCCCGACATCTCGTAATCGACGCCAAGCGCCGCCCAGCGCATGCCCCAGTCCGGCTTCCATTGCAGCTTGCAGCGCCCGCCGGTGACCGGCGTCTCGACCTCCTCCCCGTCCTCGCGGCGATAGACGATCGTGCCCTTGGCCGCATCCGTGGCGATGACGGGCACCTGATAGACCTCGTCCGTCGCCGGATCGACCGGCAGGAAGGGGGAATAGGTCGCGCGGCGTTCGTCCCGCAGGCTGGGCAGCATGATCTTCTGCACCGCCTCGTATTCCTCCAGCACGCGGATCAGCGCATCGTCGAAGCGCCCGGAGAAGTAATAGTCGGTGGAACTCGCGAACTCGTACTCGAACCCGAACCCGTCGAGGAAGGCGCGCAGGCGCGCATTGTTGTGATGGCCGAAGCTGTCATGCGTGCCGAAGGGATCGGGCACCTTGGTCAGGCGCTTGCCGAGCGCGGCCTGGAGCGTGTCCTTGTTGGGCACGTTGTCCGGCACCTTGCGCAGCCCGTCCATGTCGTCGGAGAAGGCCAGCAGCTTGGTCGGAATATCGCTCATCAGCTCGAAGGCGCGGCGCACCATGGTGGTGCGCAGCACCTCCCCGAAGGTGCCGATATGCGGCAGGCCGGACGGGCCGTAGCCGGTTTCGAACAGGATATAGCCCTTTTCGGGCGGCGCGCTCTCATAGCGTTTGAGGATCTTGCGGGCCTCCTCGAACGGCCACGCCTTCGCCTCCAACGCCAATTCCCCGAGAGTGCTCATCTTCCTGTTTCCCATGCATGAACGAAATGGCCCGAAAGCCCCGGAAAAGCGGGCCAGACACTAGGCGCGGGCGGGCCGCGCGTCAACTCGGCCGCGATGCCTTACACCATGCGCGATCGCTTGAAGCGAGCGACGGAATCACGCCCAATGCGCGGGCAATGAGCACCCCGTCCCACATCCGCGTCGCCCTGCCCGCCGCGCCCGCGCTCGTCGCCGGCATGCGGGAGGCCGCCTGGCTTTCCGAGGAAGGGGAGATCGAGCGGCTGTCGCTGAAGGAGGCCGGGCGCCGTCTGCGCCGGGCGGAGGCCTGTTATCTCGTCCATGCGGGCGCGACGGCGGCGCGGCTGGGGGTGGAGCGGCCGACGCGCGGCTTCGATCTGCTGGAGCTGTTCGCCTTCGTCCGACCCGCGCGTTTCTGCGTGCCGACCCCGCGCGGTCTGGCCGAGGCGCTTTCCCTGCCCATGCCGGAGAGCCTGGAGGACGCGCCGACGGGCCTGTTGCGCGCGGCGCATGGGCTGCTGACCACCCTTGGCCGCGAGGCCGGGGAGGATAACCAGGCCCCGCGTATCGCCGGCGCCATGGCGCGCGGCGGCTGGATCTGGGGACCGGCGGTGCTGAGCGCGCTCGGCGAGAGCGAGGAAGCCGTGATGACCCGCGCGGCGGCCAGCGGCCTCGACGTCTGGCGCCGCCTCAAGGAATGGTCGGAACAGGCGCCGCCGCCGCCGGCCGGCGACCACGGCATCGACCCGTCGGACGCGCGCCGGCGGCTCGCCGAACTGCTGGGGGACGGGGCGGAGGAACGGCCGGGGCAGGCCGACTACGCCTCCGCCGTTTCCGCCGCCTTCGCGCCGAAAATGACGGAGGGCCATCCCAACATGGTCCTGGCGGAGGCCGGGACGGGCGTCGGCAAGACGCTCGGCTATATCGCCCCGGCCAGCCTGTGGGCGGAGCGGAACGAGGCGCCGGTCTGGCTCTCCACCTATACCCGCAACCTGCAACATCAGATCGACCGGGAGCTGGACCGCCTCTATCCGGAGGAGGAAGAGAAGCGGCAACGCGTCGTCGTGCGCAAGGGGCGGGAGAATTACCTCTGTCTCCTGAACCTGGAGGAGGCGGCGGCCGGCGTGCAGGTGAACGGGGCGGACGCCGTCCCGCTCGGCCTGATGGCGCGCTGGGCGGGGGCGACGCGCGACGGCGACATGACCGGCGGCGATTTCCCGAGTTGGCTGACCGACCTGCTCGGCCCGCGCCGGACCAGCGGGCTGACCGACCGGCGGGGGGAATGCATCTTCACCGCCTGCCAGCACTACAAGAAATGCTATATCGAATCCGGCATCCGGAAGGCCCGGCGCGCCGACCTCGTCGTCGCCAACCATGCCCTGGTGATGGTGCAGGCCGCGCGCGGGCAACTCGACCTCGGGGGGCGGACGACACGGCTCGTCTTCGACGAGGGACATCATGTCTTCGACGCCGCCGACAGTGCCTTCTCGGCCTATCTTTCGGGGTTGGAGACGGCGGAACTGCGCCGCTGGCTGCGCGGCCACGAAGGCCGTAGCCGGGGCCGCGCGCGCGGGCTGAAGGCGCGGGCGGAGGATCTGCTGGGCGGCGGGGAGGCCGCGGCCGAGGCGCTGGAACAGGTGCTGGACGCCGCCCACGCGCTGCCGGGCGACGGGTGGATGGCGCGCCTCGCGGAATCCCGGCCGCAAGGGGCGGGGGAAAGCTTCCTGGCCGCGCTTCACGCACTGGTTTACGCCCGCGCCCATGGGCGCGACGGCCCCTATGGCCTGGAGATCGAGGCGGCGGAGGTCGGCGAGCCCGTGCTGGAGACCGCCCGCGCATTGAAACAGAAACTCGACCGGCTGATTCAGCCGGCGGAGCGTTTGGCGGCCCTCCTCCACGGCCGGCTCGACGAGGAGGCGGACGATCTCGACGGCGCGACGCGGGTGCGGATCGAGCAGGTCTGCCGCTCGCTCAAGCATCGGTTGGTGGATACCGTCAAGGCGTGGAGCGACATGCTGCTGGCGCTCGACGGGGAAACACCGGCCGCCTTCGTCGATTGGTTCGCGGTCGAACGGATCGACGGGCGCGATATCGATGTCGGCATGCGCCGCCATTGGGTGGACCCGACCCTGCCCTTCGCGGAGACGGTGGCGGCACCGTCGCACGGGCTGCTCGTCACCTCCGCGACGTTGACCGACGGCTCCGGCGACGCGGAGAGCGAATGGCGCTCCGCCGAGGCGCGCACAGGCGCCGTCCATCTGCCCGAAGGCGCGATCCGGGCGCGCGCGCCCTCGCCCTTCGACTATCCGAACCATACCCGCGTCTTCGTCGTGAACGACGTGCGCAAGGACGATCTCGACCTCGTGGCCGCGGCCTATCGGGAACTGTTCAAGGCTTCCGGCGGCGGGGCGCTCGGCCTGTTCACCGCGATCAGCCGGTTGCGCGGGGTGCATCGGCGCATCGCCGGGCCGCTGGACGAGGCGGGGCTGACCCTGCTGGGCCAGCATGTGGACGCGCTGAACCTGCCGACCCTGATCGAGATTTTCCGGGCTGAGCGCGACAGTTGCCTGCTCGGCACCGACGCGGTGCGCGACGGGGTGGATGTGCCGGGGGAGAGCCTGCGCCTCATCGTCTTCGACCGGGTACCCTGGCCCCGCCCGACGATCCTGCACAAGGCCCGGCGCAAGCATTTCGGCGCGCGCGCCTATGACGACGCGCTGACGCGTCTCAAGCTGAAGCAGGCCTTCGGCCGCCTTGTCCGGCAGCAGGAGGATCGCGGTGTCTTCGTCCTGCTCGACCCCATGATGCCGACCCGCCTGACCGGCGCCTTCCCGGAAGGCGTGGAGGTTCAGCGCGTCGGCCTGCGCGAGGCGGTGCGGGGCACGCGGGAATTCCTGACGGGATAGCCCGAGTCCCGCCCCGTCTTCTCCTGAAAAGAAAAATCCCGAAAAGAAAAACGGGGAAGCGATCCGAAGGGCCGCTTCCCCGTCTTATTTTCTCACTGTCGCGGACGCCGGTGGCACCGGCGCCGTCGCGGCCGGCCGGGACCTCAGTGCTTGACGCTGGCCCAGGTCCGGCGCTTCACCGCGATCAGGATACCGGTGAAGATCGCAAGGAAGATCAGCACCTTGACGCCGGTCTGCTTGCGCGCCTCCAGCCGGGGCTCCGCCGCCCAGGCCAGGAAGGTCGAGACGTCGCGCGCCTGCTGGTCGACCGTGGCCTCGGTGCCGTCCTCGTACTCGACCCCATCGGGATAGAGCGGGGGCGGCATGCCGATCGCGCCGCTGCCCATGAACTTGTTGTAGTACTGCCCGGGCAGGAGATTGACGTCCTCCGGCGGGTCGACATAGCCCTCGGCCAGCAGGCCGTGGACATAGTCCGCGCCCGAGGAATAGCCCCGCACCTGAAGCATCGCCAGGAAGTTCTCGCCGATCGAGCCGAAGCCGTGGGCCCGGTTCTTGATGATCAGCGAGAGGTCCGGCGGATGCGCGCCGCCATTGGCGGCACGGGCCGCGGCCTCGTTCGGGAAGGGCTCGACGAAATGGTCCGACGGCTCGGCCGGTCGCATATACATCTCGCCCTGATCGTTCGGGCCGTCCTCGACCTGATACTGGGCGGCGAACTCCGCCACCTGATCCTCGGTATAGCCGAGGCCCGTCAGGTCCCGGTAGTAGAGCTGACCCAGGCCATGACAGCTGGCGCAAACCTGGCTGTAGACCTGAAGCCCGCGCTGGGCCGACGCCCGGTCGAAGGTGCCGAAGGGGCCGGTCCAGGACCAGTCAAGCTCCGGCGGGTGCTCCGCCTCGCCGGCCGCCAGGGCCCGGTCCGTCATGCCCGAGAGCGCGATCGTGCCCGCGACCGCCGCCGTCGCGACGCCGAGAGCGAAGCCTTTCAGGGTGATGGCCATTACGACTTCTCCATCTTCGCGGTCGTGGCGCCGCCCTTCAACACGGGCTCGGAAATGCTGGCGGGAAGCGGACGCGGACGCTCGATCCAGCCGATGATCGGAGTCAGCACGATAAACGCGAAGAAGTAGAACAGCGTCGACCACTGCGCGATCGAGACATAGGGCTCCTCCGCCGGCTTGCCGCCGACCCATCCCAGGATGACGAAGTCGATCAGCACCGCGATCACCAGCCACTTGTGGATCGGACGATAGCGGTTCGAGCGCACCTTCGAGGTATCGAGCCAGGGCAGAACCGCCAGCACGATCAGCGAGCCGAACATCGCCAGCACGCCGGCCAGCTTCGCCGTCATCAGCCAGCTCAGGAACCAGCTGAAGAACCACCAGTCATCGGTGAAGGACCGCAGGATCGCGTAGAACGGCAGGAAGTACCATTCCGGCACGATATGCGCCGGGGTCACCAGCGGGTTCGCCTCGATGTAGTTGTCCGGGTGGCCCATATAGTTGGGCGCGAAGAACACGAAGAAGGCGAAGATCAGCAGGAAGACGCCCAGCCCGACCGAATCCTTGGCCGTGAAGTAGGGGTGGAACGGCACCGTGTCCTGCGGGCCGCGCACGTCGATCCCGTCCGGGTTGTTGGACTTGGTCACATGCAGCGCGACCACGTGCAGGATGACCACGCCCAGGATCAGGAACGGGAACAGATAGTGCAGGGCGAAGAAGCGGTTCAGCGTCGGATTATCGACCGAGAAGCCGCCCCACAGCCAGGTCACGATGTTCTCGCCCACCAAGGGGATGGCCGAGAACAGGTTGGTGATGACCGTGGCGCCCCAGAAGCTCATCTGGCCCCAGGGCAGCACATAGCCCATGAAGGCCGTGCCCATCATCAGGACCAGGATGACGACGCCCAGGATCCAGAGCAGTTCGCGCGGCTGCTTGTAGGAGCCGTAATAATATCCCCGGAAGATATGGACATAGACGACGATGAAGAACATCGACGCCCCGTTCATGTGGATATAGCGCAGGAGCCAGCCGAAATTGACGTCGCGCATGATGCGCTCGACGGAATCGAAGGCGTGCTCGGTATGCGCGGTGTACTGCATGGCCAGCATGATTCCGGTCAGGATCATGGTGATCAGCACCACCATGGCCAGCGCGCCGAAGTTCCAGAAGTAGTTCAGGTTCTTCGGCATCGGGAAGGTGCCGTATTCGGCGTGCATGTAGCTGAAGACCGGCAGGCGCGAGTCGACCCAGCGCACCACCGGATTCTTGAAGCTCGGAGCGGAATGGCTGCTCATCTGGCTATCCCCTTACCCGATAAGGACGGACGTGTCCGACGTGAACTCATAGCCCGGAACATGGAGATTCTCGGGCGCCGGCCCCTTACGGATGCGGCCGGACGTGTCGTAGTGCGACCCGTGGCAAGGGCAGAACCAGCCACCGAAATCGCCCTTCGGCTCGCCCTGCTTCTGGCCGAGCGGCACGCAACCGAGGTGCGTGCACACGCCGACCATGACGAGCCAGGGGGCCTGCTGCACCCGCTCCTCGTCCGCCTGCGGATCGGGCAGGGACGCGATATCGACGGAGCGCGCGGCCTCGATCTCCTCCTCCGTGCGGTGGCGGATGAAGACCGGCTTGCCGCGCCAGGTGATGGTGATCGCCTGACCGACCTCGACCGGGCTCAGATCGACCTCGGTGGAAGCGAGCGCGAGCACGTCGCGCGCCGGGTTCATCGAATCGATCACCGGCCAGAGAAACGCGCCGGCACCGACGGCACCGGTCGCGATGGCGAGATAATTCAGAAAGTCGCGGCGGCCGGTCTTTTCCTCGTCACCGCCGCTCGACTGCGTCGCGTCAGCCATCGTCGTCCCCTTGATACATGCCTCGTCGCGCACGGTCGTCCGCCCCGCGCGCCGGATCCTGATAGTAGACCCCATGTTCACGACGACGGGTGCATTTGCGACAACACGCCGCAACGCGACACACGGATAGAGGCGCCGATCACGATCCCGTCCATGATCGCGCACGCGAGGCCCCCGTCCCCGAAACGCGGCACGTATACTTGATTGAACGGGGCTTGCAAAGTCGCCTGTGCGGGCGCATGAGCCCGAATACCATGCGCCAAATGCCGCAGCTCGCCCTCTACCAGCCGGATATCCCTCAAAATGCCGGCGCGATCCTCCGCCTCGCCGCCTGCATGGGCGTCGATCTGTCGGTGATCGAACCGGCCGGATTCGTCTGGTCGGACGCGCGGATGAAGCGCGCGGGCCTCGACTATATCGCCAAGGCGCATCTGACGCGCCACGCCGGTTGGGATGCCTTCCGGGCGGCGCATGCGGACCGCCGCCTGCTGCTTTTCACCACCGCCGGCACAACCGCCTATACCGACTTCGCCTTCGCGCCGGGGGACGTCCTGCTGTTCGGACGGGAGAGCGCGGGCGTGCCGGGGGCGGTCCACGACGCGGTCGATGCGCGCCTTCTGATTCCGATGCGTGCCGGCCTGCGATCCCTCAATGTCGCGCAATGCGCGGCGATGGCGTTGGGCGAGACCTTGCGCCAGACGCAATGCTTTCCCGACCCCGGCGAAGCGGACTAAGCTCGCGCCCATGGTTAATACCGGTATGAAGGATAGAAGCGCGCCCGAGACGGCGAGCCCCTTGCCCGACGCGGCGACGCTGGCCCACCGGCAGGAGCGTGCGCGCGACTGGTTCCGCGATCTGCGCGACCGGATTTGCGCCGCCTTCGAGGCGATCGAGACCGACCTCGATCCCGATCGACCTCATGCCGACCTCGCCCCCGGCCGCTTCGCGCGCAAGCCGTGGAACCGCGCCGACGAGGCCCCGGAGGGCGGCGGCCCGAATCCCGACCTGGGCGGCGGCGGGGAGATGTCGATCCTGCGCGGCGGGCGGGTATTCGAGAAGGTGGGCGTCAACATCTCGACCGTGCACGGCCATTTCTCGCCCCAGTTCGCGAAGGAGATTCCGGGCGCGGCGCGCTCGGACGGGCGGTTCTGGGCGGCGGGCATTTCGCTGGTCGCGCATATGCGCAGCCCCCGCGTCCCGGCCGTCCACATGAACACCCGCATGATCGTGACCGGCCGAAGCTGGTTCGGCGGCGGCGCCGACCTCAATCCCATGGTGGAGGTCCCGACCGACACGGCCGATTTCCACGCCGCCTTCAAGACCGCCTGCGACCGGCACGATCCCGGCTACTACCCCCGCTTCAAGGAATGGTGCGACGAGTATTTCTTCATCAAGCACCGGGGCGAGGCGCGCGGCGTCGGCGGCATCTTCTATGATTATCTGGACAGCGGCGATTGGGAGGATGATTTCGCCTTCACCCGCGATGTGGGAGAGGCTTTCCTCGATATCTATCCGGCCCTGGTGCGCCGCCGCATGCAGGAGCCCTGGACCGACGCGGAGCGTGAGTGGCAGTTGGAGAAGCGCGGCCGCTATGCCGAATTCAATCTGGTCTACGACCGGGGCACGCGCTTCGGCCTGATGACCGGGGGCAATCCGGAAGCGGTCCTGATGTCCCTGCCGCCGGAGGCGAAATGGCCATGAGCACGCAAACCTTCGACAACCGCCCGATCTATCACCTCGCCAAGGCCGACGCCTGGGCCCAGGCCCTGGCCGAGCGCCGCTACGAGGGGGTGGCGGCCGACCGGGCGGACGGATTCCTGCATTTCTCCACCGCCGAGCAGATCGCGGAAAGCGCCCGGCGCCACCGCGCGGGCGAGCCGGACCTGATGCTGTTGACCGTCGACCCGGCCAGGCTCGACCCCGATACGTTGAAATGGGAAACCTCGCGCGGGGGGAAACTCTTTCCCCATATATACGGCACGGTCCCGCTGGAGGCCGTGGTCTCCCTCGACCCGCTGCCGCTGGGCGCGGACGGCGTGCACATCTTTCCCGACCCCCTGCCCGGCCTGACGGCGGGTTGAAACGGACGGGACGAGGGCGGAACGGGAACGCGCCATGACCATCGCGAACTGCCTTGCGCCCCTGGCGCTGCCGGTGCTGCGCCGTTTCGACGCGGAGACGGCGCACGGCCTGACGATCAAGGCGCTCAAGGCCGGGCTGGGGCCGACGGCGCGCGCCGACCGGCATCCTTCCCTGGCGGTCGAGGCCTTCGGCCTGCGCTTTCCCAATCCGGTGGGGTTGAGCGCCGGATTCGACAAGAATGCCGAGGTGCCGGGCCCGATGCTGCGCGCCGGGTTCGGCTTCGTGGAGATCGGCACGGTCACCCCGCGCCCCCAGCCCGGCAATCCGCGCCCGCGCATCTTCCGCCTGCCGGCCGACCGGGCGGTGATCAACCGCCTGGGTTTCAATAACGAGGGGGCGGAGGCCGCGCGCCGGCGCCTCGACATCTTCCGGGCCGAGGGGCCGGCGGGGCTCCTCGGCGTCAATCTGGGAAAGAACAAGGACAGCGAGGACGCCGCCGCCGACTATCGCATCGGGGCGGAGACGCTGGCGGAATTCGCCGATTACCTCGTCATCAACGTTTCCAGCCCCAACACGCCGGGCTTGCGCGCGCTGCAGTCGATCCATGAACTTTCCCGCCTGGTCGAGGCGGTGCGCGACGCCCGCGACCGGGTGGTCACCGGCCGTCCCGCGCCCGCGATCCTGGTCAAGATCGCGCCCGATCTGGAGACGGCGGACGAGGAAGCGATCGCGCGCTTCGCCTCGGAGGGGGGGTGCGACGGGCTGATCATCTCCAACACCACGATCAACCGGCCGGACGATTTGCGGGAGACACGGCTGGCGAAGGAGACGGGCGGGCTCAGCGGCCGCCCGCTGTTCGCGCCCTCGACCGAGCGACTCGCGCGGATGGCACGGCTGACGCAAGGGCGCGTGCCGCTGGTCGGCGTCGGCGGCATCGGCGGACCGGCGGACGCGCGCGCCAAGCTGGAGGCCGGCGCGACGCTGGTGCAGCTCTACAGCGCGCTGGTCTATGAGGGGCCGGGGCTCGTGCCGCGCATCCTGGATGGCCTCGCCGGTTACCGGACATGATGATGCCTCCGCGGAACCATCACGTTCCAGGCATCCGCATTCAGTATTTATTGATATCCGGCTTGTCGTCGACGCTGCGTTTGAAGAAGCGTTTGATCAGGTAGACTTCGGCCACCGACAAGACACCGTATGCGATCGCCATGTCGTGCCAGTCGTCCAGCAGAAGCGCCTCTTCGTACCAGATCTCCGTCTCCGCGAAGACCAACACGGCGAGCGTCAACGCCGCCGCGCCGAGCGCCAGGGCGAAGAAGTTCAATCCGACGAGGAGATCCAAGGCGATCAATGCGATGCCGAGGATGATCCAGACTTCGTAGCGGAAGACCCAATAGTCGATCGTATCGATCATGCGCCCTCCCGGGGCGTGTTGGTGGCGCCTTCGACCGCCCCGTCCCGACCTGTCCTCGCTCCGCCGGCGGCGCCACGCGAAAACGTGTCGGCCAACATCTGCAGGGCCCCGAAGGCCGCGGTCACGTCCGTCGGCACGACGATGGTCTTTGCGTTGTCGGCGGAAGCGACCTTGCCGAGCGCGTCGACCTGACGTTTCATGATCTCGAAGTCGATGGCGGGCTGGCCGTTATCCGCGATCGCGGTGGCGATCAGCCGGGTTTGTTCCGCATCGGCCTCGGCCTGCACCTTGACGGAGTAGGCTTCCGCATCGGCGGTGATCCGCACGGCTTCGGCCTCCTTCTGCGCCTCGTAGAGCTTGGCCTCGGCGGCAAGCTCGACCGAGCGTTTCTGGCCTTCGGCGACGGCGATCGCCGCGCGGCGTTGGCGTTCGGCCACGAGTTGCTGGCGCTGAGCCTCCTTGGTCTGCTCGTCGACGATGACGTCGGTGATCTCCGTACGGGTGATCTCAATGCCCCAGACCTTCGCGGCATCGTGCAGATTGCTGGCGATCTCCGCATTCATCGAATCGCGGGATGATTGCAATTCGTCCAATTCCAGCTTGCCGGCGGCCGACCGGACGATCGATGTGGCGGCCGTATAGATCGCCTGATCGATATTGCGAATCCGGTAGACGCTCGCGGCGGGCTCCGTTACTCGAAAGAAGACCGTCGATTCCAGCCGCACTTCCACGTTGTCGCGCGTGATGACGGAGATCGTGAACTCCGGCAATTGCCGCTCGAGGATTGAAACCTGGTGCGCGACACGATCGAGAAAGGGAACAATGAAATTAAGGCCCGGGACGAGTGTCTTCGTGTACTTCCCGAAACGCTCGATCACGTACTCCTCGCTCTGCGGGACGACCTTCACCCCCTTCAGGACGAGAAGGATCGCGAATATCAGTACGAGAAGCGCGACGATACCGCTAAGGCCCTCGCTGATCAGCGCGTTCAGTTGGAACTCCATGGCTTCAAATCATCTCCACGCTCGGGCAGCACGCCCCTTTGATGTTTTCAAGTGAGATTTACCACCCAAAACAACCCGCATGCCAGCGGCAAGATACCGAGAAGGCTTCGCTCTCGCCCGCGTCTAGCCTTCGCGCTCTTTTCCAAGTATGACGGAAAGACGACGCTTGGCGCGCATTCGGCGTGTCGGCTTCGCGGGGGGCAAGCAGGGAACACCGCGCCATGGCCGGAACCGTCCAGACCGGGCTGATCGCGCTTTACGCACTGACCGCCATCGCGGCCGGCTGGGTTTTACGCGCCGCCGATCTGACGGGTCTGGGCGAAGCGGTCGTGGCCGGAATCCTGGTCTTCCTGATCCTGCTGGTCGGGCATGAGGTGATCCGCGCGCGCCGGGCCGAGCGCCAGACCCTCCACCGCATCCTGCTGCTCAAGCGCGCGCACGACCGGCTGCGTCAGGAGCTGATGACCAGCCGGGACGAGACGCGGCGGCTGTTCGAACTGATCGAGGATCGCGGCGGCGAGGAGGTGCTGGACGCGCTGGAGGAAGCCGCGCGCCGCCAATCCGAGGCGCGCGACCGGGCGGGAGAGGTGGCCCGGACCGCCCAATCCCCCGGCGCGTCGGAGGATGTCGAGGCCGAGGTCCGGGTGCTGCACCAACTGGTCGAGCAACTCTATTCCGACGATGTGCCGCCGGTCCTACGCTCGCGCGAGACGCCGCCACCGCCACCGCTGCCCGACGCGGAGCGGGACGGCACGCGCAAGGAACCCAACATGGGACGTGCCGACCGGGGGCGCGCCCAGGGAGGCCCGGAGCGGGAGCGCACACGCCCGCCGCTGCGCGTCGTGGCGGACGAGGGACCGAACGCCTTGAGCGAGGAGCGGGTGCTGGAGATCGTGCGCGACGGGCTGCGCACGGACCGCGTCGACCTCTATCTCCAACCCATCGTCAGCTTGCCGCAGCGCAAGCGCCGCTTCTTCGAATGCTTCAGCCGCATCCGGGCGGAGGACGGCACCGTGGTGACGCCCGCCCAGTATCTCGCCCCCGCGCGGCGCGCCGGCCTCTCGACGGCGGTCGACAACATGCTGTTGTTCCGCTGCGTGCAGTTGCTGCGCCGGGTGCGTCGGCGCGACGCGACGACCGCCTTCTTCTGCAACGTCTCGCCGCACACGCTGGCGGACCGGGAATTCTTCCGCGATTTCATCTCCTATATGGAGAACCACCGGGAACTCGCCTCCAGCCTCGTGCTGGAAATGGCGCAGAGCGATTTCGACGCGCAGCGCCAGCGTCTCGGCCCCGATCTGAAGCGGATCGCGGGCATGGGCTATCGCTTCTCGCTCGACGCGGTCGACCGGCTGGACCTCGACCTCGGGGAGTTGGAAGCGCTCAACATCCATTTCCTGAAGATCGACGCGGCCCTGATCCTCGACACATTGGAGGCCGGCGGCGAGGCGGCTTCCCAGCTTCGCATGCTGAAGCAGCAACTGGACGCCCACGATATCGACCTGATCGTGGAGCGGATCGAGACCGAGCGGATGCTGATCGAGCTTCTGGAATTCAATATCGATTTCGGCCAGGGCTATCTCTTCGGCGAACCGAAGCTCAGCCCCGAGCACGGGCAGGAGGAAGATGTCGAGGGGCGCGGGGGCGCGCAATAGGGCGCATCCTGGACACCGCCCCTATTCCTTTCACTTTCCCCCTTCCCCCGGCGGCCGTCGCGGAAGGGTCGCTTGACCGATCCGGCCCGACCGGCCATCTAACCCCCTTCTCATGGAAAGGGGATGGAATTCAGCGGATGACGATCCGGATCATCGACGGGCTGGGCGCGGTCGCGGAGCATTATGGGCTTTTCGTGATCGATCAATGGGGCGTCCTGCATGACGGCGCCCAGACGCATCCGGGCGCGGTCAGGGCGCTGCGGGAGTTGCGCGCGTTGGCCACGCGCACGGGCGCGGGCATCGCGCTACTCTCCAATTCCGGCAAGCGGGTGGAGGCATCCTATGAGCGCCTCTCGGCGCTCGGCATCGATCGCGATCTCTACGATCTGGTCGTGACCTCGGGGGAAGAACTCCATCGCGGCCTTCTTCAACGCGGCCGCGACGATGCGGACGATCCCTTCTACGGCGCGCTCGGCCGGCGCGCCTTCGGCATCTGGTGGGACGACGACCGCGGCATCCTCGACGGCTGCGACGTGGCGGAGACCGACGATATCGCGGCGGCCGATTTCATCCTGTGCGCCGGTACCGGCGGCAGCGAGCTCGACGACTACATGCCGGTTCTGGCGGCGGCGCTGGATCGCGACCTGCCGATGGCTTGCGCCAATCCCGACCGGGTCAGCGTCCAACCGGACGGCAGCCTGAAGATGTGCCCCGGCGCCATCGCCGAGGCCTATGAACGCATGGGCGGCACGGTGCGTTGGCACGGCAAGCCACAACGGGCCGTCTACGATATGATCCGCGCGCATTTCGATACCGACGCGCCCGGGATCGGGATCGGCGATTCCCTGCAGCACGATATCCAGGGGGCAGAGAATGGCGGCCTGGACAGCCTGTTCATCGCCGGTGGAATCCACCGCCAGGATCTGGGCCGTCCCCTCGACCCCGATCAGGTGGAGGCCTTGGCGCGAACGCGCGGCGTGCATCCCACCTACGCCGCCGACATGTTCCGCTGGTGACGACGACCGGCCCGGCGTTACAGCACCTTGTGCAGCGCCTCGACCAGCCGCTCGTAGTCGCGCGGCTCGTTATAGAGATAGGCGCATAGCCGCAGCCACAGCCGGCCGTCCACGGGCTGGATATCGACCTCGATATCATGCTCGTCCAGCAGGCGGGCGCGCAGCCGCTCCGCCTGGGGTTTCTTCGCGCCTCCGCTCGTGGGGGGAAGGGCGACGGCGGCCATGAAGCCGGTCATGCTGTCCGGCCCGCCGCGCACCGTGCCCAGGTCGCGCGCGACCTGGCTGGCGGCGGATCGGATCAGATCGCCGCAATATTCCGCGATCGCCGCCTCGCCCCACCGCGCACGGAAATCGAGGGCGGCGGGAATGGAGAGGACCGGCGTGAAATCCTTCGTCCCCGGCCAATCGAAGGCGGGGGTGAAACCGTCGGCGATGAAATGGCTTATCGTCGTCGGGCGCAGGAAGGGTTGTCGCTCCGGCGCGGCCCACAGGAAGGCGGAACCGCGCGGCGCGCCCAGCCATTTATGCGCGTTGGCGGCATAGTAGTCCGCGCCCAGCGCCTCGATCGAGAGCGGCAGCATGCCCGGTCCATGCGCCCCATCGACCAGCACGGCGATCCCGCGATCCCGCGCTTCCGCGACGATCTCCTCGATCGGCAGGACCAGCGCCGTCTTCGAGGTCGCGTGATCGATCACCAGCAGGCGCGTGCGCGCGCTGAGCGCCCGCGACACCGCCTCCACCGCCTCCTCCGGATCGGACATCGGGAAGGGAAGCGGCGCCGTGATCAGACGCGAATCCGCCCGGTCGCAAACGAATTCCAGCGTGCGCATCACCGCGCCATAGCAATGGCTGGTCGTCACCACCTCGTCGCCCGGCATCAACACGAAGGAGCGCAGAACCGCGTTCATCGCCGTCGAGGCGTTATCAAGGAAGACGATATCCTCCCCCCGCGCCCCAACATACTCCCCGACCCGGTCCGCCGTGCGCCGAAGTAGGCCGCTTAATTCCCGGCGCAGGAAACGCGCGGGGTGCCGCTCCACATGACGGCGCCATTCGTCCTGTGCCTCGGCCACCGGCAGCGCGAGCGCACCGAACGCACCGTGGTTCAGATATGTCGCCTGGGGTTCCAGCGCGAAAAGATCGCGCGCGGCCGCCCCAACCGGCGCCCTGCCTCGGTTTCCTGCCGCCGGGCGCCCCGGCGCCGACTTCACGGTCTCATCGAATTTGACGGACGGCATGTTTCCTTGCCGATGCGGGCGTCGGAGTCCTGCCTTCCGAGCGCCGGTGCCTCGTCCAATATCGGGGCCGCGGAATTGCGGCCGCCCTCCCGCGCCGTCACGGCGCGGGAGGGATAGTGTCAAACGCCGGGTTACGGCCGTCAAGCCGCCCTTTGCGGATCAGTCGCACGAACGGGGATTGATGGGGTATCGGGATGCGCCTACCGGCTCTCCCGCCGCCAGCTTACCGCCAGCAGGCCGAGAGCCAGGAGCAACAGCAGCCATCCCGGCATCAGCGTCTGGGTGGCGATGCCGGTGACGACGAAATCCCTGTTCTCGCGCAGGCCGAACCAGTCGCCGCCACCAGCGGCACGGTCCGGCGCCACCCGCCGGATCGCCGGCAGGGCCGCCTGCAAAGCGGCCGGATCGTCCGTCAGCCGGGTGCCACCCTCCGCCTCGGCGAGCCTTATGGTCGATCCGCCCGTCGCCGACACCAGGGGGGCCAGCCGTTCCGTCGTCGCGGAAAGGGCAGAAAGCTCCAGCGGGTTGAGCGCGCCGGCCGCCGCCATCGCCACCCGCTCGCCGTCGCGCACGGTATAGAGGCCCGTGCGTTCGATCGGGATCGTGGTGCCGTAGGTGCCCGACCCCTGGGCGGACAGGGTGAGCGCGCGGGTGGTGCCATCCGGCGTCGTCAGTTCGACCTCGGGCTCCACCATCGGGTCGAGGCTACGCAGCCGCACCTCCAGCCGGTCGCCCTCGGCGCGCACGCGCAGATCCTCCTCCTCCAGCTCCGGCTCCTTCATCAGCCAATGGGCCATGCGGCGCAGCAGTTCGGCCTGCGGCCCACCGCCCTCGAAGCCGCGCGCCCAAAGCCAGATATGGTCGCTGTTGATCTGGGCGATTCGCCCCTCGCCCACCCGGTCGAGCAGCAGCAGCGGCAGATCGTCGAGGCCCGTCATCAACACCTCGCCGCTATGCGCGTCGGTCTCGACCTGCCGGAACCAGCGGCCCCAGACCGCCTCCCCGCGCCGGGCGGTGACCGCCTGCCCCGCGCTGTTCAAGGTGACGCCCGGACCGCCCGGCAGATCCGCCGTGACCGGGTGACGGCGGCCGCGCTCGGTCACCTCGGGCGTAAAGCCGCGTTCGATCACCGCGCCGCTGGGCCTTCCCGGCATGACCTGTCCGAGGGCCGTGCGGTAGAGGCTGTAGGGACCGGAGAAGCCCGGCCCGACCGCCTGCAGCACGGCACCGCCCTTACGGACATAGTCGACGATATTGGCGAGGTAGATGGAGGGCAGGACCCCACGCCGCCGATAGCGGTCGAAGACCACCAGATCGAACTCGTCCAGCTTGATCTCGAACAGCTCGCGCGTCGGAAAGGCGATCAGGGAAAGCTCATGGATCGGCGTGCCGTCCTGCTTCTCCGGCGGGCGCAGGATGGTGAAATGAACCAGATCGACCGACGGGTCGGATTTCAGCAGGTTGCGCCATGTCCGCTCGCCCGGATGCGGCTCCCCGGAAACCAGCAGGACCCGCAGCCGGTCGCGCACCCCATTGACCGACAACACCGCGCGATTGTTGACGGCGGACAGTTCGCCCGGGCGCTCCGGCGTCGCCAGTTCGACGATCGAGGGGCCGCGATGATCCGGCGTCACGCGGATTTCCGCCACCTCGCCGATCGGCGCACGCACGCCGCGCTGCACCTCGCCGTCCAGGCGCACGGTAACCCGTGCTGTCTCGCCCGCGCGCGCGACCGGATCGTCGACCCGCACGCGGATGCTAACCGGCTCGCCCACCAGCCCGTAGCCCGGCGCCTCGACGACCGTCAGCCGCCGGTCGGAGGCCTCCGGCTTCCCCACGATCAGGGCGTGCAGCGGGCCGGGCAGTCCGCGCGCGCGATCGCCGGTGGCGGGATCGGGCTCCGGCACGTCATGCACCTGGCCGTCGGTCACCATGATCGCGCCGGCGAAGCGCCGGGCCGGAATGTCGGCGAGCGCGGTGCGCACCGCCTCGACCAGACGGGTACCCTTCGCGTCCTCCGCGATGGAGCCATGGCGCAGCGTGAGGCGGCGCACCTCCAACGTCTCGTCGAACCGGGCGAGGCGCGCCTCCAGCGCGTCGGCGGCCGCCCGCGTCTCCTCCAGCCGGCCGGCGGTCTCCTGGGAGGGGGTCTCGTCCACCACCAGAAGCGCCACGTCCTTGATCGGCGCGCGTTTCTCCTGGATCGCCGTGGGGTTCGCGACCGCCACCAGGATCGCCGCGGCCAGCAGCGCCCTCGGCACGCTGCCCGGCGCGCGGCCGAGGGCGCCGGCCAACAGCACCAGCGCCGCCACCGCGCCCAGCGCGCCGATCGCCCACCACGGCAGCAGAGGATCGAAGACGATCGCCAACCCGTCGGTCATTGACCCAGCCTTTCCAGGATCGCCGGCACATGGACCTGATCGGCCTTGTAGTTCCCGGTCAGCGCGTACATCACCAGATTGACGCCGAAGCGATAGGCCATCTCGCGCTGGCGGTCGCCGCCGGGCACGACCGGGAACATCGGCCGCCCGCCCGCATCCTCCGCCCAGGCGCCGGCCCAGTCGGCGGCGCCGACCAGAATGCGCGCGACACCGTCATTGACGGTCGTGCCCGGCTTCTCGATCCACAAGGTGCCGCCAGTCCAGCGTCCCGGGAAATCCTGCATCAGATAGAAGCTCTTGGTCAGGACATGCTCCGGTGGGACGGGGGTCAGTTCCGGCACGTCGATGCCCTGGGTCAGCCGCCGCAGATCCGGCGAGCCGCCGGTCGTCCAACCGCCCGAGACATGGGCGTCGCGGGTATCGAACAGGATCGTGCCGCCATTGGCGAGGAACCGGTTCAGCCGGTCTATCGCCCCCTGGTGCAGGTCGGGCTGGCTTTCCGTCACCGGCCAGTAGAGCAACGGGAAGAAGGAAAGCTCGTCCTCGTTCACATCGACGCCCAGCGGTTCCGCCGTCTCGACCGCCGTGCGTTGCCGCAGCACGGCGGTCAAGCCACCAAGGCCGGCGCGCGCGATACGGTCGACCTCCGGGTCGCCGGTCTCGACATAGGCGAGCGTCGTGCCGCTGACGGCGCGCAGCGCGAATTCGTCGCCGGTAAGCGCGACATCCCCGTCCCCGGCCTCGGCGCCGATGGCGGGGCCGATCGTGCGGGCGTCGTCCTGCGCCCGGGCGGGGGAGTTCCCGGCCGCCAGCGCCAGGACGGAAAGCCCTGCGCACAGCGACAGCACCAACGCCGTCCCGGTGCTTCCCGCGCGGCTGCCCCCGCCGGAACCCAGGACCGGACGACCGCCGACGCCCGGGAACTGCCCGCGCATCAGAAGCGTCACGATCCCGTCGATCAGCAACAGCGCCAACGCGGTCAGATAGAACCACGCGTCGAGCGGCCGTTCCTCGGCCCGGTCATAGCCCGCGCGCGTGGCCGCGGGGGGCAGGGCGGGCAGGGCCTCGAACGCCTCGACCCTCGGGCCGAGGCTGACCGCCTGGCGGATCGCCTCCGTACCGTAGAAGCCGGGCGGATGGCGGGGACCGATCGCCACATCCTCCAGGGCGTCGGCCGGGATCGGCCGGGCGGTGACCGGCGGGTCGCCCAGCCGCCCCGCGCCGTTCAGCGTCTGGACGGGGGCGAGCGGCCGGTCGGCCGCCCCCGGCGTCGCCGTCGCGACACCGGCGCCCAGTTCGGTCAGCCGTTGCAGCATCTCCACGAACAGCCCGGACAGCGCCAGCGAGGACCATTCCGTGTTCGCCGTGGTGTGGATCAGGACCAACCAGCCCTCGCCACGCCGCTCGGCGGTGACGAGGGGGGTGTCATCCTCCAACCGCATCCAGGTTTTTTCCGCCAGATCGAGAGCCGGTTCGGCCAGGACCTGACGCTTCACGACCGCCTCCGTCCGTGTCGGCAAGCCGGCGAACGGACCGTCCGGGGAGACGGAGCCGATCCGCGCCGGCTCCGTCCATTGCAGCGCGCCGGATAGCTGCCGGCCGCCCCGGCGCAGCGTGACCGGCACCAGATCGTCCTCCTCCGCCTGGGCGAGGCGGGGACCGGCGAAGCGCACGAGCACGCCGCCCCCTTCGATCCAATCCCGCAGCGCCGTGCGCGCGTCGCTGTCGACCGGCGTCGAATCCGGCAGGAAGATCGCCGCTTGGCCCGCCCGAATCAGGATATCGGCCGGCGCGCGGCTCAAATCCCCGATCGGCGCCAGGGCCCGGTCGAGATAATAGACTTCCGACAACAGCGCCAGGCCGACATCCCGGCCCGCATCCGACACGATGCCGACCGGCCGGCGCGACCAGCGCTCGTCGAACAGCGCGACCGCGCCCGCGCCCAGGCCGACGGACAGGTCCGAGAGCCCCGCGCCGCCGGCGCCCTCCTCTCCGTTTTCGGCCGCCCCATTTCCGGCCGGGGGGGTACCCGCCACGCGCTCCGGCGCCTCCACGGTCACGGCGGCCAGATCGTTGCGCAACGCGCGGGGGATCTCCATCGTCACCGCCATGTCGCGCGCGTCGGGCTCGAAACGCGCGACATGGCGCGCCAGCGGGCGTCCGTCGGGGCCGCGCGCGACCAGGACGACGTCCCGTGGCGCGCCCGCATCCGGCCGCCGCAGGCTCAGCGTCAGTTCACCGGCACCAGCCCGGGGCGGGATGGCGAGGACCGGCAACCGGTCGGCAGCCGGCGTCAGCACCGTCAGCGGGCCGATCGCGGCCATCGCCTCCGTCAGCGCGCCCGTGCCGGGCGCGTCGACCCCGTCGCTGGCCCAGATGACGCTCGCCCCGCCGCTGCTTTCCCCTTCGCTTCCGGCCCCGGCCCCAACCCCGGCCCCCGCCGTGGCCCCCGCCGTGGCCCCCGCCGTGGCCAACGCGTCGGCAGCCGCCGCGCGATCGACCGCCCAGGGATGGGGCGTCGCCGCGCCGATCCGGTCGATGGCGCGCGCGGCCGGCAGCATGTCGGAAAGCGCGGGCGGCGCCCCTTCCGCGTCGCGCGCGGTGAAGAGAAGCCGCACCGGCCGGTCCGCGCGCCCCGCCTGTTCCGCCAGCGCCGTCAGCCGTGCCTGCCGGTCCGGCCAGCCCGGCGCCGCGCCGAACCCGTCGTCGATCACCAGGATAAGGGGGCCGTCGCCCGGCAATTCACGCTCCGGATCGAGGATGGGCCCCGCCACCGCGACGATCAGCAGCGCCGCCACCAGGAGCCGCAGCAGCACCAACCACCAGGGGGCGGAGGCCGGCGTCTTCTCCGCGCTCTCCAGGCCGAAGAGCAACCGGATCGCCGGAAAGCCGATCCGCTTCGGCGCGGGCGGCAGGATGCGCAGCAGCAGCCATAGCGCCGGCAACGCGATCAACCCCAGCAACAGCCAGGGGTTGAGGAAGGCGAGCGGCCCGAGTCCGATCATCGCATTCCCCCGCCGCCGATGGCCGCGCCCTCACGCGCCGGGGCCTCCTGGGCAAGCGCCATGAACAGCGTCAAGAGCGCCCGTTCGGCCGGCTGATCCGTATGATGGACGAGCAATTGCCACCCGGCCGCGCGCGCGATATCGCCGAGCGCCGCGCGATGCGCCCGCAACCTTTCGATATAGCGCGGGCGCAGGCTCTCCGCCTTGCCGACGGTCAGGTCCCCTTCCGCCTCCAGTCCCAGGAACTTGGTCCGTCCGGTGAAAGGCAGAGCCTCTTCCGCCGGGTCGAGCACCTGGACCAGCACGCCGCGCACATGACGCACGGCGAGACCGGCGATGCGCGCCTCGATATCCTCCAACGGGCTGAGAAAATCGCCGAACAGAAGAATTTGGGCATGGCGGGGCAGGCGCTCCTCCGACGGCAGGTCGCGGCGGCTTTCCGCCGCCGCGATCGCGGCGGGCGGGAACAGCAGACGCTCCGTCAGGCGTTCCAGGGCGGCACGACCCATGGCGGGTCGGTCGCCGACCCCCATCAGGGCCACCCGCTCCCCGCCGCGCAGCAGTAGCGCGGCGCAAGCCAGGAGCAGCAATTCCGCCCGGTCGCGCTTCATCGGCAGGCGCGCATGCGAACGATAGTCCATCGAGGGCGAGGAATCCGCCCAGAGCCAGACGCTCTGCGCCGCCTCCCACTCCGTCTCGCGCACGAACAATCCGTCGGAGCGCGCGGAGCGCCGCCAATCCACGGCGGAGGCCGCGTCATGCGCCTCGAAATTGCGATATTGCCAGAAGGTCTCCCCCATGCCGACGCGGCGGCGTCCATGGATGCCCTGGGCCACGGTGGCCGCCACGCGCTCCGCCTCGATCAGCAGACCCGGCAGGCTGTCGCCCAGGCTCTCCGCCCGGCCGCGGATCGCGCGCGCGCGCCCGGTCCGGCCCGGATCGGGTGCCCCGGTCCTATCGGTCCCGTCCTGCGCGGACCCGTCCGGCGCGGGCGTCTGGGGATCGTTCTGGCGGTCGCTCGGGGTTATGGCGGCTCTCCCGGTCCGGTCCTGGGTCGTCGTTCCGTCAGGCGAGGTCGGCGGCCAGACGCTCGATCACCGTATCGAGCGTGACGCCGTCGGCCCGCGCCGAGAAATTTAGGGCCATGCGGTGACGCAGCACCGGCTTGGCCAGCGCCACCACATCCTCCGTCGAGGGGGCGAGCCGCCCGGTCAGCAGCGCCCGCGCGCGGGCGGCCAGCATCAGGGCCTGGCTGGCGCGCGGCCCCGGCCCCCAGGCGACATTCCGCCGCACCGCCTCGATCCCGCTGGTCTCCGGCCGCCCCTCGCGCACCAGATGCAGGATGGCGTCCACCACCTTCTCGCCGACCGGTACTTGTCGAACCAGGCGCTGGGCGTCCAGCAGCATCCGGTCGTCCAACACCGCGCTTGGCCGCGCGTTCCGCAGGCCCGTGGTGCGCAGTACGATCTCGCGTTCCGATTCCGCGTCCGGATAATCGATATTGACCTGCAACAGGAAGCGGTCGAGTTGCGCCTCCGGCAGGGGATAGGTTCCCTCCTGCTCGATCGGATTCTGGGTCGCCAGGACGTGGAACGGGCTCGGCAGGTCGTGCGGATGACCGGCGACGGAGACCTTGCGCTCCTGCATCGCCTGCAGCAACGCGGATTGCGTGCGCGGGCTGGCGCGGTTGATCTCGTCTCCCATCAACAATTGGGTGAAGACCGGACCGTGCACGAAGCGGAAGGAGCGCTTGCCGCTCTCGCTCTCCTCCAGCACCTCGGAGCCGAGGATATCCGCCGGCATCAGATCGGGCGTGAATTGGATGCGCCGGCTATCCAGGCCCAGCACGGTGCCCAGCGTCTCCACCAGCAGCGTCTTGCCCAGACCCGGCACGCCGACCAGCAACAGATGCCCGCCCGCCAGCAGGGTCGTCAGGACCTGATCGATCACCACCTGCTGGCCGAAGATGACGCGGCCGATCTGCGCGCGGGCGTCGGCCATCTTCTCGCCCAGCGCCTCCATCTCCTCCGCCAATCGTTCGGCGTCGAGATCGGCGCTGGTCTCCTCCGCGCGGGCGGCGGTGCTGTGGCTGTCACTCACGGGTCGCTGGCTCCTCGAACGGGGTGGCGATGAACGCTTGCGGGACCGTTCCGGGGCGGATCGGCCCCCGGTGCTTGCACGAACCGGCGAAGCGCCCTTAATTCAACAAGAGAATAGGGCGGGAATTTGTCGTGGCGATAGCCCCGAATTTCGGACCGGCTCCGCACCCCGCCCGAAGAGCGTGTCGATAAGGGACATCGTCCGCGTCGCTCGGGCCGCAAGGATGATCGTGAAGCCATGGCCGGACAAGAGCGCAAACCGCGCAGCCTGAAGGAATTGATGGAGACCGGCGGGGGCCTCACCGGTTTCGCCTGGCCGGCGCATGAGAACCAATTCGACATCGCCATCCGGCGCGACGGCACCTGGACCCATCAGGGCGACCCGATCCGGCGCGAGAAGCTGGTGAAGCTGTTCGCCACCGTGCTTCAACGCGACGCGGAGGGCGTCTATTGGCTGGTGACGCCGGGCGAGCGCGGCCGGGTCGCGGTGGAGGACGCCCCCTTCGTCGCGGTCGAACTGGACGCGGACAGCACGCCCGGCACGCTGCGTTTCCGCACCAATCTGGACCATTGGGTGACGGCCGGCGCGGATCACCCGATCCGGGTCGAGGAGAATGCGGAGACCGGCGAGCCCTCCCCCTATGTGCTGGTCCGCGACCGGCTGGAGGCCCTGATCGCGCGCAGCGTCTTCTACGAATTGGTGGACCGCGCGGTCGCCCGCACGGTGGACGGCCGCACCATGCTGGGGGTGGAAAGCGCCGGCCGCTTCTTCCCCCTCGGCCCCGCCGATGGCGGATGACATGGCGGGGGACGGGGCGAACGACGGGGACCGGCGCATGGCGGAGATGGAGGCCGAGACGATCATCGCCCGCCTGGAGGCCGCGCGGCGCGCGGCACGGCCGCGGCGGGGCGATGCCGACCTCAATCCCGACATGGCGCCGACGCGCCCGACCCTGATCCCGGCGGCGGTTCTGGTGCCGATCATCCTGCACCCTTCGCGGCCGACCGTCCTGCTGACCCGGCGGACGGATCACCTGACGGATCACGCGGGGCAGATCAGCTTTCCCGGCGGCAAGGTCGATCCGGGCGACGCGGACGCGCGCGCCGCCGCCCTGCGCGAAACGCGCGAGGAGGTCGGCATCGCCCCGGAACGGATCGAGATCGTCGGCGACCTCGACCCCTATGTCACCCGCACCGGCTTCCAGGTGGAGCCGATCGTGGGGTTCCTCCGCCCCCCGGTCGCGCCCAGGCCCGACCCGTTCGAGGTGGCGGAAGTCTTCGAGGTGCCGCTCTCCTTCCTGATCGACCGGCGCAACCATCAGCGCCATTCGCGGGAGTTCGAGGGCCGCACGCGCCATTTCTACGCCATGCCCTATGACCGCCACTATATCTGGGGGGCGACCGCGGGCATGCTGGTCAATCTCGCCGATGTGCTGGAAGGCGTGGCGCCTTAGCGCGGGACGCCCCGTCCACGCCCCCGGCGCGACAGGCCGCCGGAAGGTCCGGGACGATAACCGCCACCCGCGCCGGCGAAACCATCGGAAGATGAATAGGCACTTATTTGCCACCCCCACAGCCTCGGATTAAGCTGCGGAGCGCGATAACCGGCATGGGAGGCTTGGCGGAGATGCGGGTTTTGGTTCTGGCCGCCATGGTGCTTTCGCCATTCTGGGCGCTCCCGGCCACGGCCGAACCGTCGAGCGAAAAACAGATTACGCGGATGGCGTTTTACGAATCGTTCAACATGCGCACGATTGGCAGCGCGATGTGGCAGAACCTTCGTGCGTATTGCGATTCCTATCCAAAGACCTTTTTTGAAATTAAAAAATCAGTGATGACTATCTTGAGATATCACGAGGTGAAGATTTCTTTTGGCATGTCTATTTTCATAATGAAAATTCCATAGACCTCCGTGGGGCGATTTATAGCGGCACACTGCGCGATCAATCCGAATTCTCTGTATATTATGATACTGCCCTTTCGGAGTGGCGTGCGTTCGGTGACATATTCGCCGAGAAGCTGGATGACTGTGTCCCGCACCCTGGTTAGGGCGCGGGACTGTCTCATGCGTGCGCTTGCTCTAAGGTTTGCCTAGGTAATCAGCTTCCCGGATTCTCCGGCTCTTGTAGTTCGGTCCAAAGTTACGAAGCTCGTGCTCCATGGCGGTGACGCTTCCTGAAAGAAGTGTCTTCCAGAAACGTTTGGTTGCATATCGTAAATTCGCCCCGTGCTGAATTGCGACGCTCAACGCGACCGTTTTCATTTTCGGCGGGAGCGCCGCGAATGTATCGGGGCGCCCGGCAGCCTTCATGGCCTTGTCGTATCGATTGACGGGATCGCCCGCGATTTGGTCGTACTTGGCATTCGACAGTTGCTCCGCTTCCGCCTTCGAAAGGGTGATCGGATTGGCCGCGAGGAAGGAATCCGCGGCCTTCCTCGTCAGACCGAGATAGGGTTTCAGCCTTGCGGCGAGCGCCGGGTCCAATCCGTGGTTCTTGACCAAGCGGTTGAGGTCGTAATCGTTCATCTGCCCCAGGTCCACACCGGCCCCGATGGTAACGCCACTACTGCCATCGACATTTCCGTTGTTGTCGTAGGGCACATATCCATTGGTTTCGTACCCCTCCTGCGCGTGAATGAATTTCATATCGATTCCGACGAGCGAGGGCGGGACCGATATCGTGTTCGCACCGCTGCCAGGCATCGTTCCGGATGGCGACGCCTGCGCGACTTGCGCGCGCGCGTCTTTCGGCGTCGAGGACATCACCGTGTCTTCGCCGGCGCCGCCCAGCAGTGTCCCCCCACGCCCGTGGCATGGCGAAAAGGGTGGGGTTGCGCGTCGGCGCACCCCTCATGCCCTTCCGACCCCGGTGGAACCGACACCCATTCCCCATTCCTCGCGTCCCATTCGAAGCCCGGCATGATCACCGCGGGGCGGGAATGGATCGTGTCGTCGCCGGACGGGTTGGGCCAAGCATGCGATTCCGCCGGCGACCAGGGCTCGACCTCGTCGGCGCGGATGGCCGGGGATAGGGCGGTGGTGCCGCCCCCCGCCCGTCGGCCGCGACCGGGATAGGCGCGCCGCCATTGCCGAACGACATGGTCGGACACCCCCTTGCCCCGGTCGCGCCAATAGCGCGGATCACGCATGAGCGTACGGATCGCCTCGTCGACGGTCGCGCCGGCCGGCTCGATCCGGTCCGTCCCGGCCGGGGAGAAGAGCCCGGCTTCATCCTGCCGCCGGTCCTCGCGTTTCGTCACGCGCCGCGCCCGCGCCGCCCCTTCGCCGCGTGCCTTCTCGCCCGTCTCCTTGCCGGTCTCCTTGCCAATATCCTTGGTGAACAGCGCACCGGACGACGACCCGGCCGCGCCGGAACGGGCCGCCACGGAGGCCCCATCCCCCCACCGATTTCCGACCGGTGCTTGGCGTGTCGGGGCATGCGGCATAGATTCGGCATGGAGATCGCTGCCACGCGGCGCGGCGCCGGCCATGGGCCGGGCGGCGCGCCGGAACCGGATCGGATAGGAACCCCGTGCGGACATTCCTCACCATCATCCTGCCGCTGATCGCGCCGACGCTGGTCTTCCTCGTCTGGCGCTGGTTCGCCATGCGCCGGGCGGAGGCGGAGGCCCGCCATCAGCCCATCCCCGCCTGGCAGAGCTGGCCCTGGGCGCGGCTCAGCCTGGCGGGCGCGGTGCTGACGGCCCTGACGCTCTCCGCCGTCGCGATGATGCGCGACAATCCGATCGGCGCGCGCTACGTGCCGCCGCATATGGAGAACGGCGAACTCATCCCCGGCCATTTCGTCGACCCCGAGGAGGGAGCGGAGCCGGACGACCGGCCGAGCGAGACACAGACCTTCAAGGGCCTCGGCATCCCGCCCCCATCGCTGCCCAATCAACCGCGGGACGAGGGGGGGTGAGCATGCCCCAATCCCGGCCCCCACCCCCACCCCCGCCCTTGCGCCTGCCTCGCCTCGACCCTGACAGGCAGACCTGGATGCGCGCGCCGGAGACGCTGGCCGTGCTGCGCGCCCTAAGTGGGAACGCCTCGGACCGGGGGGCGGCCGACGGCGCGTTGGCGCGTTTCGTCGGCGGCTGCGTGCGCGATGCGCTGGCCGGCCGAATGGGGGCCGGGGCCGACATCGATATCGATATCGCCACCCCCCTCCTCCCGGAGGAGGTGACCCGGCGCCTGGAGGCGGCCGGTCTGCGCGCCGTACCGACGGGAATCGCGCATGGCACCGTCACCGCCGTCGTCAACCGCCGCCCCTTCGAGATCACGACCCTGCGCCGCGACGTGGAGACGGACGGGCGCCGCGCGGTCGTCGCCTTCACCACCGATTGGACGGAGGACGCGGCGCGGCGCGACTTTACCTTCAACGCGCTGTTCGCGGAGCCGGACGGCACGCTGCACGACCCGTTCGGCGGGATCGCGGACCTGAAGGCCGGGCGGGTCCGCTTCGTCGGCGAGGCCGACCTGCGCATTCGCGAGGATGTGCTGCGCATCCTGCGCTTCTGCCGGTTTCATGCGCGGTTCGGGGCGGGCGCGCCCTCCGGTCCGGATTTCGAGGCCTGCGTCGCGCGGCGCGACCTCCTGCCCCAACTCTCGGCCGAGCGGGTGCGACGGGAGCTTTCCCGCCTGCTGGCCTGCGACCGGCCGGTGCCGACACTGGAGGCGATGATCGCGCGCGGGCTGCTGGCCCATTGGCTGCCGGAGGCGCGGGAGGTGGCCGCGCTCCAGGCCGCGACGGCGCGCGCGGATGCGGCCGGCCGGCGCGACTGGCTGCGGCGGCTCGCCGTGCTGGCCCCGGTCGAGACACGGGCCGCCGCCCACGCGCAGGCGGAGCGGCTGCGGCTTTCCAACGCGGAGGCCGAACGACTGGCCGATTTCGCGGAGCCGTCCGTGCCCTTCCATCCCGACCTGCCGGTGGCGGCGCGCCGCGAGGCGCTCTACCGCATCGGGCGGGACCGGGCCTGGGACCTGGCCATCCTGGGCGCTGCCCGGGCCGAGGGGACGGGCGCGGACCCCACCCCCTGGCAGGCGCTGATGGCGGAAGCGGAGGCGTGGCGCCCGCGCGACCTGCCCATCTCCGGCGCGGATGCGCTGGCGGCGGGATTGCCGCCCGGACCGGCGGTCGGGCGCTGCCTGCGCGCGGTGGAGACGTGGTGGATCGCCCGGGACTTCGCCCCGGACCGCGCCGCCTGTCTCGACCGTCTGGCGGCGGAGGCCGCGCGCCTGTCGGCCGACAACGGCGCGGATGCCGGATAATCCCCGATCAACAGGACCAGGAAGGGACAGTCGATCATGACCAACGCGCGAATCTGCTTCGTCGGGGACAGCCTGACCGCCGGGACCGGCGACGCCGAATGCCGGGGGTGGCCCGGCCGCCTGTGCGCCGAGGAAATCGGGACACGCGGCCATGATCTGAGTTGCTACAATCTCGGCGTCCGGGCGGAGACGAGCGCGCAGATCGCCGCGCGCTGGGAGGCGGAATGCCGACCCCGCCTGCCGGAACATGTGGACGGGCGCCTGACCTTCATGTTCGGGCTGAACGATATGGCGGATCAGGAAGGGGCGGGCCAGCGCCTGTCCCACGCGCGCTCGGTCGAGACGGCGCGGGCCATGCTCTCCCGCGCGCGGAGCTGGCGGCCGACCCTGTGGCTCGGCCCCACCCCGCCGCGCCGGGAGCCGCCGCAGATCCGGCCCGGCCCCGGCGTGACATATCTCTTCCACCGCGACCGGGTCGCGGACCTCAACGACCGCTACAAGGCGGTGGCGGCGGAACTGGACATCCCCTATTGCGACCTCTTCGGCGCGCTGGCGGAGGATGCGGATTGGAACCGCGACATGGCCGCCGGCGACGGCGTGCATCCGACGGCCGAGGGCTACCGGATGCTCGCCCGGCGGATCGCCGACTGGTCGGACTGGCGGGGCTGGTTCAGTTAGGAGCGCCCCAGCATCCGGGCCAACGCCTGGAAGCCGTTCGCCTTCTCGAAGGGCGGGGCCGCCTGCTTCTCCTGGCTGCGCTTATAGACATAGATGCCGAGCACGGAGAGCCCGACCGTCCAGATCGTGCCCAGCGAGCCGAGGGCGGAGACCACCGCCCCCGCCGAGGCAGGGTCGGTCGCGATGACATAGGCGACCGCACCCATCTGGGCCGCCCAGGTGACGGCGACCACATAGCCGAAGGTGGGCCGCATGCGCCGGACATAGGCGTCCTCGCTCGCCACCTCGGCGCGGATCGTGCGGTTGATCTCGGCCAGCCAGGTGCGTTCCGTGCCGGCGTCCAGTTCGGCCATCGCCTCGATATGACGGTTGGCCTCGGCGAGATCGGCGCCGGAGAGACCGCCGCGCGCGATCTCCTCCTCGACGCCCTTGAGCGCCGCGCCCGCCGCCTTCGCAACCTCGTTGGAGGAGCCGGACAGGGCCGATCCGACCGCCCTCACCAGAAGCGGCAGGCCGATCTGCGCCAGCAACGCGGGAATCATCGCCACGCCCCCTCAGCCGATATCGCGGTAGAAGACATGCCGGCCGATCCGGCATGTCGGCGCGCGGCCCTTCGCCCACCAGGGAAGCATATCCTCGTGATGGTAATGGGTGGCCCCGCCCGTCGGGTCGATCAGCGCGCCCCGCACCGCCCGGCGCGCGATGCGCAGGCAGCTCTGGAACACCGGGTCCGCGCGATCCACCGCCAGCAGCTGCTCCCGGTTCGGATCGCCCTCGTTCCAGCAGGCGAACTGCCAAGGGGCACGGCAGACCGCGACCACATTGGTGCCCCACCAATGGCCGCCGCGCGCCGTGGCCAGGGCGACGCGGTTCATGACGCAGGCCGCGACGGCCTCGCGTCCGCGCACGGGCTCGCCCCGCGCCTCGCCCCAAACGGTGCGGGCCAACAGGTCGATCACGGGACCGTCATCGGCGGCGGGACAGGCGGATTCCCGCATCGGGTGGGCCTGTTCATAGAAGGTCGTCATTTACCGGATTTCCTTTCCATATTTTGTGTATTATCGAGTTTGGATTCGATGCGCAGCAGATGCCCGGTCAACCGGCGCTCCACATCCTTGAGGTAGGAGATCGAGGCATAGGTCTTGGCGACCTCCAGCTTGTAGGCGGCGAGCGCCTCGCGCGCCTGGGCCAGCCCCTTCTCGGTGAAGTGCCGGTGGTGCTGAAGATCGGCCTCCTGCTCCCGGCGATTGCGCCAGATGAGCCAGAACAGGCCGGTCAACACCGGGATCTCCACCGCCGTGATCCACCAGATCAGGTCGATGGTGATGGCGTCTTCCATCGTTCTTTCCTTCGCGTTCGGGCTAGAGGTCGAAATCCGTGTCGGCGGCGAGGCCCGGCGCACCGCGCCAGCCCGGTCGCACGGCATCCGGGGCGGGCGTGCGCGGCAGGCGCACCGGCTCGTCGATCAGGCACCCGGCCAGCGCGTCGAGCCCGTCGTCATGCGTCTTGCCGGTCCCGTCGGGCCGCCATTCGCGCATCTCCCGTGGCAGGGGCGTCCGCCAGACGCGGGCATGGGCGCGGATCTGACCGGCGGCGAGCGGGGCGTCGAGCGCCTCCAGGATGCGCCGCTCCTTCGCGCGGGTGGAGTGCGCCTCCACCACCCCGACCGCGAGGCCGAGCGCCCGGATCTCCGCCCGCAGCAGCCCCGGCAGGAAGCGGCCGATGCCGTTCGTCTCCACCGTCACCGCCGGCAGGTGATGACGCGCGGCGAAGCGCGCGACGGCGCGGCATTGCTGGCGCGCCTCGTCCACCTCGGTGTCGGGCTCGACGCTCAGATAGACGGCGTCATGCAGCCAATAGCCGCCCGCCTCGTCGGTGAAGACACAGACGACGACGGATCGGTCACCCGCGTCCGGCGCGCCATAGGCCGGGTCCCACCGGCAGGTCGCGGAGGCGAGGCGCACCCCCTCCAGGCTGAGTTCCGCCCGGCGGTTGCGCTCGCTATAGACCAGTTCGGCCTCATAGGGGCGCAGACGGTCGGGGTCGAGGCGGCAGCCGGCGATATTCACCGGCCGCAACATCATCTGGCTGTCGAATTTCGCCGAACCGTGACGCCGGCGCAGACCATCGATCACCGCCGCGTCGTACTTCTCCGGCCACCGGGAAACGCCGCCCGCCGTCAGGATCGGCAGGGTGAGCCGCCGGAAGCCGTCGAGGAAGGGCGCGCGCTCGTCCGTCTCCGGCCGGACATCTTCTGCATAAATTGTGTAATAGCTGTGCGGCGTTCCGACATAGAGCTGTGTTCCGCCCGCCGTCAGCACATAATCCGTCTCGCTGAGGCGTTGGCGCAAGTCCTGGCGCTTCGGCGCGCTGTCGCTGGTATTGGGAACCTCCACATCGTCGCAGATCAGCACGTCCGCCCGGCAGCCGGTCAGGTTCGCGCCGATGCCGCGCGCCAGCATGGAGGGATCGCGGCTTTCCAAGGCGCGGCGCACGGTGAATTGGCCCGACGCCCATTGGTCCGCGCGATCCGGCTTCAGGCCGGCGGTCAGCGGGTGGCGCTCGATCACACGCTTCACGTTGCGCACCATCTTGGTGGCCAGATCCTGCTCCGCCGCCAAGACCAGGACGCGCAGCGCCGGATCGCGGAACAGCAGCCAGGCGCAGAAGACACCGACGATGGTGGACTTGCCGCTGGCCCGGAAGGCCTGCAGCAGGAGATGCCGGTCGCCCGCCCGCCAGCGCGCGCCGAGCCAACGCGCGATCCGGCGGTGCAGGGCCGGCGTCTCCATTCCCTGAACCCTATTCCATATCCATAGGAATTCGGGGAAGCCGCAGGCGATCTCGCGGGCGCTCATCCCCCATCCTCCCCGGGTTCGGCCGTATTCCCATCACCACTAGGGTCGCCGTCGGAGTCCGCGCCGGCGCCCAACGCCACCTTGGCCTGGGCGACGAGTTGCGCGGCCAGCGCGGTATCCCCGGCATGACCGGCGGGCGGATCGCGGATGATCGCCTCCGCCAGGACGATCAACTGCTCGATATGGGCGAGCGCGGCCTTGGCCCCGGTCTGGCTGGCCGCGAAGCTTTTGGGGTCGAAGCCCTTGGGGTCATCGCCACCGACGGGCGCGGCGATGCGTTGATAGGCGGTGATGGCGGCGTCGAGCATCTCCGGCAGACGCTCGGCCAGCCGGTCGCGCAACTGGTCGGTCTTGCTCCGGGCGCGCGTCTTGGGGGCGGCGACGCGGCCGCGCCCCCGGCCCGCCTTGCGGCGGGGGGCGGATCGGGATGTTCCGCCCTTGGGGCGTCCGGTCTTGCGCGGACCGTCGGTCATTGTCGAATACTCCTCATGGCAAATAAAAATCCGCCCGAATAGGGCGGAGGGATCGGCGATCGGGGTCTTGGGTGGTCAGGGGCACGGATCGCGGCCGGCCGGGACGGGGTGAAGCGAGATGCCTCAGGGCCATTCCGCCGCCGTCTCGATATCGACCGTCTCGCCGTCGCGGATACGCGTCTTGATCGCGCTGGCGGCGAAGACGAGGCGCCGCTCGAACGCCAGATAGGCTTGGCCGAAGGCGATGGCGGTCGGCGCATCCATGGGAACGAGGCTGTTATCGGCGGCGATCCAAACGAAATCGCTCGCCGGATCGGCCCAGCGCAGATCGCCCGCCGCCGCGCCGTCCTGGGTGATCGCGATATGCGCGGCGCTAGCGGTACCGGCGATCCGCTTCACGCTGTCCGGGTCGGTCTGGAATGCCGTCCCATCGAATGTGAACCCGTCCCCGATCCGGCGGTCGCGGCTGGCATCCACCGCATCGCACAGCGCCTCGGCCGTGGGCAGCGGCGGGGTCTGACTGGCCCCGGCCGGCAGGAGACCCAGGTCGGTGACGGTCGTGGCCGCGCCGGTCTCCGCGTCATAGACGGTCTCGCCGCGATGATCCTCGACCACGGTCCAGGCCGCGCCGGTCCACCGCGCGACATGGCCGGCCGGCACCTCCCCGGGGGGCGGCTCATCGACCGCGCCGGCGGGCACCAGATACCGGCCGAGCTCCAGCGGGTCCAGATCGCCGGCATCTAGGTACAATGGTCCGACGAGCACGCCGAGCGCGTCGGTCTGGTGGACGGTCTTCATTCTCGGCTCTCCTCTCTCAGTATTTGATGCAGGCCATCAGCGCGACGTTGCGCGGACGGGTTTCCGTGGCGACGCGCGCCCCGCCGGGGCCGGGCGAGAAGTAAATATCGAAGGTGTAACTGCCGCCCGTTCCCGGCTTATTGTTGGTCGTTGACGGATAGCCGGTGAAGGCGCCGTCGATCGCGCCCCCGCCGGTCCAAACCGAGCGCATCGCGCCCGAGAAGTTCTGCAGGGCGTCGAGTTGGAGGGTGCCGAACCCGCGCCCCGCATCCACGCCCCGCCCATCGTCCCAGAAACGCGGGAAGTCGCCGCGCAGATCGGGTACGTTGAAGGTGGACGATCCGTCGCCGGGGCCCCAGAAGGTATTGATGACCGCGAACAGATCGGCATAGGCGGCCCGGCCGACCGCCGCGCCGTTGCATTTGATGTAACCGGCCGGCGGAACCGAGGACGCATGGAGGATCACCGTGCCGGCCGGCACGGGCCCCACGCCGTTCACGACCCGATGGCCGCCGAGATCGATATCGCCTTCCATCGGAACCCCGCTCGTGCCCTCCCTGGACAGGAACGACGCGGGCTCGAGCGCGACGGCGCCCCATGCGCCGCCCCCGGCGACGCGAACCTTCATCCGGTCGGCGGCCATATCGAAATAGAGATCGCCGGGTTGCAGGGGCATCCCGTCATTGCGCACCGTCGGCGCGCTTGCATGGGCGCCGAGATAACGGCGTTCGATCGGCGCGACCGGAACCTCGGTCACGGGCCGCCCCGCGTCGTCGAAGCTGAGATAACGCCCGGCGCGGCGGTCGACCCGGGGCAGGGTCAGGTCGATATCCTCGTCCGATACGGCCCGGCGCACCGCGTCGCCGGCAAGCGCCTCGACCTGCTGAACCGACAAGGTCAAGGCGTTGAGTTGCAGGTTGAGGGCTGCCGCCCGGAACGAGCCGTCGTCCCGAAAGCTCGCGGTCCGCTGGACCGGCATATCGCGCCAGACGGTGATCACGGCGCCGAGTGGCGGCGCCTCCGCGAAGTGCAGCCGCGCCGACCCCGCCTCGTCCAGGATTTGCAGGGTGAAGGCGACGGCATTCTCCGGCCCGTCGTCGATCGCGACCTTCACATCCGCGCCCGCGAGGATCTGGAAGGGAAGATCGAAATCGGTGGTCCCCCCGACGGTCTGCAGGAAACGAACCCGCGGCCGAACGTCGTTGACGGTGAGCGTTGTCATCACTCGCTCCCGGGGAAGGCATTGGAAAGAAGATCCACCGTCTGGTCGGCGACCCCCAGGACCTGGTGCCCGAAGCCGGCGATATTCTTCAACGTATCGCCGGTATCGTCGGCCAACAGGTCCACCGGTTCCGGCTGGAAGAGGGTATCGGCGCGCAGGTCGGTCAGCCGCTGGTCCGCCCGTTGATGGATGCCGGCCATGATCGCGTCGGCGGAACCGCCGGTGCCCGACACGCCGGAGGCGGCCAGTCGCGCGCGTTGGGTGGCGAGCGCCTGCTTGCGCTCGCGCTCGATCCGCCGTTCCTCGACGCGCTGCCTCAGCGCGTGCTGCTGCTGCTCATGGGCGCGGCGGTTCCTCTCGTTCTCGGCCTGTCGCGCCTGCGTCTCGCGCCGGGCCTCGGCCTCGGCGCCACGGCTCATCCCATCGCCGATGGTACTCAGCACGCTGAGTCCGAGACCGGCCACGGAGATCGGGTCTACGCCTGTCATGATGGTTCTCCTTAAGTGAAAAAGATCGGGGTCATCCGTTCGCCGAAATCTCGGTCATCACGGAAAGGATGGTGCAGGGGACGGGGGTCGCCTGCTCGACCCGCCAGAGGGGCGTGCCCTCGCCCTTGGTCCAGCCGATGGCGCGGACCAGCTTGTCGACCGTCGCCGGGGCCGGAGCCACCGGACCGGAAAGACCGTCCCGGCGCGCGAAGGGAACGGGCACGGGCCCGCGCCCGGTATCGACATGCAGGGCCTGCGTCGCCTCCAGCCGGAAGAGCGCGCGGACCAGGCGCACCGCCTGACCGGGCCCGGCGCCGGCCTCCTTCACGAAGACCGGCAGGGGCGCCACCTCATGGGTATAGGGACGGCCGACCTCGACGGCGCTCACCGCTTCCGTCAGCGTCAGCACCCCGCCGGTTACCCGGGCCGGGGCATGGACCCAACCGTCGGCGCGAATCGCGGCCTCCACCCCCTCCAGCGGGGCAAGCGTCGAATCCCCGCCCTGCCCCGCCCCCCAGGGCGCGCGCGGCGTTCCGGCGACGAGCGTGAAGGCGCCGTCGGTCATCAGCGACGGATCGAACCGCTCCAGCCGCATCGACCCGTCGCGTTCCACCAGGACATAGACCCGCCCGCCGCTGACGGCGACGGACCGGAAGGCGCCATTGGTGTCGATGCGCGACCAGGCGGTCACGGCCTCCTGCCGATATTGCGTGACCGCGCCGATGGCGCCATCGCCCATCACGACATAGACCAGCCGTTCCTCCGGGTGATAATCGAGGTCGACGGGATGATCGACCATGTGCCGGACGAGGGTGGTGAGTTCCTTCGCCTCGTAGGCCTGTTCGCTGTCGGCGAAGAGGAACTCGCGCAACGTCCGCCCATCGCGGGAGACGAAGAGCGTGCCCAGATCGACGCTGCGCGGCGGAACGTAACGATCGATCGGGGAGCCGACGCGGGTCTGTCGCTTCAGGTCCAGATTGGTCGGCGTCAGCGGCTCGCCCTGAACCATCCATTCCGCGCCCGACGTCAGAACCTGGAGATGCTGGCCGGAGAAGACGGCGCGGATCGCGTTCACCTGATCGGACAGGATGGCGAACTCGATCGCCTCGTCATCCTCGCCCGTGCCGAGGTCGAAATTGAACAGATCCGACGCCTTCGAGAACCAGAGGCGGTTCGGCGCCTCCCGCGAGCCGCCGATCACCAAACGATCCTGGTGAAAAACGCCGCAGATCGGATAGCCGCGCGCGGCGCTGAAGGCCTGCTCGGTCCAATCCGTGGTGGCGGCCGTGCCGTCGAGCTCTTCCATGACACTGGCGCTCGCCTGGGTCGCACTGGAGATGCCGGTGATGCGGATCTCCTTGCCGCCGATCCGGAAGCGCGCGTTCATATGCGCGGCCGTGAAGACAGGGGCGCTCGCCGCGACGCCGATCGCATTCGCCGTCCCGGTGGGCTGCAACACCACATCGGCCTTCGCGAACTTATGATGCGGTTGGTGGAGGCGCCCGCTGTCGCCTTGCTCGAAGCTCCAGCCGATCAGCTCGAAGCTGGTCGCGCCGGTGCGGATGAACTGGCGCGGGGCATGGTTCGGATGCATCAGCAAGAGCGTGTCCGCGCTCTGCGTCCAGGCGATCGAGGGAATATCACCCGCCGCATAGGGGGTAGCGAGGGTGGCGACCGCCGTCTCCGCCTCGTTATAGACCGTGATCGCGCCATGGGTCAGGACCAGAAGGTAGGTCTGTTCCGTATTGAACTCGAAGGCGATCAGCCGCCCGCCCCCCGCGACGCCCGCGACATGACGCAGCCCCGCCCGCCGCCGGACGCCACCCGTCGGCTGCACGATCACATTGCGCAGACACGCCGCGCCGTTGGCATAGGCACGCAGATCGGTGCGCCCCATCAGATGCACGCCGACCTCGCCCGCCGTGAAGGTCGTCTTGACGCTCTTGACGCGGGGCATCAGCCACGCACCCCGACAAGGCTGAAACCTTCGAACCGGCCGGGGACATCCTGCTGGGCGTCGATCAGACGGGCGCGACGGAACGAATCCTCCGCCAGCTTATACAGCGCGTCGGCGCGGCTGGTGCTCTCCGTGATCGGCAGGCAGAACTCGGCCGCCAAACGCGCGATCAGGGCCTGATCGAAGAAGGGGGGGAAGGCCGTTTCGGTCGGCCGGAAAATATAGGTGAGCGTCACCTCCTGCGCGTCGGTATGCAGGCGGCGTTCGACGATCCGGTAGTCGAGACCACGGCCGCGGCCGCCCCCGCCGGGGCCCGCCGACAGCGCGCGCAGGAAGTCGGCCGGCAATTGATAGGCATAGTCGTAATCCGCCACCGGCGCGGCGACGAGGCGCGGCAGGAGGCGTTGGGCGGCCGCGAAGCTCCACGGATGGGCGGAGAGCAGCGCGTCGCGCGTCGCGCCATAGAGCGTGCCGGCAACGATGGCTTCCGCCGTGCCGTCCTCGAAACCGCTGATCGGGGCGGCCGCGATCTTCACGAGCGCGCGGTTGGTCAACTCGATACTGCTGAGGGCCATGGGGCATGTCCTTGCGTGTGATGGCGGCAGGCCACACGGAGAGGCCCCGCCGGAGGATTCCGGCGAGGCCTCCCTCATGGGGCCTGTTGAGGTGAAGATGCGCGACCGGTCAGTCGGTATCGGTGCCGCCGACCCCGGTCAGGTCGTCGACATCGACCTCGATGCCGTCGTTCGCGCTGACCGCCAGCATGCCGGTGACGAAATCGCCGCCGGTATCGGTGTTGGCGAGGATCATGTCCCCGCGCCGCAACATGTCGGCGGCGGCATTGAAATAGCCCGCCGTGTCGACCGTCGCGGCCGCGTCGGCGGTGGTGTAGTGCCAGAGCGTGAAGCCGTTGGCATAGGCGATGACGCTCAGATCCTTCGCGTGAAAGGCCATGATCCTAGCTCTCCAGACAGGGCATGCGGATGATGCCGGTGGCGTCGATCACGCCGGCGCCCTGGCTCATCATGTTGTTGACGAAATGCGCGGCGCGGTCGCCGTGCCAGGTGATGTCGGTCTTGACCTCGTGACCGACCGCATGGCCGAGAGCGGTCTTGTGGTACCAGTAGCATTTGCGCACCCCGGCCGAGAGGACGAGGCCGGAATGCGGCATCCACAGCGCGCCGAGCCAGCGTTTCGCCTGCGTGCCCTTCCAGGGCAGGTTGTCGTCGCCGACATAGTCCGCGTCCGCGAACTCGGCGATATTCAGCAGATCACTCCACTGCTTCCAACCGACGATGGCATAGCGCTGGCCGTCATCCGGCACGTCGGAGGCGCCGAGCAGCTCGAACGCCTCCAGCACCTTCGCCTTGGTCAACCCGTCGCCGCCGTCGCCGGCCTCGACCACCGCGCCGTTGCCGTCGCACGCCTCGATCAGGAGGTCGTCCGTCTTGCGGCCGAGCGCATAGGCACCCGCATTGGCCGTGACCGCGCGTTCGTCGTGATTGATCTTCACCTCGTCCAGCGCATCGACCCAATCGCCGGCATAGTAGTCCTGCAAGACCACCTCGATCGGCTCGTGGTCGATGTTCATGACCGGCACCTTGCCGTGCCGGGCCTTGGTTGAGGCCGTGCCCTTGCCGACCTTCTGGAAGGTCGTCGAGGACCCCTTGATCTCGTTCTTGGTGCGCACCGTGTTGCGCAGCTTCGAGCCCATGCGCTGGTAGGACTCATGCACCTCCGCCTGGAAATGCCGTGTGAAGCTGTCGTCGACAGTCGTGGACATGTCGTCTCCTCTGTGTCGCGAGGCGGCCACCGGCCGCCCCATGGGTCGCGAGGCGGCCACCGGCCGCCCCATGGGTCGCGAGGCGGCCACCGGCCGCCCCATGGGTCGCGAGGCGGCCGCCGGCCACCCCATGGATGGCGAAGTCGGGGATGGCGAAGTCAGGGAAAGGCGACGGCCGCCCCGTTCCCTCCTCTCGGAAGGACAGGGGTTGTCGCGACCCGTGGCCTCGGAGGGCGCGGGCGCGGCCCCTTGGCGGTGGCGGCCGTGCGGACCTTTCGGTCGGGGCCGGCGCGGCGGCATCGGAACGTGACGCCGTCCCGGCGGCCGGCCGGTGGCGGACCGCTTCGGCTCTGCGTCGCCTCGCGGTCGCGCCCGGCCCCGTCGGGGACGGTCTCCCGGGTCGTTCCAAGCCTGCCGGCCGGTTATCCGGACCGGTCGAAGGACCAAACGAATGAATGCTTAAAAAAACAGGCCGAATGCAGGCCTGCCCCGGCACGGCCCCACCCGGCGGCGCCGCGTCCGGGTGCCACGCCTTCGGAACAATCGGGCACCCGTCGCGTCGCGGGTCGGCCACCGGACGCGTGGGGAACGTCCGGCGGCCGAACCTGGCGCGCGGTGGGCCGTGCCGGGGCGGCGCGCCGCGACCCGGCCGCCGCCGTCACGGTCCGGCGGGAAGGAACCGGATCCGGGGCGCGCGCCGGGTCCGGCAACCTCCGGACACTGGCGAACTTCCTGCGAAAAGAAAAAAGGCGGCCCATCCGGACCGCCTCGACACACCATATCCCCCGCATCGGCCGAGGAGTAACCCACGGACCACGCGGTCTTCGACCCATTCGGTTCGTCCCCGATCAGGTCGCTTCGGACACAGCTGTGGTGTTTGGATAAACAGATCTTCCAAAATTTTCTCGTCAGAGTCAACGATAAAAGTTATAAGTCATAAAATATGAGAACAAATACGGATCTACTTGTAAGACCCGAAGGATCTTCGTTCATGGCGCAATCCCCGCATGCGCCCACGCACGCACGCCAATCGCGCCGGGTCTTCGCGGGCATTGCACCGGAGCCTCGCGCGCCCTATCTTCCGCGCCGCCGCCAAGGGCCCGGAAATGTGCCGGGCGAGGCCCTTTAGACGAGCATCTCTTCGATCATGACAGACCTGTCGCGCATTCGGAACTTCGCGATCATCGCGCATATCGACCATGGCAAATCCACGCTGGCGGATCGTCTGATCCAGCTCTGCGGCGGCCTGAGCGAACGCGAGATGAAGCAGCAAGTGCTGGATTCCATGGATCTGGAGCGCGAGCGCGGCATCACCATCAAGGCGCAGACGGTTCGTCTGCTCTATACGGCCAAGGACGGCATCCGCTACACGATCAACCTGATCGACACGCCGGGTCATGTCGATTTCTCCTACGAGGTCAGCCGTTCACTGGCCGCCTGCGAGGGCGCGCTGCTCGTCGTCGACGCCAGCCAGGGGGTCGAGGCGCAGACGCTCGCCAATGTCTATCTGGCGCTGGAGAACGATCTCGAAATCCTGCCGGTCCTCAACAAGGTGGACCTGCCCGCCGCCGAACCGGATCGCATCAAGCGCCAGATCGAGGAGGTAATCGGTCTCGACGCGTCCGAGGCGCTGGAGATTTCGGCCAAGACCGGCGTCGGCATCGAGGATCTTCTGGAGGCCCTGGTAACGCACTTCCCCCCGCCCCAGGGCGAGGTGGAGAAGCCGCTGCGCGCGCTGCTGGTCGATAGCTGGTACGACGTCTATCTGGGCGTGGTGACGCTGGTCCGCGTCGTCGACGGCGAAATCCGCAAGGGCATGCGCATCCGCATGATGTCCAACGGCCTCGCCCACGAGGTCGATCGTGTCGGCGTGATGACGCCGAAAGGGCTGGAGGTCGACCGGCTCGGCCCCGGGGAGGTCGGATTCCTGACCTCCGGCATCAAGCAGGTCGCCGACACCAATGTCGGCGATACCATCACCGACGATCGCAACCCGACGACGGATCGCCTGCCGGGCTTCAAGCCCTCGGTGCCGGTGGTGTTCTGCGGCCTGTTCCCCGTCGATGCGAGCGACTTCGAGGCGCTGCGCGAGGCGGTGGGCAAGCTCGCGCTCAATGATTCGAGCTTCCATTACGAGATGGAAAGCTCGGCCGCGCTCGGCTTCGGATTCCGCTGTGGGTTCCTGGGGCTGCTCCATCTGGAAATCATCCAGGAGCGCCTTTCGCGCGAATATGATCTCGACCTGATCTCGACCGCGCCCTCGGTGGTCTACAAGATGTGGATGACCAACGGCGACTATATCGAACTGCATAATCCGGTGGATTTCCCGGAGGTCACTAAGATCGACCGGATCGAGGAACCCTGGATCAAGGCGACGATCCTGCTGCCGGACGAATATCTCGGCCCCGTGCTGGCGCTGTGCACGGAGCGTCGCGGGGAGCAGACGGAGCTTACCTATGTCGGCAACCGGGCGATGGTGGTCTACAAGCTGCCGCTCAACGAGGTGGTCTTCGATTTCTACGACCGGCTGAAATCGGTCAGCCGGGGCTACGCCTCCTTCGATTACGAGATCGAGGGCTATCGCGAGGGCGATCTGGTCAAGGTCTCGATCCTGATCAACGGCGACCCGGTCGATGCGCTGGCCATGATCACCCATCGCGGCCAGGCGGACTATCGCGGTCGCCAGATTTGCGCGCGGCTCAAGGATTTGATCCCGCGCCAGCTTTTCAAGGTGGCGCTGCAAGCGGCGATCGGCTCGAAGGTGATCGCGCGCGAGACGATCGGGGCGCTGCGCAAGGACGTGACCGCCAAATGCTATGGCGGCGACGTGACGCGCAAGCGCAAGCTTCTCGAGAAGCAGAAGGAAGGCAAGAAGCGCATGCGCCAGTTCGGCAAGGTGGAGATTCCCCAGTCCGCCTTCCTGGAAGCCCTCAAGATGGGCGACGACTGACCCCTCGGGACATCGTCGCGACGCGGCCCTACGACCCGCCGCGCGACCCCTCACCGAAAGCTGGATCGGCGCGCGCGCCTGCGGCTGATCACCAACAGCAGACCGCCGGTCGCCAAGCCGCCGATCACCAGCCATAGGACCGCCTCCCAGGCCGGCCGGCGCAGCAGGGGCAGGATTCCGCTGTCCCACAGCCAGGGTAGATGCAGATGGCGCTGAACCAAAACCTGCGCGCCATTGAGCGACACGCGATCCAGCACATACCAAAGCTGACCGGCCTGTTGCGTGACATCCGCCCCGCTCAACCATAGCCAGAGACCGAGCCCCAGCATGGCGAGCGCGAAGATCACCAACAGCCGACCGAGAAAGGTGAGAACCACCATCCGGCGCGGTCCCTTCACGACGCGTAATTCATATCCCGCCCCTCGGCGTTGGCGGGAGCCTAGCATGGCCTTCAAGGCGGGCGAAACGGCAAAGACTCGGGCTTTCACAAGGTCTTCATACGGCCTTGCGGGGCCCGATCCGCTTCGCTATGGTCCCGCGCCGTTCGGGGGCGTTTTCCGCCCCGTCCAAACGAACGAACACCTGCGGAGGGATGGCCGAGCGGCTTAAGGCGCACGATTGGAAATCGTGTTGGGGTTGATAGCCCCTCGGGGGTTCGAATCCCCCTCCCTCCGCCATCGCCTTAGCGTCGAGTCCGTTTCCCATTAACGCCTTGAAAGGCAACGCGAATTCCGGGTTTAAAAATCCGGAATTTCGGGCGTACCGGGGTCTGTGCTCGAAAGCCAGTTTCAGCAGCAATCTCTTGTGATCCAAGCTGCCGTTTTTCCAGCTATCACAAGGCGTTGCGAGGAACCGGAGGGTGAGTTTAAAAACCTTCTCAAAAGGCTGGATTGGCTGGCCTTCGGAGGCGAGCCTTTCTTGTAGCATCGCCTGTTTACGTTCCAACTCCGCGATGCGGGTTTCATAGCGCGCGACCACGCTTGAGCTGGAGGTCTCCACGATCCGATCCAGCAAGGATGCGATCTGCTTTTCGCCTTCCTCCAATCTGGTGCGGATCGAACGACGCATCGCCGCGCCGCGTTCGCGGTACTGACTCCACGCCTTGGCCGTGAGCGTCTTAAAGAGATCGAGCCTGCCGGACTTGGGTTCGGCATCGCGCAGGATCGCCTCGAACTCCCCTTCGATCTCATCGCGCTTGATGGCCTTGCGGTTGCTCTCGCACTCCTTATTGAAGCACATATAGTACGGGTGTTTCTTGCCCGTCTTGCTGCGCGCCCAGCAGGCGGTGAGCGGATTGCCGCAGTCCCCGCACAGCACGAAATTCCGCAGCGGAAAGTGCTCCGAGATATCGGCGCGCGCGGGGGCCTTCGCGCCTTCCTTGAGGCGCTGCTGGATGCGCTCGAAGGTCTGGAGGGAGACCAACGGCTCATGGCGCGCCTTGGTCAGCTTCACGCCCCATTCGGGCCGCTCCAGATAGCCCGCATAGAGCACGCGGGTCAGGATGCGCCGGACATTTTCATTCGTGACCGTGCCATGGCGCGTCTTGGGAAACTCCGGGCAGCCCTCGAAGAAGCGCATCACCTCGGCCTGCGTCTGAAAGGCCCCGGTTGCGAAGCCGGTCATGCCCTCGGCGATGATGGAGGCCAGCGGCTCATCGCGCACCAATATCTTGCCCTGCCCCGGCGCGGCCTCGTAGCGGTAGCCCGGCGGACAGGAGAACGTCCAATAGCCGTTCATCAGCCGGGCGCGCATGCGGTTCTGCGTCTGCTCCGTGTTCTTCTGGCGCTGATGCTGGGAAACCGAGGCCAGCAGGTTCTCGACCAGCATCGAATCCGAATCCTCGCCGAACTCGATGGAGGGGCTTTCCAACCGCCCGCCCGCTTCCGTGATGGCGCCGCGCAGATCGAGATGCGCCTTAATGTCCCTTGCGAGCCTGCTGATATCGTCGATCAGGACAATGCAGCCGCCCTTCTTCTTCTGCTTGGCCACGAAGGCCAGTAATTCCAGCATGCCGGGGCGCTGGATCAGCCCGCCGGAGACGGCTTCGTCCCGGAAAACCTCCAGCACCTCATAGCCCTTCATCCGGGCGTATTCGCGGCATCGTGTCTCTTGCGAGTGCGCGCCGTGCCCCTTGGCGACCTGCGCGGCGGAGGACACGCGCGCATAGATCACGGCTTGTTTGCAATCGGGATAAAGGGTGGTTCTACGATCAATCATTCTTGGACTCCTTTCCGCCCGGATCGGAGCAAGCCCCGTCCCGCGCGATAAATTCTTCGATCAAATCATCATCCATGCATTCTACCATGGACGGCCCGCCCGATGGGCTCTGAGCCTTGGGTTTCGCATGTTTTCCACAGGCTTTTTTGGCTTGCTGGAGCGGGTGCATATTGAAGCCGAGCGCTACGAACTCGCACACGATGTTCCAGACGAGGGTGAGATATTCCGCCTTCTCGTCCTCGCTCCAATCGGCATCGTCGAGGAAGTGCATGAACTCCGAGGCGTCGAATTCGAGAGCGGGATAACCGGAGGGCGCGGGCGGATCACCAGTTCCATTCTCGGCTCCATCGGCGGCTTCATTTCCAGCCTTGGCGTTGAAGTGGTTGGTGTCGTGTTTGTCGCTCATGGCGTCCTCCTTCTCTCAAATTTCTTTCGTCTCTTCGCGCCTCCTTTCCATGCACCGCGATAAGAACATTAAGCGAACATCTATACGGGAATGCGTATCGCGATGCAAGGAAAAGCTGCGGGATTTTCTCCCTATCGGCTGCGCTGATCGCGCGAACGCTCCGGCCTGCGGGCGGCTTGCGCGCGGCGCTTTTCCTTGAATTCCTCGCGGCGCAGTTCGGCGGTACGATCGTATGCCTTGCGAGCGAGTTCGGAGACGCGCAGCAGGTCGGTGGCGATAAAGCTGGAGGCATCCCGGAGATTGCCCTCGCCATCGGTGTAGGTGCGTGAGAACTCGGTCGCGTAATACGACCCTTTCTCACCCTCATTCCGCCAAATGGTAGCCTTGAGGTTCCTATCCGGGATGACATCGGCGGGTTGCTTGGGGGCGCGACTATTGTCGGTATCATCGGTCATGGTGCTTACTCCTTCTCTTGGGTTAGCGCGTCACCGCGCGCTTGAAGGCGCGGCTTTTGGATTGGGCCGCCTGCGCGCGGCGCTTGGCCTTGAAGGCGTCGCGGCGGGCGGCCTTGGCCTCGTCCTTCCACGCGGCATCGAAGGCGGTGCCGTCCACCTCATGGCTGAGCGCGGGCGATGGCTTGAGGGCCGGTTCGGGCCGACCCTTCTTCACCATGTCGGAAGCGCGGTGGCTGGCCTTGTCCGGCTCGGCCTGGCCCGCTGTTCCGAAGTCGGGGCGCGGCGAGTCCGCCGTGATCGGCGTAGGCGAAAGGTTCTTGGCAAAGCTGGTCATGCGATGCGGCTCCATGTTCCGTCTCGGTATTGCGGGTAGTGGGCGAAGCGCTTCGGCACAGGCTCGGTGATCACCCGCCGCCATGCCGGGCCGCGCGGTGTCATCACGCGCACCTTGTCAGCGGGCGGGAAGTACGGGTTCGGGTGATAGCGCCCGGCCATGAAGGGCAGATCGTAATAGGCAAAACGGTCGGCCAGGATCGGGTGCGCCAGCCCGTCCACGAAGATGATCTGCTTGCCGGGCGGGAGGCCCAGCACCTCATCCGAGGTCATCAACGGACGGGACTTGAGCACGGGCAGGTCGGCCATGCGGGCGTGATGGTGCAGTTCCATCGCCGCCTTGAACGGGTTGCCGCCCTGGAAGATGGATTGAGCGGCCTTGCGCTTGGCATGCAGCGCGCGCTCACGCGCTTGCTCGTCGCGGTAGGCCAGCGTCTCCTGCCCCAGCATGCGCGAGAGCGTGGAGGCGGTGTCCAGATCGCGCACCCCGAACCAGTTTTGCAGCCCCGCCGAGGCCGGGATTATCTGCTCCGCGCCGGGGCCCAGCGCCCTGAGCTGCGCGGTCGATTGCCAGAAGCCCCACGGGCGAACGCCCAGCCCGGCATCGCGGGTGTAAAGCTCCACCACCTGCGGGAAGCCTTTGAGGTTGCCGATCTCATCGAGCACCCATGTCTGGCGCGGGGCGGCGGGGGCACGGGCCTTGTAGGTGCGCGCGCCGACGAAGAAGCTCTTGATGACCGGCGCCCACGGCTCGGCCATATCGCCCGGCGGCATGAGATAGAGCTGATAGGTCTGATCGCTGGCGCACAGATCGGCCAGCGCGGCGGTAAAGGGCGGGGAGAGCGCCTCCATCAGCACCGGATCGGAGAGGCAGGCAAAGGCCTTGGTCAGTTCCCCCAAGATGCCGACGAAACCGCCGGAGGTGTCTTCGCGGCCATCCGTGATCTCGGCTTCGATGCGCCGGACGAAGGCGATATCACTCTCGCTCATCTCGAAGGCGATATCGAGCCAGCCGTCCCCGCCCATCACCAGCAGGTTGATGGCCTCATAGAGCGCCGGATAGGTGAGACCGCCATCGCGCGCGATGACCGCGAGGCTGAGCGCTTCCAGAAACTCCCGCGCACGCCCTTCGAAATAGGCGCTTTGCGGCGCGCCGCTGGGCGGGATCGCATTGGCGGCGAAGCGCTTCACATCGGAGATCAGCGTGGGGCTGTCTTTGCGCAGATGCCCCAGCGGATTGATGCGATCCTGCGGCAGGTCGTGCAGCCCGTGGGGGTTCCAATGGAGACAAAATTTATTGTCCGGGGTCTGATCGCGCGAGATTCCGGCGAGCTCGCCCTTCACGTCCAGCGCGAGGATCGTCGGGGCGTGAATACCGGCGCAGATATTGAAGGCCAGCAGGTCACGCAGCTTGCCGGAGCGCGGGCCCGCCACGCACATGCCCCCGCCCATGTCGGAATACCAAAGCGCGCGGCCCTGATAGAACCCGATCAGCAGCGAATGCGGCTGGCGAGTGAAGAGCCCGGCGCGCGCGATCTCCTTCGGCCCGGCGAACCGCGCCGAGCCGAAGGGATGGGCCGCGTTATCGTGGACGGGCCCGGTCATGGGGTTAAACCGCCAGCCCGGCGAAGCGCACCGCGCCGAAGGCGACGACCCCGGCAATCGCGTACCACAGCGCCATGCGGCAGATGGCGAAGATCACCACGCCCGACAGCCCGAAACTCGCGAAATACATCAGCATCGCCAGATCGCGCGAGTCATAGGCCTTGTAGACCATCTCCTTGATGACCGGGCCGATCAGTTGGAACAGGGCGGGCGTACCCAGCACGGCTGCCAGCAGCGCAAGGCACACGCAAAGCAGGTTCTGCCCCGGCGGGCCGTCATGGCCGCCGCCGGGATTGCCGGGTTGGGGATAGGGATTGCTCATGGATATGTCCTCCTGAGTGGCAGCAGGAAAAGCCCCCGAACCGACCGGCCCGGGGGCTCATCCCATCAGCTCGCAATCGCGCCGATGATGGCGAGGGCGGCGACGACGACGATCATGCCGCCGATCACCTCGCCCACGCGTTCCCAGAAGGACTTCTTCTTGGGGCGGTAGACGTCATACTGACCGCCTCCGACACGTTCCCACGTCTGCTTGGCCATAATGACCTCCAGTTGCTAGGGTTAGAGTTGTCGTCTCACATGAGACACCACCCGCGATTGGCCATTGCCGTATGTATGGGTGTTGTCGGAAACATGTTCGATCATCGGCGCGTTTGTCGTGGAAACAGCCGGTTCGTATGGTGAAATGCATGAGTGGGAAGTCGTAACAAGTGACCAACAACGTCGAAAATATTCGTGAAATCAAAGAGATACACGTTGAGTCGTCTTACGACTCTTTTTATCGATACTCGCTTTGGCAGTTCATCTGTCAGGACGCTTGGGCGCTGGGAGATGGCAGAAGAGCGTATTTCAATCATGTGATCCGGCATGTGGAATCACCACGCTACAAGATCATCGATCCGCTTTCCTTAAAGCCCATCAATACGGACAACCTCAAAGAAGCCGATATCGCCAATTTCGTTGGGAAACGTCACGGCGCGGGGCCGGGAATGCATACGACGGTTGCCAAACTGAATGTGCTGGATGCCTACGCGAAAATCCGGGCCCCCGACACAGCGCAAGGTTTTCGTATAGATCGTGCGCAGTACGTATATGCCGATTTCAAGGCCAAACGGATCATCAAGAAGCTTAGTTCATATATTCTTTCTGAAATAGATTTCTTCTTTTCCGAAAATGATGGGATTTATTATAGGGAAGATAGGCCAAACCCCACAAAAGTACTTTTTCTGAAGCACCTACCGAAAAAACCATACGCTATTGTCCATGTACTTATTCTCAATGATGCAGAATACCCACTTACTGAAGGCGGAGTAATGAAAGAGAACGTTCCAGATTTTCAACGCTATAGCGGAATCATCATTCCCGACCTATCCGGGCATTGTGCGATAGAGTTGCAGAATGCCTACCATGGAAGAATTGAAACCATGGAGGCATTTTTCATAGCAGGGCAACGCGTTTCTTTTGATGTGGTGCGTCCCCGAACCCTCGTGAAATCAGAGAGTGCCGCGAAACCTACAACAATTTTGCTGGAGGGACATAGAACGACCCTTTCTGGCGAATACAAGTCTATGCCGAAAGACCATAAGTATTACATCATGTCGGACAGATTATTTGCACATTTCGGTGAAAGAATATAAGTTATGTTATATCTATATAAAAATATGAAACAAGAAAACAATAAAAACCATAATAGTGGAAACTATAATATTTTGCGCGGAGCGTATTTCAACAATTTCTCAGAGGTTGATGGCGCGCTAGAAACCGAGCCACGTTGTATAGAGAACACCGATCATTTGGGCCGTACCGCTTTGCATATAGCAGCGCAACGCGGTTTTGTTGATATGGTTATGCATTTATCTGAACAAGACGGCGTAGATTTTTCTGCAACGGATTTGCTTGGTCGTACCGCGTTGGATGTGTCGTGGGAATCCGCAAAGTCTGAGATTCCTCACTATTTATCAGATCGCATGTACCCGAGCCTTTTTACTGAATTCACGCCTTAGTCAACGAACAGGCATAGGAACGCCCTAAGGCCATTAGCTTCGTAGTCGCTCAGGCTATGCTTCGATGCAAGTGCGGCATTCTTGGATTATTGGCATCCGTGCAATCCAATCAGGTACGGCTCAAAACAAAATGCACCGCAAATCACCCGTTCAGGCCTCGCTTTCCCCAAATAACGCGGCGGCATCGCGCGCACCGTGAAGCACGCGCATGATAATGAGCGCGGTATCGGTGATCCGGTAATAGATCGCGTAGCTTCGGAAAAAATGGGCGCGCAGCCCCGGTGCCAAGCTATCGCGCCGGGGGCCGATCTCCGGGCTATGGCAGAGCGGCGCGAAGCGTTGCTGGAGGTCATGCACGAAGCGCGAGGCGGTATCCGGCGAGTCCTCCGCGATGAAGGCCCAGATATCGGCGAGATCGTCCTCGGCGGTCTCTGTTATTTGGAGGGCGCGCGGCGTTTCGATTTTTCCTGCCCCTTCTTGATAATCTTATCGGCGTCGAAAGCGCCGACCCGTCCTTGCGCCCTATCGTCATCGGCCGCGGCGATATCGCCGCGCAGGGTTTCCAATTCGGTTTCCCGGAGCCTGCGCTTGTGCTGCCAGTCGCGCAGGGCCTCGCGCACGATCTCGCTGCTGGAGGCGTAAGAGCCTTCATCCAGCGCCGCGCGCACGGCAAGCGCCATCTCCGGCGTCAAGGTCACGGTCATGCGTTCAATGCTGTTGCGCTCGCTCATACGAACCTCCTTACGTCAATAGTGTTACTATATCATACTTGGTAGGCGATTGCCACTTGCGCCGTGATGGAGCAGCATGAGTTCCATGGCCTACTCGGCCCGCGATTATCCGTTCTGATCCGCCATCTCCCGGCATCGTTTGAGCACATAGGCGAGATGCTTGGCCGGGATTTTCGGCGGTTTGGGGCTGAGCCATAGACCCACGGCGCGCGGGTTCAATCCTTCCGGGGCATCCTCGGCATCGACGAAGATGCGGCTCGGCAGAAGCCCGCTTTCGAAATACCCCCTGAGTTCGGCCAGATCGGCCTCGCGTTTACGGATTTTCTCGGCCTTCCGGCGGGGCGGGGCCTTGGGTTTGTCCGCGCCCGCCGATTTGCGAGGCGTCTTCTTTTTGCGCTGGCCGTAGCCGTCCGCATAGCTTTCCCGCACGCGGTAGGGCCTGTCGATCTGCTCTTCGGGAAACAGGTCTTCAAGAGAGCAATCCAGCGCCTCGCAGATCGCGGCGATATCGTATTTGACGATCCCCTTCCGATCCACCGGGCGCCGCCCGTCCTTGGCGTAGCTCTCCACATTGCGGTAGGACAGCCCCAGATGTTCCGCCAGCCGGGAGATGCTGCCAAACGCGGAATCCGCTATCGCTTGATCGTATCTTTTATTCCTCATGATGGGTCAAAACACTTACTTCAAAATCACAATTTCATTTCCTCTCCCCACGCCCTGTTTCAGCACCCGGCCAAGGTTTCTTACATGCGCTATGAAGAGTCCTTTGCCTTGGCCTCAATCGCCGCAATCCATGTTTCCTCGGCAAATTCGAGAAGGAAGGCGGCGATGGTCTTCGTGCGTCCGCTCAGCGCATTGCCGAGCGGCTGGGCCGTCACCCCGTCAGGGATCGGGATATCGTGCCGGGTGGCCCATTTCAGCAACATGATCGGGCTGAGCCCGGAGCGATTTCGCAGCTCTTGGATGCGGGCGCGAATTTCCGGTGTCAGCGTGATCCGGTTCGCCGTCTCGAGTTCCTCCTCTGTGGCCGACAGCCGCGCGACGATTTCCCGGCGCGACCCGCCTGCGGCGTGCTCGCGCTTCAAGGCGCCGATGAGTTCCTGATTGGAGCGTTTGTTCAGCGCCCGGCAAGCACGTTCATAGCGCTTACTGTCACCGTATCGCAGGGGCTCACGCAGCCCCTCGAATTGCACGCGCGCGAGGATGGCGTACTCGACCGGCGCCAGGCGCCGGACGGCCAACTCGGCAAAAGCGTGACCGAGGGGCTCGGGAATATCGGACGCGAACCGGATAAGGTTCAGCACTTTCGCCGCCTGCGGCTTCGTCAGCGTGCGATCCGAGAAATAACGGGCGATGGGCTTTTTCTTCGCGCGCCGTCCGTAATCGTCGTCGTAGCTCTCCCGGAAGCGGTAAGGCGTATCGATGAAGTCTGCTGGAAAGATGTCTTCGAGCTTACAATTCAGGGCCTCGCAAATCGCGGCGATGTCGTATTTGACGATCCCTTTGCGATCCACCGGGCGCCGCTCGAATTTCGCGTAGCTCTCGACGTTCCGATAGGAAAGCGCGACATGTCGGACGAAAGCGGACATGCTCGCGAACCCGGCATTTTCGATGGCGTTGTATAGGCTGTGATTTCGGTCAGATTTGGAAGAATTCATAACAATTTCAGTATAGTACAAATTTTATAAGTATTTTATTATCATTTTATCTAATTTTACATAATTATTAATTTTTCTATGCGAATATATAAGCAATTATAGCTTTGCGATGACGAATTGCAAAAATAAAGAGTTTATGCAGGGGCATTAAATGGCGGCAAATTCAAACGACATTTCGAACGACGCAGCGGCAGCCCTGCGCGCAAGCGCGTGGGATAAGGGCGTGCTGAGCCAGCGCTATGAAACCGTCGCTTTCGATAAAAACGGAAACGCACCGGCGAGCGAGCAGGAGTTGCGCGCTCAGGCCACCCGAATGGCGGGGGAAAAGCGCCTCGAAGAATTTCAGGCCGAGCAGAGCGAGAACGCTGCGGGCCGTATCCTCAAGCACGAGCATTTCTCGCGCGGCGCTCAAGCGGCGCAGGTCGAAGGACGCAAGCGCCAAAGCGAGAACGGCCAGATGTTCTACCTCGCCGCCGCTGCTGCCGCCTATGATCAGCCGATTACCTTGGATTTCGGCAACGGCCCGACCGCGACAACACCCGGCGAAGTGCGCGACGAGGCATCCGAACTCTATAACGAATATGCGGAGAAATATCACCGGCTTATCCGTGAAGGTGCCAGCCAGGAGGAAATCACGCGCGCTAAAGACAAGATGGATTATTATCAAAATGTTATGGATGTAGCCGATGATGTCGCCGCCGGGCGCAAACCACCGGAAGCGATGCAGACCGCAGTTGACGCCGATCAAGGAGGCAAGGCGGAACTCGGCAAAAGTCTCGATAACGTTGAGAACGCACGATCCGCCTACAATGCCACGAAGGCACAAGAAGCAGAAAATGCAGGCACGCTTGAAGAGCTTTCAGCAGAACAGCAGGACGATGCGAGCATGGCGGCGTTCTTTGGAACGGCTGATGGAAATCCTGCTCCATCAGATGAACAACAGACAGAATCCACGCCGGAGAATGCTGCACCGGACTTCGATGATATCGACTTTGCCGCCGTTACACCCCCGCCACCCTCAGGGCCCGGCTTTTAAGAGGCTGCATTTCACCGCGCGCTTATTGAAACAGGCTTGAGAGCCAGTCCCAGCGGTTTTTGAGCGCCACGACCAACATCAAGAATATCGCCCCGCCAATGGCAAGTTTGATGCCGATAACGATGGCGGCGAACAGCATATAAACCCCGCCAAAGGCGATCACGGCGGCGGCGATGGCGCCGCCCCACTGACCGACATCATACCCGGCAATACCGCAGATAATAGCGGCGATAATGGCAAGCACCGGACGCGGGTCGTTGTCCGAATCTTTTTGGGACGGACTCATCTCTGAACTCCTGCATCTATGTGGACGAGGGAAAGCGCACGTGAGGTTGCCTATGCAAAGCGCTGCATGGGTGTTCGAATGTAAGAGGGTTATTCGGGCTGTCTGGACGCGCTGGCCAATTGATCGGGATTGAGGCCGCAGACGTTTTTGGCAACCCAATCAACACCGTTATAGATGCGTCCGGTAGCTGGGTCGTCCGAGCCCCCATTGTTATTCGCGCTATGGATGAGTTTAATCAGGCCACCTAAGCCGCGCGGCACCTGCTTTTTGCCATCGACGACTGGAAGCACGGTGAATTCATTGCGCAGGCAATTGAGTGCGTCCATGCCGCTGGGCGCGCCCAGCGCATAGACGCGGCGTGAGGCTTCTCCAAAGGCAAATAGGTACGTTTCGCGGGCGTTCATGCTGGCCACGTCGCGGATTGTCAGGTCTTCGCAGGGTGTCGTGTCCGCATATATCAGTTCGCGCTGATGGGTGTTCTCGACGTAATCAATGCATTCACTGATGGCGGTTTGATTCACGGGCGGCGTGGCGGCCTGCGCCTCACCCGCTTGTGCCGTGTTCCCCCAGGACGCGAGCGCAACGCCCGCGCTAACAGCGGCGGCGGCGCCAAGCGTTTTCGCTTTTGATCCAAATGTCTCGCGTAACACACTCATGTAATCGTGCCTAAAAATAAAATTACAAAAAGACTCATTATACCATTTCGCGCTGATCACCATTCATGGGCCCATTGTCGATATCCGATGGACATGATCTTCCACGGTTGGTCC
>NZ_JAGMWN010000022.1 GCF_017963645.1 Marivibrio halodurans | reverse complement strand
GAGCTTCTGTCGTCCTATGATTTCCCGGGCGACGACATTCCGATCGTGAAGGGCTCGGCGCTGAAGGCGCTGGAGGGCGATACGTCCGATATCGGGGCGCCGGCGATCCTCGAGCTGATGAAGGAATGCGACGCGTATATTCCGCAGCCGGATCGTCCGAAGGACAAGCCGTTCCTGATGCCGATCGAGGATGTGTTCTCGATTTCGGGCCGTGGCACGGTCGTGACGGGCCGCGTGGAGACGGGGATCGTGAAGGTCGGCGAGGAAGTGGAGATCGTCGGTCTTCACGACACGCGCAAGACGACGGTGACGGGCGTCGAGATGTTCCGGAAGCTGCTGGACAGCGGCGAGGCGGGCGACAATATCGGGGCGCTTCTGCGCGGCATCGGCCGCGAGGATGTCGAGCGCGGTCAGGTTCTGGCGAAGCCGGGAACGATCACGCCGCACACGGAGTTCAAGGCGGAAGCCTATATCCTGACGAAGGAAGAGGGCGGCCGTCACACGCCGTTCTTCACGAACTATCGTCCGCAGTTTTATTTCCGGACGACGGACGTGACGGGAACGGTTGCGCTTCCGGA
>NZ_JAGMWN010000021.1 GCF_017963645.1 Marivibrio halodurans | reverse complement strand
TTATACCATTTCGCGCTGATCACCATTCATGGGCCCATTGTCGATATCCGATGGACATGATCTTCCACGGTTGGTCCAGGAACTGTCGCCACGCGTGGCAACAGATATCGACGATCTCGTCGTAGGATTTGAATATCCTGTTGGAGAGCCAGTTCTCGCGCAGGAACTGCCAGACGTTTTCGACCGGGTTCAGTTCCGGGGCTCTTGGCGGTAGCGGGACGATGGTGAGGTTGCCGGGAACGGTGAGCTTCTCCGTCATATGCCAGCCCGCCTGATCGCATATCAGCAGGGCGTGAGCGCCAGGGGCGACGTTTCGAGCGATCTCGTCGAGATGCCATTGCATCGCCTGGATGTTGCAGCGAGGAAGGACAAGAGCGGCTCCCACACCCCTGGCCGGACAGATGGCGCCGAAGATGTAGGCCGACTTCGTCCTTTGATCTTGCGGCGCGCGAGGGCGCGTCCCTCTGAGCGCCCAGCGCCTTGTGATCTTCGTCTTCTGGCCGACGCGCGCTTCGTCCTGCCACCAGATCTCTAGCGGGGTTTCCGGCGGGAGCTTCCTTTTGATGGACGCGACGCAGGCTGCGAAGTTTTTTTAAAATCGGCCAGCGCCTCCTCGCTCTGGGCGTGGTGTTGTGGCCGGGCGGAGAGCCTGCGGAAGCCCATCGCCCGAAGCTCTCGGCTGACAGTCCCAAAGTGGACTGTCACGCCGAACTCCTCATGGAGCCACTGCGCCAGGTCCTTCAAACGCCAGCGAACGACGCCATGAACCGAAGGGATGGGGGCCTCCATGACGCGGTCCGCCAAAGCCCTCCGCTGCGCTTCATTGAGGGCCGTCTGTCGGCCTGGCGCCTTGCGAGTGAGGAGGCCTTCCGGTCCGCTCGCGTTGAACCGCAAGACCCAGTCCCGGACGATCTGCAGCGTCACGCCGCCGACCCTCGCCGCGTCGCTCCGCGACCCGCCGTCATAGATCGTCGCCAATGCCAAAAGCCGTCGGGTCTGATCGGCGTCTTTGGAAGAACGCGCCAGCCGTCGAAGAGCCGTCCCATCAAAATCAGTCCGAACCGCAATCGGCGGCGCCATGACAAACCTCCATCGTTTGTCATGGTGAATCAGATTTGCGGCCCCATGGGAATCCCTCGTGAGTCTCAATCAGCGAGAGTTGGTAT
>NZ_JAGMWN010000020.1 GCF_017963645.1 Marivibrio halodurans | reverse complement strand
CCCCCTTTATGGATGGCCCGCCCCTCCCGCCGACATCTGTTTAAGATGTCGGTATCCAAAGAAGGAAGGAGCGAGCCATGAACATAGTGATCCTCGGTATTGATCTCGGCAAGAACAGCTGCAGCGTTGTGGGGCTGGACGAGCTCGGTGCGGTCGTTTTGAGGCGACGGATGCGGCGCGATAAGGTGGTCGACCTCGCATCGAAGCTATCCTCCTGCAAGATGGCGATGGAGGCATGCTGCGGCGCCCATCACATGGGGCGGGCACTGGTGGCATTGGGGCACGAGGTGCGGATGATGTCGCCGGAATATGTGAGGCCTTACGTCAAGGCACAGAAGAACGATGATCGGGACGCCGAGGCGATAGCAGAAGCCGCCACGCGGCCGACCATGCGCTTTGTGGAACTCAAAAGCGAAGAACAGCTCGACATTCAGACGCTACATCGGGTGCGTGACCGTCTCGTTGGTGAACGCACGTCGCTGACCAATCAAATCAGGAGCCTCTTATTGGAGCGTGGCCATGTCGTGGCGCAAGGGCACGCTCGCTTACGCAGGAGACTGGATGAACTACTGGAGCTCGATGATGACGCCCTAAGCCCGAGTATGTCGTTCCTTCTGACGGACATGAGGACACGGTGGGAAGAGTTGGACCGGCGCATCTCCGCCTTTGACGCCGAGTTCACAGCCATGGCTCGGACAGATGAGCGTGCCCGTCGGTTGACCACGGTTCCTGGGATTGGCGCTCTGAATGCGACCGCGCTGGTGGCTGCGGTCGGCAACGCGGAGACTTTCTCAAAAGGGCGTGATCTCGCCGCGTGGTTGGGCCTTGTCCCGCGCCAAGTGACAACGGGCGGAAAGCCAAAGTTGCTGGGGATCACGAAGCGGGGCAGTCGATATCTGAGGAAGATACTGATACAAGGCGCGCGCTCCGCAATGCCCAGGCTCGCCAAAAGCGATACGGCGATCGGCGCCTGGCTGCGTGCGCTTCTCGCACGGAGCCACCCAAATGTCGCGGTCGTTGCGTTAGCCGCGAAGATGGCCCGTATCGTTTGGGCTCTGCTCCATCATGGACGAACATATCAGGCTGTATAGCGGCTGGTCTGAGAGTACCGCGTCCGACGGCCGTTCCGTCTGACGCCGCGAACTGCGAGTGGTGAAAGGAAGATGGCCTGACAGTCGATCGGTATCCCGAAATCCTTCGGCGCAAAATGGCCCACTGAGGCCGACCCCTTTATGAGGATCGGGATGCGCGGATCTCCATCTTGGCGGCGGCCTCCGTGCCGAAATGCCGGATACGTTTATGCAGACTCGTCGAGTCATCTGCTGATTATTGCTTGCAGCCGGGGCGGGCCATACGTT
>NZ_JAGMWN010000001.1 GCF_017963645.1 Marivibrio halodurans | reverse complement strand
GCGGGGTGGAGCAGCCCGGTAGCTCGTCAGGCTCATAACCTGAAGGTCGTAGGTTCAAATCCTACCCCCGCAACCAAGAATATCAACGGCTTAGCCAAACAAAGGCTAAGCCGTTTTTTGCTCAGGGCGACTGCCGGTCGCGCTTGGCTATCCAAAGTCGGGCATGATCGCGTTCCTTCCGATCCTTTTAGATGTCGATCTCGAGTTGGCCGATCGGTGTCGAACAACAAGCCAGGATGAAGCCCGCCGCGATCTCGCGGTCGGAGATTCCGCCATTATGGACCATGTGCGCCTCGCCCGAGAGTTTTCGGACCTTGCAGGTGCCGCAAACCCCGAACCGACAGGCGGAAGGGATATTCAAGCCCTGCGCCTTGGCGACATCGAGGATGGTGTCGGTCTCGCGGCACCGCGCCGTGACGTCCGACATGGCGAAGCGGATGCCGGCGCCGGCCGCCTCGTTCGGGACCACGTCATCATGGGTGGGAACCTGATCCTCGGTACGGATCGGGGCGTGGAAGCTTTCCTCATGATAGTGCGCCATGTCGAACCCGGCGAGGTTCAGCACGTCGCGCACCGTCTTCATGAAGGGCTCCGGCCCGCAACAGAAGATTTCGCGCTCCATGTAGTCCGGCGCCATCAGTTCCAGCATCAACTGATTCATGCGGCCGCGATAGCCGGCCCAGGCGGCATAGGGATCGTCCTCCTCCACGACGAAGGAAAGCTTGATGTCCGGTACCCGCTGGGCCATCCGCCGCAACTCGTTCGCGAACAGCAGTTCGGACGGTCGGCGCGCGCAATTGACGAGCGCGATGTCCGAATGCTCCCCATTGTCGAACAGCCAACGGGTCATCGACATCATCGGGGTCACCCCCGAGCCGGCGGCGATGAACAGGTATCGCTCGGCCGGATACATCATGAAGCTGAACAGGCCGCCGGGCCCGTAGGCCTTGATCCGATCGCCGACCTTCAGATTGTCGAGAAGCCAGCGGGATCCGACGCTATCGGGTTGCGCCTTGACGGTAATCGATATCGACAGCGGCCGCGAGGGCGAGGAAGACAGCGTGTAGGTGCGCATCAGGCGCGCCCGGTCCCCGATCGGCAGTTCGATGGTGATGAACTGCCCCGGCATGTAGCGGAACCAGCTGTCGTCCGCCGTCTTGAAGCAGAAGCTTTTAACGTCCGGCGCCTCGGGGATCACCATGACGCATTCGAGGTCCTTCGCGTCGGTCCAGTAGGATCGCTCGTCCAGCGCCTTGAAGTTAGCGATGCGCATGCCGGTCACCCCACCGCCGCGGCAAGGGGCGCTTCCTGGCCCAGATGGCCGGCGAAGGCCGCGCAGTACCAGTCCACGAACTGGTTCACCCCGCTCTCATGCACCGTGGAGTAGGGGCCCGGTTCATAGGCCGGCGAGTCGACCCCCATCTGGTTTTGCTCGACCAGAGTCCGGTCCTGATCGTTGGTTGCCTCCCAGACCTCGGTGAGCGTGCCGAGATCGTAGTCGATGCCCTCGACCGCATCCTTGCGCACGAGCCATTTCGTGGTCACCCGCGTTTCCCGCGGGCCGAGCGGTGTCACCTGGAACGACACGGCATGATCGCGCAGCAGATGGTTCCAGGTCGTCGGATAGTGGAACAGCAGCATCGAGCCGATGCGCGCCTCCCGGATCGCGCCCAGGGGTTTCGCGGAGGCCGGCCGGCCCGACATGGTGAAGCTCTCCGTGTCGCGCAGCAGCGGCACGCGCATGACCCGGAACTGACCGCCGGGGTCGAGATGGAAGCGGCTGGGCAGGCCCGCCGCTTCGCACCGCGCGACATGTTGTTGCAGGAAGTCGTCCGCCTCGATATCCGCCACGCCGGTCATGGTCGGCGCGTCGGTATAGGTTCGGCAAAGCTCCGGATGGGAGCCGGCGCAGTGGTAGCACTCCCGATTGTTCTCCCAGACCAGTTTCCAATTACCCCGCTCGATGATGCTGGTCTGATGCGCGACCTTCGCGTACTCCAGCCGATGGGGCAGCATGTAGGGCTCGATCCGTTGGCGCACCGGCTCGAAATCCGGCGGCACCCGGGCGAAGCAGACGAAGAGGTATCCCGCTACCTGCTCGCACGCGACGGGCTTGAGCGCGAAGTCGCGCGGGTCGAATCCCGGCCCCATCTCGCGCGCGAACAACAGCCGGCCGTCCAGGTCGTAGGTCCATTGGTGATAGGGGCAGACCAGCCGCGTGGCATTGCCCGCGCCATTGGCGCACAGCCGCGATCCACGGTGCCGGCAGGCATTGTGGAAGGCGCGGATGGCGCCGTCGGCGCCGCGCACGACGATAGCCTCGGCCATGCCGATGCGGTGGGTCAGGTAGTCGCCCGCCTCGGGAATCTCACAGGCGTGGCCGGCGAACAGCCATTCGCCGAGGAACAGGGTCTCCATCTCCAACGCGAACAGATTCGGGTCCGCATAGAATGCCTGCGGCAAGGAGTGGCCGGGCCGTCGGCTCGCCAGCAGGGTCCGGGCATAGGTCGTCGCGTCCATACCGATTTCCTCCGATGGGCTCCGCGGCCGGGGCGCGCGGAGACGTGGGGTATGGTCGCTGGTGAAGTCAGGAGGACTCCCGGCTCGTAGATCGCCGCGCGCCGCGCGGAACAGGCCGGAAAGACCCTCGCGATCGCCACCCGCGATCCAAGAGCGTATCTCGCTTGGGGCTGGTTTCCGGGCTTGAAGACGGGCCGGGGCCCGGACGTGATCCGCCTTCTCGGGAGAGTTTCTCCCAATGGCTTCGCCTGATCGCGTCGCGTTCTTCATACCGTTGCGGGGGCAGCGCCGGCTTCTCACCGGCTTCCCAATTATCCGACGTCCCGTCTCCGACACGCCGGCACCACAAGCCTTTTCCGAATAGACCGAATACCTCCTGTCCCGATTTCGCACAGGCGACACGCCGCGCCGTGGCAGCGACACGTGACGGTTCGTTCCGTCTCGCGCGTGATCTTCACGTCGTCAGCGCGCCCGGCTCCCGTCCGGCGCCAGGACACCGCGATGGGTGGTCAGCCAGGGCAGGGGCTTGTCCCGCAGTTCCGCAGGCCAATGCGCGCGGTCCGGCAGGCCCTCCGTGTTCTTGACATAGAGCACGACAAAGGCCGCGAATGCGTCGATATCGGCGGCCGACGCGATGCCGCCGAAGCCCCAACTCGCCTTTCCCGGAGCCTCGATCAGAATGGCGTTGGGGAAGAGGCAGGCCTTCAGGCAGGTCACCCGCCGGACCGGGACGAAGGAGGCGAGAAGCCCATTCGCATGGTTGAGCGACAGCACGGCACGCAGCCGGTCGGCCAGATCGACGCGCGTGAATCGCGTCTCGCCCGCGTGCGGGCAGCCGCCGCAGACCAGGATGCGATGTCCGTCATCCGCCGCGCGCGACGTCCTGTCGGGGTGGGGCGGGGTCATCGCAACCTCTCGGGCTTCAGGCGGCCGTTTCGCCGCGCGTATCATCCGTGATGCGGGTCCAGGGCAGGGTCACCGCGCCGTCGGCGCCCTGGAATAGCGAGACATGGTAGACGTCCCCGATGATGTCCGGCCGCAACACCGCGCCGGGCGGACCATGCGCCGCGATCCGACCGTGCGCCAGCAGCGCCAGACGGTCGCAGAATCGGTGAGCGAGCGTCAGGTCGTGCAGCACGACGACGACGGTTCGATCCCGCTCGCGCGCCTGGTCGCGCAGCATTTCCATCACCTGAAGCTGGTGATAGGGGTCGAGGCCGGTCACCGGCTCGTCGACCAGTAGGATCGGCGCGCCGACCGCCAGCGTCCGGGCGAGGTGCACCCGCGTGCGCTCGCCGCCGGACAGCGCGGTGACCGGCCGGTGGGCGAAGCGCGCGACGTCGGTCGCGGCCATCGCCTCGGCGACGATCTCCCGGTCCCGTCGGGAGGGTCCGCGCCAAGGCTCCAAGTGCGGCAAACGGCCGAGGGTCACGAACCGTTCGACCCGGACCGGCCAGGCCTCGCCGCCAGCCTGCGGCAGATAGGCGATCTGGCGTCCGAGGGCGGCGCGCGGCCAGTGTTCGAGTGCCCGCTCCGCGATCGCGATCCGGCCGGCGGCCAGTGGCTGCAGCCCCAGCAGCGCGCGCAGCAAGGTCGTCTTGCCCGCGCCGTTCGGCCCGATGAGCCCCAGAACCTCCCCCCGTCCGGCCGAGACCGATACGCCGGAAAGGACGCGGCGGGTTCCCCGGTCTACATGGACGGCGTCGGCCAGCAGCGGGATGGATGGCGCCTCGTTCATTGGGTTTTCCTCCGCACGTCCATCAGCAACAGCAGGAAAAACGGCGCGCCCACGAGCGCCGTCACCACGCCAAGCTTCAGTTCCTGACCCGGCGAGAGATAGCGCACGGCGACATCCGCCAGCAGTACGATCGCCGCCCCGCCGAGCGCGCTGACCGGCAGCAGGCGGCTGGGCACGTATCCGACCAACGGGCGTAGCAGGTGCGGGATCACGAGCCCGACAAACCCCACGACGCCCGTCACCGATACAGCCGAACCGACGCTGAGCCCGACGCCCAGGACGATGCGCCAGCGCAGTAATGTCAGCGAAACGCCCATGCTGCGCGCCGCATCCTCGCCCACCGTCAAGGCATCCAACGCCCGGCCGGTACCGGCCAGCAAGCCCCAGCCGACCAGTGTTAGCGGCAGTGCCAGCAGAACATGGTCGAAACTGCGATTGGCGAGCGAGCCCATCAGCCAGGTGATTACCTCCAGGGTGGAGTAGGGCGAGGGCGCGAGATTGATGGCGAGTTGCGTAAGCGCGCCGGAGAAGGCGCTGACCGCCACGCCGGCCAGGATAACGGTCAGCACGCTGGGGTCGCGTCCCACCATCGCCAACAGCAGGCCGAGCCCGGCCAACGCGCCCAGGACACCGCCGACGGGCAAGGCGAATTGAACCCAGTCGGCCAGCCCGAAATAAAAGGCAAGCACGGCGCCGAGCGCGGCCGCCCCGCTGGCCCCGATCAGCCCGGGCTCGGCCAACGGATTGCGCAGCCACCCCTGCAGCGCCGCCCCTGACAGGCCGAGCGAGGCCCCGACCATCGCGCCCAGCATGACGCGGGGCAGGCGAACCCGCGTCAGGATCGCCCAGGCGGTTTCCGGGTCGCTGTCCAGGAGCGAGAGGAACCCCTCGACCGCCGTCGCGGAAATCCGCTCCGACACCAGGCCGAGCGTGCCCGCCAGCACGGCGGCCATCGCCAGTCCCAGCAGCAACAAGCCGAAGGGCGGCTCGCGCCGGCCGGCGCGCGCTTCGCGCGACGGCCTCATGACTGCCCCCGTGCCGCGATCAGCCGCGCGACGATATCCAGCGCGGCCGGGGTGCCGCAGGACCAGTGGCGTGTCTGAACCTCGATGACGCGCGGGGCGTGGACGGCGAGGGCCGGGTGCTTCGTCACGTCCCGCGCCAGCGAGGGGGCGTTGTCCCGGTAGATGCCGACGATCAGGGCGTCGGGCTTGAGTTGCAGCACCGCCTCGACCGGAACCGCCCCCCATTCCGTGATGCCGTAATCGGCGGCGGCGTTCTCGTAGCCCGCCAGAGCCAGCAGCTCGCCCGCGAAGGTCTGCCGGCCGAGCGTGTAGCCACCGGCGCGGTAGATCAGCGCCCGCGGGCGGGCAGCCCGCGCGACGCGGCCTCGCAACCGGTCGATCCGCGCGTTCATCGCCGTGATCATGTCCTCGCCCCGCGCCGGTACGCCCAGCGCCTCCGCGACCTTTCGGATGTTCGCGCGGACATCGTCGAAGGTCCGGGCCGGCGGAAGGTCCAGGACCGGGATGCCGAGGTCGCGCAGGATCGCCGCCGTGAAGCGCGTCGTGTAGAGACCGGCGATGGCCAATTCCGGCTTGAGCGGCAAGACCTCCTCGATCTGACCATGGTTGAGAACCAGTCCGTTGGTGGCCCCGGCCATGAGGGAATCCTCCGGTCGGGCGGCGAGGTAGGAAACGGAAGCGATCCGCTCTCGATCCGCCAACATCAGGACGAGTTGGTCCGTGCACAGATTCATCGAAACGACCCGGCGCGGCGCATCCGCGCGCGCCGTGCCCGCGCTGATCATAAACGCGAGTGCCAGGGCCGCGATCCCCATCATCCGCATGCCAGTCAGCCCTTGAAGCCCTTGCCGGTGCGGTCGGCGTCGTCGAGTTCGCGGCCGAGATAGGAGCGTCCGATCGCCTCCCAGGTGGTAAGGCGCGACCGGTCGGGTGTTTCCGCCAACCCGTCCGCATCGGTGAGGTAGGGATTGGGGAAGAAGATGGTGATCAACTGTTCGTCGGCGCCGTTGAACAACCGCAGCCCCCAGATCGTCGCGCAGCCCTCCCGGTCGAGGTTGCGAAAGATCTCGGCCCGGGCCGTCCGGCGGCGCCGTCGCAGATCCTCCGGCGTCGGGTGCGCGGGCGCCCCCATATTGTCGCCGATGCATAGATGGAAGTGCGTGCCGCCGAAATGAACCGTCAGATAGCCGTCGAACAGCGTCACCGATTTCGGTGGCCCGGGGCAGCGAAACTCGAACGCGCCGCCCTCGATGATCGGGCCGAAGACGATGCCTTGCCAATGGTTCTCGAAGATATCGCGCAGCAGGGTTTCGAGATACGCCTCCTCCGTCGGTAGATGCCAAACCTCCCTGACCCGGCCGTCGCCCAGGCCCTCGCGCACCTTGTTGATCGCTTGCATTGTTCCTCCCGGACTCGATGTGTGTATGTCGGCGACGGGCCGGCGACGCCTGGAAGCGACGGCGCCGACCCGCGCGCGTTCAGCCCGCGTGTCAGAATGACAGGCGCAGACCGGCGTACCCGGCCCGGCCGGCCGTTCCGTAGGTGAAGACTTCCTCGTAATCCTCGTCGAGCAGGTTTTCCCCGCGCGCGAAAAGCTCGACCCCATCGGCTACCTCATAGGAGCCCTGGAGACTGACCAGCGTGTAGGCCTCCATCTCCACGATTGAGCGGACATAGGTCGGGCTGAAGGCGAAATCCGTGAATGCCCCGGTATAATCGACGCCGAGATTGAGGTTCGCCCTGTCCTCCAGGAAACGCCAATTCACAGACATGCTCGCGGTATGCGTCGGGCGGCGAACCTGCTCCACGCCGGTGGCGGTCTCGGCGTCCGTATAGGTATAGGCGGCGGACAGGTCGATCGCGTCGGTCACCGCGATATCGCCCGTGATCTCCACGCCCTCCGCCGGTGACGTCCCGTTCAGATTGATCGCCGTGTTACCCGATCCGGTGATCAGATCCTCCACCCGGTTGCGGAAATAGGTAACGTCGATCCGCGCGCGATCGTCCCAGAAACGCTGCTCCACGCCGATATCCCAGCCGCGGGCCCGCTCCGGCTTCAGGTTCGGGTTGCCGACGAAATTATTGGTGTAGCCGAACAGCTCCGTCAGTGTCGGGTTCTTGATCCCGGTGCCGTAACTGCCGTGGAAGCGCGTGCCCCAGTCATCGACCACATAGGCGGCGGTGCCGCGATAGGTCGTCTCCCCATCGAAGCGGTCGCTCTCGTCCCGCCGAAGGCTTCCTGAGAGGTAGAGCGCATCCCAAAGGCCGAGATTATACTCCCCGGCGAAGCCGTCATTGGTGGTCGAAATTTCGTCCTGGGCCAGGAAACTGGCCTCCATGCGCTCTTTCTCCCGCTCGGCGAGGAAGGTGAGCACATGCTCCGCATTTCCGACATCGGGCGTGTCGAAGCGAACCGTCGTCTCGTAGTCCTGCTTGACCTTGGTGCCGTAGGCGGTGCTGCTGGTCGTGCCGTTGGTCGTGCTTTCGTCCCGATCGCCGGTATAGGCAAGGCTGGCGCGATGCGTCCAGGTCCCGTCGAACGGATCGACCGTCACGCCGATCCGGCCGTATTTCTGCCGCGTCGTCGTGTCGGCGATCTGGTCGAAGGCGCCGGGGCCTCCGGTGAAGCCGTCCGTCTCGAAGAAGGCACGGGTATAGCGCGCCATGCCCTCGACCTCGATCTCGTCGATCGGTCGGACGCTGCCCTTCAGGCTGGCCGTATCGTTCTTATAGCCGTCGGCCTCGTGATTTCCGCGCGATGCCGCGGCGTTCGAGATACCGTCCGTGCGATAGCGCTGAACCGAACCGGAGAGATTGAAACGCTCCCCCCCGCCGCGCAGGGCCGCGGAGGTGCGGCGGGTGCCGAAGCTGCCCCCCTCGACCTCGACCGAGCCGCTGGGCGCGGCGTCCCCCCGCTTCGTGACGATATTGATGACACCACCGATCGCGTCGCTGCCCCACAGGGCCGATTGCGGGCCCCGCAGGATTTCGATGCGCTCGATATCCTGGGCCATCAGGCGGGCGAAATCATAGTCGGACCCGGCGCTGGGGTCGTTCACCTCGACCCCGTCGACGATGACGAGCGTATGGTCCGCTTCCGCGCCGCGAATGCGGACCGCCGTCAGGGCGCCGGCCGCGCCCGTTCGATTCACCGCCAGACCCGGCACGTCGCGCAGGATGTCCGCGACGAAGCGGTCCCCGCGCCGCTCGATCTCCTCCGCCGTGATGACCGTCACCGCGCTGCCGACCCGTTCCGCCGGCAGGGGAACGCGGCTCGCCGAGACCACGATCGGCGACAGGGACAGAACCGTTCCCGCCGCTTCGCCCGTCCCCTGGGCGGACGTCGTCCCCAATCCCGCAAGAAGCGCGATCGTCGCCGCCATTCCCGTAACCACCACGCGCCGGGGCGCGCCCTTTCTTCTCGTCGTCATAGTGCTCCTCCAGTCGATCAAAAGTCGACCGGACGGACACGCCATGCCGCCTGTCCTGCGAAACGGCCCGATTGCGGAAAGGGAAAACGCCCATCGCCGGCATCCCCGATCCCAACCGGAGACGCCTCGCCATGCGCGACAATCGCGGACCCGTCCAATCGACGGCCCACGCCCAACGGAACGCATACGGCTTGAATGGAGGGTCGATCGCTCGAAACCGCCGGGCCGAAGCGCCGTCATACGGACGCACCAACAAGGCGCCACCGCGAACGGACTTCTAGGCCCGCGCCCCCGGCAATCCCCGACCGGCAGCAAAGGTGACGCGGCCTGAGGCAGGTCTCCTGGCTCGCGGGTCATCGGCGACGGCCGGTCTTCCCGATCGGAACGAAAGTCCCGGTCAGTGACCATGTCGAATGGCCGCCGTCTCGCCGCTCACAGTTGCGGGGACAGCCGCGGATCACACCCCCCTTATGGGTAGGGTGCTACCGCTGTTCCCTTTTAATCCCCCCAGCCATGTGCCGGTCAGGGGAACCAAAGGCCACGCAAGGAAGATGCTGGATTATCGGGGGGATAAGCAAGCGAAATCGCCCCCATGTCGTTGAGGGCGCTTCGAAGGCGACCCGCTACTCCCGGCTCCAGTCGCCTCGAAAGCCCCGCTCGTCGATCAAATCCTTGCCGCCAGGACCTAGAAATCGACGCGATCCGCGCCCTTGAGGGAAAGCATGGCACGGGCTTCGTCCGGGGTGGCGACGGCGAGGCCGAGGCCCTCGACGACCTGCCGGGCGCGGGTGACCTGGTCGGCGTTGCTCCGGGCCAGTTCGCCGGGGGCGATCCACAGCGAATCCTCCAGCCCCACGCGTACATTGCCGCCCATCGCGGCCGCCATGGTTAGTACCGGGAATTGATGCCGTCCCGCGCCGAGTACCGACCAGACATAATCGTCGCCGAACAGCCGGTCCGCCGTGCGGCGCATATGGGCCACGTCCTCCGGATGGGTGCCGATCCCGCCCAGGATGCCGAAGACCGTTTGGACGAAAAGCGGCGGCTTCACCAAGCCGCGATCCAGGAAATGGGCGAGATTGTAGAGGTGGCTGGTATCATAGCACTCGAACTCGAACCGGGTGCCGTTGTCGGCGCAGGTGTCCAGGATGTGCTCGATATCCTTGAAGCTGTTCCGGAAGACGAGATCCCTCGTCTTCTCCAGGAAGGCCGGCTCCCATTCATGCTGGAAGCTGTCATAGCGGTTCAGCATCGGATAGAGCCCGAAATTCATCGACCCCATGTTGAGCGAGGCGACCTCCGGCTTGAAGCGTGCCGCGGGCTGTAGCCGCTCCGCCACCGTCATCGCCGGGCTGCCGCCGGTGGTCAGGTTGAGGACCGCGCCCGTCGCCTGCTTGATCCGGGGCAGGAAACGCGCGAAGGCCTCCGGCTCCTGGGTCGGGCGGCCGTCCTCCGGGTCGCGGGCATGGAGATGCAGGATGGCGGCCCCGGCCTCCGCCGCCCCGATCGCGGCTTCCGCGATCTGGTCCGGCGTGATCGGTAGATGCGGGGACATGGTCGGCGTGTGAATGCCGCCGGTGACGGCGCAGGTGATGATGACCTTGCGGGGGCTCTTCGCCATGGTCGCTATCCTTCTGGAGAGGGGTGCTAGGGGCGTCGGGGCCGGGAACAGGCCGGATCAGATCGTCTCGACATTGCCGCAGACGCTGATCGCCTGCCCGGAGATATTCGCGCCGCCGGGCGAGCAAAGAAAGAGGGTCGTGGCGGCGATATCCTCCGGCTCCACCATGCGGCGCAGCGAGACGTTGCGCAGGTACTGCGCCTCCATCTCCGCGTACTCGACGCCGGATGCCTCGGCCCGGGCGCGGATCACGTTCTCGATGCGCGCGCCGCGCACCAGCCCGGGCAGGACGGCGTTCACGCGGATACCGTCCGGCCCCATCTCCTTCGCTAGGCTGGCGGTCAGCCCCACGATCCCCCATTTCGACGCGGCATAGGGGGTGCGCAAGCCGTAGCCGAGACGGCCGGCGACGGAGGATATGTTGACGATGGCACCGCCGCCGCCGTGCCGAAGGAGTGGCGCCGCCTGGCGCAGCACGAGGAACTGGCCCAGCAGATCGACATCCAGGGTGCGCCGGATATCCGCGACCGAGAGGTCGTCGATCGCGCCGGTGGGACCGGATATGCCGGCATTGTTCACCAGGACGTCGAGGGCGCCGAAGCGCCCTCCGGCCTCCCGGAACAGGTCGGCGACGGCGTCCTCGTCCGATATGTCGGCACGCATCGCGCGCACGCCCGGATGGGCGTCGGCGAAGGCCGCGAGCGCGCCCTCGTCGATATCGCACACCAGCACCTCCGCCTCCGCCTCCAGGAAGGCCCGGGCGATCGCGGCGCCGATTCCGGAGGCGCCGGCGGTGACGACCACGCGCAGCCCGGGCGCCGGACGCATTCTATCGATCAGGCTCATGCCACCTCCAGCCAGTTGCGGCGCACGTCCGGCGCCTCGTCGAGAGCGGCGGGCGTGCCGCGGAACATGATTTCCCCGTGTCCCATCACCATCACCTCGCGGGCCACCTTGAGCGCGATCGTCAACTTCTGCTCGACCAGCATCACGGTGACGCCACGCCGGCCGATGTCGAGGATGACCTCCATGACGACCTCGACGACCCGGGGGGCGAGTCCCTCCGTCGGTTCGTCGATCAGCAGGACCCGGGGATTACCGAGAAGCGAGCGGCAGATGGTCAGCATCTGCTGCTCGCCGCCGGAGAGATAGCCGGCGCGCACCGCGCGGCGTTCCTTCAGACGGGGGAAATAGGCGTACATCTCCGCCACCGACCATTCCGGCACGCCGGGCCGCGCCTTCTGCACGCCCATCGCCAGATTCTCCGCCACCGTCAGGTTGGGAAAGACGAGCCGCTCCTCCGGAACGTAGCCGATGCCTTGTCGGCAGATGTCGAAGGGGCGCGCGCCGGCCAGATCGCGCCCGGCCAGCCGTACCGCCCCCGCCGAGGGTGGGACCAATCCCATGATCGCCTTGAGCAGCGTCGAGCGGCCCGAGCCGTTGCGCCCCAGGAGCGAGACGATCGCGCCGTCCGGGAGGGAGAGGTCGATGCCGTGGAGGATATGGCTCTTGCCGTAATGGGCATGCAGCCCCTCGATCCGGAGCAGGCTCATATATCCGCCTCCTCGCCCAGATAGGCTTCCTGAACCGCGCGGTTGGCGCTGATGGCCGCCGGCGTGTCGGTCGCCAGGATGTTGCCGTAGACGAGCACCGATACCCGATCGCACAGGCTGAAGACGACGCTCATGTCATGTTCGACCATCAGCAGGGTCTTGCCTTCGCTCACCGTGCGGATGAGGTCGATGGCGCGGGCTGTTTCCTCGCGCGACATGCCGGCGGTCGGCTCGTCTAGCAGGATGACATCGGCCCCGGTGGTCAGCGTCATGCCGATTTCCAGCGCCCGCTGCTCGGAATAGGTCAAGTCGCCCGCCAGGTCGTGAGCCCGGGCCGTCAGCCCCACGCGGGCCAGGATCGCGTCGGTCTCGTCATTGATTCGCCGCATCCGATCGACCGGCCGGAACAGGCCAAAACGAATGCCGTGACGGGCCAGCACGCCGATGCGCAGATTCTCGAACACGCTCATCCGGTGGAAGATATTGCTGATCTGGAAGGACCGGGCGAGGCCGAGGCGGTTGATCCGGTGCGGGGACAGGCCCGCGATGCTTCGGCCATGCAACCGGATGTCGCCCCCGGACAGCGGGAACAGTCCGGAGATCAGGTTGAAGAGTGTCGATTTCCCCGCCCCGTTCGGACCGATGACGGCATGGCGCTCGCCCGCGCGGATATCGAGATCGACGTCTTGGATCACCGGGATGGAACCGAAGGCCTTGGTGACGCCGCTCAACCGCAGTGAATAGGGGCTGTTCCCGGGAGCGTCCGTCATCGCGTGCCCTCCTTCGCCGCGCCGCCCTCGATCGCGTCCCAGAGCGGCTTGATCCGATCGCGTGCGCGATGGAGGCACAGGCCGCCAATCGAGAGCAGCAGGATCGGCGGCAGCCAGCTCGCGGGGCCGAGCGGGTCCCAACTCATCCCCGCCATCTCGAAGGGGGGGAGGGTGTCCCCGGCGTCGCGCATGGCGACGGCATATTCCTCGCCGAACAGGATCGCGACGCATTCGGTCAGGAAGACCACGCCGCCGGCGATCATCGCGCCGCCCACGCCCGCCAGCGCGTAGGGCGCGGCGAGGCGTGACCAGTCGATGGAGCGCCAATGGCGCAGATGGTGGCGTATCACGCCGCCGATCCCGATGGGCGCATAGAGCATGACCAGGACGAAGATCAGCCCCTGATAGAACAGCCAGGATCGCGTCAGGTCGGAGACGATATAGGCGAAGAGGGTGAAGACGACCGCGCCGATCACCGGTCCGAGGAAGATCGTGGCGCCGCCGACGAAGGTGTGCAGCACGACCTGCGCCGAGACATGCGCGGAGAAGAGGGCGTAGTTCGCCGTCTCGTTCGAGATCGCGAGGAGCGCCCCGGCGACGCCCGAGAACATGGCAGAGATGGTGAAGACGACCACCTTGGCGGCATGCGCGTCGTAGCCGAGGAACCGCACCCGCTGTTCGTTGTCGCGCAGCGCCAGCGTCAGCCGGCCGAAGGGCGTCCGGGTATAGGCCCAGAGCACCAGGATCGACAGCACGACCCAGCCGAGCGTCAGGTAATAGACCTCCAGCAACGAGCCGAAGACGAAGCCGCCCCATGGCATGCGCATAGCGGATATGCCGGATTCCCCGCCGAACCACCCCTGAAGATGCGGCGCCAGGGAATGGAACAGCTCCGCGATCGCCAGCGTCACCAGCGCGAAATAGACGCCGGAACGCTTGGTCGCGAAGACCCCCGCGACGAGGCCGACGGCGAGCCCCGCGCCCGCGCCGGCGAGCGGCAGGAGCGGGGTGGGGAAGGGCAGGCCGTCCTCCACCGCGATCATCAGATGCAGGGTCGCGAAGGCCCCGACGCCGAAATAGGCCGCATGGCCGAAGGAGAGCAGCCCCGCCTGTCCCGAGAGCAGGTTGAAGGCGAGCGCGAATAGGCTGGCGATCAGGAGATTGACGAGTGCGTTCTGCCAGCCGAGACCGAGAAAGGGCGGCACCGCCAGCAGGGCGATCAGCAGGATCGCGGCCGGTATGATCGTTCGCATGGGTCTCATCTCAGTTCCGTTCGCCCATGAGGCCAGCGGGCCGGATCAGAAGGACGAGCAGCATCAGGACGAATGGGATGGTTCCACTGATGGAGGACACTTCCATCGTGATCAGGCCGCCCACCGCGCGCGCCCAACCGCCGAGGCCGGCGAGATCGAACAGGGTGGCGAGCGACCAGTCGATGCCGACGGCGTAGGAGGAGAAGAGCCCGATCATCAGGGAGGCGAGGAGCGAGCCCTTGAGCGACCCGAGCCCGCCGACGACGACCACCACGAAGACGATGACGCCCAGTTCCAGGCCCATGTTCGGGTTGGTCGGATAGAAGGCGCCGGCGACCGCGCCGGCAAGACCGGCGAGCGCCGCGCCCGTGCCGAAGACCGACATGAAGACGACCGGAATATTGTGGCCCAGCGCCTCCGCCATCGCGGGCAACCGTTCCGCGGCGCGCACGATGATGCCGGTGCGCGTCCTGGAGAGCAGCAGCCATAGCGCGATGAACATCGCCACCGCGATCCCGCCGATGAACAGGCGATAGAAGGGATAGTTGGTGTCGAACAGGCTGAAGGCCGCGAAGCGCAGGCTTTCCGGCATTTGGTAATTGACCGGGAAGTCGCCGAAGAAGAGCTTGACCGCCTCCTCGATGATCAGCGCCAGCCCGAAGGTCAGCAGCAATTCGTGCGCATGGCCATGGGCATGGACGCGCGGCAGGAGGTACCGCTCGACCAGCATGCCGACGCCGCCGACGATGAGGGGTGCGACCAGGAGGCCGGCCCAGAAGCCGAAAATCGACGAGACCGCATAGGCGATATAGGCACCCAGCATGTAGAAGGAGGCATGGGCGAAATTCAGCACGCCCATCATGCCGAAAATCAGCGTCAGGCCGGCCGACACCATGAAGAGCAGCAGGCCGTAGATCACGCCGTTCAGCGCGGAGATGATCGCGAATTCCACGGGGTAAGGGCTCCGACTGGAAGGAAGCGTGCGCGGCGTCGGCGGTTCCGGCCGGCAGCCGCATGGGCGCGCCGGCCGGGAACCGTCGTCGCGATTCAGTCCGGGCGGTCCATCGCGCAGCTTTCCTGCGCCGGATAGATGGCGTCCTCTCCCGCCACGACATTGACCGCCTCGAAGCCCATGTCGGTGTCGTCGGCTGGATATTTCGCGTTTCGCACCACCTTGGAGACGACCACCGGGCGGATCGTCTGATGGTCTTCCGGGCGCACCGTGATGGGGCCGACCGGGGTCTCGTAGGCCGTGTCCTCGAGCGCCTTGGCGATCGTGGTGACGTCGATCTCGCCGCCGCCGAAATCGACGCCGGAGAGCGCCTCGCCGAGCGCGCCGACCGCGAAGATGGTCTGCGGTTCGACGAAGAGCGGATAATGCCCGGTCGCCTCCTTATAGGCGTCGGCGAAGGCGGGCTCGCCCGCGGAATTGTCGTAGTTGTTGGCGATATAATGGCCGAGCGCCGTCTCGCCCGCATTGGCGATATTGCCCGGCTGGTCGAGATAGGTGGTGCCGAAGCGCACGTCGAGCCCGGCATTGCCCGTCGCCTTCATCAACAGCAGTAGGTCGTTCGACCAGTTGCCGGTGATGACCGTCTCGGGTTCGGCCGATTTGATCCGGGCGACGAAGGGCGCGAAATCCTGGATCTTGTTCACGTCGTGCAGGACGGTGTCCACGACCTCGTAGCCGTTATCCGTGGCCGCCGCCTCGATCGCGGCCTGCATGTCCTGGCCCCAGGAATAGTTCTGGTTGATCGAATAGACGCGCGTGCCGAGGTCGCCCGCCTGCCGCATCGACTGGACCAGGGCATTGACGCGCATCGGCGCGGTCGTCGTGTAGCGAAAATGGTAGAAATGACACTGATCGCCGGTTAGCTGCATCGCCTCCGCGCCGACATTGATGAACATGATCTCCTTGCCGGGATTGCGGATATTGTGCTTGCGGACATCCTCCGTGATCTGGCCGGCGATGGCCGAGGAGGCGCCCTGGAACACGATGTCGACCCCGTCGGCCACGGCCTGACGGAACTTGTCGGCCGCGCCGGGCGCGCCGCCGGCATTGTCGTATTCCAGGACCTCGATCGGTTCGCCGTTGAAGCCGCCCCCGGCGTTGATCTTGTCGACGCCATATTGGATCGCGGTCGCGTAGAGGCGGCCGGACGAGGTCTGGGCGCCGGATAGGCTTTCGATGATTCCGATCTTCAAGGGTTCCGCCTGCGCCACGGTCGCGGACAGGAGGCCCGCGGACAGGGCCGCGAGGAGCGAGAGTTTTTTCACGGCGTGTTCCTCCACCAGTTCGGTTCGTTGTCGTGCCCGCGCCGCGAATGACGGCGGTGACGAGGATTTCTCCGATCCTTATTCGTCACGATCCAGGGCCGTTCCTCGCGCATCGCGGGAACAGCGGGATCGTAGTCACGATACTTTCCATCGTAAAGATATTTGATATGTGATGTGTGATCACACAAAAAGAGAGTTGGAGGCTGGATCGGTCTGGCCTATTTGGATTCCCGCTATTCCCGCTATTCCCGCTATTCCCGCTATTCCCGCTCCTCATCGCCTCCGAAGTAAGGACCGGGTAGCGGGTGGGGCGGCTTCTGGGCGGTGCCGCTTCTCGTCGGACCCGAGGGCCGCGCGAGCGGTTCCCTATAGGATGGCCGGGTCCTATAGTGCCGGCGATGAAAGTCCTGGCCAGGGTCGGGCGTCCGTCGGGGGCTCCGGCAATGGCCGTGCCTGGTGAAGACCGTGGGCCGCGAATCATGATCCGTTTCGTGCGGCCGGTGGGATGGTATAGGGAACATGGAGGCGCCGCGACGCGGCGCGACGGTACGAGGGTTGTGCAAGGTGGCGGATGGCCATTTGAACAGCGACGGCGGGTCGGGCGCGAAGCGCGGCCTGTCGCCCGTGGATGTGACCACGGTACAGGAACGTGTATATCAGAGCCTTCGGCTTGCCTTGTTGAAGGGGGAGTTCCTGCCGGGGGAGCAGGTATCGATCCGCGGACTCGCCCAGGCGCTGGGCACCAGCCCGATGCCGGTGCGCGACGCGATCGCGCGGCTGGTGGCGGAACGGGCCTTCGATCAATCCTCCGGCCGGGTTCTTCAGGTCGCGCCCTATCGCGCGGACGAGCACGAGGAATATATCCGCATCCGCATGCAGATAGAGGGGTTCGCGGCGGAAAAGGCCTGCCGCGCGAAGGACCCGGCCTTGATAGAGACGCTGCGCGCGCACAATGAAACCATGAGGGAGGTTTCGCGGGCACGGGATTTCGACGCGACCCTCGCCGCCAATCAGGCGTTCCATTTCGCCATCTACCGGGCGGCGCGATACCCCCAATTGCTCGATATCATCTCCAGTCTTTGGCTTCGCACGGGACCGATTCTGGCGGCCGCGCAGAAGGACGAGCACTTGTTCGAGCGCCTCTTCACGATCGGCCACCGGGTTCATGGGGATGTGATCGACGCATTCTCGCGCCGGGATCAAAGAGCCGCCAGGCGGGCGATCACGCTCGATATCCGCGCGTCACACTTCTCGATACGGCGCTTTTATAAGTTGGCGCAAGAGGAACGGCAGGCGGGTGCTGAAACCGCTTGAACGAGGCCGCCGGGCAGCAGCGATGCGAGAGGGAGGGGCAGAGCGCCCCCGGTCATCCCTTGCCGCGCCCACCCGCCGGGCGGAGGGCCGTTCGCGCCATTTCCCGGGGGGAGAGGCCGAACTTGCGCCGGAACATCGTGCTGAAATGGGCCGAGCTGTTGAAGCCATGCTCGAAGGCGATCGAGGTGATCGAGCGCCCGTCGCCCTTCACGATCGCGTCATGGCAATGTTGCAGCCGACGATGCCATATCCATTCCGAGGCGGACATCTCGCACGGTTCGAACAGGAGATGCAGCGTTCGCAACGACATGTTGTTGGCGTGCGCGATCCGCTCCAGCGTCATGTCGGCATCGCCGAGATGGGCGTCGATCCATTGTTGTAGGGCGCGCAGGCGAAGAGTGCCGGTCGCGCTTTCGGACTCCGGCACGTCGCCCTCGCCGGAGAGCAGGGTCAGCGCAAGGATGTCCAAGAGCTGATCGCCCAATCGGGAGCGGGTGTCGGCACCGAGTTGCGCCCCCTCGGAAGCGAGCATCGCGCAGAATTCGACCGCGATGCGCCCCATCCCGTTCGTCGTGTTGATGATCTCCGCGATCGGGATTCGGTCCTTGGGGAAGCGTCCGGCGAAATCGTCGCGGGGAATCTCCAGATAGAAGGACCGGACATCACCGTGGCATTGTAGTTCATATTGCTCGGTCGCGCTGAAGATGGCCCCGCGCGCGGGGTTCGACAGATGCTCCCCGCCATGCTGCAGCACCCGCAAGGTGCCATGATGCAGGAACTGCAGATAGTAGCAGTCCTTGTCGAGGCGCGAGATGTGTCGGCGATTGCGCCTGATCCGCTGTTCGGAGAGGAAAATATCCGTTAGCGCGATCTTGCCGAAATGCGCCTCGCGGATGAACCCTTTGTATTCCTCGGGCCGGGTCGCCTTGACGTCGACATTGACATAGACGTCGCAAATCGCTTCCCGCCAAGCCATGTAGCGCGCGCCCGGGTCGAGCGCGCCCGTATCGAAAACCAGTTCCATGACGTCCTCCCTTCACGGCCGGCGCCCGGGGCTTGTTTTGGCGTTTTGACGAGGCCCCTTTCGCTTCATGCGTATCCGCGCGTGCCGTGACGTGAACCATACCAAATCCGCTTGGGTACGGATATTCAACACCGAAGCGGCCCCTCTGCACTCTCAGAAAAGAAATCTGCGCCAACGCGAAAGATTCGAACGCGCCGTTCCTCATATCCTCCACATTACCGATCCGTGATCTGTGATCGCACTAAAAATATCGCGTTGGGGAGGATGGCATGAGCGTGATGGGGCGCTTGACCCAGGAGCAGATCGTATTCGCGCTCGCAGTGCTTCTGTGCGCCGTGTTCGCGCTCGCATTGCCCGGGTTCCTGAGCGCCGACAATCTGCTCAACCTGGTTCGAAGCGTATCAATCCTTGGCATGCTCGGCGTCGCGATGGGGCTGGTGGTCATTGGCCGCGGCATCGATCTGTCGCTGGTGGCCCTGATGGCGGTGTCGGTCGCCTGGGCCCTGCAACTCGCCGCGACGGGGATGGATTTCGTCCAAGCGGCCGCGATCGGTCTCGGATTCAGCCTGATCGGCGGGATGATCACCGGCGTGTTGATCGCCTTCGTGGAAATTCCCGCGATCTTCGCGACGCTCGCCATGGGGACGCTGATCTACGGCTTCGGTCGCTATTTCCTGTTCGACCTCGATGTCGTCTATCTGCCGGACGAGGCGCGCTATCTGGTGTGGCTTGGCCAGGGCTCGCTCGCGGGCGTGCCGGTGCCGATCTTCCTCTTCGCGGCGGTCTGTCTCGTCGGCTATCTCTTCCTGCGCTACACCCGGACGGGGCGCTATCTGCGCGCGGTGGGGGACAATCTGGCGGCGGCCCGGATCGCCGGCGTACCGGCCCGCCCGACCATCGTGCTGCAATACATGCTGTCGGCCTCGATCGGCTATGTCGCCGGCATCGTCACGGCCGCGTCCGTCGCCAGCATGAACACCCGCGTCGCCAACTCGACCTACGTCTATGACGTGATCCTCGTCGTGGTGCTCGGCGGGATCGGCCTGTCCGGCGGGCGGGGCGGAATCCGGAACGTCGTCGTCGGGACCCTGCTGATCGGAATCCTGCTCAACGGCATGACGATCATGAACATCCAGTACACGGTCCAGAACGTCATCAAGGGCATGATTCTGCTCTCCGCCATTGTGATCGACACATTCCTGAACCCCCGCGACGAGCAGACCGCCCAACAGGGGGACATCTGACCAAACCGTGAAAAATCTTAGAAAACCGGGAGGAATGACATGCGTATCCTGAAATCGGCGGCCGTCGCCGCCACGCTCGCGATCGGGGCCGCCACCGGCCTCGCGGGGGCAAGCGCCCCGGGTAACGCCCAGGGTATCGACGATCCCACGCGCGCGCCCTTCTATCAGGCGATGGAGGGCAAGACGGTCGTTTTCGTGCCCGTCGCGATGGGCCTCGATCTGACGGAGGGATGGGCCGCCGGCATGCGGGAGACCCTGGAACCTTTCGGTATCACGGTCGAGATTCGCGATCCGAATTGGAGCACCGACGCGGGCGCCCAAGCGATCACTTCCCTGCTTTCGGAAAAGCCGGATGCCATCGTCGTGCATAACCCCGATGTGCAGTCCTACGCCCGTCTTTTGAGGAAGGCGGAGCAGGCCGGCATCTACGTGGTGCAGGTCAACATGAACTCCAGCTACTCGACCGACGCCTTCGTCGGCGCGGACTATGTCAGCATGGGCGAGCGGATGGCGCGAAAGCTGATCGACCGGTGCGGTCCCGCCAATGGCGGCAACGGCAAGATCGCGATTGTTCAGGGGGTTCTGACGGCTGCCGCCAGCGCCTACCAGATGAAGGGGATCAACAACGTCCTCGAGGCGAATCCCGACATGCGGGTGGTCTCGAACCAGGCCGCCGACTGGGACGCGACCAAGGCGAAGAACATCGCCGCGACCGTGTTGCAGCAGCACCCGGATCTCTGCGGCATCGTTGGCTTCTGGGATGTCATGGACATCGGCACCGGGGCCGCGATCAAGGAGGCCGGCAAGGACGTCTATCTGATCACCTCCGGCGGCGGCAATCAGTCGGCCTGCGACGGCTTGGAGAAAGGCACCTATTCGGAGGTCGTCAGCTATGACGTGCCGGGTCAGGCGCGCGATATCTCGATGACGGTCATGCGGCTGTTCCAGAACCAGCCCGAGCCGGGGGCGGCGAAGACCACGCTCTTCTCGCCGCTTACCTTCCTGACCAAGGAAAACATGACCCCCGGCTCCTGCTGGACGCTGGATCGGTAGGTGCTTCCCCTCGGCGATGCGGGCCGTCGCGGCGGTCCGCATCGCCTCCCTTTCTTGCGTGTTTATAGAGCGCGGAGCCTTCCCCGATGTCCGTCTCCGAGACCGTTACACGGTGGCGTTACCGGATTGTGCCGGACCATGTGCTGGGCGAATTGCTCGCCAAGCGGTGGATCGACAACGCCATTCCGGTCCTCATCCTGCTTGTCGTGATCGCGACCTTCGGGTCCGCTATCCCCGATTTCTTCACCGCGGCCAGCGTCGGCAATCTTGCCCGGCAATGGGGGGAGTTCGGTCTCCTCGTCCTGGCGCTGATGATCGTGATGGTCGGTGGCGGTATCGACCTCAGCGTCGGTTCGACCTTCGCGCTCGGCAATATCGTGGCGCTGGCGCTCATGAACGTCGCGGGACTGCCGGTGCCGGCGGTGGTGATCGGGACGCTCCTGTGCGGGGCGGCGGTCGGCCTGGTGAACGGCGTGCTGGTCGGCTATCTGCGGCTGCGCGCCTTCCTGACGACGCTGGTGACGTTGATCATCGTGCGCGCCGTTGTCGATATGCTGTTGTTGACATATTCCGTGCGCATCGCGGCCGTTTTTCCGGATTCGGATGCCTGGTTCTTCCTCGGCGAAGGCTATTTTCTGGGGATTCCCCTCAGCGTCATCGTCACCGGGGTGATCGCGATATTGCTGCATCTGGTGCTGAGCCGCACCCGGGTCGGATGGCATGTCATGGCGACCGGCGGCTCGCGGCGTTCGGCCTATAATGTCGGCATTCCGGTGCGCCGCGTTATCTGCACGACCTATATCGTCTCGGGCACGCTCAGCGCGCTCGCCGGGTTGCTCTTCGCCTCGCGTCTCGGCGGGGCGGGCGCGGATACCGGCATCGGGTTGGAGATCGCGGCGCTGACGGCGGCCGTGCTGGGCGGCAACAGCCTGGGCGGTGGCCGGGGCTCGGCCGCGAAGGCGGTGATCGGCTCCATCACCGTCATGCTGATGGTGAACAGTCTGGTCCGCCTCGGCATCACCAGCGGCGCGAATTCGTTGCTGCTGGGCTTTGTCCTGCTGCTCGCCGTGGCGATCGACGTGCGCTGGCTGAAGAACCGGCACAAGCTGCTGTCGGAAGTCTATGTCTCCCCGACCTACGCCGCCCTGCCGCCCCCGCCCGGCATGGGGGAGGGCTTGCCCTACGCCCTCAACGACCGGCTGCGGCCGGTGGAGCGGATCGGCCTCGACCGGATCGACGGGCCGGAGGACGTGATTCTCGATGACGCGGACAATATCTATACCGGCAACCGGACGGGCGACATCGTTCGTTTCCTGGCGCCCGACTATGCGCGGCAGGAGGTCTATGTCCATATCGGCGGGCGGCCACTCGGTCTCGCCTTCGCGCGGAACGGTTCGCTGATCTGCTGCGTCGGCGGCATGGGGCTCTACGCCGTGCGCCCCGATCGAAGCATCGAGAAGCTGACGGACGAGACCAACCGGTCCCTGTTCTCGGTGATCGACGATTCACGGCTGCGGCTCGCCGACGATCTGGATATCGCGCCGGATGGCCGGATCTTCTTTAGCGAGGCGACGATCCGCTATGAGATGCACGACTGGCCGGTGGATTGCCTGGAATCGCGCGGTAACGGCCGGATCATCTGCTTCGATCCGAATACGGGCACGACGCGCACCGTGCTCAAGAACCTGGTCTTTCCGAACGGCATCTGCATGACCCATGACGGGCGGTCGTTCCTGTTCGCGGAAACCTGGGGCGCGCGAGTCAGCCGCTATTACTTCGATGGGCCGCGGGCCGGGACGGTCGAGCCGGTTATCCCCGACCTCCCCGGTTTCCCCGACAATATCAACCGCGCGTCCGACGGGACCTACTGGCTGGCGCTGGTCGGGATGCGGACGCCCTCGCTCGATCTCGCGCTCAGGATGCCCGGTTTCCGAAAGCGCATGGCGCGCCGCACCGCGCCGGACGAGTGGCTCTATCCCAACATCAATACCGGCTGCATCGTCCGCTTCGACGAGGCGGGGACCATCCTGGAGACCCTCTGGGACTTCGGGGGGGAGAACCATCCGATGATCACCTCGATGCGCGAGCATAAGGGGCATCTCTATATCGGCGGTATCTTCAACAACCGTATCGGCCGTCTGCGGCTGGACGGTGCCGACGCGACATGGACGGGGACGCGGTCCTATTGGGGGGACGCATGATCGGGCCCCTGATACGCGGATGGGACAATCTGCTGGGCCGGGGCGAGGCGGCGGTCACCGTGCCGGCGCTGGACGGTGCCTTGCGCCCGAACCGCGCCCTGGACGAGGCGGCCGCGCGCATGCCGCTCGCCGATGTCGACGATCTGGCGGTCCTGGAGGGCACGCCGGTCGCCTCGGCCGGCAGGGTGCTGCACGAGTTGAGCGCGGACGGCGCTTGGGCGCCGCGCGCCCGCCATGACGCCGATATCCTGGCGCTCGCGGCGCTCGCGGATGGCGGCCTCGCGCTCGCCCTGGAAGGCGGCGATATCCTGGTCGAGGGCGGGGCCTTCGCCGGACGGCGCGTCGCCCTCGGCGCGCGGGGGCGGTGCATCACGGCGATGGCGGCCTCGGGCGCCACGCTTCATGTCGCGGTCGGGTCGACCCGGCACGCGCGGGCCGATTGGCAGCACGATCTGCTGGGACACGGGTCTTCTGGCGAGATCTGGCGGGTGGATCTGGCGACCGGCGCGCGCGACCGGCTCGCCTATGGTCTCGGCTATCCGGCCGGGCTCGTTCATGACGGCGGCCGGCTCGTCTTCTCGGAAGCTTGGCGCCACCGTCTCGTCGCCATCGATCCCAACGCTCCGCACGGGCGGACGGTGCTTTATCACGACATGCCCGGCTATCCGGGGCGGATCGTGGCGGCCGCCGGCGGCGGCCATTGGCTTTCGGTCTTCGCGCCGCGCAGTCAGCTCATCGAGTTCGTGCTGCGCGAGCCCGCCTATCGCGCGCGCATGGTGGCGGAGGTGCCGCGCCCCTATTGGATCGTGCCCAAGCTGCGCGCCGGCCGCAGCTTTCACGAGCCGTTGCAGGGCGGCGGCGTCAAGCATCTGGGCATCCTGAAGCCCTGGGCGCCGACCATGTCCTTCGGGCTGTGCGTGAAGCTCGACGGCGATTTTCAACCGCGTTCCAGCCTGCACAGCCGCGCCGACGGCGCGACGCACGGCGTCACGGCCATCGCCGAGCCGGCGGCGGGCGGCCTCCTCGTGGCGGCGCGCGGCGACGGGGTGGTGGTGCGTGTCGGCGCGGATCGACGGGGAGGCGGGCGATGACGCCGATACTCGAACTCAGGAACGGCACGAAGGAATATCGCGGCGTGCCCGCGGTCAAGGACGTCACCTTCACGCTGCATCGCGGCGAGGTCCATGCGCTGGTCGGCGAGAACGGGGCCGGGAAATCGACCCTCACCAAGATGCTGGCGGGCGTCGTGACGCCGACCGCCGGGGAAGTTCTCCTGGACGGGCGCGCGACGGTCCTGTCGACGCCGGCGGAGGCGCTGCGACACGGCATCGCGATGGTCTATCAGGAAACCAGCCTCGTGCCCTCGCTCACCGTCGCGCAGAATCTCTATCTCGCCGACAAACGTTTCTTCCACCGCCTGCGCGGCATCTACATCGCCGGTCAGCAGTTCCTGCAATCGTTGAATTTCGATGTCGATCCGATGGCCCTGGTCTCTAGCCTCGGCGCCGGTCAGAAGCAGATGGTGGAGATCGCGCGCGCCGTTCATCACAACGCGAATGTCATCATCTTCGATGAGCCGACGGCGACCCTGACGCCGGAGGAGAAGCACCAGTTCTTCTCGCTGGTCGATCGACTGCGCGCGCGCGGCGTGTCGATCATCTTCATCTCCCACGCGTTGGAGGAAGCGCTCGCGATCGCCGACCGCATCACGGTCATGCGCGACGGGGAGCATGTGGTGAGCGACGAGGCCGCGCGCTTCGACCGCGAGAGCATCGTGCGCGCGATGGTCGGGCGGTCGCTGTCGGATGAACTCTATGGCGCGCGCGCGCGCCGTTCTCCACGGGAAGCGCGGGAGAAGGTGCTGAGCGTCCAGAACCTCTCCATGGGCAAGGCGGTGAAGAACACCTCCTTCTCCGTCTTTTCCGGCCAAATCACGGGCGTCTTCGGCTTGATCGGCTCCGGCCGAACGGAGGCGGCCAAGGTCGTCGCCGGGGTGATGAAGCGCGACACATTCCACGGCGGTCAGGTGCGACTCGACGGGCGGCCGGTGCGCTATCGCGTGCCGCGCCCGGCGGTGCGCGACGGCATCGTCTACGTGACCGAGGACCGCAAGCTGGAAGGCTTCTTCGAGACCATGTCGATCGCGGAGAACATCCATCTCTCCGCCGTCGCGGGCGGGCGGTCCCGGTCACGCGTGATCAGCCTGCGCGAGATGAAGGAGATCGCGGATACGTGGATCGGCGCCCTGAATGTTCGGGCGATCAACGGCGACGCGCGGGTGATCGAACTGTCCGGCGGCAATCAGCAGAAGGTGGTGGTTGCCAAGGCCCTGGTGCAGAAGCCCAGGCTCGTCATCTTCGACGAGCCGACGCGGGGCGTCGATGTCGGCGCCATCGCGGAGATCCACCAACTTATCAACCGGCTCGCCGACGAGGGCATCGCGGTGATGGTGATCTCCTCCTACCTGCCGGAGGTGCTGCAACTTTCCGACCGTATCCTGGTCTGCCGCCAGGGCCGCATCGTCGAGGAATTCGCGGGCGACAGCGCCGACGAGGAAACCATCATGTACGCGGCGGTGCACTGATGGCGGGCGACACCAAAACCACGTCCGGGACTTCGTCCGATGCCCCACCCAGGACCACGCGCCCGGTACGCCCGGTGCGCGCGATCGCGGATATCGAGGCGATAGAGGCCGCGCCCTATGACGACATGGTGCCGGCGCGGACGCTTCATGACCTGCTGCGCGCGACGGCCGCGCGGTGCGGCGATGCCATGGCGCTCACCGTCATGCGCTCGGAGGACCTGTCGGATATCGGCGCGGCCCTGACGCACCGTCAGTTGCTTTGGCAGGCGACCCGCGCCGCCAATATGTTCGACGCCCTGCAGCGCGCGTCGGGCGTGCCGCCGGGGGAGCGGGTAACCGCCTTCCTGACGCCGACGCTGCCCGAGATGCCGGCGCTTCTCCTCGGCGCGCAGATCGCGGGCGTGGCCAGCACGCTCAATTATCTGCTGAACCGGGAGGCGCTGTTCGATCTGCTCGACGCGCAAGCCGCGACCGTGCTGGTCATCCCCGCCGCCGATCTCGACGCCGAATGCTGGGAGAAGGCGCGTGGCGCGCTGGAGCGCGTGCCGAGCCTGCGCCGGGTGGTCGTGATCGGCGATGCGCCGGCGTCTCCCGGCGTCACGACATTGGCCGAGGCGCTGCGCGGCCATGACGGCGGGGTGCTCACCTTTGCCCCCCGGGCCGATCGCGACACCGTCTGCGCGTTGTTCCATACCGGTGGGACGACCGGTCGGCCGAAACTGGTGCGCCTCACGCACGGAAATCAGATTCACGCGGCCTTCGGCTTCGCCCAGGTCTTCGGCTATGACGAGGGCGATGTCGTGATCAACGGCTTCCCCTTCTTCCATGTCGGCGGGACCATGACGGTCGGCTTGTCGGTGCTGGCGGCCGGGGGGCATGTGGTCGTGCCCTCGCCCTATGCGTTGCGCCGACCGGCGGTGGTGGCGCGCTATTGGGACATCGTGCGCCACCATCGGGCGACGGTGGTGAGCGGCGTGCCGACCTCCATCGCCGCCTTCGCCGAGACATGGCCCAGGGAGATGTGGTCCAGGGAGGAGAAGGCGGGGACGGCGGCGGGCGTGCGCATGGCGGTGACGGGCGGCGCCCTGTTGCCCAAGGCGGTGGGCGCCCGATTCGAACGGACGACCGGTATCCGCATCTTCGAGACCTACGGCATGACGGAGACGGCGGCGGCCATCGCCTTCAACCCGGGGCGGGGGGAGCCGGTCGCGGGCAGTGTCGGTTTCCGCGCACCCTATTCCGAGATTCGCATCCTGCGTCTCGACGCGGAGGCACCGACGGCGTGCGCGTCGAACGAGAGCGGCCTCGTCCAGGTGCGCGGCCCCCAGGTCTTTCCGGGTTATCTGGACCCGGCCCATGACGTCGGCGCGCTGGAGGCGGACGGGTGGCTCAATACGGGCGATATCGGCTATCTGACGCCGGATCAGCGCCTCGTCCTGACCGGGCGGGCGAAGGATTTGATCGTGCGGGGCGGCCATAATATCGACCCCGCCGCGATCGAGGACGTGGCGAATCAGTTCGACGGCGTGCGGATCAGCGCCGCCGTCGGCATGCCCGACCAATATGCGGGCGAGGTGGCGGCCCTCTTCGTCGTGCCCGAGCCGGGCATGACGCTCGCGATCGATGCCCTGCGCCGCCATCTGGAAGCGCATATCCACGAGCGGCCGGCGCTGCCGAAAAGCATCCTTCTCATCGATGAACTTCCCGTTACGGCGGTCGGCAAGATCTTCAAGCCGAGCCTGCGCGAGCGCGCGATCGAGGAGAAGGTGCGCCTGGAGGTCGCCGCGCATTGCGGGCCCGGCGCGCGGGCCCGCGTCGCGGTCGGCCAGGACGGGCAGGGGCGCGCGCGGGTGACGGTGCGCGTGACGGGGGCGACGGCCGAAACGCTCGCCTTATTGGCCGAAACCCTCGCGCCGTTGCCGCAAAGTTACGAAGTCGAGGCCGGGGAAGTCCAGGCCGGGGACATCCAGCCGGGGAGGAGCGAATGACCGACGAACCCGTGACACTCGACATATCGGACGGCATCGCGACGGTGACGCTCGCCCGGCCGAAGGCGTTGAACGCGCTCTCCCAGCCGATGATGACCGCGCTTGCCCGGCGGATCGACGCGTTGGAGGCCCGCTCCGATGTCCGCGCGGTGATCCTCACCGGCACGGGTCGGGCTTTCTCCGCCGGGGGCGACCTAATCGAGTTCGAGCGGGCTCTGCGCGCCGACAAGAACACGCTGCTGACATATCTCCGCGACAATCAGGATATCCTGCAACGGGTCGAGGATATCCCCGTTCCGGTGATCGCCGCGATCAACGGATTCGCGGTGGCCGGCGGGCTGGAATTGCTGCTCTGCTGCGACATCGTCGTCGCGGCCGAAGGGGCGCGGATCGGCGACGGTCACGCCCAGTACGGCATCGTACCGGCCGGTGGCGCCACGGTGCGCCTGCGCGAACGGCTCTCGCCCTCCCACGCCGCGCAGCTTTTCTATACCGCCGGGCTGCTCGATGCCGGGACGCTGATGGATTGGGGCCTCGTCAACGACGTGGTGCCGCCGGCCACCCTGATGGAAAAGGCGCGCGGGATCGCGCGCGAGATCGCCGGCCGCAGCCCGGAGGCGATCGGCCATATCAAGACCCTGATCGGTGGCGGCGCCGGCGCGCCCGGCCGGGCCGAACGCGTCCGCGCGGAGCTGGACCGTTTCGCGCTGCATGTCGACGGCAAGGATCTCGCCAAGGGTCTCGAAGCCTTCCGCACCAAGCAACCCGCGCAGTTCTAGGAGCCTTTATCGATGTCCATCTCGTTCGAAAATCAGGTCGCGATCGTCACCGGCGGGGCGCGCGGGTTGGGGCGCGCCTATGCCGAGGCGCTGGCCGCGCGCGGCGCCCGGGTGGTCATCGCGGATCTGGGCGGGGAGGGGGCGACGACCGCCGCCCAGATCCGCGCCACCGGCGGCGCGGCCGAGGCGCATGAGGTCGATGTCAGCGACTTCGACGCGGTGTCGGCCATGGTGGACCGGGTGCTCGACGCGCACGGCCGGATCGATATCGCCCTCAACAATGCCGGCATCCTGCGCGACAAGACCTTCGCGAAGATGGCGCTCGACGACTTCCGGCGGGTGGTCGAGGTGCATCTGATGGGCTCCGTCAATCTCTGCAAGGCGGTGTGGCAGCCGATGCGCGACTGCGGCTATGGCCGCATCCTGCTGACCTCCTCCTCGTCCGGCCTCTACGGCAATTTCGGCCAATCCAACTACGGCGCGGCCAAGGCGGCGATGCTGGGGCTGATGAATTGCCTGCAATTGGAAGGGGAACGCGACGGCATCCGCGTCAACATGATCCTGCCGAGCGCGGCGACCCGGATGACCGACGGTCTGCTCGACCCGGAGGCGGCTCGGCTGCTGGCGCCGGAGCGGGTGGCGGCGGGCGCGTTGTTCCTGGTGAGCGGCGCGGCTCCGTCGCGCTTCGCCATGGCCGCCGGGGCGGGAACCTTCGCGCGGGTTCATGTGACCGAGGGCGAGGGTATCCATCTGCCGGACGATGAACTGACACCGGAGGCCGTGGCGGCGCGCTTCGATGCGATATGCGACCCCGCCGGCGCGCGGGCCGTGGAGAACGCCTTCGATCAGGCCGGGAAACTCGCCGCGCGCGCCGTGCGTGCCGGCGCCGCGTGAGGTAGGGCCATGGCGATCGGTTTCGCGACCAAGGACAGGGGTGGGCGGCGCAGGAACCTGCTGGAGCTTGTCGTCATGGCGGTGACGGCCGCCCTGTTCGTGCTGTTCGCGATCGGGATCGAGGGGTTCGCGACGCCCGGCAATCTGGGCGTGGTTCTCTCCAATTCCGCCTCGCTGGTGATCCTGAGTTGCGGGATGGCGGTCGTCATCGTCTCGCGCGGGCTGGAATTGGCCTTGATCGCGGAGATGGTAGCGGGCGCCACCACCTTCAGCATCCTGATCAATGCCGGTGTCGGTGGGCCGGAGGCGTTGTTGCTCGCCGTCGGCGCGATGGCGTTGGTCGGATGCGCGAACGCCTGGCTGATCGCCTATGTCGAGATTCCGGCGATGCTGGCGACGCTGGCGTCCGCCATGTTCGTGACGGGGCTCGTTCGCTACGCGGTGCTCGGGGGGGAGTTCCTGCTGCTCCTGCCCAAGTCGAATCCGGCGGTGGTGCTGCTGTCGGGTGATATCCTGCCGGGCGTCCCCGCGCCCGTGGCGTTGATGGTCGCGGCGCTGGTCGCGACCGGTTTCCTGCTGCGCTATTCCGCGGCCGGCCGGACGATCTACGCCATGGGCGATAATTTCCAGGCGGCCCGCCTCGGGGGGCTGCCGGTGCGCACGACGACCATCGTCGTCTATGTCTTCGCGGCGCTGATGGCGCTCTTCGCGGGGCTCGTCACCGCGGCGGCCAGCGGCACGGTGGATTTCCGCACCGTCACCAACGGCAGCCTGCTGTTCGAGGTGATCCTGGTCGTCGTGCTGGGCGGCATCCCCTTGCGCGGCGGACGCGGCGGGGTGCGCAACATCATCGTGGGCGTGGCGCTGATCGCGGTGCTGCGCAACGGCATGACGTTGATGAACGTCACCACGCAGATGCAGGACGTGATCAAGGGCTTCGTCCTGATCATCGCGATCGTCCTCGATAACTACCTCAACCCCAGGGACACGGAGACGGACACCGCCGGTGATCTCTAACCCGTGCAACGAAACAGAGGAGGAAACCATGTTGCGTTCACTCGGAAGAACCATTCGCGCGGCCGTGATGGCGGCCGCGTTGGGCGGGTGCGTGGCGCTGGCCGTGGGCGCTCCCGCCCGTGCGGACAGCGATATCGCGGGCAAGAAGGTGATCTTCGTGCCGATCTCGATGGGCATATCGCTGACCGAGGGCTGGGTGCGGCGCATGCGCCAGCACGCGGAGATCTACGGCTACAGCCTCGATATCCGCGATGCCGCCTTCAACACGGGCGCCATGTCGGAACTGCTGGCCAAGGCGATCAGCGAGAAGCCCGATGTCCTGGTCGTCCACAACCCGACCGTCCAACTTCTGGCCCGCCAGATCCAACAGGCGGAATCGGAGGGCATCAAGGTCCTGCAGATCAACCTGCAATCCAACCGCCCCTCCAGCGCCTTCGTCGGCGCCAATTGGAAGCGCATCGGCCGCGAGGTGGCCGAGGATATCGTGAAGGAATGCGGCGAGGGCAGCGGCAAGTCGGGCAAGGTCGCGATCATTCCGGGGCAGCTTACCGCGGCCGACAGCGTGATCATGAACGAGGCCTCCTTCGCCGTCTTCGACGCGCATCCGGAGATCGAGGTCGTCTCCAACCAGGCCTCCGACTGGGAGCCGGAGAAGGCGCGCCAGATCACCGCCACCGTGTTGCAGCAGCACCCGGACCTGTGCGCCATCTTCGGCCATTGGGATGTCCACACCATGGGGGCCGGCAACGCGGTCAAGGACGCCGGGAAGCAGGATGACGTGTTGGTCTATGCCACCGGCGGCGGCGAGAGCGTCGCCTGCGAGGCGATCGAGAACGCGGTCCTCGACCGCGTGTGGAGCTATGACGCCGACGGCCAGGGCCGTGACGCCGGCACGATGATCGACATCCTGCTGCAAGGCGGCGCGGCGGCCGACGGCTCGATGCTGGAGATCGAGTCGCCGATGAAGATCATCAAGGCCGGGGACGGCTTCGACCGCCGTCAATGCTGGAGCATGTGATCCGGTAGCGCGATCGGGGCGGCGCGCGGAGCTTCCGACAAGGCCCCGCGCGCCGCCCTCACTCGCCCGCGATCGCGTTCTTGGAAGAGTTGGAAGGCGTCCCATGTCCGTCCGGTTCGATTTCGACAGCCTGCCGAAGCAGCGGATACCGCGCTTCGTGCTCTCGCCCCGTCGCATCCTGGCCGATGTCCTGTCGCGCGGCTGGGTCGAGAGCGCGATTCCCTTCCTCGCCCTGCTGTGCGTCATCATCGGCGTGCTGGCGACGACGCAGGGCTATTTCGACGCGGCCAATCTGCGCAATCTGGCCCAATATTCGGGCGATGGCGGGTTGGTCGTGCTGGCGTTGCTGATCGTCGTCGCGGTCGGCGGTATCGATCTTTCGGTCGGATCGAACTTCGCGATGTCGGCCTTCGTGGCGCTTTATTGCTTTCATATATTGGGCTTGCCGGTGCCGATGGTGCTGGCGGCCAGCCTGCTCGCCGGCGCGGCGGTCGGCGTGGTAAACGGGACGCTCGCCGGCCTGATCGGCTGCGGGGCGTTGCTCACGACATTGGCGACGATGATCGCGACCCGGGGGCTCTTCACCCTCGCGTCGCAGGCGAAGCTGGTCGAGATATCCACCAGTGCCCGCATCGACGCGGTCTGGGACTGGATCGGCTTCGAACGGTTCCTGACCATGCCGGTCGGGTTCTGGGTGCTGCTGACGGTCGCGATCTGCGTCTTCTTCATGTTCCGTCAGTCGCGCTTCGGCTGGCATGTGCTGGCGGTCGGCGGCAATCGCAAGGCGGCGCGCCATGGCGGCATCCAGGTCAAGCTGACGATCCTTCTCGCTTATATCCTGGGTGGGACGATCGTGGGCCTGGCCGGGTTCATGTTCGCCGCGCGCCAGAACAGCATCGGCGCGGATACCGGCATCGGGATGGAGTTCTTCGTGCTGACGGCGCTCGTCGTCGGGCTCGGCGGGTTCGTGCCGGGGCGGGGCGCGGTCGTGCCGGTGCTGATCGGCTTCGCGACGATCTATATCCTGAACAATGCGATGATCAATGCCGGTTTCAGGGGGGATTTCGTCCAACTCGCCATGGGCGCGATCATCATCCTGATCCTGGCGATCGACGTGAAGTTCCGCAAGCATCGGCATCGTCTGCTGGCCTCGACTTATCTCGATCCGGCGCGCTTCTCCCTCGACCCCGTTCGGGGCGTGGAGGGCTTCATGCCGGACGAGATCGAGGCGAAGCTGCGATCGGCGGAAATCCTGGCCGCCGGCAAGATCGACGGTCCGGAGGACGTCATCCTGGACGCGGAAGACCGGCTCTATTGCGGGACCCGCGACGGCCGCATTCTGCGCTTCGACCCGCCCGATTATTCGGAGGTCGCGGTGCATGCCAGGATCGGTGGGCGGCCGCTCGGCCTCGCCTTCGACCGCGAGGGCCGGCTCGTCACCTGCGTCGCCGGCATGGGGCTGCTGCGGGTCGGGCCGGACGGCGCGGTCGAGTTGCTGGCGGACCAGACCGATCGCGGCCTTCTAAGCGTCCAGGACGACAGTACCATCCGCATGGCGGACGATCTGGATATCGCGCCGGACGGTACGATCTACTTCACCGACGCGACCAAGCGCTACGACATGGAGAATTGGGGTCTCGACCTGCTGGAGGGGCGGCCGAACGGCCGGTTGCTCGGCTTCGATTCGCGTACCGGCCGGACGCGCACCGTACGCGACCACCTGGTCTTCCCGAACGGCGTCTGCGTGACCCATGACGGGAAGTATCTTCTGGTGGCGAGCACCTGGGCCTGTTCCATCCTCATCTTCGATCTGGCGGATATGTCGGCGCCGCCACGTGTCCTCGTCAGCGGACTGCCGGGCTATCCGGACAATATCAACCGCGCCTCCGACGGCGGCTACTGGATCGCGCTCGCCGGGATGCGCAATCCGGTCATGGACCGGGCCATGCGCCATCCGGGCCTGCGCCGCCGGATGGCGCGGCGGGTGCCGCCGACGAACTGGCTTTTCGGTAATCTCAATATCGGCGGCGTGCTCAAGATCGACGCCGCGGGCCGGATCGTGGATGCGCTGTGGGACGCGCCGGATGGGCCGCTCTACATGATCACCTCGATGCGCGAGCATCGCGGCGCGCTCTATCTGGGCGGCGTCACCAACGACAAGATCGGGCGCTACGCGCTGACCGGCGCCGATCCGGGCTGGACCGGCACCGACAGCTATTGGGGCAGGGAGGGGTAGTCCGATGTTCGCACGGCTCAATCGCAAGCCGCCGCCCGCGATGACGCTGGAAGGGGTGCTTGGCCCGAACGGCCGGCTCGACCGGGCGGACGCCATCGCCGTGGACGCACCGGGAGCGCTGGCGTGCGCGGAAGACGGGCGGTTGCTGGTCTCCAGCGGGTGTCGGGTCCTGACGCTCGCGCGGTGGGGCGAAACGCCCGCGCCCTGGGCGGAGCTTCCGGCGCCGGTGACGGCGCTCGCCGTCTCGCCGGGCGGGCGGGTCGCCATCGGGCTCGCGGGTGGGGGGCTTTCCGTGCGCGACGCGGCGGGGCGAAGCCTTCTTGGCTGGGCGCCGCCGGTCGACCTCGTCTCCATCGTCGATTGCCTGTTCCTCTCGGAGGAGGAGATCGCGCTGGTCGATTGCGGCTATGGCGCCGGTCAGGACGTGCTCTCCCGCGCCCCGTGGGAGGAGGCGGCGCGCGGCCGCGTCGTGGCGCTGACGCGCGACGGCGGCGCGACGACGCTGCGCGCGGACCTGCATTGTCCGATGGGGTTGTGCCGCGATGCCGAGGGGGGGCTTGTCGTCAGCGAGCTCGAACGCGCGCGTCTGCTCGGTCTCGACGGCGTCGTGCGCCGCGCGGGCTTTCCCGGCTATCTCGGGCGGGTCCGGCCGATGGGGACGGGCTATCTGCTGGCCTGCCTCGCGCGGCGCGATCCTTTGATCGAGTTCCTGAAGACCGAGACGGCCTTCATCGCCGAGATGAAGGCGACGATCGATCCCCATTACTGGATATCGCCCCGGGCCAACCCGGAATTCAGTCACGATTTCCCGATCGAGCTCGGCGCGACGCGGCTGTTCGGGGAGGTGAAGCCCTGGGCGCCGTCCTTCTCCTACGGTCTCGTGATCGAATTGGACGCGGCGATGATGCCGGTCGCCTCGGCCCATTCGCGCGCGAACGGGTACCGTCACGCGGTGACGGACGCGATACCGTGGAACGGCGATCTGATCGCCGTCAGCACGGGCAGCGCGGAGCTTCTTAATCTGGGGCCGGAGAAGGTAGGGCCATGACATCCGAACCGATCATCGGCCTGGAGAAGGCGACCAAGACCTATGGCGGTATCGCGGCGCTCTCGGCGGCCGATTTCACCCTTTATCCGGGGGAGATCCATGCCCTGGTCGGCGAGAACGGCGCGGGCAAGTCAACGCTTTGCAAGCTGATCGCCGGGGTCGTCGCGCCGTCGGAAGGGAGGCTTCGCATCGATGGCGAGGTGGTCGGCCTCGCCACGCCGAAGGACGCGACCCGGCGCGGCATTTCCATGGTCTATCAGGAAACCAGTCTGGTTCCGCAATTGACCGTCGCGCAGAACATGGTGCTGGGCCGCGAGCGGCCCTTCAATTCCGTGCGCAAGGTGCGCAATGCCGCGCGGCAAGTGCTGCAACGCCTGAACTTCAAGGTCGATCCCTCGCAACTGGCCGGCTCGCTCTCCACCGCCAAGCGCCAGATGGTGGAAATCGCGCGCGCCGTCCTCAACGAGGCGCGGGTCATCATCCTGGACGAGCCGACGGCCGCCCTCACGCCGGAGGAGACGGATCATCTCTTCGATCTGATGAAGACGCTTCAACGGAACGGCGTGGCGATGATCTTCATCTCCCACGCGCTGGAAGAGGCGTTGACCCATGCCGACCGGATTTCCGTACTGCGCAACGGGCGCCTCATGGTGACCGGCCCGGCCGTGGATTTCGACCGCGAGCGCCTGATCCACCACATGATCGGCGAGGAGTTGCTGGAGACCGAACGCCCCGCCGCTGCCCGCCCACGGACCGCCGCGGCCCTGCCGGTCCTGCAGGTGGAGAATGTGCGCATGGGCGCGATGGTGAACAACATGTCCTTCTCCGTCTTCCCCGGGGAGATCACGGGCATCGCTGGCTTGATCGGCTCCGGGCGGAGCGAGGTGGCCAAGGTCATTCTCGGCCATACCAAGCGCAATTTCGGTGGTGGGCGCATATGGCTCGACGGGCGGGAGGTCCGTTACAACCTGCCCGCCCAGGCGGTGCGCGACGGGATTGCCTATGTCAGCGAGGACCGGAAGCTCGACGGGTTCTTCGAGACCATGAGCGCGCGCGAGAATATCGGGCTCGGCTGGCTCGCCAAGTTTGGGCGCGGCCGGATCCTGGCGCCGCTGCGCCGGATGCGCCGTCTGGCCGGGCAATGGGAGGACAGATTGTCGATCCGCAGCATTGGCGCGGATCAATCGGTACTCTATCTCTCCGGCGGCAATCAGCAGAAGGTGGTGATCGCCAAGTCCCTGGTGCAGGAACCCAGGCTGGTCATCTTCGACGAGCCGACGCGCGGCGTCGATGTCGGCGCCATCGCCGAAATCCGCCAGATCGTGCGCGATTTCGCGGCGGGCGGGGCGGGCGTAATCCTGATTTCCTCCTATCTGCCGGAGATTCTCGACCTGTCCGACCGTGTCCTCGTGGCCAAGAGCGGCACGATCGTCGCCGATTTCCCGCGCGAGGAGGCCACCGCCGCCAAGATCCTGCACGCCGCCATCCACTAGGAAGGGCCGGTTGAATCCGGCCAATTGGCGTCGCGGACGGAAGCTTAGGCGTGTCCGCATGGTGCGACCTTGCCGCTCATTTCCACGGTTTAGAGCGAGCGGGGTTTCCGGCGATGAAGAGCGATGTTCAGGTTGCGGTGATCGGTGGCGGTGTCGTCGGATGCAGCGTCCTCTATCACCTGACCAAGGCGGGCTGGAAGGACGTGGTGCTGATCGAGCGCTCGGAGCTTACCAGCGGCTCCACCTGGCACGCGGCTGGCGGTTTCCACACCATCAACGGTGACCCCAATGTCGCGAAGCTGCAGCAATATACGATCGGCCTCTATAAGGAGATCGAGGAGATTTCCGGCCAGTCCTGCGGCTTCCATCTGACGGGCGGCGTGCTGCTGGCCGGCACGGAGGACCGCCTCGACTTCCTCCGGATGATGCGGGCGAAGGAAAAGCTTCTCGGCATCGATTGCGAGTTGATCTCGCCGGAGGAGGCGGCGGAGCATTTCCCGCTGATGGACCCATCCTGCTTCAAGGGCGCGCTCTACAGCCCGCTGGAAGGGCATCTCGACCCCTCCGGCACGACGCATGCCTATGCCAAGGCGGCGCGGGTGCAGGGGGCGGAAATCTATCTGCGCAACCGCGTGATGGACCTGCAACAGCGCCCGGACGGAAGCTGGGACGTGGTGACGGAGCAAGGCACGATCCATGCGGAGCATGTGGTCAATGCCGGCGGCCTCTGGGCACGGGAATGCGGGCGGATGGTCGGCCTCGACCTGCCGCTGCTGGCCATGGAGCATATGTATATCCTGACCGAGGACATGCCCCAGGTGAAGGAGATCAACGAGCGCACCGGCAAGGAGGTCCTGCACGCCGTCGATTTCGAGGGCGAGATCTATATGCGCCAGGAACGCGGTGGCATGTTGATGGGGACCTATGAACGCGCCGGCAAGCCTTGGTCGCGCAAGGAGACGCCCTGGGATTTCGGCCACGAACTGCTGGCCCCGGACCTGGATCGCATCGCGCCGTCGCTGGAGGTCGGGTTCGAGCATTTCCCCGCCTTCCAGGAAGCCGGCATCAAGCAGATCATCAACGGTCCCTTCACCTTCGCGCCCGACGGAAACCCGCTTGTCGGGCCGGTGCGGGGCCTCAGGAACTACTGGACCGCCTGCGCTGTGATGGCGGGCTTCAGCCAGGGCGGCGGCGTCGGCCTGGCGCTCGCCAACTGGATGACGGAGGGCGACCCGGGCCTGGATGTCTGGGGCATGGATGTCGCGCGCTATGGCGATTGGGCGGGCATGGCCTATACCGAAGCCAAGGTGCGCGAGAATTACTCCCGCCGTTTCCGTATCCGCTATCCGAACGAGGAACTGCCCGCCGCCCGGGACCTGCGCAAGACGCCGGTCTATGACCGGATGAAGGCGCATGGCGCGGTCTTCGGCGCGTCCTTCGGGCTCGAGGTGCCGCTTTGGTTCGCGCCGGAGGGGATGGAGGCGCGGGAGGATGTGACCTTCAAGCGCTCCAACGCCTTCCCGGTGGTCAAGGGGGAGTGCGCGGCGGTGCGCGGCGGCGTCGGCCTGTGCGAGATTTCGAGCTTCGCGAAGTACGAGGTGACGGGGCCGGAGGCGGAGGCGTGGCTGTCCCGCATGCTGGCCAACAGCCTGCCGAAGGCGGGGCGCATGACGCTCGCCCCGATGCTGAACGAGGCGGGAAAGCTGATCGGCGACTTCACCGTCGCGAAGCTGGAGGCGGAGCGTTTCCATATCTTCGGCACCGGCGTGGCGGAGCAGTATCACATGCGCTGGTTCGAGCGGCATCTGCCGGAAAGCGGCGTTTCGATCCGCGCGCTGGGGCTCGGCCTCGTCGGCCTCTCGATCGCGGGGCCGAAGGCGCGTGATGTGCTGGCCCGGGTGACGGAGGCGGATGTCTCCAACGCCGCCTTCCGCTTCATGGATATCAAGGAGATGGAGTTGGGCCTGATTCCGGCCCTGGTCGGCCGGGTCAGCTTCACCGGCGATCTGGGCTACGAGATCTGGGTGAAGCCGGACTATCAGGCTCAACTCTTCGACGCCTTGATGGCGGCGGGCGCGGAGGACGATATCCGTCTCTTCGGTGGACGCGCGCTGCGTTCCCTCAGCCTGGAGAAGGGGTTCGGTTCCTGGGCGAGCGAATATCGCCCGGTCTATGGCCCCTTCGAGGCCGGGATGGATCGCTTCGTCGATCTTTCCAAGAATGACTTCATCGGCCGCGAGGCCGCCGCGCGCGAACAGGCGGAGGGGCCGGCGCGCCGATTGGTCACCCTGGCGGTCGAGGCCGTGGACGGCGATGTCTTCGGCGACGAGCCGATCTGGCGGGGCGGGGATATCGTGGGGTGGGTTACCTCCGGCGGCTATGCCCATCACGCGGACCGCTCGGTCGCCATGGGCTATGTCCGGGCGGAGGCGGCGGAACCCGGCGCCCGGTACGAGATCGAACTGCTGGGCGCGCGTCTGGGGGCCACGATCCTGGCGGAGCCGTTGTTCGATCCGGCGGCGGCGCGCATGCGGGGATAGGACGCGACTCACGGTCTTGCGGTGACCTCGCATTCGGGCATCCTGGCCCGACATGACGCCTGATATGACGAGGGAGGTTTCACCGATGATCTATCTGATCGCGCTCGCGCTCGCGCTGCATCTGATCGCCGCGACCCTGTGGGTCGGGGGGATGTTCCTGCTGCATATGTGCCTGCGGCCCAATCTGGGGGCGCTGGAGCCGCCGGCGCGGCTCACCCTGATGCGGGGCACGCTGGGCAAGTTCTTTCCCTGGGTATGGGCGGTTATCGCGACGCTGGTGGGCAGCGGCTATCTGATGCTTTTCGCCGTCTATGGCGGGTTCGCCGGGGCGGGCATGCACATCCATCTGATGAACGGACTCGCCTTCGTCATGATCCTGCTGTTCGCGCATCTGTTCTTCGCGCCGTGGAAGCGCATGCGCCGGGCGGTCGATGGGCAGGACTGGGCGGCGGCCGGCCGTAATCTCGGCCAGATCAGGACGATCGTGACGATCAACCTGACGCTCGGCCTCGCGGTGATCGCGATCTCGGGCGGCGGGCGTTATCTGGCCTGACCGCCGGCGCGGAACGCGCCAATAGCATGGGCGATAAGCACGAAGGGCCGGCTTGAAGCCGGCCCTTCGCTCGGACGGTTGCGGCGTTTATTCGGAGGCGCAGCCGCGGATCTTCTCGATATCCGGCCCGTTCGGGGTCCGCCCAAGATTGAAGGGGGCCGACGCGTCGCGCCAGGACGCGTAATCCTGGAGATATTCGAGCTGGCTGAGATAGACCTTGGCGGAGGAGGGGTTCTCGCAGGCGACTTCCTCCATCGTGGCGTTGGCCATTTCCTGAATGCGCGCCAGCGTCTCGTCGTCATAGCGGGTGATCTCGACACCGGCGTCCTGGAACTTGCCATAGGCGTCGTTCGCGCGGCGCTCCGTGAAGGCGAGGGACCACAGCATGGTCGCGTCCGCCGCGATCAGCAGCTTTTCCTGCGTCTCCGCGCTGAGCGCGTCCCAGGCGTCCTTGTTGATCATCACGCCGAAGACCGAGGACGACTGGTGCCAGCCGGGCGTCGCCCAGTAGTCCGTGACCTGCTGGAAGCCGCCGGAGAAATCGACGTTCGGGGTGGAGAACTCCGCCCCGTCGATGACGCCGCGCTCCAGCGCCTGGTAGATTTCACCACCGGCCATGGAAACCTGACTGCCGCCGAGCTTTTCGAGCAGCCGGCCCTGTTCGAGACCGGACAGACGCAGCCGCTTGCCCTGAAGATCCTCCGTCGTGCGGATCGGCTCGTTGGTGCGGAAGCCCGATTCGTTGTTGGTCACGGCATAGGGCAGGTAGACCATGCCGAACTGACCGTAAATCTCATTGTAGATTTCGCGGCCGCCCCATTGCTGGATCCAGTTCACATAGTCGACGGCGTTGAACAGGCTGGCATGGGTCGCGAGCGGGGAGAACGCCGCGTCGCGGCCGGCCCAGTAGCCCGGCCAGTCGCCACCGGCCTGGATGGTGCCCGATTCCACCGCGCCGAAGACCTCGCCCGACGGGACGAGCGTGCCGCCCTCGAAGAACTCGATGGTGAGGTCGTCGCCGGCGAGCTTGTTGGCGAGTTCGACGAACTTCCGGTCCATCTCGATGAGTTCGAGCGAGGCGGGCCAGACGGTGGTCATGGTCCAGTTCTCCTGGGCCATGGCGGGGGCCGAGGCCATGCCCGAAAGCACGGCGGCGGCGAGGACACCTCGTATCAGTTTCATCGCGTTTCCTCCTTGAGCGTGAGTGCCTGTTTTATTGGTACAGCGCTTCCGGCAGCCATGTGGCCAATCCCGGGAAGAAGCTGATGGCGAGCGCCATCACGATGATCAGCCCGATAAAGGGCAGGACTCCGATGATGATGTCGCCGATACGCACTTCCGGTGGCGCGAGCGCGCGCATGTAGAAGAGCGCATATCCGAAGGGCGGCGAGAGGAACGACGTCTGCAGGACAACCGCCATCAGAACGACGAACCACAGCAGCCCGACCCCCATTTCGCTGACGATCGGCAGGAAGATCGGGAAGGACAGCAGCACGATACCGGTCCAGTCGAGGAACATGCCGAGGACGAAGACGATCATCATCATCATGGTGATGAGCATCCAGGGTTCCATCTCCAGGGCCCGGATCAGTTCCTGCGTCGCCCTCAGGCCACCGGTGATGTTGAACACCCCGGTGAAGGCCGATGCGCCCACGACGATGAAGAGGATCATGGCCGACGTCCGGCCGGTTTCCCGCAATGCACCGATGAAGGTATCCCGTTGGAAGCGCCCACGCATGACGACGATGCCGAGCGCCAGCGCCGCGCCGATCGCCGATGCCTCCGTCGCGGTGGCGATACCCGCCAGCATGCTGCCGAGAATGCCCAGGATCAGGACAAGCGGCGGCAGCGCCTCCACCAGCAGCATGCGGACGAGCGTGGCGCGCTCGACCCGTTCCTCGGTCTTGACGGCCGGCGCGATATCGGGACGGAAGAAGGCGAGAATGGCGACATAGGCCGCGTACATGAGCCCGAGCAGGGTGCCCGGAACGAGCGCGCCGGCGAAGAGTTCACCCACCGACAGGTCGGAGTTCGATGACATCAGGATCAGCATGATCGACGGCGGAATCAGAATGCCAAGGCACCCCGATGACGCGATCACCCCGGTCGTGAACCGCTTCGAATAGCCGTAATTGAGCATCGGCTTGAGCGCCATGACCCCCATCACGGTGATGGAAGCGCCGATGATGCCGGTGGTGGCGGCCAGCAGGATCGAGATGAAGACCACGGCGAGGCCGAGCCCGCCGCTTACCCGCGCCAGGAGAAGGCGCAAGGTTTCAAACATGCGATCCGTGACGCCCGAATCCGACAGGAAGCGCGCCATCAGCACGAAAAGCGGAATGGCGATGAGCACGTAATTGTCCAGCACATCGCCGAAAATGCGGTTGATGACGATGCCGAGCACCATGGGCTTGCCGGCGATCAGCGCGCCGAGGACTGCGGTTCCCCCCAGGACGAAGGCCAGCGGATGGCCCATGAACAGGCCGAGAATCAGGAGCCCACCCATGATCAGGGCGATGGATTCACCCGACATGCCCAGCTTCCCCCTCGGACTGCCCGCGCGCGAGCACAAGTTTCATGACTTCCGAAATACCCTGGATGATCAGGAGGGCCGCGGCGACCGCCATCGCCATCTTGACCGGATAGACGGGCAATTGCGCCGCCCCGTAGGTCGTCTCGCCCTGCTGCCAGGAGCGCATCGCGAAGTCGTAGCTGCGGGTCGTGAAGACCCAGGCGAAGGGAAAGAAGAAGATGAGATAGCCAAGCACGGCCAGAATGCGCTGGCCGAGCGGCGCGAGGCGTTCCGAGAGGATATCGACCTTGACGTGCGACCCGTGACGCAGGGCATATCCGCCGAGCATTATGAAATAGAAGCCATAAAGCTGCCGCGTCAGGTCGAAGGCCCACAATGTCGGCGCGCTGAAGACATAGCGCATGACGACATCATAGATGATCATGGCCGCGAAGACGACGGCGACCCAGGAAATCACCCGGCCCACCGCCTCGTTGATACCATCGATGAGGCGAATCAAACCTCTGTGCTCCTCCCACGAGTCGCGCGCGCGAACGGCCGCATCGCGTCTCTATTCTTATGGTTGCGGGAACTATCGCACAGGCCCGATCCTACGGTAAACACTCAAAGAAGCGCGCAACCGAATTTCAATACTCACGGCAAGGGATGGGGCGTGGCCCATCGCGCCTGAACAGGGCTTCGCCGGCGGGCCGGGGGGCGGAGCCCGGGCGCTTTCGGGCGCGCCGGGCGACGGTTCGCATCGCCGGCGCGCTCCAAGCCCCCCCAAGGCAACGTCCCCCAGGGCAACGTCCCCCAGGGCCAGTGCCCCAGGATCAGACGTTCGAATCGGGCATCGATTCCTTGCGCTTGGCGACGAAGGCATCGAGGGATTCCAGCATCGCCGGATCGATCGCGGGAGCCTTGTCCTCGTAGTCGCGCAGCTGCTTCTTCCAATAGGCGTTGGCGCGCTGGTTCATGTCCTGGCCGCCCTCGCTGTCCCATTGCTCGAACGAGTTGTTGTCGGCGAGGGGCGAGCGATAGAAAGCCTCCTCGAAATTGGCCTGGGTATGCGCGCAACCGAGATAGTGGCTGCCCGGCCCGACCTCGCGAATGGCGTCCATCGCCTGTCCGTTCTCGCCCAGATCCGGGCCGGCGAGCAGGCGGCCGATCATCGCGGCCTGGTCGGCATCCATCACGAACTTCTCATAGCCCATGGCGAGACCGCCTTCGAGCCAGCCGGCGGTATGCAGCATGAAGTTGACCCCGCCCAGCGCCGCCGTCTGCAGCGTGTTGGCGGACTCATAGGCCGCCTGCGCATCCGCGATCTTCGAGGCGTTGAGCCCGCCGCCGGAGCGGAAGGGGACGCCCAGCCGCCGGGCGAGTTGGGCGGCGCCGTAGAGCACGAGCGAGGGCTCCGGGGTGCCGAAGGTAGGCGCGCCCGACTGCATCGAGATCGAACTGGCGAAGGTTCCGAAGACGACCGGCGCGCCCGGCCGGACGAGTTGCGTCAGCGCCATGCCGGAGAGCGCCTCGGCGTATAGCTGCGTCAGCGTGCCCACGACCGTCACCGGGCTCATCGCGCCGGCCAGGATGAAGGGGCTGATGACGCAGGCCTGATTGTTGCGGGCATAGACCTTGAGCGCGCCCAGCATGGTGTCGTCCCAGACCATCGGCGAGTTGGCGTTGATCAGGTTGATGACGACGCAGTTCTGGTCGACGAAATCGTCGCCGAAGACGATCTTCGCCATGTCGACCGTGTCCTGCGCACGTTCCGGCGCGGTGACGGAGCCCATGAAGGGCTTATCCGAATAGCGGATATGGCTATAGACCATGTCGAGGTGGCGCTTGTTGACCGGCAGGTCCACCGGCTCGCACAGCGTGCCGCCGGAATGGTGCAGGCCCGGCGACATGTAGGCGAGCTTCACGAAATTGCGGAAATCCTCGATCGTCGCGTAGCGCCGCCCGTCGTCGAGCGAGCGGATGAAGGGTGGGCCATAGGCCGGAACCAGGACCGTGTGCCCTTCGCCGATCTTCACCGTGCGCTCCGGATTGCGGGCATGTTGGGTGATCAGGCTGGGCGCGCTGTCCTGCACGATCTTCTTCAGCATGCCGGGCTCGAAGCGGACGCGCTCGCCTTGCACGTCGGCGCCCGCCTGGCGCCAGAGGTCCAGCACCTCCGGGTCCCCGCGGAAGTCGATGCCGATTTCCTTCAGGACGGTGTCGGCATTGCGCTCGATCATGTCGAGCCCTTCCTCCCCGAAAACCTCGAAATAGCCGACCTTTCGGGTGATATAGGCCGGTGCCTTGCCGCCGGCGCCGGCGCGCTTGGCCTGGCGCGCGGCGCGTCCGCCGCCCCCCTCGCGTCCCCGGCGGCCTTCGCGGCCCGCGCGCCCGCCGCCCGCGGGGGGCTGATCCATCATCTCGTCGAGTGCCGCCGTGTCGCCGTCGCTCATCGCTCTTCGCTCCGTATCCCGGGGAGGGGTCCCGGCGCGGGGCCGGGATCGTCATTGTTGGTGTGCTGAATCTCAAATCGGGTCGGGAACGCCGGAAAGGCCGGTTCATGCTTGCATGAAACCGGCTGTCGTCTCGCGTCGCCCCGACACCTTGATGCGATAATCCGCCGGAACGCGGCGGTGGAACAACACGTGAGCGACATCCGACTCGACTGTGAGCGCCATCGGTTCCGCGTGTCGGGCGCGCGGCTTCCGAAAGGCGCGGCGCTTTTTCACCAATCGCCCGTCGCACATCGGCAAGCGGGGCCGCGCGACGCGTCCCATTGTTCCGGCGAACTGGTCGGCGGCGCGTCGGCCGGCATGGAAAAAGTGTCGCGTGAAGCTGGGAGCCGAATTCGATGAGAACACATGCGCGCGTGGTGGTGATCGGCGGTGGCGTCGTGGGCGTGTCGACGCTCTATCACCTGGCTAAGAAGGGATGGACGGACGTCGCGCTGGTCGAGCGCAAGGAACTCACCAGCGGCTCCACCTGGCACGCGGCTGGTCTGCTGCCGCTGTTCAACATGAGCTACTCGGTGGGGCAGATCCATAAATACTCGGTCAAGTTCTACCAGGAGCTGGAGCAGGAAACCGGGCAGAAGGTGGGTCTCTCCAAGGTGTCGAACATCCGTTTGGCCGAGAATCAGGACCGGATGGACGAATATCGCCAATATGCCGGCGTGGCGGAGACGATCGGCGTGCAGGTGGATTTCATGACGCCGGAGGAGGTCCAGGAAATCTGGCCGCTGATGTCGACCGAGGGATTGATCGGCGCCATTCGCCATCCCGAGGACGGCTATATCCAGCCGGCGGACCTGACCCAGGCGCTGGCCAAGGGCGCGCGGGCGCTGGGCGCGGAGATCAACCGCAATACCACCGTCACCGGGATCGAGCGCACGGCCTCCGGCGAATGGCTGGTCAAGACCGACAAGGGCGACATCACCTGCGAGCATGTGGTGAGCGCCACCGGGTCCTTCGCGCGCCAGACCGGCCGGATGGTCGGCCTCGACATTCCCGTCATCCCGGTCGAGCACCAGTATATCGTGACCGATGCCCATCCGGAGATCCTGAAGCGCAAGGAGCAGGGGCTGCCGGAGATGGGCGTGCTGCGCGGCTCCGACGGTCAGTGGTACATGCGCGAGGAGCGCGGCGGCCTGATCCTCGGTCCCTATGAGCACGGCGCGCCGGCCTGCTATGTCGACGGCCCGGCGGAGGATTGCGAGTACGAGCTGTTCCAGGAGGACCTGGAGCGTCTGGAGCCGCATATCGAGCATGCGATCCACCGCGTCCCCGCCTTCGGCGAGGTCGGCGTGAAGCAGGTCTATAACGGCGCCATCGCCTATACGCCCGACGGCAACCCGATCGTCGGGCCGGCCTGGGACGTGCCGAACTTCTGGCTGTCGGAAGGGCACAGCTTCGGCATCACGGCCGCCGGCGGGGCCGGCTGGCAGCTCGCCGAATGGATGGTCGAGGGCGAGCCCGGCATCGACATGCTAGGCGTCGATCCGCGGCGCTTCGGCGACTACTGCACCAAGAGCTACCTCAAGACCAAGAACGAGGAAGCTTATGCGCACGTCTTCGTGACCCACTTCCCGGACGAGGAACGCCCGGACGCGCGGCCGCTGCGCCGTTCGCCGATCTATGACCGGCTGAAGGATCTGGGCGCCGTCTTCGGCCAGTCCTTCGGCTGGGAGCGGGCGAATTTCTACGCCACCGATGGCGAGGCGCAGGTGGACGATTATTCCTTCCGCCGCTCCCGCTACATGGAAAGCGTGCGCAAGGAATGCCTCAACGTCATGGAGAATGTCGGCATCCTGGATATGACCGGCTTCGCCAAGGCGCGGGTTTCCGGGCCGGGCGCGGAAGCGTTCCTCGACCATCTGGTGGCCAATAAGCTGCCGAAGAAGGTCGGGCGCCTCGGCCTCGCCCATTCGCTCTCGCCGAGCGGGGGCGTCCATTCCGAATTCACGATCCTGCGCGAGGGCACGGACCGTTGGGGCCATCCCAGCTTCTATCTGGTCTCCGCCGGCGCGTTCCAGCGGCTCGACCATGACTGGTTGCTCCGCCACATGCCGGAGGACGGTTCCGTCCGGTTCGAGAGCCTGACGAACTCCATGGGAGTGCTGGTGGTCGCGGGACCGAAGGCGCGCGACCTGATGAAGCGAGTCTCGCCCGGTACCGACTTCTCGAACAAGGCTTTTCCCTGGCTCTCCAGCCAGCAGATCGATGTCGGCATGGCGCCGTGCCGCGCGGCGCGCGTCAACTTCGTGGGCGAACTCGGCTGGGAACTGCACCACCCGATCGAATATCAGATCCATATCTTCGATGTGCTGATGGAGGCGGGCAAGGATCTGGGCCTCAAGCCCTTCGGCATTCGGGCGATGGACAGCCTGCGCGTCGAGAAGAGCTATCGCCTGCCGGGCAAGGAGTTGTCGATCGAGTACGCCGCGCTGGAAAGCGGGCTCGACCGGTTCGTGCATCTGAACAAGGGCGATTTCCTCGGCCGGGATGCGCTGTCGAAATGGCAGGAAAAGGGCTTCGCCTACCGTTTCGTGACGCTGGAGGTGCCGGGCGTGGCGCCGATCGGCCCGGACGGCGAGGGGCTTGTCCGCCGCGACGCGGCAGGCCATGGCGACGGGGAAAGCCCGGCCGACGCCCTCGGCTCCAACCCGATCTATAAGGACGGCACGCTGGTCGGGCGCGCGACATCGGGCAATTACGGATTCCGGGTCGGCAAGTCGCTCGTGCTCGCCATGGTGCCGCCGGCCTTGAGCGAGCCCGGCACGGAATTGGAGATCGATATCCTGAAGGTCATGCACAAATGCGTGGTCATTCCGGAAAGCCCCTATGATCCGGAGAATGCGTGCCTTCGCGCCGACGGGTAGGGCCGATCGAGGTGCCTTGGCAACCTGCCACGCCTTGGTGATGATGACGCGACGGGCGGCCTCTTGGCCGCCCGTTTCGCCATCGCGGCCAAGAGGGCGGGGTTTTGTGGAATCCGCGCGCCTTTGCTACTCTGGCTTGATATCCGTTCAGCGTCTGGGCCATGATCGGCCGGGTGTCATCGAGGAGCATTGCCGGCCATGCCATCGCGAACCGATTTCCTGCGCGACGAGTTGCGGAAGCTTCTCCGTGAAGCGCAACCCGTGACCGATGCGGCCAAGCGCACGGCGATCCGCGAGACCGCCGCGGCGACCAATGCGGAACTTCTGCTTAAATATTGGTTGCGCGCGAATTATGAGACGACGGATATCGAGGATATCGAGGGTTTGGCCCTCGATCGCGCGATGCGATACATGAACGCGGTGGCGCGCATGCTGGCGGATAATGCATCGGACGCCGAGGGGAATACCGCCTAGATGACGGTCAGGATGCAGGATCTCAGTCTGGAGACCTTGGTCGGCAGGAACCCCGCGTTCGGCGATGCCATCCGATTCCTCGACGGAGGTGGCGATGCCGGCCTCCAGCAAGGGCAGTTCGAAGGGTTGCTGGACCGTCTGCAGATCTTCGCGCCCAGCCGTGACGGTGCGCCCTATCTTCATTGCGGACGGGAATCGACGACCGGCGAACTCTATGGCCGGGATTTCGTGAACGGTCTGGTCGGTCAGCCCGGGCTGGCGCACGAGGCGTTCGAGCGCGCAGTCCGGACCGCCTATCAATCGGTTCATCTGACCGGCCGGCCCGTCGGCCAACGCGTATCGGCGATCCTCGACGTGCACGGCCGGTCCAGGCTTGTTTCCTATTACCGGCTGGTGTTCCCCATCACCCTGGGTTCAAACAGGGTGACCGGCTGTTTGACCCGGTTCTGCTGAGCGTCCCGCATCACGAGCTTCCGCAGGCTCGACCGGCTGCAATAGACCAGCCAATCATTCTCCAGCAGGAAGGGCGCGCCGCGCCGCCAGCCGGAGCCGAGCGGCTCGATATGGAAATAGCCTTCCCGGAAGAAGAAGCCGCGCCCGGCCAGGGGTTGCTCCATGAAGCCGATCACATAATCCGGGTCGAAACCCAACATGGCCGATCCGACGCCGATCGCCCCCAGCTTCTCGCCGGCGCCTGTGCCACGCAACGACTCATGGCACCAGAGGTCGCCATGATAGACGACACGGCCCCGCATCTCGGCCAGCGCGTCCGCGATCGTGCCGATCGGCACCGCCGACGGTTTGCCGAAGATGCGCGCGAATTCCGAGACGAGCGCGCGCTCCATGGTGGAGGCACCGGTATCGATCACGCGGTACGCCTGGACATGGACGATCTGGCCCTCGATCGTCCCGCAGATCCAGCGTGCCCGCTGGTCCAGCAGGTCGTGGTGCGCGGGGGAGAACATCGGCGAGACCGTTTTTCCCGGAAGGTCCAGGGCATACAGCGCATCGAAATCGTCGCGGGTTTGCAAGGTGAGGCCGAGTTCCGCCAGATCATTTCGCCGGCGTCCGATGAACTCGGCAAGGTCCAATGGGTCATACATCGCTACCTCTCCCGTTAAGATTGTATTGGAGTGTATTGCTACCTCGATAGAAGTGCCATACGAACGGTTGCGATGCCTATTTCCATCAATTAATTGGGGTGGGATTAGCGTCAAAAAACGAAATTTTCGTGTATTTTCTATTATTGATTGCGCCAAAACAATCATAAGAGAATTTATCGCTGATTGAACATTATTATAGTTCCCGCAATGAGGGCGATATTGCTCTTCTGGCCGATTCGTTTGCGCGAAGGGTATTCCTGCCCGCTGTTCACCTCGGGCGGAACGCGGGCCGGCGGGGGCGGGCGAGCGCCTGTGTCAGGCGCGTTTGAGCGCCGCGCGGCGGGTTTCCAAACCCATTCGCCAAACCCCGCGCAGGGGGCCGCCCATGGTGACCGGTATTACGCCAGCGCGTCCTTCAGCCGGTACCAGAGCATGCCCAGAGAGAGCAGCGGCGTGCGGAACCTGCCGCCCGGGAAGATCGGGTGACGCACGGCGGCGAGCGTGTCGAAACGCTCGTTCTGGCCGCGGATCGCCTCGGAGATCAGCTTGCCGCAGAGGTTGGAGAGCGCGAGCCCGTGGCCGGAATAGCCCTGGCTGAAATAGCAGCGCGTGCCGATCCGCCCGACATGGGGCATGCGGTCCACGGTGATGCCGATATTGCCACCCCAGGCATAGTCGATGCGGCTATCCTTCAATTGCGGGAAGACCCCCGTCATGCGGGGCAGCACGAATGAGGCGAGGTCGCGCGGCTCTATTCCCGAATAGGTGGCGCGTCCGCCATAAAGCATCCTCCGGTCGGCCGAGAGACGGTAATAATCGACAATGAAGTTCATGTTGCCGACGGCCTCGTCCTCGCGGATCAGTTCGCGCGCCATGTTATCGCCCAGTGGCTCCGTCGCGACGATATAGGAGCCGACCGGCATCAGCCGCCGATAGAGGAAGGGTACCGTCTCCTGAAGATAGGCGTTTCCGGCCAGCACCATGAAATCGGCCTCGACGGAGCCGTCCGCCGTGGTAACGGAGACATTGCCGCCGCTTTTCTCGCCCGTATCCAGGGCGAGGACGCGGCTTTCCTCGTAAATCCGCGCGCCGGCCGCCACGGCGGCGCGGGCCAATCCCTTGCAGTAGTTGAGCGGGTGCAGATGACCGCCGCGCGGGTCCTCCAACGCGGCATGATAGCGCGTGGTCCCGAGGCGGCTGCGAAGCTCCTCCCCCTCGATCACGCGCATGCCGTCATAGCCCCAATGCGCGGCCTCCTCTGCCATTTCATGCAGTTCCGGGACATGGCCGCGCCGCTCGGCGGCGTGCAGATACCCCCATTTGAGGTCGCAATCGATGCCGTATTTCCGAACCCTTTCGCCGACGAGGCGTGTCGTTTCGTTGCCGAGTTCCCAGGCGATCCGGGCCCCGTCCTGGCCAAGCGCCTTGGTCAGATGCGCCATCGACTTGTTGTAGTCGGGGCATACATGGCCGCCGTTACGGCCGGAGGCGCCATAGCCCACCGTCTCCGCCTCGACCACCGCGACGTCATAGCCCGCCTCCGCCAGTTCCAGCGCGGCCGAGAGGCCGGTATAGCCGGCACCGACCACCACGACATCGGCCTTCTGGGAGCCTTCGAGCCGGGGATGGCGGGTCGTGTCGTTGCAGGTGGCTTGATAATAGGAGGGGCGGGTCTGATCGACGGCCATGATCTGTCCTCGACGAAGGCGGTGAAATCGAGAGTTCGCGCGTCACACCGTGCGCAGGTACCAGGAATAATCCAGCGCCGGAATATGGGCGTTGAAATTGTCGTTCTCGAAGCTGCGGGCGGCGACATAGCAGTCGCAATAGTGCTGGCCGAGATAGCGCGGCAGCACCTCGCTGTCCCCCATGCGCAGCAGCGCCTGCCACCAGCGCAGCGGCAGGCCCGTCGGTGGATTGTCATAGGCGTTGCCGCGTTCGATTCCACCGGCGTCGAGTTCGTTCGCGATGCCGTGATGCATGCCGGCCAATACGGCGGCCACGGTCAGATAGGGGTTGGCGTCGGCCCCGGCGACGCGGTGCTCGACCCGCATGGCATCGGCCTCGGCACGTGGAATGCGCAGGGAAACCGTGCGGTTGTCCACGCCCCAGGCGGTATTGATCGGGGCGTAGCTGTTGGCCTGGAAGCGGCGATAGGAATTGGCGTTCGGCGCGAAGATCGCCATGCCGTCGGCCATGGTCTCCTTCAACCCGGCGATTGCGTGCTTCAGCATCGGTGCGACGGGCAGGCCCGTTTCCTCGTCCATGTCGCCGGCGAAGACATTGCGGCCGTCGCGGTCGACGAGGCTGACATGCACATGCAGCCCGCATCCCGCCAGATCCTCGAACGGCTTGGCCATGAAGCATGCCGTCATGCCGTGCCGGCGTGCCACGCCCTTGATAAGACGCTTCAGCATGAGCGCGTCGTCGCAGGCATCCACCGGGTCCGCGACGTGGTGCAGGTTTATCTCGTACTGGCCGGGGGCGTATTCGCTGGTGGCGGTGTCGGCGGGCACGTTCTGGGCCTGGCAGGCATTCTCGACATCGACCAGGAAGGCCTCGAAATCATAGAGTTCCTCTATGCCGTAGACCTGGGTGGTGGTTTGCCGCTGGGCGGGGGCCGGTGGGCGCGCCGGCTGTGGCCGGCCGAGCGGGTCGAACTCCCCGTCCAGCAGATAGAATTCGAGCTCGATCGCCACGACCGGCGTCAATCCCATGTCCGTCAATGGTTGTGCCGCGCGGCGAAGAACTTGACGCGGGTCGGCGAAGAAGGGCTCGCCCTCCGCGTCCAGCATGGTGGCGATCACCTGGCCGGTGGGGGAGGAGGCCCAGGGCACGGGCTTCAAGGTTTCCGCCACCCCGAAGCAGGGATAGTCCGGGTCCCCGTCACGCGTGCCATAGACCAGCGTGTCGCAATTCTGCCCCGTGGCGTCGAGCAGATAGGTCGAGCCCGGCATCTGCACGCCCTTTTCATAGAGCTTGTCGAGCGCCTCCGCCCCGATGCGCTTGCCCCGCAGGATGCCGCACATGTCGGGCAGCAGCATATCGACGCCCTTTAGGTCGGGATAGGCCGCCAGGAAGGCCTCGACCTCCATCTTGCTGAGCCGCTCTGTCATCGTCGATCTCGCTTATCCGTCTCTTGGGGGCGTCGTGAACGCTTGCGATGGAGCGGCCGGTCGGGCCCAATCACCTTCGCCTGTTGCCGTCGCGGAGTATAGGCAATAGAAATGTGATCACAATTTTAAATTTCGCGGACCCCCGGGTCGGGTCGACCCGGGCAACGCGGGCAGGGGATCATGACGAACGAAGAATTGGCGGAATGGGTCACCGGTCGGACGATCGACGAGGTCGAATGCCTGGTGCCGGACATGGCGGGGATCGCGCGCGGCAAGATCCTGCCCTGTCCGAAATTCGTGAAGGGGCTTGGGGGGCGCGAACTGCGCATGCCGGACAGCGTCTTCATCCAGACCGTCACCGGCGACTATGTAGAAACCAGCGAGGTGGCGAGCGACGAGAGCCTCGATGTCTATCTCAAACCCGATCCGGATACGGTGCGCGTCGTGCCTTGGTATCCGACGCCGGTGGCGCAGGTGGTCTGCGATGCCTATTACCTGAATGACGAGCCCGTGGATTACGCGCCACGCGCGGTGTTGCGCAACGTCGTCCGGCAGTTCGAGGCGCTGGGGCTGCGGCCCGTCGTGGCGCCGGAGTTGGAATTCTATCTGGTCAAGAAGAACGTCGATCCCGATTATCCGCTGGAGCCGCCGATCGGCCTGTCCGGCCGTCAGGAATCCGGCCGCCAAGCCTATGGCATCGAGGCCGCGAACGAATTCGATCCGATCGTCGAGGACATCTACGATTATTGCGAGGCGGCGCTGATCGATGTCGATACCCTGGCGCACGAGGCCGGGGCGGCGCAGTTGGAGATCAACTTCAACCACGGCGACCCGATGGAGCTCGCCGATCAGGTCTTCCTGTTCAAGCGCTTGGTCCGTCAGGCCGCGTTGAAGCACGGGGTGCACGCGACCTTCATGGCCAAGCCGCATCAGAACCAGCCCGGCAGTTCGATGCATATCCACCAGTCCCTCATCGACCAGAAGACGGGCCGGAATATCTTCGCCACCAAGGCCGGCAAGGATTCGAAGCAGTTCCTGAATTATATCGGGGGCTTGCAGCGTTATCTCTCGCCCTCGATGCCGCTGTTGGCGCCGAACGTGAACAGCTATCGGCGGATCGCGCGCTATTCGGATGCGCCGATCAACGTCCATTGGGGCCGCGACAACCGCACGGTCGGCCTGCGCGTGCCGGAATCGGCGCCGGAGGCCCGGCGGGTGGAGAACCGGGTCGCGGGCTCGGACGCCAATCCCTATCTGGCGATCGCGGCGACGCTGGCCTGCGGATATCTCGGCCTGACGGAGAAGCTGGAGCCGCAGAAGCCGGTGGAGGGCGACGCCTACCGCTTCGCCTTCTCGCTGCCGCGTCACCAGGGCGACGCGCTCTATAAATTCAATTATGCCAAGCCGTTGAAGGAGGTGTTGGGGGAGCGTTTCGCCAAGGCCTATATCGAGGTCAAGAACACCGAATACGACCTCTATCAGCAGGTGATTTCCTCCTGGGAACGCGAGAACCTGCTGTTGAATGTGTGAGGCGCGGCGGCCGTTCTCCGGCCCGCGTCAGTAGGCGCGGTCGATCACGAAATCGATCGCTTCCAGCATCGCGTCCTTGATATCCGCCTGCGGGAAGAGGCCGAGGGCGTCGCGCGCGATCGCCCCGTAATGCCGGGCGCGGTCCAGGGTGTCGGTCAGCGTGCCGTGCTTGGCCATCAGCCGCATGGCGTGGTCCAGATCGCCCTCGCGCTGGTCGGATCGCTCGATCGTGCGGCGCCAGAATTCCCGCTCCTCCGCGTCGCCGCGCCGCCAGGCGAGCACGACCGGCAGGGTAACCTTGCCCTCGCGGAAATCATCCCCCACCGTCTTGCCGAGCGCCGCTTGATCGGCGGAGTAATCGAGCACGTCGTCGACAAGCTGGAAGGCGATGCCGAGATTCATGCCGTAGCTGGAGAGCGCCTCCTCCTCCTTCGCCGGACGTTCGGCCACGACGGCGCCGATCTGGGTGGCAGCGGCGAAGAGGGCGGCGGTCTTGGACCGGATGACGCGCAGATAGTCCTCTTCCGAGGTGTCGGGTGCGTTCGCCGTCATGAGCTGCAGCACCTCGCCCTCCGCGATGACGGCGGAGGCGTCGGAGAGGATTTTCAGGACCTTCAACTGCCCGTCGGCGGTCATGAGTTGGAAGGCACGGCTGAACAGGAAGTCGCCGACCAGGACGCTGGCCTGATTGCCCCAGAGCGCATTGGCGCTTTCCTGGCCACGGCGCAAGTCGCTCTCGTCCACCACGTCGTCATGCAGCAGCGTTGCGGTGTGGATGAACTCGACACAGGCGGCGAGGCCGATATGGCGGCTGCCGGTATAGCCGCAGAGCTGGGCGGCGGCGCAGACCATCATCGGGCGCAGGCGCTTCCCCCCCGCCGCGATCAGGTGCCCCGCGAGTTGCGGTATCAGCGCCACCGGGCTCTGCATATGATCGAGGATATGCTGGTTCACGCGGGACATGTCCGCGTCGACAAGCCGCGCCAGTCGGTCGAAGGAGGGCTTACGCGCCTCCTGTTCCGCCTCGCGCTTGGCCTCGCGTTCGTCGTTCAGGCTGACAATCTTGGCCACGCCAGCTATTCCCCTCGTCCGACCGGATAGGACCCGCGCCGATTGACGCGCGGCTACACAGGGGCGAACCATAGTCCGGGACCGGCAATGGTCAAGCGGCGCATGGCGGTTTTCGGCGTCGTCTCTGCCTCGCCGGTTCGCTCGCGACGACATATGGAAAAGGCAGGCCCGTGCGGGAAGTGGTGCGCAGCAATGATCCGGTCCGGCTCAGTTTCCTGACCGCCCTCCTGGCGGAGAGCGGTATAGAGGCGGTGATGATGGACCTGCATGCCAGTATCATGGAGGGCTCCATCGGCGCGCTGGAACGCCGCCTCATGGTCCTGGACGAGGACTACGAACGGGCGCGCGCGCTTCTGGAAGAGGCGGGGGAGGATTGGTGACCACCACGCGTGATGCCTTCCTGGGGGGCCGGATCGTGATCGAGCAGCCGGCGGACGGTTACCGCGCCGCGATGGACCCGGTCCTGTTGGCCGCCGCCGTGCCGGTCGTGAAGGATCGCGGTCGGGCGGCGGGCGGCCCGGTTCTCGACCTCGGCTGCGGTGTCGGTACGGCGATGTTCTGCTATGGCGCGCGGGTGGCGCATGCCGATCTTGTCGGGTTGGAGCGCGACCCGGCCATGGCCGCGATCGCGTCGCGCAACGCGGCGGCGAATGGCATGGACGGGCGCTGCCGGGTGCTGACCGGCGATCTCCTGTCACCGCCGACGGAACTGCCGTGCGGCACCTTCGCGCAGGCGATGGCGAACCCACCCTATCATTTGATCGGCACGGACGCCTCGCCTCACGCCGGACGGGATACCGCGAACCGGGAGGGGGAGGCGCGGTTGTCGGATTGGATCGATTGCCTGCTGGCCGCGCTGGCGCCCAAGGGGGGGCTCACCCTGATCCACCGCGCGGATCGGTTGAGCGAGATCCTGGCGCTGCTGCACGGCCGCGCGGGCGACATCCGCATCCTGCCGCTCTGGCCGCGGGCAGGCGTGCCGGCGAAACGGGTCATCGTCCATGCACGCAAGGGCGTGCGGGGCATGGATTGCCTGTTGCCGGGCCTTTTTCTGCATGGAACGGGGGAGGAGCGTTACACGATGGAGGCCCGGGCCGTGTTGCGGGATGGCGCATCTTTGCTCCCTGATGACAGGCTAGGCGGGGCCTGACGACACCGACAAAAAAGCGAGCGCGGGGCCGTTCCGCCCGAGACCCGCGAAGGGGGCTTCGCGGGTGGGGCTTTGGGGGGCGGAACGTCCCCGCGGCTCGCAAGGGGCCGTCCTGAGCGGGCAGGCTCAGGCGGCGCAACCGCCGGACGGCGTGGTGGCCGGCCCGGAAACGGGGCGCGGGGCGGGACGCAGTCCCCGGGGGAAGCGCGCCAGGAGGGTTCGCAGCATCCGGCCCAGACCCGCGTAGATCACGGTGCGGCGCTGACGGGCACGTTCACGCTCCACCGCGCGGGAGAGTTCGACCCGCTCCCTCAAGGTCTGGGCGGAAAGCTGATCACGGCGGTGGTCGATCCGGCCATCGGCGATCTGGGCGATGGTCAGTGTGGTGTCCTGCATCGGGTTCATGGCAATTCTCCTAACGATCTATTCGCTCGGTACGGGCCGTTTCCCGTCGCCTTCTGAGTGTTTATGTAGGTGAAACCCGGCCGTGAGGCGAGGCAGCAATTCTTGCTAATATGTAAGATTAAATTACAATATCAGAATGCGACGCGATATGCCCAACCTGACCCAGCTTCGCGCCTTCGAGGCGACGGCCCGCAACCTTTCCGTCAGCAAGGCGGCGGCGGATCTGAACGTCACCCATGCCGCCGTCAGTCAGCAGCTTCGCGCGTTGGAGGATTGGCTGGGCTTCGCGGTGCTGCGTCGCGCCGGCCGCTCGATCCTGCTGACGGAGGCGGGACAACGCTATTACGCCGCCGTGCGCGAGGCCTTCGATTTGGTGGAGGACGAGACGGTGCGCCTGCGCCGGGCGGATGAGAACCGGCCGCTTCATGTCGCCACGACATCGGCCTTCGCCTCGCGTTGGCTGGTGCCGCGCTTGCCGCGTTTTCAACAGCGCGCGCCGACGATCCAATTGCGTCTCAACCCAACGCGCGAATTGATCGATTACGAGCGCGAGGATGTCGATCTCGGCATCCGTCACGGCGCGGGAAAATGGCCGGGTCTGGAGGCGGAGGCGCTGGTCGGCGGGCGGCTCGTCCCGCTATGCAGTCCCGACTACCTGAAGCGCAGCCCGAAGCTGGAGACGCCGCAGGATCTCGCCAATCATTATCTGCTGCATGACAGCGAATATGCGGAATGGGAGCAATGGCTGGCCGGCGCGGGCGCGCCGGAGGTCGATGTCCGGCGCGGGTTGATCTTCGCCTTGACCACGCTCGGCTATCAGGCGGCGGTTGATGGGCAGGGGGTCATCCTGGGCCTTGCCAGCCTGGTGCATGACGATATCGCGGCGGGGCGTCTCGTCATCCCCTTCCAGCCCCCGCCTGAAAAGCGCCAGTCCGCCTATCATATCGTGCGCCGCGCCCGCGTGCCCCTGCGCGCGGCCGCCGAAACCTTCCGCCAATGGTTGATCGAGGAGGCGGAGGCCGAGGCGGCGGAGCGGGGATAGGGGCGCGGTTCGCTATCCGATCACCGCCACAAGGTCCTTCGCGTCGACCTGCCCGCCCGCCTTGACGGTCAGGCGCTTCACCGTGCCGGCGACGGGGGCGGTGATGGCGGTTTCCATCTTCATCGCCTCCAGCGTCATGAGGATATCGCCGGCCTTCACCTTCTGCCCTTCCGATACCGCGAGGCTGGCGACCATGCCGGGCATGGGGGCGGGGACGTGGCCCGGCTGGTCGGGATCGGCCTTCTCCCGCGCGATGCTCTTCTCGGCCAGCTTGGCGTCGGCGATGCGCACCATGCGCGGTTGGCCGTTCAATTCGAAGAAGACCTCGCGTTGGCCCGCCTCGTCAGGCTCCGCCACGGTCAGCAAGCGAATGACGAGGATCTTGCCCTTCTCGATCTCGACCGTGACCTCGTCGCCCGGCTCCATGCCGTAGAAGAAGACGGGCGTCGGCACGACGTCGAGGCGCCCCGTTTCCTGCCGGCGTTTGGCGAAGTCGGTGAAGACCTTCGGATACATCAGGTAGGACGCGAGGTCGGCGGCGTCGATCTCCTCTCCGGCCGCCTTGGCGGCCGCTGTGCGTTCGGCCTCCAGATCGACGGGCTTCAGGTGCTTGCCCGGCCGGTCGGTGAAGGGTTTCTCGCCCTTCAGCGCCTTCTTCCGCAGCGCTTCCGGCCAGCCGCCCGGGGGCTGGCCCAGCTCCCCGCGCAGCATGGCGACGACGGAGTCGGGGAAGCTGGTGTCGTGCGCCGGGTCCTCCACTTGCGCCACCGTCAGGCCGCTGGAGACCATGGAGAGTGCCATGTCGCCCACTACCTTGGAGCTCGGCGTCACCTTCACGATGTCGCCGAACATCCAGTTGACCTCGGCATAGGTGCGCGCCACCTCGTGCCAGCGCTCCGCCAGCCCCATGGCGCGGGCCTGTTCCTTCAGGTTGGTGAACTGGCCGCCCGGCATCTCGTGCAGATAGACCTCCGAGGCGCCGGCGCGCAAATCGCTCTCGAAGGCGCGATATTGCTGGCGCACCGCCTCCCAATAGTCGGAGAAGGCGCGCACCGTGGCCGGGTCTAGGCCCGGGGCGCGCGGCGTGTCGGCCAGCGCCATGGCGATCGAGCCCAGATTGGGCTGGGAGGTGAGACCGGAGAGGCTGTCCATCGCCGCGTCCACCGCATCCGCCCCGGCCTCGGCGGCCGCGATCACGCTGGCCGCGGCCGCGCCGCTGGTGTCGTGGGTATGGAAATGGATCGGCAGGCCGGTCTCATCCTTCAGCGCGCGGACCAGGGTGTCGATCGCGCGTGGCCGGCACAGACCCGCCATGTCCTTGATGCCCAGGATATGCGCGCCCTGACCCTTCAATTCGCGGGCAAGCGCGACATAGTAGTCGAGGTCGTATTTCGGCCGTCCCTCGTCGAACAGATCGCCGGTATAGCAGATCGCCGCCTCGCAGAGCTTGCCGGTCTCCAGAACGGCCTCGATCGCGACCTTCATGTTCTCCGCCCAATTCAGGGAATCGAACACGCGGAACAGGTCCATGCCGTTATCGGCGGCCTGTTGGACGAAATACCGGACCGCATTGTCCGGATAATTGGTGTAGCCGACGGCGTTGGAGGCGCGCAGCAGCATCTGCAACAGGATATTCGGCACCCGCTCCCGGATCGCGCGCAACCGGTCCCAGGGACACTCGTCGAGGAAGCGCATGGCGACGTCGAAGGTCGCCCCGCCCCAGCATTCGAGCGAGAAAAGCTCCGGCAATCCGCGCGCATAGGCGTCGGCCACCTTCACCATGTCGTAACTGCGCATGCGCGTGGCCAGCAAGGACTGATGCGCGTCGCGCATCGTCGTGTCGGTGATCAGCACGCGCTGCTCGTCCAGCATCCATTGGGCGAATCCCTCCGGCCCCAGCCGGTCGAGCAGAGTGCGCGTTCCCTCCGGCGGGGTGCCCAGCATGTCGAAATTGGTCGGGACCACGGGCGCCAAGGCGTGGTCGGACGGGCGGGGGCGGTCCTTCACCTCCGGATTGCCGTTGACGGTGACGTCGCCGATGAATTGGAGCAGTTTGGTCGCCCGATCCTGGCGGCGCGGGAAATCGAACAGTTCCGGCGTCTGGTCAATGAAACGCGTGGTGTAGTCGCCGGCCAGGAACTTCGGGTGATTGATCAGGTTCTCGACGAAGACGAGGTTGGTGGCCACGCCCCGGATGCGGAATTCGCGCAACGCGCGGTCCATGCGGCGCACCGCGACCTCCGGGCTCCAGCCCCAGGCGGTGACCTTCTCCAGCAGTGAATCGTAATAGCGCGTGATCACCGCGCCCGAATAGGCCGTGCCGCCGTCGAGCCGTATGCCGAAACCCGTCGCCCCGCGATAGGCCGTGATGCGGCCGTAATCGGGGACGAAATTGGCTTCCGGGTCCTCCGTCGTGATTCGGCATTGCAGGGCATGCCCGTCGAGTTGGATATCCGCCTGCGCGGGCACGCCGGAATCGTCCCGGTCGCCGATCCGCGCACCCTGGGCGATCATCAACTGCGCCTTCACGATGTCGATGCCGGTCACCTCCTCGGAGACCGTATGCTCGACCTGGATGCGCGGATTGACCTCGATGAAATAGAAACGCCCGGTTTCCGCATCCATCAGGAATTCGGCCGTCCCGGCATTCACATAGCCGGCCTGCCGGGCGAGGCGTACGCCGGACCGGCAGAGGTCCTCCCGCCTCTCCTGGGTGAGGTATGGGGCGGGCGCGCGTTCCACGACCTTCTGGTTGCGGCGCTGCACGGTGCAGTCGCGCTCCCACAGATGGACGATGGTGCCGTGCATGTCGCCGAGGAGTTGGACCTCCACATGCCGCGCCTTGACGACCAGCTTCTCCAGATAGACCTCGCCATTGCCGAAGGCGGCCTCGGCCTCGCGCCGGCCGGCCTCGACCTGTTCCTTCAATGTCTCCGCGCTTTCGATCACGCGCATGCCGCGGCCACCGCCGCCCCAACTCGCCTTCAGCATGACGGGATAGCCGATCTTGTCGGCGAGCGTCTTCGCTTCGTCCAGATCGTCCGGCAGGGGACCGGTCGCGGGCATCACCGGCACCTCCGCCGCCTCCGCGACCTTGCGCGCGGCGACCTTGTTGCCGACGGCGCGCATGACGTCGGGCGGCGGGCCGACCCAGGTGAGGCCGTCGGCGATCGCGGCTTCCGCGAAATCCGGATTCTCCGACAGGAAGCCATAGCCCGGATGCACCGCGTCGCAGCCCGCCTCCCGCGCGACGCGCAGCATCTCCTCGATCGCCAGATAGGCCTTTACCGGCCCCAGCCCCCGGCCGATCAGGTAACTTTCGTCCGCCTTGAAGCGGTGGAGGGCGTATTTGTCCTCCTCCGTGAAGACGGCGACGGTGGCGATGCCGAGTTCCGTCGCCGCGCGCATGATGCGGATGGCGATCTCGCTGCGGTTGGCGATCAGCAGCTTCTTGATGGGGGTGCCGTCCATTGATGTCCCTGTTCCGGTTATGAGACTTGTCGGGTGAAGCTTATCGCATCTTTTCGCAGGTGCGAAATGGCACCGCGTTCGCGGAAGGTAGCGCGTCGAATGAATGACGCTGGCGGCCGCGCGACACGGATCGGCGTGGGCGCGCCGCCCCCCATGTTGTCCGTGGCCGGTCGCGCGCGCTATCCTGCCCGGCAAAAGGAAGGGTGGCCCCATCGCGGGTGCCCCGATCGGGAGGTTACGGGTGACGGATTCGATCGGACGATTCGATTATGTGATCGTCGGTGCGGGCACCGCCGGGTGTCTTCTGGCCAATCGGTTGAGCGAGGATTCGGAGGTCAGCGTCCTGCTGCTGGAGGCGGGCGGGCGCGACGATTATCTCTGGATTCATATTCCGGTCGGCTATCTCTATACCATGAACAACCCGCGTACCGACTGGTGCTTCCGCACGGAGGCGGAGCCGGGGTTGAACGGCCGCTCGCTCGATTATCCGCGCGGCAAGGTGCTGGGCGGCTGTTCCTCGATCAACGGCATGATCTATATGCGCGGTCAGGCGCGCGATTACGATCATTGGGCCCAGACCGGCGCCAAGGGATGGAACTGGGACAAGGTTCTGCCCTATTTCCGGCGGTCCGAGGATCACTATAAGGGCGGCAGCGACCTGCACGGCGCCGGCGGTGAATGGCGGGTCGAACAGCAGCGCCTGCGGTGGGAGATCCTGGAGGCCTGGCGCGACGCCGCCGTTCAGGCCGGAATTCCGGCAACCGACGATTTCAACGGCGGCGACAATGAGGGCGTCGGCTATTTCGAGGTGAACCAACGCGGCGGCGTGCGCTGGTCGACCGCCAAGGCCTATCTTAAACCGGCGATGGGACGCCCCAACCTGACCGTCATGACCAAGGCGCAAGCGACCGCCATCCGCCTCGACGGGCGGCGGGTCACGGGGCTCGACTTCCTGCGCGACGGCGTGCCGTCCCGCGTGGAGGTCGGCGGGGAGCTTATCCTGGCGGCCGGCGCCGTCGCCTCGCCCGTTCTGCTGCAACAATCCGGCATCGGCCCGGGCGCGGTGTTGTCGGAACATGGCGTGGAAACGCGCCACGACCTGCCCGGGGTGGGGGAGAACCTGCAGGACCACCTTCAGGTACGCGCGGCCTTCAAGGTGGACGGGGTGCGCACCCTCAACCGGCTGGCCAACAGTCTGGTGGGCAAGGCGGGCATGGCGCTGGAATATGCCTTGAAGCGCAGCGGTCCGCTTTCCATGGCGCCGAGCCAACTCGGCTGTTTCGCGAAGTCCGATCCCTCGCGGGAGACGCCGAACCTGCAATATCACGTGCAGCCGCTGTCCACCGACCGGCTGGGCGATCCGCTGCACCGCTTCGATGCCTTCACCGCCAGCGTGTGCAATCTGCGCCCGCAGAGCCGGGGGCATGTGCGCCTGCGGTCCCCCGATCCGATGGCGAAGCCGGTGATCCGGCCGAATTATCTCTCCGATCCGGCCGACCGGCAGGTGGCGGCGCGGGCCCTGATGCTGACCCGCCGCATCGCGGAGCAGCCAGCGCTCCAGGCCTATAACGCGCGGGAGTTCAAGCCGGGCGCGGATATCCAGGGGGAGGAGGCGCTGGCCCGCGCCGCTGGCGATATCGCCAGCACGATCTTCCACCCCGTGGGCACCTGCAAGATGGGGCCGGCCGCCGACGAGGCCGCGGTCGTGGACGAACGCCTGCGCCTCCACGGGATCGAGGCGCTGCGCGTCGTCGATGCCTCCATAATGCCGACGATCACCAGCGGCAACACCAACAGTCCGACCCTGATGATCGCGGAGAAGGGCGCGGCAATGATCCGCGCCGACCGGAAGGCGCGGGCGGCGGCGTGAGCGCCCCCCCAGCATCGGGCGCTTCTCTTTCCGTATCTTCCCGCACCCGATATCCTCGCTATCCACAGGACGCGTTCGGGAGATGTTCCCGGGCGACTCTGCTATGACTGGGATCATGAACACACCAGCCACCCCCACGACCGACGCGCCCCTCGACAATGTCACCCATCTGCGCGAGGAGGATGCGAACGCGCCCGCCTTGCGCCACCCGCCGCATAATATCGAGGTGGAGCAGGCGCTGCTCGGCGCGATTCTGCGCAACAACCGGGCCTACGAGGCCGCCGGCGACCTGTTGGAGCCGCGCCATTTCTACGCGCCGGAACATCAGCGGCTGTTCCAGCTCATCCGGTCCATCATCGACCGCGCGCAGGTCGCCAACGCGACGTCCCTCGGTCATATCGTGGACGAGGACGAACTGCTGAAGGGGATCGGCGGGCGCGACTATCTCTATCGGCTCGATGCCGGTCTGGTGACGATCATCAATGCCCGCCAATATGCCGAGACGGTCCGCGATCTCTTCATGAAGCGGGAGTTGATCGGCCTCGGCGAGGATGTGGTCAACGACGCCTACGACAACAGCGACCTGGATTTCACCGCCGAGCGGCAGATCGAGAAGGCGGAGCAGCGCCTCTACGACCTCGCCGTCACGGGCGAGGCCGATCGCAGCGTCATCGCCATCGGCAAGGCGTCCAGCCTCGCCGTCGCGTCGGTCGAGAAGGCGATGCAGCGCGAGGGGCACGTCGTCGGCGTCACCTCGGGCTTTCGCGATATCGACAACATGCTGGGCGGCCTTCACCCCTCCGATCTGTTGATCCTGGCGGGGCGTCCGGCGATGGGTAAGACGGCGCTGGCCACCAATATGGCGTTCAACGCGGCCAAGGCCTATCGCCGGATCGAGAATGACGACGGGCAGGTGATCGAGGAGGGGGGGCATGTCCTCTTCTTCTCGCTCGAAATGTCGGCAGAGCAGCTCGCCGCCCGTATCATGGCGGAGCGCGCGCGGGTCAGCTCCGACAAGATGCGCCGGGGCGAGATCGACCCGCAGGAGTTCGACCGCGTCGCCCAGGCGGCGGAGGAACTCTCCAAGCTGCCGCTCTATATCGACGACACGCCCGCCCTGTCGATCACCGGGCTGCGCCAGCGCGCGCGGCGCGTGAAGCGCCAGCACGGGCTGCATATGATCGTGGTCGACTATCTCCAGCTCCTCCAGCCGCCGGTGGACAAGCGGGTCGAGGGCCGCGTGAACGAGGTGTCCGAGATCACGCGCGGGCTGAAGACCTTGGCGAAGGAGCTGGAGGTGCCGGTCCTGGCGCTCTCCCAGCTCTCCCGTCAGGTGGAGAACCGCGAGGACAAGCGCCCGCAACTGGCCGATCTGCGTGAATCCGGCTCGATCGAGCAGGACGCGGACGTCGTCACCTTCATCTATCGCCCGGAATATTACCTGGAAAAGGAACATCCCGAGCAGCGCGGCAACGAGACGCCGGAGAAATATCAGGAGCGCGTGGAGCGCCATAACCAGCGCTTGGCCGAGGCCCGCAATATCGCGGAAGTCATCATCGCCAAGCAGCGCCACGGGCCCGTCGGCACCGTCGAATTGCAGTTCACCGGCGAGTTCACCGTCTTCTCCGACCTCGACCGCCATCACGACGAGGGGATGTACTGAGCGGACGGTGGCGTCGGCCGTGACGCGGGGTCGGTTGCGTTTCGCGCTTTATCTTTGTATACAGTATTCAGAAATGATCGGCGAAAATGTCGACGAAACGAATCAATGTGACAAAGGCGCCGAAGCGCGCCGACCGGAGGACCCCAATGCTTGATCTCGGCCAGCGCAAATCGATCTATCAGCCCGAACAGCAGGATCTGATCTTCCCGGAGGAGCCGAACTACGCCACCCCGGCCGAGGAGCGGGAGGACCGCAAGCGCCGGCTGGTCGCCGCCTGCCGGGCCTTCGCCCAGCATGGGTTGGACTACGGCTTCGCCGGTCACCTGACGATCCGCGACCCCGAGCGGCCGGATCTCTACTGGACCAATCCCATGGCCGTCCATTTCGCCCAGGTTCGGATGTCGAACCTGATCCTCGTCGATCACGAAGGCACGGTCGTCGAGGGGCGCCACGCGGTGAACCGCGCGGGCTTCGTGCTGCACGCGGCGGTGCATGACGCGCACCCGGACATCCTGGCGATGTGCCATGCCCATACGGTCTACGGCACCGCATTCGCGGCGACCGGCCGCGCGCTGGAGCCCGTCACGCAGGATGCCTGCGCCTTCTTCGAGGACCATGTGGTCATCGGGAAGGAGGCCGGGAAGGTCGCGGTCGAGAACGCCGCCGGCACCGACGTCGCCGCCGCCTTCAAGGGCGTGAAGGCCGCGATCCACCAGAATCACGGTCTCTTCACCGCCAGCCGTCACAGCATCGACGCCGCCGCCTTCTGGTTCATCGCGCTGGAGCGGTGCTGCCAGCAGCAGTTGGCCATCGATGCCAGCGGCTCCCAGTCGATCCGCGTGCCGGACGACAAGGCCCGCTATAGCCGGGAGCATGTCGGCAGCGAATATATCGGCTGGCTGCATTTCCAGCCGATCCTGGACCACCTGCTTCAGAGCCAGCCGGACATGCTGGCCTGACGCCTGCCGAACGGCGAGGGGGAGCCCCGTTATCCGGGGTTCCCCTCCGTCGTTCAGAGCGGGACGATCTCGAAGAGCGGCTGGTCCGCCTGGACCGTTTCCGCATTCTCGGCGAGCACGCGAACGACACGGCCGGCATAGGGCGCCTCGATCGTGGTGAAGAGCTTCATCACCTCGATCAAGCCGAGGGAGGCCCCGGCCTCTACCTCCTGGCCTTCCTCCACGAATGGCGGGTCTTGCGGGGAAGGCGAGCGGTAGAACGTCCCGGTCATCGGCGCTCCCATCACATTGGCGTCCGAGGCATCCGCGGGTGCCGCCTCGGAGGGGGCGCTCACCTCGGCGGTCTCGGACGTGGCGGGTGATCGCGTCGGAGGGCTCGCCTCGCCGGCACGCGGTGGGGTGGCCGGGTGGGCGGTCGGGGCGCCGCCGCGACGAACCTCCAATAGGAAATCTCCCGACTCCAACGTCAGGTCCGCCTTCGCGCCGTCCAGCAGGCGCAGGATCTCATCCACATCCTCGTAGGTGAGCGACATCTTTCGGTGTTCCTCCTCGTAACGGGCCGCGCCGGTCACGGCCGGGCGGCTTCCTTCTCGACTCTATCCGGCTCGACTCTATCCGGCTCCATTCAATCGGCGTCGTAGAGCACCGCCAGGGCGGCTCCATGGTCAACCCACATATCCCCGGGCGTCAGCGGCCGGCCGAGATGACCGTCCGCCGGTGCCGTCACGGCGCGCGCTTCCCCGCCGACGATCACGTCGGCCAGATGCGCGCCACTGGAAATCGGGCCGGGGGATGCATGCCAACGAATCCGTCCCGCGTCCGGGGCGCGAACGGCGCGTCCGCGGAAGGCGAATGGATCGTTTTGGTAACGGTAACATTCGCCTCCGTCGACGCTCACAATGATTTGGGAATTAGCCGACCCTCCCATGGCCGCGCGTAGCGCCTTTTTCTCTTCGTCTCTCAAAAATCCCTCCTAACAAGAGGTTACCGTGATTCATCGTGCCCTTTCAAACTTGGCTGGAATTGAGTATGACGTAGAAGAACGGGATGCACAATCGATCCACGGCGCGGTTTGGAAGGGGATGGAAAATGAAACGTGTGTTAATCGCTAACAGAGGCGAAATCGCGCTGCGGATCATTCGGGCTTGCCGGCGCGCGGGTTTGGAGACGGTGGCGGTGCATTCCTCCGCCGACGCGGCCTCGCCCCATGTTTTCGCGGCCGACGAGGCGGTGGAGATTGGTCCGCCTTCGCCGGGCCAAAGTTATTTGAACCAGGCCATCCTGCTGGATGTCGCGGAGCGCACGGGCGCCGACGCGGTTCATCCGGGCTATGGGTTCCTATCGGAGAATGCGGGCTTCGCGCGCAAGGTGGCCGACCGGGGGCTGACCTTCATCGGGCCGTCGCCGGAGGTGATCGATCGCATGGGCGACAAGGCCCGCGCGCGCGAGGCGGCGGTCGAGCTTGGCGTGCCGGTAGTGCCGGGGTCGGAAGGGGTGTTCCACGATGCCGCCTCGGCGGAGGCGGAGGCCGGGGGAATCGGCTTCCCGTTGCTGTTGAAGGCTCGCGCGGGCGGTGGCGGGCGCGGTATGCGCGTCGCGGAGACGGCGGAAAAATTGCCCGGTCTCTTCCGGCAAGCGCATGCGGAGGCGGAAAGCGCCTTCGGCGACGGTGCGATCTATATGGAGCGTTACTTCTCCCGCGTGCGTCATGTGGAGGTTCAGGTGTTCGGCGACAGCCATGGCGCCGCCGCCCATGCGTGGGAGCGTGATTGTTCCGTTCAGCGCCGCCATCAGAAGCTGGTGGAGGAGGGGCCGTCGCCCGCCCTTTCGGCCGAGACGCGCGAGGCGCTCTGCGAGGCGGCGGTGCGGCTGACCAAGGGGGTCGGCTACGTCAATGCCGGGACGGTGGAGTTCCTTTACGAGCCGGACACCGACAAGTTCTTCTTCATCGAGATGAATACCCGCATCCAGGTGGAGCATCCGGTGAGCGAGATGATCACCGGCCTGGACTTGATCCAGGAGCAGTTGCGGGTGGCGGACGGGCAGGCGCTGTCCTTCGCCGACGGGCCACCGCCGATTCAGGGCGCGGCGGTCGAATTCCGCGTCAATGCGGAGGATCCGCGCGCTGATTTCCGCCCCACCCCCGGCCGCCTGACGGCCTGGCGCCCGCCGAAGGGGGAGGGGTTGCGTTGCGACAGCGCGGTCTATCAGGACGGCCAGATCAGCCCTTTCTATGATTCCATGATGGCGAAGCTGATCGTTCACGGGTCCGACCGGGCGGATGCGCTGGCCCGCGCGGCGGATGCGATCGAGGCCTTCGAGGTCGAGGGCGTCTCGACCACCCTCCCACTCTACCGCGCGATGCTGCGGGACGAAGGGTTCCGCGCCGGCGCGGTCGATACGCGCTGGATGGAACGGGAATTCCTGCCCAAGCTTCTCGGCCGGGCAGGGTGATGCGTCCGGCATGATGGTTGGTTCCACCCTCTCACGATCGTTCGGCGCCGGGTACCGGCTGGTGCCCGGGCTTTTGACCGTCACGCTGGTCGCGCTTTCGGCGACCTTCCTGGCCCGGCAATATGTCGTGCCGGTGATGCTGATGGCGCTATTGCTCGGCGCGTCGGTTCATTTCCTGTCGAAGAACGAGGAATGCCGGGCCGGTATCGATTTCGCCGCGCGCCGGGTGCTGCGCTTCGGTGTCGCGCTGCTGGGCGCGCGGTTGTCGATCGAACAGCTTTCGGCCATCGGCTATGCACCGATCGTCGCGGTGGCGATCGCGGTGCCGGTGACGATCCTGCTGGGCGCCCTCGTCGCGCGATTTCTCAAGCTGCGGCCCGAGATCGGCGTGCTGACGGGAGGCGCGACGGCGATATGCGGCGCGTCGGCGGCGATGGCGATTTCGGCCGTTCTACCGAACCATCGGGACCGGGACCGCGATACGGCCTTCGCGGTTCTGGGGGTCACGACGCTCAGCACCATCGCGATGGTCGCCTATCCGGCGCTTGCCCGCGCGCTTGGCTATGACGATGTCGAGGCGGCGGTGCTGATCGGCGCGACCATTCATGATGTGGCGCAGGTGGCCGGCGCGGGCTTCACCATCTCCGAGGAGGCGGGCGAACTCGCGATCTTCGTGAAACTGGTGCGGGTCCTGCTGTTGCTGCCGACGGTGCTGCTGATCGCGCTCTGGGCCCGTGGGCGCGCGGACGAGGATGGTGCCGGGGCGGCGGATCGGCGGGACACGCACGGCGTCGCGCGGCCGCCACTTTTCCTTGTCGCCTTCGTCGCGCTCTTCCTGTTGAACAGCGCGGGCCTGATACCGGCGCTGTTGGCGGATGCGCTCGCCACGGCGGCCGGCGGATGCCTTGTCTTCGCGGTGGCGGCGCTGGGACTGAAGACGAACCTGAAAAGCCTGCTGCGGATCGGGCCGGCGGCCTGCTTCCTGCTGGCGGGAGAGACGCTCTTCCTCCTCGCGCTCTTCGTCGCGGCGCGCGCTTTCGGTGTCTTGTAGGGCCGTCACACGGCCTGTACCAAATCGCGGCGATCGGGACCACGGGGACGGCGTTCCCGTGTTTCGAGTGCCGGGCTTTGGTGCCAGGCTTTGGTGATTATCGTGCGTTGAGAGCGGAAGAGGGAGCGCGAAGGCGGGGCATTGCCCCCCACCGTCGTCCCGGCGTTTCAAGTCGATTGCGTGACCTTGCAATGGGCCCGGTACCACCGGGCCGCCTCTTCCGCCGGTAGTGGTTTCGAGATCGCGAAACCCTGCGCGATGTCGCATCCGCAGGCCCGGACGAATTCGATGCTTTCCGGGTCCTCCACCCCCTCGGCGACGCTGATGAGTCCCAGATTCTTGGAGAGGTCGATCATCGTCTTGACGATCGTGCCGGATTGCTGCGAGCGGTGACATTCATTGACGAAGGCCCGGTCGATCTTGAGCTGGGAGAAGGGCAGGTTCATCAACTGCACCAAGGACGAATAACCGGTGCCGAAATCGTCGATCGCCAGCCGGACGCCCTTTATCCGAAGTCGTGTCAGGATATCCATGGCCATAACCGGGTCGGACATGGCGGCGGTCTCGGTCAATTCAACGATCAGGCTCGCCGTGCGCACGCCCCGTTCCTTGCATCGGGCGTCCAATCGATCCGCGAAGTCGGTTTCATGTAGATTATGGGCGGAGACGTTGATGGCGACGGTGGTATCGATACCGCTATCGGCCCAGGCACGGATCTGCCGCAGGGCCGCGTCTATGACATAATCCGTGACCTGATCCATCAGGCCGTTCCGTTCCGCCAGTTCGAGGAAACGGTCGGGACCGATCATGCCGAAATGCGGATGTTTCCAACGCAGAAGAGCCTCGAACCCGGTCACCCGATAGGGGCCCTCGGGCCCGCTGTATCCCTCCGTCAGGCTGATCTTCGGCTGGTAGAAGAGGGTGAACTGCCCCTCGTTCAGCGCCTTCCCGATCGCGACCGGATCTATCACCTCATCGGATTGGGCCAGGCCGTTCAGAATGGAGGCCACCTCATCGACCCGGCAGGGCTTCCGCAGCATGCCCGATATCCTGAGCCCCCGTTCCCGCCCCAAATGCATGGCGGAATCGATCACCTTCTGGTCGAAGCCGCTCATGATGATGATGTCGCGACGATAGCCGCGCTCCGCCAAGCGCCGAAGCACCTCGATACCGTCGACATCCGGCATCTGAAGGTCGAGGATGACGCATATTGGGTCCGTACGCTCCAGCGTGGCGGCGAAATCCTCGTAGGACGAGGTTGCCTCGGCCTGCAAACCGACGGTCCGCGCGATCTTCCGAATGAAATCCGCGATCTCCGGCTCGTCGTCCAGGATGATGAGGGTCGTTTCGTTCATGGTTCGCGCGATCCAAGCAACTCTTCCAACCCCCGCACCAGATCCTCGGTGCGATAGGGCTTATTGATGATTCGGACTCGAACATCGGGATTGGCGCGCGACAGCGCCGTTTCCGGGAATCCGGACGTCAGCAGAACCGGAATGTGGGGCCATTCCCTTCCGATCGCCTCCGCCAGGGCGATTCCGTCCATTTCCCCCGGCATGACGACGTCGGAGAAAACCAGCGAGAAATCGCCATCCCGCTTAAGACGCTCGACCGCTTCCTGGCCGTTCCCGGCGATAGCCACATTGTAGCCGAGTTCCTTCAACTGACGTTCCGCGATGCCACGCACGGCCGTGTTGTCCTCGACCACCAATATGCGTTCGCCATTCGCCACATGGCGTTCGACGACGGGTTTCCGGTCTTGTTTCGAATGGTCGGGAGTGGTCTGCGCGCGCGGAAGATAAAGGCGGAAAGTCGTGCCGACGCCGACCTCGCTATAGACGGTTATGTGCCCGCCGGATTGCTTGACGAAGCCATAGACCATGGCCAAGCCGAGGCCCGTGCCCTTATTGACTTCCTTGGTGGTGAAGAAAGGTTCGAACACGTGGGCGACGACTTCCTCGTCCATGCCCGATCCCGTATCCGATATCGATATTGACACATACTCCCCGGGTTTCAAGCCCGGATGCGTTTCCTCGAAGGAGGCGTCGCATAGGATATTCGCCGTCTCTATGGTCAGAAGGCCACCATTGGGCATGGCGTCCCGGGCATTGACGGAAAGATTGACGATCGCGGAATCGAGTTGCGCGGCGTCGATCAGGACCGGCCAGAGGTCGTCGCCCTCCACGAGTTGGATCTTGATGTGCTCGCCCAGCGTTCGACCCAGCAGCTTCACCATGCTGCGCACCAGGCGGTTCATGTCGATGACTTCCGGCGTCAGGGTCTGACGGCGGCCGAAGGCAAGGAGTTGCCGGGTGAGTTCCGCCCCGCGGAGACAGGCGCCGAGCGCGCTGTCGAGCAACTCCTTGATTAACGGGTTCTCCTCGACCTGCTTCGTGGCGAGATCGACATTGCCGATGATGATGGTGAGAAGGTTGTTGAAATCATGGGCGATCCCGCCAGTCAGATTGCCGATCGCCTCCATCTTCTGGGCCTGTCGGAGCTGTTGCTCGATCTGGAGCCGGTCGCGGATATCCTCGATCGTGAGCACTTGTCCGGCCAGTTCGGCATGTCGAGAGGTGAGAGCGCCGCCGGAAATTCGCACATCGATCAGCGAGCCGTCCTTATGCCGGCAGGCGGTATCCCAGTTGCGCACCTCCTCTCCGTCGAGGATCGCTTGCAGGTTTCCTTGATCGACGGCTTCGACGTCCTCGAATAGAGGATTGGGCGCGCCGCTCACCTCTTCCGTCGTATAGCCGAAGATCCGCTCCGCGGCGCGGTTCCAGGTGACGACCTTCTGCTCACGGTCGAGGGCGACGGTCGCGATGGGGGTGGAGTCCAGGATGCGGCTCAAGGTTTCGTTGACGCGGTCGAGTTGTTCGTTCGCGCGCAATTCCTTTTCCTGCGCCAATTTGCGCTCGGTGATCTCGTTGCTCAACGCCTCGGTGCGCTTGCGTACCTGACGTTCGAGATTTTCCTGAAGATGGGCGCGTTCGAGCGCAATGCCGATCTGATTGCCGATCCCGGAAAGCGTCTTGAGTTCTTCCTCGGAAAACTTGATGTCCTCCGCGCCGACGAGATTGAATATCCCGCACATTTCCCCACCGATGGTGAGCGGAACGGTGGCGTGGAATCTGAGGCCGTCCGAACTTTCGATCTTGCTGAGGCGCTCGCACTCCAGGACGTTCGCGCCCGTCGCCAGCTTGTCGTCGCGCAAGCGACGCTGACACGCGCATTCCAGGTCGCTCTCCGGTCCGCCGAACAGCGCCTCCGGCTCGCCGGCCGAGGCGGCAAGACGGAATTCGTCGCCGTCCAGAAGATAAATCCACCCGGCCTCGACGCCCGGCAGGTTCATGCCGCGCTCGATCGCGCTCGTCGCCACTTCGGTTTCGGTGCGGCAACTGTTCAGCCCCTCGGCCAAGCCGTAGAGCGCGTTCAATGTATCGTAGGAGCGCGAGAGTTCGCGCTGCCGTTGTTCCAGCGCGTCATAGAGGCTTACCGCCTGCTCGTAGGTCGAGATCAGCAGATCGAGGATCTGTTGGCGCTCGGCGGTGATGAAGTGGCGTTGACCGGAGAGCTCGATCTCGATGCCGACCTGCAGCTTGCCGGATTCACGCAGATGACGGTTGGTGATGAGATACTTAACCCGCGAGAGCAGCAGGTCGGTGTCGTATGGCTTGACGATGAAGTTGTCCGCCTTGACGTTCAGCCCCTTGAAAACGTCGTGCGGACTCGACAGCGAGGTGACGAGGATGAACGGCGTGTTCATCAGGGACTCGTCCCCCTTTACCTCCCGGCATAGGGCATAGCCGTCCATGACGGGCATGATGATATCGCTGACGATCAGGTCCGGCGGGTCCGCCTTGGCACGTTCGAGGGCTTGCTTGCCGTCATGCGCGATCTCCACCTGATACCCGTATTCCTCCAGGATGATCGCGAGCTCCTGGGCCTGTGTGCGGCTGTCCTCCGCGATCAGGATTCTCGATGGCTTGATCTCGCTCATTCTCGATATCCTCGCTTCGCGCCCTTGCCCGCGACCATGATGGCCGCCGCGATTTCCCGTGGGTTCAAAATCAGATCGACGGCGCCCGCGGCGACGGCCTCCTTCGGCATGCCGTAGACCACGCAGGTCGATTCGCTTTGCGCGATCGTCCTGGCGCCAGCATCGTGCAGAACCTTCAATCCCATCGCGCCGTCCCGTCCCATGCCCGTCAGCACCATGGCGAGCGTCGAGCCTGCATGGCCATTCGCCATCGACCGGAAAAGATGGTTCGCGGAGGGGCGGAATCCTTCTTCCGGCGGGTCGTCGCTGAGCCGTATGCGCCCTCTGGTGTCCAGCCCCATATGCTGACGGTCCGGCGCGAGATAGGCCTTGCCCGCCTCCGGAACGACGCCGTCTTCCGCCACGCAGGCTGGGAACCGTGTCGCGGTCGTCAGCCAGTTGGCGAAACTGCCGACGAACCCCTCCGCCATATGCTGCACGATCAGGATCGACGCCAAGGATTCGCTCGCGGCGGCGGTTTTCAGAAGTTCCGCCAGAATCATCGGCGCGCCCGTCGAGCCGCCGATAGCGATATATTTGATCGTGCCCTGGGGCAGACGGGCGAGTTTCTCGGAACGGACGGGCTGGTCGGCGAGGATGGGGCGCCGCCGAACCACCCGAACCTCGGACATCAGGCGGAGCGTGTTCAGCAGTTCCCCTCTGGCGGCCGCGCCTTCCGGGCCAATCGGATCGACGGGCTTGACCAGGAAGGCGAGGGCGCCGTTCCTGACCGCCTCGAAGCTGTTGTTGGCCTCGTCGTCCAGTTGCACGCTGCTGACCATGACGATGGGGGTGGGACAGCGCTCCATGATGACCCGGGTCGCCTCGAACCCATTCATTCGGGGCATGCGGCAATCCATCAGTACGATGTCCGGCCGCAGTTGTTCCGTCTTCTCGATAACCTGAAGTCCATCCTCGGCCGTGCCGACGACATGGAATTCCTCGGACGCTTCGAGGATGTAGGAAAGCACCTCGCGCTGGGTCGGCGAGTCCTCGGCGATCAAAACCGATATCCGGCGTGCCTGCTCGTCGGTCATAGGAGCATCCCGACGATTTCATGCAGGTTCGATTGATCGAAGCCGGATTTCAGGACATAGGCGTTGGCACCGATCCGCAGACCGCGCTCACGGTCGGCGCGATCCTCCAGGGCGGTCACCAGGACGACCGGCAATTCGGCGAGTTTCTCGCTGGCGCGTATCTTCTCGGTCAACGTGAAACCGTCCATGCGGGGCATGTCGACATCCGATACGACCAAGTCGATCTTGTCGGTTTGGAGGATTTCCCAAGCTTCCATCCCGTCCACCGCGACCTGAACCGCGTAGCCGACGGATTCCAGAAGGTTGCGTTCCATCGTCCGGGTGGTCATTGAATCATCGACCACCAGTATCCGGCGAATGCGCGAGACGCTGCGGCTCCTTTCGGACCGCGTCGCGACAGGGGGGAGGGAGCCGGCGGCGAGAATGTCCGAGGGCCGCAGGACGAGCGCCATGTCGCCCGTCGACAGCAGCCCGGCGGACGTGATGTGCCGGACCCGGCGCAAGGGAAGGGGTAAGTCCTTGACCAGGACATCGGTTTCCCCCAGCACCTCATCCACCGAATAGACCGCCGTCTGCAGTCCGTCGGTCGCGATCGCGCAGGAGACAAGGTCTTGATGCGCCGGAGCGTCCGCTTCCTCTCCGATTCCCAACACGCCGGCCAGCCGCCGAAAATCCATGGTTCGGCCGTCGAGTACGATGCGTCCCGTTTCCTCCGCCCGACGCGCATCCTCGAGAGAGATGCCCGCGACGCGCTCGACCGACCCGACGGGCCAGAGCAGTCGCATGCCGCCGGCACGCACGAGCAGCCCCGTGTAGCTCGCGATGCTGGTCGGAAGTTCCAGGCGGACCGTGGTGCCCTGGCCGGGCTCGGACCGCACGATGACCCGCCCCTCCACGCGCTCCACCTGTTCGCGGACGATCGACAATCCCTTGCCGAAACCGGAGATATTGGAGATCACGGAGCGGGTGCTCACCCCGCTGCGGAATGCGAGGTCGATCACATCCTCCGCGCTCAATTCCCGCACGGTCCTGGCGGGCGCCACGCGTGCGCGGATCGCGGCCTCCCGAAGTGCCTCCAGATCCATGCCGCATCCATCGTCCGACACGTCGATCGCGACCCGTGCCCCGTCGATCGCGGAGACGGTGACGCGAACCTCCCCCGACTCGGGTTTGTTCAATTCCCGGCGGCGCTCCGGGGTCTCGATCCCATGGTCGACCGCGTTGCGCACGAGGTGAAGCAGCGGGTCGCGCACCGCCTCGATCACTTTTCGATCGAGCTCCAACCCATTGTCGTCGAGCCGCCAGCGCGCCTTCTTGCCGGTTTCCTTGCAGATGTCCTGCACCATCGAGGGAAAGGCCACGAAGTGACCGGTTACCGCGAACATCCGCAGTCGTCTCGTCTCGCTGAACAGCTCATTGACCGAGCTGTTCAGCACGCGCCGGTCATCGGCCAACTGGCGGGTCAGACGGCGGCTACGGGACTCCAGGTCGCGCAAGGTGCTTGAAAGGGCACGGCGGAGGGAGGCCGATGTTTCCTCGGCGGTGTCGGGGTCGCGAGGACGCGCATCCGCGCGGACGAGGGCCCGGATCTCGGCGATTTCCGAGGTAATGCGTTGCGCGTCCTTCACCCGTTCGTTCGCCGCCATGCTGGGGAGGAGGAGGTCTTCCGCGACAAGGAGAACCGTATCCAGACGCGCGATATCGACCCGAATGGTTTCGGCGCGTTCCGCCATCAGGGCGGAGGAGGCCGCGCGGGTCCTGCCGTTGGGTTCCTTGGCTCCGGATTGCGTCTTGCCCTTGGATTTCGACGGGGTCCGGGGGGATTTCCGCGTGGCCTTCGCCTCCTCCTCCTCGGGCGTTGGCTCGGGCGTTGGCTCGGGTGTGGGCTCGGTCGCCGAAGCCGGCGCCGGCTTCTCCATCGGTCCGGGCTGGTTCCTTGGCGGCGGGCGGGTGTCGGCGGCCGGGGCACCGCCCGCCGTCTTGCCCGCTTCGGCGTCTTCCGATGCCGTCGCGCCGAATACCAGTTCGGTCATGCGGGCGAAGTTTTCCGTGATGATGCCCAGGTTCTTGTCCGTCAGGCTCAACTCACCCTGGGTGATCCGGCGAAGCAGCGTCTCGCTTTCCTGGCAGGTTTGTTCGAGTTCGCTCAAGCGGACCGACCGCGCGGCCCCCTTCAAGGTATGGATGAGCCTGAAGATCGTCTCGATATGCCCTGGTGCTTCCGACGATTTCGGGTCCGCCGTGATCGCCTTGAGCGCGACGTCTATCGCCTGGATATGCTCCGCCGCCTCCTCCTTGAAGGTGACCAGCAGACGTTTCCTCAGGGCTTCGGGTGTCAACATCTCGGCCGCCGCCGGTTAGTCGCTTTGAATGGAAGAGCGCACATTGTCGGACAGACGCTGCGCGAGCTGGTTCAGGTCCTTGGCCGCGGCCTCGACCTGCTGCATCGCGGAAACGGTCTGGGCGGAGGATTGCTCGATATCCTGGATGGCGGCGACGATCTGGTCCATGCCGGCCTCGTGCTGCTGCGAGGTCGCCATGATCTGTTGCGCGGCCTGGGAGGCGTCCGTGACGCTCGTGGAGAGCGCGCCGATCGACTCGCCGGAACGCTTCGCCGCATCGGCGCCGCTCTCCGCCGCCTTCACCCCCTGTTCCGCGGCGATGACGGTGGATTGCGCCGATTTCTGAAGGTCGACGACGATCTTGCGGACCTGGACGGTCGCCTCCTTGCTGCGTTCGGCCAGCGCCTTCACCTCGCCGGCGACGAAGGCGAACCCCTTGCCGGCCTCGCCGGCCTTCGCCGCCTCGATCCCGGCATTGACGGCAAGCAGGTTGGATTGTTCCGCCAATTCGCCGACCGTCGCATTGATTTCGGCGATCGCCTCGGCCTGTTCGCTGAAGGCCAGGATGCGCTCTGCCAGCGCCTCCATTTGTTGCTTGGAGGCATCGCTGCTTTGGATGCTTTCCTCGACCGATGTACGGCCGCTCTCGGCGGTATTCGCCATCTTCTGCGACATCTCGGAGACGGTGCGTGCCTTGCGGGTCGCGAGTTCGGACGCCTGGCGCACTTCCGAGACGGTGGCCGCGGTCTGGCGTACCGCCGTGGCTTCCTCCGCCGTCGCGGATACCTGCTGACTGGTCGCGGCCAGGATCTCGGATGAGGCGGAGGCGATGTGTTTCACCGCGTCCTGAATATCCGAGACGAGACCCGCGAGCGACTCGGTCATTCGGTTGAGGCTGCCCCCCAATTCGCCGAGCGCGCCGTCATGGTCCTCCGAGACCCGCGCGGTGAGATCGCCGGAGGCGACCCGGCCGGCCAGGCTCGCGAATTCCTCGACCGATCGTTCGAGCGACGCCTTGCTTTCGCGTTCCTCCATGATGTTTCGTTCAAGCTCGGCCGCCATGCGGTTCACGGAAGTGGCGAGTTCGATCACCTCCGCGGCGCCCTGTTCCGGAGCGCGATGACTCAGTTCCCCACCGGCGATGCGTGTCGTCGTCTGGCGCACCACATCGAGCGGATTGGCGATGAGCCGGGTCAGGAAGACCGATAAGGCGACGGAAAGCGCGATCGCGAGGGCGACCCAGATGATTTCGGAAAGATAGCTGTCGACGATGACCTGCTCGATCTCGTCGGAATTGCGGCTAACCCAGATTTTCCAGCCGACGCTGGGCACGGTCGCGTAGCCGCCGAAGCGGGCTCTGCCCTGCGCATCGGAATAATCCTGGAGAGGTCCCGATTCACTCTGGTTGACGAGCGTCCAGATGGGCAGATCGGTAATGTCCTGCCTGTCCCGGCTCAACTCTCCCATGCCGTGGGCGATGATGGAGCCGGCCTCCGTCACGACGGCGGCTTGACCGGTGGCGCCGTAGCCGAACTGCTCGATCTGCTCGCGCAGGTCGCGCACCCATAGGGTGCCGGCCGCCACGCCGATCAATGTGTTGTTGGCGTCGTAGACGGGCGTCGCCAGGATGGCGAGTCGGCGCTGCGAAACCTTGCCGAGAAGGATATCCCGGGTGATCGTGGAGATTTCCTGCCCGACGGCCTCCCGGAAATAGGCCCGGTCGGAGACGTCCGCGCCGATCCGGCTCTTTCCGTCGTCCGCGATGGCCGGGAAGGCGGCACTGACCCGTCCCCTCAGATCGATGAAGAGCGCGCTGTCGATCATCGGGTGCGCTTCGCGGTAGGAGGTCAGGATGCCCGTTATCTCCGCGGTGCTCGGCGCGTCGAAGAGACCAATCGCCGCCGCGGCCGCCTCTACCCCCCGCCGTTCGGAGGACAGGTTCTGTTCCAGCAACTGACCGAGATAGTGGGCGTGGGAAGTGGCCCGGTCGACCTCCTCGTTGAAGGTCCAGGCCCGGATCGCCATGAGCGATCCGATGGCGAGAATCAGGGTGGGCAGGATCGCGCAGGTCAGGCTGCCGACCAGTGTCAGATTCCGGATGCTCATTTTCGTGAAGCGTCTGTACGGCATTACTCGTTTCCCTCCCCCCAGGCGCCGGCCACGCGTGGCTGGTCGTCGACGACCAGCCGGAAATCGGCCATTAGACGGCGCACGTCTATTATCGCGGTTCGCCGCGGTCCAATACCAAGCAAGGCGCGGGCGTTCGCGGATTCCTCGACCTCGGCGATTTCCTTCGCGCGGTACCGGGTAATCCCCTCGACATCGCTGGCGGCGAGGCCAAGCGCGCCGGTTTCGTTCCGGACGAGGAGAGCGTACCGCATGTCGGTTTCCTCATCCGCCGTGCCGGACGACAGCAGCGGGCGGACATCGATCACGGGATAGATCGTGCCGTGATGGCTGAGCAGCCCGAGATAGAAGGACGGCACGCCCGGCAGCGCCGTCATGCCCGTCAGCGGCGCGGCCGCGGCGCCGTCCGTCAGCGGAATGGCGAAACGTTCGGCCGCGATCGCGAATTCGATGACATCGACTGGGGGGGCGACGTCGGGCTCGGCCCTGGGGGGAGCGATGGCCTCGGCACGCTGCTTGAGCTTTCTCCGGGCATCATCCGGCGAGGGGGTGCCGCCGCTTTCCACCCGGGCGAGGGCCCGGTCGATCCGCGCCAAGGCGCCCTTCCAGTCGTAGCGTTGGGAGGCGTCGGACCCGTCATGTCCCATTGCTGGCTCCCTTCTTCATCGGCGCGTCGCCGGTCAGGAAAAGCGTGGCGGCATATCGAATCTGATCGATATTGAGGCGCACCCCGTCGGTCGCGCGTTGGGCCGTTCCCAGAACCTCCGTCAGCATCAGTACCTGACGCATCGACCGGCGCGCCTCCAGAAGGGCGCCGCGATTACGCTGGGCATGGCCCAGAAGATAATGCGCGGCCGCCGATGAGGCGTCGAGTTGAATGGCCTTGCGCGCGGCGTCGCGCGCGGCGTCGAAATTCCCCATATCGGCGCAAATTTCGCTCAACAGCAGATAGAGGTCGCGATGCGGACCCCGCTGGTCGAGAAGCGCGAGGCATTGCGCGCGTGCTTCCTCTCGCAGGCCACGATCGGCCATTCGCCGCAGCCAGTTCAGCGTCGTGTCCCGGTTGCCGCCCCGGTCTGGTGAGGAGGATGGGGAGAGGACGGTTCGCGTCTCCACCGTTTTGGGGGAGGGCGGGCTTTCCATTCGTGAAGCCGATGTCCCGGCCGCGGAAGGGGGCGCCGCGAGCGTGCCGTCGATCCGTGATATGGGCCGGGCCGTGGGCCGTGACGCGTCCCATGGGGCCGTTCGGGAGGTGGCCTTGGGGGGCTCCATCGGTGGCGCCGCCTCGAACAGGATCGCGTCGAGCGAGCTTACCGGCCGCAGCCCCCGGAACCATTGGGCGGAGGCCTCGGCCGGGCTGACCGCGAGCCATCCGCGCGGGGCGAGCGCGGCGCGGAGCGTCGCGGCGACGCGTACTTGCACGGGCTCCGCCAGATACATGAGCACGTTACGGCAAAGGATCAGGTCGAACCCGAAGCCCATGCTTTGCCTCAGGGTTTCGATGTCGTCCGAGAGATTGACCTGCCGGAACCGGATAATCCGCCGGATCCGGTCGCTGACGCGATGGCGCCCGCGCCGCGTCGGCTCGAAATAGCGGTCGATCCAGTCGGCCGGGGCCTCGCGCAAGCTACGCTCGGAATATTCACCGCGCCGCGCGGTGGCGAGCGCGTCGACGCGTAAATCGCTGGCGATGATCTCGATCGACCATGCCGGCAGGTCCGGCAGGCAATCCGAGAGCATCATGGCGAGGGTATAGGCCTCCTCGCCCGTCGAGCAGCCCGCGCACCAAAGGCGTAGGTGATGGGCGCCGGTCCGGCGGCGTTCCCCGATCATCGGAGCGAGCGCCACGCGTTGGATTTCGCGAAACCAGGCCGGGTCGCGGAGCACCCTGGTTTCGCCGATCGTCACGGCATCGATCACCATCTGCCATGTTTCGGACTCGATGGGCGCCTCGCGCAAGGCGGCCGTCAAGGTCGCCAGCGCGGCTTCGGCGTCGACCAACGCGGGGTCGTGGCCGGCATGCGCCCCCGCCAGTGCGGGAAGCCGCCGATCCCAATCGTCGCGCGATGACAGGCCGAGACGCTCCTCGATCAAACGGACCAAGCTTTCCCGGGCATTGGATATGCTCACGACGGGGTACCCTCCATCGCGCTATCGAGCGCGGCTCGCTCCTCCGCGAACAGCATTTTCGCCGGGTCGACGATATAAACGAGATCGCCGGATTGGGCGGCGACGCCACTCAATCGGGCCATGCCGCCGGCAAGCGCCTCACGCTCGCGCAGGGCCGATTGGGGCAGGTCCACGACCCCCTCGAGCGAGTCCGCCAGCAGGATCATTTCCCGCCCCTCGGCCCGGACCCTCAGGAACCGTTGATCGGGACCGATGGAGGACGCGGGTTGGTCGTCGAAGAACCACTCAGGGTTAATCACGGGGAGGATTGTCCCGCCGATTGTGGCAAGGCCGAGAACGAATGGCGGACCATCGGGCAGCGGGCGTATCTCGAAAGCCGGCATGGCCTGCTCGACGCCGGCGACGTCCAAGGCATACCGGCGGGTACCCGATTGAAACACAACGATGTTGGCCATTTCTGGCATTCCCCGGAACATCCCCATTTCCAGAACAGTATTCCCATGAACCGAATTAGCGAACACCAATCCATTAAAATTTTATAGGTATTTCGTTAATAAATCGTTCCTATGAGAAAAGGAACCCAGGGTGTTCACGTGTTCAACCTATGAGAGCTTTGTGCCGGGGGTTTCCTGGCATGATCGGGTCGAGGCCACGCACAAACTCGCATCGCCCCGGATAGTGCTTTATCTTAGGGTTCCATGGCGCGTACGATGACGGGATACGGTCAGGGGCTCCGGGTGTAAGGGAATGAGGTGCGATGCAAGGCAAGGAGCTGCGCGTCCTGGTTGTGGATGACGAGCCGGACGTTCTCAGTCTGGTCGCCAGGACCCTGGAAGGCGTCGGATATGACGTGACGACGGCGAAGGACGGCTATGTCGCCGTGCGGGAGTTGCGGGACCGTCAGTTCGATGTCGTCGTCACGGACATCGTGATGCCGAAGATGGACGGGCTGGAGTTGATCGTCCAATTGCGCAAGACCAAGGCCGGCGTGCCGATCGTGGCGCTGTCGGGCGGCGGTGTCGCGAAGAACATGGATGTGCTGCGCTATGCCGAGACATTCGGCGCGAGCGCGATCCTGGAAAAGCCGTTCAGCCCGGCGCAGCTTATCGAGACGCTCGATCGTGTCCTTTCCCGGAGGGACGAATAGGGGCTGTTGCCTGAATCGTCGCCACGTCCCGTGTTTTCTCGCACGTGGGCCGTGTGTTCCTGGCGCGTGATAGGGCGCGCCGGTTTCCCGCGCCGGTAATGTCACCCGGGCATGCGCCGGTTAGTGGTTTCCGCGAGCCGGGAGGTCCGCGCCCTCGCGATCGGGTGTCGCGTCCGTGGCCTCAAGCCCCTTCCTCCTCAACGTAGCGTCCATGGGAGAACGCGTCCGCGAGTGTGTCGATCAGCATCGCGATCCGGCGAACCGCGACCCGCCCCTTGGGATAGACAACCTGCAGGCCGATCGCCGGGGCCTCGAAGGCGCGCAGGATCGGGACGAGCCGGCCGGCGCGCAGGTCGTCGGCGATATCCCATTCGGACTTCCGTGCGATGCCGTGCCCGGCGATGCACCAATGGCGGACCGCCTCCCCATCATTGGCGATCCGGTTGCCGCCGACAGCGATCCGGCGTGTCGTCCCGTCGATGACGAAGGGCCAGATGCGGTCGGGCGTCCCGCCGAAACGCATGACGAGACAATTGTGCCGGGCCAGATCCTCCGGGTGTTCCGGTTCGCCGTAACGCTCCAGATAAGCGGGCGCGGCGCAGATCAGGCGGGCATTATCGGCCAGCCGGCGAACCATCAGCGAACTGTCCTGAAGGTCGCCGTAACGAACCGCCATGTCGAAACCCTGCGCGGCGAGATCCACGTTGCCGTCACTCAGATGCAGGTCGATACGAACCTCCGGGTGCTTGTCCTGGAAACTGTCCAGCAAGGGCGCGATCCGGTTGCGTCCGATATCCGAGGGGGCGGAGAGACGCACGGGCCCGGCGACATGTTCCCGACCAAGCCGCAGGCGCGCGTCGATTTCCGCCGCTTCCGCCAGCAGGCGTTGCGCGCCCTCGACCAGCGCGCGCCCCTCCTCGGTCGGGCTGATCGAGCGCGTGGTGCGATGCAGAAGGCGCACGCCGTAATGCGCCTCCAGGGCGGTCAGGCGCTCGGAGACCGTGGCGGGGGAGAGGCTCAACTCCCGCGATGCCGCGACCATGGAGCCCCGTTCGAGTATGGCCAGGAAGACGGTTAGTTGCGCTAACAGCATAATTCGGATTATTCGAATTATGATTTCGGATCAAGGCCGATAATACGGAATGTCCAGAGGCAATATGTTCGGGGCGCCATACCCGTCCGGGGTGGCTGTACCAAGAACCACACCCGCGAAACGCTGAAATCCGAAGGAAAATTTACATGGCCTCACTGTTCGAGCCTTGCCAACTCGGTGCGATGATCCTGCCGAACCGAACCGTCATGGCGCCGATGACCCGCGCCCGGTCCACCCAGCCCGGCAATATCCCCAACGCGTTGATGGCCGAGTACTATGCCCAGCGCGCGGGCGCCGGGCTGATCGTGACCGAGGCGACCCAGATATCCCCTCAAGGCCAGGGCTATTCCTTCACCCCGGGCATCCATTCCGATGCCCAGGTCGCGGGATGGCGTCGCGTTACCGAACGTGTTCATGCGCATGGGGGGCGGATCGCGCTGCAACTTTGGCATGTCGGGCGGATGAGTCATCCGATGTTCCATGGCGGCGCCTTGCCCGTCGCGCCTTCGGCCATCGCGCCGGGCGCCACGGTCTGGGCCTGGGACGCGGTCGCCGGGCGTGGCGGTTTGGTCGAGGCGCCGGAGCCGCGCGCCATGACGATCGACGAGATCGAGGGGACGATCGAGGATTTCCGGCGCGCCGCCGCCAACGCGCGGGAGGCCGGCTTCGACGCTGTCGAGATCCATGGCGCCAACGGGTATCTGATCGATCAATTCCTGCGTGAAAGTTCCAACCGGCGCACGGATGCCTATGGCGGGTCGGTGGAGAATCGATTGCGTTTCGCCATGGCGGTGGCCCGCGTCGTGGCGGCGGAAATGGGGCCGGAGCGCACAGGGTTCCGCCTTTCCCCCTATATCTCCCAACGCGGCATGGACGATCCAGACGCGCCCGCGACGATCCTGCGCCTGTCGGAAGGATTGGGAACTCTCGGGCTCGCCTATATCCATATCGCGGAGGCGGATTGGGACGACGCGCCCGCCATACCCGTCTCCTTCCGGCGTTCCCTGCGTGCGCTTTTTCCCGGCGCTGTGATCGTCGCGGGACAATATGACAAGGAACGTGGAGAGCGGATCATCGCGGACGGTCTGGCCGACCTGGTCGCCTTCGGCCGCCCTTTCATCGCCAACCCGGATCTGCCAAGGCGGTTGGCGGAGTGTCTTCCGCTTGCCACCTTGGACCCCGAGACTCTCTTCGGCGGCGATGCCGTCGGCTATACCGATTACCCGGCCGCGTGAGGCGACCCGATTCCGTTACTGCCCGATTCCGTTACTGAAAGGATGCAAGGATGACCGAGAAGATGAAAGCCATCGGCATGTACGAATACCGGCCGACGGAGGATCCGGAATCGTTGGTCGATGTCGAATTGCCCAAACCCAAGGCGGAAGGCCGCGACATCCTGGTCGAGGTGAAGGCCGTCTCCGTCAATCCGGTGGACACGAAGGTCCGCGGACGCAAGGAGCCGGCGCGCGACGTGCCCCATGTCTTCGGCTATGACGCCGCCGGCGTGGTGGCCGAGACCGGGCCGGAGGTCACCCTCTTCAAGCCGGGTGACGAGGTCTTCTATGCCGGCGATATCACCCGGCCCGGCACGAACCAGGAATATCATCTGGTGGATGAACGGATCGTGGCGCTGAAGCCCCGGACGCTCGATTTCGCGGACGCGGCCTCCTTGCCTTTGACCGCCATCACGGCATGGGAACTGCTGTTCGACCGGCTTGGCGTGCCTTATGGCCGCAAGACGGGACAGGGCAGCCTGTTGATCATCAACGGGGCCGGTGGCGTGGGCTCCATCTTGATACAGATCGCGCGGCGGCTGACCGGCCTGACCGTGATCGCGACCGCCTCGCGCGAGGAGAGCGTGGCCTGGGTTCGCCGAATGGGCGCGCACCATGTGATCAACCACCATGAGCCGCTCGACGAGCAACTCAAGGCCATTGGCGTTCCGGAAGTGGACTATGTCGCGAGCCTCACCGCTTCCGATAGGAATCTGGCCATCTTCCCGACCATCATCGCGCCGCAGGGGCGGCTGGCACTGATCGACGATCCGGCGGCTTTCGATATCAAGCCGCTCAAGACCAAGGCGATTTCCGTTCATTGGGAATTGATGTTCACCCGTCCGATGTTCGGAACGGCGGATATGATCGAACAGCATCGGCTGCTGTCGGAGGTCGCGGCGTTGGTGGATGACGGGCTGTTGGTCGCGACGAAAACCCAGGAACTGACGCCGATCAATGCCGAGCAACTCCGCGCCGCGCATGCGATTCAGGAAAGCGCCCGGGCGATCGGCAAGACCGTTCTGGTCGGGTTCCCGTCCTCTGCGTGATTACCCCATGGGGCCTTGCGTGGATCAACGGTCGGTAGGCGTCCCGAATTGCGCGCGGCGGCACGCGGCCGCACTCTGTCCGCGATACGGCGAGGCACGGGTGCGGGGCGCATGTTATCGATATTGCTCATCGGCTACGGCCCGGTCGCAGGCTATGTCGCCGAGCGGCTGGGCGCCGATCCGGATGTCCGGGTCGCGGGCATCCTGGCCCGGCCGGGCCGGGAGGAGGCCGCCCGCGCCACCCTGACCCGTGGCGGCGATGCGACGGCCAAGGTCTGGACGACCGTCGAATCGATTGACCTCTCCGCCGTCGATCTGGTGGCCGATTGCTCGGGCTATGCCGGCCTTGCCGAACATGGGCCGATGCTGCTGACCGCGGGTCTCGATATCCTGTCGCTCGCGACGGCGGCGCTGGCCGATCCGCTATTGGTGGAGCGCTTGGAAACCGCCGCCCGCGCGGGGCGGGCGCGGCTGGAGCTGGCGCCGGGTTCCATCGCCGGGATCGATGCCTTGTCCGCGGCGCGGGTCGGCGGACTCGATTTGGTCACCTATACCGCGCGCAAGCCGCCGGCGGCCTGGAAGGGCACGCGGGCGGCCACCGTGTTGGATCTCGGCGAAATCGAGAAGCCGACGGAACATTTCCGGGGGCCGGCGCGGGATGCGGTGCGGCACTATTCGCGGAACGCTCATGTCGCCGCGATGGTCGCGCTCGCGGGGCTTGGTCTCGACGAGACGACCGCGGTCCTGATTGCCGACCCTGGACTTGATCAGGATCGGCATGAGGTCAGCGCGGCCGGTGCCTTCGGCCGGATGTTGCTGACGCTCGATTGCGGTCTTCTGCCCCGGAGCACGAAGTCCTCTTCGCTCGCGGCGATGAGCTTGGTTCGCGCCATTCAACGGCGTGCCTATCCGATCACATATTGACGGGAAGGTGGCGGCGGCGAACGGTTTCCTCTCCCCCTTCGGATCGCAGCGTGCCGACACTATTCCCTAAACGACTTTCCAATGGCGGCCGTGCGCTGCCGTTACCCGGCGACGCGCGCCAGCACATGGTGCACGTCGATGCCGCGCATTTCCTCATTATTGGGAAGATAGGGGCGGGGGGCGCTGACCGTCGGCGCGCGCCACAGGCCGTCCGTGGCGATGCGGTCCAGGATCGTCTGGAAATCCTGCTTTTCCCATAGGTCCACCCGATGGGTGAAGAGGATCGCGCCACCCGGGCGCACGATCCGGCAGAGGTCGCGCAGCAGCGCCTCCGGGGCCTCGATATAGGTCATGACGCCGATGCTGGCGGCGGCATCCATGCTATCGTCGGCGGCCGGCAACGGCGTCTTCTGAAGGTCGTGGCGGGTCACCCGGCGATAAAGGCCCGAGCCCTCCGCGATCGCGAGACTGTCGGCGGAGATGTCCACCCCATCCAGGACGCAGTCCAGCCGGGCCTTCAGCGCCTTCGCGAAAAGGCCGGTACCGCACCCGACATCGAGGATAGCGGAACCCGCCGATAGATGGGGGGCGAGCCGTTCCGCCGCCTCGTCCGGCGCGCGATAGTCCCACGTCGCCAGCGTGTCGTTATAGCTGCCGGCCCAATCGTCGTAATAGGTTTCGACCGAGGCGCTGTCGGTCGAGCCGTCCTTCAGAGTTCGCATGCCGGTATCTTCGGCGCCGCTGTTGTCGCGCGTCATATCCTCCGCCTATGGTTCGAGAGTGGGCAAGGTCGGTGGCGGCAACTTAGCAAGCCCCGAGGCGGTCGCCAAATCTCCACGCGAATTTCCCGGTCAGAAAGGGTGCGGCGATGCGCAGCATGAAACAGATTCATATCGTCGGATGCCATGCGGAAGGGGAGGTCGGCGATGTCGTCGTCGGCGGTGTCGCGCCGCCGCCGGGCGAGACCTTGTGGGCGCAATCCCGGTATATCGCGGAGGATGGCGGCCTGCGTGCTTTCCTGTTGAACGAGCCGCGCGGCGGTGTTTTCCGCCATGTCAATCTGCTGGTTCCGCCGAAGGACCCGCGCGCCGATATGGGCTTCATCATCATGGAGCCGGCGGATACCCCGCCCATGTCCGGCTCCAACAGCCTGTGCGTCGCGACCGTGCTGCTGGAGACGGGCATGATCGCGATGCGGGAGCCGGAGACGCGGCTGACGCTGGAGGCGCCGGGCGGCCTCGTCCCCGTCACGGCGGAATGCCGGGAGGGCCGCGTGACCCGTGTCCGGGTCACGAACCTGCCGGCCTTCGCCGACCGGCTGACCGTGCCGCTGGAGGTCGCGGGCTTGGGCACGGTGACGGTCGATACCGCCTTCGGCGGGGACAGCTTCGTGATGGTGGAGGCGGAGACGCTCGGCTTCGCCCTCGACCCTTCCGAGGCGCGGGACCTGGCGACGACCGGCGTGCGCATCACCGAGGCGGCGACGGAACAGCTCGGCTTCTCCCACCCGACGAATCCGGATTGGGCGCATTTCTCCTTCTGCCAGTTCCATCGGGAGGCGGCGGAGGAGGATGGGGTGCCCGCGATCCGCAACGCGGTCGCGATCCGGCCGGGGAAGATCGACCGCTCGCCGACCGGCACCGCCTTGTCCGCGCGCATGGCCGTGCGTCACGCGCGTGGCGAGATGGCGGTGGGCGACCGGCTGATTTCCCGCTCCCTCATCGGTTCGCGCTTCGAAGGCCGCATCCTGGGCGAGGCCACGGTCGGCGGCCGTCCCGCCATCGCCCCGGAAATCGCCGGGCGTGCCTATCTGACCGGCACGACGCAGCATTGGCTCGATCCCGAGGACCCGTTCCCCGAGGGCTATCGCATCGCCGATACCTGGCCGATGGGAGAGGGACGATGACCCTTCCCTTCATCGTCGCGGCGGATGTGTCGGACCGGCTGACCTGGCGGGGCGTGGTGTCGGCCTTGCGGGCGGGACATGCGGGGCGGGCGGGACATGCGGAGGGGCGCCCGCGCCTCGACGACAGTCTGCTCTCCCGGGGCGGGGAGGCGGTGTTGAGCCGCGTCGCCTGGATCGACGGCCTCGGCATCGGGGTGAAGACGGCGACCGTCTTCCCCGGCAATGCCGCTGCCGACCCGCCGGGGCCGAGTGTCCAGGCGCTGATGACCCTGTTCGACGACGCGACCGGCGCGCCGACGGCGGTCCTGGACGGCGTCCTCGTCACCGACTGGAAGACGGCGGCGGATTCCGCGCTGGGCGCCAGCCTTCTGGCCAGGCCGGACAGTCGGGTCCTGACCGTGATCGGGGCGGGCACCGTCGCGCGCAACCTGATCGCGGCGCACCGCGCGGTCCTGCCGGGGCTGGAGCGGGTGATGATCTGGAACCGGACCGCCGCCCGGGCGCACGCCCTGGCCGAGGGATTGAGGGCCGAGGGATTGGGGGCCGTGGACGTGGAGGCGGTGTCGGATTTGCCGGCCGCCGTGGGGCGAAGCGATATCGTCGCCTGCGCCACCATGGCGACGGCGCCGGTTCTGCTGGGAGACTGGGTGCGGCCCGGGACCCATGTCGATCTGGTCGGCGCCTATCGCCCCGACATGCGGGAGGCCGACGACGCGCTGATCGCCAAGGCGCGCCTCTTCGCCGATTGCCGGGAGACCACGATCGACCATATCGGGGAATTCATGATCCCCATCGCCGCCGGGGTGATCGGTCGGGACGCATTGCTGGGCGATCTCCACGATCTCTGCGCCGGGGCCGTGGGGCGACGGGACGCGGGGGAGGTCACGCTGTTCAAGAACGGCGGCGGCGCGCATCTCGATCTCATGGTGGCGCGGCATATCGTATCTCTCGTTCCGGGGCGGGGCTGAGTATTGGCGTTGCCCGGGCGCATCGGCTATTGCTGGGCCAAGGACGGAGGAAACGATCATGAACAGCCAGAACCCCCTCTTCATCCCGGGGCCGACCAATATTCCCGATACGATCCGCAAGGCCTGCGACATGCCGGTGATCGATCACCGCTCCGCCGCCTTCGCGGAAATCCTGAATCCGGCGCGTGCGAACGTCCGCGCCGTGCTGCGAAGCGAAAGCGCGGAAATCTTCCTTTTCACCGCCACCGGCACCGCCGGATGGGAGGTCGCGTTGACCAACACGCTCTCCTCCGGCGACCGGGTGCTGGCGGTGCGTAACGGCATGTTCTCCCAACGCTGGGTCGCGATGGCGGAGCGGTTGGGCCTCGACGTCCTGGTCATCGATGTGCCCTGGGGGGAGGATATCCCGGCCGAGCGGATCGCGGACGCGCTGGCCGACGATAATGGCCATGCCATCAAGGCGGTGCTCGCCACCCATAACGAGACCGCGACGGGCGTCACCTCGGATATTGCGGCGGTGCGCGCGGCGATCGACGGGGCGGGACACACGGCGTTGCTGTTCGTGGACGGGGTGTCCTCCATCGGCTCGATGGATTTTCGCATGGACGATTGGGGCATCGATGTCGCCGTCGCGGGCAGTCAGAAGGGCTTCATGCTGCCCTCCGGCCTCGCCATCCTGGGCTTCAGCGCGAAGGCGATGGCGGCGACGGAGGAGGCGGAGTTGAACCGCGTCTTCCTCGACGTGCGCGATATGGCGGCGAGCTATGCCAAGGGCGGCTATCCCTATACCCCCGCCGTGGGGCTGTTGAACGGCCTGCGGGTATCCAGCGCGATGCTGCTGGAGGAGGGGCTGGCCAACGTCTTCGCCCGGCATGCCCGGATCGCGGACGGCGTGCGGGCGGCGGTCGCGGCCTGGAACCTCCCGCTTTGCGCCGCGCGGCCGGAGATCTGTTCCGATACGGTCAGCGCGATCCGCACGCCGGAAGGGTTCGACGCGGGACGCATCGTGGATCACGCCATGGCGAAATACGGCGTCGCCTTCGGGGTCGGCCTCGGCCAATTGGCGGGCAAGGCTTTCCGTATCGGTCATCTGGGAAGTCTGACCGACGTCATGACGCTTGGCGGGATCGCGGCGGCGGAGATGGCGATGAGCGATCTCGGCCTGCCGATCCGCCCCGGCGCGGGAGTCGCCGCGGCACAGGAGGTCTATCGCGCCGACCGGCCCGTCCGGGCGGCGGCCGCCTGAGACCGGGGGGAGGATGGAACGGACATGAACGTCCCTGAGACTTTCGACCAATTGGAGGTTGGCTACGACGTCCCGGCGCGGATCGGCATGGCGGCGGAGGAGGTGCAGACCCCGTGCCTCGTCCTCGACCTCGATGCGCTGGAGCGAAATATCCGCCGCATGGGCGCGCTTTGCCGGTCGATGGGCGTGCGTCACCGCGCGCACGGCAAGATGCACAAATCGTCCGATGTGGCGCGCCTTCAGATCGAGCTCGGCGGGGCCTGTGGCATATGCTGCCAGAAGGTCTCGGAGGCGGAGGCTTTCGCGCGCGCCGGCATTCGGGATATCCTGATTTCGAACGAGGTGCGCGACCCGGCGAAGATCGACCGCCTCGCCCGGTTGCCCAGGCTGGGCGCGCGCACGCTCTGCTGCGTCGATGATATCGACAATGTGGCCGACCTCTCCGCCGCCGCGCATCGGCACGGCACGGAGATCGAATGCCTGGTGGAAATCGATTGCGGGTCCGGCCGCTGCGGCGTGGCGGGCACCGATGACGCCGTGGCGATCGCGCGGGCGATCGATGCGGCGCCGGGGCTGCGTTTCGCCGGAATCCAGGCCTATCACGGCGGGCTTCAGCATGTGCGGCGCTTCGAGGAACGGCGCGCCGCGGCCGCGCATGTCACCGCGATCGCCGCTGAGGTGGTATCGGCGCTGAAGGAAGCGGGCCTGGAGTGCGATATCGTCGGCGGGGCCGGCACCGGCAGCGTTCTCTTCGAGGGGGCGTCCGGCATCTATAACGAGATGCAGTGCGGCTCCTACGCCTTCATGGACGCCGACTACGGGCAGGTGATGGACGCGGAGGGGCGGCGGCTGGATGCCGGGACGTGGGAGAATGCCCTCTTCATCCTGACATCCGTGATGAGCCACGCGAAGCCGGACCGCGCCGTCTGCGACGCGGGCCACAAGGTCCAGTCGCTCGACAGCGGCCTTCCGGCGGTCTTCGGCCGCGACGACGTGCGTTACGTCCTGGCGACGGACGAGCATGGGGAGATCGAGGACCCGGACGGCGTGCTGCGCATCAACGAGAAGCTGCGCCTCGTCCCCGGCCATTGCGATCCGACCTGCAATATCCATGATTGGTATGTCGGCCTGCGCGATGGGCGGGTGGAGGCGCTGTGGCCCGTCACCGCGCGCGGTAAGGTCTACTGACACCGTTCCGATGCGTCATCCCGTGGACGGGGCGCCCGCGACCCTTGCAAGCCGATCCGCCGGGGCCTATAGCCGGGGCCATGACGACCGTGATCGCGATCGCGGCCGGGGGCGCGCTGGGCGCGCTCGCGCGGCATTTCCTGGCCGGCTGGGTGTCGAGCCTCGCCGGTGGCGGGTTCCCGTGGGGAATCTTCGTCGCCAATATCCTGGGAAGCTTCCTGATGGGCGTGCTGGTCGAATTCTTCGCGCGCGTCGGCGCCCCCTTCGCGGAGGCACGGGCCTTCCTTGCGGTCGGGATGCTGGGCGCCTTCACCACCTTCTCGACCTTCTCGCTGGATGTCGTGCTGTTGATCGAGCGGGGGCAGTTGCTGCTCGCCGGCGCCTATATGCTGGGCTCCGTCGTGCTCGCCGTCGGCGGGCTCTATCTGGGCATGGCGCTGGTGCGGCTCGCGACCGGCGGGGCGCTGTCGTGAGCGCGGGCGTCAAGACCGTACCCGTCCGGGCCGAGGAAGCGGGCATGCGCGTGGACCGCTGGTTCAAGGCGCGTTTTCCCGACATGCCCTTCGCGCGCCTGCAGAAGGCCCTGCGCAAGGGGGAGGTCCGCGTTGACGGTGGGCGGGTCAAGGCGGCCGACCGGCTTGAGGCCGGGCAGTCCGTGCGCGTGCCCCCCTATCAGGCGGCGGACAAGACGGAGGGTGGGCGAAAGACCGCCGGTGGAACGCGCATCGACGACGCGGCCGCCGACCCGAAGGACGCGGCCTTCGCGCGGGATTTGGTGATCCACCGCAACGCGGGCATCCTGGCTCTCAACAAGCCGGCGGGGCTCGCCGTCCAGGGCGGCAGTAAGACCACGCGTCATCTGGACGGTATGCTGGTCCATCTGAAGTTCGACGCGCCGGAGCGACCGCGCCTCGTCCATCGCCTCGACAAGGATACCAGCGGCGTGCTGCTGTTGGCGCGCGATCGGACCATGGCGGCGAAGCTCGGCCGGGCCTTCAAGGACCGGCGCACGCGCAAGGTCTATTGGGCGATCACCGTCGGTGTTCCGGAGCCGAAGGCGGGGACGATCACGCTGCCGCTCTCCAAGGCGGGTGCCAAGGGTTCCGAACGGGTGGAGCCCGACCCGGAGGGGGGACAGCAGGCCGTCACCGACTATGCCGTGCTGGAAAATGCGGGCACGAAGGTCGCCTTCGTCGCCCTTTGGCCGCGCACGGGGCGCACGCACCAATTGCGCGCGCATATGGCCGCGATCGGTACGCCGATCCTGGGGGACGGGAAATATGGCGGCTCCGGCGCCTTCCTGGACGGGGAGGCGGCGGGGCGGCGTATGCATCTCCACGCGCGCGAGATCGTGCTGCCCCCCGGCGTGCCGGATGCCGGGGCGCGGATAACGGCCGCGCCGCCCAAGCCTTTTCGTGAAACGCTCGATATCTTCGGCTTCGACGCCGATCTCGCCGACGCCAGTGATCCGTTCGAGGAGGCCGACTGACCCGCCATGACAGACCGCCCCCTTCGTCTCGCCGTGTTCGATTGCGACGGCACGCTGGTCGATAGCGGCCATATCATCGTCGCCGCCATGACCGCGGCCTGGGCGGTGGAGGGGCTGCCCGCGCCGGATCACGCCGCGATCCGGCACCAGGTCGGCCTGCCGCTGGTCGAGGCGATCGCCAATGTCGTGCCCGAGCATGGCGATGTCGTGCACCGCCGTCTGGCGGAGCATTACAAGGACGTCTTCCATTCCGGTCGGGTCGAGGGATTGCATGACGAGCCGCTGTTCCCGGGCTGTCGCGAGGTCCTCGACGAACTGGCCGGCGAGGGCGTGATTCTCGCGATTGCGACCGGAAAAGGGCGGCGTGGCCTTAAATCAACCCTGGACCGTCACGGTATCGGCCACCATTTCACGATATTGAAGACGGCGGATGACGGGCCGGGGAAACCGAATCCCGACATTCTGCTCGACGCGATGGCCGAGGTCGGCGCGGAGCCCTGGAACACGGTCATGATCGGGGATACCATCTTCGACGTGACCATGGCGGTCCGCGCCCGCGCGAAGGCGGTGGGTGTCGGGTGGGGATATCATCCGCCGGAGGAATTGAGACGCGCCGGCGCGCATGCGCTGGCACGCGGCTATGATGAGCTGCCGCGCCTCCTGCGCGGGCTATGGGGAGACGAGTGATGCGACGGGCGTGGAAAATCCTGATCGGTGTCCTGGCGGTCCTTGTGGTGATCGTTGGCGGGGCCGTGGCCTATGTCCTCAATATCGATGCCAACGCCTATAAGGAGGATATCGAGGCCGCCGTCCAGGAGGAGACCGGACGCGCGCTGAAGATCAACGGGCCGATCGTGCTGGATATCGGAAGCGAGACCGTCTTTAGGATCAGCGACGTCACTTTCGCCAACGCCGATTGGGGCTCCCGGCCGCAGATGCTCACCGTCGGCGCGTTCGAGGCGGAGGTCCGGCTGATCCCGACGCTGTTCGGCGCGCCGGACATCACCCGCGTGCGCTTGAGTCAGGTCGATGCCCTGATCGAGACCAACGAGGCCGGCGTCTCCAACACCGATTTCACCAAGCCCGGCGCCGAGGGCGAGGCCACGGAGCAACCCCCGGCGGACGAGCCGCGCGAGGTCGAGGCGCCGGAGGGCGGCCCGATCACCATTCCCATCCTCCGCGATGTGCGGATCGAGGATATCACCGCCACCATTCGCAACGCCCAGGCGGGAACGGAGAACACCGTCCGCCTCGACCATCTGACCCTGACGGGTGAGGGGGCGGACAGCCCGCTCGCGCTCGACATGCAGGGGGCGTTCGACGATCTGCCGCTGCTGTTGAACGGGACGCTCGGCTCGCCGGCGTCGATGCAAGACGCCTCCACGCCCTGGAACGTGGATGTGACCGGCGATTTGGCCGGTGTCGATGTCGCGGCCAAGGGCGCCATCACGGAGCCGACCAAGGGCCGGGGCTTCGACCTTTCCGTCAGCGCGGTCGGCCAGGAACTCGCCGAACTGGCCGGAAAGCTCGGCGTCGATGCGCCGAAGGTCGGCCCGTTCGAGGTGCGCACGACCCTGAAGGGAGACAGCGACGAAGATTTGGCGGCCGAGGACGTGACCGTCGATATCGGCGCGCCGGATTTCATCCATGTCACCGTCGGCGGGCGGGTCGCCTCCGTCACCAAGGTCGCCGGCATCGACCTCCAGATCGGTGTCGAGGGCGAGGAGATTGGTAATCTCTCGCCCGTCGCTGACCGCTTCGCGGCCCAGACCATACCGGACATGGGCCCTTATAATATCGCCATGCGGGTTTCGGGCGACCTCGGCCGGGGTATATCGGTCACCGGCCTGGACGCGGCGCTCGGCAAGGCCAGCCTTGTCGAGGTGACGGCGAAGGGCGGTGTCGCCGACGTGGTGAATACCAGCGGCCTGGATGTTTCCCTAGCGGTTCGGTCGAACGAGATCGGCAATTTGAGCGAGATCGCGCGGTCCTATACCGGGCAGGGGGTGCCGTCCCTCGGCCCGCTAGACCTCGCCGCGCGGCTGGTTGGTGATCTCCCGGCACCGGGCCGGGAGGGCAAGGTCGCGGTCAACGACCTTGATTTCTCGCTCGGGCGGGAGGATCTGATCAGGCTCACGGCCACGGGCGCGATCGGCGACGCGGTCAATGCCTCCGGTCTCGACGTCCGGGTCGCGGCGACGAGTCCGCAGATCGGCCAACTCGACCCGATCGCGCGGGAATATGCCGGACAGGGGGTGCCGTCCCTCGGCCCGCTCGATGTGTCGGCCAGGATACTTGGCGGCATCGAGGACGGGCTCGGTGTCGAGGGGCTCGATCTCGCGCTTGGTCAGGAGGATATGATTCGCGTCACCGCGGCCGGCGGCGTGGCGGATGTCCTGGCGCGGAATGGAATCAAGCTCGACGTGACCGCCCGCGCGCAGGAAGTCGGCAATCTCGATACGCTCGCCAAGACTTATGCCGGTGGGCAGGGCGTGCCGGACATGGGGCCGCTCGACCTCACATTGTCGGTAGAGGGGGGCATGGACGACAAGCTCTCCATCCCGACCATCGATCTCGATTTCGGGCGCGACGATACGGTGCGACTGACCGCGAACGGCACGGTCGACGATGCGCTCAAGGGCGCGGGCGCGGACCTCGCCTTCACGCTCGTCTCACCGAATCTGGGCGTTCTCGGGGAGGCGACCGGCGGGGCCGTCCCGGCGATCGGGCCGGTCAATGTCAGTGGCACGGTCAAGGCCGGCGCGGACGAGCCCGTCACGCTGAAACCGTTCCAGGCCAAGATCGGTGGCAGCGACCTTTCGGGTTCCGTCACCGCCGATCTGCGCGAGGCGGTGCCGAGTATCGTGGCGGAGCTTTCCTCCAATCATTTCGATACCGGCGATCTGACGGGTGACTCGTCCTCGGGCGGCGGTGCGTCGTCCGGCGGCGGCTCGGCGGGCACATCGGCCGGGACATCGCCCGCTGGAGGCTCCGGCGCGGATGACGGGCGCGTGATCCCGGGTGACCCCCTGCCGCTCGACGCGATGAAGCTGGTCAATGCGGACATCGCCTATAAGGCGGGCAAGTTGATCGCGGCCGGATCGGAATTCGACGGCTTCGAACTCGCCGCGACGCTGCAGGACGGGAGTTTCTCGATCGACACGATGAAGGCCAATGTCGGGCCGGGTACCCTGAACGGCACGGTCAGCCTGGATGCGTCGAAGACGCCGGCGCCGTTGTCGATCGATATCACGGGCGACGACATGGACCTCGGCCTGCTCGGCGGGGCGGCCGGTCTGAAGGGTAAGCTGGAAGGACCGCTCGACCTGCGGATCGACCTCCAGGGACAGGGCAACAGCCCGCGCGAGATCGCCGCCGGCCTGAACGGTGCCTTCAGCACGGTCGTCGTCGATAGCCGCGTGCGGCGCGAGGCGGTCGAGGATGCGATGGGTCCGGAAATGGCGCGTCTCGCGGATGTGCTGTTCGGCAATCAGGGCGAATGGGTGGTCGTGAACTGCACGTTGGTCGATTATAAGGTGACCGACGGATTGATGGAGGCGAACGCGCTCTTCATCGATACCGACGTATCGACGGTGACCGGCGATGGGGAGATCAACCTCAAGAACGAGGAGCTTTCCATGGGCCTGAAGCCACAGACCGGGGTGGTCAGCATCCCGCTGTTGCTGACGGGCACGCTGGGGTCCCCCTCGGTCATTCCGGACCCGGGCAAGACGTTGCTGTCGATCGGCGGCGCGCTTCTAACCGGGGGCGGTCTGACGGCGGCGGTGGCGGCGCTTTCCGCCAGCCTGCCGGACGATCACCCCTGCATGGCGAGCGCGGAAGCGGCCGAGAAGAAGGCCGCGGCCGAAAGCGAGAAGTCGGCCGGAGAGAAGGTGCTGGATGCGCCGTCTAAAATCCTGGAAGGCGCCGGCGGTACGGTGAAGGGGCTTTCGGACGGTCTGAACAAGCTGTTCGGTCAGTAAGGACGGTCGGAAAGGACACGCTGCAGAGGACGGTGCGCGAGGACGGGCGCGCGCAGCGCGCGGGCCGGATACGGATGTTTCGGGTCGGGCGGGGGCGCCAGTGTCCGCCCGCCTATCCACCGCCCCGGGCGCTTATCCACCGACGCGGTTCCGACCTTCCGATTTGGCGCGGTAGAGGGCGGCGTCCGCGTCGGCGAGCAGCGCTTCGGTGACGTGGGCATCGTCCTCGATGTCGGCCGATCGGCTGGGAATGCGGGAGGAGACGCCGAAACTGGCCGTCAGCACCTCGTCGGGGAACGGCGTGTCGGCGTCCGTCTTGCCGAGGGTCTCGGCGACAGGAAGCGTTTCGATCGCGGCGCGCAGTTTTTCCGCGACGCGCGCGGCCTCCGCCTTCGGGCAATTCTCCATCAGGATGACGAATTCCTCCCCGCCCCAACGGGCGGCGATGTCGCTGCGCCGGACGGTCGAAAGCGCGAGCTTCGCGATTCGGCTCAGGACCCGGTCGCCGGCGAGGTGCCCGTGCCGGTCATTGATCGACTTGAAGCGGTCGATATCCAGCATGATCAGGCTGATCGGGCGGCCCGACCGGCGCGCCCGTCCGATCGCACGGGTCATGTGATCGTCGAAAAGTTGCCGGTTGGCGAGACCGGTGAGGGAATCCGTGGTCGCCATCTGCTCCAACCGGCGTTGATAGCGATTAATCGCCAGGGAGACCGCGATCAAGGTGATGACGATCGCGCAGAGCCCGATCAGCAGGTTCGAGAGGAACCCGGCCTGATAGTTGCCCATGACGTCGGATTCCGTCGCTTCGACCACGAGCCACCAATCGAGCTCGGGGATGTAGCGCGTGGTCATCAGGATTGTTTGGTCTCCGCGCTCTACCTGAAAGGCGCCCCGGTCCTTGCCCAGGATATCCGACGCGATCGCCTCTAGCCCGTCGATCTCGCCGAGCGTTTGGCGATAGACTTGCGATTGGTCCGGATGAACCGTGACGAGACCGTCCGCGTTGACGAAATAGACGGTCCGGTCGAAAAGTTGCCGATAGCGTTCGACGATCCGGGCGACCGCGTCCAATTCCAGCCCGACGCCCGTCACGCCCAGGAAATGCCCTTGATCGTCCATCACGCGATAATTGATGAAAATCGTGATCTTGTTGTCCTGCGCCTGGTTCGGATCGATGTTTATTTCGTAAGGAGCGTCCATCTCGCGCGCGCGGAAATACCAGATATCCTCCGGGTCGTCGGGCGAGACGACCTGTGGGACGCCGCTGAAATGATAATAGCGCCGCGTCGCCTCGGAGACGAAGAAGGCGGTGAAGGTGTCGTAGCGCTTCCGGATCGTGTCCAGATAGCGGATCATCGGCTTCGGGTGGAGTTCGCCCTCGCGAATCCAGTCATGCAGGAAACTGTCGTTCGCCATCAGGGAGGAGACGAAGATCGGGCGCACCAGATCGATTTGGATTTCGGAATAGATATTGTCGCCGGTAAGCGGAAGTTCCGTCTCCAGCAGGTTTTCGCGCATGATCTGGCGGGAAATCTCAAGACTGATGAGATTGGTGCCGAGGAAGGCGAGAACGAGGACGAGGGACACGACCGCGATCAGGCGGGACCGGGTCGATGTCAGCAGGGTCGGGGGCATCAGTGCAGCTTCATAAATACTTGGACGGGAACGGAGTGTAGCAACCGGACTCCTCTTTACACGCGTGACCTTCCCGATGCACGCGTTCTTCGGTCCGCTTGATCGCGCGCGCCTGCTGTGCTTCATCCGGTGCGCCATGAAACGCTTCTATGAATCGGCGGATCACGCCCCGGCGGAAAATGTTCCGGCCGTCACCGAAACGGGCGGTCATGTCGTGCTTTTGGACGGCAAGCCGATCCGCACGCCCAGCCGCGTGCAACTGGTCGTCCCGACCGAGGCGCTGGCCGTCGCCATCGCCGCGGAATGGGATGCGCAGGGGGAGAAGATCGATCCCGCGACCATGCCGATGATGACCCTGGCGGCGACCGCGCTCGACCGGGTCGTGCCGCAGGCACGGGCGGTCGCGGGGGACGCGGCCACCTATGCCGGTAGCGATTTGCTCTGCTACCGCGTCGCGGACTGGCCGGAACTCGCCGAGGCGCAGCGGAGCGAATGGGACCCGATCCTCGACTGGGCGGCGGAGGCCTATGGCGCGCGGCTCGTGATGACCGAGGGCATCATGCCCGTCGCCCAGGACAATGCCGCCTTGATGCTGTTCGCGCGCGCGCTCGGGCGGCTCGACCCGTTCCGGCTGGCCGCGGTGCATGTGATGACGACGGCGATGGGCTCGCTCGTCCTGGCGCTCGCGGTGCATGAGGGGCGGTTGGCCCCGGCGGAAGCCTTCCGCCTCTCCACCCTCGACGAACGCTTCCAGGCCGAACGTTGGGGCGAGGATCACGAAGCGCGGGAACGCCTCGACCGTCTGGCCCGCGAGATCGACGAGGCGGCCGCCTATCTGGCGCTCCTGTAGCGGGCGCGGCCGTCTGGCCAGACCCTTCCAAACCCGATAAAACGGTCGTTGGGTCAGGCGTTTCGGGGGCCGATCGATGGCTCTTCCGAAGGCCGGCTTTCGGGGCATGCCGCCCAAGGACAATAGCCGCACCGAGGAAACACCCATGCAGGAGATCATCCGGCAGCTCGAGGAGAAGCGTGCCGCCGCCCGTCTCGGCGGGGGCGAGAAGCGTATCGAGGCGCAACACGCCAAGGGCAAGCTGACCGCGCGCGAGCGTATCGCGCTCTTCCTCGACGAGGGGTCGTTCGAGGAGTGGGACATGTTCGTCGAACATGATTGCCACGACTTCGGAATGGACGAGCAGCGCACGCCCGGCGATGGCGTGGTGACGGGACACGGGCTGGTCAACGGCCGGCCGGTCTTTGTCTTCAGTCAGGATTTCACGGTTTTCGGCGGTTCGCTCTCGGCCGCGCATGCCCGCAAGATCTGCAAGATCATGGATCAGGCGATGAAGGTCGGCGTGCCGGTCATCGGCCTCAATGATTCCGGTGGCGCGCGCATCCAGGAGGGGGTCGCCTCGCTCGCCGGCTACGCGGACGTGTTCCAGCGCAACGTGCTGGCCTCCGGCGTGGTGCCGCAAATTTCGCTCATCATGGGCCCTTGCGCGGGCGGGGCGGTCTATTCGCCGGCGATGACCGATTTCATCTTCATGGTGAAGGACAGCTCCTACATGTTCGTGACGGGGCCGGAGGTGGTGAAGACCGTCACCAACGAGGAGGTGACGGCCGAGGATCTGGGCGGCGCCATCACGCACACGAGCAAGTCGGGGGTCGCGGACCTTGCCTTCGCCGACGATGTGGAGGCGCTGCTGCAACTTCGCCGGTTCCTCGGCTATCTGCCGCTGAACAACCGCGAGGCCCCGCCGGTCCGGCCGACCGACGATCCGGCCGACCGGCAGGACATGTCGCTCGATACCCTCGTTCCCGACAATCCGAACAAGCCCTACGACATGAAGGAACTGATCGCGAAGATCGCCGACGAGGGCGAGTTCTTCGAGCTTCAACCCGATCATGCGGGCAATATCGTCATCGGCTTCGCGCGGATCGACGGCCACCCGGTCGGCGTCGTCGCCAATCAGCCGATGGTGCTGGCCGGTTGTCTCGACATCGACAGTTCCAAGAAGGCGGCGCGCTTCGTGCGCTTCTGCGACGCCTTCAACATCCCGCTGGTGACTCTGGTGGACGTGCCCGGCTTCCTGCCCGGCACGGCGCAGGAATATAACGGCATCATCAAACATGGGGCGAAGCTGCTCTTCGCCTATGCGGAGGCGACGGTGCCGAAGGTGACGGTGATCACCCGCAAGGCCTATGGCGGGGCCTATGACGTGATGTCGTCGAAGCATCTGCGCGGCGACGTGAATTATGCCTGGCCCTCGGCAGAGATCGCGGTGATGGGGCCGAAGGGCGCGGTGGAGATCATCTTCCGCGCCGACCGCGATGACCCGGACAAGATCGCCCGGCGTACGGAGGAATACCGCCAGAAGTTCGCGAACCCCTTCGTCGCCGGCTCGCTCGGCTTCATCGACGATGTGATCCAGCCCCACGGAACGCGGCGGCGTCTGGCCAAGGCGCTGCGCCTGCTGCGTAACAAGCAACTCGAGAATCCGTGGAAGAAGCACGACAATATTCCGCTGTGATCGGCGGGTGAGGGAACGCGACATGTTCAAGAAAATCCTGATCGCCAACCGGGGGGAAATCGCCTGCCGCGTCATGCGGACGGCGCATGCGATGGGCATCACGCCCGTCGCCGTCTATTCCGAGGCGGATGTCGAGGCACGGCACACGCGCCTCGCCAAGGAGCTGGGCGGGGAGGCCGTGCTGGTCGGTCCCGCCGCCAGCGCCGAGAGCTATCTGCGGATCGACCGGATCGTCCAGGCCTGCAAGGACACCGGCGCCGAGGCGGTGCATCCGGGCTATGGCTTCCTCAGCGAGAACAAGGCTTTCGCCAAGGCGCTGGACGAGGCCGGAATCGCCTTCATCGGTCCGCCCGTCGGCGCCATCGAGGCGATGGGCGACAAGATCGAATCCAAGAAACTGGCGGAAAAGGCGGGGGTCAACACCGTCCCCGGCCATCTGGAGCCGGTGACGGACCCGGAGGAGGCCGTCCGCATATCGAACGAGATCGGCTATCCCGTCATGCTCAAGGCCTCGGCCGGCGGCGGCGGCAAGGGCATGCGCCTGGCCTGGAACGACGAGGAGGCGCGCGACGGCCTGCGGAGCGCCATGAACGAAGGGCGCAACAGCTTCGGTGACGATCGCGTCTTCATCGAGAAATTCGTCGAGCAGCCGCGCCATATCGAAATCCAGGTGATGGCGGACAAGCACGGCACGTGCGTCTATCTGGGAGAGCGCGAATGCTCCATCCAGCGTCGCCACCAGAAGGTCCTGGAGGAGGCGCCGAGCCCCTTCCTCGACCAGGCGACGCGCGAGAAGATGGGCGAGCAGGCGGTGGCGCTCGCCAAGGCGGTTGATTATTGCAGCGCCGGCACGGTCGAGTTCATCGTCGACAAGGAGCGCAACTTCTACTTCCTGGAGATGAACACCCGCCTTCAGGTGGAGCATCCGGTGACGGAATATGTCACCGGCCTCGACCTCGTGGAACTGATGATCCGCGTCGCGGCGGGCGAGAAGCTGCCCTTCGCGCAGAAGGATGTGACGCTGGAAGGTTGGGCGATCGAGGCCCGGCTCTATGCCGAGGACCCGGAGCGCGGGTTCCTGCCCTCGACCGGCCGCCTTTCGCGCTATATCGAACCGGCGGGGCGCGACGGCCGGGTGCGTACGGATAGCGGTTGCTATGACGGCGCCGAAATCTCGATCCACTATGACCCGATGATCGCCAAGCTGATCGCGGGCGGCAGGGACCGTGCGGAGGCGCTGGCGACGCTGCGTCAGGCGCTCGACGGCTATTATGTGCGCGGCCTGTCGCACAATTTGGCCTTCCTTTCGGCCGTGGCGAAGCACCCGCGTTTCGAGTCGGGCGAGATCACGACCAACTTCATCGCGGAGGAATATCCGGACGGCCTGACCGAGGCCGATCTTCAACCGGAGGACCCGGCCCCCTTCGCCGCCGTGGCGGCCCTGATCCAGGATCGGATAGAGCGGCGGGAGCGTGGGCTCTCCGGTCAGCTCGAAGGCGGCAAGCCGGATCAGCCGAGCGCCTATGCCGTCTTTATCGGCACGGTCGAGAAGGAGGAGCACGATGTCGGCGTCAGTCGCGGCGCCGATGCCGACCGGATCACGGTCGGCGATCGCGACCTGATGGTGGCGAGTGACTGGAAGCCGGGCGATCCGCTATTCCGCGCGCGTATCGACGATGTGGAATGTATTTTCCAGGTCGACCGGGACGGCGCGGGTTGGATTCTGACCCATGACGGCGCGCGGATTCGTGCGCTGGTGGTGGAGGCGCGTCACGCGCCCCTGCAACGCCTCATGCCCTTCAAACAGCCGCCGGATCTGTCGAAGTTCCTGCTTTCGCCGATGCCGGGGCTGCTGGTGCGGTTGAAGGCCAAGGCCGGCGATTCCGTCAAGGCGGGGGAGGAGCTCGCCGTCGTCGAGGCCATGAAGATGGAGAATGTCCTGCGCGCCGGCGCCGATGGCGTGGTGAAGGAGATCCACGCGGAAGCCGGCGACAGCCTCGCCGTCGATCAGGCGATCCTCGAATTCGAATAGAGGGCCATGCGGAGGGCCGGCCATGCGGCGTGCCACGCCGAAGGATGCCCGCGCGATCGAACGGCTGATCCGCCCGGTTTTCGAGGCGCAGGTCGCTCCCACATTGGAAGAGACGGGGCGCCGGACCTTCCGGGCCTTCGTGACGGCTCCCGCGCTCGCGGGGCGGCTGTCGGCCGGAAGTCCGGCCTTCCTGGTCGAGGGGTCCGATGGACGGCCGGTCGCCTATGGCGAGCGGGACGGCGCGCATATCCGGTTGATGTTCGTCGCGCTCGACCGGCAAGGGAATGGGGTGTCGCGGCTGCTGCTGGAAGCACTCATAGCGGATGTCGAGGCTCCGGCTGTCACGCTCAATTCAAGCGACTTCGCGCGGGCGCGTTATGAATCGCTCGGTTTCACGGCGACGGGGCCGCGCACCATGGTGAACGGGATCGTGCATACCCCGATGATGAAGCCGCTCGATGGCATGGACGCCCGGGTGGGCACCGAAAAGGAGAATGCGCCATGAGTGAAAACCGCGAAACGGTGCATGTCATGATCCGGGGTAAGGTTCAGGGCGTCTGGTTTCGTGCCTGGACGGAGCGGACGGCGAGCGACCTCGGGCTGGACGGCTGGGTACGCAACCGCTCGGACGGGTCGGTGGAGGCGCTGTTCTCCGGCCCGCCGGAGCAAGTCGCTCAGATGCTGAGGGCAGCCGAGGAGGGATCGCCGCTCGCCCGCGTGGACGATATCGAGACGACATCGGCCGAGCCGCCGGAGACGCCGGGCTTCCACATGCTGCCGACGGCCTGATTCCGGCGAATTGGGAAAGGGGAGGGGGAGCCGAATCGTTTTCGTCCGGTATCCGAAAGGGTTTGGCTTGTCCGTTAAACTATGTGTCGGAAACGCGACAATTTCCTGACACACCTTTTGCGATTTCTTTAAGGGCATATGTGATCACAAGCGGCCGGCTACTTGGCCGGTCGCTCGTGACCACGAACGACCCTGGAAGGATCGGAAGATGAGCGACGAGATCGAAGGGCGGCGTAAGGACCATCCGCTGGACGGCCCCCACCCGACGGATTGACGCGCGTTTGATTAGGGTGGGCGCGTTACGCGGTCTAGAATCGGACCCCGATATCGATATTCGGGTCGGAGCTGGACCCGCCCTCACCCTGCAACGTGACCCGCTCGCAGGCGTTTGCCGCGCCGAGGGCGAGCAGCGCCAGCAGTAGCCCCGCGGCGATCGGTCGCCGACGGTGCCTCGTCACGGTGCGCTTCCGCTTGGTGTGTCCCCGGCGGAGCTTTCCCGCTTGTCGAAGGGGCCGAAAACCTCCGTGAAGGCGTCTTCCAGGGCGTGATCCACCTCGTCCATCGTGACGGGCAATCCCAGATCGACCAGCGAGGTGACGCCCAGCCCCTCATCCCCGATGCCGCAGGGCACGATGCCCTGGAAGTGGGACAGGTCCGGCTCGACATTGAGCGCCAGGCCGTGAAAGGCGACCCATCGGCGCACCCGCACGCCGATCGCGGCGATCTTGTCCTCCTTGAAGGGGGTGCCGCCGGGACCGCTGCGGTCGACCCAGATACCGACCCGGCCCGGGCGCCGCTCCCCCACGACGGCGAATCGGCCGAGCGCGCGGATCACCCATTCCTCCAGCCTGTCGACATAGTCGCGTACATCGATGCCGCGCCCCTTCAGGTCGATCACCGCATAGGCCACGCGTTGGCCGGGGCCGTGATAGGTATATTGCCCGCCGCGCCCGGTCTTGTGGACGGGGAACCGGTCGGGGGTCAGCAGGTCCGCGGGCTTGGCGCTGGTGCCCGCCGTGTAGAGCGGCGGATGCTCCAGAAGCCAGACCAGTTCCGGTGCGCCAGCATCGCGCACGGCCGCCGCCCGTGCCTCCATCTCGGCCAGGGCATGCTCATAGACGACCGGCCGGCGGCCGGCGCGCCATTCCACCGCGCGTGGTGCGTCCGCGCCGGCGACCGTAGGGCGGTCTCCTTGGGCGTCCTCCTGGGTGTCTCCCTGGGCACGCCCAGCGGCGCTCGAATCGTCATGGAGCTTATCGGCGCGTTCCCGCATCGACGAAATCCCTCGAAAAAACCGGCGGGGCGGGGCCAATCCCCCGCTTGAAAGCCCGGGGTCGATTTGCTAGATCATCGCACCGCTCGGGGGCAAGGCCCATGGTTCGTATCATGGGCAATGATCCGGAGCCTACGTCACAAGATATGCGGTCGTGGCGGAATTGGTAGACGCGCAGCGTTGAGGTCGCTGTGGGCGAGAGCCCGTGGAAGTTCGAGTCTTCTCGACCGCACCATTTCTCCTGACGTCGAACTGGCGCTCCAGTTTTGGTTCGACATCCCTTTGGGATGGGGCACCATCCTTCGATGAAAGCCCGCCGTTCGGCGGGCTTTTTCGTCTTTATCGGAATTATCGTCGCGGTCGCGTTCCTGCCGCAGCCCGGTCTTTCGCTTTTCGCACGCCCCCTATAGCTTAAGCCCCAATGCTAGCTGAGCCTGTTACGGGGGGACGCCTACCAGCCATGGCCGAGAATTTCGACGACGAGGCGCTGAAGTACCATCGCATGCCGCCGGCGGGGAAACTGTCGGTTACGGCGACCAAGCCGATGGCGAACCAGCGCGACCTTAGCCTCGCCTATTCGCCGGGCGTGGCGGCTGCCTGCCGCGCCATCGTGGAGGATGAGGCGGAGGCCGCCACCGTCACCGCGCGCGGCAATCTGGTCGCCGTCATATCCAATGGCACGGCGGTTCTGGGGCTGGGGTCGATCGGGCCGCTCGCCTCCAAGCCGGTGATGGAGGGCAAGGCCGTCCTCTTCAAGAAATTCGCCGGTATCGACGTCTTCGACATCGAGGTGGATGAGCGCGAGGTCGAGAAATTCTGCGATATCGTCGCGGCGTTGGAGCCGACCTTCGGCGGCGTCAATCTGGAGGACATCAAGGCGCCGGAGTGTTTCGAGATCGAACGGTGCCTGAAGGAGCGGATGAATATCCCCGTCTTCCACGATGACCAGCACGGCACCGCGATCATCGTCTCCGCCGCTGTCTTCAACGCGCTGGAACTGGTGAAAAAGCGGTTCGAGGATGTGCGTATCGTCTGTTCCGGCGCGGGCGCGGCGGCGCTGGCCTGTCTGGACATGCTGGTCAATATGGGCGCCCGGCGGGAGAACATCACGGTCTGCGACATCGCCGGCGTGGTCTATGAGGGCCGCGTCGACGAGATGGACCCCTACAAGGCGCGTTACGCCCAGGAGACGGAGGCCCGTCATCTGGCCGAGGTGATCGAGGGCGCGGATGTCTTCCTGGGGTTGAGCGCGCCCGGCGTCCTGAAGAAGGAGATGGTGGAGAAGATGGCGGCGGACCCGCTGATCTTCGCGCTCGCCAATCCGACGCCGGAGATCTGGCCGGAGGATGCGCAAGCGGTGCGTCCCGACGCGATCATGGCGACCGGGCGTTCGGACTATCCGAACCAGGTCAACAATGTGCTGTGCTTCCCCTTCCTGTTCCGGGGGGCGCTGGATGTCGGCGCGACCGCGATCAACGAGGAGATGAAGGTCGCCTGCGCCAAGGCGATCGCGGCGCTTGCCCGCAAGGAGGTGACGGAGGTCGTCGCCAAGGCCTATGGCGAGATCGGCGGTTTCGGCCGGGAGCATCTGATTCCCAAGCCGTTCGATCTGCGCCTTATCCTGGAGGTGGCGCCCGCGGTCGCGAAGGCGGCGATGGAAAGCGGTGTAGCTACCCGTCCGATCGATGATTTCGAGGCCTATCGCCAGAAGCTGTCGGAATTCGTCTATCGCTCCGGCACGGTGATGAAGCCGGTTTTCGACCGCGCGATGCGCGACCCCAAGCGCGTCGTTTTCGCGGAAGGGGAGGAGGCCCGTGTCCTCCGCGCGGTCCAGGTCGTGGTGGATGACGGCATCGCCCGGCCGATCCTGATCGGGCGGCGCAGCGTGGTTCAGCAACGGATCGACCGCCTCGGCCTGCGGCTTCGCATCGACGAGGATGTGGAGCTTTGCGATCCGGAGAGCGATCCGCGCTACAAGACCTACTGGACGACCTATCAGGGGCTGATGGGGCGCAAGGGAGTTTCGCCCGACCTCGCGCGCGAGGAGGTGCGCACGCGCACGACCGTGATCGGCGCGCTGATGGTGCATCTGGGGGAAGCGGACGCGTTGATTTGCGGCACGACGGGCCAATTCTCCAAGCATTATAAGCATGTGGCCGATATCATCGGGCGCCGTTCGGATGCCCACGACATGTCGGCGATGAACATGCTGATCCTCAGCAAGGGCATCTATTTCATCGCCGACACCCAGGTTTCCTACGAGCCGAGTTCGGAGGAATTGGCGGAACTGGTGGAACTTGCCTCGGAGGAGGTGAACCGCTTCGGCATCACGCCCAAGATCGCGATGCTGTCCCATTCGAACTTCGGCATTTCCGATCATCCCTCCGCCAAGCGCGTGCGCGACGCGGTCGCCATCCTGCGGGAGCGCCGGCCGGACCTGGAGGTCGAGGGGGAGATGCATGCGGATTCCGCGCTGGACCCGGAGCTTCGCGAATCGATTTTCCCCGACTCCCGGCTGGAAGGGCGCGCGAATCTGCTCATCATGCCCACGCTGGACGCGGCCAATATCGCCTATAACAGCGTCAAGATGCTGGGAGACGGACTTTCCGTCGGGCCGATACTGGTCGGGGCGGCCAAGCCGGCCCATGTTCTGACTCCATCGGTAACCGCGCGCGGCATCGTTAACATGACGGCGCTCGCGGTCGTCGATGCCCAAATTCACGAGGAACGCGCCGGCGGCTGAACGGCCGGTGGCGCGCATCGCAACACCGCAGGCGGATTGCGGGGAAGGCGGGGGCGCCAGCCATGTCCGACGTCAAGCAGGATGAGCGTCCACCCGACGAGACGTCCGGGGACATGCCGGCCAAGCCACCGGAGGATCAGGACGCGTTCGACGAGCTTTACGGTCTCGACGACGAGACGGTGGATGCCTGCGCGCGCGCCGTCGACGAGGGGGAGCCGGCGGAGCGTCTGCGCGAACTGGTCGATGACCTGCATGCCGCCGATCTCGCCGACCTTCTGGAGCGCCTGACCCACGACCAGCGGGTCGGCCTCGTCGGCGCGTTGGGGGAAGACCTGGATTACGAGGTCTTCTCCTATCTCGATTACGGCGTGCGCGACGATCTGGTCGATGTCCTGACGGTCAAGCAACTGGCGGCCATCGTCGCCGACCTGGAATCGGACGACGCAGTCGACCTGCTGGAGGATCTGCCGGAGGAACGCCAACAGGCCGTGCTGCGCGCCGTGCCGGCGGCCGACCGCGCCTTCTACGAACGCAGCCTCAGCTATCCGGAGGAATCCGCCGGCCGCCTGATGCGGCACGAGGTGGTGACGATCCCCAATTTCTGGACCGTCGGCCAGACCATCGACTATATGCGCGACGAGGAAATCGAACTGCCCGACGATTTCTACAATATCGTCGTCGTCAGCCCGGCCTATCGGCCGGTCGGTCTATTGCAACTCTCCAAGCTGCTGCGCGCGCGGCGGGTGGTCGCCGTCTCCTCCATCATGGAGGAGGAGCCTAAGCTGATCCCCGGCGACATGGATCAGGAGGACGTGGCCTTCCTGTTCCGCCAGTACGGGTTGGTCGAGGCGCCGGTGGTGGAGGAGAGCGGGCGGCTGATCGGTGTCCTGACCGTCGACGACGTGGTCGACGTGATGGACGAGGAGGCCGAGGAGGATATGCTGAAGCTGGGCGGCGTGTCGGCGGACGATTTCTTCTCCGACGTCTTCTCAACGACGCGGCTGCGCTTCTCCTGGCTGTTGGTCAATCTGGGGACGGCGGTGGTGGCCTCGCTGGTGATCGCGCTGTTCGAGGATGCGTTGAGCAAGGCCGTCGCGCTGGCCGTGCTGATGCCGATTGTCGCCTCCATGGGCGGCAATGCCGGTACGCAGACCCTGACGGTCGCGGTGCGCGCGCTGGCAGTCAATGAACTGACCGCCGCCAATGCCTTCAAGATCGTCTGGAAGGAGGTCCTGGTCGGCGGAATCAACGGCCTGCTGTTCGCGATCATCATGGGGGTGGTCGCCTGGATCTGGTTCGCCAATCCGGTCCTGGGCGCGGTGATCGCGGGGGCGATGGTCACCAATCTGTTGATCGCGGGCTTGGCGGGAACACTGATCCCGCTGGGTATCGAACGCATGGGACAGGACCCGGCCGTCGCCTCCACCGTCTTCCTGACGACGGTGACGGATGTCGTCGGATTCTTCGTCTTCCTCGGCCTCGCCAGCATCGTGTTGCTCTGAGCCATGACGGAAACGGTTCTCTTCGGCGCCGCCTATAGTGTCTATGTCCGCGCCGCGCGCATGGCGCTGGCGGAGAAGGGCGTGCCCTATCGGCTGGAGGGCGTCGATATCTTCGCCGAAGGCGGGCCGCCGGCCGACTATCTGCGTCGGCACCCGTTCGGGCGGATTCCCGCCTTCGCCCATGGTGACATCGCGCTCTACGAGACGGTGGCGATCCTGCGCTATGTGGATGAAGGGTTCGAGGGACCGGCGTTGCAGCCGCCGGAGCCCGCCGCCCGTGCCCGGATGGTGCAGATTCAGTCGATCCTGGACAATTACGCCTATCGCTCCTGGGTGTGGGATATCCATGTGCAGCGGGTCGAGCGCGATCCGCCGGACGAGGCGCGGATCGCCCAGGCGGTGCCGAAGGCGGCCCGTGTCCTCGACGCCATCACCGATATCGTGGCGGCGGGCACGACGGAGGGCCCCTTCTTCCTGGGCGCGACGCCGTGCCTTGCCGACCTCATGGCGGCCCCGATGGCCGCCCTGCTGCTGGAGACGCCGGAGGGCCGGCATCTTTTCGCGGAGCGGCCGGGATGGACCGCCTGGTGGGCGGCGGTCGCCGCGCGGGAGAGCTTCAAGGCGACGGCCGCCGCCTGAGCGGCATCTGCCCGTCGTTCCCGCCGTCCGATCTTTCTACTGAAGGCGCGCGATACGCAACAGGTTCGTCTTGCCCGGCGTTCCGAAGGGAACGCCCGCGGTGATGACGATACGGTCGTCGACCCCCGCGAAACCGTCGATGCTGGCCTGATGCATGGCCGTCTGCATCATGTCGTCAAGGTCGTGGGCGTCCGGCGCGCGGGCCGAATGCACGCCCCAGACCAGCGACATCTTACGCGCCGTCGCCTCACGCGGGGTGAGGGAGATGATCGGACGCGCCGGCCGTTCCCGCGCCATGCGCAGGGCGGTGGAGCCGCTGGTCGTGTAGGCGACGATCGCGCTGGCCTCGATCGTATCGCCGATCTGCCGCGCGGCCGCGGAAATGGCGTCGGCCGTCGTCGCCTCCGGCGCGATGCGCTGGGTGTTCATCGTCTCGCGATAGAACGGGTCCTTCTGAACCCGTTCGATGATGCGGTTCATCATGGTGACGGTTTCGACCGGATAATCGCCGACCGCCGTCTCGGCCGACAGCATGACCGCGTCCGCCCCGTCATAGACGGCCGTCGCGACGTCGGACGCCTCGGCCCGGGTCGGTACCGGCATGTCGATCATGGAATCCAGCATCTGGGTCGCGACCACGACGGGTTTTCCCTCCCGCCGGGCGCATCGGACGATCTCGCGTTGCAGGACGGGCACGTCCTCCGGCGGCATCTCCACGCCCAGGTCGCCGCGCGCCACCATGATGGCGTCGGACAGGTCGACGATCTCGTCCAGCTTGTCGATGGCGGCCGGCTTCTCCAGCTTCGCCATCAGGCCGGCGCGGCCCTGGACGATCTCCGCCGCCTCGGCCATGTCCTCCGGTCGCTGCACGAAACTGAGCGCGACCCAGTCGACGCCGAGTTCCAGCCCGTAATCCAAATCCGCCCGGTCCTTCTCCGTCAGGGGGGAGAGCGGCAGCACGACGCCCGGGACGTTGACTCCCTTGCGCTCGCTCAACTCACCCCCGACGGCGACGGTGCACTCGGCATGGCTTTCGTCGCAGGTCTCGACCGTCAGGCGCAGCCGCCCGTCGTCGAGCAACAGGTCGGTGCCCGGCTCCAGCGCCTTGAAGATCTCCGGGTGCGGCAGGCGCACGCGCGTTCCGTCGCCCGGCTTATCCTCCAGGTCGAACCGGAAGCGCGCGCCGACCTCCAACTCGATCGGTCCGTCCTTGAAGGTACCGATTCGCAGTTTCGGCCCCTGCAAGTCCAGCAGGATGGCGATGGGACGCCCGGTCTCGTTTTCCAATTGCCGGATGGTATCGAAGCGCTTCTTGTGGTCCGCGCGCTCCCCATGGCTGAAATTCAGGCGGAACACGTCGACCCCCGCCATGAATAGCTTCTCGATCATCGCCGCGCTGGATGTCGCGGGGCCGAGGGTGGCCACGATCTTCGTCTGCCGGGTGCGGCGCATGGATAATATCTCCGAATGCTGGGCAAAGGGTGCTGAGTAAAGCATCCCGGGTGAATTTCACGCGTCACGATATCGGACGCATGTCCGGCTTGCAAAGTGAAGAGCCGGTGTCAGCCGCCGGAACGGTTCGTTCCGGGGCCCATCTCCGCCCCGCCTATCTCCGTCCCGGCCGCCTTCCAGCGGCGAACCCCGCCCGTATCGATCCCGAAGAGGTCGAGCGCACGCCCTACGGTATGCGCCACCATGTCCTCCAGGCATTTTGGATTGGCATAGAAGGCGGGGACGGGCGGGGCGATGATGCCGCCCATCTGGGTCACCGTCAGCATGTTCTGGAGGTGGACCTGCGTCAGCGGCGTCTCCCGCGTCAACAGGACGAGGCGGCGGCGCTCCTTCAACGTGACGTCGGCCGCGCGGCTGAGCAGCGTCGGGGTGACGCCGGTCGCGATTTCCGCCAGCGTCTTCATCGAGCAGGGGACGACGATCATGCCGTCATTTGCGAAACTGCCGCTGGAGCAGGGGGCACCGACATCGCCGATCGCGTGATTGTGATCGGCGAGCGCGCGCACGTCCCGCGCCTTCAGATCGGTTTCGTAGGCCAGCGTCATCTCCGCCGCCTTGCTCATGATCAGGTGGGTTTCCACGCCGACCGCGCGGAGCGCCTTGAGGGTCTCGATCCCGTAGACGATGCCCGACGCGCCGGTCAGGCCGACGATCATCCGTCGTGATACGGTGTCGATTGCCATATTCTCGCCCTTCACATTCGCGCCGCTTCGGCTATCCTACTAGGCCGCGTGGCAATGAAAAGCAACGCGACGATCGGGTCGGCTTCCGTAAGGCCCGGCGCTGAAAACATGGGCGCACCGCCCGCCGATTGAGGGCGCGATCGCCGTCTCCGTGGCAGGCCGGGCAACCGCCGCTCGGGGATTGGGACCGCGTCCGGCAGGAAACGCCAATCGGCGTTCACGCCGGCTCCACGGGTCGGCCCGCTCGGTTCATCGGCAACCAGCGGAGGGTATATCCCATGAGCAAGACCGATCGCATCGAAAGCCTCAAGGCGAAACACGCTCAGATCGATGAGATGTTGCACCGCGAGGAGATCCGTCCGCACCCGGACGAATCGATGTGTCACAAGCTCAAGAGGGAGAAGCTCGCTCTCAAGGACGAGATGACGCGGATGCAGGCCTCGCCCTGAGGCGCGCCGGCATCCGCCGAAACGAATAGCGAAAGGCCCCGGAGGTTGTCCGGGGCCTTTCTTGTTCCCGCCGGGGGGGGGGCGGGTCAGACCGGCGTGATTTCCGCCCCGCGAGAGATGGCGACGACGCCGGAGCGCGCGACCTCGGTCTCGCCGAGGGCGTCCATCAGTTCGATGAAACTGTCCACCTTCTCGGTCGAGCCGTGGATCAGGAAGACGAAGCTCTCCAGCGTCGTGTCGGCCACCTGGGCGTGATAGACATCCGCGATCCGCAGGCTCTCGCGCCGGTTATGGTCCTTCGCCTTGACCTTGACCAGCGCCAGTTCCTTCTCGACATGCGGACCTTCCAACGTCAGGTCGTGCACATTATGCACGGGCACGAGGCGTTGGAGCTGCGCCTTGATCTGCTCGATCACCATCTCCGTGCCGGTGGTGACGATGTTGATGCGGCTGACCGTCGCGTCCTCGGTGACGGTGGAGACGGTCAGGCTCTCGATATTGTAGCCGCGGCCGGAGAACAGGCCGATGACGCGGGCGAGCACGCCCGGCTCGTTATCGACGATCACCGCGAAGGTATGCCGGCGCACCGGCTTTTCCTGGCTGTCGAAGGTATAGGCCGCCCCGGGCTGGTCCACCGTTCCGGTCTTCGCCATCGCGCGTTTCCCCCAAGATTTTCCGCCTTTGCCGCCGCGGCCGCTTTTTCCAATCGTTCCGTCGGGCATCGTCCTACACCAGCATCTTGCCTTCCGCGCCGATCGCCTCCTCGCCTTCGGCGACGGGGGCGAGCAGCATGTCGTTATGCGCCGCCCCGGAGGGGATCATCGGGAAGCAGTTCTCGGTCGGATCGACCGCCACGTCGCACATCACCGGCCCGTCATGGGCCAGCATTTCCTCGATCAGCCCGTCCAACTCGTCGGGCTTGGTCGCGCGCAGGCCCTTGAGGCCATAGGCCTCCGCCAGCTTCACGAAATCGGGCAGCGCCTCCGAATAGCTTTCGGAATAGCGCCCGCCATGCAGCAGTTCCTGCCACTGGCGGACCATGCCCATATATTTGTTGTTGAGGATGAAGACCTTGACCGGCAGCCGGTACTGAACGGCGGTCGAAAGCTCCTGAATGTTCATCAGGATCGACGCCTCGCCCGCGATATCCACCACCAGCGCGTCCGGATGGCCGAGCTGCACGCCGACCGCCGCCGGCAGGCCGTAGCCCATGGTGCCCAGCCCGCCGGAGGTCATCCAGCGGTTCGGCTTCTGGAAGCCGAAATGCTGGGCCGCCCACATCTGATGCTGGCCGACCTCGGTCGTGATGTAAACGTCGTCGCCGCGATCCCGGGTCATCTCATAGAGGCGGCGGATCGCCTGCTGCGGCTTGATGACCGCGTCGTTGGTCTCGAAGGAGAGGCACTTCTTCGCCCGCCATTCGTCGATCCGGCGCCACCAGTCGGCCAGCGCCTCCTCGTCCGGCTTCTTGTGGCGCGCGCGCATGACCTTGATCAGATCCTCCAGCGCATAGCCGCAATCGCCGACGATCGGCAGATCGACCGCCACGTTCTTGTTGATCGAACTGGGGTCAATATCGATGTGGATCTTGCGGCTCTCGGGCGCGAAGGCGTCGAGCTTGCCCGTGATCCGGTCGTCGAAGCGCGCGCCGATGCACAGCATGACGTCGCAGTCATGCATCGCCCAATTGGCCTCGTAGGTGCCGTGCATGCCCAGCATGCCGAGATATTGCGGCTCCCGCGCGGGGAAGGCGCCGAGGCCCATCAGCGTCAGCGTGCAGGGGAAGTTCGTCATCCGCACGAATTCCGTCAGCAACTGGCTCGCCGCCGGGCCGGCATTCACCACGCCGCCGCCGGCATAGACGATCGGCCGCTTGGCGGAGAGCAGCATGTCGACGGCCGCGTCGATCCGTTCCCGATCCGGCTTGACCTGCGGCTGATAGGTCTTGTGCTTCTGCTTGCCCTCGGGCGCGGCGTAGGTGCCGCTGCCGAACTGCACGTCCTTCGGGATATCGACCACGACCGGACCGGGCCGGCCGGTGGTGGCGACATAGAAGGCCTCGTGCAGCGTCCTGGCCAGCCGGTTAACGTCCTTCACCAGATAATTGTGCTTGGTGCAGGGGCGCGTGATGCCGGTCGTGTCGCATTCCTGGAACGCGTCGTTGCCGATCAGATGCGTCGGCACCTGCCCCGTCAGGCAGACGATCGGGATCGAATCCATCAGCGCGTCGGTCAGGCCCGTCACCGCGTTGGTGGCGCCGGGACCGGAGGTCACCAGTACCACGCCCGGCTTGCCGGTGGAGCGTGCATACCCCTCCGCCGCGTGGACGGCGCCCTGTTCGTGCCGGACCAGGATATGCCGAATGCGGTTCTGCTTGAACAACTCGTCGTAAATCGGCAGGACCGCGCCGCCCGGATAGCCGAATACGACGTCGACGCCCTGATCGGCCAGAGCCTTGATCACCATGGCGGCGCCCGTCATTTCCGTCGTATCCATCGTTCCAGTCCCTTGTCCTGCGAATCCAAAACGTAAAGGTTCCTGCCCTTCCTCCCGGGACGATAGCATCGAGTGAAGGGGGAGGCGACCCCGCGTGAAGGTCGGCTAAGTCCCGGATTTCCGGGGCTTTCCGCCTCATTGCGGCGGCGCACCATAGGCGCGGGGTTCTAGGGGGTCAAGGCATTTGAGCGAATAAATGCAAAAAACCGATCCATTGATTTTTCCGAATATTTCTCATTTATCGAAATATCGGAAATTATTTGCCGTTTCAGCCAGGTCGCCTGTCTCTTGGCATAGCGGCGCGTGGCGGTGATGGCGTTGGCGACGCCCGCCTCCCATGTCGCGGTGCCCGTCAGGATGGCACCCAGTTCCGGGACGCCGACGGCCTTCATGATGGGGGCGTCGGCGGGCAGGCCCTTGGCCAGCAACGCCTCCACCTCCGCCAGCGCGCCTTCCGCCATCATCGCGTGGAAACGGGCCTCGATGCGGGGAACCAGCATCTCGCGCGGGGGGATCAGGGCGGCGGTTGCGAAGCGCAGACCCGGCGGCGGGCCGGCGGGCGGTTCCGCCTGCCAGGCGCTCAAGGGGCGGCCGCTCGCCTCGAAGACCTCCAGCGCGCGGGCGATGCGTTGGCGGTCGGCCGGCGCGATGCGGTCGGCCGCTGCGGGATCGATCCCGGCGAGGCGCGCATGGCTTGCCGCCGCGCCGTCCCGCTCGATCGTCCGGCGCACGGCCGTGCGGACAGTCTCCGGGATTTCCGGCATGGGGGAGAGGCCCTCGGCGATCGCCTTGATATAGAAGCCGGTTCCGCCGACCAGGATCGGCAGGCGGCCATGCGCCAGCGTCTCCCGGATCGCCTCCGTCGCGAGGCCGCGCCAGCGATGGGCGGAGCAGGGGTCGGACCCGTCCAGGATACCGTAGAGACTGTGGGGCGCGCGCGCTTCCTCCGCCACGCTCGGCCGCGCGGTCAGCAACCGCAACTCACGATAGAGCTGCATGGAATCCGCGTTGATGACGGTGCCGTCGAAGGCCTCGGCGGCCGCCAGGGCGAGGGCGGATTTCCCGCTCGCCGTCGGGCCGAGGAGGATGGGGATGCGTTGGACGTCCATGGCGTGGAAGCTAGAGCATGGCGCGGTTAATTGGAATTACCCGAGGGGGCGGCGCCGCCGCTTTCCATGCCGGTCGCGCCGTGATGCGGGCGGGTCAGCGCGTGCTGGGCCGGAAGCGCGGTGGTTCGGCGTCGCCGCTTCCCTGGTCTCCGCCGTTCGGCCCGTCCGGGTCGGCGCCAAGCGCCTCGTCCACGCTTTCCGCCATGGCGCGCCGCGTGCGCGGGTCGAGGCGCGGTATCGCGGGGCTGGAGGCCGGAACATTGACGAATCCCCGTCGTTCCTCCGGCCGCTTGGCCCGGCGGCGCGTCATGCGATAGCCGACGAAACCCGCCATCAGCAACGCCACCACGCCGGCATAGAGGAACAGGCCACCCGACCCGAGCCATTCCATCGCGAAGGACCCGGCGGTCGGACCGATCGCCGAGCCGACGGCCCAGCCCAGGATCAGGCTGGAGCAGAGGGCGACCATCTGGTCAGGCTCCGCGTGGTCGCTCGCATGCGCGATGCAGACCGCGTAGATGGAAAGCCCGCAGCCACCCCATAGGCCGACCATCGCGAAGAGCGGCCAGCCCTGCCCGAAGGCGCCGCCGCCGATGCCGAGCGCGAAGGAAACCGCCGCCACCGCCAGCGCCCCGCCCACGATGACCCGGCGCCGGTCCATCCGGTCGCTGAGCCAACCGATCGGCCATTGCAGGATAAGGGAGCCGAGTTGGAACGCCGTCAGCAATCCGGCCGCGGCCGCCGGTGTCAGGCCGATCCGAGCGCCATAGAGCGGGGCGAGGTTGAGCACGGCCGAATTCATCAAACCGATCGCGATGCAGCCGACCAATGCCGCCGGCGCCGTGCGATAGACGCCGACGAGCCCCATCCGCTCCGCGGGCGGCAGGTTGGGCAGCGGCGCGTGGGTGAAGGCGACCGGCAGCATGGAGAGGGAGAAGATCGCGGAAATCGCCATGAAGAACCCGGGACCGGCGATTTCCCCCAGGGTCAGCAAGAGCGGCCCGCCGCTGAGCGCCAGCTTGTTCAGGATCATATAGACCGACATGACGTGGCCGCGCTGGCCTTTCGGCGTCTGGGCGGAGACCCAGCTGTCCGCGATCGTCATCAGTCCCGCCATGCAGAAGCCCATCAACGCGCGCAGCCCGGTCCACAGCCAACTGTCGACCCCGATGGTGAAGGCCAGCGTGATCGCCGCCAGCACCGCCGCCAGCGCCGCGAAGGCGCGCACATGGCCGATCCAGCGCACGAACCATGTGGCGAACAGACATCCGCCCATGAAGCCGACCGCGTAGCCGGTGGAGACGAAACCGATATCGCGCGTCGGCAGGTCGGCGGCCGCCATCTTCAGCGGCATCAGCGCGATCAGCGTCCCGCTGCCGATCTGCAACAGCGTGATCGATCCGACGATCGCGGCGATGGCGAGGAAAGGGTGGAAAACGGCTTTGGGCGTGGAGAAGGCCATGCTTTGACACGGATGACGGCTGTCGGACGAAGGAGTTTCCCAATCCTATGACGACTTCCCCGGCATGACCGCCAAAAAGCGACGGAAACGCGTCGGAATGTCAGGCGCGGTCTGAAAGGAGTTTCGCGCCCGCGCTCCAGAAGAAGAGGCCGAGCCCCGCCTCGATCCACCGCCGCGCCCTCAGATAGGCCGCGACCATGGGCTTCGTGGAGAAGGCGAGGGCATAGCCGAGATGACCGGCGAAGGAGAGCAGCGTCGCCCCCACGACGACGCATGCCCCGACCCAGATCGGCGCGTCCGGCGTGACGGCCAGCGACATCGTCGCCGTCCAGGTGAGAGCGGCCTTCGGATTGGTCATCTGGATGGTCAGTCCGCGTCGGAACAAGCCCATGAGCGTCGTCGCGCCGCCCGTCCCGGCGGCGGGGATCGGCCCGGACCGGGCGGCGGATCGAAACGCCTTGAAACCGAGCCAGAAAAGATAGAGCGCACCGGCGATCCGGATCGTCGTCATCAAGTCCGCATAGGCGGCGATGAGGGTGGTCAGGCCGAGCCAGGCGAGCATGCTCCACAGGAAGGAGCCGGTCGCGATCCCGAGGGCAAGTGCCTTTCCGGCACGACGGCTTTCCGACATGGCGGTGCCGATGATGGCGAGGATATTCGGGCCGGGGCTGAAGATGCCGACGGTGAAGACGCCATAGGCGAGCAGAATACCGGTCAGATGCGGCGAAGGGGCGTCCATCGTCATGCTCCATGGGGGCGAGATTAAGAGGTTATGCGTCCGCCGATCCGATCAGGGCCGCGAATTGCCGCGCCCCATGCGGCGCGAAGGTCACGACGCGGTTGGTCCTGTCCGCGCGCGCCCAGCCCAATTCCTCGAACCGGCACATGAAGGCGCGGCCCAGACTGCCGGCGAGGTGAGAGCGTCGCTCGCTCCAATCCAGGCACTCGCGACAGAGCGCGGCACGGCCCGTCCGCAGCCCATCCGGGTCGATTCCGAAATCGTGGGCGAAGACCGCTCCGGCCTCGGTCAGGACCAAATCTCCGCCGTCGCGTCGCAGATGCCCGCGCGCGATCAAACTGTCGAAGAGGCGGGTGCCCATGTCGCCCGCCAGATGGTTATAGCACAGGCGCGCCCGGCGGAGCGCGGCGTCCTTCGGGCCTGTGCGCGTGCGCAGATGGCCGGCACCCGCGGCGAGGCCCATCAATCCCTCCAGCACGGCGGCGACGTCCGATCCCGTCAGGGAGAAATATTTGTGCCGTCCTTGCTTGCGCGGATGGACGAGGCCGCCGCCCTCGAGCTTCGCCAGATGCGAACTGGCGGTCTGCAGGGTGATTCCGGCCTCCGCCGCCAGTTCGCTGGCGGTCAGGGCCTTGCCGCTCATCAGCGCGCCCAACATGTTGGCGCGCGCGGGGTCGCCGATCAGCGCGGCGATGCGGGCGATGTCCGGTCCTTCCTTCATGGTTCGATGTTAATCGAAGCATTGATGTCGGGCAATCGGCTAGGCTGTCCATCATCAATCAAGGAGACGGACATACGCCATGATTACCTGCGTCATCCGCTATCATATCGATCCGACGAAGAAGGAGGCGTTCGCCCGCTATGCCCGCACCTGGGGGCAGGCGATCCCGCGATGCGGGGCCGATCTGATCGGCTATTTCGCGCCGCACGAAGGGTCGAGCACGCTGGCCTACGGCCTTTATAATATCGAGAGTCTGGCCGCCTACGAGGCGTATCGCGCGCGCCTCGCGGCGGACCCGCTGGGCCGCGAGAACTATGAGTTCGCGCAGGCGGAGAAATTCCTGTTGCGGGAGGACCGGACATTCCTGAAATGCGTGTCCCACCCGCACGCTTACACGAAAGAGGAAGAAGCCCCATGATCGCGGTCATCTTCGAGGTCACGCCGGCCGAGGGGCGGCGCGACGATTATCTCGCCATCGCCGCCCGGATGCGCCCCCTCTTGGAGGAGGTGGAAGGGTTCATCTCCGTCGAGCGGTTCCAGAGCCTGACGAACCCGGAGAAACTCCTCTCCCTGTCCTTCTTCGAGGATGAGGAGGCGGTGCGGCGCTGGCGTGCCTTGGAGGCCCACCGCTCGGCGCAGGCGCGGGGACGCGACGGCCTTTTCGCCGATTACCGTTTGCGTGTCGCGGCGGTGTTGCGCGATTACGGCCTGTTCGACCGGGAAGAGGCCCCGACGGACAGCCGCGCGCGCCACGGTGGGTGAAAGGCGGCCCGTTCAGAGCAGATGGTGCACCTGGGCGAGGCAGACGAGGCCGCCCAGCAGGATGACCCCCCAGGCGGTCACCATGCCGATCAGGCGGAGCGCGGACGGCCCCGCGCTTCGCCCCAAGCCCACGGCATGCGCCGCGCGGCCGATCAGCAGCGGCGCGCCGAGGAGGTGCGTCCAGGGGCCAAGCCCGTTCGCTTCCGCCAGCGCCATGACGACGAGGGCGATCGGCACGTTCTCGATGAAATTGCCATGGACACGGATGGCACGCGTCAATGCCGGGTCACCGCCGTCGCCGATTCCCACCTTCGCCTTGTAGCGCAAGGGTGGGATACGGCCCGCCAGGATCACATGAAGAATGGCGAGAAGCCCGGCGTAAAGCGCGGTGACAGGGAAGGCGAGGGTCATGTCCATTGGGCTGCGCGTCCGATCGATCCTATGATGCGACGGAGCTAGCGCGTCCTCGTCCAAAGGAAAGGGGGCTTGCCGCCCACGCGTCTATTCCGCGTCGCCGTCGATCGCCTCCAGAGAGGCCCCTTCGGGCAGGATGCCGAGGCGGCGGGCCACCTCCTGATAGGCGCCCTCGACATTGCCGAGGTCGCGGCGGAAGCGGTCCTTGTCCATCTTCTCGCCGGTCGCGATATCCCACAGGCGGCAATTGTCCGGGCTGATCTCGTCGGCGAGGACGATGCGCACATCGCCGTTCTCGTCGTAGATGCGGCCGAACTCCAGCTTGAAATCGATCAGCTTGATGCCGATGCCGAGAAAGACGCCGGTCAGGAAATCGTTGATCCGCAGCGTCATCGCCAGGAAGTCGTCGATATCCTGGGGGCTCGCCCAGCCGAAGGCGGTGATATGCTCCTCGGTGATCATCGGATCGCCGAGTTCATCGTTCTTATAGTAGAATTCGACGATCGAGCGCGGCAGCGCCGTTCCCTCCGGCACGCCCAGACGCTTGGTCATCGATCCGGCGGCCACATTGCGCACGACCACCTCGATCGGGATGATCTCGACCTCGCGAATCAATTGCTCGCGCATATTGAGCCGGCGGATGAAATGGGTGGGGATGCCGATCTCATGCAGACGCAGCATCAGGAACTCGCTGATTCGGTTGTTCAGCACCCCCTTGCCCGTGATGGTGCCCCGCTTCTGATTGTTGAAAGCGGTCGCGTCGTCCTTGAAGTGGGCGACGAGGGTGCCGGGCTCCGGCCCCTCGAACAGAACCTTGGCCTTGCCTTCATAGAGTTGCCTACGGCGCGCCATTGTGCTTTCCAATCGTCAGTGATGCGTTTCGCGTCCGGCCGGATGGTCGGGACCCATCCATGCCCCTATAGCAACAGCGGTGCCCTGGCACAATTGCCCACCGTCGTTGGTTCGGTGGCCGGGGGGCAATGGGACGTGTCGGTGGGGTGGCATGGACGAACGATCAGCCTTTCTGGACCGGCTGCATAGGGCTGATACGCGGTTGGTCGCGTTTCTCGACGCCTGGGCCGCGGCACGCGACGGTGCGCCGGTACCGCGGAAGACGGCGTTCGATCCACTCGCCGTGGCGGCCCTGTTGCCGATGGTCTGGCTCTATCGCTACGAGCCCGCGCTAGGGGATTTCGTCTGCCGCCTGGCGGGAGAAAGCGTCAACCAAGCCTGGGGCCACAGTATTCGCGGCATGACATTGCGCCAAGTGGTTGGGAAGGCTGATCATCCGACCATACTCGGACGCTGGCGGGAAATCGTCGGAACGCCCTTCATTCATTATGGCGGCAGCCGGGAACGGCTCAGCGCCCAGTCGGTTTATCAAGCCCACCGGCTTTTGATGCCGCTTGCCGGCGAAGCGGAAGGAATGTCTCCGCCCGATTATGTCATCGGCATAAGCCTTTATCATTTGGACCCGATGGACCGCGATCGGATGCCGTTGATGCCGGAGGATATCGTTCGGCTGCGCTGCGATGTCTTCTGACCGGGCCGACCGGCGGACCAACTGACCGGGGACGATTCTCCCAGGGCTTGATCCAGCGCAAGGCGCGTCTGTCCCGATGATGTCATGAAACCGTATGCCCTCGTGGGGTGAAGCCGGTTGAAGGGGCGCTGTACCGGCGCTATGAATTGGCCCGGACGCGACGCCGTCCCCGTGATAGACCGCCCGGAGCGATAAGGAGGCCCGAGCCATGACCACCTTCAACGACCGTGAGAAAAGCTTCGAGGCGAAGTTCAGCCGCGATCAGGAGCACGATTTCCGTGCCATCGCGCGCCGGAACAAGCTGCTCGGCCTGTGGGCGGCGGAACAGCTCGGCCTGAGCGGCGACGAGGCTGCGGCCTATGCCCTGGAGGTGGTCGACGCCGATTTCCAACGTCCCGGCGACGATGACGTCGTGGAGAAGGTCGTCGGCGACCTCACCAGCAAGGGGGTCGACGCCTCGGAGCATCTCGTCCGTAAGCGGATGGAAGAACTGTTGGCCGAGGCCGTGAATCAGATCGACGGCAAGTAAGCCGGAGACGGGCGGGGAAGCGCGGCGGGGCTGCCGAGGCGCCCCTGCCAGACCGCTCTCGCCAAGCCTCCGCTGTCAGGCCTCCGCTACCTCGCCGTCCTCCGTGCCGCCGTCGACCTTGGCGGCGAGGGCCGCTTCCAGGAAGCGGTCGATATCGCCGTCCAGCACCGCGTCCGGATTGCCGGTTTCCACGTTCGTGCGCAGATCCTTCACCATCTGATAGGGCTGTAGGACGTAGGAGCGGATCTGGTGGCCCCAGCCGATTTCCGATTTGTTGTCGTAATCCGCCGCCGCCGCTTCCTCGCGTCGCTTCAACTCGCTCTCATAGAGGCGCGACTGCAGCATCTTCATGGCTGTCGCCCGGTTCTTGTGCTGCGAGCGGTCGTTCTGACACTGCACCACGATACCGGAGGGCAGGTGGGTGATGCGCACGGCCGAATCGGTTCGGTTGACGTGCTGCCCGCCGGCGCCCGACGCGCGATAGGTATCGACGCGCAGATCCTTATCCTCGATCTCGATCTCGATATTGTCGTCGATCTCGGGCGAGACGGTAACGGAGGAAAAGCTCGTGTGCCGACGCGCCTGGCTGTCGAAGGGGGAAATCCGGACCAGCCGGTGGACGCCGGTTTCCGTCTTAAGCCAGCCATAGGCGTTGTGGCCCGCGATCTTCAGCGTCGTCGACTTGATCCCGGCTTCCTCGCCGGGGCTCTCCTCGATCAGCTCGATCTTGTAGCCCTTTTTCTCGGCCCAGCGATAATACATACGCAGCAGCATCGAGGCCCAGTCCTGCGACTCGGTGCCCCCGGCGCCCGCATGGACCTCCAGAAAGCAGTTGTTCCCGTCCGCCTCGCCGGAAAGAAGGCTCTCGATTTCGAGCTTGGCCGCGTGCGCCTTGAGCGCGGCGAGCGCGCTCTCGGCCTCGGCGAGCACATCCTCGTCGCCCTCGGCCTCGGCCAGTTCGATCAGTTCCAGATTGTCGTCGAGGCCCTTTTCCAGGGCCTTGTACCCGCCGATGGAGGAATCGAGCGCCGCGCGCTCGCGCATCACCTTCTGCGCCTCCTCGGGATCGTCCCAGAGCGTCGGGTCCTCGACCCGCGCATTCAGCTCCATCAGCCGCTTATTGGACGCATCCCAGTCAAAGATGCCTCCTCAGCAGCGTCAACGACTGCCGCAGCTCGTCGACGACCGCTTGGGTTTCCGCACGCATGGCTCGTGAATTCCTTCTCGTCAGCGGGTGCCGGGCGAACGACGTTCCACCCCGTCACCGAACAGGCTCGGGGATACGCGATGTGACCGTCGGCGTAAAGAGGGCCCCGCCGCCATTTCGCGCGGCGCGGGATTCGGGTATTGAGGGTCCGATGACGACCGATCTCTCCCCCCTCTGGACCGCCGTTCGCACGCAGAGTCCCTATGATGTGATGGCGTTGCACGCGGATTTCGGCCCCGCCGCGAAGATGCCGGTGGAGGCGCTGAATATTTTCCTGCAGACGGCTTGCGTCCTGGGCGACCTCGACCGGGTACTTGCCGATGGGCTCGATAATCCGACGGTGTCGCTTTTGCCGAAGGAGGGGGCCGCGATGTTGCTGTACGCCCTTTATGAAAGCGGTAACGGCGCGTTGCTGACCCAGGGGCGTGTGTCGATCCGGGCCGATGCGTCGCGCCCGAATGTGCTGGCCTATGCCGCATGCTGCATGCTTCAGGCGGGGCAAGCCGGAAAGGCGGCGGAGCTTCTGGCGCGCTTGGTCCGCACGCAAGGAGAGGCGCCGCATGCGGGGCATCAACGCGTGATGGTGGAGGCTCTGTTCCGGGCGACGGATGGAGAGGAGGGGACCGGGGTGAGCGCCCTGCTCGCTCGGGCGGGGCTGACGGTTGCCCCCGATTGGCTCGCCTATGAGAGCTTCCGTCGCGCGCCGAGCCCTGAGATGGCCGAGAGGTTGCCCCTGCCGGGGGAGGGGGCGGTGCGCCGCGCGAAGCATATCGGATCGACGCCGCCATGGGGGCCTGGGCGGATCGCGGAACCTAGGCTGACGGAGCGGAAGTCCCCCTTGGCCGTCACGGGGTTCACGCCGCCCACGGATGCCTTCTCGATCGATATCGGTGCGCGTGTCGCGGCGGTGGTTGATGCGGTCGCGGCCTTGAAGGACACGCCGAAGATCGCGCGGGCGCTCGATGCCCTGGCGGCGATCCGGGCCGCGCATGCGCCGGATGCGGGCGATCCGGTGCAGGTGATCTCGACCGGCCGGGCGGGAACGACGGCGCTGTCCGATTTTCTCGAAGGGACGCCCTATTGCCCCTTCCATTCCTATGCCTGGGTAACGGGGCCGCGACATCGCTGGGCGATGACGCGCTTCCTGATCGAGGGCGAGACGGGAGCCGAGCAGGCGCGTCCCTTCGTCGAGCTTTTCCTTTTCTGCCGGATCGCGGAACTGGCGGCCGCCTATCGGCGGGGCGAGACACCGGTGCTGGTCAGCCATTGGGATTCGATTTTCGCGCCGGTCCTGGCGGGGCTCTTCCCGCGGTCCCGGTTCCTGCATCTCCGCCGCGCGCCGAAGGCGGTCATCGGCTCGATGATCGCGAAACGTCAATATGCGGGGGCGCAGATCGCCTCCTTGCCCTATCGTCTCGATCCGGGCGGCGAGGGGGACGGGGTCGCCTTCGACGGCCGCGCGCTTTTCCCTGAATTACCCCGGCATGTCGGCTGGTATCTCGCCTTCACGGAACATTTCTGGCGGGGGTTGGGCACCGCGCTGGGGGAAAGGGCTCATCTCGCGATCGCGAGTGAGTCCCTGTTCGAGGGGCGGGAGGAAGGATTGGGCCCACTACTGGACGCGGGATTCCCAGGATGTGGCCTCGGGTTGGAAGAGGCTCGCGCCCATTTCGGGCATAAAATCAACGAGAAAACGCGGAGCAAGATGGACGAGACCGCGCGTGTGCGCGACCTTTTGGCCCGTGCCCAGGACTTCTACCGTGAATTCGCCGGGGAGATGGATGCAAGGCCGTGATATCGATCCGCACGGCGTAGGCCGAGGGGAGGCGGATCGGTTCAATAGAGGCCCGTGGGCGCCTCGCCGGTCGATGGAACGGGGATCGATTCGGAGCCGGAGGCCGTCGCATCGCCGTCCGATCCCAGGCCGCCGCCGTCCAATACCGTGCCGCGGGCGTCGGCGCCCGGTTCCGTTCCCACCTTGAAGGCCTCGGTAATGACGTTGCGGCTGGACGGCTTGGCGAGCGTGCCGGTTTCCGCGTCGATCCGCACCATCCGGATACCGGGTGGCGTGCGGAAGGGGATCGCGGGCTTGTCGGCCAGCGCCTTTTCCATGAATTCCTTGAAGATCGGGGCGGCGACGGACGATCCCGTTTCCTGTCCCCCCCAGGGTTGCCGACCAAGCGGCTTGGGGGTGTCGAAGCCGACGAACACGCCGAAGACGAGATCGGGCGAGAAGCCCATGAACCAGGTGTCGCGGGAATCGTTGGAAGTGCCCGTCTTGCCGGCGAGTGGCTTGCCGATCGTGCTGATGCTGCGTCCGGTGCCGCGCTGGACCACACCTTCCAGCATGGTCACGATCTGATAGGCGCTGGTGGCCGAGGCGATCCGCGGGCGCGTATCCGGCAGCGCCGGCACGGATTGGTCGTCCCAGAAGGCGGCGTCGCAATTCGGGCAATCGCGGCGGTCGTGCCGATAGACGATCCGGCCATGTCGATCCTGCACGCGGTCGATCAGGGTCGGTTCGACCTTCTTGCCGCCATTGACCAGCGCGGAATAGGCGCTGACCATGTCGATGGGGCGCACGGCCGCTGCGCCGAGCGCCATGGCCAGTTGCGGGGCCATGTCCTGCTTGATGCCGAAGCGTGCCGCCGTGGCCGAAATCTTCTCCATCCCGACGGCCTGGGCGAGGCGCACGGTCATCAGGTTACGCGATTTCTCGATGCCGATGCGCATCGGGCTCGGCCCATAGAATTTGTGACTGAAATTGGCCGGCTTCCATTTGCCGAGGCCCTGCCCCTGATCGATCACGAAGGGCGCGTCGAGGATGATCGTCGCCGGGGTGAAGCCGTTCTCTAGCGCCGTCAGATAGACGAAGGGCTTGAAGGAGGAGCCGGGTTGACGCTCCGCCTGGGTCGCGCGGTTGAACTGGCTGAGCTCGAAGCTCCACCCGCCGGACATGGCGAGCACGCGGCCCGTATGCGGGTCCATCGCGGTTACGGCGCCACTGATCTCCGGAATCTGGCGCAGCGTGTAGGTTCCTTCGGGATACTCCACCGGCGGGCCGTTCTCCTCCTTCGGGCGGCCCTCGCGCACGCTCTCGACCAGGACGACATCGCCGGGGTTCAGCACCTGCTTGGCCGATTGGATGCTGGGGCCGAGCGGGTCGTCATAACCGTTGTGGGCGCGCGCCCAGTTAAGCTCGCGCACGGGAATGGTGCCGGTCTCGACCCCGCTGTCGTCGAGTTCGACGAGCCCGAGCGTTGCCTCCGACGGGTCTACCGAGAGCACCACGGCCAGCCGCCAGCCCGGATTGCCGAGCGGGTTGGGGACATCCGCGAGCGGCTGCGCCCAGGCATTCGGCCCATCGTTCAGCCCCGCCATGTCGATCGTCGTCACCGGGCCGCGCCAGCCGTGGCGGCGGTCATAGGCGACCAGCCCGTCGCGCAGCGCCTCGCGCGCATAGCGTTGCAACGTCGCGTCGAGCGTCGTGTGGATGAAGAGCCCGCCTTCATAGAGGCCGCTTTCGCCGAAGCGGCCGATCATCTCGCGCCGGACCTCCTCCAGGAAATAATCGGCCGCGAAGACGTCGACGTTCCTGCGCTCGCGCACCTCGAGCGGGCGGGCGGCGGCTTCCCGCTCCGTCGCCGCGTCGATGAAGCCTTCCTCGCGCATGCGGCTCAAGACCCAGTTGCGCCGCGCCACGGCGGCCGCCGTCCGGCGGGTCGGGTGATAGTTGTTGGGCGCCTTGGGAAGCGCGGCGAGATAGGCGATCTCGTCCACCCGCAACTCGTCGAGGCTCTTGTCGAAATAGTTGAGCGCGGCCGCCGCCACGCCGTAGGAGCCGACGCCCAGATAGATCTCGTTCAGATAAAGTTCGAGGATCCGGTCCTTGGACAGCGCGCGCTCGATCCGGAAGGCGAGGATGGCCTCCTTGATCTTGCGCTCGATCGAGACCTCGTTGGTCAGAAGGAAGTTCTTGGCCACCTGCTGGGTGATGGTCGAGGCGCCGATCGGCCGGCGGTCGTTCATGTAATGCTGGATATTGACCAGCACGGCGCGCGTCAGCGCCACGAAATCCACGCCGCCGTGATGGAAGAAGTTCTGATCCTCGGCGGCGATGAAGCCTTCGATGACCTTGCGGGGCATCGCCTCGATCGGCACGAAGACGCGCTTTTCGGTCGCGAATTCCGCCAGCAGGCGTCCGTCCCCCGCATGCACCCGCGTCGATGTCGGCGGTTGATAGTCCGCCAACTGCTTATAGTCCGGCAGGTCGCGGCCATAGTGCCATAAGCCATAGATCGCCCCCCCGACGCCCAGCATCAGGACGATGACGAAAAGGCCGACCAGAACCCCGAAGAACTTCAATGCGCGCATTCAGTGAACCTCGATCGCGAAGCGCGTGGAAATCGGACGCATGGCCACCGCGCGCGGCTTCGCGCCCAGGATATCAGCCTTGCTTCCTGTCTATAGCGAATTGACGGCGAAAAAGCGACCATCCCATGGCTGTTCCGGAAGGCGTCGGCGCGGTTTTTCGATCACGACCGGCTGAGCCGTTCCTGACGGTCGAAGAAGCGGTCGATGGCCTTGGTCAATGCCGTGGAGATTCGCTGGCGAAAGCCTTCACTCGACAGCACCTGCTCGTCCTGCCGGTTCGAGAGATAGCCGAGTTCGACCAGAACGGAGGGGACGTTCGGGCTCTTCAGCACCGCGAAGCCGGCGAAGCGGTGGGTATTGTTGAGTACCTTGATCTCGCGGGCCAGATTGTCGACCAGCATCTCGGCGAAATGCCAGCTATTCTCGTTGACGCTTTGCTGCGCCAGATCGATCAGGATCGAGGAGACTTCCGGCGTATAGCCACTGAGATCGGCCCCCGCGATGACATCGGACTTGTTCTCCTTCCGCGCCAACGCCGCCGCCTCCTTGTCGGAGGCCGTGTCGGACAGCGTATAGACTGAGGCGCCGCGCAGCGACCGGCTCGGGTGGCTGTCGGCGTGGAGGGAGATGAAAAGCCCCGCATCCACCTCATGGGCCACTTGGTAGCGTTCGCGCAGCGGCAGATAGACGTCGCGGTCTCGGGTCAGCACCACCTCGTAGCGTCCGGTCGCCTCCAGTGTCTTCTGAAGCGTCCTGGCGGCTTCGAGGACGATGCCCTTCTCGTACTTGCCGGAAACACCGATCGCGCCGGGATCGACGCCCCCATGGCCCGGATCGATCACGACGACGCGCTTCTCGCCCACGCCTTCCGGTGCCTCCAGGCTCGCCGTCGTGCTGGAGGAGCGGGAGAGCGTCCGGGCATAGTCGGCCCAGCGTCCCGATTCGACGGGTTTCGCGCTCGCCACCTCGCTGGCCGTCGCCGACCGTAGATCCACCACGATCCGCGGACCGGAGCCGCCGCCAGCGTCGAGCGCGAAATGATTGGCGATGGTCGCCGGGCCCTCGAGGTCGATGACCACGCGCGAGATGCCGGGCCGGAACAGGCCGTACCGAAGATTGCCGACGAGCCCGACGCCGCCCACCTCGTGCGCCGGCTCGCCCGACCATTTCACATCCGGCAAATCGATCACGGCCCGGTCGGGATCGGTCAGGACGAAGGCGCGGTAGGGCTGCGCCTGGTCTAGCTCGATGACGAAACGGGTCTTGTCGGCATGCACGCCGGTGCGCACATCGACGATCGTCTGGGCGAGCCCCGGCGTCGACATGCCTGCCATACCCGCGAGCAGGGCGCCCACGATTAGGGCGAGAGTCGCCCGGACGCGCGGAACCGACCGGACGCGTCCGGCGCCAGGATGGAGGAGGAAGGGGCGTGACCAGAACATCTTGCGTCGCGTTCCCAATTCAAACACTAGATATATGGCAGATTTGCCGGCATCGATCAAAGGCGATCGCATCCGAAGCGAATCCGGCGCGTGGCGCGCGATATAGGTTCCCCCGGCGCTTTCCCAAGCGCGTCGGAGGCGATAACCGGATATGCGGATGGGGGCCAATGAAATCATTTGTATCGGCCGCCCGCAAACGATTACAGTACGACCGCACGGACTCCGTGCCCGCCGGTCGGCGGGGATTCGCCCAAGGGCACCATCCTTGTGGGGAACCGCGTCGCCGGATGCGCATGGGGCTCGCGACGGGTTGGCGCGCATGGCGCGACGTTCCGCCCCCCTGAATCCGGCCGAGCGATTGGTCGATTTGTCGATCGAGCACACGGCGTCGTCGAGCGCATGATCGAGTGGGGACGCGGTGCGGCGGCGCCGCCGGATGGGAAACCGTCCGGACGCTTCGCAGGTGGCGCGTGCCGTTCCGGATGCTTGCCGTCCGGACGTGACGGACGGGGCCGGCCGGATGGTCGGCCGAACGGGGACGACAGGGCGAGGGGAGCGCTATGTCGTTTCCTGGGCCGGCCGGCCAAAGGCCGGCTTGGCGCGTTCGGGATCGGGGGAACGGGTTCGTTCGACCGTGTCGCGGACGAGGGGGATTTCGGCCCGCGCGGCGCCTTCGAGGATGGCGCGCAAGGGCAGGGTGGTTCGGGCGGCGCTGCCGGTCGGGATGCCCATGGTTTTCGCCACCGGGCGCGTACGGGACGCGCGGGCGTTCCGGGCTCGGAGGCGACATGACGAAGACGATGAGTCGGACCGTCCGGCCGGTTTGGGCCGCGGTTGCGATCGACACGGAATTCGGCGGGTTGGGCGCCCCACTGGCGGCCCGACCGATGTCCGAACCATCGGGGGTCCGGGTCCCATTGGGACCATGGGGCGCCCTTGGATCCGGCGCCGGGCGTTGACGCGCGCGGTCCCGGTCCGTTCGACCGTTTTCCGCGGAACCCCCGCCATCCGTGCGGCCCGTCCTGAATTGGGCTGATTGAAGCAATGCCAATTGCGAGCCGCATGCCGTTCCCGATGACCGACGCCCCCGGGCATTCGGTCGATCCGGACGTGCGCCTTCGCCGAACGACGAGCCGCAACGCCGTCGCGCCTTCCCGGCGCGGCGCGGCGCGCGTGCCGTCGGCGAGCGGCCTCGCGCAGAGAAACGGCCTCCATGTCGGCGCGTTCGCGCGTGTCCGCAGGGGGCCAGAGGACGGAGTTAATGACGCGCAGAATGTTGATAGACGCGACCCACCCGGAGGAGACCCGGGTCACGGTCGTCAACGGTAACAAGCTTGAGGAATTCGACTACGAGACCACGACCAAGGCGCAACTGAAGGGGAATATCTATCTCGCGAAGGTAACGCGGGTTGAACCTTCGCTGCAGGCCGCGTTCGTGGAATATGGCGGCAATCGGCACGGTTTCCTCGCCTTCGGGGAAATTCACCCGGACTACTACCGGATCCCGGTCTCCGACCGTGAGGATTTGGTGGAGGAGCACCATAACGGCGACGAGGACCACGGTGACGACGAGGCGCGCGGCGCCGACGGTGAGCCGGTCGAGGACATGGGGGGCGCCGAGGCGGTGGACGAAGCCGTCGAAGAGGCCCAGCGCCGCCGCCCCCGTCTGAAGCGGCAATACAAGATCCAGGAGGTGATCAAGCGCCGGCAGGTCATGCTGGTGCAGGTCGTGAAGGAAGAGCGCGGCAACAAGGGGGCCGCGCTCACCACCTATCTCAGCCTCGCCGGACGTTATTGCGTGCTGATGCCGAACACTTCGCGTGGCGGTGGCGTCAGCCGCAAGATCGCGAACGCCCAGGATCGCAAGCGGCTCAAGACCGTGATGTCGGAGCTGGAAACGCCGGAGGGCATGGCCGTCATCCTGCGCACGGCGGGGGCCGAGCGCTCGAAGGCCGAGATCAAGCGCGACTTCGAATATATCCTGAAGCTGTGGGACGATATCCGGCAGAAGACGCTGCAATCGACCGCGCCGGCACTGATCCATGAGGAAGCGAATCTGATCAAGCGGTCAATTCGCGATCTCTATTCCAAGGATATCGAGGAAGTCCTGGTCTCGGGCGAGGAGGCCTACAAGACCGCCAAGGACTTCATGAAGGCGCTGGTGCCGAGCCACGCCAAGAAGGTGCAGCGTTATAAGGACGATCAGGGCATTCCGCTCTTCCACCGCTATCAGGTGGAACAGCAACTGGCCCAGATCCACGATCCCCAGGTGCAGTTGCGTTCCGGAGGGACGATCGTCATCCACCAGACGGAGGCGCTGGTCGCCATCGACGTCAACTCCGGCCGCGCCACGCGTGAGCGGCATATCGAGGAGACGGCGCTCAAGACCAATCTGGAGGCGGCGGAAGAGGTCGCCCGTCAACTCCGTCTGCGCGATCTGGCCGGCCTGATCGTCATCGATTTCATCGATATGGACGACGGTCGCAATATCGGTCAGGTCGAACGCAAGTTGAAGGAAAGCCTGCGGCGGGACCGCGCGCGCATCCAGGTTGGGCGGATCAGTGCCTTCGGCCTGATGGAAATGTCGCGCCAGCGTCTGCGGCCCAGCCTGATCGAGGCAATGAGTCAGCCCTGCCCGACCTGCGGCGGTGTCGGCTATATCGCCTCCACCGAGACGGCGGCCCTGATCTGTCTACGCGCCATCGAGGAGGAGGGGCTCCGCCGCCGCTCCGCCATCGTGAAGGCGCGGGTGCCGGTCGATGTCGCCCTCTATATCCTGAATCACAAGCGCGCCAGCATGACGGAGATGGAGCAGCAGTTCGGCATGCGCGTCACGATCGAGGCCGATTCCGATCTGCTGCCGCCGAAATACGAACTCACCCGCACGGCAAGCGAGGACGACGACGCCCCGGAGCATCCGGTCGAGGAAAGCCGGGAGCAACCCGTCGGCGGCGACGAAGGGGGCGGGCGACGCCGGCCCCGACGGGGTGGCCGCCGCCGCTCCGGCCGCGAGGAGGAGGAGCGCGATCAACGCGATTCCAACGACAATGCCGTCGCGGCGCAGGAAGAGGATTCCGACGACACCGGCTCCGGTGGCGGCGGGGGTGAAAGCGCTTCGGACGAGGATGGCGGCGATCGCGGCCGTCGCCGCCGTAAGCGCGGCCGTCGCGGTGGCCGTCGTCGCAACCGGCGCCCGGAGGACGGGGATCAGCGTCAGGACTCGGAAACCGGCGGTGATGAAGGCGCGGACCGGTACGACGCCGCGGACCGGGACGATGCCATGGAGCGGGATGACTCCGCGAGTGAGGAGCCCGTCAGTCATGTGACGGAGGAATCCAAGACGCCGGAGTCGATCGAACCGCGCGAGGACAGCGAGTCCGCCGGCGAGTCCGAGGAAAGGCCGAAGCCGCGCAAGGCGCGCGCCAAGCGGCCGCGCGGACGCCGCGCCGCCACGAAACCCGAGGGCGAGGAAGTGGCCGGGACGGATGCCGATACCCAGGCCGCGGGCGATGGGGCCGCTCCGCCTGATGGCATGGCCGTGGGTACGCCTGGCGCGGGAACCGAAGAGAACGGGGATGCGCTCACCGCCGCTTCCGAGGAGGCGCCGAAACCCCGCCGTCGCCGATCCCGCAAGGCGGCCCCGTCCGATGCGGCTGCCGAGCCCGCTGCCGAGAAGAACGGTTCGTCAGGAGACGGTTCCGAGGGAGACGGCGCGTCCGAGGGAATCTCCGATGATGCCGCGGTCGCCGACGCACCGGAACCCGCCGCCAAGAAGGCGAAGGGAAAGGCGAAGGCGAAACGAGCCCGTGCGCGCAAGAAGGCGCCCGCCGCGAAGCCGGAACCGGCGCCCGCCGCCGAACAGGCGGGGGATGTCGGCGCCACGGACGATCAGGTCGCCGATTCATCACCCGACTCCACGCCGCCTTCGGAGGCCGAGGCCGAACCTGTCGCTCCGGCTCCCGAGGCTACTCCCGAGGCCGGCCCCGATTCCACCCGGGAGCCCGCTTCCGAAAAGGATGCGGCTTCTGATCCGATGGAGCAGTACATCGTCTCCGACGGCAGCGAGAAGAAGGAAGACCGGCCGAAGCGAAAGGGCTGGTGGAACCGGATGCTCGGCTAAAGGGGTATTTTCGCGGGGACGTCGGTTTCGTTCCGTGCGGATTCGATCTACCGTGCGCAAACCCCTCTTCTTCCGGGAAGAGGGGTTTGTCGTACCGGGCGGATACGGGTGAAAAGCCTGGGCCGCGTTGAATTCTTGCTTTACCCGTGTCGGCGCGCTGGGAGCGTCGCGCGGTGGGAAATGGGAGGCGCTCTTGCCACGGGTGCATGGTGCGGTTCGGGTGGCGGCGGTTATTTGCGCCCTTGTATCGATCGTCTTGACGCTCTGCACGGTGCCGGCGCGTGCCCAGCAGGTGGCCGGCGTGATCGAGCGTCAGGCGGGCGATGTGACCCGCGCCGGCGGCAATGGCGCGGTGCAGACCCTGGCGCGGGGCGCCGTCATCTATGTGGGGGACAGGATCGAGACCGGGGAGGCGGGGCGCGTGCTCGTTCGTTTCACCGATTCCTCTCGTTTGACTCTCAGCGCGAACGCAACGGTCGTCATCGACGAATTCGTTTACTCGGCGGAGGATGGCGCGGCGGCCTCAAACCGGCAGGCGCTGAATTTCCTGACCGGCGTCTACAAGTTCATATCGGGCGCATCCGGCGCGTCCAACCCGGGCGGGTTCACCGGCAATACGCCGGTGGCGACCATCGGCATTCGGGGGACGGAGTTCGTCGGCGGTGAATTGACCGTCGGCATGCCGCCCGGCACCTCGCATATCGGATTTCAGATCCGCGCGGGCGCGATCGCGGTGACGAACACGTTCGGCTCCGTCACGCTCGACGCGCCGGGGGAGGGAACGTTCATCCCGCTGGACGGGTCGGCCGCGCCGACGCCGGTGCGCCAATGGACGGCGGAGGAAGCGGCCGAGGCGGATGCGTTGCTGGCCTTCTGATCGGCCGCACGGCTTGCAAGGGAACGGAGGTCAGAGGTCCTTCTCGATCACCGGCCAGTTTTCGTCCGCCTTGCGGATATTGCCGGGGATATCCTCCTCCCAAGTACTCTGAACCGACTCGTTGTAGTTCAGATAGAGGCGGTCATCGACGATTTTCCAGGCCTCGGGATCGATGCCGGCCGTCTTGCCCTGGCTCACCGCCCAGGCGCAATAGCCGCCATAGGCGGGGGCGTATTTCTCCGGGTCGGCCTCGAACAGGGCGCGGTTCTCGGCGCTGGCGAAGTGCCATTCGGCACCGTTCCATTCGACGCTGAAATCGCTCGACCCTTCGACCGGGCGGCTCTCGGTGAAATAGGCGACGGGGTCCGTTCCCTCGATCGCAACGCCGCCCAACAGGCTTTGATTGACCTTGTCGGCCCGGGCGGCGGGCGGGGCGAGGATCAGGCAGGAAAGCGCCAGCACGCCGGCCAGAAGGCGAATAGGTATCGCGACAGTCGTCATGGGGTCCTCGCTTCGGCGGGGTTTCTTGAAGGAAGGAGTTTCGCGCGCCTTCCGCATCGGGCCAAGCGGCAATCGGCCGTCTCGCGCGGATGTCAATATCCGCGAGCGATGCGTGAGGGGGGGCGGTGGCTATTGCGCCGCCGCGCCGCCGTTCGCCTGCTCCAGCGCCTCCTGGGCGGCGAACCATGCCTCTTCCGTCTTCTCGATCGCGCGCGCCAGATCGGCGGAGAGGCGGTTTAGCTCGTCGATCGCCTTGCTTTCCCCCTCATAGGTGGCGGGGTCGGCGAGGCGGGCGTCGATCCTGTCCTTTTCCGCCGACAGCTTCTCGAGCCTGCCTTCCAGATCCTTCGCGGCCTTGCGTAGCGGGGCGACCTTCTGACGTTGCTCGGCCCGGCCGCGCCGGTCCCGTTTCGGAGGCTCCGGGGTGGGGTGGGGGGGCTCGGACAACGGGGAGGGTGGCTTCGCGGCGGCGGATTTCTCCGCCGCGCGTGCGGAGCGACGCTCCCGCTCCAGCATCTGGCGATAGTCGTTGGTGTCGCCGTCGAAGGGCCGGCAGTCGCCGTCGCGCACGATCCACAACCGATCCGCCGTCGCGTCGACCAGATAGGGGTCATGGGTGACGATGACGACGGCGCCTTCATAGGCGGCCAGCGCCTCGATCAGCGCCTGACGGCTGTCGATGTCCAGATGGTTCGTCGGCTCGTCCATCAGCAGGAGATGCGGGCTCCGCCGGCAGATGAGGGCGAGCGCGAGACGTGCCTTCTCCCCGCCGGACAGCTTGGCGATGCGGGTATCCGCCATCGCCTGGGGAAAGCCGAAGCGGCCCAGATGCGCCCGCAACTTGGTTTCGGTCGCCATCGGCTCCAGCGCTTGAAGTTGCTCCAGGGCGGAGAGATGCGTGTCCAACTCCTCCGTCGCGTTCTGAGCGAAGTATCCAACCTCCAGCTTCGAGGATTTCCGCACCCGCCCGTCGAGCGGCTTCAGCTTGCCGGCGAAGAGCTTGAGCAGCGTCGTCTTGCCGTTGCCGTTCGCGCCCAGCAGCGCGATGCGGTCGTCCATGTCGATGCGCAGGTTGAGCGCGCGCAGCACCGGATTCGCGGGGTCGTAGCCGGCGCTCGCATCCTCCAGCGTCAGGATCGGCGGCGGCAGGATGTCGGGCTTCGGCAGGTTGAAGGCGATGGTCGGGTCCTCCGCCGCCAGCGCGATCGGCTGCATGCGCTCCAGCATCTTCAGGCGCGATTGCGCCTGACGGGCCTTGGAGGCCTTGTAGCGGAAGCGATCGACGAAACTCATGATATGCTGGCGCTGGGCTTCCTGCTTGTTGGCGAGAGCGCGCTGATGCGCCTGCTGCTCGCGCCGCAACGCCTCGAAATCGTCATAGCCGCCGGTATAGAGGGCGAGCCGCTGCTCATTCAGATGCAGGATTTCCGTCGGGATGCGATTGAGCAGCCCGCGATCGTGGCTGACCAGGATCAGCGTGCGCGGATAGCTGAGCAGATAGCTCTCCAGCCACAGCGCGCTTTCCAGGTCGAGATGGTTGGTCGGTTCGTCGAGCAGCAGGATGTCCGGCTCCGCGAAGAGCGCGCCGGCGAGCGCGACGCGCATGCGCCAGCCGCCGGAATAGGTGGAGACGGGGCGGCGTTGCGCCGCGTCGTCGAAGCCGAGCCCGGCCAGGATGCGTGCCGCCCGCGCTTCCGCCCGGTGCGCGCCGAGATCGGCAAGGCGCGCGTGCAATTCACCGATGCGGTTGGGGTCGGTTTCGGTCTCCGCCGCCCGGGTCAGTTCCGCCAGCCGCCGGTCGGCAGCCAGCACATGGTCGATCGGCGTGCGGTCGTCCGCCGGCGCTTCCTGCGCGACGGTGCCGACGGTCTCGCGGTTGCCGACGCGGATATCACCGCCGTCGGCCGCGATCTCGCCCAGGATCAGGCGAAGCAGAGTCGTCTTGCCGGTCCCGTTCCGGCCGACGAGACCGACCCGGTGGCCGTCCGGAATTTGGGCCGATGCGCCGTCCAGAAGGACACGGCCGCCCACCCGCATCGTGATGTCGCGCAAGATCAGCATGATGCGGCGGGAGATAGCAGCTTGGCCCCGGTTTGAGAAGCATCCTGCGCGGCGCCCGCCGGCCACGCCCGGCCGGTTGGCGGTTCGGGCTCGCAGGGCTTGCCCCACTGGGGCGCGGCGTCTATAAGGCGCGCGGCTCAACCGGGGGGCGGGGCGGCCGGCATTAGGCCGGCGCCATCCCTCAGCGATTTTCGAACGCTAGCCAATCGGCATCATAGCAAGACTGACGGGATACGGAGAACGATGGCCACCGAACGCACCCTGTCGATCATCAAGCCGGACGCCACGCGGCGCAACCTGACCGGCAAGATCAACGCCATGCTGGAGGACGCGGGTCTGCGCATCATCGCGCAGAAGCGGCTCTGGCTCACCAAGGAGCAGGCGGAGACCTTCTACGCCGTCCATAAGGAGCGCTCCTTCTTCAATGAATTGGTCGCCTTCATGACCTCGGGCCCGGTCGTGGTCCAGGTGCTGGAGGGCGAGGGCGCCGTGCCGAAGAACCGCGAGGTCATGGGCGCGACGAACCCCGCCAATGCCGATGAGGGCACGATCCGCAAGCTCTATGGCGAGTCGGTCGAGGCGAATTCGGTTCACGGTTCCGATTCGCCGGAAAACGCGGCGATCGAGATCGCCTATTTCTTCGCGGGGACCGAGATCGTCGGCTGACGGCATCCGCCGCGTCGGGATACCCGGCCGGACAAGAACCCGGATATGAAAACGCCGCCTTCCATCGGGAGGGCGGCGTTTTTCTTTGTCCGCGGTTACGTACGCGCCCGCACGCGGCGGCTACACCAGGAAGGCGGCCATCATCAGCAGCAGGATCACGACGGCGACGACCGCCATCGCGATGGTGCGCTTCACCTGCTCATAGGTTCGCAGGTTCTCCCGCGGCGCGCGGGTGAATTCCAAGTCGTCATGCGCCATGGTCATTGTATCCCTTTCCCCCGAAGATGCGCGGTAGTGCCGCGTAATCCCTGGGCGACCCGCATGCGCGCGGCGCCCCTCGTCTTGTCGGTGCGATTGTACCCAGGCGAGCCCGAGCCTCAAGAGGGGAAACGCCGTTATCCGCCGATCGGCGGCGCATCGTTCCAGCGCAGACGCATCGGACCGGGGTGTCCGTCGATTAGGCACGTTTCGCCTTCGACCGAAAGCCGCCCCTCGCCCATCAGCCGGAGCGCCAGCGGATAGATTTCATGCTCGCGGGTCAGTACCCGGGCGGCGAGCATGGCCGGATCGTCGCCGGGATGCACCGGCACCTCCGCCTGCGCGATCAATGGGCCGTCATCGAGCGCGGGCCGCACGAAATGCACCGTGCAGCCATGAATCGCCACGCCGTCGGCCAATGCGCGCGCATGGGTTTCCAACCCCTTGTAGGCCGGCAGCAGGGAGGGGTGGATGTTCAGCATCCGGTCATGCCATCTCTCGACGAAGCCCTCCGTCAGTACGCGCAGGAAGCCGGCCAGACACACGCATTCCACGCCCGCATCCGCCAGCGCGCGGTCGATTTCACGCTCGAAGCTGGGGCGGTCGGGAAAGGGGCGGTGGTCGACGACGGTGGTCGGAATGCCGGCGCGGCGCGCGCGCTCCAGCCCATAAGCCTCGGCCTTATTGGAGAGGACGAGCGCGATTTCGGCCGGAAAGCCCGGCGCCGCGCAGGCGTCTATCAGGGCTTGAAGGTTCGTCCCCCCGCCCGAGAGCAGGACGCCGACCTTGAGGCGCCCGCCGTTCCTCACCCCGCCCGCCGTCAATCGTCGATGCCGGCGATGGTGACGGCCGGACCGTCGCCCCGTGGGGCGAGTTCGCCGATCGCATGCACCCGTTCCCCGGCGGCTTCCAGCGCGGCGGTAACCGGCGCCACGCTGTCCGGCGCGACGGCCAGCACCATGCCGATGCCGCAATTGAAGGTACGGTGCATCTCGTGCGCCTCGACCCGGCCGGTTTCGGCCAGCCAGTCGAAGACGGGCGGCGGCGTCCAGCGCCGCGCCACCCGGCAGGCCAGGGTGTCGCCCATGACGCGCGGCAGGTTCTCGTAGAACCCCCCGCCGGTGATATGGCAAAGCGCATGCACCCCGGTGCCGCTGGCGGCGATCGCCTCCAGGCAGGCGCGGACATAGATCCGGGTCGGGGTCAGCAGCGCGGCGCCCAGGCTCGATCCCGGCTGGAACGGCGCCTCGTCGTCGAGTGTCAGGTGGCTACGTTCCACGATCCGGCGAACCAGACTGTACCCGTTGGAATGCGGGCCGCTCGATTCCAGGCCCAGCAGGATATCGCCCGCGGCCGTGCGCCCGCCATCGATCAGGCGGTCGCGTTCCACCGCGCCGACGGAGAAACCGGCGAGATCGTAGTGCCCGTCGGCATACATGCCCGGCATCTCGGCCGTCTCGCCGCCGATCAGCGCGCAATTCGCCTGCTTGCAGCCCTCGGCGATCCCGGCGACCACATCGGCGGCGGTATCGACGGCGAGCTTTCCGGTCGCGAAATAGTCGAGGAAGAAAAGCGGTTCCGCCCCTTGCACGACGAGGTCGTTGACGCACATGGCGACAAGGTCGATGCCGACCGTGTCGTGCTTGTTCGCCTCTATGGCCAATTTGAGCTTGGTGCCCACGCCGTCCGTCCCGGCGACCAGAACGGGGTCGACGAAACCCGCCGCCTTGGTGTCGAACAGCGCGCCGAACCCGCCAAGCCCGCCGGCCGCGCCGGCCCGGGCCGTTGCCTTGGCCAAGGGCTTGATGCGATCGACAAGGCGGTTGCCCGCATCGATATCGACCCCGGCATCCGCGTAGGTCAGACGGTCGTTTCCACCGCCGGTCGCTGGACCGCGGGCGTCACCGGGGCCACGTTCGGGCTTGTCTTGGGAGCTTGGTTCGTTAGGGTCCACTCTGGCAACCTCGCGCTGTCGTGCGCACACTTGGGTGAGAGGCGCGGGGACCATAGTCGAAAGGGAGCGATTTGCAATGCCGGAGCGGGCTCGCGTCACGCCAGGGTCCGATGGGCTGGCGAAGCTTCTGATGTCTGTCCTGACGATGGTCGTCGCGATCGGTATCGTTTCGGCCACCGGGACGGCGCGTGCGCAGTCGGGCGACCTCTTCGCCGTTACCGGCATCGAGGTCGACACGACCGGCGAGAACGATCTGGCCGCGAAGCGCGCGGGTGTCGCGGAGGCGAAAGCGCGCGCCTTCCGGACATTGATCGAGCGGCTGACCGTCGACGGTGATTCGCGGCGTGTCTCGGTGCCGGATCCGGATCGGCTCGAATTCCTGATCCGCGACGTCACCTACGAGCAGGAGAAGTTCGGCGGCGGCCGGTATCTGGCGGAGCTTTCGGTTCGCTTCAACGCGGACGCCGTGGGCGAGTTGCTGGAACGGGAGGGCATCGCCTATGCCGAGACGGAGAGCCGGCCGCTCGTCGTCGTCCCGGTCCTGGAGCGCCCGGGCGAGGCGCCGGTACTCTGGCTCGGCGGCAATACATGGCTGGATGCTTGGCTCGGGGCGCCCTCGCCGCAGGGGTTGGTGCCGATCATCGCGCCTCTCGGCGATTTGAACGATATCTCCGCGATCGATGCGAGCGCGGCCCTGGCGGGTGACGCGCGGGCGTTGGAGGCGATCGAGGACGCCTATTCCGCTGGCGGCGCCGTTGTCGTTCATGCCAGACCGGACGCGGCAAACGATTCCGTCACCGTCGCGATCCGCGTGCGGGCGGACGGTTGGCCGGATTACCGGACCGAGGCCCGCTTCACGGCCCCGCCGCCGGAAGGGGGCGAGGCAACGGCTGGCTCCCCCGACGGGTCCCCCGATGGCGCCGCCACGGGGGGCGCGAACGCCGTTGAGGCGGAAGCACCGGGCGAGACGGAGGGGCGGCTGTTGGGCGCCGCCGTCGACGGCACCGTCGCGCTGCTGGAGGAGGCATGGTCCCGCGAGAATTTGATTCGATATGATCAGGCGGGGACGGTGCTCGCGGTTCGCGCGCCGCTCGACCAACTGGGCGATCTGGTGATGGTGCGTCGCGCCCTGGATGGGGCCGCGCCGGTCAGATCCGTGACGCTGGACCGCCTGACGACGACGGAGGCCGAATTCGCCGTGGAATTCGTGGGTGACATCTATCAATTGCAAACGGCGCTGGTGCAGGCGGGGCTGACGCTCGACCTGTCGGAGGATGCCACCACTTGGCTCGTGCGTCCCCTTGTCGAGGATGTGGGGGAAATGCCCTCTTCGGATGAGGGGGCGTCGGGTATGGATAATTCCTCGGCGGCGCCAAGCGGGTCCCGGGTGGATCAGCCCATCGACCCGTCGCGGGCACCCGCCACCCAATGACCGTTTCCGTGATGGACGATCGGGCCCGCACGCCGCGACAACTCCCTCTCGACCTGCCGCATCGGCCCGCGCGCGGCCGCGATGACTTCCTGTTGGCGCCATGCAACGACGAGGCGGTGCGTTGGATCGACCTGTGGCCGAGTTGGCCGGCGCCGGCGCTTGTCCTTCACGGGCCGGGTGGATGTGGCAAGACCCATCTGCTCAATGTCTGGGCGACGCGTGCCGACGCTCCGGTCTGGGAAGCGGGCGAACTGGCCGTCGAGGATCTGGACCGGCGGCTCGGCGCGGCGATGGCGGTCGCGGTGGATCATGCCGACACGCTCGCCTCGGAAGATCGAGCGGAAGCGGGCGATGCGCTCTTCCATCTCTACAACATGATGCGTGAGCGGGGCGGTCACCTGCTTCTCGCCGCGCGGGAGGCACCGGCGCGCTGGGCTTTCGGGCGTGCCGATCTGCGCTCTCGCCTCGCCGCCGCGCCGGCCGTCGGGTTGGGCGCGCCGGATGACGCGCTTTTGGCGGCGGTGCTAACGAAGCTGTTCGGCGATCGGCAATTGCCGGTCGGGCCGGAGGTGATCCGCTATCTGACGGCCCGCATGCCGCGCACCTTCGCTGCCGCCGGCACGATCGTCGCCGATCTGGACCGGCTGGCGTTGGCGGAACGGCGGCGGGTTACGACGGCGCTCGCGCGGCGGGTGCTGGACGAGGAGGACCGGCGGACGGAGTGATCCGCTTCCATGAGGCGTTTCTCGAACGTCCGCTGGAACCAATGCCGATCGGCACGGGAAGAAGAAGGGAGCTTACGCCATGGATCTGGGCCTCAGGGGACGGAAGGCCATTGTCTGCGCGGCGTCGAAGGGACTCGGGCGTGGCTGCGCGGAAGCGCTCGCCGCCGAGGGGGTCGACCTCGTCATCAATGCGCGCACGGAGGATACACTGGTGCGCACGGCCGAGGAGATCGCGGCGCGGTGCGGCGTCTCCGTCACGCCGGTTGCCTGCGATATCACGACGGAGGCCGGGCGCGCCCGCGTGCTCGAAGCCTGTCCGGAGCCTGACATCCTTGTCAACAACGCGGGCGGCCCGCCACCGGGCGATTTCCGCGATTGGGACCGGGACGATTGGATCGCGGCGTTGGACGCCAACATGCTGACCCCGATCCTGCTGATCAAATCGGTGGTGGACGGCATGATTGAGCGGCGCTTCGGCCGGGTGGTCAATATCACCTCGGCGGCGGTCAAGGCGCCGATTCCTATTCTGGGGCTTTCCAACGGCGCGCGGGCGGGGTTGACCGGTTTCGTCGCGGGCCTCGCGCGCGAGACGGTGCGCCACAATGTGACCATCAACGGTCTCCTGCCGGGGCCCTTCGACACGGATCGGCTGCGCAACACCATGGCCGCGCGGGCGGAGAAGGAGGGCCGGCCGGTGGAGGAGGTGCTGCGCGAGGCCGGTGCTTCCAACCCCTCGGGCCGAGTCGGCACCCCGGCGGAATTCGGCCATGCCTGCGCCTTTCTATGTAGCGCGCATTCCGGATTTATGACGGGGCAGAACCTTTTGGTTGATGGGGGCGCCTTTCCCGGCACGTTATAGATGTGTATTTTTACCGAATGGTGAAGTTTGAGTGACTAACGTTTTTCGATTTGATTGCGATTGTCTCAACCTTTTACCAGAAAGGTCATGGCGAGCGCGGAAATCGAACTGAAGCTGACCATCGACGCGGCGTCGGCCCTTCGGCTGCGCCGCGATCGGTATCTTCATGCCGTGAAGCGGGGACGCGCGCGCAACCAACGTCTGATCGCGGTTTATTTCGATACCGACGCGCTCGACCTCAAGGCCGCGGGCATCGCGTTGCGCCTGCGGCAGGAGGGGCGCAGACGGGTTCAAACGGTGAAATGCCCGATCGGCGCGCCCGGTGGCGGTGTTCAGAAACGTCTGGAAGTCGAAGCCCCGATCACCGGCACGGAGCCGGATCTTTCCCTGATCGATGATCCGTCGGTCGCCGAGCGGGTGCGCGCGGCGGTCGGCGATAAGACGCTGAAGCCCGTGTTCTCCACCGACGTGAAGCGCACGATCTGGATGATCGACCAGGCGGAGGGGACGATCGAACTCGCCCTCGACGAGGGGGAGATCGCGAGCGCCGGGGCCGAGGGCAAGTCCGGCGGCCGCGTCATCGTGCGCGAGGCGGAGTTGGAGTTGAAGGCCGGGTCGCCGACGGCCCTGCTGGCCTTCGCCGAGGACTTGCGTGAGCGCGTTCCCTTCCGCATCGGTGGGGAGAGCAAGGCGGCCCGCGGCTATGCCCTGTTCCTGGAGGCGTCGACCGCTATCGCCAAGGCGGGCGAGCCCGCGCTGGACCCGGCCATGTCGGCGCAGCAGGCGCTCTCCGCCATTCTGGCGGACGGCATATCGCAGCTTCTCGCGAACGAGGCGATGGTGCTCGAAGGCACCGATCCGGAAGGGGTGCATCAGGCGCGCGTCGCGGTGCGCCGCATGCGCGCGGCCCTGAGCGCGTTCACGCCCGTGCTCGACACCGCCAACCGCAAGCATCTCGCCAAGCCCCTGCGCTGGGTTCAGCAGGCGCTGGGTCCGGCGCGGGATTGGGATGTCTTTCTGTCGGAGACGTTGGCGCCCGTCCGCGCGCGCGCCGGCGCGCATCCGGGGCTGACGCTGATCGAGAAACACGCCGCCAGGAAGCGCGAGAAAGCCTATCGCCAGGCGGAAAAGGCGCTGTTCGCCAAGCGCTATCAGCGGATGATCCTACGTCTCGAAGGGTTCGAGTACAGCCGCAATCCCTTGGCGGAGGCCCTGCCCGTCGGCCGGTTCGCCTGGGAACTGCTGCAACAGCGCTATGACAGGGTACGCGCCGATGGCGGCGCCGATCCCCGCGACCTGGAGACCGAGGCGCTGCACGCCCTGCGTATCGAGATCAAGAAGCTGCGTTACGCGGTGGAGTTCTTCAAAGGGCTCTACGATCCGAAGGCCGTGGCGTCCTTCCTGCAGGCGACCAAGAAGCTCCAGGATTGCCTGGGCGCGCTCAATGACGCGGTGGTCGCGGAAAGGCTGCTGGCGGAACTCGTCCCCGAAGCGGCGGACCCGGATATCGAAGTCGAGACGGAGGAGCAGGCGCGTATCGAGGAGGCGCTCTCCGTTATCCGCGAGGTGCAGTCGGAGCAGATACAGGCGGGCCTCGCCAAGTTGTCGGCGGCCTGGGAAAGATTGTTGGGCGAGCGCCCCTTCTGGAAGACGGGCGCCCCCCCGGGTGCAGCGTGAGGGGGCGTGCGAGACCGGGGTCAGTCGAGATCCCTTGGCCGGATGAAATGGGTGAGGAGGCCGCTGCCGGGGGCGAGACCCGCCCAACCGTCCGTCCCGTCGAAGGTCAGCACGGCCAGCGCCGCGGTCGGGAATTTTTCCGCCAGCGCCGCCCGGTCGTCCGGCGCGCCGTTCCCGGCCAGCGCGAGCGCGAGGTCCTGCATGGCCGGATTGTGTCCGATCAGCATCAATCGATGCGCCCCGGTGACGGGGCGCGGTGTGAAGGGGGGTGCGGACTGGGCGGCAATCAGGGCCAGCAGGTCGTGCTCGTCATTCGATTCATAGACGGATCGGGTCAGCGTGACATCGCAATCCCCGTCGAGATGGGGCAGGACGAGCGCCAGTGTCTCCCGCGTGCGTTGGGCGGAGGAACACAGGATGCGTCCCGGCGCGAAACCGCGATCGGCCATGTAGGCCCCGATCCGGGGGGCGGCCTTGTGCCCGCGCGGCGCGAGTGGCCGGTCGAAATCGGGCAGGTTCTGGTCACTCCAGCTCGACTTGGCGTGGCGCAACAGGAAAAGGGTCAACATGGGAGGTCGCGTCCTTGTCGTTCCCGGGGTCGGCGGGTGTCCGGCGGTAGCGGACCGCCCGCGCCCCGTGCTTTCATGGTGCCGTGCTTTCACGGGGAACAGCCATGGAGAGGGCGGTTCGACGCGGGCGGGCGGCTCATGAAGCTGTCATAGTTCCCCTTTACGAAGGGGGAGGCGACTTCTAAGCATAGCGCAGATGAAAGGCGAAACCGTGACATCCGACGACCCGACCAAGGGGAACGCCCCCAACGCTACCGACGGCGCGCCCAGCGGCACGGCATCGAACCGCGCGCATGTGGCCGCCCTGCGCCCGACGCCGGCCGAAATCGTCGACGGGCCCGTGCCGGAGCCCGGCGAGGCGGTGGAGGCGATCGGGAGGGTCGCGAAGGGAGCCAGCAAGGCACGGGATTTCGGACCGAAGCGTTTCATCAACCGGGAACTCTCCTGGCTCTCCTTCAATACGCGCGTGCTGGAGGAGGCGATGAACCAGCAGCATCCGCTGTTGGAGCGCCTGCGTTTCCTCTCGATTTCCGCCAGCAATCTGGACGAATTCTACATGGTTCGCGCCGCCGGCCTGAAGGGGCAGGTGGCCGCCGGTATCTCCACGCCCAGCCAGGACGGGCTGACGCCCGCCCAGCAGCTTGCCGCCATCGCCGAGGAGGCGGGCACGCTGATGAATCAACAGCAGGAAATCTGGCGCGTGGTCACCGGCGAGATGCGCAAGACCGGCATTCACGTACTGGATACGGCCGAGTTGACGGCGCGGGAGCGGACCTGGCTCGACGGGTGGTTCCTGGAGCAGATTTTCCCGGCTTTGACGCCGCTCGCCGTCGATCCGGCGCATCCGTTCCCCTTCATTCCGAACAAGGGATTGGTGCTGGCGCTCGAACTGCTGCGTCCGGACGATGATAAGCAGATGAACGGCCTGCTGCCGATTCCGAGCAATCTCGAGCGTTTCGTGCGCCTTCCGGGACGCAGCGCGATCCGCTTCATCGCGCTGGAGCGTGTCATCGGCCTCTATCTGGACCGGCTCTTCCCCGGCTTCGAGGTGTCGGGCAAGGGCATGTTCCGCGTCATCCGCGACAGCGATGTCGAGATCGACGAGGAAGCCGAGGATCTGGTCCGCACCTTCGAAAGCATGTTGCGCCGCCGTCGTCGGGGCCATGTCATCCGCCTGAAGATAGAGGCGGCGATGCCGGAGGATCTGCGCGATTTCGTCGTCGATCAGCTCGACGCCGACGCGGAGGACGTCTTCGCCCTCGACGGCATCCTCGGTCTTTCCGATGCCAGCCAGTTGATCGTGGGGGAGCGGCGCGACCTGCTGTTCGAACCCTTCAACGCGCGCTTCCCGGAGCGCATCCGCGATTATGGCGGCGATTGCTTCGCCGCGATCCGGGCGAAGGACATCATCGTCCACCATCCTTATGAGAGCTTCGACGTGGTGGTCCAGTTCCTGCGCCAGGCGGCCCAGGACCCGGCGGTGATCGCGATCAAGCAGACGCTCTATCGTACCTCCAAGGATTCGCCGATCATCGCGGCCTTGAGCGAGGCGGCGGACGCCGGCAAATCGGTGACCGCGCTGGTCGAGCTCAAGGCCCGTTTCGACGAGGCGGCGAACATCCAGTGGGCGCGCGACCTGGAACGCGCGGGCGTTCAGGTGGTCTATGGTTTCGTCGACCTGAAGACCCATGCCAAGGTCTCCATGGTGGTGCGGCGCGAGGGCGCGGGCCTGCGAACCTATGTTCATTACGGCACCGGTAACTATCATCCGATCACGGCGAAGATCTATACCGACCTCAGCTATTTCACCTGCGATCCGGCGCTGGGCCGCGATGCGGCGCGTACCTTCAATTACATGACCGGCTATGCCACGCCGGAGGAGATGGAGCGCATTTCGCTGGCCCCGATCTCCCTGCGCAAGCGCTTGATCGACGGTATCAAGGCGGAGATCGAGCATGCCAAGGCCGGCCGGCCCGCGCAGATCTGGGTGAAGGTCAACAATGTCGTCGACGGGGAATTGATCGACGCGCTTTACGAGGCGAGTTGGGCCGGCGTGCAGATCGATCTGGTGACGCGCGGCATCTGTTGCCTGCGCGCCGGTATCGAGGGCTTGAGCGAGAATATCCGGGTGAAGAGCATCGTCGGCCGTTTCCTGGAGCATAGCCGCATCGTCTGTTTTGGCGGCGGACACGGCCTGCCGTCGCTTGATGCAGAGGTTTTCATATCCTCCGCCGACTGGATGCCGCGCAATCTCGACCGGCGCGTCGAATCGCTGGTGCCGATCCAGAATCAGACGGTGAAGCGTCAGATCCTGGAACAGGTGATGTTCGCCAATCTGAACGACGAGGCGCAGACCTGGGACCTGGAGCCCAGCGGGGAATATACCCGTCACCAACCCGTCGGCGAGGGCTTCAACTGCCATGTCTTCTTCATGACGAACCCCAGCCTTTCGGGCCGCGGCAAGGCGATCCGCAAGACGCGGAAGGCGAAGATCGACAAAGGCGCGAAGGGGGCTTCCGCCACCGCCAAGGGGGGACACCCCCGGAAGGCCGCCAAGGCCAAGTCGAAAGGGGCCGTCGCCAAGTCCGGCTAGCGATCCGGCGCGGCGCCTGACCCTGGAAATGCGATAGCGATCTGACCGGCTCATGAGTATTACCGCTCCCTCGGCAAGCGATTCCCGCGATCGCTTCGATGTTCCGAAGACCCCGCCGTCCGCGGTGGTCGATATCGGCTCGAACTCGATCCGTCTCGTCGTTTATGAATCATCCGACCGCGCGCCCTTGCCGGTCTTCAACGAGAAGCTTCTCTGTGGCCTGGGGCGGGACCTGGACGCGACCGGCAAGCTTTCGGAGGAGGGGGTGGAGCAGGCGCTGCATGCCCTGCCGCGCTTCATCGATATCGCGCGCTCCATGGGCGTGTCGCGGATCGACATGCTGGCCACGGCGGCGGTGCGGGAGGCGTCGAACGGGCGTGATTTCGTCGACCGCGCGCGGGCGCGGTGCGCGCACGACATCGAGATCCTATCCGGCGAGGAGGAGGCGCGGCTTTCCGGTCTCGGCGTCCTGTCCGGAACGCCGGAGGCCGAGGGCGTGATGGGCGACCTTGGCGGCGGCAGCGTCGAATTGGTGGAGCTTTCCGGCGGCGAGACGGGGGCGCAGGCGACCCTGCCGCTCGGCCCCTTGCGGCTCGACACCAAGCTCGTCCAGAAGCCGACCAAGGCGAAGGATCTGATCGATCAGCGCTTGGCGGGGGTCGATTGGCTGTCGCGCGTGCGCGGCAAGAGCTTCTATGTCGTCGGCGGCGCGTGGCGCAGCTTCGCGCGCCTGCACATGACCCATGTCGGCTATCCGCTGCATATCATCCATCATTACGCGATGCGCGCGGACCGCGCGGCGGAGTTCTCGGACTTCGTCTCGAAGCTGTCCCCCGGGACGCTTCAGAAGGTGCACGGCGTCAGCAAGCGGCGGATCGACACGCTGCCCTATGCCGCGATGCTGCTGAACCGGGTGATCGCGACCTTGCAGCCGAAGGAGATCGTCTTCTCCGCCCACGGCCTGCGCGAGGGCTGTTTGTTCGACCGGCTATCGCCGGAGCAGCGGCGGCAGGACCCGTTATTTAGCGCCTGCCGGCATGTGGTGCATCACGAACGCGCGCTCGCGGTCGGCGGGCACGACCTGTTTCGCTGGCTGACGCCGCTGTTCCCGGATGAGTCGCCGGAGGGGGAGCGCCTGCGTCATGCCGCCTGCCTGTTGTCGGATGTGGCGCGGTGGGAGCATCCGGATTATCGCGCGGAGCATGCGCTGATGCGGGTAATGCGTCTGCCGGTCGTCGGGATCGACCATCCGGGCCGTGCCTTCGTCGGCATGGCGGTCGCCAGCCGGCACAGTCAGCCGGACACCGAATCGGAAATCTTCCGGATCGTGCGCCGTTTGTTGTCGGAGGAAGCGATCGAGCATGCGCGGGCGATTGGCCTGGCGACGCGGCTTGCCTATACGGTCTCCGGCGGGATTACGGCATTACTGGACCGTTTCACCTTGTCGAGCGACGCGGAGACGGTGCGTCTCGAAGTTCCGGCCGATCAGGACCACCTGGTGGGGGAGGTCGTGGAGCGCCGCTTCGGCGTGCTCGCCAAGGCACTCAATCGGAAACCGATGGTAGTCCGGTCGTCCTTGTAGAGCCCCGCCTATAGAGCCCCGATATCGTGGCCGTGCCGGGCGGCGTGGTTCAGCGCACCTCGACCGTCACGCTATCCTCGAACAATTGCTGGGGGCCGTCCTCGGTTTGGCGGAAATAGCGCAGTTCGCCGCGATAGGTGCCGGTCTCCGGCGGTTCCACAAGATCCTTCTTGCCGACCGGGAAGGTCCGGCTCTGCGACAACTCGTTGATATCGATTCCGGCATCCGCGAATATCTCTCCGTTCGGCCGGTAGATTCGGATCTCCACCCGGTCGCGTTCCTGCAGACCGGAGAGATGCGCGTGCAGGACGATCGCACCCTTGCTGGCATCGATCTCGTCCTTGAACAGCATGTATTCCACCGCGGGTTCGTTCAGCACCCGGTCCGAGAAGCCGAAGCGGAGCAATAGCGTGCGCGGATATTTAAGGACCGCCGCCGTTTCCGGCGCCCAGAGCGAGGAGCCTTCGATACCGCAGCCGCCTTCCAGGCGCAGGCCGGTGAAGGGGTCGATCGGCGTGCTGTCCTGCATCACCTGAAAATGCACATGCGGGAATTCGGTGAGACCGGACAGGCCGACGAGGCCGAGCGGCTGGCCCGCTTCCACCTCATCGCCCTGTTCCACCTTCAGGCTGTTCTGGCGCATATGACCGTAATAGGTGCGCCAGCCGTTTCCGTGATCGATTCCGACCACATTGCCCAGCCCGCGGTCGGTGACGGCGTCGCGACCGAACAGATTGAAGTTCGCGTCCGGCATGCCGTCGCGCACGATCACGACACGGCCCGGCGCGGCCGCCACGACGGGATAGCCGCGCATCATCTCGACTTGGCTGGGCAGACGGATATCGGTGCCCTTGTGGTCGTTATAGCTGAGCGCCCCGCAGCTATAGTCGCGATAGCTCTCGCCCTCGGTCATGTCGACGAAACTGGAGACGAGGCAATCCACGCCGGGCCGGCAGGCGACCGGCATGGCGAAGACCGGCGGCGTGCCGTCCGCGCCCGCGCGTGCCGCCGCCGACCGGCCGATGACGTTCAACACCGCGCCGGATGTGGAGGCTTGCGCCATTTGGCCGTCATCCGGACCGGCGGCGGTTTCCACGCCGTTGAGCGCCTCTTCGATCGCGGCCAGCGCATCGGCCCTGGGGTCTGGCGCCGGGGCGCTGTCCGACACGGAGGGCGAAGCTGGGGCGGTCGTGTTGGGATCGGCACCTGACTCGGACCCGGCGACGACGTCCTGGTCGATCGCCGGGCTGGGGGTATCGTCGCGCGCGTCCGGTCCGCGCCTGTCGATCCAGCCGAATTCCAGCGCGACATCCTCCAGACCGGGAATCACGGAGAGGTCCAGCTTACCGCCCCCAGCCAGATGGGTGCCAACGCCCGCAACCGCGATGAACAGCGCGAAACCGATGGCCGCCAACAGCCGCATCATGGCCCTCCCAGTCGGTTAAACCGTTAAAAACGCTGGCGGGATAGTATCACGCCCCGGCCATCTCGCCAGTCCCGCGCATTCGGCGCGATATGCCGGGGATGGGCGGGTCACGATTGTTCGCGCTCGATCAGTTCGACACCCTCCGGCCCGGCCGTGAGCGCGATCCGTCCGTGCTTGAGGGCCAAGGCCTGCTCACCGAAGAGCTTCCGCCGCCATCCTTTCAACGCGGGTACGTCGGCGCCGTCATCGGCGGCGATGCGTTCCAATTCCTCCGCGTTGGCGACCAGCCGGCTGGCGACCCCAGCCTCCGCCGCGTTTGCTTTCAAGAGGACCTTGAGCAGATCGACAAGCGGTTGCAACCCGGGCGGCAGCGGTTCGCTCTTCGGCGGGACGGGGCGTTCCTCGTGGGGAAGTTCCACCCCACGTTCCACCGCGTCCAGAAGCGCCTGCCCGAACTTGCCTTCCGCGAAGCCGTTGGGGAGCCCCCGGATACGGCGCATGGCCTTGGTGTCGCGGGGGGCGCTGGCGGCGATATCCATCAGGGAGTCATCGCGCAGGATACGGCTACGCGGCACGTCGCGGTTCTGGGCCTCGCGTTCCCGCCAGGCGGCGATTTCCTTCAGGACGGCCAGCATGCGTGGCTTGGCGTTGCGCGCTTTCAGGCGCCGCCAGGCCTCCTCCGGCTCGTTCCGGTAGGTTTCCGCGCTGGAGAGGATCGCCATCTCCTCGCTCAGCCAATCGGTGCGGGCGTTGCGTTCCAACTGATCCGACAAGCTTTGATAGATGCGCCGCAGATGGGTCACGTCGGCACGTGCATAGCGCAGTTGCTTCGGCTCCAACGGCCGGGCCGCCCAATCGGTGAAACGGGAACTCTTGTCGAGTTCCGCCTTGCAGATCTTGCGCACCAGCGCCTCATAGCCGACCTGATCGCCATAGCCGCAGACCATGGCGGCGACCTGGGTATCGAATATCGGCGCGGGCACGCTGCCCATGCGAATGTAGAAGATTTCCAAATCCTGCCGCGCGGCATGGAAGACCTTGAGCAGTTTCGGATCGGCGAGGAGGTCATAGACCGGCTGTAGATCGAGCCCCTCGGCCAGCGCGTCGACGCAAGCCACGGGGCCGGCGTCCGGATCGTCGCCGTTCGGCGCCGAAAGCTGAATCAGGCAAAGCTGCGGCCAATAGGTCTTGTCCCGGATGAACTCCGTATCGACGCAGATATAGGGATGCCGCGCCAGTTCCGCGCAGAAGTCGGCGAGGGTCGCGCTGTCGGTGATAGGATCGTCGAGGTCGGAAGGTTCCATGAAACGCGGTTTACCCGGTTTCGCGCGTTATTGGAAGATTCGAACGGCCTCGGCGGCGTGCCGGGATGCGAGGTGGTCTCCGGCCCCTTGACAAGTTGCCCTCGACAAGGCCCTTTCCCGCCGGATTCGCGCCCGCTTTTTTGGGCCCTTCTCGAGATCGGAGCGATCGATGCATCCCTATCGCACGCACACCTGTGGCCAACTGCGTCTGGCGGACGCGGACGCGGAAGTCCGCCTCGCCGGCTGGATTCACCGCAAGCGCGATCACGGGAATCTGCTGTTCGTCGACCTGCGCGACGATTACGGCATCACCCAGTGCGTGATCGATACCTCCAGCGAGCTGTTCCCGGCCCTGGAAAGCCTGCCGTTGGAATCGGTCATCTCCGTCTTCGGCAAGGTGGTGAAGCGCTCCGAGGAGACGGTGAACGCCAAGGTACCGACCGGCGCGGTGGAATTGCAAATCCGCAGCCTGGACACCCTCTCCAAGGCCGCGCCATTGCCGATGCCGGTCAATCAGGACGCGGGCTATCCGGAGGAAATCCGCCTCAAGAATCGTTTTCTCGATCTCCGCCGGGAGGTGATGCACGAGAACATCAAGCTGCGCGCGGATATCATTTCCTCCATCCGGCGGCGGATGGTGGAGCAGGGGTTCCGCGAGTTCCAGACGCCGATCCTGACCGCCTCCAGCCCCGAGGGCGCGCGCGACTTCCTGGTGCCGAGCCGCCTGCATCCGGGCAAGTTCTATGCGCTGCCCCAGGCGCCGCAGCAGTTCAAGCAGTTGCTGATGATGGCGGGCTATGACCGCTATTTCCAGATCGCGCCCTGCTTCCGCGACGAGGATGCGCGCGCCGACCGCAGCCCGGGCGAGTTCTATCAGCTCGATTTCGAGATGAGCTTCGTTACCCAGGACGACGTCTTCGCCGCGATCGAGCCGGTGCTGCACGGTGTTTTCGAGGAATTCGCGAACGGCCGCGCGGTGACCGCGCCGCCGTTCCCGCGCATCGCCTATGACGAGGCCATGCTGAAATACGGCTCCGACAAGCCGGACCTGCGCAATCCGATCGAGATCGCGGATGTGTCGGAAGCCTTCGCCGGTTCCGACTTCAAGATTTTCGCCAAGCTCGTCTCGGAAGGTGCCGTCGTGCGCGCGATCCCCGCGCCGAAGGTGGCCGACAAGCCCCGCAGCTTCTTCGACAAGCTCAATAGCTGGGCGCAGAAGGAGGGGCAGGCGGGCCTCGGCTATATCGTCTGGAAGGAGGACGGGCCCGCCGGACCGATCGCCAAGAACCTGGACGAGGGCCGCATAGAGGCGATTGCCAAGGCCGCCGGGATCGAGCAGGGCGACGCCTGCTTCTTCGTCTGCGGCAAGGAGGCGGCGGCCGCCGCCTTCGCCGGCGTGGCGCGCACCAGGATCGCCGAGGAGTTGGAGCTGATCCCGGAAGGGGAGTTCAAGTTCTGCTGGGTCGTGGATTTCCCGATGTTCGAATTCGACGAGCAGCAGGGCAAGGTGGATTTCTCCCACAATCCCTTTTCCATGCCGCAGGGTGGTCTGGAGGCGTTGGAGACCAAGGACCCGCTGGAGATCAAGGCTTTTCAGTACGATATCGTCTGCAACGGAATCGAACTGTCCTCCGGCGCTATCCGGAACCATCTGCCGGAGGTGATGTACAAGGCCTTCGAGATCGCCGGCTATGGGCCGGAGGTCGTGGACGGCCGGTTCGGCGGCATGATCAATGCGCTGAAGCTGGGCGCCCCGCCGCATGGCGGTTCGGCCCCGGGCATCGACCGTATCGTCATGCTGCTGGCCGGTGCCACCAATATTCGCGAGGTCATCGCCTTCCCAATGAACCAGATGGCGCAGGACCTGATGATGGGCGCGCCCTCCGACGTGTCGGAGCAGCAATTGCGCGACGTGCATATCAAGGTGCAGCTGCCGCCGGAGGTGAAGAAGGACTGAGCGCGTCGCGTCTTGTTCCGTGCGGCGAAATGACCCTTTCCGTCCCGTGGGTTGATCGATCCGCGCCATTGCTTACATTTCGAGGGAAGGGCGACGTGACGGTCTGTAGGTCGATCGCGCCGTTCATCCGATTAACGCCGGTGACCGGCCCGAGGCCGCCGGCATGCGCAATAGGGAAAGCGAGGGACCCATGGCTATCGAACTGCCCGATCTGCCTTACGACAAAAGCGCGCTCGCGCCGCATATCTCGGCCGATACGCTGACCTTTCACCATGACAAGCACCACAATGCCTATGTCACGAAGACGAACGAGCTGATCACGGGCACGGAGCTCTCGGACGCCTCGATCGAGGAGATCGCCCAGGCGGCCCACGACAAGGGCGACCAGGGTCTGTTCAACCAGTCCGCCCAGGTCTGGAACCATACCTTCTACTGGAATTCGATGAGCCCGAACGGCGGCGGCGCGCCGACCGGCGATATCGCCGACAAGATCAAGGAGGATTTCGGGTCCTTCGAGGAATTCGCGAACGCCTTCAAGAACGCGGGCGCGACGCAGTTCGGCTCGGGCTGGGCGTGGCTCGTCCTCGACGGCGGCAAGCTCACGGTCGAGAAGACGCTGAACGCCGACACGCCTCTGGTGCACGGCAAGACGCCGCTGATCACCATGGATGTGTGGGAGCACGCCTATTATCTCGATTACCAGAACCGCCGCCCGGACTATATGGGCGCGTTCCTGGAGCATCTGATCAACTGGGACTTCGCCAACAAGAACCTGAAGGCCGCCTGATCCGGCCGACGGGTTCCACCCGGTCAAGAAAACGGGGCGGCCGCCGGTAAGGCGCCGCCCCGTTTTTCGTGCGGTCCCGTTGCGCCGGGGGCCGTATCAATGGCCGGGAAGGACGATCATGGGGGAATGGGGGCCTTGGGTCTCGCCCTCGTTCGCTTGCTGCACGGTGCCGGCGGCGACCAGACGTTTCTGGCGGTACATGTCGAGGTCGGCCCGGTGCACGACATCGATCGCCTCGTCCCCGTCGGCGTAATCGACCACGCCGACGGAAGCGGATACGGCGATTCTTTCGCCCTGCCAGGGAACCGTCAGGGCGTTCAGATGGGCCTCGAGCCGGCTCGCCTTGATCCGGCCGTCGATCGGATCGGCGCCGCCCAGGATCACCGCGAACTCATCCCCGCCGAGCCGGGCGACCGCGTCGGTCGCGCGCGTTTGGCGGGAAAGAAGCGTTGCCACCGCGGTGAGCGTAAGATCGCCCGCGCGATGACCATATTGGTCATTGATCGCCTTGAAACCATTCAGGTCGATGACGAGGAGCAGCCCACTCTCCCCCGTGCGCTGCAACCGCGCGATGGCCCGCTCCAATGCATGGTCGAAACCGCGCCGGTTCAACACGCCCGTCGTTTCATCCGTGATGCTGAGATTACGCAGACGTTCGATCTCACGGGTTCGCGCGGCCAGGGCGCCGCGCGCCTCCGCCGCCGCGGCCAGCGCCTCGCGCAACAGGCGGTGATAGCCACTGCCTTGCGTTGCTTCCTCGTCGCCGTCGCGCGGTTCGTCCATCGCGATACGGCACATCAGTTCGTCCGCCAGACGGTCGGCGGTGCGCGCGGTTTCGGTGCAGGAGGCTCTGATCGCCTCCTCCACCAGTCGGCGGGCGGGCAGAACTTCGGTCATGGCGGTCTCCTTGGCGGTTCCGCCCAAGGCCTGGGCAGGATTCCGATCCGTGCGGAAACTCGGTATCAAACCGCATGCCAACCTGTAAGTATCTGAAATTAAATGAAAGGTGTGTTGGAGCGTAAGGGGTGGGACGATTCTTGCCGGGTGCGGGGGGAATCAGATTCCGCCGGCGCGCGCGGTCAGGGTCGGCTTGTCCCATTTCGGCTGCTTGTCCTCGACCAGGACCCGGTGGCCGTCTCCGGCAAGGATCACGATTTGCAGCCAGCGGGGGACGAGTTCGTCATTGAGGTCCGCCAACATGGAGAGGGCGAGGCGTTCCGGTTCCGGTGGCCCGTTCGTCCACTCTTTCTCGAGTGTGCCCAGATAGGTGTGAAATGCCCTGTCCCGCAGAATCAGGCGGTGCGGTACATAATGCAGCACCAATCGGATCGCGCCGTTGGCCAGCCCCCCCTCGATCCGGACGAGATAGTCGGCGCGCGGGTTGGGATTGGCCAGTGTCTCGATCCGCGTGGTCCCGGCCGCCGCGTGGGCTGCTTCGCGCGCGGCGGCGCCGAGATCGGGCGTATCCGTCATACCGTGACCCCGTTTTCGGCGTCGGTGTCCGAATCGATCGGCACGACGTCGAAGGCGCGCACCACCTGGTAGGTCACGGAACCGGCCCAGCCATGGGCACTCAATTGATCGGTGAAAATCCCGCGGATACCGTCGCGCAGGTCTTCCTGGAAGGGCTGATGCGTGCGAACGACGAGGTCGAAGCTCTTGTCGCGCACAAGCCCGTCGAATTGCATCTGGCCGAGGCGGGTGAAGCTGGCCTCGAGGATGAAACGGGTGGCGCGCGGACCGCGCTCGCCGTCCCCCGCCGCTTCGTCCTCGCCGCCGCGCCGGTCACGCATGTAGAGACGGATGCGTTCCAATTCGCCGTCATTCAGCATCGGTAGGCTGAGCGCGCGCCACTCCCCACCCGCGCCGTCGCGCGCCCGGCCGCTGGCGGCGCCGCGCAGATCGCCCTCGATCCGCTCTCCCAGCCCTTTCTGGAGGCGGTCGATCGCGTTCGTCCTGTCCGCGCCGATAAGTCGGTCCAGGCCCCCGGAGCGTAGGGCCGAGAGAAAGAACAGCATTGCGGGCGCCATCTGCGCGTTCTGCTGCGGCAGCACGTTCTGCAACATCTGGAGTGCCTGTTGGCTCGAGGCTTGGGCCCCGCCACCCGCCTGGCCGGTGGTCCCGGCAAGCAGTCGCAGCGCTTCCTCGACCCCGGCGAAGCGGGTGGCGGAGGTGCTGCCGGCACTACCCGGCGCCCCCATGAGGGGCGGGCGCAGGTCGCCCGCGAGTTCCAGGGTAAGTTGCGTGCCGGGGGGCGGCGCCCCGCCGGTGGCGACGGTCAGCGTCCCGGCCGATGTGGCGACCATCGTCTGCCCCGCCGCGTTCTGGCCCGTTACCGTCCCGGTGAATTGGAGGGCCCCGCTCGCCGGGTTGAGCGTGGGTGGGGGCGGGGCGGTGCCCGCCTGCCCTTGCGGCGAGACCGCGACCAATCGCACGGCCAGCCCCGTTCCGGCCGGCAAGGCCTGCCCATTGGCGAATGTGGCTTGCAACCCGGCGGGGGTCACGGTTCCGACCGTATTTCCCCCACCGGCATTGGCTTGGGCCGTGGTTCCGGCGCCGCCGGTCACGGTGGCCTGCAAGACCGTTCCGGTGGTCAGGGTGGTACGAACGGCGGCACCGGCCGTGGTGGCTTGCGTGTGGCCCGACGCGGTGGGCGTGGCGGCGGTATTGCTGCCCTGGGCGCCTTGGGGAGAGGCGGGTGCTTGGCCCATGGTCGGGCCCGTGGTTTGGCCCGTGGCTTGACTGGTGGTTTGGGTGGCGGTGGAAATCGTGGCGGTCAGCGTTGGCAATGGGGGGGACGGCGCTGCGGGGCCGGTTCGCGCGCCGGCGGCACCGGCTTGGGCGCCGGGCCGGACCTGCGGGGTTATGGCGAGTTGCGCCGGCGGTCCCAGGCTCGTCATTTGCAAGGTGACCGGCGTGCCGGGGGGCAGGTTCGACGATGTCTGGAGGGTGAGTGTGCCGTGCGGCGTGGTGATCTGCAGCCGTCCCTCGCCGCCCGTGGCACTGACACGGCCGGTCAGTTCACCCCCGCCCACGAACTGGCGGATTAGATGCGGGGTCAGGCCGATCGCGCGGCCGGATGGTTGCGTCGCGGCGGCCTCCGCGCCACCTGTCGTGCCCGGTGGGATCGGTTGGTTCATGGGCTCGCCCTTCCGGTCGGTTCTCCGACCGCCTTGATAGCTTCGCGATACCGGCCGGGCGGGGAAACGGTTTTCTGCCGTCCCCGGGCATCCTGTCCGGCCCCGAGGGGACTCCGCCCGAAGGTCGCGCGTTGCAAGGAGTGTACCGTAGTCGCGTTTCGGGCGCGAGCCGGGGACGACGCGCCCTTATAGCGTGCCGGCGATCCGTTCGACGTCCGCGCCCGCGTCGCTGCCGGGTGAGCGGGAAAGAAGCGACATTTGATTCCGGATCGCCTCGCGCACACGGGTATCCCGGCGTACGATTCCGGCGAGTTCCGGCTCCCGCTTCAGGAAATTGCGACACGCCTTGGCGAGCGTCTCATAGGTCTTGCGGCCTTTCACCTCGCCCTCGGCCGCGTTGACGACGATGCGGATGTCGGTGTCCGGATGCTTGGCCCAGAGCAGCTTCATGAAGGCATAGGCGTCGGTAAGGGAGGTCGGTTCCTCGTTGACGACGAGCAGGACCCGCCCCGTCCGCGTCGCGAGTTGGCGCACCGTCCGGTCGACCCCGGCACCGAGGTCGATCACCACCCGGTCGTAATCGGCGGCGAGCGCGATCAGATCCTTCTGCAACCGTTCTATCCGGGGAGCAGGCAGGCTCGCCAGCGAGCCCGAGCCGGAGCGTCCGGCGATGATGTCGAACCCGGCCTCTTGATGGCGGGTGATGCAGGATTTCAGCGTGCCCTTGCCGTCGAGCGCGGTCGAAAGATCGCGCTTCGGCATCAACCCCAATTGGATATCGACATTGGCGAGACCGAGATCGCCATCGAACAGCAGCGTCTTGCGTCCGGCCCGTGCGAGTGCATGGCTCAGGGTCACCGCGAACCATGTCTTTCCGACGCCGCCCTTCCCGGAGGCGACGGCGATGATCCGCGCGCGGGGATCGGCGGCGGCCGGCCGGGAGGGGGGAGGGGGAGGGGATTGGTTGCTCATTGTCTCATCATCCGTCGGCATGACCTTTCGTGCGGGCCGTCACGACTCGTTACCGTCACCATCATCGCCACGATGCCGGTTCGGATCGTTCCGCCCGAAACGCGGGGAGCCGCCGCTCTCCGCCCGGGCGGCGGCGATCGCCTCGCGCGCATAGGCATCCAGTTCGGCGAGCGCGTCGCGCCCGTCCGTCGTATCGTCCGCCGCCATATCGCGCGGCGTTTCCCCCTCGGATGAAAAACCATTCATGGCGAAATCATTCGCCGCGTCCTCGTCCGGCAGCAAGAGTCGGGCCAATGTCAGGGGATTGAGGGGCTTCAACCCGTCCGCGATCCGGGGACTGCGGCTGACATCGCTGAAGGCGAGGCGACCCGCGTCCGCCGCCGCCAGCAGGGCACCCAACCGATGCGAGAGATCGAGGCCGGTTGCCAGCAGACGCCGCGCCTCCACCGGACGGAATGCCTTGGCGAGGTCGATGGCCTCCTCCGCGTCGCGGCCGGCGCCGAGCAGCAGGACAGGTTCCATTTCCCCCGCTTCGGCGAGTTCGATCAGGAAAGCGAGTTCCTGCAGGTCGTAGGGGTTGGTTCCGGGCGTATCGATGATGACCAGATCGCGGCGCCCACAACTGCCCAATACATGGGAGAGGACGGAGGCGTCCTCGGCGATACGCAATGTCGCGCCCAGCCGGTCGGCATAGGCGCGCAACTGCTCCACCGCCCCGACGCGCATCGGGTCGGCCGCGATCAGGACGACGGGTGCCTGTTCCTGCCGCTCGTCATAGCTAATGGCGACGCGGGCGGCGATCTTGGCGCAGGTGACGGTCTTGCCGACGCCGGGCGGGCCGATCAGAAGCAGGGGCTTGCCGCCAGGTTCCTCCGGCAGGGGACGGAAGGCGAATAGCTGGTCGAGCGCGCCGGCCAGGGCCAGCGTGGGGTCGGTTTCCTCCGTGTCGGCGGCGGCCAGGACCAGCCGGTCGGTGAGGGCGCGCGGGCAACCATGATGCTCAAGCAATGCCGTGATCCGCTCCAGCGCGTCCGCCTGATCCTCCGCGCCGTCCCATTGGTCGAGGCCGTCCTCCTCCGATTCCTCCACCGCGGCCGTGACACGCGCGCCGCGCTCGATCTCGTCGTCCTCCTGGGTCGCCACGATGATGGCGTCCTCGCCCAGCGCCTCGCGCACCAGCGCGAAGGCGGCACTGAGGCTGTCGGCATGGAAGGTCTTGAGCCGCATGGATCAGCGGTCCCCGACAGGGTCCGTGATGGAACGCGGAAGGGGGGTCGGAAAGGTCATCAGATGCTCGCCACCGTCTTGATCCGGGCCTTCGGGTGAATCTCGTTCTGCGAAAGCACCACGGTCACCGGCCGGAATCGCTCGATCACGGAGCGAACATAGGGCCGGATCTGCGGGCTGACCAGCAGGGCGGGCGTCTCGCCCGCCATCGCCTGCTGCTCGAAGGTCTGGCGCACCTTGGTGATGAAGTCCTGGAGCTTCGAGGGCGCCATGGCGAGTTGCTTGTCGTCGCCCTGGCCGATGATGCTCTCGACGAATGCCTGTTCCCAGGCGGGGGAGAGGGTGACGAGCGGCACGATTCCGGAATCGTTGGTGTTCGCGTCGGATATCTGGCGGGACAGCCGCGCGCGGACATGCTCGGTGATCTGGGTCATGTTGCGGGTATAGCCGACGGCCTCCGCCAGCCCTTCCAGGATCGTCGGCAGGTCGCGGATCGAGATGCGCTCGGACAGCAGGTTCTGGAGCACCCGCTGCACGGAACCCAGGGTGAACTGGCTGGGGATCAGGTCGCTTACCAGTTTCTGCTGCGATTGCGGCAGTTCGTCCAAGAGCTTCTGCGTCTCGGCATAGGACAGAAGCTCGGACATGTTGTCCTTCACCAACTCGGTCAGGTGGGTGGTGATAACGGTCGCGCTGTCCACGACGGTATAGCCGCGGAACATCGCCTCCTCGCGCTGGTTCTCCTGCACCCAAACGGCGGGCAGGCCGAAGGTGGGCTCCGTCGTCGCCTCGCCGGGCAGCGATATCTTCTGCCCCCTCGGGTCCATGCACATCAGCATGTTGGGGCGCAGGTCGCCGCGCCCGGCCTCGATCTCCTTGATGCGGATGACATAGGTGCTGGCGGGCAGTTGCAGATTGTCCTGGATGCGCACGGCCGGCATGACGAAGCCCATGTCGCCCGCGATCTGACGGCGCAGCGCCTTGATCTGGTCGGTCAGGCGGTGATCGGCGTTGGCGTTGATCAGCGGCAGGAGGCCGTAGCCGAGTTCCAGCCGGATCAGGTCCATCTGCAGGGCGGAGGAGATCGGCTCGTCCACAGGGGCCGTGGCCTCCTGATCCTCCGCTTCCAAGGCGCGGGCCTCGCGCTCGGCGCTCTCGATCGCCGCGTTGCGGCTGACATAGATGGCCAGCGCCCCGGCCGCGACCGCCATGATCAGGAACGGCCAGGCCGGCAACCCCGGGATCGCCGCCATCATCAGCAGCAGGAAGGCCGCGATCCCCATCGCCGCCGGATAGCCGGATAGCTGACTGAATAGCGCCTTGTCGGTCTGGCCGGAGACACCGGCCTTGGTCACCAGCATGCCGGCGCCGGTCGAGACGATGAGCGCCGGAATCTGGCTGACCAGCCCGTCGCCGATGGTCAGGAGCGTATAATTCTCCGCCGCCGCGCCGAAGCTCATGTCGCGCTGGGCCACGCCGATGATCATGCCGCCGATGATGTTGATGAAGGTGATCAACAGGCCGGCGACGGCGTCGCCGCGTACGAATTTCGAGGCACCGTCCATGGCACCGAAGAAGGAGCTTTCGGTCTCCAACTCCTTGCGTCGCGTGCGCGCCTGATCCTCGTCGATCAAGCCGGAGGAAAGATCGGCATCGATCGCCATCTGCTTGCCCGGCATGGCGTCCAGGGTGAAGCGCGCGGCGACCTCCGCGATACGGCCCGCGCCCTTGGTGATAACGATGAAGTTGATGATCACCAGAATACCGAAGACGATAATGCCGATGACGTAATTGCCGCCCGCGACGAAACTGCCGAAAGCCTCGATCACCCGGCCGGCGGCGTCGGTACCGGTATGGCCTTCCGACAGGATCAGACGTGTCGAGGCCACGTTGAGGCCGAGGCGCAGCATCGTCGCGATCAGCAGGATGGTCGGGAAACTGGTCAGTTCCAGCGGGCTGGCGATGAAGATCACCGTCAGCAGGATCACGACCGAGAAGGTGATCGAGATCGCCAGCGACATATCGAGAAGCCATGTCGGCAGCGGGATCAGCAGCATCGCCAGGATGGCGACGATGCCGAGCGGTAGCAGCAACTCCGCCGAGGTCAGGGCCGAACGGAAACGACCGAAGGCGGCATTGACGCCGCCTCCGCTCACTTGGCGGACCGATCCGCCTTGGCCTTCCTCGGATTCCGTGTTCGCCATGGCGTTTCCGAACGCTCCCCCGCCGGTCAGGCGCTACGATGCTCCGATTCGCGGGGCAAGGGCACGGAGAAGCCTTCCTCGGTGTACTGCTTCAGCTTGTTGCGCAGCGTGCGGATCGAGATACCGAGGATGTTCGCCGCGTGCGTCCGATTGCCCAGGCAATGGTCGAGCGTGTCGATGATCAACGCGCGTTCGACTTCCGCCACCGTCTTGCCCACCAGCTTCTCGCCCGCCGGCCCGGCTTCGTCCTCGATCCCATCATGCTCATCCGGGGCGGCCGCGCGCGTCCCGCCGCCGCTCTCCGGCATGACGGCGTCCAGCGTCTCGTCCTCGGTCAGCAGAATCGCTTCCTCGCCGATCTCCTCGCCCCCCGCCAGCAGGACGGCGCGGTGCATGGCGTTCTCCAGTTCGCGCACATTGCCGGGCCAGTCATAGGCCTCCAGCCGGCGCATCGCCTCCGCGCCGAGAGGGCGGTCGGGCAGGCCGTTGCTCTCACTGTACTTCTTCGCGAAATGCCGGGCCAGGACGGGGATGTCCTGGCGCCGCTCCCGCAAGGAGGGCAGGCGGAGATTGACGACGTTTAGGCGGAAATAGAGGTCCTCCCGGAAATCGCCGTCCTTCACCGCCTTCTGGAGATTGCGGTTCGACGTCGCCAGGATGCGCACATCCACCTTTACCGGCTTGGAGCCGCCGACGCGGTCTATCTCGCGCTCCTGCAACGCGCGCAGCAGCTTCGCCTGCAGGCGCGGGTCCATCTCGCTCACCTCGTCGAGGAGAAGGGTTCCGCCGTGCGCCTCCTCGAACTTGCCGATGCGTCGCGCGACGGCGCCGGAGAAGGCACCCTTCTCATGGCCGAACAGTTCGCTTTCCAGCAGGTTCTCCGGGATGGCGGCGCAGTTCAGCGCGACGAAGGCGGCCGAGGCGCGCTTGCTGCGCGCGTGCAGATGACGGGCCATCACCTCCTTGCCGGTGCCGGATTCGCCCGTGATCAGCACGGAAGCGTCGCTGGGCGCGATCTGCTCCGCCAGTTTCAGCACCTTGATCGTCGCGGGGTCGCGGTGGATGACGGTGCTGCTTTCCTCCGCCACGGCCTCCAGCACGGCGGCGATCATGTCGGGGTCGGGGGGCAGGGGGATATATTCCTTGGCGCCCGCCTCGATCGCCTTGACGGCGGCCTCTGCCTCCGTGCCCTCGATCCCGCAGGCGACCACGGGAACGCTGATGCGCTCCGCGTTCAGGGCCTTCACCAGCCTTTCGATATTGAGGCGCACGTCGATCAGGCAGAGATCGGCGCCCTTGCCCTGGCGCAATAGATCCAGGCCCGCATCGACGGCATCGACCGTCTGAACCTTCGCGCCGCGTTTCAGCGCGATCTGGCTGGCCTCGGTCAGATGGCCTTCCAGGGTTCCGATAATCAGCAGTCTCATCGTTTAAAGGTTCCGTGTACCGATTATCCGAAATAGTCCACCCGCTCCGACGGAGGCAGGATGGTATTCAGTAGCATCTCCAGCCGGCGTGGGTTCTCCTGCCGCGCGATGGAGGCGGTGGCCATGACGTGCATGTGGTTCACCAGCATGTCCTCGGCCGCGTTGCGCTCCATCTTGGAGGCGAGCGGCGTGAAGACCACGTTCGCCAGCAGCGCGCCGTAGAAGGTCGTCAGCAGCGCCACCGCCATCGAGGGGCCGATGGTACTGGGGTCGTCCAGATTGCCCAGCATCTGGATCAACCCCACCAGCGTGCCGATCAAGCCCATCGCCGGTGAAATCTCGGCCGCCTTGCGCAGGATCGCGACGCTGCGGCTCTGGCGCTGGGCGATCGATTGCACCTCCCGGCGCATGATCCGTTCCACCTCCTCGGCCGGCGTGCCGTCGATTGCCATCTGCAGGCCCTGATGCAGCATGGGGCTGTCCTCCAGCGCCACCAGATAGTTCTGCAGCGCGAGCGTGCCCTTGTGGCGCCCGATTTGGGAGAGTTGGAGCAACTGGACCGCCGCCTCGCTTGGATTGTCGTGCGCGCGCAGGATCGTGCGCATCACCGTCTTGCCCGCCCCGCCCATGTCCTTGAGCGAGTAGCAGGCCGTGGTCACGCCCAACGTCCCGCCGATCACGATCAGGACCGAGGGCAGGTCGAGGAAGGCCGTCGGCGACCCGCCGAGCAGGATCGCCATGCCGATTAGGCCCGCGGCCGCGATCATGCCGCCCAGGGTCGCGACATCGATCGCCGTGCGGGTCGTCGGCTGGGTCAGGGGCCGCCGCGGCCCATCCTCTGCTTCGCTCGCCATCGTTTCGCGTCGTCTTTCCCTCTGCCGCCGGTTCGGCCGCGCCGTCGCCTCAGGTCGGGGACTTATCCGACTTGATGATTTCCGTCATGGTGACGCCCAGCTTGTCGTCCACCACGACCACTTCCCCGCGCGCGACAAGGCGGTTGTTGACATAGATGTCGATCGCCTCGCCGACCTTGCGGTCGAGTTCCACCACCGCGCCGCGTCCAAGTTTCAGGAGATTGCTCACCTGCATGCTCGACTTGCCCAGCACGGCGGACACCTGAACCGGAATCTCGTAGACCGCTTCCAAATCGCGCGCGCCCGTGGGTCCGCTCAAATCGGTGGGATAGTCGCTGGCCTGCTCCTGGCTGTCGAGTTCCTGGAGATTGAACCCGCCGCCCGCATTGCCGCGCGGTTCCCGCTCGCCGCCGGCGGCGGCATTACCGTCGCCGCCCCCTTCGGGTGCCGCTTCGTCCTCGCCGGTATCGTTCTCATCGGCCATGTCGCGCCCTCCTGATCAGCGCTCGTCGTCCGCCGGCCCATCGCCGGCGCGTTCGTCCGTGGGGGGCGCGCCGTCCGGCGCCCGTGTGTCCGTGTCCGTCATTCGATCGCCGCCTTCGTCCGCTGCGCCGGCCTCGGGCCCGTCGTGCGTCGCCGCGCGGCTGGTTCCGACATCTTCATCCTTCTCACCGCTTTCGTCGCGCTCTTCGGGCGAGTCCGGCTCATCCCCGCTGTCGTCGGGCTCCAACCCTTCGATCGCGCGGGCGATGGCGGTTTCAATATCGGCCCATATCGCGGGATAGCGCCGTTCGGCTCCGCCGGTGCCCCAATCGACGGCCGCGTCGGATCGGCCCATGGCGGGGTCGCCGATGACGGCGAGCTTGCCGTCGAAGCCGGCCTGCCGCACCAGCGGCTCCAACCGTTCGGCGAGACGGTCGCGCACGGTCTCGTCGACCCGCACGGTCAGCTTGCCGACATCCTGCAGCGTCGCGACCGCGTCGCGCACCAGGGCGACGACTTCCTCCTCGCCGTGACGCTCGACATAGGCGGGCATCAGATGCGCGAAGATGTCCCGCGCGATCCGGGCCATCAGCGCGCTGGCACGTTCATGCGCCAAGCGCTGCTGCTCGAACAGCGGAGTCAGCCCTTCGGCCAGCGTTTCCAGCGCCTCGACGGCCTGGGCCTCGACATCGTCCTGAACTTCCTTGCGGCCGGCTTCCAACCCCTCGCGCCGACCGTCCTCGAAGGCGAAGGTCTTGGCGGACTCCAGTTCCTCCTCGCTATAGGTCGGGGCGGGTGGCTCTTCCGGCTCCTCGGTCTCGGCCGCATCGGTCTCGGCCGAGGTCGCATCCGCGTTCGCGCCGCCGTCCGTATTCGCCGGATGGGGGCGCCGCGCGCGCGCGGCATCGATCTCGTCGAAGTCGCGGTCGAACAGGAAGGGCTTGTACTTCGTCGCCACGCTTTATCCGATCCTCGTCTCGCGCCGCCGTTCCGGGGCGCGTTCCTGAAACCTGAAACAGGGCGCCATGGGTTCTCCCGTGGCCGCCCATGATCACCCAGGGGGCGTACGCCCCAGGGGCGTTACATCCCGGGGCGCTACATCCAGGGGCGGCTAGTAGATAAGCTCGTCCTCGGCGCCGCCCTCGGAAATTATGATCTCGCCCTTCGCCGCCAGGTCCTTGGCGAGATTGACCATGTCCATTTGCGCTTCGTCCACGTCGCGCAGGCGCACCGCGCCCATCGCCGACATATCCTCCTTCAGGATCTTCGCCGCGCGCTCCGACATGTTCGAGAAGAACAGGTCCTTGATCTGTTCCGACGCGCCCTTTAGCGCGATGCCGAGCTTGTCCTTGTCCACGTTGCGCAGCAGCGTCTGCACCCCGCCTGGGTCGAGTTTCTGCAAGTCCTCGAAGGTGAACATCAGCGCCTTGATCTTCTCCGCCGAGTCCCGGTTGCGCTCCTCCAGCAGGGTCATGAAGCGGTTCTCGGTGTTGCGGTCGAGGCTGTTGAAGATGTCCGCCATCATCTCATGGCTGTCGCGGCGCGCGGTGCGGGCGAGGTTAGTCATGAACTCGTTGCGCAACGTGCGCTCGACATCGTCGAGAACCTCCTTCTGCACCGCCTCCATGCGCAGCATGCGCATGATGACTTCCATCGCGAAGCTTTCGGGCAACGCGCCGAGCACCCGGCTCGCATGGTCCGGCTTGATCTTGGACAGGACCACCGCGACCGTTTGCGGGTATTCGTTCTTCAGATAGTTGGCGAGCACCACCTCGTTCACGTTCGCCAGCTTGTCCCACATGGTCCGGCCGGCGGGACCGCGGATTTCCTCCATGATGGAGGAAACCTTGTCCGGATCGAGCGCCTTGGCCAGCAAGCGTTCGGTTGATTCGTAGGAGCCGACCAGGGAGCCGGTCGAGGAAATCTGTTCCGCGAATTCGACGAACAGCCGCTCGACGAGGTTAGAGCTGACATTGCCGAGGTTCGCCATGGTCTGGGAGATTTCCTTGATCTCCTCGTCGTCCATATGGCTGAACAGCTTCACGGCGTTATCCTCGCCGATGGCGAGAATCATGATCGAGGCCTTCTCCGGGCCGGTCAGGCTTCTGAAATCGTCGCGTACCCGCATGATCTCATCCGTGCGCCATTCCAAAGCGCGATTCCGGTCGGCCCGGCCTATCCGGTGACCGATCCGGGATAACGCTCCCAAAGTTCACCGACCGGACAATGCCGGGAGCGGGACGCGCAACCAAGCCACGATTCCGGCGGGAAGCTCAATGCCGCCCGCCGGGCGCCCCACCGGCATTCGCCGTCGTCGCTAACCACCGCCGATCGGATCGCGGCCGGCGTCAGTTGGCGTCCTGATACATCCAGTTCCGGAGGATGGCGACCGCCTCCTCCGGATGCTTCTCGATGATCTCGCCGATCTTCTTCATCGAGGACGCCTTTACCCGCCCTTCGATATGGGCGATGTCGATCATCGAGTCGAACCCTTCATGATCCTCGCCCAACGTGGCCGGCAGCCCGACCTCGCCATGACCACCGCCGCCGGATTGATCGGTGATCATATGGGTGTCGCTTTCGGCGTCGGCCGTGGCGCTGCTCGGCGCGGCCTCGAACACCTTGGTCAAGAGCGGCCGGACCACCAGCAGCACGATCAGGATGCCGAGGACGCCGAGGACAAGCAACTCCACGATCCGGCGCATGTCGGACGTGGTGAAACCGAAGAAGGTCCTGTCGGAATCGTCGGTGACGTCGACCGGCAATTCGGCGAACTGCATGTTCACCAATTCCAGCGCGTCGCCGCGCGCGGCATCGAAGCCGACGGCGGAGCGTACCAGGGATTCCAACTGCTGCATCTGTTGATCCGGGCGCTGTTCATATTGCGTCTGGCCGTCTTCTCCCTCGGGATAGAGGCCGTCCACCAGAACCGCGACCGAAAGGCGTTCGACCCGCCCGGGCGCGGAGACGCGGTTGGTCTGGGTCTTCGAAATCTCGAAATTGCTGCGTTCCTCGGTACGGGACTGCTGTTCGCTCGCCCCTCCGCCCGCGCCGCCGTCGAGGGCGGCCGCATCCGGCAAATTGTTGCCGACGGTAACGGTATCCTCGCCGGCTTCCTGGGAACTGGAGCTTTCCTCGACCGTCTCGGACGACCGAAGCACCTGGCCGGTCGGATCGAAGGTCTCGGAATTGCTGACGACCTGACTGAAATCCATGTCGGCGCGGACCTCGACCCGGACCTTGCCGAAGCCCACCGTTCGTTCCAGAAGTTCCGTCACGCGCCGCGCCAGACGGGTTTCGTAATGCTGACGCATTTCAGCGGCATTGTCGGCGGACAGACCGGGACCGCCTTCTTCCTCCCCGCCCCCGTGGAGCAGGGTGCCCCGATCGTCGACGATCGAGATGTTGGTCGGCCGCAGACGGGGAACGGCGGTGGCGACGAGATGCTGGATCGCGGCGATCTGGTCGTTGTCCAGGCGCTGGGCGCCGGCCATCTTCAAGACGATGGAGGCCGTCGGCTCCTGTGTATCCCGGCTGAAGAGTTCGCGCCGGGGCAGGACCAGATGAACGCGCGATCCCCGCACGGAGGCGAGGGAGGTGATGGTGCGCGCCAACTCGCCTTCCAAGGCACGCAATCGATTGACCTCCTGCACGAAACTGGATTGGCCGAGAGATTGGTCGCGGTCGAAAATCTCGTAGCCGACGAGCGAGCCACCGACACCCTGACCGGCCATCGCGAGCCGCAGTTCCCCCACCTGTTCGCGCGGGACCCAGATCTGCTGGCCGCTTTGGCGTAGCTCGAAGGGAGTGTTCTGTTGCGAGAGCTGGGTGACGATGCGGTTGGAATCCGCTTCGGACAACTCGCCATACAACATCGCCATTTCCGGCGTGGTCACGCGCGTTGCCAGGAAGATGAAGAAGCCGAGCACCAGGACCGCCGTGCCGGCGATCACGCTCAGCCGGGCGGCCCCCAGGTTCTTGACCATATCCATGAAATTATTCACGCCACTGCCTCATCGATGCTTAAAGCCGTCGGACGGGTCCCGTCCCGCTCCCGCTCACCCGGGATTGGGAAGGAGGCCCGACCTCCCCGGACGGCTCTCCCGGCATGCGGCAATGGCCGCGTCGCCGGGCGCGTCGCCCCTCAAGACCGGTGCTGGTCGCGTGGCGTTCTGCCAGCCAGCGCCCCATTCGGACCTTCTGCCCGGGAGCGCGCGGTTCCGTGATGTCGTGGCGGTTGACGGCCACGGGAATCGTTCGGAATCCGCCGAATCCCTTAGGAGGATATCCTAGGATTCAGTATAGGTGAAGAAAAAACTGGGCAAAAATTGCCCACCTTTCGAGCCGTTACGCCATGTGTTAAGGAATCGCCGCGATGAATCCCTTGCATTTTCAATAAAGGCAAGAGTTCATCGACCCTCCGCGAAGATTCCAATTCGTTTCCGTGGCGGAGTCATGGAGTCATTTCAGACTCTTACCGATTCCGATCGGTTCCCTCTCCGGACCCCGGTAGGCCATGCTCGCTTCCCCCGATCCTCACGGTATCGAGTAAAGCTTAACGGTCGATGAAAATAAATAAAATTTTATGAAAAAATAAATTAAAACTCTCCCACACCGGTTCACGCCGCGAATGCGGCGAGGGGGCCATCCCATGGTCGGGCGGCCCCCTCGTGTTGCACCCGGACGCGCCGGGCGAATTTCGATTAAGCGGCTTATCGCTTGATTCGCACCAATTCCTCCAGCATTTCATCGGCCGTGGTAATGATCCGCGTGTTGGCCGAGAAGGCGCGCTGGGTGACGATCAGCTTGGTGAACTCGTCCGCCAGATCCACGGTCGATTGCTCGAGCGAGGAGGAAGCGATCGAGCCCGCACCGCCATTGCCCGCCGTCTTCACCACCGGTTGGCCGGAATCATCGGTCTGGGAGAAGACGTTGCCGCTCTCGGGCCGAAGGGCGTTGGGGGCGTTGAAGGTGACGATCGGCACCTGGAAGAGCTGCCGCTGCTCGCCATTGTCGAAGAGCGCGGTAACGACGCCATCCTCGTTGACCGAGACGCTGGAGAGCGAGCCGAACTGCTTGCCGTTCTGGGTCAGGTCATTGATCACGCTGTTGCCGGAGAACTGGCTGAGGCCGTCCGATCCGCCGATCGAGCCGAGATTGATGTCGATCGCGACCGTGTCGGTGGACGTCGTGTTGTTGCCGTCGTAATCGACCAGCACCTGGAAGGAGTTGTTGCCGGTCAGGGCCACGCCGCTATTGGCCACGCCGCCGAAATCGTCGGTGACGCTGGACAGTGTCCCGTTCGTATTGAAGGTGACACGACCAAGATTGGCGATGCCGCCGGTACCGATCACATCCTCCGCGAAGCCGGAGTAGTCGGTTTCCGTCCCTTGGAAGGCCTCCAGTTCATCGGAACCGAGATAGTTGTCGTCGGCCGTGTCGGATCCCCCGCCGGCATCGATCGCGCTGCCCGTGCCGCCGTCGTTGTTGGAGGCGTCGGTGTTGACGAACTGGCCGGCCGTCAGTTCCGCCGTGACGTCCCAGGCATCCGCCGCCACGCCCGGGTCGACCTTCGTGAAGGTCAGCGTCATGGTGCGCTGGGTACCCTGGCGGTCGAAAACCTGGACCGCGATATCGAAACTGCCGCCCGTGCCGGTCGAGTTCTGCAGGTTGGCGGACAGGTCGACGAGGCTGGTCGGTTGCGGTTTCGCGGATTGGGAGGCGACGTTGACACCGTCCATCGCGCTCAACACGTTCGTCGTGTTGAAGGCGGTATCGGCGGAGTTCCGTGCGAAGCCCAGCAGCGTGAAGCCGGCGGCGTTCACGAGGTTGCCGTTCTTGTCCGGGCGGAATTCGCCCGCGCGGGTATAGAAGATATCGCCGGTCGGCTCGTACTCGTTCGTCACCGGGTTCAGGGTGACCTGATCGGTGACCGCGAAGAAGCCGTCGCCGGAAATCGCGATATCGGTCGAGACAGTCGAGGCCTGGAGCAATCCCTGCTGATCGATGTCGCGGGCAACGGTCGATTGCACGCCGCCGGCGGAGAACAGCGTTTCCGACCCGCTGGTCGTGACCAGGGTCGAGAACTGCGGACGGTTTACCTTATAGCCGACCGTGTTCACGTTGGCGATATTGTCCGAGATCATCGCCATCGACTGGCTTTGCACGAACAAGCCGGATACGCCGGACCGCAAGCCACCGAAGATACTCATGCTCTCATCCTCCGTTCGACGGCGGGTTCACCGTCATGTCGCCGGTCCGCCCCATGGGCGCGGGCCGCGATCGTCCTCGTCTCTGCCTCGGGCGGCGCGGAATCGGCCGGACCGGGCGGGTGATCAATTCCGGCTCCCGGTCAGGTGCCGGCGGTCTCCTCGACGCTCAGCACGCGGCTGAGCGGGATCGGTACGTCACCGGCCTTCAGGATCGTTTCGTTGGGCGTGTATTCGACACCGGTGATCTTGCCGGTGGTCTGGTAGCTGGCCTCGACCGCTTCCTCGTTTTCGTCGATCGCGCCCAACTGGAAACTATAGACCCCTTCCGGCATGTCCTCGCCCAACAGCGTCTTACCGTCCCAGGTGACCTTATGGTTGCCGGCGGTCTTATCCGCCGGGATCACGGTCACGAGGTCCCCCTCGCTGGTATAGACCTGCATGGCGGCGCTCTTGGCGTCCTTCGGCAGGGTGTAGGAAAGCTCGACCGGGTCGGTTCCGTTGAAGTTGAATTCGTTATAGTCGGCGGTCACCGTCTGGCCGATATAGGAGACGGCGCCCATCGCCTCGTTGCCCCGGTTGAGGGAGATCAACTGGTCGAGCTGGCCGCTCTGTCGTACCGACTGTTCGACGCCGGCGAACGCGACGAGCTGGTTGGTGAATTCGTGCGTATCCATCGGCGACAGCGGGTCCTGGTTCTGCAACTGCGTGGTCAGAATCGTCAGGAAGTTGTCGAAGTTGTCGGTCAAGCCGGTGACCGCCGCTTCCTGCTTGGCGGTCGATCCGCTGGTTCCGAAGGGGTTAACGGCCGAGGTTTCCATCTCTTTGGTCCTTTAGCCTCTAGACGCGCATGTTCAGGCGGCCGTCGGCGGAATAGCCGCCGCTTTCGCCCAAATCGTCGAAGGGGTCTCTCGCGGGGAGGTCACTCTCGCCCGCGTCGTCGAATTCATTGCCGGCTTGCATCGGGCCATTGCCGCGGCCGTCGCCGTCCTGCTGCTGGCCGCGCAAATTGAAGCTCAGGCTTTGCTGATCGGCCTTCAAGCCGGCATCGTTTAGCGTTTGCAGGAGCTGGCGCTGGTCCTGGCGCAGCATGTCCAGGGTTTCCGGCTTGTCGGCCGAGATCACGGCGGTCATCCGGCCATCGTGGCTGACTTCCATTTTGATTTCCACGCGCCCAAGATCGGCGGGACGCAACTGGATCTGTATCCGGTCGCTGCCGGTGCCGGCTGCCTTGTGAATTTGAACCGCCAATTGATCGGCGATCGGCGGGGGCGGGGTGTTGCGCGCGGTTTGGGCGGTCGGCGGGGGCGCGCTGCGTTGCTGGACCGAATTGTTCTGGCCGGTCAGGCTGGTCGTGCCGGTCATAGCGTCGGTCGCGACGGCGGGTTTGCCGCTGCCGGTTGTCGCCCCCATGCGCGCACCGGATTCCGCGGCGAGTTGGGTGCCGAACGATCCCGACTTCGGTTGCGCCTGCTGGGCACCGAGGCCAGGGGCCGCTTGCGCCGCCGGCTGCTCGGGCGCTTTCGCGCCAGTGTTCTGATTGGCGGCGAGCTTCGCCTCCGCCTTGGCCTTCGCGGCCTGCGCGCTGGGCGCGGCATTGCTGGTACCCTTGCCATTGGCGTTTGCCTCGCCGCCGCCGCTGGCGACGGCGCCATCCCGGCCCTGGGCACGCAGGCCGGTCAAGATATTTTGCGCCTCGTCCGGGTTGGCGTTCGCGAGTGTGGAGCCGTTGCCGGCCGGGTTGGCGGCGGCGCCCTTGCCGTTGGCGCGCGCGCTTTGCGCGGCGATCGCGGAGGCGGCATCCAGCGTGCCCTGCGGCGCGCCGCCGGGTTGCGTTTGCGCTTGCGTAACCTGCACGCGGCCCGGCAGATCGGCGGTGGATTGGCCGGCTTGCCGCGGCGCCACCGTGTCGGCCGCCTTACCGGCACTGGCTTGAGCCTGGGCAGCCTGCCCGGTCGAATCGGCCTTGGCCGGGGCGGCCGGGCGGGCTTCGGACTTGGGCGAGGCGGCAGTCGCATCGCCCGATCCAGCCGGCGTCGCCTTGGTGTTCGCCGGGGTGTTCTGGGAACCCTGCGCGCCCTGCGTGGACACGCCGTCATCGGCGGTGCGGGCCGGTTGGTCGGCGCGCGCTTGCGGTGCATCATGCGCCGGGCGGTCTGCGCGTGGGCGGGCCTCGGCCTGCCGACCGTCATGACGGGCCGAATCGCGCGCGGCCGAGTCCCGGACATCGTCGCGCGCCGTGCTGTCGAAGCCCGCGTCCCGGGGGCGCTGATCCGTGAGCGCCCCGGCATCCTGGGAGGCGTCGGCCCGTTGCGGCACGGAGAGTTGCGATTCCGCGCGGCTCAACGCCATGTTCCGGCCGAGCCGCCCTTGCAGCAGCGCGGCGAAGTCCGGCGCACCGGACGCCGCGACGGCGTTTTCCTCTTTGGGATCGGCCTTGCTCGCCTTCGTCGCGGCGGTCGCCGCGCTGAGAACTTCCTGCCGATTGTCGAGCCCTGTAACGGACATGGGCCATGTCTCCCGAGATTGGTTCGAGAGGCATGGAGCAAAAGCCGGGCCAGATTCGAGTGTGGGGAATAATTTATTGATTATAAAAGAAACTTTTTTCCTGTTCGTCCGGTTCGATGGTGACGAATAGGGGCGGGGGCGAGGCGGCGGTCCGGTGAGGGCGGTGCCTTGCAGCTTTTGCCCGGCAATGCTGTCCGAAGGGCGGCGCGGCGAACCGGGGCGCACGGTCGCGCCCCGAAGGCCGGACCGGGAGGCGGCTACGCGAAAACCCCGCCAAGCGCGAGGTCACCAGCCGGCGTTCGGAAATCGTCGGGTCGGGACGTTACGCGCCCCGAATTCGGGACGGTGACCTAGATCGAGCGATCGAAGGATTGCGCGGCGGCCCGGTTCGAGGATGAAATCTGCTCGAACTGATCAGCCAGGAATTCCACGAGGCTCTCGGACGGGATGCGTTGAATCACGTCTTCCGTCTTCGGCGTCAGGATTTCCAGGAAAACCAGATCGTTTTCCGTATCGAAGCCGACGCGGGTTTTGAGGCCCTGAATCTTGAGGTCGTCGATGGAGGCGACCGCCGCTTCCCGGGCACCGCGATCCTGACGCCGCAGGGCGTCGTCGTCGCGAACATTGGTGTCCTCGGCATTGGTGGCGGCGGTGACGACCTGATCCGGCACGTTCTGCACGGTCTGGGTCGCGCCCGAGGCGTTGGTGCCGTTCGGTCCCTGCTGCGATTGCTGCTGTTGCTGTTGCAGCGGAACCTGCGTGGTAAGATTGACTTCCATGGTCTTGGTCCTCTCCGGTCTGAGCTTCTGCCGAACCGATCGAGTTGGGGGTGCGGTGGCGGGCTCAGGTTCCGCGATGCGCCCCGGCACACCCTTCCTAGCGTGCCTTTTCTTTATATGCCGCGTTTCGCGCGAAAATTCAAGCAACATCTGATAGGCTTGGCGGCGGCGCGGGCGGACTCGGCCTGGCGGCGCGGGTGGCGGTCCATGGCATGAGAGGGGTGCCGGTCTTTGCGCTTGGATCGTTCGGCGCCTATATAGGGCGATAGTGCCTCGCCCATCGCGCTTTCCCATCGGCACTTTTCTCGGAGTATCCCGCCATGCCGCTTCGAATTAAACTGCCCGCGAAGGAACGGATCATCGTCAACGGCGCGGTGATCGAGAATGCCGGCGATGCGACGACGATCGTGTTGCACAACCGGGCGGATGTCCTGCGTCGCAAGGAAGTGATGAGCGAGGGGGAGGCGACGACGCCGGCGCGCCGTGTCTATTACGCGCTTCAGTGCGCCTATATGTTCGACGAGGAGCGTCCCCGCTATGCCGAGCATGCGCGCCAGTTCCTGCATCAATATATCGAAGCGGCTCCCAGCGCGGCGGAGATCGCGGCGCGGATCGAGGGCATGATCGACGCCGGCAAGCTCTATAACGCACTGCGGGCGACCCAGGATCTGGTCGACCACGAGACGGAGCGCATGAGCTCGATCGGTGCCGGTTCGACGGGTACCCCGGACGACGGTTAACCGCCGTCCATGTCGTCCGCGGGGGAGGGTACGGACGGTACGATCGAATAGATTCCCTCGCAGGCCCGGAAGCGCCGGGCCGTTTCCTCCTGGTCGAGGCCGGGCGGGATGCGTCTTAACGCTTCGTATTCCGCCATCCGGCGCGTGGGACCCGCCCAGCGCGCGCCGCTTTCCGGCAGGGGGCGATCGACCGCCGCCAGTTCCGCCGCCAGTTCCAGCGCCAGCCGCGCCATGGTGCCATAGGCCTCGGTTGCAAGATCGCGGGCATGGGCGTCGGGTGTCACCGGGAAAAGGCGGGTCGTCACGATCGGCCCGCTGTCCACCCGGTCCGCCATCCGATGAAGCGTGACGCCGAACTGGGACGCCCCGCCAAGCACGGCGAAGGCGCTCGGCTTGCTGCCGGGATAGTTCGGGGGCCCGGGATGGAAGTTATAGGCGTTGTAAGCGATCGCACGCAGAACGTCGGGCGGTGCGATGATCTGGGTGCTGAAGGCGATTAGGCGCGTGGGGCCTCCGGCGGGACGAGCCACGGCGGCGCGCAGGCGACCGATATTGTCGGTATGCTCGGCCGCCAGATGCCGGTTCGCGCGTAAAAGAATTTCGGAGAAAAAATTCGCTTCCGGCTCCTTCATCAAGAGCAGGATGCGGCCGGCGCGCCCGTTCATGGGCGGGGATCAGGCCTCGGTATCGGTGGTGGCGTTGGCGCGCGTGGCCGCGCCCTCCGCACCGTCCGGGGAGGCGGCGGTTCGATCATCGGCGGCGGTCTTGTCGCCGGTCGCTTGCGATGCGGCCTCGCGGGCCGCGGCATCCTCGCGCAGGCGTTTCGCCTCTTCCGGATCGTCGGAAGGGTTGCCCATCAAACCCGCGCCGATTTGGCGGTTGATGTTGATCAGCACCGCGACCTTCGCGGGGTCGATATCGCTCAGGCATTCGACGGAACGCTTGTCGATGAAGTTCGACAGGCTCAGCAGGTTCTGGCGAATTTCGGCCGGGGCGGTGTTTTCCGGGTCGACCAGGGAGGCCTGCAGGATAGTCCACATGCGCCAATTGCGCCGAACCATGTCGCGCAGCGCCTCGTCCCGCTCGGGACCGGCTTCCATCTTCGTGGCATCGTCAAGACGCCGCGCCATCTCGATCATGGCCCAGGCCTCCGCCGCCTGCGGGGGGGCATTGTTCAATGCCTGGCGTTGCTGGCTGGCATAAGGTGTCGTCAAAACATGATCCCCATCGAGAGGCCCCTATCGAGAAATCTCCGACGAGGGACCGGCGATCGCGTCGCGACTCGAACCTCGCTTCCGGTCACTCTCGACCCTGGGCCGGATAGTGTCAGTCTACCGTCGGTTCGTAAAGTATCGGTTAAGCCGACATGTCGCGGATATTGCCTTAAGTTATCCGTCATCTAATTGAAAATAGATATGAATCCCCGCACCTACGACAAAGAGGCGGCGGATGCTTTCGGTTATCCCAGGAAGTTGACGAGGCTGAGCTGCGCGCGCCGGGCAATGGTGGTGTAGGATGCCTGGAGTTGCGCCTGAAGCGTTGATATCTGCACCGCTGCTTCTTCCTTGCTCGCTCCTTCGATATCCTCGAGCGAGCCTTGCGAAATGGCGATGAAGTTCTCGTGCTCTACCCGGGTCTTGTCGAACTGGTTGATGATCGCGCCGTTCTCGCTCTGCAACTGGCGGAGCGCGACGCGCGCCTCCTCGGCGGCGGATATCGCCTGCCCCAGCATGCTTCTGCGTTCGTCGACCGTCTCGCCGTTGCCGTTGGTGTCGGCGGGGCCGGGACTGGTCACGGCCGATTTCAGGCGCACGACCGCGTCGATCAGCTTCTGGAACGCCGGGTCCGTCGCCGTGATGCCATAGCTCACGGTCTGCCGGTCGTTGATCGTCAGCGTGGACTTTCTCCAAGCCGCCGCGTCGGTCGTTGGGCTGGCCGTCCAGCTTGAGTGATAACTTTGCACCGTCGCCGCGCCGCCCGCGTCGACGGTGAATTCGGGGATCGTGTCGGCGGTTTCGCCGGCGTTGGCGGTGCCGATGTCGGTTTCATTATAGAGGGCGAGGTCGCGCAGGTCGTTGACCGGGGCCGTGCCGTAGTTCGTGCCGGCGAAGATATATCGGTCGCCGATTCGGACATTCAGGTTGGACTCGATCTCCAACATCAGATTCTCGGCCAGCACGGTGGTGTCGGTCAGAAAGGAAGGGTCCTCCGCGTCGATCGGCGATGAGATATCGATGATCTCGCTTGCCGCCTCCGCCAACCGATCCAGGACCGCGTCGTAGGACCGGGTGATGCCCTCGGTCAGGTCCATGGAGCGCATATAGGCCTGACGCGTCGCGATCTCGTTCCGGAGGTCTACGATGCGCGGCGCGTCGTTGCCGTAGAGCTTGAGCTGCTGGAACTTCTTGCCCGTGGAGACGCGATACTGCAGCAGTTCCAGCGATTGCTGGCTGCTCTGCATCACCATGAGGTCGTTAAGCAATCGCCCGGAGGTGCTGACACGGTCGACCATTCTGGGTCCGTCCTCGTTCCATCGTGATGGCGCCGCGCTTCTGCGGCTTCATGCCGGCCCTGGCGGTGCCTTGTCGTGGCCGCCGGGCCGGGCGCGCCATCGGGTTCATTCCGCGCCGAAGTCACGCAATTGTCGTGCCAGCCCGCTTCGCCTTCCGGGGCGAACGAGCGTCCAAAATGATGCTTGACTTTCTTTGTCCGTTGCGTCCTTCTATGGCTGCCCAGAAAGGGTGATCCGCAGAAGGCGGGTCCGACATAACCGCTCACCTATCCAGAAAGGATGGACCAATGGCGAATGATATTTCCCTGACTTCCGCCCAACGGCAGTCGCTCCTCTCCCTTCAGCGCACCCAGTCGCTCTCCGAGCGTACCCAGACCCGTCTGTCGACCGGTAAGGAAGTCAACAGCGTGGTCGACGACGCGGTGAACTATTTCCGCGCCAAGGCGCTCAGCGATCGCGCATCGGACTTCACCCTGCGCAAGGACGGCATCGACCAGGGCGTCAGCTCCCTGAACTCGGCCCTCGGCGCGACCCAGGCCATCGACTCCCTGCTCAAGCAGCTCAAGGGTGTCGTCGAGGCCGCCAAGTCTCAGTCGACCGAGGAACGTCAGGCCGCCGACCGCCAGTTCAAGGAGATCTCGCTGCAGGTCTTCCAGCTGGTCGAGGATGCGTCCTATCAGGGTCTGAACCTCCTGAACAACACGAGCTCCAAGCTGGAAATCACCTTCGGTGTCCGCACGGCTTCGGAGATCGAGATTTCCGGTAAGAACCTGATCGCCACGGCCGCCGACCAAGGGCTGTCGCTCGGTGCGCTCTTCACGGTCGCCTTCTTCTCGGCGAGCGGTACGGCGGTGCAGGCGTCGGCGCTCGGGCTGTCCGGTGGCGTGTTCACCGCGATGGGCGAGAACAACTCGAAGGTTTCGTTCGCGTCGACGATGGTCACGCGCATCGACTCCGCGATCAGCCGTCTTCGCGCGACCTCGGCCGAGCTCGGCTCCAACGTCGCCATTCTGCAGACCCGCCTGGACTTCACCGAGTCCTATGTGAACGAGCTGCAGATCGGTTCCGACAAGCTGACGCTGGCCGACCTGAACGAGGAAGGCGCCAATCTGGTGGCCCTCCAGACCCGGCAGCAGCTCGGTATTCAGTCGTTGGCGATCTCCGGGCAGCAGCAGCAGGCTATCCTGGCGCTCCTGCAGTAATTGGAACATCGCCGGTAAAGCCATAGCGTTTTCGGGCAAGGCCCTGGCTTCGGCCGGGGCCTTGTTCTTTTCATGGGCGGGCGTCACCCTGTGTCTTCGGAAGGGGCGGCGAAAGCGGCTATATCCATGCCGTATCGCGGGGTTGTGGGCTAATGATCCGGGACGCTTGGACGAATCCCGTCTAGGCTCGCGGCCGAGCAGAGGTAAGCGGCACGGAGCGGCACGGCATGACATCGGCCGCCCGTGTTCCGGGCGCACGCGGTTCGAGCCCGGACTCGGGCCGGAAGTCGGGGCCGGCGTTGGGGGATGTTGGGGCGATTTTCATGGCAACTGTTTCCGAATCCTACAAGGACGATATCGCCGAGGCGATCGACGGGCTTTCCAAGGGAGAGACGGATCGCGCCATTTCCATCGCGGAATCGGTCCTGAAGCAGCATGGCAATGTGCCCGAGGCGGTCTATGTCCTCGGTCTCGTCGCCGCGAGGATGGACGAGCCGGCGCGTACGCTGGAACTGCTCAAGCTCGCGCATGACCTCAGCCCGAATTGCCAGGAATTCGCCGATGCCCTTGCGATCGCCTATGCGAAGCTCGGTCGGCTCGGCGATAGTCTGTTCTACGGCAAGATCGCGGCGACACTCGCGCCGCATCCGACCATCCGGAGCCTGTTGCCGGAATGGTTCGGAAGCTTCGAGGAGGCGTTCCTCAATATCTCCGAGCCGCAATATGCGCGCGTGGGCGACGAACTCCTCGGCCTCGGCAATGCCGATCGCGCGGTGGAGATGTATCGCCGGGAGGCCGAGGCGCGGGGCAAGGACCCGGGCGCGTGGCGGACATATGCGATGCGGTTGATGGACTTGGGGCGCGTGGTGCCGGCCCTGATGGCCTTGCGCAAGATCAGCGAGATGGGCGCCACGACCCCGATAGACGAAGCGCGCACCGCCGGATGCCTGGGCCGCGCCGGACGGCTTGCCGACATGCGCGATATCCACGAGGCGATGCTGACCGACGGCCGCGTGACGCCCGAGGCCTTGTCTCAGATGCTCGCCGATATCGCCCGGGACCCCGGCGCGGACCGGGCCTATATCGCCCAGGCCGAACGTATCTATGCCGAGATATTTCCGGTCGCTCCTGACGATAACCTGCCATCACGCGCGATCGAGAAGGGTGCGCTGAAGGTTGGTCTCGTGACCTCGCGTTTCAGCCTGCGCGGCGGATTGGATTTCCTCTGGCCGTTGCTCAGCGCGCACGGCTTCGCCAACATCCTGATCTATGTCTATGCCAACGATATCGTCGAGGATTCTATCGCACGACGCGTTCAGGGGACGGTCGCTTCCTGGATCGACGCGCGGGAGATCGACGACCTGACGCTGGATACCATCATTCGGAACGACGGTATCCACCTTCTGATCGATTTGGATGGCCATATGCCGGGCGGCAGACCCCAGCTTTTCATGCGCCGTCCGGCGCCCGCGGCCATTCGTTTGGGCGGCTTGCCGGAATCCGCCGCGTCACAGGGCTTCGACGCGGTTCTCGGTGATGCGGCGATCTATCCGGAGGCGGAGGATGCGCTCGCCGAGGATATCGCCATTCTGCGTGTCGATGGGGGGATTTACCGTTTGCCCATCCTGATGGCGGAAGGTGAAGCAGTCGACGGGGCGACGACGGCGCCCGAAGGGGACGGGGGGGGCGATTCCCCCGGTGGCCTGTTGGCCCTCAGCATCGATCAGGCACAAATCGACGATGCGTTGATAGCGGCGCTCGGCGCGGCCTGTGCGGAGAACGCGGCGCTCAGGCTTCTCGTGCCGGCGGATTTGGTGGGCGGCAAGGATGCTTGCTCTTCCGTCGAGGCGGCTTTCGCGGGCACCGGAGCGGAAGGCCGGTTTGTGTTTACCGGGGAAGGGACGTCGGAGGCGGCGAAAGCCCTGGCCGAAGCGGACGCCGTCCTGCAACTCGGCCCCTGTTGGAGCGCGGGCGTCGCGGAGGCGCTGACGGCGGGACGTCCGGTCTTCACCGCGCGCGGGCGCGTCCCGGGAGAGCGGATGACGGACAGCCTGCTGATCGCCCTCGGCCTTTCGGGCATGATCGCGGAGACACCGACGGACGCCGTGGCGATGGCGGCGCGCGCGGCCGGCGACGGGGCGGCCGCGGCCGAGGCGCGGGCGCGGCTCTCCGAGGCGGGGACCCGCAGCCGCGCGCCCGATTTCCTGTCCGGTTGGGGGGAAGCCATGACGGAGACCCTCATGTCCGCCTATCGCGCGTTGGCCCAGAAAGGAGACGCGGTATGAGCGACTTCGATTTCGGCGCGTCGCTGTTCGATATCCCCGATGATCCGGACGGAGAGGCGGATACGCTGTTCGAACGGAATCTGGGCGTCCTGCGCGATGTTTCGCCCGCGATCGCGGAACAGGTGGAGGCGATCGATTCCCCCATCAGCCGGATGATCGGATCGCTCGAGGATGGGACGATCAATATCGATCTTGGCCATACCGCCTTCTATGAAGGTGGGGCGGTCGCCTATACCGACGAGCAGGTCGAAGCCTTCCTCGCCAAGCCGCGACGGATCAAGATCCCGTTCTATAAACGCGCGTCGGACACGCAACTCTGTAATCAACGCGTGGTCAACGAGGCGCTGGATTGGCTGGACGAGAAGGAATGCGAACCGGAATCGGAACCGGACGCGGATGGTGGCTATCTGATCCTGCTTGGCCTCGGGCTCGGCCTGGGTGTGGAACGGCTGCTGGAGAATCTACCCGTCCGCAATCTCGTCATTGTCGAGCAGTTCCCGGAATTCATCCGCCATTCCATGGAAACCGTCGATTGGACCCGCTGGCAGGAAATCCTCGAGGAACGGGGCGGCAGTATGCGGTTCATTCTGGCCCAGGATACCTATCAGGCGGCCAACGATCTCTATATCTATGTGCGCCACCATCATTTCGGTCTGATCGACGGCAGCTACCTGTTGCTTCACTATCAGTCGAGCTTCACGCGCGGCGCCCTCGACGAATTGGTGAGCCGCCTACCGGTCATCGCGGCCAATCCCGGTTTCTTCGAGGATGAAATCGTGATGCTGCGCAATGGTTTCCGCAATCTGCGGCGCCATCGCCACAAGCTGCTTCAGGACCGCCGACGGCTGATGTTGACGGCGCCGGTGATCGTGGTGGCCTCCGGTCCGTCGGTCGATGGCGCCATCGACTTCATCCGCGAGAACAAGGAGAAGGCCGTCCTTATCACCTGCGGCACGGGGCTGGGCGCGCTCCTCGGTTACGGCATCAAGCCGGACTTCCATGTCGACACCGAGAACACGCCGGGTCCGCTGGAGATTCTGAGCGGCCTTTCGGAAAAATACGATCTGAGCGGTATTACCCTGATCGCCTGCAACACGGTCGATCCGGGGGTGCCGGCGCTGTTCGGCGAGAATTACCTCTATTTCCGGGATTCCGTCTCCGCGACGCATTTCTTCGGGCGCGACCACCGGCCGCTTTTCCTGGCGGCGCCGACGGTTTCGAACGCGGCGGTGCGCGCGATGCTAGCCCTCGGCTTTCGCGAGATATATCTGGTCGGCGTCGATCTCGGAAGCCGCGACAAGAACCAGCATCATTCGCGCAAGTCGATCTACATCGCCGACGACAAATTTCTGGAGACGCACCCGGAGCACGCGGCGGCGAGCAAGTACGGCATCCGCCGCCCCGGTAGTCTGGGCGGCACCGTGTTCGCGAATACGAGCTTTCTTTATGCCGCCATGTACATGTCGAACCTGTTGCGGGTCTTCCCCGGCACGACGGTCTATAATCTGAGCGATGGAACGCGCATCCATGGTACGATTCCGCGCTTGCCGCGCGCGGTAACCTTGACGAGCGACGCGGCCATCAAGGCCCGCGATCTGCAACTTGTCGCCAATACGCTGGAGGATGGCGGTGATTATCATGGCTTCGATAGCGGCGAGATCGAGGCCCTGAAGCGCGAGATGTCCCGGATGCTCGGGGACATCGCGGCGCTGTTCCGCGATATCCGCGATCCGGTCGAATTGTTCGACGCGATCAAGGACCTGTTCTGGGCGATGAGCGAGGACCCGATCGACCGGACGGTCTATGCCTATCTCTGGGGAACGACCCTGATGTTCTATCAGTTCCTCTATATCACCGTCCGCCGCTTGCCGGAGGAAGGGCGGGAAGCCTTCATGGATATGGCGGCGGAACGGAGCGCGGCGGAGATCGAGCGTTTGGACACGGTTTTCGCCGAACTTGCCGACACCCTGATCGCGGAATTATAGGAGCACATCCCGTAATGCGCCTTTTCGGCAAGGATACGGCGCGAGAGGTCGTCCTCATCGCGGAAATAGGCGTGAACCACGAGGGCGATCCGGAAAAGGCGGTCGACCTGCTTCACCTCGCCGCGCGGGCCGGCGCCGACGCGGTCAAGTTCCAGAGCTATACGCCGGAGCGTTTCGTGACTTCCGAGGATGCCGCGCGGCTGGAACGGGTGGGGCGCTTCGCCCTGGACGAAGCGGCGCATCGCCACCTGAAGGCGGAGGCGGACAAGGCCGGTGTCGCCTTCCTGTCCACCCCGGTGACGGAAGATTGGGTTCCTCTGCTGGCGGAACTCGGCACCGCGATCAAGATCATGTCGGGGGACCTGACCTCGCCCGCGACGATCCGGGCGGCGGCGCGCACCGGTTTGCCGGTCTTGCTCTCAACCGGCGGCGGCCGGATCGATGAGGTGGACCGCGCGGTCGGTTGGATGCGCGAGGAGGTAGGGGAGGCCGCGCTGGCCGGGCGCTTGGCGGTCCTGCATTGCGTCAGCGCCTATCCGACGCCGATGGAGGAGGCCAACCTGCTTTCCATTCCCTTCATGACGGCGCGGTATGCGCCCGTCACGGTGGGATATTCCAACCATGTGATCGGGCCGGAGGCCGTGCTGGCCGCCGTCGCCCTGGGCGCGCGGGTGGTGGAGGTGCATTTCACCGACCGGAAGCACGGCCGGGAATTTCGCGATCACGCCCTCTCGGCGGATCCGGCGGACATGGCCTATCTCGCCCGGACGATCCCGGCCATCGTCGACGCGCGCGGAGAGTGGGAGAAGACGCCGCAGCCCTGCGAGCGCGAGGCCATCGCCGCGATCCGCAAGGGCGTCGTCGCGGCGCGGGATCTGCCGGACGGCCGGCGCCTCGCGCGGGAGGACCTGATGTTCGCGCGCCCGGGCAGCGAGATTCCGGCGATGGAAATCGACCGGGTCATCGGCAAACGTCTGAACCGGGCACTTGCCAAGGGCGCCATCCTGCGCCGATCGGATTTGGCGGAGTGAAGGGGCGCGACGTGAGGGGCGCGACGCGCGGAACGACCCCATGTGCGGAATAGCCGGACGCCTTGCCGCCACGCCGCTTTCCCCGGAGCGGGAGGGGCGCGCGCTCGCCCTGATGGCGAACCGGGGACCGGACGGCCGGGGGGCCTTCCATGCCGCGGCGCCGGGCGGGAACCTCACCCTTCTTCATACGCGTCTTTCGATCGTCGATCTCGATGCGCGTTCGGACCAGCCCTTCACGAAGGACGGCCTGACGCTCGTCTATAACGGCGAGATCTACAATTACCCCGAACTGCGCGCGGAACTGCGCGCGGCCGGCCGGTCCTTCCGAACCGAAGGTGATACGGAAGTGGTGCTGGAGGCCTTCCGGGTCTGGGGCCCGGATGCCCTGGATCGGTTCGAGGGGATGTTCGCGCTCGCGCTTTTCGATGCGCAGAGCGGCCGGCTGACCCTGGCCCGCGATCGCTTCGGGGAGAAGCCGCTTTATTGGATGCGCGATGGCGAGGGAGGATTTCTGTTCGCCTCCGAGATCAAGGTTCTGGCGGCGCTCGCCGGTCGCAAGCCGAGCGTCGATCGCGACCAACTGCGCCGCTATCTGGTCAATGGTTATAAGGCGCTGCTGAGCGAGCGCCGGACCTTCTATACCGATGTCGCGGATTTCCCGGCCGCCAGCCTCGCCATCCTCGACCGGCCGGAGGACCCGGCGCCGCGCCGCTATTGGATGCTGGAGGCGCGGCCGGACGAGGGGATGACGGCGGAGCAGGCGCTGGAGGGCGCGCGGGAGCGTGTCCACCGGGCCATCGCGCGGCGTCTTCGGGCGGACGTTCCAATCGCGGTGCGGCTGTCGGGCGGGATCGATTCCAACGTGATCGCCGGCGTCGCGCGGACGGTGCACGATCATCCGATCACCTGTTTTTCCATCGTCGAGGACGACCCGCGCTATGACGAGACGGCGGCGATCCGCGCGACGCTCGCGCGGCTCGACCTGCCCAACGTGCGGATTCCGATCCCGCGCGGGAATTTCCTGGAACGATTGGACGATCTTATCGGCTATTTCGACGGCCCGCCGCTGACGATCTCCTATTATCTCCATTGGCTGGTCAGCGAGGCGATACACGAGGCGGGCTTCAAGGTCGCGCTCGGGGGCACGGGCGCGGACGAACTCTTCACCGGCTATTACGACCATTATCTCTTCTGGCTCGCCAGCATGAAGGACGCGCCCGGTTTCGAGGACCGCGTCGCCGGATGGCGCGAGACCTATGGACGCTTCGTCCGCAATCCCGAGCTTCAGAATCCCCATGCCTTCATCGAGGCGCCGGACCGGCGGGAGCATATCTTCCTCGGCCGGGAACGATTTTCCACCTTTCTGACGGAGCCGTTCGACGAGCCGCACCGGGAAGTACCCTATCCGGGCTCCCCGATCCGGCGGCGTATGCTGAACGAGATTTTCCATGAGACCGTGCCGGTCATGCTGCATGACGATGATCTGGCGTCCATGCGCTGGTCGGTGGAGAATCGCGCCCCCTATCTCGACCGCGATCTGGCGGAATTCCTGTTCACCGTGCCCGACCGGCATCTGATCCAGAAGCACCTGCCGAAGATCCTGCTGCGGGAGGCGGGACGTGGGCTGGTGGATGATTCGATCCTCGACAATCCGCGTAAGCAGGGCATCAATGCCCCGGTGACGAGCTTCGTCGATTTCACGCGGCCGGACGTGCGGGAGCGGTTGCTGGAGGAGGGGCCGTTGTTCGATATCGTGAACCGGGATCGCTTCGCCGAACTGCTCGATCACGAGGTGACCCTCAACAGCGACAGCAAGTTCCTGTTCTCCCTGGTGGCGGCGAAGCTGTTCCTGGATCGGCACGCCGCCTGGACACCCTGAGCGCGGAGAGGCGACGAGGATCATGCGCTATTGCCAAGTCTGCATCCTGCCCGACACCCGCCCCGGCATCGAGATCGATGCGGAGGGCGTCTGCACCGCCTGTCACGGCCATCGCGACAAGGAGGAACGGATCGATTGGACCGCCCGCGCCGCCGCCTTCGAGCAACTGGTGGCGGAGACCAAGGCGCGCTCGGCCGGTGGCTATGACTGTATCGTGCCGGTCTCGGGCGGGAAGGATAGCTGGTATCAGATCATCAAGGCGCAGGAATACGGCCTGAAGCCGCTGGGCGTCACCTGGCGCACCCCGGCGCGGACGGAGATCGGCCAGCGCAACCTGGACCACATGGTCCGCAAGCTCGGCATCGATCACATCGACTTCACGATCGACCCGGAGGTCGAGCGCAAGTTCATGATCGCCGCCTATGAGGACAAGGGCGCGACGGGCCTGCCGATGCATATGGCGCTTTTCGCGATTCCGATCACGCTGGCGGTTCGGCTGCGCATTCCGCTCATCGTATGGGGAGAGAATCCGCAACTTGAATATGGCGGGAACGAGGTGGAGCGTCTCGCCGATACGCTCGACGCGGACTGGCTGGCGAGGCACGGCTGCCTGCAATCGACCGACGCGGATTACTGGGTCGGGCGCGAGGGGCTGACGGAGTCCGATCTCGTCCCCTACCGCTTCCCCCGCGACCCGGATTTTCAGCCACGTTCCATCTTCCTTGGCGCCTTCTTCAAATGGGACAGTTTCGAGAATACACGGATCGCCGCCTCGCGCGGCTTCGCCCATGACGAAGGCGACCTGAAGACCGGAAGTTGGGCCTTCGCCGATATCGATTGCCACTTCATCTCGTTGCATCATTTTTTGAAGTGGTACAAATTCGGGATAACGCGAAGCTTCGACAATCTTTCCGTCCAGATCAGGCGCGGGGACATGAGTCGCGCCGAGGCGATCCGGCACCTCGCCGAAACCGGAATGCAGGTGCCGGAGGAGGATATCCGACGCTTCTGCGCCTTTGCCAGGCGGCCGGTGGAATGGTTCTGGGAGGTCGCGGAGGGGTTCAGGAACCGCGATATTTGGGTTCGGGAGAACGGTGCTTGGAAGATACCCGGTTTCCTGATTGAGGGGTGGCGGTGGCAGTGACATTCGACGCCGGCACGGCGGCCAAGGGGGGGCGCCTGCGGGTCGGCATCCTTACGACGGAAACCCCGCATCACGTGCGGTTCGTACAGGCCATCGCGGCGCGGCACGATGTCGTGCGGGTGTTCGAGGAACGGCGGGAGATTTCGGCCGATTTCGAGACGCATCATCCGTTCGAGGATGAGCGCGCGGTCTTCGAACGCGCGACCTGGTTCGACGGCGCCGATCCCGGCCTGAGCGACGTGGCGGAGGTGGAGACGCACCGCGACCTGAACGATCCGAAAGCCGTGGCTAGCATGAAGGCCGCCGGGTTGGACGCGTTGCTGGTGTTCGGGACCGGCCGCCTCAACCAGAATGTAATCGACGTGGCGCCGGAGCGGATCGTCAATCTGCACGGCGCCAATCCGGAGAAATATCGTGGTCTCGATACTCATCTCTGGGCCGTCTATCACGGGGATTTCCGAGGATTGGTGACGACGCTGCACCGCGTCGCGCCGGAATTGGACCGGGGCGGCGTCGTGATGCGAATGCCGATCCCGATCCACCGGGGTATGAAACTGCATCAGCTTCGCAAGGCGAATACCGACGTCTGCATCGATATCAGCCTCCAGGGGCTGGAGATGCTGGCGAATTACGGTCAATTCATCAGCCAACCGCAACTTTATATCGGGCGATATTATTCCTTCATGCCGGCGGTTCTCAAATCACGGTGCGTTCGTCAGTTCGAGGCGTTTACGGCGGCCTTGTGAGGCGGCGGCCCATGCCGGCACCGGGCCTTTCGCCACGATCCGACTTGGCTTACCGTCCCGATGGTGGATCGCCCCTTCGCGGAGGGGTGGGCGGGGCCACGGACGCGCAGGCTTCGCGCAGGATGGCTTGGAAGACACGCCATGCATCGCATGAGGGGGAGGATATCATTCATCACATGATGCGTGTAATGAGGCGTCTCGTGTCCGTGCGCGCCTCATGGGGTGGGCCGGGACGGACGTGGGGGGCGATCGGCTATCCGGCCCTTGCCGGGGTCCGTTCAGGGAAGCAATGGCTATCGCCGCGCCGGATGGTGGTCGCATGACCGGCGAGACGTCGGAGATCGATTGTCCGGTGACCGGTGCCGTCGATTGGCGGCGGGTCGCCGTCTTCGAGGAGCCGCCGCCGTCGGAGACCGATTTCGGCTTCACTCCCTATCGGCGCGAAGTGTGGCGCAGCCCCTCCACCGGCCATGTGGTGAACCGGCACGATATGGATCTATCCGCGCTCTATGGCGGGGATTATTGGGACCGTACCTATGGCGAGGGTGGGGTCCGGGCGATCTATGAGAAGATCATGGGATTGCCGCCGGAGCGCTCGGACAATCGTGGGCGCGTCGCCTTCGTCGATATCGCCGCGCGACGCCTCGACCCGCACGGGGAGCGCACGCTGCTCGATATCGGCTCCGGCCTCGCGGTCTTTCCGGCCGCGATGCGGGCGATGGGCTGGGTCGCCTCGGCCCTCGACCCGGACGCGCGGGCGGCCGAGCATGCGCGCGATGTGGCGGAGGTCGAGGGGATCGTGGCGGATTTCATGACCGACCGGTTCGACCGGCGGTTCGGCCTCGTCACCTTCAACAAGGTGCTGGAGCATGTGCCCGACCCGGTGGCGATGCTGGCCCGTGCCCATGACGTGCTGATGCCGGGCGGGCTCGTCCATGTCGAACTGCCGGACGCGGAAGGCGCCCTCGACGATCCGGAAGGGCCCGCGCGGGAGGAATTCGCGATCGAGCATTATTGCGCCTTCTCCACCATATCCTATGCGATGCTGGCGCAACGGGCGGGCTTCCGTGTTCTGTTGCTGGAGCGGCTGGTGGAGCCCAGCGGTAAATATACGCTGCGCGGCATGCTGCGTGCGTCGGGCGAGGGATGATGGCGTTTAGACCGCCGAACGGCGTCAGCGATCAACCCTTCGATGCCCAATTCATGAAGGGGCCGGTCTGGCGCCTGGAGGACCCCGGGCAGGCCGTGGAGGCGGTCGCGACCGCCCGTCCGATCGGTATTCAATTGATCCATGGGCGGTTCGACCCGGTGGTCGATCTCTCCGGTCTCGGGTTTCGGCGGATCGAGACGCTCGTCACCTATGAAGGCCCGCTCGACCCGGCCGTCGGGATGCCGTCGGGTATTCGGCCGGGCGATCCGGCGGACGCCAATGCCTGCCGGGAGATCGCGGGCGCGGCCTTTACCCATGATCGTTGGCACGCCGATCCGGAGATTCCGGACCGTGCCGCCGTCGCCTTCAAGGGTGCCTGGGTCGAGAACGATCTGCGCGGCCGGGCGGATACGGTGCTGATCGCGACCGATCCGGACGATGCGCGCATGGTGCAAGGTTTCCTGCTGGTGCTGGAGCGGCGCGGGGTCGCGATCATCGATCTGATCGCCGTCGCGCCCAGGATGCAGGGCAGGGGGGTCGGGCGGCGGTTGATGACCGCGCTTTCCGCCGCCTGTGGTGGGCGCTGCGCGATCGGCCGGGCCGGCACGCAGGAAACCAATCTGGACGCCATTCGTCTTTATGAACGGTGCGGCTGGCGCCTCGTGGATCGAAAGATCACCTGGCACTGGACGCCCCGGGAATAGAATCGGGTGCCGGGCGGTTGCTTCGCCATTAAAATTTGAATGGTTCTAACTTGCAATTGCGACTGGTTCGCACTATCTCTTCTACAGAACCGATGGAGATCGATGATGGCGAAGCAGCTTGAGGAAAAATTCGGGTTCGATTCCGAGGCACGGACGCAGGCGCTGAAGACCGCGACCTACGCGGTGATGCATCTGGTCGTGGCCATGGCCGTGGCCTATGCGTTGAGCGGCAGTTGGAAGATCGCGCTCGGCATCGGGCTGATCGAACCGGCGGTGCAAACGGTCGCCTACACGCTCCATGAACGGGTATGGAAACGCGCGGCGGCGCGGCGTGGCCAATTGGATGAAGGCAGCCAGGGGGAAGCCCCCCGCCCTTTACCCGCGGACCTTTCCGGGGATATCCGGCCGGCCACTGGATGAGCATGCTTCGTCGACTGGCGCGGCATCGCCGGGCGGTTCGTCGGCGCCGCGCCGGGCGGGGATGAATCGCGATATCTTGCTTCCCCGCCTGGGCGAAGAATAGCCTGACCGCTCCGATATCTTCGAACAGGGGGAGGCGGAAGATGGCCCCGGCGGATATCGCGGTCCGGGCGGCCCTGCATCGCGACATATCGGTCCTGACCGGCATGGCCCGCGCATTGGCGGAGAGTTTCGGCGAAGACCCCACGCGGATCGACAAGGATGCCATCGCCGGCTTGCTGTTCGGCATGGATCGCTGGGCGGACGCGTTGCTGGCCGTCGACCGGGATAACCGGGCGCTCGGCTATGTTACCTTTTCCCGTCTCTTCACCCCTCATGATGGCGCGCGCAGTCTCTGGATCGGCGATCTCTATGTGATGGCATCGGCACGGGGACTGGGCGTGGCCGGCGCCTTGATGCGGGCGGTCGCCAAGCGGGCGCGGGCGCAGAATTGCCATGCCCTTGTCTGTCCGGTGGATACCGGGAACAAGCAGGGGCAGGGGTTCTATGGCCGGATCGGATTGGCCCTCGATCCGTCGCGCGCGGTGTGGCGTGGCGGGCGGAAGGTGATCGACGACCTCGCTTCGGGTAACGGGACGTGAGGCATGGGGGACGTGAAGCACGGGGGCTTGAAGCGGGTTTCCCGAGGTGCCGGCATTCGATAGAACCTCTTCCCATACTGGTTTCTGGATGACGCGACGGGATATCATGGCGGCGACGATCTTCATCGACGGGGAGGCGGGGACGACCGGCCTCCAAATCCGCAAGCGGCTGGAAGGCCGCGACGACATTCGGCTGATGAGCCTCGGCGATGCCGAGCGCAAGGATGTCGAGCGCCGTCGCGCGCGCCTTAACGAGGCGGATATCGTCGTCCTCTGCCTGCCCGACGATGCGGCGCGGGAAGCGGTCGCCATGATCGAGAACGACGCGGTGCGGGTGATCGACGCCTCCAGCGCGCATCGGACGGCCGATGGCTGGATCTATGGCTTCCCGGAATATGCGCCCGGTCAGCGCGCGGCGATCGCGGCGGCGAAACGGGTGACGAATCCCGGCTGCTACGCCATCACCTCGGTCGCGATGCTGCATCCGCTAGTCGAGGCGGGCCTGATCGCCACCGACTGGCCGGTGACGATCAATGCGATCTCCGGCTATTCCGGCGGGGGCAAGGGGCTGATCCGCGCCTTCGAGGACGATAGCGCGCCGGATCACACCGACGCGCCGTTCCGGCTCTATGCACTCGGCCTCGATCACAAGCATGTGCCGGAAATCCAGCATCGCTCCGGCCTCGTCCATCGGCCGCTGTTCGTGCCCAGCGTCGGGCATTATCGCCAGGGCATGCTGGTCAGCCTGCCGCTTCAACTCGACGCCCTGCCGGGCAAGCCGGGGGCGGACGACATCCACCGCGCGTTGACTGAACGCTATGAGGGTGAGCGGCATGTTCGCGTGCTGCCGCGCGCGGAGACGGCCGCGCTCTCCAAGCTGGAGCCGGAGGCCCTCAATGGCACCAACGACCTGCATCTCCATGTTTTCGCGAACGAGGGGGCGGGGCAGGCGCTCGTCGTCGGCCTGATCGACAATCTGGGCAAGGGAGCTTCCGGGCAGGCGCTGCAGAATCTTAATCTGATGCTGGGCGCGCCGGAGGAAACCGGCCTCGACACGCCGCTCGTGCTTTAGCGACGCCGATCGATGATCGGGGTTTTCGATTCCGGCATCGGGGGGCTGACGGTTCTGCGCGCGCTGGTCGCGCGCCTGCCGGAGGAGCGATTCCTCTATTTCGGGGATCACGCCTACGCCCCCTATGGCAAGCGGCCGGCGGACGAGATCTACATGCTGACGCGGCGCGGCGTCGATCGTCTGTTCCGCGCGGGCTGCGGGCTGGTCGTGCTGGCCTGCAACACGGCGAGCGCGGTGGCCCTGCGCCGCCTGCAACAGGAATGGCTGCCCGCGCATTGGCCCGACCGCAATATCCTGGGCGTCTTCGTGCCCGCGATAGAGAGTCTGAGCGGGACCAATTGGACCGCGCCCGGCGTGAGCCGCTACAGCGCCGACCGGCCGGCCAGGACGGTCGCGGTCTTCGCCACCCGAACGACGATCGATAGCGATGCCTTCGGCCGGGAGTTGCGGCGGCGCGCGCGTCATCTGCACGTCTTGCAACAGGCCTGCCCGCGTCTCGCCCAGGCGATCGAGGAGGGCTGGGACGAAAGCGACCTGGACCGAGGCATCGCGCGCTATGTCGGATCGTTGATGTCGAAGGCGGGGGGCAAGCGCGTCGACCTGGTGTTGCTGGGTTGCACCCATTTCCCGCTGGTCCAGCCGATCTTCGCCCGCCATTTGCCGCATGACGTGCGGTTCGTCGATCAGGCCGAATTGTGCGCGCAGGGGCTGGCGGACTATCTCGTCCGGCACAAGCGCTTCGCCCGTGCGACGGAGGAGGCGCCGGGCGTCCACCTGACGACCTCCGGCGACCCGGAAGGGATATCCGGGAACGCGGCGCGCTTCTATGGCGAGCCCGTCACCTTCACCCATATCAGCGCGCCGCCGCCGGGCAATGCCCCCAGCCCGGCACGCTCCTCGGGGACGGAGGAGGCGAGTGCGGCCGAACGGTCCGAGTGACCCGGCCCGCCGCCTATGCTATCAGCCGCGCGTCATCCGGGAATGGGGTCGGTGGAACGAGGCGCGCTTGAGATGAGCATCCGTTACGATCATGGAAATATCCTGCCTTTCGGCGATGCGCGCCCGCGCATCGGCGCGCGAAGCTTCCTCGCGCCCGGGGCGAGCGTGATCGGCGATGTCGCGATCGGCGCCGATTGCGGCATCTGGTACGGCTGCATCCTGCGCGGCGATGTGAACGAGATTCGCATCGGCGATCGGGTCAATATCCAGGACGGTACCGTCATCCATGTCGCGACACATGGGCAGGGTTGCTATGTCGGCGACGAGGTTTCCGTCGGGCATATGGCGTTGCTGCATGCCTGCACGGTGGAGGCGGGCGGCTTCGTCGGCATGAAGGCGGTCGTGATGGACGGCGCGAAGGTGGAAGGCGGCGGCATGGTTGCCGCCGGCGCGCTGATCACGCCGGGAAAGATCGTGCGCGCGGGCGAGCTATGGGCCGGCTGGCCGGCGAAACGCATGCGGGACGTGACCGAGGACGACCGCAAGATGATCACCTGGACCCACACGCACTATACCGATCTGGCGAAGCAGCACGCGGAGAGCCTGTCATGACCAAGCGGAGAAAGGCATCGGCGCCACCGAAACGCCGAAATCCGGAGGCCGTCGCCGCATGGGTGCGCGGCCTCCGGGTCGAACCTTCGGCAAAGGCTTACAAACGGAAGCCGAAACATATGAAGCCCCGCTCCGAGAGCGGGGCTTTCGATTTTCAGGAGCCAGGTCGAAATGCGTATGCTGGAGCGGGAGGTGTCAGGTGATTACCGTCTCTGTACAGTCTTCTTCATGTTCCCGAATGAACCGTTCCACCTGACGAGTCTCGACAGCCTTTTTTAGTGTTAGCGTTTCTTTGTACACCATGAGATTCTGTATCCAACCTGACCGTCTATCTATACGGTCTTCGCTATCAGAAAATAGATCGCATAAAGCGACATTACGATGTAGTGCCAAAAGAAACCAACTATCGCGGCAACCATGGCCATGTGCACCAGATCGTTCGACGTCCATGGGATTGCCGAAAAGTTTATCAGTGACGCAGAGATCGACACGACGAGATAGATGATCCCCAGCGCGCATAGATAGCCAAACAAACGGCAGGCATACTCCCTCATGGTCAGGAGATGGCGAAACCAGCCGTTGTCTTCATTGCTCCACCTGCGAATAGAAGCCGCTGCACCAGCCGGTGGCTTATCTAATGCCGGGCTTTGAAAAGTTGCCAAAGCTGCGAGTGCAGCTAAGTGGAATGGGACCATGAATACGACGAGCTGAAACAATTTGCCATCGAGTGTTCCGGGAATCCCGACTACGAAATATGATCGGAGGCATATGTATGCCCACAGCGTCAATATCGTAAGCACAATCGGCAGCGCGAACTCCAGTACGCGCTTGGAATGATGAAACGGAGCATCTTCCGATACACTAAGAAAAGCGAAGCCGGAGAACAGGTATCTTGCCCACCACATACCGTTCTCCTATTTCCAGTAATCGCCCAAATCGAAAAATTTTTTCGCTTTGTCTACGATCTCTTCATGAAACCTTGCGTAGCATTGCTCCAGTTCCGATGAAAAACCCGAAGCTTTCACCGTTCGGCAATAACGCATGTCAGCGTTATCGATTGTCTCAAGTGGCAACAGCTGCGTGCTGTGATTGTCGCCATCATCAGTATCGAGAAGATCAAGCTTGTAGCTGTCGAAGTTCACCGCATCGCTCATTGCCTCTTTGACATTCTTCAAGGTTTTGAAAACGTCTTGAACATTTCCTGTTGGCGCGAGCTTCACTTTAAGCTGGACATTTGTCCCCACGATCTTTGCTTCATCGGCTGGACCATTGTATTTGGCCTCCCCTCGCATCAGGCGGAAGCCTCCAATCTGACCCTGCTCCATATCGTTCTTCAAGCTGGCATTCTGTTGTGGATGCAGCTTGACGGTCGGCGAATATTGGATGGTTTCAGGCTTCTCGCCCTTCTTGCTAACTTTCTTCTGGGCTTCAAACTTGTCTGGATGTTCCTTGGCATACCGTCGAAGAAGAACTGCCAAGTAATCTCTAACCATGACTTTGCCGAGGCCGGACGCACGTTCAAGAATCGATCTATGTTGCCCTTTGTCGCTGACCAAGACACCTCGCTCAATAACCAGCAACGCTGAGACAGCTGGCACCGCGTCCGGATCATCAGACGTTGCGGGCGTTACACTCTTTTTCTTCATGTTCGCAAACGTGGGTCGCCCGACTGTCGGGTCGCCTCGCACTAGCAAAATGTAGACGTACTTCTCATCCTGTCGGAAATCGGCAAGATATATAGCGTTAGAGCTATTGATGCCTGGTTCGTCTCCGTGGACTTGGTTACCAACAACCCACGCGACGTCTGTCGCCTTTTTTCGCGCATGCTCGCAAGCTTCGATCAGGATTTGAATGGTTACACTTGCGTCCACCGCTGGGTATCGCCCCATCGCTAGACGCATGAGATAAAACATACGTTCATTCGCCGAACTCATAAATCCTCCCCCATGCAATATGGGGAAGTCCTCCCCCATGCAATATGGGGAAGGTTACGCCGCTATAGGAAAATCGTCAACAACGTATGCTAAGGAGATACACTCTTATATTTGATTCCATGAAAAATTTCATATAATTCATTGCCGTCTATAATGTTTTCTATTTTAGAAGAAATGAATTCCGTTACGATATTAATGTGTCTATGACCTTAAAGCGTTTTAGTATTACTTGGATCATTCCAAAGGTAACCTCAACCCCTATCCTTGTCCCCTATTACGGGAAAATGGTTTTATTTTGAAACACAACCTAATTATAGAGGCCGTATCTCCCTAGGCACGGGCAGGCTTAGTGAACTCGATCAAGCCGCGTCTAGGGGGGCGAATGGTGGCTGAGGTTAGAGCGCTTTTGGGGGCACGTGGTCAATTGACCCGCATCTTCACATAGGAGCCCGGCGCCGGTTCGATTACCGACAGCTTGCCGTCGCCCGGTTTACGGGCGGGAACCATCGGCCCGGCCTTCTTGGTGATCCAGGTCTTCCAGTCCGGCCACCAGGAGCCTTCATGCTGCGTCGCGTTCTTGAGCCAGGTCTCCGGCGTCTTTGCCTTGCGGCTGTTGGTCCAGTAGCCGTATTTCACCTTGTCCGGGTTCGGCGGGTTGATGACGCCGGCGATATGGCCGGAGCCGGAAAGGACGAACTTCACCGGTCCCGAATAGGTGTTGTAGGCGGCGAAGGTCGGCTTCCAGGGCGCGATGTGGTCCTCCCGGGTGGAGAGGACATAGCTGGGCGTCTTGATCGTCGTCAGGTCGATCGGCACGCCCGCGAGTTCGATCCCGCCCGGCTCGATCAGCTTGTTCTCCAGATACATCTGTCGGAGATAGAAACTGTGCATGCGCGCGGGCATGCGCGTCGAATCGCTGTTCCAATAGAGCAGGTCGAAGGGGAAGGGGTCCTTGCCCAGCAGGTAGTTGTTGACCACGAAAGACCAGATCAGATCGTTGGCCCGCAGCATGTTGAAGGTGGTCGCCATCTCCGAGCCTTCGAGATAGCCGCGCTTGTTCATCTGATCCTCGAGCGCGGCCAACTGTTCCTCGTCGATGAAGACGCTGAGCTCGCCCGATTCCTCGAAATCGATCATGGTGGTGAGGTAGGTCACCGCCTTCACCCGATTGTCGCCCTTGGCCGTCAGATAGGCGAGCGTCGCGGCCGTCAGCGTGCCGCCGAGGCAATAGCCGATCAGGTTCAGGTCCTTCTCGCCCGTCGCCTGCTCCACCGCGTCCATCGCGGCGAGCGGCCCTTCGAGCATGTAATCCTCGAAGCTCTTGTCCGCGAGCTTCTCGTCCGGATTGACCCAGGAAATCGTGAAGATGGTGAAGCCCTGCTCCACCGCCCATTTGATGAAGCTATTCTTCTGCCGCAGGTCGAGGATGTAATATTTGTTGATCCAGGGCGGGACGATCAGCAGCGGGCGCTTATGCACCTGCTCCGTCTTCGGCTCGTATTGGATGAGCTGGATCAGATCGTTCTGAAAGACCACCTGCCCCTCGGTGCAGGCAAGGTTGGCGCCGACCTCGAAGGCGTCGGCATCGGTCATCGCGATCTTAAGGCGCCCCTTGCCGCGCTCCAGATCGTCCAACAGGTTCTCCAGCCCGTGGACGAGGTTCTCGCCCCGGCTGTCCAGCGTCGCGCGGATCACCTCCGGATTGGTCATCAGGAAGTTTGTCGGCGCCAGCGCGTCCGCGAACTGCTTGGTATAGAAATCGACCTTGCGCGCGGTGTGGTCGTCCAGCACGCCGTCGACATCGCGTACCGTGTTCTGCATCCAGCGCGCGGACAGCAGATAGGACTGCTTGATATAGTCGAAGATCGCGTTCTCCGACCAGGTCTCGTCCCGGAAGCGCCGATCCTCCCGCTCCGGTTCGATCACCGGATCGGCCTCCTCGCCCAGCATCCGGCGCGTCGTCGCCTGCCAGAGATTGATATAGTCCGACCAGAGATCGACGCTCGCCTGCATGACCGCGGCCGGGTTGTTCATCATGGCCTTGGTCATCTCGAAGAAGGCGCCGCCGAGATTGAGCGGATCGGCCCTGTCCATCGTGTCGGCGCCGCCCGTCTCGGCCTGCCGCGATAGGAAGTCGCCGACGAGCCGTTGGCTGCGCTCGGCGATGTGGGTCATGCTGCGCGACCACTCGACCGGGTCGAGGGCTTGGCCGTGCTCCTGCTCCGCTTCGCGCTGCTTGTCCTCGCTCATGGTGCGTTCCGTTCCCTTGGGTGGCATGCCGCCGTCCCGGGCCGGGACGTGACGGGAAGGCGATGATGATACCCGCCGGCTGCTTTTCCTATCGCTTGCACGTTCTTCATCTTAGAGCGCGCGCGAGATTTTCAACGTCCCGCCTTATACCGCAGCCCCCCCGGTGGCGCCAAGGCGGCCGCCGGGGGCTGGGCGCGATCGGCTTCTCGCGGTTGCTCCGCGCGGGCGGCGGCCATACTATGCGCGCCCTGGGCTGGCCGGTGGCCGGCGACCGGCGTGGCGTCACTTGCGAAAGCACGATGGATCGATCCTCATGACCCTCCGCACCTTCCGTCTCGGCCGTCTTCTCAAAGGGCTCGGGCTGCCGATGCTGTTGCTGTTGGGGGCCGTTGTCCTCCAGGCCTGCGACACGACCCGCGACGTGGTGGACGCGGCCGATCCGACGGAATGGTTCTCCGACGATGATCCGGAGCCGCCCGAGGGGGCGCCGCGCCCGTCGAAGCCCGTGCCCGGCGCGGACGAGGATTATCCCAAGCTCGCCACCGTGCCGGAGCGTCCGCCCGAACCGGAGATCAAGAGCCGCTTCGAGGATCTGCGCGCCGGGTTGGTCGCCGATCGTCAGAACGCGCAATATTCCGACGAGGTGATCCGTCGCGCGCCGCCGCCGGAGCAGAATCGCGCCGAAGCCGCGATGCAGGCCCTGGAGCAACAACCCGGAGAGCCGCCCACCGCCAACCTCGATAACACAGGCATGGCTGGGGACGGCGCCGCCCCGAATTCTGGTGCGGCCGAGAAGGATACTTCCGTGCCGACGGTCGCGCCCGCGCCGAGCCAAGCGTCGAGCGCCACGCCCGCGCCCGCTCCTGCCCCCGGTTCCGAACCCGCGCAGCCCCAACCGGCCCCGCCCGAACCGGCCTCTTCTTCCCCCGCATCCGCGTCCCAGGAATCCCAGGCGGCACCCCAGGTGGCGGAACAGGCTCCCGCGCCGGAACCTCTGGGCGGATCCGCTCGGGCGTCGGACGAGCCCATGCGCCCGGCCCAGCCGCCGGACTCGGCGGCCGGCATGGCGCGGTCGGCCGATGCGACCTCGCCGCCGGCGCAACAGGACGCGCCCCAGGCGGGGAGCGAGCGGCTTATCGCCACCATCTATTTCCCCGGTGGTGGCGCCGGCCTGACCGGGCATGACCGCGAAATCCTACGGCAGGTGGCTCAGATCTTCTCGCAAGGGGCTCAGACGGTGCGGATCATCGGACACACCTCCGTCGGTACCGAGGACGGGAGCCAGCAGGCCGCGCTCGTCACCTACAAGGCCTCGCTCGACCGGGCGAGCGTGGTTGCCGATGCGCTGGCCGACTATGGCGTGCCGCGCGACGCGCTCAGCATCGATGCGCGGGGCGCCAAGCAACCGCGCTATGACGAGAGCACCGATGCCGGCATCGCGGCCAACCGCCGAGCCGAGATTTTCATGAGTTTCTAGGCCGGTCGGCGTGCCCGCCGATCTGGTCGGGGGCCGAGGCCCCGCAGCCACTCGGCCGCAGCCACTCGGCCGCAGCACGCTGGGCCGTTCGGCGGGTCTGACCGGCCCACGCCCACGCTTTTCGCCCGGATCGGAGGGGGGCACCGCCAAACCTCGACGCTCGCCACCTGCATGGCGTAGGCGATATGGTCGAGTTCCCCTCGGCACATGATGAATGCCCCGGCAGGATGGGTTTTACATTTCCCGGCGGGGTGTCGCCTTGTCATCGGTTCGATCCGACCGTTGTCGTTCTTCATCGAATTCCCCGGCGGGGCCGGTGCGCCCGGACAGGCCCGACCGCAGGAGGAACACCTTGATGTTGCCGCGACGCCCCTTGATCGAGGCGGTGCCGACCTCCTTGCATTCGAAACCGTCCGGCAGGTCATGCCGCACGGCCTCGCTGACCAGGGTCGTGGCGGCGCCCTTGGCGATGATGTCGGAGGCCAGATTTTCGAGCCGGCTGCAGACATTCACGCAATCGCCGACGACGGTGTAGTTCACGCGGTTCTCGGCACCGATATCGCCGACGATCGCGGGTCCGATATGAATGCCGATGCGGACGGTTATCGTGGGTTTGCCGGCGTTCGCGCGCTCCCGGTTCGACGCCTCCAGGACCTCGGCGATGCGCAGGGCGCTGCGGCAGGCGGCTTCCGCTGCGTTCTCCACCCGCTCCGGCGCGCCCCAGAAGGCCATGAGGGCGTCGCCGATATATTTGTCGATCGTGCCGCCCGTCTCCTCGACCGCGCGTCCGAGGAGCGCGAAATGCTCGTTCAATGTGCGGGATATCTCGCGCGACGACATGCCTTCCGACATCCGCGAGAATCCGACGATGTCGGTGAACATCACCGCGATATCGTCTTCCAGGACGGGAGAGGCATCCCTTTCGGAACGGACAAGGTCGCGGATCAGCTTTCGTGGAACATAGGTTTCGATCAGCCGTTGCGCGCGATTGATGCGCGCGAAGGCATGGGATAGCTGATCGAAGATCGCGATGTGGCTCGGGGGCAGGGGGGCGTCGGTCTCGAAGCGCCTGTCCGCGAGGCCGCGCGCGGCGCCCGCGACACGTTCCACCGGCCGCGTTCCGAAGTACCAGATCTTCCCCAACAGCAGCAGGCAGGCGATCAGGGTAACCCCCAAGCCGATCCCGAGGGCGCGTAGCGTCGCGGTGTCGAAGCGGCTGTAGATATCGGCCTCGAACCAGAGACCCGCGACCCATGGCGAGGGGCCCAATGTATCGTTCCAACGATACAAAGCCAGATGATGCGTCGTGTCGCCGTCGAACCGCTCCAGCGTGACCTCTCTGGCGACCGCTCGTCGGTCGCCGCCACGATCATTCGGCGTTTCATCGCCGAAAATCCGCTCACCGGAGGCCCAGAGATATGGCAGTACCGGGTCCGCCAGCGCGTCGATGGATAGGAGCGGACTGCCATGCGCTTGTGTCGGCGCGGGTTCCGATAGGGACGGATGCGCGAGCACCTGGTAGCGGCCGCGTAGCAGGAAAGGCGTGGTGCCGGTCGCCCGCTTGAACCGGACGAGCGAGCGGGACACCTCCGCGAGCGATATCGCGACGCCCCAGGCCCCGACGAACGCGCCGCGGCGGTGAACCGGGTGCCATACCTCGAAATTCGCGGTGCCTGCGGTCTCGGACAGATAAGGGCCACGCCAAACCGTCCCCGTCGCTTCCTTCAGATTGGCCGTGAACTGCTTGAAACCCGCAGCGTCGGAGCGGTCGCGCAGGAGGTAGCGAACGGCCCCGTTCTTTTCGATGCGGGCACGGCGTTCGCGCATGTCGGGCGCGAGATAAGCGACGTCCGTTATTCCTTGCGTCGAAGACACGGCGGTGATCAGGATCGTACGCGCCGTGTCCGCGGTCGTCTCGCCGATATCGCCGATCGCGCCACGGGCAAGGCTCCCGGCCAGAAAATGGGCGCGACGAAAATGACCGTCGAGCGTATTCTCCAGAATCGTCAACTGGCGCGCCGCGTCCTCGCGAAGGAGTTGGCGCGTGTTCTCGGAACCGGTACGCCAGAAAAGACCGGCAACAATCAGGAAGCATAGCGCCACCGTCAGCACGGCCGCCCCGCCGAGGACGGCGAAGTGGGATGTCGTCCATCCTGTCTGGGGGACGTAATGACGGGGCGGAACGCCTTGCCGGGTGCCGCTCGGCCGGCCCTGGGGACGGCGCGGCCAGGGCATCACGATATGTCCTCCACCGGATATTCCTCCATCCCCCGCTTTTCAATCTCCCCCCGTGCCGAAGCCGGCGTGTGGCGCCGCGCTTGGCGGTCAGCTCCGTTCGTCGGCGATCTTGTCGCGCGCGGCACGCTCTGCTCCGTCGGCGTCCTCCGCCTCGCGGATCGCCGCTTCGAGGCGACGTGTCTGCGCCTCATGCGATAGGCGTAACTCGGCGATGCGACTCTCCAGTTCCTGCTCCCGGAGTTGAAGCTCCGCCTTGCTCGCGTCGATCGTCGTTTGTCGCTGGGCCGCGCGCATCCGGTCCTTCGCTTCCGCCGCATGGCGGGCGCTGCCCAGCACGACGCCGTCGACCCCGATATAGGCTTCGCGAACGGCGATCCCGTCCTTCGTGAAATCGAACTCGCACAGGCTGTTGGAATGGCTCATACCGCGCGATTTGAGCACCTGGATGATGTTGTTGCGCTCGGCGTTCTGCTCGATCCGCCGCACCAGGATCCAGGCGTCGGCCAGCGAGGAGACGGCGAGTTCGGCGGCCTCGCCCGTCCGGCCCCCCGCGGCGAGGTTCGTCATCATCGTCGTCAGACGCGAGGCGCGGAAGAAATCGACCATGCGCGCCAGCATGGATCGGATTTCGTCATCATGGCCGACGGTGGTGAGGGCCGAGATCGGGTCGAGGACCGCGACATCCGGATCGTGCCGGCGGACGGCATCCATCATCGTCGCGAGATGGGCCTCGGGGCTGTCCGATTGGGGACGGATCATTCGGCACTCCAGGGCCCCGTTGTCGATCCAGCGCTGGAGGTCGATGCTTATCGTGCGCATGTTGCGCGCCATCTGCGCCGGTGATTCCTCGAAGGAGAAGAGAATCGCCCGCTCCCCCCGCTCGCAGGCGGCTTCGACGAAGCGCGCGCCAAGGCTGGATTTTCCGGTCCCCGCGGCGCCTCCGATTAGGATCGAGCCCCCACGGTAGAAGCCGCCGGGCTCCAGCATCGCGTCGAGGCCCGGTACGCCGGTGGAAATGATCTCCTCGCAGGCGGCGAACTCGTCCGCTTCGTCGACGGCACCGATCGGGAACAGCACGATACCCGAATTACCAAGCATGATCGGGAATTCGTCCGTGGCATGCGCGATGCCCCGGCATTTCGCGACGCGCAGCGTCCGTTTCGCGATCCGCCCGTCGATACGATGGGTGAGGACGATCAGCCCGTCGGCGAGATATTCCTCGAAGCCAAGGCGCGTTTCGCCGTTGATGCCGCGTTCGCCGGTCGCGACGATGGTCAGACCCTCGTTCTTCAAGTGGCGGAAGAGCCCTAGCAATTCGGTCCGCACCTGCTGCTCGTCCCGGAAGGCGGATAACAGATTGTTGAGGCCGTCGAGCACGATGCGTTTGGCATTGACGCCGGCCGCGGCATTGTCGATGCGCATGGAAAGGGCGGCCAGATCGAATTTGCCGGTCTCGACCCCCTGGGCGGCCCCCTGGATGTCGATACAGACGACCCGCAGGCTTCCGTCGCGTTCCAGCGCCTCGATGTCCCAACCGAAGCCGGCGGCATTCTCGACCAGTTCGTCACGTGATTCCTCGAAGGAAACCAGCACGCCCGCCTCGTCGAACTGCGTCGCGCCGCGGATCAGGAACTCAAGGCCGAGAATGGTCTTGCCGGATCCTGCGCCACCCGTCGCAAGGACCGCCCGCCGGCGCGGCAAGCCACCGCCGAGAATTTGGTCGAGCCCCGGGATACCGAAAGGTGTCACGGAAACGCGGTTTCGCTGAACCTCGGTCGGTGGGTCACCTTCCGGTGCGCTCGAAGCGGGATTGGGGGGCAAGGTCGCCTCCATCGTTTCGGACGGCCCCATGGGGCCATGAGGGACGGAATAGGCGCGGCCGGTACGGCACGCCTCTATCGCATCAGGGACGGACGCAGCACTTGCAGCACCGCCAGCTCGTCCGAGAAATCACCGATGAGGCGCGAAGGCGGCGGTGGCGTTCGCTTGACGAGCGTCGGGGTCGCCAGAACGTCGTCCTCTTCCAACGCGGCGGGGTTCTGGCGGATATCGATCACCTCCAGCCGGTATTGATCGGGGAAATTGTGGCCGAGCAATTCGCGCAAGGTCTCCTCGGTCACGCGAGCCCGCGCATTGTGCCCGTCGAGGAAAAGCCGCAACTCCATTTCTGGGGCGGGTGAATCGACCATCACCGTCTCCTTGAACCGAGTGCGCGAGGGGGTGAGAGAGGAGCCTGGACGTGTGTCACGACCCTTTCGGATTAGTCTGAAAATGACCCTATATACCTATAGGAAATTAAGGGGCAATACAACCGAAGGTTCGATTTTTCCTTTGAATTCATTGAAAAAAGCAACCTTGGCGTTGAAAAAGCTTAGGAATCCGGAATTTCCATGCGTCACGGCGGTGCTTGTCCGAAGCGGTATCCGAAGGCGAGGCACCGAACCTTCGGCATTCGGCATTGGTCCATGTCGGCGCATTGTGCATAGGGTGATTTTCGGATAGGAGCGGCCAGCGATTGTGGCCAAGAGGCGGAACGACGATGACCGAGCAGTTTCATCGAATCAAACGGCTTCCCCCCTATGTCTTCGCGGAGGTGAACGCGCACAAGCAGCGCATGCGCCAGGCGGGTGACGACATCATCGATTTCGGCATGGGCAATCCGGATAGCCCGACACCGCCACATATCGTCGAGAAACTGGTGGAGGCGGTGCGGGACCCCAAGACCCACCGCTATTCGCAGAGCCGGGGCATCCCCGGGCTACGCCGGGCACTCGCCGCCTATTACGAGCGTCGCTTCGGCGTCGATATCGACCCGGAGAGCGAGGCGATCGTCACCCTCGGCTCCAAGGAGGGGCTTGCCAATCTCGCCCAGGCGATCACCAGCCCGGGCGATGTCGTCCTGGTGCCCAATCCCTGCTATCCGATCCATAGTTTCGGCTTCATCATCGCGGGCGGCGCGATCCGCAGCCTGCCGGCGGGCGGCGATCCGTCGATGAGCTTTCGCGAGAATTTCATGGCCGCGCTGGAGCGCGCGGTCGCGCATTCGATACCGAAGCCGTTGGCTGTCGTCCTGAATTTTCCCCAGAATCCGACGGCGCAATGCGTCGATCTCGATTTCTATGGAGAGGTCGTCGCGTTCTGCCGACACCATGGCATTTATATTCTCTCCGACATCGCCTATGCGGAGATCTATTTCGGCGACATGCCGCCGCCTTCCGTGCTGCAAATTCCGGGCGCGAAGGAGATCGCGGTCGAGTTCACGTCGCTGAGCAAGACCTATTCCATGCCCGGCTGGCGGATCGGCTTCGCGGCGGGCAACAAGGCATTGGTCGCGGCGCTGGCCCGCATCAAGTCCTATGTCGATTATGGCGCCTTCACGCCGATCCAGGTGGCGGCGACGGCGGCGATGAACGGCCCGCAGGATTGCGTCGATCAGGTGCGCGCGCTCTATAAGGAACGTCGCGACGTCCTGTGCCAGGGCCTCGCCAAGGCCGGTTGGCCCGTACCGGTACCGGAGGCGACGATGTTCGTGTGGGCTCCCTTGCCGCCGGGCTTCGAGGCGATGGGGTCGCTCGCCTTCTCGAAGCAATTGCTGGATGCCGCCAAGGTCGCGGTGGCGCCCGGTATCGGTTTCGGGGAGTATGGCGAGGGCTATGTCCGTCTCGGCCTGGTCGAGAATACGCACCGCACCCGGCAGGCACTGCGCGGCATCAAGGGTTTCCTGGCCGGAGGGGCGCGGGACACGGAACGGGACGCCCCCGCCCGTGCCGGCGGGACGGCGGGCTGATAGCATAACCCGTGCGTCGATTATGGGGCAGGGCTGTGTTCAGTCCGTGCGCGGGCCAGACAGCCCTTGTCACGGCCCGTGGTGCCGGGTAACGGAAGGCCGCTCGTCGCGCGCCACGCGGGGCGGCATGGCGAAATGTTGGATCGGATCGGGAGAGGGGACAGGGTATGACCGCTGAGCGCACCATCAAATTGGCGATCGCGGGCCTGGGGACCGTCGGTGCCGGGACGATCGCGCTGATCGCGGCCCAGGGCCGCCTTCTCACGGATCGCGCGGGCGCTGGCGTCGAGGTCGTCGCCGTCTCGGCGCGCGATCGCGGGCGCGACCGGGGTGTCGATCTGTCCGCCTTCGAATGGTGGGACGATCCGGTCGCCATGGCCAGGGAGGCCGAATGCGATCTGGTGGTCGAGTTGATCGGCGGTTCGGACGGCGTGGCCAAGGCCGTTTGCGAGGCCGCGATGGAGGCGGGACGTCATGTCGTCACCGCCAACAAGGCGTTGATCGCCCATCATGGCACCGCGCTCGGCCGGCTGGCGGAGGAGAAGGGGGTCGCGCTCGGCTACGAGGCGGCGGTCGCCGGGGGCATCCCCATCATCAAGGCGATCCGCGAGGGGCTGGCCGGCAACCGCTTTACCCGGGTGCACGGCATCCTGAACGGCACCTGCAACTATATCCTGACCGAGATGCGCGAGACCGGCCGCGCCTTCGACGACGTGCTGGAGGAAGCGCAGTCATTGGGATATGCGGAGGCTGATCCGAGTTTCGATGTCGATGGCATCGACGCGGCACACAAGCTCGCGATCCTGGCCAGCCTCGCCTTCGGCGCGGCGGTCGATTTCGGGAATGTCCATGTCGAGGGCATTCGGCGGATCGCGCCGCTCGACCTCGAATTCGCGCGGGAATTGGGGTTCAAGATCAAGTTGCTCGGCATCGCGGAACGGACGGAGGACGGCATCTACCAGCGCGTCCATCCGACCATGGTTCCGGTCCAGGCGCCGATCGCCGCGATCGAGGGGGTCACCAACGCGGTCGAGACCTTCGGCGATTTCGTCGGCGCGACCGTGCTGCAAGGCGCCGGCGCCGGTGCGGGGCCGACGGCTTCGGCGGTGATGTCCGATGTGCTGGATGTCGCGGCCGGCCGGCGCGCGCCCGTCTTCGGCGTTCCGGCGGAGCGCTTGACCCCGGCGGCCAGCCTGCCGATGACCGGCCATGTCGGGCCCTATTACGTTCGATTGCGCGTGATCGACCGGCCGGGTGTCATCGCGGACGTGACGGCGGTGTTGCGGGACAACGCGGTCTCGATGGAATCCATCATTCAACGCGGCCGGGACCCGGAAGAGCCGGTGGATGTCGTCATGACGACGCATGAGACCACCGAGGCCGCGATGCAGCAGGTACTGGTCGCCATCGACGGTTTGGATGCGGTGGTCGAACCGCCGACCCTCATTCGGATCGAGCGGGACTAGGATCGTTTGGTCCCGTCCGTCGCCCGGTGAATGGCGGGTCCGGTCGGGGATTGTCGAATCGGGCCGACTCCCGTTAAACGCGGTGGGTGGCCACAGGGGCGTTTCGGGAGGAAGAACCAACATGTTGATGCATCGTAATCTGGTGCTGGACGCGGCCCGCGTGACCGAGGCGGCGGCGATCGGAGCCCTTAAGTGGCGCGGTCACGGCGACGAGAAGGCGGCCGACCAGGCGGCGGTCGACGCCATGCGTTCGGCCCTCAATCGGTTGAATATTCGGGGCACCGTCGTCATCGGCGAGGGCGAGCGCGACGAGGCGCCAATGCTTTTCATCGGCGAGGAGGTTGGCACCGGCGAGGGGCCGGAGGTCGATATCGCCCTCGACCCGCTGGAAGGCACGACGATCTGCGCCAAGGGCCTGCCGAATTCGCTCGCCGTCATCGCGCTGGCGGAGAAGGGTAAATTCCTGAACGCGCCGGACGTCTATATGGACAAGATCGCGGTGGGTGGCGGATTGCCGGACGGTATCGTCGATCTCGACAACAGCCCGGCGGAAAACCTGAAGAACGTCGCCGACGCCAAGGGCAAGCAGGTCAAGGATCTGACCGTCTGCATCCTGGACCGGCCGCGTCACGCCGATTTGATCAAGGCGGTGCGGGAGGCCGGGGCCAGCATTCAGTTGATCGGCGACGGCGACGTCTATGGCGTCATCCAGACGACCGAGGGAGAGAACGGCGTCGATATCTATATGGGCTCCGGCGGCGCGCCGGAAGGCGTGCTGGCCTGCGCTGCGCTGCGCTGCATCGGCGGGCAGTTCCAGGGGCGCCTGCTGTTCCGTAAGGACGAGGAGCGCGAACGCGCGTCGCGTCTCGGCATCACCGATTTCGACCGCAAATATAACCTCGATGAATTGGCCAGCGGCGATGTGATTTTCGCCGCGACCGGCGTCACCGATGGCTCGCTCGTCCATGGCGTGCGGATTCATGGAAATGGCGCGTCCACCAACACGATCGTGATGCGCTCGGGCAGCGGCACGGTGCGTAAGATCGAAAGCCTGCATAATTTCGACCGGAAGGACTGGATTGGCTGACGGAGCGCTCACGCTGGATCGGTCGGAATCGCCGACCGGAAGACGGGGCGACGCCTTTCTCGGCGTCGAACGCTCCGCCTCGGGCAAACGCTGGGAAGGCCGGGCGGTCGATGGGCGTCGTGCGCTTGCCCTGTCCCAGCGCCTCGACCTGCCGGAGAGCGTGGGTCGCGCGCTCGCGGCGCGCGGCATCGGGCCGGAGGAGGCCGAGGCCTTTCTTGAGCCGACATTGCGTCGGGACCTGCCCGATCCGTTCCATCTTCTCGACATGGACAAGGCTGTCGATCGTCTCGTCCGCGCGGTGCGGGACGGGGAACGGATCGCGGTCTTCGGCGATTACGACGTGGATGGCGCCACCTCCTCGGCGTTGCTGATCCGGTTCTTCCGGGCGCTGGGCGTCGAACTGTTTCCCTATATTCCGGATCGGCTGAAGGAGGGGTATGGCCCGAACGCGGCGGCGTTGGAGCGTCTGCGGCGGGACCATCGCGTCGATGTCGCGATCACCGTCGATTGCGGCATCACGGCCTTCGATGCGCTGGGGCACGCGGCGTCGGTCGGCCTCGACATGATCGTGGTCGACCATCATGTGGCGGAACCGACGCTTCCCCCGGCCGTCGCCGTCGTCAATCCGAACCGGTTGGACGAGACCAGCCCGCACGGACACATGGCGGCGGTCGGTGTCGCCTTCCTGCTGGTCGTCGCCCTCAACAAGGCATTGCGGGAGGCCGGGTGGTACGAGCGTGCCGGCCGGGGCGAGCCGAACCTGATGCAATGGCTCGATATCGTGGCGCTCGGCACCGTGTGCGACGTGGTGGCGCTGACCGGCGTCAATCGGGCGCTGGTGGCGCAGGGGCTGAAGGTCATGGCGGGCCGTCGCAATCCGGGGCTGCGGGCGCTTGCCGACGTGGCGCGGGTCGACAGCGTGCCCGGCACCTATCACGCGGGCTTCCTCATGGGGCCCCGGGTCAATGCCGGTGGGCGCGTGGGGGAATCGGATCTGGGCGTTCGTCTCCTTGCGACGGAGGACGAGCGGCTGGCTGCCGAACTGGCCCGGCGCCTCGATGTCTACAATCAGGAACGTCAGGAGATCGAGCGCGAATGCCTCGATCAGGCGATCGCGGCCGTGGAGGCCGGCGAAGGGGTGAGCGAGAGCCTCGTCTATGCCGGCGCGCCCGGGTGGCATCCGGGCGTCATCGGCATCGTCGCGGGTCGTCTCAAGGAACGGTACAACCGCCCGGCCTGTGTCGTCGCCCTGGACGATGCGGGGGTCGGCAAGGGGTCGGGCCGGTCGGTCGAGGGTGTCGATCTGGGGGCGGCGGTTATCGCGGCACGACAATCCGGGCTGCTCGCCAACGGTGGCGGGCACCGCATGGCTGCCGGCTTCACCGTGCCGCCGGGGGGCGGGGAGGCTTTCCGGGATTTCCTGGCGGAGCGAATCGCGGATCAGGTCGGCGCCGACGGTATCGTGCCGACGCTGACGCTCGACGGCGCCTTGCATGTGGCGGGCGCGTCCGTCGATCTGGCGCGCGCGCTGGAACGGTTGCAGCCCTTCGGCCCGGGCAACGCGGAACCGCGCTTCGCCGTTACCGACGCCCGTATCGTGAAGGCGGACGTGGTCGGACGCGATCATGTGCGGGTGATCGTCGCCGGCGGCGATGGTGGGCGCGTGAAGGGCATCGCCTTCCGCGCGGCGGACCAGCCGCTGGGCGAATTGCTGTTGCGCGCCCGGGGCGGCGCGCCCGTCCACCTCGCCGGCAAGGTGCGGGTCGATAACTGGCAAGGGCGGGAGGAACCGCAGCTTCTCATCGATGATGCGGCGGCGGCCGGTTGAGAAGACGTCGCGGGCTATGATGTTCCGCCGCTTATTTAAGCATCCAGCGCGCTCGGCAGAATTATTGTCGCGATGGTCCCGCTTCCTCCCGTCGCGTTTTCGATACGGAGTTCACCTTGATTCTCCTCGAGCAGGGCCTTGACGATCGAAAGCCCGAGGCCGACGCCGTTGCGGGCGACGAACGGATCCTGTTCGCCCTGGGTGAAAGGGTCCGTGATCGTTTGCAGCAAGGCCGGCCGGATGCCCGGCCCGTGATCGCGCACCGCGATGGAAACGCGATCGTCGGCGGGTGTCGCGTGAATCTCGATCGATTCACCCGCCGGCGAGAACTTGACCGCGTTGGAGAGAAGGTTTCCCAGGGCACGGTTGAAAGACTGGTCGTCCATGATTGGCGCCGCGCAGTCGGGATCGATGGCGATCGTAAGCGCGACATTCTTGCGATCGGCCATGGGGCGCAGTTCCTTCGCGCAATCGGCGAGCGCGGTGGCGAGGTCGATCGGCACGGGAACGCGCGCGCGTTTCCCGGACTCAATGGCGGATAGTTCGAGAATATCGTTCACCAAGGCCAGCATGTTATGCCCGCTTCGGTGGATCAGGGAGGCATATTCCCGGCATTTTTCGGGCGAGGCCGCGATTTCCGGTATGGTCCGCATGAGGTCGGTGAAGCCGATGATCGAGTTCAGCGGCGTGCGGAGATCGTGACTCATTCGCGCGATGAAGTCGGCCTTGATCCGCTCCGCTTCCTCGGCGCGGCGTTTGTGATGGGTCAACCGTTCGTTCTGACGGTCGAGCCGGCGGAGAAGGACGAAGAGCCAGCCGGTCGGGAACAGCAGGGCGACCGCCATCGCCGCGCCCGTCACGAGGCCGAGTTCCAGGAAGTTGCTCTCGATCGATTGGGTGGCGTCGACCTGATCGATGTAGACTTCCGCCACTCCGATCGGCATGCCGTCGATGATCAAGGGAACATATGTTTCGACATAGACGGCTGGCCGGGACGGATCATCGTGGTCCGTGCTGATCGTGGCGACCGCCTCGTTCAGTGTCAGGGCCCAGCGTGCCGTGTCGGAATGATCCGCGCGGCGCCGCAACGGGTTCGGACGGCCGAGATCACGGGAATCGAGAAGCAGTCGACCGGTTTCGTCGAAGAGCTTGAAGCGGAAGATGTCGCGTACGTGCAGGGCGGCGCGAAGAAATTCGATATCGGCCGGGTCGATCGAGTCGCCCGAGAGGATGGTCCGATGATTCTTGAGGCCCGCGCCGACGAATTCGGCCCAGGCGACGGAGTAGCGCCCGGCCTGTTCCGAGATCAACTGCCGCGCGCGCAAGTCGAGCAGGAAGTTCGTGCTAACGACGATGAGAATCAGAAATAGAAGATAGCCGAGGGAGACCGGAATTAAACGGCGCGTCGGTCCGAATATCTGGGCGATTCGACGCGCAGACGCCCCGGTTGGGTCGTGCTCGGCGAAATGCGCATGCCGCATTGCCGCGCGGACTGCGTTTGATCGCGTATCGCTCATGGCGGTTGGTTCCAGTTGAATATGAGGCGCCAACCTTAGGACAGAAACCTTAAGGAGCCGTAAAGCACGGAAATAGTGGAGAGGTTTCAGGCACTGTCGCAATACGTGCGTTCAATGGCCGGTCGAAAGGCGGCGGCGCGCGCGTCCGTAATGACCGTTTTCGATCAGCGCGCGAGGACGAGTGACACGACGGTAGTATTGATCATGACCTTGCCGCGATCCTCGAAATTGACGGTGACATTGGCGCCGACGACGCTTTGTACTTGGCCGAGCCCCCAGTCGGGTTCGCGCGGATGACGGACGAAATCACCCGGTTCCAGCCCATGCTCCATCGCGGCCGCCGCGCGAGCCCGCTTCGCGCCTTCATCATTGTTCATGCTATTCCCGCTTTCGGATCGACCTGGATGCTTCCGTATCGCGATGAACCGCTCTAAGGTCGCGGAAAGAATGGTGTTCGATGTTCGGTAGCGACCAGGGAAAGCGTCCTATGTCACAGTCCTTCGATCAAGCTCTCCGGTTGAGCGAACTCGTCACCGCGCGGTTCGCCCATGAACTGGTCGGAGCGTCCGGCGCGATTTCCAACGGGTTGGAACTGATCGAGGAAATGGGCGGAGAAGCCGGTCAGGACGTTACCAATCTGGTCTCGGAAAGCGCCGCCAATCTCAAGGCCAGGCTCCAGTTCTATCGCATGGCCTATGGCCGTGCCGGGCGGGAGGCCGCCGGGTTGCCGGAATTACGCGCCTTGACGGTCGGCTTTCTCGAGCATGTGGACGGCGTGACGCTCGACTGGCCGATGGCGCCGGTCGTGCCGGTTCTGATGGGGGGGGAAGGGAAGCTCATCCTCAATCTCATCGCGCTCGCCGCCGAAACCCTGCCGCGTGGCGGCGTCGTCACGGTGTCTTTGGACGATGCGTGCTTCCTTGTCACCGCCGAGGGGACCGATATGGCTCTACGGCAGGAAGTGGCGGCCGCGATGACCGTCGAGATGGATGTCGAGGCTCTGACGCCGCGCACCGTGCATGCTTATCTGACGGCCGTCTTGTGCGCGGAAAGCGGGCGTTCCGCGGTGTTGCAACGGCAGTCGGCGGACAGGCTCGCCCTGATGGCGGTAGCCGCGGAGAGGGAGGCGAGCGGGGGTCGCTTACGATAAAACGTTTCTTAACCATTGTTTCTGTAGGTTGCGCCCCGGTTGAGCGACCATCATGGTACGACGCGCGAGGGTGCGGTCGCGCCGGGAGATCGGTCGCGTGAGAGGAAACGGGTCGCACGGGGCACGCGACATCCCCGGCGCCGGATCATGACAAGGGACGATCCATGGACGACTTGCTGAATGAGTTTCTAACCGAAACCGCGGAGAGCATGGATCAGCTCGACGTCGAACTGGTCAAGCTTGAGCAGAATCCGAACGACCAGCAGATACTGAGCAGCATCTTCCGGATGGTTCATACCATCAAGGGGACCTGCGGGTTCCTTGGTCTGCCCCGGCTCGAATCCGTGGCGCACGCTTCCGAGAACGTGCTCGGCAAGATCCGGGACGGCGAGCTGGAGGTGACGGCGGACCGGATTTCCCTGGTCCTGGAATCGCTAGACCAGATCAAGGCGCTGTTGGCCGCGCTGGAGGCGACGGAGGCGGAGCCGGAAGGCGAGGATACCGATCTGATCGCGCGCTTGAATCACCTGGCCGAAACCGGCGAGGTTCCGGGCGCGCCCGACACGCCCGCGGCCGAGCCGGAACCGGAAACGGGGGCGGAGGAAGAAGCGCCGGCCGAGGACAGCGATGACCTGCAGGCCATTTTCGACGCGACGGAATACAAGGGGCCGGGCGATCCGCTGGCGGCCAAGAAGATAGCCGACGCGGCGGCGTCCGGCGCGGACGCGGACGATGGCCCCGTGGCGGAGGATAACGACGCCCTGCAGGCCATTTTCGACGCGACGGAATACAAGGGGCCGGGCGATCCGTTGGCAGCGAAGAAGCAGGCCGACGCGGCGGCGTCCGCCGATCACGCGGAGGCCCATAAAGCGGCCCCGCGCGCGTCGGCTTCCGGCCTACCCGCCAGGACCGGCGATCATGCGCCGGCACCCGCCGAGACGGATAAGCGGGACGACCACCCGGTCGAGCGCAAGGAAGGCGGCGGCGTCATTCAGACGATCCGCGTCAATGTGGATCTGCTCGAAAACCTGATGACCATGGTCTCGGAACTGGTGCTCACCCGTAACCAGCTTCTGCAGATCCTGCGCAGCCAGTCGGAGAGCGAGTTCGGCGCGCCGCTGCAGCGTCTCAGCCACGTCACGTCGGAGTTGCAGGAAGGCGTCATGAAGACGCGCATGCAGCCGATCGGCAATGCCTGGGCGAAGCTGCCGCGCATCGTGCGCGATCTGTCGGTCGAACTGCATAAGAAGATCGACCTGCAGATGATCGGCGCCGAGACGGAGTTGGACCGTCAGGTGCTGGAGATCATCCGCGATCCACTGACCCACATGGTGCGCAATTCCGCCGATCATGGGATCGAGACGCCGGATGTGCGCGCCGCCGCCGGCAAGTCCGAGACCGGCACCATCACCCTCAACGCCTATCACGAAGGCGGGCACATCCTGATCCAGATCAAGGATGACGGTAAGGGTCTGGCACTCTCCAAGATCAAGGAGAAGGCGCTCAACAATGGGCTGACGACCGAATCCGAACTGGAGGGGATGACCGAGCATCAGGTTCAGCAGTTCATCTTCGCCGCCGGCTTCTCCACCGCCGCTTCCGTTACTTCCGTTTCCGGACGCGGCGTCGGCATGGACGTGGTGAAGAGCAATATCGACAAGATCGGCGGCACGGTCGAACTGACCTCGGTCGAAGGGCAGGGCACCACCTTCACCATCAAGATTCCGCTGACGCTGGCGATCGTGAACGCGTTGATCGTCGAATGCTCGAACGAGCGCTTCGCGATCCCGCAGATCAGCGTCGTGGAACTCGTCCGTGCCTCGAACGACGGCGAGCACAAGATCGAGCGGATTCACGGCACACCCGTTCTGCGCCTGCGAGATAAGCTGTTGCCGTTGGTGACGCTGCGCAAGCTCCTGGACATGGAAGGTGACGACGGCGCCTATGCCCGCGAAGCCTATATCGTGGTCAGCCAGGTCGGTGCCTATACGTTCGGCATTATCGTCGATCGCATATACGACGCCGAGGAGATCGTGGTGAAGCCGACCGCGAGTATCCTGCGTAACCTGCCGATCTTCGGCGGCAACACGATCCTGGGCGACGGCAGCGTGATCATGATCCTCGACCCCAACGGCATCGCCCAGACGACGGGCGAGATCGCGGTCGCGGACCAGCGTGGCGAGGCTCGTGACGAGCACATGGATCTGGTCGAGGAGGATCGCGTGGCGTTGCTGCTGTTCCGGGCCGGCGGCGCGGCGCCGAAGGCGGTGCCGCTCGGCCTCGTCGCCCGCTTGGAGGAGGTCGATTTCGGCTCCGTCGAGTATTCCAACGGCCGGGCCATGATCCAGTATCGCGGCGTACTGATGCCTCTGGTGCCGATCCGGGACGGGATCGAGTTTCCCAAGGAGGGTAAGCGCCCGACGCTCGTCTTCACGGACCGCGAGCGCTCGATGGGTCTCGTCGTGGACGAAATCCTGGATATCGTCGAGGATCGTCTGTCGGTCGAACTCAGCGACAAGACCGACGGTATGCTGGGCAGCGCGATCGTGGCCGGCAAGGCGACCGAGATACTGGATACGACCTTCTTCCTCACCAAGGCTTTCCCGGATTGGTTCGCGGCCGACCGCAAGGCGATCGAGTCCGGCAAGGCGAAGCGCTCACGGTTGCTGTTGGTCGATGACAGCGCTTTCTTCCGCAATCTGTTGACGCCGATGTTGTCGGTCGCCGGCTATGCGGTGACTTCGGTGGAGAGCGCCGAGCAGGCGCTGGAACTCTATGAGCGGGGCGATATGTTCGACGCCATCGTCTCCGACATCGAGATGCCGGGCATGAGCGGTTTCGACCTCGTGGAGAAGCTGCGCGCCGGCGGCCGCTGGGCCAATGTGCCGATCGTCGCCGTCTCTTCCCACACCGAGCGGGAGGATCTGGAGCGGGGCCATGCCGTGGGCTTCACCGATTATGTCGCCAAGCATGATCGCGATGGTCTGCTGGCGGCGTTGGAGGAAAGCGCGGCCGGATCGGGTTATGATAGCGGTTCACGCCACGGTTGAGATGCGCCGCTGTCGGTTCGGAGGTCGTTCCGGATCGGTGATGGAGATTCTCGCTTCCATCGCCCCGAGGCGGGAACGCCTATACGTTGCAGGGCGATATCGCGGGGAGTAAGCTCGCTCCGAGCATTCGAGACGGCCCGCGGGTCGGTTCCGAATGGGTCGTGATCAAGGGGGCGACCCCGCCGGCCGGACGGCTCATGGGGGGCCGTCGCGACATGGGCGGACGCCGAAGAATAGCTTCGAGGGTAGCTTCCGATGAAAACCTGTCTCGTTGTCGATGATTCCCGTGTCATCCGCACGGTTGCGCGCAAGATCATCGAGGAATTGGGGTTCGAGGTGATTGAGGCCGAGGACGGCAAGGTCGCACTCGAAAAAAGCGAGGAGAGGCTGCCTGACGGCGTCCTGCTCGATTGGAACATGCCCAATATGGACGGCCTCGAATATCTGCGCGCGCTGCGGCAGCTTCCCGGCGGCGATAAGGTGTCGGTGGTCTTCTGCACCACCGAGAACGATATGCGGCATATCCAGGAGGCGCTGGCCGCCGGCGCGGACGAATACATCATGAAGCCCTTCGACGCCGAGATCGTGAAGACCAAATTCGAGATGCTGGGACTGACCGCATGATCGAGAGCGCGCCGCATTCGGCCGCATCGGGCTCGACAACCTCGGCATCGAGGGGCGGCGGCCAGGATTCCGGCGATCCCATTCGTGTTCTGGTCGTTGATGACGCGCTGGTGATTCGCGGGCTGATCGGGCGGATGCTCGAATCCGCTGGTGGCATCGAGGTGGTCTCCACCGCCGCCGATGGTCGCCGAGCCTTGGATTTGTTGGACCGCAACGTGGTCGATGTCGTGGTTCTGGATGTCGAGATGCCGGTGATGGACGGGTTGGAGGCGCTGCCTCAGATCGTCGCCAAACATCCGCGCGTGCAGGTGGTCATGGCTTCCACCCTGACCCAGCGCAATGCCGAGATATCCTTGAAGGCGATGGAGTTGGGTGCGGCGGATTATGTCGCGAAACCCAGCAGCAGCACCGAATTGCGCTCCGCCGACGATTTCAAGCATGATCTGGTGGCCAAGGTGCGCGCGCTTGGCCGGGTAGCCAAGCGCCGTGTCGGACGCGCGAGCACTCCGGCGCCCCAGAATCAGGGCGGCGCGCAGGGGGGCGTCCGCGCGGCGGCGCAGCCCTCGACGAGGGAGATCACGCTGCGGCGCTTTCCGGCCGCCTTTCGGCCGCATTGCATCGCTGTCGGCAGCTCGACCGGCGGTCCCCAAGCGCTTTTCACGGTGTTGAAGGACGTCGGGGCGGTCGATGTTCCGATTTTCATCACCCAGCACATGCCGGCGACCTTCACCCGTATCCTGGCCGAGCATATCGCGCGCGCGACCGGACGCGATTGCACCGAGGCACGCGATGGCGAGACGGTCCGGCCAGGGCACCTCTATGTCGCGGCCGGCGGCAAGCATATGCTGATCGAGGCCAAGGGCGCGTCCAAGATCCTCAGACTCGATGACGGCCCGCCGGAAAATTTCTGTAAGCCGGCGGTCGATCCGATGTTGCGCAGTCTGGTCAAGGCCTATGGCGGGAAGGTGTTGTGCGCCATCCTGACCGGCATGGGGGCCGACGGGTCGAAGGGTGCCGAGTTCGTGGCCGATTCCGGTGGCGTCGTGCTGGCGCAGGACGAGGCGAGCAGCGTGGTCTGGGGTATGCCGGGGGCGACCGCGCATCGCGGCGCCGCGATGCAGGTTCTTCCCGTCGGAACGATCGGCAAGAGCCTTAGGCAGGTCGCCGTCGGAGGGCGGCCATGAGGGTCGAGGATTTCGAGTATCTGGCGAAGCTGCTGAAGGACCGGTCTGGTCTTATCGTCGGCAAGGACAAGGTCTATTTGCTGGAAACCCGGCTGATGCCGGTCGCGCGGCGTCACGGCCTCAAGGGGCTGGACGAGTTGATCCCGAAGTTGCGCAGCGGCAGCGGCGGCGAGAAGCTCATGGTCGACGTGACCGAGGCGATGACGACGAACGAATCGCTGTTCTTCCGTGACACGCGCCCGTTCGACCTGTTTCGCGATCATGTCCTGCCGGGCATGATGCAGGCCAGGGGCGGTCAGCGGAAAATCCGAATTTGGAGCGCTGCCTGCTCCAGCGGCCAGGAGCCTTATTCGCTCGCCATCCTGTTGAAGGAGAATCAGGCGAAGGTTTCCGGCTGGCGCTTCGACATTGTCGCGACCGATCTGTCGAAGGAGATCGTCGATAAGGGCAAGGCCGGTCTCTATACCCAGTTCGAGGTACAGCGCGGCCTGCCGATTCAGCTTCTGGTGAAATATTTCCGCCAGACGGGCGACAAATGGCAGATCGACGCGGGGTTGCGCTCGATGGTTCAGTTCGGGGAATTCAACCTGTTGACCCATCCCCGTTCGCTCGGTCAGTTCGATATCGTCTTCTGCCGTAACGTTCTGATCTATTTCGATCAACCGACCAAGAAAAAGGTGCTGGAGGGGATTGCCGACATCATGCCGAAGGACGGTGTGCTCTATCTCGGCGGTGCGGAAACCGTGCTCGGCGTCACCGATCGATTCAAGCCGATCCCGGGGCTGCGCGGTATCTATCAGCGCAGCGATGGGGAGCCGGCGGTGAAAATGGCATAGCGCGGACGGCTGATTACTCCGCGCCGCCGGCCCCTCACGGTCTTTCGGTTCGTCAGCTTTCCCGATATGCGGCTTTCCCGATATGAGGCGAAGCTAGCTGGCCTTCTTGCGCGGCGGTTTCGCCGATGCCGCCTCCGGGTCCTGAAGCACATAGCCGCGGCCCCAGACAGTCTCGATGAAATTGGAGCCGTCGGCGGCGGCGGCCAGTTTCTTGCGCAGCTTGCAGACGAAAACGTCGATGATCTTCGCCTCGGGCTCGTCCATGCCGCCATAGAGATGATTGAGGAACATCTCCTTGGTCAGGGTCGTTCCCTTGCGCAGAGCCAGCAGTTCGAGGATTCCATATTCCTTGCCGGTGAGGTGGACCGGCCGCTCGTCGATCTCGACCGTGCGGCTTTCCAGATTGACGCCGAGGCGCCCGACCTGGATCTTCGATTGGGAATGTCCGCGCGATCGGCGCACGATCGCCTGGATACGCGCCACCAGTTCGCGTTTGTCGAACGGCTTGGTCAGATAATCGTCCGCCCCATAGCCGAGCCCCTTGATCTTGTCGTCCATCTGGCTGAGGCCGGAAAGGATGAGCACCGGTGTCTCGACCCGGCTATCGCGCAGGCGTCGCAAAACCTCGTAGCCGTCGATATCCGGCAGCATGATGTCGAGAATGATGAGGTCGTACTCGTAGATCTTGCCGATCTCCAGCCCGTCCTCGCCCATATCCGAGGTGTCGACGACGAAGCCTTCCGACTGTAGCATCATCTCGACGCTACGCGCGGTCAAATCGTCGTCTTCAACAAGCAGTACGCGCATGGCTGATGCTCCTTCGTGGAACGGCGTCCCCACCCCGTAATCACCCGGAAGCCGACCTTGCCACAATGGTTAACATCTTGCGCGGTTGCGTCCATGGGTTCAAGAAAAAGAGAGCGTGTAGCGCCGACTTGGGAATTTGCCCTGCACGGCGTGCGAATCCTCGGCTAGATTATGGAATCATGTCCGACGTCCTGGATCATCTTCACGGAAATTTACGACGGATTTCAAACCGCCGTGTTCATGGACGCGTGGCGGCGGTACAAGGCATGCTGGTGGAGGTCGAGGGGCTGCAAGGGCATCTCTCGATCGGTGACCGCTGTCGTATCGCGGCGCGCGGACAGCGGCTGGTGGTCTGCGAGTGCATCGGGTTCCGCGATCGCCGCGCGCTCGTCATGCCTTATCAGGCGTTGGAGGGGGTGGCGTTGGGCGCGCGGGCGGAGGCCCTGCCGGCGGAGCCGGCGGTGCGGCCGACCGATGCCTGGCTCGGCCGTGTCGTGAATGCCTTCGGGGAGCCGGTGGACGGCGGCGCGCCGTTGCCGCAGGGGGACGAGGCGGTGCCGATCCGCAGCGCGCCTCCCTCGGCCCATGCGCGCAATCGGATCGAGGGGAAGATCGACCTGGGCGTCCGTGTCCTCAATACCTTCACCACCTGTTGCCGTGGGCAGCGCATGGGCATCTTCGCCGGTTCCGGTGTCGGTAAATCGATCCTGATGTCGATGATGGCGCGCTTCTCCGAGGCGCAGGTGATTGTCATCGGCCTGATCGGCGAGCGCGGTCGCGAGGTGCAGGAGTTCATCCAGGACGAATTGGGCGAGGAAGGCCTGGCGCGTTCCGTCGTCGTGGTCGCGACCTCCGACGAAAGCGCCCTGATGCGCCGCGAGGCCGCGCATCTGACGCTGGCGGTGGCGGAATATTACCGCGACCGGGGGCTCGATGTGCTCTGCCTGATGGACAGCGTCACCCGCTTCGCCATGGCCCAGCGCGAGATCGGGTTGAGCGCGGGCGAGCCGCCGGCGACCAAGGGCTATACGCCGACCGTCTTCGCCGAATTGCCGCGCCTGCTGGAGCGCGCGGGCCCGGGCGCGGGGCCGGACAGCGGATCGATCACCGGCCTTTTCACCGTTCTGGTGGAAGGCGACGACCATAACGAGCCGGTCTCGGACGCGGTGCGCGGTATCCTCGACGGGCATATCGTGCTCGACCGGACGATCGCCCATCGCAACCGCTACCCGGCGGTCAATGTGCTGCGCAGCGTCTCGCGCACCATGCCGGACTGCAACGATGCGGCGCAGAACCGGATCGTCGATCGCGCGCGCCAACTGCTCTCCGCCCATGACGACATGGCGGAGCTGATCCGGCTTGGCGCCTATCGTCGGGGGTCCGACCCGCAGGTGGACGAGGCCATCAAGTATAACGGCGCGATCGAGGGCTTCATCGCCCAGGGCAAGAACGAACGCGCGAGCTTGGAGGAGGGATATCGCGCGCTCGCCGAGGTGCTGGATATGGACTATGGCGCGCCGAGCGACCCGTCGGAGGACGTGGACGACGGCGGCGAGGAACCGGATTAGGCGGGGGTGAGCCATGGCGCGCCGAACGCTTGAGACCCTGATCCGCCTCGGCCGGTTCGAGGTGGACGAGAAGCGCCGGGACCTCGGCCGTCTGCTCGACCGGGAGGCGGAGATGAAGGAGACGATCCGCCGCCTCAACGAGGAGTTGCGCGAGGAGCAATCGGTGGCCGCCACCATGCGCGACCAATTGCCCGGTCAGTCCTATGGTGCCTTCGCGGCCGCGGTGAAGCAGCGGAAGGTCGCGCAACTGGACAAGCTCGCCGAGCTTTATCCCGAGATCGAGCAGGCGCGCGCCGCGCTCGCCGATGCCTTCGGCGCCCTTAAGAAATACGAGATCGCGGCCGCCAATCGCGCCGAGGCGGAGGCGGCGGCGGAAAACCGCCAAGAAACCCAGGACCTCGACGAATTGGGGTTGAGCGCGCATCGTCGCCGGGAATAAGCCCCTGCCCATGGTGCCCGTGGGATCGTGACGCGGATCGGCGGGAATGGGTCGTGTTCCAGGGCCCGGAAGACGAAAACGCGCATCATGATGCGTCGATCAAGCCATCCCAGGGGACGGGCGCATGGAAGGGATAGAGACGGGGGGACGGCAAGCGGAGCCTTTCTCCGAGGCCGATCTGAGCTTGAGCGTGGCGGAACTTTCCGCCGTGCGCCTCGGCCGGCTCGCCCGGGTGCGCGCGCAGATGGTGGCGCACGATATCGGGGGACTCGTGCTGACCGACCCGGTCAATGTGCGCTATGCCTGCGACGCGCGGAACATGCAGATATTCACCGCGCGCAATCCGGCCCGCTATGTCTTCATCGCGGCCGACGGTCCGGCGATCATGTTCGATTTCGCGGGCGCGGAGCATCTGACGGTCGGCCTGGAGACGATCGACGAGATACGCACCGCCAAGAGCACCTCCTATGTCTCGCAAGCCCATCTGCAGGAGGGCGTGGTCGACGCCTGGGCGGCGGAGATCGCGGATTTGATGCGCGCCCATGGCGGCGGTTCCCGGCGCGTCGGGATCGAGCGTTTCGCGCCCGAGGTGGCCTTCGCCCTCCGCGCCCGGGGGGTCGAGGTGGTGGATGCCCAGGCCCCGGTGGAACGGGCGCGCGCCATCAAGGTGCCGCATGAAATCCGCATGATGCGGTCCTCCATCGCGGCGGTGGAGGAAGGGGTGGCGAAGTTGCGCGCCGCGATCCGCCCCGGTGTCACGGAGAACGCGGTCTGGACGGAGCTATGGTCCCATGTGATGGCGCATGACGCGGATTACGTGGAAACCCGGCTGCTGAATTCCGGCCCGCGCACCAACCCCTGGTATCAGGAGAGCGGGGAGCGCGTGCTGCGCGCCGGGGATATGGTCTGCCTGGATACCGACGTCGTCGGGCGGCATGGCTATTACGCCGATTTCTCCCGTAGTTGGATCGTCGGCGACGGCCGGCCGAGCGCCCATCAACGAACCCTCTATAAGCTCGCCCATGAGCAAGTACACACCAATATGGACCTGATTCGCCCGGGCATGAGCTTCCGGGAAATCAGCGAAAAGGGCTGGGTCATCCCGGAACGGTACGAGAGGAACCGTTACTATCTCCTCGCCCACGGCATCGGGATGACCGGGGAATATCCCTATATCCTCTATCGCAAGGATTTCGAGGCCGGCGGGTACGACGGCGTGATCGAACCCGGCATGGTGCTCTGCGTCGAGAGCTTCATCGGCGCGGAGGACGGCGGCGAGGGCGTGAAGCTCGAACAGCAGATCGAGATCACGGAGACCGGCTGGCGCCTGATGAGCCGCTTCCCCTTCGACGAGGACATGCTGGGCCGGGAGGTCTGATCGCGCCCTCGCGGCGCGGAGAGGAGGATGAGGGCACGGCCCTCAGAATCGCTCGACCCAGGGCCGCAACTCGATCTCCCAGGTCCAGGCGCTTCGGTGCTGGCGGTGGGTGAAGAGGTAGGTCCGCGCGATCTCGTCCGGGTTCAGCATGCTGTCCGGCCCCCATTCCGCCTCCAGCGCGGCCTTGCGCGCGTTCTCCGGATCGCTGATCGCGCCGTCGATCACGAAATGCGCGACATGGATATTCCGCGGCGCCAGTTCGCGCGCCATGGATTGCGCCAGGCCGCGCAGCCCGAATTTCCCCATGGCGAATGTCGCGGATTGGGGGAAGCCCTTCACGCTGGCCGAGGCGCCGGTGAAGAGGATGGTGCCGCTGCCGCGATCGACCATGCGCTTCGCCGCCTCGCTCGCCACGTGGAAGCCGGCGGTGCAGGAAACGGCGATCGCCTGGGCGGCCTCCTCCGCCGTGACCTCGACGAAGGGCTTCCGAACCCGGTAACTGGCGTTATAGACGACGAGGTCCGGGGCGCGGGGCAGGGCCGCGAACAGATCGGCCACCTGGGCCGGATCGGTCGCATCGCAGCGATGCGCCTTAGCCCCGATTTCCGCGCATAGCTCGTCGAGCTTGCCGGGAGCCCGCGCGGCCAGATGCACCGCCATGCCGTCGGCGGCGAAGCGCCGGGCGCAGGCCGCGCTCAGGCCCGGTCCGGCACCGACGATAAGGGCTGTCTCCGACTCGCTCATACCATGAGGGTCGCCGAAAGCCGCGACCGGGGCAAGGGGCCCGTTCACGGCTGGTCCGTGGCGACCTCCCGCCGGCTGAACTGGGCGTCATAGACCTGTTTCTGGCGCTTCAGCGCGGTCAGGGTGTTGCGCATCAGCATGGCGACCGTGACCGGGCCGACACCGCCCGGCACCGGGGTGATCCAGCCCGCGACCTCGCTGACGCTGTCGTAATCGACATCGCCGACGATCCGTTCCGTCCCGTCGGCGTCGGTGACGGCGTTGATGCCGATATCGATCACGGCGGCGCCGGGCTTGATCATCTGGCCGGTGACCAGGTTCGGTTTTCCCACCGCGACGAAGATGGCGTCGGCGCGGCGCGAATGGACGCTGACCGCACGGGTCATGTGGTGGCACACAGTGACCGTCGCCCCCTCCGCCATGGCGAGGAAGGCGATGGGCTTCCCGACGATCTCCGAATGGCCGATCACGACGACCTCCAACCCCTGGAGCGGCAGGCCCGTATGTTTCAGCAGTTCGACCGAGGCGGCGGCCGTGCAGGGTGCTAGATCGAGCTCATTATAGACGATATTACCGATCGAGGTGGGGTTCATCCCCTCCACGTCCTTATGGGGGTGGACGGCCGTCTGCAACGCCTTGATCGAGATCTGGGGCGGCACCGGGCGCTGGATGATGATGCCGGTCACGCGGGGATCGACATTCATGGTCTCGATCGCGACCTCCAGTTCGGCCTGGGTCACGTCCTGGGGGTAGTGCCGTTCCTCGAAGGCGATGCCGGCACGCTCCGCCACGCGGCGCTGGTTGCGGACATAGACGTCGACGGCCGCCACGTCGCCCACGGTCATGGAGACGAGGCGCGGGCTCCAGCCCGCTTCCACCATCGCCTCGATCTCGGTCTTCGTTTCGGCGATCAGCCGGTCCGCCACCGGCTTGCCACGCAAATCCCGGTCGCCCATTCGCTCGCTCCTTCGTTTCGATCGCCGGTTCCCACTCCACGCGCGGGGATGTAGCGCGCATGGACCCAAGCACCCCGTCGCGGGCGCGACCAGGATCGGCCGATCCGCGACCGATCCGCCGTCCGACCTATTTATCCTCGGCGAGGCCCTTGAAACCGCGCCGGATCAGGTCGCTCGCCGCCCGCCACAGCCCCTCGCGCCAGTCGATTTCGCGCGGATAGGCGGCGATGGCCGGCCCGTCCGCGCCGAGATCGCGCGGGCGTCCTTCCGAGATCGGACCGCTCGCCTGCAACAGAGTGGCCATGGAATAGGTACCGGCCTCCAGCATCACCGTCGCCTTCTCGCGGCCCGGCCCCTCGACATAGGCGGGAAGCCCGCCCGACGGCGCGGCAGCGGTCGAGGCGGCGGACGTGCCGCCCGGCAGGGTCAGCCCGGTCCAGCGCGATGCGGCTTCCGCGCTGCCGCCGCCGCGCGGTGCGATCCGCTCGATCTCCCCGAACGGGCCGGGACCGGTTCGCACATCGACGAACAGCAGACGCTCCCGCCCGGCCAGATGACGTGCCGCGATGGCCTCCAACACGTCCCGGCCCCAGGCGGGCGGGGCGAGGGAGGCGAGCGTGCGCCCCGCCAGCCGCTCCCGGTCGAAGCGTTGCGCCTGTTCATAGGCGGCGAAGCGCCGTTCCGCCGCGCTCAACATCCCATCCGACCAATCGGCGCGTGGCGCCGCGCCCCCGGGCCGCTGAGGCTGGGCGGGCATATCCTCGGCCGGCGGCCAGGCCGGGCCGGTCGGATTGACCGCATGGACCAGGAGGCAGGCCACCTCGCGCGGCAGGTCGCGGATCAGCCCCCCGGCCAGAACGCCCCGCACGACGCCCGCCCCGGCGAAGCCGGCCCCGCCGCCGGCCGCGGGAAACAGAACCAGCATTCGCGTTGCCTCGGGCGAGCCGAGACGCGCGACGTCGCAGAAGAAGGGCGCGCGGACGGGGGCGGACGCGCCCCCCGTGCCGGCCCTTCCATCCGCCGGATCATGGCCGGGGAAGGAATCGACGCGCAGCCCGATGCGGTCGCAGGCGGCCAGGAATCCGGCGCGCGCGGTCGCGACATCGTCGCTGAAGAAACTGGCCCCCTCGGCCATGACAGGTCTCTTCCCTCAAGATAAGGCGGCATCCGGCGGATCGGTCACGATACGGTGAGCCTCTTGCCGCGCCAAGCAACCGCGCCCATAGTTCCTGATCATGCGGAACGCGGCTTTCCATATCGCAGTCACGGCCGGCCCGGCAATGCACCATGCCGCGGCGCGCCGGGTTTTGGCGCCGTTGATCATCCTGATAGGGCTGCTGGCGGCGCCGGTGATCGCCGGGGCGGATCAGGACGCGCCGGAGCTTGACGATCTCTTCACCGCCCTGCAATCGGGAGAGCTTTCCTTCGGGGAAGCGAAGGGGATCGAGGTGCGCATCTGGGGCCACTGGATGGATGCGGAGAGCGCCGGCGGCGATATCCTGATGAAGGACGGCCTGCAGGCGATGAGCGAGCACGACCTCGCCCGCGCGGAAGAGAGCTTCACCGCCCTGACCGGCCTTCTGCCCGACTATGCGGAAGGGTGGAACAAGCGCGCGACGGTGCGCTATCACATGGGCAAGTACGGCGCCTCGCTCGATGATATCGAGCGTACGCTGGCGCTGGAGCCACGCCATTTCGGCGCGATGTCGGGCCTTGGTCTCGTTCATGACGCGCTCGGTGACCGGGAGTCGGCGGCCGCCGCCTATGCCAAGGCGCTCGAACTCAACCCCTATATGCCGAGTATCGCCCAGCGCCTCGGTATCCTTCGCCAGCAGATGGAAGAGAAGAAGATCTGAACGGGGAGCGGCGGCGCGATAGCCGTCGGATGAACGCGGGGCGTCAAACTTGCCTTTGAAATAGCGCGCTGCGACGATTTGGCCGAACCCCGAAGTGCGAGACGGGAAGGGGAGGGCGGCATGGCACGGCGCAAACGATCCTCGAAATCGGTGAAGGTGGCGGAGGAAGCCTATCCCTATGCCTGCTGCGCCGTCTGTGGGATCGCCTTGCGTCCGGTTCTGGATGTCGCGCATCTGGATCAGGATTCGGCGAACGACGCGCCGGACAATCTCGCCTTCCTCTGCAAGACCCATCACTGGATGGTCGATTGCGGTCTCTACCCGATCGACGCGGTCAAGCTGCTGCGCGATAATTGGCAACGCTGGAATGACGCGGGCAAACCAATCGATCATTCGCTACGCATGAAGGACGCGGGTGAGAAGGCCGGCAAAACCAGACGCCGCCGCGCGGCCGCGCGCAAGGCGGTGGCTACGCGGAAAGCGAACCAGGAAGAGGAAGAGGCGCAAGGGCGGGGCGGCGATTGACGGCGTCCGCCTCGCGGTTGCTTTATCCCGATAGCGGGACGCCGAGGCGTCCGGCGAGATCCTGGATGAACTGCCAGGCGACGCGGCCGGAGCGCGCGCCGCGCGTGACCGACCATTCGATCGCCTGTGGCTTCCATTCCTCCTCCTCGGCCGGGATTTCATAGGCGGCGACATAGCCCCGGATCATGGCGAGATAGGTCTTCTGATCCGTGTTGTGGAAGCCGAGCCAGAGGCCGAAGCGGTCGGAGAGGGAGACCTTCTCCTCCACCGCCTCGGAGGGGTTGATGGCGGTGCCGCGCTCGTTCTCGATCATGTCGCGCGGCATCAGGTGGCGCCGGTTGGAGGTGGCGTAGAACACCACATTCTCCGGCCGGCCCTCGACCCCGCCTTCCAGCACGGCCTTCAGCGACTTATAGGCCGCGTCCTGGCCGTCGAAGCTGAGGTCGTCGCAGAACAGCACGAAACGCCGTTCCATCGCCTTCAGATGGCCGAGCAGCGTCGGCAGGGTCGGGATATCCTCGCGATGAATCTCGACCAGCGCCAGCGCGCCCGGATGATCCTCGTTGATCGCGGCGTGCACCGCCTTGACCAGGGAACTCTTGCCCGTGCCGCGCGCGCCCCAGAGCAGCGCGTTGTTGGCCGGTAGGCCGTCGGCGAAGCGCTTGGTATTGTCGTGAAGCTGGCGTTGCTGGCTTTCCACGCCTTGAAGCAGGTCGATCGGCACGCGGTTGACGGCCGCGATCGGCACCAATTGGCCGTCCCCGGGCTGCCAGACGAAGGCATCGGCGGCATGTGCGTCCGGCGCCGGCGGGGGCGGGGGGCTGAGGCGTTCCAGCGCATCGGCGATCCGGGCCAGATAGGCCGTCATATCTTCCTGCTGGCCGGGGCCGGTCGGCGCGCTCATGAGTGCATGTCCATTATTGTTGGCGGGTACTGTTTGGCGGGGGCGTCCCAAAATCCGGCGGGGCGAAAGGCAGCGTGCCGGAAATCAGCGGGACGATAGCAGAGAGGTCTTGCCGGTCAATCCCGGGACGCCCGGATGGAGGTGCGCGCCCGTGCCGTGAATCGCCGCGCGTGCGGCACCGTGCGGCGTTGCATTCCCGCTTTTGGCAGGTATAGTCCCGCGCGGATTTCGCCGGGGGCCGATGGGCGCCCCGACCCGAGCAACCGAATGCCGGGCCGGCCGGGCCCGACCAACGCCGAACAAGGGCGGATCGGACCGGCGGCCCCGAGGAGACTCCGATGCTGATTTCGACCGCCTGGGCCCAGAGTGGCGGCGCGGATGGTGGGGGCGCGCTCGTCGGCTTCCTGCCGCTGATCCTGATTTTCGTGATCTTCTATTTCCTGCTGATCCGTCCCCAGCAGAAGCGGCAGAAGCAGCATCAGCAGAAGCTGCAGGCGATCCGCCGTGGCGACAAGATCCTGACCGGGGGCGGCGTGTTCGGCACCGTTTCCAAGGTGATCGACGAGACGGAATTGCAGGTCGAGATCGCGGACGGCGTGAAGGTCCGCGTTTCCCGCGCCATGGTCGCGGATGTGATCAACAAGACCGAGCCCGCCAAGGGCGGCGCGGCCGCGGCCAATGACGCGACGGAGAAGAAGGGCGGATTGCTCGGCGGTCTGCTCGGTGGGCAAAAGGCGGCGGCCTCGCCCGCGCCGGCCGACAAGGACGGCGACAATAAGGGCGACGCCGAACAGGACGATACGAAGAAGGGCGACGAGAAGTAGTCGCCCGCTGTCCGGCTCGTTCCCACGCCGATCCACCCTTTTCCCTGTCGTCTGCCTCGAGGATTAGATGCTTCAGTTTCCGCTTTGGAAGAAGATCCTGATCGCGGCGGTTTGCGCCCTGGGGCTGATTTATGCCCTGCCGAACTTCGCGCCCTCCGCATTCAAGGATCTGCCGAGTTGGGCGCCTAGCAAGACGGTCAATCTCGGCCTCGATCTCCAGGGCGGCGCGCATCTTCTGATGCAGGTCGAGACGGAAGCCGTGATCGCGGAGCGGCTGCAATCGACGGAGGAGGCGGTGCGCGGCGCGCTGCGCGAGGCGCGGGTGCGCGCCCGGGGCTTGGGCGTCACCAATGGGGCCGTAACCTTCACGCTGGCCGATCCGGACAAGGTGGATGAGGTTCGCGATATCGTCCGCGACCTCGATGACGAAATCACGGTCGATGCGACGGAGACCGGTTCGTTCCGTCTCGGTTTGCCGGACTCGGCGCGCGAGGAGTTGATCAGCAACGCGATCGATCAGTCGATCGAGATCGTTCGGCGCCGCGTGGACGAATTCGGGACGACCGAACCCACGATCCAACGCCAGGGCGAGGATCGGATTCTGGTCCAGGTTCCGGGCATCGGGGATACGGCGCGCCTGAAGGAGGTCCTCAACACCACGGCGAAGATGACCTTCCATCTGGTGGACCGGTCCGAGTCGGTGCAGGAGGCGCGTCAGGGCCGTGTGCCGCCGGGCCTCGACCTCATGCCCTCGCGCGAGACCGGGCCGGATGGCGAGCCGGTCCAATATTATCTGGTCGAGCGCCGGGTCATCGTCAGCGGCGAGAATCTGACCAACGCGCAATCCACCTTCCAGCAGGGCCGTGCCGTCGTTTCCTTCAGCTTCGACAGCCGGGGGGCCCAGCGCTTCGGTGAGGCGACGACGGAGAATACGGGCGAGCAACTCGCCATCGTGCTCGATAACGAGGTGGTGAGCGCCCCGCGCATCAACGAGCCGATCCTGGGTGGCAACGGTATCATCACCGGGGACTTCTCGCTCCAGGAGACGGAGGATCTGGCGATTCTGCTGCGCGCCGGCGCCTTGCCCGCGCCGCTGACCTATATAGAGGAGCGCAGCGTCGGACCGGGCCTCGGCCAGGATTCGATCGAGGCCGGGAAGCTCGCCTCGATCATCGGTTTCGTCGCCGTCGCGGCTTTCATGGCCGCGAGCTACGGCCTCTTCGGGCTGATGACGGTATTGGCGCTGGTCGTTAATCTGGCCCTGATCCTGGCTTTGTTGAGCGCGCTGCAGGCGACGCTGACACTTCCCGGTATCGCGGGCATCGTCTTGACCGTCGGCATGGCGGTCGACGCGAACGTTCTGATCTTCGAGCGGATTCGGGAGGAGGCGCGCAATGGCCGCAACCCGATATCCTCGGTCGACGCGGGCTATCGCGGCGCGCTTTCCACCATCATCGACGCCAATCTGACGACATTGATCGCGGCCGTTCTACTCTTTGCCTTCGGGTCGGGGCCGATCCGGGGCTTCGCCGTGACGCTGTCGATCGGCATCGTGACCTCGATGTTCACGGCGATCATGGTGACACGTTTCTTCGTCGTCAGTTGGTTGCGCGCGAAGCGGCCGCAGACGCTGCCGATCTGACGACCGACCGCATCCTGCCCAAGGGAAGGCGAGACCCATGCTGCTCAAACTGATCCCGGCCGAAACGACGATCGGCTTCATGCGCTGGCGCAAGATCGGCTTCGCCTTCTCGGCCTTGCTGATCCTTGGTTCGATCGCGCTTGTCGCGGGGCGCGGCCTCAACCTCGGTATCGATTTCCTGGGCGGTACGCTGATCGAGGTTCAGACGGATGGTCCGGCCGATTTGTCGGGAATGCGCGCGGACCTGAACGGCCTCGGGCTCGGCGAGGTGGCCTTGCAGGAATTCGGCGCGCCGGACACCGTTCTGATCCGCATCCAACGCCAGCCCGGCGAGGAAGAGGCCCAGCGCGCGGCGCTGGAGGTCGCGAAGGCCGCGATCGACGAGCGGGTGGTCGAGTATCGTCGGCAGGAGTTCGTCGGCCCGACGATCGGCTCCGAACTGCAGGAAGCGGCGATCTACGCGGTGCTGAGCGCGCTGGCCGCGATCATGATCTATATCTGGTTCCGCTTCGAATGGCAGTTCGGCCTTGGCGCCATCGTCGCGCTCACCCATGACGTCATCGCGACGATGGGGCTGTTCGCGCTGCTGCAACTGGAATTCAACCTGTCGACCGTCGCGGCGGTGCTGACCATCGCGGGCTATTCGATCAACGATACGGTCGTCGTGTTCGACCGCGTGCGCGAGAACATCCGGAAGTATAAGCGCATGCCGCTGGCGGAGTTATTCGACGGCGCGTTGAATCAGACATTGTCGCGTACCGTGATGACCAGCTTGACCACGTTGATCGCGCTGTTCGCGCTCGTCTTCTTCGGCGGCGAGGTGATCCGTGGCTTCTCGATCGCCTTGATCTGGGGCATCGTGATCGGAACTTATTCCTCGGTCCTCGTGGCGGTGCCGTTGCTGCTTTATCTCCGGCCGAGGCGCGGCGACGAGGAGATCGCGCCGGGCGAGGGCAGCGGTTCCGGCCCGCAAGCTGCCAAGGGCTGAGATCACTCAATCGACGATGTGCGCGGGGCCCCGCCCACCGGCATATGCGCGGACCGTTCAGGGAGGGCTATCCGGATGGAGATAACGCCCGCCATCCCCGAGGACCGGCAGGTCATCGACAGCTACGGCCCGGGGCGCTTCAAGATCGCCAAGACGCCTTATGAGGGACCCGTCATCGTCTTTCCGATGCGGGTCGCCGCCTGGACCGTCGATCGGCTCGAGGTCTTGACGCTCGAATCCCTTGCTCCGGTTCTGAGCGCCGAGGAGCCGGTCGAACTGCTATTGATCGGTACCGGGCCGTCGATGCGGCTGGTTTCGTCCGATCTTCGCGCGGCCTTGAAGGATCGTGGGGTGGCCGTGGATTTCATGGCCACGGGCGCGGCGTGCCGAACCTTCAATGTGCTTCTGGCGGAGGCGCGCCCTGTCGCGGCGGCCTTGATCCCCGTGTGAAGCATCCCCGTGTGAAGCGCTTCGAGCGAGGCGGGTGAACCGATCCGCCACGCCTGTGGAGGCTATAGGGTTCGTTTCGGGAGCGGGAGGATCACCGTCGCGGTCGTGCCCTTGCCCAATTCGCCCGTCAACAGGACATCGCCGCCATGCAGCCGCGCCAAATCGCGCGCGAGTGGAAGGCCGAGGCCCGTGCCCTCGACCGCGCGGGCCTGCGCGTCGCGGCTGCGTTCGAACGGTTGGAACAGGCGCTCTACGTCACGGGGGTCGATGCCCGGTCCATCGTCGATGACCTTGATCTCCAGCCGATCGTCGTGGACATGGCCGGCGAAACGGACATGCCCGCCCGGTTGGTTGAACTTGATGGCGTTTCCGGCGAGATTCACCAGGATCTGATTGAGGCGGTTCGGGTCCGCGTTGAAGGTAACGGCAGGCGGCGGCGCCATATAGCCCAGGATGACACCGCGTGCCTCGGCGCGTGGCCGAAGGACACGTATCGCCCGGTCCAGGGCGTCGGGCAGCTCGATGCTTTCCGGGGAAAGGGCGGTCTGCCCCGCCTCCTGCTTGGCGATCTCGAGGATGTCGTCGATCAGCCTCAGCAGCATCGATGCGCTGTTGTGCATGTCCTCGATATAGCCGCGATATTTCTCGGAACCGAGCGCGCCGAACAGTTCCGTGCGCATGACCTCCGAGAAGCCGATGATGCTGTTGAGCGGCGTGCGCAGTTCGTGGCTGATATTGGCGAGGAATCGCGCCTTGGACCGGTGACCGTTCTCCGCGGCCTCCTTGGCGATGCGAAGTTGCTCATAGGACGCGCGTTGTTCCGTGATATCGCGCACGGTCCCTTCGTAATAGCGAATCACGCCGTGCTCGTCGCGCAGTACCCTCAGGGTCTCGCTGATCCAGATCGTTTCGCCGGTTCCGACCCGGTGAACTTCGCTCTCGAAGCCGGCGACCTCGCCGCGAGCGGTCATGAGTTGGACGAGGGTTTGCCGTCGCGACGGGTCGACATAGACTTGTTGACCGAGATCGGAGATGCTTTCTATCAGTGCCCGCTCCGTCTCGAAGCCCATTAGGCGCACCAGGGCGGGATTGGCCCGTACCAGCCGACCGTCGGGCGTCGTGCGGCACACGCCCTCGGTCATGTTGTCGAATAGTTGGGCGAAGCTGTCCTCCGCCTGGACACGTGCCGTGACATCGATCAGCGCCCCGACATAGCCGATCAACGTTCCGTGCACGTCATGCATGGCATTGGATGTCTCGCTGACCCAGAACCCGGTGCCGTCGATCTTGCGGCATTGGATCAGATAGTCGCGGACATGGCCGTCCTGCGCCATGAGGGCCTGGAACTCGTCCCGTTGGGTCCGGTTGGCGTAGAAGCGATCCCCCACCTTCGGGTTATCGCGAAACAACGCATCGGCATCCAAATAGCCCAGCATGCGGGCGAGCGTATCGTTCGCGAACACATAGGTGCCGTCCAGCCGGGTTTGGAATAATCCCACGCCGGCATTGTCGATGACCTCGCGATAGGTCTCGATCGTCCATCCCTTGGCCTTGGCAACGAGTTGAGACACTGTAGTTACCCGTAGATCGACGTGCGGCACCGGTTTCCATCCTGACCGTGCTCATGGAGAATGCTAATACGTATTGGTTAAGGGGATATCAACGAGCCAATGGTTGCATTCCCGGATATGATAGCCTTCAACTCCCCGCATGCCAGCGCATAGCGATTCATCCGATCTTCGCCGATCCGCCGCCCCCCGAAAGGATTTCTTCGCCGGGTTTAGGGTCGCTTGCCTGTCGGATCAGGCCCCGCATGAGGCCGCGCGCGCGGTGACGCGGGACAGCGGTTCGAATTTGGATGCGGTCGGGCGCTTCCTGCCGGGGCGCAAGCGCGCCTTGTTCGAGGCCTGCTATGCCAGCATGCGCATCGTCGATGATTTCGTCGACGACGGTTTTCTGGCAATGGACGAAACGGCACGTGCCGCCGCGCGGCCCTTGGCTATTCGCGCGGTGGCTCGTTGGTGCGCGCGGTGCGAGGCCGCGCTGGCGGGCCGGGACTGGCGGTCGGCCGACGCGGAGGATATGGGCGATCCATTGCTCGCCGCCGGCGCCGCGCCGGTGCATGACGCGCTGCTGGCCGCGGCTTCTACCGGTGCGCCGGGATCGCGTGCTTGGCGCGCGCTGGCCGAGGCGATGGCCCGCGATGTCGCTGAGCGAGCGATCGCGGGTTGGGCCGATTTCGATGCCTATTGCGAGGGGGCCACGGTCGCGCCGGCGGCCGTCTTCCTGCATGTGCTCACGATGCGGGAGGAGAGGGGGCGCCTCGTTCCGACCTTGTCGGAAGATACACTTTTCGCGGCGGCGCGGCCTATGGCCCTCTTCTGCTATCTTGTCCATATCCAGCGCGATCTCGCCAAGGATACGGCGCGCGGGGGACAACTCGTGACCCTGCCGGCGGATCGGCTGGCGGTCCATGGGCTGACCCGCGCCGGCCTGGCCGAGGCCATGGCGGCACGGGAACCGGGTGTCCTATCGCTCGCGGCTGAGATTCATCGGCGCGCGGGCGACTATCGGGCGGCGATACGCGCCGCCCGGGACCGGGTGGCGCCGTCGCTCGGCCGGCGCGAACGTGCGATCCTGACCACCTTGATCGGTGTCTATGAACGTCTGCATGATCGGATGGCCGATGACCCGGGGGCGGTTATCGACGCGCCCGAGCGTATCGCGAAGGGCGTGGTGGCTGGGGCTTTCACGGAAAGTGGGCTGGATGCCCTGGGCGACGTCGGACCGGAGCACGGGACGGAATGAGCGAGGATATCGTCGATCCGGAGGCCGAGCGTGCGGGCGACGGCCCCTGCGCGCGTCTCGTCCGGCGGCAGGATGCGGATCGCTACATGATGGCCATCGCCGCGCCGGCGGTGCATCGGCCGGCGCTGTTCGCGCTTTACGCCTTCAACGCGGAGGTGGCGAAGACCCGCGAGGTGGTAAGCGAGGCGATGCTGGGCGAGATTCGCCTGCAATGGTGGCGGGAAGCGCTGGACGGGATCGAGGACGGAAATCCGCGCCGCCATGAGGTGGTCCTGCCGCTGGCCGGGGCGATCGACGCCATGCGGCCGGACCGTGCCCTGTTCGATGCGCTGATCGATGCCCGGGCCCGCGATCTGGACGAAGGGACGATCGAGACGCTGGAGGATTTCGAGGACTATGCCCGCGCGACCAACGGCGGGCTGATCCGCCTTGCCCAACAGATGATGGGCGTGCCGGAGACGGCGGCGAGCCGGGCGGCCGCCGATGCGCTCGGCATTGCCCACGCGTTGGTCGGGCAGGTACGCGCGCTGCCGTTCCACCTGGCGGGAAAGCACATGATGCTGCCCCGGGCGGTGCTGGAGGAGGCCGGCGCGACGGAGGACATCCTCTTCGCCGCGAAACCGCATGAAGCCATCGCGAGGGCGGTCGCGCCCTTGCTTGAGCGCGCGGAAGGGCACCTGCGCGAGGCGCGCGCCCTGCGGCGGTCCGTGCCGGGTGAGGCCACGCCCGCCTTCCTTGCCGCGCCGATCGCGGCGGCGCATTTGAAGCAGCTTCGCCGGGCGGGCGGCGATCCCTTCGACGGGCGGCTCGCCAACCCGCCCGTGAGCCGCGCGCTCCGGGTCGCCTGGGCGGCGCGCACGGGACGCTGGTAAAGGGGCCTAGTCGGCGGGTGAGCCCGCGACGAAAGGGTGCAGCGCCCGCAGCACGACCCGGTGTGTCGGTGTGTCGATGCCGTGCTTCTCGCCCAGGCGCACGACCGCGCCGCTCAGATCGAGAAGCTCGATCCGCTTGCCGCGGTTGAGATCCTCGGCCATGGAGGCGCGGACGCCGGGCGCGAAGCCGCGTGCGATCTCCAACGCCTGATCCGCCGCATCGGCCGCGAGACCGGAACATTCGGCACGGCCGACGGCCACGGTTTCGTCAAGTGCCGCCTTGAACAGTTTCGCACCCTCCGGATCGGCCAGGATGGGGCCGATCGGCAGCCGGGTCAGCGCGGTGGTGGCGCTCAATGCGCTCAGCATCACGAATTTCTGCCATTTGCGCACCCGGATGTCCGAGACGATCTCGGCGTCGATGCCGGCCGCCTTCATGACGTCGAGCAGCGCGTCCGTACGTGTGCTCGGCCCGCCATCCGTCTCCCCGAACAGCAGGCGTGCCAGCGTGCCACCATGATGGACCGTTCCCGGCGCGCTGATATGGGCGGGGATATAGGCGATTCCGTCCAGGACACGTTCCGCGCCGACGATCGCGCCGATCCGCTCCGCGCCCTCGACGCCGTTCTGGAAGGTGACGACCGTGGTCCCGGGGCCGATCAGGGGCGCCATTTGATGGGCGGCCGCCTCGATATCGAAAAGCTTTACCAGGAAGAAGACGCAATCGACGGGGCCTATTTCGGCCGGATCGTCGCTCGCCGTCACCTTTTCGATATGGCTGTCGCCGAGCGGGCTCTCGATCCGAATGCCGTCGCGCCGCATGGCTTCGAGATGCGCGCCGCGCGCGATGAAGGCGATATCGCCGCCTGCGGCCGCGATTCGGCCCCCAAAATAACAACCGAGCGCACCGGCCCCCATTACCGCCATCTTCATGCTACGTCCACTCCCTACCATAGGCTTTTCTTGGCTCGCCCCGACCAGTCGGCGTCATAGGCGGCGCCGTCGATGGGGGCCTCGCCGGAATCGTTCCGGGGCATCTGCGGCTTCTCGGTCATCGCCTGCAACAGTTTCCCGGGGGTCGGGATGTCGGCGGGATCGACCCGTGCGGCCTCGTCCCACAAACCGGCGCGCAGCACGGCGCGCGCGCATTGAAAATAGACCCGGTCGATGCCGATCACGAGGACGCTGCGCGGCTTCTTGCCCTCGACCGCGAAACGCTCAAGCAGCGCGGCATCGGTCGTGATCGAGGCATGCCCGTTGACCCGGACCGTCGTGCCTGAACCGGGAATCAGGAACAGCAGCGCCACGCGCGGGTCGCGGACGATATTTCGCAGGGAATCGATACGATTATTGCCGCGCCGGTCGGGCAGCATCAGGGTTTCGTCATCCTCGATATGGATGGCGGCACCCCGGTCGCCGCGCGGAGAGCAATCGAGGCCCTCCGGCCCGACGGTCGCCAGCGCGAAGAAGGGGGACGCCGCGAGCAGCGCGCGATATTCCGGCGTCAGCCTAACGGCTTCCTTGACCAGGGACGCGCGTCCCGGCGCGTCGTAAAGGGCGGCGAGTTCCTCCTCGCTGCGGATCGTCTGCATGGAATCTCGGGCTCCGTCGATTGACGTCGGGGCGACGGTACGCCCGCCACGCCGACCGGGCAATCGCCTTGCGGCGCGACGGGGAAGGAGGGGAGGCGGCCACCCGTCCGAGGAGGGCGCTATCCGCCGGTGACGCTCATATGCCGGGCGACCGATTTGGCGCCCCGGCGCCGGTCGATAACGAAATCATGCCCTTTGGGCTTGCGGCCGATGGCCTCGCGGATCGAGTCTTCCAGGGCGCCGTCATCCTCGCGCTCGCGCAGCGCGGGGCGGAGATCGGCGGAGTCGTCCTGGCCGAGGCACATATAGAGCATGCCCGTGCAGGTGAAGCGCACGCGATTGCAGCTTTCGCAGAAATTATGGGTGAGCGGCGTGATGAAGCCGATCTTCCGCCCCGTCTCCGCGACGTGGACGTAACGCGCCGGCCCGCCGGTGACGTAGTCGCTGTCCGTCAGGGTCCAGCGCCGGGCAAGCTCCGCCCGCACCATGGTCAGCGGCCAGTACTGATCCAGCCGCTCCTCATTGCCGATATCGCCCATCGGCATGACCTCGATGAAGGTCAGGTCGAACCCCTCTTCGCCGCACCATTCGACGATGCGGTGAATCTCGTCGTCATTGACGCCCTTCAGCGCGACACAGTTGATCTTGACCTGCAGGCCCGCGCGCTTCGCGGCCTCCAGCCCCTCCATCACCTTGTCGTACTTGCCCCAGCGCGTGATCTCCAGGAATTTCCCGGGATCGAGGGTGTCCAGCGAAACGTTCACCCGTCGAACGCCGCAGCGATAGAGGTCCTCCGCGTAGCGGGCGAGCTGGCTGCCGTTCGTGGTTAGGGTCAATTCCTCCAGCGCGCCGCTATCCAGATGACGGCCCAGCCGTTCGATCAGCCACATGATATTGCGGCGAACCAGCGGTTCCCCGCCCGTGAGGCGGAGCTTTCGCACGCCCAGGCGCACGAAGGCGGAGCAGGCGCGGTCCAGCTCCTCCAGCGACAGTACGTCCTTCTTCGGCAGGAAGGTCATGTCCTCCGACATGCAATAGACGCATCGGAAATCGCAGCGATCCGTGACCGAGACGCGCAGATAGCTGATCGCCCGGCCGAACGGGTCGATCATCGGCGCCTGCTGGTCGCTCGCGATTCGCGCGGCATCGTCCAAGACGGCCGTGACTTCCTGTTCCTTCGACCCATGCATGAATGCGTTTCCCACTATCCCGTGATCGTTCACGCGTGTTGCCCGCGTTCACTCGTCATGCACCGACGGTTCACCGTGCTTTCGCGTTGCCGTCGGGCATGGCCCATCGGCCGCGTGCCGCGATTTGCCGATGGCTAACACGTGACTATATAGGCTCTTGATGCACGCACCAACACCCCCGGTCCATGCATGGCATGGCGACGACTTGCCCACTTCGAGAGGAGTATCCATAGTACTTTCGGGGCGTGTAAGGGCGCGTGCATGGGCTATAAGGGCCAAGTCGCCCCACTTGCTGGGGGTTTGTCCCGATTTTAGGGGTATGCATGGCGCAAGGGTTGGACTCCGGCGATACGAGCGTCCGGCGAAGCGAGCGTTTGGTGATGAATAAGCGCGAACAGGGCTGTCAGCCCGCCGATCAGTCGCGGCCGGAGGATCTCGACGCGAATGATGTCCTTGCGGCGGTCGACGATGCGCTGGACGAGCATGCGCGATGGTTGAATCGATGGCATCGCGCGCTTGTCTGCCGTATCGAGCCGGAACCGGATTTACTGGACGAGGACCGGGTTCTCTACAGCCGTTTCGGCATGTGGTATCTGGCGCATGCGGATGACCCGCTGTTGCGCCAATCGGCGGTCAGTGAACTTTGGAAAAGCTATCGAAGCCTTCATGAACTGGCGCGCCTCCTGGCGGAACGCGCGCGCGCCGACCGTCCGGTTCCTGTCGGCGAATATGACGAGCTGGTCGCCCGCGCGGATGCGTTCCGGGGGCGCGCGCGCCGGTTGCGCGATGCCTTCGGAAAGGCGGTTTCGACCCTCGACCCGCTGACCGGCCTCAGTACGCGCGCCGGGATGATGGCGGAAGTCGAGACAGCGTACCGCCGGGGTACCGACACGGGGCATGGCGGCAAGGGGCTCGCGATCGGGCTCTGCGACATCGATCATTTCAAGGCGATCAATGATGCCCACGGTCATGGTGTCGGGGATGAGGTCTTGAGGGCCGTCGCGGGTCGCTTCGTCTCGCGTTTGCGGCCGACGGACACTATCTATCGCTATGGCGGCGAGGAGTTTCTCGTTTGTCTGCCCAATGCCGGCGAGGAAACGGCACGGGATGTGCTGGAGCGTTTGCGGCGCGCCCTGGAGGAACGCCCAATCGGCTTGGACAAGGGAGGGGCGATCGAGGTTCGGGCCTCCTTCGGCCTCGCCGTGGCGGATCGCGCGGCACCGTTGAAGACCGTGATTGAGCGTGCGGACGAAGCGCTATACCGATCGAAGGATACGGGACGGAACAGGATAACCTGTTGGAGACCGGGTTTGTCGTCCGACCTGTCGCCAGAATTCTCGAAGGAAGGCGGGAGAAGCATGAGATGATGGTGAGGGACCCAGAAACGAAGCAAGGCACGCCATTGAGTGTTAACGAGAACTTGGATGTAACCAAGACGGCGCCGGTCTCCACGGGCGTCGTGGGCATCGTGCTCGCGGGCGGCTTGTCGTCGCGCATGGGCGGTGGGGACAAATCCCTGCGCCTCCTGGGCGGCCGTCCCATCCTGGATCATATCATCGAACGCGTCCGGCCCCAGGTCGACGAGCTTGCCCTCAATGCCAATGGCGACCCGGAGCGTTTCGAGGTCACCGGCATGGATGTCCTGGCCGATACGATGGATGGGCAGCCTGGCCCGCTGGCCGGCGTGTTGGCGGGGTTGGAGTGGGCGCGGCGCCACCATCGCGGGGCCGAATGGCTCGCGACCTTCCCGGGCGATGCACCGTTCCTGCCGCGCAATCTGGTGCCGCGATTGATGCAGGCGGTCGAGCGCGCGGAGGCGGACATGGCCTGCGCCGCCTCCGACGGCCGGGCGCATCCGGTGGTCGGCCTCTGGCCCGTGCGGCTGGCCGACGATCTGCGCCAGACCATGCTGGAGGAGGATATCCGGAAGGTCGACCGCTGGACCCGCCGTTTCAAGTTGATCCAGGTCGAGTTCGCGGCGGAGCCTGTCGACCCCTTCTTCAACGCCAATGCCCCCGGCGACATCGAGGCGGCGGAGCGCCTTCTACGCCGCAGCAGATAGGCGGCCGGCCGTATCGGCCGTCGAGATCCCCAGCCAGGGACCGATCATCCATGCGTTATCATGTCTTCACCGGGTTCCGCCTTGTCGCTCTTCTCCTCGTCGCGGTCCTGACGGTGCCGGGCGAGGCGCGGGCGAACGCCATGGTGGAAAACGCGATCCGACAGGCCGAGCCGTGTTCCGCCCTTCGGATCGACGATTTCAAGTTGGTGACGATCGCCGTCGACCGCTTCAAGAGCCTGACGGTGCATGATGTCGCGCTCAACATGGAAAACGATGCGCTTTCGGCCGCGATCGATGCGACGCTCTATTGCGAGGCGGGGCCGGACGCCTCGATGAGCGGCGACCTCGGCGGCCGTGTCGCGATCGATCTGACGGCCGATCTCGCCCGGTGCCGTGTCACGTCGGTCGACGCGCGGGTGAGCGAGCTTGGCGGGCGGATCGCCACCAGTCTCGTCGATTTTCTGCAAGGTCTCGGCTTCAAGGCCGATGTTTTGGGCATGCTCGAAACCCGTCTCGCCTCGGACCTCGAGGATGCCGCCCGGGAAGAGGTCGAGGCGCGCTGCCGGGAGATGTCCGCGCGCTGAGCCGCGATGCCTCTTCAGGGGGTGACCATCACGGCGGCGACGTCATGCCGGTGCAATGTCACGGCCATCAAATATTCACCGGCCGGCAACGGTTCGGTCTCGCTTTCTCCCTATCAGCATAGGCCTGCCGGTCGCGGCGATATGCGGCCGGGTCGCTCCGTGCGATGCGACCCGGTGGAACCGCCGTGGCCCATCATGCCAACCGATCGTGCCAACCGATCGGCCAACCAAGGGGTTTCGAGACCATGCGCTTTTCCCGTCGATCCATGCTGAAGGGTGTGGCCGCCGCCGCCGTCGCGCCCGTCATCCTGAAGGCCCATGACGCGCTCGCCTCGAGCGGGCAGGTCAATGTCTATGCCTGGGGCGATTATATCCAAGAGAACATGATCAAGAAGTTCGAGGGCGATACCGGCATCACGGTCAATCTGTCGACCTACGGCTCCAACGACGAGGCGGAGAACAAGCTGCGCGCCGCGGGCGGCAAGGGATTCGACGTTATCTTCCCCTCGATCACCAACGGGCCGAACTACTATCAGTACGACCTGATCGCCCCGCTTGACGAGAGCAAGGTGGCGATGGACCGCCTGATCCCCTCCATGGTCCGCGACTCGATCAATCTCGGCGCGACCTATCGCGGCAAGCGCTATCTGCTGCCGTTCGACTGGGGCACGGAAGCCATCACCTATGACAGCGAGGCCATGCCGATGGACGCGGAGGCGGTCTCCTTCGGCTCGCTCTGGGCGCCGGAGGCCTCGGGTTCCGCCGCCTTCCGTCAGAAGTCGGTCATCATGGGCGTGGCGCTCTATCTCGACGCGACCGGCGAGGTGCCGTCGAACCGCGCCCTCGACATCTATAAGTCCGAGGACGAGGCGCGCCGCGTGTGGGATGCTTGCGCGGCCTTCATCATCGAGCGCAAGGACAATATCGCGGCCTTCTGGAACAACGCGACCGAGGCGACCGCCGCCTTCACCGACGCCGGCGCGACGATCGGCCAGACCTGGGACACGACCGGTCTTCTGCTCAATCGCGAGAATGCGAAGTGGAAATACCGCATGCCCAAGGAAGGCGGCATCACCTGGATGGACTCGATGGGTGTCACCGCGGGCGCGGAGAATATCGATCAGGCCTATGCCTTCATCAACGCGATGCTCGAGCCCCGGATGGCCGGCATGTTCTCCAAGAATACCGGCTATAACTCGGCCGTGAAGGGCGCCGCCGACCATGCCGGCACCGAATACAAGCAGCAGTTCGACGAGGTCTACAATGAGGAGAACCTCGCGAATCTGTGGTGGTGGCAGGCGGATACGCCCTATTTCGCGCAACTCCGCCAGGAATATGTCGAGAAGATCACCAACGCCTGATCGGCGAGGGTGACGGTGGGGCGGACGGGGCAATTCCCCGTCCGCTCACGCCGATCGCGACGTCTGGGTTCGAAAAAGGGGGCGGGCCATGCGCGGCAAGGACGTGCGGCTTCAGGATGTCGTGATGCGCTTCGGCGGGTTCACGGCGGTAGAGCGTACGACGCTCACGATCAATGCGGGCGAGTTCTTTTCCATTCTGGGGCCGTCGGGATGCGGCAAGACGACGATCCTGCGCATGGTCTCCGGCTTCATCCGGCCGAGCGAGGGCAAGGTGCTGATCGGCGACCAGGACATGGGCGCCCTGGGCCCGGCGCGGCGGCCGACGGCACTGATCTTCCAGAATCTGGCGTTGTTCCCGCTGATGACCAATTGGGAGAATGTCGCCTTCGGGCTGGAGGCGCGCGGCGTCGACCGGAAGACGCGGCGCGATCGGGCCTTCGACCTGCTCGCCCTGGTCGGGCTGCAAGGGCATGAGGAGAAATCCCCGAACGAACTGTCCGGCGGCCAGAAGCAGCGCGTGGCGATCGCCCGCGCGCTCGCCGTCGAACCGGCGGTCCTGCTGCTGGACGAGCCGCTCTCCGCGCTCGACCTCAAGCTGCGCCAGTACATGCGGGCCGAACTGAAGGACATCCAACGCAAGACCGGCGTTACCTTCATCTTCATCACCCACGATCAGGGCGAGGCGCTGACCATGTCCGACCGGATCGCCGTGATGAAGGCCGGCGTGGTCGAGCAGGTCGGCGACGTCGATACCATCTACGACAATCCCCGCACCCCGTTCGTGGCCACCTTCGTCGGCGAGAACAATGTGATCGAGGGGCGGGTCACGGCAACGGGCGATGGCTTCGCCACGGTCGAGACGCCGCACGGCATGCTGCGCGGGCGCGATCAGGACCGCCTGTCGGTCGGGGAGCGCGCGATGCTTTTCGTGCGGCCGGAGCGCAGCGCGCGCGTCAATGGCGTGGCCCCCGACAACGTCTTCGACGCGCGGTTCGAGCGTCGCGACCTCGAAGGGTCCTTCGTCAATCTGTTCTTCAAGGCCGGTGCGGACAGCTTCATCGTGCATGAGGCGAACCGGGGCGGCCATGGCGGGCTCGAAGGCGCGGTGAAGGTTGGTTTCAACGCCGCCGACGCGGTCGTCATGCGCGCCGGCGAGATCGAGGCCGAGGCGGACGATGCATGAACTTCTGCGCAGCTACGGCCGCACGCTGACGGGTGTCTTCATCACGCTGACGGCCTTCTGGATGTTGATCATGATCCTGCTGCCGCAGGCCTTCATGATCGAGCATTCGCTCTGGTGGATCGATCGCGACGACCAACTGGGCATGAGGATCGACCGGGCCTATTCCGACATGGGGCTCCTGGAATTCGATCTCGGGCAGGCTGACACGCCGGAGGGAAAGGCGGATATCCAGGAACGGATCGACGGACTTAAGGCCGACATCGCCGCTATGGAGGCGGAGGAGACCGCGCCGCCGAAGCATTACGGCTTCGACAATTACACCAAGATGTCGGCCCTGCATTTCGAGATATTCCTGAAGAGCATCGGCTATTCGCTGGCGGTCACGATTCTGGCTTTGATCGTGTGCTATCCGATCGCCTTCACGATCGCCAAGCTGTCGACGCCGAACAAGGCGGCGTTGCTGATGCTGGGGCTGATCGTGCCCTATGCGATCAACGAGTTGCTGCGCGTCTATGCCTGGCTGATGATCCTGGACTATCAGGGGGTTATCAACAGCCTGCTGGCTTGGCTGGGGTTGGTCTCGTTCGAGGATAAGAGCTGGGTTCCCTTCCTGGAATATTCCGGCTCCGTCTTCGTGGCGCTGATCTACGCCTATGTCCTCTTCATGATCTTCCCGATCTACAACACGGTCGAGACGTTGGACCGCAATCAGTTGGAGGCGAGCGAGGATCTGGGCGCGGGCGTCATCCGCACGCATCTGCGCGTCGTCATTCCGCATGCCAAGCCCGGCATCGCGGTGGGGTGCATCATGACCTTCATGTTGTCCGTCGGGTCCTATTCGGTGCCGCAGATCATGACACGGGGCAAATCCGGCGATTGGTTCAGCCAATTGATCTATCGCCAATTCTTCGAAAGCCAGAACTGGAACAGCGGCGCCGCCTACAGCTTCTCGCTCGTGCTCGTCTGCCTGGGCTTCATCCTGATCATGATGAAGGTCTTCAAGGTTGGCATCCGCGATATCGCGAAATGACGGGGCGCAAAATCATGGGATGCGCGGCGACCGGGGCCTTGAGCGGAGAGAATCGATGAGCACGCAACGCCAGGGCCGCGATTGGTCCACTCTCGTCCTCGACATCTATGTCGTGGTCTTCTTCGTCTATCTCTTCGCGCCGCTGCTGGTGATGTCGCTGGCGGCCTTCAACGCCTATGAGTATCCGTCGGTCACGCAATGGCGCGGCTGGACGTTGCAATGGTTCGGCGAATTGGCGCGGGACGACCGAATCCTGCAGGGTGTCGTGAACTCCCTGATCGTCGCCCTGGGCGTGATCCTGGTGGCATTGCCGCTCGGGCTTTCGGGCGCCTTCATCCTGACCCGCCTGCGCGGCCGCTACAATAATCTGCTCTACGCCATCCTGGTATCGCCCTTGCTGATCCCGGGGATCGTGCTCGGTATCTCCACTCTGATCTTCTGGGGGCGGGTGGACGTGCCGGGCGGCCTGTTCCTGACGGTGATGGCGCAAGGCAGCTTCATCGCGGCCTATTCCATGCTGCTTTTCATGGCGCGCCTGCAGCGTCAGGATCGGGGGCTGGAGGAGGCGGCCCTCGATCTCGGCGCTTCCAGCTTCTTCATGTTCCGGCGGATCACCGTGCCCTTCCTGATGCCGACGATCCTGACGGCCGCCGTGATCGCCTTCCTGCAATCGATCGAGAATTACAACACCACCGTCTTCGCGATCGGCGGCGATTGGACCCTGGTGACGGAGATCGGCTCGCGCTTCCGTTTCGGTCTGTCGCCGGTCATCAACGTGATCGGCGTCATCTTCGTCGTCTTTACCGTGATCGCGGCCAGCGTCTATGTCCTGCAGAAGGAACGGGAGCGTAAGCGCAAGCTCGCGCGGTAATCCCGGTCCGATTCCCCGTCAATCCGCTTTAAGGCCGCCCCGCGTTGAGCATCGAGATCACCTTTCGCTGCCCCCCCGAATGGGTCGATATCCTGCCCCGGCCGGTGCGCGGGACGGAAGCGCTGCCGGAATGGCTTCGCACCATGCCGGCGACGGCGGACAGCGACCTGCTCGGCGCGCCGGTGCGCACGTTGAAGCACTGCCCGCCCTTGATCGACGCCATGGGGGCGGGATGGTTGATGCCGCTGGCCGCGGATGTCGAGGTCTCGGCCGACGGCCGTTTCGACTGGAACTGGTCGCCGCCGCCGACCCGGTTCGAGCGGTTGACGCGCGCGCCGCTCGGCCTTCATGTCTCGGCCCAGGCGGCCGGAAGCCCGATCGGCAAGCCGGGCCAGCTCTTCCTCAAATTCATGAATTTCTGGACGGTGGAGACGCCGCCCGGCTGGTCCGTGCTCTTCACCCACCCGGCGAGCCGGACGGACCTGCCTTTCCGCACCCTGAGCGGGCTGGTCGATTGCGACCGGTTCAGCCATGGGCTGGTGCATTTCCCGGCGATCTGGACGGGGGAGGGGTTCGTGGGCCGCCTGCCCGCCGGCACGCCGGTCGCGCAACTGATCCCGGTGCCGCGCGGCGTCGGCGCCAGGTTCGGCACGCTCGACGGCGGCGACGGCGCGCGGTTCGAGGAAACGCAGGAGGCGATCGCCGAGGCCCCCGGCGGCTATCGCAAGCATTATCGCGTCGGCGGCCGCTCGGCCGACTGAGTGTCCAGCCCCAACGCCGCCATCAAGCGTCGCTCGTCGAGGGGAAAGCCGCCGGACCCGCGATGGGTCAGCACCTTCAAAATATCGGGGATGCGTGCGGGCTCTGACGTGGCCAGCGCGTGCAGCTCTTCCTGGGCCGCCTGTTTCTCCCCGCATTCCAGCAGCGCCCGGGCGTGCAGCAGTCGGTCTTCCGGCCCGGGCGCGGCGAGCGCGGCCGAATGATCCGCCGCCGCGCGCCAGTCGCCATCGGCGAAGGCGGCGCCCGCGGCCGCCCGTCGCGCGTCCCCGTCCGACGGCGCGAGCGCGAGGGCGCGGTCCGCAGCCGCTCGGGCCCCGGCCGTCGCGCGCGTCTCCTGCCGGGCGAGGGCGAGTTCGATCCACGCGGCGAGATAGTCCGGCGCCCGCTCGACCACCGTCTCCAGCGCGCGGACGGCATCCGCCGCGCGCCCCTCGCGCCGCAGCAGGACGGCCAGATTATAGGCGGCGGGCGGGAAGAAGGGCTTCAGGCGCGCCGCCTGACGCAGGCCCGCCTCCGCCTTGCGCGCGTCGCCGGCGCCATAGGCGGCCATCGCTTCCGCGATCAGGCGCTTCACCTTCGCGGAGGGAACAGGGGGCGCGGAGGGAACAGGGGGTGTAGGGGGATCGGGGGCGCGTCGGGAAGCCATCATGGTCGGATCATAGCCCGGGCGGGCGCCATCGGGAAGCCGACCTTGCCGCCGTCCGCGCGACCCCCTATCGTCCCGGGCACTCGCCCATGACGACCCTTTGAACAGTTGCGAGAGGACGCCGAGCCCATGCGTTTCACCGGAACCGAGAGCTATGTCGCCTCCGACGATCTATCGGCCGCGGTCAACGCGGCCGTGACGCTGGAGCGGCCCCTGCTGGTCAAGGGCGAACCGGGCACGGGCAAGACGCAACTCGCCGAGGAGGTGGCCCGCGCGCTCGACCGGCCGCTGATCCCCTGGCACATCAAATCGACGACGAAGGCGCAGCAGGGCCTCTATGAGTATGACGCGGTCAGCCGGCTGCGGGACAGCCAGCTTGGTGACGAGCGGGTGCACGACATCTCCAACTATATCGTGAAGGGAAAGCTTTGGCAGGCCTTCACGACCGATCCCGCGCCCGTTCTTCTGATCGACGAGATCGATAAGGCGGATATCGAGTTCCCGAACGATCTGTTGCTCGAACTCGACCGCATGGAGTTCCACGTCTATGAGACGGGGGAGGTGGTGCGCGCCGTCAACCGACCCGTCGTCATCATCACCTCGAACAACGAGAAGGAACTGCCGGACGCTTTCCTGCGCCGCTGTTTCTTCCACTTCATCCGCTTCCCCGATCCGGAGGTGATGGAGGCTATCGTCAAGGTGCACTTCCCGGACCTGAAGCCACGGCTTTTAAAGGAGGCCCTGACGCTGTTCTTCCAGCTGCGCGAGGTCCGCGGGCTCAAGAAGCGGCCCTCGACCTCCGAATTGCTGGATTGGATCAAGTTGCTGATGGTGGAGGATATCGACCCGCAAATGCTGCGGGAAAGCGACCCGTCGAAGGTGATCCCACCGCTTCACGGGGCATTGCTGAAGAACGAGCAGGACGTGCACATGTTCGAGCGGCTGGCCTTCATGGCCCGGCGCGAGGCGGGGCGGGGGCAATGAGCGCGATCGACATCCGCCCGCTCGACCCCGAGCATGATATCGACTGGTATTACGCGCTGAACGAGGCCTGCGTGCCGGCGGTCAACTCATTGCCCAAGACGCGCTTGGCCGACCTGATCGCGGAGAGCGCCTATGCCCGCGTCGCCTGCATCGACGGTGATCCGGTCGGCGTGATGATCGCCTTCGGGCCGCCGGCCGATTACGACAGCCTGAATTTCCTGTGGTTCCGGCAGAACTTCACGGATTTCGTCTATATGGACCGCGTCATGGTAAGCGAGAGCGCGCGCGGGCGCGGCGTCGGCGCGTTGCTCTATGGCGACCTGTTCGAGGCGATGGAGGGTCGCTTTCCCTTCGTCGGCTGCGAGGTCAATAGCGAGCCGCCCAATCCCCATTCCATGCGCTTCCACGAGCGCCTCGGCTTCAAGCCGGTGGGCGAACAGCGTACCGAGGGCGGCAAGAAGGCCGTGGTCCTGTTGCGACGGGATTTGTAGGCCGGCCCCTATAGCCGCTTTTCCATGTAGAGGCTGTGCTCGGACTCGGCATAGGGGCCGAAGGGGCCGCGCTCGGTGAAGCCGGCGGCGCGATAGAGGCCGATGGCCTCCGGCTGGCGGTTGCCGGTTTCCAGGCGCAGCAGCGCCATGCCGTCCGCGCGCGCGCGATCCTCCAGCGCCTGGAGGAGCCGGCGTCCGAGGCCGATGCCGCGCAGGGACGGGGCGACATACATCCTCTTCAATTCGCCATAGGCCGCATTCTCGTCCCGCCGAATGGCGAGTGCGCCGAAGCCCGCCACCACCCCGTCGCACCGCGCGACGAGGAAGGTTATATCGGGATCGATCAAAGCGGCGGGGTCGAGCAGATGGTTCTCCTCCACTGGATAGAGGTCGGCATAGACGCGGTCGCTGTCCGCCATCATGCATTGGATCGTGCCCTGGTCGGGCGGCTCCACCTGGATCGTCACGGCATCGGCCGAGCAACGCGCGGTTCCCATCCTTTATCGATCCTCCACCAGTTGACGGCAGTGCGTCTCGCGCACCGCGAAAAAACATGCCGCCAGCCCAATGGCATAGCCGACGATCATCGCGCTGAAGGCGATGCGGTAGGCGGCCTCGGAATAAATCCGCACGCCCTCGATCTCGGTCCCATCCCAGCCGAGATCAAGCAGATAGCCGATCAGGGGCTGAAAGATCGCGCCCGCGCCGACGACGCACATATTGACGAAACTGAGGGCCACGCCGGTGTCGCTTGGACTATTGGTCTCGCGCGCCAACGTGAAGTTCAGCACCATCGAGCAGCCGCCAATTCCGATCAGGGCCAGCAGGAAGGATATCGCCGGCGGCGAGAGTTCCGGGATGTAGACCACCCCGACCAGCCCCATGACCGCGAAGGCGTAACCCGAATAGAGCAAAGGCTTGCGTCGTCCGATCCGGTCGGTCAACCAGCCATAGACCGGGGCCGAGATGCCCCAGCCGATGAAGATTATGGAGGTGGTCGCGCCCGCCTCGGCCTTGCTATAGCCATGCACCTGGACGAGCCAGGGCACGGCCCAGAGGCCGGCGAAGGCCAGCATCGGCGCGCTCAGGGTCAGGCCGCAAACCGCATTGCCCCAACTGTCCGCGCGGCGCAGCATCCGTCCCATGCCGGACAGCATGCCGCCAGACGTCTTGCGCATGTCCTGCCGGTCGCGCACGACCAGGAAAATCGCCAATGCCAGCAGCGCGGCGAGCGCCCCCACCATGATCATCGCGTCCCGCCACCCGGTGCCGTCGACGACGAGGCGAAGCGGCGCCTGCCCGCTGATCGCGCCCGTCATGCCGACCGCCTGCAGGATACCGACGAGGAGCGAGAAGCGGCCGGCCGGGAACCAGTGCGCGGCGATGGTCATGGTGCCGACATAGCCGAAGGCGACGGCCCCGCCGATCAATGCCCGCCCGATCGCGGCGATGGCGAGCGATTCGCTGGTTGCGAAGAGCACGCTGCCGATCATGCAGGTCGCCATGGCGCCGGCCATCATGCGGCGCGGTCCGAACCGGTCGATCAGCAGCCCCACGGGTAGTTGCATGCCGGCATAGGCGTAGAAATAGAAGGCGGAAACCGAGCCCAGCGCCGCCCCGCCGACGGAGAAGGCGCGCATCAACTCCTCCGTCATCACGCTTGGCGCCACCCGTTGCAGAAAGGCATAGCCGAAGACCAAGCATCCGAGCGCGAAGGCGAAGACCGCCCGCCTCGGCGGGCGCAAGGTGGACGCGCCGTTCGTCTGGTCATAGGCGGGGGAACGCAGGCTCATGAAACGGCAGTCTAGTGGCTCGTCGCGGGAGCGTGCAGGGGCGTTTTTCTCGGAATAGCTTTGACCATCAGTCACTAATCACCCCGTGCGCGCCGGTCGATCGTCAGGGCATAGGCAAGGATCGCGAAGGAGACGATTTGCTCGAACAACTCGTCGTAAAGATGGCCGGGGATCAGCAATAGCGGCAGCCAGAAGAAAAGGGCCGGCGGCGGCCGCAGCCCGTCCAGCCAGCCGCGCGGTAGGGGGAGGCGGTCACTTTCGTTCAGCCAGATCAGCGCCGAGAGCAGGCAGGCGATGATCATCCGCGCCACCTCGTTCCAGCCGACGGTCAGATTGTGCAGATTGAGTTCGCCCTGGACATTGTTTGCCTTCAGCGCCGCGGGGGTTTCGATTCCCAGGATGCGTTGGCCCCAACTGATTTCCTCGCCGGCCAGGAACAGGAGGCCGATTGCGAAAAGCCAAAGCACAAGACGTTCTTCCCGCCCGAAGGCCTTCCCGGGCCGCGAGGTGGCGCGGATCGCCAGCGCCGCCGACAGGACCAGGAGCAGGACCGTCAGATACTCCATCGGCCCGTCCTCCGCCCAGATTCCTGGCGGAATGCCTAACAATTCATGGTGGCCGATCAGGAAGAAGGGAACGATCGCCGCGCCGGCGGTGAAATGCCCGTACCAGTGGAAAGGTGGCAGGTTGGCCGGGTTCGGGAAGCGCGTCGAAAGTTCATGCGCGCCCCAGATCAGGAACAGCCCCGCGATCGCCAGCGAGATTTCGAGCCGTAGCGGATCGTAATAGCGATTGGTCGGCCGGATCCAGTCGATCAGGCGCCCGATCGCGGCGTCCTCGACCGGCAGGACGATGCCGGCCGATGCAACGAGGATGAGCACGAACCCGCCCCACAGCATCGTTCGGTAGCATGGATCGAGCGGCATCGGCTTCAGGCCCTGGGCGTCATGGCTGGCTTCCCGCCGCCCGAGGGTCAGTCGTTGCGGGCCATGAGTTGATCCGCCTTGTCGCGCAGGATCTCGATCAGCCCTTCATAGCCCTTGGATTTCAGGACCGAGGAGAATTCGGCGCGCCGCAATTTCAATTGGCTGACCGAGCCGTCGACGATCAGATCGACAATCTTGTAGCCGTCTCCGGAATCGTTCGAGAGCATGAAATCGACGCTGGACGGCTCACCACTATCGCCTTCGTAGCGTGTGCGGACCATGACGAGGTCGCTCGGCGCGTCCTCCACGCCGGTGATTTCCAGCTTGTCGCCCTCATACATCGTCAGCGCGTCCGATTGCGAGGCGATCGTGTAGCGGATGAAGACATCGACATATTCCTCCCGCTGGTCCGGTGTCCATTTCTCATAGACGCCATGGCCGACCGTCGCGGCGGCGATCGCGGGCAGGTCGAAATTCTCGCGGACGATTTCCGCGCCGGCCTTGACCGCTTCCTCGTTGGATAGCGTGGGGGCGCGTTCCGATAGCCGCGCCAGATCCGCGCCCAGGCTTTCGACCCGGGCGCGCGCGGCCGATCGTTCCGTGTCGGTCGCGGCGCGCGCTTCCAAGCCCAGGGTCAAGGACATCGCCATGGCGATCGCGAGGCCGGCCAGGATCGACCGGGTCAGGCTCGACCGGACGAGGGTCAACATTTCCAATCCTCCTTGATGCCGCGCACAGGGCATCGTCCATGAACAGACGGTTCCGGCGCCATCGCCAATCGGCGACCGCGATGCCGGACCGTTATCCCCCGCTTGATGTGACGAATTGCGCTTTATCGCGTCCCATCACCGACGCTAACTGTGGGATTTAGCTCAACCAGACGCTATCTTAAAGCCCTCTGTTACACGAATTCGCCGAATTTTCCCGGCTTGGAGCGATGTTTCGCGTGCTCGACCGTCTGGCGACCCCCTTGAAGCGATTTGGTGCCGCCTGGGTCCGGTCCTGCGCGCGGCGGCCGGTCGCATGTCTGGGGTTGGCGCTGGCCCTGGCGGCGGGATCGCTGGCGGTAGCCGACGCACGCCTCACTTTCGAAACCGACGCGACCGCCCTGATACCGGCGGATACGGGGTTTCTCCAAACCTATGAGCGGTACAAGCGGCTTTTTCCCTATGATCGTCGCGTCAACATCGTCGTGATCGATGCCCCGGGCGCGGACCAGGCGGCGGATGCGCAACGTGCGCTGGCGCGGGCATTGGCGGGACACGAGCGTTTCTTCAACGCGGTCCGTACCCCTGATGACACCGCCTTCATGCGGCGTAACGGGTTGCTCTATCTATCCGTCGAACGGCTGGAGGCGGTAAGCGGACGCTTGCTCGCCGCGCAACCCGCGATCGCAGAGCTTGCCCGCGATCCGAGTCTGCGCGGCGTGGCGGAGGTCTATCTCCTCGCCGTTCAGAATGACCCGGAAGCCGCCAGGTCGCTCGCCGATTTCCTCGCGGAGAGCGCGGTGCGGGCCCGGGACGGCGCGCCGCCGGCGGCTTCATGGTCCGGTCTGCTTCTGGGGCCGGAGGCGGCGCCCTCGCGGCGCCTGATTTTGGTACAGGGGCGGCTCGATGGCGACGAGCAGGCGGTCGGTGGCGATACCAGCCGCGTGATCCGCGAGGAAGCGCGCGGCCTCGGCCTGACGGCGGAGAACGGCTATCGCGTGCGATTGACCGGCAGGGGGCCGCTCTCGGCCGAGGAGGTGGACGGTCTTACCGCGGACCTTCAACGCGCGGGGCTGATCTCGCTCGCGCTCGTCGCCGTCGTGATGTGGCTCGGCTTCCGGTCGTTCCGGTTGATCGCGATCGGGGTCGCGACATTGTTGACGGGCCTTGCCTGGACCGCCGGGTTCGCGGCCTTGGCCGTCGGCAGCCTCAACCTTCTGTCCGCGGTTTTCGCGGTATTGTTCATCGGGCTCGGTATCGACTTCGCGATCCACTTCGCCTTGCGGTTCCGCGAGGAAGCGGCGTTCGGCGACGGCGCCGTTCGGGCGCTGTCGCGGACGGGAGGGGCGTGCCTTTCGGCGCTCGGCCTATGCGCGGTCACCTCGGCGGTCGGGTTCCTCGCCTTTCTGCCGACGGATTTTCGGGGGTTGGCGGAATTGGGGTTGATCTCCGCCGGGGGGATCGTCCTCGCCTTCCTGGCGAGCTTTACCGTCATGCCGTCATTGCTGGCGTTGTGCCGGGTCGCCTCCCTACCGGACGACAAGGGGCGGGATCTGCCTGGTGGGCCGGCCCTGGCGCGCTGGATTTCGCGTCGGCGGCGGGCGATCCTGCTGATTGGCTTCGCGCTTGCCGTTTTCGGCGCGCTGCTGACGACGCGGATCGCCTTCGATTTCAATACGCTTTCCCTTAAGGACCCGGATGCGGAATCGATCGCCACGCTGCGCGATCTGCAGGATGACGGTACCCTCACGCCCTATTCGCTCTCCGTCGTGACCGATACGCCGGAGGCGGCGAACGCGGTGGCGGCGCGGCTCGCCGTCCTGCCGGAAGTGGCCTCGGCGCGCGGGCCGGCCTCGTTACTGCCGGAGGAGCAGGCGCTGAAGCTCGCCATCGTCGCCGACATGGCGGCGAGTCTTTGGCCGGCGCTTAATCCGAGGCGGACCATGGAAGCCCTTTCGGACGCGGGGCGGGCCGAGGCCGTCGCCGCCCTGCGCGACGTGGCGGCAAGCGTCGGCGGGGCGGCCCCCGCGCGGCTGATGAGCGCCCTGGACGGGCTGACCGACGCGTCGTCGCCGGCGGCCGCCCTGGCCGAATACGAGGGCAGGCTGACTCGCCATTTGCCCGACCTGATGACACGTCTCAAGGCGGTGTTGGAGGCCAGGGCGGTGACGTTGGACGACGTGCCGGAAGCAATGAAGGCGCGTTACATCGGCGAGGCCGGCCATGGCCGCGCGGTGGCGCTGCCGGCCGAGGATCTGACGGACTTCCGCGCTTTACGACGGTTCACGGAGGCCGTCACCGCCCTCTATCCGGATGCGATCGGACGTCCGGTCCTGGAGGCGGGCGTGGGCGACATCGTGACCCGGGCTTTCCTACAGGCGATCCTTGGTGCCGCGGCCACTGTTTTTCTCCTGATTTGGTGGGTCCTCGCCAGTGGACGCGCGGCTTTGTGCGTGATGGCGCCGCTGGGGCTCTCGGTCGTGGTCCTTGGGGGCTATAGCGTCTTGTTCGATCGCCCTTTCAACAGCACGAACGTGATCGTCGTCCCCCTGATCCTGGGGCTGGGAGTCGATAACGGCGTGCATTTCGTGATGCGGCTGCGCGACGAGACCTCGCTCGGCCTGCTGATGCGATCCTCGACGCCGCGCGCCGTGCTGATGAGCGGTGCGACGACCATCGCGTCCTTCGCCACCCTCATCCTTTCGGATAATCGCGGTATAGCCGGCATGGGGGAGTTCCTGACGATCGGGGTCGTGACGGTCCTGGGCGCGACATGCGTGCTTCTACCGGCCCTACTTCTGCGGGCTGGGGATGCGTCACGGTAATCGGCCCGATTCCCGCGTTGGGGCTTGATTTTGTCGCGAAACCGTAACAATTAATCGGGGCCATCGGAGGTTTGGCACATATTCGTTTTCATCTCGCGGCTCTGGTTCTTTACGGGCGCCACCTCCCGATCGTCATGAAGAAGCTCCTCGGCGTCGCGCATCGGGTTCCTGCGTGGGTTTCCGTTCCTCGCCGTTTTCACGGAACACCCCGATGATTCGCTCTCTCGTTCGTTTTGCCCGGCTTTATCTGCTTTGGCCCCTTCTGCTTTGCGCGGCCTTGACGATAACTTGGACCGGGATCGCCCATGGGTATTCCTTCCTGGCGTTCAATCTGGCCTATCTCGGTCTCGCGGCATGCCTCTTCCTGGCCGAGCGGCGCTGGCCCTATGAGCGCGCCTGGCTGGAGAACGACGGCCAGATCGGGGTCGATCTCGCCCATACGGTGCTTAACAAGAGCGCGGTTCAGGTGCTGGTCGCGGTGGGCGCCGTCTTCGGCGTGGCGGAGGTGGCGCGTGGCACGGAACTTCACGGTGTCTGGCCCGGGGAATGGTGGCTGCCGGCGCAAGTCCTGCTGGCCCTGGTACTCGTGGAGGCCGGTCTCTACGCGGCGCATCGCCTCGCGCATGAATGGCGGTTCCTTTGGCGCTTCCATGCGGTTCATCATAGCGCGCCGCGTCTGACCTTCATCAATACCGGGCGGTTCCATTTGGTCGATACCGTCACCAGCATCCTGCTGAGTCAGCCGATCCTGTTCCTTGCCGGTGCGCCGATCGAGATATTCAAATGGGTCAGCGCCACGACCGCCTTCATCGGCATGTTGACCCATTGCAATGTCGAGATGCGCTTCGGCTTTCTGAATTACATCGTCAACACGCCGGTACTGCACCGCTTCCACCACTCGCGCGATCTGAAGGAGGGGAACAGGAACTACGGGGAGAATTTGATGATTTTCGACCTGTTGTTCGGCACCCACCATTACGCGCGCTATCGTCCATCGGTCAGGATCGGGATCGACGAACCGATGCCGGCTTCCTTCCTGGGACAAATGACCCATCCGTTCCGGGGGCTGTTCGGAGAGCGTGACGGCGGGCGGGGCAAGGGGGCGTCCGGCGGCCCGGCCGGACGGATCGGTGCCTGACGCGCGTCAGCGCATCCGCATCGGTCGAATACGGTCCGGCGGAATAAGGCGGTCGATCGGGGTATAGTCCTCGATCGCGATGCATTGATGAATCGCCGTGCCGTCATGCGTTAGGGGGAAAATCCCGAATTCCTCGGTGACGTGCTGGTTATCCGCCCCCTCGATGGGAATCGTGGCGCGACCATAGACGGGGGCCGACCGTTCACCGACCATCTTGTAGGCTTGGTACCAGATATCCTCGTCGGTCGTCTGAAACGCGCATTCGTCGAGTCGCCGTCCGGTGAAATCCAGTCGGGACATCTCCACGACTTTCGTTCCGATCAACCGATAGCGGATTTTCCATGGATCGTCGGCGAACTCGACGATCAGGATATTCGGTAGAAGATCCCGCAGGTCCGAGGGGTCGAAAAGCTTCCGGCACGGTATGGGGCCATTGCCCAGACGCGCGCGCCAATAGGCATCGAGCGCCAGTACCTTTTCCGAGGTTACTTTATCGGCGGTTGACCAGATCGGCATGTCCTACCGTACCCATTCTACTGCATGCGCGATCGCACCGGCGCATGGGACGCGCCCCGCGACTGTGTTTCCCCACCGACCGAAATCTACCCTTATTCTATATCGCATAGAAATGATGCTCGCGTTCCGATCACGGTTTCGTGTTCGCGTGGCGTGGCCTTGCTTTTGTCATGTCTTCAAAGGGTGCTGTTCTCGGGTTCTCTTGCATTTGGGTTTATTGTTCTTGGGCGGTCTCGAGCGGCGTTCCCGTTTCGCAATGACTGAACCAGCGCAACGCGACATGCGGGGCGGCCCCGTCCGGGGTTGGGGCGCCGCGGCCGGCGCGCCATTCAGCGAGATCGAGGGTCCGTCCCTCGATATTGAAGCGGGTCCGTCCCGTCCGGTTCACGGCGCTCGCATGTAGATGGGCGGCGGAGAACGCGATCAAATCGCCCGGACGTGGCAGGATCGGCGTGGCTTCGCCCCAATCCGCCGGGCGCGTCGCGGTCGGAAGCGGGGGATAGCCGGCCCCGTGCCCCGCGGCGCGGCGGCGGCGGAACTCCTCGATATCCCAGGTGGCGCTGTCGTTCTCGACCGGACGCGCCCAGGCATCAAGGTGGATCAACAGGCTGCGTCCCGCCGTCACGGGATAGACCGGCGCCCACCAATTGATCTGTTGGGGCAGGTTGGCCCCCCAACTGTCGCGATGCGCCGGCAGGTTCGCCACCTGGGGGCCGTGATGGCGCGCGCCGGATGGATTGACGCGCAGACGGCGGCGATCCCAATAGGTCCGGTCCATCACCAGTCCGCATGCCGCCAATGCCTCGCGCCATAGGCACGATACTTCCGCCGACCGGCCATAGGCCCGGCGCAAGGCACCGGCGGCCTGAAGGAAGGAGGCCGGGTCCATGTGCCTCGTGGCTTGCTCGGGATTCGCGAAATGCGCCCGGATCATTCGATCCGCCTGCGACACAAGCGCGCGGACCGGCGCCAACCCCCGGAAAACCAGGATATCGCCCGCGAATATCCGTGCCTGCAGCCGTTCCGGTGGCATGCCGTGTGCTAAGTCGACAGGATCGGGCACGTCGTATAAACCTTTCGCCGGGCAGGGCGCCTGATATGCACCAAAAGACCCTATGAACGGGAATTGAGACAAAAAGATGTTCTATCGGACGGAAGATGATCACGGCCTGAAGCATAATCCTTTCAATGCGATCGTGGTGCCGCGACCGATCGGTTGGATCACCAGCCAGGATAGGGAAGGGCGGGTCAATCTCGCGCCCTACAGCTTCTTCAACGGCGTTGCCTATCACCCGCCCCAGGTCGTGTATGCCTCGACCGGCGCGCCCGACAAGCAGGCGGGGCTCAAGGACTCGATCGGCAATATCCGGGAAACCGGAGAGTTCGCGGTGAATATCGTCACCTGGGATTTGCGCGAGGCGATGAACATGACCGCCGTCGCGGCGCCCCACGGGGTGGACGAGTACGAGGTCGCGGGTCTGACCAAGGCACCGTGCGAGGTTATTTCCTGCCCGCGCGTCGGCGAGAGCCCGGTGACCTTCGAGTGCAAGCTGGTCAAGGTCGTCGATCTTCTCTCGACCGACGAGGCGTCGCCCAATCGGTTGGTCGTCGGCCATGTCGTCGCGATCCATATCGCGGACGATGTGATCGCGGACGGTATCGTCGATATCGCGAAACTGGCGCCGATCTCCCGCCTGGGCTACCGCGATTACGGCCGGGTGGGTGACGTCTTCTCGATGGTTCGGCCGGATTGGCCGATCGGCGATCGGGAGAAATAAGGATGATGGTTCGGGAACCCCGTGACCGGTATGGCTTTCCCGGACGCAATCAGATCGTGTATTAAGAAAAAATTCGTACCTAAGTCCTAGTCTGGGAGGTGGGGCAAGGGTGCGTCGGTGCCATTTTCCGTTGCATGCCGCCGGGACGGCGGGTGGGGAATGGCGCCATTGGGTAGGTGGATGGCATGGAATTCGGCAATGCGGAGAAGCCGCCGCCGGATTCATATTAACAAGGAGGATATCAAGATGGCTCACCCCGTCGACACAGCCGTTGGCGCGCGTGTTCGGGAGTTGCGTATTCGCGCCGGCGTGTCTCAGGTCGAACTCGGCCGGGCGCTCGGCGTGTCGTTCCAACAGGTACAGAAGTACGAGAAGGGCTCGAACCGCATGGGCGCGTCCAAGCTGGTGCTGATCTCCAAGACCCTCGGCGTTCCCGTCGAGGCGCTTTTCGACGGCATCGACGGTGTCGATGGCGCGACGGGCGACAACCATGAGGCCCTCGACAAGGAGGCCTCCAAGATCGCGCGCGATTGGGCGCGGATCACGGACAGCAAGACCCGCGACACCCTGCGCACGGTGCTGCACTCGCTGGCCCGGGCGGCAGCCTGATCACGGGCCGGCCGCTACATATTCTCTCTATCCCGACGATCCGCCAGAGTTGCCCGGCCGCTTCCGGGCGGCTTCTTCCGTGGCCGCGGATCGTCGGGTGAGAGGGGCGGCCGGGCCGTTTGGTCCCGCCGGTTCCTATCCTTCATATCCGCTCCGCAACTTCCGTACGCGTTCGTCCGGGTGTGTACGTCCCACGGTGTGGATAGACCCTTCCATGGATGTTCGTCTTGACCGGACGGCGTGGCACGCCCGGACCGGACACGTACGATATTGTGTCAAAAAAGTGTTTCGGGACCAGAAGCTCTTGACCATCTCGCGCACCGACCCAACCTGATCGGTGAACTTGAGGGGCCACCGTCGAGATCAACGATAGAAGGAAAGAGCCGATGACAATGAAGCCAATCAAGACGATCCTCGCCGCCGGCACCATGACCCTCGCGGTCGGCATGGGCGGCGCCCTGTCTCCCGCGTTCGCCACGGACGACGGCGCGGGCGGCGACGAGAAGTTCAGCGATCAGGTCCACTACTCCTGGGAAGAGATCAAGGCGTTCAGCGCGGAGAAAAGCGATGCCGCGATGCGCGAGGGCCGGGAGCTCGTGGACGAGATGGATGCGGCGCTGGCCGATCTGGAAGCGCGCAGCGATGAATTCGCCGAGGATGCGGGCGATGCCGCTGACGAAAGCTGGGAAGACACCATGGCCAAGCTTCGCGACATGCAGCGTATCGCCGCGAAGCAGGCGGATGCGCTGGGCGATGCGTCGGCCTCGGCCTGGGACGACACCAAGGAAGGGTTCCACGATGCCGCGAACGCCTTCGCCGAGGCCTATGACGAGGCCGAACGGGAGTTGGATTCCCGTACCGACGATAATAGCGGCTCCTGATCGCACCCATGCGGCGTGGCCGGTTCTCCGGCGCGCCACCGGCCGTGACGGCTAGCGGGTCCGGGCGTCATCCCTAGCGGGTGGCGCCCGGATTGCGTTTGGTGGAGCGTGAAGCAGATACGCCTGTATCAGGCGCCCTTCAATGCCCGGTCACCGACGAAGGGATTGGATTGGCGTTCCTGTCCGAAGGTGGACATCGGCCCATGACCGGGGATGAAGGCGGTGTCGTCACCCAGTGGCCAGAGCTTCGTCGTGATCGCCTCGATCAACTGCTCGTGGTTGCCGCGCGGAAAGTCGGTGCGCCCGATCGAGCCCTGGAACAACACGTCGCCGACGATGGCGAGTTTCGCGTCCGGGCTGTGGAAGATCACGTGGCCCGGCGTGTGCCCCGGGCAGTGATAGACGTCGAGCGTCACGTCGCCGATCGTGACGGTATCCCCGTCCTTCAGCCAGCGGTCGGGAACGACCGGCCGCGGGTCGGCGCCGGCCATGCCGAATTTTCGCACCTGGTCCTCCATGGCGGAAAGCCAGAAGACCTCTTCCTCCTCCGGCCCCTCGATGGGCACGCCATGCGCCTCCTTCAGCGCCATGGCGCCGCCGGCATGATCGAGGTGCCCGTGGGTCAGCAGGATCTTCTCCAGGATCACGCCCTGGCCGTCGCGCGCCTGGGCGAGCGCTTCCTCGATCCGCTCCAGGTCGCCGCCGGGGTCGATCACGGCGGCCTTGCCGGTCGTCGTGCACCATAGGACGGAACAATTCTGCTGAAACGGTGTTACCGGCACGATCATGCCCTGAAGCGGGCTGAGGCTCTCGGCTCGGTCCTGCGGCGCGTCGGCCATGGCGTGGATCCTCTGCGGTCGTACGTTCGCCCGTTCCGGGCGGGTGGCCCCGGCCCCGACCGGCCTTCCCGGATGGAGGGCAGTTGAAGGCCAAGGGGTAGGCGCGGGCGTGCGCGCTGTCAAACGACGTGGCCCGGAAGCAGGGCGGAGACGCCAAATCTCGGCGCCACCGCTGGACAGGAAGGCCGCCGCTCGCTACATCATGCCTCCCCGTTCATCGAGTGGGAATCCGGCTTTCGGATTGGGTTCAAGGATTGGCGGTTCAAGATGGCGAGCGCGAACGATATCAGGACGAAATTTCTGGAGTATTTCGGACGGCACGATCACGAGATCGTCGCCTCCTCGCCGCTCGTCCCGCGCAACGACCCCAGCCTGATGTTCGTCAATTCGGGCATGGTGCAATTCAAGAACGTCTTCACCGGCGCGGAGCATCGGGATTACGCCCGCGCGACCACCTCGCAGAAATGCGTGCGCGCCGGCGGCAAGCACAACGACCTGGAGAATGTGGGCTATACCGCCCGGCACCATACCTTCTTCGAGATGCTGGGGAATTTCTCCTTCGGCGACTATTTCAAGGATGTCGCGATCGCGCATGCCTGGACCCTGGTCACGAAGGAGTTCGGTCTCGATCCCGCGAAGCTGCTCGTCACCGTCTATTCCGAGGATGACGAGGCCGCGGCGCTGTGGAAGAAGATCGCCGGGCTGGGCGACGACCGCATCATCCGGATTTCGACCTCCGACAATTTCTGGCAGATGGGCGATACCGGCCCCTGCGGCCCGTGCTCTGAGATCTTCTACGACCACGGTCCCGGGATTCCGGGCGGTCCCCCCGGCAGCCCGGACGAGGATGGCGACCGTTTCATCGAGATATGGAACCTCGTCTTCATGCAGTTCGAGCAGTTCGAGGGCGGGGAGCGGACATCGCTTCCGCGCCCCTCCATCGACACCGGCATGGGGTTGGAGCGGATCGCGGCCGTGCTGCAGGGCAAGCACGACAACTACGATACCGACCTGCTGCGCGCGATCATCGAGGCATCGGCCGACCTGACCAGCGTCGATCCGGATGGCCCCCAGGCGGCGAGCCACAAGGTGATCGCCGACCATCTGCGCGCCAGTTCCTTCCTGATCGCCGATGGCGTGCTGCCGTCCAATGACGGGCGCGGTTATGTGCTGCGCCGGATCATGCGGCGCGCCATGCGCCATGCCCACATGCTGGGCGCGAAGGACCCGCTGATGCACCGGCTGGTGCCGACGCTGGTTGCCATGATGGGCAATCACTTTCAGGAATTGCGCCGGGCGGAAGCGCTGATCACCGAGACGCTGAAGCTGGAGGAAACCCGCTTCAAGACCACGCTGGACCGGGGCCTGAAGCTGTTGGAGGAGGAGACCGGCAAGCTCGGCACGGGCGAGGCGCTGTCGGGCGAGGTCGCCTTCACCCTCTACGATACCTATGGCTTCCCGGTCGATCTGACCCAGGACATCCTGCGCGGCCAGGGGCGGCCGTTGGATCAGGCCGGCTTCGACGCCGCGATGGAGCGCCAGCGCGCCCAGGCCCGCAAGGCCTGGGCCGGCAGCGGCGAAATGGCGACGGACAAGGTCTGGTTCGACCTGCATGAGACGGTCGGTGCCACCGATTTCCTCGGCTACGAGACCGAACGCGCGGAAGGCACGATCACCGCCCTCGTCGCCGACGGCGTGCCCGTCGACAGCGTCGAGGCCGGGCAGGAGGCCATGGTGCTGACCAACCAGACACCTTTTTACGGCGAGTCCGGTGGCCAGCAGGGCGATACCGGCTGGTTGATGACGACCGATGGCGCGCGCTTCAAGGTCACGGACACGCAGAAGAAGCTCGACGACATGCATGTCCATATCGGCGTGCTGGAGGAAGGCAGACTCGACAAGGGCGACGCGCTGGAGATGACGGTGGCGGGCGACCGGCGCAGCAAGCTGCGCGCCAACCATTCGGTGACGCATCTGGCGCATCAGGCGCTGCGCGAGGTGTTGGGCGATCACGTGACGCAGAAGGGGTCCCTCGTCGCGCCGGAGACCATGCGCTTCGATTTCTCCCATCCCAAGCCCATGACGGAGGAGGAGATCGAGGAGGTCGAACGCCGCGTCAACGCGCAGATCCGTGCCAATGCCGGTGTGACGACGCGCCTGATGACGCCCGACGACGCGGTGGAGGCGGGGGCGCTGGCCCTCTTCGGCGAGAAGTACGGCGAGGAGGTGCGTGTCGTCTCCATGGGCGACGCCGCCGCGGTCGGCGCGCCGGGGCGTCCGGGCGGTTTCTATTCGGTCGAGCTTTGCGGCGGCACCCATGTCGGGCGCACCGGCGATATCGGCCTCTTCAAGATCGTGGACGAGGCGGCGGTCTCCGCCGGGGTTCGTCGCCTTACCTGCCTGACGGGCGAAGCCGCGATGCGCCATCTGCGCGCGCAGCAGAAGGCGCTGTCCGAGACGGCGTCCGCCCTGCGTACGGCGGTAAACGACGTGCCGAACCGGGTGGTGACCCTGCTCGACGAGCGCAAGAAGCTGGAGCGGGAGATTTCCGAATTGCGTCGGAAATTGGCCGCTGGCGGCGGTGGGGGCGCGCAGGCCCCGGCGGCGAAGGAAATCGCGGGAATCAAGTTCGCGTCCCGCGTTCTCGACGGCGTGCCGCCGAAGGAGTTGAAGCCGCTCGCCGATCAGTTGAAGGGCGAGGTTGGCTCCGGCGTCGTGGCGCTGGTCGCGGTCAATGACGGCAAGGCCTCGCTCGTCGTCGGGGTGACGGACGATCTGACGGGTAAGTACGATGCGGTCCGACTCGTCCGCGCGGGCGCCGAGGCGATCGGCGGCAAGGGCGGCGGCGGCCGTCCCGACATGGCCCAGGCCGGCGGCCCCGACGGCGCCGCCGCCGCCAAGGCGGTCGCGGCGATCGAGGCCGCGTTGAGCTGAGGCTGCGGTGGGCTGAGGCTGCGGTGGGCTGAGGCTGCGCTGTGGGCTGCGGGATCGTCTCCGCCGGACCTTCTATAGGCCCTCCACCACGACCATCTGCATTTCCGCCGCGCCGTCGCGTTCGGCCTTGGCGGCTTGGTACTGCGCGGAATCATAGCAGGCTTTCGCCTGTTCCAGGCTGGGGAACTCGACCAGGACGAGACGGCGGTCCTCCGCTTCGCCCTCCAGCGTCTCATGGGCGCCGCCGCGAACCAGGAACTTGCCGTCGAAGGCGGCGAGCGCGCCCGGGCTCAGGGCCTTGTAGTTCTCGTAACGGGCCGGGTCGGTGACCTTCACGCGGGCGATCAGATAGGCGGTCATTCTCGGGGAAACTCCTCTGTTGTTGCCGCGACGGCGGGACTCGGGCCTATGCTGTCCCGTGATGAATGCTCTGCGCAAACAGGTTTTCTCCGTGCTGGAAGGGTGGGGGCGCGCGGACGCCCTTGGCCGGGGCGTGGATATCGCGCTGATCGCCTTGATCGTGGTCAACGTCCTCGCGGTCACGCTCGAAACCCTGGAGGGGTGGCCGGGTCCCTACCGGCCCTGGTTCGATTGGCTGGAGCGGATCTCGGTCGCCATTTTCACGGTGGAGTATCTGACGCGCCTGTGGGTGGCGGCGGAGGACCCCGGGCCGCGCGGCCTTCGTGGGGCCTGGCGGCGGCGGCTGGCCTATATGACGCGGCCGATCGCCTTGATCGATCTGGCGGCGATCCTGCCCTTCTATCTGACGATGATGGGTATGATTCCGCCGGCGGATGGGCGTGCGCTGCGGGCGATCCGAATGCTGCGGGTGCTCAAGCTGACGCGCTATTCGGTGGCGTTGCAGTCGATCGTCGCGGTCTTTCACAGCGAACGGCGGACGATGCTGGCCGCCCTCGTCATCGTCTTCATCGCGCTCCATCTTTCCGCTACCGCGATCTATCTGGTGGAGCACGAGGCGCAGCCGGAGAAATTCTCCTCGATTCCCGAGGCGCTCTGGTGGGCGCTCGCGACATTGACCACGGTTGGCTATGGCGATGTCGTGCCGATCACACCCTGGGGCCGGGCGATCGGGGCGGTGGTGATGTTGCTCGGAATCGGGCTTTTCGGCCTGTGGACGGGGCTTTTCGCCTCCAGCTTCCTGGACGAGTTGCGGCGTCGCGATTTCAAGGTGACGGGCCAGATGGTAAGCCAAGTGCCCGCCTTCGCCGGCCTGTCCGCCGATCAGCTTCACAACGCGGTGCGGCTTCTGTCCCCCCTGGTGCTGCCGGGGCGCTACCTCGTGACGCGCGCGGGCGAGCGGGCGGAGGCGATGTATTTCGTCGTATCCGGCGAGGTGGAGTTGGAGGTGGCCCCGAAGCCCCTGCGCGTCGGCCCGGGCGGTTTCTTCGGCGAGTACGGCCTGTTGCATGGCCCGGTGCGCCGAACGACCGCCGTGACCTTGCTGGAGACGCGGTTGCTTTCCCTCGACCGGCAATCCTTCGATCGCCTCGCCATGGATTACCCGGAGGTCGCGGGCAAAATCCGCGAAAAGGCACGCCAACGCGCCGATTCCCTCAACGCGGCGGACGCGCTCGAATAGATGGGGGCGATGGGGACTGGACGCGGACATGGCGAGCCGGTAAAGAGCCGGTATGTTTTACACACATAAGGTGGGAATAAGGATGGCGGGCGATGGGCAGGCCGGATCGGTTGGGATCGAGCAGATCAGGCGCGCGGCCGAGGCGATCGCCGGCGCGGTCCATGAAACCCGCCAGCGGCCGAGCCGAACGCTGAGCCATATCCTGGGCTGCGAGGTGATCCTGAAGTTCGAGAACCGGCAGTTCACCGCCGCCTTCAAGGAGCGTGGCGCGCTCAACAAGTTGCTGCATCTGAGCGCGGCGGAGCGCGCGGCGGGCGTCATCGCCATGTCGGCCGGCAATCATGCCCAGGGGGTCGCCTATCATGCCAACCGGCTGGGTATCCCGGCGACGATCGTCATGCCGAAGGCGACGCCGAACGTGAAGGTACAATTCACCAAATCGCACGGCGCGCGGGTTCTGCTGGAAGGAGACAGCCTGGCGGAGGCCGCCGCCTTCGCCCACAACACGGCGGAGCGGGAGGGCTTGGTCTTCGTCCACCCCTATGACGACCCCCATGTCATCGCGGGGCAGGGAACCATCGCGCTGGAGATGCTGGGCGCCTATCCGGAACTCGACACCCTCGTCGTGCCGATCGGGGGTGGTGGGTTGATCGCGGGGATCGCGACGGCGGCGAAGGCCCTGAAGCCGGAGATCGAGGTCATCGGCGTGCAGTCGATCCTCTATCCTTCGATGAAGCAGGTGCTGGCGGGAGAGGCGGTGACGGCCGGCGGGGCTTCCATCGCTGAGGGGATCGCGGTGAAGCAACCCGGCACGCTCACCCGCGCGATCGTCAAGCGCCATGTCGACGATATCGTCCTGGTCGAGGAATCGGCCATCGAACGCGCGATCGCCCTCCTCATCAATGTCGAGAAGACGGTCGTGGAAGGCGCGGGCGCCGCCGGGCTGGCCGCGATCCTGAGCGACCCGGACCGCTTCCGGGGACGCCGGGTGGGCACGGTGCTCTGCGGCGGCAATATCGATCAGCGGCTGCTCGCCTCGGTCCTGCTGCGCGATCTGGTGCGCCAGGGGCGGCTCGCGCGGCTGCGCATCCGGCTGGGCGATCAGGCGGGGGAGCTTTCCCGCGTCACCGGCCTGATCGGCGAGGCCGGCGGCAATATCGTCGATGTCGCCCATCAACGGGTCTTCAGCCACCTGCCGGCCAAGGAAGCGTTGATCGAGGTGGCGGTGGAAACCCGCGACGACGCCCAACTCGCCGCCATCGTCGAGCGGCTGTCCCATGCCGGCTATGCCGTCACGCGCTTGGCGGAGGATTAGAAGGTGCCACGTACTCAAAAAAAACCCCGCGACAGCAGGGCTGCGCGGGGCTAGGGGGAACCATCGGGAGACCCCACCCGGGCAAGAGTGGGGACGGTTCCGCCGGGCGCTTGCGCCCGGCCCGCCGAGCTCCGGCCAGGGAGCCCGGAACTCGGCGGATAAGGAACCATCGCGGCGGCCTGGGGCTTGGGTGACGCGTGCCGTTCAGGGGGGCTGGACACGCGCCGGGGTCAGGCGTCATGGGGCATGATGCCGCGATGGTATCTCGCTAAATCAGTCGTCTCTTCCTCGTCTCCACGGTCCACCGCGCCTGGGCGCGGTTGAAATTCAGCACTCCGCGCAGGGCGTCGCGGAACGGCGGGCGACGTTATGGCGATTCAGGCTCGTCTTCAGGGTGAAGATCCGTGCCAGCCCGACGGCCAAGTCCCGGAAGGCCTCAGCGCGCGCGGTGTGCGCCGCCTCGATTCCCGTCCGGACATCCTCGGCCGAAACCGTCATGATTCGATCCATACTTTCGTTCGCGTAGCTCATTCGACTGGCTCCTTGAGTAAGGCCTCCGAATGGCGTCTCGCCCCGGCTTGGAGCCGTCTCGAGCGTCGGCGTCGCTTGCGCGACCGCTCTGCGGCACCTCTCTTGTTTCGTAACTGTGCTAAGGTAACGCCGGTACGCTTGATTTATAATCCCCGGAATGTTCCAATTACTTTTGCCGTTTTGGAACAACTGTGTCAGGCATCCACTCATTCAACCGCGTCGTGATCCGGCGGTTGATGGGCGGGGAGGTCAGGGGGACGGCCATGGATCGGTCGATGGAAATGGCGGTCTTCGCCAAGGTGGTGGAGGAGGGGAGTTTCTCCTCCGCGGCGCGTAACCTCAAGCTCACGCCCTCCGCCGTCAGCAAGCAGATCGCGCGGTTGGAGGACCGGCTTGGCGTGCGGCTGCTGAACCGCACCACGCGTCGGCTTTCCGCGACGGAGGAGGGGGCGGCCTTCTATCAACGCGCCGCGCGCATCCTCTCCGATATCGACGAGGCGGAGGCGGCGGTGACGCAACTTCACGCCGCGCCGCGCGGAACCCTTCGGATCAACTGCGGCATCGCCTTCGGCAAGCATCAGATCACGCCGCTGATGCCGGAGTTCCTGGCGCGTTATCCGGAACTGCGGATCGAATTGACGCTTACCGATTCCGTCTCCGATCTGGTGGAGGAGGGGCAGGATGTCGCCGTGCGGTTCGGCCCCTTGCAGGATTCCAGCATGGTTGCCCGGCAGTTGGCCGTCAGCCGCCGGGCGATCGTCGCCGCGCCGAGCTATTTCGAGGCCCATGGTACGCCGCGTCACCCGAGCGAGTTGACCGGTCATAATTGCCTGACCTTCTCGAACATGCCGCATCTGAACGAGTGGATATTCAAGATCGCGGAGGGCGAGGAATACAGGGTTAAGGCGGAGGGTAACTTCACCGCCAGCAACGGCGAGACCATCCACGAGATGGTGTTGGCCGGTCTGGGGGTCGCGCGGCTGGCCGAGTTCCTGGTGGAACCCGAGGTTCAGGAAGGAAAGCTGCAACGTGTCCTTCAACCCTTCTATCGCGATATCGAGGTGCCGATCAACGCGGTCTATCCGACGCGGCGCCACCTCTCACCGAAGGTGCGCGCCTTCGTCGATTTCCTGATCGAGAAATTCCAGCCCGTCCCCCCCTGGGCGCGCGGGTGATGCGCCATAAAAAAGGCCCCGCGACCGGTTCCGGCGCGGGGCTGAAAGTTGGGATGGGATAGAAGAGTCTGCAGGGAAGGGAATCCCTTCCGCCAACGCTTCACGTCGCTTCGCGAGAAGCAACATCGCAACCCTAGCGCCGATCACGACCGCGCAATTTGATTTATGTCAAATTTTTGGGCTGCTCTTTGACGGGCGGCGCACTTTCGGGCGTTTAATACCGAATCTTGTTGATCACGGCCCATGGGGACGTCCCTCCCGGGTTCTCGGCTAGAGCATGATGATATGATATGGACCCATCCGAGACGCCGCTTTCGGTTTCTTGGGCTAGGAGCGCCGCGCGTGGCGATGCGGGGCATCGGAAGCGCGGCGCGACGCTGTCCGAGGGCCCGGGAGAGGCGGCCCTTCGGGTCGCGTTCGGCCTCCGTCGTAGGGCGTCAGCGCGGCTTGATGATGCCCCGCATCGCCCGCGCTACCCTTCCGGCCCGCCTCCGTCCGTTCAGGGGAAAGCCGAACGCGATCCGCATGGGGCGTGATCAACAAGACTTGGTATAAGTCGCCAAGGTGCCGTAGAGGTCATAGTCGCTTGCCTCGTCGATGGCGATACGGGCGAATTGGCCGGGCTCCAGCGCCGTCGCGCCATCGCCGTCGATGAAGACCTGGCCGTCGATTTCCGGCGCATCGGCCATGGACCGGCCGATCGCGCCGTCCGCGTCCGCCTGATCGATCATGACGTCGATCGTGCGGCCCTCGAACCGGGCCAGGCGCTCGGCGCTGATCGCGCGCTGATGTTCCAGCAGGCGGGCCTTGCGTTCCTCGCGAAGATCGACGGGCACGTGCCCCGGCAGGTCGTTGGCCGCGGCGCCGGCCACATCCTCGTAGGCGAAGCATCCGACACGGTCGAGGCGGGCCTCGCTCAACCAATCCAGCAACTCCTGGAAGTCGTCCTCCGTCTCGCCCGGAAACCCGACGACGAAGCTGGACCGGATGGTGAGGTCGGGCACCTGACGGCGCCAGTCGGCGATGCGGTCGAGCGTCTTCTCCTGATGCGCCGGGCGTTTCATGGCCTTCAGGACCCGTGGGCTCGCATGCTGGAAGGGGATGTCGAGATAGGGAAGGATCTTGCCCGTACCGGCGCGCGCGGCGTCGGCGTCCATATGCGCGATCACGCGGTCCACATGTGGATAGGGATAGACATAGTGCAGCCGCACCCAGGCCCCCAGCGTACCCAGTTCGCGCGCCAGATCGGTCATGTGCGCGCGCACCGGCCGGTCGCGGTACTTGGTCTCCGCATGCTTCAGATCGACACCGTAGGCGCTGGTGTCCTGGGAGATGACGAGCAACTCCCGCGCGCCCCCGGCGACCAGCCGTTCCGCCTCATACATAATTCTCGCGGCAGGACGACTAATCAGGCGGCCACGCAGGGATGGGATGATGCAAAAACTGCAATTGTGGTTGCAGCCCTCGGAGATCTTTACGTAAGCGTAATGACGCGGCGTCAGCTTCAATCCGCCCGGCGGCGCCAGATCCATGAGTGGGTCATGCAGCGGCGGCAGCACCGCGTGCACGGCCTCGACGACCTGCTCGTACTGATGCGGGCCGGTGACGGCCAGGACGCTGGGATGCGCCGCGCGGATGGCCGCCTCGTCGGCGCCCATGCAGCCGGTGACGATGACGCGCCCGTTCTCCGCCAGGGCCTCGCCGATCGCTTCCAAGGATTCCGCCTTGGCGCTGTCCAGGAAGCCGCAGGTATTGACCAGCACGACGTCCGCGCCGTCGTAATCCGGGGCGATGCTGTATCCCTCGGTGCGAAGCTGGGTCAGGATGCGCTCGCTATCGACGAGCGCCTTTGGGCAGCCGAGGCTGACCATGCCGACCTTCGGTTGCCGCGCGCCGCGCTTGCCCGATGAAGGGGCGGTGATCGTTTCGTTTCCACTCATGGGCGCGGGGTATAGAGAAGACCGCGTGCTTTGGGAAGAGGGCCGGCGTCCAGGGCGCGGCATGGGTCGCGGGCTCGCGAACGATCGTTGTCGTCCAGGCGCGTCGGAGCACGGATAACGGAGACAACAATGCGGCGTGGGTGGTCTGTCCTGCTGGGGCTTATGGTGACCGGGATATCGTGCACGGCTTGCGCGCGCGACGATGCGGTCCGCGCGCTGTATCGCTGCGAGGGGCTGGATGAGCCGCTGACGGCCGTCTTCCGGCCGGGGGAGGTGGCCCACGTCCGGCTCGACGCACCGGGACTGGCGCGCATGACCCTGCCCCAGGGACGCAGCGCGTCCGGTGCCCGCTATATCGGCACCGACGCGATGGGGCGGTCGGTCCTGTTCTGGATCAAGGGGCGTGATGCGATGCTGGAGATCGATGGCCGGGACAAGGGGCCGTGCCGGACCGATATGCAGGATTGAGGGGGGGGGGATTGCCCAGGGCCGCGTGCTCGGTCTATTTGGAGGCGGCGGTCGACGAGGCGGAGTCGCCATCATTCTCGGGTCCGCCACCACCACGCCCCCCATCCCCGGCCGTATTCTCGTCCGTTCGCGCGGGCGCGAGCGTGCGCATTAACTCCTGTCCCTCCGTCCCGCCATCGCCGGTCAATCGGGAGCGGACCACTTGCTTCAGCCCCTTCGCCTGCATGCGGATGATTGCGAGCGTGGCGTCGGAACGGTCGAAATCCCGCGCCGTCGCCTCCTCGATATTCTTGGCGATGGCGGAGATGAGCGGGTAGCCGAAGGTCGTACCCTGGCCGCGCAGTTCATGCGCGATCTGGTTAATGCGATTGAAAGGCACCCGGCGCTCGCCCGGCCTACGCTTCACCGCCATGTCGAGTTCAAGATCGAGACGCGCCACCGACTCCTTCGTCCAGTCGAGGAAGGATTCGGCCCGCTGCTCGATTACCTTCTGAATCGTCATCAGGCGCTGGGCGTCGATCGGCGTGCCGCCCGTTCGCCGGCCCTCCATCGATTGCGGCGGCATGAAGAAACGCACGCCCTTTTCCCGGTCGCTCCGGTCGCGGTCACGGCGCTCTGCCTCGCTCAGGTCCGGGGCGTTGCCGCGCCGGTCGGGACCGAAATAGTCGCCGATCTCGACGAAGCGACGGGCGTCCGCCAACGCGATCGAGACATAGCGCGCGACCGTATCGGCGGTGAAGGGTTTGGCGATATAGGCGCTGGCGCCCAGGTCCCGGGCAAGGCGCACCCTGTCCGGATCGACATAGGCGGACAGCATAAGAAAAGGGACGAAGCGGTTGGGCGATTCCCGGTGCCGCCGAATCCAGCGAAGCAACGCCACCCCGTCCCCCGGATGCATCTTCCAGTCGGAGATGACGACATCGAAATGCGTGCCGCTCTCCCCGTCGTCCGTCCCCTCGCTACCCGTCGGAGTTTGTTGGCGTAGGATACGGATCGCCTCCGACCCGTTCGCGGCGCTGACCACCCGCCGGATGCCGATCGCGCGCAGAACCGCGCCGAGCAGCCGTCGGACCTGCGCGTTATCCTCGACTAGCAGAACGGTGGCGGCGTCGGGGTCGGTCATGGTGCCGCAGTCTATCCCGTCAAATGCGTCAAGTCTTGTCGCGTTTCACGAGTGCTTAAGCATCGCGCGCTCAATTCTTGAGATTGGTCGCGGTCTGCATCATCTCGTCGACGGTGCGGATCGTCTGCGCGGCCGAGGAATAGGCGCGCTGGGTTACGATCAGGTTGGTGAATTCCTCGGAAATTTCCGTCGTCGATTGCTCCAACGCGAAGCCCTGGAACGCCGCTCGGTTGCTCGTGGTGAAGTCGTAAAGGTTAAGGTCGCCCGAATTGGCCGTCAGGCGGTAGTGGTTGTCGTCGAGGACGGACAACCTCTCCGGCGCCACGACATCGCCGAGCGCGAGTTGCCCGATCGCCCGGCTGATGCCATTGCTGAAATCGCCCATCACCTTGCCGTCGTCACCGAAATAGACGTCGGTGAGGAACCCGTCGGAATTGCCGTCGACATTGACGGTCTCGATCGATGTCACGGCCTGATATTGCGAGAACCGGCCGAGATTGACCGCGATCGTGCTTTGCGCTTGGGAGTTGTCCCAGGTCGCGGCGACGTCGAAATTGAAGCCCGAGGCGCCGCCGATCGATTCGATCTCGCCGTCGGCGTTGAAGACGACCCGCATCGGTTGGTTGGTCGGCTGCGAGACCGCGCCGTTCGGGGCCGTGATCTCCAGGTCCCATTCATCCGGGTTGGCGGTCTTCGTGAAGTTGAAATTAAGCAATTGCTCATCGCCGAGCCCATCGGCGTCGCCCGTGCCGTCGAGCACGGTGAAGGTGAACTGCTCCGTCTTGCCGACCTCGGTGTCCGGGGACAGATTGCCGCGCAGGCTGAGCACCGTGGTCGGCTGCGCCACGGACAGCGCGCGCTCGCGCGTCACCTCGATCGGCTCAAGGGCGTTGGCGCTGCTGGTATCGACCGTGTACTGGCCCGTCGCCGGATCGGCGTTGTAGCCCAGCAGGAAATTGCCCGCCAGATCGGTCAGATAAACGCGCTCCTCGCCGTCGACATTGACAAGCGTCTCGTTGAAGGCGCCCGCGTCGGTCAGGACGACGTCGCCGTTATTCTCGAAGCTCGGGCGGGTGACGAAGAAGCCGCTGCCGGTTATCGCGCCGTCGAAACGGTTGCCGGTGGGGATGATCTCGCCTTCCTTGCCAAGGAAGACCTGCTGACGCGCCCGGACACCGAGAAGCTGCTCGGTGCGTTGCTCGCCCCGGGTCGCGACCATGTCCTGGAAACGGACGTCGGCGGCCTTGTAACCGGGAACCGTCTGGTTCTCGATATTACCACGAATGGTGTCGAACTTCCGGCTCTGGGCCTGAAGCGCGCTTATTCCGGCGCCGAAGAGGTAGTAACCCGGCATTTTCTTCCCCGGTTCACCCGGGTCCCCCCGGTTCCTGGATCCAACGTGCCCACCGGTCCGCGCTCCACGCGCCGAACAGGACTGTCGCCAACGATCATGCAAGGCGAGTGCCAATTCGTCCGGACGGCGCCCGCGCCGTTTCACGCCATAATGATATTTCTCCACGCCGCCATGCTTGACCGCCGCGCGCGCAATCGCTAAACAGCGCCCCGAAGCGGCGGCGCGAACGCCCGCCCGGCCTCTACCGCGACCCCTTCGTCTAGTGGCCTAGGACATCACCCTTTCACGGTGAAGACACGGGTTCGAGTCCCGTAGGGGTCGCCACTCTCGAAAATATGATAAAATCGATACTTTGAGGGCCGCGTTCGGGTTTTCTCGAAAATTTGTCTCGGGCTGATCCGCCGGCATTCGTTTCAATGGGCCGTGTGGACGCCTCGGTCTGTTCGTCCGTTCCGCCCTGGGCCGCTTGGTTTCGCACGAGAACATGGCGGCCAATCGGGTCGCCTTCGTGACTCTTCTCCTACTTAACGGAGCGAGCGTGGCTCCATCGATTCCGGGATTTCTAATGAGAGTCCCTGTGCCGATCTGGACGGCCAAGGCGCGAGCGGTGCGTTCGAGGCGGCGGCGTGACGGGGCCCATCTCACCGGGACCGCAACAGCGCGATTGACTTCGCTCGTCGGCGCTTCATAAGATCGGGTTGTCGGACAAACCGACGTGGGGATGGGGTGGACGAGGCGCATGGCCCAGGCCGAAGCCGACCGATTCGAGCGGATCAGCGCGCCGCCGGCCTATCAGCTGGTCGCGGAGGCGATCGAGCGTGAGATCGTCAGCGGCCGGATTCCGCCGGATACGCCCATCGGCACGGAAGCGGATCTGGCCAAGCAATTCGGCGTCAATCGCTCGACCGTGCGCGAGGGCATCCGGTGCCTGGAGCAATCCGGACTGATAAGGCGGGAGCCGAGCCGCCGCCTCGTCGCCAGCGTGCCGCGCCACGCGAAGCTCGCCACGCGCGTCAGCCGTGCCCTGATCCTGCACCAGGTCTCGTTCCGCGAACTCTACGAAGCGATCGATATGCTGGAGCGTAATGCGATCGAGCTCGCCGTTACCCATCGCACCGGGGACGATCTGGACGCCCTTTCGGACAATCTGGCGCGCACGCGCGCGGCGCTGGACGATCCGGAACGGATGGCCGACCTCGATACCGAATTCCACACCCTGATCGCCAGGGCGTCCGGTAACCGGGTGCTGCAATTGGCGCGGGAGCCGGTCAGCCTGCTGATCTATCCCGCGACTCAGCCGATCTTCGAACAGGTGCCGGAAGCTGCCGATCGGCTCCTGGCCGCGCACGAAAAATTGTTCGATGCCTTGTCCGGCAGGAATATGGATGCGGCGCGCCTTTGGATGCGCCGTCATGTCGCCGATTTCGGCAAGGGCTTCCGGCGGACCGGCCGAAGCCTGGAGGACCCGGTGGATCGCGTGCCGCTGGACAGCGTCTTCCAAACCCGTGGAGAACTGTAGCGCGCGGACGATCAAGTTTACTAATCTAGGAAGCCGCACGTCCCGGCGCATAAAGACAAGGGGCGGCGGGTACCAGGGAGGAAACGGTGTCAGTGAGAGTTCGGGTCCGCTTGGACCACGCGCCGGGTCGCATGCCCGGCCCGTTTCCCCGTGCGCGGGGTGGCGGTTCCCCCCATGGTGGCCGCGATAGGGGTGGGCGCGATGGGAGGTGCCGCGATGGCCGTTGAGATGTCATCCGACGAGGGGCGGACGGCGCTCGCGGTCGATGGGCTGAGGCTCAGCTTCGGCGGGCTGCGCGCGCTCGACGGTGTGTCCTTCACCGCGCGCGAGGGCTCCGTTACCTCTATCATCGGGCCGAATGGCGCGGGCAAGACCTCGCTGTTCAACACGATATCCGGCTTCTATCGGCCGGGGGCGGGATCGATCCGCTTCTTCGACACCCCGGTCGACGGGCTGCGCCCGCCGGAGCGCGCGCGCCTGGGCATGGCGCGGACCTTCCAGAATATCTCCCTGTTCCAGGGCATGACGGTGCTGGACAACATCAAGCTCGGTCGTCACGCGCACATGGCGACGGGGGTCCTGGAGGCGCTGTTCTATCTGGGCCGCGCGCGGCGGGAGGAGATGGAATTGCGCCGCGAGGTCGAGGAACGGATCATCGACTTCCTGGAGATCGACCATATCCGCAACGCCCCCGTGTCGGCCCTGTCCTATGGCCTGCGCAAGCGGGTGGAACTGGCGCGCGCGCTGGCGATGCGCCCGCGCATCCTGCTGCTCGACGAACCGGTGGCGGGGATGAACCGGGAGGAGACGGAGGACATGGCGCGCTTCATCCTCGACGTGCGCGAGGAATGGGGTGTCACCATCCTGATGGTCGAGCATGACATGGGCATGGTCATGGATATCTCCGACCATGTGGTCGTGCTGAATTTCGGGCAGGTCATCGCCAAGGGCGATCCGGGGCAGGTGTCCTCGAACCCGGACGTTATCGCGGCCTATCTGGGATCGGGCGAGGTCGATGATCTGCGCGCGCGGGTGCGCGAGGCCGCGGGCGCGGCGGGAGGGGCCGCATGACGGATTGGCTGCTGCTCATCGAGGTATCGCTCGCCGGGATCGGCTCGGGCGGACTCTATGCGATCACCGGGCTCGCCTTCGTGCTGATCTACAAGGCGACGAAGGTGGTCAATCTCGCGATCGGCGAGATCCTGATGCTGGGCGCCTATGTGTTCTTCGGTTTCTCGGCCGGGCTGGCGCTTCCCTTCTGGCTCGCCGCGCTGGGGACGGTGGTGGTGGCCGGGCTGCTCGGCGCCGGGATCGAACGCACGATGATCCGGCCGATGCTGGGCGAAAGTCCGATCGCCGTCTTCATGCTGACCATCGGGCTGGGCAGCATCCTGACCGGCACGGTGGAACTGATCTGGGGCGCGAACCCGTTGCGCCTGCCGGAATATCTGCCGAACCAGCCGCTTTTCCTGGGCGATGCCTATGTCTCCTCGAAGGTCGCCACGGCCTTCGCGATCGCGTCGGTCGTGGTGCTGATCTTCCTGGCGCTGTTCCGCTTCTGGCGCGGCGGCGTCGCGCTGCGCGCCACCGCGAGCGATCAGGCCGCCGCCTATTCGATGGGCATCAACGTACCGAAGGTCTTCTCGCTGTCCTGGATCATCGCCTGCGTGACGGCGGGCGTCGCGGGCATGCTGGTCGGTGCCATTGGCGGGATTTCGCCGACGATGGGGGTGTTCGGCCTGTCCGTCCTGGTCGTCGTCATCGTCGGCGGTCTGGACAGCGTGCTGGGCGCGTTGGTCGCGGGGCTCTTCATCGGGCTGCTGGAGGCGTTGGCGGGGGCCTATCTCGGCGGCGAATACAAGACTCTGGCGACATTCGTCCTGCTGGTGGTGGTCCTGATGGTCCGCCCCTACGGCCTGTTCGGCACCCATGAGATAGAGCGGCTATAAGATGCGCATCGGAACCGCCAAGGAAACCTACCGGCACGACGAGGCCCTGTTCGACACCCCGGTTCAGCGGTGGTGGCTGGCCGGGCTGTTCGTTGCGATCGCGGCCTTCCCCTTCGTCGCGGACGCCTATTGGATCTATCTGGGCTGTCTCGTCGCGATCAACATCGCCTCGGCCACCGGGCTCAATATCCTGACGGGCTTCACCGGGCTGGTCAGCCTGGGGCAGGCGGCCTTCATGGGCGTCGGGGCCTATATCGTGGCCTGGCTGGAGATCAATCTGGGCACGCCCTTCTTCGTCAATCTCCTGGCGGGCGGGCTGGGCGCCGGGTTGATCGGCATTTTGGTCGGGATTCCCAGCCTGCGGGTGAAGGGGCTCTATCTCGCCATCGCGACGATCGCGGCCTCGGTCATCCTGCATTTCGTCTTCGCGAACTGGACATCCGTCACCGGCGGTCAGTCGGGCCTGACCATGCCGCCGGCGACGTTCCTGGGCACGGCGCTCGACCAGCCGGACAAGCTTTATTGGCTGATCGTGCCGGTCACGGTCCTGATGGTGCTGGGCGCGTCGAATCTGTTCCGCACGCGCATCGGCCGCGCCTTCATCGCCATCCGCGACCGCGACATCTCGGCCGAGGTGCTGGGTATCCCGCTGTTGCGCTACAAGCTCTACAGCTTCGCCCTGTCGAGCTTCTATGCCGGGGTCGCGGGCGGGCTGTGGGCCTATTTCTTCCGCGTCGTGACGCCGGAGAGCTTCCCGCTGGTCATGTCGATCTTCTTCCTCGCTGCCATCATCGTCGGCGGGATGGGCTCGATCCTCGGCGGCATCCTGGGGGCGGCCTTCATGACCATGGTCCCGGAGGCGCTGAAGCTGATCGTCGGATGGCTGTCGCCCTGGCTTCCCGACGCCGTCGCCCTGCTTTCGCCCGTGCGCACCATCGTCTTCGGGGCGCTGATCGTGGGCTTCCTGATCTTCGAGCCAAGAGGGCTGGCCGAAGCATGGCGCCGCCTCAGGCGGTTCTTCCATCTATGGCCCTTCAAAACCTGACAACGAAACGGACCCAACCCGTGAAACCGAATGAAAAAGGGAGGTTAGCAATGTTCCTGAAAGACGGAGTCAAAAGACGGACCGTGCTGGGCATGGCCATGGCGGCCGGCCTTGCCGGCGGCATGCCGGCGGCGCAGGCGGCCGATGATATCGTGCTGGGCGGCTCCATCCCGCTGACCGGCGTCTTCGCCTTCGCGGGCGAGGGTATCCATGCCGGCATCCAGGACTATGTCGAGATCGTGAACAATGCCGGCGGCATCGAAGGCCGCATGATCAAGTACGTTCCGGAGGACACGGCCTATAAGGTCGACGCCTCCGTCGCGGCCTTCAACAAGATCACCAGCCAGTACGACACGAACTTCTATTACGGCGATTCCACCGGCTTCGCGAAGACGATCTCGCCGGAACTCGACCGCAAGGGCACGATCCTGATGGCGGGCGCGTCCTTCGCCTCCGAGCTCAACGACCCGGAGAAGCACCGCTATCAGTTCATGGCCGGCCCCGATTACACGGAGATGATCAACATCCTGCTTGAGTACATCGCCGACGAGAATCCGGGCGCCAAGGTCGCCTATGTCCACTCCGATACCGAATTCGGCCGCGATCCGATCGAGACCAGCCAGAAACGCGCGGAGGAACTGGGCCTGGAGGTGGTGGAAACCATCGTCACCAAGCCCGGCTCGGTCGATGTCTCGACCGAGGTGCTGAAGCTGCGCCGAGCCCAGCCGGACTACACCATCTTCCATGGCTATGTGTTGGCGCCGATCCCCGAATTCATCAACCAGGCCAAGCAGATGGGTATGGAAACCAAGTTCATGGGCACCTTCTGGTCGATGGACAACAGCATGGTCATGAAGATGGGCGAGGCCGGCGACGGCTTCATGGGCGTGATGCCCTACGCCTACTACTATGATGACTCCGATGACGCGCCGATGCTGGAGAAAATCCGCGAGATGCGGCCCGAATATCAGTCGACGGCCTATATGCAGGGCTTCCTGACGGCGATGCTGATGACGGAGTCCGCCAAGCGGACGCTCGAGGCCGGCAAGGAGTTGAACGGCGACAACCTGAAGGCCGCGCTCAACAGCATCGAGGATTTCGATACCGGCGGCATTATCGGCGTGCCGATCAGCATTCCCGGCAACTCGATCCCGGTCGGCCGCATCTATCGGGCGGACATGTCCCAGGAGAAGATGGTGCCGGCTTCCGACTGGATCCGGCTCGAGTAAGGAGGGACGCGGATGAAGGCGGCGGCCGGGATGCCCGAGCGTGACGACGCGAAGCGATCGGTCCTCGATGTCCGGAACATCGAGGTGGTCTTCAACCACACGGTTCAGGTCCTGCGCGGCCTGTCCCTGGCGGTGGAGGAAGGCTCGATCACGGCCCTGCTCGGCTCCAACGGGGCGGGCAAGACCACGACGCTGAAGGCCGTCTCGGGGCTTCTCGACCTGGAGAACGGCGCCGTCACCGGAGGGGATATCCTCTTCGACGGCGCCGCGACCCGGGGCTTCAAGCCCCATGAGCTGGTCCGGAACGGCCTCTTCCATGTGATGGAGGGGCGCCACGTGTTCGAGGATCTGACGGTCGAGGAGAACCTGGTCGCCGCCACCTTCTCCCGCGCCGGGGCTTCGGCGCGGGATTTCGATCTCGTCTACTCCTATTTCCCGAGGCTGCATGAGCGGCGCAAGGCGCTCGCCGGTTATCTCTCCGGCGGGGAACAGCAGATGCTCGCCATCGGGCGGGCGCTCGTCGCCCAACCCCGGATCATCCTGCTGGACGAGCCGTCGCTGGGGCTCTCGCCGCTGCTGACGGAGGAGATATTCACCATCATCGCCCGCATCAACGCGGAACAGGGGACCAGCATGCTTCTGGTCGAGCAGAACGCGGCGATGGCCTTCGCCGTGTCCTCCTACGCCTATATCATGGAGACGGGCCGGATCGTGATCGACGGGCCGACGGACCGTCTGGCCAATGACCCGGACGTGCGGGAATTCTATCTCGGCGTCGGCGACGAGGGCGCTTCCCGCAACTACCGGGACGTCAAGCATTACAAGCGCCGCAAGCGCTGGCTTTCGTGAGGACCGGCATGAGCGCGCTTCCCGAACTGACCATGGTCCAGATGCTGCGCGAGCACGCGCGTCACGCACCGGATGCGGTCGCCCTGCGTCAGAAGGACTTCGGTATCTGGAATCCGATCACCTGGGCCGCCTATCACGACCGTGCCCGGGCCTTCGCGTTGGGGCTTCTCGACGCCGGTCTTTCCGATGGCGGCCATCTCGGCATCCTGTCGGAGAACCGGGTCGAATGGGTTCTCGCCCAATTCGCGGCCGGCATGGCGGGCGGTGTCGCCGTCGGCGTCTATCCGACCAGCCCGGCGGCTGAGGTGTCCTACGTCCTGGGCCATGCGGATGCGGAGATCGTGGTCTGCGAGGATCAGGAACAGACCGACAAGGTCCTGGAATGCCTGGACGACCTGCCCCGGCTGAAATGCATCGTCGTTATCGACATGAAGGGGCTTCGCCACTATCGGCGGGATATCATTCGTTCCTTCGCGGAGATCGAGGCCCTGGGCGCGGCACGCGATCCGGCGGAGATCGACCGTCGGATCGACCGCCAGGGTTTGGACGACACCGCGCTGATCATCTACACCTCCGGCTCAACCGGCCGGCCCAAGGGGGCGATGATTTCCTGGGGCAATATGCGCGCCGAGGCCGCCGCCATCATCGAGCGTCTGGGCTCCGGGCCGGAGACGACGCATCTCTCCTATCTGCCGCTCTGCCATGTGGCGGAGCAGATGTTCACCACCATGGCTCCCCTCTATGCCCGGGGGACGGTCAATTTCGGCGAGAGCCTGCGTACCGTTCAGGAAGATCTGCGGGAGGTCGCGCCGACCAGCTTCCTCGGCGTGCCGCGCATCTGGGAGAAGCTGCACGCCTCCATCCATGTGAAGCTGCTGGAGGCCGGCGGCTACCGCAAGGCGCTGTTCGAGCATGCGCTTCGTGTCTGCGCGCCCTTCGCGGAAATCCCGCGCGAGCGGCGCACGCTGGGCCAGCGGCTGACCTTCGCCTTCTATTACCTGCTGATCTTCCGGGCGCTTCAGAATTTCATCGGCCTGCGGCGCGCGCGCGTCGCGCTTACCGGGGCCGCGCCGATCCCGCGCGGTATCGTCGCCTTCTTCCGGACGATCGGCGTCCCCTTGCTGGAGGTCTATGGCCAGACCGAGACGACCGGCATGATCACCGGCCAGTATCCCGGGAAAATCGTCGTCGGCGCGGTCGGCCCGGCGGTCGAGGGCGCGGAAATCCGGATCGGCGAGATGGGGGAACTGCTGCTGCGCGGGCCGCTTGTCTTCAAGGGCTATTATAAGAACGAGGAGGCGACGCGCGCGACACTCCGCGACGGCTGGCTGCACACCGGAGACGTCGCCGACATAGCCGGGGAGCAATACCGCATCGTCGACCGCCTGAAGGATATCATGATTACCGCGGGCGGTAAGAATCTCAGCCCCTCGGAGATCGAGAACACGGTCAAGGGAAGCCCCTTCATCAAGGAATGCATCGTCATCGGCGAAGGGCGCAAATATGTCTCCGCCCTGATCCAGGTCGACTTGGATACCGTCGGGAAATGGGCGGAGGAAAAGGGCCTCGCCTATACCAACTACCGCAGCCTGGCGGAGAACCAAGCCGTCCGCGACCTGATCGGCACGGAGATCGGCAAGGCCAACGATACCCTGGCCCAGGTCGCCCATATACGGCGGTTCCATCTGCTGACCAAGGAGCTGGACCACGACGACGACGAGGTCACCGCCACCATGAAGGTGCGCCGCGCCAATATCGCCGAGAAATATGCCGAGGAGATCGCCGCGCTCTATGCCTAGGTGTCGTCTTCATTCGGGGAACTTGGAGGTTCTTGGCGTCCGAACTTCCTTATTCCCGCGTCCATGTGCCGGGCACGTCGTCGGAGGCCGACAAGCTGGAGCAGCCCCGCCCAAAACGTGCAAAATAGGGTAAGTAAATCATCTCATGATTGTTTGTATTAACAATTTTTTTATGGTTTCGTTCGCATGCTGCGGTGCAGTATAGCCCTTCGGCTTCTCGAACCCGAAAGGATCAGCGCCGCCCATGCCCGCCGACATTCCCGTCCTATCGGACGACTTCGATGCCGAATCCTCCGGGCCCGATAGTAAGGGTGACGCGGCCGGGACACTAAGCCGGCGTATGCGGGCGCGGGTGACGATGCGCGCGGTCTTGCTCGTGATCGGGTTGGTGGTGACCATCGGCGCGATCGGCGCCACGCTGTGGGGCAGCAACAGCGCGGCTCGGTTGGCGATGGAAACGCTGAGCGCCAGTTCGGCGGAAACCTTGCGTATCCTGATCGAGGACCGGGTTCGCACGCAATATACCGAACGGGCGGAACAGATCGCGGGCGAATGGGCGCGTGTCCAGGCGTTGGCCGGCGCCGCGCGCGAGCAGGACGCGGAGCGGCTCGGCGTCGAGACCAATTTCCTTTTCAACGACATGCTGGTGACCCAGGGGACCTTCCAACTTGTCGGGGCGATCGCCCTGGACAAGGATCTTCAGCCGTTGGCCCATGGCGAGAAGGGGATCGAGGAAAGCGTGACCGCCGATACCTCGGTGCGCACGCAGCTTCTGGCTCGCGACAAGGCGGCCCAGCGCAAGCCGATCAGCTTCCTCTGGCGGACCGGGGACGGCCGGCCCGTGCATAGCGTGATCACCCCGATCGGCGGGTTCCGTGTTGACGGATTTCTGGAGGTGGTGAGCGACCCGACCGCCGCGCTGAACGGGCTGGCGCGCGCCATGGGCGGCGATTTCCGACTGTTGACCACGGACGGAACGGTGATCCTGGACGAGGCGATGCGGTCGGCCGCCAGCCCGGAGGGCGGGGGGGACGGCCCCCAAGTGGCGGAAGGGAACGGCGAAGGCGCGAATTCCGCGACGATCGTCGAGCCCACCGACACGGCCGAAAGCGGTGTGCCGATCACGGTGGATATTCCCGCCGACACGGGACAGGTTTGGGCGCGCGCGGCGGTAACCCGGGATAGCAGTGTCTTCTATAAGGCCGTGGAGGATGCACGGAACGAGGCGCTGGTGGTGATGATCGCGGTCTTCGTCCTGGCCTGGGCCTTGGGGTATGGGCTGATGCGCGCGGTCGTCTTTCGGCCCCTGACGGGGATGGCGGATGCCATGACCCGGATTGGGCGCGGCGACACGGATGTCGATATCCCCCGCACCGGTCGGGATGAAATGGGGGCGATGGCGACCGCGCTCGGTGATCTGCGCACGGCGCGCCGGGAACTGGAGCGTATGCGCGCGGAAGAGGACGCCCGCCGCCGCGAGGAGGTCGCGCGTACCGAGGCGCAGCAGCAGGAGATCAAGGATCGGCTGGAAGCCATGGCCGGCCGCTTGAATGGCGAATTGGAGAGTACCGTCGAGGGCGTTCGGTACAGCATGAACGAACTGACCGAGGTTTCCGACAGGCTTGGTCACGCCTCGGAGGATGCCAATCGGCGCGCGGGCGATGTCGCGGGCGCCGCGCAGGCCGCGACACGCAGCACCGATCATGTCGTGCAGGCGACCGGGGAGGTGGTGCGCTCCTTCGAGGAGGTTGCCGACCTCGCCGACAAGGCCGATGGCGCGACCGGCCGCGTGGCCGAGGCGGCGGAGACCGCGTCCGGCTCGATCCATGCTCTCGTTTCCGACGCGCAACGGATCAGCGAGGTGATCGACATGATCCGGGGCATTTCCGATCAGACCAATCTTCTTGCCCTCAACGCCACCATCGAGGCCGCGCGCGCGGGCGAGGCCGGGAAGGGGTTCGCGGTCGTCGCCAACGAGGTGAAGACGTTGGCCGCGCGGACCAGCGAGGCGACGGAGGAAGTCACCGAACGGATCGGCGCCGTGCAAGGGCGCACCGACGCCGCCGCCGGCGCGATCGCCGGGGTGACCAGCACGGTGGAGGAGGTCAACGCGATATCCCGCAGGATATCCGTGACGGTGCGCGAACGCGGCGAGGCCGCCCGCTCCATCATCGAGCATGTCGAGCAGGCGGCGGAGCAAACCCGCCGCGTGACCGCGGATATCGCGGAAGTCTCCGAGGTCTCCACCGCCGTTGGCGAGCATGCGTCCGCCGTGCGCGCCCGCTCCGGCGAGGTGTCGGAGCGGCTGGCGACGCTTCAGGCGGCTCTCAAGAAGATCGTCGACGAGGCATAGCGGCCTCCGCCGCGCGGTTCTTGTCCGGCGCCGCCCTCCCGTCGATTACCGGGGCGCGGCTTTCCACTGGACAGGTTGAACGTCACGGCGAAAGATAGGTCATCGTCGTGCGACGGAGGCACGTCGATGGACCCAGTGGCTAGGCAAGGCCGCTCGGTGCGCGTGGATGCTCCTTCGTCGTGGGGGGACGTGGCGCGCGGAGCGCGGATGCGTGGTCACGCTTTCCTGGGTCGGATGCCGTGTCGGCCGACGGGCGTCTTTCTTCCTTCCGAGATGACCGGCCCGCCAGTTTCAGGCGTATCCGGATTGTTAGAGACTGGACATGATGAAAAGAGAATTTCAACGGTGCGGGCTTTTCGCCTTGCTCCTGATATCGCTCGTGGCTTGCCACGATCCGATGGGCGGCTTTGACATTTATGCCGGGCAGACCGACGAGGAACGGGCGAAGCTGGAGGCCGATCAAGAGGCGCGCGCGGCCTTGAAGGAAGAGAAGAAACGGCAACTCCAATGGCAGGACACCTTGCCGATAGAGGCTATTCAGCAGGCCGCCCTGGAAGGGGGAAAACGGCCGCTAGAAGGAATAACATCGCGCGATATGGATGTTTTCGAAGGCCGGTGGGAAACCTACTCCAGCCCCTATGACGACAATATCCGCTATGCCTATGCGCGGGGGACGTACCGGTCCGAATCCGCGTTTCAAGGGAAGGGGATCTATCGCGGGGATTTCAAATATCTACAAGACAAGCCGAATGGGTATTGGACGACGGGCACCTATGCGATGATCGGGACCTATACCCGGCCCGACGGTAGCGTCGATAAGGGCATCTATATCGCGGAAGATGTCTATCCGAACCAGCCGCTGACCTTCTACAAGGCGACCCCCGCCTATCTGCAGAAGGTCGAAAGGCAGTACGAGGCCCAGATCAGGCAATATCGGGAGGAGGAGCTGCGCCGTGCCCAAGCCGAGGCGGCGGCCGCCGCCGATAGCGGGTCGCTCTTCAGCTTCGGCCAGGTGCTATCCATGGGGTTGGGCGGGCTGATGATCGCGACCTCCGATATTCCAGGCACGGATCAACTGGAGATCGGGGCCGCCCTGTTCCAGGACGTGATGAGCGGGGGCGAGTCGAGCGCGCTGGCCGAGATCGCTTCGAACAGCACGGGTGGGTATCCTTCCAGCACCGTCGCGCCGGATGGCGGGGTCACCGGCTTTTCCTCGATCCTGACCGGCGACAGCTCGGCATTGGATGCGGGCATGGCGGCGCGGGGGACGAACGGCGGCACGTCCTCGACCACGGGCGGCGCGGGCATGCAGGCGGCGAGTGCGTCGCCCCGCCAAAGCACGCAATACAGCTTCACCTGCCCCAGTGGAATGTCCTCCACCGTCACCATCACCTACAAGACTTCCGCCTGCCTGAGTGCGAAGCAAGCGATGACGCGGGTCTATTCCTGCAACCTCGTGGATGATTTCGCCTCAATCGCCAGCCAGTGCAGCAGCGCTTGCGGATCGCCTCAATGCAGCGAGTGATGACCATGTGCAACGCACTTCAAGGCGTGAATTTCCGCCGCTTCTTGCCGCTCCTGCCGGCCCTTCTCTTCGTGCCCGTCCTGTGCGGCACGGCGCATTCCAAGCCGTTGCGAAGCCTCGGCGAGATTCCGGTGGCGGCCTCTCCTTACGTGGAGCGGGCCTTGCAGGACCTGAACCGTCTCTTGGAGGCGGAAGACGCCACCTTCGATCCCGCCCAGGGAACGATATGCCCGGGCGGGCCCGATGAACTGGCCCGCGCGGCGGTCGGGCCGACCGCCTATGAGCGCACCTATAACACGGCGTCCATGCGTAAGTTCAACGAAAAGGCCATACGTCGGGAGGTCGTCCTTTCCATGATCGACGGCGAATGCCCCCGCGACGGCCTCCTGAATGGCCCGGTCGAGATGATCCTGCGCACCTGGACCGTCAGCGATATCCAGAATGGGATGGAGAGCGATAGCCTCCTCACCTATCGCACATCCAGTGTCTTCGTGAATGGGGAACCGGTGGGAGACCCGACCTATTTCAACCAAATGCGCAACACCATCTATCAGCGTCTGTTGAACGGCGAACGGGTGGAACGGCGCTTCACCGAGGATGCGGCCGAAACCTATTACGGGGCCGGCTATGGCGGGGGATGGTTGCCCGATGGGCGGCAGACGACCCCGACCGTCGGCTTCTCCGTCGGGTCGGTGAAGCACATCGTTTCCGTATCCGTCGTCACGCCCGATCCGAACGGCCTTCCGATGACGGAATCCTATCATGACGGCGCCTTGTCGTTCCGCATCCTGTCGATCGACGCGCATCATACGGTCATGGAGAGCTTCCATGAGGGACGACTTGCCGGGAAGATCCATATGAAGGACGGCGACTTGCACGGGTGGCAGGAAATCTATGCCGAGGATATCCCAACCATCCGAAATTGTTATCAGCATGGAGAGATCGTGAAGGCGGTCGATTGTCCGTCTGACTGATGCACCCCGTGGCGCGGCATGCGCCCGCTTTACTATGCGCACCGACAAGTCGGCGCAGGCTGCGAGGGGCGCATGCAACAATGAGGGATAGGAAGATCCACAATATGGTGCGAATTCTATCGGTCCTGATCGGTGCGATCGGAAACCCGACACCGGACGGGAATGATGGTCTCGGCGTCGATGCGATCCTGGGTCTAGGCTCGCGGGATGTTCGGTCGCGGCGCCGCTCCCGGGTTCGTCGTGGATTGTCGTGTCTCCTGGCGCTCGGCCTGTTGGCCGCCTGCCAAACGGCCGATGGTGCCTTTCCCGGCCTCGGTGGCACCAATTCCGCGGCTTCGGCCGATAGTGGCGACGCCACTGCCCCTGCCACTGCCACTGCCGACACCGCATCCGTCATGGCCGGGGACGCGGTCGATCCGCTCGCGCCGGGAAGGCTGCATCTGATCGTCTCGCCGGCTGGGGCCGGCAGTTACTATTTTCCTTGGTACGCCCAGATCCTGATGGCGGAACGCACGCCGGGGCTGCGTCCCATGATGGTTGGCCCCGTCTATGAAGGGCAGAGCCAGCGGGTCGATCTCTGGCCCGACCGCTATCGGGTGCGAATATTCCAGGACGATGTGCTGAAACGCGATGAATGGGTCGAGATATCGGCCGATCGACCGACCATTTACTATGTCGATATCGGCTTCTTCTCGAACAGCGTCGATCTCTATGACGCGACGGAGTCCGCGCGCGCGGAGGCGGAGACGGCACCGATCCGAATCCTGGGAGTGCATCAGGCGTTCGAGCCGTTGCGGATCGATCTGGGAGCCGGCTTGACCGGTCTCTATGAAGGTCCCCGACATCAGGGAATGCCGGCGGGCGAAGGTCGGATGCGGGTGATGCACGGCGATTACGAGGTCGCGGTAATCGACCCGGCGACCGTCATCGACGGGCGTCCCATCGGCATGCCGGTGCCGACGGATGGCCGGCGGGTCGACGGGGCGATCGGCGCGGATGGGTCTGTCGTCGAGGGAACCCGAACCAAATGGGCCGACGGGCGGACGTTCGAGGGGCGCTATCACGGCCTGACGCCGGACGAAGGGCTGATGTGGTGGCCGGACGGCACCGCATGGGAGGGCGCGTATGACGGCGACGGCTTTCCCGTCGGTCCGGGGCTGCTGACCCGCGAGGATGGGGTAACCATCTTGGAGGCGCCCGGCATCGATACGGGCGGTTTCGACGGCGCTTATTCCTGCACTCTGCCGAACGGCACGCCGGACACTTGTTTCTATGTCGAGGGGACCGCCGTCGCCACGAAGGAGGAATTCGACGCCCGGATGGCGGATCGCCGGGTGGCTGAACAGGAAGCCCAGCGCGAAGCGGAGGAGACCGCGCGGCTGGCGGCGGCGGAGGAGACGGCACGCCAGGAAGCCGCCGCTGAAGCAGCGGCAGTCGAGGCCGCGCGGGAAGCCGCCGCCCGGGCCGAGGCCACCGCTGCGAATGGCGCCGTCAATGGCGCCCCGAGTGATGCCATGACCCCGGAGACCGTGACGGCCGCGACGACCATGACGCCGGTCGACGGCTGCACCGATGTCGAGGGATCATTCGTCGCCGACGGCGGGCTCAGCCGCCTTCGATTCGATGGCGGGGGGCGCGGCCATTTCTGGCAGCAGACCTATGGCGGCACGGAGACCTATACCTTCGATGTCGATTTCTCCTATGCCGGAACGCGGGGCGGTATGCGCTTCGATTACGGCCCGGCGGTCTATAAGGACATGGCTGGCAATGTGATGCGGGAGACGACCATCCCCAGCGGTGATTCCGAATGCGCGTATGACGGCCGGGTCGTGACGATCAACGGCAAGGATTTCGCCCGGGAATAGTACGATGCGACGTGCGAGCGACGCTGGGGAAGCAGCCCTGGGAAAGCGACCCTGGGAAAGCGACATTGGGAAAAGGAAAGCGGCCGGTACCGAAGGGCACCGGCCGCTTTTTCATGGGGCGCGCGTGCGCGTCGCCTGCCCGTTACTCGCTCTGTAGCTTCTCGCTCGGCCCTACATGTTCCTCGCGCGGGCGCACCGGGATCAGCTTGCGGATGATGACGAAGAACAGCGGGACGAACAGAACGCCCAGCACGGTCGCGGAGAGCGTGCCGCCGAGCACGCCGGAGCCGATCGCGTTGCGTCCGGTCGACCCGGCGCCGGAACTCAACACCAACGGCAGCACGCCCAGAGAGAAGGCGACCGACGTCATGATGATCGGCCGGAAACGCTGGCGCGCGGCCTCCTTCACGGCTTGCAGGAGGGGTTCCCCCAGCTCTTCCTGGCGCTCGCGCGCGAACTCCACGATCAGGATCGCATTCTTGCCGGTCAGGCCGATCACGGTCAGCAGCCCGACCTGGAAGAAGACGCCATTGTCGAAGCCACCGAGTTTCGCACCGATCAACGCACCGAGCGCGCCGATCGGCATCGCCAGCATGACCGAGAAGGGAATGGCCCAGCTCTCGTACAGCGCCGCGAGGCATAGGAAGATCGCGGCGAGCGACAGGACATAGAGCATCGGCGCCTGATCACCCGACTGCCGCTCCTCGTAGGAGAGGCCCGTCCAGGCGATATCGAAACCCTCGGGCAGCACTTCGCCGGCAAGCCGCTCCATCTCCGCCATCGCCTCGCCGGACGAGACGCCGGGTGCCGCGGACCCTTGTATCTGCATCGCCGGCACGCCGTTATAGCGCGACAATCCCTGTGGTCCGAAGACCCACTGCGCCGTGGCGAAATTGGAGAAGGGAACCAGATCGCCGTTGGCGTTCTTGACGCGCCAGCGCTCGATATCCTGCGGGGTGGAGCGGGCACCGGCCTCGCCCTGGATATAGACGCGCTTGATCCGGCCGCGATCGATGAAGTCGTTCACATAGGATCCCGCCCAGGCGATGGAGAGCACATCACGCACGTCCTCGGCGTTCACGCCCATCGCGCCGGCGGCGCGCCAATCGATATCGAGACGGAATTGCGCCGCGTCCTGCAAACCACTCGGCCGGGCCGATCCGATCATCGCGCTTTGTTGCGCCGCCGCCAGAAGCTGGCCACGAGCCTCCAGCAGTTGCTCGTGCGTCTGTCCTCCTCGCGCCTGGAGATATAGGTCGAAACCGGAGACATTGCCCAGTTCCTGGACCGCCGGAGGGACGACCGGGAAGATCATGGCATCACGAATTTGACCGAGCGCGCCATAGGCCCGTCCCGCGATGGCCTGCACGCCCTGGCTGGGCTCCGTGCGCTCCTCCCAATCCTTGAGACGAATGAAGCCGAGGCCCTTATTCTGACCGGAGCCAGTGAAGCTGAACCCGACGACGGTGAAGAGGGAGGCGACATTCTCCTCCTCGGTTTCGAGAAAATGATCCTCCACCTTCTTCAGGGATTCCAGGGTGCGGCCGGCGGTGGCGCCCGTCGGCGCCTCGGCCAGGACGAACATGATTCCCTGATCCTCCTCCGGCAGGAAGCCAGTCGGCGTCGTGTTGAACAGCCAGACCATGCCGCCAACGAGCACCAGATAGATCATGCCGATCCGCAAGGGACGGCGAACGATGCCGCCAACGCCCTTGGTATAGCCGTTCTGGGTCGCGCCGAAACCGCGGTTGAACCAGCCGAAGGGGCCGCGCCGCTTGTCGTGGTTCTCCTTATGCTTCTTCAACAACGTCGCGCAGAGGGCCGGTGTCAGGGTCAAGGCGACGAGCACGGACAGCGCCATCGCCGAGACGATGGTGATGGCGAATTGTCGGTAAATCACGCCGGTCGATCCGCCGAAGAAGGCCATCGGCACGAACACCGCCGAGAGCACGAGCGCGATACCGATCAGGGCGCCGGTTATCTGGCCCATCGATTTTCGTGTCGCCTCGCGCGGTGGGAGCCCTTCCTCCTCCATGATGCGCTCGACATTCTCCACCACCACGATGGCGTCGTCGACCAGCAGGCCGATGGCCAACACCATGGCCAGCATGGTCAGCGTGTTGATCGAGAAACCGGCCGCCGCGAGCACGCCGAAGGTGCCGAGCAGCACGATCGGGACCGCGAACGTCGGAATTAGAGTCGCCCGCCAATTCTGCAGGAAGAGGAACATGACGACGAAGACGAGGACGATCGCCTCGATCAGCGTCTTCACCACTTCATCGATCGAGATTTCCACGAAGGGCGAGGTGTCGTAGGGGATGACATAGTCGATCCCCTCGGGGAAGAACTGCGCGAACTCCTCTGTCCGCGCGCGCACGGCCTCGGCCGTCTCCAAGGCGTTGGCGCCTGAGGCGAGCTGGATCGCCATGCCGGAGGCCGGCTTGCGGTTGTAGCGTGCGATGGTTTGATAGGTTTCCGCCCCGATCTCGACGCGCGCGACATCCTTCAGCAACACGAGACCGCCGTCGGTCTCCGCGCGCAGCACGATCTGCTCGAAATCCTCCGGCGTGCGCAGCAGGGATTGGGCGGTGATAGTGGCGTTGAGCTGTTGGTTCTCGACGGCGGGCAGATCGCCGAACGAGCCGGCGGAGATTTGCGCGTTCTCGGACGACACCGCCTGCACCACGTCGCTCGGCCCCAGGTCGTAGGCCGCGAGTTTCGACGGGTCGAGCCAGATGCGCATGGCATATTGCGAGCCGAAGACACGGACATTGCCGACGCCTTCGATGCGGCTGAACTCATCGGCCATGTTACTGGCGAGATAATCTGAGAGATCGACCTGGCTATACGACCCGTCGGGCGAGATCAGCGCCACCACCATCAGGAAGCCGGCGGAGGATTTCCGCACCGTGATGCCCTGTCGTTGAACGGGCTCCGGCAGCAAGGGCGTCGCCTGGGCCAGCTTGTTCTGAACCTGCACCTGGGCGATGTCCGGATCGGTGCCGGTCTCGAAGGTGAGGGTGGTCTCCGACCGGCCGGCGGAGGTGGAACTGGACGTGATATATCGCATTCCGTCCAGGCCGGTCATCTGCTGTTCGATCACCTGGGTGACCGTATTGCCGACGGTTTCCGCCGAGGCGCCGGGATAGGTCGCGGTCACCGTCACGGAAGGCGGCGCGATCTGGGGATATTGCGCGACCGGCAGGATCAGGATGGCGAGCGCGCCCACCCCCATGATCAGGATCGAGATCACCCAGGCGAAGACCGGTCGGTCGATGAAGAAACGGGCCATGCTATCGGTCCTAGTATATTGAGCGGGCGCGTGGGCTTATTGCAGGGAGCTGTCGGCGGTCGTCGCCTTGCCTTCCTCCGGCGCGACGGGCGCGCCCGGGGCGATTTTCTGCAGGCCCTCGATGATGAGCTTGTCGCCGTGGGAAAGACCGTCCGTCACGACCCAGTTGGCGCCCTGCGCCTGGGCGATGGTCAGGGCACGTTCCTCCACCTTGTTCTCGGCACCGACGACATAGGCGACCGGTTCGCCCCGCCGGTTGCGTTGCACGCCCTGCTGCGGGGCCAGGATCGCATCCTTCAACTGGCGTTGCGGCATGTCGACCTGCACATACATGCCGGGCAGCAACAGACCGTCGGGATTGGCGAAGGTCATGCGCAGCGTGACGACGCCGGTGGATTCGTTCACATGCGGTTCCGCCGCCGTCATCTCGCCGGTTTCGGTATAGAGCTCGCCGTCCGCCAGTTGCAGCGTGACGCGGGTGTCCACGCCGTCGAGCTTGCTCTGCACCGAGCCGCGGCGCCATGCCAGGATCTCGGCGGCCGATTGCGTCACATCCACATAGACGGGGTCGAGCGCGCGTATGACCGCCAGCGGCTCCGCCTGGCTGGCGGTCACCAACGCGCCTTGCGTCGTGAAGGAACGGCCGACCACCCCGGACAGCTTGGCCCGGATCGTCGTGCGGTCGAGGTCGATACGCGCGGCCCGCAACTCCGCCTCCGCGACCTTCAGGGCGGCCGCGTCGACATCGCGCTGGGAAATTGCTTCCTCCAGCCGCTGTTCGCTGACCACGCCACGATCGATCAACTCCTGGGCCCGGTCGGCCTCCTTGCTGGTCGCGCGCAACCGTGCCCGGGCTTCGGCCACCTGGGCTTCCGCGGCCGCGACGCTGGCCTCGTAGCTTTCGGCGTCGATGCGGTACATCGGGTCGCCGGCCATGACGCGGCCGCCTTCCTCGAACAACCGTTCAGTGATAATGCCGGCGACCTGGGGTCGCACCTCGGCGACGCCGGATGCGACGATGCGGCCGGGAAGGCGACTAGTCAGGGTTACGTCCCGCGCTTCAAGAGTCGTCACGGTGACGGGTTGGGGACCGCCGGCACCCTGCTGCTGCGCGGCCGAAGGGGTAATCGTGCCCAGGACAAGGTTAGCCGCCAGGGCGGCCACGATCAAAAAGCGCGATCGGATCATGGTCATTTCATTCCGTGATATGTCGGGTGGACAAATTTGAAAACCGCGTGGTTTTATTAAGCGCCAAGCGTGCCGAGCGCAAGGGTAAAGCTAGGAACGAATCCGTCTCGAACCAGGAGGCGGTGGGAAAAAAGATAGGGAGGCATATTCATGATCCGATGCGGGTCCGGCGATGGATGCCGCCGGCGCGGCCGCCCCAAGGAATTAAGCCGCGCGGAGCGCGAGCGCCGGCTGCTGGATGCGGCCGAACGCCTGCTGGTTCGCGAGGGCATCGAACGCGCCAGCATGGCCGCGATCGCGCGCGAGGCCGGTATGTCGAAGCGTACGCTCTATGACGTGTTCGCCGATCGCGCCGCGCTGTTCGAGGCATGCGTGCGGCGGTTGCGCAGTTCCTTCGTCCGACCGCTGATCGATTCGGAGCGGCGGATGCCGTTGGCCGAACGGTTGGAACGGATATTCGACCCGGACGGGCGCGCGGCGGATCAAACGGTGCCGCTGGGCGTGTTGCGCGCGGTGATCCTGGAGGCGCATCGCCATCCCGATTTAGGGCAGGTCTTCCTGCGGGAGGGGCCGGATATGGTGCGCGACACCGTTCGCGCGGAACTCGACCGCGCGGCCGTGGCCGGGGAGATCGCGCCGGTGGACACCGAACTGGCGGCCCGTATGTTCTGCGACATGGTGTTTGAGAATCCGATCGACCGGCTGGTCGATCCCGACCGTGCCACGCTATCGAAAAACGACGTCCGGCAACGGCTTTCCTGCGCGATCGACATTTTCCTGAAGGGCGTCGCGCGCGCGTAACGCTTGATCGCGGGCGATGGCTTCACTACCTGCACGTCTCGGGTGTGGGCACGGCAGTGAGGAGATGCCCTTGGACGTAATGGACAAGGCCGGGCCGCCGGAAGGCGGTGTCGGTCCCCTCCTATTCTTTCGGGGCTTGGCGGATGCACGGGCACGGCTGGCCGCCCTCGCGGTCTTGCCGGACGGCGTGGCCGACCCCGTGCTGGAAGCCGATGGCGCCCAGGTTGATCCTGAAATCCTGATGCGGCGAGACGGGTGGCGGATCCTGCGCTACCGCTTCGCCCTGCCCGTCGGTGGGCTTTCTTCCTATCGCTACGATGGTGTGGAGATTCCGGTATCGCTGGTCTTCGATGCGCCGGGGCCGCGCATCGCCTATGTCTCCTGCAACGGCCAGGAGGAGGGCGACCTCGACCGGGAGCCGGGACGGCGCAACCGTCTCTGGCATCGGCTCGCGCGCGAGAACGAGGCGCGGCCTTTCGGCCTTCTGTTGCAGGGCGGCGATCAGATCTATGCCGACGAGGTGCTGGAGGCGCATCCGGCCGTGCGGGCTTGGGCGCACGAATCGCGCGTGGCGCCGGTCGACGCGGCGACCCTGGCGGCGGCGGAGGATGCGATGGAATCGGCTTTCCTCCACCGCTATCTGATCCTGTTCGGGCAGGATGGGCCGTCCAAGGTGATGGCGCGCATCCCCTCGCTTGCCATGTGGGACGATCACGATATCTGCGACGGATGGGGGTCGCTGCGCGAGCGGAAGCTGGATGCTCCGATCGGGCGGGCATTGTTCCGCGCGGCGCGACGGTTTTTCCTGCTGTTTCAGATGGCGGCGACGCCGGAGGATCTACCGGAATTCTGTACCGATCCCGAGGGCGGGAGCCTGGGCTGGCGTGTTCATTTGCCGGGCCTGTCGCTGATCGCGCCGGATCTGCGATCGGAGCGTCGGCCCCGCCGGGTGATGGGCGAGGCGGGGTGGCGTGGCTTCGATGCCGCGATGGCGGAGGCCGCCTCGACCGGGCAGGGTTCGACTGGGCAAGGTTCGACTGGGCAGGGTCCGACCGGGCTGGACCCGACCGAATATGGAACAAGCGAAGGCGCGCGGCGCATTTTGATCCTGTCCAGCGTCCCGGCACTGGGCCCCCGGCTTTCCTGGGTCGAGGCCATGATGGTCCTGATGCCGTCGATGCAGAAATACGAGGACGATCTGCGCGACCAGTGGCAAAGCCGCTATCACCGCGCGGAGTGGCGGCGCTTCCTGCAGGCGATGCTGGCGCGACACGGATCGGACGGGTGCCGGGTCACGGTTCTTTCCGGGGAAATTCATCTTGCGACCCGGGGGCATTTGGAAACGCCGGCCGGCCCGATCCACCAACTCGTCGCCTCCGGCATCACCCATCCGACGCCGCCGGCAGGGTATGCGCGGGGGTTGGGGCTTCTTTCGCGTCTCGGCTCCAGCCCGTTGCCGGGGCACCCGATCCGTCTGCGTCCGCTGCCGGGCAAGCGCGCGGTCTATACGGCGGAACGCAATTATCTGACGATCGAGCCGGGTGTTTCGGCCGGGAGTTGGCGCTGCGCCTGGGAGTTGGAGGAAAGCGGGCGCACGCCCGACCTGACCTTGGACTGAACCTCTTCACGCCGTTTCGAGCGCGAATAGATCCAGATCCTTCGCCCGGCTGTCGTCATGCAGGCGCGACGGGTCGGGACTGTCATGGGCGACAAGAACCTCGTGATCCGGCGTTAGCGCGAATCCTTCCGCGTGGTCGGTTCCCGCGCCGTGCGGGATGCGCAGGACATGGCCGATTTCCTTGGCGAAGGTAACGTCGTGGAAATCGCCGAACGGTTCCTTCAACGACACCACCGCGACCGGACCGTCGAGATCCATCGTCGGGCCGACAAGCAGCAGCAGCCGCGTGCCGTCCATTACCATGTCGCGGATTCCCATGCCGCCGAGTTCGAGAAAGTGCAGGCGATAGCGTCCGCCGTCGTTGAAGGTCTTGCGCAATTTCAGACGACCGTCGCCCTTATCCTTGATGTCGAGTTCGATCATTAAGGACATGCCGCGCAGCACCGGCCCGCGCAGGCCGAGGAATACGCGGGTGCCGGAAACGGCTATCCCCTCGATATCGATACCGTTCTCCTTCGCGGGGATGTCGAGGAAGGGACCGATATGCGGGTCCTTCGCCAGATGCCGGGCGAGGTCGTTGCGTCCCTTGCGCATGCGCACCAGTCCCGCCTCGCGCCCGTCGCGCGCGGTGGCGACGAGTTCCGGCGCGCCGTCGACGCCGGTCTCCAGCGGTACGCGGGCGAGGAAATAGCGGTTCGCCTCCCGCTCGATCCGGCCAAGCCGCTTGATCGTCTTCCGCGCGCCGTCCTGGTCCGGCCGGGGCTTCTTGCGCTTGAGGGCGTGCGAGCCGACGAGCCAGAGCCAATCATCCTCGACGGCCATTCCCTCGAGGTCGATTTCCGTGTTCCCAGGCAGGTCGAAGACTTTCGTTAGATCGAAGCTACGGTGCGCGCCATAGCCGCCGTCATCCTGGCGCTTCAGACGCTCGACGGAACAGGTTTCGTCCGAGACGAGCCACAGGATGTCGTCGTCGATCGCCATGCCGGAAATATCGCCGCGCATCGGTTCGTCGATCGTGTCCAGCCGATCGTGATGATGAAAATCCACCCGCACGCGCCGCATCGGTATATCGGCGGGGCTATAGAGATAGCCGTTAAGGTCGAGGGCGGTTCTCCCTCGCGTCGGCTTTCCCGGGGACGTGCCGTTCGCGACCGTCTTTCGGGCCTTGGGTGTCTTGCCGCTTACTTGTTTCGCCGGTGCTCGCTTCGCGGCTCCCTGCTTGGGGCCGGTCTTGGTCGCGGGTTGCTGCGGCATGGGGCCTCCTTGGCTCGTAGATACGCCGGTCGCGGGGGTCCTCTTTCCCCCGTTTCGGCACATGGGGATGTCCGGTTGATCTGAGAAGGGGAATCCACGCCACGCCAGGGCCCCGGCATCGGCGCGACCCGGAGGGAGGGCGGCAGGTGAATATTCGCACTCTTATCCTTCCGAAATGCGCTGATGCGATTATACTTCGTCCGGTAGCACTCCTTTCCGAACGAGAAACTTGATGACGTTGGTCACGCGCCCTGCCTATCTCGCCTCCGGCCTCGAGGTCGTCAGGGCGCGCCTGGAATCCGAGCCCGCCCGCAGGCTAGCCGCCGTCTACGGGGGGTCACTTGAAAAGGCGGGCGGAATCCCGTGCCTTTCGTCCTTCGACTTGGCGGCTCTCGGCCGCGTACTGTCCAGCATGGTGCTGTACGAGGTCGGCGAGGATCGGGTCACATTCCGTCTGATCGGCGAGGAGTGCAAACGGCGCTTCAACGGCGTTCGCGTGGGCGACAATTACCTCGATTTCGTCCAGCCGATACGGCGCGAACAGGCGTGGCGATCCTTTTCCTCCATGTTGGAGCATCGCTGCGCCATGGCTGTGCGCAATCTGCAGATTCTGTCCTCCGGGCAGCAGGTGTTCTGCGAGGCCCTGGGGGTACCGTTGCGCAGCGCCGCCGGATTGGAGGCGCCCGACCGGCTGCTGTTCGCGGACAGCATCGTGCGCGAGGATATCGGCTGGACGGATGCGTCCGTGACGATCAGCTATTCCTACCCTTCCGAACGATGCTTCATCGATCTCGGGTATGGTCTGCCGGAAAGCCATGAGGATTTTCAGACCACGGAGCGCCGGAACATCGTCGACGCGCCGCTCATCTTCGAGGGGCTCGCTCCTGAATCCGGAGGGGGTATCGACGGCCGGTCGGAATGCGAACAGGGCCGTGATCAGTAGGTCGGCGCGACGGGAACCAAATTCCTGACCTCATCCCATGCGTCGCCCGTGGACCGGTCGATCATCGTCAGGCGCACGCCCTCCTGCTCGGCCGTCATGCCGTCGCGTAGCGCGCAGGTCGTCGAGAGACTGCGGCATCCCAAAAGCATCGTGCGGCCATAGCGCCGGACCGGCAGCAATACCCGTTCGAAATACAGGTTATCGCGTTCGGGAACGATCAGCTTTCCCTGCAGGATGCAGATCGCGGTTCCCCCGATCACCCGCATGAAACAGGGCAGGATCTCCGGATAGATATCGGGGGGAACGATTTCGTCGAGAAACCGGCCGGTATGTTGACGGTTGGTGAGCGCGTTCACCGCCTCTCCCGAGACGCGATAGCGCAAGCGCTCTCCCTCCTGGTCGAGTAAATAGATTTTCGCCAGCAGGGTGGGAATGTCGCAGGGGTCGAACCGGCTGCCTTCGTCATTGGCGATCCACATATCGACGAGCGTCATGCTGTCCCGGTAGCGCAGCCGCGAGTCGCAGGCGGCATGGAGGCGGTCGATCGGCGTCGGCATGTCGCCGGAGCCCGATATGCCTGGAACCATCGCAAGGGCGGCGTTTTTCATATCGAACGCTCGTCGGTTGTTGGTCGTCCCCTCCGTTAAGGGTAGGGGAGACGAATCAGGATTCGAATCATGATAGCTAAAAGTTAATGCGAAATTAACCTGTGGTGAATACGTGGATTATTTCAAACAAACACGCGTCTACTCTAAAATTGGTAGGATAGGCTAAGTGCTCCGAAACGGTCGGGGGTGTCCTGTCCATGGAACTCTTCGGTCCGCAGGATATGGGTGTAGGCGAGGCGCCATCCGTCATATTGCAGCGCGAGCCCGGCCTGGAAATCGCCGACGAAGTATTTCTTGTCGACGCTATGGCTGTCGGAGAACGTGTTTCCGTCGAGGAAGATATTGTGCGCCACGGCCCGCCCGCCGATCGCGGCGAAAAGGTACCAATTGAAGCCGTCCTCCCGGCGTAGGAAGCCGCCGGTCGGCAGGCTCGGCCGGATGCGAGGGGGGCCGTAATCGACGCTGAGATCGCCGCCGATCCGCACCGTGCCGCCGACCGAGGCATAGGTCATCACATTGCCGAGCGCGAAGCCGAAGCTCGGCAGGAATTCGGTTTCCAGGCCGAAGGGCAGGTCGGCGCGCGCGCCGCGCTGGGTGCGCTCGAACAGCACCATCACACCGGGTTCGTTGTCGATCTGGTTGCGCCACCCGCGGGGTTCGTCGAAATCGAACCAGCGATGCCATTTGCGTTGCGTGGTGTCGGCCTGGCTCCAGGGGCCGACGACGCCGATGTCGATCTCCAGATTGTCGATACGCTCGCGGTCCGGATCCTCGGCCACCAGGCCGAATCCGGCATAGAGCCAACCGGCATAGGGCCGGTCGTCCGGAATGAGAGCGGTCTGGCTGATATCCTCGGGCGTATACATGTTCTGGCCGAGCGAATAGCTCGCCCGCGCCCGCGCGCCGTCCGGGAAGAAGGGGACGTAGCGCGCCGCCCGCGCGATCACGTCGTTCTCGATCGGGGAGCGTTCGGCGGTGACGTAACTGAGCTTCGTGCCGTGCGTGAAATGCCGGTCGGTGGTCGAGAAGAAGTCGTTCTCGAATTCCAGCGTCAATGTACCGCCGCGATCGTCGCGTGCCGGCGCGGAGGCGTCCGCGAGGGGGCCGATCTGCTGCGCGCCCGCCGATGCCGCCATCGCGAGGCCGGTAATCATCGCGATGCCCATCGACAGGGCGGCATGCGTGCCGAGGGCGCGGAACGTTCGGGGCTGCGGGTGGAAACCGATCATGGGCCACGGACCTCTTCTTATCGTTGATTGTTGTAGCCGAGCCCTCGGCTTGTGTCACCGATACTGGGCGATATTGTGGCGTTTAGAAGGTTACGGCAAGACGAAGGCGTCAGTTATGGCTTCCATGGACGATACAACGACCGGCAGGACGGCGCGCGGAACGAGCACCGCCCATCATTGGGGCACGATGCGTGTAATCGTCCGCGATGGTCGCGTCGTCCATGTCGATCCCTATGAAGGGGATACGGACCCCGCGGCCATGGTCGAATCCATGGCGGGCACGATCGACGGTCCGCAGCGCATTCAGCGCCCGCATGCGCGCGCCGGCTGGCTGGAGGCCGTGCGCGCCGGCGCCGATCCCGCGCAACGCCAAGGCGCGCGGCGCGGCGCCGACCGCTATGTGCCGATCGATTGGGAGGAGGCTTTCGAACTGGCCGCCGCCGAAATTTCGCGTATTCGCGAGGCCCATGGGAACGAGGCGATCTATGCCGGTTCCTACGGCTGGGCCAGCGCCGGTCGCTTCCACCATGCGCAGAGCCAGATTCACCGTTTCTATGGGCTGGCGGGCGGCTATGTGAAATCGGTCAATGCCTATTCCTATGCGGCGGCGGAGGTGATCCTGCCGCATGTGATCGCCAGCCTGCGCGCGCTTACCGCCGACAGCACGAGTTGGCCCTCGATCGCCGAGAACGCCGAACTGATGGTGGCCTTCGGCGGCCTGCCGCTCAAGAACGCGCAGAACAACGCGGGCGGCCTCGCCAAGCATACGACGCACGAGTGGATGGAGCGGTGCGCCGAAAACGGCATGCGCTTCGTCTCGATCGCGCCCTTCCGCGACGATACGCCCGATTTCGTCGATCCGGAATGGGCTGCCATTCGCCCGAACAGCGATACCGCGCTGATGCTGGCGCTCGCCCATGTGCTGGAGGCGGAGGGGCTGGCGGATCATGCCTTCCTCGACCGTTACTGCGTCGGTTACGACCGTTTCCGCCCCTATCTGATGGGGGAAGGCGACGGTATCGCGAAATCGCCCGAATGGGCGGCCCCGCTCTGCGGCATGGCGGCGGATGCCATCCGCGATCTTGCCCGCCGCATGGCCTCGCACCGCACAATCATCAATGTAAGCTGGTCCCTGCAGCGCGCGGAACATGGCGAGCAACCCTATTGGATGGCGGTTGTCCTGGCCGCCATGCTGGGGCAAATCGGCACGCCGGGCGGCGGGCTGACCGTGGGGTTGAGCGCGTTGCACGGGGTCGGCGATCCGTCGCCGCAATCGGGTTGGGGCGCGCTGCCGCAGGGCCGCAATCCGGTGAAGCGCTTCATCCCGGTCGCGCGTATCGCGGACATGTTGCTCGATCCCGGCGGGTCGTTCGATTACGACGGGCAAAGCCATCGCTATCCCGATATCCGCCTTGTTCATTGGGCGGGCGGCAACCCGTTCCATCATCACCAGGATCTGAACCGGCTGCGCCGGGCCTGGGCGCGGCCGGAGACGGTCATCGTCAACGAGATATTCTGGAATTCTCTGGCCCGGCACGCGGACCTCGTCCTGCCCGCCACCACGGCGATGGAGCGTAACGACTACATGGCGACCTCGCTCGCCGGCCATGCGGTGGCGATGAAGCGCGCGGTCGACCCGGTGGGTGAGGCGCGCGACGACTATGCGATCTTCACCGGCATCGCCGGGCGCCTCGGTATCGCGGAGGCGTTCACCGAGGGGCGGGACGAGATGGCATGGCTGCGTCATCTCTGGGATATCTCGCGTCAGCGGGGCGGCAAGGCGGGATTTGAGATTCCGGAATTCGACAGCTTCTGGGAGCGCGAGGTGCTGGAACTGCCGGGCGGTCCCGTCGAACGTGTCTTCGCGGCCGATTTCCGCGCCGATCCGGAGGCCCACCCGTTGAAGACACCGTCGGGCCGGATCGAGATATTCTCCGAACGGATCGCCGGCTTCGACTATGACGACTGTCCGGGGCATCCGGTCTGGATTCCGCCTCGCGAATGGTTGGGGGCCACGGAATTGGCGGCGCGCTATCCGTTGCATCTGATCTCCAACCAGCCGCGCAAGCGCTTGCACAGCCAGCTCGATCACGGCAAGGCCAGCACGGACGCCAAGATCAAGGGGCGGGAGCCCTGTCGCCTCAACCCGGCGGACGCGGCCGCGCGGGGTATCGCGGCGGGCGATATCGTGCGCCTCTTCAACGATCGCGGCGCCTGTCTGGCGGGCGCCATGATCGACGAAGGGGTGATGCCGGGGGTGGTCGAGCTCGCCACCGGCGCCTGGTACGACCCGGTCGAGCCGGAGCGCGAGGGCAGCCTCGACGCGCACGGCAATCCGAACGTGCTGACGGCGGATATCGGTACCTCGCGCCTGGCGCAGGGGCCGTCGGCGCATTCCGCCCTGGTGGAGGTCGAGCGGGTGGAGGAGGACGAGGCCCCGCCGGTACGCGCCTTCGCGCCGCCGCTTTAAGGGGCGGCGCCGTTATCCTTTCAGGCGCCGGGCCAAGGCCTCCAGCCCCAGGACGAGAAGACCGAGCGCCAGCCCCCAGAAAGCCGACCCCACGCCGAGAAGCGTCAGCCCCGAGGCCGTGGCGGCGAGCGTCGCGGTCGCGGCGAAGCGGGTTTCCTCCGGCGCCATCGCGGCCTTGAGCGCGCCCATCAGCGGCGTCAGCAGTGCCAGCCCCGCGACCGTCGTGACGATCGAGGCGGGCAGGGCGGAGAAGGCGGAAACCAGACTGACCCCCACCGCGGCGAGAACGAGATAGAAGAAGGCGTAGAACAGGCCGCTCTTCCATCGCTGCGCCGGGTCGGGGTGGGTGTCGGGGCCGGTACAGAGCGCCGCCGTGATCGCCGCCATGGTCGTCGTGTGGGCGCCGAAGGGCGCGGTCACGATCGAGGCGATGCCGGTGACCGTCAGGGCGGAACGCGCCGGCGGTTCGTACCCCGCCGCGCGCAGAACGGCGAAGCCCGGCAGATTCTGAGAGGCCATGGAGACCAGGAAAAGCGGCAGGGCCAGCCCGATCAGAGATTCGACCGTGAAGGTCGGTGTGATGAGCGTCAGGTCCGCGACGGCCAGCGTCCCGTCGATCGCCGCCACCCGGTCGAGTGCCATTGCCCAGGCGACCGCCGCGCCGATCACCAGGATGACGGCCCAGGCGGTGCTGATTAGCCGCGCGACCAGATAGAGCCCGATCAACGGCAGGATCAGCAGCGGATCCGCCGTCGCCGCATCGAACATCGCGATCGGGAAGGCGATCAGGACGCCCGCCAGCATGGCGGCCGCCACCGCGCCGGGAATTCGCGCTATGGCGTCCGACAACGGGCGCAGAAGGCCGCTGGCTAAGATCAGCGCGCCGGCGGCGAGGAAGGCGCCGACCGCGGTCTGGATATCATAGGGGCCGGTCGCACCGCCGACCGCCGTCGCGCCCAGCAGCGCCGCCCCCGGCGTCGACCAGGCCGCCAGGATCGGCATGCGGTGACGCCAGGAAAGCCAGAAACTGGTCCCCGCCATGGACAGGCACAGCGCGGTCAGCCAGGACGCGCTTTCCACCGGCGTCGCGCCGACCGCCTGGATCGCGGAAAGGACGACGGCACCGCTGCCGCCGAAACCGACGAGCGCGGCGACAAGCGCCGAACTGACGAGGGATGGTCGCATGGGACGATACTCCGAACCGGGCGGGAACGCGGACGACCGGCGGCTTAGCACGCTTCGCGTGGGGACGCACGGCCGGCGCGCCCAATGGGGTGGTTCAGTGGGGTGGCCAGTGGGATGACCAGTGGGATGACCAGTGGGAGATGCCCCAGGGGGCTTGGAGGGACGGTCTGGGGGCGCTCGATCCGTGAAGCCTTTGACGGGGCCTGTCTTCCGGCATGTAATAGGGTACGGCGGATCGGCCGGGGAGATGTATGTGGTGGCATGGGGGCCGAGGGTGGATGGCCGTCCAATATAAGAGTTTTCGCGACCGGGGGGTTTATGTCGGCTTTCACGGCCGGATGGTCGAACTGGCCAGATGCCGCATGCCCAGGCGCACCGACCTGGATGATTACGAAGCGCTGATTCCGAATTGGGCCGGTTCCGACATGGGGCGGTCGAACGATCTCGTCATGATGTTCGCCGATCTCACTAGATGGACCGACCTGATCGGTCGGGACCGCCTTCTCCATCAAAGGGTCATGGAGGGGCGCGCGAAGTATCAGGGACATCTCGACCCGATCATGATGCGGGAATTGCGTCTCGCCGTCGATGCGGAGGCGGGCGACGCGACCGACAAGCGTCAGGCCGCGCAGGAAATGCGGATCGCCGCGCAGGACGTGCAGTCCAGTTTCCTGGAAGTCCTCGCCATGTTCGGGCGGCGGTACGGCAAGATGATGGGCAGCCGGGAACTCGCCTCCGTCGATCGCCGTATCCTGCTTTCGCTCAACGAGCAATCGCCGGACGACATGCTTCGCCTCGTGCGCATTATCGTCGGCACGGTGGTGAAGGGCGCGCGCATCAGCCGCGAGAAGTTGCAGAGCCGCCTGGACGGCCTCAGCGAATTCGCCGCGCCCATTTGTTCCATCGTCGTGGAGGACAGCAGCCGGTCGGTCGGTTATCTCAGCCGACAATTGCAATTGCTGGAGGCGCTTGACGAAGGCATCGCCGATTATTGCGGCGAAAGCACGCAGGAGTTCCGCGACGCGGGCGAGATCATCACCTACAATCTTCAAACCTTCGTTGAATATGCCTTGAGCCGGGCCCGCCATATCAAGAAGGCGATGCTGGATGAAAGCTATTACCTCGACGATAAGCGCTATGATGGGCTCCTCAACCTGATCCGGGAAGAACGGATCAAGATATCCTTCGCCCTCGACGGCTGGGCCAGCCATGCGACGCGCTGGTTGACGGTGGACGAGGACGATATTCCGGCGCGCAACGCGGTCATCGCCTATATCCTGCGCCAAATGCCGGCCCCGCCTAGGGAATTGGAGGAGGACCCATCCGTCCAATACCGACGCGACCGCAATCCCATGCAGTTGCGTGCGCGCACGGTGCGGGAATTCCATTCCTGGATGGACGATACACTGGACGACGAGATCTATAAGCGGGTCATGAAGAGCCGCAATCTTGCCACCACCTGGAACCGGCGCGCGGACGAGCCCAACGCGGATGCGGGTGCCGTGATCGAGAAGGCGTTTTCCGGAGAGGGGTGAATTCCGTGCCCACGCGGCTTCCCGCTCCGGTTTCCCATGGGCGCGCGCGATTGTCGAAGGCGCGGGGCGGGCGTACCCTCGCCCCCATGGAATGGCGCGACGATGGTATCATCCTGAGCGTTCGGCGGCATGGCGAGAACGGCGCGGTCGTCTCGCTGCTGACGCGCGCGCGGGGGCGGCATGCGGGCCTGGTGCGCGGCGGCCAATCCCGGCGGATGAAGGGCATGCTGCAACCCGGCAACCGGGTCGAGGCGACCTGGCGCGCGCGGCTGGAGGAGCACCTGGGCGCGATGTCGTTGGAGCCGGTGGCGAGCCACGCGGCCGCGCTGATGATGGATTCGGGTCGGCTGGCGGCGCTTTCCTCCGCGCTGTCCCTGATCGATACCGGCTTGCCGGAACGAGAGCCGCATCCCGAGATCTTCGACGATCTGGCGGCGCTTCTGGTCGCGCTGGAGGCGGAGAGCTGGGCGGAGACCTACGCGCGGTGGGAGGTCGGGTTGCTGGCGGAACTCGGCTTCGGTCTGGACCTCTCGGCCTGCGCGGCGACCGGGGTGACGGAGGATTTGACCTATGTCTCTCCCCGGACAGGACGTGCCGTCTCGACCGAAGCCGCCCGACCCTATCGCGAGCGGCTGCTGCCCTTGCCCGCCTTCCTGCTGAGCCCGCGTGCCAGGGCCGGGGCGGAGGCGTTGGGACAATCGCTTCGTCTGACGGGCTATTTCCTGGCGCGGCATGTGCTGGATCTGCACGGTAAGCCGCTACCCGACGCCCGCGCGCGCCTGGAGCGGCGCTTCGACACCGCCGCCACCACCGGGACGGGGCGCGTGGGGGAGGGTGGGGCCGATGATATTTTGGCCAATTCGTAAACAATCCGTCGCCCACCAAGCCGATTGTTCGGCGACGGGTGCCCGACTATCTTTTCGATCATGACGGAAACACGCCTCCCCAGCTACTTCATCAGCCACGGCGCGCCGACGCTGCCGATCGATCGGGGCGCGCCCGCCAAGGCGTTCCTGGAGGGCCTGGGCCCCGCGATCGACGCGGAATTCGGGGCGCCACGCGCGATCCTCGCCGTCTCCGCCCATTGGGAGGCGCGCCAGCCGACGGTGGGCACGACCCCACGGCCGGAGACGATCCACGATTTCTTTGGTTTTCCCGAGGCGCTCTATCGCCTGCGCTATCCGGCGCCGGGCGCGCCGGATCTGGGGACGCGGATCGTCGACTTGCTGCGCGCGGCCGGCCTTCCCGCCGGCGCCGATCCGGAAAGGGGCCTCGATCACGGCGCATGGAATCCGCTGCTGCTGATGTGGCCCACGGCGGAAATCCCGGTGCTGCAGCTATCGGTGCAGCCCCATCTGGGGCCGGCGCATCACATGGCGCTCGGCCGGGCATTGGCGCCGCTGCGGGATGAAGGGGTGCTGATCCTCGGAACCGGCGCGGCGACGCACAATCTGCGGGCCTTTCGCGGACAGCCGCCGGAATCCCCGGCGCCCGACTGGGTGGTGACCTTCGCCGATTGGCTGGCGGACCGGATCGCGGCGGACGATGTCGCGGCTCTCGCCGCCTTCGAGGATGCGCCCGAGGGGCGCCATAACCATCCCAGCCCGGAGCATCTGCTGCCGCTCTTCGTGCCGCTCGGCGCGAAGGCGGACGGGGTGGCGGGACAGGCGCTGCATCGCAGCTTCCGCCATGGCATCATCGCGATGGACTGCTATCGGTTCGATTGAGCGGGCGCCCCGATCTGCGCATCGGTGCGTGCCCGCCACGGATAAGGAAGCGCGACGGCCATGGCCCGACATTCGGAAAAAGTCACCTTCATGGGCTCCCAGGGGTTCGAGCTCGCCGCCCGGCTGGAACTGCCGGATGGGGAGAGCCCGCGCGCCTATGCTCTCTTCGTGCACGGCTTCACGCTGGGCAAGGATTCCGTCGCGGCCAGCCGGATCGCGACCGCGTTGGGGGAGCGGGGGATCGCCACGCTGCGCTTCGATTTCACCGGCCTTGGCGGTTCCGACGGCGATTTCGCCAACACCAATTTCCGCACCAATATCCTGGATATCGAGGCGGCGGCGCATTTCCTGGCGCGGGACTATCGCTGGCCCGCGATCGTCATCGGCCATTCGCTGGGTGGGGCGGCGGTGCTGGCGGCGGCCGACCTGCTGACGGAGACGCAGGCCATCGCCACCATCGGCGCGCCCTTCGATCCGGAGCACGTCGCGCATCATTTCGAGGATCACAAGGACGTCATCTGCGAGGAGGGGGAGGCCGTCGTCGATCTCGGCGGGCGGCCCTTCAAGATACAGCGTCACTTCATCGAGGCGCTGGAGGCGATCGATCTGGCGGACCGGATCGCGCATATGAGGAAGGCGCTGCTGGTCATGCATTCCCCCCTCGACCAGACGGTCGGGATCGAAAACGCGGAGCGCATCTACAAGGCCGCGAAGCATCCCAAGAGCTTCGTCAGCCTGGACAAGGCGAACCACCTTCTGACCGACAACCGCGATGCGGCCTATGTGGCGCAGGTGCTGGCCGGCTGGGCCGCGCGCTATGTCGATGTCGATCCGATGGAGAAGCGGGAGGCCGCCCCGCTGCCCGATAACGTCGTCGAGGTGCGCGAGACCCGCAAAGGGCCCTTCGGCAACCGGGTGCGCGTCGGACGCCATGTCATGGGCGCGGACGAACCCAAGTCGATGGGCGGCCGCGACAGCGGCCCCAGCCCCTATGACTATCTTCTGACGGCGCTCGGCAGTTGCACCTCCATGACGATCCGGATGTATGCCGATCGCAAGAAATGGCCGCTCGATTTCGCGACCGTGCGCCTGAAGCACGCCAAGACCCATGCGGAGGATTGCGCCGACTGCGAGACCGTCGGCGGCATGGTCGACGTGATCGAGCGCGAAATCGTCCTGGAAGGCGACCTCAGCGCGGAGCAGCGGGAGAGGCTGCTGGAGATCGCCGACAAATGCCCCGTCCACCGCACGCTGCATGGCGAGGTGAAGGTGCGCACGCGGCTGGCGGAGGCTGGGCAATAGCGCCTCCCCCTTCATGGGGGGAAGTTGGGAGAGGACGCGTGGCGTCCGACCTACAGCCAGTCCGGCACCGGCAATCCCTTTTCCTTCAGGAAGGCCGGATTGAAGAGCTTCGACTGATAGCGCTGCCCGCCGTCGCACAGCACCGTGACGATGGTGTGGCCGGGGCCCAGGTCCTTGGCGAGGCGGATGGCGCTGGCCACGTTGACGCCGCTGGAGCCGCCGAGGCACAGCCCCTCGTGCTTCAGCAGGTCGAAGGTGACGGGCAGGGCCTCCTCGTCCTTGATCTTATAGGCGTCGTCGAAGGGGGCGCCGTCGATATTGCCGGTGACGCGGCCCTGGCCGATGCCCTCGGTGATGGAGCCGCCTTCCTCCGCCTTCAGGTCGCCGGTCTTGATCCAGTTGTACATCGCGGCCCCCCAGGGATCGGCGGCGACGATGCGGATATCCTTGTTCTTTTCCTTCAGATAGAGGCCGATGCCGGCCAGCGTGCCGCCGGTTCCCATGGCGCAGGTGAAGGCGTCCACCTTGCCCTCCGTCTGGTCCCAGATCTCCGGGCCGGTGGAGCGGACATGGCCCTCGCGGTTGGAGAGGTTGTCCCACTGATTGGTGTAGAGCGCGCCGTGCGCCTCGCTCCTGGCGCGTTCGGCCGCGGTGCGCTCGGCCACATGGACATAGTTGTTCGGGTCCTTGAAGGGGACGGCCGGAACCTCCATCAACTCCGCCCCGCACAGGCGCAGCATGTCCTTCTTCTCCTGGCTCTGCGTCTCGGGGATGACGATCAGCGTGCGATAGCCGCGCGCGTTCCCGACCAGCGCCAGGCCGATGCCGGTATTGCCCGCCGTGCCCTCGACGATCAGGCCGCCGGGCTCCAATTCGCCGCGCGCTTCCGCGTCCAGGATGATGTACTTCGCCGCCCGGTCCTTCACCGACCCGCCGGGATTCAGGAACTCCGCCTTGCCCAGGATGGTGCAGCCGGTTTCCTCCGACGCCTTCTTGAGCTTGATGAGCGGGGTGTTGCCGACGGCGTCGACGAAGTCGTCGCGAATATGCATGGGTCGTTTCTCCAGCGGTTGGGTGTGGTTCTGCGCCAAGCCCCGAACGCCGCTGTATTTAGTGCGCCCGCCATGCCTCGCGCAAGGCCTCGCGACGCGCCGCCGTCTGAAGGATCGCGATGGTTGTCATGGCGTTGCGGATGCGCCCGTCATGAACCATGGCCAGCGTTTCCTCGAAGCTGTGGACGAAGACGCGGATATCCTCCCCCTCGTCCGCCAGCCCGTGCAGGCCGCCGGCCTTCGTGCTGTCGCATTCTCCGACGAAGAAGCGGATCGATTCCGAACTGCCGGCGGGCGACATGTACTGCATCGACAATTCTTCCAACCGGCCGAGGGTGAGGCCGGCCTCCTCCTCCGTCTCGCGGCGGGCGACGGCCTCGGCCTCCTCGCCGGGCTCGATGATGCCCGCGACCACCTCGATCAGCCATGGCTCGGGATCGCCATGGGCGAAGACGCCGGCGCGGAACTGCTCGATCAGCACGACGGCGTCGCGCGCGGGATCGTAGGGGACGACGCCGACGGCGTGGCCGCGCTCGAAGATCTCCCGGCTGATCTCCTTGCCCATGCCGCCCGCGAACTGTTCGTGGCGCAGGCGATAGCGATCGACCGCGAAATATCCCTGAAAGGGCCGATCGCGGGCGATCACCTCGACACGTGTCGGGCGCTTTGGCTGGTCCGTCATGCTTTTCTGATCCTCGTGAGTGGCGTAAGCGGTGGGACACCTAGCACGTGGAAGGGAAGAACGTCATGGCGGATGCGATCTCGATCACCTATCTCAGCGGCCCCGATGTCGAGGCGCTGGCGCTCGACGATGCGGAAATCCTGGCGGCGATCGAGGCGAGCCTCGTCGCCCAGGGGCAGGGTGGCACGGTGGTCGAACCGCGCATGCATCTGATGCCGGGGGACGGGGTCAACGGCCATTTCAACGTGCTGCGCGGCGTCGTGCGCGCGAAGGACGAGGGCTGGGCCTATGCCGGGGTGAAGGTGGTCGGCGACTTCGTCGACAACTACAAGCAGGGCCTGCCCTCGGAAATGGCGATGCTGAACCTCTTCGATCCCCAAACCGGGATTCCGAAGGCGGTGATTGATGCGACCGCGATCACGGAAATGCGCACCGGCGCGCTGACCGCCATCGGGGCCAAGCATCTGGCGCCGAGCAAGCCGCGGGTCCTCGGCCATATCGGCGCGCGCGGCACGGCCTATTGGAACGTGCGGCTGCTGGACCGGCTGTTCGATTTCGAGGAAATCCGCGTCCATTCCCGCCGGAAGGAAAGCCGGGAGCCCTTCGCGGAGCGGCTGAGCGCCGATCTCGGCAAGCCCGTGCGCGCGACCGAGGATTGGGAAAGCTGCCTCGACGGTGCCGATATCCTGGTGGAGGCCTCGCGCCTCAACGAGCCGACGCCGCTCTTCAAATCAGGATGGATCAAGCCCGGCGCGCTCGTCATTCCCTATGGCACGATGAGCACGCTGGAACTCGACGTGCTGGACGGGATCGACAAGGTGGTCGTCGATGACCGGGGCCAGATGCGGGCCGGCCCCTTCGGCGCGCTGCGCCCGCACATCAATGCCGGCCTGATCGACGAGGACGGCGTCCATGCGGAACTGGGCGAGATCTGCGCCGGCGCCAAGCCCGGCCGCGAGCGGGCGGAGGAAACGATCCTGTTCTGGCACCGCGGCCTGCCGACCAGCGATATCGCGCTCGGCGCGGCCTTGCTGCGCAAGGCGGCGGAGAAGGGCGTGGGCATGACCCTGCCCTTCGCGTGACGGGCGGTCAGCGCGCGGCCAGAAGCTCCGCCGCCTCCCGCGCGAAATAGGTCAGCACGCCGTCGGCGCCCGCGCGCTTGAAGCACAGAAGCGCCTCCAGGATGGCCCGGTCGCGGTCGAGCCATCCGTTCTGGATGGCCCCCGCCAGCATCGCGTATTCGCCGGACACCTGATAGGCATAGGTCGGCGCCCCGAAGGCGTCCTTCACCCGCCGCACGATGTCCAGATAGGGCATGCCCGGCTTGACCATCACCATGTCGGCGCCTTCGTCCAGGTCCTTCGCCACCTCGCGCAGGGCCTCGTCGCCATTGGCCGGGTCCATCTGATAGGTGCGCTTGTCGCCGGTCAGCGCGCTGGCGGAGCCGACGGCCTCCCGGAACGGACCGTAGAAGGCGGAGGCGTATTTCGCGGCGTAGGAGATGATGCGGACATTCTGGTGCCCGGCCTCGTCCAGCGCCTGCCGGATCGCGCCGATGCGGCCGTCCATCATGTCCGACGGGCTGATCGTGTCGCAGCCGGCATCGGCCTGGACGACCGCCTGCCGCTTCAGCATCTCCACCGTCTCGTCGTTCAGGATGCGGCCGTCCGCCAGCAGCCCGTCATGGCCGTGATCGGTATAGGGGTCGAGCGCGGCATCGCACAGGATCACCAACTCCGGGCAGGCCGCGCGCACCGCGCGCGTCGCCGTGCAGACCAGATTGTCGGGGTTTAGGGCCTCGGAGCCCTGCGCGTCCTTCCTGGCCGGGTCCGTCTGGGGGAAAAGGGCGATCGCCGGTATGCCCAGATCCTGGGCGCGCTTCGCCTCCTCCACGATCAGATCGACGGACAGGCGGTCCACCCCCGGCATGGCGGCGATGGGCTCCCGCGCGCCGGTGCCGTCCTTCACGAACAACGGCCAGATGAAATCCTGCGGCCCGAGGCGCGTTTCCGCCACCAGCCGGCGGATCGCGTCGTTCGTGCGGGTGCGCCGCATGCGGCTCGTCGGATAGCGGCCGAGGGTCGGGTCCATGGGTCTTCTCCCCCTTTGTCATGAACGCGCGGGAGCCTAATGGCGCGCCGCGCGCCGTTCAATCCGATCGCCGCAGCGCGTCCAGCGCCCCTTGCAGGATGTAGGCGGCGGCCATCTTGTCCACCACCTCGCCCCGGCGCTTGCGGGTCATATCGGCCTCGTCCACCAGGAAACGCTCGACCGCGCTGGTCGAAAGCCGCTCGTCCCAAAAGACGATGGGCAGGGTCCAGCCGCGCAATTGAACCAGATTTCGGGCCAGTTGGCGCACGGATTGGGCGCGCGGCCCCTCGCTGCCGTCCATATTGACGGGCAGGCCCATGACGATGCCGCCGGCGCGGCGCTCCGCGATCAGGGTCTCCAGCCGCTCCGCGTCCTTGGTGAACTTGGTTCGCTTTATGGTCTCCAGCGGCGAGGCGATCTGCCAGCCGGGGTCGCCGACCGCCACGCCGATCGTCTTCGTGCCGGGGTCGAGACCCAGCAACACGGCGCCGCGCGGCAGATCGGTAAGGGCGGTCGGTCGGTCCATGGCCGGGGTATAGCGCGCGCCGCGCGGCCGGGCCAGCGATGCTTGCGCCCGATCGCGCCGCGCGCGATCATCCCCCGTCACCAAGGAATCGCGACGGGGGCGGTCATGCCGGACGATACGGATATCTTCCTTTCGCTCGCCCGCGACGGCGCGGTGGAGGCGTTGGGCGGCGGGCCGGAATTCTGGGAGAAGCTGGCGGACGGCCGGGTTACGATCGACGGCTGGCTGATCTCGCTGCTGCGGCTCTCCGGCTCCTTCTCCCATTGGGAACGGCACATGGATGGCGAGGAAATCGTTATCCTGCGCCAGGGCGGCCCGGTCGCGCTGCGTATCGAGGAGGGGGCGGGCGAGCGCACGGCCCACCTGACCCCGGAAAGCCCGGTTTGCGTCGTGCCGCGCACCTGCTGGCATTTCGGCACGGCGGCGACGCCGGCGACGCTGGTCTTCATCACGCCGGCGGGGAATACGGAGCATCGCGCGGCTTGAGCTTCCGTGAGGGAATGGGGACGTCACGTATGTCGGTCCCCCCGACCCCCTCCCTTTATGGGGGAGGTTGGAGGGGGGCGAAACAGGCGCCGTGCCGGGTTCCGTCTCGCCATCCGATATCGGGGGCGAGGCAAAAGGAGCGCGCCGCCGCTTGCCGCCCCCGGTCCCCGGTGCTAGCTTCCGGCCCGATTCCGGTGGGGCTTCGACGGGGCCGCGCCGGGTTTTCCGAGAATTTTTCAGACATCAGGCGGAAGAGGGCTCACCCCATGGCGCTCGACAAGGAGACGGTGGCGAAGGTCGCGCATCTCGCCCGGATCAAGGTGCCGGAGGATCGGCTGGACAGTCTGGCCGGCGAGTTGGACGGGATCGTCAATTGGGTCGAGCAATTGGGCGAGGTCGATGTCGAGGGCGTGGCGCCCATGACCTCGGCGGTCGAGACGAGCCTGCGCTGGCGCGAGGACAAGGTGGACGACGGCGGCTATCCGGAGAAGGTCACCGCCAACGCGCCGGATGCGCAGATGAACTTCTACACGACCCCCAAGGTCGTCGAGTAATCGGATAGCGGGGCCCCGATAGCATGAGCGATCCTCTCGATCTTACCATCGCCGAGGCGCGCGACGCGCTGCGCGCCAAGAAGATTTCCGCCGTCGAGCTGACCGACGCCTATATCAAGGCGGTCGAGGCCGCGCGTCCCCTCAACTGCTATATCACCGAGACGGCCGAGCAAGCCCGCGCCCGGGCCGAGGCGAGCGACAAGCGCATCGCCGACGGCAAGGCCGGCGCGATGGAGGGCATTCCGCTCGGCATCAAGGATCTGTTCTGCACGGAAGGGGTCCTGACCACCGCCGGCAGCCATATCCTGGACGGCTTCAAGCCGCCCTATGAAAGCACCGTCACCCGCAACCTGTTCGATGCGGGCGCGGTGATGCTGGGCAAGTTGAACCTGGACGAGTTCGCCATGGGCTCGGCCAATCTGACGAGCCATTACGGCCCGGTGAAGAACCCCTGGAAACGCCGGGACGACGACAAGGATCTGGTGCCCGGCGGGTCCTCCGGCGGGTCGGCCGCGGCGGTCGCGGCGCGCGCCTGCCTCGCGGCGACGGGCACGGATACCGGCGGGTCGATCCGCCAGCCCGCGGCCTTCACCGGGATCACGGGTCTGAAGCCGACCTATGGCCGGTGCTCGCGCTGGGGCATCGTCGCCTTCGCCAGTTCGCTGGATCAGGCGGGGCCGATGACGCGCACGGTGCGCGACGCGGCCATCATGCTGGGCGCGATGGCGGGATTCGATCCGAAGGATTCGACCAGCGTCGACCGCCCGGTGCCGGATTACGAAGCGGCGCTGACCGGCGACATCAAGGGCCTGAAGGTCGGCGTGCCGAAGGAATATCGCGTCGACGGCATGCCGGCCTCGATCGACAGGCTCTGGCAGCAGGGGATCGACTGGCTGAAGCAGCAGGGGGCGGAGATCGTCGATGTCTCCCTGCCGCATACCAAATACGCCCTGCCGGCTTATTACATCGTGGCGCCGGCGGAAGCGTCCTCGAACCTCGCGCGGTACGACGGCGTGCGCTACGGCCTGCGGGTCGAGGGCGAGTCGCTGAACGAGCTTTACGAGAACACGCGCGGCGAGGGTTTCGGCGAGGAGGTGAAGCGCCGGGTGCTGATCGGCACCTATGTCCTCTCCGCCGGCTATTACGACGCCTATTACCTGAAGGCCCAGAAGGTGCGCAGCCGCATCGCGGAGGATTTCCGCAAGGCGTACGAGCAGGTCGACGTCCTGCTAACCCCGGCTACGCCGTCGGCCGCCTTCGGCATCGACGAGGAGCCGTCGGACCCGGTGCAGATGTATCTGAACGATGTCTTCACGGTGCCCGCCAATCTGGCCGGCCTGCCCGGCATCAGCGTGCCGGCGGGGATGGACGATCAGGGTCTGCCGCTCGGCCTGCAGATCCTGGGCCGGGCCTTCGACGAGGAAACGGTGCTGCGCGCGGCCCATGCGCTGGAAAGCGCGGCGGGCTTCACCGGCCGCCCGCAGTTTCGGGCCGGCTGAGGCGACGGGAGGAAAGAGAGAATGTCCGACTACCGTCTGAAGGGCGAGACCGGGGAGTGGGAGGTCGTCATCGGCCTCGAGGTCCATGCGCAGGTCTCCTCCAAGGCCAAGCTGTTCTCCGGCGCCGCGACCGCCTTCGGCGCGGACCCGAACGCGCAGGTAAGCCTGGTCGATGCGGCCATGCCCGGCATGCTGCCCGTCATCAATGGGGAATGCGTGCGCCAGGCCGTGCGCACGGGCCTCGCGCTCAACGCCGCGATCAACAAGCAGTCGGTCTTCGCGCGGAAGAACTATTTCTACGCCGACTTGCCCCAGGGCTATCAGATCAGCCAGTACGACCAGCCCGTGGTCGGCGAGGGCGAGGTGGAGGTCGATCTGCCCGACGGCACGACCAAGGTGGTCGGGATCGAGCGGCTGCATCTTGAGCAGGATGCCGGCAAGTCGATGCACGACCAGCATCCGAAGAAAAGCTTCATCGACCTGAACCGCTCCGGCGTCGCCCTGATGGAAATCGTCTCCAAGCCCGACATGGGCTCACCCGAGGAGGCGGCGGCCTATGTCTCCACGCTGCGCTCGATCCTGCGCTATATCGGCTCGTGCGACGGCAACATGGCCGAGGGCTCGATGCGCGCGGACGTGAACGTTTCCGTGCGCAAGCCGGGCGAGGCGCTGGGCACGCGGGCGGAGTTGAAGAACATCAACTCCGTGCGTTTCGTGCGTCAGGCGGTGGAGATCGAGGCGCTGCGCCAGATCGCGGTGATCGAGGGCGGCGGCACCGTCGATCAGGAGACGCGGCTGTTCGACCCGTCGAAGGGCGAGACCCGCTCCATGCGCAACAAGGAAGAGGCGCATGATTACCGCTATTTCCCCGATCCGGACCTGCTGCCGCTGGAATTCGACGATGCCTTCGTCGAGGAATGCCGCGGCACGCTGCCGGAGCTGCCGGCGGAGAAGAAGAAGCGCTTCATGGAGAGTTATGGGCTCGGTGCCTATGATGCCGCCGTGTTGGTCGCGGACTGGGAAATCGCGAATTATTTCGAGGAAGTGGCCAAGCACGGCGACCCGAAGCAGGCCGCCAACTGGGTGACGGTGGAACTGTTCGGGCGCCTCAACAAGGCCGACAAGACCATTCTGGAAAGCCCGGTCAGCGCCGCGTCCCTCGGCGAATTGCTGGGCCTGATGGCGGACGACACGATTTCCGGTAAGATCGCCAAGGATGTCTTCGACGAGATGTTCGAGACCGGCAAGGGCGCCAAGGAGATCGTCGAGGCCAAGGGCCTGAAGCAGATCACCGATAGCGGCGAGATCGAGGCGATCGTCGACAAGGTCGTTGCCGACAATCCCGATCAGGTGGAGAAATATCGCGGCGGCAAGACAGGCCTGATCGGTTGGTTCGTCGGACAGGTCATGAAGGCATCCCAGGGCAAGGCGAACCCGAAGATGGTGAACGACTTGCTCCAGAAGAAGTTGGACGGGTAGGGACGGCGCCGCGCGGGGTCGGTTGCCGGGGGCGGGGGCGGCTCAGCGCGGCTCCACCGCCACCAATGTGACGCCGAGCCGGGCCTCCAGCGCCCGCAGGCGGTCGAGGGCCGGCTCCTCGATCTCGGCCGGTTTTAGGGCGACGGGCTTCACCGCGATCAGCGGCCGCCCGATCTCCCCCTCCAGGGCCTTGATGGCGTTCAGCGTCTCACCCTCGATATCGGCATAGGCGTAATACATGGGTCATGCCTCCTCGCTTCCCCGCCTTTTTACGTGAAGGGCGGGCCGATCGGATTTGTCGGAAGAATAACAGATCGCACGGCCGCGGTCCCCGCCGACATCAATCGGACTCGTCGCCCGACGGGACATATTCCGATCCGTCGGATTCGTCGCTGCTGACCGGATCGTCCAGCGCATAGGCGCGTTCCGCCGCGCTGAGCGGGGCGACGACATGGGGTTCCGCCCCCGCCGGCTTGGTGGGCAGCGAGAAATACTCCACTCCGCGCAATTCGCTTACCAACTGGTGCCAGTTGGTCGATGCGTCCGCTTCCAAGTCGCCAATCCGTTGGAACCGTCCCAGGTCGGGGGTATTCGAGACGGGGACGCGGCCGGTGCCCATCTTGAACCCATCCCAACGCCATCCACGCCGTTGGGGTGGGGCGAAGCTGTTGCCGGTTTGATAGCAGCCGACGCGAAAGGTGTAATCGTCCCTGTCGGCCTCGCGGCTCGTCACCTCGACGACGACGCCGCCGAGATGCGCGGGCGAGCCGGCGACGATGCCTTTGCGGGTGCGCGTGTCGGTGTCGGGCAGGGCCTTTATCGCGTCGAAGGCGCGCTTCGCCTTGCCCCGGCGTTTGTTGATCTCCATGACCGTCGCGCGCAATCCGGCCAGGGCTGGGTCGTGCGGGTTCGCTCTCTTTGCCCGGTTATAGTCGCGTATCGCTTCCAGCACTTCGATGCGGAGCGAGACATATCGAAGCTCGGAGCTGATTTGCTCGATGGATTTCTGCAACGCATAGATCGGATTGATGCCGGCTCGGTTGTAGCAGCAATTCGTCAGATAGAACCTTTGGACCGACCCGGCCGCGCACAGGCGCGCGATTACATCGTCGTCCGGATGACAGTAACTGTGCGCCCCGGCGGAGATCACGGCCATCATCGGCTTCAAAGTGCCGAGGAAGGTCGCGGAGGTGCTTTTCCGGGAGCCGTGATGGCTGCATTTGATCCCGGCGATCGCATCGGCGTCGTTCAGAATGGTGGTGGTGCAATCGACCGTATCCTCGTTGGGCGAATCCAGATCGCCGCCGAGATAATAGCGAAACTCGCCATAGGATACGCCGATGGCGATGCAGTAGGGGTTGTCGTCGCCCTCGGTCGGGTGAGGGCTGGAATGGACGCATCGAAGCTGGGGTCGTGTGTCGAGCGTATCGGGGCCCAGGACGAAGCCCTGGTGCTTCTCCAACCGGCTTGCCGGAATATCGCCGATGGCGTTGCGCAGCAGCGTGGCCTTATGGCTGTCGAGCGCCCCACGATGACAGACTTGGCCGACCGTCAGGTCCGTATCGCCCAGGACGGCCGCGACGCCCTCCATGTGATCCTGGTCGTAGTGGGTGCAGATCGCGACATCCACGTAATCGATCTGCAATTCCTTCAGATAGCGCGAGACCGTTCCCCCACCGCGCGTCGTCCGCCCCCCGTCGATCAGGACCGTATCCTTTTTATAGCCGCCGTCGTACCACATGAAGATAACCAACGTGGCCTCCCCCTGGCCGACATCCAGATGATGGATCATCAGGATTTCCGGCGGCGGCAGGGGAACCGATACCGGCGTCGTGCGCGAGCGCGCGGCGGCGGTGGGATGGCTGGAACTGCTGCTGGGCTCCTTGCACATCGACGGTCAGTATCCGTACCCGCTTTCGAGCGCGTCGAGCGTATCCCGGTCGACCGTGCCGCTCGCCTCCAGCCCGCAGGACTGCTGATAGCGCCGGATGGCATCCCGGTCGGTCTCCGTTAAGGAGGGCGCCGTCGGGTCGCAGTCATAGCCGAGATTGGCGAGGCGCGCCTTGACCCCGGCCACCGTCTCAAGCGGCGGCATGCGGCCGACCTCGATTTCCCATTCCATGGTTTTGGGAAAGCCTTTCTCGTCGATCTCGACCGTCAGCAGGCCGGTCTTGGCGGCGGGCGCGACATAGACCTCGATCCGGCCGTCCGCGTCCGTTTTCCCGCTATAGCGCCGCTTGCCGACCCGCAGGGTGAAGGGTTTGTCCGCGAAGGCGCCTTCGTCCGGGCGCCGTACCTCGAAGCCGATGCGCACGGGCACGCCCTTGCGCTTGAAACGGTGTACCAGATCGCAGGCGCGTGTCTCCGTCTTGGCGCGCGGCGGGGGGACGTGGACCTTGTCGCCCGGCGTCAGGGTCTCCGGGTCCTCCCGCGCGGTGCGCAGCGCCTCGTTTTCCGGCGCGTCCCACAGGGTTTGCCAGAAATGGCCGGTCGCGTCCGCGATGGAGGCCATGCTATCCCCGGCGGCGACGGTCCATTCGCCCGCGCCGACGGGTTCGGGCGACGCGACGATATCGGCGTGGGACGTTACCGGGTCCGTGTCGTCAGCCATTGGCCGCGGCCTCCCAGGCCTCCTGATCCAGGTCGGGGAAAGTGATCTGGCAATCGCCCTCCGGAATGCCGGTCACGGTGAATTGCCCCTGGCTGTCGGTCTCCCCCGCGTGCTCCTCCCCGGCGGGGTCGGTGACCGTCACCGGTTCGTTCGGGACGGGGCCGCCATCCTCGCCCACCAGTTCGACCGTGATCCAGTGATCGCGCGTCTTCCGGGCCGGCACGCCGGTCGGCTTCGGGTCCGGTTGGACGGCATCGGGCACCGGTTCCGGCGGGGCGGGGGCGTCCGAATGCCAGCCGCCGACGGGCGCGCGGCGGTCGATCTCGACCACCCAGCCGCCCGCCAACCGCTCGGCGAGCGTCGTCAGCACCGTCTCGTCGTCGAGCGCGCCGCGCCCCGCCGTCAGCCCCTCCGCCGCCAAGGCGCGCCGTGCCTCGGCCAGGGTCTCGGCCCGGTCGCGCCGCTGGGCGAGCAGGCGGTAGGCGCCTTCCCGATCGAGCCGCGACCAACGTTCCGTCCAGCCATCGCCGTCCGGCACGAGCGTGCGCGCCGTCTCGCGGCTCGCGCACAGGACGAGCGCCTGGAGAGTGCCGTCGAAGCGCACCATCATGCCGGTCGCTACTCCCTGATAAGGCGTATGCCGTCATTCCCGTCACCACTTCCGGTTAGTTTGACGGGGATTCGCGCGACGCGACAATCGGCACCGTGCCGACGTTCGGCTTTTCCCTGCCCTGGCGGCCGCCTATCTGGTATCAGGAGGGCAGGCCAGAACGAGGCGCGTATGTTCATCCCGATCGGCGACGGCAACCCGCTGAAGCGTATTCCGTTCCAACTGGTCACCGCATCGTTGGTCGCGGCCTGCGTCATCGTTTATTTCTATCAACTCAGCCTGCCTTATCCGCTCGATGTTCAATTCGTCCTCGGATACGGCATTATCCCCAGTCTCGTGATCGGCGATGAGAGCCTGCCCGCGCGCTTCGACGCGGCACCGACGCTGGCCACGCTCGTCACCTACCAGTTCCTGCATGGGGGCTTTCTGCATCTGGTCGGCAACATGCTGTTCCTTTGGGTCTTCGGCGATAATGTCGAGGACGCGATGGGACATCTGCGTTTCCTCGCCTTCTACATTCTGTGCGGGGTGTTGGCCGCGGGCGCGCACATGGTCGGTGTCGGCGCGACGTCTCAGCCCCTGATCGGTGCGTCGGGGGCCGTCTCCGGCGTGATCGCGGCCTATCTGATGCTCTATCCACGCGGCAAGGTGCTGATCCTGGCCTTCAACTGGTTTCCGATCCGCCTGCCGGTTTGGCTCGTGCTCGGCTTTTGGATCGCGTTGCAGGTGTGGAGCTTCGCGGGTTCGGGCAGCGATGGCGGTGGCGTGGCGTGGCTCGCCCATATCGGGGGATTGGTGGCGGGGGCGGCGCTACTGCCCTTGATGAAGGGGAAGGACGTTCCCCTTTTCCAGCGCGAGGCGGTGGCCGCGACCCTGACTCCCGGTACGCCCGCGCCCGCCTCCTCCACCAACGGCGCGCCATCGGGCAAGGACGATGCTACGCGCCAAGCGTCCGCGAAGTCCGGCGCGCGGGCGGGCCGTGGCAGCGTGCCCTCCACCGCGCCGCGAAGAGATGGCACGGGAAATGACGACCCCGGCCCATGGGGGCGTCGGCGCGACGGTTGACGGCACGGTGGGTTGAAGCGTCGGCCCGGCCGCCCAATGTCTGCTATCCGGGAAGGGGTATTTGCGACGCAACGACGACAAGGATGAAAAAACAATGGGTCTCGAATATGGCATCCTGGGGCTTATCGGCCTCGTTCTCATCATCTATGCCATCGTCAAGACGCTCGGCAGCCCCGCCAGCACCGGCGTGAAGGTGATCTGGATTCTCGTGCTGCTCGTCTTTCCGATCATCGGCTTCATCGCCTGGCTGTTCTTTGGTCCCCGGTAAGGGGTAATCCATGCTTATGGCGGCGCGCGGGCAGGGCGCGCCGCCGACATTTGGAGCGTTAGAGAGGGGAAGCGCATGTCGATCGATCTCTATAGCTGGGGCACGCCCAACGGCCGCAAGGTTTCCATCATGCTGGAGGAAGTCGGGCTTCCCTATAGCGTGCACAGCGTCGATATCACCAAGGACGAGCAGTTCGAGCCGTCTTTCCTGAAGATCAGCCCCAATAACAAGATCCCCGCCATCGTCGATTCCGATGGGCCGGGGGGGAAGCCGATCTCGGTCTTCGAAACCGGCGCGATCCTGATCTATCTGGCGGAGAAGACGGGACGCTTGATTCCGGAGGATGCGGCCTCGCGCTATCTCTGTCTGCAATGGCTGATGTGGCAGATGGGCGGCTTCGGTCCGATGTTGGGGCAGGCCCATCATTTCCGCCGCTTCGCGCCGGAGAAGATCGACTACGCCGTCAATCGGTACACGAACGAGGCGAAGCGGCTCTATGGCGTGCTGGACAAGCGCCTCGGCGAGGCGCCCTATCTCGCGGGGGAGGCGTACAGTATCGCCGATATCGCGACATATCCCTGGGCCGCGCGCTGGGAGTGGCAGGGCATCGACTGGTCCGACTATCCCAATGCCAAGCGCTGGTACGATGAACTGGGCGCCCGCGAGGCGGTCTCCAAGGGCATGGCCGTTCCGTGACGCTTGGCCGCGCCCGGTCGCCGGGCGCCGGCGTTGCCAATACAGCGCTGCTCTCGTAAGCATGGGGTCCCCGCGGGCCGCATCGGGCCCGCCCGCGCTCATGCACGGATAGCAGGAAAGGCACCGCCGGTTCATGGCGTCAGCGCTCGATTCGCGGCTTAACGCCTATCGTGACGATCTCGCCGACGCCCGGCTGCGCGACCGGGTGTCGGCGTCATGTTTCGTGGTGGGCGAGGACCGACAGGTGACGGCCGGCGCCGCGGCCTTGCGCCGGAAGCCGGACGACGGCGCGCCGCAGGACACTCAACTGCTGTTCGGAGAGCGGGTTCGGGTTTTCGAGGTCGCGGGCGACTGGGCCTGGGTCCAGAACGACCGGGACGGCTATGTCGGCTATTGCCGGGTGGATCGGCTGGGCCCGGTCGGGGCGCCGGTGACGCATCGTGTCGCGGCCTTGCGCACCTATCTCTATCCCGATGCAAGCTTGAAGGTTCCGCCCCTGGACCTGTTGAGCGTGGAGGCGGCGGTCGCGGTTTCCTCGATCGAAGGCCGTTGGGCACGGCTCGACGGCGCTGCCGGGTTCGTTCATGCGGATCATTTGCGGGCGGTGGGGGAGAACGCGGCCGATCCGGCCGCGGTCGCGGAACTTTTCCTGGAAACGCCTTATCTCTGGGGGGGAAAGACCAGCGTGGGTCTCGATTGCTCGGGTCTCGTCCAACTCGCGCTGCATTGCTGCGGGATCGATTGCCCGCGCGATACGGACATGCAGGAGTTGGCGCTGGGCCATGCGCTCGCGGGGGGCGTCGACGCGGCGCGGCGCGGCGATCTGGTATTCTGGCCGGGGCATGTGGGGATCATGCTCGACGCGACGCGGATTTTACACGCCAATGCGACCGACATGGCGACCCGCATATGGGATTTGAGCGTGCTGGACACGCATATCGAGCGTCAGGAGGGCAGCCGCTTGACGCATATCAAGAGGGTGAGGGAGGTGTTTTGATGATGGAGGGATCCTGGACCGAGCTGTTGCCGATCGCGGTGGCGATGCTGGGCACGGGTTTGATCGGCGGGATCATGGCGGGGCTTCTCGGTGTCGGCGGCGGGATCGTCATCGTGCCGGTCCTTTTCCATATTCTGACCGGCATGGGAATCGACGAGGATATCCGCATGCATATCGCGGTCGGCACGTCGCTGGCGACGATCATCCTGACCTCGGCCAGTTCCGCGCGCTCCCATTTCAAGCGCGGCAGCGTGGATACCGCCTTGCTGAAAAGCTGGGGCGTGCCGATTTTCATCGGCGTCGTGATCGGCAGCACGATCTCGCTCTTTGTCGAGGGACAGGTGTTGACCATCGTTTTCGCGGTGATCGCGCTGATCGTCTCCGCCAACATGACCTTCCGTCCCGACGGCTGGACGGTGCGCGACAGCTTGCCGACGGGGTTCGTGCGGCATGTGATCGGCGCGGGCATCGGAACCTTCTCCACCATGATGGGGATCGGCGGCGGGACCCTGACGGTGCCGATCCTGACCGCCTGCAACTATCCGATCCGCCGGGCGGTGGGCACGGCGTCGGCGATTGGTTTGATCATCGCGATTCCGGGGACGGCGGGCTTCATCTGGAACGGGTTGGACGCGGCGAACCTGCCGCCCTTCTCGTTTGGCTTCGTCTCGCTGATTGGTTTCGCCCTGATCGTACCGGTTTCGGTCCTGGCGGCGCCGCTCGGCGCGCGTATCGCCCATGCGATTCCGACCGGACTGTTGCGAAAAGCCTTTGCCCTCTTCCTTTTCGTCACCGCGATCCGCATGTTCTACGAAGTGTTCAGTTGAGGTGAGGGGAAAAGATAGGATTTCGTCATGCCACGTTTCGCCGCCAATCTCTCGACGCTCTTCACCGAGCACCCGCCGATCGACCGTTTCGAGGCGGCCGCGGCGGCGGGTTTCAAGGCGGTGGAAATGCAGTTCCCCTATGACCTTCCGGTGGAGGGTATCCGGGAAAAGCTGGACGCGACCGGCCTGAAGCTCGTGCTCTTCAACCTTCCGCCGGGCGATTGGGGGCGGGGGGACCGGGGGTTGGGCGCGTTGCCCGGCCGGGAGAAGGAACTGGAACATGCCTTCGACCGTGCGCTCTCCTATGCCAGGGTGCTGGGCACGCCGATGCTGCATGTCATGGCCGGCATCGCGCCGATGAATCTGGACAACGCACCCTATCTCGCCTCCTTCGGCGCCAATCTGCGCCGTTTGGGGCCGAAGGCCGCGGGCGAGGGGGTTACCCTGATGTTGGAGCCGCTCAACACCCACGACAATCCCGGCTATGTCATCAGCCGGACGGAGGAGGCGATCCGCCTGATCGAGGCGATTGATCATCCGGCCGTGCGTTTACAGCTCGACATATATCACCGCCAGGTGATGCAGGGGAATCTGATCCATGCCATCGAACGGGCGGCGCCCGTCCTGGGGCATGTCCAGATCGCGGGCGCGCCCGACCGCACGGAACCGGACCGGGGGGAAATCGCTTATGGGGCGATCTTCGACGCGTTGGACCGCATCGGCTATGAGGGATGGATCGGCTGCGAATATCACCCCACCGGCCGGACCGAGGATGGGCTCGGCTGGCTCGATGCCTACCGCTAGAGCATGATGGTATCTGCATGCTCTAGTCCGCGCGGGAGGCGCTGATGGCGGGGCCGGAGGATCGCGCGGCCGGACAGGCGATAGCGAAGACGAAGGCCGGGAAAACGTCGAAGCCCGCCGCCAAGCCGCCGCGCGCCTGGCAGCGCATGTTGTCCGGCCGGCGGCTCGACCTGTTGAACCCCACCCCGATGGATATCGAGATCGAGGATATCGCCCATGGGCTTGCCCGGGTGGCGCGCTGGAACGGCCAGACGGAAGGGGATTGGGCGTTCTCCGTCGCGCAGCATTCGGTGATGGTGGAGGCCCTGGTCGTGGAAACGACGCCGGGCCTTTCCGTTTCCTGGCGGCTGGCCGCGTTGCTGCATGATGCCAGCGAATATGTGGTGGGCGACATGATTTCGCCCTTCAAGACCGCGATCGGCTACGATTACAAAGCGCTGGAGGGCCGGTTGCAGGCCGCGATCCATCTGCGCTTCGGCCTCCCGGCGGAGGTGCCGGAGGCGATCCGGCGCAAGATCAAGCAGGCGGACCTGCAAGGCGCCTATCTGGAGGCGACGCAGATCGCGGGTTTCTCCGCCGTCGAGGCACGCAAGCTCTGGGGCGCGCCGCCGAAGGTGCGTGTCGCCGGCCCTTTCGACGCCACCCCGATGCCGCCCGAGGCGGCGAAAGCCGCCTTCCTCAAGCGGTTCCGCGCCCTGACGGCCGCGATGTAGGGGCATTAGCGGAGGGCTCGGGCGGTCACATGGCTTGCAACTGGGGCATGATGGCATACCATTGCTGAACGGCTGCGGCGTCGGGTACGGCGCGTCGCCGGATCAGCGAGGGGATCAATGAGGGGACGGGGCCATCCGGGATGGCGGTCGGCGCGAAAAATGAGTGCGGCGTGGCGGCGCGGCCCAGCAAGGCCCAGCTCGCCTATCTCCGCCGGGGCATGGATCAGCCGGGGGGGAAATTGCCGCTGTTCGATGCCCATGGTCAACGCATCAGCGAACGCACGGTGATGAGTTGCATCGACCATGGGTGGGCGGAGCCCTGGTTCAACAATCCATTGAAGCCGGACTGGTTGGTGTGCAAGTTGACGCCTGCCGGTCGCGCCGCCGTAGAGTTGGGGTGACGCCCCGTCGCGTTCATCACCCCTGACCGCCATCGCGCCCGGGTCGTTCCGTCGTTCGTTCCAAGGGTTAGTGTCCGCCATGCCAGAGCCGAAATGGACCCCGAGGACGGTGCTGGTCGCCGCCATCGGTGCCGCCTTGATCGGCGGTGGAACGGTGCTGGGCGGCTGGTTGTTGGCGGCGCTCTTCACCGGGTTTACGAGCGATCCGGCGGATTTGCGGAAACCCGCGCCGGAGCCCGCGGTCGCCGAGATGCGGGTCGATGGCGAGGGGCCGCCGCCGCCCAGCTTCTCCCGCGATTTCATGAGCGTGGCCGCCCATCCCGCCGCCGCCCAGACGGGCGCGCGCATTCTATCGGAAGGCGGCAATGCGATCGATGCGATGATCGCCGCCCAGATGGTTCTCAACCTGGTTGAGCCGCAATCCTCCGGTATCGGCGGCGGGGCCTTCCTGCTTTATTGGGATGCGGGGGAAAAGCGGCTCTATACCTATGACGGCCGCGAGACCGCGCCGATGGCCGCCGACGGCACTCTTTTCGTCAAGTCGGACGGGAGCGAGAAGGGCTATTTCGAGGCCCTGAAGGGCGGTCGTTCCGTCGGCGTGCCGGGGCTGCTGCGCATGCTGGAGATGGCGCACGACGCGCATGGCGCGCGATCCTTCGCCGGTTTGCTGGAGCCGGCCGCGCTACTGGCGGAGAAGGGCTTCCCGATCTCCCCCCGCCTGCATGGGTTGCTTGAACGGGTCGAGCATCTGGGCGAGATGCCGGCCGCCGCCCGGTTCTTCTATAGCGACGACGGCATGCCTTGGCCGGTAGGGCATATGCTGAGGAATCCGGCCTTCGCGGAAACGCTGCGCACGATTCAGCGCGACGGGGTCGATGCCTTCTATGACGGTCCGATCGCGGAGGCCATCGTGACGGCGGTTCGCGACGCGCCGGCCAATCCCGGCGTGTTGAGCCTGGAAGACATGCGGACTTATCAGGCGAAGCGGCGGGACAATCTGTGCGCGCCCTATCGCATTTTCACGGTTTGCGGCATGCCGCCGCCATCCTCCGGCGGGCTGGCCACGCTTCAGATCCTGGGGCTGTTGGAACAATCGCGGATCGGGCTGTTCCCGCCGACGCATCCGCAGTCGATCCAGCGTTTCGCGGAGGCGATGCGCTTCGCCCATGCCGATCGCGACCGCTATATCGGTGACACGGACTTCGTGGACGTGCCGGTGGCGGGCATGCTCGACCGGAACTATCTGGCGACGCGGGCGGGTGCGATGGACTTCACCGACGCGGTCAAGGGCAAGGCGCCCTTCGGATTTCCGCCGGGCGCGCCGGGTGGGCCGCCCCCGGCGGAGGACGCGGCGGAGGAACCGCCCTCGACCACCCATCTTTCCATGGTCGATGCCGAGGGCAATGTCGCGGTGATGACCAGTTCGGTCGAATTCGCCTTCGGTAGCGGCGTCTGGGTGAAGGGTTTTCTTCTGAACAACCAATTGACGGATTTCGCCTGGCCTTCCACGAGCGCGCCGGACGGCGGGCCGCATCCCAACCGGATGCAACCCGGTAAGCGTCCGCGCAGTTCGATGAGCCCGACCATCGTCCTCGCGCCGCACGGCCGTCCTCGCCTCGCCATCGGGTCGCCCGGCGGTAGCCGGATCATCGGCTATACGGCGAAGACGATCGTCGGCGTGCTCGACTGGGAATTGAACGTGCAGGAGGCGATCGAGGTTCCGCATTTCCTCAACCGCAACGGCCCCCTCGAACTGGAGGCGGACAGCGCCGTCGCGGATCTGGCCGGGGTCCTGCGCGCCCAGGGCTATGAGGTGGAGGTCGAGGCGATGACGAGCGGCTTGCACGGCGTGGAGATGATCGCGGGCGAACTGACCGGCGGTGCCGATCCCCGGCGTGAGGGGCGCGCGGTCGGCGGGCCGCAGTTGGAGCCGGGTCTCTATGCCGGTTTCGACCGGGTCGTTCCGGATTTCGTGCCACCCGTCGAATAGCGTGCAACGGCCCGCGCCCATTTGGGCGCGAGGGGAGAGGAGGGGCTTGATGACGGAGGGTGCCGACGCCGCCCGTCAGCCGCTTTCCGGCATAAGGGTACTCGATTTCACGACCCTGCTGCCGGGGCCGATGGCGACCCTCCTGCTGGCGGAGGCCGGGGCCGAGGTCATCAAGGTCGAGCGTCCGGGTCAGGGGGATGAGTTACGCGTCTATCCCCCGCCGAGATGGGGCGGGGGCGGGGATACCGGCGCCTTCGCCCTGATGAACCGGGGCAAGCGGTCGGTCACGCTGGACCTGAAGGACCCGATGGACCGCGCGCGGTTGATGCCCTTGATCGAGGGTGCGCAGGTGCTGGTCGAGCAGTTCCGGCCCGGTGCCATGGCGCGACTGGGGCTGGATTACGACCGCGTGGCGGCCGTCAATCCGGCGCTCGTCTATTGCAGCGTGACCGGATGGGGGCAGAGCGGGCCTATGGCCGATCGCGCGGGCCACGACCTCAATTATATCGCGGAGACGGGGTTGCTGGACCTTGGCGCGCGCGCCGATGGCGTGCCGGTACCGCCGCCCGGTCTGATCGCGGATATCGGTGGCGGCGCCTTGCCGGCGGTGATCAATATCCTGCTGGCCTTGCGGGAGGCGGAGCGTACCGGCCGGGGGCGGCACCTCGACATCGCCATGGCCGACGGCGTCATGACTTGGCAATGGTGGGCCCAGGCGGCGGAGCAGGTGACCGGCCGGGCCCCCGCGCCCGGCGGCGGGTTATTGGCCGGCGGGTCGCCCCGTTACCGCGTCTATCGCACGGCGGACGACCGGCTTCTTGCCGTCGCGCCGCTGGAACAGCGGTTTTGGGATATCTTTTGCGAGACGATCGCCCTGCCGGAGGAGTTGCGCGACGATTCCCGCGATCCCGAGGCAACGGCGGCGGCGGTCGCGCGGATCATCGCCGAAACGGACGCGGCCGAGTGGGAGAGGCGATTCGAGGGCCGCGACGCATGCGTCACGGTGGTGCGAAGCGTCGCGGACGCGCGCCATCATCCGCATTTCATCGCACGCGGTCTTTTCGCTGCGTCCGTGACGGACGGTGATGCGGAGATGCCCGCCCTGCCGGTTCCGATCGATCCGTCGTTCCGGCGCCCGCCCGAACGCCGGGCTTATCCCCGTCTTGGCGAGGCGAATGCCGACCTGCTGCCGCCCGCGGCCAATGACTGATGGGACGGCGGGGGCTTTCCCCGTCGGGTGGGAGCCGCTATCCCTCCGCCAGTTTCGGGATTGATCGGGAAAAGGAGGGCCGCCGCGATGGCGCTTTCGAAGGATCGGGTCGTGGCCGTTGTCGGGGCCGGGGCTATGGGCCAGGGGATCGCGCAGGTCGCGGCCCAGGCGGGGCATCCGGTGCTGCTGTTCGATGCCGCCGATGGGCAGGCGAAGAAGGCGAAGGACGCGCTGGAGAAGGTCTTCGCCCGGCTGGTGGAGAAGGGCCGGATCGAACGCGCGGAGGCCGACGCGGTGCTCGCCCGCGTGACGCCGGCCGATGCGCTGAAGGATTTGGCACCCGCCGCCCTCGTCGTCGAGGCGGTGGTGGAGCGCCTGGACGTGAAGCAGGAATTGCTGGGCAAGCTGGAAGGAATCTGCGGCGCCGAGGTCATCCTGGCGACCAATACCTCCTCCCTCTCCATCACCGCGATCGCGGGCGGGCTGACGCGGCCGGAGCGGGTCGTCGGCATGCATTTCTTCAATCCGGCCCCGCTGTTGCCGTTGGTCGAGGTCGTCTCCGGCCTCGCCACCGACCCGGCGGTGGCGGACATTGTCTTCGATACCGCCGCCGCCTGGGGCAAGAGCCCGGTGCACGCGACCAGCACGCCCGGCTTCATCGTCAACCGCGTGGCTCGCCCCTTCTATGGCGAGGCCTTGCGGGTGGTCGAGGAAGGTGGCGCCGACCCGGCGACCGTCGATGCCTGCATGCGGGACGGCGGCGGATTCCGCATGGGGCCGTTCCAGTTGATGGATCTGATCGGGAACGACGTTAATTACGCGGTCTCCAAGGCGGTGTTCGAGGCCTTCAACAACGATCCGCGCTATCGTCCGTCCGTGTTGCAGAAGGAAATGGCGGATGGCGGCCTGTTGGGCCGGAAGAGCGGTCAGGGTTGGTACGACTACGGCGAGGGCGCGGAGGAACCCGCCCCGCGGGAAGCCGAGACCGCCGAGATCGATCCGCCGGAAGCCGCGATCCTGCTGGGCGATCCGGGGCCGTGGGCGCCGCTCCTCGAACGCTTGGCGGGGGCCGGGCTGACGATCGAGGCGCAGGAGGACGAATGCCTCTTCCCCATGCTGGATTTCGGCCCCGTGATCCTGTGTCCCAGCGATGGCAACCATGCCGAATCGGTCGCGACGATCGAGGGCAAGGCGGCGATCCTGTTCGATTTGGCACTTGATTGGGCGGGGAACGGAAAGGGCGAGGGGCCGCGTGTCGCCCTCAGCCGGTCCAGCCATGTGCCGGCGGAGGATTTCGCCGCCGTCGCCGCGCTCTTCCAGAAGGCGGGGTTCGCGGTTTCTCCCGTCGAGGATATCCCGGGGCTGATCGTCACCCGAACGGTCGCGATGCTGATGAACGAGGCCGCGGATGCGCTCCACAAGGGTGTCGCCGATCCGGACGGGATCGACACCGCCATGATGAAGGGGGTGAATTATCCGATCGGGCCGCTGGAATGGGCCGATCGGCTGGGACATGCTCGGGTTTTGGAGATTCTCGACAATCTGACCGACGTCTATCGGGAGGAGCGGTATCGCGCCTGCGCGCTCTGGCGCCGGCTACCGGCCGATCTGAGCTTCCGGGGCGACGACGGGGAGGGGTGAGCCTTCCGGCCGTGTCGCGATCCAGGTCCCGACGGCCGCCATCGACGCCCCGGCGATCGCGGCCGCCGGGGTGAGACCGCCGCCGATCAAGCACAAGGCGGCGAAACTCGCCGTCATCATGCCAAGCGCCATGCATTTCGCCGCGCGGGGGATGGCCCGGTGCGCGTGCCACGCGCGCAACGGCGCGCCGAAGCGCGGATGATTGAAAAGCCAGAGATGGAGCCGCGCGCTGGATTTCGAGAAGGCCCAGAGCGCCAGCAGCAGGAAGACCGTGCCCGGCAGGCCCGGTAGAACGACGCCCGCGATGCCGATCGCCAAGCAACAGCCACCGAATGCCTGAAGCATCAGGCGCATCGGCCGGCACAGCGCTTTCGGCGCGGCGTCTTGAGGCAGGTCGTTCGGACAGCGATCGGTTCTCATGCCTAAGTGTTAGGCTGGAAGTGCGAAAAAACCGTTAATCGTGACTCCCCACCGTCGCGGCTCAGTCAAAAAGCTTGTCGATCTCGTCCTGGGAGATAGAGGCCTCCGATTTCAGGGCCGGGCCATTCAGCAGCTTCTCGTCGGCATCCCGTTCGGCCTCTTCCTGGTGGCCGTAGCGTTCGGCCATTTCGTCGATCGCGTCGATGCCCCAGAGCGAGACCATCGCGTTGACGCGTTCCTCGACGAATTTCATCGATCGCACGATCTTGGTCACGCGCTGACCGGTGATGTCCTGGAAGGTGCAGGCCTCGATCGCCTGTGTCGTTTCCTCCTGCACCTTGTCGCAGAGCGCGCCGCGCTTCGCGGGATCGGCCTCGCCGCGCAGATCGTCGACCAGCGAATCGACATTCTCCATCCGCTCCAGGATCGAATGCGTCGCGCCCTCGGTCGCCTCCAGGATTTCGTCCAACTGCTCCGACATGGATTGAAACCGGGTGCGATCCCCGTCGCGGGAGACCATCTGGGCGATTTCCTCGCGGAACCGCCGGATATACTGGACGAGGCTGACGACCTCGGCCTTCAATTGATCGTCGGATAGGGCGGGGGTCGGCATGGGGGCGGGCTACCCTTTCGCGGTTGCGACGCGGGCGATGGCCGGGCCGCTCAGAAGGCCTTGAAGGCGATAATGGTGAAGGTGTCCTTGATCCCGGCCAGGGTCTGGATGTGCTCGGTCACGAAATGGCCGATATCCTCCTCCTCGTCGAGATAGCATTTCATCATCAGGTCGTAGTGACCCGATGTCGAATGAACCTCCGATACCTGCTCGACCTCCTGGATCGCGGCGTCCGCGACCTCATAGGCCCGGCCGAGTTCGCATTTCACCTGAATGAAGATCGTCTGCATGGTCGCGAAAGCTCCCCAACATCATGGTTCCCCCACTTTGCGACAGCCGGGCGGGTCAGGGCAAGCCGCGACCAAGGGGCGCTTTGGACTGAGCTACCAAGGAAGCTGCCGGCCTTTGTAATCGAGGAACCGGCCGTTCGCCCGATGGTCGAGGCCGTCCAGCACCGCGAGGATGTCTCGCGCCGCCTCCGACGGGGGGCGCACGTCGAGTCCCCGTTTCGCGAAGGGCGCGGAAAGCCCGGTGTCGACCGTGCCGGGATGAATCGCGACCAAGGCCGCCCGCGTCCATTTCCGCGCGAGTTCGATCGACGCCGTCTTTACGATCTGGTTGAGCGCGGCCTTGGAGGCGCGATAGCTGTACCAGCCACCGAATCCATTGTCGCCGATCGACCCGACCTTGGCGGACAGCGTGGCGAAGACCGCCGGCTCCTCGCGCGGAAGCTTTGGCAGGAAATGCTTCATCAGCAGGGCCGGTCCCGTCGCGTTGACCGCGAAGGCATGCGCCATGTGATCGGCGGAGAGGTGCCGCCAACTCTTCTCCGGCTCGAAGCGCGCATCGTGCAGGAAACCGGTGCAATCGATCATCAGCGTTGCTTCCGGCGCCGCCGTCGCGGTGGCCGCGATGCTTTCCTCGTCCGTCAGGTCGAGCGGCGGGCTTCCCCGGCGCGATAGCCGGTGGACCCGGTGCGTCTCCGCCAAGGCGTCGGCCAGGGCCGCGCCGATGCCGCCGCTCGCGCCGAAGACGATCGCGTTCCTTGCATTCATCGCCGGTTCCCATCGTCATGTCGTGGTGCGCCGGAAGAACTATGGCGGAATCCGCGTGCGTCCAGCCTAGCCCTGCCTGGTTCGCGCCCCATTGTCTCGCGGTCGGAGAGACGCCATGCTTGGCTCCAGCATGGCCCAGGAAGAAACGCGATTGAGGACGGCGGTCACGCGCCTCTACAACGGACGCAGCCGCCGGGCGGCGATGTTCCGCTATGGGCTGATCGTCTTCGATATCTTCACCATCGTCTTCTTCATCGTCACCGCGCCGCTTGACGCGACGCCGGCGATCTATCTTGCTGATTTCGTGATCGGGTCCGTGATCCTGGCGGATTTCCTGGCGCGGCTGTGGATCGCGCCGAGCAAGACGCGGATGTTGCGCCAGATCTATACGCTGGCCGACCTGTTGGTGATCGTCTCGCTTCTGGCGGCGCCATTCTTGTCGGAAAGTCTGGCATTCCTCCGGGTCCTGCGTTCGCTCCGGCTGCTGCATTCCTATCACGTGCTGCGCGATCTTCGGCGGGAGGCGCCGGTCTTCCGCCGGCACGAGGACGTGATCGTCAGCGCGGTCAATCTCGCCGTCTTCATCTTCGTGACCACGGCGCTCGTCTATGTGCTGCAATTCGGCGACAACCCGCAGATCGCCAGCTATGTCGACGCGCTCTATTTCACCGTCGCGACACTGACCACGACGGGTTTCGGGGATATCGTCCTGGATACGACGACGGGTCGCATCCTGTCGGTCGTCATCATGGTGGTGGGTGTCGCGCTGTTCCTGCGCCTGGCTCAGACCGTCTTCCGCCCGGAGAAGGTGCGCCATACCTGCCCCGATTGCGGCCTGACCCGGCACGAGCCGGATGCCGTGCATTGCAAGCATTGCGGCCGCACCCTGAAGATCGAGACGGAGGGGGAGTCCTGAGCGCCGCCTTCGGTTCGCCACGACCCGGCGATTGACCTCGCCCGCCCCGGCGCTAAAGTCCCCTGGGTTTTTTGCAGGTGCGAAGGAGTGGCGGACGATGGGACAGTTCGGTATCGGTCAGGCCATCACGCGGACGGAGGATCAGCGGTTCCTGACCGGCGAGGGCACCTATACCGACGATATCGACCTGCCGGGGCAGGCCCATGCGGCGGTCGTCCGGTCCCCCATCGCGCATGGCCGGATCACCTCCATCGATATCGAGGAAGCACGGGCCGCGCCCGGCGTGCTGGATATCATCACCGGCGCCGATGTGAAGGCGGCCGGTCTCGGCACCATCCCCAATCTGATCCCGCTCAAGAACAAGGACGGCAGCGACATCGTGGAGCCGCCGCGCCCCGTCCTGCCGACCGAACGGGTGCGTCATGTCGGCGACCCCGTGGCCTTCGTTGTCGCGGAGACGCTGGCCCAGGCTCGTGATGCCGCCGATCTGGTGATGGTGGACTATGACGAACTGCCGGCGCAGATCGACCTGGACGACGCCGACGCGGCCGACAGTCCCCGGGTATGGGACGAGGCACCGCGCAACACCGCGCTGACCTGGGATTTGGGGGACGAGGCGGCGGCCGATGCCGCGCTGGCGGAGGCCGCGCATGTCGTCGAGCTCAAGCTCGTCAACAATCGCCTGATCGTGAATTCGATGGAGGGGCGGGTCGCCATCGGCGCCTATGCGGACGGGAAGTACACCCTTCACACCGGGACCCAGGGCGTGCATGGCCTGCGCCGCCAATTGGCCAAGACGATCTTCGACGTGCCGTCGGAACAGGTGCGGGTGGTGACGCCCGATGTTGGCGGCGGGTTCGGCATGAAGATCTTCCTCTATCCGGAGCAGCCGCTGGTCATGCTGGCCGCGAAACGCATCGGCCGGCCGGTCAAATGGACGGCGGAGCGTTCGGCCGACGGCTTCCTCTCCGACAGCCATGGGCGCGATCAGGTTTCGACGGTTAAGCTCGCCCTCGACGCCGATCTGAACTTCACGGGCCTGAAGGTCCATACCAAGGCCAATCTCGGCGCCTATCTCTCCAATTTTGGGGTTTTCGTGCCGACGGCCTGCGGGTCGAAGATGATGGTCGGCGTCTATCGCACGCCCGCGATCCATGTCGAGGTGCAGGGACTTTTCACCAACACCGTACCCGTCGACGCCTATCGCGGCGCCGGCCGGCCGGAGGTGAGCTATCTGCTCGAGCGGCTGGTGGACAAGGCCGCCATCGACCTTGGCGTCGACGCGGCGGACCTGCGCCGGCGCAACTTCATCGCCCCGGAGGCGATGCCCTATGCCACGCCGCTCGCCACGACCTATGACAGCGGTCTTTTCGCCCGCAACATGGACCGCGCGCTGGAGATCGCGGACGCCGCCGGTTTCCCGGAACGCCGCCGTAAGGCGGAGGCGGCGGGCAAGTTGCGCGGTCTCGGCACGGCCTATTACATCGAATGCTGCGGCGCGGGGCCGGGGGAGCGCGCGACGCTTCGCGCCTCGGCGGCGGGGCGGGTCACGCTCTTCATCGGCACCCAGTCGAACGGGCAGGGGCACGAGACCGCCTATAAGCAGATCATCGCCGATGGGCTGGGCCTGGATATCGCCGATATCGACGTCGTCCAGGGCGACACCGACCTGATCCGGAAGGGGGGCGGGACCGGTGGTTCCCGTTCTATCCCCGAGGGGGGCGTCGCCGTGCGCGATGCCGGCGACGCGCTGATCGAGAAGGGCAAGCGGATCGCCGGCCTGCTGCTGGAGGCCGCGGCCGATGATATCGACTATCTGGATGGCGCCTTCACGGTGAAGGGGACCGATCGCACGGTGCCTTTCCGCGACGTGGCGGCGGCCGCGCACGATCCGGACAAGCTGCCGGCCGGGGAGGCACCCGGCCTGGACGGCGAGGCCGACCACAAGGCGGCGGCGCAGACCTTCCCCAATGGCTGCCATGTCTGCGAGGTGGAGATTGACGCGGATACCGGCGTCGTCACCGTCGTCGATCACACCGTGGTCGACGATTTCGGCACCGTGCTGAACCCGCTGCTGCTGGCGGGGCAGGTGCATGGCGGCGTGGCCCAGGGGCTGGGGCAGGCGCTCCTGGAATATACCGCCTATGACACGGAATCGGGTCAGCTTCTGACCGGATCCTTCATGGATTATACCATGCCGCGCGCCGACGACGTGCCCTTCGTCGATTTCCATTATTTCGAGGACGCGCCCTGCACGACCAATCCGCTCGGCATCAAGGGCGCGGGCGAGGCGGGCGCCATCGGTGCCCCGCCCGCCGCGATGAACGCGGTCGTGGATGCGCTGCGTCCCTTCGGCGTCAGCCATGTCGACATGCCGGCGACGCGGGAGAAGATATGGCGCCTGATCCGCGATGGGCGCGCCGCCGGGTCGAAGGCCGCCTGACGGCCCGGTATCCGCTTTCCCGGCGGGCCGGACTGCCCGCTTGCCCGATCTTAAGGAGACGAGATGACATCCGACCGGAAAGCCCTGCTCGACGGGATATCCGATATCGCGCGGCAGGCGGGCGCGGCGATCATGGCGATCTACGCCACCGATTTCGACGCGCGCACGAAGGACGACAACTCCCCCGTCACCGACGCGGACGAGGCGGCGGAGGCCCTGATCGTGTCCGCGCTTCGACGCCTCGCGCCGGATATCCCCGTGGTGGCGGAGGAAGCGGCCGCCGCCGGCAACATACCGGATGTCGGGGACGGCCCCTTCTGGCTGGTCGATCCGCTGGACGGCACGAAGGAGTTCCTGAACCGCAACGGGGAGTTCACCGTCAATATCGCGTTGATCGAGGGGCGGCGCCCCGTCCTGGGCGTGGTGCTGGCCCCGGCGCTGGGGACGCTCTATTCCGGTCTGGTCGGCACGGGCGCTTGGCGCGCGGTGGACGAAGGGGGCGCCGAGCCGATTGCCGTGCGCGAGCCGCCGGCGGACGGCCTGACGGTCATCGCCAGCCGCCGGCACGGCGATCCGGCCGAGATCCAGCAGTTTCTCCAGGGACGTCCCATCGCCGAGATGGCGAATGCCGGCAGCAGCCTGAAATTCTGCAAGGTCGCGGCGGGGGAGGCCGATCTCTATCCCCGTTTCGGGCGCACCATGGAATGGGATACCGGCGCCGGTCAGGCGGTGCTGGAGGCGGCCGGCGGGCTGGTGACCGAGACCGACGGCACCCCCTTCGCCTATGCCAAGAACGCGATCTTCGAGAATCCCCATTTCGTCGCCTGGGGCGGCTTGCGGCCGTGAGGATCTATCTCGCCGGTCCCGAGGTCTTCCATCGCGAGGCGGAGGCGATCGGCCGCGCCAAGGCCGCGCTCTGCGCCGATCACGGGCATGAGGGGCTGTTTCCCCTGGATGCCGATGTTCCGGGGGCGGGGCTGGCGGCGCATGCCCACGGCCTCGCGATCTATCGCGCCGATATCGCGATGATGGACCGGGCGGAGGCGATCATCGCCAACCTGACCCCCTTTCGCGGGCCGCATGCCGATCCCGGCACGGCGTTCGAACTGGGCTATATGCGCGCGCAGGGTAAGCCGTGCCTCGCCTATAGCTGTCGCCCCGGTCTGCTGGCCGACCGGTTGGAGGGCGGTGAATCGAACGCGGGGGAGCGCGATGCGGATGGCCTCGCCATAGAGCGGTTCGACATGGCGGACAATCTGATGCTGGAAGGCGCGGTCCACGATAGCGACGGCGGCGGGATCGAGACGCCGCCGGATGGGGGCGACGGCGACCCCTATTGGGATTTCCGGGCGTTCGAGGCCTGTTTGCGCCGTCTCTCCGCGCTGTCCGGGGGGTGAGGGCGCACCGGCGCTATTCCCGCTTCCGGTCCGGCAGATGCGTGTCGAGGGCGAGCCAGGGCAGCCGCGTGTCGGTCCAGATATGCAGGCTGGCCGGCACATCCTCCGGCCGGTCGAGGGAACCGACGCTGATGTCGATCTCGTCCGCGTAATCGGCGTGCCGGAAAGTGACGGGCGTGCCGCAGATGGGGCAGAATTCCCGCGTGCCCTTCGCGGAACTGCGATAGAGCGCGGGCGTGCCCGCGACCCAGGTGAAATCCCCGCGCGCGACGGTAAGCCAGGTGACCGCGACCGCCCCCGACGCGCGCCGGCAGAGCGTGCAGTGACAATGCACCACATCGCCCCGCGGCGGCCCGTTGATGCGATAGCGCAGGGCCCCGCACAGGCAGCCGCCGGTCATGTTCCCGCCGTCCTTCGTCATGGCCGTGTCCTTTTCCCTTGCATCGTCGAACGGTCGAGCCTGCCGCTCCGGCGGCAGCATAACGGCCCGTGTCGCGTCGGGCGATGCGGCAATCGCCCCGCCGGGTTTGACCATCCGCGCGCGAGCCGTATAAACGCCGGGAGAAGGCGCGAGACGGCGCGAAAAAGCGGGATGAGCGAGCACGATGCTGGACAAGACTTATTCGCCGCGGGCGATCGAGGACAAGCACTACCGCCAATGGGAGGACGGGGGCTATTTCAAGCCCGGCGGCCGGCCCGACGCGACGCCCTTCACCATCGTCATTCCGCCGCCGAACGTCACCGGCTCCCTTCATATGGGCCATGCGCTCAACAATACGCTGCAGGACGTGCTCTGCCGCTATAAGCGGATGGGCGGCTATGATGTGCTCTGGCAGCCGGGCACCGACCATGCCGGCATCGCCACCCAGATGGTGGTGGAGCGCAAGCTGGCCGCCGAGGGGAACGAGGGCCGGCGCGACATGGGCCGCGAGAAGTTCATCGAGCGTGTCTGGGACTGGAAGGCCGAATCCGGCGGCGTGATCCTGAACCAGCTTCGCCGCCTGGGCGCGAGCTGCGATTGGAGCCGCGAGCGCTTCACCATGGACGAGGGGCTGTCGGACGCCGTCCGGCACGTCTTCGTGACGCTGCACGGGCAGGGGCTGATCTATCGCGACCAGCGCCTCGTCAACTGGGACCCGGCCTTCGAGACCGCGATCTCCGACCTGGAGGTGCAGCAGGTGGAGGCCGACGGCTCCATGTGGTCGATCAAATACCCGGTGGAGGGCGCGGAGGGCACCTTCCTCACCGTCGCCACCACCCGGCCGGAAACCATGCTGGGCGATAGCGGCGTCGCCGTGCATCCGGAGGACGAACGCTATGCCCATCTGATCGGCAAGCACTGCATCCTGCCGCTGGTCGGCCGCCGTATCCCGATCGTCGCCGACGACTATGCCGACCCGGAGCAGGGGACGGGCGCGGTGAAGATGACGCCGGCCCACGACTTCAACGATTTCGAGGTCGGCCGCCGCCACGATCTGGAGATGATCAATATCCTGACGGTCGATGCGCGGATCAACGACAACGCGCCGGAGAAATATCGCGGCCTCGACCGTTTCGAGGCGCGCAAGGCGGTGCTGGCCGATCTGGAGGCCGAGGGGCTACTGGTCGGGGAGGAGAAGATCCGCCATTCGGTCCCCTATGGCGACCGGGGCGGCGTGCCGATCGAGCCCTATCTGACGAAGCAGTGGTTCGTCGACGCGAAGGAACTCGCCAAGGCCGCGATCGCCTCGGTCGAGCAGGGGCGCACCAAGTTCGTGCCCGGGAACTGGAGCAAGACCTATTACGAATGGATGCGCAACATCCAGCCCTGGTGCGTGTCGCGCCAACTCTGGTGGGGGCACCGCATTCCGGCATGGTACGGCCCGGACGGCGAGATCTTCGTCGCCATGACCGAGGACGAGGCGCGGACGAAAGCCGAGGCGCATTACGGCAAGCCGGTCGCGCTGTCCCAGGACGAGGACGTGCTGGATACATGGTTCTCCTCCGCGCTGTGGCCCTTCTCGACGCTGGGCTGGCCGGAGAAGACGGATGTGCTCGCCCGGCACTATCCGACCGATGTGCTGGTCACCGGGTTCGATATCATCTTCTTCTGGGTCGCGCGCATGATGATGATGGGCGACCATTTCATGGAGGAGGAGCCCTTCCACACCGTCTATGTCCATGCGCTGGTCCGGGACGAGAAGGGCCAGAAGATGTCGAAGTCGAAGGGCAACGTCATCGACCCCCTCGACCTGATGGACAAGTTCGGGGCGGATTCGCTGCGCTTCACGCTGACGGCGCTGGCGGCGGCGGGGCGCGATATCAAGCTTTCCGAGGATCGGGTGGAGGGCTACCGGAACTTCATGACGAAGCTCTGGAACGCCGCGCGCTTCTGCGAGATGAACGAATGCCGTCTCGACCCGACCTATGACCCGAAGGCGGCTGGGCAGACGCTCAACCGCTGGATTTTGGGTGAGCTTGGCCGGACGCGGGACGCCGTGACGGCGGCGTTGGAAAGCTATCGCTTCAACGATGCGGCCGGCGCGGTCTATCAGTTCCTGTGGCATACCTTCTGCGATTGGTATCTGGAGTTCGCGAAACCGCTCTTCTCCGGCGAGGACGCGGCCGCCCAGGCGGAGACGCGCGCCACCGCCGCCTTCGTGCTGGAGCGGACGCTGCGTCTGATGCATCCCGTGGCGCCCTTCATCACGGCCGAACTGTGGGTGCATCTGAAGGGCGAGGCGGGGGCCGAGGCCGATCCGCTGATCCGCGCCCATTGGCCGGAGGACGGGGCCGAAGCCCTGGTCGATGCGGACGCGGACAAGGAAATGGACTGGGTCGTGCGCTTCATTTCCGCCGTGCGCTCCGTGCGCTCGGAGATGAACGTGCCGGCGGGCGCGCAGGTGCAGGTCCATTGCCTCGACATGCGCGACGAGGCGAAGGGGTGGCTCACCCGGCACGAGGCACTGATTGGCCGTCTGGCCCGCATCGACGGGTTCGAATTTCCGACCGAGCCGGCGAAGGGCTCCGCCCAGCTCATCCTGGACGAGGCGACGCTTGCCATTCCGCTCGCCGAGGTGATCGACCTCGGCGCCGAGCGCAAGCGGCTGGAGAAGGAAATCGCCAAGACCGAGGGGGAAATCGCCAAGATCGAGAAGAAGCTGGCGAATCAGAGTTTCCTCGCCAAGGCGCCGGATGCGGTCGTGGCGGAGAATCGCGACCGCCTCGCCGAGGAACAGGCCCAGCGCGCGAAGCTGGCCGAGGCGCTGGAACGCGTCCGGCAGGCGGGCTGACGGCGAGGGGGGAAAGGGAGAAGGCCATGCGCCGTCTTATCGCCGCCTTCCTGATCGTGCTCTGCGCCCTGCCGTCCCTCGTCCTGGCGCAGCAGGAGGAGGAGAGGCCGGATTTCGCGACCGACACGCTCGCCATAGAGACGGCGTCGGGCGAGAGCCATGGGTTCGATATCGAAATCGCGCGTACCAACGCGGAGCGTGGCTATGGCCTGATGTTCGTGCGCGAGATGGCGCCGGATCGCGGTATGTTGTTCGATTACGGGCGGGAGCAGCGCGTCTCCATGTGGATGCGCAATACCTATGTCCCGCTCGACATGCTGTTCATCGAGAAGGATGGCGAGATCGAAAGCATCATCGAACGCGCCGCCCCTCACACCCGCACGCCGCGCCCGTCCAAGGGCCGGGTGCTGGCGGTCCTGGAACTGAAGGGCGGTACGGCCCAACGTCTCGGGATAGAGCCCGGGGACCGCGTGCTGCATGCGATGTTCGGAACGGCGGTCACCGATTAACCTTGCAATCATGCGCGAATGGGCGCATGTACCGCCCATCAGGCCAGCCGCAAGCGCACGTCGCGCTTTATTCGTCGGTTCAATCCTCGATCAAGTGTTCGATGCGGTGGCCCTTCATGAAAACAATCCCGTTCCATCCAAGTGCGCGTGGATGACGGCCCTGGACGCCGGTGATCCGCGTCCCGCCGCGTGACGGTCCATTCGGGACCGGCCGGGTGGGCGATCTGCGTAATACGCCGGATGGCGACCCGAGATATGGGCGCCGTCGGATCGTGCTTGGTGTTGGAAAGACGATAGATAAAGTGACCGATATCTCCTTCAAATCCCTCGGCCTGATTGAGGACCTGCTGCGCGCGCTCGCCGCGGCGGACCACAAAAACCCCACCCCCATTCAGGCGCAGGCGGTTCCCGTCGTGCTGGAAGGCCATGACGTCCTGGGTATCGCCCAGACCGGCACCGGCAAGACGGCGGCCTTCACCCTGCCGCTGCTGCAGCATCTCGTCGCCGACAAGGCGAAGGTGCATCCGAAGCGTCCGCGTGCGCTGATCCTGGCGCCGACGCGCGAACTCGCGCTGCAGATCGACCAGTCGGTGCGGACCTATTCCAAGTTCCTCAATATCCGCCATTCCGTCGTGATCGGCGGCGTCAGCCAGCATGGCCAGGCGAAGGCGTTGAGCCGGGGTGTCGATATCCTGACCGCCTGCCCGGGCCGGTTGATGGACCTGATGAACCAGCGTTTGGTCGCGCTCGACGATGTCGAATATCTGGTGCTGGACGAGGCCGACCGGATGCTCGACATGGGCTTCGTGCGCGATGTCAGGAAGATCGTCGCGGCGACGCGTTCCGACCGCCTGACGCAGTTCTTCTCCGCCACCATGACGAAGGAGGTGGAGACGCTGGCCGCCGAGATGTTGCACGAGCCGCGTCGGATCGAGGTGACGCCCGCCTCCGTTCCCGTCGAGCGGATCGAGCAATCCGTGGTCTTCGTCGAGGGCTCGAAGAAGCGCGGCCTGCTGAACGAGATGCTGAACGACAACGCGATGAGCCGCGTGATCGTCTTCACCCGTACCAAGCACGGCGCCAACAAACTGGCCCAGCAACTCGACCGCGATGGCATTCCGGCCGACGCGCTGCACGGCAACAAGAGCCAGTCGCAACGCGAACGTGCGCTGGCCCGCTTCCGCCGGGGGCAGGCGCGGGTGCTGGTGGCGACGGATATCGCCGCGCGGGGCATCGATGTCGACGGCGTCAGCCATGTCATCAACTACGATCTGCCGATGGAGCCGGAGGCCTATGTCCACCGCATCGGCCGCACGGCGCGGGCCGGCAATGACGGCCGCGCGATTTCCTTCTGCGGGCCGGATGAGTTCGGCAAGCTGACGGATATCGAGAAGCTGTTGAAGCGCGCGCTGGTCGATCCGGCGAACGATCCCCGTCCGGCCAGGGGCCAGGGCGGTGGCGCCAAACCGGGCAAGTCCGGCCGGGGCAACCGTCGCCGTCGTGGCGGCAAGGGCGGCGATGCGAATGCGGCCGGCGGCGGCAACGGCAATTCGGGCAACATGCAAAAGCAGGCCCGCCCCCAGAACGCCAAGCCGGGGCAGAAGCCGGTGCGCAAGGCCGATCGTCCGAATGCCGGACATCAGCAGAACGCACCCAAGGCGGAGAATGCCGGCGATCGTCCGCGTCGTCGTCCGCGTCACGCGGCCTGATGCGCGGGGGGCATGCGCCCCCTGATCTGCGCGGAGGGTATGCGCCCCCTGATCCTCTCGACTGTCAGGCCGGCGGCGGGCGCCGCCGGCCGAACAGCCGGTCGAGTGGCAGGACCGTGGCGAGCCCCACGGTGATCAACAGGAAGCCGGCCATCTCGACGAGGCCGAGCGGCTCGCCCAGGAAGGCCGCGCTCAACCCCATGCCGACCAGCGGCACGGCCAGCACCGCGAGCGAGGCGAAGGCCATCGAGGTGATCTGGAGCATGGTGAACCAGATCCACATGCCCGTCGCCTGACTGATCAGCGAGACGCCCAGGGTCGCGAGCAGCGGCCCCGTCCCGACGGCCCCGACCCAATCCAACGGCTCCAGCACGAGCGCGAGCGCCGTCAGCGGAATCGCGCCGATCGCCAATTGCCACGCCGCGATCGGCATGACGGGGCTTTCGAAGCGAACTTCCTTCTGAAGCGTCGATCCGATGGACCAGGCGATCGCGGCCGCGGTGATGGCCAGGATTCCCGTCGGCATTCCCCATGCCGTCTCGGCGGCGCGGCCGACCGCGCCCTCTATCCCGTCCCAGGCCATCAGCAGGATCGCGCCGACCCCGGCGACGACGCCCAGCACGCGGCGTTTCAGGATCGGTTCCTTCAGGAACAGAACCCCGATGATGAAGGCCCATAGCGGCATGGTATAGGCCAGCAGCGCCGCCCGCCCCGCCGGCAACAGGGTGACGGCCAGCGCCGAGAAATAGAACCAAGCCGTCACATTGATCGGCGCGCACAGCAGAAGGCGCCCCCACTCGTCCCGCCGGGGCAGCACCGTCCGGTAGCGCGCCGCGGTCGCGATCATCAACGCCGCGCCGGCGATCACCGCCGTCAGGGCCCGGAAGGTCAGTACGGGAATCTCGGCCGTACCGATCTTCATCATCGGCCATGTCGCGCCCCAGCAGCAGGCGAGGAGCGGAAGCAGCACCCACGCGCGGCGTGGGATCGAGGCAAAGGGCGAGGACATCGGGCGATCCGCCGTGAAAGGGAAGGAACCTCCATCGCCGCCCGTCACGGAGGCGGGTAGCGCCATGTATCTCCCTCTTCCGGGCGCGGCGGAGGAGGGAAGGGGCTGAAAGCGGTGTGCGCGCTCAGGCGCCGGTGAAGGCCTGCAAGCCCGTCTGCGCGCGGCCGAGGATGAGGGCATGGATATCGTGCGTGCCCTCGTAGGTATTCACCGCCTCCAGGTTCATGACATGGCGGATCACGTGATATTCGTCGGAAATGCCGTTGCCGCCGTGCATGTCACGGGCCTGCCGGGCGATATCCAGCGCCTTGCCGCAGCTATTGCGCTTGATCAGCGAGATCAGTTCCGGCGGGCAGCTATCCTCGTCCTTCAGGCGCCCGGCGCGCAGGCAGCCCTGCAGACCGATGGCGATTTCCGTCTGCATATCGGCGAGCTTCTTCTGGATCAACTGGTTGGCGGCGAGTGGCCGGCCGAACTGCTTGCGATCCAGGGTATAGTCCCGCGCCTGGGTCCAGCAGAATTCCGCCGCGCCCAGCGCGCCCCAGGCGATGCCGTAGCGCGCGTTGTTGAGGCAGCCGAACGGCCCCTTGAGGCCGCTGACATTCGGCAGCAGGTTCTCTTCCGGCACGAAGACGTCGTCCATCATGATCATGCCGGTGATGGAAGCGCGCAGGCTGAACTTGCCCTCGATCTTCGGTGTCTCCAGCCCCTTCATGCCGCGTTCCAGGACGAAGCCGCGAATCGCGCCGTCCTCCGTCTTCGCCCAGACGACGCAGACATCGGCGATCGGCGAATTGGTGATCCAGTTCTTGGCGCCGGAAATCTTGTAGCCGCCATCGACCTTCTTCGCCCGGGTCGCCATGTTGCCGGGGTCGGAGCCGTGATCGGGCTCCGTCAGGCCGAAACAGCCGACCCATTCGCCGCTGGCGAGCTTGGGCAGGTACTTCCGGCGCTGTTCCTCCGTGCCGTAGGCATGGATCGGATGCATGACGAGGGAGCTTTGCACCGACATGGCGGAGCGATAGCCGCTGTCGACCCGCTCCACCTCGCGCGCGACGAGACCGTAGGTCGTGTAATTGACCCCGGCGCAGCCATATTCCTCCGGGATCGTCATGCCCAGCAGGCCGAGCGCCCCCATCTCCGTCATGATCTCGCGATCGAAGCGCTCATGCCGGTTGGCCTCCAGCACGCGCGGCATCAGCTTTTCCTGGCAGTAGGCGTGCGCGCTGTCCCGGATCATCCGTTCCTCCTCGGAGAGCTGGTCCTCCAGCAGGAACGGGTCCGCCCATTCGAAGTGGGCCTTCTTGCGATCGCTCATCTCGTCTCTACTCCCCGCGCGGATCTAAGGTCGGTGCCGGTCGGCGACCCTTGATATTTCAAGCTTGAAATATTGGCAATCCCGACTGGACGGAGGATAGGTCATGGGGCGGGGGCGGGAAAGCCTCGGGCGCGCTCCGCGTCTTTCCCGAAACGCGGTCGTGGGATCGTCTTTTCCCTTCGCCGGGAAGGAACGGCGGACATACACTGCCGCCCATGGCCAAGCACGCACCCCATGCCGATCCCTTCATCCTGCCCCAAGGCGCGATCATCGAGTTCGTGGGCCAGGGTGGCTATGTGAAGGTTTCCGCCGTCGATCCGGTGACCTTCGAGGAAGTGTCGATCGTCGGCGACCCCGCCGTCGCGGAGAGCGAGCTCAGTCGTCTCGTCGTCCGCAAGCTGGAACGCATGGTGGAGCGCAAGCATGCCGACGCTGTCGCCCGCCGCCGGGGACGCGGCGGCGCCAACCGCCGCCCCGACCCGCCGAGCGGTTGGGATCTATAGACGACGACGCGCAGCGGGGGATGCCCACCATGCGCCGTCAATCGTAGCTGAGATCCGTCGCCTTGCCCCGGAAGACATAATAGCTGAAGGCCGAATAGCCGGCGATCACCGGCAGCACGAAAAGCGTGCCGACCAGCATGATGGCGAGGCTCTCCGGCGCGCTGGCGCTGTCGTAGATGGTCAGGCGATCCGGTACGACATAGGGGTAGAAGCTGTAGGCCAACCCCGCGAAGCACAGCACGAACAGCGCGATGGCGATGGCGAAGGGGCCGAGACTGCCCCGGTCGTCGGGGGCCGGCAGGCGCGCCAGTTTCATCATCAACCAGATGAAGAGGCCGGTCGCCAGCATCGGCAGCGGGGCCAGCAGCGCGATTTCCGGAAAGCTGAACCATTTGTCGAAGATGCGCGGGCTGACCAGCGGGCTCGCCAGGGAGATCGCGATGAAGCCGGCGGCGACGAACCAGGCCAATCGCTTCGCCCAGGCGACCGCCTTGCGCTGCAGCGCGTCCTCCATCTTATGGATCAGCCAACAGGCGCCGATGAAGGCATAGCCCGCCGTCAGGCAGATCGCGGTCAGGCCGGCGAAAGCCAGCGTCCAGGCGGTCACCTCCAACCCCATGATATAAAGGCCGAGCATGAAGCCCTGCGACAGCCCCGTCATCAGGGAGCCCACCAGGAAGGCACGGTTCCAGTACCGCTTGTGCGGCGGCCGGACCTTCGCCCGGAAATCGAAGCTGACACCGCGCAGGATCAACCCGATCAGCATCAGCGCGACCGGCACGTAGAGGGTCGAGAGGATCACCCCGTGCGCCACCGGAAAGGCCACCAGCAGAAGCCCGACCGCGAGCACGAGCCACGTCTCGTTCGCGTCCCAGAAGGGGCCGATGCTGGCGATCATCCGGTCCTTCTCGCCATCGTCGGCGGCGACCGCGAACAGCGTCCCCACGCCCAGGTCGAAACCGTCGAGCACGACATAGATCAGGATCGAAAGCCCCATCAGGGCGGCGAAGGTGAAGGGCAGCCATTGATTGGGGTCGGCCAGGAAATCGCTCATCCTCTCCTCCCTTTTGTCATTCCGCCGGATCGGGGTGGTAGCCGTCGGGCTGGTGCGCGCCGGGCAGCGCGACCGGGCTGCGGTCGCGGCCTTCCTCGTTGCCGCCGGATTTCCGGGCGATATGCGCGATCGTCCCGATATAGGCCAGGATCAGCACTGCATAGACGGCGAGATAAAGGGTGAGGGAGCCCGCGATCACCGGCGCGGCCACGTCGCTCGCCGCCTCCTCGGTGCGCAGCACGCCGGTCACCAGCCAGGGCTGGCGGCCGATCTCGGTCACGTACCAGCCGGCCAGGGTCGCGACCCAGCCGGAGAATGTCATGCCCACCAGCACCCAGCCGAGGGGGCGCGGCACCTCCCGGCGCCCGCGGAACAAGCGGAAGGCGGCGATCCAGGAGACGGCGAGCATCAGCAGCCCGATGCCGACCATGACCCGGAAGCCGTAGAAGACGGGCAGGACCGGCGGGTGAAGCGCCGTGCCGTCTTCCGCCACGAAATCCTTCAGGCCCGGCACCTCGCCGGCGGCCTCGTGGGTCAGTATCCAACTGGCGCCGTCGGGCACGGCGAATTCGAACAGGTTCTCCTGCGCGGACACGTCCGGATAGGCGAAGAGCAGAAGGGGAACGTTCGTTCCCGTCTCCCAATTGCCCTCCATGGCGGCGACCTTCTGCGGCTGATGCTCGAGCGTATTGAGGCCGTGCATATCGCCCGCGAGAATCTGCAGCGGGATCAGCACGGCGGCAACGGCGACGCCGGTTTTCAGCGCCGCCATGACGCTCGGCTCCCGGCGGCCGATCAACCAGCGGAAGGCGGAGACGCCGGCTACCAGGAAGGCGGCCGTCAGCCCCGAGGCCAGCAGCATATGTACCAGCCGATAGGGCATGGAGGGGTTGAAGAGGATCGCGAGCCAGTCGGTCGCGTGCGCGACGCCGTCGCGCATCTCGAACCCGACGGGGGTATGCATCCAGCTGTTCAATACCAGGATCCAAAAGGCCGATACCGTGGTCCCCAGCGCGACCAGCACCGTCGCCATGGTATGGATCCAGGGTTTCACCCGGCGGAAACCGAACAGCATGATGCCGAGGAACACCGCCTCCAGGAAGAAGGCCGTCAGTACCTCGTAGGCCAGCAAAGGCCCGGCGATATTGCCGACGGTTTCCATGAAGCCGGGCCAGTTGGTGCCGAACTGGAAGCTCATCGTGATGCCGGAGACGACGCCCATCGCGAAACTGAGCGCGAAGATCTTCACGAAGAGGAAATAGCTCTCCATCCACTTCATGTCGCCGGTGCGGCTATAGGCGAGCTTGAAGAAAAGCAGAAACCAGCCGAGCGCGATGGTGATCGTCGGGAAAAGGATATGGAACGATATGTTGGCGCCGAACTGGATGCGCGCGAGCGTCAGGGCGTCGAGTTCCATGGCAGTCCTCGATTAGGTCAACCAAACCACCTTTTCTAGAGGTAGACGCCATCCTTAGGCCGGGCAAGTCCTCGAAGTAGGCACAGTGACGCAGGCTCGCGGTGCCCCGGCGCTTGAAATCCGGGGTCGTCTATTCTGTTATCGCGTCTTCTGAACCAAATAACGGGCGGTGGAGCGAGGCGTTGACGGCGACCTTGGACGCGGCGGAGGCGGCGGTGCGCGCGGGCGAGATGGCGCGTGCTCGCGCGCTTTACGAGGCGGTCGAGGATCGCGATGGGGGCAGCGCGCGGCTCCATTACGGGCTGGGCTTCATCGCGCTGCATGCGGGCGAGGCGGAGACCGCGCGCGACCGGCTGGAGGCATGTCTGCGGTTGGACCCCGAGCACGCGAAGGCGATGGCGGCCCTCGGCTCCGCGTTATTGGCGATGGGGGAGCCGGCGGCGGCCCTGGCGCGGTTCGAGGCGGCGCGCGCCCGCGCGCCGGGCGCCAACGCGGCGATGAATGTCGCGGTCGCGGCCTTGCGGGCCGGCGCCTATGACAGGGCCTTGCCGGCGCTCGACGCGCTGGCCCAGGAAACCCGCCTGGGCGCGCGGGAACGGGCGGAGGCATTCCGCCTTCGGGCCGAGGCGCTGGGCGGTCTCAACCGGCTGGAGGACGCGCTTGCCGCCGTGGCGAAGGCGCAAACCCTCGATCCGCAAGCCCTGGCGATCCACCGAACCGCCGGCACCCTGTTGCGCCGTGCGCGGCGGGCGGAGGAGGCGCTGCGGCATCTGATGGCGGCGTGGGACGGCGGGTCGCGGCAACGCGCGCTGGCGCTGGAGATCGCGGCCACCCAGCAGGCGTTGCGCAATGGTGCCGGGTGCCGTGAATGGCTCGACCGCGCGCTCGGCACCGAACGCGGTGTTGAGGGGGAGCGCGAGGTCGCCGCCCTTTGGGCTCGCGCTGCCGGGCTCCACGAACGGGAGAACGATTTGGCGGCGGCCAGCGCGGCGGCGGACAAGGCCCTCTCCCTCGATCCGAAGGACCGTGTCGCGCGGCTGATGATGGCGGTGCTGGCGCGGCGCGGTGGCGAGATGGACAGGGCGCGCGGACTGATCGACGGGCTGCTGGTGGAGGCTGGCGCGGCGGAGAGCATGGGTCTTCAGTTCGAGGCCGCGCGCCTGGCCGAGGCGACCGGCCGGCCGGCCGATGCGCTGGAGCATGCCGTGCGGGCCAATGCACTGGCGGCGCGTCCGCCGCATGTGGTCCGTATGCGCGGCGACCGGGCCGCGCGGTTGGAGGCGATGGAGGCCGCGCTCGCCGCGATCGAGCGCATGAGCCTCGTCCAGCGCGCCCCGCCCCCACCCGCCCCATCACCGCCCACACGCGCACCGAAGGGGCCACGGCCTGTCTTCCTGATCGGAATGCCGCGTTCCGGCACGACCCTGGTGGGGGACCGGCTTGGTCGGCATGCCGCGGTGACGGTGGCGGTGGAGACGTCGGCGATCGAGCGCGCCGTGGCGCTGGTCGAGAAGGAGACGGGCAAACGCTATCCCGACTGCGTCATGGCGCTTTCGTCCGAGTTGGCGGCGCGCGCGCGGGAGACGGCGCGCGAGGCGTGGCGCCAGCGCCTCGGCACCGCCTATGAGGCGGCGGCCAGCGCGGACGGCGCCCTGTTGCTCGACCAGCATCCGTTCAATGCCGAGCGGCTGGCGATGATCACCGCGCTTTATCCCGGGGCGCCGATCCTGCGCCTTGTCCGCGACCCGCGCGACGTGGCGCTCAGTTGCTTCCTGCAGGATTTCCGCCTGACGGCCGCGACGGCGCCCTTCGTCGATCTGGAAGAGGCCGCGCATATGGTCGCGCGGCTGGAGGCGATGCTGTCCGACCTCGTGGCATGCACCGGCGCGCATATCGAAACCGTGGTCTTCGAGGATCTGATCGCCGATCCCGTGCGCGCCTTCGCGGATCTGCAGCGCGCCCTGAATCTACGGCCCGATCCCGCCATACTCGACGAGGCGGCGGACATGGGCGCGGCGCGAACCGCGAGCTATGCCCAGGTGGCGGGGCCGATCACGGATCGCGGCGTGGGGCGCTGGCGGCGCTACGCCGGGATACTCCCTGCGGGCTGGACGGACATTCTGGCGGAAACGGCCGAACGGCTAGGCTATCCGGCCGGTTGAGCGTCCCTCAGTGCGCGGTGCGGCCGCCGGCGTCGCTGTTCCGGCCGAGGCCGATCTTCTTCGCGAAGGCCGAGCGTTCGGCGGCGTAATTCGGAGCGACCATCGGATAGTCCGGCGGCAGGCCCCATTTGGCGCGATACTCCTCCGGGGTCAGCCCATAGGCCGCGCGCAGATGTCGTTTCAGCATCTTGAGGCGCTTCCCGTCCTCGAGGCAGACGAGGTAATCGGGTGTGACGGACCGGTTGATCGGGATCGCCGCCTTGCGGGGGGCTTCCGGTTCGGCTTGCGCGGTCGTCACGCCCTCCGCATGGCGGTCGAGACAGCCATAGACCGACCGGATCAGGCCGGGGAGATCGCCGGCGCCGATATCGTTCCGCCCCGCATAGGCCGCGACGATCCGTGACGTCATCGTCAGCAGGTCGGCACGCGTCGGACGCGTGTCCCGATCCAACTCCACATCCTGCATGCTCTACCCCCCTCGATCAGACTGCTCGTATCCCGCCCAACGGAGTCGAATTCAAGCAGAAACCAGTAATAAGCGCAATTGGATATCGGTCTTCCAAGTGATCCTGGAAAATTCCGACGAAATAATGCTGAGAAAATCTAAATATCGGGAGAAACCTGACTCCTGTCACTACATCATGTGGTGGTGCATCGAAACATCTCATCCAATTCGACCTCGTGACGGACCTTGGAGACTCGCCTCGCGTCAAGACGAGGGGGAGGCGCTACTCAAGGAGTGGTGGCTTGTGCTGTTCGATCGCACGAGGATTGGTAGGACGGACTGGAATCGACGGGTGGCCTATGCTAATCGAAGGAGGGCAAGAGGGGACGATGACCTGGGGCGGTGCTCGCCCAATCCGTGAAGCTCGACCCTTCCGATCCCGGCTCCTCGGCCGGACCGGATTGGGTGCGTCGCGTGGCATGACGCGCCGGAACCGATCGGTGACGCGGGCGTGATGGCGGTTTGGCGGGCCGTGGGTTAGGAGGAGGGCGCGCCGGCATGGAACGCGCCGGTGGATATGCCCGGCGGATATGACGGGGGTGGCCGGCAGCCTCGCCGACAAGGTGCCGGACGGATTTCTCCAGTGAAAGGCAAGACGACGTTATGGCCAGTGCAACCGCGACCGATCTTTATGGCTTCACCGGGTTCTTCGACAGCCCGCTCGAGGAGAGCGACCCGGATGTGTTTCGTGCCCTTACCGGGGAATTGACGCGTCAGAACGATGGGATCGAACTGATCGCGTCCGAAAATATCGTCAGCCGGGCGGTGATGCAGGCCGTTGGTTCCGTTAACACCAACAAGTACGCGGAAGGCTATCCCGGCCGGCGCTATTATGGTGGGTGCGAGTGCGTCGATGTGGTCGAGGACCTCGCGATCGAGCGCGCCAAGAAGCTCTTCGGCTGCGACTTCGCCAACGTCCAGGCGCATTCGGGCGCGCAGGCCAACCAGGCGGTTTTCTTCGCGCTGATGCAGCCGGGGGACACCTTCCTCGGCCTGTCGCTGGATGCCGGTGGCCACCTGACCCACGGCGCGGCGCCGAACCAGTCGGGCAAGTGGTTCAATGCCGTGCAATATCATGTGCGCGAGGACGATGCGCTGATCGATTTCGACGAGGTCGAGCGTCTGGCGAAGGAGCACAAGCCGAAGGTCATCGTGGCCGGCGGGTCCGCCTATCCGCGCGTCATCGATTTCAAGCGGTTCCGGGAAATCGCGGATTCCGTCGGGGCCTATCTGATGGTCGATATGGCGCATTTCGCCGGTCTCGTCGCGGGCGGGGTGCATCCCAACCCGCTCGACCATGCGCATGTCGCGACATCGACGACGCACAAGACCCTGCGCTGCACGCGCGGCGGCCTGATCCTGACCAATGACGAGGCGCTGGCGAAGAAGATCAATTCCGCCATCTTCCCCGGTCTTCAGGGCGGTCCGCTGATGCATGTGATCGCCGGCAAGGCCGTGGGGTTCGGAGAGGCGCTGAAGCCCGAGTTCAAGGCCTATGCCCAGGCGATCGTGAATAACGCCAAGATGCTGTCCCAGACGCTGGTCGCGGGCGGTTTGGATATCGTCTCCGGCGGTACCGACACGCATCTGATGCTGGTCGATCTGCGGCCGAAGGGTTTGACCGGCAATATCGCCGAGAAGAGCCTGGAGCGTGCCGGCATCACCTGCAACAAGAACGGCATTCCCTTCGATCCGGAGAAGCCGATGATCACCAGCGGCGTGCGCCTGGGTACGCCGGCCGGCACCACGCGCGGCTTCGGCGAGGCGGAGTTCCGTCAGGTCGGCCAGTTGATCATCGAGGTGCTGGACGGCCTCGCCGCCAATCGCGAGGACAATGGCGCCGTGGAAGCGTCCGTGCATGAGCGCGTGACCGCGCTGTGCCGCCGCTTCCCGCTCTATGATCGGCCCTATGGCTGAGACGCATTCCGCCACTGGTAAGGACATCGGACGATGAAGTGCCCGTTCTGTCAGCATGACGACACGCAGGTGAAGGACTCCCGCCCGACCGAGGACAACTCGGCGATCCGGCGGCGCCGGCTCTGTCAGAATTGCGGTGCCCGCTTCACCACCTTCGAACGGGTGCAGCTTCGCGAACTGACCGTCATCAAATCCGGCGGGGTGCGGGAGCCCTTCGACCGCGACAAGCTCATCCGCTCGATGCAGATCGCGCTTCGCAAGCGGAACGTCGAATTGGAGCGGGTGGAGCGTGTCGTGAATTCGATCGTGCGCCGGCTCGAATCCTCCGGGGAGAGCGAGATTCCGGCGCAGACCGTCGGCCAACTCGTGATGGAGGCGCTGCTCCAGCTCGATCAGGTCGCCTATGTCCGCTTCGCCTCGGTCTATAAGAACTTCCGGGAGGCCAAGGACTTCTCGGAGTTCATCGAGCGCGACGTCGAACGCGACCGGGAGCGGATCGGACCCTTGGACGATTGACGCGAGATCCGGGGGTGCCGGGGCATCCTCGGGGCCCTGATCCGCGACGATTGGCGCGTGGTTCTTCTTGGGCGGGTTCGTCATCATCCACTCTGTGACGGACGATGGTGGAGAGCGGCGGGCGATGGCGGCGCGTATCCCGATCCTTATAATTGGGGCGATGTTCCTGCTTGCGGTGTCGGCGGGTGTCGCGCGCGCCCATCCGCATGTCTGGATCCTGGCCGAGGCGGTTCTGACCCAGACGGATGGAAAAGTGACGGGCGTACGCCTCGACTGGTCCTTCGATCCTTTCTTCAGCACCGTGCTTTACGAGGATTTCGACTGGAACGACGACGGTCGTTTCGACACGGAGGAAAGACGGGCGATGCGCGACGGGGCCTTCGCGGGCCTGTCGGCGGTCGGCTGGTTCACGGATGTCCGGGTTGATGGGGAGCCCTGGCCGGTACGCGCGACCGACGATTTCGATGTTCGGATCTCTCCGGATGACGGGACGGTGACCTACGAACTGACGCTGGCCTTCGATGAGCCGACCGATCCGGTGGCGACGTCGGTCACGCTCTCCCTCTACGATCCGGAGTATTATATCAGCCTCGAATTCGCGGAGAAGGCCGCGCCGGTCCGCGTGGTGGAGGATGCGCCTTTCTCCTGCGTCGTGACCATCGGGCGGGACGAGAGCACGTCTCTCTATTACGGTGCCTTCAATCCGCCGCTGGCTCGCTTCGACTGCGCGCCCGCGCGGTCGTGAGCGGAGAACGGGAACCCATGCGCCATGCGGTCCTGGCGGCGATCATTTTGACAGTCCTCGCGCTGTCCGGCGCCGTGGGCGCGCCGGCCTCGGCCACCTCCTTGCTGGGCGCGGGGCAGGAGGGCACGGCGCCCGCGACGGCGGAAAAGGCGGACGGGCAGGGGACGGCTCTGGGTGGCACGCGCTCTTCCCAGGGGTGGGTCGCGACGTTGCCGGGCCCCCTCCGCGATGCGATCGCCTGGACCGCGCGCCAGCAACTGGCCTTCAACCAAGCTCTGCGCGCGCACATCGCCGCCTATCACGAACAGGGGGCGTTGCTGCCGGCGCTGGCTTTGATCGGGCTCAGCTTCCTTTATGGCGTCTTTCATGCGGTCGGGCCGGGACATGGGAAGGCGGTGATCTCCACCTATTTCCTGGCGCGGGAGGCGACGATCCGGCGGGGGCTCGCGCTCGGCGCGCTGATCGCGGCGATCCAGGCCGTTTCGGCGATCGTGATCGTAGGCGGATTGGGGCTTGTCCTGGCGGGCAGCCGCACGGCGATATTGGGGGCCATGCCGGTGGTGGAGATGGTCTCCTATGCGTTGGTTCTGGCGCTCGGCCTCGCCATGACCTGGGCGGCCCTGACGGGGCGCGAGTGCGGTCACGATCATGGACATGGAGGGCACGATCATGATGGGCACGACCACGACCATGCTTGCGGTCATCACCATCACGGGCATGCTCACGCGCACGGGCATCACGACGAGGCGGCGGCGCGCCTCGGGTCGCGCTGGGAATATCTGTCGGCCGCGGTCGTCGCGGGGCTCAGGCCCTGCACGGGTGCGCTGATCGTGCTCTTCTTCGCGCTGGGCAACGGCATATTCCTGATCGGCGCGCTGTCGGCCGTGGCGATGGCGGTCGGCGTCTCGATCACCATTTCCGCCATCGGGGTGGCGGCGATCCTGGCGCGCCGTGGCTTGCTGCGCGTCGGCGCGATCGGGGCCGGGGAGGGGCGCGCGGCGGCGCGTGTGGCGCTGTCGATGCGCGTCCTCGCCGTGACGGGAAGCCTGGCCGTCGCGGCGGTCGGCGCGTTGCTTCTGATGGGGGCGGCGAGCCGGGGCGGGGCGCTCTGAGGCGCTGTCAATATCTTGCGTGAGCGGCGCCGATCGCTACACTATCCGGTAGCCAACGGGAGCTTCCGACCATGACCGACGAGATGACCGGCCCCGCCAACGAGGTGCGGCGCGCGCCCTTCGACGAGGCGTTGAGCGAACGCTATCTGGCCTATGCGCTCTCCACCATCACCAGCCGCTCGCTGCCGGATGCGCGCGATGGGCTGAAGCCGGTGCATCGCCGGCTGCTCTACGCCATGCGGGAATTGAAGCTGAACCCGCAGACCGGCTTCAAGAAATGCGCGCGCATCGTCGGCGACGTCATGGGTAAGTATCACCCCCATGGCGACCAGGCGATCTATGACGCGATGGTGCGCCTCGCGCAGGATTTCGCGGTGCGCTATCCGCTAGTGGACGGGCAGGGGAATTTCGGCTCGATCGACGGCGACAATCCGGCGGCCATGCGCTACACGGAAGCGCGCCTGACCGCGATCGCCGAGTTGATCCTGGACGGCATCGACGAGGATGCGATCGATTTCCGCCCGACCTATGACGGGGAGGGGGAGGAGCCGGTCGTCCTACCCTCCGGTCTGCCCAACCTGTTGGCGAACGGTGCTTCCGGCATCGCGGTCGGCATGGCGACCTCGATCCCGCCGCATAACGCGGCGGAACTGACGGATGCGCTGATCCATCTGATCAAGCATCCGAAGGCGACGATCGAGAAGCTGGTGGAATTCATCCCCGGGCCGGATTTTCCGACCGGCGGCGTGCTGGCGGAGGATCGCGAGACCGTCACGGAGGCCTATGCCACTGGCCGCGGCAGTTTCCGGGTGCGCGCCAAATGGCATGTGGAGGACCTCAAGGGCGGTCAGTATCAGATCGTCATTACCGAGATTCCCTATCAGGTTCAGAAATCCCGGCTGGTGGAACGGATCGCCGAACTGGTGATGGACCGCAAGATCGCCATGCTGACCGACATTCACGACGAGTCGGCGGAGGATGTGCGCATCGTCCTCGAGCCCAAGTCGCGCAATGTCGAGGCCGAGGTCCTGATGGAAACGCTGTTCCGTCAGACCGACCTGGAAAGCCGCTTCTCCCTCAACATGAACGTGTTGGTTGATGGCGGGAAGGTGCCGAAGCTCGTCAATCTGCGCGAGGCGTTGCAGGAATTCCTCGATCACCGGCACGAGGTGCTGGTGCGCCGGTCCGAGCACCGCAAGGCGCAGATCGAGCGGCGGATGGAAATCCTCGAAGGTTATATCATCTGCTATCTCAACCTGGATGAGATCATCCGCATCATCCGGGAGGAGGACGAGCCCAAGAAGGAGATGATCCGGCGCTTCGAACTGAGCGAGCTTCAGGCGGACTCGATCCTCAATATGCGCTTGCGCTCCCTGCGCAAGCTGGAGGAGATCGAGATCCGCAAGGAGCACGAGAAACTCGCGGAGGAACTGAAGGGGCTGATCGCGCTTCTCGGGGACGAGGGGCTGCGTTGGAAGCGCATCGCCGGGCAACTCAAGGATTTGAAGAAGACCGTCGGTCCCGATACCGACATCGGCCGCCGCCGGACCGTCATCGCGCAGGCGCCCCAGGCCGTGGAGGTCCCGCTGGAAGCCATGATCGAGCGCGAGCCGGTCACCGTCGTTTGCTCCAGGAAGGGTTGGATCCGCGCCATGAAGGGCCATCTGGCCGAGGATGCGGAGATCAAGTTCAAGGAGGGGGACGGCCCCGGCTTCTTCCTTCATGCGCAGACGACGGACAAGCTGCTGGTCTTCGCGACGAACGGGCGCTTTTATACGGTCGGCTGCGACAAGCTTCCGGGCGGGCGCGGCAATGGCGAGCCGCTGCGCCTGATGCTCGACCTATCGAACGAGCACGATTTCGTCCAATTGCTCGTGCACGATCCGGCGCGCACGCTGCTCGTCGCCTCGACCGACGGCCGCGGTTTCCTGGTCAAGGAAACCGAGGTCGTGGCCCAGACCCGCAACGGCAAGCAGGTGCTGAACGTGGCCGACAAGGCGGAGGCCGCCTTCTGCCGCGTGGCCGAGGGAGACCATGTCGCGGTCATCGGCAAGAACCGCAAGTTGTTGCTCTTCGCGATCGAGGAACTGCCGGAGATGACGCGCGGTCGTGGCGTGATGCTTCAGAAATACCGGGACGGGGGGATGAGCGACGTGAAGTTCTTCCGCAAGAAGGAAGGCCTCACCTGGCGCATCGGCGACCGCACCCGCACGGAGATGGATCTTACCGGCTGGATCGGTAAGCGGGCCCAGGCGGGCCGCATGCCGCCGGCGGGCTTTCCGCGCTCCAACAAGTTCGATTGAGGGTAGGGACCTCGCGCCGTTCGTTATCCGAAACTGGTGCCGAACAGCGCGCTCGGCAGCCATGTGGCCAATGTCGGGAAAGCCGCGATCAGGCCCAGCGCCAGAACCTGAATCAACACGAAGGGCACCGCGCCGCGATAGAGATCGGTGGTCGCGATCGCGTCCGGCGCCGCGCCGCGCAGATAGAACAGCGCGAAGCCGAAGGGCGGCGTCAGGAAGCTGGTCTGTAGGTTGATGGCCATCAGGATGCCGATCCAGATCGGGTTGATCGCCTCGATCGCCAGCAGGATGGGCGCGACCAGCGGCACCACGACGAAGGTGATCTCCACGAAATCCAGGAAGAAGCCCAGCACGAACATGATCAACATCACGATCAGCAGCGCGCCGTGAAAGCCGCCGGGCGCGGCCGACAACCCCTCGCGCACCAATTCCTCCCCGCCCAGGCCCCGGAAGACCAGACTGAAGAGCGACGCGCCGATCAGGATGGTGAAGATCATCGCCGTGATCTCCATCACCGTGCGGTTGACGGATATCAGCACATCCGTTGCCCAGGCCCGCCAGAGCGCCACCGCGAGTCCCCATAGGAGAACGAGGCTCGCCCCGACCGCCGCCGCGATGGCGATGCCGTCCTGAAGGGGCACGCTCTCCCGCTGCCAGCGCAGATCGAAGGCCGCGCGCAGGAGCAGGAGGAGGAGAACCGCCCCGCCCGCCGCCAGGATGGGGCGTTGGCTTCCCGCAGGGTCGAGCGCGCGCAAGCCCCGCGCGAGCCATCCCAGCCGCGCGGCCAGCGCCCCGCCCACAAGGCCGAGAAGCAGTCCGGGCAGTGGCGCCGCCGCGATCCAGTCGCCCAGGATCGCGCCGGTGACAAGGCCGCAGAAACCGCCGGAAATCGTCGTGACGAGCGTCCCCTGTTCGTGGTCGGGGCAGGGGGGCTCGCCCGCGTCTTTCCCGCCGTTCTCACCATTGGGGCGCAACCGTAGCCCGGCCAGCAGCGTCGCGCCGACGGCGCCGACGGCGGCCGCCTCGCTGGGCGTGGCGGCGCCGGCCAGGATGGTGCCCAGCACCGCGACGATCAGGACCAGCGGCGGCGCCAGGGCCCGCAAGGCCCGGCCGACCGCTGGGGTTCCCGATGCGCCGGCGCTCATGCCGCCGGCAGGGGCGATCGAGGGTGCGCTCGCCGGGCTCACCCACGCGACGCCAATCTGATAGAGGATATAGAGGCCGACCAGCAGCAGGCCGGGGATCAGGGCGCCGGCGAAGAGATCGCCGACGGAAAGCGGCTCCGGCGCGAAATTGCCGATGGAGCGTTGCGCCTCGATATAGGCGTTGGAGAGTTGATCGCCGAGGATCACCAGCACGATCGACGGGGGAATGATCTGCCCCAGCGTCCCGGCCGCGCAGATCGTGCCGCAGGCGAAGGGTTTGGCATAGCCGTGCTTCAGCATGGTCGGCAGGGATAGGAGGCCCATGGTCACGACCGTCGCGCCAACGATTCCGGTCGAGGCGGCGAGCAGCATGCCGACCAGCGTTACCGAAATGCCGAGGCCGCCGCGCAACCGCCCGAATAGCGCGCCCATGGCCTCCAGCAGATCCTCCGCGACCTTGGACCGCTCCAGCATCACGCCCATGAAGATGAAGAGGGGGACGGCGACCAGCACCTCATTCCAGACGATCCCACCGAACAGGCGGCTGGGCAGCGCGCCGAGGAAGGCCGGATCGAAGACACCCGCGCCCCATCCGATGAAGGCGAAGATCAGCGCCACCCCGGCCAGCGTGAAGGCGACCGGGAAGCCCGCCAGCAGCGCCGCGCAGAGCGCGGCCAGCATGGCGATATCGAGATAGGGGCCAACCGTCATGCGCTCACTTTCCCTCCCGGGCGGTGCCGTGCCGGGAGGGGCGGGCGAGAACCAAGCCCGCGCGCAGCAGCGAGGCGACGGCTTGTAGCAACAGCAAGCCCGCGAAACCGAGGATCGCCGATTTCAACAGGAAGCGCGCCGGAATGCCGGAGACCTCCGGCGAGCCTTCGAGGCTTTGCCAGGCGGACGCGACATAACCCCAGCCGGTGCTCCATATGACCAGTGCCACGGGTATCAATAGGACCGCCGTGCCGATCAGATCGACGAGCGCCCGGCCGCGCGGGCCGAAATTCCGGTGGAAGAGATCGAGCCGGACATGGCCGTCGCGGCTCAACGTATAGGCGGCGCCGAGCAGGAGAAGGGTGCCATGGAGATAGAGCACGGCCTCCTGCGCAAAGACCGATCCGGCACCGAAGATATAGCGCATCAGCACGATACCCGCCTGAACCAGGACGAGCATCAACGCGCACCACCCGACAACCGCGCCGATCGAACGGTTCACCCGGTCGATCGCGTCGGCAAGCCCTGAGACGAGAGCGGCCGGGCCCATGTCCCGGGGCGCGGTCGAGGGGGAGGGCGCCCGATGGCGCATCGCAACCTCCGGCGGTTCGGACAAGGACGCGGGCCGGACACCGCCCAGAATATCCGGTCGGTGCCCGGCCCGTGTTCCATTCAATTCGCCCTATACCATCGGATACGGGCTGTTCCGTCCAGCCTTCCCTAGAAGTTGACCGAGATATCCCGGTGCACGGAATTGCAGTCAGCGACATAGAGGGCGACACGGCGCGGCAGACGCTCCAACAGGCGCAGACCGATCGTATCGCGGACCGCCTCGTCATAGGCGATGACCTTCGGCAGAAGCTGCTCGGCCGCCTGGGAGCGCCAGGCGATTTCGTCCTCCAGCATCGTCATTGCCTCGCCGTGGAGCGATAGGGCCTCTTCCGGATCCGGGGCGCTGGAGCCGGATTCTCGAATTGCCCGGCGCATGTCCGACAGAAGGGTCGCCAGATCGTTGGTTCCCTCCAACTCGCGCACGGCGGCGAGTACGTCGCCGATATCTTCCTCGGCGGACGCGAAATCGCCGGCCTCGACCGGTTGGCTCAGGGCGGCGACGTCCTCCCGCATGGCCGCCAGCGCGTCCCCGTCGCGCAAGGTGCGCTTCAGGACCCCGATCGGCTCATAGGCATTGTCCACGGTCCGTCGATAGTTGAGATAGGCGCGCTTCTCCTGGGCGAGGAGCTTTTTCATGTCGGCCCGTGCCTCGTCCCAACGCGGCGGGATGTTCGCCAGCATCGCCTCGCGGTCGGCCTTCAACGACTCGAGTTCCTCTTCGAGTTCCGCGATACGCTGTGTCTGATCCGGGCTATAGCGTTTGACGTTGTCGAGTTCCTGGCCCGTCTCCTCGATCAATTCCGCGTCGCGGCTGGCGATGCTCTGCAGGCGCCGCACTTCGTCGCGCAGCGGCTGGTAGTCGATCTTGGCTTCCTCGATATGCGCGCTTTCGGCCCGGGCCTCCTCCATCGCGGAGAAGGATTGTCCGGCCAGATTGATCGCCTCGGCGACGTCTCCCGCCAGATCCTCCGGCAGGAGGGTTAGATCCCACCCCTCCGCCGAGGCGATGGCGGCCCGGATTTCGTCTCCGTCACGGCTGAAACGCATCGAGACGTAATCCTCGATACAGGCCTGGAGCCGGGGGTTCTTCGGCGGTGGCGCGGTCTCTGAAAGCAAGGATATCCGGGTGGGCAGATAATTCACCAGGGCCGGATAGGACCCAACGATGACCAGTGCCAGAAGCTGCAAGGCGATGAAGGGGACGACCCCCTTGTACATCTCGACCGTCTTCACGGCCTTCGAGGCCACGCCACGCAGATAGAACAGCGCGAAGCCGAAGGGGGGTGTCAGGAAAGATGTCTGGATGTTGAGCCCGATCATCACGCCGAGCCAGACGGCGGTGATATTGGCGCCGGGGTCGGCCAACAGGATCGGCGCGACGATCGGCACGACCACGACCGCGATCTCGATGAAATCGAGGAAGAAGCCGAGGACGAAGATCACCGCCATGACGATGATGAACTGGGTCCAGAAGCCGCCGGGCAGGCCTTGTAGGAATTCCCGCACCAGCTCCTCGCCGCCAAAGGCGCGGAAGGCGGCCGTCAGCATCGCCGCGCCCAGCAGGATGATAAAGACGAGCGAGGTGGTCTTCGCCGTCTCGATCAGGACGCCGCGCAAGGTGTCGTCCACCTTCAAGGTGCGCCAGAAGCTCCAGGCGACGGCGAAAAGGAAGACGATCACCGCGATCGTGGCGGCGACCAGCGCCAGCACGTCGACCGACGTCTGGATCGACTTCACATTGACCATGTGGACGGCGGTGATGGTCAGGATCACACCGGCCGATACGACCGCCAGGATCGCCGGATAGAAGGCGCCCTTCCTGCCGTCATAAAGTCGGTAGCCCGCCATGACGGTCGCGCCGACGGCACCGATCGCGCCCGCCTGATTGACCGTTGCGATACCCGCGATGATCGAGCCGAGCACGACGAAGATCAGTGTCAGCGGCGGCACCAGGGCGATCGCCACCCTGCTCCAGAATTGCCGGTCGAAACCACCTTCCTTCGGTACCGGCGGAGCGGCCTTCCGATTGACGAAGGCGATCGCCAGGATGAAGACCATGTAGATCGCGACCAATACGAGGCCGGGCACCATCGCGCCCATGAACATGTCGCCGGCGCTGGTGGAGACGATGCCGAATTCGCTCGGCATCGAGAATTCGCCGGTAATGTCCTTGTACATCTGCGTGCGCACGGCGCCGGCCTGATCGACGGCGCTGGCGAGCTGATCCGCCAGGATGATCAGCACGATCGAGGGAGGGATGATCTGGCCCAGCGTGCCGGAAGCCGCGATCGTGCCGGTGGAGAGCCAGTTCGCGTATTTGTTCCGGATCATGGCGGGCAGCGAGATCAGCCCCATGGCGACGACGGTCGCGCCGACGATGCCCGTGGTCGCCGCCAGGAGCGCGCCCACGAAGACGACCGAGATACCGAGACCGCCGCGTACCGGACCGAACAATTGGGCCATGGAGATCAGCAGGTCTTCCGCGATCTTCGACCGCTGGAGCATGATGCCCATGAACACGAAGAGCGGGATCGCTATCAGGGTGTCGCGTTCGACCTCCCAATAGATGCCCCTGAAATTCGTGACCCCGGCGCTCAACCAATTGCTCGGCCCGCCTTCCGCGAAGTACGCGGCCGGATTGCCCTCGAACAGATAGCCAGTACCGGCGGCCAGAAGGACCGTGACGATGGCCGATCCCGGCAGCGAGAAGGCGACCGGAAAGCCGGACGCGAGCGCGCTCGCCATGATGATGACCAGAATGGCGAGAAAGAGCAGTTCCATGGCGTTCTCGTACAGTTTCTCCGCCCGCGAGAGCGGAATGACCCCAAACCCCTAAAAACGGTTTCGTGCCGAAAGAGCCCCCTCGACGGCACGAACCGCGATCATTGCCCCCCGGTCGGTGTGGTTTCGCGCTTGCCGGGGTCCCCACGCCAATCCGCGACACCCTCGACGAAGGTGCTGGTGAATTGGATCGCCATGGTGACGGCGAAGACGGCGAGGAAACTCGCCATCCAGTACTTCACATACATTCCGAAGCCGGATTGCGAGACCTCGAAGGACAGCATCGCGCTGTTCACGATGCTCGATTTCTCGCCCATGCCGAAATAGAGGACGACCCAGCAGAGCGCGAGCCCGAGCAGGACCGAACCGATCGCGTTCACCTTGCCCTTGGCGCGGTCGCTCATCCCGGCATAGAGCACGTCGACACGAACATGCCCATCGTCGAACAGCGTGTAGGCGCTGGCGAACAGGAACAGCGCGCCATACCAGAAGCGTACCAGATCACCCTGGAAGGCTTGCTCATAGGAGAAGACGAAACGGCCGATGACGATCACCAATTCCGCCAGGACGACGAGCAGCGCCAGCCATTGAAAGCCGAGCGTCCGTGTACGCAGCGCGAGCAGGAAACCGATGGCGACGAGCGGAATATGGATCCATGTGCCGCGATAGTGGGACCGGCCCAGTTCGCCGGCCAGCGCTTCACCCGTCAGCGCCGTCAAGAACCCCTCGACCCGCAGGAAGGATATCGCGGCATCCACGACGCCGATCAGAACCACGGACCAGAAGGCCGCGCGGATGATGAAATTGACGAGAGCCGACATCGCCGCGGCATCCGCCCGAAGACCGCGCCCCGGCGTGCGCGCGACGAAAATGATCGGCAGCACGATGGCGACGGCATAGGCCAGCAGGACCACGAAAGACCCGATGGCGCCATCCTCCCCGCCGAGCGCGGTCACACCCGGAATCCCGAGATAGATCGTCAATACGATATTGATCAGATAGGCGCCGAGCAGCGCGACGGAGACCCAACCGGCGGCGCGTACCGCCAGGACCTGTCCATTTCCGCCGGCGGGTGTTTCGCCGTTTCCGGTCTGTGCGGTGGCTGCGTCCATGATCCTTCCCATCCGGTCCTTATACCCGGGCGAGCATCGGGCCCGGGAGCAATGCGGCAAGACTCAAATCAACGAACGAATGTCCCATGACCCGGCACGAGAGCATGACCCGGCACGAGAGGACGGGACGCCCATGAGGACGTCCCGTCCCGTTATCTCGCGCGGATATTTCCGCTTCCCGGCTTAGCTGTTGCCGAGGACGCGGTTACGCTGCGCGATATAGGCCGTGTCGGCCAGGTTCGCCCAGCTACCGACCTCCTGACGCGCGTTCAGGAAGCTTTCATGCACGCGGTTGGTGAGATCGTCATGCGCGCGGGTCTCCTCGAAGACCTCGGCCGACGCGCGGCCGAAGGCGTCATAGACGTCGTCGTTGAAGCGACGCAGCTCCACACCCTGCTCATCGACGAGCTTGGTGAGGTACTGACCGTTCTTCGCGTTGAACTCGGCCATCAGGATGTCGTTCTCCATCGTGGCGGCCGCCTCGATCAGCAGCTGGTCGTTCTTCGACAGGCTGGTGAACCAGGACTTGTTCATGGTCGAGCACAGGATCGGGCCCGGCTCATGGAAGCCCGGATAGTAGTAGTACTTGGCGGCCTCGTAGAACTTCATCGCATAGTCGTTCCAGGGGCCGACCCACTCCGTCGCCTCGATCGAGCCGGAGACCAGGTTCTCGTAGATCTGGCCGCCCGGCAGCGAAACCGGCGAGGCGCCGAGCTTCGCCATGACGTCGCCGCCCAGGCCCGGGATGCGCATCTTCAGACCCTTGAGGTCCTCGGAGGAGTTGATTTCCTTGTTGAACCAGCCGCCCATCTGGACGCCCGTGTTGCCGCACATGAAGCCCTTCAGGCCGAACTCGTCGCCGACCTCGTCCCACAGCTCCTGGCCGCCGAGATAGCGAATCCAGGCGGTCATCTCGGTGTAGGTCAGGCCGAACGGAACGGCGCCGAAATAGACCCAGGCCGGGTGCTTGCCCTTCCAGTAGTACTCGACCCCGTGATAGCACTGTGCATTGCCCGACGCGACTTCGTCGAACGCATCGAAGGCGCCGACGCGCTCTCCGGCGGCGTAGTACTCGACATTGATGCGGCCGTCCGACAACTCGCCGACGCGCTCCGCGAAGCGCTGGGCGCCGGTGCCGAGACCGGGGAAGTCACGCGGCCAGGTCGAGACGACGACCATCGAGATGCGCTCCTGCGCGACGGCCGGGGCGGAGAGGGTCGATGACGCGGCGGCGGCGACGCCCGCACCGGCGGCGATGCCGGCACCCTTGATGAAATCGCGACGTTTCATGGAAGTCTCCCTATGAGATTGGATGGTCTCTGGTTGGGGTGGACCGCGAGGCCGCCGGCCTCCGACCGCGATGCCCTGGGGCCCTTGGTGGTACCGACGACGCCACGGTCCGGTCGGGGAGGCGGTCGCACGCGTGCGCATGCCCCCTTCGGCTGTGCCCGAGGCCTTGATTTGTGCGGAAACCCGCTTCAGATGGTGGTGTACGCCCCCTGAGGTTCGCTCCCGTCCAAACCGGACTCGACGGTTTCGATGTCCAGTTCGGTTCGCTGCGCGGTTATCGTGTCCGGGACACGTTCCCACCCGCGATCCGTCTTACCCGTTAGGCTCGGCTTTTAGCACCCGATTAAGGGATTTATAGCGCAATTTGTTTTACATGCAACAGTCCCGCGCGCGTCTCCTAGACGTCGGGGCCATCCTGGACGCGCCACCCGTCGGGACCGAAGCATTCCAGCGGTTGGAAGCGCGCCTTGTAGGCCATCTTGGGACTGCCCGGCACCCAGAAACCGAGATAGACGTGGGGCATGCCGCGCTCCAAGGCCATCTCGACCAGGGATAGGATGACCTGGCTGCCGAGGCTGCGGCGGTCCGCGGCCGGGTCGAAAAAGCTGTACACGGCGGAATAGCCGTCGCCGAGTCTATCCGCGATGCAGCCCGCGCGCAGCCGGCCCGACGAATCGCGCCACTCCAGGAGCGTGGTGTCGATCGGACTCGCCACCACCAGGTTGGCATAGTCACGAAAACTCATATCCGCCATATCGCCGTCGCCGTGGCGCGTGCCGACATAGCGGGCGAAGAGGGCGTATTGCTCCTCCGTCGCGCTGGCGCCGATGTCGCGGACCGTGAGATCGCGGTTGCGCGCGGCGATCCGCCGGAAGGATCGGGTCCATTTGAAGTCCGCTACCCGGATGCGCACGGGGATGCATTGCTCGCACCCCCGGCAGGCGGGGCGATAGACGATATGATGCGACCGCCGGAAGCCGTGCCGGCTCAGATGTTCGAACTGTTCCTGGGCGTCGGGGCCGCTCAACTCCGCGAAAAGCTGCTGTTCGACCCGCCCGGAGAGATAGGGACAATGCATCGCGCCGGAGCGATGGAAAACCAGCATCGTGGGGCTGCGCTGTACCGTCATGGCGGTATCCTTGCTTCGCGCCGGACCTTTCCCGAGGGGGCCGGCGGGATTTCCGCTTCGCTATTCCCGCTATTCCTCGCCCCCGAAATAGGCCCGTGCCATCGCGCGCGACACCTCGATCAACTCCACCTGCACCGAATCGAGGAATTCGTGCATTCCGAAGGCTATGATGCTCTCGATATCGGATTCTTCCAAGCGTTGATGCAGGACGTCGATGGGGTCCGTGACCTCGATACCGCGCGGAAGTTGGAAGGTGGTGATTAGGGTAGCCAGATTGCGCGAGCATTCCCCGACGCAATAGCGCACCGAGCGCGGGAACTGCCCGTTCAGGATCATGAAGGAGGCAACCTTGGCCGGGCTGAGATCATGGGGGTGGGCCCGGCGATAGGCATGATAGCCCGCGACCGATCGCAGCAGCGCGTTCCATTGGCTCTCGTCGAGGGGCGATCCGACATCGCTCGGCGAGGGCAGCAGGGCGTGATACTTCACGTCGATCAACCGCGTCGTTTGGTCGGCACGCTCCAGATACTTGCCGATCTGATAGAAGGCCCACCCCTGATCGCGATAGAAGGTGCCTTCCGTGATGCCGTTATGGGCCTGGCAGTCCTGCTTCAGCCGCTTGCAGAAATCGGCGATGTTGGGCAGGCGGCCCGGCCCGGCCTCGACCGCGCGCAGGCGGTTATAGATCGCGTTCAGGTGCGTCCACATCTCGGTCGATATGAAGGGGCGCAGCGTGCGCGCGTTCTCCCGCGCCATGCGGACCGTGGAATAGACCGAGCCCGGATGCTCGGGGTCGAGCAGGTAGAAATAGGTGACATTGGCTTCCGTTGCCTCGTCATGGCGTTTTCGGAAGGCGTCCCAATCGGCGTTCAGGCGGATGATCGCATCCCAATTGTGGTTTCCCCGGTGATCGCGGGCGAAGACCTCGTTGACCTCGACGAGGCGGGCGAGATTCTCCGCCCGCTCCATGTAGCGGGCCATCCAGTAGATGCATTCGGCGTAGCGGGCGAGAAGGGGCTGGCTCATTCGGTCAGCACCCATGTGTCCTTGGAGCCGCCGCCCTGGCTCGAATTGACGACCAGCGAGCCGCGCTTGATCGCGACCCGAGTGAGCCCCCCGGGCAGGACCCAACTGTCCCGGCCGGTGATGCAGAAGGGACGCAGATCGACATGGCGGGGTTCGATCCGCCCATCGACGAGCGTGGGACAGACGGAAAGGCTGATCACCGGCTGGCTGATGAAATTGGCCGGGTCGGCCTTAAGCTTCTCGCGGAACTGGGCCAGTTCCTCCTTGCTCGCCTGCGGGCCGATCAGGATGCCGTAGCCGCCGCTTTCCCCGACCGGCTTGACCACCAGCTTGTCGAGATTGTCGAGGGTGTATCGCAGCCCCTCGGCCTCGCCGCAGATATGGGTTTCGACGTTCTCGATGATCGGATCCTCGTCGAGATAGTATTTGATGACGCGCGGCATGTAGGCATAGACCGCCTTGTCGTCGACGACGCCGGTGCCGACCGCGTTGGCGAGCGTTACATTGCCTTTCCAATAGGCACGCATCAGGCCCGGCACGCCCAGCATGCTGTCCTCGCGGAAGACCTCGGGGTCGATGAAATCGTCGTCGATGCGGCGATAGATCGCGTGGACGGGCGCGAGGCCGGCGGTCGTGCGCATATAGACGCGGTCGTCCTCCCCGACCAGCAGGTCGCGTCCCTCGACCAGCGGCACGCCCATCTCGCGGGCGAGGAAGATGTGCTCGAAATAGGCCGAATTGTAGGTGCCGGGAGAGAGCAGCACCACCTGCGGCTCGTCGATATCGACCGGCGCCACCTCGTGCATCGCCTTGTGCAGGCGCGCGCCGTATTCGTCCACGTCGCGCAGGCCGATATCGCGCGTCAGATCGGGGAAGGCACGCAGCATCATGTGCCGGTTCTCGATCACGTAGGAGACGCCGGAGGGCGTGCGCGCATTGTCCTCCAGCACCCGGAAGGCCCCGTCCGCGCCCCGCACCAAGTCGATCCCGCAGATATGGACATAGGTATCGTGCGGCAGGTTCAGCCCGACCATCTGGGGGCGGAAGTTCTTGTTGCCGTTGATCAGTTCGGAGGGAACCACCCCGTCCTTGATGATCTTCTGATCGTGATAGATGTCGTGCAGGAAGTGGTTCAGCGCCGTGACGCGCTGCTTCACGCCGCGGTCGAGGCCCACCCATTCCCGTGCGCCGATCAGGCGCGGGATCACGTCGAAGGGCAGGATGCGGTCGATGGCTTCCCGTTCCGTGTAGACGGTGAAGGTGATGCCGAGATTGAACAGTTCCTCCTCCGCTGCCTTGGCGCGCGCGGAAAGGTCGTTCGTATCGAGTTGCTTCAACCGCTCCTGGATCGCGGGGGAGGGGGCGGGCGCCCCCTGGGCGCCTCCGAAAATCTCGCAGAAGAACCCTTGGGGGTCATAGCCTGGCAAGCCGATTCCGGCGCCGATGCTCTCGTTCATGGTACCCCTGTTTCGCCAGCGCGCGCCCGATCCTTCAGGCGCCGCCCGTTCCGGCGGGAATGACCCGCGACGCCGGAACACCCAACCCGTCGGTTCCCCCGCCCGGGATCCAAGTCCCCGGGGCGGGTGCCCCGATCCGGCCATCGGCGTTCCGTGCGATCGATGATCGATCCTGCCGCTCGATCCCCGCAGGCGTGTCGGATCCTCTTGCCGGGATCCCTCGTTCGAAAGCCTAGGGCGTCCGGCTGGCGGAAAGCAAGGAATGATCGTTCCTATCGGTTGCCGCCCGTTCGTCCCGGGGCGATGCGTTCGACCGTCGCGCCACTACGCGCCGACCCGGTCGCCGCGCAAGACCAGCGTGCCGGAAAGGATATCGTGCAGACAACGGCCGCGGTCGTCGATCAGGCACCAGAGCAGCAGAAGTCCACTGGTCAGCGCCAGGGTGAGGTAGAACAGGCACACCATGACGAAAGCCTGCAGCGGACCCGGCCGTCCACCATCGAGGCGCCTTACCTCCAACCCGGCGAGGCGCTGGCCGATCGTCGCCGAGGCCGCCGATTGGACGAAATAAGTATGATAGATCAACGGCAGCACGACCAGCAGCGGATAAAGCAGCGGCGCCAGCAAGCCCAATGTCATGAAGACCACCAAATGGATCGCGAAACCGATGGCCGCCAGAATCACCACGTCGATCGCATAGCCGACAACCCGCCGCAGGACCGTTCCCTCGGTTAGGGCCGGGTCGCGTAGGCGGTCCTCGATATCCGTCTCGGAATCATGCCCGCCCAGGGTGAAGCCCCGGCGTGCCGTGCCGTGCGGATCGATGTTCCGTCCTGCCATTCCGTTGTTTCCGCGTGCCTGCCTCGGTTCATGCCCACGGTCTCCGGTGGGCGCGTTTGGTCCACCGGGCGATATGGCGCCGGGGCCGCGTGACCGCAAGGTCTTGCGCGAAAGGGGAGGCATGACGACTTGGTGCGGCTCTTGCGTGACGTACTGTGGTACGTCTTACGGAAAGGGCGCTGTGGGACGTCTTGTTGGAAGGGCGGTGTTATCCATGCGCGCGGGGGCTTTAGGAAGTTTTTAAATGATGCGGGATTAAATCCCTGTGCGCGGGAGGGGCGGTTCGATGGTGGCGCATGGGGTGATCGGCATGAAAGGATCGGGCGATATGACCCTCGCATTCCCCTCGTACCGTTCACGGGCACGGAGCTCACGGGCAGGGAGCGGCTATGTCCGCATCCCCGTTCCCCAGCCGGGCGAGCGGTATGGCTGGAACTTCACGCGGGGCGACCGCTTCGCGTTCGATTTCGATCCGGATGCCGGGGATTCTCACCGGTCCGGCGATCGGCTGCTTTTCCGTATTAATGGTGGCGAGATCAGCCTGCTCGGCCCATGCGATTCGCGCAGCCTGGAAACGGTCTCCGTGAGACTACCGAACGGGCGCGTCCTGCCGCTCGATTGCCTGGTCTCGGACGATGAGACGATCGACCGAATTGCCCGGTCCCTCGGCGGTTCGGCGGAGGGGTGATCCGATACGCGCCGGACCTGCGTTGGTCGTGACGCGGCCCGCCGCCGCCGATTTTGACTCGCGCCCGGCAAGCTTATCGACTAGAACGGAATCCATCGGATGAGGACGGTGCGCGGCCCGCCATTGCGGGCCGCCGCCAGGGTGACGCGCGGGACATTGATCGTGCGGATCAAGGCAATCGGGCAGGTTGCCGGAAGACCATATTTGCGTTGGGTTCCACCGTGTGGGGCGACGTCTTTCCCGGTGGGTTTGGTGAGCGCGGCGAATTCGCGCCATATGGGGATCGCGTGGGGAGTAGCTCAAAAGACACCGAGGATGTGGAGACCAAGGGGGGACGCGCCAAGGGGGTAAGGGAGAATCTCCAGGACCGCCTGAGGTGGATTTTCCGCGAACGGGAGCTCCTGATCCGCAGCGAGGATCGTGTCCGCTATCTGCGTCTTCGTCCCTGGATGCAGGGATCGCTCGTCGGCATGGTTTCCGCTCTCGGCCTATGGGCCGCCGTCGGGACGGGCGTTTCCTATTGGCAGCAGACGAACCTCGACAAGCAGGACGCGGAGATCGTCGAGGCGAAGCTTGCCTATGACCGCGTGCGCGCCGATCTCGAAACCTACCGTGTCCGCGTTGGTGTGTTGGCGCGCGGCATCTTCGCCCGTCAGCGCGAGATCGAGGCCGATGAGGGCCATGGCCCGGTGTCTGGAGTCGAGACCGACGAGGCCCTGGCCGTCGATCTGGAGGAATTGGCGGAGATCAGCACCCGGATCGAGGGCGCCTTCGATCGCATCGCCACGGATCTCGACGTTACCGAGGCGGATCGTCAACGCATCGTGCAGAGCCGCGATGCCTTGCATTCCCGTATTCAGGAATTGGAGAGCGCGCTTGCCGACGCGCGCGACCAGGGCCGGCAACTGACCGGTCAGGTCGGGCGGCTGATACAGGAGCGGGATCGGGCCCTGACCGCGCAGGAAGCGGCGGATCGGGCGAGCGCCGATCTGGCCCGCACGCTGCGCGACGTGCGTGGCGAGCTGGCCGCGACCGACCGGCGCGAGCGGGCGTTGCGCGGACGGATGGCGACCCTTTCCGACGCCTTGGACAGCACGAAGGAAGCGGTCGAGACGGTGGAGGCCGAGCGCGATTCGCTCAACGAGCGGCTGGCGGCGGTGCGCGACGATCTTTCGGAGAGCCGGTCGGCGCGGCGCGCGGCCGAACGGCGGATTGAGCATGTGGTGCGCGATCTGGCATCGATCTCGGGATTATCCGTGGATCGGGAAGGGGACGCCCTGGCCGCGCTGGAAAGCGAGAGCCGCAGTGTCGTCAGCGACTTGCATAAGGCGCGCCGGCGCGCCGACGCGGCCGAGTCGACCCTGTCCGAGGTGGTCATGAGCCTCGCGCGCCTCGCCAAGGATTCGGGGGCGGTGCGTACCGCGTCCGGCGGGGCGGCGGGCGATATGGCCGACGCTTCCCCCGAGGGAGATAAGTCGGATCTGATCGGGCTGCTGGCCTCGATCACCCCGCAATCGGGCGGCGTCCATGCGGATACTTCCAGCGCTTGGAGGGGTACGGGCGATATCGGCGACCCGGTCGGCCATGCCGAAGCCTTGTTGAGCGAGATCGAAGGGCTGCACGACAGTCAACGCACCCTGGTCGAGCGGCTGTCCGAGGAGACGGAGAAGAACCTCCACAATACCGAAGCACTTCTGAAGCTCGCGGGCCTGGATGTCGATGCCATGTTGCGCCGTGTGGGGTTCGAGGGCGGAAAGGGCGGCCCGATGCTGGAGGCGAGCGTCGAGGCGCTGCCCGCCGCCCTGCCGGAGACCTATGCCGAGGATGTCGAGTTGCTGGAGACCCGGATCAATCGCTGGCGCGCGCTGCAACAGGTCGTGCGCTGTGTTCCGTTGATCTCGCCGATCGACAATTATCACGTGACCAGCCCTTTCGGGAAACGGAAGGACCCCTTCAACAACCGGTGGGCGATTCATGAAGGGGTGGATCTCGGTGGTTGGCCCGGGATCTCGATCATGGCGGCGGCCCCGGGTACGGTCGTACGCGCTGGCCGTGACGGCGGTTACGGGAACAAGGTCGTGATCGATCACGGCTGCGGCATCCGAACCGTCTATGCCCACATGAAATCGATCGCGGTCAAGAAGGGGCAGCGCGTCGAGCATCGTGAAACCATTGGAAAGCTCGGAAGCACCGGTCGCTCCACCGGCCCGCATGTTCACTACGAAGTGCAGGTCGATGGGGAGCCGTTGGATCCCGAGCAGTTCATCGAGGCTGGAAAACATGTTTTCAAGATCTAAGAATTCTCCCCCGCCGCGCAGTGCGGGTGCCGCAACCACCGACGTCGCGCCGGTTCCCGAGAAACCGGCGCCTAAGAAGAATTCGGCGCCGTCCATCATCTCGGAATCGCTCTCGATCACAGGCGATCTCACCTCGACCGGCGACATTCAGATCGACGGCGTGGTCATCGGAGACGTCCGTTCCCAGAAGGTCACGATCGGGGAAAGCGCCAAGGTGCAAGGCGCGCTGATCGCCGATCATATCCGGATCGCCGGGACGGTCGAGGGCGAGATCACGGGCCGGGAAGTTACGCTGACCGCCAGTGCCCGCGTTATCGGCGATATCTATCACGATCGCCTCGCGATCGAGGCGGGTGCCCATATGCAGGGCCTTTGCCGACGGGTGGATGACGTCGATAAGCGGCTGAAGCCGGTGAGCAAATCCCCCTCGTCCGCGGTGGATGGGCCGGCCCTGCCGCCCAAGCCGGATATGGCGCAGAATGCAGGCAAGACGTCAGATAAGGATGGTGCCGGCTCGGATGACAAGCCGGAGGCATCCGCGCTCGCGGAGCCGGCGAAATCCTATTAGGTCGCGTCGTTCGCGGGGGGCTCCGGAGGCGCTATGACGGGCGGCGTCCCCCCGGGCGACGTCCCTCCGGCGACCGACGAGATACTATCCGGACCAAGGCAGCCGGGGGCAGGGCAGCCGAATTATAGCCCGCATGTGAAGGGGGCAATAGAAGGGGGCGATGGTGTCCTCAGGCCGCTCCCAACACTTCCGCGAAGAAGCCCGGGTCGGTGTTGCCGCCGGACAGGACCACCACGCTCGTCCGACCCCGCGTCTCGATCCGTCCGGCGAGAAGCGCGGCGAGCGCGATAGCGCCGCCCGGCTCGACCACCAGTTTCAGCGTCTGGAAGGCCACGCGCATGGCCTCCCGGACTTCGTCGTCGCTCGCCACGAGGCCGCCCGCCAGCGTGCGACTGTTGATGGCGAAGGTGATCGCGCCCGGACGCGGGGCCATCAGAGCGTCGCAAATCGACCGCGCGTCGGCGGCGACGCTTTCGCGTGATCCACTCGCGAGCGAGCGGGCGGTGTCGTCGAAATCCTCCGGTTCGCAGGCGAAGATCGGGAGATCCGGGCGCCGCGCCTTGAGGGCGAGCGAGGTGCCGGCGATCAATCCGCCCCCACCGCAGCAACAAAGCACCTGATCCGGCGTGACCGAGAGGTCCGTCAATTGCCGGTCGATCTCCAACCCGACCGTGCCTTGGCCCGCGATCACATAAGCGTCGTCATAGGGGGGAACGAGGGTCGCGCCTGTCCGTGCCGCGATCTCGGCGCCGATCGCCTCGCGATCCTCGGCATGGCGGTCATAGAGGCGGACGGTCGCGCCATAGGCTTCCGTATTCGCCCGCTTGATGGCGGGGGCGTCGGCGGGCATCACGATGGTGGCGGATACGCCCGCAAGCCGCGCGGCCAGCGCCACGCCCTGGGCGTGGTTGCCACTGGAAAAAGCCACCACGCCTTTCGACCGTTCCTCGGGCGTGAGGGCGAGGATGCGGTTGCTGGCCCCCCGGAACTTGAAGGAACCGGTGCGTTGCAGGCATTCGGGCTTGACCAGAACGCGCCCGCCCACGCGCTCGTTGAGCAAGGCCGATTCCAGGAGCGGGGTTTCCACGACGCGCCCCGCCAGGCGCTCGGCCGCTGCCTCGATCTCCGCGGTATCGGGAAGGGGGATGGGCTCACCCATTGTCGACCGGTCGGTCGCCGCATTCGATGTCGTCGAGGAATCCATCGATCGCCTCCAGGCTTTCCGGTTCGTCCAGCGTCGGGGTATGGCCCTTCCCCGGCAGGGTCAGCGTGCGCAAGCGCGGGTGCGCCGCCGCCATTCGGTCCAGTCCATCCGCGCTAAGAATGTCCGACCGGCCGCCCCGGATGGCAAGCACCGGCTTCGCCCGCAGGCTTCGGAAATAGGGCCAAAGGTCGGGGATCGATGCGCCACCGCGTAGTGGTTCGGCGATAGCCGGATCCCAGGCCGGATGAAGGCGCCCGTCCGCTCCTTGGGTAAAGGTCGCCTCCGCCACGCGGCGCCAGTCCGCCGGCCCCGCCTTCGTCCCGGTCGCGGCGCCGTGCGGTCCGGGGTTAAGGGTCGGCATCAGGCCTTGCAGCGCCGCGACGGCCGCGTCCCAATCCGCGTAGTGCCGGCCCGCGCCGAGATAGCCGACGATCCGCCCCAGTCCGCCACCACCGATATCGGGTCCGATATCGTTCAGTACCGCGCCGCGCAGCATCATGGGCATGGCCGCCCCCATGCCCATGGCGAGCAACCCGCCCATCGAACTGCCCACCACCACGACCGGCCCGGTACGCAGCGCGATCAGACAATGCCGAATATCTTCCAGATAGGTTTCGGGCCGGTAGTTGGCGGGGTTGGGGTCGCGCGCCGAGCGGCCGCGCCCGCGATAGTCGGGCGCGACGACACGATGTCCGCGCCCCGCCAGATGCCGGGCCAAATCGTCGAAATCGGCCGAATGCCGCGCGATTCCGGCGAGGCAGAGGACGGTGAGGCGCGCCTGCCGCGACACGGCGTCTTTCCCCGGGGCGGCCGGATAATCCCAAGCGAAGAGGACACGCCCGTCGGCGGCCCGAACCGTCCGCGCCAGCCGCTTGATGCATTGGGAATCACATGCCGTCATGGGGGGCGCCTATCGTGGTCGGTTCCGAAGAAGTCATTTATTATTGTATCTTGAACCGATTCGTTCACGTGCTACTTTGCGCGCTCGGAATTCGGGCAAGAGTTGGCGCATTCGGGTCTTACATTGATCTTGCGTCAATCCTTCGTGAGGGAAAGGGGAAGCCCCGGTGTTTGTCCGTTTGGTCATGGGGGGGCGGCGCGCCCTGGCGATGCGTGTCACGGTCGCGATCGCGGGCGCGGTCCTGGGAACCAGTGTGGTGCCCACCATCAAGGGCCAGAACGCGGTCGCGCAAACGGTCGTCGTCGATTCCAACGGGTGGCGCCAGGAGGGGCCGGGCACGGCGGATCGGCCGGCGCTGGAGCCGATGGCTCCGACGGATGTGGATCCCTCGACGCTCTCCCCTCCGGCCGACCGGGCAGATGGCGGCGCGAGTGAATGGACCACGACGGTCATCGGTGGGGCGGACGATAATGCTGGGGAGGCCCTTCCGACCGGAATGGACTCCGCCGGGAGGGAACGCGTCCAGCAACTTGCATCGAACAGTCCCACTTCCGGCGGGGTGGACAACGAAATGTCGGGTGCCGGCGCCACGCCGCCGCATATCGGCGCGGTCGCCCTTCGCGCCGGGGCCGAGGGACCGGCGCTGACGATCGATCTGTCGCGGGCGGCGGATTTCGTTTTCTGGGAATCGCCGAACGGGCGCCGGGTCGTCGTTTTCGTGCCCGGCGCGCCGAGCGACGTGTCCGGCCTGGGCGAGGGCGGCCTGATCCGGCAGTGGGCGTGCATCGAGGGACCGGCGCCCGGTTGCGCGCTGGCCATTGATCTGACGCAGGCGGTGACGGTCTCCGCCATGCGCTTGCAACGCCCGGAGGAGACCGGGGGAGTCTATCGCATTCGCCTGGCGCTAGACGCGCTCGACATGGCGCCCTTCGCGCGGGAGCGCACGGGCATCGCCTGGGAGGGAGGGCGCGACCTGCCGCCGATGTGGGATGGGGGGGGCGCTCAACCGCTTCAGAAGGTCTCCGCCGCGCCGCGCAGCGCGCTTGCCTCGGGGTTTGACCAGGACGGAACGGCGGGGCAGGGACCTGCGTCGGTCGATCCGTCCCCATCCCGGCCGTCCGCATCCCGTTCGTCCGCGGCGTCCGGCGTCACGATTCCCGAGACGCGCATCGATATCGGTCAGGAGGCGACGACCGCCGTCGCCGCCGCGCGTGTCGATTGCGCGGTGGAGCCCGGGGACTGCCAGGACCCGGCCCCGTGGGACGCGGATTATCTGTCCGGTTTCTACGAGGTGCCGTGGGAGATGGCGAAGCGTCCCTTCGATTTCAGCACCCGCTCGCTGATCATCGATGCGATCGCGCTCGGCGGTTTCGGTGCCCTCTATTTGGCGGACGAGGATATTCGCGACACGGCGCAGGACAGCCAGTCCGGCGGCGCCGACGATTTTTTCGACGCGGTCGAGGTCGGCGGGCGCTTCTACGGCCTTCTCGCGGTCGGCGCCGGGGCCTGGGCAGCGGGAGAGGTCGCCGGTGACCGCTCGCTTCAACGCGTGGGGTTGAACGGGTTCCAGTCGGTCCTGTTGGCGGCGATCCCGGTGGAGGCGACGAAGGCGCTGTTCGGCCGCTCCCGGCCACTGAAGGATCAGGGCAATGACGATTGGTTCGACGAGGGGAACTCGTTCCTCTCCGGTCATACGACCTATGCCTTCGCGGCGGCCAGCTCGGTCGCGCACGAATACGGGCATATCGGCTGGGTGCCCTGGGTCGCCTATGGCGCCGCCGGCCTCGTCGGCGCGCAGCGCATCTATGACGACAAGCACTGGAGTTCCGACGTCTTCCTGAGCGCGCTCGTCGGATGGGGCATCGGGCAGGCGGTGGCCGATCTCGATGCCTTCGCCGAGGACAGCCCGATGGAGATGGGCGCTCTGCGGACCGAGGGCGCGCAGGGCTTCAGCCTCTCGATGGATTTCTAGAACAGGGGCTATGCGCCCACCAGCGCGGGCAACTCGTCCAGGCGCTCGATCACCGCGCGTGGGGTACCGGGTAGGCGTTCGCGGGGCAGGCCGAACCGGTTGATCCAAACCACCTGAAATCCGAAATGCGCGGCTCCCGCGACGTCCCAGGCGTTGGAGGAGAGAAAACAGACCGCATCCGCCGCTAGCCCCAGCCGGTCGCAGGCCAGTTGGTAGGTGCGCGGATCGGGTTTGAATATCCCGATATCCTCGACCGATAGAATGGGGTCGAGGCGATCCGCGAGACCCGCATGGGTGACCGCGCTCTCCAGCATTGCCGGTGCGCCATTTGACAGGATGGCGGTCGCCATTCCGGATGCGCGAAGCCGGTCCAACGTCGCCGGCGCCTCCGGATAGCAATCGAGGCGGAGATAGAGGTCCATCAGCCTCTCGCGCAGTTCCGGCCTGTCGCCGAGGCCCGTCGCCTCCATCGCGAAATCCAGGCCGTCGCCCGTCAATGACCAGAAATCCCGATGAGCCCTCATCAGGCTGCGCAGCCAAGTATATTCGAGTTGCTTCTGTCGCCAGAGCTGGGAGAGCCGGTCAGCTTGCGGTCCGATCTCCGCCTTCATCGCGCCGACGGCCGAATGAACATCGAAAAGCGTGCCATAGGCATCGAAGACGCAAGCACGGGCACCGTGGATTTCCGGCAAATCGGTCATTGTTTTGCTTTTGCTCCCTTAGACTTTCAGCCGATAGCGGACATAATCGTCCGCGCCGCCGGCGAGCCGATCATAGAGCGCGCGGGCGGTCGCATTGTCGGTTTCGGTCATCCAATAGACGCGATCCAACTTCTCCGCCCTCGCGCTTTCCTTCACCGCCTCGATCAGGGCGCGGCCAACGCCCCGGCCGCGTGCGTCGTCGGCGACATAGAGGTCTTCCAGATACATTTCCCCGACCGTGCACCAACTCGACGGGTGCGGGAAGTGCAGGGCGAAGCCAAGCACCGCGCCACCCGCGCGATCGCGCGCGACGAAGCACCGAAAGGGATGTGTTTCGTCCAGGATCCGGCGCCATGTCGCGCGGGTGGTCCCGTCCGGCAGGTGCGCTCTGTAGAAACGCAGATAGCCATGCCACAAGGTCAGCCATTCCGGCTCGTCGGCGGCGGTGGCGTGTTCGATCGAAAGGGCGGGGGCGGGCGTTTCCGGCACCATGATCGGAAGCCTTCCACGCCCGCCCGCCCGTGGCAAGCGGGGAGGACGCTTCCCATCCTCTCCCGCCGGATCGGTGTGGTCTCAAGCGGCGCGCATGTCGGCGAGGAATGTATCGACCGTCTTGCGCAGGCTGTCGGCGCGTTGCGATAGGTCGGTCGCCACCGACTTGACTTGGCCGGCGGCGTTGCCGGCCTCGGAAGCGGCCTGACTGACGCCGGTAATGTTATGGTTCACCTCCTGGGTGCCGGCGGCCGCTTCCTCCACATTGCGGGCGATTTCATGGGTGGCGGAGGTTTGCTCCTCGATGGCGGAGGCGATGCTGGTCGAGATATGATCGATCCGGTCGATCGTCTCCGCGATCTTGTCGACAGCGCCGACCGCCTTGCGCGTCGCGCCCTGCATGTCGCCGATCTGGGATTCGATTTCCTCCGTCGCCTTGCTGGTCTGGGCGGCCAACGATTTCACTTCGTTCGCGACGACGGCGAAGCCCTTGCCGGCCTCCCCGGCGCGGGCGGCCTCGATCGTGGCGTTCAGGGCCAGCAGGTTGGTCTGCTCCGCGATGTCGGAGATCAGTTCGATCACCTTGCCGATCCGGTCCGCCGCGCCGGTCAACTCGCGTACGTCCTCGTTGGTGGCTCGGGCGGTGTCCACGGCTTCGCGGGCCGTGCTGCTGGCGGTCGCGATCTGGCCGGCGATTTCGTTGATGGCGTTGGAGAGTTCCTCCGCGGCGGAGGAGACGGTCTGTACGTTCGTCGTGGCCTGTTCCGACGCGGCCGCGACGGTGGAAGCTTGAGTGCTCGTTTCCTCCGCGACGGAGGACATCGTCTCGGACGTGGCCAGCATCTGCGAACTGCCGCTCGATACCGCTTCGAGAACGCTCGCGACTTCCTTCTCGAAACGTTCGGTCAGTTCCGCGACCCGCTTGGCGCGTTCCTTCTGCTTATGCTCCTCCTCGCGGCGGCGCTCCTCTTCCAGCTTTTGCTGTTCAGCCAATTCGTCCGAGTGGATTTTGTTCTCCCGGAAGATTTCGATCACCCGGGCCAGGGTGCCGACCTCGTCCTTCGAAGCGACCTTGAGCTCGATGGAGGTATCGCCCTTGGACAGTGCTTCCATCGTTTCTATGGCGCGTGAGAGCGGCCGCGTGATCAAGGCGGCTAGGCTGAAGGACAACAGCACGCCGATGAGTAGGGCGGCGGCGGATGTAGCCGCGATCAGAATGATCGCTGTGTCGCTGGTGGCGCGGGTGTCGCCGACCTTGGCCGTGATGGCCGCCTTCGTTCGTTCGAGCAGATCGGTCAACATGTTGCGCAGATCCGCCTGCGATGTGCGCGCATCGTTGATCGAACTGGCGATGGTGAAGAGGTTGCCCCCCGACAGTCCGTCGAAAACCTCCTCCGCCTGGCTCTCGTATGTCCCGATAAGCTCGCCGATCCGGGAAAGCGTGGCGGCACGGTCCGTGTCCGCCGCCGCGCCCTCGACCAGGCGCGTATGGAGGGACGAAACGGCCTCCCCCTGCGCGACGAATTCCTCGCGGAGCGTTTTCTCCAGCGTTTCATTGCGTTGGGAGCTGTTGGCCAGTGTCACGAACCGGTTGAATATCTGCGCGCGTTCGAGCTGTGTCACCGTCAATTCGCTGGTCAGCGTCGTGGCCGGTAGCTGATCGGTGGTGAGAACGTCCAGGTCCCGTCCGATCTCGTTCAATTGGTAAAGCCCGATGCCCGCGTTGACCGCGAGCAGGACGAGGATGACCCCCGCCATTATCATCAATTTTACGCGAATCCTGGCGTCCTTGAACCAGCCGAGAAGCGGTGCCTTCATACGTTTCATTCCCCGTTCATGTCATGCCTCGACCCGCCCGCGCCCGCTATCCCCATGCCCGCGATGGGTGGGGGTAACGGTAGGCGCGCGCCACTTTTCGCCGGCGCGTGCGGTGATGGTGGGCCAGGGGGCGCGTGGGCCCCGGCATCGATCATATTCCCCCTCCGCCCATCCTGTAAGTATCCCTATAAGCATAATGGAAATCTAACAAAATTCGCTCCTCCGGCGAATGTTGCCCGTGCGTCGAGTGGCCGGTGGGCGAGTGGGGCGGTGTCGGCCGTCGACGCCGGAATGAATTTCTTTCGAAATATGGTCTGGACAGGGCCGATCCGATTTTCTACAGATAGCGCCGCTCGCGGGGGGCACTCGAAACGTCCTCCAATCCGGGCACGCCCAGGTAGCTCAGTTGGTAGAGCATGCGACTGAAAATCGCAGTGTCGGTGGTTCGATTCCTCCCCTGGGCACCATTTCTCCTGACGTCGAACTGGCGCTCCAGTTTTGGTTCGACATCCCTTTGGGATGGCGCACCATCTTTCCCCGCGCAAATCAACGCCTTGGCGGTATCGTCAGATCGGGCCGTTTGAGTGGTAGACACCTTCAAGCCGCTCCCGTTGGATACTTCGCGGTTCGGCGGCCGCATGCCGCTCCGTGCCCACGGTTCTTGGCGTCTTGACCATCTGCGGGATATCGACGCCGCGTCCGTCCCGCATCCGGCCTTCGCCGTCGTTGATAGCGAACCAGAATGACATTTGTTCGAGGCCGAACGGTTCACGAGCGAATATTTTGCGCGCTTATTGATTGTTCTTTTCTTAAAATACGTTTTCAACATGCGCCGTCGCGTGAAGTTTTTCATTAAACGGCGGGGAAACGGGGGGCGCTCATGGAATGCCGGTTGTTAACAATCACCGCTTTTGTATAGTCGCGAGTAGTATGAGGTTTGAACGATGCAGCGGGAACGAATGCATCGTCCGGTCTTTGTCGGGATTGTCCTGACGAACGGGGATCGAGCGAAGCGCCGCGGGGTTCGGGCCCGAAACCGCGACGGAGTCGGTCTGACGTAACAGGGGCACGCCGTCGGTTCGACTTTGGCCTGGACGTCGACGCGGCAGAACGCCCCATCCGCGACGGGGTTTCGGAACGCGGATTGGCACGAGATGCGTGGTCCGTATGTTCCTGAACGATACGTTCACTCAATTCATCGAATATCAGGGCAGCGCGCTACCGCTGGTCGGTGATTTCCGGTTCGATCTCGTAGCGCTGTCCGTCGCGATCGCGATCGTCGGGGCATGGTCGGGATTGGCGAGCCTGTCCCAGGCGGAAAGCCTGGCGGCGGGCAATCCCAGGACCGTCCTTCTGTGGAAGGTCGCCGGCGCGCTTGGGTTCGGTGGCTCGATCTGGGGCATGCATTTCGTCGGGATGTTGGCCTTCTCGCTCCCCTGCGGGATTTCCTACGACTTTATAACCACGGCGATTTCCATCGCTCCCGGAATTCTCGCCAGCCTGACCGCCCTTATCGTGATCGGACGCACGGATTTCGGTTTCGGGACGCGTCTGGTGATCGGCGCGGTTCTGATGGGAGCCGGTATCGGGACGATGCATTATACCGGCATGGCCGCGATGCGGCTGCCGGCGGTGCTGCTGTATGATCCGGTTCTGGTCGCCTTGTCGGTCGTGGCGGCGGTCGCGTTGTCGCTGATCGCGCTGCTGGTGGCGAGCTACCGGCGGGAAGAGGCCGGGTTTTCCAAGCTTCGGCAGTATGTCGCGGCGGTCATCCTCGGGTGCGCCGTGGCGACGATGCACTATGTCGCCATGCAGGCGGCCGTGTTCTATCCGATCAGCGGGGCGGAGCCTTTCACCGACGATCTGTCCCAGGGCATCCTCGCCCTGTTCGTGAGTCTGGGCACGCTCGTCCTTGCCGTCGGGGTCGTCGCGGCGTCCTTCGCGGCCCGCCTGAAGGAGACGGCCCGCGTCCTGGCCGAGGAAGCACAGCAGCGCAAGGCGGCGGAGGAGGCGGCCCGCGCGGATCAGGCGCGGCTTCAGGCGATCTTCGACACGGCCGCCGAGGCGATCATTGTGATCGATGTCGACGGCATCATCCGTAAATGGAGCCAGAGCGCCGAGCGTATGTTCGGCTACCCCGTCGAAGAGGTCGTCGGGCGTAACGTCGCGATGCTGACCCACGGCATCTCGTCCGCCGAGCATGACGGTTTCATCGATCGATATCGGCGAACCGGCGAGGCCCGTATCATCAATATCGGGCGCGAGGTCGTGGCCCGGCGCCGTAATGGGGAACAGTTTCCCGTCGAGCTTTCCGTCGGAGAGGCCGTCGTGGGGAATGAGAGCTTCTTCACCGGTGTCGTGCGCGACATCTCCCAGCGTAAGGAAGCGGAGCGGGAACTGATCGAGGCGCGCCAATTGGCGGACGCCGCGAACGAGGCGAAGTCCGCCTTCCTGGCGAATATGAGCCATGAGATCCGCACCCCGCTCAACGCGATCATCGGGGTGACGCATCTGCTGCGCACGACCGATCTGACGGAGCGGCAGGCAGGCTTCACCGAGAAGATCCGTACGGCGAGCCGCAGCCTGCTCGCCATCGTCAACGACATTCTCGATTCCTCGAAGATCGAAGCCGGCAAGCTGGAGATCGAGCATATTCCCTTCGACATCGAGAAGGTGCTGCAGGACGTCACCGCCGTCGTCGCCCAGCGTGCGGCGGCCAAGAACCTGGAGTTCCTGCAGGAGGTCGGCTCGGATGTACCCCATTCGCTGATCGGGGACCCGCTGCGCGTCTCCCAGATCCTGACCAACTACGCCAACAATGCCGTGAAGTTCACGGAAAGCGGCGAGGTGGTCGTTTCCGTTCGTGTCCTGTCGCAGGACGATACCAGGGTGCGGCTCAGAATGGCGGTGCGGGATACCGGCATCGGAATAGCCGACGACCAGCAGTCGAAGCTGTTCCAGTCCTTTCAGCAGGCCGACGCCACGACGACGCGACGCTTCGGCGGTACGGGCCTCGGCCTGTCCATCACCAAGCGCTTGGCGGAGCTGATGGGGGGCGATGTCGGCGTCGAGAGCCGGGAGGGCGAGGGGAGTACCTTCTGGTTCGAGGGCGATTTCGCCAAGGACGACAATGCCGAAACGCGAAGCGCGATGCCGCCGCGCGCGTTGGACGCGCGGGCCCTGGTCGTCGACGACAATGAAAGCGCGCGCACGATCCTGGTCGGCATGCTGCGGGATATGGGCCTCTCGGTCGATGAGGCGGGGAGCGGGCCCCGCGCGCTCGAACTGGTGGAGGAGAGACGCAAGGGCGGCACCCCCTACAGCCTCGTCTTCATCGATTGGCAGATGCCGGAGATGGACGGGTGCGAGGTGGCCCGAAACATCCGCGCCATGACGCGTCAGGGTGAGGGAGCCGCGGAAGGGCGGCAGGAGGAGGGGCCGGCCCTGGTGATGATTACCGCCTACGGCCAGGAGAACCTGCACGAGGCCGCGGAAGATTGCGATATCCTGGCGGTCCTGTCGAAACCGGCCAGCGCCTCGGTTCTGTTCGATCTGGTCGTTAGGCTTCTGGACGGAGAGAGCCTGGAGGACCTGCGGTCCTTCGACGAGCCGGAGCCCCTGCCACAGATTCCCGATCTCTCCGGCATGCGAATACTGCTGGCCGAAGACAATGACACCAATCAGGAAATCGCGACGGAACTTCTTCACGAGACCGGGGCGACGGTCACCGTGGTCGCCAACGGCCGGCAGGCCGTCGACCAACTATCGACGTCGCCGTTCGATGTCGTGCTGATGGATGTGCATATGCCGATCCTGGACGGTGTCGCCGCCACGCGCGAATTGCGTCGGGACGATCGGTTCCGAACCCTGCCGATCATCGCGATGACGGCGAATGTCATGGCGGGCGACCGGCAGCGCTTCATCGAGGCCGGCATGACCGAGCACATCGGCAAACCCATCGACGTCAAGCAGTTCTACGAGACGCTGGCGCGCTTGAGCGATCGCGAGGGCGCTTTCGTCGAGCCGTCAGGCAACCGGCCCGGCGCGGTCTCCGGCGCGGCGGAAATCAATGTCCGCGATCTCGACACCCGCAGGGGGATCGCGAACGTTGCCGGTCGCGCCGACCGCTACCGCATGGTTCTGCGGCGTTTCTGCGACGGTTGGCCACGCATGGAAATGAATATCCGCGCCGCCTTGGGCAATGCGGATACGCTGCCCCTTGAACGGGAAGCGCATACCTTGAAGGGGCTGGCGGCGACGATCGGTTCCGTCGGGCTGGCGCGGCGTGCGGGCGCGCTTGAGGAGCGGGTTCGTGCCGGCGCATCCGTCCTGCAGATCGAGGACGACGTCGTCGCGCTTATCGGGGAGACGGATGCGCTGGTCTCATCGATCCGCAGCCAGATGCCCGAAGAGCCGGATGGGAATGACGTGGCCGCTGATGACGGCGGATCGTTACGCGGCGACCTGTCGGATGCGGATAATCGCGAGGCTCTGGCCCGTCTGGCTAGGCTTCTGGCCGATGACGATGCCGAAGCCGTGGAATTCAGCACGACATGCAAACCGGCCCTGTGTGCCATTCTCGGCAAGGAGCGGGGCATGGCCGTGGTCGCGCACGCGCAACGTTTCGAGTTCGAGGAGGCACTGGCCCTCATTCGGTCCGCCGGTCCGAGCGGCGGATCGGCCGTGGCAACGCAAGAGAAGGGTGACCATGAGTGATCAGGCAATGGCCACGGTGCTGGTCGTGGACGATACGCCGGATAACCTCGCGATCATGAGCGATCTCTTGCGCGATGCCTATCGCGTGAAGGTGGCGACCAGTGGCGAGAGCGCGCTTCGCATCGCGGGCGCGGACAGCCGGCCGGACCTGATCATGCTGGATGTCATGATGCCGGGCATGGACGGGTACGAGGTTTGCCGACGGCTGAAGGAGGACCGGCGCACCCGCGACATCCCGGTGATCTTCCTGACCGCGCGCACCGATCCGGATGATGAGCGGCGGGGTCTGGAACTCGGTGCCGTGGACTTCATCTCCAAGCCCGTTAACCCGCCCTTGGTGCGCGCGCGCGTTCACAATCATCTGATCCTGAAAAGTCACGCGGACTTCCTGCGCAACAAGGCGGATTGGCTGGAAAGCGAGGTGCAATCGCGGACCCGCGACGTGCAGCGCATCAAGGAAGCGACCATCGTCGCCATGGCCTCGCTCGCGGAGACCCGTGACAACGAGACCGGCAACCATATCCGGCGGACCCAGAACTATGTTCGCGCGCTCGCCGAGCATCTGAGCGGCCATCCCGATTTCGCCGCCGTGCTCGACGCGGAAACCATAGACCTCCTCTATAAGTCCGCGCCTCTTCACGACATCGGCAAGGTCGGCATCCCGGACAACATCCTCCTGAAGCCGGGCCCGCATACGGCCGAGGAATTCGAGATCATGAAGACCCATGCGACCCTCGGCGCCGAAGCGATCCTGGCGGCGGAGGAGTTGCTGGACGCCTCCCAACTTTCCTTCCTGCGCCATGCCCGCGAGATCGCCCAGACCCATCACGAGAAATGGGACGGCTCCGGCTATCCGGCCGGGCTGAAGGGCACGGACATTCCGCTTTCCGGCCGGTTGATGGCCGTCGCGGACGTCTACGACGCCCTGATCACCAAGCGCGTCTACAAGCCCGCCTTCCCGCATGAGAAGGCGATGTCCATCATCCGCGAGGGGCGGGGTAGCCATTTCGACCCTCGTCTCGTCGATGCCCTCGACCATATCGAGGACCGCTTCATCGAAATCGCCCGGGAATTCGCGGACGATTAGAGAGGGTCGCTGCCGCGCCATTCGACGGACACGGCTCGCGGGTGTTTTTTCCGGAGTGCTTGCCTTCATATTCAAAAGGCCGGAAAGTTCATCCGAGCCGAGACCGTCGATCGGACGGGGCGCGGTCGTAGGGGCCGATAGGCGGAACCTTGACGGTCGCGCCGATCGGGATGGACGCAACGCTTGGGGCCAGGGGCGAAGGGGCATGCCGATCACGGACCGTGCGGACCAGTCGCTTTCCCCTCGCGCCGCCGTGGCGGAGCCCATCGGATGACCGAATTCGCGGCCCATTCCCCGCCCAAGTCCCACCCGGACGCGGCATGGCACGGCTTGCGGGAGCATCTAGAGGGAACGGCGCGTCACGCGGCCGATCTGGCCAGGCCATTCGGCGGCGAGACGGCGGCGGCATTGGGTGGCCTGCTCCACGATCTGGGTAAGTACGATCCGGCGTTCCAGGCCTATATCCGTGGGCAGGGACCGGGCCCGGAGCATGCGATCGCCGGCGCCGCGTGGCTTTGGCATGCGGCGGGGAGTGGCGAGGAGAAACTCGTCGCGCGGCTCCTGGCGCATGCGGTGGCGGGGCATCATGCCGGGCTGCCCGACACGGACGCGGCGCTCGGCGGGTTGCGGGATCGCGTGAATGCCGTCGAGGATCGTCTCGACCCAAGCTGGCGGGAGGAGATCGCGCCGGACACCGCCGGCATTTCGCCGCGCGGCTTCACCGCGAGCGGCCGGAACCGCGTGGCGTTCGAGCTCGCCTTCCTCGGTCGCATGCTCTTCTCCGCCCTGGTCGATGCCGATTTCAAGGACACGGAGGCCTATTACAGCGCGATCGAGGGGCGGACGCCCGATCGCGCCTGGCCGGCCCTGGGCGATATCCTGCCCGATCTGCGCGCGCGCTTCGACGCCCATATGGCCGGGATAGCCGTTGGGCGGGAGAAGAGGCCCGTGGACGACTTGCGGCGCGAGGTGCTGAAGCATGTTCGGGCCCAGGCGGACCGACCGCCGGACAGCTTCACGCTGACGGTGCCGACCGGCGGCGGCAAGACGCTGACCTCGCTCGGCTTCGCGCTCGACCATGCCCGGGCCCACGGGCTGCGGCGGATCGTCTATGCCATTCCGTTCACCTCGATCATCGATCAGACCGCCGCGATCTTCAAGGAAGTGCTGGGCGAGGACGTGGTGCTGGAACATCATTGCGCGATCGAGCAGGACGGCCAGGGCTGGAAGGCCCGCGCCGCCCGCGACAAGCTGCGTCTGGCGATGGAGGATTGGGCCGCGCCGGTCGTCGTCACCACCCATGTCCAACTGTTCGAAAGCCTGTTCGCCGCCCGCCCGGCGCGCTGCCGCAAGCTTCAGGCGCTGGCCGGGGCCGTCATCGTGCTGGACGAGGCGCAGACCCTGCCGCTCGGCCTGCTGAAACCCGGCGTCGCGGCCTTGCGCGAACTGGTCCGCAGCTATGGTGCCAGCCTCGTGCTGTGCACCGCGACGCAACCGGCCCTGGACCGGGGGCATTTCACCGCCGATCCCTTGATGGGCCTGGAGACGGCGGGCAAGGAATTGGCCCCGGACCCGGCGCACCTTGCCCGGCGCCTGCGCCGTACCCGGTTCCGCCATGCCGGGCCGATGGACGACGCGGCGCTGATCGACGCCCTGGCCGAAACCGATCAGGGCCTGGTCATCGTCAATTCGCGGCCCCATGCGCTGGCCCTGTACCGGGCGGGGCGGGCGGCGGCGCTGGACGGGTTGATCCATCTCTCCACCCGGCAATGCGCCGCCCATCGCCGCGCCATCCTGGCCGAGGTGCGCGCGCGCCTGGAGGGCGAACGCCCCTGCCGGGTCGTCGCCACCTCCCTGGTCGAGGCCGGGGTCGATGTCGATTTCCCCCACGTCTGGCGCGCGGAGGCGGGGCTGGAACAGGTCGTCCAGGCGGCGGGACGCTGCAACCGCGAAGGCAAGCGCGCGGCCGGGGACAGCATCGTCACCGTCTTCCGGGCCCCCGACCACCCGGCGCCGCGCGAGTTGCGACGCAACGCGGAGATCTTCGCGCGCCTTATCGAGGGCGGCGCCGACTGGACCGCGCCGGAGACGGTCGAGCGTTATTTCCGCGAACTCTACTGGACCCGCGGTCCCGAGGCATTGGACCGGCATGGCCTGCTCGATCGGTTCAAGCTCGATATCGGCGGCCCGTCCTTCGCCTATCGGTCCGTGGCGGAGGACTTCCGGATGGTGGCGGATACCGGCGCGCCGGTCATCATCCCCGATCCGGCGAATGCCGAGATCCTGGCGGATCTCGACAATCCGCGCATTTCGTCCGGCGCGCTGGCCCGGCGGCTGCAAACCTGGATCGTCCAGCCGCCGGGACGGGAGCGCCAACGGCTCATCGACCTTGGCGCCATCTATTTCGCCGGCGGCCGCGAGCGCGCGGACCAGTTCGCCGTGCTCTCCACGTGCCACGACTCCCGCGCCGAACCGCTTTACACGCGCGAGACGGGCCTGATCTGGGAGGCCGACCCCGGCGCCTTCTCCGCGATCCTGTGAATGCCCGCGCCCGGCCCCAGCCGCATGCGGGGCGGTGGTGGCGGCGACTGTCCCCAAAAAAAAACGGCGCCGGGGTGCCCCGCCGCCGTCAGGAAGCCGCCTACGATGCCGGCACCGGCTCGAACCGCGCTTCCATCCCCCTTATCACCCCGGTCGAGCCCGACCGCGACATGCTTATCGGCTCCACGCCCCCGCGTGGGGGGCGACTTGGTAATACTGGACGCTCGCGGGGACTCGATGGTTTCAATCCACGCCCCCGCGTGGGGGGCGACGCGAAGGGCCAGATCGACATGGCCAAGGAACGACTGTTTCAATCCACGCCCCCGCGTGGGGGGCGACCGCCGCCGCGCTCGTGCCCGCGCTCGTGCATTGATAGTTTCAATCCACGCCCCCGCGTGGGGGGCGACAGGATGCCTGCCATGTGCGCGGCGTCTCCTGCCGCGTTTCAATCCACGCCCCCGCGTGGGGGGCGACGGGGCCGCGACGACGTAATCGACGCCGCGTATCCGGTTTCAATCCACGCCCCCGCGTGGGGGGCGACCTGCGCACCGCCGATATCGCGGCGGAGGCGGGCCTGTTTCAATCCACGCCCCCGCGTGGGGGGCGACGTGAGATCGCAGACCGCCGTCTCGACCCACTCAATGTTTCAATCCACGCCCCCGCGTGGGGGGCGACTCGCCGGACGCTGGTTGCAGGCGATCAGGATCTTGTTTCAATCCACGCCCCCGCGTGGGGGGCGACCCGGTGGTTTCTCCTGGCGCAGGAAGTCTGCCTTGTTTCAATCCACGCCCCCGCGTGGGGGGCGACGGGATGCTTTCGCCCACCTTCGTCCCGTTCGCGGTGTTTCAATCCACGCCCCGGCGTGGGGGGCGACGTGCAACGCGGGCGGCGCGCCATCGACGCGGGCACGTTTCAATCCACGCCCCCGCGTGGGGGGCGACCAGCCCGCCTGACTATGCGGCCAATGTGCCGTCGGTTTCAATCCACGCCCCCGCGTGGGGGGCGACGCCCTTTCCCGATCGATAGGGGAGGGTTCCTATACCCCTGTTTCAATCCACGCCCCCGCGTGGGGGGCGACAAATTGCAGCTGCACCGTGGGCGCGCGGTCGCGGTTTCAATCCACGCCCCCGCGTGGGGGGCGACGGGCACGCTCGCGGGGATTGGCCTCGGGCACGCGGTTTCAATCCACGCCCCCGCGTGGGGGGCGACGCCATGTATTTGCCCATTTGGCAATATCGTGCGCATGTTTCAATCCACGCCCCCGCGTGGGGGGCGACCGTATCGCTCTTGAACTTCCGCCTTGCCTTCATCGTTTCAATCCACGCCCCCGCGTGGGGGGCGACCGCGCGGATATGCGAGTCCTTGGAACGCATCGCCAGTTTCAATCCACGCCCCCGCGTGGGGGGCGACGATCTTGCGCGTCCGGATATCGCGCAACCGCCGCCGGGTTTCAATCCACGCCCCCGCGTGGGGGGCGACCCCCGCCTCCGCCAGCATGGCGGACAGCTTGGCCGTTTCAATCCACGCCCCCGCGTGGGGGGCGACTCCGGACGATGGCCGACACCTTTCGGAGCCTGGGCGTTTCAATCCACGCCCCCGCGTGGGGGGCGACCCGTCGCCCGTGGTGACCAAATCCCGCCCGCGCCGGTTTCAATCCACGCCCCCGCGTGGGGGGCGACCCGCCCAGCCTCGCAATCGCGCCAGAACGGGTCCTGTTTCAATCCACGCCCCCGCGTGGGGGGCGACACCGGCGCAAAAGATCGTCGGCCGTGGCGTCGGGGTTTCAATCCACGCCCCCGCGTGGGGGGCGACCAGGCGAGCCACTTCTCCGCGATGACGGCTTGGCCGTTTCAATCCACGCCCCCGCGTGGGGGGCGACGGCCCTATCTGTAAGGCCATGAAAATGTTGGCGCAATGCGGAGGATTCCGCGAACCTCGGCGGGCGAGGGGGCTCCTTGCCTCGGCCGGCGCGGGGATGCCGGTGCTTTATTGACGATTTCCAATAGCTTGCGGTGTTCCGCGAACCACCCGGCGAAAAGCCGCGCGCTTGGGGTTCGCGGAGGGCGGCCTTCCTGCCCATCCCACCCATCGTCAATCCTGGCTTCATCCCGGTATTGAAATCAAGGGGCAGGGGGCGGCGCCACCCCTTACGCATTGACATTGGAGCCCGCAACCGAAACGTGATCCTTGCCCGGTAGGCACGCAATGGCTAGCATCCTCGTCACGGGCATGGGAGGGGCTTTATCGGATGGCATTCGGCGTCAGGATTCACGTGTCGGGCGCGCGCGCCTGCTTCACCCGCCCGGAATTGAAGGTGGAGCGGGTCAGCTACGACGTGATGACGCCGTCGGCGGCGCGCGGAATCCTGGAGGCGATCCACTGGAAGCCGGCGATCGCCTGGGCCATCGACCGCATCCATGTGCTGGAGCCGATCCGCTTCCAGACCATCCGCCGCAACGAGGTCGGCCACAAGGTCCCGATGGGCAAGGTGCGCGCCGCGATGAAGGCCGGGTCGCTGGACGGGCTGGAGCAGCGCGTCGAGGAGGACCGGCAGCAGCGCGCGGCGACCATCCTGGTCGATGTCGCCTATGTCATCGAGGCGCATTTCGACCTGACGCCCGCGGCCGGGCCGGAGGAGACGGAAGGCAAGCATCTCGACATCTTCAACCGGCGCGCCCGGCGCGGGCAGTGCTTCCATCAACCCTATCTCGGCACGCGGGAGTTTCCGGCCAATGTGAGCCTGCTGGCGCCCGACGCGGCGGTCCCGCCGGGCAAGGGCGGGGGCGCGGGCGGGGTCGGGGATCGGGACCTCGGCCTGATGCTCTATGATATCGACCATGCGAACGGCCGGACGCCGATGTTCTTCCGCGCGCGGTTGAGGGACGGCATCCTCGACGTGCCGAAACCCGGCGCGCCGGAGATCCTGCGATGAGCGTGCTGGCCGCCCTGACGCGGGCCTATGGCCGCATGGAGGAACGGGGGCTGGTTCCGCCCTTCGGCTATTCGATCGAGAATATCTCCCATGCCGTCATCCTGGGCCCCGACGGCATGCCGTCGGGGACGCCGCGCGACCTGCGGGATTTCCAGGGCAAGAAGCCGAAGCCGCGACGGTTGGCGGTCCCGGCGGGCGGTAAGCGGACCTCCGGCATCGCCCCGAACTTCCTGTGGGACAAGACCGCCTATGCGCTGGGCGTCAGCGCCGGGCCGGGCAAGCGGTTGGAGCGGGAGCACGAGGCGTTCAAGACGCTCCATCGGGAGGCCCTGGCCGCGACGGAGGACGAGGGGCTGCGCGCCCTGTCGCTGTTCCTCGACCTGTGGACGCCGGACTGCTTCGCGCGATGGAGCTGGCCGGAGGAGATGCTGGACCAGAACATCGTCTTCGCCCTGGAGTCGGAATGGTTGGATCGTTTCCTGCACGACCGGCCGGCGGCGCGCCATCTCTGGGCCTCCCGGATCGCCGGCGCGGATGCGCCCCATACGGACGCGTCCAATACGGATGACTCGGGCGCGATCTGTCTGGTGACCGGGGAGAAGGGGCCGGCGGCGCGCCTGCACCCGGTGGTCAAGGGCGTGTGGGGCGCGCAGAGTTCGGGGGCGTCGCTGGTCTCCTTCAATCTCGACGCCTTCACCTCCTATGGGCATGAGCAGGGCGGCAACGCCCCGGTCGGCGCGCGGGCGGCCTTCGCCTATGGCGCGGTGTTGAACAAGTTCCTGGAGACGGGGTCCCGCCACCGGCTGCAGGTCGGCGATGCCTCCACCGTGTTCTGGGCCGACGGATCGGACGCGGAGGCCGCCGACCTGGCGGAGGCGGCCTTCGGCGTCATGGTCGCCGGGGTCGACGACGCGACCCAGGCGAAACGGGTCGCGCCGATCCTGGAGCGTCTGCGCGCGGGCCGGCCGATCGCCGACTTCGCGCCCGGCCTGGACGCGGGCGTGCGGTTCCACGTGCTCGGCCTCGCGCCCAATGCCGGGCGCATCTCGGTCCGTTTCTGGGTGGAGGATGATTTCGGCGCCATCGCCGCGAATTACGGCCGGTTCCTGCGCGATATCGCCGTCGAGCCCGGTCCGCGCAACCCCAATACGGGCCTCTTCGGCTATCTGATCCAAACCGCCGTGCAGCGCAAGTCGGAGAACATCCCGCCCAATCTGGCCGGGGCATGGATGCGCGCCATCCTGACCGGCGCGCGCTATCCGCTGCCGCTGATGACCGCGGTCCTGATGCGCATCCGGGCCGACGGCGTGGTCAATGCCGAACGCGCCGGCATGGTGAAATCCGTTCTGATCGGAACCCTTGGAAAGGAGGACGTGCCCGTGGCCCTGGACCCCGACAACGCCAGTATCGGCTATCTGCTCGGCCGTCTGTTCGCCGTCTATGAGCGCGCCCAGACCGATGCGCTCGGCAAGCTCAACGCCACCATCAAGGACCGCTACTACGGCGCCGCCTCGGCGCAGCCGGGCAAGGTCTTCCCGCTGCTCAACAAGGGGGTGCAGCCGCATCTCTCGAAGCTCGGCAAGAAACACGCCGGGTGGCGGAACCGTCTGGAGCGCATGATCGGGGAGATCATGGAGAATATCGATCCCGGCCCCGATGCCTTTCCGCGCACGCTGACGCTGGCGGATCAGGGCCTGTTCGCGCTGGGCTATTATCACCAGCGGCAGGCCTTCTTCAATAAATCCTCCGGGGCGGAAGAAACCCCGGAAGAGACGCTCGAAACGGAGGCCCCGCAATGACCGCCATCGCCCATCGCTATGATTTCGTTCTTCTGTTCGATGTCGTGAACGGCAATCCGAACGGCGACCCGGACGCGGGCAACCTGCCGCGCCTCGACCCCGAGACCAATCGCGGCCTGGTCAGCGACGTCAGCCTGAAGCGCAAGATCCGCAACTATGTCGAACTCGCCCGGAGCGATGACCCCGGGCATGCGATCTATGTCCGCGAGGGCGCGATCCTGAACGAGGCGCATCGTCGCGCCTATGCCGCCGTGCGGCCGGACGACGACAAGGTCGCCAAGGCGGAGAAGCTGAGTCCGAAATCCGACGACGAGGCGGCCGAGCTTACCAAATGGATGTGCGGGAACTACTTCGACATCCGCACCTTCGGCGCGGTCATGGGGACCGGGATCAATTGCGGCCAGCTTCGCGGGCCGGTGCAGCTTTCCTTCGCCACCTCGGCCGAACCGATCGTGCCGTTGGAGGTGTCCATCACCCGCATGGCGGCCACCACCGCGAAGGAGAAGAAGGCCCGCCGGGACGGCGAGGGGGGCGACGGCGACGCCGCCGACGAACGGCACGACAACCGCACCATGGGGCGCAAGCATATCGTGCCCTACGGGCTCTATCGCGCGCACGGCTTCATCTCGGCCAAGCTGGCGATACGGACCGGCTTCTCCGACGACGATCTGGCGACGCTGTTCGAGGCGCTCGGCACCATGTTCGAGCATGACCGCTCCGCCGCGCGCGGCGAGATGACGAGCCGGCGCCTGATCGTCTTCAAGCATGACAACCCCCTGGGCAACGCCAAGGCCCATGACCTCTTCGATCGGGTCCGGGTCCGGCGCATGATCGACGGCGAGGTGCATCCGATCGACGGACGTCTGAACAACTATCCCCCGGCGCGGCGCTACGCCGACTATGACGTGGAGGTCGACCGGTCCGACCTGCCCGACGGGGTGGAGATACTAGAGCCGGCCTGACGCGGCCGCGCCGGACGGCGGCACCGTGCCGAGGAGGAGGCCCATGGCGATGGAGCAGGGGGACGCGCCGATCCCGATCTCGGCCCTGCAGCATGCGGTCTATTGCCTGCGGCAGGCGGCGTTGATCCATCTCGAACGGGTCTGGGTGGAGAACCGACTGACCGCCGAGGGGCGGGTGCTGCATCAGGCATCGGACCAGCCGGGCGAACGGTTGCGCGGCGGCTGCCGGGTCGTCACCGCGCTGCCGCTGGCCAGCGCCGCGCTGAATCTGACCGGCGTCGCGGACCGGGTCGAATTCATCCCCTGTGGCGGTGGGCCCGGCGGCGGTGACCCCGGCGCCGAGGGGGACGAGCGCGCCGTGCTGACGGCCTGGCAGGACTGGAAGTCCGAGGAACGGCGCCACGACTTCCTGGAGGAGAAGGCGCCCCTCGGGCTTGTCCCCTATCTTCAGGCGCAGCTTCTCTCGCGCCATCTGCGCGGGGATATCGATGACTATCCGCCCTGGTTCTGGAGTTGAGGCGGGGCGGCCGGACGGGATGCCGGTGGGAGGATCGCGATGTTGATGCTTGTCACCTACGATGTGCGCACGGACAAGGGCGACGGCGCCCGGCGCCTTAGGCGGATCGCCAAGGCCTGCCGTGATTTCGGGCAGCGCGTTCAGTATTCCGTGTTCGAGATCGAGGTCGATCCGGCGCAATGGGTGCTCCTCAAGGCGCGGCTCGAAGACCTGATCGACCCGGCGGAGGATAGTCTCCGCTACTACCGCCTCGGCGCCAATGGGCGCGACCGGGTGGAACATGTCGGCGCCAAGCCCGCCACCGACTTGTCGGGCCCGCTGATCCTCTAGCGCCTTCTCCCGCATCGCCTTTCGTGCGGGTGCGCGAACCCCAAGCGCGCGGGATTTCCCCGGGTGGTTCGCGATTCGGATAACTTATTGTACATGTTTAGAAAATAGACCCGTGCACGGAGACATCCCATGTCGCGGATGCCATGGCCCTCGCGGTTCGCGAATTACGCCATATTGTCCCTTCTTTTCCATGGAGTTACCGTTAGGGCCGTCGCCCCTCACGCAGGGGCGTGGATTGAAACCTCACCCGCCTGCAGGACCATGCCGAGCGGCTGGGGTCGCCCCTCACGCAGGGGCGTGGATTGAAACGTCCCGGCGCGGATCGATCCAGCGCGGGCGGCCGGGTCGCCCCTCACGCAGGGGCGTGGATTGAAACGCCGCCAACGCGCTAAAGGACGAATTGGCGGCGAGGTCGCCCCTCACGCAGGGGCGTGGATTGAAACGCGGGGACGCGAAGCTCTGGCCCGCGTGACGCGGTGTCGCCCCTCACGCAGGGGCGTGGATTGAAACGGCGATGTGCTGGGCGATGCGATCACCCGGCGCATGGTCGCCCCTCACGCAGGGGCGTGGATTGAAACCGGTTGGAGCGCGTTGCGACGCCTGACGCGGCGGGTCGCCCCTCACGCAGGGGCGTGGATTGAAACTGGCTGGTTTTGGCCGACCGCTACGGCAATCCGACGGTCGCCCCTCACGCAGGGGCGTGGATTGAAACGGCAAACCGGGCCTGCGCCAGACCCTTGATCGCCGGTCGCCCCTCACGCAGGGGCGTGGATTGAAACGGATACCGCCGCAACATAACAACCGGCAAGGTGGGTCGCCCCTCACGCAGGGGCGTGGATTGAAACCGACGAACTACAACCCGGAGACCCGGGCCTACACCGTCGCCCCTCACGCAGGGGCGTGGATTGAAACAACGGAATCATCAACACCCGAGAGCAGGCATATAGTCGCCCCTCACGCAGGGGCGTGGATTGAAACGTCGCTGTCGCCGAAATGGATTTCCTTGTTGGCGAGTCGCCCCTCACGCAGGGGCGTGGATTGAAACGACAACGTCACCGCCGCCGTACCGCAGAATAGCTCGTCGCCCCTCACGCAGGGGCGTGGATTGAAACGACAACGTCAAATTGGCGATGAACGGCCGCTACACGTCGCCCCTCACGCAGGGGCGTGGATTGAAACGCGAATTTTGAGTGGGAGGAGCGCGCGCAATGACAAGTCGCCCCTCACGCAGGGGCGTGGATTGAAACGGCCGCCGCGCGCTCGGCCGCCTTGACCCGCTCGTCGCCCCTCACGCAGGGGCGTGGATTGAAACCACCTCGCGATCGGCAAGACCGCGCCGCCGCCGGGTCGTCCCTCACGCAGGGGCGTGGATTGGAAGCTCGGGAGTGTTGGGCGGGGGGGCTAAATCCCGCCTGTTCGGTACGATCCTTGCAAGTTTCGCGCGACTCGGGCTCGGCTGTGGGCGTCGAGGAAATTCGTTTGTCCGGAGCGCGAAGCATGAGCAGCGGTGATCCCATTCCCTTCGGCCGGCCGATGCTGGACCGGGCCGCGTTCGGCCGCGTGGCGGACGTGCTGGAGAGCGGCATCCTGGTCCATGGGCAGGTGACGCCCGCCTTCGAGGCCGCATTCGCCGAGCGCGCGGGCGCGGCCGAGGCCGTGGCGGTGTCGAGTTGCACCGCCGGGCTGCACCTGACCCTGTTCGTCAAGGGGATCGGGTCGGGCGACCGGGTGGCCGTCCCGGCCATGACCCATGTCGCGACCGCCCATTCGGTGGAGCTTCAGGGGGCGGCGCCGGTCTTCGTCGATGTCGATCCGGCGACCGGCAACATGGACCCGGAGGCGCTGGCGGCGGTGGAGGGGCCGCTCGCCGCGATCATGCCGGTGCATTATCTGGGCCTGCCCTGCGACATGGCGCGCATCCGCGCGATCGCGGCGGAGAAGGACGCCTTCGTGCTGGAGGATTGCGCGCTCGCCCTCGACGCGACTTATGACGGGGCGAAGGCGGGGACGCTCGGCCTCGCCGGCAGTTTCTCCTTCTATCCGGTGAAGCACATGACCTCGATCGAGGGGGGCATGGTCACGACCAATGACGGGGAGTTGGCCGCCCAACTGCGCAAGCGCCGGGCCTTCGGCTATAACCGCATGCTGGGGGAACGCGCGCGGCCCGGGATCTACGATGTCGACGCGCTCGGCTTCAACTACCGGATGAGCGAGGTGGAGGCCGCCGTCGGCCTGACCCAGCTCGACCGGATGGACGCGTTCCAGGCCGCGCGCGCGGCCAATGCCCGGGAATTGCACGCGGGCTTGAGCGCGCTCGACGGGCTGACCGTCTTTCCGCTGGAACATGGGGGCGCGCGCTCCAGCCATTATTGCCTGAACGCGGTGCTGCCGCGCGACGGCTCTGTCGTTCGCGACCGTGTGGTCGACGGCCTCAAGGCGCGGGGCATCGGAAGCTCCATCCACTATCCGGGGCCGGTGCCGCTCTTTACCTATTATTCAGCGAAATACGGCTATCGTCCCGGCATGTTCCCGGTGGCGGAATGGTTGGCGGACCAGACCATCTCGCTGCCCGTGGGACCGCATCTCGGCGAGGATGGGGCGGGCAGGATAGCCGACGCCTTCGCCGAAGCCTATCGCGAGGGCCAGAAGGCCTGACGGACAGACCGATCGGAAGGATCGAAGCGCCATGACCGATACCCCGCCCGTGACCGATATCCCCTATGACAGCCTGAAACCGAAGCTTTCGGGGCAACGCATCCTGCTGATCGGCGGGGCGGGTTTCATCGGGCACAATCTGGCCCTCGGCCTTTCCGCCATGGGGGCGGAGGTGGCGATCGCCGATAACCTGATGGTCAACAGCCTGATCGAGAATTCCTTCGAATCGAAACGCGATCTGGTGCAGCGCCAAGCCTATCAGCATTTCCTGCTGTCGCGTTTCGAGTTGCTGCGCGAGGCCGGGGTGCGACTGATCAATTGCGACGCGCGTCACCTCGCCGACCTCGGCCGGGTGTTCGAGGATGTGCGCCCGACCAAGGTCGTCCATCTGGCCGCCATCGCATCCGCCGTCGATGCGAAGAAGGAGCCGGGCCTGACCTTCGACCTGCAGCTGATCACGCTGCGCAACGCGCTGGAGCTGGTGCGCCCGCGCATCGACGCGATCAATCAGGTGATGTTCCTGTCCTCCTCCACCGTCTATGGCGATTTCGAGGGGGACACGGTGGACGAAACCACCTTCCCCCGGCCGGAAGGCATCTATGCCAACGCCAAGTTCATGGGCGAGCGGCTGGTGCGTACCTACCGCACGCAATATGGCGTCGGCACGACGGTGATCCGCCCCTCCGCCCTCTATGGCGAGCGTTGCATCAGCCGCCGCGTCAGTCAGGCCTTCGTCGAGAACGCGCTGACCGGCAAGCCGCTGCTGCTGGAAGGGGGCGGGGACGGCCGCCTGGACTTCACCTATATCGAGGATCTGGTGCAGGGCATGGTGCGCGCGCTGGCGCTGCACGACGCGCCGGAGAAGTCCTCCACCTACAACATCACCTTCGGCAATGCGCGCACCATCGCGGAACTGGCCGCCATCGTGAAGGATGTCGTGCCCGGCGCCATCCTGGAGGAGCGGCCGCGCGCGATGGACAAGCCGATCCGCGGCACCCTCTCGATCGAGCGGGCGAGCCGCGAACTGGGCTTCAAGCCCGATTGGCCGCTGGAGACCGGCTACCGCCGCTATTGCGAATGGTATGTCGACGCCTGGGAGCGCGCGAAGCGGCAGTTGGAGCGGAACTGAGGCACCGTCGGTACCTCATACCAAATCTTGTTGATCACGACCCATGGGGACGTCCCTCCCGGGTTCTCGGCCAGGAGCGCGTGCCGTGGCGATGCGGGGCATCGCGAGGCGCGGGCGGCGCCGTCCGAGGGCCCGGGAGGGGCGCCCTTCGGGTCGCGTTCGGCTTCCGTCGGAGGGCGTCAGCGCGGCTTGACGATGCCCTGCATCGCCCGCGCCACCCTTCCTACCCGACCAAAGCCGAACGCGATCCGCATGGGTCGTGATCAACAAGATTTGGTATCAGACTTCCTCCGGCGCGCCGCCGTAGCGCTGGGTCAGTTCGGTCACCCGATCCCAGTCGATCACCTTGAAGAGCGGCGGGATCGTCGTGAAGGGACGCCCGGGGGCGAGGGCGGTCAACTCCGCCTCGATATCCGTGCCGGGCCAGGGCGGGGTGCCGCCCTCCGCCGGGGCCATGTCGAAGGCTGCGAGGATCTTCTCCGCGCTTTCCGGGATCACCGGCCAGGCGAGCGTCGCGAAGAGCCGCGTCAGGTTCAGGCCCGTGCGGATGATGCAGGCCGCGCGCTCGCGATCCTGCTTGATGGCGGTCCAGGGCGCCGCGCTCGCCAGATAATTATTGCCGAGCGACCAGATGGCCCGCAGGCTCGCCATCGCCTTGCGGAAGTCGATCGCCTCCATGTGGCCGCGATAGTCGGCGACGAGGCCTTCCAACTCCGTCGCCATGGCGCGTTCCTCCTCGGTCCAGTCGCCGCCTTCCGGCACGGCCGCGCCGAACTGCTTCTCGCAGAACTTCATGCCGCGATTGACGAAATTGCCGAGCGTGTGCGCCAGGTCCTTGTTGCACTGTTCCGCGAAGCGATCGATGGTGAAGACGCTGTCGCCGGACTCCGGCGCGTTCGCCATCAGCCAATAGCGCCAGTAATCCGCCGGTTCCTCCGCCAGCGCCTGATCGGTGAAGATGCCGCGCTTGCTGCTGGTCGAGAACTTGCCACCGTAATAGGTCAGCCAGTTGAAGCCCTTCAACTGATCGACCTTCTTCCATGGCTCCCGGCTGCCGATCTCGGTGGCGGGGAAGCTGATGGTGTGGAAGGGGATGTTGTCCTTGGCCATGAACTGGACGTATTTGACGTGCGCGCCCTCGGTCCACCAGGCCTTCCAGTCGCGGTTCCGGGGGTCGAGCTCGCCCCATGTCTTGGTGGTCGCGATATAGGCGATCGGCGCGTCGAACCAGACATAGAAGACCTTGCCCTCGAAGCCCGCCTTGTGCACCGGCACGCCCCAGGAAAGGTCGCGGGTGATGCAGCGGTCGCGCACGCCCTCCTTGATCCATTTCTTGGCGATCGAGGTGACGAGATGCGGCCAGTCCGGGTGACTGTCGATCCACGTCTCCACCTCGTCGATCAAGGCGGATTGGCGCAGGAACAGATGCTTGGTCGCGCGCACCTCGATATTGGTGCCGCCCGAGACGGCGGAGCGCGGATTGATCAGGTCCGTCGGGTCCAGCAGCTTCGTGCAGTTCTCGCACTGGTCGCCACGCGCGCGCTCATAGCCGCAATTGGGGCATTCCCCCTCGACATAGCGGTCGGGCAGATAGCGACCGTCGTCGAGCGAATAGACCTGATTGATCTCCCGCTCCTCCAGGAAGCCGTTCTCGTCGAGCTTGCGCGCGAAATGCTGGGTCAGTTCGTGATTGTCGGGCGAGGAACTGCGGCCGAAATGGTCGAAGCGGATGTGGAAGCGCTCATAGATGTCCTTCTGGACCTCGTACTGCTCACGGCAGAAATCGGCGACGTCCTGACCCGCCTCCAGCGCGGCCAGCTCGGCCGGCGTGCCGTGCTCGTCCGTGGCGCAGATGAACAGCACCTCGTCGCCGGTCTGGCGCTTGAAGCGGGCATAGACGTCCGAGGGCAGGATGCTGCCGACCAGATTGCCCAGATGCTTGATTCCGTTGATATAGGGAAGCGCGCTGGTGATCAGGATCTTCATGAATCGGAATCCGCTGCTTGATGTCGGCGACGTACGGGACAGGCGACGCTCCCATAGCAGATGGGGACGTGCGCGGCAAAGAGGGAGGGTCGCGTCGGCGCTATCGCGTCAGCAGCGTGCCGTTCTCCGACCAGCCCGGTTCCGCCGCGCGGACATAGAGGTCGGTGATCGCCGGGTCCTCGGGCGGGGGGTGGGCGTCCACCGCCTCCCCGGGGAAGGCCTGGCGGCGCAGGCGGGTCGCGGCGGGGCCGGGATCGATCAGGGTCGCCTTGACCTCGGTCTTGCCCAATTCGTCGGCATAGCTTTCGACCAATGCCTGCAGACCCGCCTTGGCCGCCGCGTGGACGGCCCAATAGGCCTTGGGCGCGCGCCCGCGCGCGCAGGTGGTGAAGAGGGCACGGCCCGACACGCTCCGCCGCAGCAGCGGATCGAAGGCCCGGATCAGATGGAAATTGACCGTCAGGTCGAGGGTCATCGTCTGCGTCCAGGTCTTGGGCGCGATATGGGCGACCGGGCTCAACTGCCCTAACTGCCCGGCGATGCTCGCCAGCACGTCGATATGGCCGAACCGCTGATGGATCGAGGCCGCGATCATGTCGATCTTGTCAAGTTCGCTCAGATCGACCGGCACCAGGGTCACGCCCTCGCCATGGCCGGCGGCCTTGACCGTGTCGTCCAATTCCTCCAGCGCGCCCGTGGTGCGGGCCAGCGCGATGACATGCGCGCCCTCGGCCGCGTAACGCTCGGCGACCGCGCGTCCGATCCCCCGGCTCGCGCCCGTGACCAGCGCGACCCGCCCCGCCAACCGTCCTGTCATGATGTTATCTCGCTTGTTCGCGCAGGAGGCTGAGCTGCGAGGTCTTGCCGCCCTGCTGTTCCTGATCGGTGAGCCGGATCGGATAATCGCCGGAGAAGCAGGCGTCGCAATATTGCGGCGAGTCCGGGTCGCGGCCGGGCAGGCCGACCGCGCGATAGAGTCCGTCCATCGAAATGAAGGCGAGGCTGTCGCAGCCGATCAGCGCGCGCATCTCCTCCAGCGTGTTGCGCGCGGCCAGGAGCTTGTCCCGCTCCGGCGTGTCGACGCCATAGAAGCAGCTATGCGTCGTCGGCGGGCTGGCGATGCACATATGCACCTCCGTCGCGCCGGCATGGCGCATCATCTCGACGATCTTGCGGCTGGTCGTGCCGCGCACGATGGAATCGTCGATCAGCACGATGCGCTTGCCCTCGATCACCTCGCGGTTGGCGTTGTGCTTCAGCTTGACGCCGAGATTGCGAATCTCGTCCGTCGGCTCGATGAAGGTTCGCCCGACATAGTGGTTGCGGATGATGCCGTATTGGAAGGGGATGCCGGAGGCCTCCGCATAGCCGATGGCGCTGGGCACGCCCGAATCCGGGATCGGCACGATCACGTCGGCCTCGATCGGATGCTCCGCCGCCAGTTCGCGCCCGATCGCGGTGCGCGCGGCATAGACGCTGTGCCCCTCTACGATGCTGTCGGGGCGGGAGAAATAGACATATTCGAAGACGCAGAAGCGCGTCTTCATGGGCGGGAAGGGGAAGGTGCTGGTGATGCCGTTGTCGTCGATGACGATCATCTCGCCCGCCTTGACGTCGCGCACCTTCTCCGCGCCGATGATGTCCAGCGCGCATGTCTCGGAGGCGAGGATATGCGCATCCCCCAGCTTACCCAGCACCAACGGCCGCACGCCGAGCGGGTCGCGCACGCCGATCAGCTTCTTGCGCGTCAGGCAGACCAGGGAATAGGCCCCCTCGACACGCCGCAAGGCCTCGGTCAGCCGGTCGGTGACGCCGCCCTTCGCCTGGGCCAGAAGATGGACGATGACCTCGGTATCGGTGGTGGACTGGAAGATCGACCCGCCATGGACCAGTTCGCGGCGAAGCTGGACCGCGTTGGTCAGGTTGCCGTTATGCGCCACCGCGAAGCCGCCGAATTCGAAATCGGCGAAAAGCGGCTGGGTGTTGCGCACCATCGGGTCGCCGGTGGTGGAATAACGATTATGGCCGATGGCGGCGCTGCCCTTCAGCCGGTCCATCACCTGTTGCTCGCCGAAGACGTCGCCGACCTGGCCGAGCGCCCGGTGCGCGCGGAACTCCGCCCCGTCATAGGTGACGATGCCGCTCGCCTCCTGGCCGCGGTGCTGCAACGCGTGCAGCCCCAATGCGGCGTGGGCGGCCGCGTCCTCGGTACCGTGGATACCGAAGACCGCGCATTCCTCGCGCAGTTTGTCGTCGTCGAACGGGTTCGTGGTCAATGCATAGGCTCTTGCCATCGCCATCATCGTCCTGGGTTCGATCGGAAAAGGCCGGCGGCCGGACTGCCGCGCGGTCTCACCGGTCCGAGTCGTTGATCAGGCTTTCGAGTTCCTGGTTCGTCTCCGGCGCATAGCCCTTGCCATCGCCGCCGCCCTCTCCGGCATCGCCGCCGGCGCCGTCCTTCGTGCCCTCGTCGCGGGGGACGGGGTTGTTGAGCGTATCATAGAGGTCCTTCGCGCGCTGCACGTCGTCCATCTGGCGCTGGGTTTCCTGCAGGGTGCGCATGCTGTCGGTCTTCAGCGACTCCGGCACATTGTCGAGCAGCGCGTTGCCGCCCGCGCGCACCACCGGGTAGAGCCGCGCCTCGGTCACCGACGGCGGCAGGCGCTCCTCCTTGAAGATCATGATGCCGCCGATCAGGAAGACGCACAGGATGACATAGCCGAGCGCGAGCCCCGTCACGAAGCCGAGCGCCCGGTTGATCGATCCGAGCGCGCTTTCCTTCACCATATGGGAAAGTATCGCGCTGACGACCAGGAGCAGGATCAGACTGCCCGCGAAGAGCCCGATGCCCGCGGCCAGATCGGCGAATAGGTCAGTCTCGATATAGCGCCGGGCGATTTCCTGCGCTTCCGGATAATAGAGGATCGCGGCCGCGCCGGCGCCGACCCAGGCGCCGATTCCCGTGACCAGCCCCATGAACCCCCAGAAGCTGGCCAGCACGGCGAAGAGTAAAACGCCGCCGACGGCCACCAAATCGACGATGGTGATGGGAAGCCCTTCGAGCATCTCGTTCCGTTTTTCAATGCCGCCCGTCGGGCCGGGCGGCGCCTGTCATGGTCTCCGCGAAACCGGGAGGCGGGTCAGGGCAGGGGGCCATCCAACGTTCCGTCTCCGGCCAGCAGGCTCGCCAACCGGCCGACATCCGCGACTTCCGTCACGCCCAACGCGCCGTCGTTCTTGCCGCCCTTCCGGTCCGGGCCGTCCTTGCCGGGGCGGCGCGGCACGATGGCGCGCTTGAAACCGAGCTTCGCCGCCTCCTTGAGCCGTGCATCGGCGCGTCCGACGGTGCGCACCTCGCCGGATAGGCCGATCTCGCCGAAGACCACCGTCTCACCTGGCACCGCCTCGCCCGTGAGCGAGGAGGCGATGGCCGCGGCCACCGCGAGGTCCGCCGCCGGCTCCGAAATCCGCAAGCCGCCCGCGACGTTCAAGTAAACGTCGCGACCGCCCAAGTCCAGCCCCGCGCGCGCCTCCAGCACCGCCAGCAGCATGGCGAGCCGGTTGGAGTCCCACCCCACGACCGCGCGCCGGGGCGTGCCGTAGGCGCTGGGCGCGACCAGCGCCTGGATCTCGACCAGCATCGGGCGCGATCCCTCGATGCCGGCGAAGACGGCGGCGCCCGCGATTCCTTCCTGCCGGTCGGCGAGGAAAAGGGCGGAGGGGTTCTTCACCTCCTGCAATCCCTGTTCGGTCATGTCGAAGACGCCGATCTCGTCGGTCGGCCCGAAACGGTTCTTCACCCCGCGCAGGATGCGGAAGGGATGGCCGCGCTCGCCCTCGAAATAAAGCACGGTATCGACCATGTGCTCCAGCACGCGGGGCCCCGCGATCGCGCCTTCCTTGGTCACATGTCCGACCAGGAGCAGCGCGATACCCCGGCGCTTGGCGACACGGATCAACTCCTGCGCCGCCGCGCGGACCTGGCCGACGGTGCCCGGCGCGCTGTCCAGAAGGTCGACATACATGGTCTGGATCGAATCGATCACCACGACCTTCGGACCGTCGTTCCGGTCGATCGCGGCCAGGATGTCGGGGACGCTGGTGGCGGCGGCGAGGTCGACCGTCGCCTGCTTCACGCCCAGGCGATCGGCGCGCATGCGCACTTGGTCGATCGCCTCCTCGCCGGAGATATAGGCGACGCGCGCCGCCCGGGCGAGGGCGGCCGTCACCTGCAATAGCAGCGTCGATTTGCCGATCCCCGGATCGCCGCCGATAAGCACCGCCGACCCCTCGACCAGCCCGCCGCCGAGCACGCGATCATATTCCGCGATGCCGCTCTTGAGGCGCGGCGCGCGCGTGTTGGCACCGTCCAGCGCGACGAATTCCACCGCCTTGCCGCGCCGGTTGGTGGCCGAGGTCCCGCCCTTCGCCTTGCCGCCGATCGGGGGCGCGCTTTCCACCGCTTCCTCGGCGATGGAATTCCATTCGCCGCAGGATTCGCAATGGCCCTGCCAGCGCGGATAGACCGCGCCGCAGCCCTGACAGACATAGCGGGTGGTGGACCGTGCCATGGAGGGGGCGTCTCCTCGTCGGAAGAGCCGGACCATGCCGAAGATTCGCGGCCCTGGCCAGTGCCGCCGCGCGGCCTTTTAGAGTATTAGCTCAACTTAGAGATTGGCCCGGAATTCGTCGTTTGCCCGAACGGACGCGATGCCGTCTTGTGAGGCACGGCCCTGAGAGGGCCTTTCCATCCTTCCGTTCGACGAGGCGATCATGACCCAACCGAACCTGCTGATCCTGATGTTCGACCAAGCGACCGGCACGCTGTTTCCGGACGGGCCGGAAGCCTGGCTGCATATGCCGAACCTGCGTCGCCTGGCGGAGCGTTCGGCGCGGTTCGATGCGTGCTATACCGCCTCGCCCCTCTGCACGCCCGCGCGCGGTGGCTTCATGACCGGGCGGCTGCCGTCCAGCACGGGGATCTACGACAACGCCGCCCTGTTCCCGGCCGACATGCCGACCTTCGCGCATCATCTGCGCCGAGCGGGCTATCAGACGGCGCTGTCCGGCAAGATGCATTTCTGCGGGCCGGATCAGCTTCACGGTTTCGAGGAACGGTTGACCACCGATATCTATCCGGCCGATTTCGGCTGGACCCCCGATTACCGCAAGCCGGGGGAGCGGATCGACTGGTGGTATCACAATATGGGTTCCGTCACCGGCTCCGGCGTGGCCGAGACATCCAACCAGATGGAATTCGACGACGACGTCGCCTATCAGGCGCGGCGCAAGCTCTATGACCTCGCGCGCGGCAAGGACGGCCGCCCCTGGTGTCTGACCGTCAGCTTCACCCATCCGCACGACCCCTATGTCGCGCGGCGACGCTATTGGGACCTTTATGAGGGGTGCGAGCATCTGATGCCCGAGGTCGCCTCGATCCCCTATGACGACCACGATCCGCATTCGAAGCGTATCTTCGATGCCAATGATTGGCGTAACTTCGATATCACGGATGACGATATCGCGCGCTCGCGCCGGGCCTATTTCGCCAATCTCAGCTATCTGGACGAGCAGGTGGGCGATCTTCTCGATACGCTGGAGCGCACGCGTCAGGAGGCGGTGATCGTCTTCACCGGCGATCACGGCGATATGCTCGGCGAGAAGGGCTTGTGGTTCAAGATGTCCTTCTTCGAGGGCTCGTCCCGCGTGCCGTTGATGATCGCGGGCGAGGGGATCGCGCCGGGCCGGGTCTCGACCCCGGCCTCGTTGATCGATATCGCGCCGACGCTTTGCGATATCGCGGGGCTGGATATGGAGAGCGTGCGGCCCTGGGTGCAGGGCGATAGCCTGTTGCCCGCGATCGCGGACGATACCGCGCTGGCGGATCGTTTCGTGCCGATGGAATACGCGGCCGAGGCATCCTATGCGCCGCTGGTCTCGCTGCGCCGGGGGACGTGGAAATATAACCGCTGTCCGCTCGATCCGGAACAGCTCTTCGACCTCTCCAGCGATCCGCACGAGATGCGGAACCGCGCGGCGGACCCGGCGGCGGCCGATGTCCTGGCCGAATTCCGGGCCGAGGCCGACCGGCGCTGGGATCTGGAGCGGTTCGACGCCGATGTCCGGGCCAGCCAGGCGCGGCGCTGGGTGGTCTATGACGCCTTGCGCCAGGGCCGCTACACCCCCTGGGACCATCAACCGGCGCGCGATGCCTCGCAGCAATTCATGCGCAACCACATGGATTTGAACGTGGTGGAGGAGGATAAGCGCTTCCCGCGCGGCGAATAGGGAGCTTAGCCAAGCAGACTGGCGCCGGCCGAGATCGTGCCGACCATTGCCAACGCCGCCGCTGCCGGGACGGCGGCGCGCGGTATGACGGATAGCGTCAGCGTGAAGAGCAGCGCGCCCACGCCGAGCATGCCCAGCCACGCGACCGGCCCGATCGCCCAACCCCAACGCGCCGCGCAGCCGGCGAGCGCGGCAGCCAGCACGCCCGTTCCCGCGAGGCGAAGCACGATGACCGTCGCGGGGCGGGGCGGCGTCCGGCCGATATCGCGCGCGTGCCGATCCATTGCCAGGGCCAGCGCGGCCCATCCGGCATAGACGGCGCAAAAGACGGCGGCGATCAGCATGATGCCCCCGGCGTGGTGGTCCTTCGCGCGATGCGGTGCGCGATCGCCAGGAAGACGAGGCCGCAGGCCGCCGCCGTCAGATCGACGCCCGCCAGGCGCCATGTCCCGGCGGGGAGACTGTTTCCCAGATGCGCCTCGCTCGTCAGCGCGTTCAGTAGGGGCAGTAACAGGCATAGCAGACCGGCGAGCCCCATCTGCTCCACCCACCCGCGCCGAGGTGGGCGCAGTAGGCCGTGCAGCAACGCGACCGGCACGATCCCCAGGAACACCAGCACTTCCATGAGCGCGCGCCCCTCCAGATGGACCGGCAACAGGCGGTTCGCCCAGAAATAGGCCGCGCAGGCGACGAGGATGCCCGCGACCGCCCCGACATTGAGCCGTTCCGTCACCGCGTGGAACCTTTGGGCGCCGGGGCTTTGGTCGGCAAGGCGTTTGCGGCGCTTCACCGTGAAGAGGACGAGGCCGGTCGCGATCATGACCGAGCCCGCCGCGCCGCACAAGAAATAGAGCCATCGGACGACCGGCCCGCCGAACTCCACATGATGCAGGCCCTCCACGGCGGCGGTGAGGTTGCGCACGGGCCCCAGATCGGGTGCGCCGTATCGCAGCGCGCCGGTGATACCGTTATAGGAAAGGGGATTATAGAGGCGCGTCAGCCAGTTCCCGTGATCATGCATCAGGTCGATCGCCGCGCCGCCATCGTCCGGGAACCAGACATTCATCATCGCGACTGCCCCGGGCCCCCATTCTTCCCGGCCACGCGCCAGGATATTGGAAAGTGGCAGCATCCGTGCCTGTTCCCCGGTCGGCGCGCGGTCGATGGCGGGTTCGGACTCCCGCCAATAGGCACGGATATCCCCGTCGTAGAGCACATCGATACCCGCCGGCATGATGCGCGGCAGTTCGATGACGAGGCCGCTATAGGCGATCATCAGATGGAAGGGCAGGACCAGGACGGCCGTCATATTATGCCCCTCCAGCCAGGAACGTTGACGCCGGGCATCGGGGCGGAAGGTGAAGAAATCGCGGAAGATGCGCTTGTGGATCACGATGCCGGTGACGATCGCGACCAGCATGCCGAGGGCCAGGAGGCTCACCACCCAGATACCGATTTCACCGCCGTGCAGGCGGGCGTGGAACTGCGCGAAATGGGAGCCGCCATGAGTCGCGCGCGGAGTGAGAACCCGATGCGTCGCCGGGTCGAGATAGCGCTCCTGGACGCCGCCGTCGATCCAGAGCAGACGCATCGCGGGCAGGCGATCCGTCGGCAGTTCGATCAGCCACCGCCCGGCCTCGGGGGCGAGATCGCGCAGCGCCGCCTCCGCCGCGTCCACTGCCGCATCCACCGTCGCGTCGATATTTCCGTCCAGCTTGGCCCCGGCCAGTTCCGGGCGCATCCAGCCGTCGATCTCGCGATCGAAGACGCTGAGAGTCCCGGTCACGAAGACCGCGAACAGAAGCCAGCCGAAGACGAGGCCGCCCCATGTATGCAGCCACGCCATGCGTTGGGTGAAACGTCCGCTCACGGGCGCGTGCTCTCCAGGTCCGGCTTCACGATCCGGCGGGCACCAACAGGAAGGCGAGACCGGTTAGCGGCAGGGCCGGCGTCAGGCCGGCCCAGGCCCGCGCGGCGCTGGTGCTGGCGAAGCACCAGATCGCCGCGCCGACATGGATCGGAAAGGCCGCGAGACCGCCGATCAGCACGGCCTCGACCCGGTCAAGGGCGAGGGTGGCGGGTAAGGTGGCGGCCAACAGGGCCGCCACCGACCAGGACAGCGCATAGCCGCCCAGGATCGCCGCGGCGATCCGTGACAGGAGCGGCCCCGTCGCCCGGATCGTCGCCGGCCAGCCGGCGCGCGACCTACCACTCATAACCGATGGTGCCGATCAGCGTGCGCGCATCGCCGTAGAAGCAGCCATAGGTGCAGGAGGCGAAATATTCCCTGTCGAACAGGTTGGTGGCGTTGAGCGCGACCTCCCAGCCGTTCCGCTCATAACCGATCATCGCATCGAAGACGGTATAGGTCGGCACTTCGACCGTGTCGGCCAGATTGACGCTGGGGCCGACGCTGCGCATGCCGCCGCCGAGGACGAGCCCGTCGAGATCCGACTGCTGGAAGGCGTATTCGCCCCACAGGGAAGCCATCCATTCCGGCGTGTTCTCGGGCGTGTTGCCGAGCGTGTTGGTGTTGCTCTTGGTCACTTCCGCGTCGGTGTAGGTATAGTTGGCGAGCAACGTCAGACCGGCGAACGGGCTCACCTTGCCTTCCACCTCGACCCCGCGTGAGCGGACCTCGCCCTCCTGGATCTGGAAGCCGCGATTATTCGGGTCCGTGGTCAGCACCTTACTGGCGCGTCAATTCATAGACCGCGAGGGTGAGCGAGCCGTCGATGCCGGGGGGCTCGTACTTCACGCCGGCCTCGTACTGCGTTCCCGTGGTGGGGTCGAAGGCCAGACCGGCGGCATTGGTGCCGGACTGCGGCTGGAAGGATTCCGCGTAGCTGGCATAGGGCGCCAGGCCGAAGGGCGTCAGGTACACCACGCCGACACGGCCGGTGAAGGCGGAGGGGCGTTCCTCCGTACCGACGCCGGTCAGGTGATTGTCGCTCTTGTTCGCGACCCAGTCCTGACGCCCGCCCAGCAGGACCCGCAGATCGCCGATCGCGATCTGATCCTGAAGATAGAGGCCGAGTTGATCCTGGTTTTGCGAGGATTCCGTTCCAGGATTGGCGCCCAGGAGGACCGCCCCACCATAGCTGGGGCTATAGAGGTCCAGCGCGCCGACCGTTCCGTTATATTGGATTCGCGAGAAGCTGGTTTGGCTATAGTCGAGGCCGCCCAGCAGGGTGTGCTCCACGGGTCCGGTGTCGATTTCTCCCTGGACGTGGGTATCGACCGAGAGGACGCTGGATTCATCCGTCCGGGCATAGGCGCCGCGGCTGATCGTGCGCTGGTCGGGCTGGAAACTGCCAAACCAGATATCGGCATAGTCGTTGTCGTAAGTGGAGAATTGCAGGTTCTGCGAGATCGATACGCCGTTGTCGAATTCATGTTCGAAGGCATAGCCGACATTGTAGGCGGTGCGATCCCAGTTGTTGAACCCGGGCTCGCCGATGAAGCGCTCGCGCGCGATGCGGCCATTCGGGTTGTCCGAAACCGATCCGGAAAACGGCAGGCCGTAATAATACATCGTATCGGTTTCGGTGTAGTTGGCCCGGAAGGTCAGCGATGTCGCGTCGTCCGGCTGCCAAGTCAGCGAGGGGGCGAAAACCGCCTTATCGTCGCCGATATAGTCGATCATCGTCTCGGCGTCGCGGGCCACCGCCGTCACGCGGTAGGTGAGGGTCCCGTCCTCGTTCAGCCGGCCGGCGTGATCCGTGTTGATCTGCTTGTGCTCGTAGGAGCCCGCCTGGACCTGAATCTCATGGATCGGCTCGGTGGTCGGCTGTTTACTGACCATCGAAACCATGCCGCCGGGGGACGCCTGCCCATAAAGTACCGAGGCGGGGCCGTGCAGCACCTCGATCCGTTCCAGCAGGTAGGGCTCGGTTATCGTGTCGAAGATGTTGGCCTGATTGCGCAGCCCGTCCTGATAGATCGAATCCGTGTTGAGCTGGAATCCCCGGCTGTAGAAACCGTCATTGGTACGGTTGAAGCCCTGGGTTTGGATGATGCCGGGGGTATAGCGCAGCGCGTCGCTGACGGTGCGCGCGTTCTGCCGCTCGATCTGCTCGGCGCCGATGACGGAGATCGACTGCGGCACTTCGATCAGCGGTGTGTCGGTTTTCGTGCCGGTCGCGCTGCGCTTGGCGATATAGCCGTCGACCGGGCCCGTGGCGCGCTCGCCCGACCCCTCGACCAGGATGGGGCCGAGTTGCATCGTGCCTTCGTCGGACGTCGAACGGCCGACGGTGATCGTCCGTTCGGCGCTGCGGCTGAAGGTAAGCCCCGTGCCGTCAAGCAACAGGCGCAGCGCGGCTTCCGGTGCGTAGCTGCCGGCGACGGGCCGCGATGTCAGCCCCGCCACCTCGTCCGTGCGGAAGGCGACCTGAAGGTCCGCCTGCTCGTTGAAGGCGATCAGCGCGTCCGCCAGGGGTTGGGCGGCGATGTCGAAGGCGCGCGCCGGCTCGCTTTGGGCTTGCTGGATTGCCTGGGGGGAGGTGCCCGAATCGGCCCGCGCCGCGATCGGCGCGATCAGGGTCGCGCCGATCAGGGCGCCGAACGCCACGCCGTGAAGCAAAGATTGGCGTTTCGCGTCCGTTCCCGCCCTGCTCCGCGCGCCGCGTCGCGCGATTGCCGTGGATTGATAAGCGCGCATATCGTACCGCATCATACTCCCCCTCCTGAGATTGCCGGCCGATGCCCTATCCCCAGGGAGCGCGGCCGGCTGCGCGAATGCTAATCACTCGCATACCATCGAATTTACATTGGAATGACGGGCGAGACGGCTTCATGCTCACCGGCGATATGTGATTTTTTCGAATTTTCCTTAGCGCAAGATCGTGATCAGCCCGGCGATGCGCGTGACGCTCAGCCCGTGCGTGGCGGCGAGCCCATCGACCGCCGCCGGAACATGGTCGATATCGAACGCGCCGCTTACCGCGTCGAAGCCATCCTCCGACGCCGCAATCAGCAGGATCGTCCCGGGCAGATAGCGGTCGAGTTCCGTCAGCGCCCGTTCGAGCGTCAGGCCGTCGATCCGGATTTTGCCCCGCCGCCACGCCGTGACGCTCGCAAGGTCGGCGACCTCAACCGGCCCCGGGGGGCCGCCGGGCGCATATCGGTTCGCCTGTCCGGCCTCGACCAATTGGCTTCGGGGTGGGTCGCCGTCGGCCGGGGAGGAGACGAGAACCTTGCCCTCGCTGACCGTCACACGGACGCTCCCATCCTCCAGCCGGACGATGAAGCGGGTACCGACCGCTTCCGCCATGCCCCCCTCGGCGGCCACGCGGAAGGGGCGCGCGGAATCGGGCAGGACGTCGAATTGAGCCTCCCCGCGCAGTAGCGTCACGGCGCGTTCCCGGTCGTTATAGGTAAGGTCTATGGCGCTGTCGGTATTGAGATGCACCATGGAGCCGTCGGGCAGGCGCACGCTGCGCTGAACGCCGACATCGGTCGCATGATCGGGCGCGGGACCAAGAAGTCCGTCATCGCCAACCATGACAAGAAGCGCGAGGCACGCCGCCACCAGACTGCCGGCGAGAATCTTGCGGCGGCGGCCGGGCGCCGCGCCGGGGCGACGCCCATGGCCGCGCATTGGCCGGATATGACGGGTGGGGGAGGGTGGTTCCGCTTCCGGCACCGTTTCCGCCGTGTCGGGCTCGGCGACCAGCCGGCCCAGCCGCTGCCAGAAGCGACGCTCCGTCTCGAAGACGCGGCGATGCGCCTCGGACGCCCCGTGCCAGACCTTGAAGGCCTGCAGCTCCCGCTCCGTTAGGTCCTTCGAAGCCAGGCGCACGACCCAGTCGCGCGCGGCGATGACGACCTCGTCGTCATCGGTCGTGCCGTCGGGGCGGTGGTTTTCCGGATCGGCGTTTTGCATGCGGGGAACTGGGTAGCCTTCTTGGTTTCGTCATAAGGGGTGGGCGTGGTGCATGTCGGACAGGCAACCGCGGAGGGCCCTTTCCTTATAAGACGGGCGCGCGGGCCGGATGCACACCATGCCCGTCCGCCGCGCGCGGGTCTGTCAGGGATCGCGCACGGTGGCGAGGTGATCCATGACCTTCCGGATATGCTTGAAGACGGCGGTAGGGGAAAGCCCGACTCGTTCGGCGATCTCGCGCTGGGTCAGCCCGTCGAAACGGCTCATCCGGAATATCCTGCGGCTGATCGGGGGCAGATCCGCCAACGCGAGGCGAAGGCGCGCCAACTCCTCGCGCGCGATCAGCGCTTGTTCCGGGGTTATCATGTCGGTCTCCTCGCCCAGGAAGGATCGCGCCTCGGCGAGAATCTCGGCCCGCCGTCGCTCGCCGCGCAGATGGTCCAGGGCCAGGTTGGAGGCCATGCGAAACAGGTAGGCCCGGCTGTTTCGCACCACCGCGCCGTCATCGAGCGCGCGAATCTTCAGATAGAGTTCCTGGGTCAGATCCTGCGCGAGCGTCGAGGACCGCAGCCGCGCCGACAGGAATTGGATCAGTTCGGCCTCATAATCGCGAAAAGCCTGAACAAGGCGCGAGTCCGACATCCGGCCACCGTTCGATCGACAGACATGACCGCACGGCGAAGCCGGTGCCGTCGACGCGGAAGGCCGGTCGGCGCGCGGTGCGGGGGAACCGGGCGGATGCTAGAGATTTTGCGAATGATTATCAATTAAATTTAAGAAGATATCCGGCCGCCGCGCTTCGCGCGCGGCGGCCGTTCCGTACCCGGACGGATCAGATCTTCACGCCGGTCTTACCCTGGTAATCGGCGGGGCCGTGGCGTTCGATCATCTGTTCGCCGTCCTCGCCCCATTTGCGGTTGATCATGCGGCCGCGCTCGACCGCCGGTCGGGTGCCGATCTCCCGCGTCCAACGCTGGAGGTTTTCATAGCTCTGGACGTCGAGGAACTCGCCCGCCTCGTAGATCTTGCCGAGGGCCAGGACGCCATACCACGGCCAGATGGCGATATCGGCGATGCTGTATTCATCGCCCGCCATGTAGTGATTGTCGGCCAGATGCCGGTCGAGCACGTCGAGTTGACGCTTCGCCTCCATCGCGAAGCGGTCGATCGGGTATTTCATCCTATAGGGCGCATAATGATAGAAATGCCCGAATCCACCGCCGATATAGGGTGCGCTGCCCATCTGCCAGAACAGCCAGTTCAGGGCTTCCGTGCGCGCCTTATGTCCGGTCGGCAGGAAATCGCCGAACTTCTCCGCCAAGTAAAGCAGGATGGAGCCGGATTCGAACACCCGCGTCGGCGGGGTCGTGCTGCGGTCGACCAGGGCCGGAATCTTGGAATTCGGATTGATCTCGACGAAGCCGCTGCCGAACTGATCGCCTTCGCCGATATCGATCGTGTAGGCGTCGTACTGCGCGCCGTCATGGCCGCGTTCCAGCAGTTCCTCCAGCATGATCGTCACCTTGACGCCGTTTGGCGTGGCGAGCGAATGAAGCTGCAACGGATGCTCGCCGACCGGCAACGTTTTCTCGTGCGTCGCGCCGGCGATCGGCCGGTTGGTTTTCGAGAATTTGCCGCCGTTTTCGTCGGTCCAGGTCCAGACCTTGGGGGGCGTGTATTCGTCCTTGGGGGTAGGATCGGCGTCGCTCATGCTTTTTGCATCCTCTCATCCGGGGGGTGACCCAATGGAACCGTCGGGGGAACCTTCAGGCCTCGAATTGGCCTCCACCCCGGGCGATCGCAAGATGGCGCACGATCTTTTGACGGAACGTCAACAATCAGGGAAGGGGGTTAGAGCTTGCGCAGTTCCATCCGGATCGGCCCCTCGGCGGCACCATGCACGAACTGATCGACATAGGCATTGCCGCTGTCGTCGATGCTGGCGGCCGGGCCGCTCCAGATGATTTCCCCCCGATAGAGCATCGCCATGCGGTCGGCGATGCGCCGGGCGCTGGCCATGTCGTGGGTGATCGAGATCGCGGTGGCACCCACTTGGCGCACGCAATGGACGATCAACTCGTCGATGATATGGCCCATGATGGGGTCGAGGCCGGTCGTCGGCTCATCGAAGAAGATGATCTCCGGATCGCCGGCGATGGCGCGGGCGAGGCCGACACGTTTGCGCATGCCGCCGGAAAGTTCCGCCGGCGACAGGGCGCCGACATCCGCGTCGAGACCGACGTCCGCGAGCTTGCGGATCGCGATTTCCTTCGCCCGCGCGCGCTTCATGCGCTTGCCCTGAATCAGGCCGAAGGCGACATTCTCCCAGACGCTCAGGGAATCGAAGAGCGCCGCGTTCTGGAACAACATGCCGATGCGCGCGTTGACGGCCTCCCGTTCGGCCGTGGACAGTCGGGTGATCGGCCGGCCGTCGATCTCGATCTCGCCCGCGTCGGGGGTGAGCAGGCCCAGGATGCATTTCAGCATCACCGACTTGCCCGTGCCGGATCCGCCGATGATGACGAGGGATTCGCCCTGGGCGACTTCCAGGTCGACGCCGTTCAGCACGGTCTTGGTGCCGAAATGCTTCTCGACTCCGGCGAGCTTGATCTTGGGAACGGTTGGCGTCGCGTCGCTCATTGGGCGAAGAACATCTCGGTGATGAGGTAGTTGGAAATCAGGATCAGGATCGAGGCGGAGACCACCGCGTTGGTCGTTGCCTGGCCCACGCCCTGGGCGCCGCCGCGGCTCATATAGCCGTGATAGCATCCCATCAGCGCCACCAGAAAGCCGAAGACCGCCGCCTTGACGAGTCCCGAGACGACGTCCATCGCCTGCACGAAATTCCAGGTGTTGACGATATAGGTCTGCGCGTTGAAGCCGAGCTTGAAGACACTGACCACATAGCCGCCGAATATCCCCATCACGTCCCCGATCAGGACCAGCAGCGGCATCATGGTGACGCCCGCGATCAGCCGCGGCGCGACAAGATACTTGTAGGGGTTGGTGGAGAGCGTCTCCAGCGCGTCGATCTGTTCCGTCACCCGCATGGTGCCGAGTTCGGCCGCCATGGCCGCGCCGATCCGCCCGGCGATCATCAAGCCCGCCAGAACCGGGGAAAGTTCCCGCGTGATGGAGAGCACGACGACGGAGGGGATCGCGTCCTCGGCCGAGAAGCGCGCGAAGCCGGTATAGCTTTGCAGCGCCAAGACCATACCCGCGAATAAGGTGGTCAGCCCGACGACCGGCAGGGAATAATAGCCGATATCGATCATCTGCCGGCCTATCAGGCGGGGATAGAGCGGCGGCCGCACGCAATGGCCGATGCCGATCACGGCGAAGAGGAAAAGCCGGCCCGTGGCCTCCAGGAAGGCGAGAAAGGCATGGCCGACCGGCCGGAACGGGTTCATGCGTCCCCTCCTACATAACGGCGGCGATGGCGCCGGCCGAGCGAGGTGAGGATTTCGTATCCGATGGTGCCGGCCGCCGATGCCAGCCGGTCGACCGTATTGAGGGGGCCCAGCATGTCGATCGCCGTGCCGACCGTCGCCTCCGGCGCGTCGGTAACGTCGAGCGTCGTCAGATCCATGGAGATACGCCCGATCACCGGCACCTCCCGCTGGCCGATATGGGCCACCGCCTCCTCGGCGATGGGACCGGCGCCGGCCGTGCGCAGATAGCCGTCGGCATAGCCGACCGCGACGGTCGCCACCCGGCTCGGCCTCGCGACCGGGTAGGCGGCACCGTATCCAACGGTCTGGGGGGCGTCAACGTCCCGGATTTGCAGGATTTTCGCGCTAAGGCGCACGACCGGTCTCATCGGATTGGGCCGTGTGGTGTCCGGTGCCACGCCATAGATCGCGACACCCGGGCGCACGCACTCGAACAGCCAGTCGCGGCCGAGGAAGCAGCCCGAGCTGTTGGCCAGCATCCGCCCCGCCGTCGGTTTCGGCAGGCGCGCGGTCTGACGGGCGAAGAGGTCCGCTTGCTGCCGGTTGATCGGGGCGGAAGGCGCGTCGGCGCTGACCAGATGGCTCATCAGATAGCGCATTTCGAATCCGTCGAGGTGCGCCGGTTCCGCCGCCAGCCGGTCGATCTCCTGCCAGGGCAGACCCAGGCGGCACATGCCGGTGTCGATATGCAGGCCCGCCGGCAGCGGTGTCTCCACGGCCTGGCAAAAGGCCGCCCAACGTTCGATCTGTCCCAGATCGTTCAGCGTCGGCATGATCCGATGCGCGCGATAGACCGGCGCCTCGTCCCCCAGCAGGCCGTTCAGCGCCCCGATCTCCACATCCGCGTCCGGAAGCAGGGCGCGCAACGCGATCGCCTCGTCCAGATGGGCGGTGAAGAAGGTTCGGCAACCGGCCGCGTGCAGCGCTGGTCCGACCCGTTCGATGCCGAGACCATAGCCGTCGGCCTTGACCACGGCGGTGGCGAAGGCGCCGCCACCGGCCGCGCGATCGCGCAGCAGGCGCCAATTATCGGCGAGCGCGTCGAGATCGACGATCAACTCGGTCGGGGAATGGGAGAAATCGGGCAGGGCACTCATGAGCGCTTGTTTAGCCCAATTCCCAAGCATGGCGAAAGGGGAAGGGAACGGGGGCACGCATTCAAGGCCGGATTCGCCACACGCGATAGGTGCCCTGTTCCGATGGATCCAGGCGGCGGGGTTGGGCCTCCGTCACCGTCATGCCGAGCAGGGCGACGACATTGCCGTCATCGTCGCCGAGCGGCAGGAGAAGGCGGCCGCCCTGCACGAAGCGCTCGGCCGCGCGATAGATCATGCCGTCCATGTAGATCACGTCGCCATGTTCGACCGGCGACCAGCGGTCCACCACGGTGGCTAGACCCTCGGGCGACAGGATTTCGTCGAGGCCAACCCCCCGCAGTGTGTTGCGCTGGAATGTGTCCGCGATCTGTTGACCCGCCAGGACATAGCGCCAGCGCGATGGTGTCTCCTCCCGCGTCGCGAGATAGAGCCTGTCGAGCGCCCAAGGAATATCGATGGGGTCGATCATGGCGCGCGTCGGCAGCCGTCCCTCTTGGCGCAGGCTCATCCAATAGACCGCGAGGTCGCGAAGTTCCGGCTGGCGCACGACGTCGAGCCCCGCGACCTCCACCGGCCCGTCCTTGTCCTTGTCCTCGTCCTCGTTGACGTTGAGCGGCATGGGATATTTGCCAAGCACGGGCTGGGTCTTTCCTTTCGTCCGACCCCCTTCCTGGGCGTGGTCTCCAGGTGGGGTTTGTCGCGCGGGCTCCCGGATCGGTGGGGCGCCATGAACCGCGTGGCCTCGCCATCGTCAAGCGGGAAGGAAGGCGGTTCTTCGATTACTGACGATAATCCGGCTCCTCCTCGTCCAGGATGGCGCGTAGCGCCGCGAAATGCTTTTCCCCGAAGGCGGGATATTCGGCCCATTGTCGCGCGGTCTTGGAGGCCACCTCGTGGCTTGCCCGGCGCAGCGGCTGGCCGGTCATATAAGCGGTGACGACGGTCTCGCAGGCGCGCTCCAGATAGACCATCTCGTCGAAGGCGCGCGCGACGGTCTCGCCGACCACCATGACGCCGTGATTGCCCATCATCAGGACCGACCGATTGCCCAGCGTGCGCGAAAGCCGCTCCGCCTCGTCGCCGAGGCCCATGCCGTCATAGCCCTCGTCGATCGCGACGCGCTCGTAGAAGCGCATGCTGTTCTGGTCGATCGGCGGGATTGTGCTGTCGGCGAGAGAGGCGAGCACGGTCGCGTATTTCGGATGCAGATGCAGCACGCAGCGCGCCTGCGGCAAATTCCGGTGCAGCGCCCCGTGGATGGCATAGGCGGTCGGATCGACGGCATCGCCCATGCCCTCCGGCTCCTCCCGCGCGTCGAGCAACAGCAGGTCGCTCGCCTTCATCCGGCTGAAATGCACGCCGTAAGGGTTGAGCAGGAAGCGCGAGCCGTCGTCCGAGACCGCGAGGCTGAAATGGTTCGCGATCCCCTCGTGCATGCCGTGGCGCGCGGTCCAGCGAAAGGCGGCGGCCATATCCTCCCGCTCCGCCTGGAAGGCGGTGGATGCGCAGGCCCCGTCGCGTCGATCGCCCTCTCGCCGGTCACCGGCGCGCCGGTCACTTCGGCGCCTGTCGCCACCGCCACCGCGCCGGTCCGATTTGTCGATGCCGTCCATCATGCTTTCGTCTCTTTCCGTCTAGCTACTAAAGAAGGTATCGAACGCCTCCAGCGTCGCCTCGGGGCTTTCCTCGACCAGGAAATGGCCGCCGGGGATCGGGTGGCCCCGCACCTGTTTGGCCTTGGACTGCCACGTGCCCAATACATCGTAGATTCGCGCCATCAATCCGTTCGCCCCCCACAGGACCAGCAGCGGACACTCGATTCGCCGTTCCGCGTCGGCCGCGTCGTGTTCCAGGTCGATCGTCGCCGCGGCGCGGTAATCCTCGCAACTCGCGCGGATCGTCTCCGGGTCGGCGAAGGCGCGCTCATAGTCCGCGAGCGCCGCCGGATCGTATGCCGATAGACCCGTGCCCCAGGCCCCCAGCGTGTGATGCAGGAAGTAGAGCGGATCGCCGCCGATCAAGGTTTCGGGGAAGGGGGCGGGCTGAATCAGGAAGAACCAGTGATAATAGGCGGTGGCCAGGGTCTTGTCGGTCGTCTCGAACACCGTCGCGGTCGGGACGATGTCGAGAACGGCCGCGCGGCTCACCCGCTCCGGATAGTCGCGGCACAGGCGATGCAGCACGCGCCCGCCGCGATCGTGCCCGGCGGCCTGGAAGGTATCATGGCCGAGCGCCGTCATCAGCCGGGCGAGATCGCCCGCCATCGCGCGCTTCGAATAGGAGACGTGACGCGGGTCGGAGGCCGGCTTGTCCGACCGGCCATAGCCGCGCAGGTCCGGCACCACCACATGGAAGCGCTTGGCAAGGTCGTTCGCGATCGGCGCCCACATCGCGCCCGTCTGCGGATAGCCATGCAGCAGCAGAAGCGGCGGCCCCTCGCCGCCATGGCGGACGTGCAGGGTCACCGTGCCGGTGTCGATTCGCGTGTCCTCGAACCCGTCGAACATCCGTTTTCCTTCATGCCGGGCCCCGAAATCCGTCGGCGCATCGTAGGCCGCGCCGCGGGGCGGCGGCAATGCCCCGGAATGGCCGAAATCTCCGCCCAGCATGCCAAATCGACGGCCATGGGTTGTCAAATGTGGCAATGCACAAATCTTTATGGTCAACCGGAACGCAACGCACGATGCCCAGGGTGGGAGATCGCTTGACTGAAATCATCGCGGAACTTGAGGATGCGCGCCTGGCCTATCCCGGCGCGGGCGGCGAGGTATCGGTCCTCGCCGGAATCGATATGCGCGTGACCGCCGGGGAGATCCTGGCCGTCACGGGGCCGTCCGGCTCCGGCAAATCGTCTCTGATCGCCCTGATGGGGGGCTTGGAGCGGCCGACCGGCGGCCGCATCGACGTCATGGGCGTGGATATGGCGCATGCCGACGAGACCACGCGCACGCGCTTGCGCCGCCGCGATATCGGCGTCGTATTCCAGGCCTATCATCTGGTGCCCGCCATGACGGCGTTGCAGAATGTGGCGCTTCCCCTGGTGCTGGCGGGGATACCCGACGCCCGGGAGCGCGCGGCGGCCATGCTTGACCGGGTCGGCCTGGGGCATCGGCTGGATCATCGGCCGACGGCGCTCTCCGGCGGCGAACAGCAGCGCGCGGCCATCGCCCGTGCCTTCATCGCGGCGCCGCGCCTGATCCTGGCCGACGAGCCGACCGGCAATCTCGACCAGAAGACCGGCGCGGCCATCGTGGAGGTCATGTTCGATCTGGCGCGGAGCACCGGGGCGGCCCTGTTGCTGGTGACGCACGACCCGGCGCTGGCGGCGCGATGCGACCGACGGCTGGAAATCGATTCCGGCCGGATCGCGGCGTGAGCGGCCGACGATGAAGGCATTCCGCGACCGCGACCTCCACCTGCCGACCCTATGGACCCTGCTGCGTGCCGAGGCGGCCAGCGGCATCATGGGGCTGCGCCTCTTCATCGCCTGCACCGCGATCGCGGCCCTGTTGCTGGGGGCGGTCTGGATGCTGGGCAATGCGCTCGCCACGGCGTTGGAACGTAATGGCTATGCGATCCTCGGCGGCGATCTCGCGATTACCGTGGTGAACCAGCCCCTCAAGGACGATCTGGTGGGCCGGCTGGCGGCGTTACCGGCGGTGGCGGATGTCTCCCGCGTGGTCGAATTGCGCAGCACCGCGCGCGGCGGCGAAACCCGGACGCCGATCGAACTGAAGGCGGTGGACGGCGCCTATCCGCTCTATGGCCGGATCGGGATTTCCGGCGACCGGCCGCTGGAGGAGGCCCTGGCCCGGCGGGGCGGCCTGCCGGGCGCGGTGGTGGAGGAAACGCTTCTCGCCCGTCTGCCCATATCGCCGGGCGATCCCATCCGGGTGGGGGAGCGGGAGTTCGAGGTTCGCGCGATCCTGGAGGCGGAGCCGGATCGGCTGTCCGCCGGTGGATTCCTGGTCGGTCCCAGGGTTCTGATATCGCTTGAGGAACTGCCCGGGACCGAGTTGCTGGGGCCCGGCGCGCTTGCCGATTTCCGCTACCGTCTGACGAAGGCGGAGGATGTGGATCGCACGGATTTCCGCGCGGCGGTCGCGGACCTGACGCCCGAACGGGGGTGGGAGATGGAAACCCCCGGCGATGCCGGCGACCGCGTGCGGCGGACGGTGGCGCGGACGACCACCTTCCTGGGCGTGGCGGGGATCGTCGCGCTCGCCATCGGGCTCGCCGGTGCCTGGGCCGCGGCCACCGTCTGGGTCGGCAGGCGGGCGCGGACCATCGCGCTCTATCGTCTGTCCGGCGCGACGCCCGCGCTGGTGATCGCGCTGCATGGCACGATCCTGGGGCTGGCCGCGTTGGGTGGGTTGGCGCTCGGCTTCGGGGCGTCGGCGCTGGTGGCCGTGCCGTTGATGGATCTGGTGGGGGCCCAACTGCATCTGAACTGGACGGCGGGCGCGCTGTTCTGGCCCGGGCTGCAGGCGGCGGCGACGCTGAGTATCGGCATAGCGGGCGCGGGCGTGGCCGCGCTCTCCGCCGCCGCGCGCACCCCGCCGGGACAGGCGATGCGCAGCGGGGAAGCGGGGATGAGCCCGCGCCCCCGTCACGCCGCGATCGGCATCGGCGCGGCGCTTCTGGCCCTGGCGCTCGCGGTGGCGAGCCTGCCGATCCCCATGCTGGCGGCGTTGGCGGCGGTGGGGCTCGTGCTTGCCTGCGCGCTGTTGGCGGCCGGTGGTTGGGCGGCGGCACGGCTGATCGCGCGGCGTAGGCCAAAGGGCTTCGTCGGGTTGTTGATCGTCCAGGGGCTGTCGCAACCCGGTGCCTCGGCGGTGAAGGCGCTGGCCATCGGGATCGGCATCGCGGGGGTCACGGCGGTGCTGGGGGCGCAAGGCTCCCTCGAACGATCGCTGCGCGGGGAAATCCCGGCGAAGGTGCCGGACCTCGTCATGATCGACGTCCAGCCCGATCAAGTCGAGGCGTTGCGGGACCGGATCGCGGAGGACCCGGCGCTCGGCGGGCTTCAGGCCGATCCCTTCATGCGCACCAGTATCCTGCGCGTGAACGGCGTGCCGGCGGAGGAAGCGCTGGTCCGCGCCGACAAGAGCTGGGTGATCGAGGGCGATCGCAGTTTCTCCTGGTCGGCGGGACCGACCGGGTCGGAATTGCTCGCCGGGGAATGGTGGACGCCGGACCGGGGTGCCCCGCCCGTGATCGCGCCGGAGGAGGATCTGGCGCAGGCCTTCGATCTCAAGCCCGGCGACGAAGTGACCTATAGCGTCCTCGGCCGGACCTTCACCTCCGAGGTGGTCGCGATCCGCAAGGAATATCACCGTACCTTCCGTCCGGATTATCTGCTGCTCGCCTCCGCGGACCCGTTCCGCGATGCGCCGCATTCCTGGATATTCACCCTGCAGGGATCGGACGGCGCGGCGATCGATCGCGTGATCGCCGATACGGGCCGCATCGCGCCCAATGTCACCGCCATCGACGTGCGCCGGATCGTCGCGCAGGTCCGTCAGGTGATCGACGGCGCGGTGCTGGGCTCGCTCGGCATCGCGGGTATTCTGCTGGTGGCGGGGGCGCTGGGCCTCGCGGCGATCGTGGCGGCCGATGTCGATGCGCGCCGCCGGGAGGCACTGGCCTTCGCGCTGGTCGGCGCCTCGCGGCGGGAAATCGCGCTCGCCCGGTTGGGGGAGGCGCTGACGCTCGGCTCTATCGCGGCCGCGATCGGCGGCGCGGCGGGGCTGATCGGCGGATGGTGGCTGACGACGGAGGGGTTGCATGTCGCATGGGCGCCGGGCTGGCTGCCCTTCGTCATGCCGGTTGTCCTGGGCGCATTGGCGGCCGTCAGTGCCGGTGCCGCCGGTGGGATGAGCGCGCTGCCGCGTGGGCGGGGCCAGATGGCCCGGCACTTGGCGGGATAGAGGCGCGCGCGGGCCAAGCCTCGGCGTTGACCCGCCGGCGATTTGGGCTACTTATGCGCGCCTAATTCACCGTAACCTATGGGTCGGTTTCGCATGACGACGGTTAGACGGGGACGGGAGTTCCTGATGGTGCCCGGCCCCACGCCGGTTCCCCAGCGCATCCTCAACGCCATGAACCGTCAGCCGGTTGATTTCTCCGGCCCGGATTTCATCGCCCTCAGCGACCGGTTGTTCGAGGAGGTGCGCGCGTTGTTCGAGACCGAGGCGCAGGTCTTCCTCTATACCGCCAATGGTCACGGCGCGTGGGAGGCGGCGCTGGCCAACACGCTTTCCCCCGGCGACGCGGTGCTGATCCCCGAGGTCGGGCAGTTCTCGGAGGGGTGGCGCGGCCTTGCCCAATCGCTCGGCGTCGAATGCCGGACGGTGCCGAACGACTGGCGCCATCCGATCGATCCCGACCGGGTCGAGGACGCGCTGCGTCAGGACACGAAGGGGGAGATCAAGGCGGTTCTGGCCGTGCACACGGATACCGCCGCCTCGATCACCAGCGATATCGCGGGGCTGCGCGCGGCGATGGATGCGGCGGGGCACCCGGCCTTGTTGATGGTGGATACCATCGCCTCCCTCGGCACGACGGCGTTCCGGATGGACGAATGGGGCGTGGACGTGACCATCGCGGCCTCCCAGAAGGGGCTGATGATGCCGCCGGGCCTCTCCATGGTCGCCGCCAACGAGAAGGCGCAGGCCATCGGACGAACGGTCGCGACGCCGCGCCGCTACTGGGATTGGGTGGATCGCAATCGCGGGGAGCACTATCAGCGGTTTTGCGGCACGGCGCCGGAATTGCTGATCTTCGGTCTGGACGAAGCGCTCAAGATGATCGCGGAGGAGACGCTGGAGGGGGCGATTGCCCGTCACGCGCGCCTGGCCGGCGCGGTTCGGGCCGCCGTGTCGGTCTGGGCGGAGGGGGGCGCGGTGGCCTTCAATGCGCTTGCGCCCGAAAGCCGCGCCAACAGCGTTACCACCGTGCTGCTGCCCGATGATTTCGATCCGGAATGTATCCGCACGCCCGCGCGCGATATCTATTCGGTCGCCATCGCGCGGGGGCTGGGCCAGCTCGGCGCGCGGTCCTTCCGTATCGGGCATATGGGCGATGTGAACGAGCCGATGGTGCTGGGCGGCCTCGCCGTGATAGACCTCGTCCTGCGCCGGGCGGGGCTGCCGGTGGGGCAGGGGGCGCTCGACGCCGCGATCGCGTATCTGTCCGCGGTGGACGGGGTGGCGGAATAGGAGGGGGCGTCCCGTCCGCAGCCGCCCCCATCCCTCAGCGTTTCGTCAGGGACTCCACCACATTCTCCACGATCCGCATGCCGGCGGCCTTGCCGAGCGACATGATGCTTTCCGGGTGGAACTGCACGGCGGCGATCGGACGCTCCGCATGCTCGATCGCCATGACGACGTCGTCGTCCGTGACCGCCGTGACCCTGAAGCTATCCGGCAGCGTCCGTGGCAGCACGTGGAGGGAGTGGTAGCGGCCGACCGTCAATTCATTCGACAGCCGCGCGAAGACGCGACCCGCCTGCGTCACCTTGATGCGGCTGGGCTTGCCGTGCATCGGCACGTCCAGTCGATCGAGGCTGGCCCCCGCCTGTTCCGCCAGCGCCTGCAGGCCCAGGCAGACGCCGAATATCGGCAGGTCGCGCTGCATCGCCCCCTCGATCGTGCGCGCGCAATCGAAGTCGCGCGGCGACCCCGGCCCGGGGGAGAGGACGACGAGATCGGGCTTCACCCGGTCGTAGACATCGTCGGCCAGCGGCGTGCGCACCGTCACCACGCGCGCGCCGGTCTGCCGGAAATAGTTGGCGAGCGTATGGACGAAGCTGTCCTCGTGATCGACCAGCAGGATGGTCTTGCCGGTGCCGACCTTGCGCACCTCCTGGTCGAGATCCGCGCCCTCGGAATTGGCCGGACGCTTGATCGCGGCGCGCAGGGCGGAGGCCTTGAGCTCGGTCTCCTTCTCCTCCTCCTCGGGAATCGAATCATAGAGCAGCGTCGCCCCGGCGCGCACGCGGGCATAGCCGTCCTTGATATGGATCGTGCGGAGCGTCAGGCCGGTGTTCATGTCGCCGTTGAAATGCGCCATGCCGACCGCGCCGCCATACCAGGCGCGCGGGCTCTTCTCATGATTTTCGATGAAACGCATGGCCCACAGCTTGGGCGCCCCCGTCACCGTCACCGCCCAGGCATGGGTCAGGAAGGCGTCGAAGCCGTCCATCTCCGGGCGCAGGCGCCCCTCGATATGGTCGACCGTGTGGATCAGGCGCGAATACATCTCGATCTGGCGCCGTCCGATCAGACGCACGGAACCCGGCTCGCACACCCGGCTCTTGTCGTTGCGGTCGACGTCGGAGCACATGGTTAGCTCCGCCTCGTCCTTCTTGGAGTTGAGGAGCTTCAGGATCTGCTGCGAATCCTCGATTGCGTCCTCGCCGCGCCGGATGGTGCCGCTGATCGGGCAGGTTTCCACCCGGCGGCCGGTGACGCGCACGAACATCTCCGGGCTGGCGCCGACCAGATACTCGCCCTGGCCCAGATTCATCAGGAAGCCATAGGGCGAGGGGTTAATCTGGCGCAGATGACGGAAAATGCCGGCGGGCGGCATTTCGCACCGCTCGTGGAAGACTTGGCCCGGCACAACCTCGAACAGATCGCCGGCGCGGAAGCTTTCCTTCGCGTGCTCGACCAGCTTGGCGTATTCGCCGGGCACGTGATCGCCGGGGTTGGGCACGGTTTCCGCCGCCTCGAACGGCGCTTCCGCGATGGTGCCGTCGAGATCGCCGGTGCTCTCCCCGCCGATCTCGAAACTGTAGCGATAGCGCTTGGCGCTGACCGTGTAATGGTCGACCACGACGAGTTGGTCGGGTAGGAACAGCACCATGTCGCGCTGGTCCGCCGGGCGCTCCAGATTGAAGGCGATGGGGTCGAACTGGAAGCACAGATCGTAGCCGAAAGCGCCGTAGAGGCCGAGATTGTCGTCCCCGTCCGTGCGGAACAACTCGACCACCCGGCGCAGGATGGAGAAGACCGTCGGGGCCTTGGAGCGCTCCTCCTCGTCATAATGGCGCGAGGGTTCCGCGACGCTCACCGTGAAGGTCTCGCCCTCCCATGCGCTGGTGGCGATATCGCCGTGGCCGTCCAGCGCCCCGGCGATGATGCGGGCCAGCAGCGCCCCGCGCGCATTCTGCGGTTCGAACCGCATGGTCCGTCCGCGCGATGCGATGATCAACGGCGGGTCCACCACCGCCGCGTCCCAGCGCGTATAGCGCCCCGGATACTCGTAGTTCGAGGAGAACAGGGCACCCGGCCGGCCGTCGAACCGCTCGATCACATCGTCGATCGCGGTTTCGTAGGGGGCGGGTTCCTCGCTGCGGCGGATGGTTATGCCGCCGGCGGTTTCGAAGCTGATATCGCTCATCGCGGGTCGATCGGCCAAATCTCTGGGGTTGCGCTCGGTAAGCTCGCCTCGTCAGTATTCGCTCCGCTCACGCGGTGCAAGCGGTAAGGGGCTCGTCCTTTCCGGGGAGAGCCGCTAGCATCGGCCCGTTCGTGCATCATCCATCCTTTATTCGGAACGAGGATCGCTTCATGACCGTCCGCAAGGATTTCGCCACCGTCGCGCTCTGGGCCACCAACATGGCACAGCCGCTGAACGGCATCGACGCCTGGCTCGCCAAGGTGGAGGCGAAACTGGCCGAGGCGAAGGCGGGCGGCGCCGATATCCTGGTCCTGCCCGAATATGCGAGCGAGCAATGGCTGGGCTATGCCCCCGGCGGGCTTAAGCCGATGGAGGAAATCGGCTTCATGGCCGACGAGGCGCGCAAGGCGCTGGCCGAATTGCCAAAGCTGGTGGAGAAGGCGGGGATCGCCCTGCTGGCCGGCACGGTGCCCGTGCCCGACCCCGCCGCCGATCCGGACTCCGACGGGCCGAAGCACCTCAACCGTGCCCATCTGATCCTGCCGGACGGCCGGGTCGTGGCGCAGGACAAGCTGTGTCTGACGCCGGGAGAGAAGGACCCACGGGGCTGGCACTTGGCTACCGGCGGCAAGGTGGAGATGGTGGAGTGGAACGGGCTGCGCATCGCGACCTTGATCTGCCTCGACATCGAGTTGCCGGCGCTCTCCGCCAAGATCGCGCGCAGCGAGCCGGACCTGGACCTGATCCTCGTCCCCTCGATGACGGAGAAGGAGTCCGGCTATTCCCGCGTCTTCGGCTGCGCCAAGGCCCGGGCGGTGGAATTGCAGACGGCGGTTTGCGCGGTCGGTTCCATCGGCTCCGCGCTGCCCAATAACGCGCGCCCGAATTTCTCCGGCGCGGCCGTCTTCCTGCCGTGCGAGGCGGAACTCGGCTATGACGGGCGCTTCGCGGAGGAGGCGGGGCGCCCGGAGGCAGAGGGCGATGGCCCCCTGCTGATCGCCCGGGACGTGCCGGTCGGCATGATCCGGCACCTGCGCAGCGCCGGGCGGGCTGAGGTCTGGCCCGGTTCCTGGGACGCGGATGCGATCTCCATCGCGCAGGGGTGACCGGGCGTCATGGCGAAACGTTTGGCGGGTGAGACGCTGACGCCGCTTCAGGCGCGCCGCGTCGCGTTGGCGCATCTGGGGCTGCACCGCCGCCGGCCGGACGGGCCGGTGAGCGCCGCGCAGGTGCGCAAGACCGCGCGCGCCCTGGGCGTGTTGCAGGTGGACAGCGTCAATGTGCTGGAGCGCGCGCATTTCCTGCCGCTTTTCTCCCGCCTGGGCGCTTACGACCATGCGCTGCTGGAGAAGGAAGCCTATGGCGGGCGACGGCGCAGCCTGTTCGAATATTGGGGCCATGAATGCTCCCTGCTGCCGGTGGAGCTTCAGCCCTGTTTCCGCTGGCGCATGGAGGACGCGGCGCGGGGCATTGGAATCTATGGCCGCCTTGCCCGTTTCGCGCGGGAGAATCCGAAAGCCATCCAACGCGTACGCGACGAGATCGCCGACCGCGGTCCCGTCGCGGCCTCCGAACTGACCGGCACGACGAACGGCCCGACCGACCCTTGGTGGGGGTGGAGCGAGGCGAAGGAGGCGGCGGAGTTCCTGTTCTGGGGCGGCGAGATCACGACGGCGACGCGCCGGACGGCCGGTTTCACCCGCATCTATGATCTGACGGAACGTGTGCTGCCCCGCGCCGTCGTCGAAACCCCGACCCCCAGCCGGGAGGAGGCGCAGCGCACCCTGCTGCGCCGCGCGGCCGGCGCATTGGGCATCGCGACGGAGCCGGATCTGCGCGATTTCTATCGCCTGCCCTCGGCGGAGAGCCGGGCGCGCGTCGCCGAACTGGTGGAGGAGGGGGCGCTGATCCCCGCCCGGGTGAAGGGCTGGAAGGACCCGGCCTATCTGGTGCCGGACGCGGGCAAGCGGCGGCTTGAGGGCTGCACGTTGCTCGTCCCCTTCGACCCGGTCTGCTGGTTCCGGCCACGGGCGGAGCGGCTGTTCGATTTCCACTATCGGCTGGAGATCTACACGCCCGCGCACAAGCGGGCCTTCGGCTATTACGTCCTGCCCATCGCGCTCGACGACCGGCTGGCCGGGCGTCTCGACCTCAAGGCCGACCGGGAGGGACGGCGCCTGCTGGTGCAAGGCGCCTTCGCGGAGGCGGGCGAGCCGACGGGTCCGCTTGCCGAACGGCTGGCGCCCGCGCTGCGGGAGATGGCCGGGTGGCTCGGCCTCGACGACGTATCGGTCGCGCCGAACGGTGATCTCGCCCGGCCCCTGACCGCAGCCTTATAGCTCGGCCGCCTAGGGTCCTGAACGCCCCTAGATGAACTCCGCCTCCGTCGCCGGTTCCCGGGCGACGGCCAGCGCCGCGCGGACCGACACCCAGCGCTCATAGAAGGCCCAGCCGATGATCGTGCCATGGATGCCGGGGATATGGCGCAGCACCGAGACATCGTCCAGCGACTGCACGCAGCCGGAGGAGATCAGCGGTATGGCTATCTCCTGGCCGAGCGCGCTGGTCTCCGCGAAGGTCGCTTCCTTCGGTCCTTCCTGGGCGTCGATATCGGTGAAGACGATCGCCGCCACGCCGCTGTCGGCCAGATCCTTCGCGATCTCGCTCGCGGTGAAGCCGGTCTGCTCGCGCCAGCCATCGACCATGACATAGCCGTCGCGCGCGTCGAGCGAGACGACGACCTTCCCCGGATAGCGCGCGCAGGCATTGCGCACGAAGGTCCGGTCCTTGATCGCCGCGGTGCCGAGCACGATGCGCGCCGCGCCGTGTTCCATCCACCAATCGGCCGTGGCCATGGTGCGGATGCCGCCGCCGACCTGGACGGGGATGGAGACGGTCTCGATGATCTCGACGATGGTTTCCGCATTGTGGCGGCCGCCCTGCAGGACGCCGTCCAGATCGACGACGTGGAGATATTCCGCGCCCGACGCCTCGAAACGCTTGGCCGCCGCCAGCGGTTCGATGTCATAGACCTTGGGATCGTCGAAACTGCCGCGCCGCAGGATGACGCATTTGCCGTCCTTCACCTCGATATCGGGATAGATGATCATGGGGCCGCTCCCTTTCGCCTGGGCTTGATCGGTCGTTCGCCGCCGATGCCTGATACCGAGAATAGCATGGGCGCCGCCTTTTCCTCGCATGGACACGACGCCTTGGCGCGTTTCGGCGACAAAAGGCACCCATGGCGCGAGCGTCCGGGCGGCCGAGGCGCCGATTTCCGCTTGCCGCCGCCTTCGATCACCGTGATACCGTGCGGGGTGGATTGATCGTCCGCCAGTCCGCACGACCGAGGAACGCCGCGCATGACCATCACAAGTGCCCCGACCACCCGGGGCCCCGCCGCGTTGATCCTGCTCGCCCGTCTCGACAGCCGCCGCCTGCCGGGCAAGGGGCTGATGGACCTTGCCGGACGGCCGGTGCTGGGTCGCGCGATCGATCGGCTGCGACGTTGCCGGGTGGTGCCGGCGATGCTGCTGGCGACCTCCGACCGGGCGGTGGATGACGATCTGGAAGCCTTCGCGCGGGCGGAGGGGATCGGGTGCTTCCGGGGCGACGCGTCGGATGTGGCGGGGCGCTGCCTCGCCGCGATGGAGGCGCATGGGCTCGACTGGTTCGTGCGCATCTGCGGAGATAGTCCCTTCGTCGATCCGGAGGTGACGGACGCGGTGGCGGAAGCCTATCTCGCCGACCCGACGCTCGACATCGCGACCAACGTTTTCCCGCGCGGCTATCCCATCGGGGCGAGCGCGGAGGCCGTGAGCCGCCCGGCGCTGGCCCGTATCTGCGCGGCGACGCAGGCGCTTGAATGGCGCGAGCATGTGACCGCCTGGGCCTATGAGCATGCGGCGGACTTCAAGATCCGTAATATCAGCCCCAACCATTCGCGCTATCGCGGTCTTTCCATCGCCGTCGATACGCCGGAGGATTTGGCCCGCGCCCGCGCCGCCATCGCCCGGCTTCCCGATCCCACCGACGCCACGCTGGCGGAGGTGGTGACGGCCTATGCGTGAGGGGGTATCCCCGAAGAGTTTACCGTTTCGTCCCTTTTTGGGGGTGTTTTATAGAAAAACATGTAAAAAGTGCGCCCCCCGATTGACGCCTTTCGGATTAGTGCCGGACTATGGACGAAAGGTTTAAACGGAGGGGACGACCATGAGCCGTACGAATATCCATGTGGAGAACCAAGGCCGGAAGGCGTTCTATATCGCCTGCTTCGAGGGCACGATCGAGGATCAGGATTTCCCGGACGGCCATGTCGAATATGCGCCGCCCTTTCCCGGGCAACGGCTGGGGCCGGGAGAGAGCGGGATCGTCGCCTCCATCGGCGACCCGGGCGCCTCCTCGGTGACGAATACCGGCAGTTTCGGCATCTATCGCACCGCGACGCGCAACGAAATCGTCATCGCCAAGAAGGTGGAAAAGGTCAATATATCCAAGACGAAGAAGTTCTCGCATGGCGGCGGACACGATGCGGAAGCCGATCTGCCCGGGCTTTCCGACGATGCCTATGCGATCCGGCACGACGGGGCTGACAAGACGACGGACGCGAAAAGCGTCACCATCGTGATCTACGATCTGCCGGAATAGGGGGCCGGGAGGGCGCGGCGTGTGTCGTCGCGCGGCGCCTTCCCCTCAATTGATCACGCGCGCTTCGGTGTCTTGGGCGGCCTTCGGAGGTTTTCCGTTGGTCGGGCCGGATTGGTGATGGACCATGCGCCAGCGACCGCCCTCGCGCACGAAAATGTTGGTGGCGACCAGATATTGCGCGCCCACGGCCTCCCAGCACAGCACGAAGGCGCAGCCGTCCTGGTCGAAGACCCGGGGGTCGAGGCAGCGCACGGCCGGCGGGTTCTGAAGGATGGCGCGCCAACTCGCCATGACATGGGCGCGCTCCATCAGGGGCTCCCATCCCGGATGCAGGCAGGCGACCGGCGCCTCCTCCGCCCATAGGGCCTCCATCGCGCGTTCGTCGCCATCGGCGAAGGCCTGATAGAAGGCATCGTTGGCGAACAGGATTTCCTCGCGGCTCATCGCCGACCCTCCCATCCGTTCATCCGTCGTTTCTTCCGCTCTTTCCGGGCCCATGTGTGCCGGGTACAGTCACCGCACGGCCTTCCGGGCGGCGTCGGGATCGACTGTCGCGCGCGCCGGGGGCGAAAGGCAAGGATCGTCACGATGCCGGAGGGACCGGACAGCGCGGACAACAGGCCAGACGAACGGGCCGGCGAACGGGTGGGCGAACGGGTGGGGACGCTCAGAATCTGCTTCGTTTCCTCCGAGGCGGAAAAGGCGCAACAGGCGCTGGGCGCGCTGAAGTCGCAATATCACGGCGTGGAGACGCCGGAGGAGGCGGATGTCGTCGTCGCGCTGGGCGGGGACGGCTTCATGCTGCATACGCTGCGCGCGCTGATCGGCACGGGCAAGCCGATCTACGGCATGAATCGCGGCACGGTCGGTTTCCTGATGAACGAGTACCGCACCGGTGGGCTTGAGGAGCGGCTGGCCAGCGCCCAGGCGCTCAAGCTCTACCCCTTGCGCATGCGCGCGACCCGCGTCGACGGCACGATCGAGGAGGCGATCGCGATCAACGAAGTCTCCGTCTTCCGGGAAACCCGTCAGGCCGCCAAGATCGACATCCGGGTCGACGGGGTGGCGCGGCTCAACGGGTTGGTGTGCGACGGCGCGCTGGTGGCGACGCCGGCCGGCAGCACGGCCTATAATCTCTCCGCGCACGGGCCGATCGTGCCGCTGGGCGCGGGCGTGCTGGCGTTGACCCCGATCAGCGCCTTCCGCCCCCGGCGCTGGCGCGGCGCCCTCCTGCCGCAGAGCGCGCATGTGGATTTCGAGATTCGCAACACCCAGAAGCGCCCGGTCAGCGCGGTGGCGGATTCGACCGAGGTGCGCGACGTCCGCCATGTCTCGATCCACGAGGATCGCGGCATCGCGGCCACGATCATGTTCGATCCGGAGCATAATCTGGAGGAACGCATCCTGAAGGAACAGTTCGCGGCGTGATGAATGCCACCACGGCGCATGCCGGATGACAGGGCCCCCGGCCTTCGCTTAAATCGCGGGGCGGGGGTGGGGCATTGTCAGGGACTGGGCGGCTTAGGGCGGTGTGGCTAGGGCAGGGCGCCTTGGGCAGGGCGGCCGGCGCTGAATTCGGGGGAGACGCCGCGATGGATCGCAGCATGTTCCGCTTCATCTGGCAGAACAGTCGGACGCAGCAACTCATCACGTTGGCGCTGACGCTGCTATCCTTTCCTTTCCTCTATTATTCCTTCGACCTGCCGAAGACGATCATCAACGGCGCGATCGATACCGACCGCGAGACGATCGACTTCCTGGGCGTCACGCTGACGCAGGTCCAGTACCTTTTCGTGTTGTGCGGTATCTTTCTCGGGCTCGTCATCGTCAACGGGCTCTTCAAGATGCGCATCAACACCTATAAGGGGGTGATGGCGGAGCGGTTGCTGCGCCGGCTCCGCTTCGTGCTGGTCGCGCGCACGCTGCGCTTTCCGTTACCGCAGTTCCAGAAGACATCGTCCGGCGAGATCGTCACCATGGTGACGGCCGAGGTCGAGCCGTTGGGCGGTTTCTTCGGCGACGCCTTCGCGCTGATCGCGTTCCAGGGCGGCACCTTCCTGACGATCATGGCCTTCATGTTCGCGCAGGACCCCTATCTCGGCCTTGCCGCCTTCGCGCTGATTCCGGTGCAGGGCTATGTCATTCCGAAATTGCAGCGCAAGGTGAACCTGCTCGGCAAGGAGCGGGTGAAGCATGTGCGCTCCCTCTCCAACCGGGTGGGGGAGATCGCGCTGGGGGTTCAGGACGTGCGCGCGCACGACCATGTGGGCCACGTGCTGGCGGATATCTCGCGGCGTCTCGGCCGGATCTTCGACGTGCGCTTCGAGATCTATCAGCGCAAGTTCTTCATGAAGTTCCTGAACAACTTCATCAACCAACTGACCCCTTTCTTCTTCTATGCGATCGGTGGCTATCTGGTGATCCAGGGGGAGTTGAGTTTCGGCGCGCTGGTGGCCGCGCTCGCGGCCTACAAGGATCTGGCGGCGCCTTGGAAGGAATTGCTGGATTATTATCAGCGCCTCGCCGACGCGCGCATCAAGTACGACCAGTTGATCGGCCAGTTCGCGCCGCCGGGCATGCTGGAAGAGGACTTGCAGCAAGGCCGGCCGACGGAGGAGCCGGCGCTGGACGGCGACATCCAGGCGTCCAGCCTGACCTGGGCGGATGAGGACGGCACGCGGGTGATCGACGGCGCCAGCTTCACGCTGAAGGCCGGCGGCACGACGGCCGTGATCGCCACCAGCGGCATGGCCCGGGAAATAGTCGGCCGGCTGCTGGCGCGGTTGCTGACTCCCTCCACCGGCCGGATCAGGGTGGGGGACCGGGATATCGCCACGCTGCATGAGGGGGTGACGGGCGCGCGCATCGGTTATGCCACGGGCGAGCCCGCCTTCTTCAACGGCACCATCGCGGCCAATATGTTCATCGGCCTGCAGCGCCGTCCGCCCGATCCGGAGGAGGAGCGCGAGGACGACACCCGCCGCCGCGAGATCGAGGAGGCCGAAGCCTCCGGCAACAGCCCGTTCGATCCGACGCGGGATTGGACCGACTATGCCATGGCCGGCGTGCGTGACCGGGAGGCGTTGACCGAGCGGGCGGTCGATTTGCTGCGCGTGGTGGAGATGGAGGAGGACATGTACTCCATCGGCCTGCGCCAGACGATCGATCCGGAGGCACGGGCGGACCTTGCCGAACGGGTCATGACCGCGCGCCGGCACGTCGGCGAGGTGCTGGCGGAGCGCGGCTTCGACGATCTGGTCCAGACCTACGACATGGGACGCTACAACACCTATTCCTCCGTCGCCGGGAACATCCTGTTCGGGCGTCCCACGGTGCCGGAATGGGCCTTCGACCGGCTGCACGAGAACCCGGTGGTGCGCGACCTGCTGGAGCGTCACGGTCTGATCGCGAAATTCTACGAGATCGGCCTAAAATGCGCGGAATTGATGGTCGAGCTGTTCAAGGACCTGCCGCCCGGCCATCCCTTCTTCGAGCAATACAGCTTCATCGACGAGGATCTGCTGCCCGACCTCAAGGTCATGGTGCGCAAGGCGAAGGGTGGATACGAAGGGGGCGGTCTATCCGACGAGGAACGGCGACAGATCACGGGCCTGCCCTTCAAGCTGGTGGTGCAGCGCCATCGCCTCGGCCTGATCGACGAGGCGATGCAGGCGACCCTGGTCGACTTGCGCCGGACCCTGCATGCGGAGAACCCGGAGGTCTTCAAGCCCGGCGGCAAGGTCGAGCCCTTCGATCCCGCACGCTATAATCGCGGGCTCACTATCCTCGACAATATTCTGTTCGGCCGCATCGTTCATGGCCGGTCGGACGCCACCGACCGGGTCGAGGCGGTGGTGGCGGAGCTGTGCGACGATCTCGATCTGCGCCGCGCCATCGTGCGCGTGGCCTTCGACTTCCAGGTCGGAATCAGCGGGGGACGTCTGTCGGGCGCACAGCGCCAGAAGCTCAATCTCGTGCGCAATCTGGTGAAGCGTCCGGCGATCCTGATCCTGAGCGATCCGATGAGCGCGCTGGACGCGGAGGCGCGCGCGCGCATCATGCCGGCCGTGCGCGAGGCCGCGGGCGGCGCGACCGTGATCGCCGTCGGCGGAGCCCCGCCGGAAGGGATCGAGGTGGAGCAGGTGCTGCGCATCCGTAACGGCCGCGTGACGGAGGAACGCGTCGGGGGTGAGGGCGGGGCATCGCCGGTGGCGGCCCCCGAGACCGCCGAGACGCCCTCCCCGGAGGACGGGAGTGGGGAGGACGGGAGTGGGGAGGACGCGGCCCTGGCGGTGGAGGCGCGCGCGCTCCAGCATTTGCCGTTGTTCGCCAATCTGGATCCGACGCGCCTCAAGTTCCTGGCCTTCACCAGCGAGCGTAAGCATTACGAACCCGGCGAGATCCTGATGCGCGAGGGCGATGACGGCGACGCCGCCTATGTCATCCTCGAGGGCGAGGCGGAAGTCCTGGTCGGGGAGGGGGCGACGGAGAAGGTGCTCTTCACCCTTGATCAAAACCGGCTGGTCGGAGAATTGGCCCTGCTGAACGACGCCAAACGCTCGGCCACCGTGCGGGCGCTGCGGCCGACCACGGCGTTGCGCCTCAATCGCGAGGTCTTCACCGAACTGGCGCGCCAGGACCCTTATTTCTCCTTCGAGATGACCCGCGATCTGGGGCGCCGCCTGATCCTGACGACGGATCAGTTGAACACCACGCGGGACGAACTGGCTACGCTGAAAGGGTCGTGAGGACGGCGCGCCTCAATAACCCGCGGCCGAGGTGAGGCGCAACGCCACATGCCGCCCGGCGGCACGTTGGCGATAGACGGTGATCCCCTCCATCACGCGCTGGACGTAATTGCGGGTCTCCGGATAGGGGATGCTCTCGATCCAGTCGATCTGATCCTCCAGCGTCATGCCACGCGGGTCGCCGAATTCCTCCGCCCAGCGGCGCGCGCGGTTGGGACCGGCGTTATAGGCCGCGAGCGCCAGCGGCAGATAACCGTCGAACCGCTCCAGCAATGATTTCAGATAGGCCGTGCCGAGATGTAGGTTGAATTGCGGCTCGGCGGTAAGCTTATCGCGTTCGTAACGCAGGTTCTCCCGCCGCGCGACGACGCGCGCCGTCGCCGGCATCAGCTGCATCAGGCCGCGCGCGCCGGCATGACTTTCGGCGTCGATGTCGAAGCCGCTTTCCTGCCGGATCAGGCCGTGGACGATGGTCGTATCGGCGATCTGACTGCCATCCATGTCGAGCGCGGGATAGCCCGTGCCGGAGAGGATGACCCCGTCCTTGATCGCTTCCCGCGATACCCGCACGGCGAGGTCGTTCCGTCCGATATCCCTGGCAAGCCCGGCCAGCAGCGTGAAATTGATCGGGTCGTTCAGGTTCTCCGACATGTGGTCGATGAAGACCCGTACCGTGTCCTCCGCGCCGACCTGTTGCAGCATCCGGATCAACTTGACCATCTGGCCGGACTCGAAGGCTTGAACCTGGGTCGCCGTTGGGTTGGGCTCGACCGGAAGACCGGGACGCTCCCCCGCGGGCAGTTTCAGGGCCGCGATCTGGCCGTAGAAACTGGAACTGTGCTTGGCGGCCTCCGCGTACCATTGATGGGCGACCTCCGGCTTGCCGCCGTTCTCGGCCGCGCGGCCCGCCCAATAGGCGGCGCGGCTCAAGCTGACGGGATAGGAGACGCGCTCGAACATGCGCCGGAAATGGGGGAAGGCCATCTCCGGGTCGCGCAGGAACCGCAGGGCCACCCAGCCGGCGAACCACTCAGCCTCCGCGAAGTCGGCGCCGTCGTTGGTGCCGTGATCGGCGGCAAGCCGGTAGGCACGGCTGATTTCCCCGTCGGAGAAGGCACGGCGCGCCAGGATCGCGCGTTCCTGCCACCAGAGGTCGGGGCGCACCGTCTGCATCTCCGGCCAGCGCAGCAGATTGCCGGCCTCCTCGTCGCGGCCCTTCTTCCGCCGCCATCGCAGCCGTTCATAGACCAGCCCCGGATGATCGGCGAGGTCCGGCACCACGCGCGCGATCGCGGCATCGACGCCGCCGCGCATGGTGCGCAGGAGGATGCGCGCCTCCGCCAGGTCGCGATAGGCGCGGGGCACGCGGCGTGCCTGCCGGGTCGCGCTTTCGACATGCCCTTCCCAGAGCAACCACTCCAGCCGGTCGATCTCGTCCTGATCGCTCAGCAAATCGCGATAGCGCTGGCGGAATTCATGCTCGTCGGAATAGCCCATCAAGGTGGTGCGCCAGATCGCCCGCGCCTCCCGACGCAGGCGCGGGCGGTCGCCCGTGCGTTCGAGCGCGCGCAGATAATGGATCGTGCCGACGCTGGTCAGTGGCGGATAAGCCGCGAACCAGTCGAGGATACGGGCGTCCGGCACGGCGTGGCCTAGTGCTTCCTCCGCCCGCCGGCGCAGCCGGTCGAGGCGCGGCCACGCCGGGTGGGTTTCGACGAAACGGGTGATCTCACCGAAACTGGACGGGCAATCGAGGCTTTGATGGCAGAGCCAGATCACGGCCTGGCGCGGCAAATCCTCCTCGGCGCGCCCGGCATGGCGCAGCGCCGCCTCCCACCGCCCGCGGTCGAGGGCACGGAAGGCCAGCTCGTATTCCGCCGCGTCATCCTCGGTCAGCGCGGCCGGCAGCGCGTCGGCCCGTGCGATCCGATCGGAGGCAATAAAGGTGAGCACGAGCAGGAGCGCGGCGGTCGCGATCGACGTCGGGAGCAATCGTCGTGGCGTCAATTCTTCTCGCCCAGGCGTTCGCGGTTACATGGTCGCGGTTTGCACGGTGGACGATACCGGCCGCGGCGCGAAGGCGCCATCATGGCCAGGACCGCCCGATACTTTCCTTGCCCCTCGGAATCCTCCGATCGAATCCTTGATCGACCGGATCGTGTGACAGTGTAGGAACCAATCGCGCCGATATGCAAGGGACAGCGTCAAACGCCCGGGAAAGCGGCTTGTTCGGGGCGGACCGGGCGATTAAAGTCCGCGCCCTGTCGCGCTGGGCGAGTCGCGGCGGCCCGGCGCGTGGCGCCGGCGCGCAACGAACCACTTAATTCCAGAAGACTACCCGCCCTTGCGATATAATTTAGGCGATGGAGACTTCGCGATGACACCGATGTTCACGGGCTCGATGACCGCCCTGATCACGCCGATGGACGAGGAAGGCAATGTCGACGAGGCCGCCTTCCAGAAATTCGTCGAATGGCAGATCGAGGAGGGGACGGAGGCCGTGATCCCGACCGGGACCACGGGCGAATCCCCGACCCTCAGCCACGCGGAACATTGCCGCGTGGTGGAGCTGTGCATCGAGGTCGCGAAAGGCAAGGCGCCGGTCATCGCCGGCACGGGGTCCAACTCCACCCGCGAAGCGATCTGGCTGACCGAACATGCCAAGACCGCCGGCGCGGACGCCGCGCTGATCGTCACGCCCTATTATAACAAGCCGACGCAGGAAGGGCTCTATCAGCACTACAAGGCGATCGCGGAGGCGGTCGATATTCCGATCATCATCTACAACATCCCCGGGCGCAGCGTGATCGACATGTCGGTCGAGACGATGGCGCGTCTGGCACGGGATTTCGACACGATCGTCGGCGTGAAGGACGCGACCAACGATCTGACCCGTCCGCTGAAGACGCGGGTCGCGATCGGGCCGGGGTTCTCCCAGCTCTCGGGCGAGGATGCGACGATCGGCGCCTTCCTTGGCCAGGGCGGGCATGGCTGCATCTCGGTCACGTCCAATGTCGCGCCCAATCTCTGCTCGCGTCTTCACAATGCGTGGCGGCAGAACGATATGGAAACCTATGTCGAAATTCGCGACAAGCTGCTGCCGTTGCACACGGCGCTGTTCTGCGAAAGCTCGCCGGGGCCGGTGAAATACGCGGCCGAACTGCTCGGCAAGGCGACGCGCCGCACGCGCCTGCCGCTTACCGAGATCGCGGATGCCAGCAAGCGCCAGGTCGAGGACGCGTTGCGTCAGGTCGCGCTGATCTGACGCCCACGCGCCCGGCCGGGGCCCGCGCGGGCGACCGGAGGACGATATGGCTCAGAAGAAACGGAGCACGCTGACCTCGACCGGCACGATTTCGGTCAATCGGCGGGCCAAGTTCGACTACGAGATCGAGGAGGAGGTCGAGGCCGGCCTCCAACTCCTCGGCACGGAGGTGAAGAGCCTTCGCCGGGGGACGGTGAATCTGTCCGATGCCTATGCCGGGCCGAAGGACGGGGAGATGTATCTCTTCAACGTCCATATCGGGGATTACCCGAACGCCCCGGCGAAGTTCCAGCACGAGCCGAAACGCGCGCGCAAGCTGTTGCTGCACAAGCGGGAGCGGGACAAGTTCCTGGGGGCGGCGAAGCAGGGTGGCTATACGCTCGTACCGCTGCGGCTCTATTTCAACAATCGGGGGATCTGCAAGCTCGCCCTCGGTCTCGGCAAGGGCAAGCGTCAGGTCGACAAGCGCGAGACGATCAAGCAGCGCGATTGGCAGCGCAAGAAGGCGCAGGTCATGAAGGAATACGGTTAGAGCGTGTCGCGTTGATTTGGAATCACCTGAGACGCCGCATTCGGTTTCTTGGACTAGGAGCGGCTCGCGCGGCGATGCGGGGCATCGGAAGCGGGGCGCGACGACGATCAGGGAGCCGAAGGCGGCGCTTCCGGTCGGTTTTCCGGGCTCCCGGACCGCGTCGAGCGCGCTTGACGATGCCCCGCATCGCCGGCGCTCCCTCTCCCCATGGGACCGTGGGCCGGAAACCCGATCTCAGGCGGATCCAAATCAACGCGACACGCTCTAAAGCGCCTGCTTGAGCCTTTCGAAGACCGCGTCGAACATCGCCACCGTCAAACGGCCCGTATTCGTATTGTAGCGCGAGCAGTGATAGCTATCGACCAGCGTCACCCGCGCGCCGGTCGGCAGCATGACCGCATGCCCGGCGCCATGGGCGAAGGGATGATCCTTCAGCTTGTGGCCAAGCGTGCGCAATGCCGTCTCGTGCGCGATCCGGCCGAGGCAGAGGATCGCGGTAAGTTCCGTCATCGCCGACAACTCCCGCACCAGGAAGGGCCGGCAGGTGGCGATTTCCTTCGGCGTCGGCTTGTTCTGCGGCGGCACGCAGCGGACCGCATTGGCGATCCGGCAATCGACCAGGGTCAAACCGTCCCCGGCATGCTTGGCGTAGGTCCCGCGCGCGAAGCCGTGGCGAAGCAGCGTGTCGTAAAGCAGATCGCCCGCATAGTCCCCGGTGAAGGGACGCCCGGTCGCGTTCGCGCCCTTCAGCCCAGGGGCCAGCCCCAGGACCAGAAGACGCGCGTCGATCGGTCCGAAACTCGCGACCGGGGCGTTGTGGAAATCGGGATGGGCGGCCTGGTTCCCCGCCCGGAATTCGACCAGGCGGGGACACAGGGGGCAATCGCTTGGCGGGTTCTCGAAACCGGCTGAGGAGGTGGACATCCTATCGAACAGCAAGTTATCGAACGGCGGATAACACGGTCTTACGACTTCGACGGGGTCCGTTCGACGATGGCTTCGCTGTCCTCGTCGTCGTAATCGTCCTCGTAATCCTCGTCGTCATAGTCCTCGTCGTCGTAATCGTCCTCATCCTCTTCGTCATACTCGTCCTCGTCCATCTCTTCCGTGGGCGGGCGGCCACGGACCGTGGCGCGGACGGGCGGGCGCTGATTGTGGAAGTGACGGGCGATGGCTTCCGCGAGGGTCTGAAGCTCGATGAAGTTATCGGCCTGCCGGCGCAATTCGTCGGCGATCATCGGCGGCGAGGTCTTGATCGTGCTGACGACCGAGACGCGCACGCCCTTGCGCTGCACGGCCTCGACCAGGCTGCGGAAATCACCGTCGCCGGAGAAAAGCACGACGTGATCCAGATGGTCCGTCATCTGCAACATGTCGATGGCGAGTTCCATGTCCATGTTGCCCTTGACCTTGCGGCGGCCCTGGGCGTCGGTGAATTCCTTCGCCGGCTTGGTGACCATGGTATAGCCGTTATAGTCGAGCCAATCGACCAGCGGGCGGATCGGGGAATATTCCTGATCCTCGAACAGCGCGGTGTAGTAGAAGGCGCGGATCAGCCGACCCTCGCCACGAAATAGTTCCAGGAGTTTCTTATAGTCGATATCGAAACCAAGGCTCTTCGCGGCGGAGTAGAGGTTCGAGCCGTCGATGAATATTCCGAGCTTCTCGAACTGGTAAATGCCGAGCTTCATATGCCTGCGATCTCCTTACGCGCGATCGATTTCCGTGTAATCCGAACGGGGCTGAAACGGAAATTAGGTGAAAGTAGCAAATTGCCGTGGGCGAGCCCCGCCGCCGCTTCGGATAAGCGCATCTCTATACGCCGGGGGGATGCGACACAAGACGTTCCGAAAAGCGCCATTTTCATGAAATCGTGAGGCCAGCCGCCTGTCGGAGATGGCGCGGCGGGGTTGCATCGGGTGGGCGGCCTGCCTATAGTCCGGCACTTGCCGGGTGATGCGCGGCTTCGCGCGCGCCGGCTGGAGACCCAAGAATCGCGCGACGGGAGCGATGGATACGGCCGGGGACACGGATCGGCCGGAACCCATCGGATGCCCGCCGCGCCGCAGCGCTTGAGAGGACCGTTCATGGCACGCGTTACCGTCGAGGATTGCGTAGAGAAGGTTCCGAACCGGTTCGAGCTTGTCCTGATGGCCGGACAACGCAGCCGCGATATCGCCAACGGCAGCGAACTGCAGGTCGACCGCGATCGCGACAAGAACCCGGTCGTCGCGTTGCGCGAGATCGCCGAGGATAAGCTGGATACCGAGTATCTGAAGGATTCCCTCGTGCGTGGCCTGCAGAAGCATATCGAGCAGGACGAACCCGAGGAGGAGGACATGCTGGAAATGGCCGCCGCCGCGCTGTTGAGCGAGGAGAGCGAGGGCACGTCCGGTCAGTCCCGTCCGGAAGGCGAGGAAGGCGAGGGCGATGCCGCCGAAGCCAAGGCCGCCGCCGAGGCGATGTTCGAGGATGTCGACCCCTCCGACCGCGAGGATTGAGGGCGCGGGGCGCGCCGCGCCCCTTGAAATCGATCGTTTTAAAACCGCCCGGCGCCGAACGGCCCGGGCGGTTTCGTTTTCGGTGGAGAGGGTGCCTATTGGACGGTGGCGCGGGGGAAGCCGTTCGTCAGGCCAGAAGGTCGACCGTCACGCTCGGCCCGGCCGCCGGTGCCGGCGCGAGGCTGTCGAGCGCGCGTTCGACCTCCCGCAGGGCGCGTTCGCCGGCCTTGATGTCCCGATCGGCGTCGGATTCGCCGTCCTCCGCGCGGAGCTTGCGTTTGGCCGCTTCCATGATGGTCTTCAAGGCGGCCTTGATCTGTCGGATTTCGGCCGCGAATTCGCTCTCCGCGCGGCTTTCTCCGAAGCGTTGCGCCATCTGGCCGACCAGGGCGTTGGCGCGGTTCCGGATGGCCTCGCGTTCTTCCTCGCGCGGGGAGGGGGACGGCGCCGTGTCGGAGCCGTCGCCGGTTTGGCCGCGCGCCTTGCCGTCCGCGTCTTCGTCCGGTTTACCGGGCGCGCCTTCATTCGCGGGGGACTGATCCGGCGTTGGCGTGGCCGTGGCCTGAATCGAGGTGGACTGCGGGGGTGTTGCCTCAGCCGTTGTCGTGGTCTCCGCTTCGGACGCGCCCGACGTGGTGGCGCCCGCTGTCGGCGGGGGCGTCTGGCCCGCCATGGCCCCGCCCGTCACGCCCGCGCCGGCCGTCGGCGTTACCGTGGCCGTCCCACCGGAGGCGGTATAGTCCTTGACCGCGGCGGCGAGTTCGCGTGCGAGGCGCGAGGCTTGCCGTGCCGCTGCCTCCGGATCGGCCGCGGCCAACAGGCGCAGCATCGCGAGTTGCGCCTTGATCCGTTCGATCTTCTGGCGGGCTGCTTCCTTGCGTTGATCCCCGGCGTTCTCGCGAACGGCCTCCATACGGTCCAGGACGCTCCGTGCCTCGCCGATCTGGGTGCGTAGGGCATTTGCGCCTTCCGGGTCGGATTTCTCCAACATGGCGAGGATGGATTCGCTTCCGCTTTCGTTCCCGCGCATCCGCATGCCCGTGCTCTGCCCTGGGCGCTTGGCCATGTCGAGCAGGGAGAACAGATTCTGACGCTGAATGATCGGGTCCGTCACGGGACGATCCTTCCTCGGAATAAACCGGTCTTCGACCTTCCCGCGCCGAGGCATTCGATGCTGGGAAGAGAGCCTCGCATTGACTATATCATAAGCCATGGAGGGGCATGCAAATTGGTCGCAAGCCCCATGCCATTCGCGAGGCACGGTTCGGTGCCGACCCTCTCCGAAGTGCCATGCGGCTTGGCCTTGCAGGGGCTCGTCATTGCGTGTCTTCTTCGCGTAAGGCGGTTGGTTCGAGCGGTGATACGGGCGGTTTCCGGCGATGTTGCGCCAATATGAATTGGTCGAGCGTGTGAAGACCTACGAGCCCGGCGCGGACGAGGACGCGCTGAACCGGGCCTATGTCTTCACCATGCGCGCGCACGGCACGCAGAAACGCGCCTCGGGCGATCCCTATTTCTCGCATCCGGTCGAGGTCGCGGGCCTGTTGAGCGAGAAGCGTCTCGACAGCGCCTCGATCATCACCGGCCTGCTGCATGATACGGTGGAGGACACCGAGACGACCGTCGCCCAGATCGGGGACCTGTTCGGTCCGGAAATCTCCGGCCTCGTCGACGGCGTTACCAAGCTCTCCCAATTGGAACTGCAATCGGATCGCTCCAAGCAGGCGGAGAATTTCCGCAAGCTGGTCCTCGCCATGTCCCAGGATATCCGGGTCCTGGTGGTCAAGCTCGCCGACCGGCTGCACAACATGCGCACGCTGCATTTCATCAAGGCGAGCGAGAAGCGCCGGCGCATCGCGCGCGAGACAATGGATATCTATGTGCCGCTGGCCGAACGCATCGGTATCCGTGACTGGAAGGAGGAGCTGGAGGATCTCGCCTTCCAGGAGCTCAATCCGGATGCCCGCGCCTCGATCATCAAGCGGCTTGCGTTTCTGCGCGAGCGGGGCGGCGACCTGATCGGGCGCGTGCGCGTGACGCTCGCCGAATTGATCGAGAAGGAAAGTGTCGCGGCCGAGGTCAGCGGTCGCGAGAAATCGCCCTATTCGATTTGGCGCAAGATGCAGCGTCAGAATGTCGGCTTCGAGCAACTGTCCGACATCATGGCTTTCCGGGTGATCGTGGACACGGTGGCCGATTGCTACCGCGTGCTGGGGGTAATCCATGCCCGGTATTCCTCGGTGCCGGGACGGTTCAAGGACTATATCTCGCTGCCCAAGCCGAACGGTTACCGGTCGCTCCATACCGGCGTGATCGGTCCGGAGAATCAGCGCATCGAGATTCAGATTCGTACCCGTGAGATGCATGAGGTCGCGGAACTCGGCGTCGCGGCGCATTGGCGCTACAAGGATTCCGGGAAATCACGCAGCGCGCCCAGCACGGAAGGCCGGCAGTACCGCTGGCTGCGTGAATTGCTGGAGATTCTGGAGAACGCGGCCGGCCCGGAGGATTTCCTGGAACACACGAAGATGGAGATGTTCTCCGATCAGGTCTTCGTGTTCTCGCCCAAGGGCGATCTCTTCGCCCTGCCGCGTGGTTCGACCCCGGTCGATTTCGCCTATGCGGTCCATACCGATATCGGCGACCGCTGCACGGCCGCGCGCGTCAACGGACGGATCATGCCGTTGCGCACGCAATTGCGGAACGGCGATCAGGTGGAGGTCGTTACCTCCAAGGCGCAGACGCCGAGCCCGGCCTGGGAGAGCTTCGTCGTCACGGGCAAGGCGCGGGCCTGTATCCGGCGCTTCATCCGCTCCCAGCAGCGCGAGCAGTATCTGCGTCTTGGCCGCGAGATCGTGGAGAAGATCTTTCATCAGTTTCATTACGAACTGACGGAGAAGGCGCTGAAAGGCGTGCTCAAGCGCTTCCGGGTGGACTCCGTGGAAGATTTGCATGTCGCGGTCGGGGAAGGGCGGGTCACGGGGCGCGAGGTGCTCTATGCCGTCTATCCGGGCGCCAAGGACCAGCAGCAGCCCCAGCGCAAGGTCAAGCCGAAGGGGGGCGGCGCCGACGGCATGACGCGCGAGGATCGTGGCAGTACGGTACCCTTGCGGGGTTTGATTCCGAACATGGCGATCCATTATGCGAAATGCTGCCATCCGCTGCCGGGGGACCGTATCGTCGGTATCGTGACGACGGGCAAGGGGGTGACGATCCATACGGTGGATTGCCCGACGCTGGAAAGCTTCTCCGACATGCCGGAACGTTGGCTGGATGTCGGCTGGGAAACCGGGGAGGGAACCAATAGCTTCGTCGGCCGAATCTCCGCCGTGCTCAGCAACGAACCGGGTGCGCTGGCGGCATTGACCAGCGTCATCGGGCGCGATGGCGGAAATATCACGAACCTGAAGTTCATCGACCGGAGCGAGGATTTCTTCGGTCTTCTGGTGGATATCGAGGTTCACGACGTGCGGCAGCTCAACAATATCATCGCGGCCCTTCGCGCTTCGGTTCTTGTCAACTCGGTCGAACGCGCGCAAAGCGGTTAGCAACCAAGGGGTAACGGGTAAGGGCGCGGGGCGTCCAAAGACGAGGGGAATGTTCAAACGGCGGAAGAAACGAGCGGTCGTGGCGCGGGTGAGGGAGGCTTTCTGGCCGTCGCTCGGCTGGGCGCGGTGGGTGGAGTATTTTCGCCATCGGTTGGGCCGCATGCCGGGGACGCCCTATGCGATCGCCTGCGGGTTCGCTTTCGGCGCGGCGATCAGCTTCACCCCCTTCATGGGGTTCCACATTCTGTTCGCGGGGCTGATGGCCTATTTCGCCCGCGGCAGTGTCCTGGCTTCCGCGATCGGAACGGTCGTCGGTAATCCCTGGACCTTTCCCTTCATCTGGCTTGGCATCTTCAAGCTCGGCAATCTGATCCTGGGAGTCAGCGCGGAGGATTTGCAGACGCACCGGCTCAGTTTCGGCTACCTGCTCGATCACCCCTGGGAGGTTTTCCTGCCGATGGCGGTCGGCGGCGTCACCGTTTTCGCCCCGGTCTGGGCGGCCTTCTTCTTTCCGTTGCGTCGGGCGATCGCTGGCTATCAGCATAGGCGTTTCCTGCGGCGTCAGAGCAAGACCATGGAACGCGCCCGTCGCGCCGTCGAAGTGGCGGCCGGGCGAACGCGGGGAGGTAGGCGATGATCATCGGGCTCGGTGTCGATCTGTGCGATATCGCGCGGATCGAACGCACGGTGGAACGCTTCGGCGAGCGGTTTCTCCTGCGCCTCTATACCGAGGGAGAAAGGGCGCGGGCGGCACGCCGCCCGGCCAAGCGCGCCGACCGTCTGGCCCAGATGTTCGCGGCGAAGGAGGCTTGCTCCAAGGCCCTCGGCACGGGTTTCCGCAAGGGCGTCTTCTGGCGCGACATGGAGGTGGTGCCGCTACGCTCGGGCAAGCCGACGCTGGTGCTCCATGGCGGTGCGCGCGCGCGGATGTTGAGCCTGATCCCGGACGGTTACGCGCCGCTGGTCGATGTCTCGCTCACGGACGAGAGCGGGCTCGCCCAGGCGACGGTGATCCTCTCCGCCGTTCCGGAGGGCGAGCGCGCCGCCTTCGAGGCGAAACGGGTTCTTTAGCCGCCGACCGTCAACTCCCCAGCGCCTGATCGTAATAGGCCCGGGCGCCCGCATGCATGGGGATGGCGGAGGGTGCGGCGGCATCCTCGATATCGGGAAACCGGCCGTCCGGATTGTCCGAGAGGTAAAGCTCGCGCGACGTACCCTGCCAGAGGGCGCGGGTGATGCTTTCGATCAATGCGTCCGGTTGATCCTGCCGCGTTACCCATTGCACGCCCAGCGAAAGGGTCGGCGTTTCCGGGACATCGCGATAAAGCGCCCCCGGGATCGTGCCGGAACTCAGGAAGGGATAGAGGGTTTGCATCTGTCGGGCGGGATAGCCGTCTATAGGGATCAGGCGGATCGGTACGCGCTCCGCCAGCGCCTGGATCGCTGCGATCGGAGGACCACCGACCTCGAACAGCGCGTCGATCTCGCCGTTGGCGAGTTGGTCGCTCGCCGGGCCGGGGTTGAGGAAGCGCGCGCTGAAATCCTCCAACGGCAGGCCATGCGTGCGCATCAGCAACAACGCGTTCGAGACCGTGCCCGACCCGCTGGGCCCGAGGGAGACGGCGCGGCCGCGAAGGTCATCGACCATCTCGATATCGGAATCGGCGCGCACGACCAGATGCATTGCCACGGGCGTTAGATTGGCGATGACACGAAGGGATGCGGCGGGAGGGCGATGCCGGAACGGGCCCGAGGCATTATAGGCCCAATAGGCCATGTCCGCATGGACCAGCGCGCTTTCCAGGTCGCCGTCGGCCAGCGATTCCAGGTTCTCGATCGACCCACCCTTGCTTTGCGCCACGGCGATCAGGCCCGGAACCCCGCAAATACCGCCCTGGTCGCACGGGCTGCCGCCTGGTGGACGGCTGATCCCGGCGGAAATCGCGGTCCCGAGCGCATAGAGTGTTTCCGCCGTCGGGCCGGTTCCGATTCGGAAGAAGGTCAGACTCTCCTCGGTTTCCAACGGGCCCGCCCGCACGGACGTGGAGGCGCCACCGATGAGCGGTAGAAGGGCGAGCAGCAGGAGAAGGGCGCGGGCAAGCATGGTCCTTCATACGCCCGCGCGGCTTGTAGCGTCAATTGGCCTAGTCGGGCCGGACGTCGTCGCCGTTCCCTTCGGCCGCCATGCGCGCGCGCAGACGGGTTAGGCCATAGACCGTATCGATCGTCGGCGCGGGGATATCCAGGCGGTGCGCCAGTTCGCGCACCGTGCCCAGGATCGCCTCCAATTCGATCGGCCGGCCGCGGTCGAAATCCTGGAGCATGGAGGTGCGGAAATCAGGCAGACTCTTGCCGGGACGGTCGATCCGATCCTCGATATCCTCGTCCAGCACCACGCCCAGCCGTGCGGCGACGGCTTGCGCCTCCTCCATCATCCGGCGCGCCGTCGCGCGCACGGCCGGCTCGTCCGTGATCGGCCCCATGGGGGCGGCTGTCAGGACCGAGATTGGATTGGCCCAGAGATTGCCCCAAAGCTTCATCCAAACGGCCTGCCGAATGTCCGGATCGATCGGCGCCTCGAATCCGGCATTAGCCAGGGTCGCGGCGAAATCCTCCAGCCCGTCGGGCGAGGTTCCGAGCACGGGGCCAAGGATCAGGCGGCGATATCCGGAACTTTCCACCCGGCCGGGGGCCAGGGTCCGGGCCGCGACATAGACGACGCATCCCGACAGGCGCGTGGCCGGGAAGGCCCGCGCCAGCGCGCCGTTCGGGTCCACGCTGTCGATCCGCGCCCCTCCTGGGGGGTGATCGGCCACGCCCTCGAAATACCACCAGGGAAGACCGTTGATCGCGGGCACGACGAGCGGCCGGGCCGATAGAAGCGGCTCGATCGCCGGTAGGGCGGGCTCGATCTGATGCGCCTTGAGGCCCAGCAGCACGACGTCCTGGGGCGGCAATGTCGCCGGGTCGTCGGTGACGGTCAGGGGGGCGGTGATCTCCGTTCCGTCCTCCGCCAGAATCAGGCCGTTCGCTTCGATCGCGGCCAGCGTGTCGCCGCGTGCGACGACGCTGACGCTCTGTCCGGCCGCCGCCAGGCGCGCGGCGATCGTGCCGCCGACGGCGCCGGCACCGAAAATCGTGATACGCATTCTTCTCCGTTCCCGGTTGTCGCGCGGGATCGTGCCGCGTATCCGAAAGGTCTGCTATCCTGACGCATGTGACAAGCCCAGGCCGTGCCGGCATGCAAGCCCAGGCCGTGCCGGCATGGCGGAGGAGAAGACGGAAGCGATGAGGAAGCTGTTGGTCGGATTGGGATTCGTCGCCGTCATCGCGGCGGCCGGCGCGGCCTATCTGTTGACCTTGGGGCGCGGCGATCTCGTCGTGCAGGATGCGCGGATCGTCGCCACGCCGGAGGCACCGCGTGACGCGAAGCTGTTCGCGACCATCGCCAACGGCGCGGGCGAGGCCGATCGCCTGATCGGCGTCGCGACCGATCTGGCCTGGGGCTGCGGGTTCCACGGGCCGACCGCCGCCGGCGGCGCCACGCCCTATATCGATATTCCGGCCGAAAGCATCGTGACGCTCGGCCCCGGCGGCGCCTATATCGACTTGTCGAATATCGGGCAGCCCGTCAGTGTCGGCGATTCCGCCGTGCTGACCCTCGTCTTCGAGCGGGCCGGCAAGATTCCGGTCAAGGCCTATGTGGCCACGCCCATCGCCGCCGACGCGCATGGCAGCGTTCTATACGAACCCGCGTCGGCGGGGGAGCCGGTTCCGACCCTTGCGCTCGGCGCCTCGCCGATGGCGGATGGGCGTGTCGCTCTCGAACTGGCGTTGGAGAATTTCACCTTCGACCGGGGCGCGGTCGATGGACCGCACACCCCCGGCAAGGGCCATGCCCATCTCTATATCGACGGGGTCAAGATTGGCCGTATCTATGGCCCCCGCTACGAGACGGAGCCGCTCGCCCCCGGCCGGCACGAGATCGAGGTGGTGCTGAACACCAACGATCATCGCGCCTATGCCGTGGCGGGCGTGCCGATCGCCGGCACTGTCAGTGTCGCCATAGAGTAGGGGGAAATGTCCGACTATCAGCCCTCGACAAGGGCGCGCAGCTTCCTTAGTGCCTGATCCTGCTCGTCCTTGAAGCTGATGACGTCGACGAATTCCCCTTCCGCATCCATCAGATAGACGGCGGCGGTGTGGTTCATCGTATAGTCCTCGCCGTCGTCGAGCGGGACCTTCTCCTTGTAGATCTTGTAGGTATTCGCCATGGAGTCGATTTCCGCCTCGGTCCCGGTCAGCGGGATGATGCGGTCGCTGAAGGCCTCGACGTAATAGGTCATGGTCTCCGCGTCGTCGCGCGCGGGATCGACCGTGACGAAGGCGAAGCGCATATCGTCGGCCTGCTCGCCCAGCGCGTCGATCCAGCCCGCCATTTCGTTCAATGTGGTCGGGCAGACATCCGGGCAATGGGTGAACCCAAAGAAGATGGCGAAGGGCTTGCCCTTCAAATCCGCTTCGCTCACCCGTTCGCCGCCCGTGGTCTCCAGGTCGAACGGCCCGCCGATTTGCGGGCCGTCCGTCTTGGTGGATCGCGGGCCGTCCGGCTGCGAGGAGAGGATGGTCCAGGCGACCCCGCCGGCCGCGAGCAGGATCGCGACCGCGGCGACGATGATCAGGGGGATGGTGCGTGGCATCTGTCTCCCGCCTCCTTATGCATTGGGTGACTTTATTCGGCCGGGGCGTTGTCGTGTCCGTGATCGTGCCCAGGACCGCTCGCCCCCATCGGGGCGATGTGGAACGGCACCTCGACCGGGCCGGCCTTCTCGAAGTCGAGCGTCACGGTAACCGTCCCGCCCTCCTTCAGCGGCTGCTTCAGCCCCATGAACATGATGTGCAACCCGCCCGGTTCCAGCGACACCGCGCCGTCGGCCGGAATCGCCAGGCCATCCGGCAAGGGGCGCATCTTCATCGTCTCGCCTTCCATCTTCATCTCGTGGACCTCGACCCGGTCGGCGAAGCCGGCGCTGCCGCCGGTCAGGCGGTCGCCTTCCGCGCCGTCATTATGGATCGTGAGATAGCCGCCCCCCACCTTGGCGCCCGGCGGCGTGGCACGAACCCACGCCTCCATGAGCGCGAGATGGCCGTGCATCACATGGTCATGATCGTCTGCCTCATGGGCACTGGCGGGGGTGGAAACCGCGAGGAACTGGATCGCGAGCGTCGTGGCGGCGATAAGGGCGAGGGCACCGGCGGTCAGCACCGGCAAGATGAAACGATTGGATAGGCGCATGGTCTGTCTCCATCACTCTGCGGGGCGGGACGCTTAGTGCTGCCGAAGCATTCACGTTCGTTGCGCGCCGCGTCGGCCCCTTAATGTCTGGGAAGGTCGGGTGGGATCAGACCGTTTCCGGCGGACCGCGCGGAGGCGGTGGCGCCGCCTCGGTTACGGTGAAGGGGGCCCGCCCGCCGGGAAGCAGATAGCTGAGGGGCTCCGGCGTCGCCATTTGGGCGACGGGCGTCGTCGGCACGGATATCGGCGCGCACAAGGACTTCGCGAGAAGGCAGGCGGGGCAGAGGATATCGTTGCCCGGTCCCCAGGGGGTATTATCCGCCACGGGCTGGGCCGCGCCGTAGCAGATCGGCCCGGCGACCGCGCTCGCCGCCGTTAGCTCCGGGGAGGGAAGGGGCGCTCCGTTCGCTTGCGGAACTGCCGGGCGAAAGCCCAACCCGGCGCCCAACGCCATCAGCAGATAGAGCCCGGCAGCCAGGGTGGAGAGCGCCTTGAAGCACCGGCGTCGCGGTGCACCGGACCGGGCGCGCCGTGCTTCGGCCATCGGCCGGTTATGCGGGGCGGGGCTCCTCATAACCCGACTTATCCCCGTGTCCGGGGTGTGCCGTCAACGGGAAAGCCGTGCAAACGGCCGCGACGCGTCGGCGTGTCGCGGCCGTTTCCGGTGGTTTTACGCCGTCGCACGGCTGTATCCGGCCGCGATCCTCAGTGATTGAGGATCTGGCTCAGGAACAGCTTCGTGCGTTCGTTCTGCGGGTTGTTGAAGAAGGCTTCGGGCTCGTTCTGCTCGATGATCTCGCCGCCATCCATGAAGATCACGCGGTTCGCGACCTTGCGGGCGAAGCCCATTTCATGGGTTACGCAGATCATGGTCATGCCGCTTTGCGCCAGATCGATCATGGTATCGAGCACTTCCGAGATCATCTCCGGGTCGAGGGCCGATGTCGGCTCGTCGAACAGCATGATGCGCGGGTTCATGCACAGCGATCGGGCAATGGCCACGCGTTGCTGCTGACCGCCGGAAAGCTGGCCCGGATATTTATGGGCCTGCTCGGGGATCTTCACCCGCTCCAGATAGGTCATGGCGCTTTCGATCGCCTCTTTCTTCGGCACCTTGCGCACCCAGATCGGCGCCAGCGTGCAGTTCTCCAGCACGGTCAGATGCGGGAACAGATTGAAGTGCTGGAACACCATGCCGACTTCCATGCGCACGGCATCGATGTTCTTCAGATCGTTGGTAAGCTCGATATCGTCGACGACGATGCTGCCGCGCTGATGTTCCTCCAGCCGGTTGATGCAGCGGATCATTGTCGATTTGCCCGACCCGGACGGGCCGCAGACCACGATCCGTTCCCCCCGATGGACGGTCAGGTTGATATCCTTCAGCACGTGGAAATCGCCGTACCACTTGTGCATCCCGTTGATCTGGATCGCGACCTCGTCGGAGATTTCCATCGCCGCCCCCGTGCTTTCCGCGGTGTTCGCCATCGTTGCAACTCCTCCTCGGGCGCGCCGCCCGATCGTTTCCAGGGCCGGCGCGCGATGGTCGTGGTCCTAGCGCTTGTGGCCGGTATGCAGCTTGCGCTCCAGATAGATCGAGTATCGCGACATCCCGAAACAGAAGACGAAGTAGATGAGCGCGATGAAGAAATAGGCCTCGTGCTCCAACCCCAGCCATTTCGAATCCGTGACCGAGGATTTAGCGATCAGCAACAGGTCCATGAGGCCGATGATGCTGACCAGCGAGGTATCCTTGAACAAGCCGATGAAGGTCGAGACGATCCCGGGGATCACGATCTTCAGGGCCTGCGGCAGGATGATGAGGCGCATCTTCAGGAAGAAATTGAGGCCGAGGGAATCCGCCGCCTCGAACTGTCCCTTTGGAATCGCCTGCAACCCGCCGCGCACCACCTCCGCCATGTAGGCGGAGGCGAACATCGAGACGCCGACCAGCGCGCGGACGACATTGTCGAAATTCACCCCCTCCGGCAGAAAGAGCGGCAGCATGAACTGCGCCATGAAGAGGATGGTGATGAGCGGCACGGCGCGCACCAACTCGATAAAGCCGATGCAGAGCATTTGAACCGCCGGCATGGTGTGCGCGCGGCGGCCCAGCGCCAGCACGATTCCGAGCGGGAGCGACACGCCGATGGCGACGACCGAGAGCACCAGCGTCAACATCAGCCCGCCGAAGGTGTTGGTCGGCTGGACGGTGAGGTCCATGCCCCAGCTCATATAGATGATGACGAGCGCGGCATAGGCCAGAAGGAAACCGACCATCGTTCCCAATGCGTCCCGCCGCTGGCGCGACCATAGGCCGAGGGCCCCGCCGCCGATCAGCAGGATGGCGTAGATCGCGATGCCGAAGCCGGATTGAAGGCTTTCCACATTGAGGGGACCGTAGAGCAGCGAGACCGACAGCCAGGGAAAGGCCGCGACGACCGCGATCGCGCAGGCCGATCGCGGCGCCTTCAGATAGGATGCGATCGCGACCGCCGCCAGGAAGAGGAAGACGCCGGCGGCGACGGCGAGGTTGAGGCTGGCCACGGTGCCGATGCCGCCGATCGCCCAGATCGCCCAGAACAGGGCGAATAGGGCGAACCCGCCGCTCGCCACCTTGCGTGGCACCTGCTCGAACAGGATCGGTATCGCCAGGAACAGCAGCATCAATCCGACCAATGTCGGTCGCCAATAGTTCTCCATGTCGTAGAAGCCATAGAAGAACAGGTTGATGCGCGCGCCGATGAAGCCCCAGCAGGCGCCCGCCCCCTCGAAGCGGCAATCCTGGTTCGATTGCGCGTCCCAGACGGGCGAGATCAGGGCCCAATCGACCAGCGGCGGTACCACCAGATAGAACAGGTAGAGGACCGCGACTGTCCCGATCGAATTATACCAAGTGCTGAAAAGGTTCGAACGCAGCCAGTGGATGATCCCGACCTCCGACTTCGGCGGCGGCAGGCTCTCATGGCGCTCGGTCTTGACGTAGGAGATATCCGTCATGGCTTACCGCTCCACCAGCGCGATGCGCTTGTTGTACCAGTTCATGAACAGCGAGATCAGCAGCGAGATCGTCAGATAGACGAGCATGGTGAGCGCGATGATCTCGACCGCATTGCCGGTCTGGTTCAGGGAGATGCCGGTGAAAACGTTCACCAGGTCCGGATAGCCGATGGCGATCGCCAACGACGAGTTCTTGGTCAGGTTCAGATACTGGCTGGTCGTCGGCGGCACGATAACGCGCAATGCCTGCGGGATGATGATCTTGCGCATGGTCAGGCCGGGCCGTAGGCCGAGGGCGAAGGCGGCCTCCGTCTGGCCATGGCTGACCGCCTGGATGCCGGCGCGCACATTTTCCGCGATGAAGGCCCCGGTATAGAAGGTAAGCGCCGCGAGCAGTGCCCAGAAGGCGGCGGGCGCCTGTGTCCCTCCCTGGAAATTGAAGCCCTGTAGCGAGGGAATATCCCATGTGACCGGGAAACCGGTGACGATCAGGGCCAGCAGCGGTAGGACGGTCACGAGCCCGACCGACGTCCAGAAGACCGGAAATTGCTCTCCCGTCGCGTCCTGGCGCTTCTTGGCCCATTTGGCGAGCACCACGACCGCGCCGATCGCGAGGATGAGCGAGATCGGAAACAGCATGAAGCCCGGTTCCGGCACCGGCACCGGGAAGGTCAGGTAACGGTCGTTGAGGAATATCACCTCGCCGATGTCGAGCGAACTGCGCACATTCGGAAGCGAGAGGAAGACGCCGAAATACCAGATCAGGATCTGGAGCAGCAGCGGCACGTTGCGCGTGCCTTCGATATAGATCGCCGCGACGAAGGATATCAGCATGTTGCTGCTGAGCCGCAGCACGCCGACGATGAAGCCGACGACGGTCGCCAGCACGATACCGCAGAAGGATATCAGGATCGTATTGACCAGCCCCAGCAGGAACACGTCCCCATGGGTCGACGAGTTCATGTCGAAATTGGTCAGGTTGAAGTTCGGACTCGTCGGCATGAAGCCGGCGATTTCGCCCAGGAACTCGAAGCCGGGCTCTATCCCCAGCCGTGCCAGATTCTCGATCGTATTGTCGACGATGAACCATACGAACGCCACGAACAACGAGATGACGACGACCTGCGTCATGATCGCTCGATTGCGCTGATCGCGCCAAAAGCTCGCCTTCGGCGCCGAACTGCTGCCGATTTCCACAGCCATGTGCCGTTTTACCCCCTGATCCTCGCGCGATACCGCCCCCCATTCATGGAGTGGCGGGAAGCGCGTGCCCCGATCCGGCTACCGCCCCCCGACGGTTACCGGGCCGCTTTGCTCGTGAATCCCCCCGCTGGATTCCTAAGCCAGAGTTGAAGCCCGGAGTTCGCGACACCGACCCGGACTGTCCGGGGTCTCGATCGCTTCTCCAATGCCTTTTTGCTTATACACTTCGAAATACCAAAAGAATCGATGGAAGCCCGCGCACCGAAATTCGATGCGCGAAAGAAAAGGGCCGCGAACCCCTTTCGGGATCCGCGGCCCGATTTCTCACCGGAACGGGGGCGAATAGAGGATGCCACCATCCTTGTAGAGCGCGTTCAGCCCGCGATCGAGGCCGACCGGGGTGTTCGGGCCGATATGGGCCTCGAAGATTTCCCCGTAATTGCCGACCGTCTTGATGGCGTTCAGCGCCCAATCGGCCTCGAGGCCGAGCATGCCGCCGAGGTTACCCTCGGAGCCGAGCAAGCGACGGATTTCCGGGTTCTCGGACTCAAGCATCGAATCCGCGTTCTCGGAGGTGACGCCGAACTCCTCGGCGGTAACCAGGGCGTTCAACGTCCAGCGGGCGATGTCGCCCCACTGGTTGTCGCCGTGACGAACGAGCGGACCCAGCGGCTCCTTGGAGATGATTTCCGGCAGCAGCATGTGCGTGTCCGGCTCCTGCAGAACCGCGCGTTGCGCGGCCAGGCCCGAACGGTCCGTCGTATAGACGTCGCACGCGCCCTGGTCATAGTTCTGACGGGCTTCCGCGGAGTCCTCGACCACGACGGGGGTGAAGCTCATATTGTTGGTGCGGAAGTAGTCGGCCAGATTGAGTTCCGTCGTCGTGCCGGACTGGATGCAAACCGACGCGCCGTCGAGTTGCGTGGCGGACGTGATGCCCATGTCCTTGCGGATCATGAAGCCCTGGCCGTCATAGTAGTTGACGCCGATGAACTCGAAACCGAGGTCGACATCGCGGCTGAGGGTCCAGGTGGTGTTGCGCGCCAGCACGTCAACCTCACCCGACTGCAGCGCCGTGAAGCGCGTCTTGCCCGTTGTCGGCGTGTATTTGACCTTGTCCGGGTCGCCGAAGATCGCGGCCGACATGGCGCGGCAGAAATCGACATCGAAGCCCGTCCAGTTGCCTTCGTCGTCGGGCGAGGCGAAACCGGCCAGACCGGTCGTGACGCCACAGTCGAGATAGCCCTTGGCCTTGACGTCGTCGAGCGTGGCCGCGTTGGCGACCGTCGCCCCGAACGCCAGTGCCGCGCCGGCGGCCATCAGCGTTTTGAGTTTCATGCTGTTGTTACCCCTATGCTTCAGTCTGCGCCGGCTGCCGCCCGGGCCCGAGCGGCCACGGATCCGGAATGCCGACCCTGTTAGCCCAAAGCCGAATGGCACCATCACGCGGCAAGGGCAGTTCCCTCACCGGCTTGGCGCCGAACGGCCCCTAAGGGGCTTGAACGCGGTCTTCGCCCGTCAAGTCGTGTCGCAAAGTGAAGTCCCCGTGAAGCCCCTGGTGATCACGCTGTCCGCCGGCTTCCACCTCCACCGCCTCGCCGACCCGGCAAGGCGGCGAAACGGCAAATTCCGATCGCCGCGTGATCATTTGTGCGTATAGACTGGCAGGACTCCGCACCGCATTCCAGTATTTAATTATCGACCCCCCGCGAGAAGATCGAATTTTGCGGCCGAATGCCCGTCCTTTTATGGAGATTGCCGAGAGATGGGGCGGTTCGGTAACCTCCTCTCTCGATCGGAGGGGGATCGCGCAAATCGTGGCCGGGGCGCGGTCGCCAAGGCGTTGCGTTGCAAGGACAGGACAGCATGACCATGCCGACCAAGCCCAAGACACCCGTGCCGCTCGCCTCGCGCGAGGAGTTGATCGACGACATGGCCCTGCCGTTCCTCGACATCGCGGAACGGTTGGAGGCCTGTCGCCTGAACGGCGCGGACCCGGAGACCTGGAAGGCGGTCCTGGAAACCAATCTTTTCCTGTGGCGGTTCATCTCGAACTTTCTGCCCAAGCATTTCGATCAGGCGGTTACGACGGAGACGCGAGATCTCCTGCGCCGGATAAGCGACTTCATGGTGAAGGTCGGCGTGGCGCTCGACGAGGGGCCGCAAAAGGATCCGAACCTGATCGCAAAGGTGGTCCATTTGAACCTCAATATGTGCGACCAGATCCTGGCGATGCGCGCCGGCCGGGAGGGGTAGGCCCTTCCCATTCGGGGGAGGGCACGCCTTCCGGCGCCGGCCGCGATATACCACCGCGCCACGATTAGGGTCGGACGAACGCCGTGGGGGCTCTACGATGGGGGCGATGGTGAGGCGCGGCGGTGGGAATGGAGGCGGGAAGGCTCTCGCATGACACTCGACCGGTCCCTGACGCTTCCCTGCGGGGCCGTACTCCGCAACCGGATCGCCAAGGCGGCGATGTCCGACGAACTCGGCGATGGCCGGGGTGGCGCCACCCCGCCTCAGGCGCGCCTTTATGAGCGTTGGGCCCGGGGCGGACTTGCCCTCTCGATCGTCGGGGAGACGCAGATCGATCCCGACCATCCGGAGAATTGCGGCAATCTTCTCCTTTCGCCCCTACCGGACAAGACGGCATTGCGTGACCTCGCGACGCGGGCAACCCAGGATGGGGTGCATCTCTGGGCGCAGTTAGGCCATGCCGGGGCGCTGGCCGTGCCGGTGGCGGGCAGGGTGCGGGCCCCTTCCGCGATCGAGGCCGGGGGCATCCGCGCGGAGGAAATGAGCGCGGAGGCCGTCGCCGCCCTGCCGATGCGCTTCGCCCAGGCCGCCGCCAATGCGATCGCGGCCGGTTTCACCGGCGTCGAGATCCATGCGGGCCATGGTTTCCTGTTGAGTCAGTTCCTTTCGCCGCTTTTCAATCGGCGGACCGATCGTTGGGGCGGCGATGCCGAAGGGCGGAGCCGGATCGTGCTGGCGATCGTGGCGGCCATCCGTGCGGCGGTCGGGCCGGCGGTGCCGATCGGCATCAAGATCAACGCGACCGATCAGTTGGAAGGCGGTGTCACGGAACGCGATTTCCTACGAACGCTGGCGTTGCTCGACGGCAGCACGCTCGACCTCGTCGATATCAGTGGGGGGGCCTATTTCCCCGGCGCCAAGGCGGCGAGCGACGGGGCGGGGAAGGGCCCCTATTTCCTGGAGGCCGCGCGCAAGGCCCGGTCCGTCACCGGGAAGCCGCTGATGACGGTTGGCGGGTTCAAGACGCGGGCTCAAGCAATGGCGGCGATTGAATCGGGCGCGGTGGATGTCGTCGGGTTGGCCCGGGCACTGGTGCTCGACCCCGATCTCCCGACCAAGTGGATCGCGGGCGAGGATGCCGATCCGACCTTCCCCCGCTTCGCGGAAACGATCCCCGGCGGCATCACCGCTTGGTACACCTGCCGCATCGCGTCCATCGCGCGGGACGGCGGGAATAACGATGGGACGGATTTCGGGATGAGCCTGGAGGAAGCCGTGGAACGGGTCGAGGGCCGCCGCGCGGTCAACGCCACGCGCTGGCGCGCCGCCTATGGGATCGATGAAGACCTTCTAGGGGGTGGGTGATCGCATCGGGGCCCGCCGAGGGGTGGCGTCCAAGGGTGACGTCGGCAATGCGCGCGTATCGTTGTCCCCATGCATGCAAGGATGGCATATGCGGCGGCGGCGCTGCTGTTTTCGACGGTCCTTTGGAGCGCGCCGGCCATGGCCGATCCGTCGATCGATGTGGCCCCGGGCGTCGTGGCGTACGAGGCGGGCGACTACGCGCGCGCCCATGATCTCCTAAAGCCCGCCGCCGATGCGGGCGACCTCCAGGCGCGCTACCTCATGGCGCGGTTGCTGAGCGGCGACCTCGCGGATCGCACGGACTATCAACAGGCCTTTGCTTATCTTGATCAGGATGTTCGCTGTCGCTCGCCTGGCGCATTGGCTCTATTTGCTTATGTTTCCTGGCATGCAGGGCCCAGGGGCGGGACGCTTCAAGAAACGGCCCTTGCATATAAGGAGGCGGCGCTCGGCGGTAATCTTGAGGCGCTAACGGGACTGGGACTTTTGCTTGGTCGGGATTTGGAACGACCTTTAGAGGGGGGAGCATATCTGCTGGAAGCGAGCGAATTAGGTGAGCCGTCCGCTATCGAATTTATCGAATCCGTGGAGGATTCAGAATTAGGACGTTTGTCTCTCGAGCGGCTCCGAATTATCGTCGAGGAGCAGCCGTTCGCTGTACGGTGGCCGCTCCTCGACGACGAAACTACTCAGTGTCGTTTTTAGGTCTTGGTATGGTTATTCGCAGTATATTTTCTTCGATGGTGCGCGAAACTCCATCTTCCAAGATGTTGCCGGCGATTGAATTTCCAAGGCCGCTTTCTCTCAACATCTGGATAGTCCCGGCTTTCGCACCCCCATTCGCGGCGAAGGCGATCGCGGCCTTGGCGGCGATGCGGTTTCGCGCGTCGGTTCGGAGTCCGGGGGGAGGGGGAGAGCACCCCAGCTTTGCGCATTTTGGGTGCGAACACGCAAGAACGATAGCAGCTCTTTGATAATTGTGAGGAAGGGTTTTGACGCGTATCTTTGCCTCCATGCATGTAAGGATGGCGTATGCGGCGGCGGCGCTGCTGTTCTCGACGGTCCTTTGGAGCGCGCCGGCCGTGGCCGATCCGTCGATCGATGCAGGCCCGGGCGTCGCGGCGTACGAGGCGGGCGATTACGCGCGTGCCCATGATCTCCTGAAACCAGCGGCGGAGGCCGGTGATATCCAGGCTCGGTATCTGATGGCGCGTTTGCTGAGCGGCGACCTCGCGGATCGCACGGACTATCAACAGGCCTTTGCTTATCTTGACGCGAAAACAAGGTGTTTTTCAGTTGATGCTCTAAATTTCTATGCGAATGCAATGCTTCGATATCATGGGGAGGAAAGATATACTATCCTGGTAGAGGAAATTGAAATATATAAAGAAGCTGCGGGAGCAGGAAGTATTAAGGCACTTTTCAATATGGGTTTGACGATTACAAAAAATATGAGAAAGCCGGTTCTTGGCGCATCCTATGTTTACGAGGCGGCTGAGAAGGGCGATCCTCAGGGATCGCAGATTATCAAGCGAATTAAGGCTGACCACTCAGGGGATATCGCTCTCGCTCGAATTAGAAAACTGGTGAGGGAGCAACCGTTCGAAGTACGTTGGCCAGCCCTCACCAGCTTCAGGAGACAATGCCCTGCATTTTAGTCTTTCCTGATCGCGCCGTCGAACCCCCTGTAAATCGCTTCGGCTGCTCCGCTTTCGATAACCGTCCTGCGTACCTCACCTCTCCGACAAGCTTGGTCGCGTGCCTGACGATCCGCGCGGCCCCGGCTTTCGCGCCCCCGTTCGCGGCGAAGGCGATCGCGGCCTTGGCGGCGCCGGCGACGGTCATGCCGATATCGAGCGCGGTATCCGCCGCCCGTTCCCGGCCATCGAGAACGCGCGCCGCGTCCTGGCCCAGTTCGCGCGCCAGGCCGGGGTCGAGGTCTGGGTGCGGCACGCCGGGAAGGTCATCCTCCCGGGCGGTGAGGTCGGGAATGCGCGCCGCGAGGGCATCGATCTTGTCGTCGAAGGCGCGCTGACGGCCCGGCGCGGGATTGCCGGGCCCATGGCCGCGCGCGATCTCGCCACGGCTCGTCCGGCCGAGTGCCTTATAGGCCTCGATCGCCGGGTCCATCAAAGCGCGTCGTTCCCGCTCGATCTCGAACCGGGTGGCCTTGGCGGCGGCTTTTTGATCTGGCGTCAGCCGGTTGAAGGCCGTCCGGTTCGCGCGCATGCCGGCATGGGTTTTCGGGTCGCGCGCGAGCGCGTTGGCGTGGTCGAGGGCGGCCTTCACCGTTTCCGGGTTCGCGCCGAGCGCGGATGTGCGTTCCCGGACATAGGCCTTGACGGCGGTCGAGAGCGCGGAGCCTTCGCCATAGCGCGCATCGGCCTCGGCGAGCGCGCGTTGCGCCTGTTCGCCCCTTAGCCGTTCCGTCGCGCGTAGCGTGCCCAGCATGTCGATCGCGCGCGCGCTGGCCGTCACATCGTCGGGGGTCGGCGACGAACGGGCCAACGTGATGCGGGGCGATTTCTACCGGCTTGCGCCTGGAACGAGCAGGCCGTACGTTTCATCGCATGCGTCTTATTGGTGCAGCGCTTCTGCTTTTCGGCCTCTGCGTCGCGACCGTTCCGCGAGCCGCGGGCGCGCCGGAATCGCCACGCGCCGGCGCCTTGTCCATTGAACGGCAGATCGAGGTGCTGTCCGCGCTCGGTGCGCGCGACGAACTGACGGCGCGGGCGCTGCGGGCCTATGGTTTTCAGGCGGCGAAGCGCGCGCGGGTCTATGAGGCGGCACCCATCCTGCGGGCCTTGGCCAAGGCGGGTGATGCGGAGGCCCTGTACGCGTATATCGATCTACGGGCGGGCTACGCCTTGCCCTACGATCACGCGGCGGAGGCGGATGCATTGCTGCGCGCGGCGGCGGCGGATGGCGACGATCGGGCGGCCGCCCGGATCATCTGGCGCGCCCTGACTTCCGATCAAGCGGTCGCCGCGTTCGACTATGATTTTTTCAAGGAAACGCCGGAAGTGGCGCAACGGACCCTCGAGGCGTTGCGCGGGCGGGCCGAGGCGGGCGAGCCCCATGCCCAGGCTTACTGGGGGGCGCTTCAGTTCCTCGAGCCGCCGGTGGTCTCGCGCTCCTTCGAGACGGGCTTTGCCATGCTGCGCGCGGCGGCGGCCCATGACGTCGCCTTCGCGCATGAGATGCTGGGGCGGCGATTGCTTCTGGAGGACGGGTATTTCGATGACCGCCGGGAGGAGGGGCGCGAGCATTTGCGCCGCGCGATAGAGTTGGCGGGGCGCGGTCGCGTGGTCCGCCACTTGGTCGGCTCGCTAATCCGGGCGGCGGACGGCGACAGGGAGGACCCGCGCTATAGAGAGGCGTTTCGTCTGGCGGGTGCCTCTCTCGCCGAGTATGGCACGACTTGGGTGGCGGGATATGCCATGAGCCTGTTCGAGGAGCCGGAGCGGCTTGAGTTGCTCCGGCTCCTGGCGATCGAGGCGGCTGACCGTGGGAACGGGTTCGCGCGCAACTTCCTATCCAACTTTTATTGGGAAGGGGCTTATGAGTTCAAGAACGCTGCCCATTCGGCGTTCGGGAAAGACCTTGGGAAGCATGTCGCATGGCGTCTGCTTATGTTCGATGATCTGCCGATCCCGCGCGCGCGTTGGAAGCCGGCGGGCTCCGTTTTGACGGATGAAGACTGGCGGCAGAAGACCGATCAGGAGGTGATTGAAGAGCGCCGTGAAACCCTGTCGCGCGATCTGGATGGCGCCTTGGTCGATGAGGCGTTACGCGAAGGCAAGGCGCTCGCCGACGCGTTTCGCGCCGGCGATCGAGAAGCGCTTCTCGGCCCGCTGGGTCACCCGGATTTCAGCGACGGGGCCACTCCCAATTGACACTGTAATCGAACCGCATGTCGTCAATCAGCACCTCATGGAGCGGTCGATTGAACCGGACTGTCCTGGACACCGTCGGAATGAAGACGCGGGAGCGATGGCGGCTTTTCGATAATTGAACCAACGTGGATCGGCGCGTATCTTTCTCTCCATGCATGCAAGGATGGCATATGCGGCGGCGGTGCTGCTGCTCTCGACGGTCCTTTGGAGCGCGCCGGCCATGGCCGATCCGTCGATCGACGCAGGCTCGGGCGTCGCGGCGTACGAGGCGGGCGATTACGCGCGTGCCCATGATCTCCTGAAACCAGCGGCGGAGGCCGGTGATATTCAGGCTCGGTATCTGATGGCGCGTCTCCTGACCGGCGATTTGCCGGCCTCGACCGACTTTCAATTAGCCCTCGGCTATTTGGATGAGCGAACAAGATGCTACAATCCGGCTTCCTTGAACCTCTATGGCTACAGCTATCCGAGGGCCCACGGCGAAAGCGTTGCCGCGAGCCGCCATCAAATACTCGCGTATAAAGAAGCGATGCTGGCGGGAAACCTGAGGGCCGCGTTCAATTTGGGGAAAACCGTCACGGAAGACTTCGATCGACCGTTCATAGGCGCCTCTTACATTTGGGAAGCATCGGAAAAGGGACATGCTGCTTCTCGGGGAATCGTCGAGGGCATTAAAAGAACCGAACATGCAGTTCTCACGGAGCAAAGGATCACGGAAATAATCGAGAATGAGCCTCCGGAACTTCGGTGGCCCACGCTCAACAAGTCAGCAAGAATGTGTCCCCGGTTCACCGTTCTTCAGGCCGTGGACTGATAAGAGTGCGCAATATTTCTTCTGCCGCCGCTTCAGCGGCCCCCTTACCCAGTTCGCTGCGATAAGAAGATATTGTTGAAAGCCATTTAATGGGGGTATTTATAAAATTATGCATTCAATGGCCGCATGTCTTGCAGCATTTCTTATGTTCGTGACCGTCTTCGGCTCCATGCTGGCAGCCGACGATTCTTCCGTCGATGTAGCCGACGGCGTTGCGGCCTATGAAGCGGGTGATTACCCGAAAGCTTACGAACTTTTGAAGCCGGCAGCGGATGCTGGCAACTTTCAGGCAAGGTATCTCTTAGCTCAACTCCTGTCCGGCGATCTCCCAGACAGAACCGACTTCGACGCTGCGTTAAGCTATTTGGATGGGCAAGTCCGATGCCAGTATTCCGCAGCCTTAAGTCTATTTGGATTTCTATATCAGAGTGTCCATCCGACCGAAGAGGGACTTCTTCGTGCCGCTTTGATATACAAGGAGGCGGCAAGAGCCGGTAATCGCGTGGCTTTGGCGAATTTGGGTGGGGTGGTCGGAAAGGATTTAGGTCGTCCGCTCACCGGCGCCGCGTACCTCTTCGAAGCGGCGCAATTGGATGATCCAGAGGGGCTGCGCTTTATGTCAGTCGTGCGAAGTTCGTCCAATGCGGACGCGACGATCGCCGCGATTCAAGCACTGATCGAGGAGAAGCCGTTTGAAGAACGCTGGCCCCTCCTCGATCCAAGTGAAGCTAATTGTCCTGACCTGGTTTCCGTTTGGCAAAGCCCTCGAAAGCGCGCTGCAACGTCTCGCTGATGCCGGTCTCGGCCGCCCCTTTCTCCAATTCGCGAGCCCCGCCATCTCTGTATATTCGGCCGACGATTTCCGATGCGGCTTTTTTCGCACCGCCGTTCGCGGCGAAGGCGATCGCGGCCTTGGCGGCGATGCGGTTTCGTGCGTCGGTTCGGAGTCCGGGGGGAGGGGTAGAGCACCCCAGCTTTGCGCATTTGGGGTGCGAACACGCAAGAACGATAGCAACTCTTTGATAATTGTGAGGAAGGGTTTTGACGCGTATCTTTGTCTTCATGCATGCAAGGATGGTATATGCGGCGGCGGTGCTGCTGTTCCCGGCGCTTCTTTGGAGCGCGTCGGTCGTGTCCGATCCGTCGATCGACGGAGGCCCGGGTGCCGTGGCCCCGGGCGTCGCGGCGTACGAGGCGGGCGACTACGCGCGTGCCCACGATCTCCTGAAACCAGCGGCGGAGGCCGGTGATATCCAGGCTCGGTATCTGATGGCGCGTTTGCTGAGCGGCGACCTCGCGGATCGCACGGACTATCAACAGGCCTTTGCTTATCTTGACGCGAAAACAAGGTGTTTTTCAGTTGATGCTCTAAATTTCTATGCGAATGCAATGCTTCGATATCATGGGGAGGAAAGATATACTATCCTGGTAGAGGCAATTGAAATATATAAAGAAGCTGCGGGAGCAGGAAGTATTAAGGCACTTTTCAACATGGGTTTGACGATTACAAAAAATATGAGAAAGCCGGTTCTTGGCGCATCCTATGTTTACGAGGCGGCTGAGAAGGGCGATCCTCAGGGATTGCAGATTATCAAGCGAATTAAGGCTGACCACTCAGGGGATATCGCTCTCGCTCGAATTAGAAAACTGGTGAGGGAGCAACCGTTCGAAGTACGTTGGCCAGCCCTCACCAGCTTCAGCAGACAATGCCCTGCATTTTAGTCTTTCCTGATCGCACCGTCGAACCCCCTGTAAATCGCTTCGGCTGCTCCGCTTTCGATAACCGCCCTGCGTACCTCACTCTCTCCGACAAGCTTGGTCGCGTGCCTGACGATCCGCGCGGCCCCGGCTTTCGCACCCCCATTCGCGGCGAAGGCGATCGCGGCCTTGGCGGCGATGCGGTTTCGCGCGTCGGGTGGGAGGTGGCGGAGGGTGTCCGGGTTCGTGGGGTCGAGGCCGTGTTTCTCGATTTCGGCCGCGAGGCCGGCGTCGGCGGCGTCCTGGGCGACCTTGGCGGCGCCGGCGGCGTCGAGCCCGATGGCGGCGGCGCGGGCGAGGCCCTTGGCGCCGGCTCCGGCCGCGCCGCCCGGTAGGATGGCGCCGGCGACGGTCATGCCGATATCGAGCGCGGTATCCGCCGCCCGTTCCCGGCCATCGAGAACGCGCGCCGCGTCCTGGCCCAGTTCGCGCGCCAGGCCGGGGTCGAGGTCTGGGTGCGGCACGCCGGGGAGGTCATCCTCCCGGGCGACGAGGTCGAGAATGCGCGCCGCGAGGGCATCGATCTTGTCGTCGAAGGCGCGCTGACGGCCCGGCGCGGGATTGCCGGGCCCATGGCCGCGCGCGATCTCGCCACGGCTCGTCCGGCCGAGTGCCTTATAGGCCTCGATCGCCGGTTTGCGGCATGTGCGGGTATGAGGGATAGGGCGTGGATGATTGTACCGGCGGGCAGGTACGCGTATCTTTGTCTCCATGCATTCAAGGATAGCATATGCGGCGGCGGCGCTGCTGTTCCCGACGTTTCTTTGGAGCGCGCCGGCCATGGCCGATCCGTCGATCGACGCAGGCCCGGGCGTCGCGGCCCCGGGCGTCGCGGCGTACGAAGCGGGCGACTACGCTCGCGCCCATGATCTTCTCAAACCCGCCGCCGACGCGGGCGACCTCCAGGCACGTTACCTCATGGCGCGGCTTCTTTCTGGTGATATTTCTACAATGACGGACTATGGACGCGCGCGTTCCTTTCTCGATAAGCGCGTGCGGTGCCATACTCCAGATGCCTTGAACTTATATGGTTATCTCCTGGCGCCGAACGGCGGGCAGGCCTCCTATCAGACCTATCTGAAACAAGCGAGAATATATAAAGAAGCTGCAGCGGCGGGGAGTCACAAGGCGCTTTTTAACTTAGGCCTCATCACTATCAGGCACTTGAAGAAGCACGTTATCGGCGGTGCTTACATGCTCGACGCGGCTGAGCGCGGTGATATCGATGCGAAAAGTATTCTGGATAAGGTCGTGCAGAGGGATTGGGGCGACAAGGCTCTTTTACTTGCACAGGAAAAGGCGAGAGAAGAACCATTTGATGTTCGTTGGCCTTCTCTCGCCAATTTGTCGTCTCAGTGCAAGCGCTTCAACGCTTATCGATAACGCCGGAAACCGAATCTTCAAAGGCGTGGGCAACCCCCTCTTCCATTATCAAATGCTCGAGTTCGGCCATTGTCGGCTTTGTCAGCCTGTTGACGATCTGCTTTGCGACGGCGGCCGAAGCGCCATTTGCCAGCGCGGCGACGGCCCCCTTGATAGCGATCCGCCGCCGGGCCTCGGGCGGCAGTTGGGTTAGGGAGGCGGGATTTCTTGTGTCGAAACCTCTTTCCTCGAATTCCGCATGGGTGGCCAGCCGTATGGCATTACTTGCCGCGCGCCTAGCCTCTACGCCCGCGACACCGAGGCTGGTCGCTTGCCCAAAGGCCTTTGCGCCAGCTTTGCCGAGCATTCGGACTGTCGCCTGGCTGGCGCTCCAGGGCGTTATCGCCAAGCCGGCCGTGATCAAAGCGTCGCCCGCGCCGGCTTGCATCTCCAGCAAGTCGGCGGCGTCGTGGCCGAGCTCATGCGCAAAGCCCGGATCAACCTTCGGGTAGGGCAGGCTTGGGAGGGCAGCTTCATCCGTTAAAAGCGCCTCGTACCGTGTCTCCAATTCGGTCATTTTCGCAGTGTATGCGGCCTGACGGGTAGGCGATGGGACACTTGAGCTATAGCCGCGCCGGTGTTCGCCGCGGCTGGTTTGGAGGAAAGCGGCTTGCGCCACGCGAGCCTCGTCCATCAAAGCGCGTCGTTCCCGCTCGATCTCGAACCGGGTGGCCTTGGCGGCGGCTTTTTGATCTGGCGTCAGCCGGTCGAAGGCCGCCCGGTTCGCGCGCATGCCGGCATGGGTTTTCGGATCGCGCGCGAGCGCGTTGGCGTGGTCGAGGGCGGCCTTCACCGTTTCCGGGTTCGCGCCGAGCGCGGATGTGCGTTCCCGGACATAGGCCTTGACGGCGGTCGAGAGCGCGGAGCCTTCGCCATGGCGCGCATCGGCCTCGGCGAGCGCGCGTTGCGCCTGTTCGCCCCTTAGCCGTTCCGTCGCGCGTAGCGTGCCCAGCATGTCGATCGCGCGCGCGCTGGCCGTCACATCGTCGGGGGTCGGCGACGAACGGGCCAACGTGATGCGGGGCGATTTCTACCGGCTTGCGCCTGGAACGAGCAGGCCGTACGTTTCATCGCATGCGTCTTATTGGTGCAGCGCTTCTGCTTTTCGGCCTCTGCGTCGCGACCGTTCCGCGAGCCGCGGGCGCGCCGGAATCGCCACGCGCCGGCGCCTTGTCCATTGAACGGCAGATCGAGGTGCTGTCCGCGCTCGGTGCGCGCGACGAACTGACGGCGCGGGCGCTGCGGGCCTATGGTTTTCAGGCGGCGAAGCGCGCGCGGGTCTATGAGGCGGCGCCCATCCTGCGGGCCTTGGCCAAGGCGGGTGACCGTCAAGCACTTTACGCATTTATTGATTTGCGTGGCGCTTCCATCTTGCATTTTGATCATGCGGCGGAGGCGGATGCATTGCTGCGCGCGGCGGCGGCGGATGGCGACGATCGGGCGGCCGCCCGGATCATCTGGCGCGCCCTGACTTCCGATCAAGCGGTCGCCGCGTTCGACTATGATTTTTTCAAGGAAACGCCGGAACTGGCGCGGCGGACCCTCGAGGCGTTGCGCGGGCGGGCCGAGGCGGGCGAGCCCCATGCCCAGGCTTACTGGGGGGCGCTTCAGTTCCTCGAGCCGCCGGTGGTCTCGCGCTCCTTCGAGACGGGCTTTGCCATGCTGCGCGCGGCGGCGGCCCATGATGTCGCCTTCGCGCATGAGATGCTGGGGCGGCGATTGCTTCTGGAGGACGGGTATTTCGATGACCGCCGGGAGGAGGGGCGCGAGCATTTGCGCCGCGCGATAGAGTTGGCGGGGCGCGGTCGCGTGTTCCGCCACTTGGTCGGCTCCCTAATCCGGGCGGCGGACGGCGACAGGGAGGACCCGCGCTATAGAGAGGCGTTTCGTCTGGCCCGAACATCCCTCGTGGAGCACAGCATCATACAAGTGGCCGGTTTTGGGATGAGCCTGTTCGAGGAGCCGGAAAGGCTTGAGTTGTTGCGCCTTCTAGCGATCGAAGCAGCTGATCGCGGCAATGGTCTGGCGCGTGGATATCTGTCTTATTTCTACTGGGACGAAGCCTTTCAGTTCAAATCGTCCCAACATCCTGCCTTCGGTCGAGATCCAGCCCGTCACGTCGCCTGGACACTTCTGATGTTCGATGATCTGCCGGTCCCCTGGGCTGCACGGAAAGCACCAATTTCCAAAGTGCCGGATGAGGCGTGGGATCGGGAACAGGAACGTAAGGTACTCGACGATCGAAAAAGAGCACTTTCAAAAGAACTCGAACGCGTGAAAACGGAGGATGCAATCAAGCAGGGAAAGGCGCTCGCCGACGCGTTTCGCGCCGGCGATCGAGAAGCGCTTCTCGGCCCGTTGGGTCACCCGGATTTCAGCGACGGGGCCACTCCCAATTGACACCGTAATCGAACCGCATGTCGTCAATCAGCACCTCATGGAGCGGTCGATTGAACCGTGCCGCATGACGGCGCCCGAGTTCGAGGGCGCGTGCATGGACAGCTTGTGGATCGTAATAGGGTTTGATCATCCGGTGATAATAGCCGTCCGGCGCGAGAACTACACTGGCGCGTTCAAAGTTCGACAAACCCCCGTCCTTCATGAGCGCCGAGACCTCTTCAGCACTCAATCGGGTTTTTGGTGGGAACTCGGCGGTTGGGTTCGCTCCTTGCCCTCGAAGTAAGCGCGCGATCCCTTCTTTCTCTCCGGGGACCGTGTATCGAGGGGGCGTCGTGTCGGGCCGGCCTTGAGCACGAAGGTCATCAGGCATACGCGGCGCCCCCTTTGAAGGTTGTCCCCATTCGTCATCCCAGCGGATGAGGTCGATCATTGCTTCCAGGGCGGCCTTCGACTCCGGTTCCGTGATTTCTTCACCAAGAAGCCAGTCTTGCGCATTGTTGTAGTAGGCGAGGACATCTTCTCCCGGATTGATGGGACGCTTGATTTGGGGCGTCGCTGGCTCCGGCGATGGCAGTTCCAGCATAGACGCCTCCAACTCATGCTGTACGCGCTCTTTCGCCTCTTTCAGCGCGACCGGATCGGTGACGCGGCCGTTCCCTTCCTTGCCTTGGAAGGATGCGGCGGAGAGAACTGGTTGCACATCGTCTTGATCGGCCAAGCGGTCACCGTCGTCGTCGCCGCGCTCGATCGTCGTCGAGGCCGCCGCCGGGCCGAGGGGGCGCGCGGCGGCGCGTTTGGCGAGCGCGTCGTGGAGTTGGCGGTCGAGTTGCGTCTCCAGGAGAGGATCGCCGAGCATCCGGCGCAGTTCGCCGATCTCGCGCATCGCGGCTTCGGGGTCGGCCGCGACCGCGCCATCGACGATATCGGCGTAGCCGCCGATATTGGTGGTGCGCTTCATGGCGTCGGCCGTGCGCCGCAGGCCGGCGAGGGCGTCGTCGCTCAGCGGTTTCGGCGGGCGGGCCGGCCGCGGGCGCGCATCTCGCGCCGTGGCGGTGGGGGAGGACACGCCGTGACGGGGCCCGTCGCCGGCATCGGCGTCGATGATGGTGCCGGGGAGGTCGCCCGGTTCGCGCGCCGCGCCGGCTCCGTCGGATCGAAGGCGATCGGGAACACCGAAGGTCCGGTCGCGCGAAGCCGTCGGATGGGAGGCGCCGTGGCGCGCGCCGCCGCCGGAATCTCGGCCGAAATCTCGGCTGGAACCACCGCCGAGCGTCCCCTCGTGCTCGCCGTCGGGCTGCCGGCCTACACGGCCGCCCGACCGCGCCGCGCCGTGATCGGGGGAGGGCGCCGGATCGGACGCGCGGGCCCCGTTGCTATCGGACCGGCTGGGCGTGGGACGGGAGGAAAGCGGAGAGGATGATTCATAGGCGGGGCTATCTTCGGTGCCGGCCATGGGGCGGTCTCCTTTATCATGTCGTCGGTACGCGAAACGAAAGCGGCCCGCGACCCGCCACTTCCCATCCGGATCGGATCGAGAGAGACGGGCCCACGGGCCGCACCGAAAGGCGCATGAGAAAACCCCCCGCGCGCCGGGCGCACGGGGGGTGTGTTGCGACTCTCACTCTATTTAAGATAGGCATTATGTCAATATATTTGAGAACAAAAAAATATAAAGATGTGGGCCTGGGCACGGCGTGGGGGATCATAACGGGGCCGAGGCCGATGGGACCCAGCTATCCCATGCCGTTACAACAAACGCGGGCCCGGCCCTTGCGCAGCCAAACGGTCGTTCGCATTGACGAGGGGACACCGCTTCATGCTGAGGCAGCCGCATCCTATGCACAGCGTCATCTTGTCCCGAAAGGCGGTCAGCCTCTCGATGCGCCGCGTCAGATCGTCGTGCCAGACCTCGGAGATGCGGGCCCAGTCCGCCGTATCCGGCACGGCATGGGCCGGAAGGGTGGAGAGGGCACGCGCGATCTCCGCCAAGGGGATGCCCGCGCCTTGCGCCACCTTGATCACGGAGACGCGGCGCAGGACCTCCCGGTGATAGATTCGGTGGTTCGCGCTGTTCCGTTGCGAGGCGATCAGCCCCTTCCGTTCGTAAAAGTGAAGGGTCGAGACCGGCAATCCGCTTCGTTCCGCGACCTGACCGACCGATAGATAACGATTCGCCATGAAAATCCTCCTTGACCTCAACCATTGTTGAGGTCCTACGGCTTTCGCTGTCAAGGAGAGCGGCATGACGGATTTTCCAAATACCCCCGACAGCACGCGCGAGGCCTCCGTACCTTGGAAGGAATTCCTGGGCAGCGTCTATGCGCCGGCCCTGGGCTTGGTCTGTCTCGCGGTCTGGCTGCACGCGGCGGATGAACTCATCATGGCGACGATGCTTGCGTCCATCGTGGCGGATATCGGCGGCAGGGGGTTGGTGGGGTGGTCCTTCTCGCTCTATGAAATCGCCTCGGTGGTGGCGGGAGCCGCCAGCGCGTATCTGACCATGCGCCACGGATTGCGGCTTCCCATGAGTCTCGCGGCGGTTCTGTTCGCGCTCGGCTGCCTGCTCAGCGCCGCGGCCCCCACGATGGCGGTCATGTTGTCGGGCCGGGTTCTCCAGGGCCTCGGTGGTGGGGGGCTCGTCGCGATGTCCTTCGTCGCGGTGGGGGTGATCTTTCCCAGGCGCTATACGGCGCGCGCCTTGGCGGCGGTCTCCACCTTCTGGGGCGTGTCCGCGTTCCTGGGCCCCTTGATCGGAGGGCTCTTCGTCGATCACGCGACGTGGCGCTGGGGGTTCGGTTTCTTCGCCTTGCAGGCGTTCGGTCTCGCCGCCTGGATCGTCGCGCAGCCGGACCGGGCCGTCGCGCACCCCCCGGAAAGCGGCACATTCCCCTTCAGGAGGCTGGCTCTATTGTGTCTGGCCGTGCTGCTCATATCCTATGGTGGCGTCGAGATCGCGCCGATCCGCACGACATTATGCATCGGGTCCGGGCTGGGGTGCCTCGTGCTCTTTCTCTGGCTGGATAACAGGGCGGGCGGCGACCGTCTTCTGCCCAACCTGCCGTTCGATGTGACGAAGCCCGTCGGCTCGGCCTTGACGATGATCCTGTCGCTTTCCATCGCGACGATCGCGATCACGGCCTTCGGGCCGCTTCTCGTCACGCTGATCCACGATGCGTCCGCCTTCACGGCCGGTTACATCGTCGCCTGCTCGTCCATCGGGTGGACGGTTACCGCCGTTCTGGTGAGCGGTTCGCCGGAACGGCTGGACCGGCTGATGATCACCACCGGGATGGCGCTCGTGGCGGCCAGTGTCGTGGGATTCCTCTTCGCCGTTCCGAGCGGGCCTATCTGGTCGATCGCGATATGCTCCACGATGGAAGGGGCGGGCTTTGGAATGGCGTGGACCTTCATCCTCAGGCGGACCGTCGCGCTTGGGGAGCCGGCGGAGGTGCAGCGTATTTCCGGCGCCATCCCGACGGTTCAAAGACTAGGATACGCCCTCGGGGCGGCCTATGTCGGCATCGTCGCGAATGCCTCGGGATTCGCGACGATGCGGACGCCGTCGGAAGCGGCGGAGGTGGCACGATGGGTTTTCCTGGGATGCCTGCCGTTCGCCGTGCTTGGGCTGCTCGCGATGATCACCTTGGTCAGGAAGCGCTCCGCACCGTCCGATTCGGTGGCGGGGTGAAATCGAAGAGGCCGGCTATCCGCGTACCGTCCGGGCCGGATCTTCGCATCCGCCGGTTTTTCGTGTCCGGTGGGGATCGCCCAGGTGCCTGGATCGGTGGTAGCGGAGGAGGGATTCGAACCCCCGACACATGGATTATGATTCCACTGCTCTAACCAACTGAGCTACTCCGCCCCGATGGGGAAGGCGCGGACCGCGTCGGGCCGCCATCCCCTTGAGCGCCGGTTAGATATTTCGGGCGCGCTGCGCTGTCAAGCATCGGGTCCCGCCCGTTCGTTCGGATCGGCCCCCGGCAGGGCGAGGGCGTGCACCGTGACCGGCCGGACATGACCGCGGAGCGCGATCCCGGCATGGCGCGAGACCGTGATGTCGGAGGGAATCACCGCCGTCGACAGCGCGGTCATGACCGCATCGCTCACCAGCGTTTCCGTGCCCAGATCCTTGTTGAGCGCCTCCAGGCGCGCGGCGACGTTCACGCTGTCGCCATAGACGGTGTAATGCAGCCGGTCGTCGCAGCCGACGGACCCGGCGACGACGATGCCGCCATGCACGCCGATCCGGGTGCGCAGGGCCAGGGAGTCGGGGCCGAATCGCATGCGGGCCAGGGCGCGCTGGATGTCGATCGCGGCGAGGACGGCGGCCTCCGCATGATTCTCTATCGGATAGGGTACGTTGAAGACGGCGTGCAGCCCATCCCCGGTCAGGTTCACGATGGCGCCGCCGCGCGCGGTGATCGGTGCGCTCACGGCCGCGAAATAGTCGTTCAGCATGTCGATGGCCGCATCCGCCGGCAGCGTCTCGGAGAGGGCCGTGAAGCCTTCGATATCGGCGAAGAGGTTGGTCGCCTCCCGCGCCTCGCCCCGGATATGGCCGTCGGCGCTGTCCGCCAGGATGGAGCGGGCGACCGCGGGCGCGACATATTTGCCGAACATGGATTCCACCCGCCGGCGTTCGGCCAATCCCCGCACCATCCGGTTGAAGCGCCGCGAGAGCGCGCCCAGCTCGTCGTCCGAGGCTGCGGGCAGCCGCAGATCGAGCCGCCCCGCCGCAAGTCCGTCGAACCCCTGGACGAGCGCGTTGATCGGCCGCAACAGGCTGCGCCCGACGAAGAACAGCGAAATTCCCGCCGCCAGCATCGTCGCCATCAGGTCGAGCAGGACCGCGTCGGTCCGGTAAAGCCCCTGGGCCGCCCGGACGGGGGCGAGCCAGGTAAGGTCCTGCAGAACCAGCGCCGGCGGCATGAGCGCCAGCGCGACGGCCACGAGACCGAGTTTCAAGGCGAAAGGCTGGCGCAGTCGCGCGACCGGCACGGAAGGCGCGCGCTCGGCCGCCCGGCCCAGCACGTCGGAGACGGCGAAATAACTGTAGAAGGAAAAATAGAAGCCGTAGACGAAGGCGAACCAGAAATAGGCCGCGATGGCGGTGCCGGTCTCGACCGCCGTTTCCTCCCCGATTCCTCCGGTATAGGAGCCGGAAAGGAAGACCGCCGCGCAATAGAGCGCCCCGACGGCGAAGGCCCAGAGCGGCAGCCACAGGCTGAGCCGGCCCAGGCGCCGTCGCGCGCGCCGGCGCAGCACAGGGGACGACGCGCCGAGATGGCGAAGCGGCCGCAGGATCGCCCAGGCCCCGATCCCATTGACTGCGACCAGAACGAAAAGATTGGCGATCAGGGCATCCGGCACCGACTGCCAATGGCCGGAGATCGCGATATAGGCCCCGGTGAAGCCGACATCGAGCGGCGCGATCCCCAAACTCGCCAGAAGCAGCGAGATCGCGAGACCGCGATACCCCCGCCCAAAGCCATCGTCCGCGGCGTCGGCGTGCGCGCCGCCAGCCTCGTCGGGCGGCTTTTCTGTCAGGATGGGGGAGGAGCGGGGCATCGGTTCCATGTAGGGATTGCGGCCGGCAACAACACCCCTCACTCCTTCTACGACGGATCGTCGGCGGTGGATCGGTGGTCGTTTCGCGACATCGTTGGGTCGGAAGACGGCAGCATTTCAAGATCGCGCCGCAGTCTCGGGGCCGCGATATCGAGAAAGCGTCGCAGTTTGAGCGGCATCGCCCCGCGTGCCGCGTGAATCAAATGGACGGGTGTCGGCGGCGGCTCGTGATCCTCCATCACCAGTTGGAGCGTGCCGGCCGCCAGCGCGTCGGCCACCTGATAATGGAACAGGCGCGTCACCCCGGCCCCGTTTATCGCCGCCTGGGCGGCCGCGTCGGCGGTCGAGACGGAAAGGCGTGGACGAATGCCGATATCCACCCGCCGCTTCGTGGCGGGATCGTGAAAACTCCAAGACGAGAGCGGTATTGGTGCGTCGAAGGCGACACACGGCATATGGCGCAGATCCTCCGGTCCGCGCGGCGCGTCATGGGCCGCGATCAGACCGGGGCTCGCGCACAGGACGGTGCGCATGGTGCCGACCCGGGTGGCGACCATCGCGCTGTCCGGCAAATCGCCGAGGCGAACCGCCATGTCGACGTGATCCTCGACCAGGCGGACATTCCGGTCGGACAGCACCAGACGGATATCGATCGCCGGGAACCGGGCCAGGAAATCCGTCACGATCGGCAGCACATGCCGCCGGCCGAAGAGGAGCGGCGCGGTCACGACGAGTTCCCCCTTCGGTTCCACGAACTCGCCGGTGGCTTCTCGTTCCGCGGCTTCCACCTGTTCCAGGATACGGCGCGCCGCTTCGACATAGGCGGTGCCGGCATCGGTGAGCGCGAGGCTCCGCGTGGTTCGGATGAGCAACTTGGTGCCGAGGCGCTCCTCCAGATCGGAAATCCGGCGGCTCAATGTTGGCACCGGCACGTGAAGGGCCCGCCCGGCGGCGGAGAGGCTGCCATGATCCACCGTGGCCAGCAGCATCGACATGGCGTCGAAGCGATCCATCCATTTTTCCATAAAGTGAAAATCTAGTTTAGAAATTTACCATATTATTATTCTATCTGGAAATCTCCATTCTTTGCCTCGTCGAACCGACCCCCGGTTCGAGTAGCGAGAAGGAGATTTCCCGATGTCCCGTTTGAGCATCCCAACCCATGACGCGGCGCCGGAGGCGTCCAAGCCGATCCTCGACGCCGTGAAGCAGCAACTCGGCACGGTGCCGAACCTGTTCCGTGTTATCGCCAACAGCCCCGTTGCCCTTGGCGCCTATGCCGGTTTCCAGGGGGCGCTCGGCAAGGCGCTCGACCTCAAGACGCGGGAGCGGATCGCGCTCGCCGTGGCCCAGGGCAATGGCTGCGCCTATTGCCTGTCGGCGCACAGCTATCTCGCCCGCAATCTGGCCAAGTTGACGGCGGAGGAAGTGGCGCTGAACCGCCGGGGAGCGTCCGGTGACGCGAAGGCCGATGCGGCGGTCGCCTTCGCGGCGAAGGTCGCCCGCGAGCGCGGCCATGTCGACGCGGCGGATGTCGCCGCGGTGCGCGCCGCCGGTTTCACCGACGGGCAGATCGTCGAGATCGTGGCGCTCGTCGCGGAGAACAGCTTCACCAATTTCCTCAACGAGGTCGCGGGAACGGAAATCGACTTCCCCCTAGTGGAGCCCGAACTGGAGCCCGCGCAGGAGGTGGCGGCGTGATGCCGCATGGGGCCGGGGCGCCGTCCGTCCCGGTCCCGCCTTTCTTCATTCGGATGGTTGGAGGTTGAGCATGGCCTATGGATTCCTCGATATCGCCGCGACGCCCGGCGTCCTCGCCGCGCAACGTTCCATGGGCGTCGACCGGGACTGGCGCGCTGTCTCGGGCGACCGCGCCTTCGATCGGTTCACCGATAACGAAACCGCTTTCATCGCCGCGCGCGACAGCTTCCATATCGCCAGTGTCTCGGAGACCGGCTGGCCCTATGTCCAGCATCGCGGCGGGCCGGTGGGGTTCCTGAAGGTTCTGGACGACCGCACGCTGGCCTTCGCCGACTATCGCGGCAATCGCCAGTATATCAGCCTCGGCAATCTGACGGCCAACGACCGGACCTGTCTGTTCCTGATGGATCATGTACGGCGCGCGCGCCTGAAGATCTATGCAAGGGCGGAGAGTATCGCGCCGGATGCCGACCCGTCGCTTACGGCCCGCGTGATCGACCCTGCCTACAGGGCCCGGGTGGAGCGGATATTCCGTCTACGCCTCCAGGCCTTCGATTGGAACTGCCCGCAACATATTCCCCAGCGCTTCACCCGCCGCGAGGTCGAGGCAGCCGCCCGGCCCCTGAGTGAACGCATCGCCCAATTGGAAGCCGAGAACGCGGATCTGCGCGCCCGGCTCATTAAGGTCCGGCTCATTAAGGCCCGGCTCATTAAGGAAGGAGAGTGAGTATGACCATGCAGGAAACCCGTCCGCCTCTGCCGCCCTTCACCGCCGGGACGGCGCGGGAGAAGGTGCGGCGCGCGGAGGATGCCTGGAACGGCCGCGACCCGGAGGTGGTGGCCCGTGCCTACACCCCCGACAGCCAGTGGCGGAACCGTGCCGAGTTCCTTGAAGGCCGCGCGGCGATCGTCGCCTTCCTGACGCGCAAATGGGTGCGGGAACTGGACTATCGCCTGATCAAGGAATTATGGGCGCATGACGGTGAGCGTATCGCCGTGCGCTTCGCCTATGAATGGCGCGACGACGCGGGGCAATGGTATCGGTCCTTCGGTAACGAGAATTGGGAATTCGCGGCGAACGGCCTGATGCGCCGACGCATCGCCTCGATCAACGATTGTCCGATTCAGGCGGCAGAGCGGCGCTTTCACTGGTCGCTGGGGCGTCGACCGGACGATCACCCCGGCCTGAGCGATCTGGGTTTCTAGAGCATGCTCTAGGCGGCTTGGGGGCGGCGCGGGGCGATCCAGCCCCCGCCGAGCACGCGGCTCGCGTCGGCGGGGTCGTAGAAGACGCAGGCCTGCCCGGGGGAGACGCCGTGCTGCGGCTGCTCGAAGCGAACCTCGACATCGCCCAGCGGCGTTGCCTCCACCGCCGCCGGGACGGGCGTCATGGTGTTGCGGATCTTGACGAGCACCTTGGCCGGCCCGTCCGACAGTCGCGTGCCGCCCAGCCAGTTTACCTGGTCGAGCAGGATATCGGGCGTCGCCAGTGCCGCGCGCGGGCCGACGACGACGCGTCGGCTCTCCGGCTCCAGCCGCACGACATAGAGCGGCTCGGAGGAGGTGTCCCGCCCGCCGATACCGAGACCCCGGCGCTGGCCGATCGTATAATGGATGATCCCGTCATGCCGGCCCAGCACGGTGCCGTCGCGATCGACGATCTCTCCCGGCTCCGCCGCCTCCGGCCGCAGGCGCCGGACGATGCGGGCATAGTCGCCGTCGGGCACGAAACAGATATCCTGGCTGTCCGGCTTGTCGGCGATGGCGAGGCCGAGGCGCTGGGCCTGCCGGCGGGTCTCGCTTTTATCCAGGTCGCCGAGGGGGAAGCGCAGGAAATCCAACTGCGCGTGCGTCGTGGCGAACAGGAAATAGCTCTGATCCTTGCCGTCGTCGACGGCGCGGCGCAGGGTCGGCGCGCCGTCCGCCTCGACCGTGCGGCGGACATAATGGCCGGTGGCCAGCGCGTCCGCGTCCAGTTCGCGCGCCGTGGTCAGCAGGTCGGTGAACTTCACCGTCTGATTGCAGCGCACGCAGGGGATCGGTGTTTCACCACGCGCATAGGCATCGGCGAAATCCTCGATCACCGCATCGCGGAAGCGGCTTTCGTAATCCAGCACGTAATGGGGAAAGCCCATGCCATCGGCGACGCGCCGGGCATCGTAGATATCCTGGCCCGCGCAGCAGGCGCCCTTGCGCGCCATCGCCTCGCCCTGGTCATAGAGTTGCAGGGTCATGCCGACGACCTCGTACCCCGCTTCGTGCAGCAGCGCCGCGGTGACGGAGGAATCGACGCCGCCCGACATCGCGACGACGACGCGCGTTTCCGCCCGCGGCTTGTCGAAGCCGAGGTCGATGTCGAGCCGGTTCGCGGTCGTGGCCTGGTCCATCATGGCGCCCGATATATAAGAAGGTGGGGGATCGGGGCAATCACTGGTGATACCCGGGCCTTGCTTCACGAAACCGTCACATCGCGCGCGTTAGAGAATGGCCCATGACCGACGCACCGTCCGGGCGGACACCCGCCCTCTCGCTCTTCCGCATCTTCCTGATGCTGGGCTGTACGTCCTTCGGCGGGCCGATCGCCCATCTGGGATATTTCCGGGAGGCCTTCGTCGCGCGGCGCGGCTGGTTCACGGAAGGGGCCTATGCCGATATGGTAGCGCTGGCCCAGTTCCTGCCCGGCCCGGCGTCCAGTCAGGTGGGCATGATGATCGGGCTGGCGCGCGGCGGCATCGGTGGCATGCTGGCCGCCTGGGCCGGCTTCACGCTACCCTCCGCCTTGGCGTTGACGCTCTTCGCCTTCGGCGTGGTGCGGTTCGGGGGCGTGCTCGGCGGCGGCTGGCTGCTGGGGTTGAAGGCGGCGGCGGCGGCCGTGGTGGCGCAGGCCCTGATCGGCATGGCGCGGACGCTGGCCCCGGATGCGCCGCGCGCGGGTCTGGCCGTTGGCGGTTTCGTCGTCGTGATCGGTGTCACCGGCCTTCTCGGCGCGCCGGTCTGGGCGCAGATCGCGGCGATCCTGGCCGGCGGGGTGCTGGGGCTCGTGTTCCTGAAAGGCGCCGGGGGCGGAAGCGAAGCCGGGTCGGGGCAAGAGGAGCCGGGGCTAGAAGGGGCGGGGCAAGGAGGCGACGGCCTCGACATCGATATCGGGCGCGGCGTGGCTCTCGGCGCGTTGTTCCTGTTCGCGCTTCTTCTGATCGTTCCGTTCCTGGTGGGGCTGGACGGCGGACTCGGGCTCGCCGACCGGTTCTATCGCGCGGGCGCGCTGGTCTTCGGGGGCGGGCATGTGGTGCTGCCGCTGCTGCAGGCGGGCATGGTCGATGGCGGGATCGTCGGCCGTGACAGCTTCCTCGCGGGCTATGGCGCGGCGCAGGCGGTGCCGGGGCCGCTCTTTACCTTCGCCAGCTATCTCGGCGCGGCGGCAGGCGGATGGGGCGGCGCGGCGATCGGGACGGCGGCGATCTTCCTGCCCTCCATGCTGCTGACGCTCGGCGCCTTGCCTTTCTGGGCACGGTTGCGCCGCGCGCCCGCGATGCGGCGCGCGCTGGCGGGCGTCAACGCGGCCGTCGTCGGGCTGCTGGCGGCCGCGTTCTACGATCCGGTGCTGGCGGGGGTGTTCGACCGGCCCCATGCCGTGGCGCTGGCCGGGGTGGCGTTCGTCGCGCTGGTGATCTGGAAACTGCCGCCCTGGGCGGTGGTGGTCACGGCGGGCGTGTTGGGTGGCCTGTTGCTGTAGATCGCGGCGCCATCGCGATCGATTGGCTGGAATCCGCCGGGCTGCTGTGCCACATAGTGGCCGCGTCGCCGCTGGGACGAGACGGAAGGCGGCGCGAGCAACGCCCGAGACGGACCCGATGAGCCAAGCCGCGAACGATATCATGGACGAAGCGGACGAGAGCCGCGCCAACGAGCCGTTGGTCCTCGCCGTGCCCAAGGGGCGGATTCTGAAGGAACTGCGCCCGGTGCTCGATTCCGTGGGGATCGAGCCGGAGGCCGCCTTCGACGACCCGAACAGCCGCGCGCTGCGCTTCGCCACCAACCGGCCGGAGGTCGAGATCGTGCGCGTGCGCAGCTTCGATGTCGCCACCTTCGTCGCCTTCGGCGCGGCGCATCTGGGAGTGGCCGGCAATGATGTGCTGATGGAGTTCGATTATCCCGAAATCTACGCGCCGGTGGATCTCGGCATCGGCTATTGCCGCCTCGCCGTCGCGGAGCCGGAGAGCCTGAGCGCGGGCGACGATCCCAGCCGCTGGAGCCATATTCGCATCGCGACCAAATATCCGAACATCACCCGGCGTCATTTCGCCCGGCGCGGCGTGCAGGCGGAATGCATCAAGCTCAACGGTGCCATGGAACTGGCGCCCAATATGGGGCTGTGCCGGCGCATCGTCGATCTGGTCTCGACCGGCGGTACCTTGAAGGCCAACGGTCTGGTGGAGATCGAGACGCTGGCGGAGGTGACCTCCCGCCTGATCGTCAATCGCACGGCCCTCAAGACGCGGCCGGAGCAGATGGGCCAATGGATCGAGCGTTTCGCGGAGGCGAGCCGTGCCGCATAGATTGGACAGCCGCGAGGACGGTTTCCCGGCGGCGTTCGAGGAATTCCTCGGCGCGCGCCGTGACGTGGAGGAAACCGCCGACCGCGCGGCGGCCGAGATCCTGGCCGATGTGCGGGCGCGCGGCGACGCGGCGGTGCTCGACTATACCAAGCGGTTCGACCGTCTGGAGCTGACGGCCGGGACGATGCGCGTGCCCGCATCGGAGATCGCGGGCGCGGCCGACCTGGTGGAGCCGGAGGTGATGACGGCGCTGGAGACAGCCGCGCTGCGCATCCGAAGCTTCCACGAGAAGACGCTGCCCGGCGGCCTCGACTATGTCGATAGGGTGGGGGTGCGCCTCGGCGCGCGCTGGCGGCCGGTGGCGGCGGCCGGGCTCTATGTGCCGGGCGGCACGGCGGCCTATCCCAGTTCAGTGCTGATGAATGCCATGCCGGCCAAGGTCGCGGGCGTGGAGCGTCTCGTGATGGTGGCGCCGACGCCGGACGGCCGGGTCAATCCGCTGGTTCTGGCGGCGGCGCATCTGGCCGGGGTGGAGGAGATCTATCGTCTGGGTGGGGCGCAAGCGGTCGGCGCGTTGGCCTATGGGACGGAGACGATCCGGCCGGTCGATAAGATCGTCGGCCCCGGCAATGCCTATGTCGCCGCCGCGAAACGGCGGGTTTTCGGCACGGTCGGGATCGACATGATCGCGGGACCTTCGGAAATCCTGGTCGTCGCCGATGCCGCGAACGACCCCGGTTGGATCGCCATCGATCTGTTGAGCCAGGCGGAGCACGATACGTCCGCCCAATCGGTCTTGATCACCGACGATGCGGATTTCGCCGCCGCGGTGGAACGGGCGATCGCGTCGCATCTGGCGACCCTGCCGCGCCGGGAGATCGCGGAGAAAAGCTGGACAGATCACGGCGCGATCATCCTGGTTTCCGACCTCATGAAGGAGGCCCCGGCGCTCGTCGACCGTATCGCGCCGGAGCATCTGGAACTCGCCGTCGCCGATCCGAACTCCCTGTCGGAGCGTGTGCGCAATGCCGGCGCCGTCTTCCTGGGCCGCCATACGCCGGAGGCGATCGGCGACTATATCGCCGGGCCGAACCATGTATTGCCGACATCGGGCAGCGCGCGTTTCTCCAGCGGCCTCGGCGTGCTGGATTTCATGAAGCGGACGTCCTTCGTCGCCTGCGACGCCGATAGCCTGGGCACCATCGGTCCGGCTGCCGTGCGGCTGGCGGAGGCGGAGGGGCTGGGCGCGCATGCGCGGTCCATCGCGATCCGGCTCAACAGGGCGGCGGGCGATTGACGTCCGGCGGCATTCGCGGGTTCGCGCGCGCCATCTCCCGCCCGCCTCGACGGATGGGCCGGAAATCCCGATAATCGTGGCCGGCGGGAAACGGCGCTGGCGAGCGCATGGCCCAAGAGCCTGGAGGAACGAGCATGTCGGAGCGGAACGGCGTCCAGAGCGCAAGCGAAGGCACGGAGCGGATCGTCGATATCCGTCTCGACGAACAGTCCGTCGTGCGCCGTGCCCCGGAGATCGAGCATGAGCGGGCGGTCGCGATCTACGACCTCCTCGACATGAACCGTTTCCGCCCGGCCGGCGATTTCACAGGCCCCTATAAGGTCGTGCTGTCGATCGAGGACGGAAAACGGCTTCTGTTCACCATCTCCTCGGAGGCGGGTGGGGCGCTTACCGCCGTCACCTTGCCGCTCAGCCCGTTCCGCGCGCTCATCCGGGATTATTTTCAGATCTGCGAGAGCTATTTCGACGCGATCAAGAAGCTTTCGCCCAGCCAGATCGAAACCATCGACATGGCCCGCCGGGGCCTGCACAACGAGGGATCGGACCTGCTGATCGAACGGTTGAGGGAGAAGATCGAACTGGACAAGGCGACGGCGCGGCGTCTCTTCACCCTGATTTGCGTCCTGCATATTCGTGGCTGACGAACACTGACGGGGAGAGCGGTCGGACACGGGGCTTGAAGGACGCCAGGATGGACGTGGATCTGCCGGATGCCGTCATGTTCTGCTGCACCATGAATGCGGTGCGCTCCCCGATGGCCGAGGGGCTCCTGAAGCAATTGATGGGCAATAGAATCTACGTCGATTCCGTCGGGGCGCGGGAAGGCGAGACCGATCCGATGATGGTGGAGATTATGAAGGAGATCGGCGTCGATCTCTCGAACCACAATCCCAAGACCTTCGATGAGTTGGAGGATACCTCCTTCGATCTGATCATCGCGCTTTCCCCGGAGGCGCAGCACCACGCGGTGGAGCTGACCCGGACCATGGCCTGCGATGTCGAATTCTGGAATACCTTCGATCCCACCATCATAGAGGGGTCGCGCGAACAACGCCTCGATGCCTATCGGCAGGTGCGCGACCAGCTTCGCCAGCGCCTCGCCAAACGGTTCGGGGTGGAGGAATGAGGGAGACGCTCTTGGATATGAAGACACCGGCCGGCGCGGTGGCGTGCGCTTCGCGGGCGGGAGGGCGCGCATGACGGCCGCGCCGCGCCTCCTTCTCGCATCGGCCAGCCCGCGACGGCTCGACCTGCTACGCCAGATCGGGATCGAGCCCGCCGGAATTGTCCCGGCGGAGATCGACGAGACACCGGGCCGGGACGAGTTGCCGCGCGCGCTCGCCGCGCGTCTGGCGGCCGGAAAGGCGGCGGTGGTGTCCGGCGGGGTGGGGGGGGATGCCGTCATCCTTGCCGCCGATACCGTTGTGGCGGTCGGCCGCAGGGCCTTGCCCAAGGCGGAGGACGAGGCGACGGCACGCGCCTGCCTTGCCTTCCTGAGCGGCCGGCGTCACCGCGTTCATGGCGGCATCACGGCGATCGGACCGGACGGCACCGCCCGTCATCGCCTGGTCGAGACGGCGGTCGCCTTCAAGCGACTGACACGGGCCGAGATCGACCGCTATATCGAAAGCGGCGACTGGCACGGCAAGGCGGGCGGTTACGCGATCCAGGGGCGCGCCGCCGCTTTCGTGCGGCAGGTCAACGGTTCCTACAGCAATGTCGTCGGTCTCGGCCTGTTCGAGACGGCGAACCTTCTTGAAAGTTTCGGGATCATGGCGCGATGACGGATGCGGGTGGCGAGCTTTATATCGATGCGAGCCCGGGGGAACGGCGCGCGGCCCTGCTCGACGCGGAGGAGGGGCGGCTGCGCCATCTGGCGATCGACCGCAACGGCCGCCCGGCCGCCGTGGAAACCATCCTTGCGGCGCGCGTCACCTCGGTCGACGGGCAGACGGGGGCCGCCTTCCTCGATCTCGGATCGATCGGCGACGGGTTGCTGGCCAAGGCGGGAAAGCTGACCCAGGGGGCGGCGATCGCGGTGCAGGTGAGCCGCGACGCCCATGGCGGCAAGGGCGCGGCCGTTACCCGCGCCTGGACGCTGCATGAGCGGTATTTGAGCTGGACCGCCGGACGGCAGGGCATCTCCTGGGCGCGCGCGCTCGGCCAGGGCAAGCGGCGGGCGGAGCTGGAGGAGATTCTGGCCCGTGCGCTGGACGCGATGGGGGCGAGCGGCCTGGATGATGGCTTGCAGGTCCGTGCGCCGGCGGCGGCCGTGGGGGAGGCGGCGCTGCTGGCTGACCTCCGGCGTCTCGCCGCCCGCCGCGCGGCGGTGGAACAGGCGCTGAAGGGGGCGAAGCCGCCGGCGATCCTGGAGGCGCCGGCGGATTTCGCCCTGCGCCAAGTGCGCGACGCACCGGCGGAAAGTCGTGTCGCGACGGACGACCGAGCCTTCTTCCAGCGCCTGAAACAGCGGGTCGAGGGCGATTGGCCCGACCTCGCCGCCGGGATTGCCTTCGCCGATCCGGCCAAGGGCGCCCTGCTGGAGCGTGCGGGAATCGCGGACGAAATCGCGGATGCCCTCTCCCGGCATGTTTCGATCCCCGGGGGCGGGCGCCTCACCATCGACGATACGGAGGCGATGACCGTCATCGACGTGGACAGCGGCCGGTCCGCCGACGGCGGCGGGCTGAAGGACGAGGCGGTATTCCGCCTCAACAAACGCGCCTGCGAGGAGGCGGCGCGCCAGATCAGGCTGCGCAATCTCTCCGGCCTGATCGTCATCGATTGCGTGACCCTGCGTGCGAAAGGCCGCATGCGCGCGCTGGTCGATGCCATGCGCGCGGCCGTGAAGGGTGACCCTGTGAAGACCGACGTGCTGGGTGTCACCGCCGCCGGTCTGATCGAGATCACCCGCCAGCGCACGGGGCCTAGCCTGGGGGAACTTCACCACGCACCGATGGGCGACCCCGCCCCGGCGCCGGACGCCCAGGCCGCCGCGATCCTGCGTGCGGTCTTGCGTAATCCCGGGCCGGGGCGGCCTGTGGTGACGGCGTCCGATGTGGTGGAGCGCGCCCTCGATGGCCCCTTGGCCACGGCGCGTGCGGATTGCGAGCGGCGATTGGGCCGCCCCTTGGAAATTCGGCGCGGCCCGGATAGCGTGCCCCCCCGCATCGATCTGGAGCGATAGGGCCAATGTTCGACCCCGACCGAAAGCCGCGAAAACGGGCCGGCAAGGCGCGTTGTCCGATCTGCCGCGAACCGGTGCAGGAGGCGACGAAACCCTTCTGTTCCGACCGGTGTCGTCAGGTGGACCTCAATCGCTGGCTGGGTGAGCACTATCGTATTCCGACGGAGGAAGGGACGTCTTCCGACGAGGTCGATCCGGATGGCGGCGGTCCCGGGCGCTGGTGATCGCCTTTTGGTCCGGGGTGGGTGGGCGACTCAGACCATCCCGTCGCCATGGACGTGCCCGACCCGTAGGCTGAGGGGCCATCGGATTTCGCGCCGTCGCATGGGATCGCCCCAGGCATCGGCGATCCGCGCGCGGGCTTCGGGAATCGGGTCGGTGCCCGTGGCCTCGCGATAGACCTTCACCGCCGACCAGGTGGAGATGTAATCGACCAGCCTCTCCATCGGCCAGCGCGCCCGCATGGCGAAGACGGGCGGCGCGATCTCCGCGAACGGGAAGGGCAGGGTGCGATAACCCGCCTCCACATGCGCGCGTTCCGGCGGCCAATGGGCATTGACCGGCCCGTGATAGATATCGGACAGGACGGTGTCGAGAGTGCCTGAGGCGCGCAGCGGTCCGTATGTTATCAGCGCGACGACGGCCCCCGGCCGGGCGACACGGCGAACCTCGCGATAGAAGGCGTCAATGTCGAACCAATGGGCCGCCTGCGCGGCGACGACCAGGTCGATGCTGTCCGCCGCGATCGGCGTGCGCTCGGCGGGGGCGGCCAGATAGCGGATGCGGGGGTGAGCCGCGGCGCGCGCGACTTGCCCGGCGCTGGGGTCGGTGGCGATGACATGGCCGACATGGCGGGCGAGGCCGATGCTGGCCTGCCCATTGCCGCAGCCGCAGTCCCAGGCGGTGGCGTTCCGTTCCCCGGCCGCCGGCAGACCCGCGAGCCAAGCGAAAAGCCCGTCCGGATAGCCGGGCCGGCTGCGCCGATAGGCCGCCGCGCTGGCGGAGAAGTGATCCTTGAATCCACCGCTTCCCAACAGGTTCATCCGGCTTCCTTCATCCGGGTGCATTTACTCGCGCGTCCTAATCATGGGGCTTCGTCCTGGGCGTCGGTTCCCGTTCGTCATTCCGGGCGGTGTGGTCCGCTGGTTGGTGGGGCCGCCGTCGAGCCGTCGGCTCTTTCGAGATAGGCGAGCGCGAGCCTGGCGAGCGCCCTGGCACGTCCCCAGGGGGTGCGGTACTGGGCCGCCTCCGTGCGGGCGTGGTTGAGATATCGCGCCGATGCCGCGTCGGACTCCGCCCGGTGCAGGGTTCTCGCGATGTCGGCCGCGGTCCAGATGCGCCGCAGACGGCTTGGCACCTCGGCCAGGGCCGCTTCGGCCTTCTCCTCCGCCTCCGGCGCGCCGGGAAGGCCGAGGCGCCGGCGAAGATCGGCAAGGCGGGCATAGATCTGGGCGCGCAGATGCGGCTCGTCGATCATCGTCGGGACGGGGTCGAGGTCGCGCGCGCTTTCCGTTCGCGCGGCAAGCGAGAGCCGTGCGAGGGCCATGCGATAGCGGGGGAAGGACCGGCGGTGCTCTTGCGCGAGCCCGTCGATCATGCGCGCCCCTTCCTCGAGCAGCGCGCGCGCACCGGCAATATCGCCGGTCCGTATCCGGGCAAGCGCGAGGTCGATGAGGTCGATCGCCTGGTGGCGCGGTGCGATATTGGCCTTTACGAGGTCGTTCGACTTTTCGCCCGGTTCGGGCAGGGTAGCGGGGGCATGATCCGGAGGCAGGCCGACGCGCGCGATGCCGTCGAGGGCGGCCCGCCGGGTCTTGTCGTCCGGGATACGGTCCGCCGCCGCCAGCGCGGCCGCGAAATCGCCACGCCGGGCATGGTCGATCGCGATGTCGCGCAAGGCATGCAGTATCCGACGCGGGTCGGCGATCCGGCGCATGGTCTCCAGCGCCTCGCGGTCCAGACCGGCACGCATCTCGACCGCCAGGATTTCGGAAAAGGCCCAATCCCGTCGCGCCGCGTCGGCCACGGCCTTGGCGCTCTCCCCCGCCTCATGGAGCAGGCATCGGACGGTCGGGGCGTCCAGGCACGGGCCGGGATCGCGTGTCGCGTCGGCGGGGGACAGCACGTCGACGACCAAGTCCCGCGTCGCCGGATCGGACAGCAGGGCTTCGCGCGCCTTCGCGATTTCGGCGCGTCGCGCTTCTTGCAGGTCGTCGATCAGGATCGCGGCGGCGGCGCGTTGCTCCAGACGCTTGAGGGTGTCCTCGCCGATCGCGGCCTTGGGGTCGAGCCCCGCTTCCCGGCGGAATCGCATGAGGGCATCGTCGCTCGCCCGGTCATAACGGCCGGTCGCCGGGCCGGTCAAAAGACCCAGTTCGATCATCGCGCGTTGCAGGCGCGTGATCTCCGCATCGTTCAGCCGCAGCGCGCGCAGAGTCGGCGGCGCGCCGGGGTCGTCCTCCGCCCCGGGCGCGGCCGCGAGCACCAGCGGACAGAAAAGCAACAGGATAAGGAGCCGCCGCAGCGTCATGTCGACCCTCCCCGATGATCTTGCCCCAAGCTCTCGGGAAATTCTAGCACGGACGATATCCAGGGGCGGAGGACTCATCGGTGCGACATGGCAATCATGCCCCGTTTCTCCTGCTTCGTGCGGGAAAAAGAGTGGGGCGCGCATTGCATCCGTATCCGTACCCAAGGGCGAGATTACCAGGGGCGCGTCGCATAGCGCCACCACCCTTCGATCGCCTGGGCGAGGCCGTCGGCATCCACGCCCGGGCCCGCCGGCACGACCTCATGATCCGGTTGGCCATAGCGTGTCCTGGGTTTCAACGTGACGCGCACCACGCGTTGACCCCGCTTGGCGTGTCCGATGGGCAGGCCCCAAGGGATATCCATCGGGTCGATACCGGATATTTCGTCCCAGCGATGGCGCTTCGGCGGGCGGGTGCCGACGAATTCCATGCCCTCGCGGGTGAAGCGCAGGGCGGAGGCGTCGCCCTGCACGCGCACGAGGCTGCCCGCGATCAGGGCCACGACCACAAGCGCGACGATCCAGCCCAGGACCGCGCCGCCACCCAGCGCGAAATAGGCACAGCCTCCGACCGCCGCGAAGATCAGGATGGTTATTCCGTTGCGCCGGTTCCGGCCGGGGTCGATCGGGAAATCGACCGGGCCGGGCCATCCTTCCGGCGCGTGTGTCCGGGGCCAGCGCCCGGGCACGCCGACGCCCTTCACCATGCCGGGGGGAGGCGCGTTCGGCGGGGTGGGCATCCGGGGGGTGGGCATCCGGTCAGCTTCCCGGTGCCTGGGCGCCGGTCAGCGCCTGTTCCATGCCGCGTCGCCAGGCGCGTGCCTCGCCGTCGAACAGGGGGGACTCCCGATAGGTCCGCGCCGGGATGCTGTCATGATGCCAGGTGAATTGGAACGTCTCGTATCCGGTTCGCGTCGCCCGCGCATCGACATAGAGCAGACTGTGGCGTTTCGTGTTGATCGCCGCCGGCAGTCCGGTGCGGTCGAATCCCTCGCAGATCAGCACCGCCTCGTCCCGTACGTCGCCGACGCCGGGGGGGCTTTGGGATAGAACCTCGACCGTCGCGTCGGCGCAGCGTTCGCGCAAGGGCTGGAACAGATAGCGTCGCACCTTCATGGCGCTTGCCGGCGCGCCCAGCCTGGCTTGCGTCACGCTCGCCATCTTGGTCCAGGTGGCGGCGGTTTCCCCCTGGGGGATGAATTCGATCAGCGCGCCGTCCTCCCCCTGGCGGCGGGTGATCATCGTCCAATCGCTCGTGGGCGACAGGGCGGCGGGGGGCGTCCCATCCGACCTGTCCGCCGTGGCTTCGGCGGTTTCGCTTTCGGCGGGGATGGGGGTCGCCGGCTTCGGCGCGGGGGCTTTGGCGGATGGGGTGGATGAGGTGGGGGGCGTGCCCGGCGGGGCGTCGCCGCCCCCGAAACCGAGACACCCGGCGAGCAACAACAGCGTCAGAGGAAAGAGCGTCCGCCGCAACATGACCGTCCCTTAACTCGCCTTCTTCTTCGTCGCCACCTTCGGCAGATAGGGGGCGAGGTAACGGCCGGTATAGCTGCGTTCCACCACGGCGACCTCCTCCGGCGTGCCCTGGGCCACGATCTCGCCGCCCTTGTTGCCCCCCTCGGGGCCGAGGTCGATCAGCCAGTCGGCCGATTTGATGATTTCCAGATTATGCTCGATCACGACCACGGTGTTACCGCTGTCGACCAGGGCCTGAAGCACCTCCAGCAGCTTGTGGACATCGGCGAAATGCAGCCCCGTCGTCGGCTCGTCCAGGATATAGAGGGTGCGGCCGGTCGCCTTCTTGGAAAGCTCCTTGGCGAGCTTGACCCGCTGCGCCTCGCCGCCGGACAGCGTCGTCGCCTGCTGGCCGACCTTGATATAGCCGAGACCGACGCGCTGCAGCGTCACCATCTTGTCGCGGATCGACGGCACGGCCTTGAAGAACTCCGCCCCCTCGTCGACCGTCATCTCCAGCACGTCGGAGATGGATTTATCGCGGTATTTGACCTCCAGCGTCTCGCGGTTATAGCGCTGGCCGTCGCACTGGTCGCAGGTGACATAGACATCGGGCAGGAAGTGCATCTCGATCTTGATGACGCCGTCGCCCTGGCAGGCCTCGCAGCGGCCGCCCTTGACGTTGAAGCTGAAGCGTCCCGCCTGATAGCCGCGCGCCTTCGCTTCCGGCAAGCCCGCGAACCAATCGCGGATCGGCGTGAAGGCGCCGGTATAGGTCGCGGGATTGGAGCGCGGCGTGCGCCCGATCGGCGACTGGTCGATGTCGATGACCTTGTCCAGGAACTTGATGCCCTCGATCCGGTCATGGGCGCCGGGCTGGGCCTTCTCGCCCATCAGCACGCGGCCGAGCGCATGCTGCATCGTCTCCAGGATCAGGGTCGACTTGCCGGAGCCGGATACGCCCGTGACACAGGTGAGGGTGCCGAGCGGGATGGTCGCATCGACATTCTTCAGGTTGTTCTCCCGCGCGCCGACGACCTTCAGGAATTGCCCCCTGTGGCCGGTGCGGCGCGTGTCGGGAACGGGGATCTGCATGACGCCTGTCAGGTACTGGGCGGTCACGCTCTCCTCGACCTTCAGCACCTCCTCCGGCGTGCCGGCGGCGACCAGATGGCCGCCATTGACGCCGGCGCCCGGCCCCATGTCGACGAGGTAATCGGCGGCGCGGATCGCCTCCTCGTCATGCTCGACCACGATCACCGTGTTGCCGATGTCGCGCAGTCGTTTCAACGTCTCGAGCAGCCGGTCGTTGTCGCGCTGGTGCAGGCCGATCGACGGTTCGTCCAGCACATAGAGCACGCCCGTCAGGCCGGAGCCGATCTGGGACGCAAGACGAATACGCTGGCTCTCGCCGCCGGAAAGCGTTCCGGAATTTCGGCTTAGAGTCAGATATTCAAGTCCTACATTAACCAGGAAGCCGAGCCGCTCGTTGATTTCCTTCAGAATGCGGTGGGCGATTTCCGCCTGCTGGGCGGTCATATGCTCCTCGACACCGGAGAACCAGGCATGCGCCTCGGCGATCGACAGTTGCGCGGCCTCTCCGATATGGCGGCCGGCGACCTTGACCGCCAATGCCTCCGGCTTCAGACGGTGGCCGCCGCAGGCATCGCAGGGCGTGACCGTCATGTATTTCGACAGTTCCTCGCGGCTCCAATTGCTTTCGGTCTCGCGATAGCGCCGCTGCATGTTGGGGATCACGCCCTCGAAGTTCTTCTCCGTCTTGTAGGTGCGCAGCCCGTCATCGTAGCGGAAGGTAATGATATCGTCGGTGCCATAGAGGATGGCGGCGCGCGCTTCTTGCGGCAGATCCTCGAACTTGGCCTGGATGCCGGCGCCGTAATGCCTGGCCAGGGCTTCCAGCGTCTGCTTGTAATAGGGGCTGGAGCTGTTGGCCCAGGGGGCGATCGCGCCCTGGTGCAGGCTCTTTCCCGGATCGGGAACGACCAGACCTTCATCGAAGGTCATTTCCGTCCCGATACCGTCGCAGGCCGGGCAGGCGCCGAAGGGGTTGTTGAAGCTGAAGAGGCGCGGCTCTATCTCCGGGATGGTGAAGCCGGAGACAGGGCAGGCGAATTTGGCGGAGAAGATGGTCTGCTCGCCATCCTCCGCGTTCTCCGCCACGAGCAGGCCGTCGGAGATGCCGAGCGCGGTTTCCACCGAATCCGCCAGCCGCTGTTCCAGCCCCTCGCGCACGACGATACGGTCCACGACGACGTCGATCGTGTGCTTGAGCTTCTTGTCGAGGGCGGGGACGTTCTCGATCTCGTGGAACTTGCCGTCGACCTTGACGCGCTGAAAGCCCTTCTTCTGGAGTTCCACGAATTCCTTGCGGTATTCCCCCTTTCGGCCGCGCACCAGTGGGGCGAGGAGATAGAGCTTCGTCCCCTCCGGCATGGCGAGCACGCGGTCGACCATCTGGCTGACCGTCTGGCTTTCGATCGGCAGGCCCGTGGCGGGGGAATAGGGGACGCCCGTGCGCGCCCATAGCAGGCGCATATAGTCGTAGATTTCCGTCACCGTGCCGACGGTGGAGCGCGGATTCTTGCTGGTTGTCTTCTGCTCGATCGAGATGGCGGGCGACAACCCCTCGATCGAATCCACGTCCGGCTTCTGCATCATCTCCAGGAATTGCCGGGCATAGGCGGAGAGACTCTCCACATAGCGGCGCTGGCCGTCGGCATAGATCGTGTCGAAGGCGAGCGAACTCTTGCCCGAGCCGCTCAAGCCCGTGACCACCACGAGCTTGTCCCGGGGCAGATCGACATCGACGTTCTTAAGATTGTGCTCGCGCGCGCCGCGCACTCGAATGCTGACGGACATGGGGCCTCTGGCATAGAGTTGGTGTCGGAACACCCGGATCGGGCCCGGGTGGAAGTCAGTCGGACACTATAAGGATACGGGACCACTCCCGCACCCCCGCACTATGATGTAGGGCAATGAAATTTTCGCGCCAGGGCGCATTCGCGCGCCATCTGTTTTTCCTGCTTCTCGCGATGGCGTCTGTCGGGTTCGCGGCCCCGCTGACGGCGGAGGCGGAAACTTGTTCCCTGGGCGCGCCCCTGTTGAGCCGGACGGAACCGCCGGTGGAACGTCCGCACCTGTTCTGCGGGGAGGTGAACGGCCGGGACCGCGGATCGGGCTATCATCACCGGCCCGGCGGCCGGGACGCGGACGGCGCGCGTATCGGCGCGGTGATCGAACGCAACGGGGCGACCGGCGTCTATGTCGCGACCGGAATCGCCGTGCGGCAGGACGGCATCTGGCATGAGAAGCGCGGGATCAGCAGCTTCTATCCCGACCGTTGCGCGCCGGCTCAGGTTATCGCCTCCATCGCGCATGCCGCGGCGAATGCCATATGCCGCTATCCGAACGGTAAATGGCGCGGACCCTCGGCGCCTGAAAGCGACGGGAACGTGGGGGCGACGACCTACTGCCGGGGCGACGACGGCTCCCCCCTCACCCTGGAGGGCTATTGGCGCAGCCGGGCCGAGCGGATCGTGCGCACCGCCTATCCGCTGGCCCACCCCCGGCCGAACGCGGCCTGCGAGGCCCGCTAGGTCCGCACCTTCGTCAGGAAACCCTCGACCTCGTGCTTCAAGGCGTCCGTATCGCGGGAGAGGTCGCCGGAGAGCGTTTTCACCCCCGTTGAACTCTCGCCGACGGCCTCGGCGGCCTCGCGCACGCCTTGCACGCCCTCGGAGGCGGTGGAGGTTCCCCGCGCCGCCTGGGAGGCGTTGGAGGAAATCTCCTGCGTGGCGGCCGATTGTTCCTCCACGGCGGCGGCGATCGTGCCGGCGATCTCGTTGATCCGCTCGATGGTCTCGCCGACACCTTTCATCGCATCCACCGTTCCCTTGGTGTTGGACTGCATGGCGGTGATCCGGGAGGAAATCTGTTCGGTCGCCTTGGCGGTCTGCTCGGCGAGGGATTTGACCTCGCTCGCCACGACGGCGAAGCCCTTTCCGGCCTCGCCGGCGCGGGCGGCCTCGATCGTCGCGTTGAGGGCCAGCAGGTTGGTCTGCTCCGCGATATCGTTGATGAGCTCGATCACGCCGCCGATTTCCTCCGCCGCGCGGGCCAGTTCGCCGACGGTCTGGCCGGTGTTGCGCACCTCGTCGACGGCGGAACTGGCGATGCGGGAGCTTTCCGCGACCTGCTCGCTGATCTCGCGGATCGAGGCGGAAAGCTCCTCCGACGCGCTGGCCACCATATTGACGCTATCGGCGGCGGTCTCGACCGCCCGGGCCGTTTCGTTGGAGCGTTCGCTGGAATCGCTGGCGGCCTCGCCCATGCTGGTGCTGGCCGTGCGCAGGGATTCGACCGAGGCGGCGAGGCGCCGCGTGATTTCGCCGACGGAGCGTTCGAACTCGTCCGCGAGTGTTTTCATCGCCTCGCGCCGTTCTTCCTCCCGCGCGGCGTCGCGGCCTCGCTGCTCCTCGCGAAGGCGTTCGTTCTCAGCCGTCTGATGCGCCGCTTCCTGGGTCTTTTCCTGGAAGACGCGAAGGGCGCGGGCCATCACGCCGGCTTCGTCCGACCGTTCGACATAGGGGATGTCGACGGCTTCCCCGCTTTCCGACATCCGCGTCATCAACCGGGCGAGACGGGGGATCGGCGCCAGCATCCGGCGGAAGGTCAGCGTCGCGGTCAGGACACTGAGCACCACGACGGCGAGCGCCATGAGTGCCAGCGCCAGGGCCAATTGGTGCAGCAGGGCCTGGACCTCGGATTTCAGCACCCCGGCATAAAGGATGCCGATCACCTCGTCCCCGGGGCCGAAGATCGGTTCGTAGATCGTGTAATAATCGAGACCCAGGATGGTCGCCTGCCCCCGGAATGTATCGCCGGCGGAGACCACGGGGTGGACGGCCCCATCTATGCCCAGTTGCGTGCCGACCGCGCGGTTGCCGTCCGGTTTGACGATATTGGTGGTACGGCGCCAGAAATCGCCGTTCTCCGGCTCGAAGGCGAAGACGGTCGCGGTCTCGCCGGTGATGCGGCCGACCTTATCGATCATCTCATGCGAGTCGAAATCGGGGATCGCCGGCATTTCCAACCGATTGACATTGCCGTCGGAGTCATAGCTCGCCTCGAAGTCGGAGAAGCGGTCCGTCATCACTTCCGCGGCGGCGCGCAGGCTGGTTTCCTGGCGGTCGATGACCTGCTGCTCGATCTCGGCCGAGATGAGATAGAGGATCACCGCGCTGATGAGCGCGATTGCCGCGATCAGAAGCCCCGTCGTGACCGTGATGGTTCTCGGAACCATGCCGAGCTTGGAAAATCCCCTGGACATTGCTTCAGTCCTTCCCCGTTGATTTTATCGTCGCCCCAACCTTTAGGTCTAAACCCCACCATACTCCGTTACGGGGAAGAGGTTGCCGAAGACTTAACGAATCCGCAATCTTCGGTAGGCGATTGGTGGCGCCGACCAGCCATCTTGTACGATATTTAGGCTATTACGGAGTTTCCGGGTCGATGACGAACCTTGGGGAGAACCTTGGGAAGAACGCTGGAAGGAATGGGGGGTGGGGCCTCGCCACCCGGATTCGCGCGGCCCTCCCGACGGGAGGGGAATGGTGAGGAAGGCGCGGTCCTGGGCGGTCGCCGGCTGGCTGGTCTTCATCGCCAGTTCGATCGGCTTCATCGTCTCCGCCTGGAAGGCGGGGGATTTATGGGCCCTGGGGGGCGCCGTGCTGTTCTTCCTGGCCTGTATCGTCTTCCTGGTGCCGATCCTGGGGCGGATGGAATGACGACATGGTAGGGAGACCATCCCGCCGGCCGCGGATGCCTTAGAGCGGCCCGTCTTCCCGGCCCATCAAATCATAGGGGGCGACCCAGCCCGGAAGCGCCGTCAGCCGGTCGAGCCAGGCTGCCACGGCGGGCCATTCGGCGGGGATATCAATCTCCGCTTCCCCGGCCATCAGCGGATAGGCGCTGCACGCGATATCGGCGATGGTCGGCGAGGCGCCCACCAGATAATCGGAGACGGAAAGCGCGCGATCCAGTTCGCGCAGCGCCCGGCGGGCATTCATATCCAGGAAGGCATAGACTTCCGGATTGCCGAATTGCGGGGTGAATCGCATCGTGAAGCGCTTTACCGCGATCGAGGGAAAGATGCGCTGCTGGTCGAAGATCAGCCAGCTATCCATCCGATAGCGTTCGTCCGCGGTGTCGGGGCCGAAGCGGCCCGTCTTCTCCGCCAGATGCTTGAGGATCAGCGGCGATTGATAGAGTGCCTTGCCGCCGTCCACCAATACCGGAATCTCGCCCAGGGGGCTGATCTCCCAGAAAGCCGGGTCGTGCTGCGCGCCTTCCATCAGATTGATGAAGCGGTAGGTCGCGGGCAGGTCGCAGAGCTTCAGCATCCGCGCCACCTTATGGCAATTGCCGCTGCCCGGCGCGCCATAGAGGGTGAAGGCCATCACGCGCGTTCCTTCGTCTTGGTGAAGCGGATATCCGGGTTCGATTGTAGCTGGTGGTTCAGTTCCCACATATTCCGCGCCATGAAGACCGGATTGCCGTCACGGTCGTGCGCCATGGCGCTGCGGACCGATCCGGCGAAGGTGTCGAGTGTCTTCGCGTCGTCCGCGGCAACCCAGCGCGCGGTCTCGAATGGCGCGGGTTCCAGGGTAACCTTGATGCCGTATTCGGCCTCGATCCGCGCGGCCAGCACGTCGAGTTGGAGTTGCCCCACCACGCCGACGATCCAGTTGGCGCCGAGCTCCGGCTTGAACACCTGGGTGACGCCTTCTTCCGCCAGGCTTTCCAGGGCGCGTTGCAGATGCTTGCCCTTCATCGGGTCGTCCAGACGCACACGGCGCAGGATTTCAGGCGCGAAGTCGGGGATGCCGGTGAAGCGCAGCTCGTCCGTCTCCGACAAGGTGTCGCCGACGCGCAGCGTGCCGTGGTTCGGCACGCCGATGATGTCGCCGGGGAAGGCTTCCTCCGCCAACTCGCGATCCTGGGCGAAGAACAGGATGGGGTTGTAGATCGCCATCGGCTTGCCGGAGCGCACATGCTTCAGCTTCATGCCGCGCTTGAAGCGCCCGGAGACGAGACGCACGAAGGCGATGCGGTCCCGGTGGTTCGGGTCCATGTTCGCCTGTACCTTGAAGACGAAGCCGGTGACCTTGTCCTCCAACGGGTCGACCGTCCGCTTGTCCGTCGATTGCGCGCGCGGCGGCGGCGCGTAATCCTCAAGCGCGTCGAGGACCTGTCCGACGCCGAAATTGCGCAGCGCGCTGCCGAAGAAGACCGGGGTCATATGTCCCTGGCGGAAGGCGTCGATATTGAAATCGGGGCATGCCTCGCGGGCGAGCTCGGCTTCCTCGCGCAGCTTGTCCAGCAGGCGCTCCGGCACATAGTCGGCGATCCTGGGATCGTCGAGGCCGTCGACCTCCACCGATTCCATCCTGTCCGCGCCGATCAGCAGCAGCCGGTCGCGCACCAGATCGTAGCAGCCCATGAAATCCTGCCCGACACCGATCGGCCAGGTCAGCGGCGTGACGTCGAGTTGCAACTCGTCCGCGATCTGATCCATCAACTCGAAGGGGTCGCGCGTTTCGCGGTCCATCTTGTTGATGAAGGTGGTGATCGGCACGTCGCGCATGCGGCAGACCTCGAACAGCTTGCGGGTCTGCGGCTCTATGCCCTTGGCGCCGTCGATCACCATGATGGCGCTGTCGACGGCGGTCAGGGTTCGGTAGGTGTCCTCCGAGAAATCCTCGTGGCCCGGCGTGTCCAACAGATTATAATGCACAGCGCCGCGAATGAAGTGCATGACCGAGGTGGTGACGGAGATACCGCGCTGTTGCTCGATCTTCATCCAGTCGGATCGCGCGCGCCGCCGCTCGCCCTTCGCCTTGACCTCGCCGGCCAGATGGATGGCGCCGCCGCGCAACAACAGCTTTTCCGTCAGCGTCGTCTTGCCGGCGTCCGGATGCGAGATGATCGCGAAGGTACGGCGGTTCAGCGCCGCCTCGTTCAGGGGCACGTCGGGCACGGGTGTCGATCCTCTTCGATCCGCCTGATAAAGCCGAGAGCGCGGTTCTACTGCCGCCATCGGGGCGGTTCAAGGGGCAGTTCCCGAACCGTCCCGGCGGCGCGAGGGGATACGCGAACCCCGCACGCGGGACTTTCCGGGATGTTCAGCCGGCGAATCATCCGCATGAAGCTGAGGGTAAACACGCACGCATGAAGGACGAGTTGCAGCCGTTCGATATCTGAACGGCCAAAAAAAGCTTCGATTTGCATGTGTCGCCAAATTTTCCCTTTAAAAAATGCCCGCCTTGTCTATTTTCCACCCGCATCCCGGCCCGACAGCCCACGGGCCGCCACATTTTCGAAGGGATGCGCCCCATGCCGATTCAGGAAGCCCTCACATTCGACGACGTGCTGCTCCAGCCGGGACGTTCGGAGGTCCTGCCGGCGGCGACCAATACCTCGACGCAACTCACCACCCGCATTCGTCTCAATATTCCGCTGATCTCGGCGGCGATGGATACGGTAACGGAGGGGCGTTTGGCCGTCGCCATGGCCCAGCAGGGTGGCGTCGGCGTCGTTCACAAGAACATGACGGTGGAGGAGCAGGCGAACGAGATCCGCTCCGTCAAGCGTTCGGAGAGCGGCATGGTCGTCAACCCGATCACCATCACGCCGGACCGCACGCTGGCCGAGGCGCTGGCCATCATGGACCGCAACAAGATCAGCGGCATTCCGGTGGTCTCCAAGCGCTCGCGCAAGCTGGTCGGTATCCTGACCAACCGCGACGTGCGCTTCGCGGAGGAGGGGACGACCCCGGTCAAGGAACTGATGACGAGCCGTAAGCTCATCACCGTTCCCGAAGGCGTGGGCCGGGAGGAGGCGATGCGTCTTCTCCACAAGCACCGGATCGAGAAGCTGCTGGTCGTTGATGGCGACAACCGCTGCGTCGGGCTTATCACGGTCAAGGATATCGAGAAGAGCCGCGCCTTCCCCAATGCCTGCAAGGACGAGGAAGGGCGCCTGCGCGTCGCCGCCGCGACGGGCGCGGGCGCCGACGGGCTGAAACGCGCGGAGGCCCTGCTGGAGGCCGGGGCCGACGTGATCGTCGTCGATACCGCCCACGGTCATTCCAAGGGCGTGTTGGATCAGGTGGAGGCGGTGAAGCGCCTGTCCAACTATGCCCAGGTGATCGCCGGCAACGTGGCGACGGCCGATGGCGCCCAGGCCCTGATCGATGCCGGCGCGGACGCGGTCAAGATCGGCATCGGTCCCGGCTCGATCTGTACCACCCGCATCGTCGCGGGCGTCGGCGTGCCGCAATTGACCGCGATCATGGAGGCCTCCGAGGTTTGCCGGAAGCATGGCGTACCGGCCATCGCCGATGGCGGCATCAAATTCTCCGGCGACGTGGCCAAGGCGATCGCGGCCGGCGCGGATTGCGTCATGATCGGCTCCCTTCTGGCCGGGACGGAGGAAGCGCCGGGCGAGGTGTTCCTGTTCCAGGGGCGCTCCTACAAGGCCTATCGCGGCATGGGCTCCGCCGGGGCGATGGCGCGCGGCTCCGCCGACCGCTATTTCCAGGAGGATATCGCGGAGAGCCATAAGTTCGTGCCCGAGGGGGTCGAGGGCCGCGTTCCCTATAAGGGGCCGGTCGCGGGCGTGATCCACCAACTGGTCGGCGGGCTGCGCGCGGCGATGGGCTATACCGGTTGCGCCGATATCGCGACGCTGCACGGCTACAGCCATTTCCGTCGCATCACGGGCGCGGGCTTGCGGGAAAGCCATGTTCACGACATCACGGTCACCAAGGAATCGCCCAACTATCAACTGGACAGTTGATCCGGGCGGTGAGGATCCGGGGGAAGGGAGCCATACCCATGGTGCAGGAAGTGCATTGGGCGGTTCAGGCGATCGGAATGCTGGCGGGAACCTGCACGACGGTCGCCTTCCTGCCGCAGGTGATCAAGACATGGCGCACGCGCTCGACCCGGGATATCTCGCTGGGGATGTTTCTGGTGCTGACGACGGGGATCGTGCTGTGGCTGACCTATGGGCTGATGATCGGCGATCTGCCGCTGGTCGCGGCCAACGCGGTCACTTTCCTGCTGGCGGGCGCGATCCTCTATTTCAAGCTGCGGCACGGCTAGGGCGTAAGAGGATCGTGGCTTCTACCTTTTTTGATGAGAACCTTGAGGCTCCCGTGCCCTGCGGCGGACTGCGCGGACGCTTGCCGGAGGTGGGCGAATGACCCCCGGCGGCAGGCTTTCCGCGGCGATCGATATCCTGGAGATACTGGAGGCGCCCGACGCCCCCCCGGCCGATAAGGTTTTGGCGGATTGGGCGCGCGGCAACCGCTATGCCGGGTCGAAGGACCGTCAGGCGATCGCCACCATGGTCTATGGCGTGCTGCGCCGGCGCGGCCAGATCGATTGGTGGCTGGAGCGTACGCGCGGGGTCGATCCCGGCCATCCGCCCGCCGCGCGCGATCGGTTGCTGGTCTGGCTGCAATTGGGGGAGGGCTGGCGCCTTACCGATCTGGAGAAGGCCTGCGACGGCGCGCGTTTCGCGCCGGAGCCGCTGCGCATGCGCGAGAAGCGCGTCGCGATCGAATTGACGAGCCAGCGCGGCTTCGACTTCGGCTGCCAGCCGGTCGCCGCCCGTGCCAATGCCCCCGAATGGCTGGCGGCGCGTTTCGCCGATATCCATGGCGAGCGGGCCGATGCCGAGGCGTCGGCCTATCTGGAGGAGGCGCCGGTCGACCTGCGCGTCAACACGCTGAAGGCCGACCGGGCGGCCGCCAAGGCCGCGCTGGCGGAGGAGGGGCTGGTCGCGGTCGAGACACCCTATTCCCCCGTCGGGCTGCGCCTCGCCGGGCGGGCGCCGTTGAGCGGCACGCGGGCCTTCAAGCAGGGACTGGTGGAGCCGCAGGACGAGGGCAGCCAACTCGCCGCCCTGCTTACCGATGCGCGGCCGGGACAGCGGGTGGTGGATTTCTGCGCCGGGGCGGGGGGCAAGTCGCTGGCGCTCGCCGCGCGGATGAACAATACCGGGCGTCTCGTCGCCTGCGATACGTCCGAGAACCGGCTGAAGCGCGCGGCCCAGCGCCTCAAGCGTGCCGGTGTCTTCATCGTGGAACGCCGGCCGCTGACGAGCGAGCGCGACAAGTGGGTGAAGCGCGCGGCGAGCGCGAAGGGCGGCAAGGGCAGCCTCTATGACCGGGTGCTGATCGATGCGCCCTGTACCGGCACCGGCACCTGGCGGCGCAACCCGGACCAGAAATGGAAGACGACCGAGGCCGATCTGGAGCGGCTGATTGAAATTCAGGGCCAGATATTGGATAGCGCCGCGCGCCTGGTGGCGCCGGGCGGGCGGCTCGTCTATGTCACCTGCTCATGGTTGGCGGAGGAGAACGAGGCGCGGGTCGCGGCCTTCCTGGCGGAGCGTCCGGATTTCTTCGCCTATCCGATCGCGGATGTCTGGGCGGAAACGGTGGCGGCCCAACAGGGCACGGCACAGGACGGTGGCGCGTGCCCCGCGCCGGCGGGCGCGACGAGCCTTCGCCTATCGCCCGGCGCGCAAGGGGTGGACGGATTTTTCGTGGCCGTGATGGGCCGCAAGCTGGCCTGACAGGCAGAGAGCGTAAGGGAGCGAGGAGCGGGACATGAGCGAAATCGAAGACATGAACCAGACGCAGAAGATCCTGATCCTCGATTTCGGCTCCCAGGTGACGCAGTTGATCGCGCGCCGCGTGCGCGAGGCCGGGGTCTATTGCGAGATTCACCCCTTCAACAATTTCGACGAGGCGCAGATCCGCGCCTTCGATCCGAAGGGGGTCGTCCTCTCCGGCGGGCCGGCCAGCGTCACCGGAAGCGACACACCGCGCGCGCCGGAGGTGGTCTTCGCGCTGGGGGTACCCGTGCTCGGTATCTGCTATGGCCAGCAGACGATGGTCGCCCAGATGGGCGGACAGGTGGAGACCCACGACCATCAGGAATTCGGCCGCGCGGATGTCGAGGTGACGGAGCCCTGCGGCCTGTTCGAGGGCGTATGGCAGCGGGGCGACAGCGCGCGCGTCTGGATGAGCCACGGCGACCGCGTTACCAAGCTGCCGGAGGGATTCCGCATCGTCGGGCGCAGCGACGGCGCCCCCTTCGCCGCCATCGCGAACGACGAGAAGCGCATGTACGGCGTGCAGTTCCATCCGGAGGTGGTGCATACGCCGGACGGCGCGCGGCTTCTCTCCAATTTCGTGCATGTGGTCTGCGGGTGCAGCGGCGATTGGACCATGGCCGCCTTCAAGCAGGACGCGATTCAGCGCATCCGCGAGCAGGTGGGGCCGGACGGCCGGGTGATCTGCGGCCTGTCCGGCGGGGTGGACAGCTCCGTCGCCGCCGTGCTGATCCATGAGGCGATCGGGGAGCGGCTGACCTGCATCCTGGTCGATCACGGCCTGATGCGTCAGGGCGAGGCGGAGCAGGTCGTGACCCTGTTCCGCGATCACTACAACATCCCACTGGTGCATCGCGACGCCTCGGACCTGTTCCTCGGCAGGCTGGACGGTGTCGACGATCCGGAGAAGAAGCGCAAGATCATCGGCGGTCTCTTCATCGATGTGTTCGAGGAGGAGGCGAAGAAGGTCGGCGGCGCCGATTTCCTGGCCCAGGGCACGCTCTATCCCGATGTGATCGAGAGTGTCAGCTTCGCCGGCGGCCCCTCCGTCACGATCAAGAGCCACCATAATGTCGGCGGTCTGCCGGATCGCATGAACATGAAGCTGGTGGAGCCGCTGCGCGAACTGTTCAAGGACGAGGTTCGCGTCCTTGGTCGCGAACTGGGGTTGCCCCAGGCGTTGATTGGCCGGCATCCCTTTCCCGGGCCGGGGCTCGCGATCCGCATCCCCGGGCCGGTCACGCGGGAGGCGTGCGATATCCTGCGCAAGGCCGATGCGATCTATCTGGAGGAAATTCGCAATGCCGGCCTCTATGACGCGATCTGGCAGGCCTTCGCGGTGCTGCTGCCGGTGCGCACGGTCGGCGTCATGGGCGACGCGCGCACCTACGACCATGTGCTGGCCCTGCGCGCGGTAACCTCCACCGACGGCATGACCGCCGACAGCTACCCCTTCCCGCACGATTTCCTGAGCCGCTGCGCGACCCGCATCATCAATCAGGTACGCGGCGTCAATCGCGTCGTCTACGACGTGACCAGCAAGCCGCCCGGCACGATCGAGTGGGAGTGAGGCGGAGACCCCGCGCCCGACTTTAAGGCGGGCCGGGTTTCGTCCGCCGGAGGAGCCGCAGGGTCAGTTGCTTCTCCCCCTCGGCGAGGACAAGGAAGAGGGCGCCGACGGCGACGATCGCAATGCCGTCGGCAAGCGGTACGGCCCGCGTTCCGAAGACGAGTTGCAGCGGGGGCAGGTAGGTCACCGCGAACTGGGCCAGGGTGACCGCGATCACGCAGGCCCAGATGATGGGCGTACCCCGCACGGCCTTCCATGTCAGCGACGTGCCATGGATGTTCCGCACGAAGAACAGATTGAAGATCTCCAGCACCACGAGGGTGTTGAGCGATATGGTCCGGGCGAGCGCGGGGTCGTATCCCTTGCCGATGGCATGGGCGTACATGCCGAAGACGGCGATCAGGAACAGCACGGAGACGAAGACGATGCGCCAGACCAGCGCCCCGGTCAGCAATGGTTCGTGACGCGGCCGGGGCGGCCGGTTCATCGTGTTGTCCTCCGTCGGCTCGAAGGCGAGCGCGAGGCCGAGCGTGATCGCGGTTATCAGGTTGATCCATAGAATCTGAACGGCTGTGATCGGCAGGGCCATCGCGAAGAGGAGCGCGACGATGATGGTCAGCGCCTCGCCGGCGTTGGTGGGAAGCGTCCAGGCGATGACCTTCTTGATATTGTCGTAGACCGTGCGCCCCTCGCGGACGGCGGCGGCGATCGAGGCGAAATCGTCGTCGGCGAGGACGAGGACCGATGCCTCCTTCGCCGCCTCGCTGCCCTTCCGTCCCATCGCGATACCGGCGTCCGCCCGCTTCAGCGCGGGGGCGTCGTTCACGCCGTCGCCGGTCATGGCGACGGTCAGCCCATGCGATTGCAACGCGGTGACGAGGCGTAGCTTATGGTCCGGGCTGGTCCGTGCGAAGACATCGGTATCCACGACCGCCGCCGCGAGGGCGGCGTCATCCAGGGCTTCGATATCCGCGCCGGTCAGGACCGCGTCGGGATGGCGCAGGCCGACCTGTCGGGCGATCGCCTTGGCCGTCGCGGCGTGATCGCCTGTTATCATCTTCACGCGTATGCCGGCGGCATGGCATTCCGCGACCGCGGTGATGGCTTCCGGCCGGGGAGGGTCGATCAATCCGACGAGACCGATGAAAACCAGGCCGTCTTCGATCCGCGTTCCTTCCAGGCTGTCGATATCCCCCGGCATGGCGCGCGTGGCGAGGGCCAGCACGCGCTGTCCCAGCGCGGCGATATCCTCCACCCGGCCGTGCCAATAGGCGGACTCCAGCGGTGCTTCGCCCCCATCGGCGGTTCGCTGGGTCGCGCACATGGCGAGCAGACGTTCCGGGGCACCCTTCACATGGATGAATGCCTGCCCCTCGGGGTCGTGGTGCAGGACGGCCATGTAGCGGTGGGCCGCGTCGAACGGTATGGCATCGCACCGCCGCCAGTTGTCGAACGGCTCCGGCGCGTGCCTCGCGATCTTGCCGGCAAACGCCTTGAGCGCCCCTTCCATCGGGTCCCCCTCCACCCGCCAGCCCGCCTCGTCGCGGCTCAAGGAGGAATCATTGCAAAGCGCGGAAGCGTGGGCGACCTCCATCATCAGCGTCTGTCCGGCCGGATCGTTCGCAGGGCCAGGGCCAGGGGCAGGGCCAGGGGCAGGGCCAGGGGCAGGGGCAGGGCCAGGGCCAGGGGCAGGGGATGGGATGACGCTCGACCCGTCGGCGCGGCGGATATTCCCTTCGGGCGCATAGCCGTCGCCGTCGACGATATAGTCGTGGCCGGCGGCGGCCAGCGTCGCCACCATCATCTCGTTCCGGGTCAAGGTCCCCGTCTTGTCGCTGCAAATCACCGAGACGGCGCCGAGCGTCTCGATCACCGGCAGACGGCGAACGATCGCGTTGCGGCGTGCCATCGCCTGCACGCCGACGGCAAGCGTGATGGTCAGGACCGCCGGCAGGCCTTCCGGGATCGCCGCGACCGAAAGGCCCACGACGACCATGAACAATTCGTCGAAGGGCAAGGTCCCGGCGATATGGCCATGGGCGAGGAGCGCGGCGGCGATCAGCAGAATGACGACCGTCAGCCAGCGCGCGAACACATCCATCTGTCGAAGCAGGGGGGTGGTCAGCGTCTCGACCTTGGATAGCATCCCGCTGATCCGGCCGATCTCGGTTCCCGTTCCGGTCGCCACGACGAGCCCGCGGCCCGATCCGCCGGCGACGAGGGTGCCGCTGAAGGCCATGCAGGCGCGGTCGCCGACCGGCGCGTCGGCGGCGACGGCCTGCGTCGCCTTATCGGCCGGGACGGATTCGCCGGTCAGGATCGCTTCCTCGATCCGCAGGCCGCGCGCCTCCATCAGGCGCAGATCGGCCGGAACCCTGTCGCCCGCGTCCAGCATCACGATGTCGCCGGGCACCAGGTCGGCGCTGTCGATGCCGCGCCGCTCGCCGTCGCGGATCGCGGAGGCGCGCGGGGCAAGCATTCGGCGGATCGCGCCCATCGCCTGTTCGGCCCGGCCTTCCTGGATGAAGCCGATGACCGCGTTGGCGATCACGACCGCCAGGATCACGCCCGTATCGATTGCGTGCCCCAGCGCGGCCGTCATCGCCGCCGAGCCGAGGAGCACATAGATCAGCACATTGTGAAATTGGGCGAGCAAGCGTCGCAAAGGGGACCGTCCCGGCGGCGCCGGCAGGCGGTTGGGGCCGAACCGGGAGAGGCGCCGCGCCGCCTCCGCCGTGCTGAGCCCCGCCGATCGGCCGTCGACCGCCGCCAGGGCGTCCGCGACGGATACCGTGTGGAAGCCGGTGTCGCCGGGTTCGGCGTGCGCGCGCGGATCATCCATGCCCGTATCGTCCGTATCCGTCTGATAATATGCCGGATCGGAAGGCCCCGGATATTTGGCCCTCCCGGATATTCGGCCCTCATGGAAGGGATATCAGCCTGTTCCCGCTTTTACCATCTCTCTAGGATCGGCCGAAAACCGGCAACTCGTGGCGCTGACGGGCGTCGAAGATGATCGAGGTTTCGACCCGCGCGGTGCCGGGGCGGCTGGTGAACTGGTCGAGGGCCAGATCCTTCAGGTGGCGCGTGTCGCGTACCACTACATGGACCACCAGATCGTAGCGCCCCGTGACCAGGAAAGCCGAGCGAACCTCAGGCACCTGAACGATATCGTCCATGAAACGGTCGACGGTGCCGCGCTTATGCTTCGACAACTCGATCATGAAGAGAGCCTCTAGCCCGATGCCGAGCGCCTTCGGATCGACCTCCGCATGGGCGTCGCCGAGCACGCCCGCTTCGCGAAGGCGCCTGATCCGTTCATGCGTCGTGGAGGGGGCCAACCCCACATGCGCCGCGATCTCCTTCACCGATAACCGCGCATCCTTCTGTAAAAGGCGCAGAATACCGAGATCGGTTCGGTCAAGTTCGGGAATCCCGGATTGATTCCGTAATTCATTCGTTAGATCGCCACTCATGCCGAGGATAATATCATCATATAGCCAATTGAACAGATGGATGGCGAGCATGGCGGTGTTTGATATTCCCCGGCTATCGGCGATCGGACCGGACGATATCGCGCGATTTCGGCGCGACGGCTTCCTGATCCTGGAGCGGGTTCTGGCAGGGGAGCGGATCGCCGCGCTGCGCGAACGGTTCCCAAGGCTTTTCGCGGGGCGCTTCGATACCGGCGTCTATCCCGACGAATGGTACTGGCGCGAGGGGATGAGCCTGCCCGACGTCACGCGCCACATGGCGAATGCCTGGAAGGCGGACTTGACGGTGGCCGGGCTCGCCCTGTCGGAGGATGTGGGCCGGGCGGCCGCGGTTCTCACGGGCTGGTCCGGCGCGCGTCTGGGACAGGATACGATCTGGTGGAAGCCGCCCGGCACCAAGGCGATCGCCCATCATCAGGATTCCTCCTTCATGGATTTCCTGGAGCCCGCGCGGACGGTCACCTGCTGGGTGACATTGGACGATACCAGCCGGGAGGCGGGGACGATCGAATATGTGCCGGGCTCCCATCTCTGGCCGCTTAGCCCCTTGCCGGAGGCGTTCCACGGCGAGGCGGATTATCGCGCCCAGATGCGCGCGGCGGCGGAATCCGCCGGGATCGTGCCGCCCGAGCCCGTTCCGGTCGAGGTGCCCGCGGGCACCGTCGTCTTCCATGCGGGGGAGATCTGGCACGGCTCCGGCCCGAATCGGAGCGGAGAGCGCATGCGTCGGTCGATCGGCCTGCATTTAGTCCCGGCTGCGGCGCGGTTCAGTGACCGGCCTGGCGGCTATATTTATCGACGTTATCAACGTGTCGGCGACCCGGCACTGGACGAGAGTTTCTTTCCCATCCTCTGGTCGGCGGAGGCGGGGCGCACGGATTGGCTCGACGGTTATTGCGCCACGGGGCGCCGGATTTCGGCGACCACCGGGTCCGCCGCTTGATGGAGCGATAGGGGGCGGGGCGGGGCTCAGGCCCGCGCGGGTGCGGCCCGTGACTGACGCGCGCGCCGACGACCGCGCCGGTCGAGCCAGAGCCAAAGGCCGCTGACGACATAGGCGGTGGGCAGCAGGGCCACGATAACCCAGAGCGCGCGGACGATCGGCCCCGCGAAATCGCCCATGTGGATCCAATACTTCGCGCGCCAGAACCAGGTGACGGCGTTGAGGTCGGCCGCGTCGTCGGTGCCGAGCACGCGCGGCGGATCGCCGCCGACCCACACTTGGCTCGGCACCAGATGGCCCGGTTGTTGGAAACCCATGGAAAGTGGCTTACCCGGCTGCGGGGCGCGGAAATGCAGCAGCTTCGCCTCGGGAAAGGCCGCTTGGCCGGCCGCGACGGCGGCGTCGATGTCGTGAACTTCCATCCGATTGGGTGGAAGCTGCGGTTCCGACGGGGTGGTCACTTCCTGGCCGGTGGTGAATTCGACGACGGCCTCCATCGGACCGTGCCAATAGAGCGCCATGCCGGTGAAGGCGACGGTGACCAGGATCAGGGCCGTGACCACGCCGGTCAATTGGTGCAGACGCAGGACGACGATGCGTGTCGAGCGCTTGAAATCGACCTTCAACCGGCTGAGCCGCTTGGCCGGCAACAACCACATGAAGAGCCCGACGATCATCTGGACGATGAGCAGGACCGACACGGCGGAGATGATGTTGCGCGCGATGGGCGTCACCGTCCCGTCGCTGGTCAGCCAGCGCCGGTGGATCGCGCGCACGAAATCATAGGGGGTCTCGTCGCCCTTGTAGTGGTCGAGGATGCGACCCGTATAGGGATCGAGGTTCAATATTCCGGCCCCGCCGCCAAGCCATAGGGTCCAGGCCTTGTCCGACCCGCCCTCGCCCCGGGCCCCATCCTCGCCGATACCGAAGGACCAGACGCGGACGTCGGGCTTCTGCTCGGCGATCCGTTCGATCAGGGTGGAATAGGGCAGGGGCTCCGCGTCGGGCGTCGGACGCTCGACCGTCCATAGCTCGGGTTGGAGCATTTCCTGCAATTCATGGCCATAGACCAGCAGCGCGCCGGTCAGGCTCAGGATGACGAGCGGCAAGGCGGCGGCGAGCGAGAGCCAGAGATGCAGCTTTCTAAGCCAGTTATAGTGCATGTCTCCAGCCCCTCGCCCGCCGGCCTCATCGGCGGAATATCTTCCCCTTGGGAAGGTTCCCTTCTATCGGACGCGATGCCTAGAAGGTGTGATCCACCCCGACCCAGAACACCCGGCCGAGATTGCCGTCCGTATCGACATAGGTGCCCTGCACCGCCTGGCCGAAGCCACGCTCGTCGGTGATGTTCTCGGCGCGGAAGCGGAAGCTCCAATCCTCCACCGGCGCCCAGGCCGCGCCCAGGTCGATACGGTTATAGTCCTCGCGTTCGGTCGTGTTGCCGTTCGCGTCGACTTCCTCGTATCCCGTGGAATAGAAGGCCATGCCCCAGATGTCGACCTCCTGCGTCAAGGCATAGTCGAGACGGATGGACATCTGGTCCTTCGGCACGGAGGCCGTCTGGCCCGCCCAGAAGATGTTGGAGTTCATCTCCTGGCCGTTCGCGCGCGTCGCCTGCACGTCGAGGATGTGCATGTAGCTGGCGGAGGCGGCGAGATCCTCGGTCAGGCGATGGAAGAATTCCATCTCGATGCCGGACTGATCGACCTCGATACTCTCGATGGCGCCGCCGTTTCGCCGCGGGACATTGTCCTGCACGACATTGTAGATCGCCAGATCGACATAGCCGCCGTTCCAGCCTTGGTTCACGCCGGCCTCGATGGTGCGGGATTCGACGATTTCGTCGCCCGCGCCGGCCGGGTTCAGCGCGTCCGTGCCGAAATTGCCGTACTTGTTGAAGAACCGGTTATAGCCGGTGGCATAGCTGGCCCGGATCTGTGTTTGGGTCGGCAAGTCGTAGGAGGCGCCGCCTTCATAGGAGAAGACCGTGTCCTCCGCCAGATTGTCCGGCTGCTCCACGCCGTTCAGCACGATCTCGTTGTTGAACTTCGTGACGCGAAGCCCGCCATTCACGATCAGGTTGTCGCCAATGTGGAAGGCATTCTCGGAAATCGCCGCGTAGTCGACGAAGGTGTTGTCCCACATCTCGTCGCGGGTCGAGTTGGTCTTGCGAACTTCGCCGCCGATCGACCCGTCATAGGAAACGCCGTCGGTGAGTTGGCGCGACAGGTAATGCTTGCCGAACAGGATCTGGTTCGAGATGCCGCGATCGCGATTACGCCCGGGCCAGGCGGAATCGCCCTCCTCGAAGATCACGCCGACCCGGCCGCTGTTGTTCTCGTCATATTGATGGTCGAGCGTCGCCGCGCCATAGAAGGTCGAGGTCGTGATCTGGTTGATCGCATTGTTGCGATAGATGCGGGGATCGCTGCGGTCGTAGATGCCAAGGAACTCGAAGCGGGTGTCGTCGCTGAAGTTATAGCCGACCTTGCCGAGTCCGCCCTTGACCGATTGTTGCTCGAGAATGTCCGGGTCGCCGTTATAGTCGCCATAGAGGAAGCTGCCGGCGGCGTAGTAGTCCCACTTACCGGAATGATCCGCGGCTTCCACCTGGGTCAATGCCTCGCGCGCGGTGTTCAGGTCGAGGCTGACGGCCTGGTGGTCGGTATAGTCGCGGCCCGACTTGATGGTCGTGTCGATGACGCCGCCATCCGTGCCGTCGCCATATCCCACGCCGCGGCTGCCCTTCATGACGCCGATCTGGTCGATCGCGATGGTCGGGATCAGCGTGTTGCTGTAGCCGCCGCCTTCCTGGCCCTGCATCTGGAAAGCCGGCATGCCGTCGATCGACTGGGCGGCGCCGAAATCGCCGAAGGTCCGGATCTTCTGCCCGCCACCGAAACGGTCCCCGTTGAAGGGCTGGTTGATCAGGCCCGGCACGTTATAGCGCAGGGCGTCGCCGGAATTGACCGGGTTGATGTTCTGCAGCACCGATCCGTCGATGTAGGAATTGGTGCGGTTGGCGTTCATGCCCGCCTCCACGTCGCGGCGCAGCCGCTGGGAGGAATGGGAATTACCGCCTTCGACGATGACGGGATCGAGTTTCATCGGTTCGGCCGCCTTGCTCCCCTGCGGCATGCCCGTCAACGCCATGACCGCGCATCCGGCGGCCAGAAGCGCCTTTCTGTGCATCGTATTTCTCCTGCGAATTCGTCCGTGGTCCCCCTCCCGGGGCGCGTTCGACCGGAGTCGTAGAGCAGGGTTCGGCGTAATGCAATTGATTCTGAGAATCACTTGCAAAAAATTATGTTTGATTCCAAAGACTAAGAGACACGCATTCCGAGAACTTCAGGAAAAATCCGCCCGCTTTTAAGGGTGTGGATGATTCATCGCCGTCGTGGCGGGTCGTTCCGCTTCGCCCCGCCCCGCCTCGTGCTGACGAAGGGGGGGGGTGGAGAGGTAAGGGGAGGTCAGGCGCGGGGGGTGGGAGTGCCGTATGCGCGAAGGAACATGTCCACCGTCTTACGCGCATGGACGTCGCGTTCCGTCGCCGTTGGTTCGGTCCGCCCGCCATAGAGCCGTTCGTAGAACAGATCGGCCTTGCAGAGTTCGAGGAACTGGCGCGCCGCGAGGTCCGTGTCGTCGATCATGAGTTCGCCGCGCGCGACGCCGCCCGCGAGAATGCGTTCCAGGCGGCGGCGGCCCGTCTCGGGGCCCGCTTCCTGGAACGCGCGGCCGATTTCCGGGAAGCGTTGGGATTCCGCCACGACGATACGAAAGACGGCCTGGGCGTGATTCGAAAGGATCAAGTGCAGGTAGCTGTTCGCTATGCCGATCAGGATCGTGCGGATATCGCCCTCGGAAGGAGGGGTGTCGAAGGTTTGCGCGGCGTGGCGTGTGCATTCGCAGCGCACGAAGGCGAGGAAGACATCCTTCTTGTCGGCGAAGTGCTTATAGACTGTCGCTTTGGAGACGCCCGCGCGCTGAGCGATCTCGTCGACGCTGGTCCCTTCGTAGCCGGAGGTCGTGAAGGCCCCCCGCGCGCCTTCGAGAATCTGCGCCTGCTTGCTGGTCGCACGGTCCTGGGGGGGCATGTTCGCGTCGTTCTCCCTATGCGTTTCTTGCGTCGATGCGCTTGACATATGCGTGGTGTCGCCCAGATACAACAAAAAACTAAACCGTTCAGTTTAGTTTCCTCTCATGGAGTGCGCATGACTATGACGGAATCTAAGGACCGGGGCGGATCCGCCGCTTCGGAGCCCGCGCGGGCGCGTACCGGCTGGCGCAAGAAGGTGATGCTGGCGCTGCTTGTCGGGGCGGTGGTCGTCGGGGGTGGATATTTCGGCCATCAATGGTGGACCGTCGACCGTTTCGTGGAGGACACGGACGATGCCTATGTAAAGGCGGATATCGTCAATCTGTCGGCCGAGGTATCGGGCACCGTCACCACGGTATCCGTCGAGGATAACCAATATGTGGAGAAGGGCGCGGTGCTCGTTCGTCTCGACGACCGGGACTATCGCGCGGCGCTTCGAAGCGCCGAGGCACGGATCGATGTCGCCCGGGCGGCGATAGAGACCATCGCCGCCAACCGGAACCTTCAAGCCCGCCGCATCGAGGCGGGCGAGGCCGATTTGGCGACCGCGAGCGCGAATCTGGAATTCGCGCGCAAGGATCTGGATCGCAAAAAGGCGCTGGTGGCAAAGGGGGCGACGACCGCGCGTTCCCTCGACGAGGCGCGCAATGCCTATCGCACGGCCACGGCCACGCGCGACAAGGCGCGCGCGACGTTGGAGGGGGATCGCAACGAACTCGCGGTTCTCGCCGCTCAGCGCAAGCAGCGCCTGGGCGAGCTGGAAAGCGCCCGCGCCGACCGCACCGCCGCCGAGACGAACCTGGACCGCACCGTGATCCGCGCGCCACGCGCCGGCACCGTCGGCAATCGGGAGATCGAGGCGGGGGAAACCGTGGCGTCGGGCACGCGTCTCCTCAGCATCGTGCCCCGCGACGATTTCTATGTAGTCGCTAATTTCAAGGAGACCCAGATCGAGCATTTCCGGGAGGGGATGGACGCGGACATCGCGCTCGACATGTTCGGCGGGCGGCACTTCCGGGGGCATATCGCCAGCCTCGCGCCTGCCACGGGCTCTGAATTCGCGTTGCTTCCGCCGCAGAACGCGACCGGCAATTTCACCAAGATCGTGCAACGGGTGCCGGTCAGACTCCGTTTCGACGAGGCGTTCCCGAACGGTCTGTCCCCGCGTCCGGGAAGTTCCGCGATCGTCATCATCCGGACGGATGGGGACGCGTCGTGACCGAGACCACGGGCGGGGAAGGTCGGGACGGCGCGGAGGGTTTCACCCCCCGGGGCGGTGTCTTCGGCTTCTTCCTGATGGTGCTGGGCATGTTCATGGCGATCCTGGATATTCAGATCGTCGCCAGTTCGTTGCCGCAGATTCAGGCGGGCGTCTCCGCCTCGCGCGATCAGATCACCTGGGTCCAGACCGCCTATCTGGTGGCGGAGGTGGTCATGATCCCGCTGTCCGGCTGGTTGGCGCGGGTCATGTCGTCGCGCTGGCTGTTCGTCGCCTCCTCCGCCGGGTTCACGGTGACCAGCGCGTTGTGCGCGCTCTCCTGGAACATCGAATCGCTGATCCTGTTCCGCGCGATTCAGGGCTTCGTCGGCGGGGCAATGATTCCGACCGTGTTCGCGGCCAATTACAAGCTCTTCCCCCCGGAACGCCAGATGGTCGGGACCGTGGTAATCGGCCTGACCGCGACCATGGCCCCGGCGATCGGCCCGACGCTCGGCGGCTATATCACCGAGTATTTCTCCTGGGAGTGGCTGTTCCTGATCAATCTGGTGCCCGGCGTTCTCGTCACCCTGGCCGTGCCGCTGGTGGTGGATATCGATCGGGCACGGCCGTCCCTGTTCCGCCGGATCGATATCATCGGCATCGCGCTGACCGGCGGGTTCCTCGGCGCGCTCGAATTCGTGCTGGACGAGGGCCCGCGCGAGGATTGGTTCGCCGACGACACGATCCTTTTCTTCGCGCTGGTCTCCGGCCTCTCGGCGATCCTGTTGCTCTGGCGGGAATTGACCATCGCGGATCCGGTGCTGGACCTGCGCACCTTCCGGAACCGCAATTTCACCGTCGGCTGCATCCTGACCTTCGTGTTGGGCATGTGCCTTTATGGGCAGAGCTATATCCTGCCCCAGCTGCTCTTCCAGGTGCGGGGCTATAACTCCCTTCAGGTGGGGGAGGTGATGTTCGTCACCGGGGCGGCGATGTTCCTGACCGCGCCGATCGCCGGGCGGCTCGCCCGGGCGGTCGATCCCCGGATATTGCTCGCCATCGGTTTTCCGATGGTGGCGCTCGGCCTGTACCTGAATAGCGGCATGACCGCCGACGTTTCCTTCGACGAGCTGTTCTGGGCCCAGGTGGTGCGCGGCAGTGGATTGATCCTATGCATCGTGCCGATCACGGCGACGGCGCTCGGCACCCTGCCGATGGATCGTGTCAGCGCGGGCAGCGGCCTCTTCAACGTCTTCCGCAACATGGGGGGCGCCGTCGGGTTGGCGCTGATCAACACCGAATGGGATGGGCGTTATGACCGGCACTATTGGTGGATGGCGGAATCCCTGGGCGCGGACGGCCAGAGGACGGGCGCGCATATCGATCGCCTGACGGAGATGTTCGCGCGGAACCCCGCGGTCGGCGACCCGCACGCGGCCGCGATGCAGGTGCTGGCCCAGGATGTCGGCCAACAGGCGACCGTCATGGCCTGGAACGATGTGTTCCTGATGATGGCGGCCGCCTTCTTGCTGGCGGTGCCGCTTGTCTTCCTGTTCGCGAAGCCCGCGCCGGGCGGTGGGGTGGGCGCGCATTAGTCGCCCTCCATGGCGCCTCTTGACCTTCCAGTTGCTGGAACCTCCATATAGGCGGCAGGCAATAGGAGAATCAGCATGGCGCATGATGGAACCTGCCGGCATCACGGCGGCGAAGGCGAGGGCAAGGAGACGGAAGGCGCGTCGGCGCGGACCCCGCGCGAGGGGTATGTTTGTCCGATGTGCCCCGGCGTCCATTCCGATACGCCCGCCAACTGTCCGAAATGCGGGATGGCGCTTGAGCCCGCGCAGCCCCAGGCGCGCGAAACCCGTACCGAATATACCTGTCCGATGCATCCGGAGATCGTGCGGGAGGAGCCCGGTACCTGTCCGAAATGCGGTATGGCGCTGGAGCCCCGCACCGTCGACGTGGAGGCGGGACCGAGCCCCGAACTGCTGGATATGACGCGGCGTTTCCGGGTCGCGCTGGTCGGCACGGTGCCGGTTTTCGTGCTGGCGATGGGGGAGATGGTTCCCGGCCTTTCCAGTCTCGTCTCCGGGGATTGGTCGCGCTGGGCTCAGCTTCTGCTGGCGAGCCCGGTGGTGCTCTGGGCCGGCTGGCCGTTCTTCCAACGTGGCTGGGCCTCGATCGTCAATCGCAGCCCCAATATGTTCACCTTGATCGCGATCGGCACGGGCGCCGCTTATCTGGCGAGCCTCGCCGGTCTGCTGGTTCCGGACCTGTTCCCGGACGGCTTCCGGTCGGAGGACGGCACGGTTCCGCTTTATTTCGAGAGCGCGGCGGTCATCGTCACCCTCGTTCTCGTCGGGCAGGTTTTGGAGTTGCGTGCGCGCGAGCGCACGGGCGATGCGTTGAAGGCACTGATCGATCTGGCACCGAAGACCGCGATCCGCCTGAGCGATTGCGGGCATGAGCGCGAGGTCCCCCTCGACCAGATAAAGGAGGGTGACCGGCTGCGCGTGCGTCCGGGCGACGCGGTGCCGGTGGACGGCACCATTCTGGAAGGTACCGTGACGCTGGATGAAAGCCGCGTCACCGGGGAGGCCCGGCCGGTGGAGAAGGGGCCGGACGAAGGGGTGATCGGCGGTACGATCCTCGGCGGGAATAGCGGTTTCGTCATGCGCGCGGACAAGGTCGGATCGGACACGATGCTCTCGCGTATCGTGCGGATGGTCTCCGATGCGCAGCGCAGCCGCGCGCCGATCCAGGCGCTGGCCGACCGGGTGGCCGGATGGTTCGTGCCGGCCGTGGTCCTTTGCGCCGTGATCGCCTTCGCCGTCTGGGCGGCCGTCGGGCCGAGTCCCGCGCTCGCCCATGGGGTGCTGGCGGCGGTATCGGTGTTGATCATCGCGTGCCCCTGCGCGCTTGGCCTCGCCACGCCGATGTCGGTGATGACCGGTGTCGGACGCGGTGCCCAGGCGGGCATCCTGATCCGCGACGCGGAGGCGCTGGAACGTCTCGCCGCCATCGATACCCTGGTGCTCGACAAGACCGGCACGCTGACCGAGGGGCAACCCGCGATCGAGGCCGTGGAAACCGCCGAGGACGCGGACGAGGCGAGCGTCCTGCGCCTCGCCGCGGCGCTGGAGCGGGCAAGCGGTCATCCCCTGGCCCGTGCTTTCGTGGAGGCGGCGGAAAAGCGCGGTCTGACACTGCCCGACGCGCCCGGGGATTTCGACCAGACCGACGGCAAGGGGGTCGCCGGAACGGTGGAGTCCCGCCGGGTGGCGATCGGCAATGCCGCGATGATGCGGGTCGCCGGGGCCGATCCGGAAGCGCTGGAGGAAGCGGCCGATGCATGGCGCCGCGACGGTGCCACGGCCGTCTTCGTGGCGCTGGACGGCAAGATGGCGGCGGTTCTGAAACTGGCCGATCCGATCAAGGAGACGACGGCGGAAGCAATCGAGGGGTTGCACGCCGCCGGCATCCGGCTGGTCATGCTGACCGGTGACAACCGCGCGACGGCCGAGGCGGTGGCCCGGCGTCTCGGCATCGACGAGGTCGAGGCGGAGGTCCTGCCCGAGGACAAGCACGCCGTGGTCGAACGCCTGCAGGGCGAGGGCCGCCGTGTCGCCATGGCCGGCGACGGCGTCAACGACGCGCCCGCGCTGGCCCGCGCGGATGTCGGCATCGCCATGGGAACCGGCGCCGACATCGCCATCGAAAGCGCGCATGTGACCCTGGTGCGGGGCGATCTGCGGGCGGTGCTGGCGGCCCGTACGCTCGGCCGCGCGGTGATGCGCAATATACGCCAGAACCTGTTCTTCGCCTTCGTCTATAACGGGCTTGGCGTGCCGCTCGCCGCCGGGGTGCTCTATCCGGTGCTGGGGATGATGTTGAGCCCGATGGTCGCCGCCGCCGCGATGAGCCTGAGTTCAGTTTCGGTCATCGGCAATGCGCTGCGGCTGCGCGCGGCGAAGCTCTAAAGGGGATAGGGATGAATATCGGCGACGCCGCGAAGCAGGCCGGGATTCCGACCAAGACGATCCGCTATTACGACGAGATCGGCCTTATCGAGCCCTCCGCGCGGGGCGAGAACGGCTATCGCGACTATGACGGGAACGCGGTGGAATCGCTCCGCTTCGTGCGGCATGCGCGCGGCCTGGGGTTCTCGGTGGAGGATTGCCGGGCGCTGCTCTCCCTCTATCGCGACCGCAATAGGGCGAGCGGCGATGTGAAGGCGCTGGCCGACCGGCATTTGCGGCATATCGACGAAAAGATCGCCGAATTGGAGAGCATGAAGCGCACGCTGGAAATCTTGATGGCACGCTGTCATGGCGATGACCGGCCGGATTGCCCGATTCTGGACAATCTGGCGGCGGAGGGGCGCGACGATCAATCGGGATCGCGCCCGTAAATATCCTCCAGCCGTTCGATATCATCCTCGCCGACATAGTCCCCGACCTGCACCTCGATGAGATGGAGGGGGGTGTCCGCGTGGTTCTCCAGCCGATGGGTCTCGCCCACCGGCACATAGGTTGATTGATTGCGGCGGAGGGTCTCCGTCCGTTGGCCGACCGTCACCGTCGCTTCCCCGTGCAACACGATCCAATGTTCGGAGCGGCGGCGGTGGCGCTGGAGGGAGAGGCGCCCGCCCGGCTTGACCACGATGCGCTTCACGCGGAAATCCCCGGCGCGGTCGATATCCTCATAGCTGCCCCAGGGGCGATGGGCGCGCGGATGTTCCGTTCCCTCGACCCGGCCGTCGGCTTCCAGGCGCGCGACCAGGTGTCTGACCGCGTCCGCCCGGTCGGCGGGCGCGACCAATACCGCGTCCTTGGTCGCGACGACGACCATGTCCGTGAGCCCGATCGCCGCGACGAGGCGCCCGTCCTCGCCGATGACGAGGCTATCGCGGCACGCCTCCAGCACGGCATCGCCACGCACGACATTGCCTTGGTCGTCTGCCGCGCCCACCGTGTGCAGGCTGGCGAAGGCGCCCAGGTCGTTCCAGCCGAAATCGGCGGGCACGACGGCGGCGCGGTCCGTCCGTTCCATCACCGCGACATCGATCGGCAGGGCGGGTACCGCCTCGAACGCCGCGCGGGGCAGGCGCAGGAAATCCAGATCGACCCATGCCCCGGCAAGCGCCGCCCGGCAGGCCGCCAGAACCTTCGGCGCGTGCCGGTCGAGGGCCGTCAGCATCATGTCGGCCCGGAAGATCAGCATACCGCTGTTCCAGCCATGGGCGCCGTCGGTCAGGAAGCGCTCGGCGGTGGCGGCGTCCGGCTTCTCGACGAAACGCTCGACATGGAAGGCCCCGTCCAGCCCTTCCAGGGGGGCGCCGGTCCGGATATAGCCATAGCCGGTCTCCGCCCGCGTCGGGCGCATGGCGAAGAGGGTGAGATATCCCGCCGCCGCCGCCTCGCCCGCGCGGGCGAGGGCGGCGTGGAACGCCGCTTCGTCCGCGATCATATGGTCGGAGGGCAGGATCGCCACGATGGACGCCGGATCGCGCGTGGCCATCATCAACGCGGCCAGTGCCACGGCGGCGGCGGTGTTGCGCCCCACGGGCTCCAACACCAGACGGTCCGGGCGGCAGCCGGCCTCCTCCAACTGGTCGCGCACGATGAAGCGATGCGCCTCGCCCGCGATGACGAGGGGAGGGTGGAACCGCGCCGGGTCCGATACGCGTTCGGCGGTCTGCTGCAACAGGCTCGCCGTCCCCGCCAGCGGCAGGAACTGCTTCGGATAGGCCCGTCGCGACAGCGGCCAGAGCCGCGTGCCCGCGCCGCCGGAGAGGATGACGGGTTGAATCAAGCCGGTCGTCATGGCGGCGACGATAGTGCGCCCCCGCCGATCAGGAAAGCGAGCGATCGTCGGTGGGGGAGCGGCCGAAGCGTTGACGATAGCTGCGCGCGAAATGGGCGGCGGAGTTGAAGCCGCACGCCGTCGCCACCTCCAGCACCGGCATGTCCGTCTGTTGCAGCAACCCTCGCGCCCGGTCGAGCCGCAGGCCGCGATAATAGCGCGCGGGCGTCGTGTTGAGCCAGCGGCGGAACATCCGCTCCAACTCCCGTTCGGAGATGCCGGCGCGCTTGGCGACGCGCGGGATGGGGATGGTCTCCTCCAACGCCGCTTCCATCGCTTCCACCGCGCGGATCAAGTGGGGATTGCTGGTGGCGAGCCGGGCGCGCAGCGGCATGCGCTGGCTGTCCCGCGCGTCGCGGATGCGGGCATAGACGAAGAAATCCGCCACGGCCGTGGCCAGATCCTGCCCGTGCTGCATGCGGATCAGGTTCAGCATCATGTCCAGGCCCGCCGTCCCCCCGGCCGAGGTGAAGCGGTCGCGGTCCACCGTGAACAGATCCTGGCGCGCCTCCACGCGCGGGAACCGCTCGGCGAAGGCTTCCAACTCCTCCCAATGGGTGGTGGCGCGATAGCCGTCGAGCAGCCCGGCGCGGGCCAGCGCGAAGCTGCCGGTGTCGATCGCCCCCAGCCGCGCGCCGAACACCGCCGCCCGGCGCAGCCAGGAGAGGATGCGCCGACTGATCGCCGGTTCGTGCTCATAGCTGGCGGTTACCACGATCGCGGGCAGGGCGGGGGCGTCGTCGAGGGAATGGTCGACCACGCTCGCCATGCCGTTCACGGCGGAGACCGGCTCCCCATCCTCCGACAAGAGCCGCCATTCATAGAGCGTGCGACCCGCCATCAGATTGGCGACGCGCAACGGCTCGATCGCGCTGGCGAAGGCAAGCAGCGAGAATTTCGGCAGCAGCAGGAAGCCGATGCGCTGGATCGCGCCGTGGGATTGAGGGGTGAACATGGGCTCCGGGATTTCATGAGTTGGCGAAAATAATCAATCAATGATCGGAAAATGTAAAATAGGTTTCGGCGGGATGGATAGGCTCCACCCCGGATTTTCGACGAGGGATCTGTCAATCTTTAACGGGGGACAGCTTAGACCATGAACAAGGACGTGATCATCACCTGCGCCGTCACCGGCTCCGGCGCGACGCAGGACAAGCATCCCGATCTGCCCAAGACGCCGGCCCAGATCGCCGACAGCGCGGTCGAGGCCGCGAAGGCCGGCGCGGCGATCGTGCATATCCATGTGCGCGAGGACGACGGCACGCCGTCCCGCGACCCGGATAAGTTCGAGGAGGTGTGCGAGCGCATCCGCGCCAGCGGCACCGACGTCGTCCTGAACCTGACGGCCGGCATGGGCGGCGACCTGACGCTCGGCCCGCCGGAGGACCCGCTGGCGATCGACCATGCCGCGACCGACATGGCGCCGGCCTCGGAGCGTCTGGCCCATGTGCGCCGGTCGATGCCGGAGATCTGCACGCTTGATTGCGGGACGATGAATTTCGGTCATGGCGACTACATCATGACCAACACGACCCGGATGCTCTTCGCGCTGGCGAAGGAGATCAAGGAGATCGGGGTCAAGCCGGAGATCGAGGCCTTCGACACCGGGAATATCGTCCACGCCCAGGAACTGATCGACGAGGGGCTGATCGATGCCCCGGCGCTGTTCCAGCTTTGCCTCGGGATTCCCTATGGCGCGCCGGCTTCCACCACGTCCATGAAGGCGATGGCGGAAATGCTGCCCAAGGGATCGAACTGGTCGGCCTTCGGGATTAGTCGCATGCAGATGCCGATGGTGGCGCAGGCCGTGCTGCTCGGCGGGAATGTTCGCGTCGGGCTGGAGGACAACCTTTATCTCGAACGCGGCGTCCTGGCCTCCAACGCCGATCTGGTCGCCAAGGCGCGCCGGATCATCGAACTGATGGGCGCGCGGGTGCTGACCCCGGACGAGGCGCGCGCGAAGTTCCAGCTCACCAAGCATCGTTGATCGGGAAGGACGACGTTTAAATGACGGAGATCAAGTGCTTCGGCCTCGTCGGCGGCGGGGTGATCGGGGCCGGGTGGGCGGCGCGGGCGCTGGCCCGCGGGCTTGATGTCGTGGCCTGGGACCCGGCACCGGAAGGGGCCGCCGTCTTGCGGGCCAAGGTGGCGAATGCCTGGCCGGCGATGGAGAAGATGGGCCTCGCCCCCGGTGCCTCGCAGGATCGGCTGACGACCGTGGACAGCCTGGAGGCGGTGGCCGAGGCGGCCGATTTCATCCAGGAATCGGCGCCCGAGAACCTGGACGTGAAGATCGACGTTCATAGCCGGATCGACGCCGTCGCGCCGGCGCATGTACCGATCGCGAGTTCGACCTCCGGCCTGCTGCCGAGCGAGTTCCAGGCGAAGTGCCGTCATCCGGAACGCGTGCTGGTCGGCCATCCCTTCAATCCGGTCTATCTGCTGCCGCTGGTGGAGATTCTGGGCGGCAAGAAGACCGATCCGGCCGTGCTCGACCGGGCGGAGGTCTTCTATCGCGGGATCGAGATGCACCCCTTGCGCGTGCGCACGGAGATCGAGGGATTCCTCTCCGACCGTCTTCAGGAGGCGCTGTGGCGGGAGAATCTGCACCTCGTCGCCGACGGCGTGGCGACGACGGGCGAGTTGGATGACGCCATCGTCTATGGACCCGGCCTGCGCTGGGCCTTCATGGGGGTCAACAAGACCTTCGCGCTGGCCGGTGGCGAGCAGGGCATGCGCCATTTCATGAAGCAGTTCGGCCCGGCCCTGAAACTGCCCTGGACGAAGCTCGAGGCGCCGGACCTGACCGAGGCCCTGATCGAACGCATGGTCGAGGGCACGGGCGAGCAGCTTCAGGGCGTCGCGATCCGCGATCTGGAGCGGCTGCGCGACGATTGCCTGATCGACATCATGCGCGCGCTGTCGAAGTACCGCGAGGGCGCCGGACGCCTGCTGGCCGAGCGCGCGGATAAGGAAGGACGATAACCGCCATGGATTTCAGCCCGAGCGAGGAACAGCGCCTGCTGATCGAGATGGCGCGCCGCTTCGTGGAGGAGGAACTCTACCCCCACGAACGTACGGTCGAGGAGACCGACGAGGTCCCGGTCGAGGTAGCCGAGAGGATCAAGCAAAAGAGCCGGGAACTTGGCCTCTACGCGGCCGCCATGCCGGAGGAATTGGGGGGCGGCGGTCTCGACACGCTGTCCATGACCATGCTGGACCGGGAATTGGGACGGGCGTCCTATGCGCTGCACTATACGGTCTACCGGCCGTCCAACATCCTCCAGGCCTGTGTCGGGGAACAGCGGGAGAAGTACCTGCTGCCTTGCATCCGGGGGGAGAAGGTGGATTGCCTCGCCATGACGGAGCCGGGCGCCGGGTCCGACGTGCGCGGCATGAACTGCCGGGCCGTGCGCGACGGCGACGACTTCGTCATCAACGGCACCAAGCACTTCATCAGCCATGCCGATTGGGCGGATTTCGTGATCCTGATGGCGGCGACCGGCGAGGAGGACGGCCCGCGCGGCCCGCGTAAGAAGATCACTACCTTCCTGATCGACAAGGGTTGGCCTGGCTTCACAATCCGGCCCGGCTACAAGAACGTCTCGATGCGCGGCTATCACAATTTCATCCTGGAATTCGACGATTGCCGCGTCCCAGCTTCCCAGGTTTTGGGGGAGGTCGACAAGGGCTTCGACGTCGCCAATGACTGGCTCGGCGCGACGCGCCTGCAGGTGGCCGGCACCTGCCTCGGCCGGTGCGACCGGGCGCTGGAACTGGCCACGCAATGGGCGGTGGATCGCAAGCAGTTCGGCCAGCCGATCGGCAAGTTCCAGGGCGTCAGCTTCAAGCTGGCCGACATGGCGTTGAGGCTGCGTCAGGCGGAACTCGTCACCTACGAGGCGGCCTGGAAGCACGACCAGGGCACCATGACCGACAGCGACGCCGCGATGGCCAAGCTGGCGGCGACGGAGGCGCTGGCCTTCATCGCGGACGAGGCGATCCAGATTCACGGCGGCATGGGCCTGATGAACGAACTGCCGTTGGAGATGATCTGGCGCGATGCGCGGCTGGAACGCATCTGGGAGGGCACCTCGGAGATCCAGCGGCACATCATCTCGCGCGGGCTGTTGCGCCCGCTCGGCGGCTGACGGGGGCATCATGGCGGAAGGACGGTTGAGCCGTCTGCTCTCTCCCCGTCGGATCGCCTTCATCGGCGGGCGGGAGTGCGGTGTCGCGATCGAGCAATGCCGCCGCGCGGGCTTCGCCGGCGTGATCGAGGTCGTTCATCCCAAGCGCGAGATGCTGGCGGGCATCCCGTGCAAGCGGTCGGTCGGTGCCCTCGACGCGCCGCCGGACGCGGCCTTCGTCGCGGTGCCGCCCGAGGCGACGGTCGATGTCGTGGCCGAGCTGTCCGCGATGGGCGCGGGCGGGGCGGTCTGCTACGCCGCCGGCTTCAAGGAGGCGGGCGCCGAGGGCGAGGCCCTGCAGGCCCGCGTGGTCGGGGCCGCCGGCGCCATGCCGATCCTGGGGCCGAATTGCTACGGCATGTTGAACTATCTGGAGGGGGTGACCCTCTGGCCCGACGTCCATGGCGGCGAACGGGTGGAGCGCGGCGTCGCCATCGTCGCGCAGTCGAGCAATATGGCGATCAACTTCACCATGCAGGATCGCGGCCTGCCGATCGCGCATCTGGCGACGGTGGGCAATGCCGCGACGGTCGGCCCCGCCGACTTGATCGAGGCGCATGCCGCCGATCCGAGGGTGAGCGCCATCGGCGTCCATCTGGAGGGGCTGCCGGAGGGCGCGGAGCGTTTCGCCCGCGCCGTCGCCGCCGCGCACCGGGCGGGCAAGCCGGTGCTGGCTTTCAAGACCGGGCTTTCCGCGCGCGGCGCCCGCGCGACCTTGAGCCATACCAGCAGCATGGCGGGCGGGGCCGCCGCCTTCGATGCCTATCTGGAACGCCTGGGCGTGCCGCGCGCGGCGAGTGTCCCGGCCTTCCTGGAGACGCTGAAGCTGCTTCACGTTCATGGTGGACTGCCGGGCGGGCGTCTCGTCTCCATGAGTTGTTCCGGCGGGGAGGCGGCGCTGGTCGCCGATACCGCCGAGCGGGTCGGCATCACCCTGCCCGATTTCGATGCGTCGTCGCGCGCCGCGCTGGTCGCGGCGCTGGGGCCGGGGATCGCGATCGACAATCCGCTCGACTATCACACCTATATCTGGCTCGATCAGGCGGCGTGCGAGGCATGCTATACCGCCGCCCTTTCGGCGCCGGTCGATGTCGGGATGCTGGTGCTGGACTACCCCAAGGCCGGTGTCGGGGACGAGACGGGGTGGGAAATGGCGACCGATGCGCTGATCGCCGCCGCCCGGACGACGGGTCGCCCGACCATGGTGGTGGCGAGCCTGCCGGAATGCCTGCCATCCGCCGCGCGCGCGCATCTCATGGCCGCCGGGATCGCCCCGATGCAGGGGATCGAGGAGGCGCTGATCGCCGTCCGCGCGGCCGCATTGGCCGGCGCCGGGCTGGCCCGGGCGGGCGCCGAGGCGGCCGTGGACTCAGCCCACGCGCCGCGCCCGGCCATCCTTGCCGACGGGTCGGGGCGCAGTCTCGACGAATACCGCGCGAAGCGGCGGCTTGCCGCCGTCGGGGTCGCCGTGCCCGAGGGCGCGTTGGTGGCGAGCGCGAGCGAGGCCCTCGCCGCGGCGGAGGCCATCGGCTATCCGATCGTCGCCAAGGCCGTCAGCGCATCGATGGCGCATAAGAGCGAACATGGCGCCGTGCGCCTCGGTCTCGCGGACGCGGACGCGCTGCATGAGGCGGTGGAGGATCTGCTCGCGCTTTCCGGCCATGTGCTGGTGGAGCGCATGGTGTCGTCCCCGGTGGCCGAATTGATCGTCGGGATTATCCGCGATCCCCTGGTCGGCCCGTGCCTGATGATCGGGGCGGGGGGCGTGCTGGCCGAGGTGCTGGCGGACCGCGCGGTTCTCTCGCTGCCGGCGGATCGCGCCGGGATCGAGGCGGCGTTGCGCCGCTTGCGCGTCTTCCCCCTGCTGGAGGGGTATCGCGGCCGGCCGGCGGGCGATCTGTCCGCGACACTGAACGCGATACAGGCGATCGCCGATTTCGCGGCGGCGCAGGGCGACGGTCTCCTCGAACTCGACGTCAATCCGTTGATCGTGGGAACGGACGGGGCGGTCGCGGCCGACGCCTTCATGAGACTTGCGGAGGAAAGGGAGGTGGCATGAGCCAATCTTCGCTGAAACTGACGGAAAAGGACGGCATCCTGGAGGTCGTGGTGGACCGGCCCAAGGCCAATGCCATCGACAACGCGACGAGCCGCGAGATGGGCCTCGCCTTCCAGCGCTTCCGCGACGATCCGTCCCTGCGCGTCGCCATCGTCACGGGCGGGGGAGAGAAATTCTTCTCCGCCGGTTGGGACCTGAAGGATGCGGCCTCCGGCGCGGCCGAATATGAGGACGACTACGGCGTCGGCGGTTTCGGCGGCTTGCAGGAGCTGCCCGACCTAAACAAGCCGGTGATCTGCGCCGTCAACGGCATGTGCGTCGGCGGCGGGTTCGAGATCGCGCTGGCCTGCGACATGTTGATCGCGGCGGACCATGCGCGCTTCGCCCTTCCGGAGATCAATATCGGCGTCCTGGCCGACGCCGCCACCATCAAGCTGCCCAAGCGCATTCCCTATCACGTGGCGATGGACATGCTGCTGACCGGCCGCTGGATGGCGGCCGAGGAGGCCAAGCATTGGGGCCTCGTCAACGAAGTGGTGCCCGGCGAACGCCTGCGCGAGCGCGCCTGGGAACTCGCCCGCCTGCTGGCCGACGGGCCGCCGCTGGTCTTCGCCTGCATCAAGGAGGTGGTGCGCGAGACCGCGAACATGGAAACCCAGGACGCCTTCGACCTGCTGCGCAGCCATGACCTGCCCACCTATCTCGCCATGCTGGAGAGCGAGGACAGCAGGGAAGGCCCGCGCGCCTTCGCGGAGAAGCGCAAGCCGGAGTGGAAGGGGCGGTAGGGCCTTTTCCGGTCCCGACTGTTCCGACGCGCGCTGGGTTTGCGGCCCGGCGCGCGATGGGATAAGCGCTTCCGCATGAGACGCGCACCGCATCAGGATAACCCGACCCTCGGCATCACCTTGGTGGTGGGCGCGATGCTGATCTTCGCGACCCAGGACGCCATCACCAAGGGGCTGGCGGATACCTATTCCACGCCGCAGATCCTGTGGGTGCGGTTCGTCTTCTATGCGGCTTTCGCGCTGGCCTTCTCCTTGCGCAAGAAGCCGCTGCGCGAATGCCTGCGGAGCGAACGGCCATGGCTTCAAATTTTACGGTCCCTGCTGATCCTGGCGGAGATCGGGGCCTTCATCGTGGCGATCCGCACGCTTTCGCTGGCGGAAATCCATTCGTTGCTCGCCACCTTCCCCTTGATGGTGACGGCCATCGCGGCCTTCTTCCTGCGCGAGGCGGTTGGGATTCGCCGTTGGGCGGCGGTTCTGGTCGGCTTTTGCGGCGTGCTGGTGATCCTGCGGCCGGGGTTCGAGGCGTTGAAGCCGGGCGTTCTGGTCGCGCTGCTGACGGCGCTGCTCTTCGCGGCCTATAACGTGCTGACGCGGGTGGTCTCGCGCCATGACGACAGCGAAACCTCGCTCACCTACATGGCGTTGATCGGGGCGGCGGTGATGACGGTGATCGGTCCCTTCTTCTGGACATGGCCGACCTTGGTTGATTGGGGCTGGCTGCTGCTGCTGTCCTGCACGGCGGCGACGGGGCACCTGCTGCTGATCAAGGCGCTGGAGGCGGCGCCGGCCTCCGTGCTGCAACCCTTCAACTACACGCTTCTCGTCTTCGCGACGATCATCGGCTATCTGGTGTTCGACAATTTGCCGGATTCCTGGACCGTCATCGGGGCCGGAATCGTGGTGGCGAGCGGTCTTTACACAATCTATCGCGAACGTGTGCGCGGTGCGAAGCGGCCGGTCGCCGATATCAGGACCTGATGCGCGGGCGCCCCGTCGACCGGCGGGCTTTCCCCACCGGGCCGGACGCTATAGATAGCCCCCATCATCGAACCCCGTTGGAGCCTTGGGCCATGTTCACCGGCATCGTTACCGATCTGGGCCGCGTGCGCGCCGTCGAGCGGCGTGGCGACACCCGTTTCACGATCGCGACCGGCTATGAGGTCGAGGCGATCGCGATCGGCGCGTCGATCTCCTGCAACGGCTGCTGCCTGACCGTGACGGAGGCCGGGCGCGACACCGATGGGACCGGCTGGTTCGCCGTCGACGCCTCGGCGGAGACATTGTCGAAGACCGTGCTGGACGATTGGGCCGAGGGCACGCCGGTCAATCTGGAGCGTGCGCTGCGCCTGGGCGACGAGTTGGGGGGGCATTTCGTGCTCGGCCATGTCGACGGCGTGGCGGAGGTGCTGGACCGCGCGGAGGAGGGGGATAGCTGGCGCTTCGGCTTCCGGGCGCCCGCGCCGCTGCGCCGCTTCATCGCGTCCAAGGGCTCGATCGTCCTCGACGGCGTGTCGCTGACCGTCAACGAGGTGGCGGGCGATCGCTTCGGGGTCAATATCATCCCGCATACCTTCAAGGTGACCGCCTTCCACGACCGGCGTCCCGGCGACCGGGTCAATCTTGAGGTGGATGCCCTCGCGCGCTACGTTGCGCGCCTTCTGGACCGGGAAGAGGACGCATGAACGCGATGGCTGATCGAGCCCCCCATATCATGATCGTCGAGGCCCGGTTCTACGAGGATCTGGCGGATGAACTCGCGCGTGGCGCGACCCAGGCGCTGGAGGCGGCGGGCGCCACCTGGGAGCGTTTCGCGGTGCCCGGCGCCTTCGAGATTCCGGCGGCGATCAACATCGCCCGCAAGAGCCAATTGCATCGGGGCAAGCCGCGCTTCGACGGCTATATCGCGCTCGGCGTCGTGATCCGGGGCGAGACGACGCATTACGATTATGTCTGCGGCGAGAGCGCGCGCGGCCTGATGGACCTGTCGGTCGAGCATTCGCTGGCGATCGGCTATGGCATCCAGACGGTCGAGAACCGGGTGCAGGCCTGGGCACGCGCCAGCGTCGAGGACAAGAACAAGGGCGGCGGCGCGGCGGAGGCTTGCCTCGCCATGATCGCGCTTCGCCGTGAATTCGGGCTGGACGCCTGAGGGACGAGGAACGGAAAGTACCCCATGGGCGAAAAGACGATTTCCAGGAGCGGACGGAAGCTTGCGGCACGCTTGGCCGCGGTTCAGGCGCTTTATGATATGGAGATGTCCCAGCACGGCCCGACCGACGTGATCGCGGCCTTCACCGCGCGCGGCAAGACGGCGGAGCTGGAGGGGGAGGCGCTGCCCGCCGACCCGCAACTCTTCACCGATATCGTGCGCGGCGTCCTGGCGGAGACCAAGGCGATCGACACGATGATCGCCGAGGCCGGACGCACGAAACGGGCGGCCTCGCGCTACGAGGCATTGATGCGCGCGATCCTGCGCGCTGGCGCGTTCGAGTTGTGGCGCAACGAGTCGGCCGATCCGCCACTCGTCATCTCGAACTATCTGACCGTGACGGATTCCTTCTATGACCGGACGGAGATCGGCCTGGTCAATGCGGTCCTCGACTCGCTTGCCAAGACGCTCCGCCCAGCGGGCGGGCAGGGGGGCACCGCCGAACAGGCGGCGGAGGTCGACCCGCTGGAGACGCCGATCGGGCAATCCGGCACCGACGACCCCACGCGGGAGTGATCCGCATGGCCGCGCGGCAGGTGGTGAATGGCTGAAACGCGCGACGATACACCGACCTCCCTTGGTGAATTCGGCCGGATCGGCCGGTTCCTGCGTCCCCTCGCGGCCGGCTTTCCGGGCGCGCGGTCGCTTTCCGACGATGCAGCCCTGATCGATTGCGCGCCGGGGGAGGTCCTGGTGGTGACCACTGATACGCTGGTCGCCGGGGTCCATTTCATCGGCGACGAGGGACCGGCGGATATCGCCGCGAAGGCGCTGCGGGTGAATCTTTCCGACCTTGCGGGCATGGGGGCGCGGCCGGTCTGCTATACGCTCAATCTCGCCCTGCCGAAGATGGTGGATGACGGTTGGCTGGCCGCTTTCTGCGACGGCCTGGCCGCGGATCAGGCGGCGTTCGATATCCATCTCGCCGGCGGGGACAGCGTGGCCACGCCGGGACCGGTCACGATCACCGTGACGGCGTTCGGGGCCGTGAAACCGGCGGAGGCGTTGCATCGCGACGGCGCGCGGGCCGGCGACGACCTCTGGGTCAGCGGGACCATCGGCGATGGGCTCCTGGGGCTGGAGGCCGCCCGGGCTCACGGCTTTGGCGACGCGGCGGCCTATCTGATCGGGCGCTATCGCCGGCCGGAACCGCGCGTGGCGCTGGGCCGGGTGCTGGCGGGCGTCGCGCGCGCGGCGCTCGATGTCTCCGACGGGTTGATTTCGGACGCGGGGCATATGGCGGCGGCCTCGGGCCTTGCGATCGGGATCGACTGTCCCGCCGTCCCGTTCTCCGGGGCCGCGTCGGACATCCTGGCGGACGAGCCGGGGCGGTTGCCGGACTTACTGACCGGCGGCGATGACTACGAACTGCTCTTCGCCGCCCCGCCCGGCGAGCGCGCGGCCGTGGAGGCGGCCGGACGGCGCACCGATACGCGGGTTTCCCGAATCGGCCGCCTCGTCGCAGGGGAAGTAGGCGCCGTCACCGCGTGCGACGCGGACGGGTCGGCCCTGGAATTCGCGCGGCCGGGCTATCGCCACGGCTGAGGATTCCTGCTAGAACAGGAACTTGGAGGGTGTTGTCGGGCCGGTTGCATCGACCGCCCCGTTCTCGGACAAGGCGCCGGCGCGGACCCGTGAAGAAGCTCCTGATCATTCTCGTCCTCCTCATCCTGCTGCTCGGTGCCGGCGGAGGCGGGGCCTATTGGTGGTTCCTCATGCGTGATGCCGGGGAGGGCCACGAGGCCAGTGATGCCGCGCCGGACGATGGGCCGGGCGAGCCGGCCGTCTATGTCGAGTTGGAGGCGCTGACGATCCCGGTGATCCGGGGTGGGGCAGTCGCCAAGTATGTCCTGCTCCAGATCAGCCTGGAGGTCGAGGATCTGGCGGCGCGCGAGGAGATCCAGGAACGCATGCCCCGCCTGATGGATGCCTTCCTGCGCGATCTTCATGCCTATTTCGCGAGCGTGCCGCTCGACAGTCCGCTCAATGTGCGCACGGTGAAGGCCCGCCTTCGGGCGATCGCGGATCGGATCGTCGGTGCCGACGTGGTTCGGGAGGTCCTGATTCAGGGGGCTTACGAGAAGACCAATTGAGGACATGGCCGGTTCCCATGCCCATCTCGGCGTGGGCCATTCGGCTTGACGGGTCGGCGGCGGCGCGCGACCTTCCATGCCCATTCACCGTGTAGTTGATCCAACCGCCCATGTCCGAAGAAGCCAGAAACGGAACCGGCCCGGCGGGCCGCGATCCGACCAAGAGGAATGTCGCTGTCCTGTGCGTGGCGCTCGGCCTCAGTAATACGGGCGCCAGTCTGGTCATGACCGTGACGGCCTTGACCGGCATGCTGCTGGCCGATCCGGACGCGATCTATCATCTGCCCCTCGTCGGCGCGTTGCCGGAAACGGCTTTCGCGACCCTCGCGCTCGGCGTGCAGTTCATCGGCACGATGGCGGCGACGGTGCCGGCCTCCCTGCTGATGGGACGGATAGGCCGGCGGGCCGGCTTCACGATCGGACAGATGATCGGGCTCGCCGGGGCGGCGATCGCCGTTCTGGCGATCATGGGCGGCGATTTCTGGCTGTTCGTCTATGCCGGCTTCATGATGGGCATTCATAACGCCTTCTGGCAGTACTATCGCTTCGCGGCGGCGGACACGGCCTCGGAAGCCTTCAAACCGAAGGCGATCAGCTACGTCATGATCGGCCCGATCATCGCCGGCGTCTTCGGCCCCGAGATCGCCAAGCACAGCCGCGATCTGATCGCCGGCGCGCCCTTCGCCGGGGCCTACGCGGCGATCTGCGTGCTGTCGATCGTCACCACGGGGCTGCTCCAATTCCTCGACATTCCAAAGCCGAGCCGGGCGGAGCGCGAGAATTCCGGCCGTCCGCTGGGCGAGATCGTGGCCAACCCGACACTGCCGGTGGCGGTCTTCGCGGCCATGATCGGCTATGCCAGCATGTCCTTCCTGATGACCGCGACTCCGCTGGCCATGACGTCATATAACCATGCCTTCAACGACGCGGCCTTCGTCATACAATGGCATGTCCTGGGTATGTTCGTGCCGAGCTTCTTCACCGGCGCGCTGATCAAGCGGTTCGGGACCGCGACGATCATCCTGACGGGAACGGTGCTCTATCTGACCGCGATCGCGATCAATTTCTCCGGCGTGGAATTTCTGCAGTTCCTGAGTGCCCTGATCCTGGTGGGGATCGGCTGGAACTTCATGTTCGTCGGCGGTACGACGCTGCTGACCGAGACTTACCGGCCGGAGGAGAAATCCAAGGTCCAGGCGCTGAACGACTTCTGTGTCTTCTCCACCGTCGCGGTGGCGAGCCTGCTTTCCGGCGTGTTGCAGAGCATCCATGGCTGGCAGACCGTGAACCTCGTCGTCGGGATCGCGATGCTCGTCGCCTTCTGCCTCGTCGGGTGGTTCAAGCTGGTCGTTCGCCGACGGCAACGCATGGCGTGAGGGCTGCCCGGGGATGGTGGGCGGGCGGGGTGACGGGACGCCCCGGTTTCGGCCCCATTCCGGTTGCACGAGCGGATGCCATCCCGTAAGGTCCGCCGCGATTTTCCGGGGGAATCAGGCGATATCGACGGCTGACGGCCCCGGGACCATAGGGGAACGACAAGGCCACGCGCGTCCGTCCGATTCGGACGGTCGACGACGGCGGCCGGTCATCGCACATGCTCGCCCCGGACGCTGCCGGATGGGGGAGCTCAGATGAAGGGGAAGGGAAAGCCATGACCTGGCTCATCATTACAATCCTGTGCGGGGTGGCCGCGGTGCTATACGGCATCGTGACCTCGCGCAGCATCCTGTCCATGAGCGCCGGTAACGAGCGCATGCAGGAAATCGCCGGCGCCATCCAGGAAGGCGCCTCGGCTTATCTGAACCGTCAGTACACGACGATCGGCATGGTCGGTGTCGTGGTCGCGGTTATTCTGTTCGCGACGCTGGGTACGGCCAGCGCGGTCGGTTTCATCATCGGTGCCGCGCTCTCGGGCGTCGCCGGTTATGTCGGCATGCTGGTCTCGGTGCGCGCCAACGTCCGTACCACGGAGGCCTCCCGCCAGGGGCTGGCCCAGGGACTTTCCGTCTCCTTCAAGTCGGGCGCGGTCACGGGCATGCTGGTCGCGGGCCTCGCGCTGCTGGCGATCTCGGTCTATTACCTGATCCTGCAGAACATCACGCCGGTCACCGACGGCGAGAACAAGGCGATCATCCACGGCCTCGTGGGCCTCGCCTTCGGCGCCTCGCTGATCTCGATCTTCGCGCGCCTCGGCGGCGGTATCTTCACCAAGGGTGCCGATGTCGGCGCGGACCTCGTCGGCAAGGTCGAGGCCGGCATCCCCGAGGACGACCCCCGCAACCCGGGCGTGATCGCGGACAATGTGGGCGACAATGTGGGCGACTGCGCCGGCATGGCCGCCGACCTGTTCGAGACCTATGTCGTCACGGTCGGCGCCACCATGGTGCTGACGCTGCTCTACGGCATCACCGACAGCACCGTCGCGCTGGCCGATTTCATGGTCTATCCCATGGCGATCGGCGGGGTGTGCCTGCTGGCCTCCATCGTCGCGACCTATTTCGTGAAGGTCGACGGCTCCGGCAACATCATGAAGGCGCTCTATAAGGGCTTCTTCGGCTCGGCCATCATCTCGGCCGTGCTGCTGCTGCCGATCACGCACTTCATTATCGGCCTGGATGCGCCGATGACGATGGACGGCGTCACCTTCACCGGCCTCGACCTGTTCATCTGCGGTCTGCTGGGCTTGGTGCTGACGGCGCTGATCGTTTGGGTGACGGAATACTATACCTCCACCGAATACCGCCCGGTCCGCTCGGTCGCGAAGGCGTCCGAGACGGGAAGCGCCACCAACGTCATCCAGGGGCTCGCCGTCTCCATGGAGGCGACCGCGATTCCGGCGCTGCTGATTTGCGCGGCGATCGTCGTGGCCCACCTGCTGGCGGGTCTGATGGGTATCGCCATCGCGGTGACGACGATGCTGGCGCTGGCCGGCATGGTGGTCGCGCTCGACGCCTACGGCCCGGTCACGGACAATGCCGGTGGCATCGCCGAGATGGCGGAGTTGGACGACAGCGTGCGCAACACGACGGATGCGCTCGACGCCGTCGGCAATACCACGAAGGCGGTCACCAAGGGCTATGCGATCGGTTCCGCCGGTCTCGGCGCGCTGGTGCTGTTCTCGGCCTATACCGCGGACCTCAACCGTTTCTTCGCGGATATCACGGTCGATTTCTCGCTCTCCAACCCCTATGTCGTCGTCGGGCTGATCATGGGCGGTCTGCTGCCGTTCCTGTTCGGCGCGATGGGCATGACGGCGGTCGGCCGCGCGGGCGCCGCGGTGGTCGTCGAGGTGCGCCGCCAGTTCAAGGAAATCCCGGGCATCATGGAGGGCACGACCAAGCCCGAATACGGCCGCTGCGTCGATATGCTGACGAAGCGCGCCATCAAGGAGATGGTCGTCCCCTCGCTGTTGCCGGTGTTGAGCCCGCTGGTGCTCTATGTCGTGATCCTGCTCGTCGCGGGTCAGGGCGCGGCGTTCTCGGCCGTCGGCGCGATGCTGCTGGGCGTCATCGTCACGGGCCTGTTCGTCGCGATCTCCATGACCGCGGGCGGCGGCGCCTGGGACAATGCCAAGAAGTACATCGAGGACGGCAATCACGGCGGCAAGGGCTCGGAAGCCCATAAGGCGGCCGTGACGGGCGATACCGTCGGCGATCCCTATAAGGATACCGCCGGTCCGGCCGTCAACCCGATGATCAAGATCACCAACATCGTGGCGCTGCTGCTGCTGGCCGGTCTGGCGTAAGCTCGACCGCCATCGGCGTCCGCCATGGCGCTGGAATACGAACGCCCCCGGCCGCGTGACGGTCGGGGGCGTTTCGCGTTTCGCCCGTGGACAGGTCGCTGGTCAGGCGATGACCGCCTTTACCTTCGGGGCGTAACGTCGGCTCCAATAGGTGATGAGGGGGGTGACCAGCGCCGTCGGACCGAGCCACACCGCCAGATCCGGCAGGAAGCTCAGATTGACCACGGCGAAGGCGGTCAGGCTCGCGATCCAGGCGCCCATCATGCGCTGGATGTGCCGTGCCAGCTTCTCCGCCCTGGAAAGGCCGCCGCGCCGCGCCGCCGTCACCATATCCCGCCCCGCCATGGCCGCGATACCCAGCCCGAAGACGAGTAGCACGACGGGCCGGTGGGAAGTATCCATCAGCATCTCCATCCCCGCGACGCCCAGCATCGCGAGCGCCGTGGCCATGCCGCCGAGGGCGAGCGCCCAATCCAACGCGACGACCGCACGCGCGGAACGGACCGATCTCCGGCTCGCCATTGCCCACCATCCGCTCAGGGTGAGATAGGCACTGAACAAAGCGATCGTCAGCAGGAAGTCGTTCGGACGGAACAGGCACAGCGCGAGGGCCGTGACGGCGACCGTCATCATCGCGCCCGAGAAAACCCAGCCGACCTGGCGGTGGCGACCGTCGCCCTTGCGCATTAGGATGATCGCGCTGCCGCATGTCAGCGCGAGAAATCCGGCGGCGATATGAATCGTCAGGATCGCGTCGGCCAAAATCGCGTCGGCGGGCCCGATCATCGGCGACGTGGTCGGCATCGGTCTTTCTCCCGTTGTCGGTCATTGTCGGTCCTCATGGTCCGTTGGGGGAAGAGGTAGAGGCGGCCGGGAGACGTCCTCAAGCGGCATTTCGCGAAAGGGGAAGGGGGCATTCGTGAAGGGCGACGCGGTGACGGTTCACGATGCGTGAACGGATGGGTCGGGGTATCGGCCGTGTTCCGGCGTTGGTGGGAAGCTGGATCTGGCGTCCGGTCGCGGTCGGCCTGTTGCTGGCTGCGTTGGGGCCGTTCGGCAGCTACGAGGCGTATGGGCCGCTTGTCCGCGCGGCCTTCTGGGTCAGCGTCGTGATGGTCAATTGGGTGATCATGGACGCGGCGCTAAAGGGGCTGGGTCGCCGGTTCCACGATCGCTTTCCGGCGCCGGTGGTCATCCTGCCTTTGCTCGCGGCGCTTCTGTCGCTCGGCCCCTGTCTTCTGGTGGTGCTCGGCGCGGGGCAGGTGATCTTCCGGACCGATCTCGCCGAACGGCCGCTGGTTTTCGGGGGGCAGGTGCTGTTGCTTCTTTGGCTTGTCGGTATCGCCGGCTATGGGATGGAACGGGCGCGTCGCCGCGCGGCCGATTCCGGCAAGGGGGAAGCGCTGGAGGATGCGCGGCAGGTGGAAAGCGCCGCCGTCGACCCGACGGAAGCTTTCCGCGCCCGCTGGCCTTCGGGTCTGTCGGGGCGGCTGTTGGCGCTGGAGATGGAGGACCATTATCTGCGCGTCCACACCAGCACGGGGACGGCCCTGATCCTCTGCCGCATGCGCGACGCCGCGCGCGATCTGGCGGGCGCGGACGGCATGCAGGTACATCGGTCCTATTGGGTGGCATGCGCGGCGGTGCGCGATGTCCGCCGCAAGGCGAAGCGGCCGGTGCTGATTCTTGAGAACGGCCTGGAAGTGCCGGTGGGGCGAAGCTTCATCCCGGGAGTGCGCGCCGCCGGTTGGCTCGACGCCGGCTAGCTCGACCTTGGGCGCCTCAACGGAAGCGCCTCAACGGAAGCGGTTGAGATTACCGAACATCTGTTCGATGAAGGTGAACTCGCGGCCCGAGGTCGGAGTCGTGCGGCTGGCGTAATCCACCTCCCGCAGGTCTTCCTCGGTATAGGTCACCATGTTTTCCAACCGGCCGTTGGCGTCGAAATAAAGCGCCAGAATCTGGTGATCGACGATTTCCGGCTCGAAGAAGGCCCATTGTTCCGTCTTCTGGCTCATATAGTACCAGACATCCTGATCGAAGGTTCCGACCGTCGATGGGGTGCCGAGAATATCGCGCACCCGGCTCTTGCTGTCCTGGCCGACGCGGATCTGTTCCATCTGGCTTTCGCGCGGCAGATTGCCGCGCAGCGCCGTCCGCGGCTCGCACGCGCCGAGCAGCAGGATCGCGCCGAGGCCGATGAGCCCGGTGCGGAGGAGCCGGGATTTCGAAGGACGCGTCATGGCAGGTCCGAATCCGATATCGTGAAGGTGAAGGATCGGTCTCGCGTCACGAGGCCCGCCCGATAGATGCCTCGCGCGCGCGGTCATTTCAAGCATAGCCTGCGGCACGGCCTCGACTCGCTCTTGCCGCGCCCGCGTATGAACCGACCCGCTGTGCATTGAACCGGCGCCTTCGTCGCGCTACATGCGGCCTTGGCAATGATTTGAGGATGAATGCCCGTGAAACCGATCATCGATTTCTTCCGATCCGGGCCCGAGAAGCGCGCGGCCGCCGATCTCTATGATTCGGTGGTGGCGGCCGCCCGCCGGCCCGCGCTCTACGAGACCGGCGGCGTGGCGGATACGGTGGATGGTCGTTTCGACATGATCGCGTTGCACGCCTTCCTGCTGTTCCGGCGGATGAGCGGCGCGCCGGGCTGGCAGGCGGTCGGTGACGAGCTCGCCAATCATATCATGAAGGACATGGATCGTTCCTTGCGCGAAATGGGCGTGGGCGACATGTCGGTCGGCAAGAAGATGAAGAAGCTGGCGCAGGCCTTCTATGGTCGGCTCGATGCCTATTGGGGCGCGTTGAAGGCCGATAGGCCGGACGCCCTCGAGGAGGTGTTGGTCCGCAACGTCTATCGCGATCCGGATATGGACGAGGCGCGGCGGGCGCGCGCGGCCGCGTGCCTCGCGACCTATTGCCGCGCCCAGATGGACCATCTCGCGAATGAGCCGACGGCGGCGATCCTGGCGGGACGCGTCGGTTTCGCCGATGCCGATGCGGTCCTGCCCGGAGCGGGCGCCGGCACTGTTCCCGACAAACCCGACAGGAAGGAGGCGGCGGAATGAGCGAGCCCGCCGATATCGATCGCCCGCCCGAATTCTCCGTGCCGGTGGAGGCGGATGATGTCCCCTCCGGTGGTAAAACCTATCGCCTGGAGGCGGACGAGGCGGCGCGCGCTGCCCTGGCGGAGCGACTGGACCTTGTCGCCCTGGATCGTCTGGCGGGGGAGGTGGCCCTGCGCCCGCTGGCGGGCGGCCCGATGCTGATCGCCATGGGCCGGGTCGAGGCCGAACTCGCCCAGCGGTGCGTCGTCACGCTGGAACCCCTGCCGGTCTCGATCAAGGAGCGGTTCTCGGTCGAATATGGACCGCCGGAACAGGAATCGGTCGAGGAGACGGAGCGCGAATTCACCCTCGACGATCCCGACCCGCCGGAGGAAATCGTGAATGGGCGCATCGATCTCGGCGAATTGCTGGTGCAGCGTCTGGCGGTGCTGCTTGACCCGCACCCGCGCAAGGCGGGGGTCGACATGTCGACGGCGCTCGACGACGTGCCGGCGGGACGTCGCGCGGCGATCGAGGAGGAGGAGCCGGCCGGTCCCTTCGCGGCGCTTTCCAAGTTGAAGAAGTAGGGGAGGTTCCACCCTGCCGCGCGTGTGTCGCGTCTTGCCCCGCCCGGACAAAAGCGTTATTAACACGCCGGATTTCGCGGGCGGCCGATATGTCGGCCGCCGCGTTGTTTGAGACCCAGCCCATGGTGCCGCGCGACGGGTTGCCGCGTGACGGATTTCCGGGGCAGTGAACGAGAGATTGTGATCATGGCCGTTCCGAAGCGCAAAACGACGCCGTCCCGCCGTGGCAACCGCCGCGCGCATGATGGCCTGAAGCAGCCGACCTATCGCGAGGACCAGACGACGGGCGAGTTGGTTCGTCCGCATCATGTCGACCTGAAGACCGGCATGTATCGTGGCCGTCAGGTGATTGAGCCGAAGGACAGCTTCTAGGCGACGACGCCGAACAGGACGGTGTGTCCGCAGCCTCCGGGCGTCGCGGACATGCCGCCTGGAGCCGTGGTCCAGGAAGATGAGCGGTTCGATCCGGCCGGGCTCCTAGGCGGGCCCGGCTTTTGGTTTTGCGGCGGGATAGACATGATGCCCGCGCTTGGCTTGAGAGCTTGAGAATTGGATTCCGCGGGCGAATCGCATCCTGCGGGCGGGGGATGAGAGGCGAGAACGCTTGGCGGAGCGGTTGACCATATCCTTGGACGGGATGGGGGGGGACAACGCCCCGGATTCCGTGGTCGAGGGCGCGGCGATCGCGCGTGAGCGCAACCCGGCCTTGCGCTTCCTGCTCTATGGCGACGAAGCCCGGTTGAAGCCGCTCGTCGCGGCTCAGAGCCATCTCGCCGATTGCGTCGAGATTCGCCATACCGACAAGGTCGTCGCCAATACCGACAAGCCCTCCGTCGCGTTGCGCAGCGGGAAGCAGAGCAGCATGCGGCTCGCGATCGACGCGGTTCAGTCCGGGGAGGCGGATTCGGCCGTCTCCGCCGGCAACACGGGCGCGCTGATGGCGATGGCGATGTTCGGCCTGCGCACCATCGCGGGTGTCGAACGTCCGGCGATCTGCTCCTTCTTCCCGACGGAGCGTGGCGAGACCTGCATGCTCGACCTCGGCGCGAATGTCGCGTGCGATGCCGAGAATCTGGTGCAGTTCGCGGTGATGGGGGAAGCCTTCGCGCGTACGGCGATGGGGATCGAGAAGCCGACGGTCGGACTGCTCAATGTCGGGGTCGAGGATCTCAAGGGCAAGGACGAGGTTAAGCTGGCTGCCGCCGCGCTGCGCGAGAGCACTCTGCCGATCGAGTTCAAGGGGTTCGTCGAGGGAGACGACATCGCGTGCGGCACGGTCGACGTCGTGGTGACCGACGGGTTCACCGGCAATATCGCGCTGAAGACGGCGGAAGGTACGTCGCGCCTCGTCAGTGCCTTTCTGCGAGAGGCATTCCAGTCGAGCCTGATGGCCAAGGTCGGCTATCTTTTCGCCCGGCGCGCCATGCATAAGCTGCGCCTCAGGGTCGATCCGCGACGCTATAACGGCGCGGTGCTGCTTGGTCTTAACGGAATCGTGGTGAAGAGCCACGGTGGGACGGATTCGCTCGGTTTCGCGAATGCGATCGGTGTCGCCGCCGACATGGCGACCCACGGGTTCCTCGCCAAGATGCGACATGATTTCGAGCAGCTTCGGCCGGCCGAAACCGGTCGGTGAGCGGCCCGGTGCCGGTGCCGATCGGCGCCGGTGGAAGAATCGGGCGTGCGTCGAACGCGCCGATCGGATGGCAAGCAAGAGTTAGGGGTTGGAGATGCCGGTGCGCAGCGTTGTCAAAGGGGTCGGCGCCTATCTGCCGGAGCGCGTCATGACGAATGACGATATCGCCCGGATCGTCGATACCAATGACGAGTGGATTCGCCAGCGCACCGGAATTGCCCGCCGCCATATCGCGGCCGACGATCAATTGACCTCCGATCTGGGGCTGGAGGCGTCGCGCGCCGCGCTTGCCAATGCCGGGGCGGATGTTGCGGATGTCGATTTGATCATCATGGCGACGACGACGCCGGACAATACCTTCCCGGCGACGGCGACGCGTCTTCAGGCGAAATTGGGCGTGACGCGGGGTCCCGCCTTCGACGTGCAGGCGGTGTGCAGCGGGTTCCTCTATGCATTGACCCAGGCGGACAACATGCTGCGGCTCGGTCAGGCACGCTGCGCCTTGGTCGTCGGCGCGGAAATCTACAGCCGTATTCTGGACTGGACGGACCGGGGGACCTGCGTGCTGTTCGGCGACGGCGCGGGCGCCGTGGTGCTGCGGGCGGAGGAAACCGGCAACGGTAAGGGCGAACGCGGTATCCTCGATACCCGGCTCGGCTCCGACGGTCGGTTCTACGACGCGCTCTATGTCGATGGCGGCCCGGCGAGTTCGCGAACCTCTGGGTTCGTGCGGATGCAGGGGCAGGAAGTGTTCCGGCACGCCGTCAAGCGCATGTCGGAAAGCGTGGAGGAGGCGCTGGATGCCGCCGACCTCGATCTCGACGATCTCACCTGGCTGATCCCGCATCAGGCGAACAGCCGGATCATCGACATGGTGGGACGTAAGCTCGGTCTCGATTCCGATCATGTCGTGGTCACTGTGGAGGAACATGCGAACACCTCCGCCGCGACCATCCCGCTCGCCCTGACCCACGGGGTGGAGCGCCAACTCTTCAAGCCCGGCGACCTTCTGGGCCTCACCGCGATGGGCGGTGGGTTCACCTGGGGGGCGGCCCTCATCCGGTGGTAGAGACGATCGTCGTGATTCGAGGTCCTGGCGATTGACGGCCTTTCGGCGCGAGGCTACCGTGCTACCCTGGAAGAAACACTGATTGGGGGGACCTCGTCATGGCGGGGAAAACCATGACCCGCGCCGAACTCGCGGAGGCGGTCTATCAGGAGGTCGGGCTGTCGCGGAACGATTCGGCGGCGCTGGTCGAGACCGTGTTGGGCGAGGTGTCGGACGCGCTGGTCGATGGGGAGACGGTCAAGATCTCCTCCTTCGGCAGTTTCTCCGTGCGGCAGAAGGGCCAGCGCATCGGACGCAATCCCAAAACCGGGGAGGAGGTGCCGATTCTCCCGCGCCGCGTCCTGGTTTTCCGGCCGAGCCATGTGCTGAAGGACCGGATCAACAAGTAAGCCATTTCATCCGGCGTGGCGGCCGGGCGGGCCCGTTGTCACGCGGCCCGGATTCCTTGTGGGCGTGAGCAATGACGGCAGCGGACGGCGATGACGGGCGGGCGAAAGCCGCGAACGCCTTCCGAACGATCAGCGAAGTCGCGGACGATCTGGACGTTCCCCAACATGTCCTGCGTTTCTGGGAGACCAAGTTCGCCCAGGTGAAGCCGATGAAGCGCGCCGGCGGGCGGCGCTATTACCGGCCCGATGACGTGGTGTTGCTGCAGCGCATCCGCGATCTGCTCTATTCCGAGGGATTCACCATTCGCGGCGTCCAGAAGGTGCTGCGCGAACGCGGCGTGCGTGCCTTGATTGATGGAGAGCCCGCCCAGAACGGCAATGGGGAATGCGACGGCGCGGCCGCCAGCGTCAACAGTGCCTTGGAAACCGTGACCGAAAGCCAGCCGAGTTTCCTGATTGATCCTGCGCCGGGCACGGTGACGCGGATATCGGAAAAACCGGCGGAATCTACCGGGGGCGAGGGGCGTGCGCCCATGCCGGAGCAAACCGTCGATCCGGCCGCCCGGGACGCGGCGTGCGCCGCCCCCGAAAACGTGACCGGCGCGGCGGGACTGACCGACGGGGCCCGGTCCCGGCTGGAAGCCGCGCGGCGGCGCTTGGTGGCCCTGCGCGCAACATTGGCCGAATAGCGCGTGCCTCGTCTCCCCGTCACGCTTGCGCGTCGGCATGCCATCTTGCGATGATCCGTGCGGATCGAATGAAGGAGCCGACAGGATGTCGCCGGAATTTCTCCTTACCGCCTTCATCGTCGTGATCGCACCGGGTACGGGCGTGCTCTACACGCTGGCCTGCGGGTTGCGGGGTGGGGCGGGGGCGGCCTCGATCGCGGCGTTGGGGTGCACGCTTGGTATCGTGCCGCATCTTCTGGCGGCAATGTTTGGGTTGGCGGCCATCCTGGAAACGAGCGCGATCGCTTATGAGACACTCAGGGTGCTGGGGGTCTGCTATCTGCTCTATCTTGCGTGGAGCATGCTGCGCGCCCATGGCGCGCTCTCGGTGGAAGCGGCGGGTACGGTGCCGCCCGCGCGGGAAATCGTCGTTCGCGCGATTCTGGTCAATTTGTTGAATCCAAAGCTTTCGGTGTTCTTCCTGGCCTTCCTCCCGCAGTTCGTCACGCCGGGGCAGCCGCATGCGCTGGAGCATATGGCGGCGATGAGCCTGGTTTTCATGGCGATGACCTTCGTGGTCTTCGTCGGCTATGGGGCCGCGGCCGGCGCGATGCGCGATCATGTGGTGAGCCGGCCTTCCGTCATGGCATGGCTGCGCCGCGCCTTCGCGGCCGCCTTTATCGGCCTCGGCGTGAAGCTCGCGCTGACGGAACGATAGGCGCCGGGAAAGTGACTTCCCGGGTTGCTCATCCGGGGCGAAGCGCCTACATTCCGCGCCGTTCGGAAGACGGGCCTCGTCCGCCGCCGAACCCCACCAGGGTCATGATCGGAGCGTAGCGCAGCCTGGTAGCGCACTTGTCTGGGGGACAAGGGGTCGTAGGTTCAAATCCTGCCGCTCCGACCAACAACCCGCTGGTATCGCTTGCTTTTTTGCGGCGTGCCAGCGGGGCCTTCCCGTAAAGTCGTCAGATTTTTAAGCAAGTTAGCTTTCGCCGCTTCCCTTGCCTTATGGATTCGTGTCCGTTCACTCAGGTCGCGATGCGTCCCGCGGGCCGGGGTGGATAGGCGCACTCGGCCAGCGTCGTGCCGTCCAATTCCGCCAGGAAGGCGTCGCGCGCGGCGGCGAGGTGCCCTTTCAACCGGCAGGCGGGGGTGAGGGTGCAGGCGCCGCCGTCCGCCTGGAAGCATTCCACCAGGGCTTGCCCCGCCTCCATGACGCGGATCGCCTCGCCCAGGGTGATACGCTCGGCCGGACGGGCCAATGCGAAGCCGCCGCCCGCCCCACGCCGGGTGGTCAGCAACCCCGCGCCGGCGAGTGTTTGCACGATCTTCGTCAAATGGTTCCGCGATATGCCGAGATCGCGGGCCATTTCTTGGGTCGAGGAGACATGCTCCGCCTGTCCCGCGAGGCGCATCAGCGCGCGTAGTCCGAAATCCGTTGAAGATCTTAGCCGCATGGCCGTCCTTTCGAATTGCGATTGCACCGGCGCACTATGGCTTGATAAATAGGTATATTAAATACCTGTTAAGGAGAGTCGCGATGCAAACGGAACGCCGGGCGGCCGTCACGGCCGAGATTATCGCGCGGACGGGCATCGACGAGGCGATGATCGAGCGTCTCGTCCACTCCTTCTATGACCGCATTCGCGCGGATCCGGTCCTGGGCCCGGTGTTCGATGCGCGCATCGACGATTGGGATCTCCATTTGCAAAGGATGTGCGCCTTCTGGTCGTCCGTCGCGCTTTTGACGGGACGTTTCCACGGTCAGCCGATGGCGAAGCATGCGACCCTGCCCGTGGATGCACGGCATTTCGACCGGTGGCTGGCCCTCTTCATCCCGACCGCGCGGGAGGTCTGTCCGCCGGCCGCCGCCGATCATTTCATCGAGCGGGCCGAGCGCATCGCCCGCAGCCTGGAATATGGCCTTGCTGTGCATCACGGGGTCCTGTTGAAGGGCGGCGAGCGGTTCGTGCGACCCGATCGCGAGGTTGCTCCCCTCGAGATATCGGGGCATGCGGAGTTTCCGCGGTGACCGGCGAACGAGACCGGGCGGACGAGGTGTCCCCGCTGGGCGCGGACCTGAAGGCCTGGCGCAAGGCCGAGCGTGCCCGGCTTATCGAGAGCCGCTTGTCGATCCCGGGAGACCTGCGTCGTCGGCACGATGCGCGCATCATGGCCTGTCTGGAGACCATGCTCGAACCCGTCGCGGGACGGATCATCGCTGCCTATTGGCCGTTCAAGGGAGAGCCCGACCTTCGCCGTCTTCTCGAACGGATCGACGCGCATGGCGGCCGATGTGCGCTGCCGGTCGTGGTGGCGCGTGGCCAGCCGCTTATCTTCCGCGCGTGGTCCCCGGGCGAGAAGCTAACGCGGGGCATATGGAACATCCCGATTCCGGGCGAGGATGCGCCATGCGTCGTGCCGGACATGGTGATCGCGCCGGTCGTCGGGTTCGATAGCGCGGGCTATCGGCTGGGCTATGGCGGGGGCTTCTATGACCGGACCCTGGCGGCGCTGGAACGGCGGCCCGAACTCCATGGTGTCGGCTATTCCTCGGCCGCCATCCGCACGATCTTTCCCCAATGGCACGACATCCCGTTGGGCCGGGTCGTGACCGAGGAGGGTCCCATCCGTTTCGGCCCCGCCGGCCAGGGTGCGTAAGCTGGGGGTCAAAGGGCCGGGGACGCGGCGTCGCGGCCGGGATAATCCATTACCCGCGTGGAATCGGCGCCAACTTCGGCGGGTAGAGCCGCTCCACGCTCTTGGCGAGGCGCAGGACGGTGCTGTCATCGAAGCGGCGGCCGACGATCTGCAGGCCGACGGGCATCCCCTCCGCCGTGCCGATCGGGACCGAGGCGGCGGGGCAGGCGCTGACCATGTTGAAGGGGCAGCAGAGGTCGAGCCCCGCATAGCGGCCGTCCGGCGCATCCTGCTCGAACCCGGCGTCGCGGGCATCGACCTTCGGCGCGGGCCGCGCGCAGGTGGGGCAGAGCAGGACGTCATAATCCCGGAAAACCGCCGCGAGATCCGCCCACAGGCGGTGGCGCACGGCCTCGTAATGGCGCGCGGTGACGGCATCGAGGGCGCGGCCGGCCTCGATCAGCGCCACCACGGCCGGGTCCATGTATTCGCGATGGGTTTCCAGCGCGTCGCCCCAACTGGTGGCGAGCGCCACACCCCACAGTGCCGACCAGGCATCGTTGATCGCCCGCGACCAGGGAAGCTCGACCCGTTCCACCCGATAGCCGTCGGCCTTCAGGGCGGCCATCACCTCGTCCAGGCGGGCGGCGACCTCCGGCGCGATCGCGTAATAGCCAAGGTCGGGGGAGACCGCGATGCGGATCGACCGATCGGCGGGGGCGACCGGGTGGTCGATCGGCCCGACGGCGGCTTGCGATAGATAATCCGCGTCATCCGCCCCTTGCGTGACCGACAGGAACAGCGCGGCATCGTCCACGCATCCCGCGATCGGCCCGAAATGGGAGAGGAAGTCCGAGCCGCCGGGCAGCACGTCCATCGGGATGCGCCCCAGGCTGGGCTTGAGCCCTACGACGCCGCTGAGCGCCGCCGGGATGCGGATGGACCCGCCCATGTCGCTGCCTTCCGCGAAGGGCGTGCAGCCCGTGGCGACGGCGACGGCCGACCCGCCGGAGGACCCGCCCGGCGTGCGCGTGGGATCGTGCGGATTGCGGGTGATGCCCCAGCGCGGGCTTTGGGTGAAGCTGGAATAGGCGAATTCGGGTGTCGCCGTCTTGCCGACGATGATGGCGCCCGCGCGCTTCAAGCGGCGCACGAAGACGGGGTCTTCCGTCGGCACCTCGTTCTGGCTCCAGGACCCGCGCGTCGTGAGATGCCCGGCCGTTGGGGTGAAATCCTTGATCGCGACCGGCACGCCATGGAGCGGCATGTTTTCGCGCTCCGCCGCGGACAGGCGTTCAAGCCGCGCGGCCTCGGCCCGCGCGCCCTCGCCGTCGACCAGGGGGAAGGCGTTGAGGGGGGCGATTTCCTCGATCCGTCGCAACGCGCGTTCCACGAGGTCCGTCGGGCGCAGCGCGCCGTCGCGCGTCGCGCGCGCCATCGCGCCGGCGGTAACCGGGTCGTCGGCGTCCGTCATGATCGGCCTATTCGCTCTTGGGTGGGGCGGCGCGCCGGGCGGCGGCCCGGCGGCGGAAGACATCGGCGAGGCCGACCAGCAGCAGCGCCGGCACGAAGCTCAATGTCGCCAAGGCCGGATAGATCGGCGAGGAGCCGACGGCGATACCGCTGAAGACGAAGGTCGGCAGCGTCCGCGCCGTCCCGGCGAGGCTGTAGGTGATATAGAAATTCCCCCAGGAAAGCAGGAAGGCGAAGATCGCGGCCGAGAAGACGCCGGGCCAGATCAGCGGCAGCGTGATTTCCCGGAAAACCTGCCAGCGGTTGGCGCCGGCGTCGCGCGCCGCATCCTCCAGCGTGTCGTCGAATCCATGCACCTGAACCGCGATGATGACCAGCGCGAAGGGGGTGATATAGACCACATGGCCGATGATCGCGCTCCACAGGCCGGGGGAGAAATCGAGCCAGCTTCCCAGCACCGAGAACCAGAGCAGCATCACCACCCCCAGCAGCAATTGCGGGAACAGCAACGGCGCGAAGGTCAGCCCCTGGAAGAAGCGCTGGAAGCGGAAGCGCCAGCGAATCCAGGCGATCGCCCCACCGATGCCGAACATCGTCGCGAAGACCGTGGAGACGGAGGCCAGGACCGCGGAATTACGCAGGGCCGGCCAGAAATCATTGGCGGCGAACAACTCGCCATACCAACGTAGCGACAGCGCCTCGATCGGGAAGCTGAGGAAACGGCTCTCCGAGAAGGAGAACAGGATCAGTGTCAGGATCGGGATATAGAAGAAGACCAGCACCCCGGCGACGGAGCCGTAGAGCACGATATTGGCCAGATGGCCTTCGAGACGATCCCTGGTCATCACGCCGTTCCTTTCCGGGAATTGAGGTGGAGGAACAGCGCGCCGGCCCCACCCAATGTCAGCACGCCGATCGCGATGACGACCAGGGTCAGCGCCGCGCCGAGGGGCCAGTTGACCCGCGTCTCGAAGGTCTGGCGGATCAGTTCCGCCGCCATCGGCGAGGTGCCGCCACCCATGACCTTCGATTCCAGGAAGACGCCGAGACTGAGCACGAACACCAGCACCCCGCCCGCGATCACGCCCGGCCGGCTGAGCGGCAGGGTCACCTCCCAGAAGGTACGCAGGCGCGAGGCGCCGGCGTCATAGGCGGCCAGCACCAGATCCCGGTCGATCCGCGCCAACGAGAGATAGATCGTGAAGATCGTATAGGGCAGCAGGTTATAGACCATGCCCAACAAGGTGGCGCCCGGGTTGAATAGGATGTCGGTCGCCGCCGGGCCGAAACCGATCGTCTCCAGCATGCCGTTCATCACGCCGGTACGGTCGAGGAACAGCACCCAGCCGAAGGTCTTCAACACCGCGTCCGTCAGGAAGGCGAAGACGATCAGCACCTTCACGTGGTTCTCGACCGACCGCATCCGGTTCACCAGCGCATAGGCGACCGGCAGGCTGATGATGATGCACAGCGCGACGCATGCCAGCGCCATGGTGATCGTCTGCAGCATGATCGACCAGTAATGGCCATGCGTGAAGACGTCGATCCATGTGCCGGTGTCCCAGGACCAGACCACGCGGTAATATTTCGTGCTCTGGAAGCTGAGCGCCGCCGTCAGGCCCAGCGGCACGAGGAAGAAGAACAGCATCAGCGCGCTTACCGGCAGGGTGGCGAGCATCAGGCCGCGGTCGCGCCAGCTTTTCCGTTGATCCGCCATTACGCTGGTCCCGCCCTAGTCCCGGTGAAGCACGAAGAGATCGGCCCGCGCGAAAGAGAGGCGGACATTATCGCCCACATCGGCGGGTGGCTGGGAGGTGCCGGGCACCTCGGCCACGACCGCCGCCTCGACGCCGGGTACATTCACGCGATACTGGATCGACGCGCCCTTGATGAAGAATTCCTCGACCCGGCCTTCCATGACGCATTCGCCGTCGTCGGCGGCATTCTTGGACAGGACGATCATCTCCGGCCGGATCATCAACGCGGCCTCGCCGGCCTCCAGCCCCTCGGCGGCCTGATCGGTGCCCAGTACGGGTTCGGCGCAGGAAAGCCCCGGGGCCTCGAAGCGCAGCCCCCCGGCCGGCCGCTCGATCCGGGTCGGCAGCAGGTTGGTCTCTCCAATGAAGCCGGCGACGAAGCCGTTCACGGGCCGGAAATAGATGTCGGACGGCGCCCCGGTTTGCAGGATGCGGCCCGCCCGCATGACGCAGATCCGGTCGGCCAGCATCATGGCTTCCTCCAGGTCGTGCGTCACATGGACGAAACTGGTGCCGACCGTGCGGTGCAGGCGCTTGATCTCGGCCTGCAGGGATTTCTTGAGCTTCACGTCGAGGGCGCTGAGCGGCTCGTCCAGCAACAGCACGCTGGGTTGCGAGACCATGGAACGGGCGAGCGCCACGCGCTGCTGCTCCCCGCCGGAAAGCTGGGCGGGATAGCGCGTCGCATAGGCCGCGCGCAGGTGCATCAACTCCATCATCTCACCCACGCGGCGGTCGATCTCTTCCTTCGGCCGCCGGGCGAGCTTGAGCGGGAAGGCGATGTTCTGATGAACGGTGCGGTGGGGGAAGAGCGCCAGTTTCTGGAACACCATCCGCGTCGGCCGGGCGGAAGAGGGGACACCGACCATGTCGTGCCCGTCGATCGTGAGGCTGCCGCCGCTCAAATCCTCGAATCCGGCCAGGATCTTGAGCAACGACGTCTTGCCGCAGCCCGACGGCCCGACGAGGGCCACGAACTCCCCCGCATGGACGCTGAGCGATACCTGCTTCAGCGCCTGATAGCCGCCATAGAACTTGTCGATCGACCGGGCGTCGATGATGGGGGTCTTTTCATTCACGGGGCCGCGGGCCTCTTCGTCGGTCGTTTATAGGAACGAAATGAATAATGGCGCGACCCGGCGCCCCGATATGGTCGGGGCGCCGGGCGGCCGTTTCGTCGCCGGGATCAGTTGGCGGCCGCCAACTCCTCCTGGAAGATCGCCAGCATCTCGTCGACATTCGGCGCGATGTCGTGGAACTGGCTCTTGTCCCAAGCTTCCCACATGTAATCCATCTGCAGGACGGATTTCTGCTCATCGGAGAAGAGATCCTCCGCATCCTGGCTCGGCACCAGATTGCAGGTCGCTTCCGTCCAGGCCAGATCGACCGAAACCTCGGGCGAGACCATGTGGCGGACCAAATCCTTGGCGAGGTCCGGATTGTCCGTGCCCTTCAGCACGCCCGTCGCCTCCATCCAGATGATGCCCTGGTTCAGGCCGTCCTTCGGCTCTGGCACGATCGACATGATATGGTCGTTGCCGTCCTTGCGCAGCGCCGACGTGCAGTAGGTGCCGCCACCGATCAGCGCCCGGAAGGAGCCGTCCATCAGCCCCTTCTGCGCCACCGACAGGTCGCCGACCAGCGCGCGGGTATTCTTGAACAGTGCGCGCAGGACCTTGCGGATTTCCTTCAGCTCGGCGTCGTCCAGTTCCTTGTAAGGGTTGATGCCGGCATGCAGCGCCATCGGCATGATCGGCCAATCGCCCCAATCCAGGACGCAGATCTTGTCCTTATAGGCCGGATCGAAGCAGGGATCGTAGCTCGACCAGGTCTCCAGCTTGTCGAACTTCGTGTTGACCGTCGGGCCGACCCAGCCCCAGCGCGTCGGCAGGCCGGTCGCCTTGCCCTCGAACTGCAGGGGGGCGAAGGGCGCGCGGAACTGCGGGTAGAAGCTGGCATAGGCGTCGGCGAATTCCTCGTCGTCGAGATATTCGCAGATGCCGGCCGGCCCCATGCGCGCGATCCAGGGGCTGTCGCTGGAGACCACGTCGAAATCGCGATAGCCGCCGGCCGCCAGCTTGGCGAAGCCGCCGGCGCTGTCGGTGATCAGGTCGATCGAGAGTTCGGCGTCGTTCGCCTTCTCGAACGGCCCGATGATGCTTTCCTTGTCGTAACCTTCCCAGCACATATAGCGCATGGAGGTCGCGGCGGAGGCCGGCCGCATGCCGAAGCCACCACCGAAGGCGGCGGTCGCGGCCGCGGCGGTTCCCCCTTTCAGGACGGTACGGCGATCCACGCCCATGCCGGCCATGCCATTCATCAGCTTTTTCATCCTCTTACTCCCTGTTTCCAATAGAGCGAACCAACCCGGTTGCAGTGTTTCGTCCGGTATCCCCCGGGTCTCAGACCACTTCGAGATATCGGCCGAGTTCCCAGGAACTCACATGCCGCCGATAGGCGGCTTCCTCGTGGCGGCGCATGGTCGCCACGGTATCGATGAAGACGTCGCCGAAGATTTGGCGCGCGGCCTCGGAGGCCGCCAGACGCGCCGCCGCCTCGCCGAGCGTCCCGGGGAAACGGGCGTGGTCCGCCGGCTCGCTGGCATAGCAATCGGCGTCGGTCGCCGGCGGCGGTTCCACCGCGTTCTCGATCCCCCAGAGGCCCGCGCCGAGGCACATCGCGAAGGCGGCATGCGGGTTCGTGTCGGCGCTGGGGACGCGGAACTCGACCCGCGTCGCCTCGGCGGTGTCGTTGATGACGCGCGCGGCGGCCGTACGGTTCTGCACGCCCCAGGAGGCATAGGTCGGCGCCCAGGCGCCCGGCACCATGCGCTTATAGGCATTCACCGTGTGGCTGCACAGCGCCAGCATCTCCGGCATCAGGGTGACCAGCCCGCCGATGAAGTGTCGCGCCGTCGGGCTGAGCCCGTCCGGGGCCTTGGCGTCGGCGAAGACCGGCGCGCCGGTCTCGATGCCGCGCAGCGACAAATGGAAGTGGCCGGATTGCCCCGGCAGATCGGGCGACATCTTGGAGAGGAAGGCCGCCATCAGATCCTGGCGCAGGAAATAGGCCTTGGCGAAATTCTTGAACAGCGCCGCGTCGTCCGGCGCCTTCAGCCCCTCGGCATGACTGAGCGGTGCCTCGAACGTGCCGGGGCCGAGTTCTGTGTGGATGGCGTCGAGTTCGATGTCGAGCGCCGCCATCGTCTCCTCCAGCCCGGCGAGGAGGTCGTCATGCAGGGCGGCGCTTTGCAGCGAATAGGTTCGGTTGCCCTGAGCGAAATGGTCGATATCGTGGAAATCCTTGGCGCGCAGGCTCTCCGGCGTCTCGTTCAGCAGCATGAATTCGAATTCGAAGGCGGAATGGACGGTGAAGCCCATCTCTCGCGCTTTCTCCACTTGGCGCTTGGCTTGCAGGCGCGCGCTGCGCTCGCCATAGGGTTCGTCGAAGTCGGCGAGGCAGACAGCCTCGTTATCCGCGAAGGGGTAGGGGCGCACGGACGACGGATCGATCGAGGCCGGCCGGTCGATATAGGCGCCGCCGCCATAGGGTTCCTCCGCCGTATCCCAATTGTAGAGGACGTCGCAGAACTGATATCCCTTCGCGGCGAGCTTGCGGGCCTTGTCGACCCCCACCTTCTTGTGGCGGAAGACGCCGTCGGCGTCGAACAGGCCGATATGGACATGCTCCGCGCCGAGGTCGGAAAGGGCGGCGTCGAAGGCCGGTGGATCGTTATCCCGGGTGTTTTTTGAAGACATCGGCTAAGGTGCGCATCCTGTTGAACCAAGGGGTCTCATGTCGAATGCATGCACGATAGGAGACATTTCCGTTACGGCGGAATATCCCCAAGGTAATATGCCCGTCATGGACGCGGCCGTGCGCGCGAGAACCTGAGCGGAAGGGGCGATGGAGCGCGATAACGAGCTATTGGGACGATGGAGCGCCGCTCTCGCCCGCGTCGTCGCGGCGCTGGGGACGGAAGATTTCCTGCCGCGCTTGGATCAGGCGATCCGGGCGCTCGTTCCCTTCGACAATTCGATGTTGTTCGCCTATCGCGGCAATGAACAGCCGATCGGGGTCTATACCGATCTCGCCACGCAGGACGAGGTCGGGATCATCGTCGGCGATTACGTCATCGGCCCCTATGTGCTGGACCCTTTCTTCGCGGAGGTGCAGGGCGGGCGGATATCCGGCCTCGCGAAGCTCTCCGACATCGCGCCGGATCGCTTCTACGACAGCGAATATTATAAGCGTCACTATGCCCGCACCGGCATCCTGGACGAGATCGGCTTCTTCATGGGCGCGCCCGGCGGCGTGACCGCCGTGCACAGCATCACGAGGCGCCAGACGCGCGAGCCCTTCAAGCCGGAGGAGGTGGCCATCCTGGGGGAGATTGCGCCGGTCGTCAGCGCCCTCGGCTCCAATAACTGGGGCACGCTCTATAAGAGTTTCGACGCCAAGCGCGCGTCGGATGGGACGGACGCCAGCGATACGCCGCACCCGGTGGAAACCGCCCTTAACGCCATCGGCCAGGATGTGTTGAGCGACCGTCAGTCGGAGGTCATCACCTTCATCCTGCGCGGCCATTCGACGGAATCGATCTCGCTGCATCTGAACATCAGTTCGGGCACGGTGAAGATTCATCGCAAGAATGCCTATAACAAGCTCGGCATCTCTTCCCAGGCAGAGCTGTTCTCGCTCTTCCTGGATCGCTTGCGCAGTCTCGTCCCGCCGGTATCTCCGATCGGCGTCTCGGTCGATCCGCCGAGCGTTTAGTCCCGTCATCCCCCCTGTTTTTCGCCTTGGGGATGTTTTTTTGCACTGCACCATATCCTTCTGTATGATGTCGCTTCTTCGATAATTGGCGACGCTCATATGTCGCTAAAACGCAAAATCATGAGAGAAGGGGACGTAAGAACCATGTCCGGTGCTTCAGTAGAGGTTTCGCCCGTCGAGACGGCGGAAGACCTTTCCTCCATCGCTTTCGGGTTCATGGCCTCCAAGGCACTCTTCACGGGGCTTCATGTCGATATTTTCACGTTGCTCGCCGACGGCCCGAAGACGGCCGAGGAACTGGCCAAGGAAGCCGGCGTTCCGGCGAACCGGGTCATCACGTTGACCACCGCGCTGGCGAGCATCGGCGTGCTGCAATATGAAGAGGGCACGAAGCTCAAGAATTCGCCGGCGGCCGACGCCTTCCTGTCGCGCAAGTCGAAATATGATTTCGGGGACTATCTGCGCTATCAGATCGATCAGCAGATGTATCCCTTCCTATTGCAGCTCAACGCCGTGATGCATGGGGAACTGCCGGACAGCGCCATTTCCTCCTATCAGCACTGGATGGCGGACGAGGAACAGGCTTCCGTCTATTCCGAGAGTCAGCATGCGGGCTCCCTCGGCCCCGGTCGGACGCTCGCCCGGATGGTCGATCTGTCGGAGGCCGAGCATATGCTCGATGTCGGCGGCGGCACGGGCGCGATGACGATCAGCCTTTGCAAGGCCTATGAGAACCTGCACGCCACCATCATCGATTTTCCGAACGTGGCGGAGATCGGCTGGCGCTTCATCTCCGAGGCCGGGCTGGTCGATCGCGTGCGCTACATTCCCGGCAACGCGGTCGAGGCTGAATGGCCCGGCGAGATGGATGCCATCCTGATGAGCTATCTGATCAGCGGCGTGCCGGGGGAGGCGGTGACCCGCCTGCTCGACAAGGCGTGGCAGTCCTTGAAGCCGGGGGGCCGAATCATGGTCCATGACTTCATGGTGGAGGAGCATCGGCGCGGCCCCGCGCTGGCCGCGCTGTGGCAGCTTCAGCACATGGCCTTCACGCCGGATGCGCATTCGCTCTCGGTCGGTTGGTTGAAGCAGGCCGGGCAGAAGGCCGGGTTCGAGGTCGACGATGGACAGGACCTGATTCCGGCGATGACCAAGCTGGTCGTCATGACCAAGCCATCGTGAGCAGGAAGGGGACAGGACAGGAATGACCATTCACCGCCTGCATAAGGAGCCGCTTCAGGATGCTTGGCTCGACGCCTACGGCCACCTGAACGAGGCCTATTATCTGGTGCCGTTCTCGAACGCGACCTGGAAGCTCCAGGACGCGTTTGGGGTCGGCACGGATTATTTCGACGCTACCGGCTGTGCTCTTTATACGGTGGAGACGCATCTGCGTTATCTCGACGAGGTGCGCGCGCCGGCGAATCTGGAGATCGCCAGCATGATCCTGGGCATCGACGAGAAAAAACTCCAGATCGCCCATGTCATGGAGTTCGAGGGCCGCGAGCGCGCGACCTTCGAATGCCTGCTGCTGCATTTCGACACACGGGCCGGTAAGACCGCGCCTTTCCCGGCGGAAGCCTTGGAGAAAATGAAGGCCGCCGTGGTCGACCCCACGCCGGACTGGGCAGGGCGCAGCGTCAAGCAACTCGGCCGGTAGCGGGGAATCTTCCCCTCACTCCGCCCTCTCACTCCGCCCCCTGCGGTTCCGCCGCGGGGTGGCGGCGCTCCGCCAGCGCCTGACGGACGATCTGGACGGCGGACCAGAGGAAGAGCCCGGCCATCAGTCCCGCCACCAGCAGGTCGGGCCAGGCGGCACCGGTCAGCGCGACACCACCCGCCGCCGCCATGACGGCCAGATTGCCGAGCGCGTCGTTGCGGCTGCACAGCCAGACGGAGCGAACATTGGCGTCTCCGTCTCGATAGCGCATCAGGACCAGCACGCTTGCCAGATTGGCGGCCAGCGCCATCAGGCCGATGGCGCCCATGACCGGGGCATTCGGCACGCCCAGGATCAGCACCTGATAGGCCGTCGATCCGAAGACCCAGAACCCCATCAGGGCAAGGCTGATTCCTTTCACGAGCGCCGCCGTCGCGCGCACCTTCAAGGACAAGCCCAGAACCGCCAGGCTGATGCCATAGGTTAGGCTGTCGCCGAGGAAGTCGAGCGCATCCGCCTGCAATGCCTGCGATCCGGCGAGGGCGCCGGCCGCCATCTCCACCGCGAACATGGTGGCGTTGATCGCGATGACGATCCAGAGCGCGCGCCGGAATCCCTTGGAGACACCGTTGAAATCGGCGCCGTGATTGCAGCATCCCGCGGACATTTCCCTATTTCCTCCTTGGTCGAATTCACTGTCCGCACCATATCTACTCTCTACAGTCGCTATAGGTTCAAGAGGTTTCTCGATGACGGACGGCATGACCATCGGGCGGGTCGCGAAGGCGGCGGATTGCAACATCCAGACGATCCGCTATTACGAGCAGATCGGCTTGATCCCGGCGCCCCGGCGCTCATCGGGCAATCAGCGCCTGTATGATGCCTCCGCCGTGCGGCGTCTGGCCTTCATCCGCCATGCACGCGAATTGGGTTTTCCCCTATCGGCGATCCGCGACCTGATAAGTTTGGTCGACCATCCCGCTCAATCCTGCGAGGCGGCGGATCGCATCGCGACGGCACAGCTTCACGCGGTGGAGGGTCGCATCCGGCGCCTGACGGCGCTGCGCGGCGAGTTGGAGCGGATGGTGGAGGAGTGCAAGGGCGGTCGCGTGGCCGACTGCCGGGTGATCGAGGTGTTGAGCGATCACAGCCTTTGCGAAACGCCTGATCACGGCGCTCCCGCGCTCGCGGAATAGGAAGCGGTCGGCCGTAAGCGAAAGATCAATTCCGGGCTTGTCGCTTCGTCGAAATCCGCGCCGTCCCAGTTTCCGTGCACGGCATCCACCCGAAGCCCGGCCGCCTCGGCCAGGCGCGTGATCGTGGGGCGGTCGGCGAAACGCAGGCGGCTTAGGGATCGCGTCGGCGCCTTTCCCGAAGTCCAATGATAGGTTTCCGTGAAGGTGACGACCTCGCCCTCGACCGACAGCACGTCGTCGATCACCTGCACGCCGTCCCCCGTGGGCAGGGTCACCGGGGGGCCGGCATGGGCCGGTGTCCAGTGTTCCCAGGGACATATAGCGGGATTGCGCGTTTCGAACAGGAAGGACCCGCGCGGCGACAGGCATCCGGCGATGCGCGCGAACAACGCCTGGATATCGGCGTCCGTCAGCAGGCATTGAAAGGCGTGCCCCATCATCGTGGCGGCATCGACCTCCTGGCAGGGCGCGATCGCCGCCATCGTTCCCACGATCCAATCAACAGTACGGCCGCGATCCTTCGCCCGGGCGTGGGCGATCATTCCCGGGGCCGGGTCCAGGGCCAGCACGGAATATCCGTCCCGCGCGCATTCGAGCGCGAAGTCGCCCGTGCCGCAGCCGATATCCAAGAGCCGCGCCGGTGCCGCCGGCAGTCGCGCGCGATAGAAATCGCGGTCGCGCCGGTCGCTGTTGAGGGAATCATAAGCCGCGATCAGGGATAGGTCGCTATATAGCTGATCGTGCATCGGCGGCATTTCCCAAAGAAAAGTTCCATCGGGCGACGGCACCGCCCGCGATATGCGTCCAGGCAAGAAAAAGGTCCCGCCCAGTGTCGGACGGGACCTTTCCCTTAACAAGGCTGTTCGGGGGCTCCCGCGCGGCATTGCCGACGGCGGGTGGCCGATAGCCGATGGCTTACGCCGCTGCCTGTTGCAGTTCCGCGACCGCCTCGACAAGCGCGGCTTCGAAGATCTGCAGGCCTTCCTCGATCAGCGCGTCGGAGGCCGTCAGCGGCACCATCACGCGGATGGCATTGCCATGCATGCCGCAGGCCAGCAGTACCAGGCCCTTCTCCAGCGCCTTGGCGACGATGGCCTTGGTCAGGGCCGCGTCCGGCTGGGCCGTTTCGAAGTCGGTGACGAACTCGACCGCCAACATGCCGCCCAGGCCGCGGATGTCCCACATCCGATAGGGCGCGGCCTTGGCGCCGATATCGGCGAAACGCTGACGCATGCTCGTCCCGATCGCCTCGGAGCGGGCCAGCAGCCCTTCGCTGTCGATCGCCTCGATGGCCGCGAGCGCCGCGGCGCAGGCCACCGGATTACCGCCATAGGTGCCGCCCAGGCCGCCCGGCTCGACCGCGTCCATCACGTCCGCGCGCCCGATGACGCCGGAGATCGGATAGCCACCGGCCATGCTCTTCGCGACCGTGATCATGTCGGGAACGACGCCCGAATGCTCGATCGCGAACCAGCGACCGGTCCGCCCGAAGCCGGACTGCACCTCGTCGGCGATCAGCAGGATGCCGTGCTTGTCGCAGATCGCGCGCAGCGCCTGCCACAGCTCGGTCGGGACGGGATAATACCCGCCTTCGCCCAGCACCGGCTCCAGGATGATGGCGGCGACGCGGCTGGGCTCCGCGTCGGTCAGGAACAGTGTCTCCAGCGCCTGGATCGAATCCTCGACCGAGATACCCTCGCGCTTCTGCGGGAAGGGAACGCGGAAGATGTCGGCCGGGAAGGGGCCGAAGCCCTTCTTATAGGGGCTGACCTTGCCGGTCAGGCCGAGGGTCATCAATGTGCGACCGTGATAGCCGCCGGTGAAGGCGATGACACCCGAGCGCCCGGTCGCCGCGCGCGCGATCTTGACCGCGTTTTCCACCGCTTCGGACCCGGTGGTCAGGAAGATCGACTTCTTGGCGAAATCGCCGGGGGCCAGGGCGTTCAGCTTCTCCGCCAGCGCGATATAGGGCTCATAGGCCATCACCTGGAAGGAGGTGTGAGTGAAACGGTCTTCCTGCGCCTTCGCGGCCTCGATCACCTTGGGGTGGCGGTGGCCGGTGTTGAGCACGGCGATGCCGCCAGCGAAGTCGATATAGCGCTTGCCCTCGACGTCCCAGACCTCGGCATTCTCGGCACGGTCGGCGAAAATCGGCGCGGCGGACGCGACACCGCGCGGAACGGCGGCCTGACGGCGGGCCAAAAGATCGGCATTGGTCATGATGGGGGCCTCCCGGTGTGTGGTGGTCATCGGTTCGGACAGGATCGCCGCGCGCGGCTCCAGCATCTCGGGCTGCGCCTTTTTCGATTTCGCGCCCTTGCGTACGCGGGGGGTGGCGGTCTTGCGCGTCCTGGACGCGCCGGTTCCGGCCTGGGGGGTGTGCTTGTCGGTCATGGGGTTCCTGCGATGTCCCGCGCGGAGACATTCTCCGCGCCTGGAGAGTGACGTTGGGGCACTTTTCCGACCCCCTAGCGTCCGAAATGCTTGTACGCCGTTTAATATATCAGGTCAAATACAGTTTTTCAGCATCGCAAGAGGGCCGTTAAACAGCAAAATCCGGCGCTAAAGGATTGCCCGCGCTGATGAATGTGGCTTTTCACTTGCCTTCGTGGGTGTTCGTGTTCATTTTTTTAAACGTCAAACGCGACGAGAGGTCGGCCATGGACATCGATATCGGGCGGCGGTTGAAGGCCGTGCGGGAGGCGCGCGGTTTCTCGCAGCGTCAGCTCGCGCAGCGTTCGGGCGTGACGAACGGCACGATCTCGTTGATCGAGCAGAACAAGACCAGCCCTTCCGTTTCCTCCTTGAAGAAGGTGCTGGACGGCATTCCCATGGCGCTGTCCGAATTCTTCGCGGAGGATGGGGATTCGCTGGAGCCGCGTTATTTTTTCTCCGCCGGGGATTTCACGGAACTTTCCCCCGCCGATATGGGGATGGACCCGGCCTCGACCGCGACCGGGCGCCGGAAGGTCAGCCTGCGTCAGGTCGGCGATGCCTCGCGTCATCAACTCCAGATCCTCCACGAAACCTATCCCCCCGGCGCAGATACCGGGGCGGAACTCCTGTCTCACGAGGCGGAGGAGGGCGGAATCGTGATTGCTGGATTGATCGAGGTCACGGTCGGGGACCAAGTACGGGTATTACGCCCGGGCGACGGTTATCTATTCGACAGCCGGTTGCCGCACCGCTTCCGAAATATCGGGGAGGCGGACTGCGTGATCATGTCCGCCTGCACGCCGCCCAGCTTTTAGGACGCGGCTTTTCCTTCGCCGCCTGTCAGCGTCTCAGGAATGCCGGAACCAAGTCGGTCTCGCCGAAAGGTTTATTCAACTCCTCGGGCGGGACGTCGGGGGGGACCCGCTCGCCCCGGCGGTTGGACGATCGCGCGCCACGCGGCTCGCGCGGCTTCACGGAGCGTCGACCCTCGTCATTGGCTGCCGGCTTCTTGTCCCCGGTCGGTTCCTTGGAGGTTTCCTCGCCTGCTTCCCTTGGCGCGGCTTCCGCCGGTCGGCGGCTACGGCTTTTCTTGGCGCGGCCCTTCTTCGTCGACGGTGCCTTGTCGTCCCCGGCTTCGACGGGCTGGGCGGTGGCGGCGGGTGATTCTGGTGCCTCGGCCGTGTCGCTTTCCGCCGGTTTCTCAAGATTGATCTTGCGGCCGATCAGCTTCTCGATCTCCGCGATCTGCTTGTCGTCGTTCTCGGTGACGAGGGTGACCGACTTGCCTTTGCGGCCCGCGCGTCCGGTGCGTCCGACCCGGTGGACATAGTCCTCCGAATGATTGGGGACGTCGTAGTTGAAAACGTGGCTGACACTCGGAATATCCAGTCCGCGCGCGGCGACGTCGGAGCAGACGAGGACGTTGATCTCCCCGTCGCGGAACTTCGCCAGCCATTCCATCCGCTTATACTGGTCCATGTCGCCATGGAGGGCGCCGGCCTTGAAGCCGTCCTTTTCCAGCGAGCGGTAGAGGGTCGCCACGTCGCGCTTGCGATTGCAGAAGACCAGCGCGTTGGAGACATCCTCGACCCGCAGCAGTTCCGTCAGTTTCCGGCGCTTGCCGCGCGGGCTGACGGGGATCGCCGACTGTTCGATGGTGTCGGCGGTCGTGGCCGGCGGGGCGACGGTGATTTCCTTGGGGCTGTCCAGGAACTTGTCGGCCAGCCGCCGGATTTCCTTCGGCATGGTGGCCGAGAACATCAGCGTCTGACGGAAGCGCGGCATCAGCGAGACGATATGTTCCACATCGGGAATGAACCCCATGTCGAGCATCCGGTCGGCCTCGTCGATCACCAGGATCTTGGTGTCGGTCAGGATGACCTTCCCCCGCTCGCAGTGGTCCATAAGCCGGCCCGGCGTGGCGATCAGTACATCGACGCCACGCGTGATCTTCTGTTCCTGTTCGGTGAAGCTGACCCCGCCGATGAGGAGCGCCATCTCCAGCTTGCAATACTTGCCGTAGGTCTCGAAATTCTCGGCGACCTGGGCGGCGAGCTCGCGCGTCGGCTCCAGGATGACGGATCGTGGCATCCGTGCCCGCCCGCGTCCCTGGGACAGGATATCGATCATCGGCAGCGTGAAGGACGCCGTCTTGCCGGTTCCCGTCTGAGCGCAGCCGAGAATATCCTTGTTCATCAGAACGGGAGGAATGGCTTTCGCCTGAATCGGCGTTGGAGATTCATAGCCCGCGTCGCTGACCGCGCGCAGTACATTGTCGGAAAGTCCCAGGTCGGCGAATGTGGTCATATGGTTGGCGCTTCAGTCCTAACGCGTTGCGGGCTACGGTTGGTGGGCCTCATGCGGGCCGGGTAGGGCCCCTCGGCAGGGGCGACTCGGTGCCGGTCTTTCACGACCGCGCGCTCGGATCACACTCTCGTCGGCTCTATGGCCGGGCCTCCAGCTTGGGCCATATGCCGCATGGCCGGCCCATCCGCCAGCCATCCCCGGGTTTTTACGGTGCGCCCCGTCCAATCGGCGGAGAGGCGGGCGCCCAATGGCATATCGCGGCGGACTATAGGGGTTGCACCGTTCAAGTCAACGCCGTGCATCGCCGGATCGGCCGGAATTCGCCAGCTTTGGCCCGGATCGCACCGCTTTGACGGGCAAGCGTTGCCGACTGGTCACGCTCGGCGCTACTCTCGCCGATCCCGCGCGCCGCAGGTCAATGTCGTCACGGATCATGTCATGCTTCTCGAACGAACCCAATCTCTGCTTTTGCTCGTCGATTTGCAGGAACGGCTGATACCGGCCGTGATGGAGGGCGAACGCACGCTGGCCAACGCCCTCCGGCTGATCCGCGCCGCGCGGCGTCTTCAGATCCCGGTTCTGGCGAGCGAGCAATATCCCGAGGGGTTGGGCCCGACCGTTCCGCCGGTCCGCGCGTTGTTGGAGGCGGGGGAGATTCATGGGAAAACGACCTTCGACGGCGCGCGCGCCCGGGGCTTGGCCGACGCCGTGGCGGCGACCCACCGTCGTCGTATCGTGCTGGCGGGGTCGGAAGCGCATGTCTGCGTGTTGCAAACCGCCGCCGGGTTCATGGCACGTGGTTTCGAAACGGCGGTCGTGGCCGATGCAGTGGCAAGCCGCGCGGCGGAGAGCCGGCGTATGGGGCTTGACCGTCTCGCCGCGGCCGGGGCGCAGATCGTTACCACCGAGATGGTGTTGTTCGAATGGATCGGCGAGGCGGCGACGCCCGAATTCAAGGAACTGCTGGAGTTGATCAAGTAATGTCCGACCGTACCCCGCTCGTCCTCGTTCCCGGTCTGCTGCTGACCGATGGGATGTGGGCGCACCAGACCCGTCACCTCGCCGATATCGCGGATATCGTGGTTGCCGATACGCTGCGCGACGATTCGATCGACGCGATGGCCGATCGGTTGCTGGCCGAGGCGCCGGCACGCTTCGCGCTCGCGGGCTTGTCCATGGGCGGCTACGTCGCCATGGCGGTCGTGCGCAAGGCGCCGGAGCGCGTAACGAAACTGGCCCTGATGGACACGCAGGCCCGCCCCGATACGGCCGAGGCGACGCGCCGCCGCCAGGGGTTGATCGCGCTTTCGGATCAAGGAAAGTTCAAGGGGGTGACCCCGCGTCTTCTGCCGATGCTGGTGCATGAGGAGCGGCTGGAGGACAAATCCCTTGTCGATCCGATCATGACCATGGCCGAGGCCGTGGGGCAGGCGGGCTTCGTGCGCCAGCAGACCGCGATCATCGGGCGCCCCGACGCGCGGCCGGGGCTGGCGGAAGTGGCATGTCCGACGCTTGTGCTGTGCGGTCGGCAGGACGCCCTGACCCCGCTGGCGTTACATGAGGAGATGGCGGCGCTCGTTCCGGGTGCCCGCCTCGCCGTCATCGAGGAATGCGGTCACCTGCCGACCTTGGAACGCCCGCACGCGGCGACCACCCTGATGCGCGATTGGCTGCTTCACGAGCGCTAGAGCATGACGGCATCATCATGCCGACTAAAGGGGGGGCGATCAGTTCGCCATCATGAATTCGAAACTGGCATCGTCGTTCGGATCGCGGGCCGGAAAGATTTCCGTCGCCACCAACGCGGCGGCGCGTCGGAAGGCCGGTGTGTCGAAACCCGTGCCATCCGCCGGCAAGGCCAGTGTCAGGTGTGTCGAACTCAGATGCCGCGCGCCGTTGCAATAGGCGAGCAGGAGCGTCAGGCGGTCCGGCTCCCGTACCTTCCCGTCCATATCCTGGGCCTGTTGATCGATCCGCCGGCCGGCGCACAGGCTGCCCGCGCTCATGTCGATCGGCGGGGCGACCCTTACCGCGAGGCGGCTGGCGTCGAGGGGGGTGTCGGGCGCGCTAACGAACGTCGTGGGGGCAACCGGCGTGCGCCCTGTCATCGCCTGGGCGATCGCGACACCGATCGCCTGCTCGTCGAGGCCGCGGGCCCGGCCGGATACCGCGACCGGCATGTTCTTCGAGCCGTGGGCGAAACGGAAATTACCGACGTCATAGGCCGGTTTGACCTGAGTCTTGGTCAGGACGAAGTCCGATGACCCCAGCAGGGGCGTCCCACCGCAAGCGGCCAGCCCTAGGGCGAGCGCCAGCAGCAACGCGTGGCCGGTAATGCGTCCCGTCATCTCGTGATCCTCCGAACAGCCGATCGGAGAAGAAATTGTCGCGCGTGACCGGAACGGCAAGGGGCGGGACGGATCAGTCGCCGCCGTTGCTCACTTCCTCGCACACCACGCCGGATGGATCGCGTTTCGCCCGTTTCTTCAAGGCGGCGAAACGTTTCGTCAGATTGTCCTGACTGGGCCGTGGCGCGCCGTCGCGTAGAAGCGCGACCGCGCAGCAGGCTTTCAACAACCCGAACCGCTGTCGCCGCCCGGTCCGGTCCAGGGCGACGATACCGCCGCTTTCCCGATGTTCCAGGCTGTAGAAGCTTTCCACGTCGGAGCGGAAGGCCTCCAGCAGCGCGCGGATTCGGTCGGCGATCTCCTCTCGCGCTCGATCCGGGACGCCGACGAAGAAATCATCACCCCCGACATGCCCGACGAAGGCATCGCTGTCCGGGAAATGCTTGCGCAGCAGGTCGGCGAAGAGGGTGATCGCCCGGTCGCCCTGCCGGAAGCCATAGGTATCGTTGAAGGGTTTGAAATCGTTGAAATCGAAATAAAGCAGGGCGCAATCGCCTTCCTCGCGTTCCAACGTTTCGGCGATATAGTCGCTGACCGAGTTGTTGCCCGGTAGGTTGCTGAGCGGGTTTTGGTCGCGGGCGGCGGCCAGGTTCTTCTGGTTCATCAAACGCACGAGCCGGTCGGCGGTCAGGAAACCGAGATAATTGCCATCCTGGGTGACCAGAATCCCGTCCGTCGTTTCCGACAGGGCGTAGATCTGCAGGATCTTCTCGATCGGGCTTTTGATATCCGCGATTGGGCAGCGATGCGCGAAATGCGACAGGCGCCGGGCATAGGCCTTATTGTGCAACAGATCGCGCCCGTATTTCTGATAGGTCAATTCCTTGAGGTCATACTCCCGGATCACGCCCGTCGGTCGGCCATGGGGGTCGAGCAGCGGAAAGATCGTCTGATCCTTATGCGTGCGGAAGGCGTCCAGCATCGTATCGATGCTATCGTCGACATGCAGGGCGTGGAAAATGTCGAGTTGGTCGCGCACCAATGTCGCGTCGTTCGCCTTACGCCGTCGGTCACGGCGGTTGACCTCCTCGACGATCGGATAATCGGCGCGCAGATCCGCCAGTGCCATGGTCGGCCGGGCGACGAAGAACCCTTGCGCCAAATCGCAGCCGACCGTCTTGCAGGCCAGGAATTCGGCTTCCGTCTCGATTCCTTCCGCGACCACGCGCGTTCCCAGCACATGCGCCAGGTCGACGATCGTCGAAACCATCAACCGCTTCTTTGAATCATGCGCGATGTCGCTGATGAAGTAGCGATCGATCTTCACGAAGTCCGGCTGATGGTCGTAGAGCATCTTCATTTCGGAAAAGCCGCGCCCGAAATCGTCGATCGCGAGCTTGTACTCATGCTCCCGGCAAAGTCGGAGCGTTTCGCTCAAATGCTTGGCGGAGGCATTGTCGTAGCGTTCCGACAATTCCAGGCAAAGCGCATGCGGTGAGACCCCGTGATGGGCCAGCAGCGCGATCGTGCGGCGGGGGTGGTAGTCCGGACTCTCGAATATACGACCGTCGAGGTTGAAGAACAGCATCGCACGGTCGGCCGCCGGCAGTGTGGAGAAATCCGCGATCGCGCGTTCGCGTAGCACGATATCCGCCCGGTGCAGCACGCCGAGCGCATGCGCCATGTCGAACAGCTCCGGTATGCTCGACGCGCCGACGGCTTCGTGATTGCGAAGCAGCGCCTCGTAGCCGTGCACGGCTCCGGTCTGAATGGTCACGATCGGCTGGAAGGCGAACCGTACACCGGCTTGAAGCTGCTCGATGAACCGATCCTGCCGCAGAAGGTTGTCGTCCTCTGAAATCCTTGGATACATGATGTGCTCGAAACTCCGCCTGTTTCCGCGCGGGCCCGGATTCCCATCGTCACTCTAGGACATCAATGTTGCCATATAAGGACGATGGAGAATTCATTTTCTCCGGCCACGACGCGCGCGCCGACATGCGCCGCCCATGATTAGCCGTAGCGGGACGGCGACAGGACGCTCTCGTCCACGCCGGTGGGGCGGTCGAGCGCCATGTCGGCGATCACCTCGCCCGTGCGCGCGGCGAGGCTGAGGCCGTAATGCTGATGGCCGAAGGCGAAGAGGGCGGCCCGCGCCCGCGGGCTGACGCCGACGACGGGGACGGAATCCGGCGTGCTGGGGCGATAGCCGAGCCAGCGGTCGGTCGGTTCCCCCGCCAAGCTGGGCAGCATCCGGCGCGCCAGCGGCAGCAGCCGTTCGATCCGGCGGAAATCCGGCGGCGCCTCGACCCCCGCCAGTTCGACCTGCGATGTCATGCGCAGCCCATGCGCCATCGGACACAGGACGAAGCCCTTGTCCTCCCAGACGACCGGACGATTCAGGCCGCGTTCCGGCGTTTCGAACATCAGGTGATAGCCGCGTTCGGTGTCGAGCGGGATCGAAGCGCCCAGACGCTTCGCCAAGCCCTTCGACCATGCCCCGCAGGCGAGGACGAGGCGGTCCGCCGTCAGGCGTTCCCCATCGGCGAGCGTGACGGTGCCGTGGGTGTCGTCCGCATGGGCGTCGGATACCTCCGCCTGCCGGAAGGTGACGCCGAGCGCGCGCGCCGCGTCGGCGCAGATTTCCACCACCCGGCGCGGGTTGAGCGCGAACAGCGCATCCGCGTGCAATGCCCCGCGCGCGAAGAGGGGGGCGAGATTGGGTTCCAATTGGCGCAGTGAATCGCGATCGAAATATTCGACCGCCGTGCCGCGCGCGCGATACCGTTCCAGGCCCGGCCGGGCGGCTTCGAAGCTGGCCTCGCTCTCATAGACCTTGAGCCATCCCACGGGGCGAAGCATGTCCTCCGCCGCCGTGCCGCGCACTTGCGCGCGCCAGGCATCGACCGCGCCCGCGCCTAGCTGCCATATGGCATCCGCGTTGCGGCGCACGCGTGACGGCCGGCTCTCGTTCAGGAACCGCATCAGCCAGGGCGTCAATCGGGGGAGGTAGCGCCAGCGGATCGATAGCGGACTTTTGGGGTCGAGCAGCATGCGCGGCAAGGCGGCGATGACGTCGGGTCCCGCCACCGGACTCGCGGCGCGGAGGATGGCGCCGGCATTGCCGTGGCTGGTGCCGCCGCCAACGGGGCCGCGGTCGATCACCGTCACCCGAACGCCACGCTTGGCCAGTTGCAGCGCGCAGGAAACGCCCACGGCGCCGGCACCGATCACGATGGCTGTCTTCGGGAGGGACGGGCTTGAGGACATGGGGACAGGGACACTCGACCAGTAGGGATTATTATTGGGGCAGGCTTCCACCACCCGCCCGGCCTGGCAAGTCTTTCGCGGTACGTCGGCGGCCGCTACCTTCGATACGCCCAATCGCGATGAAGGATCAATCCAAATGGAAACAGGCAGCCACGCCCACGATGCCGACCCGCGTAACGCCGATGTCCGCATTTGGATAAACGGCACGATCCTGCCGCGCGACAAGGCCGTGGTCAGCGTGTTCGATTCCGGCTTCCTTCTGGGCGACGGAGTGTGGGAGGGGATTCGTCTGCATAACGGCCGATTGGCCTTCATCGACCGGCATCTCGCCCGCCTGTGGGAAGGGGCGAAGGCGATCGACCTGGACATCGGGATGAGCCGGGAGGCGCTGCGCGAGGCGATCCTGGAGACCTGCCGCGCCAATGGGATGGAAAGCGGGGTGCATATCCGCCTCGTCGTCAGCCGGGGTATGAAATCGACACCGTTCCAGAGCCCCCGCGCCAATGTCGGCGGGCCGACGATCGTCATCATCCCCGAATGGAAGGAGGCGAACCCGGCCGTGTTGGAGACGGGCTTGCGGCTGCATACGGTCCATATTCATCGGGGCGCGCCGGATGTGCAGGACCCGAGCTGGAATTCCCTCTCCAAGCTCAACTGCATCGCCGCCTGCATCCAGGCCGAGAAGGCGGGCGCGGACGAGGCCCTGATGCTCGACCCGCACGGCTTCGTCGCGACCTGCAATTCTACCCATTTCTTCATCGTGCGCGACGGCGCGCTCTGGACGTCGAGCGGGCTTTATTGCCTCGCCGGGATCACGCGCGCGAACGTGCTGGCCCTCGGCCGGGAGCTTGGGATGGAGGTCGCGGAGAAGAGTTTTCCGCTGACCCAGGTCTATTCCGCCGACGAGGCCTTCGTCACCGGCACCTTCGCCGGCGTCATTCCCGTGCGTGAAATCGACGGCCGGGTGATCGGCGCGGGGCGGCGCGGGCCCGTGGTGGAACGCCTGCAAGGCGCCTACAAGGCCCTGGTGGAACGGGAATGTCCGCCCCGGACCCTGTCGGCATGAGCGCGACCAAGATGGCTTCGACGGGCGAAAGGCCGGTGCGCATCGCCATGTGGTCGGGGCCGCGCAACATCTCCACCGCGATGATGCGCGGCTTCGAGAACCGCGCGGACTGCGCCGTCTCGGACGAGCCCTTCTATAGCGCCTATCTGATCCGCACCGGTATCGACCATCCGATGCGCGAGGCGGTGATCGAAAGCCAGCCGTCCGATTACGCGCGTGTCGTCGAGACCCTGACCGGCACCCCGCCGGGTGGCGCCGCGATCTGGTACCAGAAGCACATGTGCCAGCATATCCTTGACGGCGATCCGCTGGACTGGATCGCGGGGGTGCGGAACGCCTTCCTTATCCGCGATCCGCGCGCGGTGGTCGCTTCGTTCGTGAAGGAGAGGGGCATGCCGGCGGCGTTCGAACTCGGGTTTCAAAGGCAGGTGGAAATCTTCGATCGGGCGCGTACCGCGACCGGAGGGGTTCCGCCGGTGATCGACGCGGCGGATGTCCTGGCGGACCCGCCGGGGGCGTTGCGTGCCCTGTGCGCCGCGCTTGGAATTCCGTTCGATCCCGCGATGCTTTCCTGGCCGTCCGGGCCGAGGGAAAGCGACGGCGTTTGGGCGCCGGTTTGGTACAAGGCGGTGGAGGCATCGACCGGTTTCGGCACCGCGAACCCCGCGCCGCGGCGCCTGCCGGACGCGCTGGAAGCGATCGCCGAACAATGCCGCCCGGCCTATGAACGCCTGGCCATGCATCGGTTGCACATGGTTTGACGACCTGTTCGCGCCGCCGGCCGTCCGGGCTTGTTGACGCTTCCCGCGAGCGCACTATGCTCGCCTTCGTCCGCTGCGCCGGCCCGCCCGGCGGGGACCAAGCCCGAGAGACATCGTGGCCGGGAGGAGACCTTAATACCCATGGATTTCGATCTCAGCGAGGATCAGGGCGCGTTCCAGGACATGGCCCGGCGTTTCGCGGCGGAGGCAATGGCGCCGCACGCGGCGGCCTGGGACGAGGAAAGCCGGTTCCCCGAGGATGTGCTGCGCGAGGGCGCGGCGCTCGGCTTCGGGGGCATCTATTGCGGGGCGGAACATGGGGGCTCCGAACTGTCCCGACTGGATGCCGCGATTATCTTCGAGGAACTGGCCTGGGCCTGCCCGTCGACCGCGGCCTATATCTCGATCCACAACATGGCGGCCTGGATGATCGACAGTTTCGGGGACGACGCGGTGCGCGCGAAGTTCCTGCCGAAGCTGATGACGATGGATCATTTCGCCAGTTACTGCCTGACGGAACCCGGGGCGGGCTCTGACGCGGCCAGTCTGAAGACCCGCGCGGTGCGCGACGGCGATCATTACGTGCTGAACGGCTCCAAGGCCTTCATCTCCGGCGGCGGCCGGTCGGACGTCTATGTCACCATGGTCCGCACGGGCGACGAGGGGCCGGGCGGCATAACCTGCCTCGCCGTCGAGGCGGGGACGGACGGCCTTTCCTTCGGGGGGCAGGAACGCAAGCTCGGTTGGCACAGCCAGCCGACGAGCGCGGTCGTGTTCGAGGATTGCCGGGTTCCGGTCGGGAACCGCATCGGCGCCGAGGGCGAGGGATTCCGGATCGCGATGAAGGGCCTCGACGGCGGGCGGATCAATATCGCGTCCTGTTCGCTCGGCGGCGCGCGCGCGGCGATGGAGCAGGCCACCGCCTATATGAAGGAGCGCAAGCAGTTCGGCCGCGCGCTCGCTGATTTCCAGGCGTTGCAATTCAAGCTGGCCGACATGGCGACGGAACTGGAGGCCGCGCGCCTGATGGTGCACAAGGCGGCCGCGCGTCTCGACGCCAAGGACCCGGGCGCGACCCAGGCCTGCGCCATGGCCAAGCGTTTCGCGACGGACGCCTGCTTCACCATCGTCAACGAGGCGCTGCAGCTTCACGGCGGCTATGGCTATCTGCGCGATTTCCCGGTCGAGCGTCTGTTGCGCGACCTTCGCGTCCACCAGATCCTGGAAGGGACGAACGAGATCATGCGGCTGATCGTCAGCCGGAACCTGTTGAAGGATTGATGTCGAATGAGCGACGAGGACGAGATCCTGTTCGACCGCGCGGGTGATTTGGGCGTGGTCACGCTGAACCGTCCCAAGGCGTTGAATGCCCTCAATCTCTCGATGATCGAGAAGATGAACCCGGTCCTGGCGGACTGGCGCGAGGACGATAGCGTCGCCGCCGTCCTGATCAAGGGGGAGGGGGGCAAGGCCTTCTGCGCCGGCGGCGATGTGCGCGCCGTATGGGAGGCGGGTCGGACTGGCGGTGATCTGACCAGCCGCTTCTTCTGGGAGGAATACAGCCTCAACAGGAAGATCCATATGTTCCCCAAACCCTATATCGCCTTGCTCGACGGGGTGACGATGGGCGGCGGGGTCGGTCTCTCGATCCATGGCAGCCATCGGGTCGCGACGGAACGGCTGATGTTCGCCATGCCGGAGACCGGGATCGGCCTTTTTCCCGATGTCGGGGGCAGTTGGTTCCTGAACAAATGTCCGGGCGAAACGGGGCTCTATCTGGCGCTTACCGGCGCGCGGATCGGCGCGGCGGATGCGGCGGCGCTTGGCCTTGCGACCCATGTCGTGGGCAGCGACGACCTGCCGGCCCTGGAGGCGGCGCTCGCCGGGGCCTCCCTGAAGGGCGACGCGGCGGCGGCGATCGGGGCGGTGCTGGCCGACTTCAACCGCCACGCGGGCGAGCCTGTCCTGGCGCCCAATCGCGCGATTATAGATCGCTGTTTCGCCCATGATCGGCTGGAGGATATCTTCGACGCGTTGGCCGCCGACGGGTCGGCCTTCGCGGCCGAGACGCTGGCCGTGCTGGAGAAGAAATCGCCGACCTCGATGAAGGTGACGTTGGCGCAGCTTCGCCGGGGGCGGGAATTGGGATTCGATGCCTGCATGACGATGGAGTACCGCCTCAGCCAGGCCTGCATGCGCCCCGGCAGCGATTTCTACGAAGGAATCCGCGCGGTGCTGGTGGATAAGGATCACGCCCCCAACTGGTCCGCCAGCGGACCGGAGGAGGTCGACGATGAAACGGTGCAGGGCTATTTCGCGCCCGTGGCACCGGATTTGCGCTTCGCGTGAACCAAGACAGCGCGAGCGGAGGACGAGGCGGCCGGCAAGGCCGCGCGATGGAAATAGGGAGAAGGACGATGGCCAGGATCGGCTTCATAGGGGTCGGCAATATGGGTGGACCGATGGCCCGTAATCTGCTGAAGGCGGGCCATGCGCTGAAGGCTTTCGATCTCTCGGAGAAACTGCTGGGCACGATGAAGGATGCCGGCGCGGAAATCGCCGGAAGCGCGGCCGAAGCCGCCCGCGACGTCGACGTGTTGGTTACCATGCTGCCGGCGGGCCCGCAGGTCCGTAAGGTCTATGAAGGCGAGGTGCTGAGTCAGGCGGCGCCGGGCACTCTGCTGGTCGATTGCTCCACCATCGATGTGGAGACCGCGCGCGCCGTCGCGGCCGCGGCCGGGGACAAGGGGTTCGCCATGGTCGACGCGCCGGTTTCCGGCGGTGTCGGTGGGGCCGAGGCCGGAACGCTTACCTTCATGGTCGGCGGACCCGAGGAAGCCTTCGAGGCCGCGCGCCCCTATCTGGAGCAGATGGGCAAGACGATCGTGCATACCGGCGGCGCCGGCAACGGTCAGGCCGCGAAGATGTGCAACAACATGATGCTGGGCATCCAGATGATCTCCGTGGCGGAGGCCTTCGTCCTGGCGGAGAAGTTGGGACTGGACCATCAGAAGCTGTTCGATGTCTCTTCGAAGGCTTCGGGTCAGTGTTGGTCGCTGACGACCTATTGCCCGGTGCCGGGGCCGGTCCCGACCTCGCCCGCCAATCGTGACTATCAGCCTGGCTTCACCACGGCGATGATGCTGAAGGACTTGAAATTGTCGCAGGATGCCGCCGAGGGGTTCGAGGCGGAAACGGTACTCGGCCGCGAGGCGATGGCCCTCTATCAGCGATTTAGCGAGGGTGGAAACGATGCCGTGGATTTCTCGGGAATAATCAAGATGATCCGCGAATCGACCGAGTAGAATCGCTGTATTCCCAACTGGACACCGTGCCGCGCGAAAGGATAGTCTCTGAATTTGGGTGGGGGCCGCGCACGGGGGGAAACCGTTCATCGGCGCGCCTCGATGTAACGGCGCGGACTGGTCCGTCCGCGCCGCGTGGCATGGGGCGATCAACCGAACGGCACGCGTGCACTGAATAAGAGAATTGTTCCGTGAAAGACGACTATCTCACCATAATCAAGCTGATCGAGCGTCTGCACCGGCAATTCCTCGAGGTGATCAAGGGCGAAATCGATCGGCTGGGGATCCGGGACATCAACAATATCCAGGCGTTGATCCTATATAATATCGGGACCGACGAGTTGACCGTGGGGGAGTTGACGCACCGCGGTTATTATCTGGGGTCCAACGTGTCCTACAATGTCCGCAAGATGGTCGAGAACGGCTATCTGATTCAGGAGCGCTCGACGCACGATCGTCGCTCTTTCCGGGTCCGGCTGTCGGATCGGGGCCTCAAGGTCCGCGACAAGGTCGAGGAGATTCTGGATGAGCAGGCGGGCAAGCTCGGCGAAACCGGGATCAACGAGGAACAGCTTCGCTTCACGGGCCAGGTCCTGAATAGGTTGGAACGCTTCCTTCCCCATGCCTATGGGTACGGGCCCGTGCGCTGATTCCGGCTGATTTCGGGAGGGGCACTATCCCGTCACCCGCTTGGACGGCCAGTTTCCGACGCCGAAACCTCAAATACGCCGTGTAACCCGTTTCGGGGGACGCCGATAGTGGAGGCGGTCGGTCCTTGTGGGGACCGTGCGTGGAGGCTCGGCCGGGCGGCGCCCCTCTGTCCCCTGTGGCCGGTTCGCGGGTCTCGCCGGGAGTGGGGGGCGATGTCTCTGTATTTGTATCCGGAATTCTAGCCGATACCCTGGCTTATGACCGGCAGGTGCTGGAAGCGCGAAAGGCCTCTGGTATATTGGATGCATACCAGAGGCCGCGCGCCAAAAACGTCCGGCACGACATTTCGATTCGTGGGGGCGGGCGGCCCGGCGTTGGTTCAGAGAACCTCGACGGACTCCGCCATCGGTCCCTTGTCACCGGGCCGGGTCGTGATACGCACGCGCTGATCGCTATCGATCGTGGGAACGCCACAGCGCTCCAGCGTACGGATCGACACGAAGACATCGGGTCCGCCGTTGTCCGGGACGATGAACCCGAAGCCCTTGGCCGTGTTGAAGAATTTGACCGTCCCCTCGAACGGGTCGCTGACCGGACCGGGTGGGGGGCGACGCGGTCCGCCGCCGAACCCACCGCCGCCGAAGCCGCCGCCTCCGGGGGGGCGGCCGCCGCCGGCACCGCCACCACCACCGCCGAAGCTGGGGTCCGCAGTCGAAAGATCGACATCATAGACGGTCGAGACCATCAACCCCTTCTGACCCTGCGCCAGATCGCACGTCACGGTTGCCCCCGTGGGTAGATCCTGGGTCACTTCCTGGGGGAGGACGGAGGCATGCATGAAGGCATCCGGGTCTCCCGTCTCGGTCTTGACGAAACCGAATCCCTTGGTCGGGTTGTACCATTTCACCCGGGCGGACACGCGCTCATGGACCACGGCGGGCGGCAAATTACGGTTCATGGGTACGAACGAAGCTCCCTGACTGATCGGCGGGAGACCCTCGCTATAGTCTCCCATGCCACGAAGTCTATCGGGAAAGTGGGGGGTACGTCTATGGGAATAGCGCGCGACTCCGCCGATTCGCTGGAGTCGTCCGGGACCTCCCGACTGCCCGCGGAGCACGCATGCCTTCGAAACGCATGACGCCCCGCCGCGACGGGCGCGGGCGGGGCGTCGAACGATACCCGGCGATGCGTGACGCGCACGCATCGCATGGGGATTGTCGGCTTAGCGGCCGGAGACCTGAAGCATGGAAACCGCCTTCGGAATGTCGGCGCGTTCCAGGCCGATATCGCGCAGCATGCCGTCCGTCAGGCGGGCCAGCTCACGCTCGGTCTTGCGGCGGGCGCTGCGACGCGCCATCGCGTCGGCGGCCCGGTAGGTCTTGGCGCTCAAAACATAGACGGCGCGAGCGATCATGTCCTTGATCGTGACTTCCTCGCGGCCGGCATCGAACATCGTGACAGCCATCTCTTTTACTCCCGTTCGAAGAAGGGTTGAACCAGCCGATCGGCGCGCCGTCCGCGTCATCGGGTGAGCGGGAAATAGTCGGGAATTCACCCAAAGAAATGCGCAGTTTTCAGAGAGGGGGGATGCCAAAAGCGCATGTCTCCCCTGGACAAGAAAACGCCGCCGAGAGACCGAAATCGGCCCCTTCGGCGGCGCTTGGTGAAGGAAAGGCTAATAAATCGCGTCGATGACGATGCGAGACGGCCGCGGGTGGTTCATCCGGTCTCGACGCATTTCGCCGCGCGCGGCATGCCGCCCAGGGAATCGAGCATGCGTTCGCGCCAGCCATGGACCGGATCGTCGCTTTCCAGAAGCGCTCTCGGTGAACTGCATCGCGCCCACATGAAGGCGGCGAAGGGGATGTAGTCCATGAAGTTGGGCGCCGCGCCGCCGAGATAGGGCTGGGTCTGAAGAACCGCGCGCATCGGGGTCAACGCCTGCGCCAGATCGGCGCGCGCCGCGTCCTCGTCGGTGCAAACCTCCTCCAGCTTCTTGCCGAGCGCCTTTTCCCGGGTCTCACGGAAATAGCTCTTGTCCTTTTCATGAAGAACGGCCCAGACGTCGGCCACCACCATCTTGGCGATGAAACGGTTGACCCCGGTCTCGAACCAGTGCTTCACGAAATAGGCGCCGGCGCGACCGGCCTCGCCACCGAAGAGACTGGGGTGGTCGGGATAGGCATCCTCCAGATGGCAGGCGATATCCCAACTGTCGATTACCGTCTTGTCGCCGTCGACGAGAACCGGAACCTTACCCTGTCCGGAGAAGGCGATCGCGTCCTTCTCGGTGAAGCGCCAGGCAACGCCTTCGTGGTCGAGCCCCTTATGCGCGAGCGCGAGGCGGATGCGCCAGACATAGGGGCTGAAACGCAAATCGTCGTCCGCGCCGGTCAATTCATAAAGCGTGATCGTCATCGTCGTTCCCTCCGGGCCGATTACCATTGATCGGCCTGGATAGTGGAACGTACGTTCCGTAATGAAAAGCCCACCTGCCGACCCACCGACCTCACATCGCGGGCAACAGTGCCTCGATTGCCTGCAGGACTTCCGGTGCCCGTGGCTCGATGCGCGTGTCGAAGGCCGCGACAAGCCGGCCGTCCGGCGCGATCAAATACTTGTGAAAGTTCCAGCGCGGCGCCTTGTCGGCGCCAAGCGTTTCGCGCGCCCAGCGATAGAAGGGATGCGCCTCCGCGCCGCGTACCGGTGCCCGCGCCGCGAGCGGAAAAGTCACGCCATAGGCCCCGGTGCAGAACGCCTTGATTTCGGCGGCGGTCTCATATTCCTGCCCCCCGAAATCGTCTGAGGGCACGCCGACGACGGTAAGGCCGCGGTCCGCATAGCGCTCATGAAGCGCCTGCAGCCCCTCATATTGGCCGGTATAGCCGCAAAGGCTGGCGGTATTCACCACCAGGATCGGCCCGCCCGCATGATCGCGAAGCGTGATCGGCGCGCCGTCCAGACCATCGAATTGAAAGGCATGGGCGGTTTGGGATGCTGTGCTACGGCTGGAGCTTTCCGTTCCGGATACCACCGGAGTACCCCCTTCCGCGTTCGGGGAGGCCGCCGGCCATCCGATAAGTATCCCCGCCAGGAGGAAAGCCGTGAGCGTCGGTCGCGCGCGAATCGTCATGGTGATGATAATTCCCTTCGCGGTTGGGTTACTTCCACCCTCGGCGTCAATCTATCCTATCCGCGATCGGATTGCGTGCTTCCGTTTGATGAAGGGGCCGATAATTTGGCGGGCGCATACGCGATCCGGCGCGGCATGTCGGGACAAGTAGCTGAAAAGAAAGAAGCCCCGCAATGTAATGCGGGGCTTCTCAATGGCTGGGGGACTAGGATTCGAACCTAGATTGACGGAGTCAGAGTCCGCTGTCCTACCGTTAGACGATCCCCCATTCATATAGCGAAATCAGTATGTTAATTCGATTTCGCCGGGGCTTGGCCTTGTGTGAGCGGGCTTGTAGCAATCGCCCCTGAGGAAGTCAAGGGACCTGCGGTGGCGCGTCGACCGGCGTAGCGCGCGATGGTCCTTTTGCGTGATGCCCGGCTGCCCGATATCCTCCTGTGGGATGTAAGCGGATAAGCGGGGCATCGTAAGGGCAGATGGCTCCGCCCAGGGATAGGACGGTTTGGAGAAGGGCACGACCAACGGGGAAGCGGGGGCCGGACCGGCGCGCCGTCGCAAGCGGCGGGGCCGGCGTGGGACGCGCGGCCGGGGTGGGGCCGGTGGCGATGCCTTCGGGGCGATCGACCTCGGCACGAATAATTGCCGCTTGTTGGTCGCGCGGTCGACGCCGTCGGGATTCCGGGTCGTCGATGCGTTCAGCAAGGTCGTGCAATTGGGCGAGGGGCTGGCGGGCACCCGAACCCTGTCGGAACCGGCCATGCGTCGGACGCTGGACGCGCTCGGCGCCTGCGCGGCGAAACTGCGCCGCCGCCGGGTGAAGCGGGTGCGTGCCGTCGCGACGGAGGCCTGCCGGCGCGCGAACAACGCCGACCAGTTCGTTGCCCGGGTGAAGCGGGAAACCGGCCTCGAGCTCGAGATCATCGGCCCGGCGGAGGAGGCACGGCTTGCCATCGCCGGCTGCCTGCCCCTGATCGACCGGCGGGCGGATCGCGCCTTGATCTTCGATATCGGTGGCGGCAGCACCCAGATCGCCTGGATCGCCCTCGACGCCGACCGCCAGGGGCCGCCCAAGGTGCTGGGCGCGCATTCGGTGCCGCTCGGCGTGGTCGGTGTCTCGGAATTGCTGGATTCCTCGACGGAGCCCGCCCGCCTGCGCGCGGAGATCGAGGATGTGCTGGCCGTCAGTCTCGGCCGGTTTTGCGCGATCCAGAATATCCGGGAAGAGGTCGATGCGGGCCGGGTCCAGATGATCGGTGCATCCGGCACGGTGACGACCTTGGGCGGTATCGCCCAGGGGCTGGAGCGATACGATCGCGCGCGGGTCGATGGGGCCTGGCTTGATTTCGCGGCGATCGAGAGAATATCCGGCGAGTTGGCCGCGCTTGACCCGGCGGCACGGGCGGCGCATCCCTGCGTGGGACGCGATCGGTCGGACCTTGTCCTGGCCGGTTGCCTGATCCTGCGGGCCATTTGTCGGCAATGGCCGATCGGGCGGCTGAGGGTGGCGGATCGGGGCTTGCGGGAGGGGATTTTGCTCGACCTCATGGCCCGCGCATCCGCTCTATAAAGCGGTTTTGTGGAAGGAAAGTCGGTGGCACGGAAACCCGGCAACAAAGGCTCCGGCGGCGGGCAAGCTGGCGGCAACGGGGGCGGTAAGGGCGGCGGCAAGGTCAGCGACGCCCGCCACAAGGCCGTGCGGGTAAAGACCGCGCGCGGGCGCAAGTCGAGTTCCACCCGCTGGCTCCAGCGTCAGTTGAACGATCCCTATGTGCTGGAGGCGAAGCGCCTTGGCTATCGCGGCCGCGCCGCCTTCAAGCTGAAGGAGATCGACGAGAAATACGATGTCCTGCCGCGCGCCGGCACGGTGGTCGATCTGGGCTGCGCGCCGGGGGGGTGGGTGCAGATCGCGCGCGAACGCCTTGGCAAGGAACCGGACGGGCGGGAACGTGGCCGTGTCGTCGGCATCGACCTGCTGGCCTGCGACCCGGTTCCGGGGGCGGTTTTGATCGAGGGGGATTTCACCGACGACGACGCGCCGGCATGGCTGCGCGCGGAACTGGACGGGCCGGTCGATGTCGTGCTTTCCGATATGGCGGCCAATACGACGGGCCACGCGCCGACCGACCATCTTCGCACCCAGGCGCTGGCCGAACTCGCCTATGCCTTCGCGGAGGAGGTGCTGAAGCCCGGCGGCAATTTCGTCTCCAAGGTCTTCGCGGGCGGGACGGAGAAGGGGCTGCTCGACCAACTCAAGCGGGATTTCGAGAAGGTGGCCCACTTCAAGCCGCCCGCCAGCCGCAAGGAAAGCCCGGAAATGTATGTCGTCGCCATCGGTTTTCGTGGGGGCGGGGAGGGCTGATCCCAACCGGTCCGGCGTGCCGGCCCCTCAATCGACCGTCAGTTCCACCACCACCGGCGTATGGTCGGATGGTTTCTCACGCCCGCGCGGGCGGCGGTCGATCTCGCATTCGACCAGCCGGTCGGCGGCCTGGGGGGAGAGCAGGAAATGGTCGATGCGCAGGCCGTTATCCTTCTGCCACGCACCGGCGCCATAGTCCCAATAGCTGTATTTCCCCTCCGCGTTCGGGTGCAGGGCGCGCCATGCCTCCGTCAGGCCGAGATTGAGGAGCGCGCGGAAGGCGGCCCGGCTCTCCGGCCGGCAGAGCGCGTCCTCCGCGAAGCCCGTCGGATCGTGGACGTCCCGGTCGGTCGGGCAGACGTTATAATCCCCGCCGAGCGCCAGCGGCCGTTCCGAAGGCAGCAGCGTTTCCGCCACATGGGCCCGCAGCCGCTCCATCCAGCGTAGCTTATAGTCGAATTTCGGCCCCGGCGCCGGGTTGCCGTTCGGCAGATAGATGGAGGCGAGGCGAATGCCCTTCACCGTCGCTTCGATATAGCGGGCCTGATCGGCATCATCGCCCATCTCGTCGGCGCCGGGCAGGCCGCGGCGCACATCCTCGATCGGATGGCGGGAGAGGATGGCGACGCCGTTATAGCTCTTCTGCCCGTGGATTTCGGCCTTGTAGCCCGCGCTCTCAATCTCGAAATGGGGGAAGGACTCGTCGGCGCACTTCAATTCCTGCAACAGCGCGACATCCGGCTTGGCCTCTTCCAGCCATTCCGTCACGCGCGGCAGGCGTGCCTTGATCGAGTTCACGTTGAAGGTGGCGATGCGGATCGTATTCTGGCTCATGACGGGCGGAGCCTAAGCGCTCCCGACCGCCCGTGCCAGCGCGAATCGCCCTCAAGCGGAGAAGCTGACCCCACAGCCGCAGGAGGAGCTGGCATTCGGGTTGTTGACCGTGAAGAAGGCGCCGATCAGATCGTCGACATAGTCGAGCTGACTGCCGGCCAGCAGGTCCATGGAGGCGTTGTCGGTGACGACCTTCACGCCATCGCGCTCGAACACCAGATCGTCCGCGCGGGCTTCCCGGTCGAAATCGAAATGATACTGATAGCCGGAACAGCCGCCGCCGGAGACGGTGACCCGCAGCATCTGATCCGGGTCGTCCTCCTGGCCTAACAGGAAGGCGAGGCGGCGGGCGGCCGCGTCGGATATCGACAACTCGCGCGGCCCGTCATTCATCGCGATCGCGAAGGGATCGTCAAGATTGGCGGAAAGACCGGTTTGCGTGGCGGGGGCGTCGGACATATCGCTTACCTATCCTTGGCATGGTGCGCGCCGTCCCGGGCGCACCCCCATAAGGTAGGAAATGACGGTCGAATGTCAATTTCCGCGCCGGTTCGGATAACGGTTTCAAGCGATGAACGCCGCCTTCATTGCCTTTCCCCGCCGTCGGCTGTAGAGGGGGCGGGGCGGTGCCCGGTCGGCGCCCGTCTTTTGCTTTCATGTCCGTATCCCCTTGTCCTCTTGGGACCGATGCCATGACGCCGGAGAGAGCGGCCTACGCGACAATGTGGGAGGAGAGCCGGGGGCGCTTCCATGACGAGGCGCCGTCGGAAACCCGTACGCCCTTCCAGCGCGATCGCGACCGGATCGTTCATTGTTCCGCGTTCAGGCGGCTGGGACACAAGACCCAGGTCTTCATCTCGCCGGAAGGCGATCATATCCGCACGCGGCTGACCCATTCGCTGGAGGTGGCGCAGATCGCGCGGTCGATCGCGCGCGCGCTGGGCGCGGACGAAGACCTGACGGAGGCGATCGCGCTCGCCCACGATCTTGGCCACACGCCTTTCGGTCATGTGGGGGAGGATGCGCTCGATGAGATCATGCAGCCTTTCGGCGGCTTCGATCATAACGATCAGGCGCTGCGTATCCTGACGCGGTTGGAAATGCGCTATCCGACCCATCCCGGCCTGAACCTGACCTGGGAAGCGCTGGAAGGCGTCGTGAAGCATAACGGGCCGGTGCGCGACGATCCGCTGCCGCTGACGCTTTCGGAGGTCAATGCCGGTTTCGACCTGGAGGTCGGGACCCATGCCGGGCTGGAGGCGCAGATCGCCGCGATTTCCGACGATATCGCCTATAACCATCACGATATGGATGATGGGCTGCGTGCGCGGCTTTTCACCATCGGTCAGGTGCGTGAGGCCGTGCCGCATGTGGACGCGGCCTTTGCCTCGGTCGACCGGGATTATGTGGACCTGCCGCGTCCCGTGCGCATCGCGGAGGCCGTCCGGCGCCTGATCGGGGAGATGGTGGCGGACGTGCTGGCGGAGGCCCGACGGCGCCTTGCCGAGGCGAAACCGGAGAACGCGGCCGCCTTGCGCGCGGCGGGACGGCAGATGGTCGCCTTCTCGGCGGGGATGGCGGGGCGGGAAAAATCGTTGAAGGCCTTCCTGTTCGCGAATATGTACCGCGCGCCCGCCGTCAACGAGGAACGGGCCGACGGCATGCGGATCATCGGCGAACTCTTCCGCTACTATCTCAACAAGCCGCACCGGCTGCCGGAGATCTGGCGGGATGCTTGCGCCGGGCCGTTCGACGCGACGACCGCCCGCACGGTCGCGGACTATATCGCCGGCATGACGGATCGTTTCGCGCATCGCCAGTATAAGCACCTCTTCGCCGGCACGACGCGGCTGCGGCTGAGCTGACATGAACGACCGATGAGAAAAGTGATAAAATGAACGTTTTCAAGGAAATGAAACGCGAGGTCGAATCGGTTCTTCAGGCCTTGAAGGATCAAGGTGACCTGCCGGAGGGAACCGATTTTTCCCGCGTCGCCGTGGAGCCGCCGCGCGACCCAAGCCACGGCGACATGGCGACCAACGCGGCCATGGTTCTGGCCAAGCCCGCCGGTCTGAAGCCGCGCGATCTGGCGGAGAAGATCGCGGCCGGCCTGTCCGGCGGCGATTGGATCGAAAGCGCGGAGATCGCCGGTCCCGGCTTCATCAACCTGCGGCTCAAGGCCGATATCTGGCACCGTGTGGCGCGGGCCGTCCTGACGCAAGGACCGGCCTATGGCGACGGCGATGCCGGGGGCGGGGAGCCGGTGATCGTGGAATATGTTTCCGCCAACCCGACGGGCCCCTTGCATATCGGTCACGCGCGCGGCGCCGTCTTCGGCGACGTGCTGGCGCGGCTTCTCGACAAGGCGGGCTATGCCGTCACCAAGGAATATTGGATCAACGACGCGGGCGTGCAGATCGATATTCTCGCCCGGTCGGCCTTCCTGCGCTATCGCGAGGCGCTGGGCCAGGATATCGGCCCGATGCCGGAAGGGCTCTATCCCGGCGATTATCTGGTGCCGGTGGGCGAGGTCCTGAAGCGCGAGCATGGCGCGGCCCTGCTGGAAATGGACGAGGACGGCTGGATGCCGATCGTCCGCGACAAGGCCGTCGCCATGATGATGGATTTGATCCGCGCCACGCTCGCCGATCTTGGGGTGGAGCAGGACGTCTTCACCTCCGAGCGCGGCGTGATCGAAAGCGGGAAGGTCGACGATGCGCTCGCCTATCTGGAGGAGAAGGGCCTGATCTATATCGGCGTTCTCGATCCGCCCAAGGGCAAGAAGCCGGATGATTGGGAAGAGCGTCCGCAGACCCTCTTCCGGGCGAGCCGGTTCGGCGACGATACCGACCGGCCGCTTAAGAAATCGGATGGTAGCTGGACCTATTTCGCCTCCGACATCGCCTATCACAGGGATAAGTACAATCGCGGTTTCAAGCACATGGTGCTTGTCCTTGGCGCGGATCACGGCGGCTATGTGAAGCGCATGCAGGCGGTCGTGAAGGCGGTCAGCGGCGGCGAAGCCTCTCTGACGGTCAAGCTCTGCCAGATGGTGAAGCTCCTCGACAAGGGGGAGCCGGTGAAGATGTCGAAGCGCGCCGGTTCCTTCGTGACGCTTCAGGATCTGATCGACTCGGTCGGCCGCGACGTCGTCCGCTTCTTCCTGCTGACGCGCAAGAACGACGCCCCGATGGATTTCGACCTGAGCGCGGTGAAGGAGCAGAGCCGCGATAACATGGTCTTCTACGTCCATTACGCCCATGCCCGCTGCCGCTCCGTCTTCCGGCAGGCGGAGGAGGCGGGAATCGATACGTCGGCCGAGGCCTTGGCGGCGGCCGACCTCTCGCGCCTCGACGCGGAACCGGAATTCGACTTGATGAAGCGGCTGGCCGAATGGCCGCGTGCCGTCGAAGCGGCGGCGGAGGCGGAAGAACCGCACCGAATCGCTTATTATCTCTATGATACGGCATCCGCCTTCCACGCCCTGTGGACACGTGGCAAGGAAGAGACCACGCTGCGCTTCATACAGCCGGACGACCCGGCGGTGACGATCGCGCGGTTGGCGCTCGTCGAAGCCTTGCGCACGGTGATCGCCTCGGGGTTGGATGTTTTCGGCGTGACGCCGGTCGATGAGTTGAGTTGAGGGCGTGTATCCCACGCGGATGGGATGCGCGGCGGTCGGGGGTCGTTGGTCGAGGGGCGGGACAGGCGGGCCGCATCCGCCGGACAAGTAGGTGACGAGCGCCATGTCGCGGGAATTGGACGATCTCGAACGCGAATTCGCCGACCTCGAGGGCCAGGCCGACTATGACGGTGGTCATGGCGGTGGCGGTCATGGTGGAGGGGGGCGCCGTCGTGGCTTGCGGACCCTGCCGATCGCGGTCGCGGTGATCGCGGTTCTCGTCTTTGGCGGCATCGTCTGGTACGCCTATAACCAAGGGGTGCGGTCCGGCAGCGAGGATGCCGCCCCCCTGCTGGCGCCCGAGGGCGAGGCGAAGGTGCAGCCGACCGATCCGGGCGGCATGGAGATTCCCCACACCGACAAGCAGGTATTCAATCGCATCTCCGGCGAGGAGGGCGAGGAGCGAGTCGAGCGTATCCTGCCCCCGCCGGAAGATCCGATGCAGCCCCCCGCGCCGGAACGGCAGCAGGCAGCGGGCCAATCAGGTGGCGCGCCGGCGGTCGAAACGCCGACCATGCCCTCCATCACGGATAATTCCGCCGGACAGGGCACCGCGCCGGGAACCGGGGAGGGGATCGAACCGGTACCGCCATTGCCGGATTCCAAGCTGGCGGAACCCTCGGCCGAGCCGCCGACGGCCGCGCCGGCTCCCGATGAGTCCGGCACCGAAGCCGGCGGCCAGACGAACGCGGCGCCCGAGCAACAAGCCACGCCGGAGTCCCGGAGTGAACCCGCTGCCGCGTCTCAACAACCGGCCCAACAACCCGCCCAACAATCTGCACAGACCGCGTCGGCCGATCCCACCAGCGGCTGGCAGGTGCAGATCGCCGCGCTCAGCTCCGAGGCCGATGCGCGGGCTGCCTGGTCGCGTGTCCAGCAGGCGCATGACGCGGAGCTGGGCGACCTCACGCTCGCGGTGCAGCGCGCGGAGGTCAACGGCAAGACCTATTACCGTGTGCGGGGCGGTCCGCTGGCCAGCCGGGATGCGGCGAACGCCGTCTGCACCGCGCTCAAGGCCAAGGAACAGGCTTGTCTCGTCGTGCGGCCCGGCGGGTAGGCGCGGGTAAGCGATCATGACCGATGGGACAGAGGCGTTCGAAGGCCGGAGAGCGGCCGCTATCCTGGGCTGCGCGGGGCCGGTGCTAAGCGGCGGGGAACGGGACTTTTTCGCGCGACACCGGCCTCTCGGCTTCATTCTGTTCGCCCGCAATATCGAGACACCGGACCAGGTGCGTGCGCTCGTCGCCGATTTGCGTGCCTGCGTGGACGATCCCGCCGCACCGGTTCTGATCGACCAGGAAGGTGGGCGCGTGCAGCGCCTTCGGCCGCCCGTTTGGCGGGCCGCGCCGCCGATGGCGCCGTTCGGCCTCCTGCATGGTCGCGATCCGATCGCGGCGGTGGAGGCGCTGCGGCTGGATATCGCGTTGATCGCCTCTGAATTGACGGCGCTCGGTATCGATGTGGATTGCGCGCCGGTCCTGGACGTACCGGCACCCGACGGGCACGAGATCATCGGCGACCGCGCCTTCGCGGAGGACCCGTCGGTCGTCGGCGTGCTCGGCCGCGTGGCGATGGAGGCCTTCCTGACCCACGGCGTTCTGCCGGTTGCGAAGCATATCCCGGGCCATGGCCGGGCGGTGGCGGACAGCCATCTGGAATTGCCGCGCGTGACGGCGTCGCTCGCCGCGTTGGAGGAGCGGGACTTTCCGCCCTTCGCGGCGCTCGGCGACTGTCCGCTCGGCATGACGGCGCATATCGTCTACGACGCCATCGATCCGGCGCGTCCCGCCACGTCGTCGGCGGCGGTGATCGGTGGCGTGGTACGCGGCCAGATCGGCTTCGACGGGGTGCTGATGACGGACGATCTGTCGATGAAGGCGCTCTCCGGTTCGTTCGAGACACGTGCGGTGCAGGCCCGGGAGGCCGGGTGCGACGTCATCCTGCATTGCAACGGCGATCGGTCGGAGATGGCGGCCGCGCTGGACGGGGCCGGCATGATGGACGGGGAGGGCGCGCGACGCTGGTGCGCCGCGCTGGCACGCCGCGATGATCCGCCCGCCGGCTTCGACGCGCGCGCGGCGGCCGCGCGGCTGGACGCCTTGCTTGCCGGTTCGCCCTGATCGGGCTATGCCGGAGGAGGGGAAAGGGGGCTGGACGGAGGCCTGGGCAGTGCCTGCTATCGGACGGCCAACGCCGTCGCACGGCCCGCGCATCGAAACCGGCGGCATTATCCAGGGGGCCCGCCTCGACCGTGAGCGACGACCTGCCAACATCGAATGACGGAAGGGACGCGCCGACGCCCGGCGCGGCGGCGGAGCCGTTCGACACCGGTGGCGAGCGCGTCGCGCGGCCGGAGGAGGAACTGGTCGTCGATATCGACGGGTTCGAGGGACCGATCGATCTTTTGCTGAATTTGGCGCGCGAGCAGAAGGTGGATCTCGCCAGAATTTCCATCCTGCAACTGGCGGACCAGTATCTCGGCTATATCGAACGCGCGCGGACGCTGCAATTGGAGATCGCGGCCGATTATCTCGTCATGGCCGCGTGGCTCGCTTATTTGAAGTCGCGCATCCTGCTGCCCAAGCCGGAGGTGACGGAGGAGAGCGAGGATCCGGCGGAAATGGCCGCCCGCCTCGCCTTCCAGCTTCAGCGGCTGGAGGCGATGCAGAATATCTCCAAGGAGTTGATGCGGCGCACGCAACTGGGGCAGGACTTCTTCGCGCGCGGCATGCCGGAGACGCTGAAGGTGGAGCGCACGCCGCGCTTCGAGGACGATCTCTACGACATGCTGAAGGCCTATGGCGAGATTCGCGCCCGTCAGGTCCGCAGCGGTCAGCTTCGTATCCTGCCCACCCGGCTCTATTCGATGGAACAGGCCCTCTCCCGCCTGCGCCATATCATCGGGGACCGGACGGATTGGCAGATGCTGGAGGTCTTCCTGCCGCCGGAGGCGAAGGGCGACGATCTGCTGCTAACCCGGTCGACCATCGCGGGGACCTTCGCGGCCATGCTGGAATTGACGCGCGAAGGGCTGGCCGAGGTCCGGCAGTCCGGCACGTTCCAGCCGATCTATGTGCGCGGCGTGGCGCGCAAGCGGAACGAGACGCTGAAGGGCGAGGAGATCCCGGAGGAGGATTCGGCGCGCCCGCGCTCGGACGCGGATTCGCTGGAAGGGCTCGACGACGCGGCGATCGGCGCGTTGCTCGACGAGGAGGATTGGGGCGGGGAGGACGAGACCGGCGGCCCGAACGACCAGGCGTCCGATGACGCCCCGGAGGAGCATTGATGGATCATTTTCAGCAAATCCGCCTGCTGGAGGCGATTTTGTTCGCGAGCGACAAGCCACTCGGCCCCGATGTCCTGGGGGAACGTCTGCCGGACGGCGCGGATGTGCCGACCTTGCTGGAGGAGTTGCAGGGGCTTTACGCCAATCGGGGCGTGATTCTGACCCGGGTGGGGGAGGGCTGGGCCTTTCGTACCGCCGACGATCTCGCCCCACACATGACATTGGAGCGCGAGGTGCCCCGGCGGCTCAGCCGGGCGGCCATAGAGACGCTTGCCATTGTCGCCTATCATCAGCCCGTGACGCGCGCGGAGATCGAGGAAATCCGGGGCGTCGCCCTGTCGCGCGGGACGATCGACACGTTGTTGGAGGCAGGCTGGATACGACCGAAGGGGCGCCGCCGCGCGCCGGGCAAGCCGGTCACCTGGGGCACGACGCCGGCCTTCCTCGACCATTTCGGGCTGGAGGATTTGTCGGCCCTGCCGGGGGTGGAGGAATTGAAGGCCGCCGGACTGCTGGACCTCCGCCCCGGCGCAGGGGCCATCGCCATGCGTCAGGAGGATGCGCTCGCCGAGGGCGACGAGGGCGAGGACGCCGAGGACGCGGCCGAACGGGAGGCCTATTTGGAGAACGACGAGATATTCGACGCGGTGGAGACGGACGACCAGATACCCCTGGACGATTGACCGGGCGGCCGGGCGCCGCCGAATGGGTCTTATCGGATGGCCGACGCGATCGCGTCGATCTCGTTGCTCAGCGGTCGGTCCTCCGCCTCCAAGGGGGGGCAAAGCGGGCGCAGCCTTTCGATCCAGAGTGACAAGGCGCGTCCCGGACGCGCCTCCGGGCGCAGATGGAGCGCCTGCATCGCGATGCGGAGTTCGAGCGCGACGAGCAGACGGAAGCTTTCCGCGCAATCGCGCAGCTTCTCCGCCGATTGCGGCGCGAAGCTCATGATATCCTCGATCGTTCCGCCGGCCAGCGATGGCATGGTCGCCGCCGGTTGCGCCGCCCCGTGCAGCCGATGCATCAACGCCTGGGCGAGCTTCATCAAGGGCGCGATGCCCGCGCTGCCGATATCGCCGGGGGAGAGCATGCGCGGCAGGCCCGTCAGGGACGGTTCCTTCATCACCTGACAGCGCGCCAGCATGGATGCGCCCGCCGTCGCCACGGCCGCTGCCATGTGATCGCAGGCGAGCGCCAGACCCGGCGCGTGAAAATTCGGGGTGGAGATCACGGTGTCGCGATCGGCTAGAACGAGCGGATTGTCGCCCGCGCCGTTGAGTTCCGCGTCCAGCGCGGCGGCCAACCCCTCCCGCGCATTCAGCACCGCGCCCAGCGTCGGCGCCGCGCATCGGAAGCTGAGCGGGTCCTGAAGCCGGCGCGGCGCCTCGGGGTCGGAGAGCAGCCGGCTGCCTTCCAGGAACCCGCGCAGGCGCATCGCCGCTTCCGCCTGGCCGGGCTGCGGGCGCATCGCCGCGCAGGCCGGGTCGAGGGGGCTGGGATTGGCGCGGAAGGCTTCCAGCATCAGGGCGCAGCCGGCGAAGGCCGCTTCCAGCGCGCGGTCGATTCCGGCGGCGGCAAGCGCGGCTTCTCCGACCGCGATCGCATTGGCGGAAATCAGTGCCAGCCCATCCTTCGGCAGCGGCGTAAGCGGCGACAGCCCGGCCTTGGTGAGCGCCTCGGGCGCGGTCATCTCCACGCCCGCGACCTCGGCGCGCCCCTCTGGGTCGCCGATCAGCACCAGCGCCAGGGTCGCCATCAGGCAGAGATCGGATTCACCGATCGACCCGATGCGCGGCACGACCGGCGTCACGCCCGCGTTGATCAGGGCGGCGAGCGCATCGACCGCCGCCTCCGACATCCCGGCTCCGCCGACGAGCGCGGCGTTGAGGCGCGCGACCATCGCCGCGCGCACGACGGCACGCGGCAGGGGCGACCCCAGCCCATGGGCGCGCCCCCTGATCGTGCGGCGGGAAAAATCGCCGAGGCTTTCCCGGTCGATCGTCCGGTCGATCTGATCGCCCAAACCGCGCGTCAACCCATAGACGGGACGTCCTTCGTCGATCGCGCGATCAACCACCGATCGGGCGCGGGCGAGGCGGGCACGGCCCTCCGGATCGATCGCGATCGGGACATCTTCCATCGCGATCCGCGCGAGGCGCCCCGGCGTCAATTCCGTGCCGTCGAGAGAGATATTATCCTGCATGGCCGTCGCGGTAGCACGCGGCGGGCGTTCCGGGAAGGGGCAGGATCACCGGATGGTCGGGTGCAGCGGGGAATCCTTGGCCCAGAGCAGGTGCCGGCCGATTACGTCCCAATAGCCGCGATAGCGATAGCCGCCATTGCGCGCGAGCCAGCCAGCCTTGTCGGCGCGATAGACCGCCGGAATCCGGTACCAGGGCAGGCCGGGACGAACATGATGGACGAGGTGGAAATTGTTGTTGAGGAAGAGCAGTCGCGTCAGCGGCCCGCCCTCCACGATGGCGCAGCGGCTATCCTGATCGGGGCCCGGCCGGTGCTCGACATAGGAGCGCATGAGTCCAAGCGAAAGACCCGGATAAACGATGCCGACGAGATAAAGCCAGAATGGCATGCCGCAGATTGCCACAACCCAGAAGACGACCAGCGCGGCCAGCATCAGATGCACGGCCCAGGCCCCGGCATAGGCCCACTCGCCCCGCCCGAAGCGTCGAATCTCGCCCGCAAGGAAGCGACCGACCATGAGAAGCGGCCCGACCGCCATGCGTCCCAGAAAGGATTGGTTCCAATAGAGCAGGGCGCGCAGGGCGACCGGCTTGCGACTCCAGCGCTTGGGCGTCAGGTAGAAGCTTTCCGGGTCCTCGATCGGGGAGGTTAAGTGCGTGATGCCGTGATGCGCCAGATGACTGTCCCGATAGATCGGATAGGGCAGCCAAAGCGACAACGGCACCATCGCCAGGGCATCGTTCAGCCAGCGCTTGCGCGTCGGGTGGCCGTGCAGAAGCTCATGCGCCATATGGCCGTGCAGACAGACCAGATAGGCGCCCAACGCCACCAAAAGCGGTAACGGCACGATCCGCCACCAATAGGTCAGGACCAGGAACCCGCCATATGTCAGTAGCACGATTGCCCAAGTGGGGGCTTCCAGCGCGTCGAGACGGGCAAGAAGACGGGCCAGAGGCGTGCGTCCCGATCCCCGCCATATGATGGGGTGAGAGGGTGATTTGTCGTGTTCTGATCCGGGGGCGGAACCGGGATCGGCCTTCGCCGGTGGCATGGGTGTGACGCTCATGCCGAATTGTTACGCTGGGGGTGGACTTTTCCACAATGTGGGTTTTGTCATGTTCTGTCACTCAATGTAGCATTTTAGTTATAGGCGTTGTGAAATATCCTGTTTGATGACATTTATCACCAAGGATATGAACGATAGGCACCGCGATGTCCCGTGATCGGCGCGAAACCGTCCGGATTTTCCGTGACCGCCTTCAGGAGGCGATGAAGGCGGCTGGTACCAACCGGTCCCGTCTGGCGGCGGAAGCGGGGATCGACCGATCGACCCTGTCGCAACTTCTATCGGCGGAAACCGACCGGCTGCCGCGCGCGGATACCGTGGCCGCCGTCGCCTCGGTGTTGCAGGTCAGTCTCGATTGGTTGATGGGGCTCACCCAACAGCAGAAGCTGGGGGCCGAAATTCTGCGGGAATCGGTACAGGTCGCCTTGAGCGGGCCGAGCGCGCCGTCGGACGAGAATCTGCGCCGGTGGCACGCGGAGGCGGCGGGCTACAAGATTCGCTATGTGCCCGCTTCGTTGCCGGATTTGATGAAGACGGAAGCGGTGTTGCGGTTCGAATATGCCGGCTATGCCGCGAAGCGCCCGTCGGAAGCGATCGCGGATGCCAGCAGCAAGCTTGCCTATACCCGGACGCCGGATGCGGATTTCGAAATATGCTGCTCGCGCCAGGCGTTCGAGACCTTCGCGGAGGGGGCGGGCGTGTGGCGCGAATTGAGCGCCGCGGACCGGCGGGAACAATTGCTGCACGCCGCGACGCTGACGGACGAGCTTTATCCGCGTCTGCGCCTGTTCCTCTATGACGGGCGGACCCATTTCGCGGTACCCTATACCGTCTTCGGGCCGAAACGGGCGGCGCTGTTCCTGGGGGAGATGTACTTCGTGTTCAACACGACCGGCCATATCCGCCAACTGACGGAACATTTCGACCGGCTGATCCGCGCGGCCGTGGTGCAGGCACATGAGGCGCCCGTCTTCCTGCGCGGTCTGGCCGACCGTGTGACGGGGCGGGGGCGTCTGGCATGACGATGGGCGCCATGATGGATTCACCGGCATCCCTTTTCATGTACGCCATGCCGGAGATGGAGGTGGCGTTGACCCGTTGGTGGGCGGGGCTGGCCCGTCACCTCGAAATGGCGGGGCTGACCGGCGTACCGGACAAGCTTTCCTGGCCCGAGGACCCTTGGGCGCATTGGCGCGACCCCAATCTCCTGCTGGCCCAGACCTGCGGCTATCCCTTCGCGACGCTGCTCCGCGACCGGGTCGCCTATGTCGTGACGCCGCGCTACGCGGCCGAAGGGTGCGAGGGGCCGCTTTATAGAAGCCGGCTTCTGGCGCGGGCGGGGGATCGACGCGCGACGCAAGGTGACGGGCAACAGAGCCGGGCCATCCTGAATTTCCGTGGAGCACGCCTGGCGTTCAACGAGGAGCGCTCGCTCTCCGGCTATCAGTGCGTGCGTTGGGCGGTCGCCGATCATGCGCCCGGCGCGGCGCCTTTCTTCGCGGAGGAGGTCGAGACGGGCGCCCATCGCCGCTCGCTTGCTGCCGTGCGCGACGGCGGGGCAGATCTTTGCGCCGTCGATGCCGTGACTTTTGCCCTGATCGCGCGGCACGCCCCGGCGGAGGTGTCGGGACTCGCGACCGTCGGTTGGACGCGGGCGGTGCCGGGACTGCCCCTCGTGACGTCGGGGAATATGGAGGGCGGCCGGATCGCCGGGCTTCGCGCGGCGGTCGAGGCCGCGCTCGCCGATCCGGACCTCGCCGCCGCGCGCGAGGCATTGCTTCTCTCGGGAGCCAGTGTCGTCGATCAGGACGACTATCGTCGGATTGCGAGTTACAGCGGAACGGCGGATGAACGCCTGCCCAATGGGCTGTCCGATTCGCGACAATCTCTGGCCAATTTATGACGTGCGCCGGAAAAAGCCTCGGATATTCAAGGGCGTTTAGCCGTTGACTTCTGAATCGGCCCCCGGCCATACTTTTTGAACAGAGTGGCGCGAAGGTCCCGGGGGTATGGGGCGTTTGGCGAACTGGGCACGCTCGAAAAAAAACGAGCGGCGGAGCACCGAGCGGTCGGATGGAAGGGGTGCGATAGTCCGCGACCTTCCGCCGGTGGCGGCGGTAAGTGACCAGATGATCGGGGGCATCCACGGCGCGCGCATCGCATCGTCATGACCGATCATGAAAACAGGGTAGGCATTTGTCGCTAAGCGCAGTTATCGCGGATCGCGCGATCTCTGAGAACTGACGGTCGTGGGGCCGGCTCCTTCGCATGACGAGGGTCGGATGATCGGGCCGTTCTGGGCAGCCAAAGGGAGACGGCTTAAGATGTTCAAACGAAACTCACTACTGGGCAAGAAGCGCTATATCGGCAAGGAGGCGCGGAAGCTCGGCTACGAAATTCACCCCTACATGCCGGAACTCGCCGATGGGCTGGCCTCGGGCAAGGTCAACCGCCGCGATTTCCTGCGCACCGCGACATTGCTCGGCATGTCGGCGACGGCGGCCTATGCGATGGCCGGGTCGATCACCGGCCAGGGTCTCGGCGTGCGGCCGGCGATGGCGCAGTCCGCCAAGCCGGGCGGTACGCTTCGTGTCGCCATGGCGATGCAGGAAATGACGGATCCCGCCACCTTCGATTGGGTGGAGAAATCCAATGTCGCGCGTTTCATCGTCGAATATCTGACGCGCACCGGATCCGACAATATCACGCGCCCCTATCTGGCCGAGGGCTGGGAGGCGTCGGAAGATCTGAAGACCTGGCGCTTCACCGCGCGCAAGGGCATCACCTGGTCGAACGGCGACGAATTCGGATCGGCCGATATCGCGCATACGGTCAACCGTTGGCTCGACCCGGCGACCGGCTCCTCGAACCTCGGCCTGTTCGCGCCGATGGTGGAGGAAGTCGACGGCAATAAGCGCGGCATTCCCGGCGCGGTCGAGGTGGTCGACGACTACACGGTCCAATTCAATCTGCGCTCGCCCGCGCTCGCCATGCCGGAGAACTTCTACAACTATCCGACCGCGATCACGCACCGTGGCTTCGGCAAGGACTACGAGGCCGATCTGTCGAAGAATCCGATCGGCACCGGCGCGTTCGAACTGGCGGAGTTCGCGGTCGGCCAGAAGGCCGTGCTCCGTAAGGCGCGCGATTGGTGGGCCGGGCCGTTCTATCTGGACGAGATCCAGTATATCGATTTGGGCAATGATTCGAACGCCCAGATCGGGGCCATCGCGTCCGACCAGGTCGACATGACCTACAACACGCCTGTCGACCAGCTCGACGTCGTGCGCAAGCTGCCCAACGTGGAACTGCACGAGGCGGTGACGGCCCAGACCGGCGTCATGCGCATGCGCACCACGGAGAAGCCGTTCGACAATGTCGATTTGCGGCGCGCCGTGCAGCTCTGCGCGGATCGGGCGCAGATGCTGGAGATTTCGCACCGCAATGCGGGTCAGGTCGCGGCCGACTATCACGTCTGCCAGATTCATCCGGAATATTTCGACCTGCCCGGGCCGACGCGCGATATCGAACAGGCGAAGGCCCTGCTCGCGAAGGCCGGCTATCCCGACGGCATCGATCTGGAGATCGTCGTCGGCGACACCCAGGGTCCGTGGGAGACGGCGGAGTGCGAGGCGCTCGCCGCGCAGTGCCGCCCGGCCGGAATCAATATTCGCATCAACAAGATGCCGGCCAACCAGTATTGGGAGGTGTGGGACAAGGCGCCGTTCGGCCTGACCAGTTGGACGCACCGCCCGCTTGGCACCATGGTGCTCAGCCTCGCCTACCGGACCGGCGTGCCGTGGAACGAGGCGGCCTACAACAATCCGGAGTTCGACGCGGCCCTGGACGAAGCCGAGGCGACCCTGGATGTCGAGGAGCGCCGCAAGCTGATGGAGAAGCCGCAGCAGTTGCTTCGCGACTCCGGCGTCATTATCCAACCGTTCTGGCGGTCGGTCTTCAAGGCGGCGAACAAGCGGGTCAAGGGGCACATCACGCACCCGACCTTCTATCATCAGTTCCATAACGTTTGGATCGACTCCTAAGAGGCGATCCGCAGCACCCCCGCCGTCCACGCGACGGCGGGGGTGTCCCGTTTTTTCGGGGGCGCGCCGTTTCATGCGCTTGTTTCTGTGCCCCTTTGTTTCAGGGCCCCAGCGGGGCATGGGGCCGGATATTAATTTGGTTCATTCGTGAATGCGTATTTATCGGGCGTCGCCAATCGGGCGGATGCCACCCCGCCTTGCCGGCGACGGGGGACTTTAAGCGGGCAAGGCATGCCATAGGACCCTAGGGGGCTTCGCCATGGGTTCGATGGTATCGGGTGGTGTCGGTTCCGGCGGCGCAAGGCGAAGGGGCGGCGCACGCATGCCGACCCGGCCGGGGGCAAAAAGGGGGTTCGGCGACCATGACCCGACTGATCGTTCGGCGGATCGGCTTGATGTTGCTCATCATGCTGGTCGTCGGCTTCATCCTGTTCGTCGTCAACGAGGGCAATCCGCGCTCGGTCGCGCGAGGGGTGCTCGGCCCCTATGCGCAAGATCAGCAACTCGATATATGGATCGAGGAGAACGGCTATAACCGGCCGATCCCGATCCGCTTCCTCGACTGGGTCGGGGACGTCGCCCAAGGCGATCTCGGGGAATCGGTGCAATATAAGCGTCCGGTCAATGAATTCTTCTGGGATCGGTTGGCGAATACCGGGATATTGGCGGGGCTCACCTTCCTCATCATGGTGCCGCTCGCGCTGTTCCTCGGCGTGCTCGCCGGCGTGAAGGAGGGATCGGCCCAGGATCGTACGATCTCCGTCGTCTCGATCGTCACCACATCGATCCCGGAATTCGCCAGCGCGGTCATCCTGACCACGGTCTTCGTCATTCAACTCGAATGGTTGCCGGGTACGAGTTCCATGGCGGCCGGATGGGACTGGGCGCAGATGATCCTGCCGGTCAGCGTGCTGGTGCTCTACGGTTTCGGCTATATCGCGCGCATGACGCGCGCCTCGATGGCCGAGGTGATGACGACTCACTATATCCGCACGGCGGTCCTGAAGGGCCTGCCCTACCGGCGGGTGATTCTCCGGCATGCCTTGCGCAACGCGCTGATCGCCCCCTTCACCGTGATCATGCTGCAGCTCAACTGGCTGCTCTCAGGCGTCGTCGTGACGGAATACGCCTTCGCCTACAAGGGGTTCGGAACCCTGCTGCTGGAGGCCGCGCTGCGGCGCGACATCTTCGTCATCGAGGCCTGCGGTCTCGCCGCCGTTTTCGTCGCCGTGTTGAGTCAGACGCTGGGCGATATCGGCTACACCTTTCTGAACCCCCGTATCCGGTTCAGTTGAGGGGAGGGCATAAATCATGAGCCAAGCCAGCGAAACGGACGGCAGCGTTTCCTCCTCCGACAGGCCCAAGGGCAGTGTCGAGAGGATCGTCGGATCGATCGCCCTGCTGCGGGAGAGCCCGGTCGGTGTCGTCGGCCTCGCGCTCGTCGTATTCTTCGCGCTGGTCGCGATTTTCGCGCCGCTTCTGGCGCCTTATCGCTACGACGAATTCATCGAACCCTTCGCGGCGCCCCTGACGACGACGGCGGACGGGCATTTCCTTTTCCTGGGGGCGGACAACAAGGGACGGGATGTCTTCTCCCGTCTGATCTACGGCACGCAGCGGGTGGTGTTCTACGCCTCGCTCGCGACCTTCAGCGCCTATGTCGTCGGCATTCTGATGGGGCTCGCCGCGGGCTATTTCCGGGGATGGGTGGACGAGGTTCTATCCTTCCTGGCGAATGTCATCCTGTCCTTCCCGGTGATGGTGCTGTTCGTGTTGATCATCACGACGGCCGGTGCCTCGGGCCTGACCATCGTCTTCGCGGTGGTCTTCGCTTCGGCACCGGGGATCATGCGTATCGTGCGCGGACTGACGCTCGACATCGCGACGCGGGATTATATCGCGGCCGCCCAAACCCGGGGCGAGGGGCCGTGGTACATCATGCTGACGGAACTGCTGCCCAACGCGCGCGGGCCGTTGATCGTCGATGCCTGTCTGCGCATGGGCTACACGACGATCACCATCGGCGCGCTCGGTTTTCTCGGGCTCGGCCTGCCGCCGCCCTTCCCGGATTGGGGGGGCATGATCAACGAGACGCGCTCGCTCGCCATGGGAGGGTTCTGGTGGATGCCGTTCTTCCCGGCGTTGGCGGTCTCGCTGCTGGTGCTCGGATTCAACCTGCTGGCCGACGGCCTGCGCGAAGTGTCGCTGCGCGACTGACCGGATCGGGGGGACGAGGATGAGCGACATGAACCAAGCCCAACAGGCCAATCCGGTGAAGACCCCGCCTAAGGGGGAGCCGGTCCTGGCGATCGAGAATCTATCGATCTCCTACTTCATCCGCGCGGGCGAGGTGCCGGCGGTGAAGGACTTCAATCTGACCCTCTATCCGGGGGAGGCGGTCGGAATCGTCGGCGAATCCGGCTGCGGCAAGTCCACGGTCGCCATGGCGATCATGCAATATATGGGGGGCAATGGCGGGATCGTCGGCGGATCGATCAAGTTCATGGGCCGCGACATGTCGCGAATGGGGAAGGAGGAGTTGCGCCAGCTTCGCGGCTCCGACATCGCCATGATCTATCAGGAGCCGATGTCGGCCCTGAACCCGTCGATGAAGATCGGCCGCCAGCTTTCCGAGGTGCCGCTGTTCCATGAGCCCGGCATTTCCGAGGAGGATGCTTGGCGCCGGGCGGAGGAGATGCTGGCCAAGGTCAAGCTGCCGGACCCGGCGCGGGTCATGGGGGCCTTTCCCCACCAGATTTCCGGCGGCCAGCAGCAGCGCGTGGTCATCGCGATGGCGCTTTTGTCGAATCCGACGCTGTTGCTCCTCGACGAGCCGACGACCGCGCTGGACGTCACGGTCGAGGCCGGTATCGTCAAGCTCATCAAGGAGATCAGCGCCGAATTCGGGACCTCCATGATCTATATCTCCCACAATATGGGGTTGATCCTGGAAACCTGCGATCGGGTTTGCGTGATGTATTCCGGCGTGGCGGTGGAGACCGGCACGGTCAAGGAAGTCTTCGACATGATGCGCCACCCCTATACGCGGGGATTGTTCGGCTCGATTCCCTTGCCGACGGCGGACAAGAACGCCAACCCGCTGGTCCCCATCCGGGGGCAGCTTCCCTTGCCCTACGACCGGCCGTCGGGCTGCTATTTCGGGCCGCGCTGCGACTTCTTCCAGGAGGGACGGTGCGACGATCCGAAAGGGATTCCCTGGGAGACGATCGACGGGGATAGCGGTCACGCCGTGCGTTGCTTGCGCTGGAAGGAGATCGATTGGGAGAATTTCACGCCCGATATCGAGCAACATCCGGCCAACGAACCCGGGGACGAGGTCCTGCATGTCGAGAACATGCGGAAATATTTCGAGGTCCGCGACAGTTCTATCAAGGCGCTGCTGACCGGTAAGGCTTCTCGCTGGGTCAAGGCGAACGAGTCGATCACCTTCTCTGCCCGCAAGCGCGAGACGGTGGCGATCGTTGGGGAATCCGGCTGCGGCAAGTCGACCTTCGCCAAGGTGCTGATGGGGCTGGAGACCTCCACGGACGGGGAGATCGTCTATAACGGCGAGGAGATTTCGCGCCTGCCCGTCACAAGCCGCACACCGAAGCAGATATCCACCCTGCAGATGGTGTTCCAGAATCCGAACGAGACGCTCAACCCCAGCCATACGGTCGGTGGCCAGATCGTGCGCGTCATCAAGAAGTTCGGGGTGGCGAAGTCCGACCAGGAAGTCCATGCCCGGGTCGATGAACTGCTCGACCTCGTCAAGCTGCCGCGCGCGTTCAAATACCGCAAGCCACGGCAGCTTTCCGGCGGCCAGAAGCAACGCATCGGCATCGCGCGGGCCTTCGCCGGCTATCCGCCGATGGTGATCGCGGACGAGCCTGTCTCTGCCCTCGACGTTTCGGTCCAGGCGGCCGTCACGGGGCTGCTGATGGATATCCAGCGGCAGTATGACACGACGCTGCTGTTCATCAGCCATGATCTATCGGTCGTGCGCTATCTGTCCGATCGGGTCGTGGTGATGTATCTCGGCATGATCATGGAGCAGGGCGATGTGGAGGAGGTCTATGCGCCGCCCTACCATCCCTATACGGAGGCTCTGCTCTCCGCCGTGCCGATCGCCGACACGTCGATCGAGAAGCGCGAGATCGTGCTGGAAGGTAATTTGCCCTCCGTGCTGAATCCGCCGAAAGGCTGCCCTTTCAGCACGCGTTGTCCACGCAAGATCGGGTCGATCTGCGATGACGAGCGACCGCCATTCCGCGATGCAGGGAACGGCCATGTCATCACCTGCCATATCGAACTGGACGAATTGCGGAAGGTCGACCCCGTTATCGTGATGAAGAACCCGGGCGGTCAGGCCGGCGGCGAGAAGACGCCTGAACCGGCGGAGTAGGGACGGCCGCGCCGTTTCAGCCTTGTTCCACCGCGATCCGCATGCGATTGGGGCGGCGCTTGATCGCGTCGGCCCCATCGCCATTTCGACCGGATGATGGTAGCAAGAACCCGATGCCATCGGACGGGACATCGTAGGAAAGAGCGGGAGGCGGCGGCGCGCCACGATGAACGAGAGAGCGAGCGAGGGCCGCGCGCACGGGCAGAGCGCGCGGCAAAGCCAATCACTGCCGATGTTCTTTCGTCGGTTGGAGGTCCTCGAAGCCGACAAGCACGGCGATCTGGGGCTTCTCGTCGATGGGGACTATGGCTTCGCGCGCGATTCGCACATGATCCCGCTCAACGCGATCGAGTTCATGGCCGCCGCGCGTCACTATCCAATTCTATTCAACGGCGACCAGACCAACATGCCGGTCGTTCTGGTCGGTGTGCGCCACGCCCAGAATCTGTTCGTCGAGGCGGAGGGACACTGGACGGAAGGTTGTTACATTCCGGCCTTCGTGCGCCGCTACCCCTTCATCCTCCTACGTGACAGCCGGGGCCTGAAACGTGGCGAGACGCCGGAAGTCCGTCTCGGCGTCGATACCGACGCGCCGATGGTGACGCGCGATGGCGGACATCCCTTGTTCGAGGGACGGAAGCCCAGCGACTTGATGAAGCGCATGGGGCGTTTCGCCGGTGCCTTCGCGCGCGAACAGAGCCGGACGCGCAAGTTCGTCGATGCCTGCCGGGAGCAGGATCTGCTGATCGACCGCGCCGTCGATGTCGAATTGGCCGATAAGCGGCATATGGCGATCAAGGGATTCCGGGTGATCGACGAGGAGCGGCTGCGTGCCCTGCCGTCGGATCAACTGGAAACCTGGTGGCGTAGCGGGTGGTTCGCCCTGGCGGTGGCGCATCTCGTCTCGCTCGGCAATTTCGGCCGGCTTTTCATGAAGGACGAGCGTCAGGCCGAGGTGCCGATCGATTTCACCCGGCGATGAATCCACGTCCGGCGGCTCCGCCGACGCGATTCATCACGCGCCGGTCAGATCGTCCATCGCCCGGTCGAGGGCCTCTTGCCGCCCCTTGAGCACGGCGTCGGTTCGCGGACGGCCCGCGCGTTCGACCTCCCGCTTGCGGTCGAGGGTTGATTCGAGATTGCCTGCCAGGATGCGGAACAGGGCGGCGATGAACGGGTCCGCGTCCTTCAATTTCTCGTCGATATGCGCCCGCGATACCGCGATGACCTGACAATCCTCCAGGGCGCGCGCGCCTGCCGCGCGCGGACGTTTGGTGGCGAGCGCCATCTCGCCGAAAACCTGTCCCGGTCCTAGCGTCGCCAGCGGCTCGAACAGACCGTCCGCGCCGCGCTTCATCAATCCAACCCGGCCGGTTTGGATCAGGAAGGTTTCGGTTCCCGGATCGCCCTCCATGAAGATGATATCGCCCGCTTCGAAGCGACGTTTGCCGAGCGCGCTGGCCGTGTCGCTCATGGTACCGTTTCCTCCGTCACCTCGCGCGTTAAGGCGTCGACGGTGTCCGGCGGCAACCGCGTCTCGTCCGCGACGGTGCGGATCATGCGGATCATCATCAGGATGACCGTGCGCACGACCGGGTCGCATGCCTTGAGCTTCTTGCGGACCGTTTCCTCGGGGATCGAGATGCACACGCAGGTGCCGTCCGCGATGGCGCTTGCCATCCGCGTTGATTTGTCGATCAGGGCCATTTCGCCGAAAATCCCGCCGGCCTCGATGATGCCGAGCGTCGCCTTCTCGCCGCCTTCCACGGTACGAACGATGCGCACCCGCCCTTGCTGGACGACGAAGGCCTGACTGCCTGTGTCCCCTTCGTGAAAGATGACGTCCCCATCATAATAGGAGCGTCGGTTAAGTACGCGAACCTGATTGTCCTGGGCCATCCTGCCGCCTCGCCCCACCGCTATAAACCCACTTCGGACGATAGCATGCGCCGATGATGGGCGCCTAGTACGGCTGGACCCGTAGACACGCGGGCATGCAAAATGTTTCCCGTGCCAAGGTGTCTCTGCTATAGAATTTGGCATCGGGCGGTGCTCCCTATCGCGCCGATACCGGGAGGGGCGCGGATTAGGATCCCGGTGGAGCAATAATTCATGTCGAACCGTCATCGACACGATTTCAGCCAACTCAGCATCCTGATCGTGGATGATTGTCGTTTCATGCGGATGGTGCTGGAGCGGATGCTGCAGGCGCTTGGCGTGACCAAGATCCGCTTCGCCTCCGATGGGTTCGAGGCATGGGAACAGCTTCTCGACAGCGAGCCGGACGTCATTCTCTGTGATTGGGAAATGCAGCCGGAAGACGGGCCGAGCTTCGTTCGGCGCGTACGCCTCGATCAGGACAGCCCCTGTCGATATGTTCCGATTATCATGCTGACCGGCTATACCGAGAAAATGAAGGTGATGAAGGCACGGGATTTCGGAATCACTGAATTCCTGGCGAAGCCGGTCGCCGCCAGATCGCTTCATGCCAGGCTTGTCCAGATCGTGGATAATCCACGCCCCTTCGTTCGGACCGCCTCCTTTTTCGGTCCGTGTCGGCGGCGTCTCAACCTGCCGATTTTCGACGGCGATGATCGTCGCGGCGCGCACGAGGAAATCGATATCTAGAACCGGCAGCCGGCCGTTCCATCCCGGGGGGCAAGGGGGAGCGCCCGCGTTGGATCGGTTCGTGTCGGGGGAGGGCACGAATGGTAACCAAGGAAGATGTGCCGGCGGTTCCGGACAATCCCGATCGCAGTTGGCATCAAGTGATCGAACGGCCGAACGATCTCGCCAAGAAGGTTCCCAAGACCGGGGGGCGCGATCCGGAGCGCGCGATCCGGGAAGCCGACGAGATCGTCAAGCGGCTCGAGGCGGAATATATCGACAAGCTTGGTCAGGATATCGACCGGCTGGAAACCTATGGTGTCCGCTATCGGCAATCGCGCGACCCGTCGGCGGTCGATTCCCTTTTCCGGCTGATCCATAACATGCGTGGTCAGGGTACGACCTTCGGCTATCCCCTCATCACGGAAATCGGACGCTCCTTTTGCCGCTATGTCCGGGAATTGCCGAACGAGCGCAGCGTCACGCCGGAATTGATCGATCAGCATGTGGACGCGATGAAGGTCGTCTACAAACGGGGAATGAAAGGCGATGGGGACGCGGTCGCGCGGGCCGTCGTCGAGGCCCTCTCCGACGCCGTTTCCAAGGAGTTGGGGCGCTAGCCATTCGGCTCCCGGCGGATATCTTTACCTTGCCGGGCGTGCCCTCTAGCATCGCCGACCCCGGATCGGGAGACTGATCGACGGGAGGGAGACGGCTCGACGCTTTACGAGACCCGTGAATTTCATAGGCGCCGATCAACGGCGCGAAGGAGTTTTCCATGACATCGTCCGACACAGCCATTCCGGTTGGCGCGCGCATCGTCCGCGCGCGTGAGCATCAGGGGTGGTCGCGGGAGGAACTGGCCCGGCGCATGGGGGTCACGCTGGAAACCATTTCCGCCTGGGAGGAAGGGGAACGCGACCCCCGCGCCAACCGGTTGTTCACCCTCGCGGGGATTTTGAATGTCACGCCGAATTGGTTGCTGGAGGGCGATGTGGAAGCCTTCGAAACCGCAGGCAATGTCGATCCGGTGGAGGCGATGCGCTCGAAGCTAGGGACCGCGCGCTTGAAGCTTCAGGAAGCGAACGATCTGGTCAACGAACTTGAACGGCAACTCGACGAGCTTTGATCCGGTCGCCGTCCGGTGCATGCTTGACGTTGGAATATGCCGGCCCCTAAAATTTGACTGATCAGTCAGTTAATGTGTGGTGAAGGCCGGCCTGATGGCGCGACGCGGTGATACGGTTGGAGCGGGACGCGGCGGTGTCCGCGAGGCACGTCGGCGGGAGTTGATCGAAGCGACCATATCCTCGATCGCGAAACGGGGGTTGTCCGGTACCACCCTTAACAGCGTGACGGAGGAAGCGGGTCTCTCGCACGGCACGGTCAATTTCCATTTCGTCAGCAAGGAAGCGCTTTATGCGGAGACGCTGCGCGCCTTGGCCGATGAGCATCAAGTGCATTGGCAGGGTGCGCTCGACCAGGCCGGACCGGACCCGGCCGAACGATTGTCGGCCGTCGTTGCCGCGGATTTCGCGCCGGCCGTCTGTTCGCGCCGGAAGGTGGCGGTTTGGTTCGCCTTCTGGGGGCAGGCAAGGCACCGGCCGACCTATCTGGCGATCCAGAGCGCCCATGACGATCACCGGCGCGAACGCTTGGAAAATCTGTGCGCCGACTTGGCGGCGGCGGGCGGCTATGACGAAATCGTCCCCAAGGTCGCCGCACGCAATTTGGAAGCCGTGATCGACGGGCTCTGGCTCCAGGTTCTGCTTTATCCCAAGGAGATGAAACGGGAAGAGGCCCTCGCCAATGCGAAGGCGTTTCTCGCATCGCTGTTCCCCAGGCATTTCGAAGTCTGACGACCACGTTCCTTTAAACCTAGAAGAAACAGTGGGTTGGTTTGTTGCGCCGCCCCCGTGGTTGACTTTTTTAGATGATTTCGCTAAACGTATATTCAGTCAATTTCAAGCCCGGAGCATATCGTGGCGAATGTCACCCCAGGGGCCGGTCGGGAAACCCGGTCGCGCGTGAACCGTGAACGGATCTTGGGTGCCACCCTCTGGGTGATCGCGCGCCAGGGGCTGTCCGGCACGACCATGGAACGGGTGGCCGGCCGGGCCGGTATCTCGCCTGGCTCCGTCACCTTTCACTTCGCGCGCAAGGACGCGCTGCTGCTGGCGGCGCTGGATCATGTGGTGGCGATGTTCGAGGGCGCGCGCCGCCGGGTCCTCATGGAGGCCGGTGACGATCCGGCCCGGGCGTTGGAACGGCTGATCGACATATCGCTCGACCCCAGAATAAGCGCGCCGGACGCTATCGCCGTTTGGACCGCCTTTTGGGGGGAGGCAAAGGCACGGCGCCTCTATCTCGAACGGGTGGGGGAGGCGGATGCGGTGTTTCAGGCCGACCTTCTGACTCTGTGCCGGCGGATGCTCGCCGGAACCGGCGCGCGGAATGAAGGGCGCGCGGCGGAGGCGCTGGCGCGCGGCCTGGGCGGGCTGATCGACGGGCTTTGGCAGGATGCGTTGGTCGCGGGCCGGTCGTTCGATCGGGCGGCCGCGCGGGACTTGGCGATCAGCTATCTGGCGACGGTCTTTCCGAACGAGCCGAGATGGCATGTGGCCCCGGGCCATGACGAGGAGCAATCACGAGAAGGAGCGGCATCATGAGCATTCGCGATCCCGAGAACGCCGATGTCCGGCGCGAGGCGGTCCACGGTCTGCCGGCCTGGACCTACGACAACTCGGAACTGCTGTCGCTGGAATATGAACGGCTGATCCTCGGAACATGGCAGGTCGCCTGTCATCAGAACGACGTGCCGAACCCGGGCGATTACATGGTGTTCGACCTGATGCGCGATTCCATCGCCATCGTTCGCGACGCCGACGGCACGATCCGGGCCTTCCATAATGTCTGCCGCCATCGCGGGGCGAAGCTGCTGGACGGGCGGGGCACTCTGCGTCGGCGTCTGCTGTGTCCCTATCACGGCTGGGCCTATGCGCTGGACGGTCGTCTCGCGGGTGTCCCGGCGGAGAGCACTTTTCCCGGCCTGGACAAGAACTGCTTCGGCCTCAACACGGTGGAGCACGAGGTTTTCCTCGGGTTCGTCTTCGTGCGCGTCGCGGGCGAGGGGCCGAGCCTCGCGGAGATGTGGGGCGATTACGCCAAGCTGATCGAGCCCTACCGGCCGGAGACCATGGTCGGCGTGCGGCCCATGATCGATCAGGTCTGGAATTGCGACTGGAAGACGGCCGTAGATAATAACCAGGAGAACTATCACATCCCGATGGGCCATCCGGGCTATCACCGGATGCTGGATAGCGGCATGGGTGGCTTCGGCAACAGCTTCGGCATCGGCGGCAGCGTCAGCCGGCATAAGGATCGTCCGTCCCCCAATTGGGTGGAGCGGATGTATCAGGATCTGGCGCCGAAGGTGCTGACCCACCTGCCGGAGGAGAAGCGGAGCACCTGGCAATTCTTCAGCATGCTGCCGAACCACGGCATCGACGTTTATCCCGACAGCATGGATTTCTTCCAGATCCTGCCGCTGGGGCAGGGGCGTTGTCAGGTTCGCCTCGGCCTCTACGGGCAGGCGGACGATCGGCGGGAGATGCGGGTGCTGCGCTATCTCAACGACCGCATCAACCGCATGGTGCTGGCGGAGGACCGGTGGCTCAGCGAACGGGTCCAGAAGGGCCTGCGCAGCCATGGCTATAATCCAGGCCCCCTCTCGATCTACGAGGACGGGGTGAAGGAACTGCACGACCGCGTGCGCGCGGCCTGTCCGGTCACGACGCTGACCGTGGCGCCGGCGCCCGGCACGGTCGCCGCGCGGGATGCGGAGCTGGCGGCGGCGGGGTGATGCGTCGGCGGTAGACGGCCCGCGGGCTCCCGGATTGAGTCGGATCAAGTCGGGGCCCGTGGCCGCCGGCCGCGCATCCAGAGCGTCCGCGCGACCCCGATCGCCAGGAACAGGCCGAGCGCCGTGGAAACCGTCAGGACGAATCCGTCCGGCCCGACCGCGTCCATGGCGCTGCCCGCGACCGACGGGCCGAGCAGACTTCCGATACAGTAGTTCATGACGAAGAGGGCGTTCGCGGCCGCCAGCGCACCCCCCTCGAACCGCGCGCCGAGATCGGCGAGCGCCACAGTGTAGAGCCCGGCCACCGTCCCGCCCCAGATGAAGAGCAGCGGCCAGCGCAGCCATGTCTCCGCCAGGACGAGGGGAAGCAGAAGGGCGCCAGCCAGCCCCACCGTCCCGACGATGAGCAGCAGCGCGCGCCGGTTCACGCGATCGGCGAGAAGCCCCAGCGGGGCCTGCAGCACAACCGTCCCCGCCACCGCGACGGAAAGAAGCAGCACCGCCTCCTCCTGCGCCAAGCCATGACGCAGACCATAGATCGGCAGGAGCGAGAGCATCGCGGTATCGACCAGCCCGGAAACGAAGATCGCTAGGAAGATCGTCGGCGCGAGGCGCAGGGCGGACCAGCGTCCGCTCTCGCTCGTCAGGTCGAGGCGCGGGGCCGCGCCCGCCGCCCACAGGATCGGCACGGCCGCCAGGGCCACGAAGCCGATGATCACCAGGAAGGGCGTCCAGCCGTCGATCGGCAGGATGGTCAGCATCGCGGGGCCGCCGGCGAAACCGATCCCCATCAGGGCGGCGTAGAGCCCGGCCATAAGGCCACGATTGCCGGGCTTCGCCGCGCTGTTCAGCCAAGTTTCGCTGATCACCCAATGGACCGACATGCCGACACCGACCAGGAAACGCAGAACGAACCAAGCCTCCAGCGAGCGGAAGGCCGCCATGCCCAGGAAACCCACCACGATCAGCACGATTCCCGCCATCAGCGTCGGGATGACACCCAGCCGCCGCACGATCCACGGCGTCGCCGTCGACATCAGGATCGTCGCCAGCAACGGCATGGAGGAGTTGAGGCCGATCATCGTGGTGGAGACCCCATCCCGCTCCATCAGCAGGGCGAGCAGCGGGATCGAGGTGCCGAAGGTCAGGCCCGCGGCCAGCAGGCTCGCCAACACCGCGATCAGGCCGCGCCGGCGTTGGCGCGCGCTCAAGCCCGTTTCCGCCTCGGCGGCGACGGGCGGATGCGGAAAGGGCTCGAACCCCGGCGGGCGGTCCTGCTGCATCGTGGGTTCTTTCCCCTCAACCGCGCCGGTGGCCGGGTTGATAGAAGCGCGGGGGGACGATCGTCGCGGCGGCGTCGACCTTCCCCTGGGTTACTTCCTTCATATAGTAGATTTCGGCGTCCAGCACCGTGCCCTCGGTTGCGTATCGCGCCTCGACGGTAGCCAGCGCGATATTGCGCTTGGTGATCGGCGACCATGTGGCGGAGGTGACTTGGCCGACTTCCCGCCCGCGATGATAGAGATAGGCGCCCGTCGCCGGCTTGCGTCCCGTGACGTCGAGGCCGACCAGGCGGCGCTTCGGCCCGCCCGCCTCGCGCTCGGCGATCAGGGCGCGGCGGCCGTTGAAATGCGGCTTCGCCAGATCGACCGCCCAGTCGAGCCCCAGCCCCGACGGTGTGCGCGTCTGCGAGGGGCGGATGGCATGCCGGGCGCCGACGAACTCCACATTGATCAGGATATGCCCGGCCTCGATCCGCGCGACGTCGAGCGCGCGCGAGCCGATCGGCCGCAGATAGTGAAGATCGCTTCTCGCCATCAGCGCGTCCCACAGGGGCAGGGCATGCTCCGGCGCCACCCAGAGTTCATAGCCCAGATCGCCGGTGAACCCGGTGCGGCTCACCGTTACCGGATAGCCTCCCGCACCCTTGAAGGTACCGATGCCGAAGAAGGGTAGGGCGGCCGCCTCCGCCAGACCGATATCGGCCAGAACCTGCTTCGATGTCGGTCCCTGCAGGGCAAGGCCCGCGATTTCCTCCGTCACCTCCTCGACCTGGGCGTCGAAACCGTGCGCGGTCTCCGAGAACCAGGCGAGTTGGTGTTCCGCGCAGTTGATGCGGAATTCCGTCGGGGACAGGCGGAAGATCGTGCCTTCCTCGATCACCCGCCCGCGCGCGTCGCACCAGGGGGCGTAGGTGACGCGGCCGGGCTTCAGCTTGTCGATCCGCTTGCTCACGAGGCGATCGACGACGGCCTCCGCCTCCGGTCCGGCGATGCGGTATTTCAGCATCGGCGAGACGTCGTAGAGCGAGGCGCCGGTGCGGATCGCGAAATATTCGTCCTCCGCATCGTAGAACAGGCTGGCGGTCGTATAACCCTGCCATGCTTCCCACGCGTTGGCGAGGTTGAGGGCGGCGAGCCGCTCATGGAACGGGCTGCGCTTCAGCATCGGGCCGCGCGGCAGCATCGGTGTCTGGGTCTGCGCCGGGCTCATGGTGGTGGCGGTGGCGGTCGTCATGCGGCTTCTCCCTTCACCTTGCCGGACGCCTTCTCGGCGGCGAGCGCCGCGCGCGCGCCGTTGAGGCCGGGTTGTCCGCTGATCCAGCCGCCCGGATGGGTGCTCGCCCCGCAGAGGAAGAGGCCCTCTATCGGCGTTCGATATTGGGCCCAGCCGGGGACCGGGCGCAGCATGAAGGCCTGATCCAATCCCGTTTCCAGATGATGCCAATGGCCGCCCGGCGCGCGGTGGCGCGCGGCGATGTCGGCGGGCGTGGCGAGGTGCGCGCCCTCGACCCGTCCGGCCAGATCGGGGCACAGATCCTCGATCCGCGCGACGAGGCGCTTGGTGAAGGCGTCCCGTTCCGTCTTCCAGTCACCGTCCTTCAAGTCGCCGGGTACGTATTGGATCAGCGCATGGGCGCGGGCGTGCCCCTCGCCCTCGTTCACGACGGTCACTTCGAAGGGCGGGTCCTCCGGCAACTCACCGTATTTCGCGCGGTCGAAGGCGCGCTCCACCGCCTGGATGCTTGGCGCGTGGACACGGCGCGTGGTGGCGAGGGTGTCGGGATCGCCCCCCGCCGGCGGCGCGGAGAGGTTGAGGATCAGATGCGCCGTCACGCCGGCGCCGCGCGCATGGCGCACCGCGCGCGTGAAGTCCGTATCCAGATGACGCGGCCCGACCAGGTCGATAAGCGTCGTTCCCGCATGGGCGGATGACAGGATCGTTCCAGCCCGGATCGTCCCGCCGTCCGTCAGTTCGACGCCCGTCGCGCGGCCGTCCTCCACCAGAATGCGGGCGACGGGGGCATCGGTCCTGATCTCGACGCCATGGGAGGCCGCCGCCTTCCTCAACGCGTCGATCAGGGCGGCGGTGCCGCCTTCCGCAACGGCCTGCGTGCCGGGCCGGCAGCCCGCGCCGCCGGCATGGCGCATCAGCAGCGGAAAGACCGTGTTGGGGGAGCGCGCGCCCATCCGGTTGCCGAGCACCGCGTCGAAGGAAAGGAGCCCGCGCAGCACATCGCTCTCGAACACCTCCTCCGCCAGATCGGCGACATTGAGGGGCAGGATGCGCAACAGATCGCGCATGTCGGCCCGCCCCATGCGCCGCACCGCGAAGCCGAGCCGGGCGAGCTCCCAGCGCTCCCCCCAATCGTCGAGCCTTAGGCGCGGCGGCGTGCGCTCCAGGAAGGGGGCGAGGCCGGCGGCCAGCCGCGCCATGCGTTGCTGGAAATGCGGCCAAGCCTCCGCGTCGGCCGGGGAAAGCGCGTGGATCGCTTGCCGTGTCGCCGCCGGGTCGTCGGGCTGGAGGGGGAGGGGGGAGGTCCCCTCCCGCAGGATCTCCGTCGCCAGGGAACGTGTGCGGAAGCGTAGGCCGTGCCGGTCCAGGGCGAGGGCGCGGACCACCGTCTCCGACAGGCGCCCGATGGCCGGCGCGTGGACCGCCATGCCGCCCAGCTCGGCGGATGCCTCGATGAGCAGCGTGCGCTTGCCTATCTGCCCCATCAGCGCGGCGGCGACGAGGCCGTTGTGCCCGCCGCCAATGACGATGGCATCATAATGTTTCGCGTTGCCGGTGGTCATGCGGCCCTCCGCTTCAGGTCGTGCAGCATCTCGCGCGCCGCGTTGGCGCCCGGCGCGCCCATGGCGCCGCCGCCCGGATGGGTGCTGGAGCCGCACATGTAGAACCCCCGGATGGGGGAGCGGTACTGGGCATAGCCCGGCACGGGCCGGTTGAAGAGAAGCTGGTCGAGCGTCAATTCGCCCTGGAAGATGTTTCCTTCGGTCAGGCCGACTTCCGCCTCGATATCGGCGGGGGTGCGGACCCAGGCGTCGAGCACGAGCTTCCGGAAACCCGGCATGTAGGATTCGATCGTGTCCAGAACGGTATCGCCGAAGGCTTGCCGGCTCTCCGCCGTCCAAGGGCCGTCGGCGAGTGTCGGGGGCGCATATTGCACGAAGACGGACATATAATGCTTGCCCGGTGGCGCCATCGAGGAATCCAGCGTCGAGGGGATGAAGATGTCGAGATAGGGCTTCTTCGACCAGGTACCGTTCTTCCAGTCGTCATAGGCGCGCTCCAGGTATTCGAGCGAGTCGCCCACATTGAGCCCGCCGCGCATCAGCTTCGGATCGTGACGCAGCGCCGGTACGTCCGGCAGCGCGTCGAGCGCGATATTGAGCTTGCCCGACGATCCCCGGATCTTGAACCGTTCCACCTGGTCCACGAACGCGCCCGGCAGATGCTTGCGCGGGGCGAGTTTGAGGAAGGTGCGCTTCACGTCGAGATTGGAGACCACGGTGCGCGCGCGCACCTCCTCGCCATCGGCCAGCACGACGCCCGCCGCGCGGTCGCCCTGCATCAAGATCTCCGACACCTCCGCACCGGTGCGGATTTCCGCGCCATGCTCGCGCGCGGCGCCGGCCAGCGCCTTGCTGATCGCGCCCATGCCGCCCACGGCGAAACCCCAGGCGCCGACATGGCCGTCCAGATCGCCCATCACATGATGCAGCAGCACATAGGCGCTGCCCGGCGAATAAGGGCCGAGCGCGGTGCCGATGATCGATCCCCCGGCCAGCGCCCCCTTCACCACGTCGGATTCGAAATAGCGGTCGAGGAAATCGCCGCAGCTCATCGTCCAGAACTGCATCGCCTGATAGAGCGCGTCCTCGTCCAACTGACCGAAGGCGCGGCCGATCTCCAGCAGGCCCTTGATGTCGCGCGGCTTGAAGCTGGTCGGGTCCGGTGGCGTCTTCAGGAGAAGCGGGCGGATCGCCCGGCATTGGCGATAGAGGTCGCGCATGAACTCGTCGAACGCATCGGCGTCGCGGGCGGAATGGCGCGCGATTTCCCGCCGGGTCTGGTCGGCGTCCGGATACATCGCGAAACGATCGCCGCCCCGCATCAGGCACGCCGTGGTGCCGTAGGGGATGATTTTCAGCCCATGCTTCGGCAGGTCGAGATCGCGCATGATCTCCGCCCGAAGCAGGCTGCAGACATAGGAACAGGAGGAATAGGTGAACCCGGGATGCCGTTCCTCCGAGATCGCCGCGCCGCCGATCGCGTCGCGCCGTTCCAGCACCAGAACCTCCAGCCCGCCGCGCGCCAGATAGGCCGCGGCCGCCAGGCCGTTATGTCCGGCGCCGATGACGATGGCGTCATAGCGTTTCACGCCTGAACCTCCTGTTTCGCGAAGGGGCGGTGGCCCCATGAAATCCGCGGCCAGTCTAGGCGCGCGGGGTGACGCTGTCCAGTTCACTGAATGACTTTTCAGTCAAACTATGGAATCTTATACATTCTAATTCATGTGTTTACGTGCCATTGTGATGGCATGGGATTCTGAATAGAGACGCTGGAAATGCGCATGCATGGAACGGGATTATCCAAGCGCGGGCGGCGGCGCCCGGTCGGTGGGCGTAAATCGGCAACGGCGCTGCTGGGGATCGGTTTGCTGGGGCTTTTAATGACGGCCGCGCCTGCCGTGGGTGGCCGCGACACGGCCGCATGGGCCGGCGAGGAGGAGCCGCCGGTTGCGGAGCCCCGGACCGATGAGCCGGTCGAGGATTGTGGCTGCAAGCGCCGGTTCAGGCGCCTCGACAATCCCATCCGCCCGAAGGAGACGAAGGCGGCGGACGACGATAACGCGTCATCGTCCCGAACGGGCGAGCAGGGGGAGGGCGCGCGTCCGTCGGATTGACGGTCCCCACGCGCCTTCCGGATCTAACGCGTATCCTTGTCGAGCAGGATCACGGAATCGTCGGCCCAGGTGAGCCAGACCGGCCGTCCTTCCTGCTTCGCACCGTCGCCGACGAAGGGAAGGTCGGGCGCGGCCACGGCGAGCGGTTGGTCGAGCCCGTCCACGCGCACGTGGAAATGGCTGCGGTCGCCGAGATAGGCGGCGGCTTCGATCCGTCCCTTCACGACATTCCCTCCGCCGTTCGGCTCGCTGTCGGTGAGGGAGAGTTTCTCCGGCCTGAGCGCGGCGATCATATGCGCGCCCGTCGTCACCGCCGTGCCGTTGATATGCGCCTTCATACGGCCGAGCCCCTTGGCCTCCAGCGCCGCGACGCCATCCGCGACCTGGCCGACGGACGCCTCGATGAAGTTCATCTGGCCGATGAAATCGGCGACGGTCATGCTGGTCGGGCGGTTGTAGATATCCTTGGGCGAGGCGACCTGCAGCGCCTTGCCCTGCGCCATCACCGCGATCCGGTCGGAAAGCGTCATGGCTTCCTCCTGATCGTGGGTGACGAAGACGAAGGTAATGCCGAGCGATTGCTGGAGCTGTCGCAACTCGATCTGCATGTCGGTGCGCAGCTTCTTGTCCAGCGCGCCCAGCGGTTCGTCCAGCAACAGCACCTTCGGCCGGCGGATGAGCGCGCGGGCCAGCGCGATGCGCTGGCGCTGCCCGCCGGAGAGTTCGTTCGACTTACGCTTGCCGTAGCCGCCGAGCTTCACCATCTCCAGCGCCTCGTCGACGCGTTTGGCCTCTTCCTGCTTGGAGAGCTTCTCCTTGCGCAGGCCATAGGCGACATTCCGTTCGACATTGAGGTGCGGAAAGATCGCGTAGCTCTGGAAGACCATATTGGTCGGCCGGACATGGGGGGAGACACCCGACATCGGCACGCCGTCGATATAGACCTCGCCCTCGTCCGGGGTTTCGAAGCCCGCCAGCATGCGCAGCAATGTCGTCTTGCCGCAGCCCGAGGGTCCGAGCAGCGAGAAGAACTCGCCGGTGCGGATCGCGATATTCACTCGATCCACGGCCACAACCGCGCCGAAGCGCTTGGTGACCTGTTCGATATTCAGGAAGGAGTCGTCGGAAGACATCCGCCTAGTTCCCTTCTGTCTTGGGGGCGGTGGGCCCGCGTCCGCGCAACCATTGCGCCAGGAAGACCACCGTGAAGGTGACCGCGACGATGCAGGTGCCGAGCGCCAATACGCCCGGAAGCTTCTGCGGGAAACGGAGTTGGCCATAGATGAAGATCGGCAGGGTCGGGTCGGTTCCCGCCAGGAAGAAGGCCATGATGAACTCGTCGAACGAGATGGTGAAGCACAGCAGCAGGCTCGCCAGGATGCCCGGGAAGACCATCGGGAAGGTGACCCGCCAGAAGATCCACCAGGCATTGTCGCCGAGATCGGCGGCGGCCTCCTCCATCGACTTGTCGAAGCCCTCGAAGCTCGCCATCAGCGTCACGATGGAAAAGGGCACGCAGATCAGCACATGCCCGACCGTCACGGTGATGAGCGAGAGCGGAATCCCCATTTGGCTCAGCAGGATCAGCAGCGCCACGCCCATGATGATCGGCGGGATCACCAGTGGCAGCATGACCACGCCCAGGACCGGCTTCACGCCCTTGATGCGGAAACGCGTGACCGCCTTCGCCCCGAAGATCCCGAGTATGGTCGCCAGGACCGAGGCGCTGACGCCGACCTGAACGCTGTTCATGAGCGCGGCGTGCATCGCGTCGTTGGCGAACATCTGCTGGTACCATTGCGTCGTGAACGCCTTCAACGGAAAGGCGATATAGATCGCGTCGTTAAAGGAGAACAACGGCAGCAGCAGGATCGGCATGTAGAGAAAGGCGAGATACCCGATCGCATAGACCATCAACGGCCGGTTCGGGCGGTGCATGTATCCGCCGGCGCTCATATCGCGCGCTCCTTGATCTGACGCGTGACCCAGATAAGGCCGCCGCACATGATCGACACGATGATCATCATGGAGATGGCCAGCGCCGAGCCGAGCGGCCAATCGTTCAATTTGCCGAACATCTTCTGGACGATATTGGCCAGCATCATGCCATCCGGCCCACCGACCAGCGCGGGCGTCACGAAATCGCCGAAGGTCGGGATGAAGATCAGCAGCAGCGCCGCGATCACGCCCGGCATGGAGAGCGGCAGCGTGATCCGCAGGAACCGGGCGACCGCGCCGTCGCCGAGGTCGGCGGCCGCCTCCAGCAGGGAGCGGTCGATTTTCTCAAGCGAGACATAGATCGGTAGGATCGCGAAGGCGGCCCAGGCATGGGCCAGCGTGATGATGACGGCTTCCGGGCTGTAGAGCAGGAACTCCAGCGGCTCGGAAATCAGGCCGAGCGACATCAGCCCCGAATTGATCGCGCCGTTATAGCCGAGCACCACCTTCCAGGAGAAAACGCGCAGCAGATAGCTGGTCCAGAAGGGCAGCGTCATCATGATGACCCAGGCGAGTTTCCGCCGGTGGACGTGGAAGGCCACGTAATAGGCCATCGGATAGGAGATCAGAACGGTCGCCAGCGCGCAGGTTCCCGAGATCATCAGGGTGCGCAGGAACAGTGCCTCGAAGATCGGATTGGTGAAGACCTTCGCGTAATTATCGAGCGTGAAGGTCATGGTGATGTCGAAGCCGGACTGAACCCAGAAGCTCAACGCCACCATCATGGCCGTCGGCGCGCACATGGCCAGCGCCATGACCGCCAGTGTCGGGGAGAGCAGGGCATAGCCGCGCAGGCTCTCGCTTCGTCGGAAAAGGGTCGCCAAGCGACCGCCGCGTGGTCGCGACTCCGTTAATTCGGGTTCGCTCAGCGAGGTTGCATCAACCACGTGTTCGACCTCTCGCGATCATCCGATCGGCCGGTCCCGACGGCATGCGCGACGTTGGGCGTAACGCTGCCTCAAGTCCGGAACGATCGACGGGTAGGAGCGGAACAACCGCCGAAAATCTTACACCGAAAATCCAAATCCGGTAGCACCGCTGCCGCCGCCCACACCGGCATGCTGCGGCGCGGGCGGCGACATCGGTGACCAACCAGGAATTCTTGTGGCGCCGGCGAAACTTAGAAGCCGGCCTTAATGTTCTCGAATTCCTGATTCATCCGCGTCTCGAACTCCTGGCTCTGCGGAATCTGGAACTTTCCGGCCGCAAGGATGTCGTTCGGATTGGAACTGAGGCCCTTCGCCGCAAGATCTTCCTCGGAGAAAGCCTCGAAGGATTTGGCGTTGGAGTGCCCATAGCCGTACTCACCGATCAGGAACTTGCCGGTATCCGTGCTGATCAGGGAATCGATGATGTCGTGGGCGAGGTCGATGTTCGGCGCTTCCTTGTGGATCATCGCGCCGCAGACCCAGGTCAGCGCGCCTTCCTTAGGAGCGGCGAACTTGACCGGCAGACCCTGGTTCTTGAGCGCGGCGGCGGATTCGTTCCAGGTCATGGCCGCGACCATCTCGCCCGAGGCCAGCGCCTGCTCCAGCGACGTGGTCTCATCCGTATAGGTGCGGATCAGGGGACGCTGCTCGCGCATCACGGCGGCGATCTTCTCGAATGCCTCGTCGGACGCCATGTTCTCGAAATCGACGCCGGCATAGATCGCGCCGACCCACCAGGCGTCGGCCGCCGAGGCGAGCGAGCCCAACCGGCCCTTATAGCGCTCGTCCCAGAGGATACCCCAGGATTCCGGCTCGCCCTGCAGGTCGACGAGGTCGGTACGATAGGTGACCGAGGTTTGGCCCCATTCCATCGGAACCATGTAGGGGCGGCCGTCCGCCATGTTGCCTTCCAGCTCGTAGAGCGAGGGGATGACGTCCGACCAATTGGAAAGCCGCGACGGGTCGGCGGTTTGGAACAGGCCGGTCGCCACCCAGCGCGGAACCGCCTGGTTGCAGGGATGCGAGACATCGACGACATAGCCGGCGCGCATCTTGGTCAGCCCTTCCTCCGACCCGCCGAAGGTGGCGAAGCTCGGCGCCTCGCCATGTTTTTCTATATAGGGCTTGAAGAGGTCGGGGATGTCGTAACCGCCCCAGGTGAAATAAATGGCGTCCGAGCCGGCGGCCCGCGCGGTGCGCGGCAGGATCGGCGCCATCGCGACCCCGACACCGATCGCGGCCAGGCCGTTCAGCATGTCGCGGCGGCTAAGGGCGCCGTCATGAAAAGCCTTAACCTTGTCCTTGATCTGCATCCTCTGTCTCCCAGTAGAGTTCGATTGTGTTCGACGTCGGCGTATCGACGATATGCGATATCGGAGGTGCCCGCGCATGGCGCGCGCCAGCCCCAATCCATAGGCCACCCGTTGGCCGGATGTCGTTGTCACTTTCGCGCCGGCACATGCCGGATCCGATGGTCGGATTCTGCGCCGCCCGTCGGCAAATCCTCGACGTTTCACTAAACGTTCATTCAATCGTATGGCCCTGACGCGCGTCGCGTCAAGTATATAGCGCGTAATTTTTGACTATACAGTCGTTCAGTGAGGGGCGCGCGACTCATGGAGATGGCTTCGGTTCGCCTAAGTTGGCGGGCAAGCCGGGGGTTAGGCGGGGGTTTCGCGCTCCAGGACGGCCTGCGTCAGATGATCGTATTCGGAGCCCAGGAAATCGTTTGGAAACAGGGCCGCGAGATACTGCAGGCATGTCCGGATCGCGATATCGCGGCGGAACTGCTGCGGTGCCATCAGGAGTTCAAGCCAGAGTCCATCGGTAATGCAGCGCAGGCCGCGGGCCGCGAGCGCGGCATCGACGGCATAGCCGCCTTCGCGCGCGATTTCGACGCAAAGCTCCTCCACGGTCTGGGCGAAGGCGCCGTCAGCCTTGGCGCAGACTTCCAGATAGGTCGGTCGCGACTTCGCCTCGCCCCAAAAGGCATACCAGACCGCGATTTTCTTGCGATTGCAGACGCGCGGGCTGAAGTCCGCGCGGATCAGCGCCAGCAACTTGTCGCGCGCCGTGCGCGGTCCGGCGATCGCCCTGGACCAACTCGCCCGGTATTCCTCCGTTAGATGCCGCAGGGTCTCGACCAGCAGGCGCTCCTTGCTGGTGAAGTGGAAATTCACCAGCCCCCGCGACACGTTCGCGCGTTGCGAAACCTTCGCGAGCGTCATGTCCGCGAAGCCGTCCGCCGCGATAACCTCCACCGTCGCCGCGATCAACTGCTGGCGCGTGGCTTCCTTCTTCTCGATCCGGGTGGTCGGCGCGTCGGCCTTGCGTGCCTTGGCCATGGGGGCGCTATCCTGTCACTGTTGTCCGTTGTTCGGGCTAAGGGATGATCGTCCGCATGAGCTTCGCCGCGTGCCTCGCGGTATCTCCAAAGCCTTGGGGACGCGCCATGATGCGACATCGAGAAGCGATATGAAATCGAAAGTTGAACGACGTAATTTGACTGAACGTCTGTTCAGTGTTATCTCCTGAGACACGATCCGGCAGAAGACCGCGACAGGTGGTTTCCGGCTATCGGTTCACGGCGCGTGCCACAGGCCGCGCCATGACCGGGTGCGGGCAGAACCGTCTTCGCCGGATACGGTCCGGAGAGGCCAACCCGGAACAATCCCCCCGGAATTCGGAACACAAGAAGCGAAAGAGCCGTCCCATGAAGAGCATGACCCGCCCGAACAGCCATGAGAGCAGCGTCGATGTCGCCTCCGTCGAGGCATCGGCCAAGCGCCACCTTATCCAACCCTGGGACATGGTCGATCAATTGGGAGACGAGGCGCGTCCGGTGATGGACCGGGCCGACGGTGTCTATGTCTATGATGGCGCCGGCAACCGGCTGATCGACGGGCCGGGGGGCATGTGGTGCGTGCAGGTCGGTTATCGCCGGCCGGAGATCGCCGAGGCGCTCTACGGGCAGGCGATGCATCTCGGCTATAACTCGCCCTGGTTCTCGACCAGCGCGCCGGCGGCGGAACTCGCGGAGCGCATCGCCGCGATGACGCCGGGCGATCTCAATAAGATTTTCTTCACGACGGGCGGCTCGACGGCGGTCGACACCGCGCTGCGCTTCACGCAATTTCTCAGCAATGTGCGCGGAAAGCCCGAGAAGAAAATGATTCTTTCGCGTGGCGATGCATATCACGGCTCCACTTATCTCTCCGCATCCTGCTGCGGCAAGTTGCGCGATCGCGACTATCTGGACGTGGCGGAGGATTTGGTCGTCCGACTGTCCTCGCCCAATCCCTATCGCCGGCCGGATGACATGACGGTCGAGCAATTCGGCGATCACTTGATCGCGGAACTCGAGGCCAAGATTGCCGAGGTCGGTGCCGACAAGATCGCATGCTTCATCGGCGAGCCGATCCTGGCTTCCGGCGGCGTCATCATTCCGCCGCCCGGCTATCACAAGCGTGTGGCGGAGGTTTGCCGCAAGAACGATATCCTGCTGATCCATGACGAGGTGGTGACGGCCTTCGGGCGTCTCGGCCATTGGTTCGCCTCGGAGGATGTGTTCGGCGTGACGCCGGATATCATCACCTTCGCCAAGGGGGTGACCTCGGGCTATGTCCCGCTTGGCGGGGTTGCCATATCCGAACGGCTGTTCGACGAGATCGAGCGGTCCGAGGAGGGCGTTATGTTCGCCAACGGCTATACCTATTCCGGTCATCCGATCGCCTGCGCCGCGGCGCTCGCCAATATCGAGATCATGGAGAAGGAGGGGCTGCTTCAGCACGTGCTCGATATCTCGCCCTATTTCCTCGGGCGGCTGAAGGAGCTGGAGGAACTGCCGCTGGTCGGCGAGGTGCGCGGGCAGGGGCTGATGGCCTGCGTCGACGCGGTGGCCGACAAGCGCAGCCGCAACCCCCTCAGTCTCGACAAGAAGGTCGGGGAGCGGATCGACCGCCATACCGAGGCGATGGGGCTGATCGTCCGGCCGATGTACAATATGTGCGTCATGTCCCCGCCGCTCGTCATCGAGCGCTCGCAGATCGACACCATGGTCGAGATCCTGCGGGAGGGCATCCTGCGCACGCAGAAGGATTTGGAAGCGGAAGGTATCTGGTCCGCCTCCAACGCCGCCTGAGCTCTCCCGGACGACCGGCTATCGCCACGTTCACTGCAGGGGGAAGGGCCCATGGCGCGCGATCCGCGTTTCGATATTCTGTTCGAGCCCGTGACCATCGGGCCGAAGACGGCACGCAACCGTTTCTATCAAGTACCGCATTGCACCGGAATGGGACGCGGGTGGCCGCGTACCCTGGCGGCGATGCGCGGCGTGAAGGCGGAAGGCGGCTGGGCGGTCGTGAATACCGAATATTGCTCGATCGACCGGACATCGGACGACACGCCCTATCCCTATGCCCGGCTGTGGGACGAGGAGGATCTGCGCGCCAACGCCCTGATGGTGGAGGCGGTGCGGGAGCATGGCAGCCTCGCCGGTGTCGAGCTCTGGCATGGCGGCAGTTCCATCGCCAACTTGGCCAGCCGCGAGCCGCCCTTCGACCTGCAAAGCCTGCCGGCGCGCGGCGATCCGATTCAGTCGCGCAAGCTCGACGCGCAGGACATCCGGGATCTTCGCCGTTGGCACCGGCAGGCTGCGGAGCGCGCCTATCGCGCGGGCTTCGACGTCGTCTATGTCTATGCCACGCACGGCTATCTCCTGCATAATTTCCTGCTGGGGCCGATGAACGACCGGCGGGACGAATATGGCGGTTGCCTCGAGAACCGGGCCCGGATCGTCGCCGAACTGGTCGAGGAGACGCGCGAGGCGACCAAGGGCGAATGCGCGGTCGCCGTGCGCTTCACCGGGTCCCATTCCCCCGGCGGTTTCGGGCCGGAGCCGGACGAGATCCGCGATATGCTGGCCCATCTCGGCCCCTTGGCCGATCTCTGGGACCTCGTATGCGACGACTACGGTATGGAAATGGGGCATTCCCGTTTCGTGGACGAGGGCGTGCATGCCGATTGGCTGGCCGAGGCGCGCGGACTGGTGGGCAAACCGGTCGTCAGCGTCGGCCGCTACACGACGCCCGATGCGATGGCGACGCTGATACGGCGCGGGGCGGTCGATTTCATCGGGGCCGCGCGACCCTCGATCGCCGATCCCTTCCTGCCGAACAAGATCGAGGCGGGCGAGCCCGAACGCATCCGCGAATGCATCGGCTGCAATATCTGCTACGCCTTCGATACGCGCGGCGCGCCGATCCGCTGCACGCAGAACCCTACAATGGGCGAGGAGGGTCGGCGCGGCTGGCATCCGGAACGGGTGCCGGCCCGGGGCTCCGACCGCTCTATCCTGATCGTGGGGGGCGGTCCGGCGGGGCTGGAGGCCGCCTGCACGCTCGGTCGCCGGGGCTATGACGTGGTGCTGGCGGAGGCATCGAACACGCTCGGCGGGCGCGCGGGTCGGGAGGCACGGCTTCCCGGCCTCTCCACCTGGGCGCGGGTGCGCGACTATCGGCTGGAGCAATTGACGCGCCTTTCCAATGTGGAAACCTATCTGGAAAGTCCACTCGACGCGGCGGCGATTCGGGACCTGGGGCATCCGGTCGTGGCACTTGCGACCGGGGCGCGTTGGCGGCGCGACGGCATGGGGCGGTGGTTCCATGCGCCGGTCCCTGCGCTGGAGGGGGACGAGGGTCTCTACACGCCCGACGACCTGATGGGCGAGGGCGGGGCGGATATCCTTTCCGGTGGGCCGGTCGCGATCTTCGACGACGACCAGCATTACATGGCCTCCGTCCTGGCGGAGATGATTCGGAAGACGGGCCGGGCGGTTACGCTGATCACGACGGCCGGGCGCGCCTGCGCCTGGGGCGCGCATACGGAGGAGGACTTCCGCACCAATGCCCGCCTGATCGAACTGGGCGTGGAGATCGTGCCGAACCGCGCGGTATCCGCCTTCGCGGGCGGGGTGGTGGAAACGCGCTGCATCTTCACCGACCGCGCGGCGTCGATGGCCGCGCCCAACCTTGTCCTTGTCACGTCCCGCGCGCCGGAAGACGGGCTTTATCATGAACTGACGGCGGCGCCCGATGCGCTCGCCGAGGCCGGAATCGGGCAGGTGGCGCGGATCGGCGATGCGCTGGCGCCCGGGCTGATCGCGCATGCGGTGCATGGCGGACACCGTTTCGCCCGCGAGATCGACGACGCGGTCGTGCCCATCCTGATGGAGGCGCCTGACTGACCGATGGTGGCGATCGGTCTCCGATCGCCTTGCCTGGAACGAGAAGGAGAAAGCGATGACCGAAAGTCCCGCGCATGAGGACGAATACACGGACGAGCTGATCGAGTTTCTCGAATCCCTCTGGGGCTGGGGCTTCCTCTCGCCCGGCGGGCCGGAAGAGGTGGCGCGCGTCCTGGAGGGTATCGATCTATCCGGCAAGCGTGTGCTGGATATCGGCTGCGGATCCGGTGGTATCGCCCTCAGCCTCGCGCGCGATCACGGCGCGGGCGCGGTCGTTGGCATCGATGTCGAAGGGCCGGTGGTGCGCAAGGCGAAGGCCCGCGCGGCGGAACTCGGCCTCGCGGCGCGCGTCGACTTTCAACAGGTCGCGCCGGGCCCCTTACCCTTCGAGGCGGAAAGCTTCGATATCGTGTTCAGCAAGGATTCGATGATCCATATTCCGGACAAGGAGGATCTCTTCGCCGATATCTTTCGTGTGCTGAAGCCGGGGGGCCGAATCGCGGCCAGCGATTGGATGATCGCGCATGACGACGCGCCATCGCCGGCGATGAAGCATTATCTGGAAATGGAGGGATTGAGTTTCGGTATGGCGTCGCCAGACCGCTATCGCCGGGCGATGAAATCCGCCGGATTTCATAATGTTCATCTTGTGAACAGAAATGCCTGGTATGTCGGAATCGCGCGCGAGGAACTGGCGCAACTGAAGGGACCGCTCTATGAGAAGGCCGCCGCCGCCTCCAGCCCCGCGACGGTGGATCACAATATCGGCACCTGGACGGCGATGCTGAGCGTGCTGGAAACCGGCGAGCACTGCCCGCACCATTTGCATGGGCTGAAGCCGGCGGGGTGAAGCCGCAAGGGAAAGCCTGGGGGCGGGCTATCCCCATAGGTCCGCCGCGGCGATTAGGGACGCAAACGAGAAAGGCCGCCCCGTGGGGCGGCCTTTTTAATGGCTCCGGCGGCAGGACTCGAACCTGCGACCCAGCGGTTAACAGCCGCTTGCTCTACCAACTGAGCTACACCGGATCGGTATGTCGGTCGGGGTGTCACCGGGGTGCCCGCCCGACCGGGCGCGTGTATAGCAATCCGGCTGGTGCTTGCCAAGAGCCGAACGGTGAAATTCGTCATCGCCCAGTCATCTTCTTCGACGACGTCTCGGCATGGGCCAAGTTGTTGGTTGAAAAGGCGATTCGACGAGCCTTCCGACACGCCGCGTGAAGGCCGCGCGGCGGGAGAGCCGATAGGGTGGTCGGGTGTCGGAAGTGGGTATTGGAGGCGCGGGCCGGAATCGAACCGGCGTAGACGGCTTTGCAGTTATGAAACCACTCCACAAGTGGTTTATATACATAGAAAAATCAAATAGATACCGGTGTACACGGCATTATTGGTGACATTCCAAGGGCATGGCGTGGGTACAAATCTGGGCACAGAGGGCACAGAGGAGAGCATATGGCGGAAGCCGAAATCCGTGACATCGAAGCCGAGCACCAGTGGGAGCTAAGGGGGGTAGACGACGGCGTGAAGCGGTACCGCGAAGCGGTCGCCAAGGCCAATGACCGCGCTCAGGCCGGTGGTAGGGGAGGTCTTGCCGACATGGAGGCGGGGGAGGTCATGCTTACTGAAATCCTTAAGCCCTTGATCCCCGCTGTACGGGAAGCGCAGGACGAGGCGTTCCAGACGATCCAGGGGCGCGGAAAGATACCCAAATGGGCCGTTCCGATGCTTTGCCTGGAGGCGGAGAAACTGGCCGTCGTGATCGTCCGGTCGACCTTGGCGGGACTGTCCGTGGAAATTCAGGACTACCGCCCGGTAACCCCGCTCTCCATTGCCATTGCCGGAAATGCCAAGACCCAGCGGGAATTCGACCTCTTTAAGCAGAAGGAGGCCGAGAAGAAGAAAGCCGCAGAGGATAGCGGCGACGCAGCCGTGGACCTCTACAAACTGATGGAGCGGCGGGTGAAGAAGGTCGATGCCCGGAACGCCAAGAAGTGGATGAAGCTGTCCGAGGAGAGCGTGGCCCTCGATTGGGACAAGGAAACCAAGGTCCATTTCGGTCATAAGTGCGTCCAGCTATTGGTCGAACACGGAGGCGGATGGTTCGAAATGCAGATGCACTACAAGGGCAACGGGCGGCAGTTGGTGACCGAGCGACAGATCAAGCTTACCGACGTAGCGAAGGAATACATCACGCATTATCACGCTGTATCCGAGCTACAGCGCCCGTTCATGTTGCCGATGATCGCGAAGCCGAACGATTGGAAGAAGGAGATGACATGAAGGCTACAGTCTATATCCGACCCCACGGACGCGCCCAGGACATCGACGTCTTCGATGTGTATCCGGCCGACGAACAGTTCTTCCAGGACAACGCCTTTGAAGTCTCGATGGAGGACACGCCCCTCGGCTTCATCGTCTATGCGGACGTCGGTATCCGCCAGGAGGACGGCACCCCGGTCGAGGCGATGGAACTCGCTGGAGGGAGAGACTGCAAGGACACCCTGAATTCGCTGCGTCGGAAGTGCGTGGAACTGATGGCTGCGGAGGACATCTGATGATCCATGACAATGACTTCGGTCACCCCGAGACGCCCCGTGAGTTCGCCATGCTGGACAAGATCAAGATGCTGGAACGTCGGATTGGTTATGAACAAGCGGGCGTTATGACCGAGATACGGGATGAACCGGCATCGTTTATAAGTCCCGAGTGTACAAAGATGCTTCAGGTCGCCAAGATGACAGCCTGGAGAACTTGGAATGACTCATGGCGGTTCGATGCCATTGGCTACTCCAAAGTTCGCGGTTCCGATTACCAACTAGGTTATTACGTCCCGCATGACGACTATTGTGATCGGGACTTCGGCGACGTTCTGATCGACATGCATCATCGTCTGATCAGGATGATCGGCCGGGACCGTTTCAACCCGGAGGGCGCATGACTCTAAGGGAGGCTCGGCGCCGTTGGCAGAGGACGAAGAACCGGCTCGTCAATCGGCCGACCAAATGGCTGCCGGTAAACAAGCGGGTGTTCGATGAAGTCGTGGCCGTGACCGAACCCGGTCGCTACCGGGAGGTCCATACTATGCAGGGGATGACGCGGCTGCTTGTCTACAATGGCTACCCCCAGGACATCGTCGCCCGGACCTTTCAGACTGCCCGTGGGGTACATCGGTCTATCAACATGCGTCACTGGGCGGTCCAGGAATACCTCGGAGGGTTCCGTGACGAAGAAACGCAAACGCTACGGGAAACCGACGCATCGCTCGCTCTTCCAGGGACGGGCGTTCAAGCCCCAGGTCGTTCCCGACAAGCGTAAGTACATCCGATCCAAGGAAAGAAGGAGGAACAAGGTCCAATGAACCTGAAGATCGCGATCCAACCCGAGTCCGGCGATCCTGACTGGCTCGCATCGAAGGGTAAGATCGAGGTGAAGAAGAAGGTTACGCCCTTCCTGTTGAACCAAGCCTGGAGCCCGTTGGGCGCCATCGGAGCGGAACTTAGCCGGGCGGCGAAGGAGATGGGCGGCATCCTGTTCGACCGGAAGAACGGAGCGGAGGACGCGTGAAGCATACCCTGATGGAACCAGGGGACGGTCACGAGTGCCCGAATATCGCCGATTTCCCCGGGCTTTGCATGATATGCGATGGCGGTTTGACCCTCTGCAAAGTGTGCGGGAAGGCTGAAGCGGAACTCGACGAGCATCCCGAGTGTCCTGGACATTGTCACGAGGAGGGTGAATGACGGATTACAGCGGTGGCTACTACCTGATCGAAACCCCGCTGATCAAAACGGGTATCCACACTCATACGGCGGAATTGGATAGCCCGCTTTCCCAGGACCACCTTGACGCCGTGAACGCGGTCCAGAAGACACCGTTCATGACGAACGACTGGATCGTCGATATCATCCGCGAAGCCTATACCCATGGTGACGTCATCGCCGACCTGCCGTCCGCCGACGACCACCCGCTACCGAAGCGACTGAGCGCCGAGGAGTGGGACGCCCTGTCGGACGAGGAACGGGCGGAGAAGAAAGCAGAACGCGAGCGTATCCACGACCTGAACGCCAAGCTGATGGGTCGCCGCGAGGCACTCCTCCGCAAGTTGTCCTTGGCGGAAAGGCTCCGGGACAAGACGCTTTATTTCCCGTCGTCCGTCGACTGGCGGGGGCGGCTCTACCCCATGCCCCAGGACATCAATCCGCAACAGGACGACCTCGGGAAATCCATGTTGATGTTCGCGAACGGCAAGCCGCTTGGCAAGAACGGAGCCTACCACCTGTGTCTCCGGGGCGCGGCGACATTCGGGATGGATAAGGTTTCATTCGAGGAGCGTGTACAGTGGTTTATGGAAAATGAGCGCGAGGTGATCGATAGTGCGCGGAACCCGCTGGACGGTAGACGCTTCTGGACCGAGGCGGACGAGCCGTGGGGGTTCCTGGCGACCTGCCGGGAATGGCTTGGTTATGTCGAACAAGGCGAGGCGTTCATATCGCACCTTCCAATCCCACAGGACGCCACCTGTTCCGGGCTGCAAATTCTGAGCGCCATGGGGCGCGACAGCTATGGCGCGGCGCAGACGAATGTGGCGGCCGGTAACACCCGCCGCGATCTCTATACCATCGTGACCGACCGTGTGATCGAGATTGCCGAACGTGACGCGAAGGATGGCAGTGACGCGGCGAGCCGTTGGCTCGGGAATGTGACCCGCAAGACCGTTAAGCGTGGCGTGATGACTATGCCCTACGGCGTGACCCGTGCTGGACTCCGTCAGCAGTTCATAAAGGACGGCCACTGCGACGCCTTGGACGGCCACAAGGCGCGTAATGCGGAGTACATGACCAGCGCGCTCCTGGAGGCGGTCGAGGGCGTTGTTCGATCCGCTTCGACGATCATGCAGTGGCTTCAGGACTGCGCCAAGGCGCTGGCTCAGCAGGACGAGCCGATGGATTGGACGACCCCATCGGGGATGCAGGTCCGTCAGGCGTATTGGAAGCGTAACAAAAAGCGTGTTGCGACCCTCTATGGCGAGTGCGTCCTTTGGGAGGAGGAGCCCGTCATGGGCATCGACAACCGGCGTCAAGCATTGGCGGCCGCGCCGAACGTGATCCACAGCTACGACGCCGCCCATCTGGTGAACACGGTGAACATGGCCAAACGCTCCGGCATCGACGATTTCGCCATGATCCACGACAGCTTCGCCACTCACGCGGGGGAGGACACCCGAATCCTTGGCGACATTCTCCGGGAAGAGTTCTACCACATCTACAAGGGGGACCCTCTCGGAGACCTTCACAGGATGCTGTCCAAGGACGGGGCGTTCGATCTTCCCCAGCCACCGTCGACCGGGGACTTCGACATCTCCGAAGTCCTGCGGAGCGACTATTTTTTCAGCTAAGGGTACATCGGTTTCGTAACTAATAAATCATGTACCTAGTGAACAGACACTTTCACACACGAAAGGAGGATCGAGCGATGGATATCCAGAACATCGCCAAGGTTCTTACCAACAAGGAGTTCATCTCGGCGGTGCTGACGGGGGCCGACAAGATGGACAATCTCGCTGACAACCTCGGCTTGACCCAGGGTCAGCGGCGGGAGGCTGCCGCAATGCTTGGTGCCACCTTCCTGGAAGCGATTTCGGGACACGGCGAGTCGCCGTTTTGGGAGGCGTGTGAAGCCTTGGAACGAGGCAGTGAATTGATCAGCCGCTACCGCGAAGCGAATACGCCGGTGGACGATCAGAAGGGTCTCGCCACGGTGGCGGCCGTGTCGAGCGCATACGGTAATTCGTAAGGAGGATCACATGGTGGCGAAATCGAAAGGCGCGACCGCCAAGCGCAGCGAGAAGGGCGGAACGAAGAAGACCCAGAAGAAGTCCAAGGGCAAGAAGAGCGAGGCGTACAAGGTCGTCGGCCCGGCTTGTGTCCTGGCCTATACGTTCATTTACAGCCCGGACGACCGCTGGGACGAGGACGAGCCGCAGTACAAGGGGACTGCCCTGGTTCCGAAGGACGACGACAGTATCGTCTGGAAGGACGCCGACAAGAATACCCAGCATGGGTCCGAAGCGTTCGTCGAGTACATGGAGGGACTGAACGACCTTCATGCCAAGGGCAAGAAGTCGAAGAACCCGCTCTTCAAGGATGGCGACGAATACGACGACGAGAAGTCGGAGTTCCATGGGCACTGGCTTCTTGAGTGCCGGTCGGCCTTCCAGCCGAAGATGGTCGATAAGAAGCGGAACAGCCTGGAGGACACGGACACCCGGATCATGGCCGGTGACTTGGCCAAGTTCCGCATCACGATGATCCCTTACGACGGGTTCGGCGGGGGCGTCACTCGCTATCTCGACGCCGTGCAGTTGATCGAGAAGAGGAACGGCGGATCGGACGCGGCTGACGACTTCGATGACGAGGATGACGACGAAGAGACCAACGACGAGGAAGAGGATGACGACGAAGAGACCAACGACGAGGACTTCTAACTTCGTCTCGGCCTTCCGGGATTGGTTCGTCGACCGGGCGGGAGCGGCGCTGCTTCGCCTGACTATCGACATCGATCCGGTCCCGGCATCCCGTCCACGCGTCGGAAAGTTCGGAACCTACTACGCAAAGACCTACGCCAAATGGCGGAAGGCCGCGCTCCCCTTCGCCAAAGCCTTTGAGGGGCCGAAGCTGGAGGGGCCGGTCGCCGTGATGGTCGAGCAAATCGTCCAGAAGCCAAAGACCACCAAGCGCTTCTGGCCCAAGGGCGACGTCGATAATTACGTCAAGGCACCGCTCGACGTGCTCACTAAAGGCGAGAAGGTCTGGAAGGACGACGATCAGGTCGTCTTTTGCACATCCACCAAGCGCTTCACGGAAACGGGCGAGGCGCCCGGAACCTTTCTCTATTGGTTCCCGCTCGCCGAAGAGGAGGACACATGAAGGATCGCAATGACCTGTCGAATTGGCTCCATGGCATGAGCCCGCAGGTACGGACCCTGGCCGAGCATCTGATCAATATCGGAACCATCTCGGGCCTGGAGGCCCGTAGCCTGTACCGGATCGAGGCGCTGCCGCGCCGTGTCTCGGACCTGGAGGTCGTGATCATGGGTGCGGGTCTCCCTTACACCATCGAGCGGACAAATCGTAAGGACCCGACCGGCAAGCGTTACGTCCGCTATCGTCTGGTTAGGCAGTCGGCCGAGCGGACGGCCTTCACTGAGCGGGATGTTCCGCTACCCCGCTTCCTGACCAGGGCGGCTGCGTGATGCTGGGTACGCTACTTTTTTCCGACATGGGCGACCCAGGACCGGGGCCGGAGATTTTGATCATGGCGGCGCTCTCCGCCATGAGCGTTCTGATCGTTTTCGCCTGAGCCGTCGCCATACGTTCCGTCCCGACCGGATTGCTCTTGGACGGGTCTCTTCTCGCACCACCACAATAAGGAGGAGGCATCATGCCCCGTTTCATTCGCAAGCTGTTGCAGGTTGTTAACCCGAATGTCGCTACCGTCGACAACGTGATGGCGAGCTTTAGCGCAATGATCACCGATCTGAAGGAGGTCGGGGACATCGCCAACGCCAAGGCCGAGGAGGCGTATGACGTCTCCGATAGGAAATTCCATGAAGGAACGACCCACTACCGGGAAGCGGCACGTGCCCAGCGGATGCGTGTCCGCCTGTCCGATCTGATCGATCCGCCGAAGGGGAAGGAGTTGGACTTCACCTACGAGGCCCCCGTCTAATTCCTGGAGCTATCGACCGACCCTACACAGCGGGCGGGCCTACGGGCTCGCCCGTTTTTTCATGCCGAAAGGAGAGGCCATGAGCGTCGAGATCACAGCCGACATCGCGGAAGGCCGGGTTTACTTCATCCCGAGCGACAAGCCTCAGACGAACCCCGAACGGGGGCGGTGGCGGATGCGACCGTGGGACACCATGAACCAAAAGAAGACCGTCGCCACCCGCGTTCCGAAGCGTCTGTTCCGTGGCATGGGCAAGAAGAAGCAAAAGCTTAAAGGTCAGAAGAAAGGGGGACGCTGATGGCACAGACTTTCTGGGACCAGAAACGTCAGGAACATGTGACCGTTCTGGAGGACGAGAACGACCGCCTCGCCATGGCGACCGGCAAATGGGAAGAGGTCAAGCGCAAGTTCGAACGCCTGAAGACCGAATACGCCACGACCCTGCTTCACCAAGGGTATGACGAACCTTCGAAGTGTCTGAATGCCGCACAATCCATGGCGCTTGAGCGCATGGCGAAGGACGCGAACGTCAAGAAAACCCTCACGGTAATGGATGGCGCGGCGGCGTGATCGATCCGCTGTCCCTTCTGGAGTGGGCAGCATTCCTGGCGTCAATGACATGCGTGTTCCTATACGGGCGCAGCAAGACTTTCGGGGCGGTGTTGGGGGTCGTTACCGCGATCCTCTTCATCACCTGGGGTCTGTTGGCGTCGGTTCATGCCGCCGCCCTGACTAACGTGGTCTTCCTCTTTCTTCACCTTCGAAACCTATGGATCGCCCGAAAGGAGCAAACCCATGCGGCACCTCGCACTGAGGGAGCTTGCTGAGTACAACTCTATCCGTTGCCGGGAGTGGCAAGGCCCGAATGGCATTGCGTCCTGGAGCCTGTCGGACTGGGCCGTGGAAATGGCCGGAGAGACCGGAGAGGCGTGTAACATCGTCAAGAAGATGAACCGCATCCGGGACGACGTTGAACGCAGTAACGAGGACAGCCAGGAGCTTCACCGCAAGCTGGCCGATGAACTGGCTGATGTCGTGATCTCCGCAAGCCTCCTGGCGCTCCGGGCTGGGATCAACCTGGATCGTGCCGTGGTCGAGAAGTTCAACGCCACGAGCAAGAAGAACGGTCTGACGTCAGTGATCCCGGAGGGCTGATGGCCGGTTGGGTTAAGACCCACCAGCCCTGCCCGTGGTGCGAAAGTTCCAACGCATTTTCAGTCAACACGGATGGCTGGGGAAAGTGCTTCTCATGCGGTCAGCGTGGGAAGATCGACGGACAGCCGGAAAGGAGGAAGGTGAGCAGTAAGACGAAGCGGCTTCTCCAGATCGAGGAGGTCAGGCCCCTTCGGAAACGCTGTATCGACGAAGAGACATGCCGAAAGTTCGGCTACGGATACGGCGAGGACCGACACGGTAATCGGGTTCAGATCGCGCCCTATTACGATAGCAATGGGGCGATGGTCGCGCAGAAGTGCCGCAAGCCCGACAAATCCTTCTACGTCACGGGCGATCTCGGACAGGCCGGTCTCTTCGGTCAGCAACTTTGGAAGGAAGGCGGTAAGCGTTTGGTCATCACGGAGGGCGAAATCGACGCGCTCTCAGTGGCCCAAGCCCTCGGCTATAATAATTGGTGGCCGGTCGTATCCCTGCCGAATGGCGCGCAGGGCGCCGTGACATCGGTCCAGGCGCAGATCGAGTTCGTTGAAAGTTTCGAGGAGGTCGTCCTCTGTTTCGACCAGGACGAACCCGGAAAGAAGGCCGCCGCCGAGGTTGCCGAGGTCATCACCCCCGGCAAGGCTAAGGTCGCCAGTCTTCCCCGCAAGGACCCCAACGAGATGCTCCAGAACCGCGAGGTGAAGGGCATCTGCAATGCCATCTGGCAAGCGCAGGAGAAGCGGCCGGACGGGGTAATCAACGCATCCGACCTCGCCGAGAAGGTGAAGGAGCCGCTGGAGATGGGGAAGGGCTACCCCTTCCCGTGCCTGGACGGCTTGACCTATGGACAGCGCGGCAGCGAAATCGTGACCTGGGGCGCCGGGTCCGGCGTCGGCAAGTCGGCATTCGTCCGCGAGATCGCCTATCATAACGCCATGACCCACGGCGACCCCATCGGGTACATCGCCCTTGAGGAAAATGTAAGCCGCTCCGCTCGGGGGTTCGTGGGACTCCACCTGGACAAGCCGATACATCTTCCTGGCCAGGATATAGCCGAGGAGGATATCGACCACGCCATCAAGGAAACCCTCGGGACGGATCGGTTCTGGCTGTACGACCATTTCGGTTCGATACAACAGCGGTCTCTCATGGGGAAAATGGCGTACATGGCGGCGGTCGATTGTCGCTGGATCGTCCTCGACCACCTGAACATCGTCCTCTCCGGCATGGACGAACCCGACGAGCGCAAGGCTATCGACAAGATGATGACCGCTCTTCGGTCCTTCACCGAACGCACGGAGGTAGGCTTGCACTTGGTGGCTCACTTGTCCCGCCCAGGCGGTGGGCAGGGGCACGAGGATGGCGCCAAGCCGAGCCTCAAGGATTATCGCGGGTCGCACGGCATCGTGCAGTTATCGGACCTCGTTATCGGACTTCAGAGGGATAGCTCCGCCGCCGACCCGGCGACACGGAACAGCACGGTCATATGGGTTCTGAAGAACAGGTACTCCGGCATGACCGGACCCGGCGACGTCGTTCGCTACAACGACGAGACCGGGCGGCTCAACCCCATTGGATGGTGGGTCGACGAGGACGGCGAAGTCGATTTCGACGACGAGACAGCTTCCGGGTCCACCAGCGGCGATGTCTCGGACGAAGAAGCGTTTTAGCCGCGAGGAGTGGCGGTACGTCCGCAAGAGGTTCAGGGATTGTAGGGCCGAGGCGAAGCGCCGGGGGCTCGCCTTCGATCTCACGCTTGAAGAGATCGAGTTTCCTCGGCGTTGTCCCGCTTTGGGCGTGCATCTTTCCTACCTCCCGCCCCAAACGCGCGGGAAGAAAAGACCGGAAGTCTTCTCGTTCGAGCGTCTGGATAACGATTTCGGCTACGTGCCCGGAAACGTGGTCATCGTCTCTCATAAGGCCAACAGCCTGAAATCGGACCTGTCGGCAGAGCAACTGCTTCGGGCCGGGGAATTCTTTACGCGGCACGTACAGCGCTTTCATCACAAGGAGTAACTGGATGCTGACAGAGATCGCCGACATCGAAACAGACGGTCTCCTACCGCTTCCACCTCATAACAAGAAGACCATGACGAAGCTTCACTGCCTCGCGGTGAAGAACCCGGATACGGGCGATGCCACGCTTTACGCGGACCATCCAGGCTATCCCAGTATCGAGGAAGGTGTGGATCGGCTGCGCCGGGCGGATCGGATCGTGATGCACAACGGCATCAAGTTCGACTGCCCGGCACTTGTTCGGTTTGGGTACGAGGATTTCAGCGATAAGGTTTTCGATACCCTGATCGTCTGGCGCTTGGTCAATCCGGGTCGGAAGAACGGTCACTCCCTCGCGGAGGCGGGTAGGGCCTTCGATTTCCCAAAAGGGGACATTGACAGTTTCGAGCGGTTCACCCCCGCCATGGGAACCTATTGTCTTCGGGACGACGACGTAACCGAGCAGCTATACAAAAGGCTTGGACCTATTGCAGCCCGTTACGGCTACGCCGTCGAGCTTGAACATGAAGTCGCCAAAATTCTGTTCCTCCAGGAGCAGAACGGCTTTCGGATCGACGTCGAAAACGCGCAGGAATTGGTGGGCCAGCTTCGCCAGGAACTTGAGGACATCAAGGATAAGCTGCGCGATAGCTTCCCGCCGATATGGGTCGCCAACGGCTACAAGGAACCGAAGCGTACCGTCCGCTACAAGGACCCGCTTCAGGCCGATCTAACGGCCGGGGCGCCCTACGGCAAGGTCAAGCTCCAGGAGTTCAATCCCGGATCGCGCCCACAGATCGCGGATCGGTTGATCCGCCGATATGGCTGGAAACCGGACAAGTGGACCAATACAGGTCAGCCCGAGGTCAGCGAGGAGGTATTGAAGCGTCTGACATGGCCCGAGGCGAAGTTAGCCGCCGAGTATCTCGACACCAATAAGAAGCTGGGTCAGATCGTCGGCAAGGATCGCGACAAGGGCTGGCTGAACCTAGAGCATGGCGGCCGGGTTCACGGGTCGGTCATCACGACCGGCGCCGCCACGGGACGCATGTCCCACAAGTACCCGAACATGGCGCAAGTGTCCAAGGACCCGCGAATGCGGGCGCTTTGGAAGCCACGAGAAGGGTGGAAGCTGATCGGCATCGACGCCGATGGCTTGGAGCTTCGCGTGATGGGCCATTTCTTGGCCATGTACGACGAAGGGGCCTTCGGCAAGCGTGCGATTGAGGGAAGCGCGGAGACGGGTGACGACGTCCACACCCTGAACCAACGCTCGATTAAGCTCTATCTCCGGGACAGTGCCAAGACGATCATCTATGCCATCGTCTATGGCGGAGGGGACGCCAAATTGGGCCGCGAGGTGATCGCGGACGCCCGAAAGGCCGGAGCGAAGAAGCCTCATGGATCGCCATCCGCGCTCGGTAAGGCCGCGCGAGAGGCTCTGATGAAGGGCATTACAGGTTTCGATAGCCTATCGCGAAAGACGACGAAGAAGGCCAAGCGCGACGGCTGGATACCGGGCCTCGACGGACGGAAGATTAAGGTCCGCTCCCTTCACTCATGTCTGAACTTCCTATTCCAAGGCGCGGGCGCCGTCATCATGAAGGAGGCTCTGGTCATTTTCCACCGGGAGATGATGCACCGGGTCGGGCCGGAGAACGACATCGTTATCGGCCGGGATTGGGCCTACTGCGCCAATGTTCACGACGAATTCCAGATCGAAGCCAAGCCGGGAATCGCCGAGTTGATCGGCAAGACGGCATCGTGGGCCATCGAAGAGGCCGGGCGCAGTTTGAACCTACGCGTTCCGATGACCGGGTCCCATGACATCGGGGACAACTGGTCCGAGACCCACTAAGGAGAAAATACAACCTATATGACTACTGCTCTGATCGATGCTGATATTGTCGCCTATAAGGCGGCGTCGGCCACGGAGGAGGATATCGACTGGGGCGACGGGGAGGAGGGCGTGACCGCCTCCCTGGCCCAGGCGAAACGATCCGCGGACATGCTTCTCGACACATGGCTTAGGCCCATTAAAGGGCTTCGGGCTTGGCTCTTGTGCTTTTCCTCTGATGGAAATTTCCGCAAGGAAATATTCCCGGAATACAAGGCCAACAGGAAGGGTATGAAGCGGCCGGAGCATCTGACGGCGGTCAAGGATCACCTGTCCACCCAGCATAAGAGCTTGTCGATACCTCGCCTGGAGGCGGACGACGTGATCGGCATCTATGCAACCTCGGGCCATTTCCATAAGCCGGTGATCGTGTCGACGGACAAGGACTTACTGTCGGTCCCGGCCCGGCACTTCAACCCCGATAAGAAGCAGAAACGCCGAACGAACCGGTTCATGGCCGACTATGTCTGGATGACGCAGACCCTAACCGGCGACGTGACGGACAACTACAAGGGCGCGAAGGGCGTCGGCGAGAAGCGCGCGGAACGTCTTCTGGAGCCGTGCTCGACGCTAGCTGACATGTGGGAAGCCGTCCTCGGCGCGTTCGTGGACGCCGGGCAATCGGAAGAGGATGCGATCCTGAACGCTCAGGTCGCCCGCATCCTCCGGGCAGAGAACTACGACCAGGACAAGGAGACAATTCACTTATGGCACCCGACGAAGTCAGTCGTCCTTCCCACTACGTCGACGGCCGGGGCATCGACCCCATCGACTTCACCGCGCAATGCGTCCGGGACTTGCCCGGAGACGAAGCTCTCCACGTCGGAACCGTCCTCAAATACCTCGCACGGTACAGGCGGAAGCACCCGGAAGACCCGGCGCAAGACCTCCGAAAAGCACGACAGTACCTCGAATGGGCAATCGAAGCGGCCGAACGGAACGGGCCGGAAGAAGGGCCGGAAGAAGAAGACGAACCGCAATACGTCTGGCGGTTCATGACAGGTTTGCCGCCCCGGCTCGATCACCAGAGCCGTTGTCTCTGTGGTGTCGCCAAGTCGGTGTGCCACGACCACGGCACGTGCCGGGACACACCGGGGTCCCCATGCTCCCGGATCAACCGATAAGACCTCGCCTCGCCGGTGCTTCCGGCGGGGCCTTCATGCAAGACCAGGAGAGTAATGACACAGATCGGGCCTGAGCTTCCCATCTCCCAGGAAATATACCGGACCAAGTACCTCCAGGAAGGCGAGAGCTTCACAGCCGGGATGGACCGCGTCGCCGACGCTCTTGCCGATGACGACCTGCATTTCCAGAACCTCGCCGAGCTTCTGTCCCTTCAGAAGTTCCTCCCGGCCGGACGCGTTCAAGCCGCCATGGGTTCGGGCCGACATGTAACGCCCTATAACTGCTATGTGGCGCCGACGATCCCGGACACGATGGACGGCATCATGGATGGGGCGAAGTTCTCCGCCAAGACGATGAAGCTTGGCGGCGGCATGGGGTATGACTTCTCGCCCCTACGCCCGCGATACGCGACGATCCGCTCTCTGGATAGCCACTCGTCGGGTCCCGTCAGCTTCATGGGCATCTTCGACGCCATGTGCGCCACGATTTCCAGTGCCGGTCACCGACGCGGCGCCCAGATGGGTATGCTGCGCGTGGATCACCCGGACATCCTGGAGTTTGTCGACGCCAAGGCCAACCACGACACCCTGACCAACTTCAATCTGTCAGTGGCGGTCACGGACGAGTTCATGACGGCCGTCCGGAACGGCGACGTATTCCCTCTCCGCTTTGAAGGAAAGGTCTACAATTGGGTTGGCGCTCGATATCTCTGGAACAAGATCATGTCGGCGACCTGGGACTGGGCCGAACCCGGCGTGGTGTTCATCGACCGCGTCAACGCCATGAATAACCTCTGGTATTGCGAGACGATTGCCGCGACCAACCCCTGTGCCGAGCAGCCCCTACCGCCCTACGGAGCCTGTTTGCTGGGTTCTATCAACCTCGCCAAGTATGTCGAAGAGGGGGACGAGGGACATCTCGTGATTAGGCTGAGGGATATCCTGGAGGATATCCCCACCATCGTCCGCGCCATGGACAATGTGGTCGACCGGGCGGTCTATCCGCACCCGGAGCAGGAGAACGAAGCGAAGTCTAAGCGGCGTATGGGCCTAGGCGTGACGGGCGTGGCCAACGCCCTGGAAGCTATCGGGCATCCTTACGGAACTGTTGGCTTCCGGCGTATCCTGAATGAGATTTTACGTGCGATCACGAACGAGACTTACCGTGCGTCGGCGAAGCTGGCGCGGGAGAAGGGACCCTTCCCGCTCTTCGACCGGGAGAAGTATCTCAAGAGCGCGTTCGTCCAGGGCTTGGACAAGGATACCCGTGAATGCATCTACCTTCACGGCATCCGAAACTCCCACCTCATGTCTATCGCCCCAACCGGCACGATTTCCCTCGCCGCCGACAATGTTTCGTCTGGTATCGAGCCCGTGTTCAGCCACGGCTTCACGCGCACGATCAATATGCCGGACGGTCTGCGGGAGGAGCATGTCGACGACTATGGCGTCCGTGTCTTCGACCATTACGGCCGCACGGCGGATAAGCTGACCGTACAGGATCACGTCGACGTTCTGAACGTGGCCGCTTACTGGATGGATAGTTCCGTCAGTAAGACGTGCAACGTCGGCGCCGACGTCACGTTCCAGGAGTTCAAGGACGTCTATTGGAAAGCCTATCTGGGCGGTTCCAAGGGATGCACCACCTATCGCGCCTCGGGTAAGCGGCACGGAATTCTGAACGCCGACGAGAGCGGGCCGGTCCATGAAGGGTCGGCTTGCTACATCGATCCCGAGACGAACACCCGAACCTGCGAGTGACCACGAAGGAGACGGCGCCCATGCCTGTTGGGATTATCGAGACGGCCCTAGTCGTGGGCGCCATCTACAAGTGGAATAAAAATCGAAAGGCCAAGCGTGGAGGAAGCAACTCCACGGCAAAACCTGTAGCTATTGCAGAGGTATCGCAACCATGGATGACAGCCTCTACCTCCCCGAAACGACAGACGGGCTTCTGGAATTTCTGGCGGAAACGTACCCTCCCAAGTGTATTGCGCCTGACCAGCGCCCGGAAGATGCCCATCGGTACGCCGGCAAGGTTGAACTGATCCGAGAGTTGATTTCCCAGCGCGAGCAGGAGCGCGATGAAGGTTGAGTTCTGCCAGGAGCCCGAGTTCCTGACCGACTTCCTCGCGGCGAACGACTACCCCTTCGATTGGCCCGTGGAGTATGTTGAACGGGTTCTAATCTGCCGCCTCACGACATCTGACAAACTGAAAACGTTAGGGTTCGTGTGGTTTCACTGGGTCGAGGACGCCCCAGATGTCCTGGAGTTCCACATTTGTCTGGACCAGGAGCACCGAACCCTGCGGCTGACGCGCGGGGTGATCAAGGACCTACATAAAGTCGCCGACCTGTGCGGTGCCAAGGTACTTATGTGCAAGGTCTATAACAAGGCGATCCTCTATCAAATGCTACGGCTCGGTTGGCAGTCTTCGGGGACCATCTGTTTCACCGAAATTCCCAACCATTGGAGTAATTAATGAGTACGCCGGACCCCGCGCCTCGACAGACGGCGGCACCCCGATATACCGCCAGCGACGGGAAGACTTTCAGTTCCAAGACCGCGCGCGACGCGCACGACGCCGAACTGAAGCGGAAGGAGAAGCTGAAAGACCGGAAGGAGAAGCTGAAAGACCGGAAGGAGAAGCTGAACGCGGCCCACCAAGACAGCATAAGCGCCGCGCAAACGAATACGTCCCGGACGCGCTTCCGGTCCAGCGGCGTCACGAAACGCAAGCAAGGGAGCGTTTCCACCCAGACCCAAGGCGCCGGAGTTTCTATTTAATGGGACTGTTTGGCGGCGGCGGTGGAAGCGTGCCCCAGCCGGAAATCGTTAAGCCCCCCAAGTCCGAACCCAAGCCCGAGAAGACAGAGAAGGAGAAACCTAAGCCTGTCGATCCAGAGGGCATCGAGGAGGTTCGGAAACGCGCAAAGGAGCGCGAAGACCATGTGGATCGCGAAGCATTCACGATCCCGATGGCTGGCACGTCCGGGTCTGGCTTGAGTATACCCAACAAACAGAAGCGGAAGAAATCTAAGAGTTAATGGCGGATACTGCGCGAGCGCGGTACGAGCGCTTGAAGTTTAAGCGGGAGCCCTTCCTAGAGCGAGCCCGCCGAGCGGCGGAACTGACACTTCCCTCCCTACTTCCTCCCGACGGTCACCAAGGAACGTCCCGTCTGCCGGAGCCCTACCAAAGCCTTGGTAGCCGGGCGGTCGTTCATTTGTCTTCCCGTCTGATGACGGCCCTTCTGCCGCCGGGGCAGCCCTTCTTCAAGATGACGATCCCCCCGGAAATTCTCCAGGAGTCCGGCCAGATGTCGGTCCCCGAGAGCATGACCCAGAAGCTAGCGATGGCCGAGCAACTGGTTCAGGGAGAGATCGAGCGGAGTGGCTGGCGTCAATCGACCAATCTATGCACCCAGCTTCTCGTCGTGACGGGGAACGCTCTGGAGTGGATGGGGACCGATAACCGAATCCGCGTCTACCCCTTCAGTCAATACTGCGTTGTCCGTGACCGCGCCGGTAATCTCCTGGAAATCGTCCTAGAGGAAAAGATGGCGCCGGAGAACGTGCCGGAGAAGGCCAAGGGTTCGCTGACGCCTGGACAGCAGAAGGCGGACAACGGCGAGGACGTCGCGATCTACACCTGGGTTCGAAAGGGCAAGGATGGCAGCTTCAAGGTCCAGCAGGAGATCAACGACAACGTAATCGAGGGAACGAAAGGTTCCTACAGCCCGGATCGACTCCCGGCGAACCCCTTGCGTTGGTCCGTAATCCCTGGCGAAAGCTACGGGCGAGGGAAGGTCGAGGAGCATATCGGCGACTTGACCAGCTTCGATGGCCTCAGCAAGGCGATGCGCGACGGCGCCGCCATGGCGTCTCGTAATCTTTATGTCGTGTCGCCCCAGACCTACGCCAAGCGGATGAAGAAGTTCCTGGAGACGGCCGAAAACGGCGCTGTTGGCGTCGGCGATGCGGACAGCGTCACCATGCTCCAGTTTGAGAACGCCAATGGGATGCAGGTCACATCGGCCGAAATCCAACGCTTGGAAGAGAGCCTCTCCGGCGCCTTCCTTCTGAAGTCCGGCCTTCGACGTGACGCCGAGCGCGTCACCGCGACCGAGCTTCGGATGCTGGCTGAAGAACTGGAGGGAGTCCTGGGCGGTGTCTATTCGATGCTGTCCGAGGATATGATGCGCGTTCGCCTCAAGCGTCTGATGTTCCAGATGGAACAACAGGGTAAACTTCCCGAGATGTCGGACGTGGTCGAACCCCAGGTCGTGGTCGGGCTGGAAGCCCTCGGTCGAGAGCAGGATGTGGTGCGAATCCAAACCGTCCTCAATTTGATCCAAGGAATGGGCGAGGAAGTCCAGGATTACATCCCCTGGCCCGATCTTCTGAAGAAACTATTCGTCGGCGTTGGTCTCCCAAGCAACGTCCGTACCGACGAAGAGGTACAGCGAATACGGCAGAAGCGTCAGATGTCCGATAGCATGGGACAGCTTCCAGCCGATGCCGTTAGACAACTTCTAGAGCAGCGACAGAGCTAAAGGAGCATGGCAGAAAACGACAACCGGGGCGGAGACGCAGCCGCTCAGACGCCCGAAAAGGGTACGCCTGAATATAATGAAATGATGGCCCGCCGGTACGAGAGCGGCTTCCGCGACGGGGAATCGTCCAGCACGGCCGACCAGATGGATGAGATTTCCCAGGAAGGCAAACCCCAGAAGCCAGACAATGTACCGGACAAGTTCTGGAACGGCGAGAAGGGGGAAGTCGATGTCGAAAACCTCCTGAAATCCTACCAGGAATTGGAAAAGGGGACGTCCGGTGGCGGTCAGGAGAGTCAGGAAGGCTCCGATGGCGGCGACCAGGAGCAGCGTTCCAGTTCCGAAGACGGGGAAAACGACGGCTCCGAGGGCGGCGACCAGGGGGTCAAGAACGTTATCGAGAATGCCGGGCTCGACTGGAGCGAGATTACCGGCAAGATCGATAAAAATGGCACCCTCGACGACGAGGACTTCGACGCTCTGGAGGATGCCGGAATCCCGCGATGGATGGCTGAGGAGCATATCCAGATGCGCGAGGCATCCAAGCAGATGGCGCAGCGGCGCTCGGCGGACTATGCCGGAGGCCAGGAAGTCCTGAACCGGATGCTGGAACGTGCCGCGAATGAGCTTCCGCAGAGTGAAATCGAGAAATACAACGGTCTCCTGAATAGCAAGGACTGGCGTATTGCCATCGACGCGATGAAGTCACGCTTCGGCGCGGACGGAAACGCCAGCGGAGGCGACGAGCCTAGCCTTATGGAAGGTGACAATAGCTCGGAGACCGAATCCGGCTTCACCAGCCAGCAGGAAATGATCGACGCCATGTCCAAGCGGGACGAGAAGGGGCGTCGGCTCTACGATATCGATCCGCAATACAAGAAGAAGGTTCGTCGCAAGGTGGCGATGTCCAACTTCATGTAGGGTCCGCCAGCGGGGAGCGACATCCCCGCCTCTATCTCTTGTACCTATTGAACCCGCTGAGTGCCTTGGCTCCGCCCCGGCGAGAGCGCGCAAGACGCTTCGTGGTTTCCCTCCTTTCCCACGAGGAGCGCCGGGTTCACGGATTACCCGCCCGCAGCGTGCTGTGGGTACGAGGCCCAGCGCCTCGCCAGCGTCGCCCCCGTCCACGGTAGCTCTGATAACCAGACCCGGCATCACGGACGGGCGGCTTTATTATCAACCCCGGTACCGCCTCTGCATTAAGCACGCGGCCGGGGTCATTCATTTCACGCTTTGACGCCCTCGGCTTGAGCCCTGGGCCGTATTTCAAATCCTCTCCGACCTAGCCAGTCGTGACGAGGTGGGGTGCGCCCCTCGTCCCTGCCCCGGAGGTGGCCCCGAAGGGGAGGCGACAGCGCATCCTGGACGACCCGCGAATACGACCGGCCCGCTACGGCGGACAACCGGGACAGGAAAGGGTGTGTCCGAAAAGTACATCAGTTTCTCTACATCTATTTTCGCAAGCAGGGAGTTTCTACCCACAATGGCTTTTGGTGACGACGGCAATCCGGCCCGGTTTGGTAAGGGTCAGAGCGCCGACGACCGAAATCTGTTCCTGAAGATTTTCGGCGGTGAGGTTCTCACGGCATTCCAGGAGAAGGTCCTCACCCTCGACAAGCACAAGGTCCAGAATATCGAGAGTGGTAAGTCCGCTCAGTTCCCGAAAACTTGGAAGGCCCAGGCCGAGTACCATACCGCTGGTAAGGAGATGCTCGGGAACGACATCGATACGACCGAGGTGACCATCACCATCGACGGTCTGTTGGTTGCTCACACGGCGATCTATGACCTCGACGAGAAGATGTCGCACTTCGACGTTACAGGTGAGTTTTCTACCGAGCTTGGTCGGGCTTTGGCTCGTGAGTTCGACAAGAACGTCATGCGACAGACCATTCTGGCCGCTCGCACGAGCGCCGATGGTCCTTTCCCCGGCGGAAACGTCATCACGGACGCTGCCCTGGCGAACAGCGGCACCATCTCCGGTAAGGATTGGATCGACGCGATCCGTCAAGCGAATATCGACCTGTTCGATAACGACGTACCGGACGACGATCCGCGCTATATGCTCGTCAACGCCAAGGTGTACGACGCGATTAAGTACGCCAAGGACACCGATGGCAACTACCTCGTCGTGAACCGTGACTTCGGCCAGATCGGCGCCATCGCCGGTCGCGAGGAGGCGATGCAGATCGACGGTGTGACGATCATGAAGCAGCGCACGATCCCGAACAGCGACGAGAGCGCCGATAGCTCGGTCTACTCCAAGTATCAGGCTGACTACAGCACGACTACCGGCATTCTGTGGACGCCGGAGGCTGTCGGCACGCTTCGTCTCCAGGACATCGCCATGGAAACCGAGCGTGACGTGCGGCGGCAGGAGGACTTCATGGTGTCCAAGATGGCCGTTGGCCATGGCACCTTGCGTCCCGAGACCGCCGTGGAGTTCAAGACCGCATAATCTGCGGTTCGTCGGTCAGTAACCATTCATCCAACATAGCGGGTCAGTCTCCAAAGAGGGGGCTGGCCCGCTTTTTCGTTTGAGAGGACATGAGTAGCAAAAAACTCGACGCGGTGAACCGCATCCTGGAGGTCGTCGGCGAAGAGCCCGTCAACAGCCTTCAGTCCGGTGATCCCGATGCCGAGGCCGCAGAGCGCTTCGTTGATCGGACATCCACCGATATCCAGTCCATCGGCTGGTTCGAGAACACGGAAGAGAATTGGATGCTGGTACCGGACGCCAAGGGTCATATCGACATGCCGAAGGGCACCCTTAAGGTCGACACTGTCGGCGCCGATAAGGTCACGGATGTAGTGCTTCGGGGTGACCGGCTCTATGACCGACGCAACCGGACCTTCGTGTTCGATGCGGGCGTCCTGGCGGACGTCGTGCTGAAACGGCCGTTTGAGGAATTGTCGCACCAAATGTGCCGCTACATCGCGGCTCACGCCGCGCGACTGTACCAACAGAGCGAAATCGGATCGACCGTGCTCGATAAATTCGTGGTCGCGGAGGAGCGCGACGCATGGACGGACCTGCTATGGGCCGACGCTGAAGCGGAGGATGGCAATGTCCTTACGGACAACCGTCACGCTCATATGATCACCCATCGAAAGAACCGATTTTACGGAGCCTAAATGGGACTGTTGATTGATCAGCCCATCCGGTCCCTGTTCAATGGCGTGTCCCGCCAGCCGCATACCGTTCGCCTCCCTTCACAGGTTCAAGAGGCGGACAATGTTTTGTTCAGTGTCGTGTCCGGGGGTTTCACGAAGAGACCGGCCCTGAAGCTGGTCGGAAAGACGGGGTTGGACCCTTCCAACCCGTATAAAGCACATGCTTACGCGCGGGATGCCAATGAACAATATTGGATGACCATCGATAATAGTGGCGGGCTTTCAGTCTTCGACGCGCTCACCGGCGAGGAAAAGACGGTAAATTTCTACGGCAGTTCCGAGCGTGACTACATCACGACAGGGGACCCTCGAAATAATATCGTCATGGTCACGGTCAAGGACTATACATTGGTCGTGAACCGCTCGATTATTACATCCATGGGCGTCACGTCGGGCGGCGGATTGTCCGGTTCTGTCGCGACGTTCGGGGATTTACCCTATTCGGCGAGCAGCAACCCTCCCAGCGACGGCGTGGTTTATAAAGTGACCGGCGCGGCTACCGGACTGGACGACTATTACGTCAAGTACGTGCAAGCTAGTGATATTTGGATCGAGTGGGTCCGCCCGGGCTTGAAGAATGCCTTCGATGCGTCGTCCATGCCGCACAAGATCGTCCGCGAGAGCGACGGAACCTTCACCCTGTCTCGGATCACGTGGCGCGCGCGCGAAGTGGGCGACGACGTGACCGTTCCTCAGCCCCCTTTCATTGGATCGGCGCTATCCGATTTGTTCTTCTTCAAGAACCGGATGTGGCTGGTAAGCGACGAGGACATTTACTCCTCCAAGTCGGGGGACTTCTTCGAATTATGGCCGGACAAGGCGACCCAAGTGCTGGACACAGACCCGATCCACCGGGTTGCTAAGTCCAATACGGTGAGCCCGCTCCGGTGGGCGACGCCTCACCGCGAGACGGTGTTTCTGACGTCCGCCAATTCCCAATTCACCCTTTCGGGCGGCGCCACGATGTCTCCTAAGACGGCGTCCGTGGATATGACTACGACCTATTCGACGTCGTCCCTGGCTCGACCCGTCACGGTCGGTGACCAGTTGTATTTCGCTGCCTCCACTCAAAGGGACGCGGTCCTGTTGGAGTATTTCTATGATGACGAAACGCTGTCGAACACGGCGGCGGACGTCACGAAGCACGTTCAAGGGTACATCCCGGCGGAAATCTCCACGATGGACGCGGACCCGACTACCGGAATGCTCTTCGCGGTGACGGATGGGGAGGAGGACACGGTATACAACTACACCGTCTATTGGGACGGGGAAACCAAGGCTCAATCCGCCTGGGGGCGATGGCGCACGCGCTGCGATGGCATCATTGGTCTGCAATGCCTGGGAGATCGCTTGTCGGTCCTGGTCTCTCGCGGCGGCGACGTGTTTATCGAGGAATGCGCGTTCGTTCCCGAGGCACCTCTCGTGGGAATGAATTTCAATCCGCTATTGGACTGCCGTGTGGCGGTGGCGGGTGATCACGACAGCGATAACAACGTGACGTCGTGGACGCTACCGTTCCAGCATCAGGCAAAGGCTATCGCCGTGGCCAGCGGCGACTTCAACAGCGCTGGCCGGGAGGTCAGTCTCGATCATGACTCCGGGGACCCGTACAAGGTCAGCGCCAAGGGGGATTGGTCTGGCGGTGATATGATCATCGGATTGCCTTACACGGCCTATGTGGAGCTTTCCCGAATCTATGTCCGAGAAGGGGAGAATAACACCGTTCTCGGCGGTCGACTTCAGTTGAAATACATGAAGGTGTCCTTCACCGAAACCGGGTTCTTCGAAGTCGAAGTCACCCCGGACGGCAAACCCACGAGGACTTACACGATGTCTGGACGGAAGCTCGGCAGCGCGACGAACAGGGTCGGAGAGCAGCCGATACTGTCCGATATCTTCCGCGTCCGCGTGAAGGGGAAGGGGGACACGACCACAATCGCCTTCAAGAACGAGACGCACCTTCCCTTCACCGTCACGAGCGCCACGGTCAAGGGCTTCTTCAACGAGCTTTCACGACAGGAGAACGCATAATGGCGATTTCCACGGGGGCCGCGTTGGCGATTTCCGCCGTTACGACGGCTGTGGGGTCGTTTGCCTCTTATAAACAAGCCCAGAACGCGGCGGATATGCGGAAGGATGCTGCCCGGCGTGAAGCCAACATGGCTGAAGAAGTGGCCATGGATAACTTCGCGCGGCAGCAAGAAGAACTTACCGAACGGCAGGAGCAGGTCGACGAGGCTTCCGAGGAGAAGAAGTCCGATCTCGCCCGCAAGGCCGATGCGGAATTCGCCGCCCTCCAGGCGCAGATGGCGTCGGGGGGTGGCGTTCTGGGGACGACCAACGCGCTACGGATCGCGAACGAGCAGCGATATCTGCAAGGCGTGGATGTTGGTCGGATCGAGCGGCAGCGTCAGCGCGAGATTGACGCCCTACAGAAGGACAAGGAAGCCGTCTCGCAGGAGACCGCGAACGCCATCAACCGAGGCAATCTTCAGGTGGCGACCACATCGGCTGAAGCCGAGATGGCTGAAAGCAACGCTCGCACCAGTGCGATGATGGACACCCTCAACTCCGGCGTACAGATCGCCACCAGCTACGCCAAGCATCAAGAACGACTGGAAGCAGCTAAAGGATAACGAATGGCATCACAGAGGCAGACCCGCCGTCGCCCGACAGACGTTGACCTGACGACGTCCACGCGGACGGCCCCGACGGCGAATACCCGGCCGGTGCGCCGGTCGGTCCCCGAGGCTGACAACCCGCTGGAAGGTCTCACGGCGGGCGCCTCCCGTATCGCCACACGTATGGAGCGCCTGGGGAACGACCTGGAACGCACGTTCGGTCAGATGGGCGACGGCATCATGGATGTGGCCGAGGTTCAGCGGCAACGCGATCTTGGCCAAGCCCGAGAAGCGGCCCAGGAACGCGAGGTCGAAGAAGCCAACCAGGGTCAGATGGACGCTTTGATGGGGAAGACGGAAGACGACCTGCCGAAAGACGTCTCCAAGGCCCGGATGAAGACTTTCATCAAGACCAAGGGAACCCTCTTGGCCGACGAGGCCGCGACGGACTTCAAGAAAGGCCCGTTGGTGGAGATTTCCCTGTCCGATGGCCCGGACGCGATCCAGGAACGCGCCCGATCCTTCGTCGCTGAACAGGCGAAGGGTATGCCCGAGGAGATCAAGCCCTTCTTCGTGGAGGGCTTCTTCCGAAGCATTCAAGCCGACACACGGTCGAAGGAGCTTCAACTTCACGAGAACCAGAAGGCTAGGAACGTCCAGGACTTCCAGAACAGTGTCCAGGTACGCTTCAGCAATGGCGAGGTGGATGATGTGTCCGACCTACGGCGTGTGATCAACGAGGGCGCCACCATAACGAACGATCCGCGCCGTGGCTCCGCCCTGGCGGTGGACGCATTGTTCCGGGCCGCTCGCCGCTCGAATAAGCCCCTTCAGAATATAATGCGGACACGTCGGTTGCTGACGAAGAAGGACCCGGACGACCCGGATTATACCCCGTTGGCGCGGCAGTTCCCAGCCATGGTCTCCCGGATCGACCAGGAGACCGCGAGTGTCCAGAACACCGCGCTCAATGATCGGATCGACGCCCAGCTTACGTCCGCCCAGGACGCGCTGGACCAGGGCAACCTGTCCGTGGCGTATCGGGAACTTCTCCCGATCCGTCAGTACCGAAGCTGGCACCGTGGGGTAAAGTCCGCCTGGGGCGACATCCGGGATCAGGTCGCCGAAGTTTCGGCCGAGCGTAAGTCCCGTTCCCGCGTGGCGTCCACCTTGATGGGAGACACGACGAACATGGGCACCCTGGCGACGCATGAGGAGATGAAGGACTTCGCCGGGCCAATGGTATCCGACGCGCTGAAAGCGAACCACCCCAGCGCGCATCAGATGATCCGGGGCCTGTCATTCGTGCCGGACGAGGTCGAACAGATGACGGTTGGCCTCACGGACGTGCGTGCGGTCGATGACCAGGACATGATGGCTCAGTCCGTCGTCCCCGCCTTCCACGCGATGCGTGCCATTGAACAGTCGAACCCGCGATTATTTGCGGACCTCCCCGACAAGACGACCAATGCCTACTTCCTGATGCAGAGCCTTCGACAGGATGGCACGTCGCTAAACCAAGCGGCGACAACGGTTCTGACGGCGATGGATCGGCGTGGGAAGGAACTGAACGAACGTCTGAACGACGGATACAAGGCGTCGTTCCTGTACACCGATGGGCAGCTTGACGACGATCAGACCGCTGACGAGAAGGTCGCTGAGGTCTTGGGGGACGTGGTCGACGATAAGTTCGACGCGACCCTGGACGTCGTAGACGGTAACCAGGACGTGGTCGGTGAGGTGACGAACCTCGCGGCCTTCCTGAAGGATGCGTCCGGTGACCGACTGAAATCGGATAAGGCTATCGAGCGGGCGGCGCAAAAAGTCCTCGCACGTCACCAAAAGGTTCCCGGCCCCGATGGCGAACGACTGGTAAAGCTTACCGAGAAGCAGCGGGCCTTCGTTACGTCGACCGAGAATGCCCTCGACAATACGAGTCTCTTCGGAGGCGACAGCCTTTGGGAAGGGGCCGTTGACACGCTTGGAGAGGAAAAGCCGTGGGTGTTCGCTGGCGCCGATCCCGAGACCATGACGGTCGATCCCAACACGCCGTTAGCCAAGGACGGCTGGTTCGCGGTCACCGGACCCGAAGGGTACGGGGGGCAAGAGAATGGCTGGGTCACCGTAACGCCCGGACAATCGGTCGATTTCCAAAAGGTGACAGAGACCCGAACCGGTCCCAAGGGAACGTCGCAGTCCGACACGGTAAGTGGATCGCGGGAATGGGCCGAGGACCCAGCCGAATTCGAGACGCAGATCGAAGAAGTCAACGCGGAGTTGGCGCCTCTCGGTATTCAGTACGAAAAGGTTCGGAACGACGCCGAGCAGCCGATTTACGCGCTGCACTGGCGGCCGACGCCCCCGGCGAAGCCGGACCCCGGACAGTTCGAGAAAGCTCAGGCGTCCGACGAACTGCGTCGTCGCCAGGAGAAGCTCATCGACACTTTCCAATCTCGGATGCCGGGCCGGGTCGTTAATGGAAAGGTGATTTTCAACGCGGCCGCGATGCGGTTCGACGGAGAGGTCCTAGCCTTGGACGACCCCGAAACCAAGAGTCGGATGGCCGACGTAGTCGGCGAGGTCGTCGACGACTTCAAGGATAAGGGCATCGTTCCCCCATCCACGAACGTCACGAAGCTAATCCCGGACAAGTTCGACACTCCGCAGGATGCCCTCGATCACGTTCTGGGGCTCCATGAGCGGTTCGTGAAGAACTACAATGGCGGACAGCCCGTCACGCCCGAAGGGGGCGACGTGGAGGACAGCTTCCAGATGCGAGCCTATGAGTACATCAAGGCTATGGAAGGGTCGCGGGACGTCGCCTATGACGATCCAGGCGGCAACAAGGCTGTCGGTTTGGGGTTCAATCTCGACGAGCCCTATATCCGGGAGGCCCTGGAGGAAGCGGGCGCCAACCCCATGGATATCCGGCAGGGAGACGCCGAACTTCGCGAGGATCAGGTTCAGCACGTCTTCAACAAGGCGTTCATGGAGGCTGATAAGATCCTCCAGAATAAGCTGGGCATGGATGCCCTTTTCCAACTGCCGGAGGAGGCGCGACTCGTGTTGACCGGCATGGCGTACCAGAACCCCGCCCTTATCGGCGACGACCTCACGTCCGCGATCCGAAATGGCAACTGGCGGGCCGCCGAACGGGAAATCCGCGAGGACAGCAATGGCGGCGACGTCGACCTATCCACGCGGCGCAATGCCGAAGCCAACATGTTCGCCCAAGCGTTCGGGATGGAACCGCAGATCATCCCCGACAGCAATTCGTAACCACTAGCGAGAGGAAATGGCAGGAAGCGTAGCCGAAAGGCGAGCGCTGGCAAACGAGCGGGTCTCCAGGGATATTCTGGAGACCGGCTCCGCGCCGCTCGTCCAAAATTTCGAACGAGAAACTGACGGTCCATCGGTCGGTGACACGGCCGGAGCCTACTTCATGCAAGAAACCGTCCTCGGCGGCGTGGCCGATTACATTCGCCAGGGCGTCGAGTCCGGCTATGAAGGACCGTCCGAGCAGCACGACGGTATTTTCTCGCCCTTCCGGTTCTACGCCGATAACCAGGACGAGTTCGAGCCACACGTCGAAGAGTTCCTCTTGGACGGACACTTCGACAACGTTCAGAACCCTGACGAGTTTCAGGCCAAGGTAAGCCAGATTGACCGTGAACTTGACCGGCGCAAGGTCATCCGAAACTCGTCCTTCGCGGGTCATGTCGCTGGGATGGCTACGTCCTTCCTGGACGTGTCGTCACTTGTGCCGCTCACGGCGCCATTCAAGGCTGGTAAATTAGGGGCCACTGCCCTCACCACCGCAGCGGAAGCGGGCGGCTTCGTGGCTGGTCAGGAAGCGTTGCTACACGGCATTCAGGAGACCCGGACCATCGGCGAGAGCTTCCTGAACGTCGGTGTGGGAACCGCTCTCGGCGGCGGCATCGGTGCCTTCATGCATACCTTGGGGAAAGGCAAGATCGCGCGGGAGACTTCTCAAGCGGTCGATATCAATGCGCCGGTCGCGACCCGGAGCCGCGTCCCCGGCGAGGACCTGTCCGCAGCGTCCGTGTCGGATGAAATCCGGTTCAAGGAACTGGCGGACTTCGATATGCCCGACAAGCAAGGCATCCTGTCTCGTGGCTTGGACGAGATGTCCGACAAGGTTGGGTTCTGGCGGACCCCGGTTTCCGCCGCGTCCAACGCCCAGGTCACGGAAAGCCGCCGGTTGATCATGGAAATGCTCGACACCGGCATCGTTACCAAGGGCAATGAGCGGGGCCGGGCGGTAGAGAGCGCCGAGGACCTTGTCCACTACTACGAGAGCCGGACGGCGGAAGCCTCTCAAGCTCATGAACGCGAATGGCGTCGGCTGAACACCAAGAAGCCCGGCACCGAAGGCGTCGCTGCGATCCGTGACGAGATCGGCCGGGCGCCAGTCGTCTCCCGCCAGGACTTTAATAAGATGGTCTACAAGCGGCTCAGGAATTCGGAAGCGAATGTGCCGTCGGAATTCGAGGGGTCGGTTAACAATGCCGTCAAGGGATGGCAGCGTTACTATGAGGAGTTTTACCGTAAAGGGGTCGAGCAAGGCGTCTTCCAACCCAACCAGAAGGTTGAGGAATATGTTCCGCAACTTTGGATCATGGGGCAGGTGAGGGAAAATCCCGACCGTCTGGAAAGGCTGTTGATCGATATGCTCCAGAAGGAGCCGGATGACGAGTGGCTCCGGGACTTCTACGGCCTGTCGAAACGGGAATACGACGCGCTCGACGATGTCGCCCAGAAGGAGGAAATCCAGAAGGCGTGGAACGAGGAGCAGGACGTATTCGACCTGGAGAAGGCTGAGGCCGCTGTCGGAGAAGCCGCCGAGGAAGCCCGTCAGCGCCACGCCGACCTGATCCAAGCGTCCAAGGAGGCGCGCAAGGCGCGAACGACGGAAACCAACGCCCGAATCGAGAAAGCCGAGCAGGAGACCCGCGCCCGCGAGGTGGCCCGTCAGGCTGTCGAAACCGAGCGTGAGCTACTACGTCGCGAGCGTGACGCAATTACGCGCGCGGCGGAGGCGTCCCGCAGACAGACGCTAGAGCGTCAACAACAGTTCATTCCACGCGCCGTGAAGGATGTCGGTGAAGAGGAGATCAAGCGTTGGGACCGTGCGGTCAGTAAGGCCCGCCGCGCTCAGGACGATCTCGCCAAGTTCTATGCCGAGCCCACGGTAACCATCGGCCGGAAACAAGGGTCGTCTAAGCAAGTCCGGGAGTTCCAGGACTTCGACTTCATCCGTGAGATGATGGTGAACCAGAAGGCCAAGCGGGCGGAGCTTGAACGGCTTCGGCGGTCAGACGAGGCGTTCTTCAAGCCCCTGACGGCCAAGAAGACGCCCGACCCCGAAAAGACGAATGCCAGGGCTTCCTTGGAAGGCCGTCTCAAGGAGATAGAGAAGCGGCTTCAACAGTTGGACCGACAGCGTAAGATCAACAATAAGCGGCTGACGACTCTTCGCTACACCGAGGACGCCGCCAAGTCCGCTCGCAATTCGGCCAAGACGAGACGGATCGAGGCCAACCGTCTCCGAAAGGAGGCTGGGAAGAAGGCCCGTCGCGCCAAGGCTGATGCCAAGAGGGCAAGGAAAGCGGCCGATGCCGCGCGGAGACGAAAGAATGTCCCCGACGCGGTCAAGGATTTGGTGCGGAACGGCTTCTTGAAGCGCGACGAGTTTCCCACGGGGGTTCTCCACGTCGGGCACCCGAGCCGTTCCAAGTTTCGGGCGTTGAACTTCACGGACGATCAGATCGACGTCCTGATGGACGAAGGGTACATCGACTTCGACCCTACCAAGATCGCCACCCAGTATAAGCAGGACATGGCCGGTCGCTTGGCGCTTCGGGAGAAGTTTGGCGACGATGCCCTGGCTGACCGTATGGAGGAGCTTCGGAACATCTACGCCGAGCGTGCCCAAGCGGCCCGCCAGAACGGCGATGATAAGCTGGCCCGGTCATTGGATCGCGAACGTGAGATAATGCTGAATGAAAAGACCGGTGCCGTCGTCGTGGCGCGCGACCGGTTGCTCGGACGGTACGACGTTCAAAACCTGGACCCTTCGGAAGCCGTCATGTACGCGAGCCGCACGCTCCGGCATGGTAATTTCCTTCGGTTCATGGGGTCGGTCGTGTGGTCGTCGATCCAGGACATGGCGACGATCAGCATGAATGTCGGCGTCGGGAAGACCCTTCCCAAGATGCTCGGAAAGCCGATCCACAATATCGCCAAGGACATGGATGACCAGACCCTAGCGGCGGTTCTGTATGGCATCGAAAACTCCCCGCTGATGAACCGTCAGTCCCGTCTTTATGGTTTGGATGACGTGATCGGTGAGCGGGGCGTTGGCGTCGGTCGGACGCGTAAAGTGACGGACGCCATCGAACACGGGCTCCAATGGGGCACGGACAAGATGAATACCCTGAACCTGATGCGCTTCTGGAACAGTCGGCTGAAGTTCGTCGCCGGTCACGAGATCGTTCAGAACATGTACGCGGCTGGGAAGAAGCTACAGCGTGGTGAGAACTTGTCCGCCAAGGAGATGCGCGATATGGCCGAACTCACCCTGGACGAGCGGTCCCTGAAGAGCATCACCAGCAAGATGGATGAATTCGGGGAAGACGAGCTGGTGGCCGGGAAGTACGGCATGAAGCTACCGAACGCGCAGAACTGGGGGGATGACTCGGCCACCCGCCGTTTCTACGTGGCGCTTCGCCGGGCAACCGACCGGGCCGTGATCACGCCGGGGGCGGGCGATACGCCACCCTTCATGTCCACCCCGATGGGTAAGTTGATCTTCCAGTTCCAAACCTTCGCCTTCACCTCTGTGAACAAATGGGGTCGGAAGCTGTCCTACAAGATGGCCAACAAGGAATGGGAAGCTGCGACTTCCGCTCTGTGGGCCTTATCGATGGGCGCGGCGTCCTATACGATCCGCGAGGGTTTGATCAAAGATCGCTGGGACGAGATCAAGGACCTGCCTAGTGGGGGATGGGTTCGAGAGAGCGTCGACCGTGGTGGACTTCTCTTCATGACGAACCCCATGCTGAACGGCGGCTTGAAACTCGCCGAGAGTTGGGGCGCCGATTTCTCCGAATTGGGTTTGGTCCCTTCGCGATACCGGCAGTCGCATTGGCTTTCCGGTATGTTGGGACCGACCGTGTCCACCGTCGATGACATTCAAGGTCTATTCTCCTCCTTGGATGAACCGGAGAAAGTCCTGGAGAAGGGGAAGCGCCTTGCTCCGTATTCTAACCTCTTCTACCTCGATGCTATTTGGCGTCGGTTGAACGAAGGGTAGAACCCCGCACTATTGAACGGAACGGAGGCCCGCAGGTTAACCCCTGCGGGTCTTCGCTTTTCGCAACCAACACCAGAAGGACATGGCGAATAGCTTCAAGACCTATGTGGGTGATGGGTCTCAGACCCAATACACCTTTAACTTCGACTACATCGCGGATGACCACATTGCGGTTCAAGTCGATGGAGTCGATCAAGATGGCCACTTCACATTACCGTCCAAGGGCGTGGTCAGCTTCGACAGCGCCCCGGCAAGCGGAACGACGATCCAGATCGAGCGTAAGTCTTCTCGGGATGCCCGTCTCGTCGATTTCACGAACGGTTACCTCCCGGAAGAGGACCTCGACACGGACAGTCTACAGGCGTTCTTCTTGTCTCAGGAGGCCATTGACACCGCCGTCCGGGCTCTCTTCCCGGACCTCGCCGATGACGCCTACGATGTCCAGGGTCGCCGGGTCAAGAATGTAGGCTCCCCCTCAGAGGAACAGGATGTCGTTCCGAAATCGTATGTCGATACGCAGATCGATCCAAAGGTCGATACGGCGGGTCAATATGCGGCCGAGGCCGAGACGCATAAGAATGCAGCGGCGGCATCCGAGAGTAACGCGGCTCAGTCCGAATCGTCCGCTGCGGCGAAGCTGGACACCTTCGACGACCGCTTCCTCGGGGCCAAGAGTTCCGATCCCACGACGGATAATGATGGGAACGCGCTGATAGATGGCGCCGTCTACTGGAATAGTGCCTCGGGCGAATGGCGCGTTTGGTCGGCAGGGTCGGGCGCATGGCTCGGGGCCGTGTCGCTTCACACCGCCTATTACAAGCGCGATGGCTCTAACGGCCCCATGACCGGCGACGTCGATATCAACGGGCACCGCATCCGCAACAGTCAAGATACGGTACCGCCTGGGGCGATCATGCCGTACATCTCGGCCACGACTCCCGAAGGCTACCTCAAATGCAACGGCGCTGAGGTAAGTCGGACGATTTATGCCGACCTGTTTGCGGTCCTGGGCACGGCCCATGGGAACGGAAACGGCTCCACGACCTTTAACCTGCCCGACTTCCGTGGCGTGTTCCTTCGTGGGTTGGATGAGACGCGGGGACTTGACGTCGGTCGGTCGATCCTGACCTACCAGAGCGACGCCCTTCAGGATTTCAATGGTTGGATCAGATCGGTTTGGAACGGCGGTGGCTCCATCTCCGGGGCGTTTACCGCGTACCCGTCCAATTCCGCGAATAAGCCCGACACGGGTGGGAACCAAGCGCGGGACTTGTACTTCTCCCCGATTAATGGCGGTGCCAGGACCGCTGACGAGACGCGGCCGAAGAACGTAGCGGTCGTCTTCTACATCAAATACTAGGGGCGATCATGACGATTGCATATCAAACGATACCCGCGACGAGAGAGTTCGTCGGGGAAGTGGCGGTTGATGAAGACCCTCTTGACAAGGGCAACCTGCTAATCCCGAGAGGTGCCGTGCTTTCCGAGCCTCCCACCCCTGGCGAAGATCAAGTAGCCGTTTGGGAGGGGGCTTACTGGTCCCTCAAAGAGGATCATCGCGGAAAGACGGTTTATGACATGGACAACGGGGAAGAGCTTGTCATCAAGTCCATTGGCCCGATCCCCTCGGGGTATTCCGTGGAGAAGCCGGAGATCGAGCCCACCCCCGAGGAGAAGTGCGAAGCCGTCAACGCTTACCGGGAATATGTCGTCTCCCAAGGAGTCACGGTGACCATCGACGAGACGTCGATCCCGGTCCAGACGAGGAATGATAAGGACCTGTCCCGTATTGACAGCCTAGCCTCTCTCGCCGGAAACATCATGGCCACTGGCGGCTCCCGGACCTTCAAGTTCCGTGGGGCGGATAACGTCACTCGGTCCCTGTCCGAAACCGCGATGTTCGACCTTGGGGCGGCAGTGTTCGATCATATCTCGGGCATCTACGACATTTCCTGGGATATTAAGGACGAAATCCGCGCAGGTAATTACGAGGGCGACCCCATGGCGGACAGCCGGTGGCCCTAATCAATCAGAAAATTTCAAGGTGAAGTCATGCAGAACCTAAATGCGTTCGGCAAAGCCTTCGTCCTTTTCCTTTTCCTTGTTCTGAGACCGATCCAGTTTGCGAAGGGTCTCTTTCGGTTGGTCAGGCATGGGGGCGAAAAGGCTCATGAATGGCTGCGGGGAAAGGCTGATAGGCAGTAATGGCTACTTCGGTCGAACGAGTATCCCAAGCGGCTCAGAAATTCGATGTCGCCAAGGATGCCGCGCTCGGCACGACCGGCCTTTCCATGCCCTTGTGGGCGGAATGGCTCGACGAGTGGGGAGCATTGTATGGCGTCGTCGCGGGCGGCGTCGTTCTCACCCTACGCGGCATCAAGATTATCCGAGACTGGACGAAAGAGGACTAAATGGGATTGACAGCCCTGGCCGGGACCGTGGTGAGCGGTCTCGTCAAGGCTGGCCTGGACTGGGTCAAAGGTAAGACGGATCGCGCGCGCCTCAAGGAAAAACGAAAGACAAAAATCGAGGCAGCGAAAAACAAGCGTATTCAGTCGAAAATAAAGCACAATCAGGACTGGGACATGGAGATGGCCGAGGGGTCCAAGTCGTCTTGGAAGGACGAATACTGGACCATCGTTCTCTCCGTTCCGGTAGTCCTGTGCTTTATCCCCGGCATGGCAGGTCATGTCGAAGAGGGTTTTGCTGCCCTCGGCCGCTCGGTCCCCGAGTGGTATCAGGTATCCCTCGGTGCCGTCATTGCGGCCGCCGTGGGGGTCAAGAAGATCGTCAAATACTTCAAGAGGTAATGATCGCGCGAGACAAGACGACGGCTATCGTCGTCCATGCATCGGCCACGCCCGCCGATATGAACATCGGGGCCGAGGAAATCCGCCAGTGGCACGTCAAGGAACGTGGCTGGTCGGATATCGGCTATCACTTCGTCCTCCGCCGTAACGGCAAGGTAGAGTCGGGTCGCGACGAATGGCGCCAAGGCGCCCATGCGGCCGGACACAACGACTACACCCTGGCCATCTGCATGGTTGGGGGCTCGGACGCCGACGATATCACGAAGGCGGAGAACAACTTCACCGCCGCGCAGTTCCAGACCCTCCCCAATCTTCTGAGGACACTTCTGGAGGAATACCCCCAGGTCGATACTATCCTCGGCCACCGGGATCTCCCCGGCGTCAAGAAGGCTTGCCCGTGTTTCAACGTCGCTGATCATCTTGGTCAGCCGTTCGAGCATCTGACGGTGGCCACATGAGGCCGGTCGTCAACTGGAAACCCAACTGGTTCCGCAAGCTGTCCGTCGTCATCCTGTGCCCAATCGAGGTTATGGGATGCGCGGCCGTGGGTGCGGCGTTGGGCGTTCGCGACGGGTTTCAGAACACCGTCGGTGCCTGGAAAGGTAGGAAATACTGATGGAAGACAAGAACCGCTCAAGCGAAATTCGGGACATCCTGGCACGTGTGCTGATCGAGCAACTTCAAGCCGAGGACCCCGATCCCCGGATCATCGCGACGGCCCAGCGCTACATCAAGGAGAACCCGCCCGAGGATATCCCGACGACGGACAGCCCGGCTGGCGCGTTGGACCAGTTCATGAAGGAGAAGGGGCTTCCGTTCCCCAGCAACAAGGAAGGTAACGCTTAATGCTGCCAAAGGAGGTCGCGGAGGATTTCCGTAACTTCCTCTACCTCGTCTGGATGCATCTGGGGCTTCCCGCTCCCACACCGGCCCAGTACGAGATCGCGTACTTCATGCAGCATGGCTTCCCGGAAGGGTACAAGGCCAGGACGGGGCGGGCCGAAATGGTCCGCGCCTTCCGTGGTATCGGGAAGTCATATATCGCCGCAGCCTATTGTCTGTGGCTCCTCGGCCGAGACCCTAAGAATGAGAAAATCCTGGTGGTCTCCGCTTCGTCGCCGAAGGCGAAGGAGTTCGTTTCCCAGGTCAAGAACATCCTGGGGACCATGGACATTCTGAAGTTCCTGAGACCCCAGGAGGGGCAGCGTAACTCATTCGACAGGTTCGACGTCCGGGGCGCCTCGATTTCCCAGTCGCCATCCTTGAAGGCGGCGGGCATCACTGGTCAGATCACCGGGTCCCGTGCGACACGGATCATAGCGGACGATATCGAGGTGCCGGAGAACTCCCGCACCGAGGACAGCCGCGAGACGCTTCTCAGGAACGTCAACGAATTCGACGCCATTAAGGTTCCGGCCGAGGAGGACGCGGAAGGACACCTGACCCGACCGGCCGGTGACGTGCTATTCCTGGGTACGCCCCAAACCGAGGAGAGTATCTACAACCGCCTCGTCACCGAGCGCGGCTTCAATTGCTTCACCGTGCCAGCGCGTTTCCCGCGTCCCGAGAAGATGGAGAATTACCTCCTGATGCGGGACAGTGGCGAGAAGGTGAACATCCTCGCCCCGTTCGTGCAGGACGCGATGGACAAGGGTGCCGCTTCAGGAGACCCTGTGGACCCCAAGCGGTTCTCCGACGAGGACCTCATTTCGCGCGAGGCGAAGGGGCGCTCCTGGTTCGCTCTCCAGTACATGCTGGACACCTCGCTGTCCGATGCGGAGCGCTATCCGCTGAAGCAGTTCGACTTCGTCGTCTATCCGCTGAACGCCGACAAGGCCCCCCTGACGATCCAATGGGGGACCGATACCGGCACGGACAACGTCTATCACGACATCCCGAATGTTGGCTTTTCCGGTGACAAGTTCCTTGGCCCGCTATTCGTGGACCGTACCGAATATCGTCCCTATGAGGGGTCGATCATGTTCGTCGACCCATCGGGTCGCGGTAAGGACGAGACGGCTTGGGTAACCCTGAAGCATCTTAATGGGATGCTTTTCTGCCCGCATTTGAGTGGATGGAATGGAGGCGTCGACGAAGCCATGCTGAAGATCGCCAAGGACGTTCTGCGCCTGAAGGTGAATAAGGTCCTGGTCGAGCCGAATTATGGCGGCGAGATTTGGATCAACGCCTTCAAGCCTGTCATGTCCAAGGCGAAGAAACAGGCCAAGATGGACGATTGGCCCGTGGCCATCGAGGAAGCGGAGTGGGCTTCGGGCCAGAAGGAACAGCGGATCATCGACACCGTCGAGCCCGTCCTGAATGCCCACCGGGTCGTGATCGATGACAGCGTGGCCCGAGACGAGACCTTCATTTACCAGCTAACCCACCTGTCCCGCGAACGGGGCTCTCTCAATCACGACGACCGCATCGACGCCTTCGCTGGCGCGGTTGCCTCCTATGAGAAAGCCATGGCCATGGACACCGACGAGGCACGGCGGGACATGGAGCGAGAGGAACTGGACGAGATGCTGGAAGACTTCATCGACAGTTGTCAGACACCGGGATTTACCCGGAAAGCACGTCGCAAGGGTACTTCGGTCGTTACCTACGACACCCTGGAGCGGAAGATCACCACCTATGAGGAGAAGTATGTTGACTGAAGCGGAAGCCGTCTCCCTCGTCACCTTCCTGGTGACGTTCACGGTAACGGTAATGGGCGGGATGCACGTGGCCATGAGGCGCGTCACCCGTTAGCCTCAGAGAGCGTCGTGTGTGAGCTTTGGGTTCTGTCAGGTAGGGTAGACCTACGAACACCCCAAAGCTCACACAGCGTATTCCCTGGCGCACCTATATCGGTTTTGCGTGACGGTCGTGGTGTATCCCTTACGTGGGTCCCGCGACTGTTACCCAGAGCCCGACCGGGACCAATATCAGCCCCTCGGTCAACCCCGTAGCCGCCGTAACGATACCCAACGCGGCGATGCCGATGCCTATTACTGGACTTCCGTTCATGACCGGAAGGTGGAAAAGGTGAGGGGCATAGGTCAAGGGTAGCGTTTGGGGCTCCGTTTATTTTCCCCCGATTTTTCGTGACCCCGTTTCTCCCCATGCGCTGAACGAAATTCCCCCCTTGCCCCCGGCCCGAAGGCCCGCGCCCATGCGCCTGGGCACCCGCGCGCACGCGCACGCAACGGGCGGGGCGCCGGTCGGCCCAGCGATGGCACCGCCTGGGCACAAAATCGGGCACACCTAGGGGACGGGCAGGGCGCAATCCTGCCATAACCCTGGCCCGCGCCGTGGGCTGTACACGGCCAACTAATTATCCGATGAACCTGAAAGGGCGTGCCGCCGCTCTCCGTGCAAGGATGGCTACGGATGGCCACGACCGAGCAAGCGCCGGTGCCACGCTCGGGGTTCCAGCCCGTGATTTACACACACGCAAACTTTCGACGACCCTTGTCGCCCTGCTTTTTTTCTTTGGCACACAAGGGTTTAGTCTGTGTGCCCAAAAAAGTTTATGTATAGGGGTAGACAAACCCCAGGATACTATGCCATATCCCCAATCAACGGCGGACGGGACGACCGGACGCCAAGGGCGAAAGCCCCGGATTATTGGACATTGTGAAGAACCGTACTATTGCCTTGGAGGTAGGTTGAGGAAGGCGAGCAAGGCTCGCACCTAGCCTAAAGCGGATGGGGAGTGCCCTGGCCGCCACGGCTGGCCCAACTGAAACAAGGCAAGGCACGACGGCGCGTTAAGCTAGAGAGTGACGCGAAACGCTGCATCCTGGCGTCTGGAAACAGGCCAGCATGAAGCCAACCCTAGCGACTTAATGAGTCAATCATAGTCCCGCCGGGCCATCCTGGCGGGCTTTTGTCCCTTTTCGGATAACAGTTGTTTCGTGACCCATAACCACTGGAGGCTACAATGCTCTACCAAGCATGTCGGCTAACAGGCAGCGGCTACGTCGTTGAGACTGACTTTCGACGCTCGCGCGAAGTGCTTAAGCACTTTGATAAGGGGTGTCAGTGCGTGCAACCAACTACCGGATCGGTAGGGGGTATGCTGCGGAATGGCTACCGGGTCAGCTACCAGGGTGACGACTATCTCGTCTATTCCACATAGGCGGAAGTGCCCGCCTCATGACGCAATAGTTACCGCCTAGGGTCATCCTTGGGCGGTTTCTCTTGCGCCATTTAGGCGTCAAGTACAGCAGTAACGTAACCCAAAAGGAGTGAACATCATGCACAACCGCGAAGCCCGCGATCTGTTGAACCGTATGACGCGCCGCGCGTTCGCCGCGAAGCAGACGCGTAACCGTAAGGAATATGTCCGCCTTTGCAGCCTGATCCGGGCTGTCTGGCCCCTGCGGTTCGCCTAATAAGGGGGAAAGCAGCCGATGACTCACGAACAAGCCTACAACCGCATGGAACGCGTGCGAATGGTGCTTATGGCGGCGGCCGGGGAAGCCGCCGAGGCGCGGGACCAGCACGAGATGGGAGAAGGGGAGAACGCCCGGAACTGTCGCGACCTTCTGCGCCACAACCTCAGAGAAGTGGGGCAGGTGCTACGCGCCTTTGATGTGGATTATCCGACCGGGAGGTAAGCCATGCCGATCCTCAAGAGATTGCCCCAAGGTGCGTGTGCTCGGCGCACGCCAATTAGCGAGGCGGGTAAAGAGGCTCGTCGCGCTTGGCGGTGTGTCGATGCTCGCCCGCACATCTCCAACAAGGCCGACCGGCGGCGGTGGTATCGGGACGCATACACCATGCTGATGGAAGAGGGTCGGGAACCACCTCATTCCGCGAACTACGCCACTGGCACCTACTAAGGGGGAGGCAACCCTATGGCTCATGAACAAGCCTATCGCCAATCCGTACTGCCAAATAGCAGCGCCGAAATTCTTCGACCCATGGACGATGGCCTCCGTGTTCACTGGCACAGTGAGATGGACTTACATGTGCTTTATCGCAATGGACAGCGGATAGCGGGTCATCATAACGGGTTTTCCTGTCATGAACTCGCCAAGCGTATTCTCGCGGCCAACCCCCGGCGCGCAATTGAACAATTCGATTACATCCGCGCGTGTGGTGGTAAACACTATATCACGCATGAAGAATTCGCCGCTATGTGTGATGTGAATGAGCGATGAGGCTCTAGGTATGCCCTGGCGGGCGATCCGCTGGGGCATTCCTTGAACCCCATCCATCCATCCAACAATGAGGAGGCGACATGGCACGCACAAGCTACGCGTGGCGGGTGGAGCGTATGTCGGACGGGACTGGTCCCTACACCGCTGGAGCGGCTAGGCTACTGCTTCGTGACTTGGATGTGGATGTTTATTCGCATCCCGGCCCGGCCCAAGAGATATCCAGCTTCACGGACGCCTTCGCGAGCAAGCCGCGAGGATACTGGCTCTTTGGCTTCCGCTCACTCCGGCAAGTACGGGATTGGTTCTACACCGCGCCAGCGCGGCGCTACCTCGACAACCATGGATATCGTCTCACGCGCTACCGCGTGGCTGGGCGTGTCGATGGGGATATGCAAGTGCTTTTCCCGGCTGCCAAAGCGGAACGTGTCGAGGAGCGCGCCGTCGCATCAATCTGACCATTGACTACACCGGAATAGCATCATGAAAGGAGAGGATAAGATGGTACCCGACGGTTTGGCTTTGCCAGACGATCTAGAGGGCTCCCGAAACTGCGGCTTGGTAGCGCTGTCCGTCGTCGCGCGATGCAGCTACGCGGAAGCTGTCCGAGCCTACACGGACGTATTCCGTTCCGCCTATCAGCGCCACCCGCGAAAGAACTGGAAGGGGGGAACGACGTGGAGTCTGGTCGTGAAGGCCATGGCATCCCTCGGCGTTCAACACTCTCATACCGAGGTAACCAGCGCCGTCACCCTTCAACGCCTCGCCCAGTTCACGCGACGGGACGCTTTGTATCTCGTCTGCACCACTGGCCACGCGCAGGTCGTTAAGAACGGCTGGGTGATTGATCAACGCGGCGCGGTCCCGGTCGAGCAGCACTGGGGGCGACGTAAGCGCGTCACCGCCTTTCATGCAATTAAGGAGGACTAACCATGCTCCACACTACTGTTCGCCTCCAACGGCGCCCGTCCCCTGGCTCGGAAGCATCGATCCGCGCCCAAGGCTATTACATTCAGGGCCGCACGACCCTCCCTTATCGTGGGTACGAAATCAGTCTTTCGACGGCAACCGTCCCAGCGTCGGTCGTGATCATGAACAATATCGGCGATACCAAGCCGATCCATGATTGGCCGTTCACGGCCTCGGCCGAGGGTATCAAGGAAGCCATGGCGTACATCGACGGCCTGATCAGCCTGGAGGAGACACAGGCGAAGGACGGTAAAACTGAGCGCGTCGAGGAGGACCCATTCATCGCTTCGCTCTGCCGCCCTGACATTGGTGATGGCGTATGAAGGGTAAAGCCAAGCTTTCCCTCAAGCTTCCCGAATTCGAGGAGCTTCACGCAATCCTGAACCACACCAAGCGGACGACCAAGGAAGTCAAGGTTCCGCGCCGTCTCCTGGATAAGCTTCTGCGGGACCATTCGGAGATGGCAGGGACCCTCGACGGGGACGTCGTCCATCCAACCAAGGAGGGTTGAAAGGACCTGTCCGCATGACCGACTGGAGCCTGATCATCACGGTTCTGACCGTGGAAGTCTCGCTTCTAATTCTGCTTCTGGTCCACTCCGCCATAACCATCTGACGGATTTGGACCAACCCCGGACCTGACCCTATGAGACTCACGGTCCACCCTACGGCTGACACTTAAGCCTCGTCGTGTCTAAACGCTAACCCCTGTCGGGGACCCTGACAGGGAAAGAGGCGGCTCACTTTACATGTACCTATTGAAACGAAGAGTGGGCCAAAACTGTCCCCTATGGGGTACCCTATAGGGTACCCTATGGGGTAACCCCTCAAAGAGGACTCTCATGCTGGGGTTGCCATACAAGGCAACCTGTCCAGAGTAGACACCATAGGGTAACCCTTTGGTGTACCTGTTGAATACCCATCTGGTGGACGCTAGATGTATTGGGTTAGGTAGATACGGGTGCGCTCATGAAGATTGTGCTGGACACGGGAGTCCAAATCACCACAAAAGGGGGACGTGATGGACATCCTTAAATGGATGCCCTTGCTGCCATTCGCACTCTTGGTCGTCTGGATGGTGGTAATGGTGATTAGAGGCAACTGAACCCTTGTTCCCCATGCTTAGGAATACTAAGCATATTATGGGACGGGGTCATGAACGAGGAGGGCGACGATGGCCCATTCAAAGTATCGCGTTCAGACCGAGGAGGCGAAGCAGAAGAGGAAGGAAGTCGGGTCCTGGATCAAGAAACTCAGACAGGACAAGGACCTCACTCAGGCTGCTCTCGCGAAGCGTTTGGGATTTGACTACTACACGTTCGTTTCGTCCGTCGAGAACGGGGCGAACCGTGTCCCGCCGGAAGGGATGCGGTATTGGGCAGAAGCCCTTGGGGTTGGGAGACGGGACTTCGCCAAGCGACTTCTCGCCGCCTATGACCCCTACATGTTCGAGGAGCTATTCGGTCCTCACTCCAAGGAGGACTGAATAAAACAACATCTGTCCAAAGGCGAGGTGAGCCAATGGCGGAAGTGATCGCATTTCCCGCTGATACAATCGAAAAGGACGGGTCATGGGAGGCGGAGGAGTATTCCGCCCTCATGCAAGCTTTCCGGGAGCTATCCCGGCGAGGGGTCGCGGAATGCGCCGACATCGGCGCGACGGACGAGGGTGATCCGCAATTCTACCTTTTCAGCACGCACGACTGGGAGGCGTTTCAGACGATCAGCAAGGTCACCGACGAAACAGGAACGATCTACCTATGCGAGGACCGGCGCGGCATGTTGATCGCGAAGCATCGCGAAATCTGCGCGCTCCTGAATACTGTCGTCTGGTCCGGCGAGGACCGCATCAAGGCGAGGGCTTAATGTCTGTCTACAAGCGTGGGAATATATGGTGGTACAAATTCCGCCTCAAGGGCGAGGAGTACCGTGGATCAACCCACTGCACGAATAAGAAGGACGCCCTCGCCGTCGAAGCCAAGTGTCGCACCGACGTCAGCGACCGGACGTATCACGGGAAGAAGGAGGATATCACGCTCGGGGAAGCGGTATCCCGTTGGTTCGAAGGGTACGCCCGCTCGCTGGATAGCGGGAGTCAGACCGAGGGGTACATTAAAGTCCTATTCTCCGGTTCGTCCGGTCGGCGAAAGAAGGGGCTGGATGCGAGCATTCGGTTCGCCGCTTTGTCTGACCAGGATGTAAAGGGGTTGGTCAACCAACGTGCAGCGGAGGGCATGGCGGCCTCCACAATACGTCAGGAATTGAACATCCTCTCCCGCACGATCACCTTCTTCAAGGATACCGAGGTCGCGGTCCCGGACGTCAAATTCCCGACGTCCCGCAAGGACAAACGTCTGAAGGCCAAGGCAAAGTTCCGGTATCTGTCCGAGGATGAAGTACAGCGTTTACTTCATGAGCTACGGCCGGACAGGCCGATCAACCAGTGGTCCGCGCCCGAGGAACTGAATTGGAAGCACAGCTACATGCTGAAGGACGCCTATCACATGACAGTCATGCTTCTGGATACCGGGGCGCGGATAGGCGAGATCGCCGACCTGCCCTTGGATGACGTGTGGCTCGACAAGGGCAAGATCATGCTTTTCCGGCCAAAGGTGAAGAACTGGTCGGGCATGACCATGACTGCCCGTGTCAGACGGATTATCGAGGAGCGCCTCGACATGGTGCGTAAGGTCAACACACCGTGGCTGTTCCCGGACTGGGACAATCCCGGCGAACACCGGAACCACCGCTTTCACACGATCCGAAAAGCGATGGATAGGGCCGGGCTCAATAATCCCCGGTTGATTGAACGGTACGGCGGAACGGCTACGATCCACACCTTGCGGGACACCTACGCTTCGCGGCTGGCGCAATCGGGCAAGGTGACGCTTCACCAGCTATCGAAGCTGTTGGGTCACTCGACCACCAAGCAGACCGAGAAGTACGCGCAGCTTATCCCTGGCGAGGAAGCCGATAAGGCCGCGAATATCCTGGATGCAATGGAGGACAGTTGATGCACGCGAACCGGATCGTCTTTTTTACCTTCGGGCCGGTCGGGCTCTATCTCATAGGTGCGTTCGTTGAGTGGGGCCTCAATCCCGAGGATTGGCACGAAGCAGTACGTGCCCTGACGGTGACGTTTGGTCTGCTCGTCGGGTTCTTCCTTCAGGACTATGCGCGACGCGTTGAGGATGGCTCCTGGGACGCGCCATGTCAGGAACCGTGGTGAGGGGAGAGCGACGAATGATCAACTGGGTGAAGAAACGAGCCCATGCCTACTTATGGGGTGCTAGGACTCGTTGGTGGGAGAAGCTGATTGTCAGGTGGTGGATCGACCACCGACTGGAGCACCATCTCAAACGAAGCTGACAATTCCTGTATCTAGTGAAGCGATCCACGGTCCAAGCGCCTCGCCATTCGGCGGGGCGTTTTCTTTGAGAGGAGAAGGAACCATGGAACTCCACCACATCGACGCGGAGCGGTTGCTGATGCGAATGGCATCCACTCTGGCATCAGGCGGGGAGGACGGGAAGTGTGTCAAGGACATCGTCAACACGGACTTGGTCCCAGCGTTGGACGCGTGTGACGACCATGATGTCTTCGGCACCGAGGGCTGGAAACATTATTTTGGAGTGGAGGACTAACCATGACGATCAAGGTTCAGATAGGCGACACGAACCAACGGCACTATAGGGCCGAGGATCGTGGACGCATCCCCGAGGGTCTGTATCGAGATGATGATGGGGACGTCGTCCTGATCACTGCGGACGGAGAGGCGATCCCTTTCGTGCGGGAGGATGACGACCGTCATTACACGGTAACGGGTGATTTCCGTTATCCGCTGTGCAGGATGCGGCCGGGCGCCTCCATCACGATCATCAACGAACCCACGCCCTCGGAGACGTCGGCTCGTGGATGTCCGGGCGACATGCTGGATAAGAACTAATCTGCTTCCCGTGTCCACCAGTTTCTCGTTAAGGAATTGGGTGGTCACAAAATTGGGCACAGCCGGGGGAAATTCCCCTGGCTGCGTCCGGTAAGTTATTGAAATCGTTGGAGGCGCGGGCCGGAATCGAACCGGCGTAGACGGCTTTGCAGGCCGCTGCGTAACCACTCCGCCACCGCGCCGTTCAAGGGTGTGAAGCGCGCCGGATATACGCGCCGTTATCGTACCGGTCAAGCATCGGCGTCGGCCGGTTCGCGATGGGCACGGATTGGGAATAAGGCCGCGATTGCCTTCGCTTCGCTGCGCGCCTATAACGGCGATGGATGGTTTCAGAACCCACGGCCTCCCGGCGCCCGCGCGCCGGCCGTTCGGACGGGGATGTCGACATGGACTTCACGATCGCGCGACGCAACATGGTCGCCTGCCAGATTCGCCCCAACAATGTGACCGATGAGCGCGTGCTGGACGCGATGGGCACGCTCCCCCGGGAGCGTTTCGTGCCCAAGGGACGCCAGACGATCGCCTATATCGACGAGGATGTGGAGATCGCGCCGGGCCGCTTCCTGATGGAGCCGGTGACGGCCGGGCGCCTGATCGATGCCGCCGCCATCGGGGCCGCGGACAACGTGCTCGTTATCGCGCCGGGCACCGGATATATAGCGGCGGTCGCGGGTAGGCTCGGCGGCAGCGTCTTCGCCCTGGAGCAGGATTCAGACCTGTCACGGCGCATGAATACGCTGATCACCGACATGGCGCTCGACAATGTGGTGATCGTCGAGGGGCCGCACGCCGAGGGCTGGCCCAAGGAAGCGCCCTATGACGTCATCCTGGTGGACGGATGCCTGCCCGAGGTTCCGGAGGCACTGACCGACCAGCTCGAGGAGGGGGGGCGCCTCGTCGCGGTGATCGGTCGACCGGGTCAGGTCGGGCGGCTGACGTTGTTCGGCAAGCGTAACGGCGTGGTTTCGCATCGCATCCTGCGCGATGCCATGGTGCAGCCCGCGCCGGGTTTCGAGCGCGAGGTGGGGTTCGTCTTCTAGCCGCCGCGTGCGGATGAGGACGAATCGATTGAACCTCGCGCATCCAGGAACAAGATAATATCGGCGTCGCGCGGATGGGCCGGCGCCGATCATGGTTAAACAGATGGCGGTCACAATGCCCAAAGTCGCGTCCTTCCGAAAATTCTTCCACGCCGGGCTGATGGGGGGGAGCGCGCTCGTCGCATGTCTCGTCCTGGCGCCCGGCGACGAGGCGCGGGCGCAGACGCTGCGTGATGCGCTCTCGAAGGCCTATGTCGAGAACCCGACATTGCAGGCCGGTCGCGCCCGGCTTCGCGCGACGGACGAGGGTGTGCCACAGGCGCTTTCCGGATGGCGGCCGTCGGTTCAACTGTTCGGGTCCGGCGGCGCCTTGCGTACCCGCCAGAACACGACACCGCAGAAGGATACCCGCTCCACCTGGTCGCTTGAACTGGAGGTTCGTCAAAACCTCTATAATGGGGGATCGACCGAGGCGGATATCGCGACGGCCGAATCGGATGTGCGCGGCGAGCGGGAGCGGTTGCGCTCGACCGAGCAGGAGGTGCTGTTCGACACCGTCAGCGCCTTCATGGACGTGGTGCGCGATCAGGCGGTGCTGGATCTCAATCAGCAAAACGAACTTCGCCTGCAGCGCCAGTTGGAGGCGACGCAGGATCGCTTCGATGTCGGCGAGGTCACGCGAACCGACGTGGCGCAAGCCGAATCGCGTCTGTCGCGCGCGACGTCGGACAAGATCCGCGCCGCCGGTAATCTAGAGGTGAGCCGCGCGGCCTATGAGCGGGTCGTTGGGGAACCTCCGGGCGAATTGGAGGCACCCCTAGGCTTGGTGGAACTGCCTGCTTCCCGGGAAGACGCGGTCGAGCGAGCGCTTTCAACCAACCCTTTAGTGCGGGCGGCGGTCCATGATCGCCGGTCGGCCTTGAGCGTCATAGATAGCCAGACGGGGGATCTTCTGCCGGACGTCGATCTGGTCGGGAGCGCGAGCCACAGCCGCAATCAACTCGGCGCCGATACGGAACGCGATCAGATGAGCCTGACGGCCGAGTTGATCGTGCCGATCTATCAGCAAGGCTTCCAGACCAGCGAGATTCGGGCGGCCAAGCAGCGTGCGCGCGAGGCGCTGGACACCGTCGAGGAATCGCGTCGAGGCGTCATCGACGACGCGACCAGCGCCTGGGAGACCTATCGCTCCAGCTTGGCGGAGATCGAGGCGATCCGCGAGGAGGTCCGTGCCGCCGAGATCGCGCTCGAAGGCGTGCAGCAGGAAGCGGAAGTCGGCCAGCGTACCGTCCTTGATGTGTTGGATGCCGAGCAGGAATTGCTCGACGCCCGTGTTTCCCTGGTTCAGGCGGAACGGGATCTTCTCGTCGCGCGCTATGACGTGCTCGTGGCGACCGGCGGCATGACGGCCCGTGATCTCGGACTGGACGTTCCTTATTATGACCCGCAATCGCATTATGGCGCGGTGCGTGATCAGTTCTGGGGGACGGGCGATCCGGTCGAGGATAGCGCCTATGATCGCGACAGCGAGACGGTTGAGATATCCGAATAGCCTTTCCAGCCCTTTCGATCGATCGCGCCGGCGTCTCTCCGGTGCCTAACCCGGTGAATGACTTTCTCCGGAAACGCGATTGCATAAATCCGCCGAGTCAGTGCAGTTTGGCGAAGACAATGGCGGAATCGGGCTACAATCCCCAGGCCAGACGCGGTATCGCGGTCCAAGAAGGCCCTTTTCCGTCGTCGGAACGATGCGGGTGGGAGAGGGCGGTCGGCCTGCGCGGTCGGTATTGGAAGAACAGGTCTGAACGATGAGCGACTCGTCCCAAAAAGAACCGTCCATGGAGGAAATTCTCGCCTCCATCCGGCGGATCATTTCCGAGGACGGTGACGAGGACGTTCAGAACAAGGACGCGGAACCCGACCCGGCGCCGGAACCCGAGCCCGACCCTCCCCTGGAGCTGGAGGAGGAAGAGCCCCTCGAACTGGTCGACGAGATCGAGGATGAGCCCCCGGAGCCCGAACCGGAGCCTGAGCCTGAGCCGGAACCCGAACCGGATCCCCCGCCTGAATTGGAACTGGTCGATATGGAGGACCAGGACCCGTACGAGGACGACGAGGACGATTTCTTCGATCCTCCTCCTCCGCCGCCGCCGGCCCCCAGCCGTCGTCCCCAGCCCTTGGAGGACTATGACGACGACCGCATTGTCTCCGACGCGACGGAGGCGTTCGGCGTCGCCAGTTTCGCCAAGCTGGAACGTTCCATCCGGATGGGACACTCCGGCGAGACGTTGGAGGATGTCGTGAAGAACCTGCTGCGCCCGATGTTGCGCTCCTGGCTCGACGACAATCTTCCGGGCATGGTCGAGCGGATGGTCGAGGACGAGATTCGTAATATGGCCTCCGGTGCCAAGCGCCGTTGGGACGACGACGATTATTGACGATCGGCGGCCGGCGGGTGCTATTCGACACGCGTTAGCGCCGTCTTTCCCCATTGGCACAGCGCCTTGTCCGGTTTTCCGGCTGGTGGTCGGTCGTTTTCACCGGTAGTGTCTCGCTCCTTGACGATAAGAAGATTTGATGAGGAGCGTTCCCATGCCCGAATACCGTTCCCGCACGACGACTCATGGCCGGAACATGGCCGGTGCCCGGGGGCTCTGGCGGGCCACCGGCATGACGGACGATGATTTCGGTAAGCCGATCATCGCGGTCGCCAATTCCTTCACGCAATTCGTGCCCGGACATGTGCACTTGAAGGACCTCGGCCAACTCGTCGCCCGGGAGATCGAGAAGGCGGGCGGTGTCGCAAAGGAATTCAATACCATCGCGGTCGACGACGGTATCGCCATGGGCCATGACGGCATGCTCTATAGCCTGCCGAGCCGGGAGCTGATCGCCGACAGCGTCGAATATATGGTGAACGCGCATTGCGCCGATGCGCTGGTCTGTATCTCCAATTGCGACAAGATCACGCCGGGCATGCTGATGGCGGCCATGCGGCTGGATATCCCGACGATCTTCGTTTCCGGCGGGCCGATGGAGGCCGGCAAGGTGCAATTGAAGGACGGGGAGCGCATGGTCGACCTGGTCGACGCCATGGTCGAGGCCGCCAATCCCGCCAATGACGACGAGACGGTCGATAAGATCGAGCGGTCGGCCTGTCCGACCTGCGGCAGTTGTTCCGGCATGTTCACGGCGAATTCGATGAATTGCCTGGCGGAGGCCTTGGGGCTCGCCCTGCCGGGGAACGGGTCCCTGCTGGCCACGCATGCGAGGCGCCGCGAGTTGTTCCTGGAGGCCGGCCGGCGCATCGTCGATCTGGCCAAGCGCCACTATGAGGGCGGGGAGCCGGTCACGCCGCGCGGTATCGCGACCTTCGAGAGTTTCGAGAACGCGATGCGCCTGGACATCGCCATGGGCGGCTCCACCAACACGGTCCTGCATCTCCTCGCCATGGCGCGGGAAGGGGAGGTGGATTTCACCATGGCGGATATCGACCGGTTGAGTCGGTCGACCCCGAATCTCTGCAAGGTCTCGCCCGCCGTATCGCATTATCATATGGAGGATGTGCACCGCGCCGGCGGGATCCTCGGCATTCTGGGCGCGCTCGACCGTGCGAATTTGCTGCATCGTGGCCGCCCGACGGTTCATGCCGCCACCATGGGGGAGGCGATCGAGGCCTGGGATTTGATGCGCGAACCGTCGGAGGCCGTGCGCGAATTCTATTCGGCCGCGCCGGGTGGCGTGCGCACGACCGAGGCCTTCAGTCAGGATCGGCGCTATGCCAGCCTCGATATCGATCGGGAGGCCGGATGCATCCGCGATGTCGCCCATGCCTATAGCACCGATGGCGGACTCGCGGTCCTCTATGGCAATCTGGCTGAAGATGGCTGCATCGTGAAGACGGCCGGTGTCGATGCCTCAATCCTGACCTTCGAGGGGCCAGCCCGCATCTTCGAGAGCCAGGATGCGGCGGTCGCGGGCATTCTCGGCGGCGAGGTAAAGGAAGGCGATGTCGTCCTGATCCGCTATGAAGGCCCGAAGGGCGGCCCCGGCATGCAGGAGATGCTCTATCCCACCAGCTATCTGAAGAGCATGGGGCTGGGGAAGGCCTGCGCCCTGGTGACGGATGGACGGTTCTCCGGCGGCTCGTCGGGCCTGTCCATCGGCCATGTCTCGCCGGAAGCGGGCGAGGGCGGTGCGATCGGGCTGGTCGAACCGGACGACATCATCAAGATCGATATTCCGAACCGGTCCATCACGCTCGACATATCGGCGGAGGAACTGGCGGATCGCCGCGTGGCGATGGAAGCGAAGGGCGATGCGTCTTGGAAGCCGGCCGCCCCGCGCCGGCGCAACGTGTCCCGCGCGCTTCAGGCCTATGCGGCGTTCGCGACCTCTGCCGCGCAAGGCGCGGTGCGGGAGATCACGCCGCTCGTCAAATCCACGAAACGCGCCGAGGCCGCGGAGTAACTGCCCCACGGCGAAAGGCTTCTTCCCGGCGTTTGAAACACGAAACCCGCGACCGGCGTGGCCAGTCGCGGGTTTCTTGTTGCCTGGGATGCGCGGGATGCGGAATGACGAATCCGCTGCTACCGCTCCGGTATCAGCCCGCGCGGCGCGAAACGCATGACCAGCAGCAGGATCGCCCCCATCAGCAGATAACGCGTATAGGCCGCGCCATTCACGAGATGTTGGGCGAGGCTTGAATCCTCCGGCAACGGGATAGTGATCGTCTGCATGAACCAGTTGCCGAGCGGTTCCGCCTCCACCCACAGGAACCAGATGACGAAACCGCCCAGCACGGCCCCCCAATTGTTCCCGGACCCGCCCAGGATCACCATGACCCAAATCAGGAAGGTATAGCGCAGCGGGATATAGCTGGTCGGCGTCAACTGGCCGTCCAGCGTCGTCAGCATCGCGCCCGCGACGCCGCAGACCGCGCAGCCGAGGATGAAGGTCTGCAGATGGCGCGCCTTCACATCCTTGCCCATGGCGGCGGCCGCATCGCGATTGTCGCGGATCGCCCGCATCATGCGCCCCCAAGGCGATTTCAGCGCGCGCTCCGCGAACCACATGATGATGGCGAGAACCGCGATGAATAGGACCGCATAGCACAATTTCACGAACAGGCCGGCGGCGTCGTTGATGTCATTGGCGCCGAAAAAATTGGCCAGCGAAATGAACCAGTCGGTCTCGACCAGATCGACTTCGTAGGGGACGGGGCGCGGAATGCCGGTCACGTTCTTCACGCCGCGCGACAGCCATTCCTCGTACTTGATGATGGCGATGATGATCTCGGAGATGCCAAGCGTCGCGATCGCCAGATAGTCCGCCCGCAGGCCGAGTGCGATACGCCCGATGAACCACCCGGCACCGGCGGCGACCAGCCCGCCGACCGGCCAGGCGATCAGAACCGGCAGGCCGAGCCCGCCGAGATAGCCCGTCAAGGCGGGGTCGATCGATTCGATCGCCTCCGTCGCCGGGTTGAAGAAATGGCCGATCACGAAATACCCGACGATCAATAGCAGGATGGTCACCGGTATGCGCAGGATACGCGGGGCATAGTGGCGCGCGGCGATGATCGCGGCGATGGTGCCGATCAGGCTGAGGATCGATAGCGCGATATCGCCGCCGGCGACCTGCCACGCTTCCGCGACCGGCGGCATGGAAACAAGCACCGCCGCCAGCCCGCCCAGGGCGGTGAACCCCATGACACCGACATTGAACAGCCCGGCATAGCCCCATTGCATGTTCACGCCGAGCGCCATGATCGCCGAGATCAAGCAAAGATTGAAGATGCCGAACGCGACGTTCCAGCTCTGGAAGATGCCGACGATCGCCAGCACCAGCAGCATCAGGCCATAAAGGAGCGCGACCTTCTTCGTCATACGATGACCTTCCCTCGAATGATGCCGGTCGGCCGGATTAACAGGACGACGACCAGGATGATGAAGGAGACCGCGAACTTGTAGTCGGTCGAGAGCAGTTGCACCAAGCCGTCGGGCGCCCAGTCCTGAGGACCGAGATAGGCGAGGAATTTCCGGAAGGCGTAGGTCACCATCACTTCCGAGAAGGCGACGATGAAGGCGCCGAGAATGGCGCCGACCGGCTGGCCGATGCCGCCGAGAATGGTGGCGGCGAAGATCGGCAGCAGAATCTGCAGGAAGATAAAGGGCTTATAGGTCTTGTCGAGACCGTAGAGCGTGCCCGCGATCGCCGCCAGGGCGGCCGCGATGATCCAGCAGATGGCGACCACGCGCTCCGGGCTGATGCCGGAAAGAAGGGCCAGATCCTCGTCGTCGGAATAGGCGCGCATCGCCTTGCCGGAACGCGTCTTCTGCAGGAACCAGAAGAGCGCGGCCACGACCGCGCCCGCCACCACGACGGTGATGATCTGGGTCTGCTTGATAGCGATGCCTTCTTCCAGCCCGGTCAGTTCCTTGAATTCACGCGCGTTGATGACGAAGCGCGCGCCGTCCGCGAAGCTCTGGTCGTCCGGGCCGATGATGATGCGCACCAGCCCGGCCAGGAGGAACATGACGCCGACCGATACGATCGCGAAGACGATCGGGTTGGACCGTTGGCGTCGATAGAAGCGGAAAACTGTCCGGTCCACGACAAGGGCCATGGTGATGGCCGCGAGAATACCGACCGGCAGCGCCAACAGCGCCGTCGGGAAGGGGCCGAGGCCGATGCCCGCGTCCTGCAGACCCCAGGTGACCAGGATGGTCGCCATGGTGCCGAAGGACATCATCTCCCCATGGGCGAAATTGGCGAAACGTAGAATCCCGAAGATCAGCGTGACCCCGAGCGCGCCGAGCGCGAGTTGGGCACCGTACGCGGTCGCCGGAACGGCGACGTAATTCGCGAACAGCGCCAAGGCGTTGACGATGTCCTCCACTTCAACCCCCCAGGAAGGAACGGCGCACTTCCTCGTTCGCGAGAAGCGCCTCGCCCGTATCGGTGAACCGGTTACGCCCCTGGACCAGCACGAAGCCGTGATCCGCGATTTCGAGCGCTTGCCGGGCATTCTGCTCGACCATCAGGATGGCGACCCCCGTTTTCGCCACCTCCAGAATCTTGTCGAACAACTCGTCCATGACGATCGGCGAGACGCCGGCCGTCGGCTCATCCAGCATAAGCAATCGCGGGCGCGTCATGAGCGCGCGGCCGACCGCGACCTGCTGGCGTTGACCGCCGGAAAGTTCGCCCGCCGGCTGATTGCGTTTCTCCGCCAAAATGGGAAAAAGCGAGAAGACCTGATCCTTCGTCTCGCGGATATCGTCCTTGCGGATGAAGGCTCCCATTTCGAGGTTTTCCTCGACGGTAAGCGAGACGAAGACGTTGCGGTTCTGCGGCACGAACCCCATGCCCTTCGGCACGCGGTCCTGCGGGGCCATCTGGGTGATATCCTCACCATCGAGAAGGACCTTGCCCTCCCGCAGCCCCAGCATGCCGAAGACCGCCTTCATCGCGGTCGACTTTCCCGCGCCATTCGGGCCGACCACGACGGCGATCTCGCCGGCCTCGACGGTGATCGTGCAATCATGGATGATGTCGGCGCCGGCACCATAGCCGCCGGTCATTCCCGTCGCAGATAGAAAGCTCATGCCTCGGCCTTCCGCTTCTGGGTGCGCCCGGTGCCGAGATAGGCCTCGATGACCTCCTCGTTCGATTTGACCTCCTCGATCGTGCCTTGGGTCAATAGCTTGCCCTCGGCCATCACGATGACCGGGTCGCAAAGCCGGGCGATGAAATCCATGTCATGCTCGATAAGGCAGAAGGTATAGCCGCGTTCCTCGTTCAGGCGCTTGATCGATTTCGCGATGGTGTTGAGCAGTGTTCGGTTCACGCCCGCGCCGACCTCGTCCAGGAAGACGATCTTCGCGTCCACCATCATGGTCCGGCCCAGTTCGAGCAATTTCTTCTGGCCGCCCGACAGATTGCCGGCGAGCTCGTTCTCCAGATGCGCGATCTCCAGGAATTCGATCACGTCCCGGGCGCGATCGCGGATGCGGGCCTCGGTTTCCTTCACACGGCTGAAATTGAACCAGCTGTGGCGCAGCTGCTCCCCTTCCTGCATGCCCGGAACGACCATGAGGTTCTCGAGCACCGTCAGGGTGGAGAATTCATGCGCGATCTGGAACGTACGAAGCAGCCCCTTGTGGAAGAGCTCGTGCGGCTGGAGCGCCGTCACGTCCTCCCCGTCGAGGTAAATCCTGCCGGAGGAGGGGGGGAAGACCCCGGCGATGATATTGAACAGCGTCGATTTTCCCGCGCCGTTCGGGCCGATCAACCCGGTGATCGACCCCTTCTCGATCGACAGCGAGACACCATCGACCGCATGGATGCCGCCGAAATGCTTGGCGACGTTCTCAACGGTTATCATATCGACCGCCCGGATTCTTCAGTGGCTTGTTTTTCTGTGACTTGCTTTTCAAAGGGACAAAGAAGGAACGGCCAGGGTGTTGCCCTGACCGTTCCCGATATCCGTGGTCGGTGCGTACCTTAGTGGTACATCACCGTTTCCCACTTGCCGCCCTTGATTTCCGTCTCGCGGAAGCTGCCGGCGGATTCGCCCGGCTCGATCATCTCGAGCGCCGTGCCGCCGACATAGTCGATGTCGCCGCCATCGGCCAGAATCTGCAGGCCTTTCTTCAGTTCGCCCGGGAAGATCTTCTCGCCCGGCGCGTTGGAGACCTCCATGATCTTGTCCTTATAGACGGACGGATCGGTGGAGTTGGCCGCCTGCATGGCGAGCAGCAGCAGCGCGGAGGCATCATAGCATTCCGGGACGTATGGATCGTCGCCCTTGAAATCCTTGCCCTCGGACAGCTTCGCCAGCATATCGGCGCCGGGGCTGTCGGTGCCCGGGTTGGTGCCGATGGAGCCGTCGAGCGCGTCGCCGAAATTGTCCGTCAGCGATTCGCCGACCATGCCGTCCGGCAGCACGAACTTGTCGAACGCGCCGGTGTCGAGGGAAGCCTGGATCATGCCCTTGCCGCCCTGGTCGAGATAACCGGCGACGATCAGAACCTCGCCGCCCGCGGCCGCGAGCGTGCCGACTTCGGCCGAATAGTCGGCCTTGCCGTCCTCATGCGCGGCGACGGCCGTGATCGTGCCGCCGTTCTTCTCGAACGCGGCCTGGATCGCGTCGGCCAAGCCCTTGCCGTAGTCGTTGTTGGTGTAGGTGAGAGCGGCGGTGCCGATCTCGCGACGCTGAAGGATATCCGCGATGATCTGGCCCTGGCGCGCGTCGGACGGCGCGGTCCGGAAGAAGTAGCCGTCATCCTCGATCGTCGAGAGCGCCGGCGAGGTTGCCGACGGCGAGATCATGACGACGCCATTGGCGCGCACGACGTTGTTGAGGACGGCCGTGGTCGCGCCGGAGCAGGTCGCGCCATTGATGCCGACGACGCCCTCGGACGTGACGAGGCGGGTCGCCGCCGCGGTCGCCGCCGCCGCGTCGATGCAGGTGCTGTCGCCGCGCACGGAGACAACTTCCCGACCGCCGAGGAAGATGCCGCTGTCCGACACTTCCTTGATCGCCATCTCACCGCCCAGCGCCATCGGCTTGACGAGCGACTCCGTCGGGCCCGTGAAGCCCTGAAGCATGCCGATTTTCACGGCATCCTGCGCCGAGGCCCCACCGGCCAGGGCGCCGGTCGATACGGCCGCCGTCAGAAGGGTGGCTAAGAATTTCCTCATGGTGAACCTTCCCTGTCTTAGAGGAGTGTTATCGTTCGGCGCTCAGTATACATATCAGAAGGGACGACGCCACCCGTCCTAAATGGTTGTCTCGCGGGGATTCGCGTCGGCCGGGGGCCGCGCGATGGCTTGGCGGAGCCGCCATGTCGGCACTGGATGTCGGCGCTGGGCGGGTCGCATGTGGTGCGCTATTGTGTGCGCGGCATTCCTTGGCGGAAGACGCCGCAGAGACGGAAGACGCAGCAGATTGAAAAAAAAACGCCGCTGGACGACCCGGCGGCATATGCGAGGCGCGGAGCCGCGCGTGCTTGGCAGGCACCGCGAGCTTTGCTACGCCACGCGCGGAAATCCACGATCGTATGAAATGGAAGGCAGGGATCGATGTCCGGCAGCTTGAACAAGGTCATCCTGGTCGGGAATCTCGGGCGCGATCCGGAGGTTCGCACGATGCAGAGCGGCGACAAGGTCGCCAATCTGAACATCGCCACCTCGGAACGTTGGCGCGACCGCGACGGCAATAACCAGGAAAAGACCGAATGGCACCGGGTCGTGATCTTCGGCAAGGTCGCCGAGATCGCGGAGCGTTACCTGAAGAAGGGTTCCAAGGTCTTGATCGAAGGGCAACTCCAGACCCGCAAATGGACCGACCAGTCGGGTCAGGATCGCTATACGACGGAGGTCGTCGTGCGCGGGTTCGGCGGCAATATGACCATGCTCGACGGACCCGGGGGTTCCGGCGGCGGCTCCGGGGGCGGCGGCGGTGGTTATGGTGGCGGCCCCGATGACGGCTTCGGTGGTGGCGGTTACGGTGGTGGACCGGGCGGCGGATCGGGCGGTGGTTCCGGAGGCGGGGGACGTTCCGGCGGGAATGACTACAGCCAGGATCTGGACGACGATATTCCGTTCTGATTCATCGCCGCGAGGGCGGGAGAGGGGCCGGAATATGGGAACCGCGGTGCGGTGATCGGCGAATCGCGTCAGGCTGGCGACTTGGCATGAAAATCCGACAATCAGGGGGATGGTCGATGGCGGTTTCGGACGATCGGCGCGTCGCGCTGGATTTGCATGAAAAGCCGGCGGCGCCGGCTTGGGCGCTTCTCAGTCTGCAGCATCTGTTCGCGATGTTCGGGGCGACCGTCCTGGTTCCCCTCATCACCGGGCTGTCGCCCGCCGTCGCCCTGGTGGCCAGCGGGTCGGGCACGCTGCTTTACATGCTGGTGACCAAGGGGGGGATTCCCGCCTATCTCGGTTCCAGCTTCGCCTTCATCGCGCCGATCCTGGCCGCCTCCGCCACGGCTGGACCGGAAGGGGCGCTCGTCGGCTGCTTCGTCGCCGGGCTCGTCTATGTCGTGATCTCGACCCTGATCCGCTTCTTCGGCGTCAATTGGTTGATGCGTCTGTTGCCGCCGGTTGTCGTTGGGCCGGTCATCATGGTGATCGGGCTCGGCCTCGCCTCCGTCGCCGTCGATATGGCGACAAAGGGCGGTGTCGGCGCGGATTTCACTTATAACGGCACCTATTTCGCGGTGGCGCTGGCCAGTCTGTTGGTCGCTATTCTCTGCGCGACGCTGGTTCGGAACTTCCTGTCCATGATTCCGGTCCTGGTGGGAATCTGGGCCGGTTATCTGATCGCGTTGCCGCTGGGCCTCGTCGATTTCCAGCAGGTGGTGGATGCCCCCTTCTTCCAGGTTCCGGATTTCTCCATCCCCTTCGTGACCTACAGCCCGAACATCCAGCAAGCGATCATCGTCTCCTTCCTGGCCGCGGCCATCGTGCCGGTGGCGGAGCATATCGGCGACCAGATGGTGCTGAGCAAGGTGGTCGGCCGTAATTTCCTGCGCCGGCCGGGGCTCGGCCGCTCGCTGTTGGGGGACGGGTTGGCGACCATCCTGGCCTCGTTGATCGGTGGCCCCCCGAACACGACCTACGGCGAGAATATCGGCGTGTTGGCCGTGACCCGGGTCTTCAGCGTCTTCGTCGTCGGCGGCGCGGCGGTTCTGGCCATCATTTTCGGCTTCATCGGCAAGGTATCCGCCTTTATCTCCACCATTCCGGTGCCGGTGATGGGAGGCATCTCGATCATGTTGTTCGGCATCATCGCGGCTTCGGGTTTGCGGATGATGATCGATAATCGCGTCGATCTCGGCCACACGCGCAATCTGGTGATCGCCTCGGTCATCCTGACCATCGGGGTGGGCGGTGCGTTGATCCAGGTGTCGGAGAATCTGCAGGTGGCCGGCATGGCGCTCGCCGCGATCGTCGGGGTCGTGTTGAACCTGCTGCTGCCCGGCCGTCCCGACGCGTCCGAGAACGAGCGGATGTTCGAGGCGCTGGGCGAATAGGCATTCCGGGACATCGACGGCACGCCGTCCTCGATCGACCGCCTTGGATAAAGGTGGACGGGGATGGCGACCGGGTATCGAAACGAATGGGTGCTTCGCTCAATCGCGGGGCGCGCACATTTTCCCGATTCGGCGGTTTTCAGGGGCTTTTCCAACAATGCGGGCAGGGTCGGGCCGATGGCAAGGGCGCTGCCCTCCACGGGTCGAAAGCGCATTATTTATATCATTGAAAATAAATATAAAATGCGCCTTTTCCCGTGCCCCGTCCCGACCCTGGAAAGGGGCCGATTTGGGTGTTAACGCCCGGTCCCCTGTGCTAACAGAACTGTCATATGAGAAGCGCCCCGGCGGCCCCGTGTCCGGCCCATGTTCGGGGCGCTTTTGTCCCGGTTCGCGTAGCCTTCATGAGAGTGTCCCTTGAGCGACGATAACGCACCCGCCCAGCCCCCCGTCACGCCGCCTCCGGGCGAGCCTCCCGCCGGCGGTGGGCCGGATGATCCCAATCGCGACGTCTCGACCATCCTGATCGAGGACGAGATGCGCTCCAGCTATCTCGATTACGCGATGAGCGTTATCGTCAGCCGGGCGTTGCCGGATGTGCGCGACGGGTTGAAGCCGGTGCATCGGCGCATCCTCTACGCGATGAAGGAAGGGGGCTACGACAGCACCAAGCCCTATCGCAAGTCCGCGCGCATCGTCGGCGACGTCATGGGTAAATACCATCCGCATGGCGACTCGGCGATCTATGACGCCATGGTCCGCATGGCGCAGGATTTTTCCATGCGCCTGCCGCTGATCGACGGGCAGGGCAATTTCGGCTCGATGGACGGCGATGCGGCCGCGGCCATGCGCTATACCGAGGCACGGCTGGCGAAGGCGGCGGAATCGCTGCTCGACGATATCGACAAGGATACGGTCGATTTCCAGGCGAACTACGACGAGTCGGAGCGGGAACCCACCGTCCTTCCGGCGCGATATCCGAACCTGCTGGTCAATGGCGGCGGCGGTATCGCCGTCGGCATGGCGACCAACATCCCGCCGCACAATCTGGGGGAGGTGATCGATGCCTGCATCGCCTGGATCGACGATCCGGCGATCAGCGACGATCAACTGATGGAACTCGTTCCCGGTCCGGATTTCCCGACCGGCGCGATAATCCTGGGCCGCGCCGGTATCCGCGCGGCCTATACGACGGGGCGCGGCTCCATCGCCATGCGCGCGCGCATCGACGTCGAGGAGCGCGGCCAGGACCGCCAGCAACTGGTCGTCACCGAAATCCCCTACCAGGTCAACAAGGCCCGCATGATCGAGCGTATCGCCGAGGTCGTGCGCGATAAGACGATCGAGGGGATCGGCGATCTGCGCGACGAGAGCGACCGGGAGGGCGTGCGCGTCGTCATCGAGTTGAAGCGCGGCGTCGAGCCGGAAGTGATCAAGGCCCAGCTTTTCCGCTTCACTCCGCTGCAGACCAGCTTCGGCGTCAACATGCTGGCGCTCGACGGCGGGCGGCCGCAATTGCTGCGCCTGCGCGACGTGCTGCGCAGCTTCACCGACTTCCGCGAGGAAGTGATCAAGCGCCGCACGGCCTTCGAACTCGCCAAGGCCCGCGACCGCGCGCATATCCTGACCGGCCTGATGGTGGCGATCACCAATCTGGACCCGGTGATCGAACTGATCCGCGCCGCACCCGACCCTCAGTCCGCGCGCGAGGCGCTGATGGGGCGCTCCTGGCCGGCGGCGGAGATCCTGCCCTATCTGGAGCTGATCGACGATCCGGAAGCCCGGATCGAGGGGCAGGAGGCCTGGCTCTCCGAACGGCAGGCCCGCGCCATCCTGGAGCTTCGCCTGCAGCGCCTGACCGGCATGGAACGCGAGAAGCTGGAGGAGGAAACCCGGGAGATCGCGGAGAAAATCCGCGAATATCTGGCGATTCTGGCATCCCGCGCACGCCGCTACGAGGTGATGAAGGAGGAGCTTCTGGAGATCAAGGAGCGCTTCGGCACCCCCCGGCGCACCGAGATCCAGGAGAACGAGTTCGAGCACGATATCGAGGATCTGATCCAGCGCGAGGAGATGGTCGTCACCGTGACCCACGGCGGCTATATCAAGCGCGTGCCGCTCTCGACCTATCGCGCGCAACGGCGCGGCGGCAAGGGCCGCACCGGCATGGCGATGAAGGACGAGGATTTCGTATCCCGGGTCTTCGTCACCTCGACGCACACGCCGGTGCTGTTCTTCTCCTCGCGCGGCATGGTCTACCAGATGAAGGTCTACAAGCTGCCGCTCGGCAGTCCGCAGGCCCGTGGCAAGGCGCTCGTCAATCTGCTGCCGATGCAGGAGGGCGAGGCCATCACGACCATAATGCCGTTGCCGGAGGACGAGGCGAGTTGGGACGGCCTCAACGTCATGTTCGCGACGGCCAGCGGTAATGTGCGGCGCAATGCGCTCTCCGATTTCACCAATATCAAGGCGAACGGCAAGATCGCCATGAAGCTGGAGGAAGGAGACCGTCTGGTCGACGTGAAACCCTGCCAGCCGGGCGAGGATGTGCTTCTGGCGAGCGCCGGCGCGATGTCGATCCGTTTCCAGGTGGAGGACGTGCGTCTTTTCGTCGGGCGGAACTCGGTCGGCGTGCGGGGTATCCGGCTGGCGGATGGGGATGAGGTGATCTCGCTCGCCGTGCTGCGCCATTCGGAAGCGACGCCGGAGGAGCGTACCGCCTATCTGCAGGCGGCGTCGGCGGCGCGCCGATTGGCATCGTCGAGCGAGGAGGCGGGAAGCGCGGAAGGAGAGGACCGCGCCCGCGACGAGGAACGCGCGGCGCAGTTGGAGACCCCCGCCTTCCAAGCCATGCGGGAAAACGAGGAGTTCATCCTCACCATCTCCGACAAGGGCATGGGGCAGTTGGCCTCCGCCTACGACTACCGGGTGACCGGGCGGGGCGGCAAGGGCATCAACAACATGAAGACCAAGGGAGCCCTGGTCGCGGCCTCCTTCTGGGTCGATACGGGGCGCGATGAGTTGATGCTTGTCACGGACGGCGGGCAGATCATTCGCTGCCGGCTGGATGAGTTGACGCCGAAGAGCCGGAACACCCAGGGCGTCCGCCTGTTCGATATCGCGGAGGGCGCCCGCGTCGTCTCCGTCGCGCGCTTGACGGACGAGGGGGAGGAAGGCGAAATGCCGCCCGACGAGGAGGCGGAGGTGATCGGAACGAACACCCCCGGTTCCACCGACGACGGCGCGGAAGATGCCCCGGGCGTCATGGATGATGGCGACGGGAGCGACGGCGAGGCCTGATCGCCGGCGCCACGCGAGGCGAGGGAGACGGGGGGGAAGGCCCATGTCGAAGACGGAACGGATCGGAATCTATCCCGGAACCTTCGATCCGATCACCAACGGCCATATGGACATCATCAGCCGCGCGGCGAAGCATCTGTGCGACAAGCTGATCGTATCCGTCGCGACCAATGCGGGGAAGGGACCGATCTTCTCCCTGGAGGAGCGGGTCGCCATGGTGAAGGCGGAGATCGCGACCCTCGCGCCGAGCCTTAGCGCCGTGATCGAGGTGAAACCCTTTAGCGGACTGCTGATGCATTGGGCGGAGCAGTCGGGGGCGGAGATCATCGTGCGCGGTCTGCGCGCCGTATCCGACTTCGAATATGAATTCCAGATGACGGGGATGAACGCGCGCCTCAATACGGAGGTGGAGACCGTCTTCCTTATGTCGTCCGAGCGCCACCAGTTCATATCCAGCCGGTTCGTTAAGGAAATCAGGCAGTTGGGCGGCGACATCTCGCAATTCGTCAGCCCGCGCGTGATGCGCGCGCTGGATGCCAAGTTCCAGCAGATGGGGCGGTGATACGCGCCGCGCGCGGGACGCGGCCGGACGCGACCAAGCATGAGCGCGGGAGTGGGAGCGGCGGCCGGTGACTCACGTCCTTCATGTCCTGGTGGATCTGGAAGCGGGCGGGGCCGAACGTGCGCTCGTCAATCTGCTCATGCAGTCGCGCGGCGGCGATATCGATCATAGCGTTCTGTGTCTTCGCGGCCCCGGGTTTTTCGCGGAACAGGTCCGTGCGGCGGGCGTTCCTCTCGATTGCTTGAACATGCGGCTACCGACGGCGCCGCTCGATCTGCTTCGTCTGCGCCGGGCTGTTCGCGCGCGCCGCCCGGATATCGTCCAGGGGTGGATGTATTACGCGAATCTCGCGGCTTTGGCCTCGCTCTGGGGGACGGGCGGGGCGCGTCCGCGCTTGGTTTGGGGAATCCGTTGCTCGGACATGAATTTTTCCGACTATTCGCCGCTTCTGCGCACCTCCGTGCGGGCAGGCGCTTGGCTCAGTCGCGCGCCGGATATGATCGTCGCGAATTCCCATGCGGGATATGATGTCCACCGGACCCTCGGCTATCGGCCGGAGCGTTTCGAGGTGGTGGAGAACGGTTTCGATCTGGCGCACTTCACCCCCGATAACAGCGCGGGCGATAACAGCGCGGGGCGGGCATTGCGCCGGGAACTTGGCCTATCGGATGCGGATTTCGTTTGTACCACGGTCGCCCGTGTCGATCCCATGAAGGGGTATGAGACCTTGGCGGCGGTCGCCGCGCGCCTGCCGGATGTGCATTTCCTGGCGGTCGGCCGGGGGACGGAGGCGCTGAAAGGACCGTCCAATCTTCACGGTCTCGGCCGGCGCGGCGATATCCCGGATATCCTGAATGCATCGGATCTGCTGATCTCGACCTCCCGTTACGGGGAGGGAATGTCGAATTCGATCGGCGAGGCGATGGCTTGCGCAACGCCCGTCATCGCGACCGATTGTGGCGACGCGCACCGGATGCTGATCGCGGATTGGGATGGCATGGCCCCGGCGGGTGTCGTAACCACGGTCGGGGATGTCGAGGCGATCGCCGGCGCGGTCGAGGCCTTGCGCGGTGATCCGGACCGTCGGCGCGCGCTCGCCGCCGGCGGCAGGGCGCGCGCCGAGGCCCGATACGGCATCGCCACCAATGCGGCGGCCTGGGGCGCGCTCTATCGCCGCCTTTCCCCGGGCTGAAGGGAACCCGCGCTATGCCGCCGCCCAGGAGGCCTGCCAGCGCTCAAGCCGAAGCAGGGCCCAAAGGCGATATTGCGGACGGCTCCCCCCCTCCCGCAGTTCGTTCAGCATCGCCGCGATCGGGGCATGGTTGAAGAGGCCGCGCCGCTTGACGGTCTCCTCCGACAGGCTGTCCGTCAGCAGTTCCCAAAGGTCGGTTCGCAGCCAATGGGCAAGCGGCACGCCGAGACCGGCCTTGTCCCGCACCAGGATTTCGCTGGGGAGCGCGCCCTGCATCGCCTCCATCAGGACGGCCTTGCTGTTCGTCCCGGGCAGGCGCAACGAGTCGGGAAGGCCCGCGCAATATTCGACCAATTCATGATCCAGGAAGGGGCAGCGCACCTCCAGTCCGAAGGCCATGGCGGCGCGATCCGTCTTGGTCATCAGGACGTTCGGCAGATAACCGCGCAGATCGTAGGCCGCGGCGCGCGAGGCGATCGGCTCGTCGCCCGCGAGCGCTGCCGCGATCTCCTCCGCGATATGCTCCGAGCCGTGGGCCGCCATGCCGTCGGCATAGAGGGACGGGCGATCCTCGTCCGAGAAGAAGGAGATCATGCTGGCGTAACGCGCGCTCTCCTCCCGCCCCATCTCCGACAGAAGACGCGCCGCATAGCGCAGGGCGCGCGGTGTATCCGGCCCGACCGCGTATCCCGACCCGGCGCGCGCGAGGGTCCGGCGTATCGGTCCGGGAATCAGGTCGAGCATGTGCGCCAGCTTGCATCCGACATAGCGCGAATAGCCGAGCAGCGCCTCGTCGCCCCCATCGCCCGAGAGGACGACGTCCACATGGCGCTTGGCCAGCTTCGACATCTGCATCGCCGGTATGATCGCGGGGTCCGCGAAAGGTTCGTCCAGGACGGAATCGAGGGCGACGACATCGTCCACGACGTCGTTATGGAACGTATATTCCGAATGATCCGCGCCGACGAGATCGGCGACGATCCGGGCATAGCGGCGCTCGTCATTGGCGCGCGCCTCGAAGCCGGCGGTTATGGTTCGAAGCGTCCCGGCCTCCATGCGGCGCAGGCTATAAGCGATCGCGCTGGAATCGAGTCCGCCGGACAGGAAGACGCCGAGGGGAACGTCGCTGACCCGTTGCCGCCGGACGGCTTGCTCCAAGAGCGCGCGCACATCTTCCGCCGCCTCGATAGGGTCACGCGCCGTCGGTGTCGGCGGTCTTTCCAGGCACCAATAGGTCTCGGGCGCGGGGGGCGTCGCGCAATTGTTGCGGCGAATACGCAACCGCGTCGCGGGGGGCAGGCTGAGAACCCCCTCGAAAGCCGTTTCCGGATAGGGCGCGTGCTGAAAGGTGAGATAGCGGTGCAGGGCCCGGCCGTTGGTACGGCGCTTAAATTCGGGCCATGTCAGCAATGCCTTGATCTCGGAAGCGAACAGGAAGGCATCATCCTGAACCGTATAGAACAGCGGCTTCTCACCGAAACGGTCGCGGGCGAGGAACAGCGACTCGTCCCGCTGGTCATAGACGGCGAAGGCGAACATGCCGACCAGTTTCTCCGGCGTGCGCTCTCCCCATTCCAGATAGGCCTTGAGCAGGACTTCCGTGTCGCCGGTGGAGCGGAAGCGCGCGCCGCGCTTCTCCAGCGTCGCCCGGAGTTCCTGGAAATTATAGATCTCACCATTGTAGGTGAGATGGACGCGGCCGCTCTCGTCACTCATCGGTTGCCGGGCATTGTCGCTGAGGTCGAGGATGCTGAGCCGCCTATGGGCGAAGCCGACCGCAGGCTCGTTCCAAATACCGTCGCCGTCCGGGCCGCGATGGGCAAGGGAATCGGCCATGCGGCGGAGGCGGCTGTCGCCTTCGCTGGCGTCGAGCGATGCCGCCTTCAGGAAATACCCGGCTATTCCGCACATGGCGCACTCATGTCCCGGCTATATCCGGCATTTGGCCGGGCATGGGCCGCACCGGATGTGGCTTGGTCAACACCGCCAGGGCCAGTGTCCAGACGGTGAGCTGCAAGCATATCCACCAGCTTTGCCAAATGCCGAAACTGGCAGAGGCGACAACGAACAAATAGCATAGAATCGCGAGAAGCCCGGCCTTTTGAACTCGGCTCCGCCCGGAATCGCGGTTGATCAGGATTGCCGCGCCGCCATACAGCGCGGCGAACAGAACGGCGCCGGGGAAACCGAGTTCGAGCCAAACCTGCAGACTATTGTTGTGCGGATGGAGGGGCAGAATCTCCGCCGTTTCCAGTTGCATCAATTGATGCCATTCCGGCACCCATTGCACCTTGTAGCCGAAGAAATTGTCGGGCACCAAGTCCCGCCCCCCAGGGAGGTCCCGCGCGGAATCCAGGCCCCACCCCAGGAACTGCGCTTCGTGAATTCGATCGATGGTGAAATGCCAGATCGCGGCGCGATGCAGGCCGGACGCGCTTAATTCCTTCATCAGGGAAAAGGGCGGATCGGGTAGCCATGGCATGGCCATGACGACGCAGGGAATCGCGACCGCGACCGCCGGGCCGATCACGCGGGGCAGGGCAACTGCCGCCAGGAATGCCGCCACCCCGATACCATAGGCGGCAAGCGCGGTCGTGCTTTGCGTCGCGGCGACGAGCAGGCCGACAAGCGCCGCACCGGCAAGCGCGCGACCGTGTTTCCCATCATCGATTTCCTGGGCGAGCAGGATGAGCGCTAGCCCCGCGATGCATGTCCCCCCCACCTTATAGTTCAACAGATCAGCGCCCATGATCTCCTCGACCCCAAAATCGAAGGCACCATTGACGAAGTAACGGTTGAGGCTGAGCAGGATCAGCGTGACGATTCCGATCAAGACACCGCCACGAACGGCGCGCGCAGCCGTCCAGCGCGTTAACGGATCGGTCCGCACCGCGATCGCGAGGCAAAGTGCACCCAACGCGAAGAGAGGCAGCAGCCGGGTCAGGCGCTTGAGCCCCTCGTCGGGAGCGATGCTCCATGAAAGCGTGACGCCGCCCCAAAGGAGTAGGCATAGAAGCAGTCCGCCCGACGCGAACAAGAACGGTGCGTGCGCACGGCGCCAAGCCAGGAAGGCGAGGGGAACAGCGAACAGCAGAAACAGCGCGGTGACCTGAACCGGCGCGAATGTGGCGACAAGCGGAACCGTCGTGGCGAGCGCCCCGAAAGCCATGGATACAGGCGTTAGACGCATCATCTGGTCCGCCACTGTTACACGCAGTCGGTGAATGGAAAGTACCGTCGACCATCCCCCATCGAACCGCCTTCATGCGACACGAAGAAGCACAGGATCGACTGTATATGAAAGTGGGCCGCAGTCTTGTCCGAGAGCCGCGCGAACGTCAAACCGAACCTTGTTCCAAGTGTCGCTTGTGCATGCCACGCTTCTGTTTGTTCGAAAAATCGAGAGTGAGAACCACGCTCGTGCAGTATTTTGGTTTAGTGGATCGCAGAAATTTCTTCCGGATATTATCCACGGCGAACAGAACGGCGGTAGCGGCGAGAATTAGATAAAAGACGGGACGCTTCAGACTCCCTAGCGGCGAGCGTACAGATATCCTCGTCCGAGCGCCTCTTTCGACGATTGTCAGATAGTGTTTGATGTGTCCGCCTGCGAATGCCGTCCTGATGTCGAACCTCATTAATCCGATCGTGAAGGTATCCGCCATAAACCGGGCCAACTCGTGCTGGAAGTTGCCTTCCTGAACGCCGGAATTCAGGGAACTTCCTTCAATGAAAAGCGTGATGCGGCCATTCGGCTCAACGATCTTCGAGACATTGGCTAGAAGCGAACCGACATGTCCGATCGATGATAGATATACATGGATGAGAACGTCCGAATAAAGTTGGTTCGGCGTTATGTCATCGCGGATGAATTCGTCGATCGCCAGCGTTTCGGCACCGGATTGCCGCGCAAGCGGCCGCGTGATGGGACTCGATACTTCATGCAGGAACAGGCCCTTGGTTCCCGCATGTTTCATGGATTTTATCCACCGCCTGATCGGTTCGTAATCGGTTCGGGCGCGATGGGTATGGGACACATCCGGTGGACGTTCGAAAGAGGGATAAAGGAACCGCTTCAGCCAAGTAAAGTCCTTGGGGATCAGGGATGGACGGCCCAGAATATCGTCCGCGTCCGCCTTACCGATCCATGCCGGCGCCCGCATTTCCGATGGGATGGTAGGGGGAGGCGTGAAGGACCCGGATGTCCCGGATACATTACCTTCGCCACGCAATTGCCACCAGGATTGAAAACCGAGCACCCAATACGGGTGATAGGCAGGCTCCCTGGGGGGCGAGCGTAGGGCGCTTTTGAACCTATCAAAGAAATCGCGGAAATTGGCTCGCTCCTTGTCCAAGGATTCCGGCGCATCCCCGGCCTTGAACATGACGTCGATTTCCGCGAAGGCACGATGCTCCCTGGTGGTCCATTCGGCGAGTGTCTTGATCGCCTTTCGGGGGTTCAGGCGCCCCCACCGCAGGCTCTCCGATTCCTGATCGGTCGGTTGTAGTTCGAGCATGTAGAACGAATCGGAATCGTCGATAATGGAGAAGGCGCCGGACGGCACCAGTTCCGGCACGAATCCATAGTCGCAATAGGAAGTGACGAGCGGCATCGGCCGCTCCGGTTTGATGGCAAGCATGAAGATCAAATAATAGCGGCCCAGAAGAGTAGATTCATCGACTTGCCAATAAAGTTGGTTGGTGGTGGTGCAGGTGATGTGATCCTGTGTCACCGTTTTGGCGACGACCGTGGGATGAAGATGATCGAAGGTCATCCGGATCATCTCGCGCGAGGAAAGCGACAACGTCCGGCTCGCCGGGTCGTATTCCTCACGGAGCAAGGCCGTGAGTTCCGTCTGACGCCCGCGCAATGAGGGGGCCATGATGCAGGGTTCACCCGCTTGCATACGCTCTCCGAGATGGCGAAGCGAGCCGTCCGACAGAACGAAGTCGGAATTCATGAAAATGAAATAGGTATCCGTTTGGGCTTCTCCACTGTCCATGACGGCCCGGGCATAGGCTAGGGTAAGCGTTACCCCGTACTGACCCTTCACGATCAGATCGTCGATCAGAATGAACCGGACGGCGCAGATTTTCCGAAGGTCCTCGAACAGCGGATTTCGCTTGAAGATCGGAACGCTCGCCTTGTCCGTCAGGATGAGTATCTCGAGATCGCAAACCGCGCCGAGCGTGGGTAGATTTCCGGGCGCGAGATAGGAGGGCAGGGACGCTTGGCAGAAATCCTGGATGTAGCGGGCGCCCCATACTGCTGAGATAAATTTCGCCCTTTGCTTGCCCGCCATCGAACTTCCCCCTCCACGTGGTAGAATAGCCACCTCGACCCTTTATCCCGATTCTCCCACCCGGGCATGACACCCTGCGATTCAGATCAACGGAATGGCAATCACGAAACGGTTTGAATCGGAGTGTGCACGCTATGCGCGATCCATTAAAACCCAGATTGTGAATTCATCGACATTTCCACTTCTTCGGGCGCGTCATAAACATGTGTCACGTCCCTTCTAAAACCGTGTTCCCGAGGATTGTCAATTGGGTTGGAAGGCACTAGTGGAAAGCCCTGCTTAATACTGTGTGCGGGGCTCTCACGTGCGATGTCTCATAGCTTGTCTAGAATGATGCGAACACGGTGACCTCGCCAGGATACGGAGCCGTATCCTTCGAGCGCGGGTTCTGAGAGAATAGCGCGCCTCGAAATCCACCCCTTATCTTTCCAAGAAGCGGAGCACAAAACTTTGGGCGCGGGCATTAAGACGATCCAGCGGATCATGGAATTGACTGAAGCGGGTCAGCTGCCCTACGGCGCTCAAATCTGCGATATCGGTGTGACGCAACTATTCGGAGCCGCTCTCCGCGAGGGGGCGGCCTCGATGCTCGCGTACTATGCGCGCAGGGCTCCTTCGCATCTTCGCGCCGCGAACAATGACACGGTCTTCCTGGATGATATCAAGGACGGCATGTTTCTAGGCGATTTGCTGGAACGCGCTGGTTTTACCTATGTCGCGTTGGATATCTTCGACGCGCCGAGAACCATTCTTTTCGATCTGAACAGGCATGCGCCTGGCCCCGCGCTTAAGGGTCGCTTCGACTTGGTCATGAACCTTGGAACAACGGAGCATGTCATAAACCAGTTGAATGCGTTTCAGGTGGTCCATGATCTTTGCGCCAAAAGGGGGGTAATGTATCATGATTTGCCATCGGACGGATATTTCTCGCACGGGTTCTTTCGGTATGATGAGCTATTCTTCCGCAACCTTGCGGGCTCGAACGAATACAGCTTGATCAGGCAGCTCTTCAGTGTCGGTCGTGCCGTATCATTGCCCGCAGGTTTCGAAGGCAGCGATACGGTTTCAGATGCGGCGCACGATATCGGGATCGAAACCGTCTTGCGGAAACAATATGATCACCCATTCCAGATTCCGATGGAGCAGACCACTAGCTTGACCACGGAGAATCTTGCTGCCGACGCGATTGATAACGAATATGTCGTCGATACGAGTTGCGTCGACGCGAAAAACTATGTCAAACCCGCGCCGGGAATTATCGTTCGGACATATAAGTCGGCTCGAAAATGGGGAGGACGCCTCAAGGAATCCTGTATCGGGCAAAAGGGTTCGGTATAAGGCGTCAGCGGGGATAGCGTGGTTATTGGCTGGCATATTCCTTTTTCATGCGTGCATGGATATGTTCGGGGGCATTTTGAGGATATCTGGGAATAGGCAATAGGTACTGATCACGCTGCTTTGATGGGGGCACGTTTTTCTGCTTTTCTGATGCGGAATAATCGGGTGGGGAACCGAGATTTGCTTTCATCGTCCACTGCTGCGGAACCGTCGCGCAAAGAAGCGGTCGCGCATGCCTGCTACTGGGCTATGCTGGTCGCGCGGTTCGCGCGACGTCTAAGTCGATGAATGGATCAAATGAGGACTTCGATGCACGAGTTCGCCGAAAATGTACGCTATCCCACGAACGCGCCCGACTTGTCGAAGATGTGCAAGGAGGTTCGCGATGCCTTCGGTCCAGAGGAAACCGTCGCGTTCGTGTCCGGAAACTTCAATGTGCTTCATCCGGGTCATTTGCGCCTGTTGAAGTTCGCTTCCGAGAATGCGGATCGCCTGGTCGTCGGACTATCGCCCGATGGCCCGCGGGAGGTGACGATCCCGATCGGAACCCGTCGCGAAGCGCTGGAAATGGTTTCCTTCGTCGATTGCATCCTGGATCTGACGCAGCCGTTGACCGAAGTGATCGCCGCGCTGAAACCGGACATCATCGTGAAGGGGGCGGAGCATAAGGAGCATTTCAACGTCGAGCAGGCGATCGTCGATTCCTATGGGGGACGATTGGTATTCGGATCCGGCGAGATCGCATTCGCCGACAACGAAGCGCTTGAGCGTGAATTCTCCAGGCCGTCCAAGGCGGCGCTGGTCCCCAGGGATTACATTACCCGTCACGGAATTACCCTGCATGACGCGGCCAGCACGGTTGCCGCCTTCAGTGGCTTGCGCGTGGCGGTGATCGGGGACCTTATCGTCGATTCCTATATCTCCTGCCAGCCGGTCGGCATGTCCCAGGAAGATCCGACGATCGTTGTCTCGCCCCAGGACGAGGCGCGGTTCACCGGCGGCGCGGGGGCCGTCGCCGGCCATGCACGCAGCCTGGGTGCCAACGTATCCTTCCTTACCATCATCGGCGATGACGAGATCGGTGAGACGAGCCTTGATGCGCTCGAGGAACTCGGCGTGCAGGTATTCGGTTTCCGCGATCCCACGCGCCCGACGCCCTTGAAGCGCCGATTCCGCGCCCAGGGTAAGACCCTGCTGCGCGTCAACGAGTTGCGCCAGCATGATGTCGAGGAAAAGGTCGCGCGTCGTATAGCGGAAGCGTTCGAGGCAATCGCGGATCAGACCGATGTGCTGCTGTTCTCGGACTTCAATTATGGCTGTCTTCCCCAAGCGCTGGTCGACGATTTGGTAACCCGTGCCCGGCGTCGGGACATCATGATGGTGGCGGATAGTCAGGCATCCTCGCAGTTTGGCGATATCGCGCGCTTCAAGGGAATGGATCTGATCACACCGACGGAGCACGAGGCGCGGCTCTCCATCCGCGACTTCCACATCGGCTTGGCCTCGACGGTCGAGAAATTGAAGGCCTCGACGCAAGCGCGGATCGTCGCGGTAACGCTTGGTGGTAATGGTCTCCTCGTGCGCAGTGAGTCGGATGGGGAGCCTTTCGCGGACCGCTTGCCCGCGTTGTGCGCCGTTCCGGTCGATACGGCGGGGGCCGGCGATTCCCTCTTCACCAGCATGACGATGTCGCTCCGGGCCGGTGCGGATCCTTGGCTCAGCGCCCTTATCGGCTCCGTCGCGGCGAGTTGTCAGGTATCCCGGATCGGCAATAAACCGCTGCATCAGACCGAGTTGATCGAAGCCCTTCGCGGCGTGCTTGCCTGATATGCGCGCGCTTCTACTTGCCGCGGGCATGGGCAGCCGTCTGCGGCCGATTACCGATACCACGCCGAAGTGCCTGGTCGAGGTCCATGGGCGGCCGTTGCTCGATTATTGGTTTGAGTTGCTGCTGCGCGACCGTGCGGTTTCGGAGATTTTGGTTAATACCCATTATCTCCATGAGAAGGTGGAGGCCTTCATCGCAGAGTCTCCTTGGCGTGATCGCGTCGCTATGAGCTTTGAGCCCGATCTGCTTGGCACAGCGGGTACGATCAAGGCCAATGGCGGCTTCCATCTTGGAGAGCCCTTGCTTGTCGCGCATGCTGACAACCTGACGCAACTCGACGTGCCTTCGTTCCTCGCGAAACATGACGCTCGCCCGCCGGAAGCGGCACTGACGATGCTGACCTTCCATACCGACATGCCGCGGCAGTCGGGGATCGTCGAGCTTGATGAGAGCGGACTCGTTCAGGCCTTTCACGAGAAGGTGGATAATCCGCCGGGTGATCTGGCCAATGCGGCGGTTTATATCCTGACCCCGGAAGTTCTCGCGGATATCGATGAGCACGAGGGCCCTTTCATCGATCTCAGCACGGAGATCATCCCCCGGTATGTCGGTCGGATTTTCGCGACCGCGGTGGACGGCTATCATCGCGGAATAGAAACCGTGGAGGGCCTGGAACGAGCGCATCGCGAATTCAGGCCAAACAAGAGGTAACGGGCTCGGGACGTCCGGCTATCCCTGCGAGGCAATAATGCAAGGCTTGAGCGTAGGCGTCGTGATTCCCCATAGGAACCACACGGATCTTTTGCCCCACGCGCTGAAACGGCTTTTTGCGGATCGGTCAGCGGCGCCGGATGCCGTCGTCATCGTCGATGATTATTCCGATCCGGCCGCGCGACTCCGTGTGCGTGAGATCGTCTCGACTTACCCTTCCGTCAAGTTGATCGAACTGTCGGAGCATCTAGGCGTCGTGGGTGCGCTGAACATGGGAATTCAGGCGGTCGAGACCGACTTGGTTCATTGTTCCGCCGCCGATGATACGGTGGAGGCGGGGTTTCTCGATGCGGCCAGGGCCGGGCTTCAAGCACATCCGAGCGCGGCGATTTATTCCACCCGTACCCGGTTGATCTCGGACGCCGATGGGCAGGATTTAGGTGTTATCGCCAGCCCTTCACCCTACAACCAGGATGGTTGGGTTTCCCCCGAGAATGCGCGACGCACCCTCATGGCGCGCGATAGTTGGATTTTTGGGAATTCGAGCGTTTATCGACGAGACCGTCTTGTGCAATTAGGCGGCTTTGATCTCGCGCTGGGAAGCTTCTGTGATGGTTATATTCAGCGTTATATGGCGGCGCGCTGGGGCGCGATTTTCGACGAGCGGCCGTTTGGCGCCTGGCGACGGAGCGATACGGGTGTGGCTTCGCGCACAAACCTCGACCCGGACCTGTTGGTGAGAACCGCCGCGGCAGCATTCGAACGTTTTCAGGCAAACACGCCGGATATTTTCCCATCCGGGTACGCGCAAAGATGGCGCCGCCGCTGGATCAGCGGCGCTCTTTGCTTCCAAATCGATCGTGGGAAATGGAGTGGGTTTGACCACCCAGGCGTGCTGGATGTCGTCCCGTCTTGCCCTATCCGTTTCGCACGGCTTTGCCGAAGCTTGGGGTCCTTGGGCCGTCCTCTAGCGAAAGGGCTGGTTTTCGCTGGGCTCCGCCCGTTCGACGCGGGCGACCTCGTCGCCCGACGTCTCCGGCTCCAGGGGTGATATGAAATAGGGCTGATTACCCAGTCTTCGCTGCGGAGCCCTGCTTTTCGCTATACGCGTCCCGCAAGTCGCCTGTGAATTCCCCCACGCTGGTGCTGGTTTCCAACGTCCCCATGAACCGCACATCCTGGGTTTTCTGGAAGACAAGGGAAATCGAGATCGTGGGAACCTTCACGCTGTCCTGCTTGGTTTCACGATCCGTGGTCCCGATCTTCGCGAGCCGTTCGGTCAGCACCGGAAAATAGGTTTGATACTGGCGCGCGGTAGTGAAGATGTTCTCGTCGCCACCGCCGTCGCCTTCGTACCACATATCCACGACCTCATACTGATTGTATCCGGCGAGATCGAAGAAGAACCGGCTCGTATAGGTGAAGTAGCCGTGATCGACGAAGCCGATCGCCGGCAGGACATGCATCATCCTTCCCCCCGACTTCGTGGCGGCATGGATGGCGTTGAATGTATTTAGTTGGTTGAGGATGTGCTCGCTGGTTCCGCAATTTATGACGGAATCGTAACGGCCCACCATTGCCGCCGGCAACGGCTCGACATTAAGATCGACTTGACGTGTTTTATAGCCGGCCGCGATATCGATCGATTCATAAGTCATATTGATCGCTTCCAGGAGTTCGCCCAGAAACGCTTGATTGAGCGCTTGGCCGTCGGGGCCCTTGCCGCTGCCACTGGCAAGACGGTTCGCGAACTCATCGAGATCCGGTCGGGGCGATTCCACGTGCCGTCTCACGAAGGCGGCGATCTGATCGGCTGTTGCGGCGTACAGGTTCGAACTGCCGAAATCCAACAAGGTTCGCCCCGCACCGATCAGGCCATACTTTTCCATTGTTTCAAGAGTATAGAATGAAACACCCATAGGATCTCGTCGCTCCTGTATTTCGGTGCCGACTAACCTGTCAGCAATCACCGCTCACATTATTCTCACGGCCGGGACGCGTCCAGGGACCAAAGACACCGCACCGCTTGGACTATTTCCGGGGGCAACCCATCGGGGATGCCGCCCTCGTCGATGGGGGAGTCTACGTCTTCTTCCCCGCGTCGAAAACGGATCGTGTGCTGGCACGGAATATCGATAGGAACCGTCCGCCACCGTCGACGAAGCCCTGGTTGCGTCCGATCACCTTATCCTCGTTGGTGATGGACAGCGCCAGCAGACACACGGCGATGTTCTGGGAAACCAGTTCGGCCGAGGGGACGATCTGGAGATTCGTGCCTGGAAGATAGCGCCCTTGCTTCTCCGGCGTGTCGTCGGCGACGAACTCGATCAGATCCTCGACACCCATGAAGTTGACGAAAGCGCACGCCAGATGGCCGGCGCCGAAGAGCGCGATCTTGCCCTGGCTTTCACGCATGCCTTGGAGCAGGCGCCGCAGTTCCTCGCGCGCGGGCTCGTAGGCGCGCGCATAGTCGCCGAGCCACCCGATCTCGGCCGCCGCCTCCGGGGTCGGGGCGGGCATGCGCGGCTCGCCCGTCTTGCGTGCGAGTTGCACCAGGCAGTTCTCGAACGGCAAAGGATGAACGTCGATATAGAGGCTCTCGAAGCCTCCCAATGGCGGCAGCATCGCGAAGGTCGCCGGGGTGAGGTAGAGCGAATGCTCCTCCCACACCATGCAATAATCCTTCAGGTTCAAGTTGGCGGTGCAATCGGGGATTTCGAGCATCAGCAAGCCGCCTGGCTTAACCAGGGCGGATAGTCCGCGCATGAAGGCGCCGGGATCCTCGGTATGTTCGGAAATATGACGCACGAGCAGTAAATCGGCCTGGCCATACTTCGCGGCGATCGCTTCCATCCGTTCCGGCGTGGTGCGAATCTGAACCGTCTCGATATTGGCGGCCGGTTCCTGGATGTCCAGATCGGAGAGCTCGACGCGCCAAGTCTTCTTGATGCCCTTGCGCTCGAACCGCTCTATCGTCGTGTCGTCCTTGTAGGTGAGGCCGGCGACGACGCTGTCCGGGCCCATGCCCGGCAGTTCCAGGATCTTGTCCACGACCGAATCGAGGTGATCCTCCGGCTCACGGGCCGCGATGAAGGTCGGCGGGACGAGCTTCTCGTGAGAGACCGGCTGCCGGAGTTGAATGACTCCGCACGTCTCGCACTGGCCCAGAACCATCGATACGCGATCCTCCTCGGCCGAGCGCTCCTCGCGCAGGAAGGAGGCCACGGGATGCGCACCGACATCCAACCGATCCGCGCCTAGCGCGTTGCCGCAAACCAAACAACTCATCCGAACCCTCCGATTGATCGAAATAGCTTGTCCACGGGTTTGAATGGAACCGCGTGAAAAGTCTTTCGCACGTCCCCCGTACCGATGGAATCCGGGAAAAGGCCATCGCGCCCCCGGACGCCGCCTTGTTGCACAATAGGCGGCCCGAAATCCAGCGGGGAATCCATGATAATACGCTTTTCACCATGAACTCTCAGAGACTTCCGGCGCGAGCGGAAGCACCCAAAATTGACGTGAGCTTATCGACCCCCTATCAAGAGGCGCTTCATGCTGAAAGGCATGGACGTTGATGGGGGCATATTCCAGGAGAAGACTTATGGCCGACAGCACCGCATTCCGGCAGGTGGCGGCGGAGGTCTATTATTCGGTCGATTCCTTTGCGACGGCCGGCCCGGAGGCTGTCGCGATGATCAAGCGCATCGCCTTGGAATCACCCAGAAAGCGCTGCCGTATCTGTTTCCATCCCGGCCCGGAAGCGACGGCCCAGGAGATGCTGATCGCCATGGCTGGCCGATCCTATGTACGTCCGCACCGGCATTTCGGGAAAAGCGAGACGTTAACCGTGCTCGAGGGGAGCGCGACCGCGTTGTTGTTCGGCGAATCGGGGGAGGTGACGCGGCGCGTTCCGATGGGGCCGCACGGGCAGGGGCGAACGTTCTTTTATCGTATGCCGGAAGGGATATTCCACACACTCGATTTCGAGAGTGATATCTTCGTCTATCTCGAAACAACGACCGGTCCGTTCGATCCGGCGAAGTCGGAGGGGGCTGCTTGGGCGCCGCCCGAGAGCGATCCCGAGGCGGGGTTCGATTTCATTCGCGGTCTCGACGCATAGGCGCGACTGGGCGCACGCTGGACAATTCAAATCAAGGTCGGGGGAAATGCGACCGAAAGCGAGGATGATCGCGGCGATATGGGGGCGTCGCTACGTTGAGGTGTTCGCGCGAGTCTCCCTGCCTTCCTATCTTGCCTCGGGGAATATACCGAGCCTGGTGGAGCGGGTCGAACTCGAGGTCGCGATCATGACCACGCGCGAGAGCGTGGCCTTGTTCGAGCGCGAGCCGACCTTCGCGGCTTTACGCCAGCATTGCACGGTGACCTTTATCCTGATCGACGATTTGGTGACGGATGGTCATTACGGCGTCACGCTGACCTTGGCCTTCGCCCGTGGTGTCCGCTCGGCGGGAGAGCGGCAGACGGACAGTTGGTTCATCTTTATGAACTCGGATTTCGTCCTGGCGGACGGCTCCTTGGGCATGCTCGCCGAGCATATGAGCCGGAACGAGGCACGCTGCATTCTGGCGCCTTCGCTGCGTGTTCAGGCGGAGCCAGCCGTACCCCGTCTGCTGGAGGCGTTCGACCCGCGAACGTCGACCCTCGCCATGGGAAAGCGGGATATGGTCGCCATGGCGTTCGAGATGCTGCATCCGACCGTCGTCGGGAAGACGGTGACGCAGGATCTGTTGGCCGCCCACACCTACAATCAAATCTTCTGGCAGGTGGATGATGCCACGCTTCTGGCGCGGTATCACTTGATCTTCATGCTGGCGATCCGGCCGGAGCGTTCGATGCCGCCGGTCACCTCCTATTGCGATTACGGGTTCGTGCCGGATCTGGCCCCGTCGGGGCCGTGGGTGGTGCTCGATGATTCCGATGACTGTTTCATCATGGAATTGCAGCAGACGGCGCAGGAGCGCGAGCTACTCTTCGCCGGGGTACATGATCCCGCCATGATCGCCGATGGGTTGGCCGCCTGGACGACCAAGGAGCATCGCGCCGTCGCTGAACGGGATATCGTCTTCCATGCACGGGATTTGCCGGCGGGATTGGCACGGCAGAAAGCTGCGTTGAGCGCGTTCATGGACCGTATCGACGCGGCCCTGAACAAGTGTCCGCCAATCGCTTACGCGAACCATCCCTATTGGTCGCCGGCGGTGCGGATGTGGAGCCTTTCGCGTGCCGAGCAGGCGGGCACGGACCGCCCGGCCAGTCTGCCGCCAGAACTGGCGCAGGGGGAGGGTGGCCCATCCTTGAAGGATGGGGGCGCGGCATCGATCTATGCCCGCATTCTGCAGGGGGCCAGGCGGCGTCGCGGTCGGGGCATGCGGGTCGCGCTTTGGCACAATCAATGGCCGGATATATGGCTGATCGAGCGGGAGTTGGAGGAAATCGCGCGGGACAGGGCGGCCCGAACCCTCGTGGCGGATGGTGGTGACGGGACGCTCGCGGCCGAATGCGTGCGCCGCCTCGACGCCACGACGTCATCGATCGAGGGAATCGGCGAAACGTCGAGTGCCCAGGGCGGCCCCTTCGACGCGGTTGTCGTCCGTCTGCCATGGGATAGGGTTGAGGAAATCCGGGCCCTGATCGCGCGGACGCAGCCGTTGCTGGCGCCGGGCGGTGTTCTAAGGCTCTGGATACACCATCCCGGCGCGTCGGCCGACCCGGCCAATCATACCGACCTATTTCCTCTACTGGTCGAGGGGATGCTGCCGCGTGACTGGTTGGGATGGACGATTTCAACGCGGTTGGTGGGGGGGCGTCTCAGACGCCTTCTGCGACGATTGGAATTGTCCTGTCTGCGCGCGCTTTGGCCGGGACGCTGGCGCGAAACCCCGGCGACCCTGTTGGCGGCGGTCATGCTTCCCTTCATCGCCACGGCGATGGCGGGCGTGAATCTTCGTCACCGCGCGTGCTCCCGGGTGGCCCGTCCGGCCTTCTGTACGAGTATCCTGCTGACCATGCGCCGGCGAGGCGACGGAAATACGCGCGACGAGAATTCCCCTTAAAGCGTGGAATCGGCATGCAAGGGGAAGGGCAGTTGACATCGAGATAAGCACTTGCGAAGAGCAGATGCTTCAAAACAGGTGGGTAAAAGATGCCGGATCAAGGAAAGTTTCTGGTTGTCGGTGGCGACAGCCTTGTCGGCGGCGCCACCGTGAAGGCGCTCGCGGCGCGCGGTCACGAGGTTCTGGCCTCGACGCGACGGGAGGAGACCGTGGGGCCGGGGCGCGTTCTCATGGATTTCGAACGCGAGGAGACCTATCGCGCGCCGGAAGGCGTCGATTATGCCCTCGTCATCGCGGCCGCGACGAACTACGAGCGCTGCGAGACCGACCCCCAGGCCCGGGTCATCAATGTGGAGTTGATCCCGCGGCTGGTCGCCTCCCTGTTGGAGCAGGGAATCTTCGTTACCTTCATCTCGACCAATTCCGTGTTCGGTGGGGAGCGTCCTTGGCCGCACGAGGATGACCCGCACGCGCCGGGCATCGCTTATGCCCGGCAGAAGGACGAGGGTGAGCGCGAGATACTGAAATTCGCCGACGAATTGGACGCGCGCGACCGGCTCAATATCACGCGGCTGACCAAGATCATGGAATCGGACACGCCACCGTTGCCGAACTGGCTCGCGGCATGGGACAAGGGCGAGGTGGTAACCCCCTTTTCCGACCTGATCTTCGCGCCGATGTCGACCCGGTTCGTGGGTGAATCCTTGGCCACGATCGCGGAAAAGAGGGTGTCCGGTAATTTACATCTTTCGGGTGCGGAGAACGTGAGCTATACGCGGTTCGCGGAAGCCTTGGCGGGCCGGCTTGGTGTCGATTCTGCCCTTATCGAAGCGACGACGTCGACGGAGAAGGGGATTCATATCGCCTTCAAACCGACTTATAGCGGCTTGGGCATGACCCGGACGCAGGAACTGACGGGGCTGCGGCCGCAGCCGCTCGAAGCGCTGGTGCGGGACCTGTTCCCGGCCGCGCGGGACTTGGATTGAGGGGAGGGGCTGTCTTGAAAATGGACGTTTCCGTGGCGCATCGGGATACGTGTCGCTTGTGCGACTCGCCGAACGTGGAACTCGTGGTCGCGCTTAAGCCGATTCCTCTTTCGGAAGGCTATACCGACGATCCCGAAACCGCGCGCCAGGCCGCGCGCTATTCGGTCGATGTCTATATGTGCGCCGATTGCGGCCATGTTCAGCATCTGGACGTCATCGATTCGACGAACCTTTGGGACTCCTACACCTATTATTCGGGTGAGGCGAAGGGGATGCCGGAGCATTTCCGGCAGATGGCGGACACGATCCTGGACGCCACCAAGCCACCGGAAGGCGCCCTGGTCGTCGATATCGGCAGCAATGACGGCTCGCTCCTGGTGCCCTTCAAGGAACGGGGTTATCGCGTGCTCGGCATCGATCCGGCGACGGAAGTCGCGCGCCGCGCCAATGAGCGCGGGATCGAGACCTTCTGTAACCTTATGACCCGGGACCTCGCCGAGCGGGTTCGGAAGGAATACGGGCCTGCGCATGCGATCTGCGCCTTCAACGTCTTCGCGCACGCGGACGACCTGGGCGAGATGGTTGATTGCGTCCGCACCATGCTGGCACCGGACGGTCTATTCTTCTTCGAGGCGCAGTATCTGCTGGATATCATCGACGGTGTCCTCATCGCGTCGATTTTCCATGAGCATATGAGCCACCATTCGGTGAAGCCGCTGATCGATTTCCTCGATCGGCATGGGCTGGAGTTGATCGCGGTCGAGCGCGCGCCGATCCAGCACGGCTCCCTGATCGGGACCGTTCAGTTGAAGGGGGGCAGGCGGCCGGTCGAGACGTCGGTTCATGAACTCGTCGCGCTGGAGAACGAGCGCAAGCTCGATCGGGTCGAAACCCTTCGGGAGTTCGATGCCAAGCTCGTGCGGATGCGCGAAGCGACCGCGGCCCTGGTCGATCAATGGCGCGCCGAGGGTAAGACCGTCGCCGCCTATGGCGCGGCGCGCAGCGGGCCGACCCTGCTGGCCCAGCTCGGTCTGCGGGACAAGATCGATTTCATCGTCGACGATCATCCGCAGAAGGTCGGGAAATACTCATCCGGCGATGGTATTCCCATTCGTCCGACGGCAGAATTGCTGGAGCGTATGCCGGACTACACCGTGATCCTTGCCTGGGTGCATTCGGCGAAGATTATCGAATCCAACCCGGATTATCTGGAGAAGGGCGGCCATTTCGTCGTGCTTTGCCCCGAAACCCGGGTCGTCGGCAAGGACGGCGACGTCAAGATTTAACGCGAAAGCGCGCGGCCGCGTTCCAGAACGCGCCGCCAAGAAGGCGACTAAGCATGAGCGAGACGCAGAAGACCAAGGAAGCACAGTACCAAGTGATCGTCGAGGCCGCGAAGGAGCGCGGCGTCGAGCGGTTCGGCCTGCGCAGCAGCGAGAGTTGGTACGAAGACCCGAAGCATCTGGTCTTCCGGCTATCGCGCTACAAGTTCGTCGCCAAGATGCTGCAGGGGCGCCGCCACGTTCTGGAGGTCGGATGCGGCGATGCCTTCGGTATCCGCATCGTTCAGGCGGAAGTCGAGAATCTGACGGCGATCGATTTCGATCCCGTCTTCATCCAGGACGTCAACGACCGGATGGTGGAGCGCTGGCACTTCGATGCCCGGGTTCACGACATGCTGGACGGCCCGGTCCCGGGATCGTTCGACGCGGTCTATTCGCTGGATGTGCTGGAGCATATCGAGCCGAAGGACGAGCGTGTCTTCCTGGAGAACAGCTTCGGCAATCTCGAAAAGAACGGGTGCGCGGTCATCGGCGTCCCCTCCCTGGAAAGCCAGGTCTATGCCTCGCCGCAATCGAAGGAAGGGCACATCAACTGCAAGACCGGCCCGGAGTTGAAGGCGCTGCTCCAGAACTATTTCCACAACGTCTTCATGTTCAGCATGAATGACGAGGTGGTCCATACCGGCTTCCACAAGATGGCGCACTATAACTTCGCGGTTTGCGCGGGGCTGCGATGAGGCCGCTTATAGATTTAGCCTAAGGAAAGTTTTCAAACGTCCGCATATCGAATGAGTATGTAACTTACATATCCTTATTAGGAACAATCATAAACTTTAAAGAAAACGATGAGGATAGGATAAATGACAATTTTCGGAGCATATGAAATCCTTCATCAGTCCATGAACGGTTGGACGAGTTTCTTATTTAGCCGGCAGTACTGGTCTCGCGATCGGATTCTTGGCTATCTTTCTCTTTTGACGTTCTGGATCATTGTGCCGCTGATTTGGCTTGAGATTCCCCAGGGGCTTTTTGCCGGGACGGATGGCCGGTTATTACAGCTTCTGATTGAAAACTCTCAGTCCAGCGGAATTCCCTGGCAGACAAACAATATAAACACAATGCAGGGCGCTTTTAATTTAGCGTTACCATTCAATACGGCTCTAAGCTCGACATTTCCCCTTCTTTATATTGAAGGGTGGAATGGTGTTTTCATTTCATCGGTTATAAATTTTCTACTTTTTTCCAGCTCTATTTTCTTTTTATCGCGCTGCCTTGGCCTAAATAATATTTTCTCTTTTTTGGCAGTTTTTGCTTCATGTTTGCAGACTATATACCCTTTTCAATATATTTTTAGCACTTCTGTTCAATTTTTAATTTGGCCGACAGCATTTCTGTCGATTGCGCAGTTTAATTTTATGCTTGGAATCGCATTTATAAATAATAATAAAAATCTAATTTTAAGGTATTTGTCGTTTCTTTTGATTTTGGTTTGGTCTATATCGTCTGAACCTCTATGGGTTTTGATAAATGGGATGTTCTTCTTTCCATTCTTTGTGATTGCGTTGTTGTCAAAGGGGCGGGCGATACTAATTCATTCCGCCTACCTTTTTGGGATAATCGTTATTATTTCTGCTTCCGGGCTGTTGGAGTATATATATACTCTTGGTATTGGTAATTCTCGTTCCATGGTCATGGAAGCCTGGAGAGGGGCTGGATTCCCCGTATATACTTCAGGAGTTTTTGTCGGAAAGTGGACTTTCCTTATCCATATTTCTGTTTTTGTATCCTTGTTGTTTGGGGCCCTTTTCACAAAGGGACGAAGGCAATTCATCTCATTTTCAATGTTTTCGTGTTTGGTAGTATTTTATCTCGTTGCTACCTACTATCTAGCCTATGCTCAGGTTTGGCCATTTCCTTTCCCGTTATATTATGAAACCCATAGTTATTCGGTTTTCATCGTAGTAGCGGTCGGTGTTATTGCAGCTATCTTGCGGGACGGAATCGACGCGACTCCAATTCATCTGTCCTCTTGGGGGCGTCGGGCGGCTTCCGTTACATTTTCTTTAGTGGCTCCAGTAGTTATCGTGGCATGCGCGATGAGCTTGGCGCCAAATCGCTCCATCATCTATCAGGAACCAATAGAATCTTATCGTCCGATCGCGGAACGTGCTCTTGATATGCTCCGGCAGGATGGGGGGGAGGAAACGCTTTTTACCGTATCGGTACTTAACATCGGGCGTGATCAAACTCCTAGCTTTAATCATGTAACTGGCCATTTGCTGAACATGGGGGCGCGAACCATGAATGAATATGCGCAAGTGGTGACACCTCCAGCTCACTTCCTTACCACGCGGCTTACGGATTCCGAAGAAGCGACAAAAGATCAATCACATCCGTATAACCATTATAAGGCGCGGTTCAACAAACTGACGATTGCCTCATATCAGGAGAACTTGTTCCGTTCGTTTGCGGTAAAGGTGGTTGTTTCCGGGGAGCCGCTTCATCATGCCGCACTGGAGGCTGGACAGCGTGTGGATATAGCCAATGGCGGGCATGCCTATGTTCATCGGGTGCGCAACCCCGAGGTAATCCTTCGTCCGAGCAGAATTGAACAAACCACGTCCATAGCGAAAACTATCGCCCTTCTTCAGCAGCCGGATGTGGATGTGCGTGAAACACTCTTGTTAAAAACACGGCCTCTGGACGACTTTGTGCGTGCTGACGATGCCTCCTTGCGGGTCGGTAAGAATAAACTACACGTCACGATAAAGTCAGATGGTCCAACCATTATCGTATTGCCAGTTTATTATTCCCACTGTTGGAAGATTGAGGATACGGATGGGGTGGGAGCACGAATATTTCGTGGAAACGGTGCCTTTACGGCGCTTTCCGTGAACCGTTCCGCTGAGCTAACCCTCCACTTCACTTATGGAATATTTAATGCCGGGTGTCGACGCCGGGATATGGAGGACTGGCGGGACGATATCGATGCCATGGCTGAAGGACCTGGACTTTGGGATGTGCAGGATTTGATCGTTTTCGAGAAAACACCGCGCGAACGACTTTTCGAGGCCATTATACAGGCGAAGTGGTGAGATCATGGTGATGACTCAGCGCATGAAGTTAATGAAAAGCATTATTCTGGCCTTTTCTCTTCTCATTATTCCCCCCAGCATACTTTTTCTGGCCAAGGATTTTCAGACATCCTTGCTGGCAAGACATGGCTATGAGCAAGCTGCAAAAATCGTCGACATATGGCGTCAAGAATCGCCGACATGTGATCCAGATCGACTGTCCGATGTGTTCAAAGGGCGTCCTGCGTTAAAAACCTTGATCTGGGGACAGGACGTAACACTGATGTGCCTTGGTGAAATTCGTGTTGTTAGCGTACCTGTATGGCAGCCATTTTGCGCTGATATCGTCAAAATCAGCAGTAAACGCGGGCAAACTTTGTATTTGAATGGCGAAGAGGTTGATGGGCCCGTCGCGGATGAGGATTGTACTGGTCCTCTCGCTATTTTCTTCGAGCCACAGCCATATGCGCAGGCTGGCTTCGCGCAGGCGAACCAAATTTTACGCGAATGGCGCGAAAAGGACCCGGTTTGTGATCCGGAGGAAGCGGCGCGCCTGACTGCTTCGCACGCGGACTGGAAAACATCCGCATGGGGGGGGGCCGTGACACTTGGATGCGCGCAGGGAACGCATGTGATCAGTTTCCAGGTATGGCCACCGATCTGTGGAGACTTGATCGATATTATTCGGGAGAATGATCTATCGTTCTTCCTTGATGGGATGGAACTCGACCCGAAGACCGTGCCCAAGGATTGTACTGGTGCCCTCGCGATCATCTTTCCGCCGGAACCCTATGGGGAAGCAGGCTTAGAACAGGCCGAAACCATTTTACGGGAGTGGCGAGCGCTTTCCCCGACATGCAATTCCGAGGAGACGGAGCGCCTAACCGCGACTCGGAAGGATTGGACGGAATCCAAATGGGGAGGGACAATCGACCTTGAATGCGCAAGGGACTCACGCGTGATAAGCTTCCAGGCGTGGCAGCCGGTCTGTGAGGAGTTCGCTGCATTTCTATCGGACCAGGATGTCTTCTTCTTGGTGAACGGTCTTCCGGATGTGGATCGTGATGCCATCAAGGATTGTACTGGCAAGGTCGCGGTGATCTACCCAGTCCGGGGCGGGGGAGCTTCGGCGAACAGGAGCTAGTGTGTGATCCCACGCATACGTGCATCGGGGGCAACGATATTGGGGCGAGAATATGGGGAGTAGGGGCATCATGAGCATGCGGGACCATGATGGACGGACACCGGAGCAGGGCGCGTCAGGATCGTCGGTCGAAATATCTGTTCTTGTTCCATTCTATAATGAGGACCAGAATATCAAACCCCTCTACGACGAACTCGTCGAGGTGCTGGAAGGTGATGGGCGCGCCTTCGAACTGGTGTTCGTCAATGACGGTAGTAGTGATGGGACGCGTGCGGTTCTCGATGATTTGGCCGCGGCGGACACGCGCGTCGTCGTTATTCATTTCGTGCGGAACTTCGGCCAAACGGCGGCGATGTCCGCGGCGATCGACCACGCTTCCGGCGAGTTGCTGGTTGGGTTGGATGGAGATCGTCAGAACGATCCGAAGGACATCCCCACCATGCTGGCCAAGCTGGACGAAGGATTCGACGTGGTGTCCGGCTGGCGTCGTGACCGCAAGGATACGATGCTATCGCGGAAACTGCCGAGCCAAGCAGCTAACTGGCTGATTTCGCATGTGTCCGGTGTCAGCCTGCATGACTATGGCTGCTCCCTGAAGGTTTATCGTCGACGCTATATCAAGGATGTCCGGCTTTATGGCGAGATGCATCGCTTTATTCCCATCTATACGAAGTGGATGGGCGGCCGTGTGACTGAAATGGCCGTGAACCACCGTGCGCGCGTGGCCGGTAAATCGAAATATGGTTTGAAGCGTATATTCAAGGTCGTCCTGGACCTGTTGCTCGTGAGTTTCCTCGACCGCTACCTGACGAAACCGATTCACTTCTTCGGGGGGGCGGGGCTCATTTCTATAGCCCTGGCGTTTCTTTCCGGTGGATATTCGGTTTTCCTCAAGCTGTTCGAGGGGGTTTCCTTTATCGCGACACCGCTTCCCCTAATGACGGCAATGCTGTTCATGATCGGCGTGATCCTGGTGTTGATGGGCATTTTGGCGGAGGTCATTGTTCGCACCTACTTCGAAGGACAGGGGAAGACCACCTATATGGTGGATGTTCTTCGTAACGGTCAGAAGGACTAACGGCGCGCATGTGCGGTATCGCGGGATTCGTGGGTGTCGGTGACCGGTCCGACCTGGAGGCGATGACGCGTGCCCTAACCCATCGCGGCCCCGACGCGGAAGGTTTCCATATCGACCGCGACCGGGGGCTGCACTTAGGGCATCGGCGGTTGGCGATCCGAGACTTGGCGGGAGGTGGCCAGCCGATGTGGAGCCGCGACGCCACCCTGTGCGTTGTCTTCAACGGCGAGATATTCAATTTCGAGGATCTCCGTGCTGAGTTGGAAGGGGGCGGCCACCGTTTTGAAACCGACCATTCCGATACGGAAGTCCTGATCCATGGCTATCGGGCATGGGGCGAGGGCCTGGCCGAGCGACTGAACGGACAATTCGCCTTCGCGATATTCGACCTGGAACGGGAACGCCTCTATCTCGCGCGCGATCGCTTCGGAGAGAAGCCTCTCTACTACAGCGCCCGTTCCGAATTGTTCGCCTTCGCCAGCGAACTCAGCGCGCTGACCTGCCACCGCGCCGTGGGAACGGAAATTTCGGCCACCGCGCTCCAGAAGCTCTTCGCTTACGGCTATCTGCCTGCGCCTCATGCCCTCTATTCCGAAACCTATAAGTTGCCGGCGGGTCATTTCATGACCGTCGATCTGCGCACTCGTCATCACTGCACTATGTGCTATTGGCGGTTCGATCTCGAACCGGATGAGGACCTCGCAGCACGCGGTGAGGAGGTGCTGGCGGAAGAGCTTCGCGAACTTCTGACCCGCGCCGTGGCGCGGCGTCTGGTCAGCGATGTGCCGATCGGGATATTCCTGAGTGGCGGGCTGGATTCGAGCGGCATCCTCGCCACCGCAGCAACACATGTTCCGGCGGATTCCTTGCGCAGTTTCACGATCGGGTTCGAAGAGGCCTCTTACGACGAATCAGGCTTCGCTGCTCAAGTCGCGGAGCATGTCGGAACACAACATAGGTCCCGTGTGCTTAGCCTGGGTCACGCACGGGACCTTATCCCGTCTGTGCTCGACGGTCTCGACGAGCCACTTGGCGATGCCTCAATCGTTCCGACACATCTGTTAAGCGCCTTCACACGTGAGCATGTGACAGTCGCACTGTCCGGTGACGGCGGCGACGAGCTCTTTGCCGGATATGATCCTTTCGCGGCCTTGGGACCGGCCGCGCTCTATAGCCGGACAGTGCCGCGGCCGCTTCACGAGATATTTCGTTGGCTGGCCGGGCAGCTTCCCCGTTCCGGTCGGAACATGAGCCTCGACTTCAAGCTGCGTCGGACGCTGGCCGGTCTCTCGTATCCGGAATCGGCCTGGGCACCGGCCTGGATGGCGCCGATCGACTCTAAGGAGGCTACCGAACTTTTCGATCAGCCGATGCCCATGGAAGAAGTCTATAGCGAAGCGATGGATCTTTGGGAGACGGGCCCCGCGCGAGGACGGATTGACCGATTGCTCCAGTTCTTCACGCAGATTTATCTGCAGGATGACATCCTGACGAAGTCCGATCGGGCCAGTATGATGTCCTCCTTGGAATCGCGGGCGGTCTTTCTCGATAATGATCTTGTGTCATTCTGCCAACGCTTACCGAACCGCTTCAAATTCCGGAACGGCCAGCGTAAATATCTGCTGAAGAAGGCGCTGGAGCCGCTTCTACCGACCGAGATCGTCCATCGGCGCAAAAAGGGCTTTGGTATTCCACTGGCTGATTGGATGTGCGAGGTGCCACAGGAGATTCCGATGTTCCCGATACCCGGTACCGATACCGGTTGGGCTCGACATGCCTGGGAGGCTCACCGCACTGGGCGGGCGGATTATCGGCTTTTTATGTGGACATGGTGGAGCCTTCAGCGCGCAGCCCATCGATCACCCGCCATGGCGGCGACAGTGCCGGCATAGGGGAAGAAGGCGCGCCGGTTATGGATAGAGAAACCTACGCTGCCGAAGCGGCCCTGGAGGAACGCCATTGGTGGTTCGTGGGCCGCCGAAGGCTGTTCGCGCGAGAGATAGGCCGGGCAGGGGTATCCCGGGACGCCCGTGTGCTTGATGTTGGAACGAGCACGGGGACCAACCTACGGCTTATGCGGGATATGGGATTTTCTGATGTGACAGGCCTCGATATGAGCGAGGAAGCGATTCGCTTCTGCCGCGATAAGGGGCTGGGGGAGGTGAGGCAGGGTGATATCTGCCAAATGCCCTTCAAGGATGGTCATTTCGACCTCGTACTCGCGACGGATATCGTCGAGCATGTCGATGACGATGCCCGGGCCCTTTCGGAAATTTTCCGAGTCGTCCGGCCCGGAGGTTACGTCCTGATGACCGTTCCAGCCTTTCAAAGTCTGTGGGGTGCCCAGGATATTCTATCGCATCACAAGCGGCGTTACCGTAAGAAGGGCTTCGAATCCTTGGTCGCTGTCTCCAGACTGCGCGTACGGCGGAGTTACTATTTCAACTTCCTGCTATTCCTACCGATTTTTTTGGTTCGCCGGATTATTTCAATGCTAAAGATACCCCAAAAGAGTGAAAATAGATTTAATGCGCCTGTAATAAATGAAATATTATTATTTTTATTTACGTTGGATTGCCTGACCGCTCCGTTCATAAGAATACCTTTCGGAGTTTCTGTTTTGGTATTAGCGCAGCGCCCTGAAAGCGAGTAATGAACCGGTTTGAAATGGAGACCGTCTTAAAATGAAGAATGATCTAGGAGAACGAACAATTGAGGATTTTGGCGACCAGTGGACGAGATACACTGGAAATGAAGGCTATTATGGGTCAGTAGAGCTTTTGGCTGATATCTTGGAGCCACTAGTCCCAATTCAGGAAATTCACGATAAGCGTATAGCTGAAATTGGTAGTGGCTCCGGACGCATCGTTCGGATGCTTTTAGGAGCAGGTGCTAAACATGTGACGGCTATTGAACCCTCTCGCTCAATGAACGTCCTCAAGAAGAATACAGAGGACCTAGCCGATCAAATTAGATATGTCGAAGCCCCAGGCCAAGAGATGCCGGTAGACGATTCCTACGATATGATACTATCTATCGGCGTTCTACACCATATACCAAATGCTAAAGAAGTCGTCGAAAGGGCGCGTCAATGCCTAAAAGATGACGGGCTAATGATTGTATGGTTATATGGAAAAGAAGGTAATGAAGCATATCTCGGACTTTTTTTGCCGCTTAGGGTAGTAACCTCTAGGCTACCTCACGGCCTTCTCTCTATTCTTTGCCATGCCTTAAATGTAATACTTAGCGGATATATATGGATGGCGCACTGGCTCCCCGTTCCACTTCGTGGTTATATGAGAAACGTGATCGGGAAATTCTCTCGAGAAAAAAGATATCTTGTTATATACGACCAATTGAAACCAGCATATGCAAAATACTATTCTCAAAAGGAAGCAATTGACCTCCTGTCGTCTTGTGGTTTATCCGATATCGCTACACATCACCGCCACGGGTACAGTTGGACTGTTGTTGGTTATAATCGAGGTATGTAACCATTACTACGGTGGGATGGAACGCACGATCAAGTAGGGGCTTTTGAGAAGAAAAAGGCTTTGGATCGAAAAGAAAGCCAAGACAGAAGTCCGGGTAAACACTGGCCTAATGTGCAAACCGCAAAAACAGCCGCGATTGCCGCCGCACGTTCTGGCGTTGCTCCGAATAAAGTCAAGACGACAACGATGGCGCCTTCTCGCATTCCGAAACCTGCCAAGGTAACAGGAATCATTGCTGCGAGAGTCGCAAGCGTTGTAGATAGAATTACAATATTAACGTCAGCCAATTCAATAGAAACAGATAATATCGAAAAATACATACTCATAAGTATAGGTATTTGAACGCTTATGGATAGAAACAATGCAAGTCCAATACGTCTGGGGCCACGAAAAAGACGTCGCACGATATAAACCAATCGGGAGAGTAAGCGATAGGCCCAATTACGCATCCAATGGCGCGATATAGGGAAGGCATAGACGAACACGAAACCGAGTGCGAGCATAACCACCAGCCCCCATATGATCGTCAATTGAACGCCTACGAGATTTCCATGTAATGTTAGAGTGCCCGCGCAGAGTGCTATTAGAATCAAAAGACTGCAAAACCTATCCGCGAGGACTGAACTAAGAATCTCCCAGTACCGCCCTTTCCCACGTTCTCGTCCTAGCTTATAGATCCTGAATACATCGCCACCAACGGAACCGGGTAGTATTAGATTAAGTGTGACTGCTTCAGCATAGATACGCATACAATCAAGAAGAGATGCTCGGACACGGAAAAAACCCAGAAATACTTGCCAACGTAGAGCAGATAGGGCGACATTGAGCCACATTGCCAAGACCCCAAGAATAACCATTGGAATATCTATTCCACTCAACGTAACCAAGATCTCATCCGATTCAACGAGCTTAGCTATGAAGATTAAAATAGCTGCAGTCACCAAAATCTTGGTAACGATGACAAAATACTTCCGCCCCCTCGGTGAGAGCACAAATTTCACCTTTCCATCTCCGGCCTTCGACAAATGAGGCGAAGATTCGAGGTTTTCCCGGAGAAGAGCTTTTGGAGCACATCAAGAGCGCTCGCTGCAGCAAGGGCAAAAACGTTATCGACGTCAAACTTACGGCCCAGACGCCACCATCCGACGCGTTCACGCATCCAGTACTGGATACTATGCAGCCAGCCAAAGGGATTGAGGGTGTAGTCCTCCGCGACAACTTCGAACCCATTGCGTTCAGCCAAGCTGCCAAGCGATTCCGCGTCGAAAATATTCCAATGACGAGGGGCGTGCCAACAGCCCCAATATCGTGAGCGAAAAAGACGTGGGTCCCAAGCCGCATGGTTGGGCGTTTCCATTATTAGAACCCCGCCGGGACGCAACATACTAGCGCAGCTCCTCAGGACCTCACCGGGATCTTCGACGTGCTCAATCAACTGGTTCATAACAAAGACGCCGACGTCATTAAGCGTGTTCTCCGGCAACGCCTCAATACGACCTTCGATGACCTCGATGTCGTCAGCTCTCGCACGCTTGACGGCTTCGGCGGAAAAATCCACGCCAACCAACCGCCAACCCGGTGCACCATACCGGCGCATGAGCCGCAAGAGATCACCCGCGCCGCACCCGATGTCGACGATCGTGTCGTTGGGGCGCGCATAATGTGCGATCGGGTCGATCTTGCGCGCTTGGACTGCATTCCGAAGACGGAAGATCAGATTGCCCAGCGATTTCTCGTAATCATATGTAAGGTAATTTTTTGGATAGATCGTCGAAAGCTCTGAAAGAGCCGGCCTGTTTTTTAAATAGAGATGGCCGCAATTTGCGCAAGCGACATAATGGAATTCATTTTCGCAGGTCTCGTAGCAGAAGTCCTTCGTCACACAGACCTCTTCACCGACCTCCGACGTGCCACAAAGCACGCAATCAACCTCCCGAGTCTCGATCATGCCGACGGTTGTTTCAGGCCGCTCCTGTTGCTGCTTACCCTCGCGCATCAAGCACCCGCCGCGCCACAGTTGCAAACATCGACGATGCGATCGTCGCTTCTGTATGATATTGCTCACCAAACTTATCATAGAGGTTTCTCAGGCGGTTGGATGGAATTTGTGGGAAAAGATGGTGCTCAAGATGATAGTTGAAATGTGCATCGTATAGCAGCAGGGAATCGACCCAGTTCGGTCGGTGAGACCGCGTGAAGTCGGGGGTTTCCACCCCTTCCGGCCTGCAATGTTCAGCGAAGGTCCGCATCCGAGCAAGAAACAAGCCGACCGTTACGACAGCCAACGGGTAAAGCAGCACGGCCCATGGAACCATGCCAAAATTCGCGACAATCAATGCGAGGACGATTTGCGTGAGTCCCGTGCCACCGAGCCAGAGGATACGAGTGCGGCGCCCTTCGTCGGCAACACGCTCGAGGGTTGCTTGCTCGCCTTCTTCCGCCTCGAGGTACCCGCCGCCATAGCCTAAGATTATCTCCGGCGCGCGCATGCCTAGGAGCGGGGTCAGCAGATGATGCAACAGCTTACCCCGCGAGGCTCCACCAAACCCATTCACTTCGCCATGCTGAGGGTCAAGGCCCTGGCCATTGTGGCTATGGTGCAAGAGATGAGTCTGGCGGAACACATCATAGTTGACGCCAACCATCCACCCACAGACACGCCCGACCCATAGGTTGACGGACTTTCTCGAGAATAGCGCGTTATGCGAGCAGTCATGTAGGATAAAGCTGATCTTGTAGCCGTAGATTCCCATCGTCAGAACAACAGGGATGGCCAACCAAGGCGAAAACGTGACGAGATAGGGGGCCACAACGAAGGCGCCGAGGAACGGCAGAAGAATGCGCGACGATATGGCCACCCCATAGCAATTGCTGACCCGCGACCAATCCTTGGGGAGCCCTTGTTTCATGATACTTGCACGAACCTTGGCGATAGAGACCGTCATATTCGCTACCCAAATCTCGTTAGCACAGTGCAGCCTCGAGCACACTGTCACCAATGCCCCTACATAGGACATTGATTTATAATGAACCAGAGATTCCGCCGAACGAATGAGACATTCTAAACGTCAACCTCATTACGCCGCCACACGGCCAGGAACGCCGCATAGGGTTTTCGACCAGGCAACAGATTATAGATTCGCTCCAACGGGAAAAGAAATGGTCTCAAAAAGGGCTTCGCTTTCAACGGAATACGCATGATAAGGCTATTCAAAATAAGGTAGAAGGCTGGCCCCCCGAAATATTCGACTCTCACGGGAGTAAAATAGGGGGCCGCCCTCGACGCAATCTCATCATGCTTGAGCGCTTCTTCCGTATCGGCCTCGAACCACCGATCGCGTCGGTACCAGACTCGTCGAATGACGCTCAGGATGAAGTCGTCATTCGGTTCCATCATCAGGAAATATCCCCCGGGGCGCACCATTTGGGCCACATTGCGAAACGTTGCATCGAGATCGGCGACGCAGTGATGTAGCCCACCAATGACAAGGGCGGCATCGTGCGTCTGCTCGGCTTTGTAGGGAACGGTGAGGTCAATCTGATGGGCGTTTCCGCCGGTGCGAGTCTCGTAATCGCGGCAAGCCGACGGAGAAATATCATATCCCGTTGTTGTTATGGTCGGGAAATAGCTGCGCATGGCGAGTGAATTATGCCCGCTGCCACATGCGAGATCCGCAAGGGAGGCATCGGTTAAATCCAATCCGGCGACGAGAGGGCCATAGATAAAACGATGGCGGTAAGCCATTGATGAGGCGTCATAATAATGCACCTCATAGGCGTCGTGGATTGTTTCGTATTGCTGCTGCTGAGGGTTTGGGGGACGATTTTTCGCTACGCTCATGATGTTTCGCCTGTTACGAGAGTGCCAGCAACGAAGGATCGTTTGTCAAATCCGAGACGGTATAGGGGATTGTGGCAGGGGGGGGCAATGCCTCTCAGCTATACGCAGGGTTTAAATTTACGCGAGATAGATGATGGCTGAGACAATCTGTCGCCATCCTGTACGTCAGGGGTGTTTTCTCCCGCGCTGGCCCGTTTTCTGTTGAAAGGAGACGGCTAACCCGGTAGCACGCTGGCGTACCGGGCATGTGCATTTCGGGCATGGTCGGAGAGGGTGTTTGGAATGGGGTCTAGGACATGAAACTCTTTGTGACCGGTGCGTGTGGGTATAAGGGGACCGTGCTGGTGCCGAAGCTGTTGGAGCATGGGCACGAAGTCGTCGCCTTCGATATCCAGTGGTTCGGCAATCATCTGCTGCCGCACCCGAACCTGACCATGGTCAAGGGCGATATCCGCAATATCGACGAGGTGGATCTGGAGGGCGTGGACGCCGTCATCCATCTGTCGAGCGTGGCCAACGACCCGTGCGGCGATCTCGACCCCAAGCTTACCTGGGAGATCAGTTGCCTCGCCACGATGCAGCTCGCGGACCGTGCGAAGCGCGTCGGCGTGAAGCAGTTCATCTACGCCTCCTCCGGCTCGGTCTACGGCGTGTCGGACGAGCCGCAGGTGACGGAGGATCTGGAGCTCTTCCCGCTGTCCGAGTACAACAAGACGAAGATGTGCGGCGAGCGGATCGTGCTCTCCTACGAGAACGACATGACGGTCCAGATCGTGCGCCCGGCGACGGTTTGCGGTTATTCGCCGCGCATGCGCCTCGACGTCTCGGTCAATATGCTGACGATGCAGGCGCTGGAGAACGGCAAGATCACCGTCTTCGGCGGGGAACAAACCCGGCCGAACATCCATATCGACGACATCACCGATCTTTACGTCTTCCTGCTCCACAATCCCCAGCACACCGGTGTCTATAACGCCGGGTTCGAGAACCTGAAGATTCGCGAGATCGCCGAGATGGTCGGCGAGCATGTCGATGCGGAGGTCGTCGTGACTCCGTCCAATGATCCGCGTTCCTACCGGGTCAATTCGGATAAGCTGCTCGCCACCGGGTTCCGGCCGAAGAAGACTGTACGCGACGCCATTCGCGAGTTGGCCGGCCTCCATTCCCAGGGGGTTCTGAAAAACGAGCCCTCGTTCTACAATCTGAACTGGATGCAAGAGGAGGTGCTGTGATGAGCGTAACGGAAGCACCGACGGTAGAGCGTCCGGCGGACGACCGGTCCGGCGGCCCGGACGGCATGTTCTCCGCCTATGCGAAGCGCCTGTCCGACACGCTGACCGGCTATAGCTGGGAACAGGTGGCGGAGCTGGCGGACGACATGCTGGACGCCTGGAAGACCGGCAAGCAGGTCTTCTTCTGCGGCAATGGCGGCAGCGCGGGCAACGCGATCCACCTCGCCAACGACTTCGTCTATGCCCTGGGCAAGACTCCGGGCTCCGGCATTCGCGCCCATGCGCTGCCAGCCAACTCGGCGGTCCTTACCTGCCTGGCCAATGACGAGGGCTATGATCAGATCTTCTCGATTCAGCTCGGCGTCATGGCGCGGCCGGACGATATCCTGATCTGCTTCTCCGGCAGCGGGAATTCCCCGAACATCCTGAACGCCCTGGAGGAGGGGAAGCGGATCGGCATGAAGAGCTATGCCGTGCTCGGCTTCTCCGGCGGCAAGGCGAAGGCGATGGCCGACCGGCCGATTCATTTCGCCATCGACGACATGCAGATCGCCGAGGATGCGCAGCTCGTTATCGGGCATATGCTGATGCAGTACCTCTGGACGAAGCGCCATGAGGTCGTCGAAGGCAAAAGCTCGTAAGGCGGGGATTGATGGCCGGTAACGAACGTTTTCTAGTCCTCGGGTCGAACTCCTTCTCCGGGGCGAGTTTCTGTGACTATCTCGCGGGCCTCGGCTATGACGTGTTGGCCGGAAGCCGCTCGGCGGAGCCGCATGACGCGCTGTTGCCCTATAAATGGCGCAAGGACGGCGGCGCCGTCCGATTCGAGAAGATCGACATCAATCACGATCTCGACACGCTCGGCGCCCTTCTGAAGCGCGAACGTCCGACTCATGTCGTCAATTTCGCGGCGCAGAGCATGGTGGGGCAGAGTTGGGACCATCCCGACGATTGGATGCGCACCAACGTGGTTTCCACGGTGCGGCTGCACAATCTGCTGCGCGGCTATGACGGGCTCGACCGGTACGTGCATGTGACGACGCCGGAGGTCTATGGCTCGACCGAGGGCTGGGTGCGCGAGGATCATCCCTACAATCCCTCGACCCCCTACGCGGTCTCCCGCGCGGCCGGCGATATGAGCCTCAAGACCTATGTCGACAATTTCGACTTCCCGGCGGTCTCGACCCGGGCGGCGAATGTCTACGGCCCTGGCCAGCAGCTCTACCGGATCATCCCGCGCACGATCTACGCGGCGATGACGGGCAAGCGTCTGAAGCTGGATGGCGGCGGTAAGTCCGTGCGCGTGTTCATTCATATGAACGACGTGTCGGACGCGACCTACAAGGTGGCGCTCAACGGCGCGCCCGGCGATTGCTATCACATCTCCGGCTATGAGCTTGTTTCCATCCGGCAGTTGGTCGAAACGATCCTGGATCAGCTCGGCGCCTCCTTCGAGGATTGCGTCGATATCGGACCGGAGCGGGCCGGCAAGGACACGGCCTATACGCTCGACAGTTTCAAGATTCGCACCGAACTCGGCTGGCGCGACAAGATTGGTCTCGCGGAGGGCGTGGCCGATTGCATCGCCTGGGCCAGGCGCTTCGAGAGCGAACTGCCCAATCTGCCGTCCGACTATATTCACAAGCCCTAAGTCATCGAGAGAGGCGTCCAATGGAAGCCATGGCCCTAGATCGAAGCCCGGACGGGGAGGCCCTGCGCGCCCAGGCCGCGCGCATACGCGGCCGCGTGGTGGAGATGTGCCACGCGTCCAAATCCGCCCATCTGGGCTCGTCGCTGTCCTGCGTGGACGTCCTGACAGCCGCCTATTGGCATGCGCTGCGCATCGATCCGAAGCGTCCGGACGACCCGAAGCGCGACCGTTTCATCCTCTCCAAGGGGCATGCGGCCATGGCGATTTACGCCACGCTCGCCATGCGCGGCTATTTCCCGGAGGAAGAGCTCGCCACCTATAACCAGGATGACGGGCGGCTGGCGGAGCATCCGCCGGCCAACCTGCTGCCCGGGGTCGAGGCGGCGACTGGCTCCCTCGGACACGGCCTGCCGATCGGCCTCGGCTCCGCGCTCGCCGGCCGGATCAAGGGGCAGGATTATCGCGTCTTCGCCCTGTTGTCCGATGGCGAGAACAACGAGGGCTCCGTCTGGGAGGCCGCGATGTTCGGCGCGGGCCAGAAGCTCGAGAATGTCTGCGTCATCGTCGATTACAACAAGTGGCAGGCGACCGGCCGGTCGAACGAGACCCTGGCGCTGGCGCCGCTGCGCGACAAATGGGCCGCCTTCGGCTGGGACGCGCACGAGGTCGACGGCCACGACGTCGCGAAGCTGGCGGAACTGATGGCCAATGTGCCGAACGGCTCCGGCAAGCCGGTGGCCTTGATCGCGCATACGGTCAAGGGCAAGGGCGTCTCCTTCATGGAGGACGACAACAACTGGCACTATCGCGCGCCCACCGCCGAGGAAGTCACCGAAGCGCATCGTGAACTGGGGTTGATCTGACATGAGAAACGCCTTCGCAGACGAGCTGACGAAGCTTGGCCAGGAAGACCCCCGCGTCGTGATGCTGTCGGGGGATATCGGCAACAAGCTGTTCGACAAGTTCAAGGACGCGCAGCCGGACCGTTTCTTCAATTGCGGCGTGGCGGAACAGAACATGATGGGCGTCGCCGCCGGCATGGCCATGAACGGCATGCGGCCGGTCGCCTATACGATCACGCCCTTCATCACCACGCGGTGCCTTGAGCAGATCCGCACCGACGCGGCCTATCACGAGGTGCCGGTCACGATCGTCGCCGTGGGGGCGGGACTGTCCTATGCCGGGCTCGGTCCGACGCACCATGCGTGCGAGGATATTTCGTTCCTGCGCTCCATCCCGAACATGGTGGTGATGGCGCCCGGCGATGCCTGGGAGGTTCGCGCCGCGCTCCGCGCGATCCTGCGCCAGGATCGCCCCGTCTATATGCGCATGGGCAAGAAGGGCGAGCCGGTCATCCACTCCGGCCCGATCGAGGATTTCGAGATCGGCAAGGCCATCACCATCGAGGACGGCTCCGACGTCTGTCTGCTGTCGACCGGAAACATGCTGCCGGAGGCGTTGGAGGCCGGCCGTCTGCTAGGGGAGCAGGGGATTTCGACACGCGTCGTCAGTTTCCACACCGTCAAGCCGTTGGACGAGGCATGCCTCGCCGACGCATTCCAGCGGTTTCAGCGGGTGGTAACGATCGAGGAGCATTCGGTCATCGGCGGCCTCGGCGCGGCGGTGGCGGAATGGGCGGTCGATACCGGCGTCGATGCGCGCAAGCTCATGCGTATCGGAACCCCCGATAAGTTCTTCAAGAAATCCGGCGAACAGGAATTCGCCCGTGAATGCCTCGGGCTGACGGGCCACCAGATCGCCGAGCGCGTCTGTGCAACCGTTGAACAAAGGACCTCCGCCGTATCATGAAAACCGAAGCCGCGCTCCTCGTCGAACAAGGGAAACCGCTGGTCCTGGCGGAATTGAGCATACCCGCGCTGAAGCCGGGGCAGGTTCTGGTCGAAATCGCCTATTCGGGGGCCTGCGGCACCCAGGTGATGGAATGGCGGGGCGACAAGGGGCCGGATCGCTGGCTGCCCCATTGTCTCGGCCACGAGGGCACGGGCACGGTGATCGATGCCGGCGCCGGGGTCACCAAGGTGAAGGAGGGCGACGCGGTCGTCCTCTCCTGGATTCGGGGCGGCGGCGCTGAGACCGGTGGCTGCAAGTACGATTGGGACGGCAAGGAGGTGAATGCCGGCGGCGTCACCACCTTCCAGCGCCATGCCGTGGTCAGCGAGAACCGCCTGACCCCGCTTCCGGCCGGCCTGACGGCGGAGACGGCGATCCTGCTCGGCTGCGCCGCGCCGACGGGCATGGGCGCGGTCCATAATGTGCTTCAGGCGCGCGCGGGCGATAGCATCGCGATCTTCGGAACCGGTGGCATCGGGCTCAATGCCTGCATGGCGGCGGCCTTCGCCGGCGCGATTCCGATCATCGGCATCGATCCGAAGGAATCCCGGCGCGAACTGGCCAAGGCCTATGGCGCGACCCATGTGATCGACCCGACGAGCGAGGATGTCGTGGACGCGATCAAGGCGATCGCCCCCGGCGGCGTCGATCTCGCGGTGGAAGCCTCCGGCTCCTCCAAGGTCATGGCCGGCGCGGTCGAGGCCGTGCGCGGGCAGGGCGGTCGCGTCGTGGTGATCGGCAATGCGAAGCTGGGCGACGATCTGACGATCAGCCCCTCCGTCTTCAATCAGGGCAAGAGCCTGATGGGCACCTGGGGCGGCGACAGCGCGCCGGACAGGGACTATGCGCGCTTCGGCAAGCTGCTCGCCAGCGGCCGCTTCCCGATCCGCGGGTTGTTGAGCGATCCCTATAGCCTCGACCAGGCGACCCAGGCGCTCGAGGATCTTGCCGCCGGACGCGTCGCGCGGCCGTTGATCGACATGTCGAAGCGCTGATCCGCATCCCATGCGCATCGGCGTCGATTTCGACAACACGATCGCGAATTATGACGGCGTCTTCCACGCGGCCGCGCTGGAGCGTGGGCTGATCCCGGCCGATATCGATCGATCCAAGAACGCGGTTCGGGATTACCTGAACGGCGCGGGGCAGAAGGATGCCTTCACCGAGCTTCAGGGCTATGTCTATGGGGCGCGGATGGATCTGGTCTCGCCCTATGACGGGGTGGCGGACTTCATCGCGGCGGCGGTGAAGGGCGGGCACGACGTCTATGTCGTCAGTCACAAGACCCGGCATCCCATGAAGGGGCCCGACTATGACATGCATGCGGCCGCGCGGGGGTTCCTGGAGGCTCGGGGGTTCTTCGCCCCGGGCATGCTGTCCTCCGAGCGCGCCTTCTTCGAACTGACGAAGGAGGAGAAGGTGGCCCGCGCGGCGGCGCTTTCGGTCGACGTCTTCATCGATGACCTGCCGGAAATCCTGGCGATGGACGGCTTCCCCGACGAATGCCGGCGCATCCTGTTCGATCCGGTCGGCGCCAAGATGGGCGAAGGGGGGCAGGAGCGGTTCTCGGATTGGGGGGCGATGCGTCGCGCCCTGCTGGAGTGATCCCTATGACGGCGGCGGCTGATTTTCCGGTGGACGATCCGGCCCTGACGGACGCCCTGGCATCGCTTTGTGCGCGGGCCGGTCAGGGGGCTCCGACGGGGCTGGCCGCTCTTGCCGGAGGGAAGAATAATCGCGTCTATCGCGTCGAAACGGCCGATAAACCCCTTGTCCTGAAAAGCTATTTTCGGCATGCCGACGATCCCCGCGACCGTTTGGGAGCGGAATGGCGCTTCCTGACCTATGCCTGGGGAAGGGGCGTGCGCTGCGTGCCGCAGCCGCTTTCTTGCGACAGGGAGGCCGGGATCGGTCTTTACGAGTTCGTCGGGGGCGAGAAACTGGCGCCCGGGGCGATCACGGAAGACCACATCCGGCAGGCGTCCGACTTCATCTGCACGCTCAACGACGCACCGCATGAGCGCGGGGCGCTCGATGACGGGTCTGAGGCATGTTTTTCCATGTCGGATCATATACGGCGGATCGATGCGCGAGTGGATCGCTTGGATATGCTCGACCCCGACGCACCGCATATCGAGGCGGCCCGTTCCCTCATCGGTAACCGGCTCGGCCCGGCTTGGGGGCGGATAAAGGAGGCTCTCATGGAAGCCTGCGCGCGTGCGGGAGCAGATCCAGCCGCGCCGTTGCCGGAAGGGGAGATCGTTGCCTCTCCCTCCGATTTCGGCTTTCACAATGCATTGTGGTCCGCGGACAGGGGACTCGTTTTCCTCGATTTCGAATATGCGGGCTGGGACGATCCGGCCAAGCTCGCGGGCGATTTCTTCAATTGCCCCGAGATCCCCACGCCTTCCGTGTATTTCGACTTGTTCGTCGAAATCCTTGTCGATCGGCTTGCCCTGGGTAATGCCGCCAGAGAACGAATGATGGCGTTTCGTGCCGCCTATAGCATCAAATGGGCTTGTATCGTTCTAAACGATTTCCTGCTGCATCACGATGCACGCCGCCGCTTCGCCGGTCAGGGGGAACGATCGGCACGCTGCGCGGCGCAACTCGAGAAAGCGAAACTCTTGATCGACAGGGCTGTTCCGGGCTAGCGCGCGATGCACTGAAACCGGCTGCCTGTTGAAACCGTCCAAACTGAACCGGTCGCGAAGGGGGAACCTATGGCCATGCAGGAATTCGTCAGCCTCGTCCATAAATCGACGAAGCGGGACTATATCGCGCGGGTGAACGAAATCGATAAGGCCGAGGTGGCGGAGGTCGCGATCCAGTTCGGCTACGACTATTGGGACGGTGACCGGCTGACCGGCTATGGCGGCTATAAATATGACGGGCGCTGGCGTAAGGTCGCGGATGCGATGGTCGAATCTTATGGCATCAAGCCGGGCATGCGGATACTGGATGTCGGGTCGGGGAAGGGGTTCCTGCTGCACGACTTCACGGAGTCGGTTCCGGGCGTCGAGGTGGCCGGCATTGATATCTCCAGCTACGCCATTGAGCATACCATGGATTCGGTGAAGCCGAACTGCCAGGTTGGATCCGCCGCCGAACTACCCTGGCCCGATGATTACTTCGACCTCGTGATCTCCATCAACACGCTGCACAATCTCTACCTGCCCGATCTATGGTCCGCGTTCCAGGAAATCGAGCGTGTGGGGCGAGTCGCCAAATATATCTGCGTCGAGGGCTATAGGAACGAGCGCGAGAAGGTCAATCTGATGTATTGGCAGCTCACCTGCCGCGCCTTCCATACGCCGGAGGAGTGGCGGTTCCTGTTCGAGAAGACCGGCTATAGCGGAGACCACGAATTCATTTACTTCGAATAACTTTCCGATGACGAGCCGCCGCGGGTCGGGGAAAGCCCTCTCCCGCGGTGCGCTCACCTCCGGATCGTTGGAAGACGGCGCTATCCACATGGGACTTCGCCTGAAGGATACCAGCGAGGATTCCACTCGACCTGCTTGGGCGCGCATGCTATCTGCCGCGTCCGAGGCGGACCGCATATCGGCCGGACAGGCACCAATACGATATCGCGACCTCACCGGTTGCATTCCGCCTCTGCTTGAAAGCGAACGAAGACCATCATGAACGAGCAGCATTCCATGGCCGCAGGTCGTCCGAAGCGTACTCCGGCGAAACCCGGATTCACGACACCCGAGCGCGGCGGCTCCTTTAGCGTGGTAATATCGGATATCCGGGAATCGATACGGCTCGCGCCTGTCTGGCTCTATAGCGGCTGGATCGATGTTCTCTGGAAATATCGGCGCACGAAGCTCGGTGCCTTCTGGCACACACTCGCCCTGGGTGCCTTCGTCTTCGTCATGGGAACGATCTGGGCCGTGGTTCTTAAGCAGGATCCGACACACCATTTCCGATATGTCGGAACGTCCCTTATCGTCTGGTCGCTGCTGTCTTATTTCGTCGTGGAGGGAACCCATTGCATTCTCTCCAGCGGCGCCACGGCATTGTCGATACGCTTTCCCTTCATCGCCTTCGCGATGGGGCACGTATGGCGCGCCCTTTTGCTGTTTGGGCATCATTGCCTTCTTTATCTGATCATCATGGTTGTCACCCAGTTCCTGCCGGGTTGGATCGCGCTTCTCGCGCTTCCGGCTCTCTTGCTGCTGGTGGCGAATGGCGTTTGGATCAGCTTACTCGTCGGTATCATCTGCATGCGATCTCGCGACGTGGTTCCGGCGGCGGCTTCCGCGATGCAGATCGCGATGTTCGTAACCCCTATTCTCTGGCCGAAGGATATGCTCGGCCCGGAATTGGCTTACGCGGTGGATTACAACCCGCTCTATCACCTCGTCCGGATCGTCCGAGACCCGTTGATCGGCCAAATGCCAGACCCGGTAAGCTGGATATGGGCCGTCGGAACATTGATCGTAGGAACGGCGGTCACATTCTGGATTTACGGACGCGTTCGTGACCGAATCGCGTTTTGGTATTGAGGCGGGTCCAAGGAATGACACGAATCACTTGTGAAGGCGCCTGGATAGAATTCCCGATAAAGCCTGTCGCTTCGAAGGACGGGACGATCGCGGATATCGGCGGAACGATCGATCCGAATCGCGGCATAGTCAGCGCGCTACAGGATATCACGCTGGACCTGAAGGAAGGAGACCGGCTGGGCATCATTGGGCACAACGGTGCCGGTAAATCCACGATGCTGCGGCTGCTCGCGGGCGTTTATAGCCCGACACAGGGCAGGGTCAGCGCGGTCGGGCGGATATCCACTCTTTTTAATTCCACGCCGGGCCTCAACATGGATGGGTCAGGTCGCGAAAACATCGTTATTTGCGGCCTTCATCTGGGATTGAACCGGCGCGAGATCGCGGCGAAATCGGATGAGATCATCGCGTTCGCCGAACTCGGTCCCTATATCGACCTGCCTGTTCGAACCTATTCCAGCGGCATGTTGATGCGGCTCGGCTTTTCCATCGCGACGGCGGTGGAACCCGAAATCCTTCTATTGGACGAGGGGCTTGCGACGGGCGATGCGGGGTTCACGCAGAAGGCGCAATCGCGAATGAATGAGATGATCGACCGTTCATCCATTCTCGTCGTCGCCTCGCATTCCGAAAGTTTCGTGCAGAAGGTCTGCAATCGCTGCATCGTTCTGGAACACGGCCGCATCCTTGCCGATGGAGCGCCGGATCAGCTTGTCCAAAACTACCGCAGCCAGATCATCGAAGGGGCAAAGCGTGGGGCACCGGACGCCCTTCGCAAGGCCTATATCATGGCGGTGGACATGGCCAGCCGAGGGGAACTTCCCCCCCCGGCACTGGAGGAACAAGGGCTTCGATACGCCCTCACCATTGCTCCGAACAGCATTAAGATGTGGCGTCGCTACGTCGCCCTGTTGCAGGAGCAGAACAAGCCGATATCCTTCGAGGTGAAAATCCGATCCCTCATCGCGGAATATGAGGAAGGGACGGATATGGAGGCGAACCGCGAGGCGCTGCAACGCGGGATTGAATCTCGTGATGGGGAAACGCTCGACGAGGAGCTTGCGAAGAAGGTGGACAACATCCTGTCCAAGGAGAGCATAGCATCGTAAGAGGGATACGGTGTTGCAATACGACCTCGCCGGATGAGGCATGCCGCGCGCGCCGTCCATAAAAGACGAACTGGGGGTGTACCGTGCTTAAAGGTTATCTGGGCCGTTCTCTCGGCAAGTTTAAGCGTATGCTTGCCGAATCCGATGTATCGGCCGGGTGGGGGCAATCCAATAGCCCGAGCGATACGCTGGAGAGTGCCCAAGCCCAGGAGTCCATGCAGCCATCGGATCTCGTCGCGACTTATCGGGCTGAGATTTCCGCCGGCCGTTCGGTCCCATTCTCCGACATTATCGCATTGCATACGCGGATGATGGAGGACGGCGCGGGCGTGCCGCCGGATCTGGAGGCGCATGCGCTCCGACAGATATTCGACGATCCCTCGTTGCGTGCATGGATCACGCCAAACGGCTAGCGAGCCTTCTCGGCCAGATACAGGAGCCCGTGCCGAGCGATCTGGCAGAGTACCTTAAGCTCAATGATCCGGCCTTCGCCGTTTCTGAGGCGAGCAATGCGGCACCTGATTCTGCTGCGGAAACGGCGTTTTCCGAGCCATCGGCGCCGACCGTACCGCCAAGTCAAGCAGATCATTCACATGATATGGCGCACCTTGAAGTCGCCTATGCGGAACAAAGCCGCGTGGCACCCTATTACATCAAGGCGTTGCGGACCATGCCGAAACTCAGCCGGCCACTTGTCTACTCATCGGAGGCCGGCAGTCTCTGGCAGATTCATGCCAATGCCCTTGGAGCCTATTTCCAGCCCGCCAGCCTTCGGTTGGCAGAAGAGGCAGCCGAGGCGATCAGTGCCGGTGACGCGGACGCGCTGGATAATGACGTTCTATTCGCGAGGGCGCTCGTCGCGGAGGCTTATCGGCGCCGCATACCGTTCGACCTGACCGCGCAGGTGTTGCGATGGCTACAGATGCCTGAAAATGGTGGTATCTACCATTCCATGAAGCAGCAATGCTTCCGACGGCTGGTCCATTGGCATGATGTCGGCGCGCTGGTCGCGATGATCAACCGGCGCCGCTTCGGGACCGCGATATTTAGTGAAACGTCACAGAAAATCGACCGTCACGCGTCGGACATGGCTGAGCATGGCACCACGACTTTCGATCCCTTACTGACCGAACGGCAATTGCAGGAAGTCTACGATTATTTCCTTGGCCGCCCTGTCTATAATGGTCATACGGCGGAAAATCGCCTGGACAATATCCAACGTTTCGTCGGCTATGGGGCCGAAGCCTTTTCCTACGGCAGCTATTCCCTGGCCGATTCGATGGCCGCGCCGCATTTGCTCGAGCTCTCGGTTGATCCAACGCTGTTGGAGGTGGGGCGGCGGCATCTCGGTGGGACGCCTCTATTGTCGAAAATCTATGTCCATTGGGATTTCCCGCATACCGACCATCTCGTTCCGGACGGCGTGACTATCGGCGACTATCACCGCGACCTGAACGATTTCGGCATGTTCTGGGTCTATATGTATCTAAGCGATGTGGATATGGAATCGGGACCGCACGCCCTTATCCCAGGATCGCATCGCTTCGATGTCGTCGCCAAGCGGCTCGAGGAGGCTCTTCGAAAGGGGCAGGATTTCCCGCATCTCGACCGCAACCTCACCGTCTTCGACTTTTTCGACGGGTATGGGTATCACATTCCGCAATCGGTGAAGCTGGCGTTGTTCGAGCAGGATCAGAAGTTCTTCACGGGCCCGCCCGGGACGATTCTTGCCTCCAACGGCTTCCAGCTTCATAAAATTCACCAGCCGCAAAGCAAGCGTCGCCTGATCGTGGCCTTGCGTTATCAAGTGAGCATGTCGCCGCGTAGTTCGGCGCTGCGTGAATGCGATAGTGTTCCAGAGCACCTGGTCGCAGGGCGTGTCAATATGGACCTTCCGACGCGACAGGTTCTAGGCACCATCGTGAATTGGAAGGAATCGCCTTATTATCGGGCCAGCGACGGCGCGGCCGGGACAAAGGCCGAAAAGAAGAATGCCGCCACGTCTCGGCGGGCCCTGAAGGGTGGTTTTCTCTTTATCGGGAATGGGCGCACAGGATCGACCTGGGTGACGACCCTACTCAATCAACTGCCGGGCGTCGCGAGTGATTTTGAGTATCGCTGGAGCCTACCCAAGAACGCGACCCCCGACGAAGTGCATCGCATGGTGCCAGATATGTCCGGCACCTTCCTAGCGGATTTCGCAACTTGGTCCGGCACGGCGCGATATGCGGGTTCGAAGTTAATCTTCTCGCTCGAGGAGAACGACCTGGAAGCCGCCATCGAAGGTATCCGCGCGAAATTGGACCGGAAAGTGACACCCGTGCTGCTGACCCGGCCCTATAGCGAGGTCCTGCTGTCCTTTCGGTTCCGGGGACCAACGCATCGACTAGCGAAGGATGGGCGCACGCCGCGCGGCAAGGAGAGCGTGATGCTTCGTCGACTGCGCGAGACTGCTGAGGCGGGGCCGAGCTATCCGACGATCCCCAGGGATGAGTTGATGCGGAATCTCTTCCAGTTGGCGATGAACGACGTGATCGGCTATGCAATCGTTCTCAATCGGCCGGACGGCTATGTGCTGGAATATCGTAATATCGGCGAGCAATTCGAGGATCTCGTGAAAGCGTTGAAGATCGACGTTCCGAACGAGGTTGTCGCGCATGCACCCGATGATCCGGCCGTTCGTAAGCTTCCCGCACTCGATGCGTCGGCCGCGCCAAATTTCAAGGCGGTTCGCCCCTTCGCCGAAACCCTGTTCGCCAATCTCCAGGATTGCATTCGGGAGCGCGCCGAGTGGCGCGACCTGCTCAATCGGCAGATCGAGGCTGCGCGATCAGCGGGGCTGACGGTTTAACCTCGCCGCGCCCCGAAGGGTGGCGTGCCCGACACATCCCTGTTTCGCCGAGATCGCATGATCTCCTGGATCGAACTGATTCCGCCACGGCCCCAAGCGCCCACGCCTTATACCAAATCTTGTTGATCACGACCCATGGGGACGTCCCTCCCGGGCTCTCGGCCAGGAGGGTATGCCGTGGCGATGCGGGGCATCGCGAGGCGCGGGCAACGCCGTCCGAGGGCCCGGGAGGGCGCCCTTCGGGTCGCGTTCGGCTTCCGTCGGAGGGCGTCAGCGCGGCTTGACGATGCCCTGCATCGCCCGCGCCACCCTTCCTGCCCGACCAAAGCCGAACGCGATCCGCATGGGGCGTGATCAACAAGGTTTGGTATTAGTATTCGTCTGATTTAGACTGAATCTTACCCTGCGTGTCTGATGTAGCGAGCACATTCGTCTGGGGGAAGGCGTGGAGGAGAGTTCCGCCGCGCCGCCATGTTTCCTCGACGGTTCGGGTTTCAGCCTTGCGGACGAGGGTCTTGAGCTTGGCGGACATCATCTCGACCGGATTGAGGTCGGGACTATAGGGCGGCAGGAAGAGGAGATGAGCGCCGGCGTCTCGGACCGCCTGCCGGGCGTCACAAACTCCGGCCGGCCCGCCACCGACACATCGTAACGCCGGGCACCCTCGCGGCACGTCCCGCCCGTCGGCCAAGCCGGCCACGATGCGCTCTCGAAGGCCACGGGAAAGGGGGCGCGTCATGCAGGCCAGCCTCCTTGCTCCAGCACTCAGCATGAATCACAATTCGCCGCCAAAGGGAAACCCTAACGATTCCGAATAAAACAGACAGACACTAGAATACGATATCGTATTCCCCGAGCGTCTTGAGCGACAGCGTGACCAGGACACCGTCAAGCGTCTGGTTGCGGCCATTGACCACCGTGTAGGCACGGCTGAACGTACCCCTGACATAAAGGCACTCATTCACCCAACCGAAAGACGCGGCATAAGAACGTGTCGTGTCCGCGGTGATATCGTGGTTGATACTGGCGGAATAGAGCCAGTTCCCGGCAGAGCCTGAAAATCCGAGGCTGTAGAACTCGGAATCCGGCGTCGTGGTTCCGAAGGCCGCATTGTCGACGAAAGTGTAGTTGCCGTTCGTCCGCAGATAGGAAGGGCCGACCGACCAATTGACGGTTTGGCGCCTTGCTTCCTGGAAGCCGAGATCATCGGTTCGGAAACTATAGCTGATGCTTCCGTAATCGGCATGTTCCATGCCAATCGACCCGACCCAATCGTTCTTATACCAACCAATATTCGTGCGCCGGTCCAAATCCTCGTTGTCGTTGGAGGCGAGCGTCCGCGCGAGCGTCGCGTTGAACAGGTAATCTCCCCAGTTCAAATCGTACCGAAGGGCGGCGGCGAGGCGACTACCGCTGTCGATCGCGTCGTTCCCCTTGAGCCGGTCATGGCTAAGCACATTGATCTCGTCGAGTTCGAAGCGCGTCGTATCCTCGAAGGTAATGGAGTCCGGCGGATCGACATTCGGCGCCAGCGTGCCGAAGAGAATGGGGGTAACCGTCTGGGTCGTCGACTCGCTATACCGAACGAAGGGATAGGAAAGCTGGCTGGAGGCCTTGGGAACGACCGTTCCCTCGAACTCATAGGCCTTGTCCTCGCCGGGCGCGCGGTTCACGTCCCGCTCGATCACATAGCCATTGGCATGGACCGTCGCTTGACCGTCCCATTTGAAGCCGAGCGGCGATGTCTTGCTGAAGCCATAGCCCGGGTTCAACGACAGCCGATGCAGGTCGTCATCGTTCTCGACCGCGAGGAACCGGGCATCCGCGTCGAACTGCCACCGGCCGCCGAAGCTGTCCGCTTCACCACGGCCGCTATAGGAGGCGCGGGGCACGACATCCTGCTCCCGGAAGTTCGGTCCGGGATCGGTGCGCAGCGACTGAATCGAGAGCATCTCGACATTCGCGTAATTGCGCCGGCGAAAGCCTTCGAGACGCGCGGTGCTGACCGCCTGTGTTCCCGGCAGGTCGAACAGGGGGTAGGCGCGGCCATAGGATTCGTCCGTCAAACGATTGACGTTGAGGCCGGCGCGCCATGTCTCGTTGATGTGATATTCGCCCTCCGCCCGGATATGGCCGCGGATCGTCCTGCCATCCAGCTTTTCCTCGCCGGCTATGCCCTCGTCGCCGTTGACGTCGAGAACGGGACCAAGCTCGCCAATCGAGAAGTCAGTGTTCAGATAACCCCGATTGAAACGCTGGCGATATTTCGCGGCCGCGATGACATCCCCGTTGGAACCGATAATCGGTTCTACCGTCAGGTCCTTGTCCTCGGACATGGCCCAGAAATAGCGGGGCTGGACGAAACGATCGAGACCCGTCGTCGAACCGAAGGAGGGAATCAGGAAACCCGACTTCCGCTCGACCCTCGAATCGTAGTGCTGAAAGTAAGGGGCATAGAGAACCGGCAAGCCCGCGAATTCGAGCCAGGCATCCTCGTATTGGAGCAGATACTCTTCCTCGTTATGGGTGATGCGGCGGGCCTTCAACTGCCAGAGCGGATCGCTCGACGGATCCTCGCGGCATATGTCGCAGGGAGAATAGACGGCCTTCGCCATCTCCGTCCTGTTGCCGTCCGACCGACGCGCGGCATTTGCGGCGATGCGCGCATCCTGCGCCAACAGGATGCGGATATTCTCGATCACACCGTTCTTGAAGCCGTCGGAGGTGACCTCCAGATAGGTGGAGAAGACGACGGTGCCGTCGGGCTGCAGCATGACCACGTCGCCGGAGGCGGTAAGCGTATCGGCTTCCCGGTTATAGCTGACCGTGTCGGCCGTCAGGACATAGTCACCTTGCGCGATCTCCACATTGCCGCGTAGGACGGTGACGCCGATATCGCCGTGGTTGATGATTTCGTCCGCGCGGAACAGCGTTTCCTCGGACTGGGAGAGGCTGACCGGATCGCTCTGCTGCGCCCATGCCGCACCCGTATCTCCCGCAAGGCCGGGAGGAAGCGGGGAGGGAAGGAGAGCGGCACCGAATACGGCGATACCGAGGGCGGCCATGCGGAAACGCCTGCCGGCGCGCATATGCGCGATTCCCGAAGACCCCCGATCCACTGCGAAACTCCCCATCGAATCAATCGCGACTCGCGAGTCGCCAAGCGATCCCTAACGAAAACATGGATAGCCCTTTCAATCACTTAAGTAAAGCGTCCCCGAGTCGCGAATTTTACCGAATCAGTGCTTGCCCCGAAGCTCTCCGGCAGGTCGCGTGATAGGTCCATGACTGCCCCGTCTTTCCACGTAGCGCCAAGGGGACGCTATGTGCCACCCGGGAATTGACGCCCCGGAACCACCCTTCTATGTTCCGCCCGTCCTTGGTCGGGACGGGGCGGCACGACCCCATCCCGGCCACCGGGGGCCCGTAGCTCAGCTGGAAGAGCAACTGACTTTTAATCAGTAGGTCACAGGTTCGAACCCTGTCGGGCTCACCATTTTTCCGCCACCATCCTCGCCCCCCGCCTATAGTGGAACCGCGAGGGATACCTTCGTCCGGTCCATGACGACCTGGGTGTTGAAGCGGCTGACATTGCTTTCGGCGAAGAAGTGGCGGCGGGTGAAGGCTTCGTAATCCGCCATGTCGCGCGTGGTCAGGATCAGCACGAAATCCGCGTCGCCGGTGACATAATAACATTGCATCACTTCCGGCGCCGCGCGCATGCGCTGCTTGAAGGCGTCGAGCGCCTCCGGCCGTTCCGTCTCCAACGTCACGGCGACGATTAGCGTCAAGCCACGATCCACCGCGCGCGGCGACAGAACGGCGACTTCGCGTTCGATCACGCCGCGCTCGCGCAGGCGCTTCAGGCGTTTCTGACAAGCGGCGGGGGAAAGCCCCACCTCCCGCGACAACGTCTCGGCCGTCACGCGGCTGTTCAGTTGCATCCGGGACAGGATCGCGCGGTCGAAGTCATCCATATCCTCGGTCCTTTCGATCCGCTTCGTTAGGCTGCTCCGAAAATCGGAACATTCCGATCCATGATAGATGATTTTCAGACGACACGATGCGTTAGTCTCCGCCCTCCAAGCCGCTCTAGGCGCGCATGCGACATGGAGGAAAACCGTGCCCCCATCCAGACGGCCGATCATTCGGGCCCATCTCAACCGGCCCGCCGCATCGGGCCCCGATTCCTGTCCGGAAGCGGTTTTCGACGTCCTCTCGGAAGAGCAAGCCGAAGCGGCATGGGCCGAGATCACCACCTGGCCCGGCTATGCGCCGACGCCGCTGCGTGCCTTGGATGCGCTCGCCGACCGGCTTGGCATCGCGGCGTTGCATTACAAGGACGAGGGGGAGCGTTTCGGCCTCGGCAGTTTCAAGGCGCTGGGTGGGTCCTATGCCGTGCTTCGTCACGCCGCCGACTGGCTGGCGGAATGGCGCCCGGGGGAGTCACCGTCCCTGGCATCGATCCGCGAGGGCGCGCACGCGGAGGCCTTGGCGGGCCTGACCGTCGTGACCGCGACCGACGGCAACCACGGACGATCCGTCGCCTGGGGCGCGCGGATGGCCGGGTGCCGGTGCCGTATCTACATCCACGCCGGGGTCAGCGAGGGGCGGCGGGAGGCGATGGCCGCCCTTGACGCGGAGGTCGTGCGAATCGACGGGGATTATGACGACTCGGTGCATCTTTGCGCCCGGGAGGCGATCGCGAACGGCTGGACCATCATCTCCGACACCAGTTTCGATGGCTATATGGAAATCCCGCGCACCGTGATGGCGGGCTATACGGTCATGGCGTCCGAAATTCTCGACCAACTCGACCGGACCGGGAAAGCCCCGCCGAGCCATGTCTTCGTTCAGGCCGGGGTAGGGGGCTTGGCCGCCGCGGTTTGCGCGCGCTTCTGGCAACGTCTCGGGCCGAAGCGCCCGCGCTTCGTCGTGATCGAGCCGGAGCAGGCAGCCTGCTGCTTCGAAAGCGCGCTGGGTGACCGGCCCGCCACGGTGACGATTGAAACGGAGACCGTGATGGCCGGCCTGTCCTGCGGGGAGGTCTCGCTGCTCGCCTGGGAGGTGCTGGCACGCGGCGTCTCGGATTTCCTGACCATAGGAGACGAGCGTGTCGGGCCCGTCATGCGTCTCCTCGCCGCCGGGGAGGCGGGGGGCGGGCCGATCACGGCGGGGGAGTCCGCCGTGCCGGGGTTGATCGGGTTGATCGGGGCGGCAGCCGACGAGACCCTAGCTCGCGCGCTCGGGCTCGCCGCGGAGTCGCGTGTGCTGGTGCTGGGCTGCGAGGGCGCGACCGATCCGGCCATCTATCGCGCCATGATGGTGCCGGGGCCGGATGACCCGCCCGCGCTGCCGGCGGCCAGCGGTGTTCGGCATGATGACTGAGCCCCCGCGCGGCTTCCCGACGGAGGAGTTCGCCGGCCGCCTCGCGCGGGCGCGGGTTCTGATGGCCGCCGCCGGCCTCGACGGTTTGCTGCTGACGACGGAGCCGGAGTTTCGCTATTTCAGCGGTTTCCTAACCCAGTTCTGGCAAAGCCCGACACGCCCCTGGTTCCTGCTGCTGCCCGCCGACGAAGGCGCGCCCGTCGCCATCATCCCCTCGATCGGCGAGGACGCGATGCGGCGCGGTTGGATCGAGGATATCCGATGCTGGTCTTCCCCCAATCCGGCTGACGAGGGACTATCCCTCCTCGCCGATGCGATTCGGGACCGTATGGGACCGGTGGCCCGCATCGGCCTGCCCAGCGGACCGGAGACGCATCTGCGCCTGCCGCTCGATGATCTCGACCGGTTGAAGCGCGCGCTACCGGGCGTCTCATGGACCGGCGATGCCGACATCATCCGCCAGCTTCGCATGGTGAAGTCGGAAGCGGAGATCGCCAAGACAGCTCATATCTGCGACCTCGTCTCCGACGTTTTCGAGCGCCTGCCAACCCTGATCCGGCCGGGGATGAGCGAGCGGGAGATATTCCGCCGCTTCAAGATCGCCTGCCTGCGGGCCGGTGCGGACGACGTGCCCTATCTGGTCGGCGGATCGGGGATCGGTGGGGTGGGGGACATCATCTCTCCGCCGGGGGAACGCCGGGTCGGCGCGGGCGATGTGCTGATGCTCGACACGGGCGCGGTATTCGATGGCTATTATTGCGACTTCGATCGAAACTATTCATTCGGCTCCCCCGACGATGCGGTCCGGAACGCCTACCGCATCGCCCATGACGCGACGGCCGCCGGGTTCGATGCCGCCCGCCCCGGCGCCCAGGCCCGGGATGTGTTTCACGCCATGAACAGCTTGATTTCCAAGGCGCTCGGCGACGAGGATGGGGCAGGGGGCGGCGTCGGGCGGATGGGACACGGTCTTGGCATGCAGCTCACGGAATGGCCATCGAACGCCGCCTGGGACGAAACGGAAATCGCTCCAGGCATGATCCTGACATTGGAACCGGGGCTGACCATCGCACCGGGCCGCGTCATGGTTCATGAGGAGAACATCGTGATCCGCGCGGATGGCCCACGATACCTGACCCGCCGTGCCCCGCCCGAAATTCCGGTGGTCGCCGCGTAAGCGCCTTCTCTTTAACGGACGGGGATCGTGGCCTAGAATCGCCGCCCGATCCGGCGTGCCGCGGCGCGGGGCGAGATGAGGGGACAAAACCGCCCCGGTTCGCTTGGAAGCGCATGGGGAAGGTCATGGGAGGTCATGGAGAATGGCACCATTGGCTGATGGTGAGCGGAACCTCGACCGGCTGATCGCGAACATGCGGCCGGTCCTGGATCCGGCCGACTATCGCTTCGTCCTGTTGCAGGACGTGTGTAAGGCGTCCACGCTCTGGGAACATGCCTTGATGCTGTTCCGGGAGTCGGAGGGAATCACCCTTATCCTCCCGAGCGAGATGGGGGATATGCCGGGCGCCGCGGAATTACCCCGCTTCCGGCGAATAACCCTCACCATCCATTCCAGCCTGGAGGCCGTGGGGCTGACGGCCGCGATCTCAACGGCGCTGACCCGCGCCGGCATCAGCGCGAACGTGGTGGCCGCTTTCCATCACGATCATGTTTTCGTGCCGGCCGAGGACGCCGAGGCCGCGCTCGCGATCCTGCAACGGTTGAGCGCCGAGGCGGCCGGTTGACGATCCGCGCCGCGGACACGACCTAACGCATGACCATCCCGAAACGAAGGAGAGCGTCATGTCCGAGCACGCCTACAAGGTCGTCGAACTCGTCGGTTCCTCCCCGGAATCGATCGAGGGCGCGATCGACAACGCGATCGCGCGGGCCTCCAAATCGCTCAAGAACCTCCGCTGGTTCGAGGTTCAGGAGACCCGAGGCCATATCGAGGACGGCCGCGTCGGCCATTATCAAGTGACGCTGAAGGTTGGCTTCACGCTCGAGGAATAGGGCGGCCGATCGAGGCTATCCCAGGGAAGCGGCAAGTCGGGTCGCTGCCTCCGGATCGTCGAGCCAGACGAGGACACGCATCCCTTCCGCCTCCAAATAGGCCTCGAAGGCTCCCTCGCGGCCATCCTCCCGAAGCAGGAGGTAAAGCCGGCCCACGGCGTTGACGCAGAGCGCGGGACGTAACCCGTGCGCCGGTAAACGGCCGTTGAGCGAGGGCGTGGCATAGAACCCCCACGCCTTGCGCGCCACGTCATATTCGCCACCGGCCGGCGTGGTGAAGGTCACCTGTTCATCCGGGGAGAGCGCGATCGCCGCGCAGTCGGCGATGGTGATCCCGCCTTCGCGGCCGACCGTGAAGCGGCGGGGCGGGTTCTTCCGGTCGATCTCCATGGGGCTGTCTCCGCTCCGGTCGCGCGGTTCAAGGGGGCGTGGCGTCGGTGTCGGCATGGTCTCGGGCCGCGCCGAAATAGGGCCCGGAGAGCAGCGCCCCGCGCATGCGGGTGAGAAGGCGCGCAGCCTCGCCCTCCACGATCCCCTCGACGATCACGCCGACGCGGTGCTTGAGACATCGGTTCGCCATGGCGTTGAGCGACGGGACGCTGTGCCTCAATGTCTCCACGTCCGCGCCATAGCTGGGATCGAGCAGGATATAGTCGACCGGCAATTGGTCGAGGCGGCTTTCGGTGACGGCGCCGATCTCATTGCCATGAAGGGCCACCTGGAAGCCCGCCCGGCGCAGCGTCTCCAGCGCCCCCACGCGCTCGATCTCCACCTCCGCCAAGCCGGAGAGTCGCAGGATCAGCTTGCGGCGCCCCATCTTGCGGGAATAATCCAGCAGCATCCCGATCAGATCCCTGTCCAGCATGGACCGGATCGCGACGTCCAACGCGATGGTCAGTCCTTCCAGCGCCGGGTCGGTCAGTAGCTTTCGGCAAGCGGCATGGTCGACCGCGCGGCGTAGATCCTGGTCCTCGGCGGTGAGCCGTAGGATCTCGGCGGCGCCCAGCTCGTCCTCCGCCAGGACGACGCGTGGCTCCGCGTGTAGATGGGCTTGCTCCAAATCCTCCGCATGCACCACCCGGCGATAGGCGCAGACGATCGTGTCGCCCTCCAGGGCCTGCCGCAGGGTTTCCAAGCGCGAGCGGCTGCGCTCGATATAGGCGGCCTGACTCGCATCCAGCGTATCGAAGATGATCGCGTCGAGGCCCGCTTCCTCGAATTCCCCGACCGCATGGTCCAGGGCGCTGTCGATTTCCGCCTCGTCCAACCCGTCATGGCTGAGCGCGACGGTCGAGGAGCGCACTGACAAGGCATCGCCGCGTGGGTCGAGATCGCGCGCTTCGCCTTCGATCGCGCCATGCAGGCCGTCCAGATCGGCTCCTTGCTCATGCACCAAGCCGTATCGGCCGGGACGGACGCGTCCGACCGTGTCATCCACGCTGTGACGGCGCAGATGGTCCTCCACCCGGTCCGTGAAGGCGCGCATGGCGTCCTCATCAACCGCCTTGGCGGCATTCAGACGAGAGACATCGCCAAGGTCGACGAAGGTCATGCCGAGATCGCGCCGGGACGCCTCCGCCGCGCGCAATGTGTTCGAAACCGCCTTCACGAAACCCGCGCGGGAGTTTCTCGCCCCGGGCCCGTGCGCCAGTTTCGGGTTCGGTTGCAGTACCAACCGATAGAAGTCGTTGAAGCTCTGCGGCCCGCCGGTGACGTCGAACCCCCGGATCGTGCCCGTCTCCTTGTTCCGCACCCAGAGAACGGTTCGTTTCAGGGTCTCCCGCATGATGGCGGAGCAGAGGATGTCGCTCAGCGCGAAATGCGATTCCTCCGCCAGGAAGCCCGCGAGGTTCCGGCCCGTGGTCGAGTCGGCACCGAGCCCCAGCCATTCGGCGCAGGCGCCCCGTGCCCTGCCGATCTCGCCTCCCTCGTCGATATAGAGCTGGAAGGTCCGGTCGGCCTCGTCCTCGTCGTTCGTCGCGTCACTCGACGACATCCGTTCGTTCCCGTTGCTTCGCATTCGCCCCGATGCGCCTTCATACCGCAGCGACCACGAGATGCAATGGCTGACGCCGGACCGGCCGGCGGCTCGCGAATCATCTTGAGCCACGGGATCATGCGCGATTATGTGGCGCCCCCATTAAACGCCTGCATATGCGGACCTTTTTCACGATTGTTGCACGCGAGTCGCGGGCGGGCTACCGATGTATGCCCCATTCCAACATTCGCGATCCGAAAGGGTGACGACGGCCATGCGCATTTCCATCGACGGCGGCCCCTTCCGGCGTATCGCCGCCGGGTTTTTCCTGCTCACGGGCGCGGCGCTCCTGAGCGGGCACGGCGCGGCCCTGGCCGACGACGTGCCCCCTCCACCACCGTTCGAGGAATGGCTGCGCGACCTCAAGGCGGAGGCGATGCGACGCGGTATCTCCGAGGAGACGCTGACCGGCGCCTTCCAGGATGTGGCGCCCCTGCCCAAGGTGCTGGAATACGACCGCAGCCAACCGGAGTTCACCCGGACCTTCTGGCAATATCTTGAACGCGCGGTAACCGACGGCCGGATCGAGCGGGGGCGGGCATTGATGCGCGAGCATCGGGGGCTGTTGACCCGGGTCGAGTCGGAATACGGCGTGCAAGCGCGGTTCCTGGTGGCCTTCTGGGGATTGGAGACAAATTTCGGCGACTATACCGGCGGGTTCCCGGTGATCGACGCGGTCACGACCCTGGCGCATGACCGGCGGCGGTCGGAATTCTTCCGCGCGGAATTGATGAACGCCCTTCGAATCCTGGATGAAGGTCATATCGCCAAACCCCGCATGCTGGGCTCCTGGGCCGGCGCGATGGGACAGTTGCAATTCATGCCCTCCACTTTCGCCGCGCACGCCGTCGATGCCGACGGCGATGGGCGCAAGGATATCTGGGGCAGCCTGCCGGACGTTTTTTCCTCCGCCGCCAAGTATCTGAGCGATGTCGGTTGGAAGGGCGACCGGACATGGGGCAGGGAGGTTCGCTTGCCCGAAGGCTTCGACCTCGAACTGGCGACCCGGGATGTGCGCCAGACTCTCAGCGACTGGCAGGATCTCGGCGTGCGCCGGGCGAATGGCGCCGATTTGCCAATCGTCGCGGGCATGGAGGGCTCCGTCATCCTGCCCTCGGGTTGGAAGGGACCGGCCTTCCTGGTCTATGACAATTTCGACAATATCCTGACCTGGAATCGGTCGACCTATTACGCGATCGCGGTGGGATATCTGGCCGATCGATTGGTCGGCCTGCCGCCGCTGACGGCCAAGCCGCCGGAGAACGAGCGGGCCTTGAGCCGGGACGAGGTGCTGGAGATGCAACGGCGGCTGAATGCGCTCGGCTTCGACGCGGGCGAGCCGGACGGCATGGTCGGGCCCGCCACACGGGGGGCGGTCAAGGCCTATCAGAAGGCTTCCGGCCTGCCGCCCGACGGCTATCCGACGCCGGCGCTATTGGAAACGCTCTATGGGGCCGGGGCCACGGGGGAGTCCGACGCCGGTCGGAATTAACGCGTGAAATGATGGTCATGGGGTTCCGGATTTCGGGGCGCGCCGGTTCGGCTGGGCGTTCCGCGATCGTTTTCTTCGAGCAATCGGCGACGGGAAGGGCGCATCCTTGTCAAAGGGGATTACGGGGGTGAAACAACGAGGTATCGCACGGGCCACCCAGAACCTGCGGCTGTCGTCGGCCGTGGGGTTGATTGTCGCGGCCGCCCTTGTCATCGGTGGTTGCGCGGAGGTTCAGTTCGTCTCCCAGGCGGCGAAGCAGATCGGTGGCGGGACACCGACCGCCCCGGCCGACCCCGATGCCGCCGGCAACGGCACGAGCTACAAGATTGGTAAGGCCTATCAGATCAAGAACATCTGGTATTATCCCCGCGAGGACGAGGAATATGTCGAGGAGGGCATCGCCTCCTGGTACGGCCCGAACTTCCACGGCAAGCCGACCGCGAACGGCGCCATCTTCGACCAATGGAAGGTTTCCGCCGCGCATCGGACGCTGCCGATGCCCTCGATCGTGCGCGTGACCAATCTGGAGAACGGGCGCTCGCTCAAGGTCAAGGTTAACGACCGGGGACCGTTCTCGCAGAACCGGATCATCGATCTGTCGCGCAAAGCCGCCCAGCTTCTGGGTTTCGAGCAGAAGGGGACCGCGCTGGTCCGTGTCGAGCTGCTGGCGGAGGAAAGCCGGAAGCTCGCCGCCTTCATGCAGGGGCGGGGACCGCGTCCCACGATCGCCGCGCTGGGCCAGCCGGGCGCGGCCGCCGCCTCGACGGCGCCCAGCACCAATGCGGGACGCGAGGAGGTGCCGGCCCCGGAAGCGGCCCCCGCGCCGGATGTGGATAGCGAGGATCTGGCCGCGCCCCCCGGGGTCGAGGTCGCGGCCGCCGAAGGCACTGCCTACAATGTCGATCTGCGAGGCCGTCCCTCGTCGCCCGATCAGATCGAGCGCGCGCCGCTGGACGAGCAGCCGGTGGGCGAGGAATCCTTGAGCGTGGTGCCCGTTTCACCGAACCCCGACATCTTCATCCAGGCTGGCGCCTTCGCCCAGCATGTGAACGCGATCCAGGCTCAGGCTAGATTGCGCCCGCTCGGCCCCGTCGTGATCCAGCAGATCAACAAGAGCGAGACCCCGCTCTTCCGCGTCCGAATTGGTCCGATCAAGGAGGTCGACCGGGCCGACATGCTGCTTGCCTCGGTACAGGACGCGGGCTTCAACGACGCGCATATCGTGGTCAATGACTAGCCCCGTGAAGGTAGGGGCGATGGTTGCCACACTCATGCCGAATTGGACGCCTAATAGCCTTTCGGCATCGCTTCCGGTGCGTCCAATGGCCCCTGGACGGAGCCGGATGCTCATGCGAGTTTGATGCCGTCCACGGTGCCGACCCCTCGACGCCTCTCCGTTTTTGACTGTTCAGGATCGACCCATGCCGTTTTTTCTCCAACTGTTCCGTGCGGGCCTGTCGGCCGCCATGGCCTTGATCTTCAGTGCCGGCCTGGCGCTCGCCCAATCGCCGGAAACGAGCGCGCGCCAAGCGCTGATGGTCGATCTCGAGACCGATACCGAGTTGCTCAGCGTCAATGCCGATCAGCGGATGTATCCCGCCTCGATGACCAAGCTGATGACCGCCTTCCTCGTGTTCGAGCGCCTGCAGAACGGCACGTTGTCGCTCGACGACACCTTTCCCGTCAGCGAAAAGGCTTGGCGCAAGGGGGGGTCGAAGATGTTCGTCGAAGTCGGCGAGCGCGTGAAGATCGAGGATCTGCTGCGCGGCATCATCATCCAGTCCGGTAACGACGCGACAATCGTCGTGGCCGAGGGGGTCGCGGGCACCGAGGAGGCCTTCGCGCGCGAGATGACGGCCAAAGCGCGCGAACTGGGCATGGAGAACACCCAGTTCAAGAATGCCAGCGGCTGGCCCGACCCGCAGCACTATACTACCGCTCGCGACCTCGTGACGCTGGCGGAAGCGCTGATCGAGCGGTTCCCGGAATATTACCACCTCTATTCCCAAACCGAATTCACCTACGCCAACATCACCCAGCAGAACCGAAATCCACTGCTTTATCGCAATATTGGCGCGGACGGCCTGAAGACAGGCTTTACCGACGATTCGGGATATGGGCTGACCGCCTCGGCCGTGCGGAACGGCCGGCGATTGCTGTTGGTGGTCAATGGTCTGGACTCCACCGGGGACCGGGCCAAGGAGGCCGAGCGGTTGATCGACTGGGGATTCCGGGAATTCGGAACCTACGGGCTCTTCAAGGCGGGCGAGGTGGTGAACGATATCCCGGTCTGGCTCGGCCGTCAGGGGACGATCCCCGCGATCATCGATCAAGATGTGGCCGTCACGTTGCGCCGAAAGAAGCGGGACGAGATGAAGGTGACGCTCGTCGGCACGCAACCGCTGGAAGCGCCCATAGAGGCCGGCCAAACCGTGGGCGAGGTGCGGATTACCGCGCCGGGGCTGGACACCATCACCGTGCCCGTCAAGGCCGCGCGCGCGGTCGAGAAATTGGGCGCCTTCGGCCGAATCCAGGCCGCGCTGCAATATCTCGTCTTCGGCGGGAACGAGTGAAGGCGAGAGAGCAGGCATGAGCGGCCGCCTAATCACCGTGGAGGGAGGGGAAGGCGCCGGAAAATCCACTCAAATCAAACACCTGGCAACCTCCCTTGAACTGGCGGGGAGAGATGTCAGGACAACCCGGGAACCCGGTGGCTCTCCCGGCGCGGAGGCGATCCGCGCACTGCTCGTCTCCGGCGAGACGGATCGCTGGGACCCGGTTTCGGAGACATTGCTGATCCTGGCCGCGCGACGTGACCATGTCGAACGGGTGATAAAGCCCGCTCTCGCGGCTGGGGAGTGGGTTCTTTGCGATCGGTTCGCCGACAGCACCGCCGCCTATCAAGGCGCGGGTCATGGGTTAGGTCGCGACTGGGTTCGCGAAATCGGGCGCCTCACGCTCGGAGATTTCACGCCGGACCTGACCTTGATCCTCGATATTCCGGTGGGCGACGGCCTCGCTCGCGCGGGTAAGCGCGGCGGCGATGATCGTTTCGAGCGGATGGGGACCGGCTTCCACGACCGATTACGCCGGGCCTTCCTGGACATCGCGGCGGAGGAACCGGTGCGCTGCGCGGTTATCGACGCGACTGCGGAGGAATACGTGGTCGCCGACGCGGTCCGTAAGCTGGTGGCCGATCGTTTGCCGGATAGCGGGCTGTCCGCGGCGGGGGGTGTGGATGGCTAAGGCCGCGCGCGCGACGAGCGAGGAAACGCAAACGATCGATCCGTTCGAGCCACGCCGGAACCCGCACCTCGAAGGACACGATGAGGCCGAGGCGACGGTCCTCGATGCCTGGAACAGCGGGCGCTTCCCGCATGCCTGGTTGCTCTGCGGGGCGGAAGGGATCGGCAAGGCGACCTTCGCCTATCGGCTCGCACGCTTCATCCTGGCCAATGGCGGCGCGGAGGATGGCGGCGGGGAAGGGGGCAGCAACCTCTTCGGCGACGCCCTGGCCGCCGACGGGCTCGCCATCTCCGGGGAAAGTCAGACTGCGCGCCTCGTCGCCTCCGCTGGCCATCCGGATATGCGCGTTCTCACGCGCGGCATGATGGATGCCGCCGGCAAGCCGACCGCGACCATCATCAATGTCTTCCAGACCCGGCGCGTGGTTGATTTCACCTATCAGACATCGGCGATAAGCCCTTGGCGCGTCGTGATCGTCGACCCGGCGGACGACTTCAACACCAGTTCCGCCAACGCCATCCTGAAGGCATTGGAGGAACCGCCGCCCCGCGCGGCCTTCCTGTTGATCAGCCATTCGCCAGGCGGACTTCTTCCGACGATCCGCTCGCGCTGCCGCAAGCTGCAATTCAAGGCGCTGGACGATGACAGGGTGGCAAGCCTCGTGAGGCGCTATCGCCCCGAGACGCCGGAGGAGGAGGCCCGCACCCTCGCCCGCATCGCGGAAGGCAGCGTCGGCCGGGCGCTCGCCTATCAAGCCGCCGGGGGGCTCGGTCTTTTCGGTGATCTGACGGCGCTCCTTTCCCGACCGCGCGAACCGGATATAGGCCACGTCTCGCGCCTTGCCGACCGGGTCGCCGGGAAGGGACGGGAAGCGGCCTATGATGCGCTCGGCGATCTGATGGATTGGTGGTTCAAGCGGCTGGTTCGCGGCATCGCGACAGGCGAGGGGCCGGCCCCGATCGATACCGCCGACGCGCAGGCGATCGCGGCGTTCCGCGACCTCGGCGGCGGACCCGGGCCGGTATTGACGATCCGCGACAGGGCGGTCGAGTTGCTGGGACAGGCGCACCCGCCGGCCAATCTGGACCGGCGTCAGATAACCTTCGCGCTCTTTACGGAAATGCAGCGTTTGAGCCGGGGAGGCGCATAGGTCCATAATGACGGGCCCGGCTGGACAAGCCGCGCCCCAGCCCTTAAGTCACGGGTTGTTCCGTTCCGACCGCTCACTCTTCCGCAAATCCGGCAGGATCCGAACCGATGCTCGTCGATAGCCATTGTCACCTCGACTATCTCGAACGCGACGGCCGCGATTTGGAAGAGGTCGTCGGCGCCGCCCGCCGCGCCGGGATCGAACGGCTGGTCACGATCTGCACCAAGGTCACCCAGTTCGAGACCGTGCGCGCCATAGCCGAACGGTTCGAGGATGTAACCTGCAGCGTCGGCATCCACCCGCACGAAGCCGGCAGCGAACCGGAGACGACGACCGAACAGCTGGTCGCGTGGGCACGGCACCCGAAGGTGGTCGGGATCGGAGAGACCGGCCTCGATTATTTCTATGAGCACAGCCCGCGCGGGACCCAACAGAAAAGCTTCCGCGCCCATATTCGCGCGGCGCGGGAGACCGGCCTGCCGCTCATCGTCCATACCCGCGACGCGGACGAGGACACGATCGCCATCCTAAGGGAAGAGCATCGGGAAGGCGGCCCGTTCCCCGGCGTCATCCACTGCTTCAGTTCCTCGAAATGGCTGGGGGAAGAGGCGGTTAAGCTCGGCCTCTATATCTCCATATCAGGCATTCTGACCTTCAAGAAGGCGGAGGAATTGCGGGACGCCGTGCGCGACGTGCCATTGGATCGGCTTTTGGTCGAGACGGACTCGCCCTATCTCGCGCCCGTGCCCAAGCGCGGCAAACAGAACGAACCCGCCTTCGTCGTTCACACGGCCGAGGCGCTCGCCGCGTTGAAGGACGTATCGGCCGAGGAATTGGCCGAGGTGACGACCCGGAACTTCCGAACCCTCTTCGCGAAGGCCGCGTGAGCGGATGGCGGGCCCGGGCGCGGAAATTAACGCGGAGACGGCGGGGGAGGGCGATCTCGTCCTGACGATACTGGGGTGCGGCTCCTCCGGCGGCGTGCCGCGCGCCACGGGCGATTGGGGCCTATGCGATCCGTCCAATCCGAAAAACCGCCGCCGGCGCTGCGCGCTTCTGGCCGAGGCCGCGGAGGTGACGGTGCTGATCGACGTTGCCCCGGATTTCCGAGAACAGATGCTGGCGATCGGCCCGCCGGAGCGGATCGACGCCGTCTGCTTCACCCATGCCCATGCGGATCAGGCCCATGGGATCGACGACCTGCGGGCCTATGTGATCAAGCATCATGAACGCGCGGCCGTCCACGCGCTGCCGGAGACGGCGGACGTGCTGGAGGATCGCTTCGCCTATTGTTTCTCGGGCGCGGCCGGCTATCCGCCGATCATGACGCTCAATAGACTGTCAGCACCCTTGATACTGAAGGACCTCGCGGTCGAGGCGGTACCGGTCGTTCATGGGGCCATGCCGGGCACCGCCGGATTCCGGTTCGATCACCGCGGCCGCAGCGCGGGTTATATCCCGGACGCGAACGATATTCCGACGGCGAGCATTCCGCGTTTCGAGGGGCTCGACCTCCTGATCATCGACGCACTTCGTCCGACACCGCATCCCAGTCATTTCAGCCTGTCCGACGCGCTTCGCTGGATAGACCGGTTGGGACCGGGCCGGGCCGTCCTGACCAACATGCATATCGACCTCGACTACGCGACGCTGAAGGCGGAACTGCCGCCGGATATCGAACCGGCCTTCGATACGATGCGACTGACCGTCTAACGCTTCCGGCACAGCATCGCCTGACAATCATTTGATGTATAAGAAACTTCACCAAAACATATATTTTCCATAATATACATTATCGGACTTTTGTGCAGTCGGCCGACGGCAAGGGTAACGGTCCCTTGCGACCCATGATCCTTGCGGTTCGCGTGCGTCGTCGCCATTTAGGCGGTCATGACGAACGCTTCCTTTTCAAAGAATGACGACGGGCGTCCGCGCACGGGCTATGCCGGGCCGTACCGGGCGGAGGATATGGATGAGCGGGCACGCACGCTGGCGCGGCTCGAACAGTTGGCGAGCCTGCTGGACGATCGCTTTACCCTGCCGGGTACGAATTTCCGCTTCGGTCTCGACCCGATCCTGGGGCTGATCCCCGGTATCGGCGATAGCGCGACGGCGGCGTTGACCGGCTATATGATCCTCGTCGCGCGACGGCATCGCTTACCGGCTTCGGTTCAGGCGCGCATGGTCGTTAATCTGGGGCTCGACTGGCTTGTCGGCAGCATCCCACTGCTTGGCGATCTCTTCGACTTTGGATTCAAGGCCAATCGACGGAACCTTACACTATTGCGACGACATCTCGGGCCGTTCGACGTATGAAAACCAGGCTCCCGTCGGCATTGTGTTGAGCCAGGATTGACGGCCCGCGCGGACCGGGTCACCCTTCCCGCCCACATCGCCTCGACGGGATTGCCGATCATGCCTGAGATGTCCGACGCCGCGCCCTCGCCCGCCGCTCCGTTCTTGGGCACACCGACGGAGGAAATACGGCATTTCCTAACTGAACATCCCGGGACCAAGACGGTCGAGGCCTTCATCTTCGACCTTTGCGGCCTCGCCATGGGCAAGCGCTATCCGGTCGAGGATTTGGCGAAGCTCTATGAGGACGGCCTGCAGATGTGCGCGGCCGCTTGTTTGCTGGATGTCACGGGCAACAGCGCCGACCCCCTCGGCCACGGTTTCTCGGACGGCGATCCGGACGCGGATGCGGTGGCCATTCCCGGAACACTCGCGCCGGTTCCCTGGGCGCGCCGGCCGACGGCGCAGGTGATGCTGCGGCTCGTCCGCGCGGACGAGGCGCGCACCCCCGTCTGGTTCGAACCGCGCGAGACATTGCGCCGGGTGACGGCGGATTTCCAGGAGGCGCTTGGCCTCACCCCCGTCGTCGCGGTGGAGCTTGAATTCTTCCTGACCGACCTCGCGCGCGAGGAGGAAGGCGGTGGTCCGATCCCGCCGACCAGCACCGTGACCGGCCGTCCGCACCGGGCGAACCAGGTCTATGGCATGCTGAAGCTGGAGGAGTTCGACCCCATCCTCGCCGCCATCGAGGATGCGTGCGCCGCCCAGGGCGTGCCGGCGACGGCAGCCTCGGCGGAATACGCACCCGGCCAGTTCGAGTTGAACCTGCGCCATGTCGCCGACCCGGTCCTGGCGGCGGACCATGCCTGCCTGCTGCGCCGGATCGTTAAAAGCGTTGCACGAAAAATGGGTTACGATGCGACCTTCATGTCCAAGCCCTATCCGAAACAAAGCGGCAGCGGCTTGCATATCCATCTAAGCCTTGCCGATGGGGGCGGCATCAACCGCTTCGACGAAACCGTCGATCCCGAGGAAACGGCCCTGCGTCAAGCGGTCGCCGGGCTACAGGCGACCATGGGCGAGGCCATGGCCCTCTTCGCCCCCAATGTGAACGCCTATCGCCGGTTCGCGCCGGACCAGTTCGTGCCGGTGACGACCGATTGGGGATATGACAACCGCTCCGTCGCCTTCCGGGTTCCCTCCGGCCGGGGCGCGGCGCGTCGGATCGAGCATCGCGTCGCCGGCGCCGACGCCAACCCCTATCTGGTGATGGCGGCGGTACTGGCCGGCGTGCGGCACGGGATCGAGAACGGCCTTACCCCGTCCAGCGAGGCCGCGACCGGAAACGCGGGCGCCGAGATGGACGAGGGCTTGCCCTTCCGCCTATGGCGGGCACTGGACGCGCTGGAGGGGGCGGACATCCTGCCGCGCTATATGGGCGGTGATTTCCTCAAGGCCTATCATGCGGTGAAGGCGGCGGAGTTCGAGGACTTCATGAGTGAGCCGAGCCCCCGGGAATATGACTGGTACCTCTGACAATGGCGAAGACACCCCCCTCCCCGGCCGATCGCGGGATCGATCGGCTGATCGCCGTCATGGCGGCCCTGCGCGATCCGGACGGCGGGTGCCCTTGGGACCTTAAGCAGGATTTCGCGAGCATCGCGCCCTATACGATCGAGGAGGCCTATGAGGTCGCGGACGCCATCCGGCACGGCGACCGGGCGGAATTGCGCGACGAACTCGGCGACCTCCTCCTCCAGGTCGTCTTCCATTCCCGCATGGCGGAGGAAGAGCAAAGCTTCGATTTCGAGGCCGTCGCGCAAGCCATCGCGGAGAAGATGATCCGACGCCATCCCCATGTCTTCGCGAACGATACGGCCGAGACACCGGATGCCGTCAAGCGCAGTTGGGAGGAGACCAAGGCCTCCGAACGAAATGCCAAGGGCCAGGACGACAGCGCGCTTTCCGGCGTGGCTCTCGCCCTACCCGCGCTGCAACGGGCGGAGAAGCTTTCCAAGCGCGCGGCCCGGGTCGGTTTCACCTGGCCGGACGCCGCCACCGTCTTCGGCGATATCGAGGAGGAGCTGGACGAGCTGAAGGCCGAGATCGAGGCCGGCACGCCGCATGACCGGCTGGAGGACGAACTTGGCGACGTCCTCTTCACCATCGCCAATCTGGCCCGCCTCCTCGGCGTCGATCCGGAGGCGGCGCTGCGCCGGACGAACGACAAGTTCACCGATCGATTCCAGATGATGGAGCGCAGTTTCAAGGATGAGGGGCGCGCGCTAACCGATTGTTCCCTCGACGAGATGGATGCGCGCTGGGACGCGGTGAAGGCGCGCGGGAAGGGCTGAACCCTTCATTCATCCCCAATTCATCCCCGGAAGATAGTGTTGCAAATGAAAATGAGGGCGGCGGTCCACAACCCGCTCAACAAGGAATAGAAGGCGATGTTGAGCCAACGCGCCTTGAATTTCCGCTTATTGAACACGCCTTCGTAAATACCCGTGGCGATCTTCGGGGTCGCGCCCACATTGGATCGTCTTATGGAATCCTCGATTTCCTTGGCACGCTTCGAGACGATTTCGAGAAAATGCCAACAATGCCGGTGCACGAACAACGCCCCGACATTGAACAGGACAGCGACCACGCAAATCGACAGCCCGGCATAGAATGCGACCATCCCATTCGGTGCATCCTGAATAGCGGGTGGCGCCAGGATTTCGGCTTTTTCGTGCAGGAAGCCGAGAGCCGCGCCGAGGGTGCCGTTGAAGACCAGCGAGTATTTGGCGAGGGTCAGGACATTCTGGAAGGAAGAGCGGCCGATCCGCGTGCATTCCAGATATTCCCGAGCAAGCCAGTCATCCGCACTCGTCCCCAGCCCATCTTGCAGGGTTCCATTCGACATATTCCCCCTCCCCTTCAAATGTCCTTTCTAGCTTTCAAGCGCCCAAACCGTCTGTGGACGCCTCACCCCACGAAAGTGCCGGGGTCCCAGATTTGTCCAAGCCCCCAGGGACGGCGGGGCCAGAACATGAAACGCGTCGGAGGCTAGGATCGGCCGGTCGAGATCCTTCGTCAGATCCTCCAGCCGCGCGACCTCGTTGGCGGCCGCGCCGATGACGGAGAACTCCACCCGTTCCGGTACGCCGATATTGCCATAGAGGACCGTGCCGACATGGAGCGCCAGGCCGAATTCGATCCGAGGCGCGTCCGCCCCGGCTTCGGCATTGGCCTTGTCGGCGCGCGATCGGGCATCCCGCGCGGCGCTGATCGCGAGCCGTGCCGCCCGCTCTTCGCCGCCCGGACCGTCGGTCGGAAATATCGCCAAGACCGCGTCGCCGATAAAGCGCAGAACCTCCCCGCCGTGATCCAGAACGGCCCCGGCGGTGCAGGAGAAATAGTGGTTGAGATGTTCAAGGAACGCGTGCCGGCCGAGTGCCTCGGCGGTCGGCGTCGACCCCCGCAGATCGCAGTACCAGAGGACGGCCGATATCTCCTCCCCGTCACCAAGTCGAATCTGACCATCCAGAACCTTGGCGCCCGGCCCCGCGCCCAGATAAGCGGAAAGCACATTACGCGCGGCTTCCTCCCGCACCGATGCCTTCACGGCGAGCGCGAGCGGGGGCACGAGGCGATGCAGGACAGCTATGTCCCTATCGGTGAAACCGCCGGGCGCGTCGCTCGTCCAGCTTACGATCAGGCCGTCACGATTATCGATCGCGGCGCGCATGCCGCGGAAAGCCGTCAGCGTCAGATGATAGTCCGTCGCCCCTTGGTCCCGTAGGGCGCGAAGTTGCGGGAAGCGATCCTGCCCTTCCCCCCGTTCCAGGCGATAGCGTCGTTCGTGTCCGCCCTCGTCTATCAAGGCCTTCGGGACGCTTTCCATCCATTCGGCCGTGCTCTCGCCACGCAGGTGCCGCTCCCGCGTGAGGCCGGCGGCACGGGTCCAGGTGATCGCGATCGATCCCACCATCGGATGCAACCACCCGAAGGCCATATGACCCCGCATCAGGGGTATGCCGGCCGCGATTAGACCTTCGCACAGACCTTCGAGCAGAGCATCCAGACGCGTGCCATGGAGCGTGCTTTCCACCACCCAATCGGCCAGCCGATCGCCGACCGGACGATCCGGGGGCCGTTGGGACATGGGAGGGACGCGGGCACGGTCGGTATCCGACATCGGCGCCCCTCCCGCAGCCCGCGCTCGTCCCGGTGCCTCAGTCGTTCTGAAGCAAGTGGATCAGGCTCGACGTATCCCAGCGATTGCCGCCACGGTCCTGAACCTGGGCATAGAACTGATCGACCAGCGCGGTCACCGGCAGACGCGCGCCGTTATTCTTCGCCTCACTGAGGCAAATGCCCAAATCCTTGCGCATCCAATCGACCGCGAAGCCGAAATCGAACTCGCCCTTGCACATGGTGGAACCGCGGTTCTCCATCTGCCAGGAACCGGCCGCGCCCTTGGAGATGACGTCCAGCACCTTTTCCATGTCGAGCCCGGCCTTCTGGCCGAAGTTCAGCCCTTCCGACAACCCCTGCACGAGGCCCGCGATGCAAATCTGGTTCACCATCTTGGTGATCTGGCCGGCGCCGCTTTCACCCATCAGCTTGCACGACTTGGCATAGCACATGATGACCGGCTCCGCCGGACCATACACATCCTGGTCGCCGCCACACATGACGGTCAGCGCGCCGTTCTCCGCGCCGGCCTGGCCGCCGGATACCGGCGCATCGATGAAGCCGACGCCCTTTTCCTTGCAGGCCGCATAGATCGCGCGCGCCGCATCGGCGGAAGCGGTCGTGTTGTCGATCAGGGTCGCGCCCTTCTCCATGCCGTGAATCGCGCCGTCATCGCCGAGCGCGACGTCGTGCAGATCCTTATCGTTGCCGACGCACATGAAGACGAAATCACAGCCCTTCGCGGCTTCCTTCGGCGTGGGCGCGGACTGACCACCATGCTCGGCCGCCCACTTCTCGGCCTTCGCGGCGGTGCGGTTATAGACGGTGACATCGTGCCCGCCCTTGTTCTTCAGGTGCGCGGCCATCGGGTATCCCATAACGCCGAGACCGATGAATGCTACCTTCGCCATATTCGCTACTCCCTCACATTTCTTGGGCGAGACGCCGGGGCCGTCCGGTTAACCGGTGGTCACGTCTCATGGATTGTCGATTATTCGTCCGACCCCAAGTCAAACGGTCCCGCCCGGTTAATGCAAGTGGTCTTACCAAATTATGGGCCTGCCAAATTCCTGGCACGGCTACGGGACGGTCATGCGGCACGATCGCGTCCCGCATGCCGTCAGCTTTCCTCGATAGCGGGGCCGGCAGCCTTGATAAGGCGCTTGAGCTTGATCCAACCGGCCATGTCCGGCGCGGACAACAGGCCCTGAACCCGCTCGCCCGCGCGGTAGGGGCGATTGTCGATGCGGTCCGCCACGCCCCCCGCCTCGCGCCGGACCAAAACGCCCGCCGCATGGTCCCAAGGCCATAACCTGCGATAGAAGGAAAAATGTCTAAGGCCCTGGCTTTGATCTAGAAAATCATGCCCGGCACATGCGAGAGGCCGCAGCGAGCCGACCTGCGCCGACAAGGTGTCCCGGGCCGCGCGGCGGGCCGGCTCGGCGAACCAGTTGAAATTCACTTGCCCGATCATCGCGCCGGGACCGGCGGGGGGCTCCGTACCGTTATTCATGCGAAGGGGGGCGCCGTTCAGGGTCGCGCCCGCCCCCTTCTCCGCCATGGCCAGACGCTCCCCCACCGGGTCCAGAATCCAGGCCATGCGCGTTTCGTCGTTCCGGACCAGCGCGACCAGCATGCAAAAGGTCGACGACCCCCGGCTGAAATTCCGCGTGCCGTCGAGCGGATCGACCACCCAAACCGGCGCGTCGCCCGCGAAACGGTCGAGTATGGAAGGATCGGCATGATGCGCCTCCTCCCCCACGGTGGTGGAACCAGACAGCAGCGCGGGCAATTCCCGGGTCAGCAGGCGTTCCGATTCCATGTCGGCGGCGGTGACGATATCGCCCGCCCCCTTCTCCATGACCTCATGATCGGCCAGGGCGCGGAAGCGCGGCAGGATAGCCACCTCGGCGACGTGGCGCATCAGGGCGGCCACCTTGTCCATGTCGGGATCGTGCATGATGCTGCGCTCGTATCGGTCCGCCGTTTCCAATCCCGCGGGTCAGTCAGAACCGGTCGATGACGGCGATGCCGCCATCCAGCCCCGCCGCGCCCTGATCCATCGCCATCAGGGCGGAAGCCCCCGCCTCAAGATCGAGCCGCCGGGCGATTAGGCGACCCGGATCGATCCGCCCGTCCTCGATCAATTCGAACAGCGAGGGAAAACGATGTCCGGCCATGCCGTGACTGCCGAGAATTCGCAATTCACGGCCGATGACCCGGGACATGGGAAGCCTGGGGTCCGCATGCTCCCCCGCCAGAAGACCGACCTGAACATGGCTGCCATGGGTGCGCAGACACAGGATGGAATTGCGGCAGGTCGCCCAGTGGCCGAGCGCATCCAACGAGACATGCGCACCGCCGCCCGTCGCTTCCCGGATCGCGGCGGGAATGTCGTCGATCGCGCTGGCATCGAGGGTACTCTCCGCGCCGACCTCTCCGGCCCGCTTGCGCGCGGACGCATCGATATCGACCGCGATGACGCGCGCGCCAAGCGCCGCGCCGATCATCACGGCGGAAAGGCCGACCCCGCCGCAGCCATGGACGGCCAGCCACTGTTCCGGCCGGATCGCGCCCTGCTCCGCCACCGCGCGATAGGCCGTCGTGAAGCGGCAACCGAGGCTCGCCGCCTCCACCGGGCCCAGCGTCTCCGGCAGGGTTACGAGGTTGAGGTCCGCGCGCGGCACCGCGACATATTCCGCGAACCCACCCCAATAGGTGAAACCCGGCTGCTGCTGGTCGTCGCAGACCTGGGGGTGACCGTCGGCGCAACGCGGACACCGCCCGCACCCCAGGACGAAGGGCACGACCACGCGCGCGCCCTGCCGCCATTTGGCGCAATCGGGACCGACCGCCACGACCTCGCCCGCCAGTTCATGCCCCGGTACATGCGGCAGGCGGACATCGGAATCATGCCCCATCCAGCCATGCCAATCGCTGCGGCAGACACCGTTCGCCAACACGCGCAGAACGACGCCGTCGGGCGGGCACGCGGGATCCGCGACGGTCTCGACGGCGATCGGCTGCTTGAAGCCGTGATAAATGGCGGCGCGCATGGTCCCTCGTCCGGTGGTGGCTGCCCCCGGGAGAGAGGAGGCCAAAAGAAACGGGGCCGCGTCCCCTTGGGAACGCGACCCCGCCGGTATAGCAGGCTGTGGGGAGAGATTACATCCCCATGCCCATGCCACCCATACCGCCCATGCCGCCCATGTCGGGCGCGCCGCCGCCGGACTTCTCCTCCGGCTTGTCGGCGATCATGGCCTCGGTGGTGATCAGCAGGCCCGCGACGGAAGCGGCATCCTGCAGGGCACAGCGCACGACCTTCGCCGGATCGATGATGCCGGCCTTGACCAGATCGACATACTGCCCGGTCTGGGCGTCGAAGCCCCAGGCGGTATCGTTCGATTCCAGCATCTTACCGACGATCACGGCACCGTCCTCGCCCGCATTGTTGGCGATCTGACGGGTCGGGGTCGAGAGCGCGCGGCGCACGATGTCGACACCGACGTCCTGGTCATGGTTCGCGCCGGTGACCTTGGCGAGCGCCTTGATGGAGTACAGCAGCGAGGCACCGCCACCGGCGACAACACCTTCCTCGACCGCCGCGCGGGTCGCGTGCATGGCGTCGTCCACGCGATCCTTCTTCTCCTTCACCTCGATCTCGGTGGCACCGCCGACGCGGATCACCGCGACGCCGCCGGCGAGCTTCGCCAGCCGCTCCTGCAGCTTCTCGCGGTCGTAGTCGGAGGTCGTCTGCTCCACCTGCTGGCGGATCTGATTGCAGCGGCCCTCGATCTCCTTCTTCTTGCCGGCGCCGTCGACGATCGTCGTCTCATCCTTGGTGATGGTGACGTTCTTCGCCTTGCCGAGCATCGACATGTCGACGTTCTCGAGCTTGATGCCGGTCTCCTCGGAGACGACCGTGCCGCCGGTCAGGACCGCGATATCCTCCAGCATCGCCTTGCGGCGATCGCCGAAGCCCGGGGCCTTGACGGCCGCGACCTTCAGGCCGCCGCGCAGCTTGTTGACCACGAGGGTGGCCAGCGCCTCGCCCTCGACATCCTCGGCGATGATCAGCAGCGGACGGTTCGACTGCACCACCTGCTCCAGTACCGGCAGCAGCGCCTGGAGGTTCGACAGCTTCTTGTCGAACAACAGGATGGCGGCATTCTCCATCTCGCAGGTCATCTTCTCGCTGTCCGTCACGAAGTACGGGGAGAGATAACCGCGGTCGAACTGCATGCCCTCGACGACGTCGAGTTCGGTCTCCAGGCCCTTGGCCTCCTCGACCGTGATGACGCCTTCGTTACCGACCTTCTCCATGGCCTGGGCGATCATCTCGCCGACTTCCTTGTCGCCATTGGCGGAGATGGTGCCGACCTGGGCGACCTCGGCGGAGGTCTTCAGCTTCTTCGCGCGCTTGGCGAGGTCCGCGACCACCGCCTCGCAGGCCGTGTCGATGCCACGCTTCAGGTCCATCGGGTTCATGCCGGCGGCGACGGCCTTCGCGCCCTCGCGCACGATCGCCTGGGCCAGGACCGTGGCGGTCGTCGTGCCGTCACCGGCCAAGTCGTTGGTCTTGCTGGCGACCTCGCGCAGCATCTGCGCGCCCATGTTCTCGAACTTGTCGGAAAGCTCGATCTCCTTGGCGACGGTGACGCCGTCCTTGGTGATGCGGGGCGCGCCGAAGCTCTTGTCGATCACGACGTTGCGGCCCTTGGGACCCAGCGTGACCTTGACCGAGTCGGCCAGGATGTCGACGCCCTTCAACATCTTGTCGCGGGCGTTCTGCGAAAAGCGCACGTCCTTCGCAGCCATGGTGTTTCTCCTTATCCTCTAGTCGGTGTGACGTCTTTTCCGAAATGAAAAGGCGCGGGAAGGCCGTTCAGCCCTCGACCACGCCCATGACGTCGCTTTCCTTCATGATGAGCAGCTCCTTGCCGTCCATCTTGACTTCGGTGCCGGACCACTTGCCGAAGAGGATCGTGTCGCCCTTCTTGACATCCAGCGCGCGGACCGAACCATCCTCGAGCGTCACGCCCTTGCCGACGGCGAGGACCTTGCCCTGCATCGGCTTTTCCTGCGCGGTCTCGGGAATGATGATGCCGCCCTTGGTCTTGGTATCGGATTCGACGCGCTCGACGAGAATCCGGTCGTGAAGAGGCCGAAATTTCATACCTGTTTCCCCTTACCGGTCGTTTTCCGTTGCGACGCGCCCTATCGGCAACGCCGCCCGTTGGTTGAAGCTTGCCTGTCTCGGGCCGCCACGGGAGATATTCCCAGGATATGACGGGTCCGGAACCGTGCTCGCGACGGTGCCGGTCGGCGCCCGATCGGGCGCATGTTAGCACTCCCCCGCAGCGAGTGCTGATTAGCTAAGGGTGCGTGATTTGGCTGTCAACCCGAAGGGACCGGAAAAAGCGGATATTCGGGGGATTTAGCGAAGAAAGGCACGAATACGCCGTGATACGTCCGATCGACCGGCCAATCACTCCGCCGCGTGGCGATGACGGCTTTCGAAGCGGGCGGCATCCTCCGGGTCGATCGATACGTCGAGATGCGCGACCGTGCCCTCATCCTCCCGCGCGACGACTTGCGCGTTCTCGTAAAGCCAGGAAAGCGCGCGCCCGTCGGCGAGCGAAACATCGTAATGCCGGATGGACCGACGGCGCGAGAGCGCGGCGTCCACGACATCGAGCAAGCGATCGACCCCTTCCCCGGTCACGGCGGAAAGACACGCGGCGCGCTCCAGCCGGTCGGCTTCCGCCGAGACCGCCCCCCGTTCGTCGGGGCCGAGCAGATCGATCTTGTTGAGCGCCTCCACCACCGGCACCTCGGGATCGATATCGAGGGACCGCAGGACCGCCTCGACATCCATCTTCTCCGCCGCGCTTTCGTCGGCGGCCACGTCGCGGACATGGACGATCACGTCGGCGCCGGTCACCTCCTCCAGCGTCGCGCGGAAGGCGGCGACGAGATCGGTCGGCAAGTCGGTGATGAACCCCACCGTGTCGGACAGGATCACCTCCCGCCCCGAGGGAAGGTCGACCCGGCGCATGGTCGGGTCCAGCGTCGCGAAGAGCAGGTCCTTGGCGAACACGTCGCTGCGGGTCAGCCGGTTGAAGAGCGTCGACTTGCCGGCATTGGTATAGCCGACCAGCGCCACCACAGGATAGGGCACCTTCTCCCGCGCCTTGCGGTGCAGGCCACGGGTGCGGCGAACCTGCTCCAGCTCCCGCTTCAGCTTGGCGATGCGTTCGTCGATCAGGCGTCGGTCGATTTCGAGCTGGCTTTCACCCGGACCACCGATGAAGCCGAGGCCGCCGCGCTGGCGCTCCAGATGCGTCCAACTGCGCACGAGACGGGAGCGCTGGAAGGTGAGCGCGGCGAGTTCCACCTGCAGCCGCCCCTCATGGGTGCGGGCGCGGGCGCCGAAGATTTCCAGGATCAGTCCTGTGCGGTCGATGACCTTGGTTTCGAGCGCGCGTTCCAGGTTGCGTTGCTGCACCGGGGTCAGCGCGTTGTCGACGATAACGAGATCGATCGCCTCATCCTCGACGGTCCGCGCCATGCGCTCCACCACGCCGCCGCCCAGCAATGTCGCGGGGACCGGACGATTGAGCGGCACCGTCTCCGCCGAGACGACGTCTAGCGCGATCGCCTCCGCGAGGCCCACGGCCTCCTCAAGCCGATGGGCGGGGTCACGGACGCCCCCCGCCTCGGCGGCCTCGCGTTGGCGGTTTTGACGGATATCGGGATGAATGACGAGCGCGCGGCGCTTATCCGCCTCGTCCCAGCCCTGGTCGCTCGCGCGGTAGCGGCGCTGGTTGGTGAACCCCGGCTGGTCGTCGTTCGTCGGTGCGCTCAATCGGTCCTCAGTTCTCGCGGTCGTCGGCTTCGCCGTCAGCTCTCGTCGTCGTCCTTGCCGCCGTTTCCATCGAAAAGCTGGATCGGGGCGGAGGGCATGACGGTCGAGATCGCATGCTTATAGACGAGTTGCGAATGCGCGTCGCGTCGCAGCAGCACGCAGAAATTATCGAACCACGTGATGATGCCCTGCAACTTGACGCCGTTCACCAGGAAAACGGTGACTGGCATCTTGTTCTTGCGCAGATGGTTGAGGAAAGTGTCCTGCAGGTTCTGGGTCTTGTCGGAAGACATCGCTTTCGGCCCCCTTTTATAGTGATTGTCGGGGTTGCTGTGTGGGGTTCTTCATGCCCCGGCTTGCAACGGGTTAACGTCGATCGCCCATGTATCGCTCGCTTTTCCTCACCCGCCTTTAAGGCTTCTGTGCCCCTGGGACCGGATCGTTCCGATCCCCATCGGGGCCTTTCCCCTCTTCTAAAAGAAGTTCGGGCACGAAGCAACCGCGCTCGCGCGTGGGAAGCCTCGCCACCGGCGATGGATTCGCGTCTCAATTGCCCTGCACGAAATGTAGAAGAGCCCCGCAATCGGCCAGGTGATGGGCCGGTGGATGGGTGTCGAACTCTCCGTCGGGACCGGAATCGGGCCGGATCAGCACGGGCAGAAGAGCCATCGCATGGGCGATCTCCATATCGACATTGGAATCGCCGACGAACCAGACCGCGCGACCCTCCCGGTCACCGGTGGCGATGCCCATGGTTTCCAGCGCCATCGCGCCGGCCTCCGGCGAGGGCTTATCCCTGGCGGCGTCACCCGCCCCCACCACCGCGCCGAAATAACCGTTCCAGCCGAGATGCGCGACCTCCTTGCGCAGGAAATCCCCGGACTTGTTACTGACGATGCCAAGCGGAATGCCCCGAGCCGCCAGCCCCATCACCAGGGCATCGGCGCCGGGCAGTACCGTCAGTGCCGTCAGATGCTGGCGGGAGAAGGCGGCATAGAACACGTCGCGGGCCTCTTCCCAGCGCTGCCCGAACAGGCCCGGAAAGCTGTCCCGCAAGGATTTTCGGACATTCGCGCGCACTTGGTCCAGCGTCCAGCCCGGCCGGCCCATCGCCGCGAAGGTCTCATTCAGGCTGGCATGGATGACGGGCCACGTATCGACCAGCGTGTTGTCCCAATCGAACAGGATCGCGCGGGGCGGCATCATCGGCGTCCCCGCGCGCGGGGAGAAGTGACCGTGCCCGTCTTGGCCGAGTGCTTCCGTCATGTCCTGTCATCTCCGTTCCGCCGGGCGGCGGTCAGTTCGGAAAGACGCGTTCCCTCCGTCAACGCATCGGTGACATTGCGCAGGCGCGACCGGAAGGGCTCCTCCGGCGGCTTGAACACGACCGCCATCTCTCCGGCTTCGGAATCGATGCGAATGATCCGCCCCACCCCGGGCCATTCCCAGGTTTCCTCCCGATAGACCAGCAGGAAGCGGAAATGAATAATCTGATTTGCGATCAAGTCGCCGTGGAAACCGGTCACGCGGAAGCTATTCTCCGCCCAATCGCCGACATCATATTCGGCGCCGTCGATGATCACCCGGGCCCCCAGGCCGGCGAAGCGCGCGACGCGCCGGCGGTCGCCGACCCCCGTCGCGCGCCGGCTACCAGGTTGCCCCTTCTCGTCCGCACCCCGCGTCCGGCGGCTGCCGGCCTGGCCGCGCGCGACGAAAAGCCAGTCGAGCAACCCCATGATCATCGCCCTCGCATCTTACCAGTTACTAGCGCATGCGCGTTGGTGCCTCAGGCGGCGCGAGACGTTCCATCGCCCTCATCCGCGGGGATGTCGTCCGGCCATTCAGCGCCCCGCGCGCGCAGACCGGCGGCATATTCCTCGTAGCCGGCCAGAAGCTTGCGGCAAATCGGGCCGACCGTTCCATCGCCCACCGGCTCACCATCAATCCGCACCACCGGTGTCACGAAGGAGGTGGCGGAGGAGACGAAAGCCTCCCGCGCCCGTTTCGCCTCCTCGACACTAAAGGGCCGCTCGACGAAGGGGACGCCCTCCTCCTCCGCGATGCGCAGGATCGTCAGGCGCGTGATGCCGTTCAGGATACGGTGCGTCGCGGGTCGGGTGACGAGTTCGCCCGCCTCCGTGATGATCCAGGCGTTGGAGGCCGTGCCCTCCGTCACCATCCCGTCCTTGGGGTCGACCTGGAACGCCTCATAGCAGCCAGCCTCCGTCGCCTTCTGCTTATTCAGGCAGTTCGGCAGCAGGCTGATCGTCTTGATGTCGCGCCGCGCCCAGCGCTGATCCGGCAGGGTGATGACGCTCACGCCCTCGGTGAACTTGGTCATCTTGGCGAAATTCATCTTCTTGGTCGTGATGACCAGCGCCGGACGCACATCCCCCGTCGGGAAGGCATGATTGCGCGGCGCGACGCCCCGGGTGATCTGCATGTAGACAAGCCCGTCATGCAGCCTGTTGCGGCGAATCATCTCGGCCATGATCATTTCCAGAACGGGGCGCGAAACGGGCCAGCCAATCTGCAGTTCATCCAATGAACGACCCAGACGATCCATATGCGCCTTGGCATCGACGAGGCGGCCGTCCTTGACGGTCACCACCTCGTAGACACCGTCGGAGAATTGATAGCCGCGATCCTCGATATGCACGGCCGCTTCCCGGTGATCGACATAGCGTCCGTTCACATAGGCATAGCGCGGCATGGGTCTCTCCTGTTGCTTGCTGAACCGGGAATCGCGCGCCGACAGGCTCTATTATCCCGGATATAGTGATATAGAGGGATGTGGGGTGGCGTCAAAAATACTCCAGCCTGACCGCGAACATCTTCTCCACCTTCTTAACCGTCTTGGCGTCGGCCAGCAGGATGACACGATCCTTGGCCTCCACCGCGGTATCGGGGCGCGGGATGATTACCTTGTCGCCACGCACCACGGCACCGACGATAACGCCGTTCGGCAGGCGCGCGTCCTTCAGCGGCTGACCGACGAGACTCGATGTCTCCAGCGCCTCCGCCTCGATGATCTCCGCATAGCCGTCGCGCAGCGAATGGACGGAACGGATACGCCCGCGCCGCACATGCTGGAGAATGGTGGAGGCCGTGATCTCCCGCGGGCTGACCACCACATCCACGCCGAGCGCGGTGATCAGCGGCCCGTAATTCGTCTTGTTGATCAGCGTTACCGCGCGCTCCACGCCATAGCGCTTGGAGAGCAGGGAGCACAGTACGTTGCTCTCGTCATGATCGGTGACGGCGACGATCGCATCGGCATTGCGGATGCCCGCCTCCTCCAGGATCTCGTGATCGAGCGCGTTCCCCTGGATGATCGTGGTGGTGGGCAGGATCTCCGCCACCTTGCGCGCGCGGCGCTTGTCGAGCTCGATGATCTTGGCGGTATAGCCGTCCTCGGAATTGGCGATATCATCGGCAAGCGTGGTGCCGATATTGCCGCCGCCGACGATGATAAGACGGCGGGTTTCCTTTTCCTCGTGTCCGAAAACCGCCATCGCGCGGGCGACGTGGCCGGTCTCGGCGACGAAATAAACCTCGTCGCCCGGCAGCATCTGGTCGTCGGCGCTCGGGATTTGCATCGTTTCGTCGCGCAGGATCGCGGTAACCGTGATGTTCAAGTCCGGGAACAGCGATGTGAGCTGGCGCAGCGGCGTGTGAATGACCGGACAATCCTCCGTGCAGCGCACGCCGATCACCCGGACCCGGTCCTCGGCCATCGGGATCATATCGAAGGCGCCGGGCACGCGGATACGCCGCGCGATGGCGCGCGCGACCTCGATCTCGGGCGAGATGATGACGTCGATCGGCAGTTGATCGCGCGCGAAAAGATTGGCCCAGGTGGGATCGAGATAGTTCTGCTGGCGGATGCGCGCGATCTTGGTCGGCACGTTGAACAATGAATGCGCCACCTGACAGGCGATCATGTTCACCTCGTCGGTGAAGGTGACCGCGATCAGCATATCCGCGTCGCCCGCGCCCGCGCGCTCCAGCACGTCCGGATGCGATGCGTGCCCGACAAAGGCCTGAACGTCCAACTGATCGTTGATCTTCCCGATCAGTTCCGGCGATTGATCGACCACCGTGACGTCGTTGTTCTCGCCCGCCAGATAGCGGGCGATGTGGAAACCGACCTGGCCGGCCCCGCAGATCACGACTTTCATCGCCTAATGTCCCATCTTCTCGTATCGGGTATGCGCGGCGCGACGCCCAATCGGCGTTCTCCCCCCGCGTCCTACCCCACGCCGTGCCCGGCGCGCGGGGCGGGATGAATTTCGGTCGGTTCGGCGGCGAGGCGCTCATCGCCCGCGCCGTTGCGTTCCCCCACCCGCCCCGGTGCGTTGACGCCAAGCCCCTTGAGCTTGCGGTGAAGGGCCGCCCGATCCATGCCGACGAATTCCGCCGTCCGGGAAATGTTGCCGCCGAAGCGCGTCAGGTGGAAGAGAAGATATTCCCGCTCGAACGCTTCCCGCGCCTCGCGCAGCGGCATGTTCATGACCTCCGGGGCCTTGTCCCAGCCCATCGCCGCGCGCCCGGTCTCCCCGATCGCCTTCACGACCGCCTCGGCATGGATCGGTTCGGGCGCGCCAGCCTCGCCCAGCGGCTTGCCGTCGAGGAGCAGCCGCTCGATCACATTGACCACCTCCCAGACATTGCCCGGCCAGTCATGGCCCTGCAACGCCGCGATCGCGCCGCCATCCAGGGGCCGTGGCGCCCGGCCCTTGGCGGTCGCCGACTGACGCATGAAATGCTGGGCGAGATCGGGGATATCCTGACGTCGCTCGGTCAGTGGCGGCACGGTCATCGGCACCACGGCCAGGCGGTAGAACAGATCCTCCCGGAATCGCCCCTCCTCCATCATCGCGCGCAGGTCGCGTGCCGTCGTCGCCAGGACTCGGACATTGACCTCGACATTGCGCGCGCCGCCAAGACGTTGAAACTGCTGGCTATGGAGGACACGGACGATCTTGCCCTGGGTCTCCACGGACATGTCCGCGACCTCGTCCAGCAGCAAGGTGCCGCCATGGGCCTGCTCCAGCACCCCCACCTGCCGGGGCGTTTCCGCCGTGGCCTCGACGCCAAACAGAGCCTCCTCGAGCGTGGTCGCCTGCAAACCCGCGCAATTGAGCTGGATGAAGGGACCGTCGCGCCGGTGGGATTTGGCATGGATGACGCGCGCGACCGCCCCCTTTCCCGCCCCGGCCGGTCCAGTGATCAATATGCGGCTGTCCGATTGCGCGACCTTGTCGATGGTACGGCGGACTTCCTGCATGGCGGGCGAGGTGCCGACCAATTCCTCGATCATCGCGCCGCCGGTCAGGCGCTTCAGCGACTCGTTCTCCCGCCGCAAACGCGATTCCTCGATCGCGCGATTGACCGTATGCAGCAGGACGTCCGTCTTGAAGGGCTTGGAGATGAAGTCGTAGGCACCGGTCTTCGTGGCATTGACCGCCATGTCGAAAGTGCCGTGGCCGCTGATCATGATAACCGGCAGGGCCGGATGATTGCGCTTTATCTGCTCCAGGATCTGCAAGCCGTCGAGTTCGCTGCCCGACAGCCATACATCGAGAATGACAAGCGAAGGCTGCCGTCGCGCCACCGCCTCCAGCGCCTCGCCGCTGGTGCCGGCCTCGCGCGGCTGGAATCCCTCATCCTCCAGGATACCGGCGATCTGCATCCGGATATCGGCTTCGTCATCGACGATCAGGATATCATGCGCCATCGGCCGACCCCGCTTGTCTCATCTCGCTCCCATCCCGCATACCCCCATCCGGCGTCTCCCCATCCGGCATGGGCATGTCCGGTGTAGCCGCGACCGTCGGCCCCCCGAACGGCAGAGCGAGCCGCACCAACGCCCCCCGGCCGGAGGGCGCGTCGCTCAGATCGATCGTACCGCCGTGATCCTCCATGATCTTCTTGACGATCGCGAGGCCGAGGCCGGTGCCCTTCGCCCGGGTGGTCACATAGGGTTCGGTCAAGCGCTCGCGATCCTCCGCGGGCAGACCGCGGCCGTTATCCTCCACCTCGACGAGGACCCAACCGTCCCGCGTTCCGCCGTTCATCTTGTCCGCGTCGTCATGCCCTTCGAGGCTTTCCGCGCCACTCACGGACAACCGCACCATGATACGGCCCGGCGGCGCATCGGACTCCTCGCGCCCCTCTATCGCATCATAGGCATTTTGCAGCAGGTTGGTCACGACTTGGCTCAACTGCCGGGCATCGCACCGAATTTCCACGGGTTCGCCCGGAAGCTCGGCACCATATTCGATGTCCTGATTCGCGTTGCGTTGCAGGAAGACCGCCTGACGCAGGATATCGCAGACATCGTGCCTGTTCATCGTGGGTGCCGGCATGCGGGCGAAGCTGGAGAACTCATCAACCATCCGCCCGATATCGCCGACATGACGGACAATCGTGTCGGTGCAATTGGCGAACGTCTCCGGATCGCTCTCGATCTCCTTGAGATATTTACGTTTCAAGCGTTCAGCGGAAAGCTGGATCGGGGTCAGCGGATTCTTGATTTCATGCGCGATGCGCCGCGCGACATCGGCCCAGGCGGCCTTGCGCTGCGCGGCGAGCAGCAGGGAGACATCGTCGAAGGTCACGACGAAGCCCTGGATCGCGCCGCCGCTGCCGGGCTTCGCGGCCTCCTCGTCCTCGCGCTCGGCGCCGACCCTCACCAACAACGTACGGGCATAGCCGTCGCGATTGATTCGAATCTGCGCCTCGACGAACCGCCCCGCCCGTCGAGCCCGCGCGGCATGCAGCAGGTCGGCCATCTCCGGAACCATGTCGGCCAGCGGCTCGCCACGATGTTCATCAAGTTCCAAGCCCAGCAGATCGGAGGCGGACCGGTTCGGCAGGTCGATCCTCCCTTCCCCGTCCAAGCCGATGACCCCGGCCGAGACGCCGGCCAGCACAGCCTCAGTGAAACGCCGCCGTTCATCGATCTGCTTGTTGGCTTCCAGCAGCTCGCCACGCTGAGAGTGAAGTTGCGCCGTCATCCTGTTGAAGGCACGGCTCAATAGCCCAAGCTCGTCGTCCCGGGCGCCGGACTCCGGTTCCGGAACGCGGGCCTCCAGATCGCCGGCGCGCACCTTCTCCGTCGCCCCGATCAGGGTCGATATCGGCTGCGAGAGCTGGCCCGCCAGATTGAGCCCGATCCACACCGCCGTCAGCAGCAGCAAGAGGGAGACCACGACGAAGGCCAGCGCGAAGGAAACCTTGATGTCGGAGCGCTGTCCCTCCAGCCGCTCGAACTGTTGAACGGCCCCTTTCGTCTGCTCTATTCGCTGCAGGACCTTCGGATCCACGAGACGGCCGATATAGAGATAGAGATCGACATAATTATCCAGCTTGATGATGGCGCGGACCCGATCCTCGGCATCGCTGGTCAGGATCACCACCTCGCCCTGGGCGGCTTCGTTGACGGCACTTTCCTTGATCGGTTCGAATTCCAGCACGACGGTCAGGCCCGCGCGCGCCAGGATGCGCCGGGTCGATCCCTCGAAGACGATCGCTTCACTCAAGTCGCGCAGACGCAGCTGTATCTCCAGCATGCGATTGAGCAATGTCGGGTTCGGTTGCAAGAAGCGGGCATCGTTGTTCAGGTCGCGGGCGATGCGCAGCGCATCCGTGCGGATGTTCTTCTGATGCTCGTCCAGATAGGCCTGCGCCACTTCCCGGCTTTCCGAGACGGCGGTGCGTACGCGGTCGCTAAACCAGCTTTCCAAGCCCAGATCGAAGAACAACCAGGAGAAGATCGCGACCACGATCGCCGGCGCGACCGACAGCAGGCCGAACATCATCACCAGCTTCACATAAAGCTTCGAACCGGCCGATCCCCGTCGGCGTACCGCCCAGACCCCCACGACCCGGCGTGTCACGACGACACCCAACAGCAGCAGCAACACGAGATCGAGATTGATCAGCGCCACCATGACGTCCGGGTCGTCGCCCAGCGGCGCCACGCCGGTGAAGGCGGCATAGGTCCCCGCCCCGGCCGCGAGCGAGAGGCCCAACAGCAGGAAGGCCATCCAGCGCGCGACTCGCGGACGGGCGAACCAGCGCACGAGCCGGCGGACGAGCGGGCCGTTCCGCGCGCCCTCGCCGCCGTCCTTCGTCCGATTGTCGGTGACTGCGCTCATTCCTCGACGCGGCTCGGCCTGGGGATGGGGGGGGTCGCGGCGCGGCCCGCCATCGACCGGCCCCCGTTCGGTTTAGCCGTTTCGGCCACCGCGAACCACCTGAATATCAAGCTCGCGGATTTTCTTGCGCAAGGTGTTCCGGTTCAAGCCCAGCAATTCCGCCGCCTTGATCTGATTGCCGCGAGTCGCCTCCAGACAAAGTTCGATTAACGGCCGCTCGACCTCCGCCAGGACGCGTTCATGCAGGCCGTTGGGCGGGAGGCCTTGATCATGCGCTTCGAAGAAGCGTTTCAACGTCCGTTCCACGGCCTCTCCCAGGCTCTCCTCCTCTCGTCCGGCCGCCCCGCTCTCCCCCGCGCCGGGCAGGGCGAGGCCCGGCCCCTCGGACAACTCCGCCTCGATCACGTCGATATCGATCGTATCCTCGGCATAAAGGGCGGCGAGACGACGCACCAGATTCTCCAACTCGCGCACATTGCCGGGCCAACGATGATGCGACAGCCGCTCCATCGCGGCCGCCGTCAGTTTCTTGGCGCGTAGCCCCTCATCCAGGGCCTGGCCGAGGAAATGGCTGACCAGATCGGGCACATCCTCGCGCCGCTCCCGCAACGGCGGCAATCGGATCGGCACGACGTTCAGGCGGTAGTAGAGATCTTCCCGGAAACGCCCCTGCCCCACCAACTGGCGCAGGTCGCGGTGGGTCGCCGCGATGATGCGCACATCGGTCTTGATCGGCTGACGCCCGCCGACGGTCGTGTATTCCCCTTCCTGCAGGACGCGCAGCAGGCGGGTTTGGGCCTCGAACGGCATGTCGCCGATCTCGTCGAGAAAAAGTGAGCCACCCTGAGATTGCTCGAACCGGCCGGCATAGCGCTGCGTCGCGCCGGTGAAGGCCCCCTTCTCGTGGCCGAAAAGCTCGCTTTCGATCAATTCGCGCGGAATCGCGGCCATGTTGATCGCGACGAAGGGGCCGCCGCGCCGGCGCGAGAAATCATGCAGCGCGCGCGCGACCAACTCCTTTCCCGTTCCGGATTCGCCCGTGATCAACGCCGTCAGGTCCGTTCCCGTCAGCCGGGCGATGACGCGATAGACGTCCTGCATCGCCTGACTGCGGCCGATCAGCGGCAATTCCTCCCGGTCGCGATCGGGGCCTTGCGCGGCCTCTCCCGTCTGACCCGCGGCAAGCGCGCGGCGCACCGCCTCGACCAGATCGGACAGATCGAAGGGCTTGGGCAGATATTCGAAGGCGCCGCGCTCCGTCGCCTTGACGGCGGTCAGAAGCGTGTTCTGCGCGCTCATCGCGATCACGCGCAGTTCCGGCCGGTGCTTGCGGATCTGCGGGATCAGGTCGAGGCCGTTGCCATCCGGCATGATGACATCGGTTATGACGAGATCGCCGTCCCCCTCGCTCACCCAATGCCACAAGGTCGCGGCATTGCCGGTTGCCCGCACGTCATAGCCAAGCCTGCCGAGCGCCTGGCTGACCACCGTGCGGATGGCCTTGTCGTCATCCGCCACCAGGATGGTTTCATCAGCCATGCCGCGCCCGTTCCTCCAAATCGCCGTCGGCCGCCCCCTCCGGCGGAATCGTGCCGGCCCGCAACATCGGCAGCATGACGCTGAAGACCGTACGGCGCGGCCGGCTTTCCACGTCGATCACCCCGCCATGATCGCCGATCAGCTTCGCCGCGAGCGCTAGACCCAGGCCCGTCCCCCCCTGCTTCGTCGTGATGAAGGGGTCGAAAAGATGACGGCGGATATCTTCCGGAATCCCGGGACCATTATCCCGCACGGTGACGACGAGCGGCAGATGCATGCGGCTGCCGAGGCCCGGTACCGCCAGACGCACACCATGGCGGAAAGCGGTCTTCACAACGATCTCACCATCGCCGGTGCCCGCGTTCTGAAGGGCTTCCGCCGCGTTCTTCACCAAGTTCAGGAAGACTTGAACCAGTTGATCCTTGTCGCCATAGACTGGTGGCAGGGAAGGATCGTACTCCGCCGCCAGTCGAAGATCGCGCCCGAAGCCGGTTCGGCCGAGTTGCAGCACGCGGTCCAGCACCTCGTGGATATTGACCGGCTCGCGCTCAAGCGGCGGGCGATCGGAGAAGACCTCCATTCGGCCGACCAGCTTCACGATCCGATCGGTTTCGTCCTTGATCAGCTGGGTCAGCGCACGGTCTTCCCCCGCCACCATGCTCTCCAGCAATTGCGCGGCCCCCCGAATGCCGGAAAGCGGATTCTTCACCTCATGCGCCAGCATGGCGGACAAGGCGGAGACCGACCGCGCGGCGCCGCGTTGCGTCAACACATCGTCGATCTTTCCCGCGATCGTGTGTTCCTTCAGGGTGATGACCACGCCCTGATCGACATCCGCGATAGGGGCCGCGTCGATCGACAGGACATGCTTGCCGATGCGCGGCGTCTGAAGCTGGACGCCATATTCGGTCATGCTGCTGCCGGTACGCCGAACCTTGGCGACCAGCGCCAGAAGCGGGCTGTCATGCGGAATCAGAATCTGCAGGTTGGTGCCCAGCAGGGTCGCGCGGCTGCCGGCGAAGAAGCTTTCCGCCGCGCCGTTCAGATAGACGGCATTATCCTGTCCGTCGACGACCAGGACCGGTTCCGGCAGGGCATCGAGGACCGCATCAGCGCTCGGCCTAGCCGGCGGGACGTCCGCGCCTCTTCCATCGCCGCCGTCGTCATGGCGCTCCCCATCCACGACGCGCAGCATCAGGCCGCCTCCCCGCCCCGCAAGGCGGCGGCCGCCTCCGGCGCGCGCGTCAGCAAGGCACGACGCACGGCGCGCAACACGGCCACGGGATTTTCCTCCCGCATCATCTCCGCGCGCAGCGCCGCCGCCCCATGCAGGCCGGTCAGATACCATCCCACATGCTTGCGCGCATGCCGAAGGCCACGCTCCCGGCCGTAGTGGCTCAGCATCGCTTCGTAATGCTCGGCGAATATCTCGGCCTTCTCGCGCGCCGGGGGGGCGGCGGGCCACCGGCCCTCCTGGAGGTACCGCGCGGCCTGACCGATGACCCAGGGCCGGCCATAGGCGCCGCGACCGATCATCGCCGCGTCCGCGCCGGAAGCAGTCAGCGCCCGCGTCAGGCTTTCGGCATCGACGATATCACCATTCACGATCACCGGAACGGTGACCGCGCGCTTCACCTCGGCGACGAAATCCCAATCGGCGCTGCCCGAATATTTCTGATCGCGGGTGCGTCCATGGATGGTAACGGCACGGATGCCCGCCTGCTCCGCCCGGCGGGCGATTTCCGGGGCGTTCCGCGCATCGGCCTGCCAGCCCGTGCGCATCTTCGCCGTCACCGGCAGGCCGAGGGGGGCGACCGCCTCGACCGCGGCCTCCATGATTCGCGCCGCCTCGTCCGGGGCCCGCATCAGGGCGGAGCCGCAATATTTGTCCGTCACCTTCTTGGCGGGACAACCGAAATTGAGATCGATCACATCCGCGCCCAGATCGGCGCAGAAACGCGCGGCCTCCGCGATCGCGGCCGGGTCGTGCCCGGCGAGTTGAATGATGCGCGGACGTTCCCCCGCCTCCGCCTCCAACCGGGCGAGAGTCACGCGGGAACCCCGCACGGCCTCATGACTGGCGATCATCTCGGAGACGACGGCGGGAGCGCCCAATCGTCGGGCCAGCCGCCGGAACGGCGCATCGGTGACCCCCGACATCGGGGCCAGCAGGATCGGCGGATCGATCACCGCGCCGCCGATGCCGAGCGCACGGCCGCCGCGCGCTTGCGGATCACGCGCCGTGCCCTTTCGATAGGCATCCATTGGGGCACCCCCATCCCTACGCCCAAGAATTAGGCAATGTTTGACGTTTTCTACGCCTGAATGCCCATTTCTGTAAAAGGAAATCGTTGAAGCCGTCGCGCCGCATCCGTGGCGGCCATCACCCAACCAGGACGTCGGTCACGAATTTCACGCCGGGGAACCCCAGGGTAATCAGGAGATAGGCGACAAGAACCAGCCGCGCCGCCCGCCGCCCGCGCAGCCCGTAACGGGCCCGCGCCCAGAGCAAGCCGCCGATCGCGACGAAGGCCGCCAGCGTCAGCAACGTCTTATGCTCCAGCACGAAAAGCACGCCGTTCTCAACCATCTGCGCGCCCATGCCGCTGGCCACGCCGAGCCCCAGCAGGATCTCGGCAGCGATCAGCAGGCGGTGCTCCAACGCCTCCGCCTCGGCGGCGGCCGGCAAGCGGCGGCTCAACCCACTCGGCCGCCGGCGTTTCAGGGCACGCTCCTGGAGCGTGAGCGCGAGCGAGGCGATCGCCGCCAGGGTCACCACCGCATAGGCGGCGACGGCCAACACGATATGGATCGTCAGCCAGGGGCCGATGGCCCGCTCTCCAGCGGCAAGCGGGATCGTCTCCGTCCCATTCCAGATCGTCGCGATGCCCCCCAGGATCGCGAGATAGGGCGCGACCAACAGCGCCAGACGCCGGGCCGTCGGGACGAGCACCGCGAGCACCGCGAAGATCGCCATGCTGCCGGCGGCGGTGACCCAAAGGCTGACCCCGAACCCCGGGCGCCAGCCCCCCGCCACCAACCCCAGGCACAGCGCGATCGGCCCCGCCACCGCGAGCGCGAGCAGCGCCCAATAGAGCGCGTCCTGCGCCGCCGCGCGATCGGGCGGCCGCCAGTACAGCGCGCCCGCGACCGGCAGAAGACTCGCGACGGCGGCGAGATGGACAGGGAGGGACAGGACGTTCATGCCGCGTTATATAGCATCGCGCGCCCACGCTTTCACGGTCTAAATGAGAATGCTTCGCAAGTAATGCCGATATCGTCGCCGAATGCCCCCATCGGTTCTTCTTCCCCGGCTTCAAGTGCGATCCGGGGCATGGCGCCGACCGTCGCCGTCCTCGTCGTCGCCGCCGGGCGGGGGGTGCGCGCGGGCGGTGGCATGCCGAAGCAATACCGCCCCTTGGCGGGGCGGCCGCTCATCCGGCATTCGGTGACCGCCTTTCTCGGCCATCCGGAAGTCACGACGGTTCGCGTGGTCATCGCTTCCGAGGATGGGGGGCTCTATGCGGAAAGCCTGGGCGACCTCGCCCTTCCCGAACCGGTCACGGGGGGATCGACACGTCAGATATCGGTCTTCACGGGATTGGAGACATTGGCGGCAAACGATCCACCCGATATCGTGCTGATCCATGATGCCGCGCGCCCCTTCGTCGGGGCCGAGCTTATCGCGCGCGTGATCGCCGTCGCCGGGACCGACGGCGGCGCGATTCCGGCGACGGCGGTAACGGATACCTTGAAACGCGCGGCGCCGGGCACGGATAGGATCGCGGGGACGGTGCCGCGTGACGGTCTTTTCCAGGCACAAACGCCGCAGGCCTTTCGCTTCGGCGATATCCTGGCGGCACACCGGGCGGCGGCCGAGGCGGGGATCGAAGCGACCGACGACGCAGCCCTGATGGAATGGATCGGCCGGCCTGTCACCCTGGTCGCGGGCGATCCGGAGGGTATGAAGGTGACGGAATCCGCGGATTTCGCGCGGGCCGAGGCCCGACTCACCCGGATGACAGAGGACCGGATGGAGCCGCGCGTGGGCACGGGCTTCGACGTGCATCGCTTCGCGGTGGGCGACCATGTCACGCTCTGCGGCGTGCGGATCGCGCATCACCTCGGACTGGCCGGACATTCGGACGCGGATGTGGGCCTGCACGCCCTGACCGACGCCATACTGGGCGCCATCGGCGCGGGCGATATCGGCCTGCATTTCCCGCCCAGCGACCCGCGATGGCGCGGTGCGGACTCGGCGGCCTTCCTGCGGCACGCCATCGCGCTGGCCACCCGACGGGGCGCGCGGCTGCGCCATCTCGACGTCACGCTTATCTGCGAGGCGCCGAAGATCGGTCCGCACCGCGCGGCGATGCGCGCGCGGGTCGCGGAGATCGCCGGATTGTCGGAACGCCGCGTTTCCATCAAGGCGACCACGACGGAGAAACTTGGCTTTACCGGACGGAAGGAGGGAATCGCGGCGCAAGCCGTCGCGACCCTGATGGTACCGGACGATGACTGACCCCATGATAAAGCCCCGGGACGATGGCGGCAGCGGGCGCGGAGCGCCCCCACCTACCGACCCTCCCCCCAGCGCTCCGAATAGGGGGGGGCCGAATAGGCTCGCCACGGCGATCGCGCTGTGGTTCGGGACCGGCCTGTTGCGGCCCGCGCCGGGGACATGGGGCTCGCTGGCGGCGACGGTGATGGGGATGGGACTGCTCACCCTCGGCCCCTGGTTCCTGGCCGGAGGCGCCGTGCTGGCGACGGGTGTCGGTATCTGGGCGGCCGCACGGTATCAGGCCACGACCGGACGGCATGACGCCTCGGAAGTCGTGGTGGACGAGGTGGCGGGTCAGTGGATCGCGCTCTGCGCCCTGCCCTTGGCGGGGCTCGGCCTCTCGGTGGAGGGGGCGGCCGCCGCCTTCGTGCTGTTCCGCCTGTTCGATATCGCGAAACCGGGGCCGATCGGCTGGGCCGACCGCCGGCTTGCGGGCGGGCTCGGCGTCATGCTGGATGATGTGCTGGCGGGGATCGCGGCCGGCGCCATCCTCTGGGCGCTCGCCACGTGGACGGGTCTTGGCGATCTGGCGACGGGAGGATAAGGGCAATGTTCTCCAAGGCTATACGGAACAAGGCGGAGAATCTGCTGGAGATCTGCGCCACGCGCGGCCTGATGCTCGCCACGGCGGAATCCTGCACCGGCGGGCTGATCGCGGGGGCCCTGACGGCGGTCCCCGGCTCATCGCGCGTGGTGGAACGCGGGTTCGTCACCTACACCAACGCCGCGAAACATGAGCTACTGGGTGTACCGCTGCCCCTGTTCGACAGCGTCGGCGCGGTCAGCGAGGCGGTCGCCCGCGCCATGGCGGAAGGCGCCTTGAATGCCGCGCCGGTCGGAATCGCCCTCTCCGTCACCGGGATCGCCGGACCGGGTGGGTCGGAGCGCAAGCCGGCGGGCCTCGTCTATATCGGCTGCGCGCTGGCCGGGATGGAGACGACCGTGCGCCGCTTCACCTTCGAGGGCGATCGGGACAGCGTGCGCGAGCAATCGGTGGAAGCGGCGCTCGCGCTCGCGCTCACCCGGTTGGCGGATGACTGACGCCACCACGGGTCATGCGCCCGCCCCTTCATCCCCCTCCGGGGATGAGTCGACCCAGGCGATTTCCCCCTCTCCAGAAGGATCGCGGTCGAGACGGCGGACCAGCGCATGGAACGGATGCCCCTCCCGCCCGGCGAAGGCAGCCGCGCGCTTGTTCCAATCATCGAAGACATCGACGAAGGGCTTCGGATGCGCCATCGGCCGCCAAGTCATGCCGCGCAGACGGCGCACGGCCTCGTCCAGCGGTGCGATGGTTGTGTCCTCCATCACGTCCGGCAGGTAATAAAGACTGTCTCCATGCAAACCATATGCGGCCAGCAATATACCCGCCACCTCCGCCGCGCGGGCACCGCCATTGAGGGTGAATTTCACCTGATCGAACAGGACGGCGCGCGTCTTCCCCTCGATCAGAAGGCAGACGCGGTGCCGCTCTCCCGTCTCGGACGCCGCATGATCCCAACGCGCGAAAAACAGCAGGCGATCGACCTTCAACAGACTCTCCGGCCCGATCAGTTCCAGGATACGTTGGCTGGCGAAATAGGTTTCGTACGCGCTGGGGCGCGATAGGCTGAGAAGGCGAACGGACTGGCTGGTGGCATCCTGGTCTATCTCCACCCCGCCGCCGGCCAGCGCGCGCTCGATCGCTTCCAGCGTGCTGACACGCGGATCGCCGATGCCGCGCTCGATATTATTGAGCGTCGCCAGCGACACGCCCGCGGCCCTGGCCAGTTCGCTCTGCTTGGCGTTGATCATCGCGCGGCCGGCGCGAATCTGAGCGGGAGTAATCATGCGGCGAATCGCGGCCTTGGTCTCGTGAAGACGGATCCCGGCGGGCCGTCGGCTCGCCCCTGAATTAGGGATCGTGCCTACGATAATCCGATTCAGCCAGAATGGGAGTCCGAAACACGCGACCTCCCTTCAACCGCTTGTGGCCGGTCATCTCGGAGCCACAAGCCATCATTTCGATGTCAAAACGTTTATTCATGGAAACTGCGAATGAAGTTCAGCGAGTCTAACCGTAGAGCTGGCGTGCCCGCGCCTCGAAGGCGTTCACCATCCGGCGGACCGCCTCGGTGAAGACGGCGCCGATCATGGTTTGCAGGAAGCGGGAGCGAAATTCGAAATCGACATAGAAGTCGACCAAACAGCCCCCTTCCCTTTCATGGAATTCCCAGTGATTTTCCAAATACTTGAAAGGTCCATCCTGATACTCCACATCAATGGACCGATTCGCCCTGTCAAGGGACACGCGGCTGGTGAATCGTTCGGTGATGCCCTTGAAACCGACAATCAGATCCGCGACCACCAGAGTGTCCGTGCGCTCGCGCACCCGCGCGCCGCGACACCAGGGCAGGAACTCCGGATAACGCCCAACATCGGCGACAAGCTCGAACATCTGATCCGGCCCGTACGGCAGGTATTTTTTCTCGGCATGTTTCGGCACGGGTCGCTTTTCCCCTCGCGGCGACGCTTCTTATCGGTGCGATCGTGGAACGCTCATCAGCCGGCGCCGAGCGCGTCCGCCTCCGCGCGATGTCGCGCGCCGTGATCCAAGCCGGCGGCGACCGCCGCCTCCCGCGCCGCACGAAGCTTCTGGAAGTCCTCTCCCGCATGATAGCTGGAGCGCGTCAGGGGCGAGGAGGAAACCATCAGGAATCCCTTGGCCCTGGCCTGACGGGCATAGGTATCGAATTCCTCCGGCGTGACGAATCGGTCGATCGCCGCATGCTTCACGGTCGGCTGCAAATACTGACCGATGGTCAGGAAATCGATCCCCGCGGCTCGGGCGTCGTCCATCACCTGGCCGACCTCCTCCGCGCTCTCGCCAAGGCCGACCATCAGCCCCGTCTTGGTGAACAGGGTCGGATCGAGACGCTTCACCCGATGCAGCAGCTCAAGCGATGTGAAGTAGCGCGCGCCCGGCCGAATCGAGGGGTAGAGACGCGGCACCGTCTCCAGATTGTGATTGAAGACGTCGGGCTTCACGGCGACCACCTTCTCGATCGCCTCCTGCTTGCCCTTGAAATCGGGCGTCAGGATCTCGATCGTCGTGCCGGGAGAGCGTCGACGGATTTCCTCGATCACCTCGACGAAATGCCCGGCCCCGCCATCGGCGAGGTCGTCGCGATCGACCGACGTGATGACGACATGCTCCAGACCGAGCTTCGCGGTCGCATCGGCGACGCGCGCGGGTTCCTCCCGATCAAGCGCGTCGGGCCGCCCGGTCGAGACATTGCAGAAGGCGCAAGCGCGGGTGCAAACCTCCCCCATGATCATGAAGGTGGCATGCCGCTTGGTCCAGCATTCGCCGATATTGGGGCAGCCGGCCTCCTGACAGACGGTGACGAGTCCGTGATCCTCGACGATCTTGCGCGTCGCCTGATATTCGCGGCTGACCGGCGCCTTGACGCGAATCCAGTCCGGCTTGCGTTGGATCGGATTGTCGGGTCGGTTCCGCTTTTCCGGATGGCGGAAGGCGCGCACGCGCTTCACCACGCCGGAGGAAGCGGCTTCCGAAGCGGGGCGCTCGTCGGTTTTCTCGTCGCTCATCCTGACCTCGGTTGGTGGGGAGGCTTGTCGCGCGGCCGTCCCTCCGGAGATGTTCTCTGGAGATGATGGCAACTTGGTCGGTCGGCGGCGCGAGGTCAAGCGCAGGCGCCGTGCGGCCGCGCCTTCCGACTCGTCAAGGACCGACTCGGCGAGGACCGGCGCGCCAAGGGGCGGCCCACCAAGGGGTTGAATGAATCAGGAATTGCGGATGCTGAGAACGTCGTAGCCAATGCCGGCCGATTGCGCCGAGGCGACCACCGCGCGAACCAGCCCATCGATCTCGCTGGTCTTATGATCCGGGTGCTTGGGGTTGAGTGGGAGGTCCGTGACCACGATCAAGCAATAACGCCATTTCCCCGCGTCGAAATCGAGCTCGTGCCGAACGGCAACAGCGTTCGGATGATCGACCACCATGGCGCCTTGATCCAGCGCGTCCGTGACCGCGCGTCCCGCCGGCTTCTTCGCAGCCTTCACGCTCTTCTTCTTGGCTGAAGTCTTAGCGGTGGATTTGGCGGAAGCCTTTTCGGCCGCCGGCTGCTTTTTCTTTCCGGACGTTTGATCGTTCATCGTCTCGTCAATCCGTACCGCCGCTTCACCCATAGGAATGCTCCCAACCAAGAGGGCCGGCATTGGAACGGCCGCTCGGCATTTCGGGAGTCCCACGTTCAGGAGATATCGGTGAAAATACCATGCCCCCCACGTAAGAAACCCTAGCCGGTCTCTATTGACCTGACCATACACGAAATATCCGGGCTGCGTACAAAAAACGTATCAAATTTTAAATAAATATTCTTTTTATTTTATATTGATGCTTCCCACCCCTCGGCAGCCTCGTGAATATCCGGAAGGCGCCCTCTACATATGGATCACCTTCCCATAGGCATCCAAGACAGCCTCGTGCATCATCTCGCTCAAGGTCGGGTGCGGGAAAACGGTGTGCATCAATTCTTGCTCCGTCGTCTCGAGGGTCTTGGCAATTGAATAGCCTTGGATCAACTCCGTCACCTCCGCGCCGATCATATGCGCGCCCAGCAATTCCCCGGTCTTCTCGTCGAAGATGGTCTTCACCAGCCCTTCCGGCTCGCCCAGCGCGATCGCCTTGCCGTTACCGATAAAGCTGAAGCGGCCGACCTTGATCTTGTGCCCCTTGTCCTTCGCCTGCTGCTCGGTCAGCCCGACCGAGGCGACCTGCGGATGGCAATAGGTGCAGCCGGGAATTCGACCGGTGTCCAACGGATGAACATCCGCCACGCCGGCGATCTTCTCGATGCAGATCACGCCTTCATGCTCCGCCTTGTGGGCCAGCCAGGGCGGCCCCGTCAGATCGCCGATGGCATAGATGCCCGGCACGCCGGTGCGGGAATATTCATCGACAACGACATGGGTCTTCTCGACCTTCACGCCGGCGCCCTCCAGCCCGATATCCTCGACATTGCCGACGATGCCGACGGCGGAGATCAGCTTGTCCGCCTTGATTTCTTGCGTCTTGCCGTCCATCTCGACGACGGCGGTGACGTCCTTCGCGCCCTTCTTCAACTCCTTCACCTGCGCCTTGGTCAGGATCTTGAGGCCCTGCTTCTCGAAGCTCTTCTTGGCGAAGGCGGAAATTTCAGGGTCCTCGACCGGCAGGATGCGGTCCATGACCTCGACCACCGTCACCTCGGCGCCCATGGTGTGATAGAAGCTCGCGAACTCGATCCCGATCGCGCCGGAGCCGACGACGATCAGCGATTTCGGCATATCCTCCGGCACCATCGCCTCGCGATAGGACCAGACCAGCTTGCCGTCGACTTCAAGCCCGGGCAACTGGCGCGCCCGTGCGCCGGTCGCCAGAATCACGTGCTTGGCGGTCAGGTCGACGACCTTCTTGCCGTCCTTTTCCACCGCGACCTTGCGCGCGCCCTCCTTGCCGCCGGCGAGCTTGCCGAACCCGTCCACCACATCGACCTTATTCTTCTTCAGAAGATGCGCGACGCCCTTCGACAACTGGCCCGCGACGGAACGGGAGCGCTTCACGACCTTCTCCAGGTCGAACGACACCCCCTCCACCTTCAAGCCGAAATCGGCGGCGTGCTTCATATTGTTATAGACCTCGGCGGTGCGCAGCAGCGCCTTGGTCGGGATGCATCCCCAATTGAGGCAGATGCCGCCGAGATGGTTCGCCTCCACGACACAGGTCTTGAAGCCCAGTTGCGCCGAGCGGATCGCGGTCACGTAACCGCCCGGTCCACCGCCCACCACGATCACGTCGTAGGTATTGTCAGCCATTCTTCAGTCCGTTCCCGTACGTCAGGGTGAATCCAAGCCGTCGCGGCACGGCGCCATATCAGAGCATCAACGCGATCGGGTCCTCGATCAGCGTCTTCAACTCCTTCATGAAGGCGGCGCCCGTCGCGCCGTCGATGCAACGGTGATCGACCGCCAGGCTCAAGGTGACCACCGTCGCGATGGCCAGCGCACCGTCCTTCACCACCGGACGCTGCTCGCCCGCGCCGACGGAGAGGATGCCGCCCTGCGGCGGATTGATGATCGAGTTGAAGCTCTTGATCCCGAACATGCCGAGATTGGAGATCGAGAAGGTGCCACCCTGATATTCCTCGGGCTTGAGCTTACCCTCGCGCGCGCGGCCCGCGAGTTCCTTCGCCTCCTTGGAAATCGTGGCCAACCCTTTCGACGCGCAATCCTTGATGATCGGCGTGATCAACCCGCCGTCGATCGCGACCGCGATGGCCATGTCGACACGGCTGAACTTCAGCACCGCCTTCTCCGTATAGGCGACATTGCAATCCGGCACGCGCTGAAGCGCGAGCGCCGTCGCCTTCACGATGAAGTCGTTGACGGAAATTTTGTAATCCGCCCCGTCCCGCTCGTTGAGCTGCTTGCGCATCGCCATCAGCGTGTCGATCTCGACATCGACCTGAAGGTTGAAATGCGGTGTCTCGCGGGCGGATTCGGTCAGCCGCTTGGCGATCGTCCGGCGCATCCCGCTGTTCGGGACCTCCTCGAACGACGGCAGCATCTGGAAGATCGGATCGTCGGGCGAGGCCGGCGCCGGCGAAGGCGTGGCCCCAGCGGCGGGAGCCCCCCCGGTCGAGGGCTTCTCGGCCGGGGCGGCCTTCGCACCGCCGGTGGCGATGGCGCCTTCGACATCCTCGCGCACGATACGGCCATGGGGGCCGGAGCCCTCGACACGCGTCAGATCCACCCCCTCGGCGGCGGCGATGCGACGGGCGAGCGGGCTGGCGAGGACGCGTTCCCCGTCCTCCGTCCTCGGCGCGGGTGGGGCTTTTTGCCCCTCCCCGGCCGCCGGTTTGGCATCCGACGCGGCCCCGGGGGTGGGTTTCGCCTCTTCCTGCGCCACCGTCTCCCGTTCTGCCGGTTCCTGCTTCGCGGGCTCTTCCGACTTCGCGGCACCTCCGCCATCGACCTTGGCCTTGGCCGCCTCGGCAGGGTCCTCGCCCTCCTCGGCCAGAATGGCGATCGGCTCGTTCACCGCGACGCCCTCGGTCCCTTCGGCGATAAGGATCTTCGCGATCGTCCCTTCGTCGACGGCCTCGAACTCCATCGTCGCCTTGTCGGTCTCGATTTCCGCCAGGACATCGCCGGAAGAAACCTCGTCCCCTTCCTTGACGTGCCATTTGGCGAGCGTCCCCTCCGTCATGGTCGGGGACAGGGCAGGCATCAGAACCTGGATCGGCATTGTCTTTCTCTCCCTTAGGCGGCCGGGTCAGCGATAGCAGACCGACTTCGCGGCATCGATGATCTTGTCCGCCTGCGGCAAGGCGAGCTTTTCCAGGTTGGCGGCATAGGGCAAGGGCACGTCCGCGCCGTGAACGCGGGTGACGGGCGCGTCGAGATAATCGAACGCCTGCTCCATCATCAGCGCCGCCATCTCCGATCCGATCCCGGCGAAGGGCCACCCCTCCTCGCAGGAGACGAGGCGGTTGGTCTTCTTGACCGACTTGACGATCGTCTCGGTGTCGAGCGGGCGGATCGTGCGCAGATCGATCACCTCCGCCTCGATCCCGGCCTCCGCGAGCGCATCGGCGGCCTCCAGCGCCCGGCCCACCATGATCGAGAAGGCGGTGATGGTGACATCCTTGCCCGGCCGCACGATGCGGGCCTTGCCGATCGGAACGGTCCAGTCATCGGTGTCCGGCACCTCGAAGCTCTGGCCGTAGAGCATCTCGTTCTCAAGGAATATGACCGGGTTCGGATCGCGGATCGCGGACTTCAGCAAGCCCTTCGCATCCGCCGCGTTCCAGGGGCTGACGACCTTGAGGCCCGGACAATGCGCGTACCAACTGGCATAGCACTGGGAATGCTGGGCGGCGACGCGGCTGGCCGCGCCGTTGGGACCGCGGAAGACGATCGGCGCGCCCATCTGGCCGCCCGACATATAGAGCGTCTTGGCGGCGGAATTGATGATCTGGTCGATCGCCTGCATCGCGAAGTTGAAAGTCATGAACTCGACGATCGGCTTCAGCCCCATGAAGGCCGCGCCGACACCAAGGCCCGCGAAACCCTGCTCCGTGATCGGGGTGTCGATCACGCGCTTCGCGCCGAATTTGTCGAGCAGCCCCTGGGTCACCTTATAGGCGCCCTGATATTCGGCCACCTCCTCGCCCATGAGGAAGACCTTGGGGTCGCGCTCCAATTCCTCCCACATGGCATCGCGCAGCGCATCGCGCACGGCCTGGGTCTTGGTCGGGCCGTCCCATTCGGGCTCCGGCTCGGGCGCGGCCTGGGCGGGCGCGGCGGGTTGGGCCGGCGCCTTCTCCGACGACTTGGCCTCGGCCGCTCCGGCATCATCCGACCCGTCGGCATCCTTATCAGGCGCCGGGGTTTCCGCCCCCTCCAGGGCGCTTTCGTCCTCGCCCTCCTCAAGCAGGATCGCGATCGGCGTGTTGACGGCCACGCCCTCGGCGCCCGCCTCGACGAGGATCTTGCCGACCGTGCCCTCGTCGACGGCTTCGAACTCCATCGTCGCCTTGTCGGTCTCGATCTCGGCGAGAACGTCACCGGCGGCGACGCTGTCGCCTTCCTTGACGTTCCATTTGGCCAGCGTGCCCTCCGTCATGGTGGGCGAGAGCGCCGGCATCAGAACCTGAACGGTCATATCGGGTATCCCTCCTGGTCGATCCGGCGCGGGATCACGCGTCGAGCAGCACGTCCGTCCACAGTTCGGACGGATCGGGCTCGGGGCTTTCCTGGGCGAAGTCGGCTGCCTCGGAGATGATCTGCTTCACCTCCTTGTCGAGTGCCTTGAGGTCCTCCTCGCTCGCGTGGCCACCCTCGATCAACATGTTCTTCACATGATCGATCGGGTCGTGCTGCGAGCGCATCTTGTTGACCTCGTCCTTGGAGCGGTACTTGGCCGGATCGGACATCGAGTGCCCGCGATAGCGATAGGTCTTCATCTCCAGGATGATCGGGCCCTTGCCGGCGCGACAATGGGCGACCGCCTCCTCGCCCGCCTGCTTGACGGCGAGGACGTCCATGCCGTCGACCTCCATCCCCGGGATGCCATAGGCCTTGCCGCGATCGTGCAGATTTGCGCCGCTGGCCGAAATCCGCTCGACCGAGGTGCCCATGCCATATTTGTTGTTCTCGATCACGTAGATGACGGGAAGCTTCCAGAGCGCGGCCATGTTGAAGCTCTCGTAAACCTGCCCCTGGTTCATGGCGCCGTCGCCGGTATAGGTCAGGCAGACATTATCGGTCTCGTTATACTGCAAGGCGAAACCGATTCCCGTGCCGAGTGGCACCTGCGCGCCCACGATCCCATGGCCGCCGTAGAAGTTCTTTTCCTTGGAGAACATGTGCATGGAGCCACCCTTACCCTTGGAGTAGCCCCCCTCGCGGCCGGTCAGTTCCGCCATCACCCCCTTGGGATCCATGCCGGTCGCCAGCATGTGGCCGTGGTCGCGATAGCTGGTAACGACCGAGTCGCCCTCCTTGCAGCAGGCCTGCATGCCCACGACGACCGCTTCCTGGCCGATATAGAGGTGACAGAACCCGCCAATCAGCCCCATGCCGTAGAGTTGACCCGCCTTCTCCTCGAAGCGACGGATCAACAGCATCTCGCGGTAATGGGTCTTCAACTCGTCGGCTGTCGCCTCGGGCTTCTTGGCGCCGGCCCATTTCGCCGCGCCCTTCTTGGCGGAGGACTTCTTCGCCGTGGCCTTCCTGGCCCCGCCCTTCTTCGAGGATTCGCTCGCCATGTCGGCTCCCCTAGGTGAGACGGCATGAAACACCCATTCCCGTTGCCGTGGCCGCGACCCGGTCGGATCGCCCCACCAATCAATCAGGGATGATCGGCGCCCCTTGCCCTGTTGTGCCGGACACCGTCCACCTTGGCGCCATGCACGCAAAGGGCACGGATCCGTGCGTTCTCCTTTGAAACAGCAATATCGCCTCGCGAAAGGCTTCGCAAGCATCCAGCAAGGCGCTGATTTTCATGGAATTTTTACATTTTAACTGGAATTCAGTTGAAAAGCTTGCCGGCGCGCATTTGGTGCAGCGCACCCAAGACCATGCGGTCGCCGTCGCGGCTTACCCCTCAACCGGCATGAAGACCACGATCTCATCGTCGCGCACGCGGTTCAGCACGTCGCGCGCGCGCTCCTCCAGCATGTCGAGATCCAGGCTGTCGCCGTCCAGCAGATTGACCTTGTGCTCCAGGCGCATGCGCTCCGCCCGCGCATCCGCGAGAACAGCCTCCGCCCGCGCCACTTCGCCGCTAAGGCGCATATAGGCGAGCAGCCCACGATCCCCTTGAACCGTGTGGTAGACGAAATAGCCGATCACGCACGCGCCCAGGACGGGCACGACCACGTGGCGGGAGCGCCGACGGAATTCGTGCAAGACTGCCATGACGGCATAAGAATCACGGATGCGATTCGCCGTCAATCGGCAATATTTTTAGTCTATTACCGGGCAGATATTGCCGATATCGAATTACAAGCGACAATATCTTGTGGCGACCAGATGGAAAGGGCGGTGAGGCGCCCTGCCACTCCCGCCGTTCCGGCCATCCCTATCCCTTGAAGGCGGCCGCACCGGCATAGGCGGCGGCGAGGCCGAGGCCTTCCTCGATCCGGATCAATTGGTTGTATTTCGCGATCCGGTCCGAGCGGCTGAGAGAGCCGGTCTTGATCTGGCCGCAATTGGTCGCGACCGCGAGATCGGCGATGGTGGTATCCTCCGTCTCGCCGGAACGATGGGACATCATGGCCGTGTAGCCGGCGCGGTGCGCGGTCTCGACCGCCTCCAGCGTCTCGGTCAGCGTGCCGATCTGATTGACCTTGATCAGGATCGAATTGGCGACACCGGCCTCGATCCCATGGCGCAGGCGGCCGGGATTGGTGACGAACAGATCGTCGCCGACGAGCTGGCAGCGATCGCCGATCTCCTCCGTCAGAAGCTTCCAGCCGTCCCAGTCATCCTCGGCCATGCCGTCCTCGATGGAGAGGATCGGATAGCCGCCGACGAGGCTCTTCAGATAGGCCGCGTTCTGCTCCGCGTCGAAGCTCTTGGCCGCGCCCTTCATCTCGTACTTGCCGCCGCTGAAATACTCCGTCGCCGCGCAATCGAGCGCGAGCGCCACGTCCGTGCCCGGCTGGTATCCCGCCTGCTCGATCGCCTTCATTATATAGTCGAGCGCATCCTCCGCCGACTTCAGATCGGGAGCGAAGCCCCCCTCGTCGCCGACATTGGTATTGTGGCCGTCCTTCTTCAGACCGGCTTTCAAGGCATGGAAAACCTCCGCGCCCCAGCGCACACCCTCGGCCAGACTGTCGGCGCCGACGGGGGCGATCATGAATTCCTGAAAATCGATGGCGTTGTCCGCGTGCGCGCCGCCATTGACGATGTTCATCATCGGCACGGGAAGCGTCCGCGCGAAGCTGCCGCCGACATAGCGATAGAGCGGCAGGCCCGCATCCTCGGCCGCCGCCTTGGCGACGGCAAGGCTGACGCCGAGCAGCGCGTTGGCGCCGAGCCGGCTTTTGTTGGCCGTGCCGTCGAGCGCGATCATCTTGCTGTCGATATCGACCTGATCCTCGGCATCGAGGCCGGATAGCAAATCGAAGATTTCCCCATTGACCGCGTCGACCGCTTCCAGGACGCCCTTGCCGCCATAGCGCTCACCGCCGTCGCGCAGTTCATGCGCCTCGTGGGCGCCGGTCGAGGCACCGCTCGGCACGGCGGCGCGGCCGGCGGCGCCGCTTTCCAGCAGGACCTCCACCTCGACCGTCGGGTTGCCCCGGCTGTCCAGGATCTCGCGTCCGTGCACGTCGATGATGGCGGTCATGGGATTCCCTCTCGGTCAAAAACGATGTCGGATAGGCGGCCAAGCTATAACCGCCCGCTCCGGCTCCGGCAACCGGACAGGCGCGGGCACGAACACAGGAAGGGCAAGCCCCATGCCGGGGCCCGCCCTTCCCCTTTCACCGTTGCTGAACCGGACCCGGCGGGATCATCCCTCCAGCGTCGCCTCCATGGTGATCGGCGCCGTCATCAGCTTCGAAATCGGGCACCCCTCCTTCGCGGCCTGGGTGGCCTGCTCGAAGGCGTCCCGGGTGGCGCCGGGGATCCTGGCCTTGACGGTCAGGTGGATGGCGGAAATCTCGAACCCACCTCCCTCGGCCTCGGAAAGCGTGACGTCGGCATTGGTGCGGATTTCATCCGCGACCAGATCATGCTCGCCCAGGATCAGGCTCAGCGCCATCGAATAGCAACCGGCGTGCGCCGCGCCGATCAACTCTTCCGGATTGGTGCCCGGCCCATCCTCGAAACGCGTCTTGAAGCCATAGGTCTGGTCCTTCAGCACGCCGGACTGGGTCGTGACGGTTCCCTTGCCGGACTTCAGATCGCCTTTCCAGATCGCGGAACCCTTACGTTTGATGCTCATGATCGCTTCTCCTTCCCATGTTATGGACCGAATGGTCCAAAAATCCGCATGCACGATGTCGGTTCGTCGCATGGCATGCGGTGAAACCAGCCCGTTCTCTTTATCCGAACAGGGCGTCCAACCCGTCTTGAACAATTCGCTCTATGCTCTCCGGCGCGCTGCCGGCCTTGCGCAGCGCGATCGCGCCCAACGCCAGAGCCAGGGCCGCCTTCGCCCGCCCCCGTGGATCGCTTGCCCCCGCACGGCTCAGGGCATCGGCCAGCAATGTCTCGCTGTCGGCCATGTGCGCGCGGAGAATATGATCCACCTCGGGGTCGCTCGGCGCCAGTTCGCCGATGCAATTCACGGCGAAGCAACCGTGCCGTCCGCCATGGGCGTTGACCACCATCGCGATCATGGCCCGCGCGCCTGCCATCGGGGTGGGCGCCCCCTCTATCGCGGTGCGGAAATCCGCGTATTGCGCACGACAGTAACTCTCCAGCGCCCGCAGCAGGACATCGCGCTTGCTGCCGAAGCTGGCATAGAAGCTCGACCGATTGATGCCCATCGCATCCGTCAGCGCGTCGAGCGAGGTCCGAGAATAACCGTGCCGAGCGAAGAGATTCCTGGCGGCCATGAGAGCCGCCGTCTCGTCAAAGGCCTTGGGCCGGCCCCTCGGAATATCCGCCATATCGGTCATGACCGATATTTGGACCGATCAGTCTAAAAAACAACACGGCTCACGAGACCGTGACCGCCGGCGATGCCGGCGAAAGCGCTTCCTCAGGCAAGCGCCGCGATCTCGGACAGCCGGTCGGCGAGGTTCCGTGCGCCTTTCAGACGGTCCGGCTCCGCCTCCCAGTTGCGCATCAGCACCATCTTGTGATCCGGGCGCAGCTTGGCGGAACCGCCGAACTTCTGAATGAAGCCGATCAGCCCCTGGGGATTCGGGAAATCGTGATTGCGGAAGGTGACGACGGCGCCTTTCGGACCGGCGTCGATCTTCTCGACATTCGCGCGCTTGCAGGCCTGCTTGATGGCGACGACCTCCAGCAGGTTCTCCACCTCGCGCGGCATGGCGCCGAAGCGGTCCACCAACTCGACCGCGAAGGCATCGATCTCCTTGCGGTCCTTGAGGGCGGAGAGACGGCGGTAGAGCCCGAGGCGGACCGACAGGTCGCCGACATATTTCTCCGGGATCAGCACCGCGGTGCCGAGCGTGATGGTCGGCGACCAGGTCTCCTCCACCTCCTCCGCCGCGACATCGTCGCGGGCGGCGGCGACCGCCTCCTCCAACATGCGCTGATAGAGTTCGACCCCGACCTCGCGCACCTGCCCCGACTGCTCGTCGCCCAGCAGATTGCCCGCGCCGCGAATGTCCAGATCGTGGCTCGCCAGGGTGAAACCGGCGCCCAGCCCGTCGAGTGTCTGCATGACGTCGAGGCGCTTGCGCGCCGTCTCGCTCAACATCCGTCCGGGCGGCAGGGTCAGATAGCAATAGGCGCGCTGCTTGCCGCGCCCGATGCGCCCACGCAACTGATAGAGTTGCGCCAGCCCGAACATGTCGGAGCGATGGACGATCATCGTGTTGGCGTTCGGGATGTCGAGTCCGCTTTCCACGATATTGGTGGAGAGCAGGATATCGTACTTCCCATCCACGAAATCGCTCATCACGATTTCAAGCTCCGCCGCCCCCATGCGCCCATGGGCCATGGCGACGGAGGCATCGGGCGCGAGATCGCGCAAGCGCTCGCGTACCCGGTCGAGATCGGCCACGCGCGGACAGACATAGAAGATCTGCCCGCCTCGGAAGCGCTCCCGCCGGATCGCCTCGCGCAGCACCATCGGATCGTAGGGCAGGACGAAGGTCCGAACCGCCAGACGATCGACCGGGGGCGTGGCGATGATCGACATCTCCCGCACCCCGGCGAGCGCCATCTGAAGCGTGCGCGGGATCGGCGTCGCCGTCAGCGTCAGCACATGCACATTGGCGCGAAGCTGCTTCAGCCGCTCCTTCTGGCCGACGCCGAAATGCTGTTCCTCGTCCACGATCATCAGGCCGAGATGGCGGAAGGAAACGGATTTCGACAACACCGCATGCGTGCCGACGACGATATCGAGCGTCCCGTCGGAAAGCCCCGCCTTAGTCTCCGCCGCCTCCTTCGGGGTGGCGAGACGGGAAAGCTGGCCGATCTTGACCGGCAGGCCCTGGAACCGCTCCCGGAAGAGCTTGTAGTGCTGGCGCGCCAACAGCGTCGTCGGCACCACGACCGCCACCTGCAACCCGTTCATCACGGCGAGGAAGGCCGCGCGCAGCGCCACCTCCGTCTTGCCGAACCCGACATCGCCGCAGATCAACCGGTCCATCGGCTTGCCGGATTGCAGGTCCTCGGCCACGTCCTCGATGGCGCGGGCCTGATCCTCCGTCTCGGCGAAGGGGAAGCGGGCGACGAATTCGTCATAGGCCCCCTCGGTCGGGGAAAGCTGGTCGGCCTTCTTCAACTGCCGCTGGGCGGCGATCTTGAGAAGCTGGTCCGCCATCTCGCGCACCCGCTCCTTGATCCGGGCCTTGCGCGCCTGCCAAGCGACGCCGCCGAGCTTGTCGAGTTGCACCTCGGAGTCCTCGGAGCCGTACTTGGTCAGCACCTCCAGGTTCTCGACTGGCAGGAAGAGCTTGTCCCCACCCGAATAGATCAGCCGCAGGCAATCATGCGGCGCGCCGTCGACGGTCAGCGTCTCCAACCCGTCATAACGACCGATGCCGTGATCGACATGAACGACGATATCCCCGACCTCGATGGCGGAGAGTTCGGAGATGAACTCCTCCCCCCGGCGGCGGCGGCGCGCGGGCCGCGCCATGCGCTCACCCAGGATATCGCTTTCGGTGATGAGTTGGATGCCGTCCGTCTCGAACCCGTGATCGAGATTGAGGACCGCGATACCGGCGACGCCTCCCGGCTGCGCGACGGCACGGCTCCAGTCCGGGACCGTCGGCAGATCCTTCAGCCCCCCCTCGCCCAGCAGAAGCTTCAATCGCTCCCGCGAGCCCTCGCTGGCCGCCGCGATCAGGGTCGGCTTCGCGCCCTGGTGCTTCACCCGCGCGGCCACCGCCTCATAGATATTGGTATTAGGATCGGTACGCGCGGCAGCGAAATCGGGGACACGATGCGCGCCGAAATCGACGATGTCGCCGACCTCCGCGCTCGCGGCCAGATCCGCATCCGCGGCGAAGGGCGTCAGATGCAGATGCGCCCGCCGGTCGAGCGCCGCCTTCCAGTCCCGATCCGTGAGATAGAGCATGTCCGGCGGCAGCGGCTTATAAAGCGGCGGCGCGTCCGCATCCTTGCGCTTGAGCGCGATCTCCAGATCCTCCTGCCGGGCGGCATGGTGATCGCGCACCAGGTCCAACCGCGCCGTCACCGCCTCGTCCGACTGATGGTCCAGGATTACCGGCCCCTCGGGCAGGTAGTCGAATAGCGTTTCCATCCCCTCATGGAACAGAGGCAGCCAATGTTCGACGCCGGGCGGGCGGCGCCCCTCGCTCACCGCCTCGAAGAGCTGGTCGCCCTCGGTCGAGCCGCCGAAGAGCCGGCGATAGGCTTGGCGGAAGCGGTCGATGCTGTCCCGGTCCAGCATGATCTCGCTGACCGGCTTGAGGCTGAGCCCGTCCGTCTCGCCCGTGCTGCGCTGGCTCATCGCGTCGAAGCGGCGCACGGTCTCCAATTCATCCCCGAAGAAGTCGAGCCGCAGCGGCTCCTCCTCTCCCGGCGGGAAGACGTCGAGGATGCCGCCGCGCACAGCGTATTCGCCGGCCTCGCGCACCGTATCGGCGCGGCGATAGCCGTTCTTGGTGAAGAAGTCGCTCAACAGGTCGAGCGAGGCACTGTCCCCCGGCTTCAGCACCAGCGCCGCATCCTTCAGGCGCTCGCGCGTCGGCACGCGCTGCGTCACGGCGGCGACGGTCGTCAGCAGCACCGTGCCGCGCCCGGCGCCTCCTTCCCCCGCCAGCCGGGTCAGCGTCTCCAACCGCCGCGCGACGGACGTGGAATTCGGCGACACCCGGTCATAGGGCAAACAATCCCAGGCCGGGAAGCTCAGCGCGCGCAGTTCCGGGTCGATGAAGCCCAGCAGATCGCCCATGCGGGCCATGCGCGTCTCGTCCCGCCCGACGAATAGGATGGGCGCGTCGGCCGCGCGGGCCAGATGGGCGAGGACCAGGGCGTCGGCGCCTTCGGGCGCGCCGGCGATGGTCGCGGGGCCCGGGCGGTTGGTCAGATCGGAAAGGGATGTCACGCGGCTGTCCGTCAACGCTTCAGGATGGCTCGAACCGGGTTCCGGCATAGGCGATGATGGCGTGCATCATCGGGCTGTCATAGGCTGCCGGCACGGGCCCGTCCTTGACCAGCATGTCGTAGAAATCCTGGTCGGGAATATGCAACAGAGCCTCGAAGGCATCGAGTTGCTCGTCCGTCATCTCGCCGATATAGGCCTCGGCGAATCCGCCAAGCAGGATATCCATCTCCTTCGTGCCCCGGTGCCAGGCCCGGAACATGAGCTTGCGGCGGCGCGCCTCGCGCTCGCCCGCGCTATTGTCGTTGACGGGATCCATCGACTACCTCGTCCATCCGGGGGCTGGGTCTGGAATGGCGAGGGATATAGCGCCCCCGGCCGGGGAGGTAAACCACGCCGCCGCCTCATGCCTCGATCGGGTCCGCCCGCAGCGCCTCCTTCAACCATTCGAGCACACGGCCGGTATCGGGATGCTGGCGCCCACCCCGCGATCCGCCGAAGGGACGGAAGACGGAAAGCCGGTCCGTCATATGAAGCGCCGGATCGAAGGCCGGAACGAGCGTGCCCGTCGCCAGATGGCGCGCGATCGTCCGCCGCCAGCCAAGCGCGATCCCCTGCCCTTCGATCGCCGCTTGGATGGCGATCGGATAGCTGTCGAAATCCCGGCCGGCCGGTACCGTTAGACCGGCACGCCCGACCCCGGCGAGCCAAGCGTCCCAATCGATCCATTCCTGCGGATCGACCCGGTGATGCAACAATCGCTCCCGGTCGAGCGCATCGAGCGACGGCACCTCCCCCCGACCGGCCAGATAGGCGGGTGCGCAGACGGGCTGCACCCAATCCACCGCGCCGAATATCTCCTCCGCCGTACCCGCCGGACGGCCGGCGGATTGCAGTGCCAGATCATAATGCTCCCGTGCCTCGGACAGCGGCTCGAGGGTGGAGGTGACGCGCACCGCGATATCGGGATGACGGCGATAAAGACCCGTCAGGCGTGGGGTTAGCCAGAATAGGCCTTCGAAAAGCTGTGTGCGGATCACGACTTCCGGGCCGAGATCGACCCGGCGCAAGCGATCCGCCGCCGCCGCGATGTCCCCTAGCGAACGGGCGAGCGTTTTCGCGAAGGCCGATGCCGCCTCGGTCGGCACGACCATGCGGTTCCGACGGGTGAAGAGGGGGGCGTCCAATTCCCGTTCCAGCGCGTGGACCTGCTTGCTGACGGCCGCCTGGGTCAGGCCGAGTTCCGATGCGGCCGCCGTCACGCTCCCCAACCGGACCACGGCTTCCAGCGCGATGAGACCTTTGAGGCCCGGTATGCGATTGTGACTCTTATTCATTCCAAAACATTATCTATTGGAATGGATAATTCAATTATCCAAAGCGATAAACCCGAATACACCTTCATCGTTTGGAATGAATGGAATCGGTGAAGGTGAATGATGCCGACCCCTGCACGAACAGACCGGCCCGGAATGGCCGTGGCGGCGATCGTCGCGGTCGCGGCGGCGCTATCCCTCGGCGACGCGGTGATCAAGGGGTTGAGCGTGACGCTCGGTCTCTGGCAACTGGTGTTGCTCCGGGCCATGATCATGCTGGCGATATTGGGGATAATCGCATCGCTCGGCCCCGGGATCGGCGCGCTGTGGCCGGCGCGGCCGCTCTGGGCCGGATTGCGCGGCGCGGTTCTGGTCGCGATGTGGATGGCCTATTACGCGGCGCTGCCGCATCTGTCCCTCGCGGCGGCCGCGGCCGGATACTACACATTGCCGTTCTTCATCCTGGCCTTCTCCGCGCTCTTCGCGCGGGAGCGGCTGACACGGCGCGCGATCCTGGCCGCCCTTGTCGGGTTCCTCGGCGTCTTGCTCGTGCTGCGTCCGGGAGCGGCGGGCTTCACGTCCGCGGCCCTATTGCCGATCCTGGCGGCGGTTCTCTATGCGCTCGCGATGAACCTGACACGGACGCGGTGCCGCGACGACAACCCCTTGTCGCTTTCCCTGACGCTGGCGCTCGCCTTCGTCGTCGCGGGCACACTCGCTTGCGGCCTCGGTGCCCTGCTGCCCGATGGCCTGCTGCCCGATGGAATTACGGGGGACGGGGCGCTTTCCACGACATGGCGTCCGGTCGGTTTGGAAGAAATCGCGATCCTGTTTTTCCTGGCCGTCATCCTGGTTATCGCGAGCGTCGGAACCGCTTTCGCCTATCAGAACGCGCCGGGCGGTGTGGTCGGAGCCTGCGATTATTCCTATGTCGGCTTCGCGGTGATCTGGGGATTGGCGTTCCACGGAGAGCATCCGGATATCCTGACGCTCCTGGGGCTCGCCCTGATCGCCGGCGCGGGCATCGCCAGCCTCGGCGGGCCGAGACGCGGGAAAGCACCCTCGAAGCCTTCACGCGTGCTTTAAGCCGGGGGGCGGGCTCGCTACTCTTGCGGCCATGCGGCCCGAGATCCTCTTCCCCCTGTTCGCGCCGGTGACGTCCCTGAAGGGCGTCGGCCAGCGCATCGCCACGTTGCTGGAAAAGGCGGCGGGCCCGAAGGTCGTCGATCTGCTCTGGCATCTCCCGCGCGAGGTCATCGACCGGTCGGAGGAGCCGACGATCCAGGCGGCCCTCCCCGACCGGATCGCCACCATCACCGCCCATGTCGACCGGCATGAGGTGCCGCCGACGCGCAAGCGCCCCTATCGCGTGCTCTTGCGCGACGGAACGGGGTTCATGACGCTCGTCTTCTTCCATGCCGACCAGCGCTACATGGCGAACCTGCTGCCGGAGGGGGAGCAGGTCGTCGTCAGCGGCCGGATCGAACTGTTCAACGGCGTGAAGCAGATCGTTCATCCCGATCATGTCGTCCCGGTGGCGAAGCGCGGCGATATCCCGATGGTGGAGCCGGTCTATCCCCTGACCGCCGGCCTGACCGGCAATAGCGTGCGAAAGGCCGTGACACAGGCGCTGGAGCGCGCGCCGGACCTGCCCGAGTGGCTAGACGAAAGCTATCGCGCGCGCCAGGGCTGGCCCGGCTGGCGGGAGGCGCTGACGGCCGCCCACGCGCCCAGCGCGGAGGGCGCGCTCTCCCCCCTCTCCAAGGCGCGCCAGCGCCTCGCCTTCGACGAGTTGCTGGCGAACCAACTGGCGCTCGCCATCATGCGGCGCCGGGCGAAGCGCCAGGCGGGTCGTGAAATCGCGGGCGACAAGCGGTTGCGGCGAAAGGCGCTGGCCGCCCTGCCTTTCGACCTGACCGGCAGCCAAATCGAGGCGCTGAAGGAGATCAACGCCGACATGGCGGCCAAGCAGCGCATGCTGCGCCTGCTGCAGGGCGATGTCGGCAGCGGCAAGACGGTCGTCGCCCTGATGGCGATGTTGAACGCGGTCGAATGCGGCGGTCAGGCGGCCCTGATGGCGCCGACAGAGATCCTGGCTCGCCAGCATTTCGAGACCATCGGGCCGCTGGCCGAGGCCGCCGGTATCCGCGTCGCCGTGCTGACCGGCCGCGACAAGGGCAAGGCCCGGCGCGCGCTGCTGGAATCCCTGGCCGCGGGGGAGATCGATTTGATCGTCGGAACCCATGCCCTATTCCAGGACGACGTGATCTTCCGCGACCTAATGCTGGCGGTGGTGGACGAGCAGCACCGGTTCGGCGTGCATCAGCGCCTCAATCTGGCGGCGAAGGGCAAGGCGGTCGACATGCTGGTCATGACCGCGACGCCGATTCCGCGCACGCTGATGATGTCGGCCTATGGCGATCTCGACGGCTCGCGCCTTACCGACAAGCCGCCGGGGCGGAAGCCCGTCAGGACGGTGGTCGTCGCCGCCCCGCGCATCGAGGAAGTGGTCGCCGGGATCGAGCGCCAGATGACGGCCGGCGCCAAGATCTATTGGGTCTGCCCCCTGGTCGAGGAATCGGAGACCAGCGACATGGCGGCGGCCGAACAGCGCTTCTCCGCCCTGCGCGAGCGGTTCGGGGAGACGCGCGTCGCCCTCGTCCACGGCCGGATGAAGGGGACGGAAAAGGAAGCGGCCATGGCCCGCTTCGCCGAGGGAGAGGCCCAAATCCTCGTCGCCACCACGGTGATCGAGGTCGGCGTCAACGTGCCCGAGGCGACCGTCATGGTGATCGAGCACGCGGAGCGATTCGGCCTCGCCCAGCTTCATCAGTTGCGCGGACGGATCGGGCGGGGCGACAAGGCCTCGACCTGCATCCTGCTGCGCTCCGAGCAGTTGACGGAGACCGCGCGCGAACGCCTTAAGACCCTGGCCGAGACGGAGGACGGCTTCATCATCGCGGAGAAGGATCTGGAACTGCGCGGCGCCGGCGAGATCCTGGGCACGCGGCAGAGCGGGCTGCCCGCCTTCCGTCTCGCCGATATCGCGCTTCATGGGGAATTGATGAAGGCGGCCCATGACGATTCCCGCCTGATCCTCGACCGCGACCCGGAATTGGAGGGCGAGCGGGGCAAGCGGTTGCGCACCTTGCTCTATCTCTTCGAACGCGACGCCGCGATCGCTACCCTGCGCTCGGGGTGAGCGAGCGAAGGGCCGGACGACGGGCGCAATTGACTAAAGGCCCTCGACCAGGGTAACGCGCGGAATCTCGCGCGTTCCCGAATTGAACAGGAGACTCTAAATGCCCCTCGCCGAAGCCGAATGCGCCATCCCCGCCCCGCCGGACGCCGTATGGAAGGTCGCGGGCGGATTCGGCAGCCTGGCCGATTGGCATCCCGCGGTCGCGCGGTGCACCCTGGAGGCCGAGGGGCGCCAGCGCCGCTTGATCCTCGTCGATGGCGGGGAACTGCTGGAGGCCCTGCTCCAACGGGACGATGCCGCCCGGGCTTATGCCTATCGGATCGTCGAATCGCCCATGCCGGTCGACAATTATCAAGCAACCTTCCACATCGAGGATGACGGCGCCGGCGGCTCTATCGCGCATTGGTCCGCCCGCTTCGACGTTCGCGAGGACGAGGACCCGGCGCCCGTGGAACGAAGCGTACAGGGCATCTTCGAAAGTGGTCTGGAGCAGCTGCGGCAACTGGCATCCAATATGTAATCATAGGTAGAATTTATCATCGAGCGTTAAAATCATTCATTTTCCAAAGCCATAATCACCGATCAAATTTGTCCTGATCATGGCATTGAAAACAAAAAGTTAACAATTTTTCTCCGCATTCCCCTTGAAGTCCTCGGCTTCCCGGCACAGCTTGGAGGAGAATTGATCGGCGCCACCCAAGGCGCCCGCCGGCGTTTGAGGCGCCGCCAATTCGGCATTGGCGCCGGGCTTCGCCGCGTGCCACGAAGCAAGAAGAACGGGACAGGATATGAGCGACGCTGCCTTACAGCAGCCTTCCGCGCGCGATGACGCGCGCCAGGAGGCGGACGAGGACCGGATCGTCGTCGAGAACGCCTACAAGATTTTCGGCGGCAATCCGGACGAGGCCTATCGCCTGCTGGGCGAGGGCAAGACCAAGGATCAGATCTTCCGGGAGACCGGTGCAACCGTCGCGGTGCAGGACGCGTCCTTCACCGTGAAGAGCGGCGAGGTTTTCGTCATCATGGGGCTTTCCGGTTCCGGCAAGTCCACCATGGTTCGCATGTTGAACAGATTGATCGACCCGACCTTCGGGACGGTCAGCATCAATGGCCAGAACATCACGGCGATGAATCGCAAGGCGCTGATCGATCTGCGCCGGCGGGACATGAGCATGGTGTTCCAGAGCTTCGCCCTCATGCCGCATCAGACGGTTCTGGAAAACGCGGCTTTCGGCCTTACCGTCTCCGGCCGCGACAAGGCCGATCGCGAGGCGCGCGCGCTCGAAGCATTGGAGGCCGTCGGTCTCGGCCAGAATGCGCGCAGCTATCCCTCCGAGCTTTCCGGCGGCATGAAACAGCGTGTCGGCCTTGCCCGCGCGCTGGCCAACGATCCGCCGGTGCTGCTGATGGACGAGGCGTTCTCGGCCCTCGACCCGTTGATCCGCACCGAGATGCAGGACGAGTTGATCCGACTGCAGCGCGAGCATCGCCGTACCATCGTCTTCATCTCCCACGATCTGGACGAGGCGATGCGCATCGGCGACCGGATCGCCATCATGCAGGATGGGCGTTTCGTGCAGATCGATACCCCCGACAAGATCGTCAGCGAACCGGCGAACGACTATGTCCGGTCCTTCTTCCGCAATGTGGACGTGACGCAGGTCTTCAAGGCCGGCGACATCGCCGATCCGGGCGTGCAGCCCGGCGACGGCGTCACGGAGATTTCCGCCGACGCCTCTCTCGACGAGGTGTTGAGCATCGTCTCCAACGCCGACGGTCCCGCCCCCGTCACGGGCGAGGACGGCAAGCGCCTGGGCGCGATCAGCAAGACGGCCCTGCTCAAGACTTTCGACAAGAGCCGCTAGAACAGGAGCCGCTGGAACAGGCCCGGCGCGCCGGCGTCGTGGCGCTTCCGCGCCATCGCCAGGCTCGATGCGCCGGATAGAAGCCCCCGAGGAGGCATCTTCCCCATGGAATTCAATATCGAGATCGGCGACGGGGTTTCCGCGGCCGTCGATTATATCCGCAACAACTTCCAGGACGGGCTGGACGGCATCGCCACCGTGATCGAATGGGTCGCGGACGGCACCTTCATCGCCCTCGACATCATGCCCTGGTGGCTGCTGACGGCGCTTCTGGTGGTGTTGAGCCTGTGGCGTGTCGGATGGAAATTCTCGCTCTTCACGCTGGGCGCGATGCTGCTCGTCGTCGGCATGGGCCTGTGGGAGGAGACGGTGAATACGCTCGCCCTGGTCTTGACCGCGACCTTCATCGCGCTGGTGGTCGGCATACCGATCGGCATCGCGATGTCGCGCAACGACACGCTGGAGACCCTGGTCCGGCCCATCCTGGACCTGATGCAGACCCTGCCGCCCTTCGTCTATCTCATTCCGGCGGCGATGTTCTTCGGCCTCGGCAAGGTGCCGGGGACGATCGCGACCATCGTCTTCGCCATGCCGCCGGTGGTTCGCCTCACCAATCTGGGGATTCGCCAGGTTTCCGAAGAGAATGTCGAAGCCGGCCTCGCCTTCGGCTGCACCGATTGGCAGTTGTTGAGCAAGGTACAGTTCCCGCTCGCCCTGCCGACCATCATGGCGGGCGTGAACCAGACCATCATGCTGGCGCTGTCGATGGTGGTGATCGCCTCGATGATCGGGGCCGGGGGCCTCGGCAATACGGTGCTGACGGGTATTCAGCGCCTGGATGTCGGGCTCGGATTCGAGGGGGGCTTGGGCGTCGTGGTGCTCGCCATCCTGCTCGACCGTATCACGCAGAGTTTCGGCCATGGCGCGACGGGAGGGCTCTTCTCCTTCCTGAAATCGGTCTTCGCGACCGGATCGCGCGCCGAAGGCCATAGCGGTACGCGGGACGAGGCCAAGGAAGCCTCGCCCGCGCACGGCCGGAACGGGTGATCCGCCCTCGCGCGGATCACACCATCCGGCCCCTAGCACCAAGCGGCCGCGCAATGAGGCGCGGTCCCGTCGCGGCGGCGACGACGAACAAGACCGGCGGGAAACGCCGGCATCCGCCCGACGCGTTTCACGCTTCGACAAAGACTCGGATGAAAGGAGCCTTTGAAGCGATGCAACATCGTGTTCTGAAGACCCTCACCGGCGCCGTCGCCGGCGTCACCATGATGACCGGCGCGGCCGCCGCGCAGGATGTCACGATCGGCTGGACCGCCTGGTCCGACGCCGAATTCGTCACCAAGCTCGCCAAGACGGTGATGGAAGAGCGCATGGATCAGGAAGTCGAACTGGTCCAGACCGATATCGCCCCGCAGTATCAGGGCGTGGCCAACGGCGATATCGACGCCATGCTGATGTCCTGGCTGCCGGCGACGCATGCCGACTACATGGACAAGGTCGGCGGCGACGTGGTCAATCTCGGCATCCTCTATACCGGCGCGAAGCTCGGCTGGGCCGTGCCGAACTACATCCCGGAGGATCAGCTCAGCTCGATCGAGGACCTGAAGAACGACGAGGTCCGCGAGAAGCTGGACGGCAAGATCCAGGGCATCGATCCGGGCGCCGGCCTGATGCGCCTGTCGAACAAGGTGATCGACGAGGATTACGAGCTCGACTACAACCTCGTTTCCGCCTCGGGCGCGGCCATGACGGCGGCGCTGGATCGCGCGATCAGCCGTGACGAGTGGATCGTCGTCACCGGCTGGAGCCCGCATTGGATGTTCGGCGCCTATGATCTGCGCTATCTGGAGGATCCGAAGGGCACGCTCGGCGGGCCGGAGCGCGTGCACGCCATCGCGCGCCAGGGCTTCTACCAGGATAATCCGGAGGCCGCCGGCTTCCTGTCGCGCATGAGCCTGCCGATCGACGATCTTCAGGCCGCCATGTACGACGCGAACGAGAACGGTTACCAGACCGCAGTCGATAACTTCATCGAAGACAACGAAGCCCGCGTGAACTATTGGGTGACCGGCGATATGCCGAGTTCGTAATCGCTCGACGAAGCCATTCGGCGGCCGATACCCTCGGCCGTCGAGGCACGCCGCGAGAAGCCGCGTGGGGCGCATCGCCCCCCGCGGCTTTTTCTTTTGGGAGGAATGGCGCCGCCGACCCGGCCGCCCTATTCCTCGGCCCTATTCTATTCCTCGAAGGCCGCGATATGGCCGTCCTGGAAGGTCAGCACGCGGTCCATGCGCCGTGCGAGCGTCAGATTGTGCGTGGCGATCAGGGCGGCCATTCCCTCCTCCCGCACGAGGGAGACGAGCAGGTCGAAGACCGTCTCGCTGGTCGTGGGGTCGAGATTGCCGGTCGGCTCGTCCGCCAGAAGAACGGCCGGGCGGTTGACGACGGCCCGCGCGATCGCGACGCGCTGTTGTTCCCCACCCGAGAGACGGGCCGGCCGGTGGCTCGCCCTTGGGCCGAGGCCAACGCGGTTCAGCAGGTCCGATGCCTTGCGCTTCGCCGCGCCCTTGCCCGCGCCAGCGATCATCTGCGGCAGGACCACATTTTCCAGCGCCGAGAACTCGGGCAGCAGATGATGGAACTGATAGACGAACCCGACCCGCCCGCGCCGCAGCAGCGTGCGCTGGCGGTCGGTTAGCGCGTTGCAGCCGCGCCCTTCCAGGGCGACATCGCCGCCATCAGGCCGCTCCAGCAAGCCCGCGACATGGAGGAGCGTCGATTTCCCCGCGCCCGACGGCGCGACGAGGCCGACAAGCTCCCCCCGGCCGACGGACAGCGACGCGCCGTTCAGCACGGTCAGCCCACCGGCGGCGGTCTTATAGGTCCGCTCCACCGCGCGGAGTTCGAGGACCGCCTCACTCATATCACTCATAGCGCAGCACCTCGACCGGATCGAGCCGCGCCGCCCGCCATGCGGGATAGATCGAGGCCAGCAAGCTCAATGTCAGGGCCATGACGACGACGGAGATGACTTCCCCCGTCTCGACCCGCGCCGGCAGCTTGGACAGGAAATAGATCTCCGCCGCGAAGAGGTTGGCGCCGGACAGCCCCTCTATCCATTGCCGGATGGTCTCGATATTCAGCGCGAAGGCGATGCCCAGCGCCGCGCCCAAAGCCGTCCCGATCACGCCGACGGAAGATCCTGTAATGAAGAAGATGCGCAGGATCGTCGCGCGGCTCGCCCCCATGGTACGCAGGATGGCGATCCCCCGCCCCTTGTCCTTCACCAACATGATCTGGCTCGAAATCACGTTGAAGGCGGCGACCAGGATGATCAGCGTCAGGATCAGGAACATGACATTACGTTCGACCTGCAAGGCATTGAAGAAACTGGCATTGACCCGTTGCCAGCCGAGCACGCGATAGTCCCCCCCCAATAGCCGGTTGATCTCGTAGGCTTGGCTTTCCGCGGCTTCCGCATCGTCGATCATGATCTCGATATCGGTCGCCGCGCCGTCGCTGTTGAAATAGCGCTGCGCCACCTGGAACGGCATATAGACGAAGGAATTGTCATATTCATACATGCCGACGGAGAAGATCGCCTTCACGTCGAAGGCCTTGACGCGCGGAACCGTGCCGAAGGCGGTGACGGACCCCTTGGGCGCGATCAACGTCACCTTGTCCCCGACACCGACACGCAGGCGGTTCGCCATGCGGATGCCGATAATGATGCCGAGTCCGTCGTCGAACCCCTCAAGGTCGCCGCGCGTCAGCGCCTCGCGAAGGATGTCGCGGGCGGCGAAATCGGCCGCATGGATGCCACGGACGAGCGCGCCGCCAGCCGCCTGGTTCTCGGCGGTGGCCATGACCTGCCCCTCGACCAGCGGCGTTACCTGTTCCACGCCGCGCAGGCCGGTCAATTGCCGGGTGATGTCCTCATAAGGTTCGATGGAGCCGTCCTGGGCCTCGACCGTGATATGGCCGTTCAGGCCGATCACGCGGTCCAGCAAATCGTGGCGGAAGCCGTTCATCACCGCCATCACGATAATCAGGGTCGCGACCCCAAGCATGATGCCGAGCAGCGAGAACCAGGCGACGACGGAGATGAATCCCTCCTGCCGCTTGGCGCGGAGGTAGCGGAAGGCGACAAAGCGCTCGAAGGATCCGAACATGGCGTCTGGCGCGGCTCCTCTGGCGGTTTCGGATCCGGCGCGGGCCCGCCGCCGGCCGGCGGACTGTAGGGATTGGCACCGTCCGCCGCAAGCCACGGCGACCTACTCCGTATCGGAGAGACGCGCCCGGCACGCGTCGGCGATCGCGGCCGTCGCCGGGTCGCGCAGCGTCTCGCCATCCAGGGTAAGAGCCCCCGTCCTCCGATCGAAACGGACCCGGCCGAAATCCACCACGGCTTCGTCGAAATCCTCCGCCAACCGTTGATTTCCAGCGAACAGCAGCGGGTTTAGCGTCAGATCGAACGCGATCTCCGTCTCCCGCAACCGGTCGGCGAGCACCGTGCTCCCCGGCAAGTCGGCCGGGGCGACCGGATCGCCATGCGCATCGACGCCGGGCTGATAGGTAACATCGGGGGACGGTTCGTGCGGAATAAGGCGCCGGCAATCCGCCGCGCTGACGACGATACGCACGGCCTCCGGCTTGAGGCGGGCACGCGGCGGTTCCCCGGTCGAGATCGCGCCGTCATTGGTGAAGGGATTCGCCGCCTCCTGGGCCAAGGCCGGCGCGCCGGCACCTGACAGAAGCAACGCGATTCCGATCGTCAACAGTCGGGTCGTCGCCATGGGCCTATCCACTCCAAAGGTTGGCACCCCCAAAAGTTGGCACCCCCAAAGGTTGGCACCCCCAAAGGTTGGCAACAGCAAAGGTTGGGCCACAGCGAAGGTCGGGCCACTGCAATGCCCGCCCCCCAAGCCGGATAAACCGTCAGGCGGCCTCCGCGAATTTCCAGGCGCCCGCGCGAAAACGCGCGATCTGGGCCGGCGTGCGCAGGATATGCACGACCTTGCCATGATCGCGCGCGGTTTCGATCACCAACGCCATGGCCGCGCGGTGCGTCTTATGGATATCCAGGATCATGCGATAGAAAGGGATGGCCGAACCGATCAGGGAACATCCGCCGGGCACGTCCGAATCCGGTCCGAACAGATTTTTCAGCAGGCGCTTTGTCGCCCACCAGAGATGGGTGGAAAGAGGCAGATCGACCCAAAGGACCGTGTCGGCATATTCCAACCGACGTTCCACGGCTTCCCACGGGCCGATTCCGTCGATCACCCAGCCCGGTTCCTGCAGCCACGCATCATGCAGGACGTCGAAATCCTCGTTGAATATCCAACCGGGCAGCCATTGGATATGATCGATCGCATGATAGGCGACACCGAGATCGACGGCCATCCGCTTGGACAGCGTCGTTTTACCCCCACCCGCATTGCCGATCACAACAACCCGACGCATCCTTGCCTCCGCCCCAATGACAGGAAGTATCGGCGCCGATTCATTGACAACACCTTAATACCGCTTCGGGCCGGTCATCCGGGCCGGGCCCATTCGGTCTTATCAGGGGAGGTCGGCGGGCCGCAAATACGACACCGCCGACGTCCACCGAGATCCGGGCTTCCGGGGCAGACTTCCGGGGCATCAGCCCGGAAGCTTGCCCTGAACTCCCTCGACATACCAATCCATGCCGAGCAACCCCTCGTCGGAGAGATGCTCGCCCTCCGGCACGCGTACCGTACCGGACTGATCGCGGACCGGACCGTCGAAGGCATGGCGCTCGCCGCTCTCGATCGCGGCGATGGCCGCCTCCGCATCGGAAATCGCTTCCGCCGGCAGATTCCCGTTGAAGGGGGAAAGCTTCACCATCCCGCTCGCCAAGCCACCCCAAGTGTCGGTCGCGGACCAACCGCCGTCGAGGGCGAGCTTCACCCGCTCCTTGTAATAAGGCGCCCAATCGTCGACCACGGCGGTCATATGCGCCGTCGGCCCGAAGCGGGACATGTCGGAGGCTTGGCCGACGCATTTGACGCCGCGTTCCTCCGCGACCTGCACCGGGGCCGGCGAATCGGTATGTTGCAACAACACGTCGGCGCCCTGATCGATCAGCGCCTTGGCCGCATCGGCCTCCTTGCCCGGGTCGTACCAGCTATTGACCCAGACCACCTTCACCTGAAGGTCCGGATTGATACGCCGGGCGGCGACGGTGAAGGCGCCGATGCCGCGCACCACCTCCGGAATCGGGAAGGAGGCGATATAGCCGATCGTGTTCGTTTTCGTCACATGCGCCGCCAGGATGCCGCTGACGGTGCGCCCCTCATAGAAGCGCGCGGCATAGGTCGCCAGATTGTCGGCGCGCTTATAGCCGGTCGCATGCTCGAACCGCACGTCGGGATGGCGCTTGGCCACCTTCAGGGTCGGATTCATGAAACCGAAGGAGGTGGTGAAGATCAGCCCGTGTCCCGTGGTCGCGAGCTGGTTGATGACGCGTTCCGCGTCCGCGCCCTCCGAGACATTCTCGACGAAGCTGGTCTCGACCTGATCGCCGAATTCCTCCTCGACCGCGAGGCGGCCCTGATCGTGCTGGTAGGTCCAGCCATGATCGCCGATCGGGCCGACATAGACGAAACCGATCTTCAGCGGGTCTGCCGCGCGGGCCTTGCCGCCGATCGCGAAGGCCGCGGGCGTGGCCGCCGCGGCTAGGGAAAGCTGGGTGAAACGACGACGATTGATACGCATGGGCGATGCTCCTGAGTTCTGAAATGAGGTCGATCGGGTCATCGATCGCGAGCCGTTTCCATCCCGCTCGAACTTTGTCCTATTCGCTGACCGGCGAGCATAATCCCTCACCCGCCCGGATGGAACACCTTGCCGATGGAAGCCGGCGCGTTGAGGCGGATGCGCGTCGCGTCGCGGCTGATCAGCACGAGGACGAGGATGGTCGCGACATAGGGCAGCATCGACATGAACTGGCTGGGGATATCGATGCCGGCGGATTGGGCGTGAAGCTGGGCGATCGTCACCCCGCCGAAGAGATAGGCGCCGAGCAATACCCGCCCCGGCCGCCAGGTCGCGAAAACAACCAGCGCCAGCGCGATCCAGCCACGTCCCGCCGTCATATTCTCCGCCCAAAGCGGGGTATAGGCGAGCGACAGATAGGCCCCGCCGATCCCGGACATCGCCCCGCCGAACAGCACCGCCAGCCAGCGCACGCCCAGCACCGAATGGCCGAGCCTGTGAGCGGCGGCCGGATTCTCCCCCACCGCCTTCAGGACGAGCCCGGCGCGCGTGCGCGCCAGGAACCAGACGACCCCGCCGACCGCCAGCAGCGATAGATAGACGAGCGCATCCTGCCCGAACAGCACCGGGCCGATCACCGGCACCGTGCTCAAGCCCGGAATGTCGAGCTGGGGCAGCCGGTCGAGCGGCGTGCCGACGAAATCCTGGCCGATCAGCGAACTGAGCCCGACACCGAAAAGCGTCAGCGCGAGACCCGTCGCCACCTGATTGGCCAACAGGTTGAGAGTCAGCAGCGCGAACAGCCCCGCCATCGCCGCGCCCGCCAGCGCCGCCGCCGGAATCCCCAGAAAGGCCGTCCCCGTCACCGCCGTGACCGCGAAGCCGATCACCGCGCCCATCAGCATCATGCCCTCGACGCCGAGATTGAGGACACCCGCCTTCTCCGTCACCAACTCGCCCAGGCCCGCGAAAAGCAGGGGTGTCGCGGCGGCAACGACCGACATAAGGATCATGGAAAGGATGTCCATCGCCGCCTTGCCTCCCCTACCCGGCCGCGCGCGGCGCGGACGCCTGGGGGGGCGACCCGCCGCAGGCGGTAATGCACCAGGAAATCGCTCGCCAGAAGGAAGAACAGCAACATCCCCTGGAAGACCCCGGTCAGCGCCAATGGCAAGCCGAGCTCGATCTGCGCGTGCTCCCCGCCCAGATAGCTCAGCGCCATCAGCAGCGCCGCCAGCAGAACACCCACCGGATGTAACCTGCCCAGAAAGGCGACGATGATGGCGGTGAAGCCGTAGCCGGGCGATATGCTGGGCTGCAACTGGCCGATCGGCCCCGCGACCTCGATCGCGCCGGCGAGCCCCGCCAGCCCGCCGGAAAGCAGCAGCGTGAACCAGATCGTGCGCGCCTGGCTAAAGCCGGCATAGCCCGCGGCGATCGGTGTTAGGCCCACCACCTTGATCTGAAATCCGATCAGCGTTCGCGCGACGATCACCCACCCCACGACGACCGCCAGCAGCGCCAACGGCGCGCCCAAATGCATCCGTGTTCCGTCAAGGATGATGGGAAGCAGCGCCGCATCGTTGAACAGCCGCGATTCGGGAAAATTGAAGCCGTCCGGGTCCTTCCACGGACCCGTGACCAGATAGCTGAGAAGCAGCGTCCCCACATAGGTCAGCATCAGGCTGGTCAGGATCTCATTGGCGTTGAAGCGCGTGCGCAACCAAGCCGGTATGGCGCCATAGGCCAGGCCGCCCGCCGCCCCCGCCAGCATCATCAGCGGCAGAAGCCACGGCCCCTCCTGCCCATGGAAAGCGAGCGCCAGACCACCGGCGCAGATCGCGCCCAGGGTCAACTGCCCCTCCGCCCCGATGTTCCAGACATTCCCCCGGAAGCCGAGCGCTAGGCCGATCCCGATCATCGCCAACGGCGTCGCCTTCACCGCCAGTTCGCCGATACCGTAGCGGGTGGAAATCGGCGCCACAAAATAGGACATCAGCGCCTTCACCGGATCGAAACCCAGTGCCGCGAACAGCACCGCCCCGGAAAGGACCGTCAGCAATACCGCCAGCGGCGGCGTGACCAGCAGCATGGCACGCGACGCGTTGGCGCGGCGTTCGAGGCGAAGGCCGAGGAGACCGCTAACCGCCATCGCGCGTATCCCCCGTCTCGCTCGGCACGCCGCCGCCCTTGGCGATGGCGGCGTCGAACAGGCCGCCCATCATCAACCCGACATCCTCCGCCGTTACCTCGTGCGCCGGCCGGCTGGCGGAGAGCCGCCCGGCACAGATCACCGCGACCCGATCGGCCAGCGTGAAAAGCTCGTCCAGATCCTGGCTGACGACGATCACGCCGGCGCCGGACGCGGCCAGTTCGATCAAGGCCTTGTGGATCGCCGCGGCCGCGCCTGCATCGACGCCCCATGTCGGATGGGCGGCGATCAGCAGCCGGGGCCGCTGCATGATCTCGCGTCCGATGATGAATTTCTGGAGATTGCCGCCGGATAGGCTGCGCGCCGCCGCGTGCGCGCCGGGCGCGGCGACGGAGAAACGCGCCACGACCTGTTCCGCCCGCTCCCGGCTGCGCGCGAAGGAAACGAGCCCACGCCGCACCAGCGACCAGCGCCGCCAGCCGGACAGCAACGCATTGTCGGCGAGCGACAGATCCGCGACCGCGCCATGCCCCAGCCGGTCCTCTGGGACGAAATTGATGCCCCGGTCGCGCCGGGCGCGGGCGCCTTCCAAGCCGATAGACACCCCCTCGAAACGGATGGCGTCCGCGCGCGGCGCCGGCAACTCCCCGCTGAGCGCGGCGAGAAGCGTGTTCTGCCCATTCCCCGCGACGCCGGCGATACCCAGTATCTCCCCTTCCCGAAGACGAAGACGAACGTCATGAAGCGGCGTTCCCAGCGGATTGGTCGCCTTCATCGACAACCCCTCGACCCGCAGAAGCTCATCCATGCGCGGCTTCGCCCCTGCCGTTTCCTTCCGGGTCGCCCGCACCTCCTCGCCGATCATCAGCCGGGCCAGCGACGGCGCGGTTTCCGTCCGTGGGTCGCATGTGGCCACCACGCGCCCGCCGCGCAGAATCGTCGCCGAATCGCAAAGCCGCCGGATTTCGTCCAGCTTGTGACTGATATAGAGGATGGTCCGCCCCTCGGCGGCGAGACGCCGAAGCGTCTCGAAAAGCTGGTCGGCCTCCTGCGGAGTAAGAACGGAGGTCGGCTCGTCCATGATCAGCAGGCTCGGGTCCTGCAGCAGGCACCGCACGATCTCGACCCGCTGGCGTTCCCCGACGGACAGGTCGAAGACCCGCGCCTCGGGGTCGAGGGTCAGGCCGTAGCGCGCCGAAACCTCCGCGATTCGCGCCGACAACGCCGCCATGTCGCGGGCTCCGGCCTCGCTCTTCGGATCGAGTCCCAGCGCGACATTCTCCGCCACGGTCAGGGACTCGAACAGCGAGAAATGCTGGAACACCATGCCGATGCCGAGCGCCCGCGCACCCGCCGGCCCGTCCACCGTGACCGCCGCGCCGTTCCACAGAATCCGACCCGCATCAGCGCGGACGACACCGTAGACGATCTGGACCAGGGTTGATTTTCCCGCGCCATTCTCGCCGAGCAGCGCGTGAATCTCACCGGCACCGAGCGTCAGGTCGATCCGGTCATTGGCGAGCACGCCCGGATAACGCTTGGTGATCCCACGCAGAATCAGGCGTGGATGCGCGCCGGACGATCCGTTCATTCCCGGTTTCGCGGACATGCCCTGAAGCGTCCCCCTTGCCCCTTCATGTATTGGTCATACACGAGCCACCCCCGGATTCCCAAGCTATCTCGCACCGCACAATTTTTTGCTTTTTTATGTTGCAGTGCAGCGCCTAATTTTTGTGCAAAAAATGGGTGACGACGGCTAAAGATTCCAGTATGACTCTCTTACCGATAAGAAAGATGCGGGCGGCAAGAACCGCAAACCGCCGTCGGGTGGCCCAAGTTTAGGGAGGGCCTTCAGGGGTTAGCGAACATATCGGCGCGCTCTATAGCGCGCTTACGGTGCGGGCCGATTGAAAGGCACGTTTAGATGGGCGGAGACCGTGGTCTCCGCTCATTTTCATTTCCGCTTCGACGTCCGACCGGCAAGCTGGTCGATCCCTATCCATAAAAATCCGGCACCATCGTCTGGTCGGTCATCGGGGGGCGCTCCAGCGGCCGTCGACCTTTGGGGCGCGGCGGTAGCTTAAGGGGGGCCGGCATCTCATCCTCATAGGGGATCAGGGATAGGAGATGCCGGATACAATTAAGCCTCGCGCGCTTCTTATCCTCCGCATCCACCACGTACCAAGGTGCCTGCCGGATGTCCGTATGGGCGAACATACTATCCTTCGCCTCGGAATAATCGTCCCAATGCTTGCGGGCCTCTAGATCGATCCTACTCAATTTCCAGCGCTTGGCCGGATCGGCCAGCCGCGCCCGGAGGCGCCGCTCCTGCTCCGCCTCGCTGACCGAAAACCAGTATTTGACGAGGATGATGCCCGAACGAACCAACATCCGCTCGAACTCCGGACAGTCGCGCAGGAATTCGCGGTACTCCTCCTCGGTGCAGAAGCCCATGACCCGCTCGACACCCGCGCGATTGTACCAGGAGCGATCGAACAGCACGATCTCCCCGGCCGCCGGTAGTTCCGCGACATAGCGCTGGAAATACCATTGCGTGCGCTCCCGCTCCGTCGGGGTGCCCAAGGCGGCGATTCGGCAGATTCGCGGGTTGAGATGCTCCGATACGCGTTTGATGGCCCCGCCCTTGCCGGCGGCGTCCCGCCCCTCGAAAAGCACCACGAGCTTCAGCCCCCGCCCCTGCACCCAATGCTGGAGCTTGACCAATTCGACCTGAAGGCGCTTGAGCTCCCGGTGATAGAGCTTGCCGGAGAGGGGTTTGATCTGTGGCGATGCGGGGGCCATGGGCAGCCTTCCCGTTTCAAGTGGACCGGAGCGACCGGGGTCAAGCGTAGAAGGATTCGCCAACCCGCATCCAGGGCGGGTCGAGCATCGCGATCCGCTTCGCGGCCGGGCAATCCGCGCGGTGCGTACCGGGCAGATAGCCGATCGACATCAGGAATTCGCCCGTGATCTCGCCGCCGGTGAAGCGGAACGTCTTCTTGAAGAGTTTCACCCATTGCGGCTTGGTCAAGGGGTGGTGCGCCGCGAGCCAAGGGGCGAACCCGCCGTGGCTCTCCCGAAACCCCTGGATCACGCCGGCATTGTGGATCGCCGCCGCGACCTTAAGACGATTGCGGATAATCCCCGGGTCGGCCAGAAGACGCGCGACTTCCGCCTCGCCATAGGCGGCGACGCGATCCACCTCGAAGCCGTCATAGGCCGTCTGGAAGCGCCCCCGTTTCTTGAGGATCAATCCCCAGTTCAGGCCCGCCTGATTGATCTCAAGCACCAGCCGCTCGAACAGGCGTGCCTCATCCTCCTCCGGGAAGCCATATTCCCGGTCGTGATAATCCCCATGGACGGGATCGCCGATCGCGTAGTCGCAGTACCAAGCCATCCTTCGCCCCCTCCTCAGGAGCCCGGCGGGCGCAGGGTAATCAGATCGAAATGCACCACGGCCCAATAGCCGGCGAACAGCACGCAGGTGATCCCGGTCGTGATCAGCATCTTGCGGCCGATCCGCAATGGCTTGGGCGCGCCGGGATCGTGACCGGGCTCCGGTGCCTCCTCCCGCCGCACGCCGAAGGGCAGCACCATGAAGAGAACCAGCCACCAAATGATGAGGAAAACGACGATACCGCTGACGATGCCCATGGATCGGCCTCCTGCCGTGCTCAGACCTGCTCCAACTCGACCAGCGTACCGTGGAAATCCTTCGGGTGAAGGAACAGCACGGGCTTGCCGTGCGCGCCCGTCCTGGGCTCGCCATCGCCGAGAACACGCATGCCGTCGGCCTTCAGCTTATCGCGCGCGGCGAGGATATCCTCGACCTCGTAGCAGACATGGTGAATGCCGCCGCCCGGGTTCTTTTCCAGGAACTTGGCGATCGGGCTTTCCGCGCCCAGCGGGTGCAGTAATTCGATCTTGGTATTCGGCAATGTGACGAAGACGGTGGTCACGCCGTGATCCGGCAGGTCGATGGGGTCGGAAACCGCCGCGCCCAGCGTGTCGCGATAGGTGGCGGTCCCGGCCTCGATATCCGGAACCACGATGGCCACGTGATTGAGCTTTCCGATCATCGCCCGGTCGTCCTCTTCCTTCCTGCCGCGTCCGATCAACCCGACGGCTCAGACCCGGATCACATGCACATCCACCGGCGGATACTTGCCGGAAAGCGCCTTCAGCCGCTTACGCACCGCGCGGCGCACCGCCTCGCGGACCTGGCCGTCATCCTTGAGCGCGCCGGCGCCGAGACGTTCCACCGTCTCCTCCGCCGTGTCGAGCAGATCGTCGATATCCGGCCCCTCCCCGTCCAGCAGTCCGGAAACCGTGATCTGCGCATCGTCGACGAGCCGTCCCTTCCGGTCGAGCGCGACGGTGACCACCGCGTGCCCGTGATAGGCCATCTTCCGACGGTGCTTCAGACTGGCATGCCCCATCGGCAGCAGCCTGTCGCCGTCCAGCATCAGGCGCCCGGAATAGACCTCGTCCACCACCTCGGGCCCGCTTTCCTTCAACGCGACCATGGTGCCGTTGCGCCCGCAGATACCGTGCGGCACCTGACATTCCTGGGCGAGACGCGCATGCGCCATCATATGCCGGGTTTCGCCATGAACGGGCACCGCGATCCTTGGACGAATCCAGCGATACATGTCCGCCAGTTCGTCCCTGTTGGGATGGCCGGAGGTATGGATATCCGCATCGCGGGCGGTGATGATCTCGACCCGCTTCTGCGCCAGATCGTTCTGAAGGCGGCCGATCGCCATCTCATTGCCCGGGATTTCGCGGCTGGAAAAGATAACGGTATCCCCCTCCCCCAGATCGACGAAGGGATGGTCGTCGCGCGCGATGCGGCTGAGCGCCGCGCGGGGCTCTCCCTGGCTGCCGGTACAGATGAAGAGCACCTTCTCCTTCGGCAGGCGCGCCGCCTCCTCGTCCGTCAGGAACGGCGGAAGATCGGCGAGATAGCCGGTCTCCCGCGCCGCCTCGTTCATCCGCCAGAGGGATCGGCCGACCAGGGCGGGCTGGCGGCCGGCCGCGATGGCGGCCTTGGCGGCCGTCTCCATGCGCGCGACATTGGAGGCGAAACAGGCGATGGCGACGCCGCCTTCGAGGCTCTTCACCAATTCGATCATGTTGTCGCGCACATCGGATTCGGAGCCGCTGCGCCCCGGCGCCAGCGCGTTGGTACTGTCGCAGACCATGGCGAGCACGCCCTGCTCCCCGATCTCGATCAGCCGCGCCTCGTCCGTCGTCGGCCCAACCAGCGGATCGGGATCGATCTTCCAGTCGCCGGTATGCATGACCGTGCCCGCCTTGGTGCGAACCACGACGGCGTTCGGCTCGGGGATGGAATGGGTCAACGTCACCAATTCCAACTCGAACGGGCCGACCTCGAACCGGCCGGACAGGGGAATCTCATGGATCGGCACGGTGTTGTGCAGATCGGTCTCGACCAGCTTGCGCCGCAACAGGGCCGCCGTGAAGGGGGTCGCGTAGACCGGACACTCCAGCCGGCGCCAAAGATACTGCACGGCGCCCAGATGGTCCTCGTGCGCGTGGGTGAGCACGAGGCCGGCCAGTTCGTCCACCCGCTCCTCGATAAAGGCGGGGTCCGGCATCATCACGTCGATTCCCGGCGTCGTGTCGTCGCCGAAGGTAATGCCGCAATCGACCATGAGCCACTTGCCGGCATGGCCGTAGAGATTGAGATTCATCCCGATCTCGCCGGCCCCGCCCAGCGGCAGGAACAGCATCTCATCGTCACCGGGCGCGCCGGTGGTCGCGTAACCTGACATTCCTAGGGATTTCCCCTCTTCATTATGGTGGCCGCGCGTCGTCCTAACGCGCGTTGCGCTTATAGATTTCAGCGAGACCCCGCAAGGTGAGCGAGCGATCGGTCTCCTCGATCACCGCCGTCTTCTCCGCGAAAAGCTCGGAAAGGCCGCCGGTCGCGATCACCTTCATGGGCGCGTCGAACTCCGCGGAGAGGCGCGCGACCATGCCCTCGATCATGCAGACATAGCCCCAGAAGATACCGGACTGCATCGCGGTCTTCGTCTCCTTACCGATATAGGTCGGCGGAGCCGCGATTTCGACCAGCGGCAGCTTGGCGGAAGCCATGTAGAGCGCTTCGAGGGAGAGATTGATGCCGGGCGCGATCGCGCCGCCGCAATAATTCCCCGCCGCATCGACGACATCGAAGGTCGTCGCCGTGCCGAAATCGATCACGATCAGCGGCCCGCCATAGGTTCTGTTCGCCTCGAAGGCATTGATCAGGCGGTCGGCGCCAACCTGCTCCGGCCACTCGATAAGAGCTTCGTTGCCGAGCTTCACCTTGGGATCACCGATCACCAACGGCTCGCCCGGGAAATAACGCCGGCAGAGACTCGTCAGGTTGAAGGCGGTCTCCGGAACGACGGACCCGATGATGCTGCCGCTGATCGTGGAGGCGTCGAGGCCGTTCAGCTTCATCAACGCGTCCAACCAGACGATATATTCGTCCGCCGTGCGCTTCGGATCGTTTGCGCATCGGAAAGCCTTCACGAAACGGTCGCCGTCGAATACGCCGAATACGACATTGGTGTTGCCGGAATCGATGGCTAGCAACATGCGCTGTGGTCTCCGCTTCTGGTTAGGCACCCCTTAAGGTCCGCGCGGACGATGGGGCGCGTCACGCGCGTGGCGGGAAATGCACCTCGCCGGCGGCGATGCGTTCCATCCCGCCCGTGCCGCTGGGCTGGAACAGCAGCGCTCCCTCCTCGTCCAGATCGACGAACCGGCCCTCGCGCGGCGGCTTGTCCGCCAGTTTCAGCGTCACCGGACCGCCGCGATTGGCCGCCGCCGCCAACCATCCGGCCCGCACCGGCGCGAAACCATGGGCCCGCCAGCGCTGCCGCCATTCCGATAGCGCCTCCAGATAGGCATGGACCAGTTCCGGGCCCGTCACCGTCGCGCCGAGCGCGGCGAGATTCGTCGCCCGGAACCCCGCCCCCTCCGGATGATGGCATAGATTGATGCCGGTTCCGATGACCAGCCAGGGGGCTTCCGGGGCACCGCCGCTTTCCAACAGGATCCCCGCGACCTTGGCATCGTTCGCCAGGATATCGTTCGGCCATTTGAACCGCACGGCCAGATCATCGGGGGTCAACGCCGCTATCGCGTTGCCAAGCGCGACGGCGGCCACGAAACTCATCTGCGCCGCGCGGGCGACCGGACCGACATCGCGCAGCAATACGCTGACATAGAGATTACCGGACGGCGAGTCCCAGGTCCGGCCGTAACGGCCCCGCCCCGCCGTCTGTTGGCCCGCCGCGATCACGGTACCGTCTGGCGCGCCGGCCTCCGCTTCCGCCTTCAGGGCATCATTGGTGGAGCCGATAACCTCCACATAGCGACAATCGAAGCCGTCCGGGGCGTTGATCACCATGTCATGGATTGCCGGCTTAACCTTGCAGCAACGACACCGCCGCCACCGCCGCGTTGTCGGCCAGCAGCGAGGGATAGAAGATGAAGGCCAGCACGATGACACCCGCCACGCCGATGATGGCCTTCAGCCCCCGCGTCTCGACCGGGTCGAAGGCCTCCGCCGGCTCGTCGAAATACATCACCTTGACGATGCGCAGGTAATAGAAGGCGGATACGACACTGGCCAGCGCGCCGATCACGGCGAGCGTGTAAAGCTCCGCGTTGATCGCCGCCCGGAAGACGTAGAGCTTCCCGAAGAAGCCGGCCATCGGCGGAATACCAGCCATAGAGAACATGAAGATCAGGAGCGCGGCCGCCATGGCCGGCTTGGTCTTGGCGAGCCCCGCGAGGTCCGAGATCTGCTCGACCATCCGGCCCTTCACCTTCATCGACAGGATGCAGGCGAAGGTACCGACATTCATGACGAGATAGATCGCCATGTAGATCAGGATGCCCGTCACCCCTTCCTCCGTGCCGGCGGCGAGGCCGATCAGCGCATAGCCGACATGGCCGATGGAGGAATAGGCCATCAGACGCTTGATATTGGTCTGCGGGATCGCCGCGAAGGCGCCGAGCACCATCGAGGCGGCGGAGACGAACCAGATGATCTGGAACCATTCGCCCACCATGCCGCCGAACGGCCCCATCATGACGCGCAGCAGAAGCGCCATGGCCGCGATCTTCGGGGCGACCGCGAAGAAGGCCGTGACCGGCGTCGGCGCGCCCTCATAGACGTCCGGCGTCCACATATGGAACGGCACGGCCGAGACCTTGAAGGCGAGCCCCGCCACCAGGAAGACGATCCCGGTGATGACGCCGACCGGAACCGATTCGAGTTCCCCGAAATGGGCGGCAAGCGCGCCGAATTCAGTCGTGCCGCCGAAGCCGTAGATCAGCGAGGCGCCATAGAGCAGCATGCCCGAGCTGAGCGCGCCGAGGACGAAGTATTTGAGCCCCGCCTCCGTCGAACGCAGCCGGTCGCGCTGGAGCGAGGCCGTGACGTAGAGCGAGAGGCTCTGCAGTTCGAGACCGATATAGAGCGCGATGAGGTCGTTGGCCGAGACCATCATCAGCATGCCCAGGGTCGCGAGGCAAATCAGCACCGGATATTCGAACCGGTCCATCCCCTCGCGCCGGATGAAACCCTCGGACATGATGATGGCCAGGACCGACCCGGCGATCACCAGCAACTTCATGAAGACCGCGAACCGATCGACCACGAAGAGATCGCCGAAGGCAAGCTGATAGCCGCCGCCCCCCGCCGCGATCAACGCCCCCGCCACCAGCAGGACCGCGATGGCCAGCGCGGAGACCAGCGGCAGCGCACGGTCGGGCTTCACGAAGACACCGACCATCATCAGCCCCATGACCGCGATGGCCAGGAAGATTTCCGGCAGGGCCGGCCCCATGATCGGCAATTCGCTCATCATCGCTCTCTCACCTTCCGAGCCGCGCCGGATTTACTGCGCGATCACGGGGGCGGCATTCGCCAGCCCGCTCTCAGCGGCCGCGAGCGCGGCCTGATAATTTTCGACCAGGGCGGACACCGAAACCTCGATCGGATCGAGGAAGGTGGCCGGATAGATCCCCATCCACAGCACCAGCAGGACGAGCGGCGCGAAGATCGCCACCTCGCGCGGGCTGAGGTCGAGCATCTTCTTGAGCTCGTCCTTCGTCAGCGCGCCGAAGATCACCCGCCGATAGAGATAGAGCATATAGGCCGCGCCCAGGATCATGCCCGTCGCCAGGAAGGCCGCCAGCCAGCTCGACTCCTGGAACGCGCCGACCAGGATCAGGAACTCGCCCACGAAACCGCTGGTCCCGGGCAGGCCGACCGACGCCATGGTGAACAGCATGAACACCACGGCATAGCGCGGCATGTTGGTGGCGAGCCCGCCATAGCGGTCGATATCCCTTGTGTGCAGCCGGTCATAGACCACACCGACGCACAGGAAGAGCGCGCCGGAGACCAGACCGTGGCTCAGCATCTGGATGACGGAGCCGGCCACCGCCTGCTCGTTCACCGAGAAGATCGCCGCGGTCACGAAACCCATATGGGCGATCGAGCTATAGGCGATCAGCTTCTTCATGTCCGTCTGCACCAGCGCCACCAGCGAGGTATAGACGACCGCGATGCAGGAGAGGGTGAAGACCAACGGCGCATAGACCTCGGAGGCCAGCGGCATCATCGGCAGCGAGAAGCGCAGGAAGCCGTAGCCGCCCATCTTCAGCAGCACGCCCGCCAGGATGACGGAGCCGGCCGTCGGCGCTTCCACATGCGCGTCCGGAAGCCAGGTGTGGACCGGCCACATCGGCACCTTGACCGCGAAGGAGGCGAAGAAGGCCAACCACATCCAAAGCTGCATCTCGCGCGGGAAGCCTTCCTGCATCAGCGTCGGAATGTCCGTCGTGCCGGCATGGAAGTACATCGCCAGCACCGCCAGCAGCATCAGGATCGAGCCGAGCAGCGTGTAGAGGAAGAACTTGAAGGCCGCGTAGATCCGGCGCGGACCGCCCCAGACGCCGATGATGATGAACATCGGGATCAGCACGGCCTCGAAGAAGATATAGAAGACCAGCAGGTCGAGCGCGCAGAACATGCCGACCATCATGGTCTCCAGCGCCAGGAAGGCGACCATGTACTCGCGCACGCGCTTGGTGATGGCCTCCCAACTGGCCAGGATGCAGATCGGCGTCAGCAGGGTCGAGAGCAGCACGAACCAGACGGAAATCCCGTCCACGCCCATGTGATAGGCGATGCCGAAGCTCGGCAGCCACTCCGCCCGCTCGACGAATTGGAAGTCGGCCGTGCCGTAATCGAAGTTGATCACCAGGAACAGCGACACCACGAAGGCGACCAGCGACGTCCACAAGGCGGTGTAGCGCGCGTTGCGGGCCACCTCCGCCTCCTCGCCGCGGATCAACAGGATGCCGAGCGCGCCGATCAACGGCACGAAGGTCACCAGCGACAGGATCGGCCAATCAAGTTCACTCATCGGAAGGCGGTCCCCCTCAGTGACCGAACAGCAGGTAGAAGCTGACGAGCAGCACAACGCCGATCAGCATCGCGAAGGCGTAGTGATAAACGTAGCCGGTCTGCAACAAGCTGATGGCCTTGGCCGCGCGGCCCGCCGTCGAGGCGACGCCGTCCGGCCCGAAACCGTCGATAACGCGCCCGTCGCCCTTCTTCCAGAACAGCTTGCCGATACGGAAGGCCGGCCGAACGAAGAGGAAATCGTAGAGCTCGTCGAAATACCACTTGTTCAGGCTGAACTGATAGAACGGTCCCAGGAACTGGCCTGCCGCGCGGCCGCGTTCCAGCCCCCGGCCATAGACCCAATAGGCGACCGCGATACCGGCGAGCCCGAAGACCAGCGGCGCGATCTTGACCCACATTGGCGCATGGTGCGCGTTCTCCAACGCCTTGTGCTCTTCCAGGATCAGGATCGAGTCGCGCCAGAAATCGGCCATGTGATGCCCGGTGAACCAGGGCGCCAGCGCCACGCCGGCGATCACCGCGCCGACCGCCAGGATGGCCAGCGGTACCGTCATGACCGGCGGCGATTCATGGATATGCGCCATGGTCTTCTCGTCCGCGCGGGCGGGCCCGTGGAAGGTCATCAGCAGCAGGCGCCAGCTATAGAATGCCGTCATGAAGGCCGCGACGAGGCCGAGCCAGAAGGCGTAATTGCCGATCCCGCTATGCGCGCCCCAGGCGGATTCCAGGATCACGTCCTTGGAATGGAACCCGGCGAAGCCGGCCACGCCCGGAATGCCGATCCCCGCCAGCGACAGCGAGCCGATCCACATCATCGCGTAGGTGAATTTGATGTGCTTCGCGATGCCGCCCATCTTGCGCATGTCCTGTTCGTCCGACATGGCGTGGATGACGGAACCGGCCCCCAGGAACAGCAGCGCCTTGAAGAAGGCGTGCGTCGTAAGATGGAACATCGCCGCCGGATAGGCCGAGACGCCGGCCGCGAAGAACATGTAGCCGAGCTGCGAGCAGGTGGAATAGGCGATCACGCGCTTGATGTCGTTCTGCGTCAGGCCCACCGTCGCCGCGAAGAAGGCGGTCGAGGCGCCGACGAAGGTGACGACCGTGAGCGCCGTATCGGAATATTCGAAGATCGGCGACATCCGGCAGACCAGGAAGACGCCCGCCGTCACCATCGTCGCCGCGTGGATCAGCGCGGAGACGGGTGTCGGCCCCTCCATCGCGTCCGGCAACCAAGTATGCAGGCCGAGCTGCGCCGACTTGCCCATCGCCCCCATGAAGAGCAGCAGGCAAATGGCGGTGATCGCATCGAATTCCCCGCCCAGGAAGCTGATCGTCGTGCCGGCCGCGTCGGGCACGGCGGCGAAGATCTGATCCAGCTCGACCGAGCCGAAGACGACGAAACACCCGAAGATGCCGAGGCCGTAGCCGAAATCGCCGACGCGGTTGACCAGGAAGGCCTTCATCGCGGCCGCGTTCGCGCTCGGCTTATGATACCAGAAGCCGATCAGCAGATAGGAGGCGAGGCCGACGCCCTCCCAGCCGAAGAACATCTGCACCAGATTGTCGGCCGTCACCAGCATCAGCATCATGAAGGTGAAGAGGCTGAGATAGGCCATGAAGCGCGGCTTCGCCGGATCGTGCGACATGTAGCCGATCGAATAGACATGCACGAGCGCGGAGACCGTCGTCACCACGATCAGCATGACCGCCGTCAGCGTGTCGATACGCAGCGCCCAGTCGAACACGAAGTCGCCCGACGCGACCCAGCGGAACAGCCGGATCGTGTGCTCGGCGCCCTCCCCGCCGAAGCCGACGCGGAAAAAGGTGATCCAACTCAGCACCGCCGCCAGCACGACGAAACTGCAGGTCACGAGATTCGCGAACCGATCACCGCCCAGGAACCGGCTGAAGAAACCGGCCAGGATGGCGGCGGCAAGCGGCAGGAATACGATCGCGGCTTCCATGGGTTACGCCCTCGCCCCCTCAACCCTTCATCTGATTTATATCCTCGACCGAGATCGAGGCGCGGTTACGGTAGAAGACCACCAGTATGGCAAGCCCGATCGCCGCCTCCGCGGCCGCGACCGTCAGCACCAGCATCGCGAAGATCTGGCCCACGAGATCCTGCAGGAACACGGAGAAGGCGACGAGGTTGATGTTGACCGCGAGCAACATGAGCTCGATCGACATCAGGATGATGATCACGTTGCGCCGGTTCAGGAAAATCCCGAACAGACCCAGCGCGAACAGGATCGCCGCCACCGTCAGATAATGTTCGAGGCCGACTGCCATTCCTCGGACGTCCTTCCCGCTTCGCCGCCGGCGGCCTAGATGCCGCTGCCGCTGCTAACATTCACCTTGCGCACCTCGTCCTTGGAGGACCGGGCGACCTGGTCGGCGATCCGCTGGCGCTTCACGCCCTCGCGCTGGCGCAGGGTCAGCACGATCGCACCCATCATCGCGACCAGCAGCACCATGCCGGCGCCCTGAAAGAGGTACACATATTCGGTATAGATCAGATTGCCGAGCGCGCGGGTATTGTGCATGTCCGCGATCGCCGGCGTCGGCGCCGCGCCGGCGCCCGAAAGCCCCGGATCGAGCTGCCAGGTGCCGACCACCAGCAGGATTTCCGCCAGCAGCACGATCCCGATCGCCGCCCCGACCCCGGCATAGCGCTTCGCCCCTTTGCGCATATCGCGGAAATTGATGTCCAGCATCATCACGACGAAGAGGAACAGCACCGCGACCGCGCCGACATAGACGACGACCAGGATCATCGCCAGGAACTCCGCCCCGATCAGAACGAAGAGCCCGGCCGCGTTAAAGAAGGCCAGGATCAGGAACAGGACCGAATGCACCGGGTTGCGCGCGGTGATCACCATCGCCCCGCAGGCGACGAGAATCGCCGCGAAGACGTAGAAGCAGAGCGTCGCGATCGCCATGGCTCGTGGTCTTCCCCCAAATCGGCCGCGTCATCCCCGGGGCTAGGCCCCCTGCGGCGCGGTATTCCCGGCCCGGACGGGCCCATGCATCAAGGACGTGCGGTGCCGGTCTTACCGGTACGGTGCGTCCAGTTCAAGATTGGCGGCGATCTCCGATTCCCACCGGTCGCCGTTCGCGAGCAGACGATCCTTGTTGAACATCAGCTCCTCGCGCGTCTCGGTCGCGAACTCGAAGTTCGGTCCCTCGACGATCGCATCCACCGGGCAGGCCTCCTGGCACAGGCCGCAATAGATGCACTTGGTCATGTCGATATCGTAGCGCGTGGTGCGGCGCGAGCCGTCGGCGCGCGGCTCCGCCTCGATCGTGATGGCGAGCGCGGGACAAATCGCCTCGCACAGCTTGCAGGCGATGCAGCGCTCCTCCCCGTTGGGATAGCGGCGCAACGCATGCTCGCCCCGGAACCGGGGGCTGAGCGGCCCTTTCTCATAGGGGTAGTTGATCGTGTATTTCGGCTTGAACATGGTCTTGAGCGTCAAGGCCATGCCACCGATCAACTCGCTCAACAGGAAGGATCGCGCGACGCGGTCGAGAGTGGCCATCGTTTCGGTACTCCGTCCCTCACAAATCCTCAGGCGCCGCCGGGCGTCGGCAGCCAGCCGAACGCCATCAGCGCGCCCGCGGTGATGATCACCCAGGCGAGCGACAACGGCAGGAACACCTTCCAGCCGAGCCGCATCAATTGGTCGTAGCGATAGCGCGGAAAGGTCGCCCGCACCCACAGGAAGAAGAACAGCACCAACGCGATCTTCAACGCGAACCAGATCACGCCCGGAATCCAGTTGAAGGGCGCCACATCCACCGGCGGCAGCCACCCGCCGAGGAACAGAACCGCCGTCATGCCGCTCATCAGGATCATATTGGCGTATTCGCCGAGGAAGAAGAGCGCGAAGGCCATCGCCGAATATTCGACGTTATAGCCCGAGACGAGCTCCGCCTCCGCTTCCGGCAGGTCGAAGGGCGCGCGGTTCGTTTCCGCCAGGGCCGAGATCAGGAAGACCACGAACATCGGCAGCAACGGGATGAAGAACCAGATGGTGCGCTGCGCCTCCACCACGTCGGTCAGGCGCAGCGAGCCGACGCAAAGCAGCACACTGACGATCACGAAGCCGATCGACACCTCGTAGGAGACCATCTGGGCCGCCGAACGCAAGGCCCCCAGGAAGGCGTATTTCGAATTCGAGGCCCAGCCCGCGACGATGATGCCGTAAACGCCGAGCGAACTGATCGCGAAGAGATAGAGCACCCCGACATTGATGTCAGCCAGCACCCAGCCGTCGTCGAACGGAATCACCGCCCAGGCGACCAGCGCCAGCACGAAGGTCAGCATCGGCGCCACCAGGAACAACACCCGGTTCGCGCCCGACGGGATGATCGTCTCCTTCAGCAGCAGCTTCAGCCCGTCCGCGAAGGGTTGCAGCAGGCCGAAGGGCCCGACCACGTTCGGCCCCTTGCGAAGCTGCATCCAGCCGATGACCTTGCGCTCCGCCAGCGTCAGATAGGCGACCGACACCAGGATCGGCACGGTGATCGCCAGGATCAGGGCCACGATCTTGAGTGTCGGGAAGACGTATCCCGACCACCAGATGCCGTCGAACAACTCAGCCATCGGTGCCCGTCCCCCCGGATTCAAGCGCCTTCCGACGATCCAGCACGAAGGTTTGCGTGCATTGCGCCATGGTTTGCGAGGACCGCGAAACCGGGTCCGTCATGTAGAAATTCTCGATCGGCGAGGCGAAGGGCAGGTCGCTCTTCATCGCGCCGGCCGCGCCGAATTCGCCCCATTCCCCCGGCTCCACCATGTCGAGGCGGGCGAGCCCGGGATGCGCGTCGCGCATCTGCTGGCGCAACGCATCCAGGTTGTCGAAGGGCAGCGTCGCGCCCGCGCGCTCGGACAGCGCGCGCAGGATCGCCCAATCCTCCCGCGCCTCGCCCGGCGGGAAGACCGCGCGCCGACCGAGTTGCACCCGACCTTCCGTGTTCACATAGGTGCCGTTCTTCTCGGTATAGGCCGCGCCCGGCAGGACGACATCGGCCGCGTGCGCGCCCTTGTCGCCGTGATGGCCCTGATAGATCACGAAGGCCTTCTCCAGGGCCGACATATCCACCTCGTCCGCGCCGTGGAGATAGACGACCTCCACCGCGCCGGACTTCGCGCCATCAAGGATTTCCGGCACGCTCCGTCCGCCCTCGCCCGGCAGGAAGCCTATCTCCATCGCGCCGACGCGCGCGGCGGCCGTGTGCAGGACATTGAAGCCGTTCCACCCGTCGGCGACCATGCCGAACGTCTCCGCGATCGCGCGGGCGGTCGCCAGGACCTGCGCGCCGTCCTCGCGGGCAAGCGCGCCCTGCCCCACGATGATCATCGGACGCTCGGCCTTGCGAAGGATTTCGGCGAAGGGATGCTTGCCCTCGGCGACATCCGTCAGGGTCTCCGGCCCGGCGCCGAGATAGTCCGAATCGAAGGTCGTCTCCACGTTCGGGCCGATGACGCCGACCGAAAGCTGCCCCGTCATCCACCGCTTGCGGATGCGCGCATTCACGATCGGCGCTTCCCAACGAACGTTCGAGCCCACGATCAGCAGGGCGTCCGCCTGATCGATCCCGGCGATGCCGCTGTTGAAGAGATATTGCGCGCGCGGCGAGGCCTCGATCCGGGCGCCATCCTGCCGGCAGTCGATATTGGCGACACCCAGGCGCTGCATCAGCGCCTTCAGGGCGTAAAGGCTCTCGACATCGGCGGTATCGCCCGCGATGGCGGCGATCCCGTCCGCCGCCGTCGCCTTCAGCTTGTCGGCCACCACCTGAAGCGCGGTCGACCAATCGGCCGGTTTCAGCTTACCATCCTCGCCGCGCACATAGGGGCGGTCCAACCGCTGGCGCGCCAGCCCGTCGCAGGCATAGCGCGTCTTGTCGGAGATCCACTCCTCGTTGACCTCCTCGTTGAGGCGCGGCAGAACGCGCAACACCTCGTTACCGCGCGCATCCACCCGGATGTTGGAGCCGACGGCGTCCATCACATCGACGGATTCGGTCTTGCGCAGTTCCCACGGCCGGGCCTCGAAGGCATAGGGCTTGGAGGTCAGCGCGCCGACCGGGCAGAGATCGATCACATTGGCCGACATCTCGCTGTCGACGGCCTTCTCCAGGCTGGAAATCTCCGCGTTCTCGCCCCGGTTCAGCAGGCCGATCTCCTCGACGCCCGCGACCTCGGCGGCGAAGCGGACACAGCGCGTGCAATGGATGCAACGCGTCATGATCGTCTTGATCAGCGGGCCCATATACTTGTCGGCGACGGCGCGCTTGTTCTCCTCGTAGCGCGAGCCCTTGAAGCCGTAGGCCATGGACTGATCCTGCAGGTCGCATTCCCCGCCCTGATCGCAGATCGGGCAATCGAGCGGATGATTGATCAGCAGGAATTCCATCACGCCCTTGCGCGCCTTGTGCACCATCGGGCTGTCGGTGGTGATCTCCTGCCCATCCTGGACCGGCAGCGCGCAGGAGGCTTGGGGCTTCGGCGGGCCGGGCTTCACCTCGACCAAACACATGCGGCAGTTTCCGGCGATCGAGAGACGCTCGTGATAGCAGAAACGCGGGATTTCGACCCCGGCCTGCTCGCACGCCTGAAGCACGGTCATGCCGGCCTCGACCTCGTGCTCTTCCCCGTTGATCTTGACTGTGGGCATCGATCCCCTCGTCCCTATCTCAAACGGCCCATCCGAAGCGGCCTATCTCAATCGACCCTATCGCAACCGGCCATCGGTCGTTCCCTTACCGGCCCGTCATTCGGCCGCCACCGTGCCGCGTACCTGAACGCGCGTGCGGTTCTTGATGCGATCCTCGATCTCGTCCCGGAAATGGCGGATCAGCCCCTGGATCGGCCAGGCCGCCGCATCGCCCAAGGCGCAGATCGTATGACCCTCGACCTGCTTGGAGACGTCGAGGAGCATGTCGATCTCCTCGATCTCCGCCCGGCCCTCGGCCATGCGCGTGATCACGCGCCACATCCAGCCCGTGCCCTCGCGACAGGGCGTGCACTGGCCGCAGCTCTCATGCTTGTAGAAATAGGCGAAGCGCGCGATCGCCTTCACGATGTCCGTCGACTGATCCATGACGATCACGGCCGCCGTGCCGAGGCCCGACTTGACCTCCTTGAGGGCGTCGAAATCCATCAACACATCGTCGCAGATCGACCGCGGGATCAACGGCACGGAGGAGCCGCCCGGCACCACCGCCTTCAGATTGTCCCAGCCGCCGCGCACGCCGCCGCAATGCCGCTCCAGCAACTCCTTGAGCGGGATCGACATCGCCTCCTCGATATTGCACGGCTTCTCGACATGGCCGGAGATGCAGAAGAGCTTCGTGCCCTCGTTCTTCTCCCGGCCGAAGCCCGCGAACCAGTCCGAGCCCTTGCGCAGGATGGTCGGCGTCACAGCGATCGATTCGACATTGTTGACCGTCGACGGACAGCCCCAGAGGCCGGCCATCGCGGGGAAAGGCGGCTTCAGGCGCGGCTGGCCCTTCTTGCCCTCCAGGCTCTCCAGCAGGGCCGTTTCCTCGCCGCAGATATAGGCACCGGCGCCGTGATGCATGATCACGTCGAAATCATAGCCCGAGCCGCAGGCGTTCTTGCCCAGGAGCCCGGCGTCGTACGCCTCCTGGATCGCGGCTTCCATCACGCGGTATTCCGCGCGGTACTCGCCGCGGATATAGATATAGGCCGCCGTCGCGCCGATCCCGACACCGGCGAGAAGGCAGCCCTCCACCAGCGTATGCGGATCGTTGCGCATGATCTCCCGGTCCTTGCAGGTACCGGGCTCGGACTCATCCGCGTTGACGATCAGATAGCAGGGACGCCCGCCCGTATCCTTCGGCATGAAGGACCATTTCATGCCGGTCGGGAAGCCCGCGCCGCCGCGCCCGCGCAGGCCGGAGCCCTTCACGATCTCCACGATCTTCTCGCGGCCGAGGAGGATCAGATCCTTGGTGTTGTCCCAGGACCCACGCTTCCTGGCCGCTTCCAGCCGCCAGGAATCATAGCCGTAGAGGTTCCCGAAGATCCGGTCCTCGTCCTTGAGCGGCGTCCAGGTCGCGCTTGCCATGGCCTTCGTGTCCCGCCTTGCCTCAGTAAAGCTTTTCCGGCTCGCCCGCCGGCATGTTGCCGTGGGGGCCACCCTTCGGATCGGCCGGTCCCTGCGGCGAGGGGCCGTCCTTCAACACATGCGGCCCCCCCTCCGGCTCCGAGCAGCGCCGACCGATCTGCGAGCCCGGCACCGGCTTCTCGCCCTTCGCCAGCTTGTCGATGATGGCCAGCAGGCTCTCCTCCGTCAGATCCTCGTAATAGTCGTCGTTGATCTGCACCATCGGCGCGTTGCAGCAGGCGCCCAGGCACTCGACCTCGCTCAGGGTGAACCTGCCGTCCTCGGTCGTCTCGCCCTCATGGATGCCGAGATGCTTCTCGACCGCCGCGCGCAAGCTCTCCGCCCCGCGCAGCATGCAGGGCGTGGTGCCGCAAAGCTGGATATGATGATCGCCGACCGGCGCCAGATTGATCTGGGTGAAGAAGGTCGCGACCTCCATCACGCGGATATAGGGCATGCCCAGCATGTCGGCGATGGCGCGCATCGCGGTCTCGTCGACCCAGCGCCCGCCCTTGCCGGCCCCAGCCTTGGCGGCGCGCTGCTCCTGCGCCAGGAACAGCAGCGCCAGGATCGCCGACTGACGACGCTCATGCGGATATTTGGCAAGGTTCCGCTCGGCTTCCGCCTTGAACTTGCCCTCGAACTCGAACGTCTCGGCACTCACCGGTCGATCTCCCCGAACACGATGTCGAAGGCACCCAGGATGGCCACGGAATCCGCCAGCATATGGCCTCGGCAGACATGGTCCATCGCCTGCAGATGCGCGAAACCCGGCGCGCGAATCTTGCAGCGATAGGGCTTGTTCGTGCCATCGGCGACGAGATAGACGCCGAATTCGCCCTTCGGCGCCTCGACGGCCGTATAGGTCTCGCCGGCGGGCACGTGCACGCCTTCGGTATAGAGCTTGAAGTGATGGATCAGCGCTTCCATCGACCGCTTCATCTCGCCCCGGCGCGGCGGCGCGATCTTGGCGTCGTCGGTCAGCACCGGGCCTTCCTTCATCTGCTCCAGGCACTGATGGATGATGCGCAGCGACTGGCGCATCTCCTCCACCCGGACGAGATAGCGGCTATAGCAATCGCCGCTCTTGCCGACCGGGATCTCGAAATCCATCCGCTCGTACATGGCATAGGGCTGCGCCCGGCGCAGATCCCACGGCACGCCGGAGGCACGCAGTACCGGCCCCGTCATGCCCCAGGCCAGCGCCTCCTCCTGGGTGATGACGCCGATATCGACGGAACGCTGCTTGAAGATCCGGTTCTCGGTCAGCAGCGATTCCATGTCGTCCATGAATTTCGGGAACTGCTCCGCCCAGGTCAGGATCTTCTCCGGCAGGTCGGCCGGCATGTCCTGATGCACCCCGCCGACGCGGTAATAGGCCGCGTGGAGCCGCGCGCCGCAGACGGCATCATAGAACTCCATCAGCTTCTCGCGCTCCTCGAAGGCCCAGAGCATCGGCGTCATCGCGCCGACATCCATGGCGAAGGCGGGCACGTTGAGCAGATGGTTCAGGATACGCGTGATCTCATCGAACAGCGTGCGGATATAGAGCGCGCGCTCCGGCGGCGTGATGCCGAGAAGCTTCTCCGCCGCGCGCACGAAGGCATGTTCCTGGCACATCGGCGAGACGTAATCCAGGCGGTCGAAATAGGGGATCGCCTGCATGTAGGTCTTGTATTCGATCAGCTTCTCGGTGCCGCGATGCAGCAGGCCGATATGGGGATCGACACGCTCGATCACCTCGCCGTCCATCTCCATGACCATGCGCAGCACGCCGTGGGCCGCCGGATGCTGCGGCCCGAAATTGATGGTCATGTTCTTGATCGTCGGGTCCTGATCCGACGATTCCGGCATGCCCGCCGTGGAGCCCGCGACGACCGTGTTGATGCTCATGACTTGCCCCCTTCACCGGCGGCGCCCGGGGCACCTTGCTGACTGCCCGCCCCCTCGCCGGCCTTCTCGTCGCCCGGCAGGTCCTGCGTCATGCCTTCCCAGGGCGAGAGGAAATCGAAGGTTCGGAACTCCTGCGTCAGCCGCACCGGCTCATAGACGACGCGGCGCTGCTCGGCGTCGTAGCGCGGCTCGACGAACCCGGTCAGTGGGAAATCCTTGCGCAGCGGATGGCCCTCGAACCCGTAATCGGTGAGGATGCGCCGAAGATCCGGATGGTCGGAGAAGAAGACGCCATAGAGATCCCAGGTCTCGCGCTCCCACCAGCCGGCCGAGGGCCAGACGCCCGTGACCGAGGGAACCGGCATCTCGTCATCCGTCTCCACCTTCAGGCGCAGCCGGAGATTATGCTTCATGCTGAGCAGGTTGTAGACGATCTCGAAGCGCTTTTCCCGGTCCGGGAAATCGACGCCGCAGATATCCATGCACTGCTTGAAGAGACAGTTGGCGTCGTCCCGCAGGAACTTGCACAGCCGCACCAGGGAACTGGCCGGCACGACGAGCGAAAGCTCGTCATTGGCGATTCGCCGTTCGTCGATTTCGTTCGGAAACTTGGATTCGATGTAATCGGCCAAGTCCTGAAGGGCGTCGATCGCCTTATCCCCCGTCGCGCTCATCATTCCATCCGCTGCTGTCGCGCTTCCTGCCTCTTCCGATCCCGCCGCCCGGGCGCCCGCCCGCCGCTAGCGCGCGATCGTTCCGGTCCGCCGGATCTTCTTCTGCAATTGCAGGATGCCGTAGACCAACGCCTCCGCCGTCGGCGGACAGCCGGGCACGTAGATATCGACCGGCACGATCCGGTCGCAGCCCCGCGTCACCGAATAGCTGTAGTGATAATAGCCGCCGCCATTGGCGCAGCTTCCCATCGATATGACCCAGCGCGGCTCCGCCATCTGGTCGTAGACCTTGCGCAGCGCCGGCGCCATCTTGTTGCACAGCGTGCCGGCCACGATCATCACGTCCGACTGGCGCGGACTGGCGCGAACCACCACGCCGAATCGGTCGAGATCGTAGCGCGGCATATAGGCATGCATCATCTCGACCGCGCAGCAGGCGAGCCCGAAGGTCATCGGCCACATCGAGCCCGTGCGCGCCCAATTCACCAGCTTGTCGAGATTGGCGACGACGAAGCCCTTGTCCGTCAACTCCTGATTGACGCCGCGGATGATCGCATCCTGTCCCGCGCCGGGGCCGACCAGGCCATCCTCCGTGCGCCGGCCGAACGGATCATTGTCGGTACCGGCGACCAGCTCGCCCCGGTTCAGCGCGACCTGCGGATCGGCCTTCAGGTCGTCCGTCTTGAGGTCGGCGGCCTTTTGATCGCTGCTCACTCCCATTCGAGCGCTCCCTTCCGCCATTCATAGACGAACCCGATTGTCAGGATACCCAGGAACACCACCATCGACCAGAAGCCGAAGACACCGATATCACCCAGCGCCACGGCCCAGGGGAAGAGGAAGGCCACTTCCAGGTCGAAGATGATGAACAGGAGGGTCACCAGATAGAAGCGCACATCGAAGCGCTGGCGCGCATCGTCGAACGCCTCGAAACCGCATTCATAGGCCGAAAGCTTTTCCGAATCGGGATGTTGGCGCGAGACGATCATGCTGCCGACGATCATGGCGACCGACAGCCCCGCCGCGATACCGATGAAGATCAGGATCGGAAGATATTCCGCGAGAAGACCCTGCAAGTCTTGCATTCCCGTGCGTGCTCCCTGGTTCGGCCCGCCCTCCCGGGCCGTAGCGAACCGGCGCGTGTCGCAGCACGCCGCCGTTCCCGTTCCGAAGGCATCGTCTTCGTCGCACTTCCACGACGATCGGTCAAGCCGGGCCGCTTGCGACAATCCGAAGCGATGGTGCGGTGCGAAACCCGCCACGACTATAGGGAAACCGCGCCTTCCCGGACAAGCGAAAGCAGCCCGGCGCGGCGCGCGCCATGGTCCGCGCGCGCGCCCTGTTCGACGATTGGGAAGGAAGGAAATGGCGGGAGTGACGGGGCTCGAACCCGCGACCTCCGGCGTGACAGGCCGGCACTCTAACCAACTGAGCTACACCCCCGCATGACGCTGATCCGACCCCCCGTCTCCCCCCATCGGGAGGTCGTCGGCGGCCCGTTCATCGTCGGGTGGCGGCTAGGTAATCCGTCGCCGCCGCCCTGTCAAGCAAGCCAATGTCGCTTTGTTACGATTTTCCGAAACGGCCCCTCACAGCGGCAGGAAACGGCCAAGGACGGGCACCAGAATTTCGGCGCTGACGGGTTTGTATATCACATCCGCGAGTCCCGCGGCGAAGCAGCGCGCGCGATTCTCCGCGGTCGTGTCGGCCGTCACCGCGACGATCGGCAGGCTATCGCCCACCTGTTCGCGGATACGGCGCGCCGTCTCCACGCCGTCCATTTCCGGCATGTGGATATCGAGGAGGACGAGGCCGTACCGATGGTCCCGGCACGCCGCGGCGCTTTCCGGCGCGGCATCATGTCCGAACGACCGTGTCACGAGTTCCAGGGCCTGGACTCCCGATCGCGCGCAATCGACCGCCAGCCCGAAGGCATCGCAGAACGCCTCCAGGAGCTTCCGATTGGTCGCGTTGTCATCGACGATCAGCGCGCGCGCCATGCCTTGTCCGCTTCGGTTCCGCGCGGAACCGCCGTCGGATCGCCCGAACGCGTCCGTGACTTCGCCATTCCGGGCCCAGGCCCTTCGGGAACGATAAGCCGGCACCGGAAGCGGCCAATATGCCGCGCGCGAAGGATATGGTGGGCGGTGAGAGGATCGAACTCCCGACTTCCTCGGTGTAAACGAGGCGCTCTCCCAGCTGAGCTAACCGCCCTTGGTTCGACGATGGGAATAGCGTCCGGGCGCCGGCGTGACAAGCATTCGGGCACCGACCGCGCGATCGCGCACAACGAAAAAGCCGACCGTCCCAGGACGGTCGGCTCTTCGCGAAACGGCCGTGAACCGTGATTAGTTGACGGCGTCCTTCAAGGCCTTGCCGGCCTTGAACTTCGGCTGATTGGAGGCCGGAATCTGGATCGTCTCGCCGTTCTGCGGGTTGCGCCCGGTGGAGGCCGCGCGATGGCTGACGGAGAAGGTGCCGAAGCCGACCAGACGAACCTCGGAGCCGCCCTTCAGCGCGCCGGTGATCGAATCGAACACCGCATCGACGGCGGCGGTGGCGTCATTCTTCGACAGACCGGCCGCACTGGCCACGCTGGCGACAAGGTCGTTTTTGTTCACGTTGGAACCCCCCTTGCATATCGGGATTGAAGTGAAAGCGTGTCGCGGATCGATTCATCCGGAACGGCACGGAGTGTAGGCGAGCCGGCGAAGAAGCGTCAATCGGAAAGCCGCCAAAAACGCCAGTTTTCCGGGGATTTTGCCTCGAAAGCCGCGAAACTGAATCGCCTCGGCATGGTTCGGCATATATGCCCGAACAATTGCGGGACGCATCGTGCGCGGGCGTGAAAAGAAAGCCCCCGAGCCATGGAGGCCCGGGGGATAATCCTTTCGTGAGTCGCGGACGAACACCCCATCCGCGAATCGGCGATCAGTGGGTCGTCATTTCCGGGGGGCCGCCATGGGCCCCGTTCCCGGCGGCGAGCGCGCGCAGATCGGCTTCCATGTCCTCCGCCTTGAGTGGCGTCAGCGGCTCGCTCAACGCGTTCGCCATGACCTCCTCGACCGAGGCGACCGGCACGATGGTCAGCGCCTTGGTCACATTGTCCGGAATTTCGGCCAGATCCTTCTCGTTGTCCTTCGGGATCAGCACCGTCTTGATGCCGGCGCGAAGGGCGGCGAGAAGCTTCTCCTTCAGCCCGCCGATCGGCAGCACCCGACCGCGCAGCGTGATCTCGCCGGTCATGGCGACGTCGCGGCGCACCGGCGTTCCAGTCAAGGTGGAGACGATCGACGTCACCATGGCGATCCCCGCCGATGGACCGTCCTTCGGCGTCGCCCCCTCCGGCACATGGACGTGGATGTCGTTGCGCTGGAACAGCGACGGCTTGATGCCGAAGGCCTGGGCGCGGCTCTTGACGAAATGCTCGGCCGCCTGGACCGATTCCTTCATCACGTCGCCGAGCTTGCCGGTCATCGTGACACGGCCCTTGCCGGGCACCGTCACCGCCTCGATCTGCAGCAACTCGCCGCCGACCTCGGTCCAGGCCAGGCCGGTGACGACCCCGACCATGTCCTCGTCCTCGATCTCGCCATAGCGGAACTTCTTCACGCCCGCGTAATCGCCGAGATTGGCCGTCGTGACCTTGATCGCGTCACGGTTCTTGTCGGTCATCAACTCCTTCACCGCCTTGCGGCAAAGCTTGGCGATCTCGCGCTCCAGATTGCGGACGCCGGCCTCCCGCGTGTAGTAGCGGATCAGGTCGCGCAACGCGTTGTCGGAGATCGACCACTCCTCCTGCTTCAGGCCGTTCTCCTGAAGCTGCTTGGCGATCAGGTGGCGCTTGGCGATCTCGACCTTCTCATCCTCGGTATAGCCGGGGATGCGGATGATCTCCATGCGGTCCATCAGCGGCTGCGGCATGTGCAGCGTGTTGGCCGTGGTCACGAACATCACGTCCGAGAGATCGTAATCGACCTCCAGATAATGGTCGTTGAAGCTGTTGTTCTGCTCCGGATCGAGCACCTCCAGCAGCGCCGAGGACGGATCGCCCCGCCAGTCGGCGCCCAGCTTGTCGATCTCGTCGAGCAGGAAGAGCGGATTCGACTTCTTCGCCTTCTTCATGCCCTGGATCACCTTGCCGGGCATGGAGCCGATATAGGTCCGGCGGTGGCCGCGAATCTCCGACTCGTCGCGCACGCCGCCCAGGCTCATGCGCACGAACTCGCGCCCCGTGGACCGCGCGATCGACTTGCCGAGCGAGGTCTTGCCGACACCGGGCGGGCCGACGAGGCACAGGATGGGCCCCTTGAGTTTCTTCTGCCGCGCCTGCACGGCGAGATACTCCAGGATGCGCTCCTTCACCTTCTCCAGACCATAGTGATCCGCGTTCAGGATTTCCTCGGCATCCCCGATATCGCTCTTGATGCGCGAGCGCTTCTTCCATGGAATGCCGAGCAACCAGTCGAGGTAATTGCGCACGACCGTCGCCTCGGCCGACATCGGGCTCATGGCGCGCAGTTTCTTGAGCTCGGCCGTCGCCTTCTCGCGCGCTTCCTTGGAGAGCTTCGTCTTGCGGATTTTCTCCTCGAGCTCGGCCAGTTCGTCGCGGCCGTCCTCGCCCTCGCCGAGCTCCTTCTGAATGGCCTTCATCTGCTCGTTCAGATAATACTCGCGCTGGGTCTTCTCCATCTGCCGCTTGACGCGGTTGCGGATGCGCTTCTCGACCTGAAGGACGCTGATCTCGCCCTCCATGAAGCCGTAGATCTTCTCCAGCCGCTCGGAGACCGTGCCGAGTTCCAGCAGCTCCTGCTTGTCCGCGATCTTGAGCGCCAGATGCTGCGCCACCGTGTCGGCGAGCTTCGAGGATTCCTCGATCTGATTGACCGAGATCAGGACCTCCGCCGGCACTTTCTTGTTGAGCTTGATATATTGCTCGAACTGGCTGACGACCGCGCGGCCGAGCGCCTTCAACTCCGCCTCGTCCTCCGCCGGGTCCTCGATCAGGCTGGCTTCAGCCTGGAAGAAGGAGTCGGTATGCGTATAGCGATCGATCCGCGCGCGCTGCCCGCCCTCGACCAGAACCTTCACCGTGCCGTCCGGCAGCTTGAGAAGCTGCAACACGGTCGCGATCGTCCCGGTTTCGTAAATCTCTTCCGGCGCGGGGTCGTCGTCGCCCGGATTCTTCTGCGTCACGAGAAGAATCTGCTTGTCGTCGTTCATCACGTCTTCCAAGGCACGCACGGATTTATCGCGCCCGACGAACAACGGCACGATCATGTGCGGAAAGACGACGATGTCGCGCAGCGGCAGAACCGGATAGAGCGCGCTCGACGAACTGGTGGGGGTCCCGGTCGGACTCTCTGTCATGGCATGGCTCTCCAAGCGTGGCGCCAAAGCTGCATATTGTGGGCAGCGGCACCCATCATACTAAACAATGTGGCCGATGGCCGTTCATTTCAAGCGGAAGTCGCCGACCCGGCCCTCTTGCCGGGCGCTGGGTGGGCCGACGCTCTCGGCGTCCCTTCTAGATGGTCTTTCCGCCCGCGACAGCAACCCCGCGCGGAAGACTGAACGCCGATCCGACCGGAATGCGGCGTCACCCAGGATCAGGAGGCGCTCGATTCCATCTCGTCGCGCCGCTCGGCGTAGATATAGAGCGGCTCGGCGCGGCCTTCCACGACCTCGCGGTTGATGACCACCTCCTCGACGCCGTCCAGGCCGGGAAGGTCGTACATCGGCTCCAGCAGGATGCCTTCCATGATCGAGCGCAGGCCGCGCGCGCCGGTCTTGCGCGCGATCGCCTTGTTCGCGATGGCGCTCAACGCGTCGGCCGTGAATTCGAGCTTCACGTCCTCCATCTCGAACAGCTTCTGATACTGCTTGACCAAGGCATTGCGCGGCGCCGTCAGAATCTCGATCAACGCTTCCTCGTCGAGGTCGGAGAGCGTCGCCAGCACCGGCACACGACCCACGAATTCCGGGATCAAGCCGAACTTCAGCAGATCCTCCGGCTCGATCGCGCGCAGGATATTGCCGACCTCCTGATCCTCCTCCGCGCGGACATCCGCGCCGAAGCCGATCGAGGAGCCCTTGCCCCGCGCGGAGATGATCTTGTCGAGGCCCGCGAAAGCACCGCCGCAAATGAACAGGATATTGGTCGTGTCGACCTGCAGGAACTCCTGCTGCGGATGCTTGCGTCCACCCTGGGGCGGCACGCTGGCGACCGTGCCCTCCATGATCTTCAGCAAGGCCTGCTGCACGCCCTCGCCCGAGACGTCCCGGGTAATCGAGGGGTTGTCGGACTTGCGGCTGATCTTGTCGACCTCGTCGATATAGACGATACCGCGCTGCGCGCGCTCGACATTATAGTCGGCCGACTGCAGCAGCTTCAGGATGATATTCTCCACATCCTCGCCGACATAGCCCGCTTCCGTCAGCGTCGTCGCGTCCGCCATGGTGAAGGGCACGTCCAGGATACGCGCCAGCGTCTGCGCCAGCAGCGTCTTGCCGCACCCCGTCGGACCGATCAGCAGGATGTTGGACTTCGCCAATTCCACGTCGGTGTTCTTCTGACCGTGCGCCAACCGTTTATAGTGGTTGTGCACCGCGACGGAGAGGACACGCTTGGCATGGTCCTGACCGATCACGTAGTCGTCCAACACCTCGCGAAGCTCATGCGGGGTCGGCACGCCGTCACGCGATTTCGCGACGCCGGCCTTGTGATCCTCCCGGATGATGTCCATGCACAGCTCGACGCATTCATCGCAGATGAAGACCGTCGGCCCGGCGATCAGTTTCCGCACCTCGTGCTGGCTCTTCCCGCAGAAGGAGCAGAAGAGCGTGTTCTTGCTGTCGCCACCGGTGGATTTGCTCATCGTCGCTACTCTTTCGTCTCGACCTGTTTTTCAGGGCGCCCCAGGTTTCGTTCGGCACGCCCTGTTCGGGCGGATCCCCGTATGACGCTCCGCGCGATGAATTCGAACGGCGCTATCCGCCGATCCCCGCCCGAACCCGTTTCCCGCGATGTCCCGTCCCGGCCGACATCGACCGGATATTCAGAGGTCCCATCGAAACCCGTACCCAAGACCACGTCCGACACCGCGCCCTAGCCCCGCGCCTCGCGTCCGCGTTGGGTGGCATCCGACCGAAGCCGGAAAACCAAGGCGATAATCGTATCCGCTGAAATCCGTACCCTTCAACGCCAAAAGCATCATCAGGCGTGATCGGACACCTTCCAGCGGAACGGGAACGCGCCCCGGCCCACCGCGTCAACCTAAGACAATCGATCAAGGCCCGGTCGCGCAACCCCTTATCGGCGGGGCCGACCGTTCCCCGGTCGCATTGCCCGGGCCCCCGGTGAATTCGGCGCGGGCGCGGTTCGGTTCGCGCCCGGCGCGCCGGGCGCGATATACTAGGCCTTATCGCCGCCTTCCACCGAATCGGGCCGGCTGGACATGACCTCGTCGATGATGCCGAAGCTCTTGGCCTCGTCGGCACTCATGAACTTGTCGCGCTCCATCGACTGCTCGATCGTCTCCAACGTCTGGCCGGTATGCCGGACATAGATTTCATTCAGGCGTTCACGGATACGAAGGATTTCCCGCGCCTGGATCTCGATGTCCGTCGCTTGGCCCTGCGCCCCGCCGGAGGGTTGGTGAACCATGATCCGGCTGTTCGGCAGGGCGAAACGCTTGCCCGCCTCACCGGCCGTCAGCAGCAGCGAGCCCATCGATGCCGCCTGACCGAGGCACACGGTCGAGACCTTCGGACGGACGTACTGCATCGTATCGTAGATCGAGAGTCCCGAGGTCACCACGCCGCCCGGCGAGTTGATATAGAAGGCGATATCCTTCGTCGGGTTCTCCGATTCCAGGAACAGGAGCTGCGCGCAGATCAGGCTCGCGACATGATCGTCGACGCCGCCCGTCAGGAAGATGATGCGCTCCTTCAGCAGGCGCGAATAGATGTCATAGGCGCGTTCGCCGCGGTTGGTCTGCTCGACCACCATCGGCACCAGCGTGTTCATATAGAGATCGATCGGATCGCGATCTTGCATGATTGTCCTCTTTCCCTGATCGGGCGCGGGACCGATGCACGGCACCTTTCCCCTCGCCCGCGTCCGCGCGCCCACTACGGCCGGGACGTCGATGGCGTGTCTCTCCGATCTAAGCGGGAACGCCGGCGGTTAAAGGCCGCCGGCGTTCATTTCGTGTCGGCCTATTCGGCCTTTTTCGCCTCCGCCTTCTTGGCGTCGCCCTTTTTCGCGGCGCTTTTCTTGGCGCTTGATTTCTTCGCCGCCTTCTTCGCGCCGCCCTTCTTGGCGGCCCCCTTCTTGGCGCCGGACTTTTCGTCGTCCTCGCCATCCTCGGCGAGAAGCTCCTCGACCGGAACCTCCTTCTCCTCGACCTGCGCTTGCTCGACGATATAGTCGATCGTCTTGTCCTCGAAGATCGGCGCGCGAAGCTGGGCCATCAGTTCCGGATTCTTGGAATAGGCCTCGAAGACCTGCTGCTCCTGCCCCGGATAGCGCTGGGCCTCGCGGACGACCGCGCGGTTGAGTTCGTCCTGGGTGATCTCGATCTTCGCCGTTTCGCCGACATGGCTCAACAACAGGCCGAGTTGGACGCGGCGATGGGCGATTCCGCGGTACTCCTCCTTGAGGTCCTCGTCGCCCTTCTCCTGGTCTTCCTCGTCGATCTCGCCCTGCTCGCGGGCCTTCTCGAACTGCTCCCAGATCTGGTTGAACTCCTGCTCGACCATAGGCTCCGGCACCTCGAACTCATGGCCGTCATAGAGCTGGTCGAGAAGCGAGCGCTTCATTTTCCCGCGCGCGAGTTCGCTGTAGTCGCCGGCCAGCTTCTCGCGGATCATGTCCTTGAGCTGGTCGAGCGATTCCATGCCGAGGCTGGTGGCGAACTCGTCGTCGATCTTGGTGTCCTGATACTCCTCGATCGACTTCACCTTCACCTCGAAGACCGCATCCTTTCCGGCCAGCGCCTCGCTGCCATATTCCTCCGGGAAGGTAACCTTCACCTCCACATCGGAGCCGGCCTTGGCGCCGACGAGTTGGTCCTCGAAGCCGGGAATGAAGCGACCGCTGCCGAGTTCGAGACGGAAATCCTCCGCCGAGCCGCCCTCGAACGCCTCACCATCCACCTTACCGACGAAATCGATGACCACGACGTCGCCTTCCTTGGCCGGGCGGTCGCCTTCGATCGGCGCGCTAGACCGGTAATCCTTGGCGATCCCCTCGAGCGCCTGCGTCACCTCCTCGTCGGAGATCTTCGGCGTCAGCCGGGTAACGGACAACTTGGAGAAGTCCATCGGCTCGATCGCCGGCATCAGGACCACTTCGAGCTTATAGACCAGATCCTGGCCTTTCTCGAAGCTGGTGATCGAGATGTTCGGCTGCATCGCCGGCTTCAACTCGCGCTCGGTAAGCGCGGTCTCGCTGGTCTCGCTCACGGCCTGCTTGATGACCTCGCCCAGCATGTCGTCGCCGTAGCGCTGCTTGAGGATCTTCATCGGGACCTTACCCGGCCGGAAGCCCGGGATATTGACCTTCTGGCCGACCTCGCCGAGCTGCTCTTCCACGCGGCGCTCAAGCTCATCGGCCGGGACTGTGATCGAGAATTCCCGGCTCAGGCCGTCGTTCTTGGTTTCCTCTACCTGCATGAGATGCTGACCATTGTCGTTGGGAATGCATAGGGCGAACGTCCGTGACTTCGACGGGGCGCATGAAGCCGCCCCCTAGCGCTCGGCGCCTCCCGGCCCGTCTCCCGCTCCGGAGCCGCGCGACCGCGAGGCCGAATTGGTGCGGGCGGAGGGACTTGAACCCCCACGGGTTTCCCCACCAGGACCTAAACCTGACGCGTCTACCAATTCCGCCACGCCCGCGACGTAAACCGGGCCGAGACAAAAAGGGGCGCCTGCCCCCGTCGAAGCGGCGCTTCTATAGCAACGCGCCGGGGGCGCGTCAAAGCGTAGATTGCAGGGATTTTCGGGGGGTCGCGGCGCGGTCCCGCCCGGCGTTCCGGCATCCGCCCCGGCGCGGCGCGGCACCGGCGCGCCGATCACCCCGCGACACGTTCGCTATAAGTGTCGGTGAAGGCGCTGAGCGACAACATTCGATGCCCCTCCACCATGCGCGGCAGGGCCGACGGCTTTTCCACGGTCAGCTCGTATTTTACATGCGGGATACCGAACCCGTCGGCGGCGATGGAGAGGATGCGAGCGGTCTCGATCATCCTATCGGGCCGGATACGCCGGAAGGCGGAACCGGCCTTGACGAAATCCATGGCGTTCGCGCGTTTGAAGAACATCCCCGATCTCCCCGACCCATCGCCCCATCTATCGTCATCGCATCGAGAAAGGCGGTCTTCGGCATGCCGAACTGGCGGAGCAGTCCGGCCGATTCCGTCTCCCTGTCAAATACAATCGGAGTTATCCACAGGTCGTGTCAATTGGGATTGAATAGAATTTATCTTTAATTCTATATATAATGAATTCCTCGCCACTCTCGATCGTGCCTTCTGATCGTCACTCGTACCCCCCTTGCTCGGCCGCGCGATGGTCCCAACCGCCAAGCAGGCGCAGCGCCGCCGGTATTCTTTCCGGCAAATCGTCGGCCACCAACCCGGGCCCGAAGCCGGTGGCCGCCGCGCCGTGCAACCAGCACGCGGCGCACCCCGCCTCGAAGGCCGGCATGCCCTGCGCCATCAGCCCGCCGGCGAGCCCGGCCAGCACGTCCCCGCTGCCGGCGGTGGCGAGCGTCGGCGGCGCGTTCGCGTTGATCGCGGCGCGGCCGTCGGGGGCGGCGATCACGCTATCGAAGCCCTTCAGCACCAGGACCCCGCCGGCCCGCGCGGCAGCCTGGCGGGCGCGGTCGAGCTTCGAGAGAGCCGGGTCGTCCGCGAGATCCGGGAACAGACGGTGGAATTCCCCCTCATGCGGGGTCAGCAGCACCGGCCCCGTGACGGCCCCGAACAACAGGTCCGCCCCTCCTTCGAAGAGACTCAAGGCGTCGGCATCCAGCACCGACGGCTTGCCCGTGCGCAGGATGGCCAGCGCCTTCTCGCGCGCGGCCAGCGTCCCCTCCCCCAGGCCGGGGCCAATCAACGCGGCGGAAACCCGACGCTCATCGACCATGTCGACGAAGGTCTTGGTATCGCGGTAGGCCCGCACGACCGCGCTGTCGAGCGAGACACGGTAGAGCGGGGCCGCCTGATGCGGCGCGGCCAATGTCACCATGCCGGCCCCGACGCGCTGCGCCGCGCGGGCGGCGAGCCGGCTGGCACCCAGCATTTCCGGACCGCCGGCGACGAGCAGATGGCCGCGCCCGTACTTATGCTGCTCCGGCGTCGGCAGGGGAAAGAGCGCGCGCCACGATGCCGGATCGTTCAACGCGATGCGCGGCCCGATCGTGTCCAGCACGCGCGCGGAAATACCGATATCACGCACCACCAGATCGCCCCGCGCTATCCGCCCTGGCAGTAGGAAATGTCCCGGCTTGGCGCGGAAGAAGGTGACCGTAACATCCGCCCGGGGGGCTGGATGGGATGGGTCGGCCCGGGCGGAGAGGTCGGCCCCACTGTCGCCGGCGATGCCGCTCGGCATGTCGACGGCCAGGATCGCCCGATCCCCTATGGCGCGAAGGGTCTCCGCCGCCGCGCCCTCCGGCGGGCGATCGAGCCCGGCGCCGAACAGCGCGTCGATCACGATTCCCGCCCCGTCCAGGAGCGCGGGCGAGAGCGGCTCGACGGCACCGGTCCAGCGCGCGGCCGCCACCGCCGCGTCGCCGGAGAGCTTCGCCCGCTCGCCCAGCAGCCCCAGACGGACGGTCCACCCCGCCTCGACCAGCCGGCGCGCGGCTACGAACCCGTCGCCGCCGTTATTTCCAGGACCGCAGAGGACGGCGACCGCGCCAGGCTCGAAACGCTCCAGCACCGTCTCGGCAACCGCCGCGCCCGCCGCCTCCATCAGATCGATCCCGGCCCGGCCGCCCGCGACCGCCGCGCGGTCGGCCGCATACATTTCCGCCGTCGTCAGCAAGGCATGATCATGGGCGATATCGTGCCGGAGAGAGTCTTCCATGGGGAATATATCCAAGGTGGATCGGGTCGGACCATGCAGGATCATCGCAGGCCATGGAGGGCCTTCCAAGGGCGCGCTTCGCGGCGCGGCGAGATCGGGTCAGGCGCGGGCGGTGGCGCGCAGAAACTCGACCAGGACGTGCTGGTAATAGGGCTGCGGGCGCTGATACTTTGCCGCGAGGCCATTCTCGTCGATTCGCACCACATATCCCTGGCAGGGGAAATCATGTGATTCCCCGTTCAGAACGAGCTGGAAGCGAAAGGTGAACTGCTGCCGCGCGATCAAATCCCCGTCATAGGGATTGATGCGGAAGCCGACGGCCGACAAATCCTCCACCTGATAGGTGTTCCGGTCGATCCGCACCCGCACGCCGTGACCGGGCGCGCGATCGTGCTCCCGCTCCTCCGCGCCACGACGCGCGCCGAACAATCCGCCGAACAACGACATGGTCCAGACCTCATCCCGGCCAGCGTGATATCCAGGCCGCCGCGACCTGTCCGCCGAGCGGGGCCGGCCCGACCGGCCCCAAAGCAAGCCATCTTTCGATATAAGCCGAATTGCCTATTCCATCAAGCAGAAGAAATATAGTTACAAGACTCCAAAACACCGCCGGACATGGTCACTTGCGTGCCATATCACTGTCACTGCGATGTAAAGACCGGGCATTACCGTCTTCCCATCGACCAACCGCCCGTTCTACGGGCTACTGGCGACGAGCGCACCCAGCCGATGAGATTAAGTGTAGGCTGGGCGTGCTTCGTCGCTTTTTTTTTGCACGTGCCCGGCCCCGATGACGAACACGGCGCCCTAGGTGGCTCCAGCCGCTAGCTCCAGCCGCTAGCTCCAGCCGCTAGCTCCAACCGGGCGGTTCCAAATCGGCGCCTCCCGTCCTACAACCCACCCCATGAGCCGATCCGCGCCCACCGACCCGCGCGTGCCGCACCCTGGCCTGACATGGGACGACAACGGTATTCCCCGCGCCGAGGGGTTCGGCGATGCCTATTTCGACGGCGCGGACCCGGTGGGGGAGCGGCGGCACGTCTTCCTCGAAGGATGCGGCCTGCCGGAGGCCTGGACGGGACGTGAGCGCTTCACGGTCGGCGAGACCGGATTCGGCACCGGCTTGAGCGTCCTGCTGTTGATCGACGCCTGGCGGAAGACGCGTAACCGGCGGCCGGCCGGGGCGCTGCTGGATATCCTGTCGGTCGAGGGCTATCCGCTCGACGGCCCGGATCTGGCCCGTGCGCACCGGCTCTTGCCGGAAGATCTGGCGACGGACGCCGCCGAACTGCGCGCCCAATGGCCGCCCCCCTATCGCGGTCCGCATCGGATCGCGTTTCCGGAGGCCGGCGTTCGCCTGACGCTGATGCTGGACGAGGCGGCGGCCGGTCTTTCCCGCATGGAGGCGGCGGCCGATGCTTGGTTCCTCGACGGGTTCGCGCCCGCCGCCAATCCGGATATGTGGACCGAGACGGTGATCGGTCAGGTAACGCGGCTTTGCGCCCCCGGCGCGCGGCTGGCCAGCTTCACGGCCGCCGGCGCGGTGCGCCGCGCGCTCCAACAGGCAGGCGCGCAGGTCACGCGCCGCCCGGGATTCGGGCGAAAGCGCCATTGCCTCATGGCGCGGTTTCCCGAGGGGGACGGCACCGCCCCTTCGCGTCCCGGAACCCCGGCCCCCGCGCCGCGCCGCGCGCCCTGGCACCAGCGTCCGACGGCCCGGCCCGGCGGAACGGCCATGCTGGTCGTCGGCGATGGGATCGCGGCGCGGTGCTGCGCGCATGCCCTGGCGGAATACGGCATGGCCGTCACCCGAATCGCCCCGCGGACACCGGACGGCGGGGCGGTCCCGCACCCGCCCGCGATACTGCTTGCGCCGAAGCTGGTGCGCGGCGGCGATGCCTATGCGCGGCTCTCGGCCCTCGCCTACCTCGATGCGCTGCGGCGTTACGAGACCATCGCGGCGGAAAAGCCCGGCCTGTGGCTCGCGCGCGGCGTGAGCGAACCGGCACGGGCCGGCAAGACCGATTGGCGGGGGCGCCACGCGGCGCTCGTCGACGCTCTCGACTGGCCGGAGAGCCTGCTGACCCACGACGGGAAGGACCTGCACCACCCACGCGCGGGCGTCATCGACCCGGCGGTCTTGCACGATTGGCTGGATACGCGAACCGCCGCCCTCGGCGGCGCCACGATCGCCGCTACCGTCACGCGGCTGGACCGGCACAACGGCCTGTGGCGAGCACTCGACGCCGACGGGGAAGCGGTCACCTCGGCGCCGGTCGCGATCCTGGCCGCCGGCCCCTGGAGCCTCGACCTGCTGCCGGAGAGCGATATTCGCGGCGTCGCGCGCCATGCCGGTGGCCGGCTGTTCCTCGTCCCCGGCTCGGACCTCGCCCATGCGGTCAATCGCGTCGGATTCCTGACCCAACCGCTCGGTGCGCAATATGGCGAGCGCGCCGTCCTGGGGGCGAGCGCGCGCCCTGGTGCCACGCCGGACGATGCCTTGGCGGCCGAATCCGGCCTGCATGACGAGAGCCTGCGCATGTGCCTCGACCGCATCGCGATGAGCCGTCCGGACACCGCCGCGCGAATCGCCGACGCGTTCTCCGGCGCGGTCCCGGAGAGCTGGACCGGCGTGCGCGCCACCACACCCGACCATCTGCCGATGGCGGGGCCGGTGCCGGACGACAGGGCCTATCGCCGATCGCTCCGCGGATTGGCGCGGGGGGCACGCGGGGTTCGGCGCGACAGCCCGCCCGATGGCGACGAAACAAAGATCACGGCTTGGGATCGTCCCGGGCTCTTCACGGTTGCGATGCTGGGCGCACGCGGGTACCAACTGGCCCCGCTGCTGGCGGACATGCTGGCGGCCGAACTGACCGGCGGCGTCTCGCCGTTGACGGCGGAGGATATGGCCGCGCTTCACCCCGGCCGTTTCCTGATCCGGGCGATGGCCCGGGAATAGCCCCTCCCCGGTCTCCGGTTTCGTCTCTCCGGTTTCGTCTCTCCGGTTTCGTCCCTGTCAATGGGTGGAGCCAATGGGCTGGTGGCGTTGGGGCGGGTCGATTTGCCATCGCCGATCCCGATAGGGCATGATCAAGGGCCCCGAACGACCCGGGCGGACAGGAGCGTCCCCAACCCCGGAAGATCGAGGACACATCGAACAGGATATGACCGGCACGACCCACCCAACGCGGCCCACCGTCGCGACGACGGAAGACCGCGCGCCCTCCCCGCAAGGCGGTGGCGCCCCCGATGACGGTCCCGACGAGGAGGCCGTGGTCTCGCTCGGCTGGGGCCGCGTGCTATTCTCCCACAGCTTCGAATCGGCGGAGCGGATCGCCGAGACCCTGCTGGCCGAACGCGACGGCGAGCGCGATATCGCGATCTATGTTCGCGACCCTCATCTGGTGCTCGCGGCGGCACCGGAATCGCTGTTCCTCGACCCGTCCCACACCTACCGCCTCGACCTTTCGGCATATCGGCCCGGCGGCGAGGTCCAGCACGGTTTCACGGTCCGCCCGATGCGCTCCAAGCGTGATGCCCAGGAGATCAACCGGCTCTATTCCGCCTGCGGCATGGTTCAGGCACCGATCGAGCGCTTCATGGCCAATCTGGAGAGCGACCGCATCGTCCATCTCGTCGCGGAGGATCGGACGACCGGCGCCGCGCTCGGCACGGTAACCGGCCTCGACCATCTGCTCTGCTTCAACGAACCGGAGCACGGGGCGAGCCTGTGGAGCCTGGCCGTCGATCCGCACGGCCAGCTTCCGGGCGTGGGGGAAGCACTGATCCGCGCGCTGGCGGAACATTTCCAGGCGCGCGAGCGTCGGTTCCTCGACCTCTCCGTCATGCACGACAACGAGCCGGCCATCGCGCTTTATGAAAAGCTCGGTTTCGAACGGATTCCTCTTTTCTCCGTCAAATGCCGGAATTCCTTCAACGAACCGCTCTATACCGCGCCGGAGCCCCGCGACCGCCTGAAACAGGATGCCGAGGTCATCATCCGCGAGGCCCGCCGGCGCGGCATCGCGGTCGAGATCGAGGACAGCGAGAGCGGCCTGTTCCAATTGACGTTCGGCGGGCGGGCGATCTGCTGCGACGAATCCTTGAGCGATTTCACCAGCGCGCTGGCGGAGCGGCGCTGCGAGGATCGGCAACTCTCCCGACGCCTCTTCATCCGCGCCGGCCTGCCGGTGCCCGAGCAGATCGAGGCCGGCGATCCCGACGAGGAGCGCGCCTTCCTGGAACGCAACGGCAGGATCATCGCCAAGCCGGCGCGTCGATCCTCCCATGCGCCGGTGATGGTCGATATCGCCAATCTCGACGCGTTGGAGCACGCGGTGGCGGAGATCGGCGCGCAATCCCCCCGTGTCCTGCTGGAGGAGATGCTGCCGGGCGACCATCTGCGCGTGCTGGTGATCGAGAACCGGGTGATCGCCGGCGCCCTGCGACGCCCGGCGGAGATCGTCGGCAACGGCCGGGCCAGCGTGCGCCAACTGGTGGAGGTCCAGAGCCGCCGCCGCGCCGCCGCCACCGGCGGGGAAAGTCGCATCCCCTGGGACGAGGAGACGCGGGGCTGCATCCTAGCCGCCGGCTACAGCCTCGACGGCGTGCCGGGAGACGGCGAAATCCTGCGGGTCCGCCGAACGCCCAACCTGCGTTTCGGTGGAACAATCCACGACGTGACCGCGATGATGCACCATCAGTTGGTGGATGCGGCAACCACCGCCTCGCGCATGCTGGGAGCGCCGGTCGTGGGTATCGATTTCATGGTCGACAATCCGACGGAGCCCGACTTCGCGCTGATCGGCGCCGATCCCAGACCGAGCCTGGCGCATCACCAACCGCAACCGGCCGCCGCGCGCTTCGTCGATATGCTGTTCCCACAAACAACGCGTCGCGGTGGAAGGTAATCCATCATATTTCAATATATTATATGGAAAACTTTATGTTCTTAATCATGCTGGAAAATATGCGGTCACACCTCCTCATGCGGCTTTGAACGGGCGATTTCCGCCTCCATCTCACCCCGCGTTCGGAGTTTCGAACCTGTCCGGGGCGCCTTCTCCGTCGTCGCCCTCGGCTCGCGCGTGGCGGCCTCGTCCGCGCCGGCCAATCCCGGCGTCACGATACCGGCGGAAATGACAAGCTTCACCGCGTCTTCCACCGGCATATCGAGCACGATCAACTCATCGCTCGGCACGAACAGCAAAAAGCCGGAGGTCGGATTCGGAGTCGTCGGCAGGAAGACATTGACGTGGTCGCGGGCCAGCTTCTCTCTAATCTCCCCCTTCGTGCCGGCGGTCAGGAAGGCGATCGCCCAGAGCCCGCGGCGCGGATATTCGACCAGAACCGCCTGCCGGAAGGCGTCGGACTGATTGCGAAGCACCGTCTCGAAGATCTGCTTGGTCAGCTTGTAGAGGCTGCGGATCACCGGCATCCGGTCCAGCAGCTTCTCTCCCAATCCGAAAACCCAGCGCCCGACCAGCCCCGCAGCCAGGAACCCGATCAGCGAGATCACGACGACCAGCACGACCAGCCCCAGCCCGGGCAGGCCGAAGCTGACCCCCAGATAATCCCGGAAATAGGTATCCGGATTGTAACGATCCGGAATCAGCGGCACGACCTGACTGTCGATGAACTCGACCACCCACCAAGCGAGCGCGGCGGTGATACCGATCGGTGCCGTGACCAGCACACCGGCCAGGAAATACGCCCGCAACCGGGCGAGAAACCCAACGCCATGTGCTGATTTTTCGCCCTTGTCCTTGGTCACTCATTCCTCCCGCCGGCCGGTCCCGGGACCAAGATATCCATATACCCCGGATAGAACCGCCGCGATTGCTGCACCCGCGAAAACCCCGACTGATATATAGGGAACACGGGGCCTCTGGGGAAGCGTTGTATCGGGGGAAAGCCCGCGACCAGGCCGTGATCAAGCCCAATCAAGCCCACATGTGGAAATGGTCGACCATGTCGAACGGGCCGCCGGTCATCGACCGACAAGCGGCTCGCTTCGTCCGTTCCCATTCGATAAAATGGCGCCGGCGTATAAGGGGCGGAGGATTTTCAGCGCATGGCTGACACCGATCAGCGGTCTCTCGCGGACATCACGATTTTTAGCGATCTGGACGCGGACACGCTCAGTGATATCGAGGCGCGTTGCAGATGGCGTAATTATGCACCGCAAGAGCAAATCATCGACTTTCAGGATGAGTCCAAAGACGTTTTCTTCGTGACACGCGGCACCGTTCGCGTCGTGAACTATTCGATTTCCGGGCGCGAAGTAACGTTTGATGATATCCAGGCGGGTCAGATATTCGGTGAACTGGCGGCGCTTGACGGGGAGCGGCGCTCGGCCAACATCGTCGCCATCACGCCGACGACCGTCGCCAGCATGAGCCCGGCCGCCTTTCAAGACATGCTGCTAGCCAAGCCGGACATCGCCCTGCGCCTGATGCGGCGTCTGGCGCGGATCATCCGTATTTCCGTCGAACGAATCATGGATCTCAGCACGCTCGGCGCGAACAACCGAGTCTATGCGGAGATCCTGCGCCTCGCCAAGAAAAGCGATCAGGAAGGTGACCGCGCGATCATCAGCCCGGTCCCCATCCATGGTGAGATCGCGAGCCGTGTCAGCACCACGCGCGAGACCGTCGCGCGGGTGATGAGCGACCTCGCGCGCAAGGGCCTGGTAAAACGCAAGGGAAACATCCTGGAGATCAGCGATCTCACGATTCTACAGGATATGGTGGAGGAGTTTCGGGGGGACTGACCGCCCCCGTAACCATTCCTTTACCGCGCGGAGCGATATTCACCCCGGAGCGGGGCCGGGAAGCCGGACCGCCGTTCCTGATGCCCTGCAACCGCACGGATATTGCCATGATCGCCCTAGCTGATGTCGAGGCCGGTGCCACTTTCGTCATGGATATCGATGAGGCCGGCACTATCCTGCGATGCATCGGCCGAACCTACGAGACACTCGGCCTCTCGCCGGCCGCGCTCCAAGGGATCAGCCTCTATGATCTCGTGAGCGAGGACGATATCTGGTTGGCGAGCGACGCGGTCGAAACCGTGATGACCAATGGCGGTTCCTACGAGGACCGAGTTGGCTTCAACGATCACGGCGGGAATGTCGTGCCCTTTCGGGTGAAGATCGCATCCCATGACCGGGCGGCCCGCGCCCGCCGTGTTCAACTCCACGCCATGCGGGACGAGGGCGACGCGCTCACGCTCGGTACGTTCGAGACCGATGGGATCAACGACCTGTCCGGCATCCTGGAGGAGGTGGAGGACGGGCTGCGCGGGGATCGATATGACAGCCCGACCCTGTCGATCTTCTCCCTCGATATCGAGGCAGGCGATGAAACCGACGTGGACGCCATCGTCGCCGCGGCGGAGCGTATGGCGAAATCCGTCCACCGGACGGCGGCCGGTCGCGCGACAAGCTTCCGCGTCGACCGCAACACGGTCTCGGTCCTGCATGGCACGGATTTCGATGCCGAGGCGGCGTCGACCAAGGCCTCGCGCGCGGCAGGCCCCTCCTTCGCGGTCGGGCGCGCGGGCATCGACCTTTCCGACGCCGATCTCGACGTGCAGGAAAAGCTGGACCTGATCGAATCGACGATCACGGCGGCTCGCTTCGCGGCTTTCACCATGCCCGACGGAACCATGTTATCGGCCGGCGAGGCGCGTACCGCCATCGCAACCGACCTGACGGGGCCGGGTGCCGGTCCCCGCTATGATCTGGAGATCGCGCACGCGACGGACGACGGCCGTCCCCGGCTTGCCCTGCTGACCTTCCACGGCGCGATGAACGCCATCGGCGAAACGCCGACCAAGGGCGAAATCCGAATGGCCGGGGACCTCCTCGCGATACGCATGGAACAGGCCAGCGCGGTTGCCGTGGAACGAGGCGTCCCGGCTTGCGTCGCCATGGACGCGACGATGCTGGCCCGCCTGGGACGCCGCGCGGTCGAGAGCTTCCGAGAGGACGTACTGGTGCTGGCCACCGGCGTAGGCCGGCTTTCCCCCAGGGACGGCGAACGGTTCGCCGCCGTCTTCTGCCATGCCAGCCGAACGATCGTGGATGGAACGGACCTCGCCACGTCGAGCGCATTGCAACGCCTGATCGCAAAGACGGACAGCCTGGAGTTCATCCGGGTGCCCGAAAGCCGATTCGGGGACGATCCGACGGCGGCGGCCCGGGACTTCCGCCAGATCGCCCGGCTCTGCGCCACGCGTTCCGTCTCCCTCTATGTGAATGGCGTAAGCGATACGAGCACGGCGCTGGCGCTCAAGGACGTGCCGGATATCTGCATCGGCGGTCCGGCGATTTTCCCCGAACTTTTTAAGGACTAATACCAACTCTTGTTGATCATGACCCATGGGGACGTCCCGCCCGGGTTCTCCGCGCGCTGCCGCGTCGCCTGGCGCCACTTATCCTCCCCCGTCCATTCAGGAGGGAGGTGAACGATCCTCATGGGTCATGATCGACAAGATTGGCATATAACCGCTATTCGGTACCGGACGTCCCGCCCGTGGGCTTCGCGCCATCCTCAGGCGCGCCCGCCTCGTCCATCAATCCCCAATCGACGGCCTGCGGCACATAGGTCCGGACGGCATCCTCTAGGCGCCCCCCCGCCTCATCATCCGCGATCAGAAAGGCAATCCCCAGCCAGGCGAGGAAGGTTATAAGCACCGCCCCCTTGAAGATACGCGCGACCAAGGGACGCGCCATGAACCGGGCGAGACGTTCGCGATTCGCCGCATAGGTCTCCATCACCCAAACGATCATGGAGAAGGGCACGCGCAGATAGGCTTTTATGGACTCGATCATGCGGTCTAGTAATCTGCGATGAATGTTTCGGCCGACACGGCCCTTATAGGAGGAGAGTGCCCATGCTGACCATCAAAAGGTTGGATCTCGACGACGCCCGCGTGATGATCAAGGCCGCCACGGAAAAGGCGAATGCTCTTGGTGTCGCGATGTGTATCGCGGTCGTCGACGACTCCGGCTTTCTGATCGCCTTCGAACGGATCAACGGCTGCAAGGCACTGTCCACCCACCTCGCCCAGGACAAGGCCTTTACCGCCGCCATCTCCCGGAAATCCACGGAGGCTCATAACGCGGCCTGCCAGCCCGGTAACTTGGCCAACGGCATGAACACCGCGATGGGCGGGCGGTTCAGCCTCGTGGGCGGTGGCGTCCCCGTCGTGGTCGACGGGGAATTCGTTGGCGCGATCGGCGTCAGTGGCGGCAAACCGGAAGAGGATATCCAATGCGCCGACGCCGGTATCGCCGCATGGGAAGCGCGAAGCTGATGGATATCGGGGACGGGCGGCGATCGAGCTGACCTGCCGGCTGCCCGTCCCCACCCCGTATTCAAGCTCGATCCCGGAAGGGGGAACGAATTCCATGCGCGTGAACGCCCCCTTTGGAAGCCGGGCGCGGTATCAGGATTTGCCGCGCCAGCGCAGGATATCGCCCCGGATTTCCTCCCACAGCGCGACGACCGCGAGCACGCTGACGAAGACCACGATCAGGATGAACGGTAACGCGCCGATCGATTCCGCGAGCCCCCCGACGAACAACAGGAAAACCGTGATCGCGAACAGTCCGGTAAGGATATTGCCCATGACGTCGTTCCTTCTCGATCAGGCCTCGGCCTCGGCCGTGACCTTGTCCATCAACCAGCGCGCGGTGCGCAAAAGCTTGCCGTCATCGCCCCGGCGACCAACGAGTTGAACGCCGAGCGGCATCCCCGCCGGCCCATGCAGGATGGGCAAGGAGACCGCCGGCATGCCGCAGTAGGTCCATAGCGTACAGAAGGCCGGGCTTCCGGTACTATCCAGCCCCATCGGGGCCTCGCCCGCGACGGCGGGAGTTAACAGGGCGTCATATTCCTCGAAAAGCGGTTCAAGCGAACGCGCGAACAGGTCGATCCGGTCCATCGCGATATTGTAGTCAACCGCGCGAACCTCCCTGCCCCGTTCTATGATGCCGGACAAAACCTCGCTGAACCGATCCGGGGCCCGGCCATAATCGGCCGCATAGTTCTTCGCGATATCCGCTTCCATGATTCTCCGGTGGAGTTCCGCCGCCTCGCCGAAGACCGGCGCGACCTCGGCCTCGCCCGCGCCATCGCCGAGAAATTCGGCTAACTCCTCGAACGCCTCGTGCGTCGTCGCTTCCGCCTGGTCCCAGACCGGCCCCTTGAAGAGCGCGAGCGTGGGCGGCATCGGCGGTTCGGACGCACACAAGCCCCAGAGATCGGGCACCGCGACGGGTCGGCTCGCCGGATCACGCGAATCGAAGCCCATGGCGCATTGCGCAGCCAGCGCCGCATCCTCCACCGTGCGCCCGAAACTGCCGATTTGATCGAGCGGCGGCGATTGCTTCAGCACCCGGTGACGCGGGATCAGCCCGAAACTCGGCTTATAGCCGACGACACCGCAAAAGGACGCGGGCCGGATGACGGACCCATTGGTCTGCGTGCCGATCGCGACCGGCACCATCCCCGCGGCCACCGCCGCCGCCGACCCGCTGGACGACCCGCCCGGCGTGCGCGACGGATCATGCGGATTGGCCGTCGGCCCGGGGTGCATGGTGGCGAATTCCGTGGTGACCGTCTTCCCCAGGATCACCGCCCCTGCCTGCCGCAGCAGGGCAACCGCCGTGGCATCCTCCGCCGGGCGGCGCCCGGCATGGATCGGCGTGCCGTATTCGGTCGGGAAATCCTTGGTATCGAGGATGTCCTTGATCCCGACCGGCACGCCGTGAAGTGGACCGGTGGTCTTCCCGGCCCGGCGACGCGCATCCGCCTGCCGGGCCTGTTCCATCGCCACCTCGGGCGCCAGATGGGCCCAAGCATGGATCGTCGGTTCGATCTCCTCGATACGGTCGAGGCACGCGCGTGTCACCTCCTCGGCCGTGACCTCCCCGGCCCGGATCGCGCGCGCGGTCTCGACCGCGGAGAAATTCAACTGCTCGGCCTGCTTCGCCGCCATCACCAAACACCTCTACTCCATCGGCCGAATGGCCCGATCAATAGCTCGGCGGACCGAATAGATACTCCGGTAGCCACAGAGCGATCCCCGGGAAGTTGTACAGCAACACCATCGTGAAGATCACGATCGCCAGATAGGGCATGATCCCCGAGAAGATGTCGGTCAACTTCACATAGGACGGTGCCACGCCCTTCAGATAATAGGCGGCCATCGCCATGGGTGGCGTCAGGAACGAGGTCTGCAGATTGAGCGCGACCAACATGCCGAAGAATAGCGGTTCCACGCTGAAGGTCGCCAGCATCGGCAGGAAGATCGGCACGAAGATGATGATGATCTCCGTCCACTCCAGCGGCCAGCCCAGCAAGAAGATGGTCGTCTGCGCCAGCACCAGGAATCCGACCGTACTGAGATCATGGTGCAGGAACCATTCCTTGATGATGTCGTGGCCGCCCAGATAGGAGAAAACGGCCGCGAAGGTCCAGCTTCCGACGAAGAGCCAGCACACCATCGCCGAGGTCTTCGCCGTCAGGAAGACCGATTCCTTCAACCGTTCCCAACTGAGGGAACGGTAGATGAAGGCCAGCAGCAACCCGCCGGCGGCACCGACCGCGGCCGCCTCCGCCGGAGTTGCGAGCCCCATCAGGATCGCGCCCAGCACCGAGAGGATCAGCACGAAGAGCGGCACGAAGCTCTTGCCCAACTCCGAGAGGACCGTCGTGAGCGGAATGTCCTCCGCCTTCGGTTTCGGGGCGAGCGAAGGATTCAAGGCCGCCCGCGTCACCACATAGATCATGTAGAAACCGGCCAGCATCAAACCCGGGAACAGCGCACCGGCATAGAGCCGCAACGGTGAGATTTCCGCGATCGCCGCATAGACGATCAGCATGATGCTGGGCGGAATCAGAATGCCGAGGCACCCACCCGCGCAGATCACGCCGGAGGCGAAGCGAATGTTGTAGCGCGCTTCCATCATCGCCGGGAAGGCGAGCATTCCCATCAACGTCACGACCGCGCCGATGATACCGGTCGCCGTCGCGAACACGGCGCAAGTGGCGAGCGCGGCCACCGCCATCGAGCCCGGAAGATGCCGCGCGGCCAGCTGGAAGCTGAAGAACAGCCGGTTCACGATATTCGCCCGTTCGACCACATATCCCATGAACAAGAACAATGGGACCGCGACCAACACCTCGTTGGACATCACGGAGAATGTATTCTGGACGAACAGATCGAATATTCGATTGTCGAAGATCGTCTGCATGCGCAGCGGGTCGTAATAGGCGTAGTAGCCGAACCCGAGGCCCATGGCGACCAGGGTGAAAGCGATCGGAAAGCCGAGCAGCACCACGAAGATGAACAGACCCAGCATCAGGAGGGCGATTTGCGGATCGGTCATTGCCGGTTCTCCCCTGCGCCCGGCTTATGGTCGGTCTCTTCGAGATCGGCCTGTTCATGCATCATGACGGTTTCCGTTTCCTGAACATCGCTCAACCGAGGCGGCCAGAAACCGTCTCGGATGCATTTCACGCAACGCCCCGCTTCCGAAATCCCCTGCAGCAGCACCAGCGCGCCGGCGATCGGAATGAGCGTCTTGAAGAAGTAGATCTGGATACGGGCCGGCGAGCTCCAGCTCACCTCGTTGTAACGCCAGCTATCCGCGGCGAACGAGGCCCCGTAATAGATCAGCGCCAGCGCACCCGGCGCGAGGAACAGGATATAGAGCGTGAGGTCGATGCCCGCCTGCGCCTTGATCGGCAGCAGTCGATAGACGACATCGCCGCGCACATGGGCATCCTGCGCGAGCGCGTAGGCACCCGCCATCATGAAGAGCGCGCCATACATCTGAACGCTCATATCGAAGGCCCAGACGGTCGGCGCATTCAACGCATAGCGGACGAACACTTCATAGCAGGTCGAGAGCGTCAGGATGACGATGCACCAGGCGAATGCCTTGCCCGTCCAAGCGCTCAACCCATCGATGAAATACATTATACGGGTCATCGGACGAAATCCCGTTCAACGCGGTGTGAGCCGGAGTCCGGCGGAACGGCATGCCCGGAAGCACGCCGCGAGGGGCGACGCCGTCCCTGGCGCCGCCCCCCGGTGGATCGACCGTGCCGACGGCCCGCGCGGGCGGCCGGCCAGCGGTCCTACAGAGCGCCGAAATAGTGCTCGTAGGCCGCGCGATAGTCCGGCGCGTTCTGAAGCGCGTAGGCGCCGTGACGCTGCGCCCAGTTCTTCTGCGACTCGACGACCTTCGCGAAGAACGGATCCTCGCTGCTGATCCGGTCGACGACGACGTCCCAGGCCTCGAGCTGCTGCTTCATCACGGCGTCCGGCGTGCGATAGACATTGACACCGAATTCCTCGCGCAGCGCGACGAGATCCTGCGAATACCGCTCCATCGCCTTCCAGGCCATGTCGGTCGAGGCGGCCTCGGACGCGTATTCGAGAATCGCCCGCTGCTCCTCCGACAGATTATCGAAGAGCGTCTTGTTGAAGATGATCTCGAAGGATTCCTGGGACTGGTGGAAGCTGCCCAGATGGTAATGCTTCGAGACGTCCTGCATGCCGAAGTCGCGGTCGGCGGTCGGGTTGTTGAATTCGGCCGCGTCGATCAGGCCGGACTTCATGGCCGGCTGGATTTCACCGCCCGGAAGCTGAACAACCGACATGCCCATCTCCTGCAGCACGTCCGCGGCCAAGCCGACGGTCCGATACTTCAGGCCCTGCATCTGCGCGGCGTCGGTGATCTGCTCCTTGAACCAGCCGAGCGGCTGCGCCGGCATCGGGCCGGAGAAGAAGCCGACCAGATCGAGGCCCAGCATGTCGTGCATCAACTCGTTATAAAGCTCACGGCCGCCACCATACTGGACCCAGCCCATCATCTCGTTCGCGGTCCAGCCGAAGCACGGGCCGGTACCGAAAAGCGAGGCGACCGGGCTCTTCGAATACCAATAGGCCGTCACCAGATGCGCGCCGTCCAGCACGCCGTTATGCACGGCGGTCTGCATCTCGGCCGTCTTCACGACCGCGCCGACGCCCAGCAGGTCGATCTTCATCGCACCGCCGGCCATCTTGTTCACGCGATCGACGTAATCCTGCGCGAATTCCAGAAAGATACCACCACCCCAGGCGGCCTGAACCTTCAGCGTCGTCGCCGCCTTCGCGATATGCGGGGCGGACAGCATCGCGGCCGGCGCGGCCGCCGCGGCGACGGCGCCGCCGCGCAGAAATTTGCGACGCGAAACGCCGCTTTCCGACTTCTTCGTGCTCTTGGACATTACATCCTCCCGTAAGCGTTCATTCTTGGGCCCATTCCGCGCTGTCGCCTTCGCATGACGACACGACGTGACCCATTCTTGTCTGGCCGCCGACCGCGCCCTTTTTACGGACCCGTGTCGTCGACCCCTTGGTTTTGGGGAATAATTCTTATGACGCGGACCTAATCCGCCACGTCTCCCCGTTCCACGGCACCGTTAACGGCGCTCGCCTTCCACCGGTTCTTACGCGACCGGCCTGCAATGGTAATACCAACGCTAGGGACAACGTGTTACCGCGTCAATAGAGTTGACGCAATTCATCGGCATTCCCGGCCATCATCTCGGAAATCCTTGAAATCCCCCGGCGAAATCTCCCCCCACTGTCAGGCCACCCGGTCGCCCGGCGCCTCGCCCCGAAAGAAAGCATCGAGATTATCGAGGGCACGGTTGCCCATCGCGATCCGCGTTTCCTCCGTCGCGCTGCCGATATGAGGCAGGCCGAACACGTTCGGCAGGCGGCGGTACTCCTCGGCGATATCGCGCGGTTCACCATTATAGACGTCAAGTCCGGCGGCCCCGACATGCCCGCTCTTCAAGGCGGCGATCAAAGCCGCATCATCGATAATCGCGCCGCGCGCGGTATTCACGACGATCGCCCCCTCCGGCAACAAGGCAATGCGCTCCGCGTTCAACAGCCCCTTCGTATCGGGCGTCGCGGGACAATGCAGCGAGAGGACGTCGCAATGCGGCAGCAAATCCTCGATGGTTTCATGATAGGTGGCGCCCAGCGCATGTTCGACCTCCGAATCGAGGCGCGAGCGCTTGGTATAGTGAACCGCCATGTCGAAGCCCCGCGCACGCTTGGCCGTCACCTGGCCGACGCGGCCCATGCCGATCACGCCGAATCGCTTGGCCGTCACCTGCCGTCCGACCATGAAGGCCGGGCTCCAATCCTTCCACCCGGCTTCACGGACCAGCCCGACGCCTTCCGTCGCCCGGCGCGCGGCACCCAGCATGCAGAGCATCGCGATCTCGGCGGTCGCGTCGCTCAACACATCGGGTGTGTTGGTGACGACGATCCCTTTTTCCTTCGCCGCGGCGACATCGACATGGTCGTAACCGACCGAGAAATTGGCGATCACCTTGACGCGTCCATCCAGGCGCCGGATCACATCCGCTGTAAAATGCTCCGAATGGCAGGGCATGATCGCATCCGCCTTGGCGGACATGTCGATCAGATCCTCGGGGCCGTAGAGCCGGTCATCCGGGTTGAGGATCGCATCGAAGTCACGCTGGATTCTAGCCTCGACCGCGTCGGGCAGCTTGCGGGTGACGAACAGCACCGGCTTGTCGCTCATCGGATACTCCCTTTGTATTTTATCGTCCCGGGCCCGTTATGGCCCCGGCTACCTTGGCCGCGCGGATCGGTCGGGGTGGCCCTCCGTGCCTATCGGGGCGGCCCGGCTCCCCACGCGTTCTTGTCGGTAGCGAATAGCATGACGAGCAGCAATCGGTCGATGCGCTCTCCGGTGCGAACCGGATAGAGCAGCCGCAAATAGCTGATCCAGGACATGTCCGAGACCACGACCCGGCCGGCGCTGGCACGCGGCGCCCGATCCGTGATCACGCGTTCATATTCCGCGATAATCTGTCGTGCCGCGGTGCCTGTCAGCACCTCGCTCAACAGCAGGCCGCGAAGCGGTCGGCGTGCCACGGCATTGATCCCCTCCCCGACGAAACGATATCGGAAATCCGCGCCCGCATCCGTCTCGACCCGGTCGAGATAGGCGAGCGACGGCATGATATCGACGAACTCCGCGATATCGAACCGCCGCCAGTCGATCGCGCCGTCGCGCATCGCGGCCATCAGGCGGTCATGAGTGCGCGCGAAACCGGCGGCCTGGACGGCCGGCTCGATCGCGAGCGCATGCGTCGCCTGACCACTTAGCCAATCCGATGGGATATCCCGGCCCGCCTGCGCGATCGCGCGCAGGGCTGCCAGTGTTTCATCCTGGGACACCATCCATATATCAGCCTTTTCGTCGTGCCCCTCCCGGTTCAAGCCTAGGGGAGCGCCGCCCGCTTTGAAAGACGGTGACGACGGGATTGACCAGAAACGACGGCATCGATACCGCCCCGTCCCGAGGGAGCAAGCGCGCACGCGAGGCCGGCGCGCCTGCCGACCAAATCCTTCGACGACACCAAGCATCCCCACCGGCCATAAGCCCACCGGCCATAAGAGTGAGAGTGGCGGGCACCCCAGCGATTTGAAATTGGTGCCCTGAAACGGCACGCACCGATTTGGTCAGGTTTCACTGAACCCGTTGTTCATCGGCCTCCATGCTATTACGCGGTCGGGACCGTGCCGCCATCCATGACGAACTCGGCACCGGTCACCGCGCCCGCGCGCGGGGAGACGACGAACGCGACCAAATCCGCGACCTCGGCCGGGCTGGCTGGACGGCCAAGGGGGATTCCGCCCAGCGACTCCATGACGATCCGCTTGCCGCCCTCGTAATCGGTGGCCGCCTTTTCTGCCAGGCGCTTGACCATTGCCTCCGCCGCCTCCGTCTCCACCCAGCCGGGCGAAACCCGCATCACCCGAATTCCCTTCGGCGCGACCTCCTTGGACAGGCTCTTGCTATAGGTCGAAAGGGCGGCCTTCGCAGCCGCATATGCGGTCGTCGACTCCGGAAGCGGCAAACGACTCTGGATAGAGGTCACATGCACGATCACGCCCGAGCCACGCGCGATCATTCCAGGCAAGAGCGCACGGTCCAGCCGCACGGCCGGCATGAGGTTCACGTCCAATGCCCTTGACCATTCCGCATCGTCCAGCGCCGCGAACCCGCCACCGGACGCGGACGAACCGCCCACGACATGCACGATAATGTCGACGCCACCGAGACGATCCAACAGGCCCGCAGCGACGGCGGCGCACCCTTCGGCGGTCGAGATATCGGCGGCAATGAACCGGACACCGTCCGTGGCGCCGGCCGGCACGCCGCGCGCGGTCGTCACCACATGGGCCCCGGCCTCCTTCAAGGTCTCGACCACTGCCGCGCCGATCCCCTTCGTCCCGCCCGTTACCAGGGCGCGCGCGCCCCGCAAGCCGAGATCGAAACTCATGGCGTTATCTCCAATCGCGCGATCCGGTCGCCTTCCAGGACGAAGGCGTAGCGCAGATCGACCGGGCTGCCCGGAAAGTTTCCCGAGACATGGGCGGTGACCACGGTCTGGCCGCCTTCCTCGCTGACCGCGAAGGGGGCGACGGTGTAACTGAACGCCGCCGATGCGTCCGCCCGCCACCGGCGGATGGCGTCGCGGCCGACATGGGTCCGGCGCTCATCCGTGACGACGGCGTCCTCGGTGAAGCAATGGGCGACGGCATCGCCGTCCTTACGGTCGGCGGCGAAATAGGCCGCGACAGGTTCCGGCAGGGTGATCGACATGACGACTCTCCGATTTCCGTTGTTCGGGAGAATAAGTCGCCTTAGCCTCACTGAATGACAAGAACGGACAAAAAAGTAAGGTACTTACCAAAAGGTAAGGCAGATCACCCCTATACGCGCGAGACGGCGGCCGAGGGCGTGGAGAACGTCCTGAAGCTGCTCGAGGGGCGGTGGAAGCTGATTATTCTGTTCCACCTGTTCGGCGGCAACGTCATGCGATTTTCCGAGCTTGAGCGGGCCATTCCCGCCGTGTCCCAGAAGATGCTGATCCAGCAGCTTCGACAGATGGAAAGCGATGGCATCGTGCGCCGCATCGTTCACCATCAAGTGCCGCCAAAGGTCGAATACGGCCTCACAGACTGGGGGCAGGCGCTATGCCCGGCCCTAGACGCGCTGCTGTCCTGGGCCGCGCGGCGCGAGGAAATGGCGCCTACGACCTCTCTTCCGGATACATGAGAACCCGGTGCGCCCTCGGGTATGATCAATGGATATCCTCGCAGCCGGCCAGCCCCCTATCGGGGGCATGAGCGACGCGAAGTGCCGTGGGATATGGGGATTGGCGGAGACGGCGGGACAAGGCTCAAACGCTTCGCAAAGCGCCCGACCGGGCGCCGCGCGGTCAGCGCGCCCCATCGGAGGCACGAGCGAAGCGAGTTGCCGTGAGATATGCAAAATGGCGGATGGGGTGGGATTCGAACCCACGAGAGGCGTGAACCCCTGGCGGTTTTCAAGACCGCTGCCTTCAACCACTCGGCCACCCATCCGTAACGCCCGCACCGGAAATACCGGCCCCGATGACGGCGCGCCGGGAGCCTAGCCGCGGCATCCGTTCGCGCGCAAGGGAGCGTGGAGCGGCGGGTTATTTGTGGCGGAAGGTGATGCGGCCCTTGGTCAGATCATAGGGCGTCATCTCGACATCCACCTGATCCCCGACCATGACGCGGATGCGGAACTTGCGCATCTTACCCGCCGTGTGAGCGATGATCTGATGGCCGTTCTCGAGTTCGACACGGAACATGGCGTTCGGAAGCTTTTCCGTCACGACGCCCTTGAACTCGATCAGCTCTTCCTTCGACATAAACGCTCCGTCCATCGGCTGGCTAGAATCGGTTTCGAAGGGATCGGGCCGCATGCGATGCGACCGTGCCCCTCGAACCGGCCCCCATATGCGACATACGACCCAGAATGACAAGGGCCATTGGCCGACGCCCCGTCATATGGCAGGGTGCGGCCGCTCCAATCCGGTTGTCGGATCGTTCGTCGCGCATGGTTCCACCGCGCGCGACGACGCGGTATAGTTCCGTCCCTGGACGGACGCCGGACACGGGAGGGGCACCCAGTAACCAGCGTCGACGGGAACCCGAGCGATGGCCTACGACATTAGTGGCTTGTCCATTCTGCTCATCGACGACGACATGTTGATGAAGCGCCTTATCAAGGATGTGCTTTTCGGCTTCGGCGTCCGCAATATCCACCACGCCGCGAACGGCCATGAAGCGCTTCACACCCTGCAGGCAAGCGGGTGGGAAATCGATATCGTCATCGCCGATCTATTGATGGAGCCGATGGACGGGCTTGAATTCACCCGCCTGGTACGGCGCGGCGACTGCGGAATCGACCCCTTCCAACCGATCATCATGCTGACCGGCCATTCCGAGACCGATCATGTCGCCGCCGCGCGCGATGCGGGCGTCACCGAATTCCTGGCCAAGCCGGTGACCGCCCGGGCCGTCTATGACCGAATCGTCGCCATCATCGAGCGGCCGCGCCCCTTCGTGCGCGCCCGCGGCTTCATCGGTCCCGACAGACGCCGCCGCAAGGGCGCGGGCTATGACGGTCGCGAACGCCGGGCCCAGGCGGACATGATCGATCTTTGACCCCTTCGTCGGGGCCGTTCTCTCCGCCCGCGCTCTCCCTCGCCCCACCCGTCAATCCAAGCCGAGCGCGATCAAATAACGCGGATTGGCGAGCGTGAGCCGCGCCCGGGTTTCCGCCAGGAGGCGCCCGTGATGGGCAGCCGAGCGCCCCGCCGGAATGCCGTCCCGTCGGATCGATCGGGCCCGGTCGCCCCAATCCGCGCCGGCCCGTGCCATGCCGCCCGCCGCCGTCGCCCGCTCCGCGATGCCGATGGCGTTGATCAGCAGTCCCATTTCCTCCGGTCCGGCGGGAAGCCCGTTCGACAGCGCCCGCCGTACCGCGTGGAGTAAATCCTCCACGCCCGGCACCGGAGCCGGCAACACGACCGCATCCGAGGCGGGCGGTGGCGCATCCGCCCCCTCCGCCCGTGCCTCCGGCGCCGTGGCGCGCAACATCTCGAACAAGAGTTCGGGCAGCCGCCAACCGGTTAACCCCAGATCGAGGGTTTCGGGCCTATCCCGCCGGAAGCGCCCCGCCTGGCCGAGCGCGATGATCGCCCAGTTCAAGAGCGCGAGAACCTGCCAGAAGCGCAGGCGCGCGGGCTCGATCGCCACGCCGCCGGCCGCGCGATATCCGGCCTCGAACGACGCCCAGTCCGCGAAGCCGCCAACCGGCCTGTCGCGCCGGCCATAGCGCCAGCACGGCGCGGAGAGCCAGCCCAGATCCTCATGCGGATCGGACCAGCGTGCGAACTCCCAATCCAGCACCGCGACGAGGCGGGCCTTCCCCGATCCACCGTCGATCATCAGGTTGCCGCTACGGAAATCACCATGAACGAGACGCGGTGGGACCGGCGCGGGGCGGTTTCGGGTCAGCCAGGCAAGCACCCATTCCAGGCCGGGCTCCACCGCCCCCGTCGCGTCCAGGGCGCGGCTCAGATTCGCGAGCCGCGCCCCCGCCGGGTCCTCCGGCGGGGGTATAAGGCCGTCGACCACGCCCGCGTCGGGCGCGATTCCATGCAGACGGCCGAGCACCTCGCCGGCCCGTCGCCCGACACGCACCCCATCAGCCGTCCCAAGCCCCACCAGTTCCGACGCCACGGCGCGCCCCACCACGCGACGCATAATCAGATAGGGACGGTCCATCGCCACCGACCCCGGCGCGCGTGCCTGCCCCGTCTTCAAAACCTCGGGAACCGGCACGCCGACGCGTGCCGCGCGGCGCATGACCGCGGCCTCGACATCCGGCGGATGGCCGATCCGAAAGGAAGGATCGGCGGGGAACCGGATCACCCAGGCGCTGTCGCCGGGAACCGTCCCCCCCTCCGCCCGAAGATCGATCGCGTGATGGGCATGAATCGCGCCGCCCGTCAGCGCGGACACCTCACGGACGACGACTTGATCGGCCGAAAGCGCGTCACGTATCAGCGCCGCGATGGCAGTGCTGTTCCCAGGTTCTCCCGCATCGGAAGCGCGCGTCCCGGAAGCCGCCCACGGACCGCCGACGCCGACGGGCCGCACCTCCTCCAGCCCTGTCTCATGAAGGCCGCCAAGCCCCCACCCGCCAGTGCCGGATCGATGCCCCAGACGCTTCAGGTCGGACAGATCCATGGGCCCGCCCGTTCCGGCCCGGTCACTCGGACTCGGAGAACGCCTCGGGCACCGCCGGCGGGTCCTCGAAGAAGGGCGCGGCGGTCAGGATCTTGTTCTCCATATGCTGCACGAAGGGGGTCGCCTCGGCGAGATAAGCCTGCCAATCCGGATCGGCGTTCAACGCCGCGCGACGATCCGCGCGCTGGTTCAGATCGTCATAGGCCCACATGTGAACCACCTGATTGAGTTCCCCGATATCCATCGAGAGATACCACCCGACCGGCTTGCCCAGATGCTTCGACTGAACGGGATAGCCCTTCTCGCGATAGACCTTGAGGAAGGCCGGCAACTTGCCCGGATGCAGCGTATAGGTACGGTGATCGACGATCATGGATGCGGTATCCTTCCAACCTCTGTGAGCGGGACGGGCATGGGAACCGAGCCTAGCCTGTCTCTTTCGCCTGCTCGCGCAACACGAATTTCTGAATCTTGCCGGTAGAGGTCTTGGGCAGCGGGCCGAAGACGATGCGCGTCGGCGCCTTGAACCGCGCCATGTGCTCCTTGCAATAATCGATGACCGCATCGGCGGTTAGCCGCCCCACCGCTTCCGGCTTGGGCGTGACATAGGCGACGGGCGTCTCGCCCCATTTCTCGTGTGGCGCGGCGACGACGGCGGCCTCCACGATGTCCGGGTGCTTGTAGAGCACCTCCTCCACCTCCAGGGAGGATATGTTCTCCCCGCCGGAGATGATGATATCCTTCGCGCGGTCCTTGATCTCGACATAGCCGTCGGGATGCATCACCGCTAGGTCGCCGGTCGAAAGCCACCCGTTGCGCAGCGCCTCGCGCGTCGCCTCCGGGTTTTTCAGATAGCCCTTCATGACGGTGTTCGAGCGCAGCATCAGCATGCCGACCGTCTTGCCGTCGCGCGGTACGTCCTCGAAGCTTTCCTCGTCGGCCACGCGATAGCCGGCAACCGCCACCATGTTCGTGCCCTGGCGGGCCATCCGGGCGGCGCGCGCCTCCAGCTCCATATCGTCCCAATCGTCCTGCCACGCGCAGACGGTCGCGGGACCGTAGCATTCCGTCATGCCATAGAGATGGGTGACGTTGAAGCCCATATTCTCCATCTTGGAAATAACCGCCGAGGGCGGCGCCGCACCGCCGGTCGCGACCTCGACCCGCTGGGGGAAGGTGCGCTTCTGCTCCCCGGGCGCATGGATCAGCATGGTCAACACGATCGGCGCGCCGCACATGTGGGTGACGCCATGTTCCGCGATCATCGGAAAGATCTTCGCCGGATCGACCTTGCGCAGACAGACATGCGTGCCGCAAGCCGCCGTCACGGCCCAGGTATAGGTCCAGCCGTTGCAGTGGAACATCGGCAAGGTCCAGAGATAGACCGATTCACGCGTCAGGTTGAAGGTCATCGCATTGGACAGCGCGTTCAGATAGGCGCCGCGGTGATGATAGACGACCCCCTTCGGGTTGCCCGTGGTGCCGGAGGTATAGTTGAGGCAGAGCGAATCCCATTCATCCGCCGGCAGGGTTATCGGGTGATCGGGATCGCCCTGTTCCAGGAATGCCTCGTATTCTATCTCGCCGACGAACTCACCCTCGGCGGCTTCCGCATCGTCGATATCGACGACGAAATCCGGCTTCCTGTCCAACTGCTCCAGCGCCGGTCCCATGATAGGGTTCAGTTCACGGTCGGTGAAGACCGCCTTGGCCTCGCCATGGGTCAGGATGAAGGCGACCGTCGCCGGGTCGAGCCGCGTATTGATCGCGTTCAACACCGCGCCCACCATCGGCACCGCGTAATGCGCCTCCAGCAACGCCGGAGTGTTGAGGGCCATGACGCTGACCGTATCCCCCTTGCCGATCCCGCGCTTGGCGAGCGCCGAGGCGAAGCGGCGCACACGCTTCAGGAACTCGCCATAGGTGATCCGCCGCGCGCCGTGGATGATCGCGACACGATCGGGATAGAGATTGGCCGCCCGCTCCAGGAAGCTGATCGGGGACAACGGCACGAAATTGGCCGGAGTCCGGTCTAGGTCGCGATCATACATACTCTCGGATTCGCTCACGAATCGTGTCTCCCTGTTCTTGGCCCCGGCTCTATCTCGGCCCCACTCTCGTTCGTGACCCCGGGGATTAGGGGGCTGACGTCGGCTCCGATTGGGCTTTCAATGGCCCGGCGGAACGGTAGAGTTTGTCCCGTGATCGGCGCATCAGGTCAAGTCGCGGCCGACCATGCGGTCACGGATCTTGGAAGACGGATCTGGAAGCGGGGCGAAAAGCGCGATGAGCAAACATGGGTTGATCCTGTTGGGCGACCCGTCGCCCGAACGGGTGGAGGCGCGCCAGGGCGCCCTGCACGCGCTTGGCTATCGCTGTCTTGCTGTGAGCGACCGGGCCGCCCTGCCGGAACAGGCGCGCACGCGGGCGCCGGACGTGATCCTGATCGCCTCGGACGGCGAAGCGGAGGACGCGGAGGCTCTTCACCTCGTCGACATCTTGAAGCATGACCCCATCACGGCGGCCATTCCGATAATCCTGACGGACGCTACGGACCGGCGGATGCGCGACGGCGCGCTTGCCGCGGGTGTCGACGATCTTCTTCCCGCCGACAGCGCGACGAAGGAAATCGCCGCCCGGCTGCCGCGCCTGGTCCGCGCGTCCGTAATGCAGACGGAACTTTCCCGGCGAGTCGAAAGCGCGGGCCGGTTCGGCGTGGATGTCGACCCCACCGGATTCAGCCGGAACTACGCGCTGCGCCCCCGCATCATGACGGTGTGCGAGAACGGGGCGATCCTGACCGATCTGCAACAGGCCCTGCTGATGGCCGGCTTCCACGCGATTCCGGAACGCAGCGCCTTCCGTGCCGGGGAACGGATCGATGACGAACGCGTCGATGCCGCCATAATCGGCGTCGAGGGACCGCGCGATATCGCGCGCGCCGCCTCCCTGGCCGCCCATATTCGCGCCAACCCGCGCCTATTCAACCTGCCGACCCTGATCGTCGGTCCGGCGATCGACGATGCCGCGTCGGAGACCCTCTACAAAGCCGGGGTCAGTATCGTGCTGAACGAACCCGTCGTGCCCACCCCCTCGACCGGCTTCATCCCCTATATGCATATGCTGGTGAACCGGCAGCGCTGGCGATGGACGATGCGCGATCCCTTCAAGGCGACGCTGTCTTCCGGAACGGCCGACGTGGAGTTGAACGGGGTCTACGGCCCGGCCTTCATGGAGGAGCATCTGGCAAGGCTGTTGCAGGCCCGCGCGGTGCGCGAGGGCATGCTTTCCCTCGGCCTCGCGGTAATCGACAATGCCGAGGGGGTGCGCGACACACATGGCGACGAAGCCGCGCGTATCCTAATGCAGCAAATGGCCGCCTGGATCACCGGCATGACGCGAATCGAGGATTGCGTCTGCCGGATGGACGCGAACGGTTTCGCGATCCTCATGCCGGAAACATCGATCGCCGAGGCGGAGCGCGTACTTCACCGAATCGCCGGCATCCTGCATCAGTCCGAATTCCACCTGACCGAGGAGGTGATGGAACCGATTCGCGTCTGGCCCAGCGTCGGCGTGGTCGCCGCCGGCGATGGAGATGATGCGGACCGCATGATCGAACGGGCGCGCCGCGCGTGCCTGTGACGGATCGCCCCTTATCATCGCGCCCGCGAGCCCCCATACTGAGACCATGCAGATAGATATCTTCTCCGATCCGATCTGTCCCTGGTGCTTCATCGGCAAGAAGCGCCTCGACGCCGCGCGTAAACTGCGTCCGGGCGTGAGCGTCACCGTGCGCTGGCGGGCGTTCCAGTTGAACCCCGACATGCCGTCCGGCGGCATGGACCGGCAAACCTACCTCAATGTGAAGTTCGGCGGACCGGATCGGGCGCATGAACTCTATGGCCATATCCGGCGCGTGGGCGAGGATGTGGGTATCCCCTTCGATTTCGACTCGATCCCCCGCACGCCGAACACATTGGCCGCCCACCGATTGATCCGCCACGCCCAGCATATCGGGTCGGAGGTCGCCGAACGTTTGGTGGAAACCCTGTTCGACGCCTATTTCCTTCAGGCGCGCGATATCGGTGACCGCGCGGTTCTCATCGAGCGCGCGACCGCCGCCGGCATGGCGGAGGAGGAAGCGCGCGCCCTCCTCGACGGTGACGACTATGCCGACGAAATCCGGGCGGAGGATAATTACGCGCGACGTATCGGCATCGGCGGTGTTCCCTGCTTCATCGTGAACGGGAAATACGCACTCTCCGGCGCCCAGGAACCGGAGAGCTTCCTGCCGCTCTTCGACATGGCCCGGCAAGAGCGAATAGAGACCGAACCGCAATCAAGCGGATAAAGCGCCGATTCACCTGGATCGCCTGATTTTCACCATGTGAACGCCGAAGGACCACGCGTGGCATGAGCAGTACGCCGACCAGGGGGCTGATCGTCGGCCTCGCCAATGATCAATCCATCGCCTGGGGCTGTATCGAGGCCCTGCATGCCCAGGGAGCCGAACTGGCCGTCACCTATTTGAACGAGAAGACGCGCCGTTTCACCGAGCCGCTGATTCAACGGGTGAACGCCCCGCTTTACCTGCCGCTCGACGTCACCGATCCGGAGCAAACCGAAGCGGTCTTCGCCGCGATCGAGGCGCATTGGGGGCGTCTCGACTTCCTGCTCCACTCGATCGCCTTCGCCCCGAAGGCGGATCTCCAGGGCCGGGTCGTCGACAGTTCCGCCGAGGGGTTCCGGACGGCGATGGACATCTCCTGCCATTCCCTGATCCGTCTAGCGCGCCGCGCGGAACCTCTGATGGCCGACGGCGGCTCGATCCTGACCATGAGCTATTACGGCGCGGAGAAGGTGATCGCGAACTATAATCTGATGGGGCCGGTCAAGGCGGCGCTGGAGGCCTCCGTCCGCTATCTCGCGCACGATCTTGGGTCACGGGGAATCCGGGTGAATGCGCTTTCCCCGGGCCCGGTCGCGACGCGCGCGGCCTCGGGTCTCAGCCATTTCGACGCGCTGATGGAGAAGGCCGCGCGGGAAGCGCCGATCCACTCGCTCGTCTCGATCGAACAGATCGGGGAAGCCGCCGCCTTCCTGCTTTCCGACAAATCCCGGCATATCACCGGCCAGACGATCTTCGTCGACAACGGCTACAATACGCTGGGGTAAGCGGGTCCGTCAGAGCGTGATGGGCCGTGCCTTCGCCAGGCGGTCGAATGCCATGAGATCCGCCAATAGCGCCTCCATCTTGTCGAGCGGCACCATGTTCGGGCCATCGCTGGGCGCGTTGTCCGGGTCCTCGTGCGTTTCCATGAAGACCGCCGCGACGCCCACCGCGATCGCCGCGCGGGCCAGGACCGGCACGAATTCCCGCTTGCCGCCGGAGGCCGTCCCCTGCCCGCCCGGCTGCTGCACCGAATGGGTAGCATCGAAAACCAGCGGCTTGCCGGTTTCCGCCGCCATGATCGGCAGGGCGCGGAAATCATTGACCAGCGTGTTGTAGCCGAAGCTCACCCCGCGCTCCGTCACCAGCACGTCGGAACAGCCGGAGGCTTCCAGCTTATCGACCACGTTCTTCATGTCCCACGGGGCGAGGAACTGGCCCTTCTTGACATTGACGGCCTTGCCGGTCGCCGCCGCCGCGACGAGAAGGTCGGTTTGTCGGCACAGGAAGGCCGGAATCTGCAATACATCCACATGCGGCGCGACGACGGCGCACTGTCCCGGTTCATGCACGTCGGTCAGGACGGGCAGGCCCAGCGTCTCCCGGATCTCGTCGAAGACGGACATCGCCGCCTCCAGCCCCACCCCGCGCTTTCCCTTGAGGCTGGTGCGGTTGGCCTTGTCGTAGCTGGTCTTGTAGATCAGCGGAATACCGAGGCGCCCGCAGATATCCTTCAGCCGCTGGCTCGTCATCAGCGCATGCTCGCGGCTCTCCATCTGGCAGGGGCCGGCGATCAGCGTGAAGGGCCGGTCGTTGGCGATCTCGACCGGGCCGAGCGATATGCGGTGCGGCGACAGGCTCATGGGTGGCGCCCCTCCTTCACGGGCGACCGCATCCTAGCGAAGGACGGCGGATCAGACGAGACGGCTCTGCTGCAAGGCGGCGGCCACGAAGCTGGCGAACAACGGATGCGGCGCGAAGGGCTTCGACTTCAGTTCCGGATGGAACTGCACGCCGACGAACCAGGGGTGGTCCGGAAGCTCCACGATCTCCGGCAGCACGCCATCGGGCGACATGCCGGAGAAGACCATGCCCGTCGCCTCCAACCGCTCCTTATAGGCGATATTGACTTCATAGCGATGGCGGTGACGTTCCGAAATCTCGGCCACGTCGTAGATCTCGCGCACGCGCGACCCCTCCCCCAGCATGCAGGGATAGGCGCCCAGGCGCATGGTGCCCCCCATGTCCCCGCCCTCGGCGCGGGTCTCGCGCACATTGCCGCGCACCCACTCGGTCAGCAGACCGACGATCGGCTCCGCGCAGGGGCCGAACTCGGTCGAGCCCGCCTTGTCGATTCCAGCGAGCGAGCGGGCGGCCTCGATCACCGCCATCTGCATGCCGAAGCAGATGCCGAAATAGGGCACCTTGCGTTCCCGCGCGAAGGTGACGGCCTTTATCTTACCCTCGGCCCCGCGCTCGCCGAAGCCTCCGGGCACCAGGATGGCGTGGACGCCGTCCAGATGGGGGGTCGGATCCTCCGTCTCGAATATCTCGGAATCGACCCACTGAAGCTCCACCTTCACATTATTGGCGATGCCGCCATGGGTCAGCGCCTCGGCCAATGATTTATAGGCGTCGAGCAGGACCGTGTACTTGCCGACCACCGCGATGCGGACACGGCCCTCGGGCTGGCGGATGCGCTGGGTGATGTCCTCCCAGGTGGACAGGTCGACCTTTTCCTCATCCCCTTCCGGCAACGCCTTGAAATAGCGCAAGAGTTCGATATCGAGCCCTTCCGCGTGATAGGTGTTCGGCACGTCGTAGATGGTATCGACGTCGAGCGCGGGGATGACCCGGCTTTCCTTCACGTTACAGAACAGCGCGATCTTCCGCCGTTCCCCTTCCGGAATGGGCCGCTCGGCGCGGCACAGCAGGATATCCGGCTGAATCCCGACGGAGAGCAGTTCCTTCACCGAATGCTGCGTCGGCTTGGTCTTGAGTTCCCCGGCCGCGCCGATGAAAGGCAGCAGCGTCACGTGGATATAGCAGGTGCGCTCCCGCCCCAATTCGTTGCCGAGTTGGCGGATCGCCTCCAGGAAAGGCAGCCCCTCGATATCGCCGACGGTGCCGCCGATCTCGCAAAGCACGAAATCCTCGTCCGTCAGGTCGGAGACGACGAACTCCCGGATCGCGTCGGTCACATGCGGGATGACCTGGACCGTGCCGCCCAGGTAATCGCCCCGCCGCTCCTTCGCGATGATGTCGGAATATATGCGGCCGGTGGTGACGTTATCCGTCTGGCGGGCGGGCACGCCGGTGAAGCGTTCGTAATGGCCCAGATCCAGGTCGGTTTCCGCCCCGTCGTCCGTGACGTAGCATTCCCCATGCTGATAGGGGCTCATCGTGCCAGGATCGACGTTCAGATAGGGGTCGAGCTTGCGCAGGCGGACCTTATAGCCGCGCGCCTGCAGCAACGCGCCCAGCGCGGCGGAGGCCAAGCCCTTCCCCAAGGAGGACACCACGCCGCCGGTGATGAAGATGTACCGTGTCGACATGGAACCCCACCATACGCAAAGCGGACTGCAAGTCCAGCGCTAGCGTCCGGGTTCCGCCCGGAACCCGACGCCAATTTCCAACCGATTGAAAAAGCGACTTATTCGGAGAGCGGTACGCTCGGTCCCTCGTCGGCGGCGGGCGCGGCCGGCGCCTCCTGCGACGCCTCGGGCGTGGCGGAATTGAAAATCGAGTCGTGCTCGGTCTCCGTGCCGGCCAGGATCGCCAAGGCCAGGCTCGTCGCCATGAAGGCCGCGGCCAGGATCGCCGTCGTGCGCGTCAACGCGTTGGCGGCCCCGCGCGCGGAGAACATCCCGGGTCCCCCGGCGCCGCCGCCGCCACCGCCGCCGATACCGAGCGCGCCCCCCTCGGAGCGCTGCATGAGTACCGTGCCGACGAGCGCCAGCGCGATCAGCAGATGAATGACCAGCAGGATGTTTTCCATGGATCGAACCCGTTCGTTCCTTATCTCTTGCGCGCGCTATGTAACGCCTAAGGGCGGTGATTTCCAGACCGGAAATGCGCGCCCCCGTCGCCGGTGACGGGACGAGGCCGTCCCGGCCTAGTCAGCGGAGGCGACGATCTTCAGGAAATCCTCCGCCACGAGGCTGGCGCCGCCGATCAGGCCGCCGTCGATATCCGCCTGGGCGAGTAGATCGGCCGCGTTGCCGGGTTTCATCGATCCACCGTAGAGCACCCGCATTCCGTCCGAAACCGCCTCCCCGTGGCTATCGGCGATCTCGCTGCGGATATGGTGGTGAACCTCCTGCGCGTCCTGGGGGGTCGCGGTCAGCCCGGTGCCGATGGCCCAGACCGGTTCATAGGCGACGACGGTGTTCCCCGCCGTCGCGCCGGCCGGAAGAGAGGCACCCAGTTGCCGGGCGATCACCTCCAACGCGGTGCCGGCATCGCGCTCGGCCCGCGTCTCGCCGACGCAGACGATCGCGGTCAGGCCCGCGGCGTGCGCCGCCTCGGCCTTGGCGCGGACGATCGCGTCGGTCTCGCCGTGATCCTGGCGCCGTTCCGAATGGCCCAGAATGACGTGGCGCGCGCCGATATCCGCCAGCATCTCCGCGGCGATATCACCGGTATGCGCGCCGGAACCCGCCTGGTGGCAATCCTGCCCACCGAGTTGAATTCGGCCCGCCGCCCCCTTCTCCGCCAGCAGACCGGCGAGCGGGGCCAGCAGCACCGCCGGCGGGCAGATCAGCACCTCCGCCCTCCATGCCTCGCCGGACAGCCCATCCGCCAGCGCCTCCACCAGCGCGGCCGCCGGCGCGCGTAGCATGTTCATCTTCCAATTTCCGGCGATCAGCGGTGTACGCGCCATGGTCGGGGCTCCTCCTCGATCTTGCTCGATCCTGCGCCATCGCATGCCCCGAAAACAGGGCGTGGTCCAGGCTGGGGTTCAATAGCATTGCCGCGCGGCCGCGCCAACGCCGTCGCGCCGGCGCCGACCGACCGCCAAGTCCCGCCGACCCGGCGGTTGCGGGGACCCGTCGCCCCTTCTATGATCCGCGCCGCTCAAATCAGGGGCTCGACCCGAAGGACCGAGAAAAGGCAGCGATATCCATGCTTCAGGCCATGCGCACCGGCGTCGCCTCCTGGGTGGCGAAGGGGATTCTCGCGATCGTCGTGCTCAGCTTCGCGGGCTGGGGCGTTCAGGACTATATGAATGCCAGCGGCCCCGGCGGCGGCGGCAATGTCGCGGCCGAGGTCGGCGATCAGCAGATCGGTATCAACGAGTTGTCGCAGGCCTATCGCACGGAGCTTCGCCGCAATAACCTGCAATCCGTCGATTCCGAGACGGCGCGCCAGCTGGGCCTAGCCCGACGCACCTTGGACGGCATGGTGACACGCGCGCTCTTCGACGCGGAGGCCTCGGCTCTCGGCCTTACCGCGACCGACGCGATGGTGCGCCAGGATATCCAGTCGACCGACCAGTTCCGCAACCAGTTCGGCAGCTTCGACCGGGAACTGTTCCAGAATACGCTGGCCGCCGCCGGCATCACGGAGCAATCCTATGTCGCGGGCGTGCGCAACGACCTCTCCCGCCAACAGTTGCTGAGCGCCGCCGCCGCCGGGACGAGCGCTAGCCCCGCGCTGGTGGACGCGCTGTTCCAATATCACGGTGCCCGTCTTTCCGCCGTCAGCGCGACGGTCCCCTTACCGGATGCCGCATCGGTCCCGGCACCGGACGAGGGCGATTTGCAAGCGTTCTACGATGCCAACAAGGACAGCTTCCAATTGCCCGAATTCCGGCGCCTCTCCTATATCCACCTCGCCCCGCAGGACCTGATCGAGGAAGTCGCGGTACCGGAAGAGGAGATTCAAGCGACCTACGAGGCCCGACGCGACACTTACACCAGACCGGAACGCCGCGCGCTGCAGCAACTCCTGCTACCCGACGAGGAAACGGCCCAGCGTGCGGCCGCGATGATCGAGGAAGGCCGGACGATCGAGAGCGTGGCTGAGGAAATCGCGGGCGTCGATCCCGCCGGTCTTGATCTCGGCACCTTCACGCAGGGTGAAATTCCGGACGAAACCCTGGCCGAAACCGCCTTCGCCCTGCCGGAAGGCGGTGTCTCGGAGCCTGTCCAGGGCGCCTTCGGTTGGTTCCTCGTGAAAGTGACATCCGTCGAGCAAGGCGCGGTGACGCCGCTCGCCCAGGTACGCGACGAGATTCGCAACGACCTCGCGCTCGACGAGGCGATCGATGCGGTCTACGACCTCTCCAAGCGGATCGACGAGGCCTTCGGCGAGGGTCTGACGCTGGAGGAAACGGCGGAGCGCGTCGCCCTTCCCGTCAAGACGGTGGACGCCGTGAGCCGCCAGGGCCGCGACCCGGCGGGCGAGCCGGTCGAGGGACTGCCGCCGGGCGTCAGCTTCCTGGAAACCGCCTGGAATACGCCGGCCGGTGAGGCCAGTTTCCTGGAGGAAACCGCCAATAACGGCTATTTCGTGCTGCGCGTCGACGAGGTGATGGCCCCGCGCGTACCGCCCTTGAGCGAGATTACCGAGCGGGTTGAGGATGCTTGGCGCGAGGACCGGCGCGACGCGCTGGCGGAAGAGCGGGCCGAGGTACTGGCGGATGCCGCGCGGAACGGCGGCTCTCTGCGCCAGGCCGCCGAGGCCGAGGGCCATGCGCTGACCGAGATCGACGGCTTCGGGCGCGACGGCGGCGGCGACCAGGGGAATCTGCCCCGCGCGCTCGCCACCGCCCTTTTCGACCTTGAGGTCGGCGGGATCGACTATGCCGCCGATCCCGAGGGCGGTTATGTCGTCGCGGAGGTCACCGGCCGCACGCCGGCAAGCGAAGCCGCCGATGCCAGCCTGCGCGAGAATATCGCCCAAAGTCTTGCGGCCGGCTTGCAGGGCGAGATCGTCGACGAACTCGCCGCCGCCCTGCGGACCCGGTTCGACGTCACCGTGAACGAAGGCGTGGTCGATCGCGTCTACTGATCCTTGGCCCCATGATCGCGGCCGGGCCCTATCCCATGCCGTAGCGCCGCCGGATGACGGCGCTCATCGGGACGAGTTGCACCCCCTGCCCCGCCACCGTGGGCAGCCAGTCGCGGAGCACGTCGATCGTCTCGTCATGCGGATGGCCGATCGCGACGGCATGGCCCTGGCGCTTCGCCGTCTCCACGGCCTTTTCCAGTTGCGCGCGGATCGTCGCCTTGTCGAGCGTATGGTCGATGAAGATGTCGCGCACGGCGAAAGGCACGCCCATCTCCTCGGCCAGTCGATAGCCGGTCGTTCGCGCGCTGGTGACGCTGTCGAGGAAGAACAGCCCCCGGTCGGACAGCGCGCGCAGCACCCGGCGCATCCCCTCCGGCCGGGCCGAGAACTTGCTGCCCATATGGTTGTTGAGGCCGACCGGCCCGTCGATGCGGGCCAGGTTCCAGGCAATGCGCCGGTCGATCTCCTCCGGCGGCAGGTCCGTCATTAGGGCGTGCGGACCGGGATCGACCTCCCGGTTCTCAGGCTCCATCGGCAGATGGACCATGATTTCGTGCCCTCCCTCGCGTGCCGTCCGGGTCATCGCCGGCAGGTCGTAGCCATAGGGCAGGAAGGCGAAGGTAAGCGGCGCCGGCAGGCGCACCGCCTCCCGGCTATGCGCGACATCGACCCCGACATCGTCGATCACGATCGCCAGGATCGGCCGCGACGGGTCGAGCGGCACCGCGCGCGCATTGGCGATCCAGGCGGGCCGTGCTTCGCTCGCCTCACCCATCGGGGTCGAGGGGCCATGCCGATCCAGTCCGCCAGGCGATTCGGCCCGCGGTGGCTGGGGGGTCGGTTGATCCGGCGTATCCGCCATGGGCGCGCCGGGAGCCGGATGCTTCTCCGGCGCATGACCGCTTGGGACGGGCGGCGCCGGACCAGACGGTATCGACAATCTCGGCGGTGGGGGCGCGGCGCGCAGATCCTCCTCATAGGCGTCGAGATAGGCCTTCCGTGCCCGATCGGACGAGCGCACGGTGACCGGCAGGTCATAGAGCGTCTCGCGTGGCGGATCGCGACGGATCGCGGCTTCTCCGGCCGACTCGGCCTCGATGGCGACACGCGAGCCCGAGCGATCGAAGAATCCAGCGCCATAGCCCCCCAACACCCCGAGGCCGATACCCAGCAGGAACACGGCGGCCAGCGCCCCCGCCCACACCGCGCGGCGCCGTGTCGCGTTGCGCGTCGCCGCGCGCTTGGCACGGACGGCCGTCCGCCGGGCCGCGCCACGGGTCAAGCCACGGGTCGGGCCGGCCTTGCCGCGCGGGTCCCCCGGAGGACGGGACCGGGATTGGTGACGAGGCATCCTTCTTCCCAGAAGCTCGATACGAGGGCGCCAGCATGGCCGACCGGTGGGGCGGAGGTCTCGGAATCCTAGGGCGAGTCGCCGTCCCGCCGCCACATGGTGCGCGCTTCACGGCTTTTCCAGCCCGGTTCGGCCCTGCTATAACCGCGCGCAAGCGGCGCGAAAAGCCTCGCCGCGACGGACAGGCGGAGCGACGGGAAAGAACGCACCGTCGAAGGCCGGCGTCTCGGCGCCGGGCCTCCGACATGCGAGGGCGGGAGCGACACGGAAGCCATGGCCGGAGAACTGAAGGACATCAAGCAGCTGATCGCCAAGGTGGCGGACGGCGCGACACTGACGCAGGCGGAGGCGGAGCGCGCCTTCGACATCATGATGTCGGGCGACGCCACGCCCTCCCAGATGGGTGGCTTCCTGATGGCGCTGCGCGTGCGCGGCGAAACCGTCGACGAGATCACCGGCGCCGCCAAGGCGATGCGCGCCAAGGCGCTTCATATCCAGGCCCCGGCCGATGCGATGGATATTGTCGGCACCGGGGGCGATGGTGTCGGCACCTACAATATCTCGACCGCGACGGCGCTCGTCGTGGCCGGTTGCGGCGTTTCGGTGGCGAAGCACGGCAACCGCGCCTTCTCGTCGAAATCCGGGGCGGCGGACGTGCTGACCGCCCTCGGCCTCGATATCGAGGCACCGATCGAGGCGGTGCGCCACGCGATGGAGGAAGCCCGCATCGGCTTCCTGATGGCCCCGCGCCATCACGGGGCCATGCGCAATGTCGGCCCGACGCGGGTCGAACTCGGTACGCGCACGATCTTCAACATCCTGGGCCCCCTCTCCAACCCGGCGATGGTGGATCGCTATCTGCTCGGCGTTTTCCAGGAGAAATTGATCGTGCCGATGGCCGAGACGCTAGGCAATCTCGGGGCGAAGCGGGCCTGGGTCGTGCATGGCGCGGACGGGCTGGACGAACTGAGCACGACGGGCACGAACAAGGTGGCGGAGCTCAAGGACGGTGCCGTCCGAACCTTCGAGGTAACGCCGGAGGAAGCCGGCCTGCCGCGCGCGGAGCTAGAAGACCTCAAGGGCGGCACGCCGGAGGAGAACGCGGCCGCGATCCGCGCCCTGCTGATCGGTCAGAAAGGCCCCTATCGCGACGTCGTGCTGCTGAACGCGGCCGCGGCCCTGGTGGTGCACGAAGCCGTCGCGGATATCCGCTCCGGGGTGGAACGGGCGGCCGCCGCCATCGACGCCGGCCAGGCCGACGCCGCGCTGGGTAAATTACTGAAGATCGCCGGGGTCGGCGTCTGAGTCCCCTCCTCGGTTGAGGGCGTGCCGCGCCCCGGACGGAAAGGATATCGATGAGCGACGTGCTCGATAAAATCTGCGCCGATAAGCGCGACTTCGTCGCCGCGCGCAAGAAGGATACCCCGCTGGAGGCCGTGCGGGAGGCCGCCGCCGCCGCGCCGCGTCCGCGCGGTTTCGCCGCCGCGTTGGAGGCGAAAATCGCCGCCGGCGCCTATGGCCTGATCGCGGAAATCAAGAAGGCCAGCCCCTCGAAGGGCGTGATCCGGGAGGACTTCGCCCCGGTCGATCTGGCCCGCGCCTACCGCCAGGGGGGCGCGGCGTGCCTGTCCATCCTGACGGACGAGCCCTATTTCCAGGGCCGCGACCGCTATCTGACGGCGGCGCGTACGGCCGTCGATCTGCCGGTATTGCGCAAGGACTTCATGCTGGACCCCTATCAGATCCATGAAAGCCGGGCGATTGGCGCCGACGCCATCCTGCTGATCATGGCCGCGCTTTCCGACGACCGGGCGGCGCAACTGGAGGAGATCGCGCATACCCTCGGGATGGACGTGCTGGTCGAGGTGCATGATGCGGAGGAACTCGCCCGCGCGCTCAAGCTGAAATCCAAGCTGATCGGCGTAAATAATAGAAACCTCAAGACCCTGGACGTCTCTCTTGAAACGGGAGCGCAACTCATTCCAACCATCGGGCCGGATCGTATCGCGGTCGCCGAAAGCGGCCTGTTCGCGCCCGCCGACCTTGCCCGCATGGCGGATTGCGGCGCCCATTGCTTCCTGATCGGGGAATCGCTGATGCGGCAGGCCGATGTCGCCGAGGCGACCCGCGTCATCCTTACCCGCGAGACCGCGGCATGAGCGACGACGGACAGCAGGGCGCGCCGAGCGCCCTCACCCATTTCGATGCCGAGGGCAACGCGGTGATGGTCGATGTCTCGCCCAAGGACGAGACGGCGCGCACCGCGACCGCCGCCGGCCGGGTCGAGATGGCGCCGGAGACGGCCGACCTGATCCGCCGGGGCGGGCTCAAGAAGGGCGATGTGCTCTCCGTCGCGCAATTGGCGGGCATCATGGGGGCGAAGCGCACGCCGGACCTGATCCCGCTCTGTCATCCGCTGGCCTTGAGTTCGGTCAAGGTAACGCTGCGCCTCGTGGAGGACATGCCGGCGGTGGAGATCGAGGCGACCTGCAAGATCACCGGCCGCACCGGCGTGGAGATGGAGGCGCTGACCGCCGTTTCCGTCGCGGCGTTGACCGTCTACGACATGGCCAAGGCCGTGGATAAGGGTATGCGAATCACCGATATCCGCCTGCTGCACAAGGCCGGCGGCAAGTCCGGCGAGTTCCACGGCAATTGAGGGCGCGCGGAAGCGTGGACGAGCGATGATCTCCGTCGAGGAAGCCCGAACCCGCATCCTGACCGGCCTGGAGCCGGTGCCGGGGGAGCAAGTATCGCTGCCCCAGGCCCTGGGCCGCGTCCTGGCGGAAGATACGGCATCGCGCCGGACACAGCCGCCGCGCGACGTCTCCGCCATGGACGGTTATGCGCTGCGCGCCGCCGACGCGGCGGTGGCCGGCGCCACCCTCTCCGTCGTCGCGGAGATCCCGGCGGGCACCAGCCACGACACGGCGCTCGCCCCCGGGGAATGCGCCCGCATCTTCACCGGCGCGCCCCTGCCGCCGGGCGCCGACAGCATTCTGATCCAGGAGGACGCGACGCGTTCCGAGGACGGACGCCACGCCACCTTCGCCGAGGCTGCGGTCGCGGGGCGCTGGGTGCGCAAGGCCGGGCTGGACTTCGCGGAGGGGGATCTGCTGCTGACGGCCGGCCGGCGCCTCACCGCGCGCGATATCGGGCTGGCGGCGGCTATGAACCGGCCCTGGCTTTTCGTGCATCGGCGCCCCCGGGTCGCGATCCTGGCGACGGGGGACGAAATCGCCATGCCCGGCGACCCGGTCGGCCCGCACCAGATCGTCAGTTCCAACGGCCCCGCGCTAGCCGAGGCGGTACGCGCGGCGGGGGGCGAGCCCATCCTGCTCGGCATCGCGCGGGATGATCGCGATTCCCTGCGCCGGATGGCAGAGGGCGCGCGCGGGGCGGATCTGCTGGTGACGACCGGCGGCGCCTCCGTCGGCGACCACGATCTGGTGGCGGAGGTGCTGGGAGAGGCCGGCCTTTCCATCGATTTCTGGAAGATCGCGATGCGCCCCGGCAAGCCCTTGATGTTCGGGGATTTCGACGGCACGCCGATGCTGGGGCTTCCCGGCAATCCGGTCTCCACCCTGGTCTGCTTCCTGATCTTCGTGCGCCCGGCGCTGCTGCGCCTCGCGGGGCATCCGGCGAATGCGCCCGCGGTCGAGACCCGGCGGGTGTCGCTCGGCGCGCCGTTGGCAGCGAACGACCGGCGGGAGGATTACCTACGCGCGACCCTGCGGTCCGATTCGGCGGGAACCATGGCCGCCTTCGCCTTCGAGACCCAGGACAGTTCCATGCTGTCCCGCCTCGCGGCGGCGACCTGTCTGATCCGCCGGGCGCCCGGTGCCCCGCCGGCCGAAACCGGTGATCCCGTTGATATCCTTATGTTCCCGGATGGTTTCTAGTGAAGATCGCGGCGGCGTGAGGCGGGTGCCGGCCCTGGCGCGATCTTGAAAGCGCGTGGGGCCCTTGCTTGACAGCATAAGCGAACACTTATAGAACGCTATTGTTTTATGTTTGTTCGGCATATGGTCCCTTCGCGCGACCAACCTTGGTCCTGTGCCTTGGTACCGTGCGCGTCCCGATGCGGACCTTGGCCGGACGGCGATCGCGAACCGGGACAGGAGACGACACCGCCATGCTGACGCGAAAGCAGTACGATCTGTTGATGTTCATCCATGACCGGTTGAACGACTCCGGCGTCTCGCCCTCCTTCGAGGAGATGAAGGAAGCCCTCGACCTGAAGTCTAAATCGGGCATCCACCGGCTGATCACCGGGCTGGAGGAACGGGGCTTCCTGCGCCGCCTGCCGAACCGCGCCCGCGCGCTGGAAGTCGTGCGCCTGCCGGAGAATACGGGCACGGAACAGCTTCCGATCCGCAACCGGCGCGTCGACATGCTGCGCGCGAAGGAGGTCGGTACGCGCAAATCCATGATGCGCGGCGGCGGCAATTCGGTGCAGCTCTCCCTCTATGGCCGGATCGCGGCCGGCACGCCGATCGAGGCGCTGCGCGATCACTCCATGATGGTGGAGGTACCCGCGACCCTGCTGGGCAAGGGCGATCACTATGCGCTGGAGGTGGACGGCGATTCGATGGTCGACGCCGGAATCCTGGATGGCGACACGGTCGTGATCGAGCGGGCGGAGACGGCGGACAACGGCGATATCGTCGTTGCGCTGGTCGAAGGATCGGAAGTCACGCTCAAGACCTACAAGCGCGCCGGCGACATGATTGAATTGCGCCCGGCCAATGCCAGCTATCAGCCACGCACCTACAATCCCGATCAGGTGAATGTGCAGGGGCGCCTCGTCGGTTTGCTGCGCAAGTACTGATCGGCGGCGGTCAGATAGCCTGTTACCGGCTCCAGGGACGCGCGCCGCGCGCGGCTTCCACGGTTCGTACCGCTGGCGGGCGATCATCGCGCAGGATGAGTGCGTGCGTGCCCTGACGCGCGAGCGCCGCCGGATCGATCAGCCGGCGGTCGCGGCACAGCCCTTCGCGCAGCGCCCGGGGCGGCGCCACGGTGGAGACGACCACATCGGCATGGCGGCAATCCTCCGCGAGGGTGCGAGGGTCATAGGAGATCGCGACCACCCGGTCGCCCCAGCGATAATGGCAGCCGAGCGGCCCGCAGGCGAGCGGCGGTCCCGGCCCCGCGCCCGTCAACAGCGTCTCCCAGCCGCCCGCGACGGCGCGGCCCGTGCGTTCCGACCAGACGCCGGTCGCGAAACTTTCCCGCCTGGGATGCTGCAGCCAGAAACCGCCGTCCGGCCCCGTCACCGCGATCTGACGCCCCGTGCCGGAGACGATGAGGTGCGGCTGATCCGCGAGCAGCGGCAGCAGCATGCCGCAGGCGAGCGGCAACGCGCCCCAAAACCGCCAGCGCCCGCGCCATAGCGCCGCCCATAACCCGCCCCCCGCGATCAGGGCCGCCGCCCAGGCCGGGCTCGCCGCGACCTGGATACTGGCCCCCGGCAGCGCGGCGACGAACCGCGCGATCGCCAGGATCCACTCGATCCCCTGCCCCATCGCGGCGAGCGGCCAGGCTTCCAGCCCGAAGGGCATGGCCAACATCGCCAGCACCCCGGCCGGCATGACCATCCAGGCCATCAGCGGAATCGCCAGTAGATTGCCGATCACGCCGTAATTCGCCATCCGCCCGAAGTGATGCAGGGCGAAGGGGGCCGTCGCAGCGCCCGCGATCAGGGTCGTCGCCACGATCAGCAGCAAATAGCGCACGATACGCCGCATCCAGCGCGCCGTGCGGTCGGCATCGCCTTCTCCCTCCTCCCGCGCGAGCGGCCGCCCCCCCTCATAGACCGCGACCAACGCGGTGACGGCCGCGAAGGAAAGCTGGAAGCTCGCCCCCAGCACGCTCTGCGGGGCGAGCAGCAGGACGACCGCCGCCGCGATGGCGACGAGACGCAGCGATATCGCCTTGCGGTCCAGCATGACCGCGATCAGGACCAGGCCCGTCATCAGGAAGGCGCGCTGAGTCGGCACCGTCGCCCCCGCCAGCAGCAGATAGACGAAGGCCGCGACCAGCGCGGCGGCGGCCGCCCATTTCTTGATCGGCCGGCGCAGCGCCGTGCCCTCATGCATGGCCAACAGCGCCCGCAACCCGACGAAGACGATCCCCGCCGCCAACCCGATATGCAGCCCCGATATGGCCAGCAGATGGGCCAGGCCGGAGCGCCGCATCGCCTCCACCGCCTCCTCCGACAGACCGCTGCGGTCGCCGGTGATGAGGGCCGCGGCGACCGCGCCCGCCTCCCCCGCCAACCCGTCGCGGATCGCGCGGGTAATCTCCTGCCGGCGCGCATCGACGAAGGCCCGCGCGCGGAGCCCCCCGCCGAGATCGTCCATCCCCCCGGCGCCGACGACCGGTTCCGACCCGCCGAGCGCGAAACCGACGGCGCCCAGCCCCTCGAACCAGGCCCGCCGGGCGAAATCATAGGCGCCGGGATAGGCCGGTCGGGGCGGCGCGCGCAGGATGGCGAGGAGTTCGATCCGCTCGCCGATCCGCACGCTATCTCCGGCCGAAAGGCGGATACGAACCGTCTCCGGCGCCGGGTCCGGCGCGCGCCACCGATAATCGATCCGGTTCAACACCACGCGCGGTCCGTCCGCGAAGGCTTCCACCGCCGTCACGGTTCCGGCGATCCGGGTGACACCGGCATCCCGGTGAAGCGTCGGGGCGGCCACGCGCTGCGTCTCCAGACCGACACGGAGGAATCCCAGCCCGGCGCACAAGACCGCGGAGAGCAAAAGGACGAGGATAGCCGACCGACCGCCCCGGATCGCCAGCAAACCGGCCCCCGCGATCCCGGCGATCGCCGCGCCGCTCCAGGGTGGCGGCTCCAGGGGCAAGGCGAAATAGACGGCGATGCCCGCGCCGAAGGCCACCGGCGCCCAGAGCGCCCACCGTTCCCGCTCGGCCGTTAGGGCGCGTTCGATCGCGCGCGCCGAACCGAGCCGTCCGAGACGCGCCAACCTGCCGTCGATCCACCGGCGCGGCCCGCGTCGGCCCTCTTGAAACGTGCGCCACATGCCGCCTTCTAGCATGGGAAGCAGCGAACGGGGATTTGCAATTCACGCGGGGATGGCCGGGCAAAAGCCTTTTGCCCGGGCCCCGGCCCCGTGCTACATCGCCGCCCATTCCCGAAAGCCTTCGCGACAGCACCGGAGAAAGAGAAGAAGCCCATGACGGTCGTCACGCGTTTCGCCCCCTCGCCCACCGGCTTCCTGCATATCGGCGGCGCGCGCACAGCGCTCTTCAACTATCTCTACGCACGGCATTTCGGTGGCCGCTACCTGATCCGGATCGAGGATACGGACCGCCAGCGCTCGACCGAGGAGGCGATCGCCGCGATCCGCGACGGGCTCGCCTGGCTTGGCCTGGAGGGGGATGAGCCGGCGATCTTCCAATCGCGCAATGCCACGCGCCATGCCGAGGTCGCGCGCCAGCTTCTGGCGGATGGTCAGGCTTATCGCTGCTACATGACGACGGCGGAACTCGACGCCGAACGCGAGGCCGCGCGCGCCGAGGGCCGCCCGGTGCGCATCCGCAGCCCTTGGCGCGACGCCGACCCGTCGGAGGCACCGGCCGGGATCGATCCCGTCGTGCGCATCAAGATGCCGCGCGAGGGGAAGACGACGATCGCCGACAAGGTGCAGGGCGACGTGACGATCGATCATGAGCAACTCGACGATTTCATCCTGCTGCGCGGCGACGGCAGCCCGACCTATATGCTCTCCGTCGTGGTCGACGATCACGATATGGGAATCACGCATGTGATCCGGGGGGACGATCACCTGACCAACGCCTTCCGGCAATACCACCTCTATAAGCTCTGCGGCTGGGAGCCGCCGGTCTTCGCGCATATACCGCTGATCCACGGACCGGACGGCGCCAAGCTGTCGAAACGCCATGGCGCGCTGGGTGTCGATGCCTATCGCGAGATGGGCTATCTGCCGGAGGCGGTGAAGAACTATCTGCTGCGCCTGGGCTGGGCGCATGGCGACGACGAGGTGATCTCCGAAGCGCAGGCGATCGACTGGTTCGACCTGCCGCAGGTCGGGCGCTCCGCCGCGCGGTTCGATTTCGCGAAGCTGGAGAACCTCAACGGCCATTACCTCCGCGAGGCAGAGGACGCGCGCCTTACCAACCTCGTGGTCGAGCGGCTGAGCCGTGAACGCACCCTCGACGACGTGGCGACGACCCGTCTGCGCGACGGCATGGGCGGCCTCAAGGCGCGGGCGAACACCGTCGCGCAACTGGCTGAAAGTGCTATATTCTACATCGACCGACCGGTCTTCCCCCTTGAGAACCCGAAGGCCGCGAAGCTGCTTTCCGGCGGCGGGGCCGCTGTCGCCCGCGAAGCGGGTAGCGCGCTCCGCGACCTCGACCGCTGGTTGGAGGAGGATATCGAGGCGCGACTCAGGCGTTTCGCGGAGGAGAAGGAGATCGGCTTCGGCAAGGTCGCGCAACCGCTGCGCGCGGCGCTCACCGGCTCCAATGCTTCACCCGGCCTGTTCGAGGTCATGGCCATTCTCGGCCGCGAGGAAACCCTCGCACGACTTGCCCGGACGCCCGATCACGATTGATTACAAGTGTTTATACCCCGTTCCCTGGGGAAGCACTCAGGCATTGTGCGGTGCGGCAGTAGCGGCTATTGTCCGCGCACGCTGCCGATCCCTATCCTGTGGGTCGCAGCCTCCTGTCCGTGCCGCCGATACCGGCCGCGCGTCGGACCAACACCCTGAACGCAAGAGAGGGGCCGCACCATGAGCAAATCCGAACCCAAGAAGACCCTGAAGCTGAGCGACCCGGACACCGGGGACAGCTGGGACCTGTCGGTCTTGCAGGGCTCGACCGGCCCCGATGTCATCGACATCCGCAAGCTCTACGCCCAGACCGGCTATTTCACCTATGATCCGGGATTCACCTCGACCGCCTCTTGCGACAGCGAGGTTACCTATATCGACGGTGACGAAGGTATCCTGCTGCACCGCGGCTATTCGATCGAGGATCTGGCCGAGCACTGCGATTTCATGGAGGTCTGTTATCTGCTGCTGCGCGGCGAACTGCCGAACGCGCAGGAGAAGGAGACCTTCAAGACGACCATCACCTATCACACGATGGTCCATGAGCAGATGAGCAACTTCTACCGTGGCTTCCGCCGCGATGCCCATCCGATGGCCGTCATGGTCGGCGTGGTCGGCGCGCTCAGCGCCTTCTATCACGACAGCACGGACATCAACGATCCCGAGCAGCGGATGATCGCCTCGCACCGGCTGATCGCCAAGATGCCGACGATCGCCGCGATGGCCTACAAATACTCCGTCGGCCAGCCCTTCATGTATCCGCGCAACGATCTCGGCTATGCCGAGAACTTCATGCACATGACCTTCGGCGTGCCGTGCGAGGAGTATAAGTGCTCCCCCGCCGTGGCCCGCGCCATGGATCGCATCTTCATCCTGCATGCGGATCACGAGCAGAACGCCTCGACCTCGACCGTGCGCATCGCCGGATCCTCGGGCGCCAATCCCTTCGCCTGCATCGCCGCCGGCATTTCCTCCCTCTGGGGCCCTGCCCATGGCGGCGCGAACGAGGCGGTGCTGAACATGCTCAACCAGATCGGGGATAAGAAGAACATCCCCGAGTTCCTGGAGCGCGCGAAGGACAAGGACGACCCCTTCCGCCTGATGGGCTTCGGCCACCGGGTCTACAAGAACTACGACCCGCGCGCGAAGGTCCTGAAGAAGAGCTGCGACGAAGTGCTCAAGGAGCTCAATGTCAGCGATCCGCTGCTGGAACTTGCCCAGGAGCTGGAGCAGATCGCGCTGAGCGACGATTATTTCGTCGAGCGTAAGCTGTTCCCGAACGTCGATTTCTATTCCGGCATCATCCTGAAGGCGATCGGCTTCCCGACCAGCATGTTCACCGTGCTGTTCGCGCTGGCGCGCACCGTCGGCTGGGTCGCGCAGTGGAACGAGATGATCACGGACCCCAATCAGAAGATCGGCCGGCCGCGCCAGCTCTATACCGGCAATACGAAGCGCGATTTCGTGCCGATCAACCAGCGCTAAGACCCCGAACGCGCCACGACCGGGCGCACGCGGCAGAAATAAAGGCGGGAGGACCATGAAGGGCCTCCCGCCTTTTTCTTGCGCGAATTTCTTCCGGAAGATGGACCGGCTATCAAGCCGCCCGAACGGCCTCCAGGAAATTCGCGACGATCCCGCTCAACCGGTCCGACTGCTTCGATAGATTATCCGAAGCGACGCGCACCTGCCCGGCGGAATCATCCGTCGTCGTGGCTGACGCGGAGACACTGCCGATATTCTGCGTGACGGTCTCGGTGCCGCGCGCGGCCTCCTCGACATTGCGGGCGATCTCGTTCGTGGCGGCGGTCTGCTCCTCGATCGCCGCGGCGATGGTCGCCGCCACCTCGTTCACCCGTTCGATCGTCGTCGTGATCTCGACGATCGCGCCGACGACCGCCGTCGTGTTGTGCTGAACCTTCGCGATATGGCCGGTGATCTCCTCCGTCGCCTTGCCGGTCTGCGCGGCGAGGGTTTTTACCTCGTTGGCGACGACAGCGAAGCCCTTGCCCGCCTCGCCCGCGCGCGCCGCCTCGATCGTGGCGTTCAATGCGAGGAGATTGGTCTGCTCCGAAATCGCCGAGACGATCTCGATCGTCCTGCCGATCCGTTCAGCGGAGTCGGCCAGTTCCTTCACCAGCGTATCCGTCGTCCGCGCCTGATCGACCGCCTCGCGCGCCACGCCGGTCGAGGTCTGGATCTGCCCGCCGATCTCGCCGATCGACGCGGTCAGTTCCTCCGTGGCGCTCGCGACCATCTGGACGTTGCCGGTCGCCTGCACGGCGGCCTCGGAGACTTCGGATGCCTGGACCCGTACGGCGCTCGACGCCTCCGAGAGCGCGCGGGAGGTATCGTTCATCATCGATACCGCGTCGCGCACCTGATTCAGGACCTGCGCGACATCCCGGTCGAAAGCCTGGGTCAGCTTGCTGAGCTGTTCGGCGCGCGCGGCACGCTCCCGTGCCTCCTGCTCCCGCGCCTTCGCGGCACGTTCCCGTTCCGCCGCCGCCTCCTCGGCCTGTTGCATCGTCGCCTTGAAGACATCCACGGCCTTGGCCATGCGTCCCAGTTCGTTGCGGTATTCGGTCGCCGGAATCGCCGTGTCACGCTCGCCCCCGGCCAGCCGCGACATCGCATCGGTCATGCGTCCCACGGGCAGGGAAACCGCGCGAACGATCCCAATGCCGAGCAGCGCCAGAATCACCGCCGTGACGAGGATCGTGGCGACGATGCTGCGCTCGACCATGGTGGCGGTTTCATCGGCGGTGCCGGTCGCCTCCTCCATGCGTGCGTGGAAGGCGGATTCGATCTCCACAAAGAAAGGCTCGCTCGCCGCGAACAAGTCCGACAGATGCGCGATCCGCTCTTCCAGCGCCAGCCGAAGCTCGCTCAGAGCCATGAAGTCATCCCGGTAGGATTGCATCAACACCGCGATGTTCCGCCGCTCCGTGCCCGGTACCGCCGCCCCGTCGAGCGTCCGGGCGAATTCAGCGAAAGCCGCCTCGAACCGCTCGACATATTTCGGGGAAAGGCGAAGCAGGAAATCCTTCTCGTGCCGGCGCAACATCAGCATGAGCACCCGAAGGTCGGCATCGTCGAACCGGCCCAACGCCTCCTCGACGGCATGAACCGATCCGCGCAAGCGCCCGCGCAGGCCGTCCTCCTCCGTCAATCCGACGGTTTGCGACGCATCCACGACGCTTGCGAACTGGGCATTGTAAGCGGCGAGCCCCTCTTCCAAGGCCTGGAAGGTATCGCCAAGATTCCGGCGGTCCATCGTCCCGAGCGCCTGATCGATCTTGGTCATGACCTCCGAATGCTTCTGCGCATAGGTCATGTCCTGACGCAGGAGGAAATCCTTCTCCCGCCGCCGTGCGTTCAAGAATTCGTAGGCGATGGAATCCAGGATCTCGTTTTGACCGGCGGCCTCCCGCGCGACGGCATTGGCGCGGCCTTCCATCATGTTTCCGCCGATAACGACGAAGGCGATCAACAAGAAACCACCAAGCGAGACACCGGCGAGAAGCGCGATCTGCATCTTGATGGAAGCGCGTTTGAAGAAGCCGACCCGGCTCTTGTCCTTTTGCATGATATCTATCCAGACCTGCATGAGGGTGGACCGGCGAAGCACCGGTGTTCCGTAGGCCGGAATTTGCACAGATCCGGTTATGGAAGCGTTAACACCCGCCTAGGTACTGGATCGAAGGGATGAGATAATCGCGTCGGCCGCCGCCAGGCTGGGCGCGCCCCCGGACGGAGCGAGGCTTTTCAGATAGGGGACGAGGGCCTCTTCCTGCGCGGCGCCCTCCCCCTTCAAGAGTGCATCGAGATCGGCGGCGAGTTGCGCCGGATTGCATTCCCCCTGCAACCGCTCCGGCACCAGTTCGCGTTCCGCCATGATGTTGCAGAGATGCACGTAATCGACCGATGTCATCCGGTCGATTACCCAATAGGTGATCGGGTTGAGGCGGTAGGCGATCACCGTCGGCACCCGGGCCAGCGCGAGTTCGAGCGCGACCGTCCCACTGGCGGCCAGCGCCGCGTTGCTTGCCGCCATGGCATCGTACTTCTCCGATGCGCCGCGCAGGACCGTCGCCGGCACCCGCCACGCCGCGACGGCGGCCGCGATTTCGTCGGTCAGATGCGGCACGGTCGGAATTACGATGGAAAGATCGCCGATCCGGCCCGCCAAACGCTCGACCGATCGGCCGAACACCGGCAGGAGACGCCGAACCTCACCCCGTCGGCTTCCCGGAAGAACGCAGATGAGAGGTCGGTCCGGATCAATCCCGTGGCGGTCGCGGAAGGCCGGGCCGTCCCCCCTATCCGCCCCCGACTCCAACACCGGATGGCCGACGAAGGGCGCGTCGAGGCCGACCGCCTCGAAATAGGGCGGCTCGAACGGCAGCAAGCACAGAAGCCGGTCGTAGCGTGCCTTGAAGCCATGCACGCGCTTCGGCTTCCAGGCCCAGACCGTCGGTGCGACATAGTGGATCAAGACGCCCGGGCGGCTTACCAGTGAGTCCATAACCCGCCGCGCGAAGCCGGGGGAATCGATCGTCACCACGGCGTCTGGCGCCAGCCGGTCGATGGCGGCCGCCGTCTCCGCGATGCGGCGCTTCAAACGACGCGCATGGGGCAGAACCTCCAGGAACCCCATGACGGAGAGTTCCTCCATGGGAAAGAGGCTTTCCAACCCCTGCTCCCGCATCATCGGCCCGCCCACGCCGGCGATGCGGACCGCCCCCCCCGTACGTGCCTTGAGCGCGGCGATGAGCCGCGCGCCAATGGCGTCGCCGGAGGATTCACCGGCGGTCAGGAAGATCAGGGGGGACTCCACCATCGCGCGCGGTCCCCTCACGCGTCCGCCGACGGATCGACGGCGACCAGGAACATCCCGGCCGCATCCGCGATTTCGACCATCCGCTCGCGATCGACCAGCAGGGTACGACGCGCCTCGACCGCGATGCCGCTCAGGCCCGCGTCCCGCGCGCCCTCGACCGTCCGGGGACCCAGGGTGGGGCGGTCCGCGCGCATCTCCTGCCCTTGCTTCGCGAACTTAACCAGCACACCGCCCGCCCCCTCGCGCCGCAAGCCGGCGCAACGGGCGATCAAGCTGTCCGTTCCCTCGATCGCCTCGACCCCGAGGACCAGCCCTTCCTGCACCACCACGGCCTGCCCGACATCCGCCTTGGCCAGCGCGGCCAGGACCTCCTGACCGCGCGCCACGTCCGAGAGCGCGCCCGCGTCCGGCGCGTGCGCCCCCAACTGACCCGGCTCCGGCGACATGTCCGTCAGCAAGGTGTCGACCCCAACGATGCGCCAACCATGCTCCCGCTCGAAATAGCCGATGACCGCGCGCAGCAGCCCATCATCCCCCAGGGCGCGCGCACCGATACGCGTCAGAACCTTGAGCGCGGTCGCGTCCGGCCGCATGGCCGGCAAGGATGGGCGCGTCACCGGACCAACCATGACGAGATCCTGGATGCCCTCCTCCTTCGCGCGCTTCAGATAGGCTCCGGCCGCGCCGAGCCGGATCGGCATATGGGGGACATCGTCGAACAGGCCGGGCTCCGCCGCATTCTCGATCACGAAGACGAAGAAGGGACGCCCCTCGCTCAGGCACCGGTCCACGACGCGCCTGGGAAGCTTGCCGCCACCGGCGACGATACCGAGTTTCCGGGACGTCTCCCCGCCGGGCCGTTCGGCGCGCGGCGGGACGGGATCGCTCACGCCGTCGCGCTCACGCGTCATTGTCCGCGGGCTTGGGCTGGGTCACCCCGCGCGCACCGCCCTCCCGGATGAAGGACACCAACTCGCCGACGGCCGGCACATCCTCATAGGTCTTGGCGATCGCCTCGACCCGCTCGCCGAGCGTCCCGGCCTCGGCGGCGAAAAGCGCCTTATAGGCCGCACGCAGCGCATGAATCTGGTTCTTCTCGAAACCCCGGCGCTTCAGGCCGATGATATTGAGGCCGCAGAGGTTCGCCCGCTCCCCCATGACGGAGCCGAAGGGGATCACGTCGTTCTCCACCCCCGACATCCCGCCGATCATCGCCTGATGGCCGATGCGCACGAACTGATGCACGGCCGAGAGGCCACCGATGATGACATGGTCTCCGACCACGACATGGCCCGCCAGGGTGGCGTTATTCGCCATGATGACACCGTCGCCGACACGGCAATCATGCGCGACATGCGCGCTCGCCATGAAGAGGCAGTTATCCCCGACCTTGGTCAGCATGCCCCCGCCCTCGGTACCGGGATTCATGGTGACATATTCCCGGATGCGGTTACCGCTCCCGATAACAAGCTCGGACGGCTCCCCCTTGTATTTAAGGTCCTGCGGCGGCAACCCGATCGACGCGAAAGGATATATTTCCGTGCCCGCCCCGATCCGGGTCCGCCCTTCGACCACGACATGGGACCGCAATCGGACGCCCGCGCCCAGAACGACGTCCGGTCCCACGATGCAATAAGGGCCAATATGGACATCGTCCGCGATGTCGGCCTTCGGATCGACGATCGCGGTAGGGTGAATTTCGGCCATCAGCTATCCCGTATCATCGCGGAGAATGTCGCCTCGGCGACCAGCTTGTCCTCGACGAAGGCCTCGCCGAAGAACTTCCAGACCATGCCGCGGTTCTGTCGTCGATTGACCCGGATATGCATGCGGTCCCCGGGGAAGACCGGGCGGCGGAACTTCGCCTCCTCGACCGACATGAAGTAGACGAGCTTACCTTCCGATTCGGGGCCGAGGCTGGTGACGACCATGACGCCCGCCGTCTGGGCCATCGCCTCGACGATCAACACGCCCGGCATGATCGGCTTACGCGGAAAATGGCCCTGGAAGAAGCTCTCGTTGATCGAGACGCATTTGATGCCGATCGCGTGCTCGTACGGCACGACTTCCTCGATGCGGTCGATCATCAGGAACGGATACCGATGCGGGATCCGCTCCATGACGGTCATGATGTCGATGTCCTCGATCTTTTTCATTGGTTCTTGTTGGTCCGCCATGGCCCCTGCTGTTACCCCCGTCACTTGCCCGTCGCTTGTCCGCGACCGCTTGCCGCGCCAGACCTCTCGGTTGCCGTCAGGACTGATCGTCGCGCGCATTCCTGTCGCGACTCAGCCGCTCGAGAATCACGTTGCGACGGTGGAATTCCCGGATGGGTACGGCCGGAACCCCGCAGAGCTTGGCGCCGGCCTCCACGTCGCGCCAGCTACCGCTCTTGGCGGCCATCTGCACGCCGGTTCCAACACGCGAATGCGGCCCGATGCCGACTTGGCCGCCCAGCACGACGAAATCCTCGAGAACGGCGCTACCGGCGATCCCAACTTGCGCGCACAGGACACACCCCTTCCCGATACGAACGTTGTGCCCGATGTGAACGAGGTTATCAATCCTGGTCCCGTTGCCAACCTCCGTATCGCCGCTCATGCCGCGATCGATCGAGCAGTTGGCGCCGATCTCGACATCGTCGCCGATCACCACGCGCCCCAACTGCGGCAGGTCTATATGGCCCCGCCGATCCATCGCGAAGCCGAAGCCGCGCGTCCCGATGGTCGTTCCCGCGTAGATGCGGCATCTTTCTCCGATCAACGCATAGGTGACGACGACGCCGCGACCGATGCGCGTCCCCGCGCCGACCCGGCACCCGCGTCCCACCACCGCATTGGATTGGATCCAACAACCGTCGGCAATTTCGGCCTGCTCTTCGATCACCGCGCCGGCCTCGATGCGCACGCCGGTACCGATGATCGCATCCTCGGCGATCCACGCCGAGTCATCGACCGCCGGCTCCACGGTCGCGTCGGGATAGAACATCTGCACCGCGAGCGCGAAGGACCGGTAGGGCAAGGGCGTCAGAAAGCGCATCGCACCGGCCGGCACGCGGTCTGCATGATCCGGACGCACGACGACCCCACCCGCCTTCGTCTTGGCCAGCGCATCCTTGTATTTCACATTCTCGAAGAAGCTAAGGACGTGCGCGCCCGCGGCCTCCAGAGTACCGGTATCCGAAAAGATACGGTCGGCTTGATCGGCGGGCTCCACGGTCGCCTCGATCGCCTCGGCGATCCGACCGGCCGTGAAGGGCCCGACTTTGTGGAAGAAGCGCGGATCGGCCACGGATCGCTCCTCGACGATCAGTTGCCGGTGCTGCTCACATCCGGCAATTCGACGGACTTGATGGACTCGTTCAGACGCTCGAGCGCCTCCTCGCTGATCGAAAGCTCGTCCCGCGACATGATGACACTGCTATCCTGCGGGGAATTGCTGAAGATCAGATTGAGATCGCGTTCCTTCGCGATCTCCAGCACAACTTGGCGCAACGCATCGCGAATTTGTCCCCGCGCGGCGGCATAGGCCTTGTCCAACGCCTGCTTGCGCTCCTGCGCGGTGCGCTGCAATTCAGCGACCCGTTGATCGAAGGCCGCCTTCTTCTCCTGGAAGGCATCCTGCGAGAGGATGGAGCGCTGCTGCTCCAATTGCTGGCCTTCCTGCTCCAAGCTGGATTGACGATCGCGCAGTTCGGTCTGGTAACCGCTCAACAGGGCCTCGAACTGTTCACGCAGACTTTGCCACGCGATGGAATCGCGCTCGACACCGGCCACATCGATGACGGCGATCCGAGCCTCCGGAATCTCCTGCGCGACCACCGCCGGGGTGGCGTTCAGGAGCACGGCGCCCCCCATGACACAGGCGGCGGCAAGGGCGGAAACGTTACGCGTGATCGTGGACATCAGAACCTCGTGCCAAACGAGAAGCGGAAGACTTCCGTCCTGTCGTAATCTTCCTTCACGACCGCCTGCGCGAGATCGACGCGGATCGGTCCGAAAGGTGAAACCCAGTTGACGCCGACACCGACGGAAGCGCGCAGACTTGCCGTATCGCGAACGCCGCTACCGGAATTGTCGACCTCCGTGAGCGTTCCGAAGTCGCTGAACAACGCACCGGTGAGATCGAATTCCTCGGGCAGACCGAGCGGGAAGGAAAGCTCCACCGTACCGGCGGCATATTGCTGCCCGCCCAGCGCATCGTCCGTCGCCACATCGCGCGGCCCGGCACCCGCGTCCTCGAAGCCGCGCAGATTGTCGCCACCAAGGAAGAAGCGGTCCTTGATCCGTGTATTCTCGCCGCCCCACCCGACCATATGGCCGGCCTCCGCGCCCAGCATCAGGCGATAGTCGGCGGAGAAGGGAATGTAATAGGCCCCCTCAACGGAAGTCTTGAAGTAATTCACCGTGCCGCCGACGCCCGCCAGATCGTTACGCAGCGCGACATAATAACCGTCGGTCGGATCGATACGGCTGTTACGCCGGTCGAAGGTCAGGGTCTGGCCGACCGACGAGACATATTCGGTGCCTTCCTGCTCCTTTACGAAGAGCGAGGCATTGGCGGCGACGTTCTCGACGGTCTCCCGCGCGAAGCGGTAGCGGAGATTCTGCCGCCAATCCTCGTTAATCTCATAGCCGGTTCGCAGCCCCGCGCCCGTCTCCTTGCTGTCGAAGGAGGCGATATCCTGATTGTCACGCACGGTATGGAACAGATCGAACCCGGCCGACAGACGGCGCCCGAGGAAATAAGGCTCGGTAAAGCTCAAATCGACGCTCTGCTGTTCCTGCGCGATCGTACTGGAGAGCCGGAGTTCCTGCGCCCGGCCGAGCAGGTTGCGTTCCCGGATGCTGAATTCCGCCAACGCGCCGACCGAGGTCGAATAGCCCGCGCCGACGCTCAACTCGCCGGTGGACTGCTCCTCCACATCGACCTGAACGACGGTGCGGTCCTGCTCGCTGCCCGGCACGTTGTTCACATCCACCTGCTTGAAGAAGCCGAGATCGGAAATCCGCTCACGCGAGCGCCGCAGCTTCGAGGCGTTGAAGGCATCGCCTTCCACCAGCAGGAACTCCCGCCGGACCACCTCGTCCTCGGTGCGTGTGTTGCCGCGAATCTCGATCCGCTCGACATAAGTCCTGGGCCCCTCGAGCACCTCGAAGGTGATGTCGATCGTCCGGCTATCGCGGTCACGCTCGACATTGGGGCGCACCTCGATGAAGGCGTACCCCTGATCTCCGACCATGTCCGTCAGCTTCAGGACCGTCTCGTCGACCGCGTTGGCGTCGTACCAATCACCGGGTTCAAGCTCGACCGCCTGCTTCAAGACCTCAGCATCCACGTCCGGAATCCGAGAAACGACATCGAAGTCGCCGAAGGTATAGCGGTCCCCTTCCTCGATCGTGAAGGTGACGAAAAAGTTCTCGCGATCCTCCGTCAACTCGGCGACGGCGGAGACAACCCGGAAGTCGGCGAAGCCCTCCGCGAGGTAGAAGCGCCGCAGAAGCTCCCGATCGAAGGTCAGCCGGTCGGGATCATAGACATCGCTGTTCGACAGAAAACGATACCAGCGCGATTCCTTGGTCTGAATTTCCTCGCGCAGCGCGCCGTCCGAGAAGTAGCGGTTCCCGATGAAACTGATCTTCTCGATCCCGGTCAGCGGCCCTTCGTCGATTTCGAAGGCCAAATCGACGCGATTGTCGCGCTGCTGAATGACCTTGGGATCGACCGTCGCCGCGAAACGCCCGCTGCGGCGATAAAGCTCGAGGATACGGCGCACATCGTTCTGAACGGCCGTGCGCGTGTAGACGAGACGGGGCCGCAACCGCACCTCGGACTGCAGCGTTTCGTCGTCGATCCGCTGGTTTCCCTCGAAGGCAATGCGATTGATGATCGGATTCTCGACCACCGTCACGACCAGCGTCCGCCCCTCCAGCGCCATGCTGACATCGGCGAAATATTCCGTCGCGAAAAGCGCCTTCAGGGCCTTGTTGATCTGGGTCGGGTCGATCGGATCGCCTTCCTGCAACCCGATATAGCTGCGCACCGTCTCCGCCTCGATACGCTGCGTGCCCTCGACGCGGATACCCTCCAGCGCCGGGCGCCCCGGCAGGGTCGTGGTCGGTCCGTCGCTCGCTTCCGGCGCGGCGCCCTCGGACGGCGCGGGCTCGACGATCGTCGGACTTTCATCGGAGGATTGCGCCCACGCGGCGCCGATTCCCGACATGGCCAAGATGCCGGCGACCGCGAGAACGCCAAGCGCGTGCGCGGCACGCCACGACAAAGAGTCTAGTGCCGCCAGGAAGACCCGCCCCGCCGTTCGCTTCAAACCACGCCCCCATTATCGCAACGCGATCCACCCGGGGTTTCCGATGCACCGCGCCAGCTCATTGCCGCCGCAATACCCCAGGAGATGATTTACTTCAAGTGCTTAAGCCGAGATCAGATCGGAAGGCTCAACACATCGTTGATGGTGATGAATATCATGAGGGCCAACAGCAAGGCCAGCCCTATTCGGAACGCGACCTCCTGCGTGCGTTCACCGATGGGCCGGCCGCGCACCGCCTCGACGGCGTAGAAGGCCAGATGCCCGCCGTCCAGCATCGGAATCGGGAACAGGTTCAGAAGCCCCAGATTGATCGACAGGACGGCCATGAAGCTGATGAGCGAGAGCAGACCGAGTTGCGCCACGTCGTTGGAAAGTTGAACGATCTTCACCGGGCCGCCCATATCGTCGACCGATCGGTCGCCATAGAATATCTCGCCGATCGCGGACAGCGTAAGCGCCGTCAGCCGCCAGGTCTCCGACGCGCCAGAAGCCAATGCGCCGAACGGCCCCTGACGCTCGAACCGCGCGACCGGCCCCGTGACCCCCAGAAGATAGCCGGTGCCGCCTTCCTCCGCCTCGGAATCGCGTACCTCCGGCGCGGCGTTCAGCGTCAGGCGCTCGCCCTCGCGGGCAATGGTGAAACTAAGGCGCTCTCCACCGCTCTCCGCGACGGCTTGCCGCAGATCCTCGAAGGTCTCGATCGGCCTGCCATCGACGGACAGGATGCGGTCGCCCGGCTGGAACCCGGCCCGGTCGGCGGCGGACCCCTCGCGGACGGAACCGACCCCCTGTTCCTGGAAATCGGTCGGAACGGGCTTGCCATGCACCATGTAGAGGCCGGCCAGGATCACGATCGCGAACAGGAAATTGGCGACCGGTCCAGCCGCGACCACGGCCGCGCGCTTGCCAAGCGGCTTGTGCGCGAAGGAAACCGCGCGCTCCGCCTCGGTCAGCGGCCGTTCGCGTTCCTCGCCGTCGCTCTCGCCGCGCTCGATCAGGGTCTCCCCCTCGCCGAACATCTTCACATAGCCGCCGAGCGGGATCAGGCTCACTTTCCAGCGCGTGCCCGCCTTGTCGGTCCGGCCCCAGATTTCCCGGCCGAAGCCGATGGAGAAGGTCTCGACCCGCACGCCGGCCCAGCGCGCCACCAGATAATGGCCCAGCTCATGAACGAAGACGAGGAGGCAGAACACGATGATGGCGTTGAAATAGCCAACCGAGCCGACGAATGAATCCATGATACCGTTCCGTCTCCGTCCTGTTCACGCGAGCGCGCCGTTCGCGCGCCCTGGCATAGATATGGCGGCAAGGCCCGTCCGTCGAGGGTCCCCGCCCTTTTACCGCGTGCTTTCCGCCGGCCGCGTCCCGCCGCCGATCCGGGCAACATGGGACTCCGCCTCGGCGCGCGCCTCGCCGTCCAGGGCGATGACCGCCGATACACTATCCGGGACCGGCGCGTCGAAATGTTCCAGCGTCGCCTCCACCACCGCGACGATATCGAGGAAGCCGATCCGCCCCGCCAGGAACGCCGCTACGGCCACCTCGTTCGCGGCATTCATCACCGGCGGCGCGGCCGGGCCGGCATCCAGCGCCTCCCGCGCGAGGCGAAGCGCGGGAAAACGGCTTTCATCCGGCGGCGAGAAATCCAGCCGCGCGATCGCGCTCAGATCGAGCACGGGGCTGGCCGTCCTGATCCGGCGCGGCCAGGCCAGGGCGTGGGCGATCGGGATACGCATGTCCGGCGCGCCGAGTTGCGCCAGGAACGAGCCGTCCGAATAGGCCACCATCGAATGCACGACCGATTGCGGATGGACCAGCACCTCGATCCGCTCCGACGGCATGTCGAAGAGATAATGGGCCTCGATCACCTCCAGGCCCTTGTTCATCATCGTGGCGGAATCGACCGAAATCTTCGCGCCCATCGACCAGTTCGGGTGCGCCACCGCCTGTTCGGGGCGCATTCCGCGCATCTGGTCGCGCGTATGGTCACGGAACGGCCCGCCGGACGCGGTCAGGATAAGGCGGTCGATCGCCGCGCGGTTGGCCTCCTCGAAGACCTGGAAGATCGCGTTATGCTCCGAATCGACCGGCAGCAGCGTAGCCCCTCGGGCCGCGACCCGCTCCATCATCAGGGAACCGGCGCTGACAAGGCACTCCTTGTTGGCGAAGGCCACCAGCGCCCCGCGCTCCACCGCCGCCAACGTCGCCGGCAGGCCGGCCGCGCCGACGATCCCCGCCATGACCCAATCGGCATCCCGCCGCGCGGCCTCGACCACGGCATCCGGCCCGGCCGCGACCTCGCAGCCCGTCCCGGACAACGCCGCCTTCAGCGCGCCATAGCCCGACGGATCACCAAGCGCGGCGAAACGCGCGCCGAAGCGACGGGCCAGGTCGGCCAACCCCTCGACATTGCGATGCGCCGTCAGTGCCTCGACCCTGAACCGGTCGGGGGCGTCCGCGATCAGATCCATGGTGCTTCGCCCGACCGACCCGGTGGCGCCGAGCACGGTAACGGCGCGCGGCGACCCCTCGGTTCCCGGCCGTGCCGCCACCGTCCCGTTCGCTTCGTTCGCGCCGATGGTTCGCACGGCCATACCGTTCGCCCTCGTTGCCGTCAAAAGGGACCCGGCGGCAGGTCGAGACGCAAGCCGCCGTCGAAACCGACATGATAGAGCCAAAGCGCCGGCGTCGCCGTGAGGAACCCGTCGAGACGGTCGAGAATGCCCCCATGCCCAGGAATTAGCGTACCGGAATCCTTCACCCCCGCACGCCGCTTGCACCAGGATTCGAGGAGATCGCCGCCTTGCGAAACCGCGCTCAGCAATGCGGCGACCAGGATCGTCTCCCCTCGCATCTGCCCGGCCCAGAGCGCGCAAAGAATCGTTACGAGGACGGCCACCGCCATACCGCCCAACAGCCCGGCCCAAGTCTTGTTGGGGCTGATGCGCGGGGCCAGTTTCGGTCCGCCGAAGGTGCGGCCGCACGCATAGGCACCGATATCCGTCGCGACCACCAGAAGCACGAGCCAAACCAACAGGTCGAGGCCATAGGGCGCGTTGCGCAACGCATAGGCCGAAACCCCGCAGAGCAGGATGACACCCACGCCGCCGACCAAGGCAATGACCCGGTCCCGCACGGGGAAAGCCGCCACCATCCGCCGCCATTCGACCAACATCAGACCGACCGCGACGATGACCAAGCCGGTGAGCGCCCAGCCACCGCTCCAAATCAGCACGGCCGCGATCGGAACCAATACCAGCGCCGAAAGCGCCCTGATCGTCAGTTCACTCACGCCGTCACCGGCCGCTCTTGATCGAGCCATAGCGCCGATCGCGAACCGTGAAGGCATCCACCGCCTCGGCGAAATCCTCCTTGGTGAAGTCGGGCCAGTACTTGTCGATGAAGATGAACTCCGTATAGGCCATCTGCCAGAGCAGGAAGTTGGATATCCGCTGCTCGCCGCTGGTGCGGATCAGCAGATCCGGGTCCGGTAGCCCCGCGGTGAGGAGATAGCTGGAGAACAGATCGTCGTCGACGGCCTCCGGGCTGAGCAAACCGCGTGCGACCGATTCCGCGATATTACGCGCCGCCCGGGCAATATCCTGCCGGCCGCCGTAATTGAGCGCGAGCACCAGGGTGAGCTTGTCGTTTTCCTCGGTGGTCTGCTCCGCCTCGTCGATCAACTTGACGATATCGGCCGGCAGGCGGTCCCGTTCGCCGATCGCGCGAAAGCGGATACCCCGCGCGTGCATATCGGCGAGTTCGGCCTGAAGATAACGGCGCAGCAGTCCCATGAGGGTTTCGATCTCATCCGCCGGACGGCGCCAGTTCTCCGCCGAGAAGCTATAGAGGGTCAGCACCTCTATTCCGGCGTCGGCCGCGCCCTCGATCGCCGCGCGCACGGCCTCCACGCCCTTGCGATGACCGGCCGCGCGCGGCAGGCCGCGCCGGCGCGCCCAGCGCCCGTTTCCATCCATGATGATCGCGACGTGACGCGGTCCAGAGGGCGCGGTTCGGCCTCCTTCCGCGCTTGCGCTATCGGACATGACGGTTCCCCAGAAATTGGCGGCCGGCGAAACTCCGGCGCCTCAGACCTGCATGATCTCTTCTTCCTTCTCCGCGAGTACTCCGTCGATCTCGCCGATCGTCTTGTCGGTGATCTTCTGAATCTCGTCGGAGACGCGACGGGCCTCGTCCTGGCCGAGATCGCCGTCCTTCTCTTCCTTCTTGACGCTGTCCATGCCGTCGCGGCGGACATTGCGGACGGCGATACGCGCCTGCTCGGCATATTTATGCGCGACCTTGATCAGATCCTTGCGCCGCTCTTCGTTGAGTTCCGGAATCGGGATGCGGATGACATTGCCCTCGGTCATCGGATTGAGGCCGAGATCGCTCTCGCGGATCGCCTTCTCCGTCGCCTTGATATTATTGATGTCCCATACGGTGACCGCCAGCATGCGCGGCTCCGGTACGCTGACCGCGGCGACCTGATTGAGCGGCATGTCCGAGCCATAGGCCTGCACCCGCACCGGGTCCAGCAGCGACGGCGCGGCGCGCCCCGTGCGCAGCCCCGCCAATTCCTTACGGAACGCCTCGACCGCCCCATGCATCCGGCGGTTCAATTCCTTCACGTCGCTCGACATCGCGTCACTCTTCCTCCCGGCTGGCGTGGCCGTTTCCTTTAATTAATGAACATCCGCCGCGGATCGCGGCCACCCGGATGCCGGTCCCGGGGCGCTGGATCAAGCCCCCCGGCACGCCGTCAAGCCAAGCCGCCCCCTATCCACACCGCACGATCGACCAAAAGGAACACCCTTTAGAGGCACTCCGGAGGCGACTTCGCGGCGCGCCCTTCGAAATCCCGGCGCCAAAAACACCGACGCGGCGTTATATCACAAACGCCGCGCCGGCAAAGCCTGACCGAGATAGGCGGAAATCCGCGGGGCCTTAGCCCTTCATCGCGGCCGCGACCTCGGCCTGGAAATCGGATTCCTGCTTCTCGATTCCCTCGCCCAGACGGTAGCAGAGGAAGCCCGTCAGCTTGATCGGCGCGCCGGCTTCCTTCTCCGCCGCCTCGACGACCTTGGAGACCTTGCTCTCACCGTCGATCATGTAGATCTGCTCGGTCAGCACGACTTCCTCGTAGAACTTCCGCAACCGGCCCTCGACCATCTTCTCGATGATGTTGTCCGGTTTGCCGGAGGCCTTGGCCTGTTCCGTCAGAATGTCGCGTTCGCGCTGCAGGGCGGCGGCATCGACATCGTCGATCTTCAGGAATTCCGGCTTGGCGGCGGCGATGTGCATGGCGAGATTGCGGCCGAGCGCATTCAGCGCATCCACCGAGCCGGTGGACTCGAGCGCCACCAGCACGCCGATCTTGCCCAGCTCCGGCTTCATCTGATTGTGCACATAGGCGGCGACCACGCCATTCTCGACGGTAAGCGCGGCCGTGCGGCGGAAGCTCATATTCTCGCCGATCGTCGCGATCTTGTTGGTCAGTTCCTCCTCGACCGTGCGGGCCGTTCCGGGATATTCGGCCTTGAGCACCGCGTCGGCATCGCCCGCCTTCTCCAGCGCGATCTTGGAGGCGGTCGAGACGAAATCCTGGAAGCTCTCGTTCCGCGCGACGAAATCGGTCTCGGCGTTGATCTCGACGATCGCGCCGGAGGTGCCGCCCGTGGCGACGCCGACCAGACCCTCGGCCGCCGTGCGGCCCGACTTCTTCGCGGCTTGCGACAAGCCCTTCTTGCGCAGCCAGTCGACGGCACCCTCGACGTCGCCGTCGGTCTCCGTCAACGCCTTCTTGCAATCCATCATGCCCGCGCCGGTCTTCTCGCGCAGTTGCTTGACGAGGGTAGCGGTAATCTCGGCCATCTTATCCTCTCCATTACTTTGGGGCCGGACATGGCGCGCGGCCCGCGCCGGCGTCGCGCGCGCTCCGGTCCTTCGGTTGCTATAACGGGGAAAAGCGGCGCGCATGTTACAGGCGCGCCGCCCCTCGCCCATCCGTCATCCGTCGATCAGGCGCCGGAGGTAGTCTCCGCCGGCGCGGCGTCGGCCTCTTCCTTCTTGGCTTCGCCCTCGCCGTTCTCGACACCGATCTCGGCCGCCGCCGCGATCTCGGCCGAGGCATCGCCCTCGGCCAGCGTGGCCTCCGGGGTCGGCTCCGACTGCGCGCCGAAATCGATGCCGGCGGCGCCCATCGACTGCTGCAGGCCTTCCAGCACGGCGCCCGCCACGAGGTCGCAATACATGTTCACCGCGCGCATGGCGTCGTCATTGCCGGGGATCGGATAATCGATGCCGTCCGGATCGCTGTTGGAATCGATCACCGCGCAGACCGGAATGCCGAGCTTGTTGGCTTCCTTGACCGCGATGGATTCCTTGTTGGTATCGATGATGAACAGGATATCGGGCGTATTGCCCATCTCCTTGATGCCGCCCAGCGAGATTTCGAGCTTGTCGCGCTCGCGGTCGAGATTCAGGCGCTCCTTCTTGGTGAGGCCCGTCTCGTCCTTCGACAGCAGTTCCTCCAGTTCCTTCAGGCGCTTGATCGAATGCGAGATCGTCCGCCAGTTGGTCAGCATGCCGCCGAGCCAACGGTGGTTGATGAAATACTGGCCGCACTTGGTCGCGTTCTCGCGCACGATCGGCTGGGCCTGGCGCTTGGTGCCGACGAACAGCACCCGCCCGCCGGCGGCCGAAATGTCGCGTACCGCCTCAAGCGCGCGGTTCAGCATCGGAACAGTCTGCTCGAGATCGATGATGTGGATACCGTTACGTTCGCCGAAGATGAACGGCTTCATCTTCGGGTTCCAGCGGCGGGTGGTGTGACCGAAATGGACGCCCGCTTCCAGGAGCTGACGCATGGTAAAGGTCGGCATGGCCATCGAAATGGCTCCTTTCTTCTCCGGTTGATCCTCCACGGGGGGCATATGAGTGACCGGCCATCTCTCGGCCCGGCACCGGAAGGAGCGCGCGACATATGGCGACGCGGCCCCGCACCGTCCCCGTGTGCGTGATGGCGCGGGATATACGCGTGGATTACGGGCTTTGCAAGGGGATGACGGTGGGGTCGCCCTACCCCGTCTCCTCCGGCACCTGATTCACGTCATGATAGACGGGTTTGCCCGCCTGCCCGAAAAGGGCGGTTTCGGCGTCCGCCCGTTCCGACGCGCCGCCGAGGCGCAAACAGGCGTCGCAATGGGCGGCCAGGCGTTCGGCAAGAGAGACCCGCGTCTCGTCCGCCATCCCTTCTTCGTCCGCGCGCGCGACGATCGGCCGTGTCAGGACCGAAGAGACAAGCGGCATGTGCCCGCGCCGCAACAGCAGCAAGGCCGCATCGTTCGCCTTTTGAACGATGTCGCCCGCCCCGCCGCCGCGCGCCGATCCGGACCCGTCCGGACCCGTTATCAGGATAAGCATGCGCGCCCCTCCGACGAATGCCCCGCCGCCATGCCATGAGAAGAGCGGCCGGCCACCGAGCGATGGCTAGAGATCCTGCACATCCACGATGCCCGGGATCGATTTAACCGCCTGACGGAAGGCGGCGTTGATCGCGTAGGTGCGCGGCAGTGTAAGATCGATCGCGCCCTCGTCGCGATCCACCAAGTGGATTTCCACCCGGCCGCGCCCCGGCTTGCCGTGTCCCTCGAAGACACGGGTCAGGGGCTTCAGCGGCGCGTCGTCGCGCAGATAGATCACCATGCCGTCGGCGGCCTGGGCGGCCTCCTCCTCCAACGGACGGCAGGACGTGGCGGTGAGACGGATTTCCGCATCCTGGCCGTCGCCGCGCTTCTGCACATCGACGGTCATCAGCAGGGGCTCGCCGCTGTCCAGCATCTCCCGCGCGCCGGAGAGCACCTCCTGGAACAGCGTCACCTCGTACTGGCCGGAGGCATCCGACATCTGCACGAAGGCCATCTTGGACCCGCGCGAGGTGGTCATTTGGCGTTTGCCGCCCACGATCCCGGCTAGTTTCACGGCCTTCGACGTGCGCACCCGGCCCTGGGCCACGTCCGCGTACGACACGATGCCCAACCGCCGGCAGGCGTTCGCGTACGCCTCCAACGGATGGGCGGAGAGATAGAAGCCGATCGCCTCGAATTCGTAATGCAGCTTCTCCGTCGGCGGCCAGTCCGGCAGGTCGGCGAGACTGGGCCGGTTCAGCGTGTCGGGCGCATCGCCGAACAGACTGACCTGATCCGAATTCCTGTCCGCCTGGGTGGCCTGACCGTGCCGCACCACCTGTTCCAGCCCGTCGAAGAGCCGCCGCCGATTGGGCTCCAGCGCGTCGAAGCCACCCGCCTTCACCAGATTTTCCATCAGGCGCTTGTTCAGCGTGCGGCTATCCACGCGCTCCGCGAAATCGAACGGGTCCTTATAGGGACCGTTCTCCCGACGCTCGTCCACCACGGCCTGCATGGCGCCGGAACCGACATTCTTGAGCGCGGCGAGCGCGTAGCGCACCATCCGCGCGCCGTCCGCCCCCGCCCCCTTCTCGACCGAGAAGATGACGTCGGACTTGTTCACATCCGGCGGCAGCAGCTCGACCTCCAGCCGGTCGAGTTCCGAGCGGAAGACGTTGAGCTTATCGGTATTGTGCATGTCGAGAGTCATGGAGGCGGCCATGAACTCCACCGGATAGTTCGCCTTGAGCCAGGCCGTGTGATAGGCGACGAGCGCGTAGGCGGCCGCGTGGCTCTTGTTGAAGCCGTAGCCGGCGAAGGCCGCGATGGTATCGAAGATCTCGTTGGCCTGCTTGGCCGGTACCTGGGAATGGGTTTCCGCCCCTTCGACGAAGATGGCGCGCTGCTTGTCCATCTCCTCCTTGATCTTCTTGCCCATGGCCCGGCGCAACAGGTCGGCCCCGCCGAGCGTGAAGCCCGAAAGCTCCTGGGCCATCTGCATCACCTGTTCCTGATAGATCGGGATGCCGAAGGTCTCCTCCAGGCAGGCCTTGAGCTTGGGATGCGGATAGACCGGAACCTCTTCCCCATGCTTGCGCTTGATGTAGGTCGGGATGTTCTCCATCGGTCCCGGACGATAGAGGGCGACGACGGCGATCAGATCCTCGAAGCGGTCGGGCTTCATGCTTTTCAGCACGTCGCGCATGCCGGAGGATTCCAACTGGAAAACCCCGACCGTATTGCCCTTGCAGAGCATCTCGAAGGTGCGCGGGTCCTCAAGCGGGATTTGCGCGATGTCCAGCGGTTCCGTTCGGTCCTCGCGCTTGTCGATCAGTTCCTTCGCCCGCGCGATGACGGTCAGGGTCTTGAGGCCCAGGAAGTCGAACTTCACCAACCCCGCCTGTTCGACATATTTCATGTTGAACTGGGTGACCGGCATGTCGGAGCGCGGATCGCGGTAAAGCGCCACCAACTCGTCCAGCGGCCGGTCGCCGATCACCACGCCCGCCGCATGGGTCGAGGCATGGCGATAAAGCCCCTCCAGCTTGCGCGCGATGCCGACGAGACGTTCGACCGCCGTCTCGTTCTCTATCTCCTGCTGCAACAGCGGCTCGCCCTCGATTGCCTGGTCGAGGGTCACCGGATTGGCCGGGTTGTTCGGCACCATCTTGCAGATACGGTCGACCTGACCGTAGGGCATCTGCAACACGCGGCCGACATCACGCAGCACGGCGCGCGCCTGCAGCTTTCCGAAGGTAATGATCTGGGCGACCTTGTCGCGGCCATATTCCTTCTGGACGTAGCGGATGACCTCGTCCCGCCGGTCCTGGCAGAAATCGATGTCGAAGTCCGGCATGCTGACGCGCTCGGGATTGAGGAAACGCTCGAACAGCAGGCCGAACCGCAAGGGGTCCAGATCGGTGATCGTCAGTGCCCAGGCGACAACGGACCCCGCGCCCGAACCACGGCCCGGCCCGACCGGGATATCCCGGGCCTTCGCCCATTGGATGAAGTCCGCGACGATCAGGAAATAGCCGGGAAAGCCCATCTGCTGGATCACGTCCAGCTCATAGGCCAGCCGTTCGCGATAGGGTACGGCGGCGGCCTCCCGCGCGGCCTCGTCCATCCCTTCGGCCCATACCTGGGTTTCCAGGCGATGGCGCAGCCCCTCCTCCGCCAAATCGGCCAGCGCCTGCGTCTCCGAACGCCCCTCCAGCTTGGTATAGACGGGCAGCAGCGGCTTGATCTTCTCCGGCATGATGGCGCAGCGCCGGGCGATCACCAGCGTATTGTCCGCCGCTTCCGGCAGGTCGGCGAAGAGCGCGCGCATCTCCTCCGCCGACTTGAAGTAATGCTCGGGCGTTAGGTGTCGGCGCTCGGCATCCGCGACATAGGCGCCCTCGGCGATGCAGATCAGGGCATCGTGCGCCTCGTGCATCCCACGCGTCGGAAAGAAGCACTCGTTCGTCGCGACCAGGGGAACGTCCTGGGCATAGGCCAGGTCGATGAAGGCGTCCTCCGTCCGCTCCTCCTCGACCAGACCGTGACGCATGATTTCGATATAGAGGCGATCGCCCAGGATTTCCTTCAGCAGGCGGAGCATATCTTCCGCCGCCTGCATCTGGGATTCCAGGATCAGCCGGCCGAGCGGCCCCTTCGGCCCGCCGGTCAGCATGATCAATCCGTCATTCACCTCCCGCAGGTCGTCGAGGGAGATTTGCGCGTCCTCCCCCGCCTCCGGCTCCATATAGGCGCGCGAGAGCAACTTCATCAGGCTGCGATATCCCGCCTCGTCCTTCGCCAGCATGACGACCGGATCGGGGGCCGGGGCCTGCCCCATCCGGTTGGGCGCGCGATCCTCCCGCCGAAGGCCGATCTGCGCGCCGACGATCGGCTGCACGCCCGCGCCGGAGGCGGTCATGGCGAATTCCAGCGCGCCGAAGACGTTGTTCGAATCGGTCACGGCGACGGCCGGCATCCGCTGCGCGGCGGCCAGCTTGACCAGTTCCTTGACGTGAATCGCCCCTTCCGCCAGCGAATAGGCGGAATGGACGCGCAAATGGACGAAATCGGCGTGGCTACTCATATCCGTATCCTTACGCGAGTCGCGCGGCGCGTCATCCGCCGCGCCTGGGGATAGAGTCGCTTTCCTGGGGATAAGTCGATCGTGGGGACTCCTGGACGGCCCTTACGCGCAGGCGATGCCGTGGCGCTCGAACTCCAACGTGGAGTGCGCGATATCGAACCGCTCGGCGAGCAGGTGCTTCAGATCCGCCTTGATCGCCTCCAACCGCGCGAGATCGCCGCCCGCCACCATCGCGTCATCGATGACGACATGCGCTTCCAGCGCCACGCGCGCCTCGTCCAGCCACCAGATATGGATGTGATGGACCGCCTCGACACCCGACACCGCCGCCATCGCGTCGATCACCGCGCGGCGGTCGATATGACGGGGCGTGCCCTCCATCAGGATATGGATCGTCCCCGGCATCAGTGCCAGGCCATGCCACAGCACATAGACCGCGATCGCCAGCGTCAGTACCGCGTCGATCCAGACCCAGCCGAACAGCAGGATCAGGCCGCCCCCCAGGATCACCGCGAGCGAGGCAGCCGCGTCCGCCAGATTATGGACGAAGGCCGCCTTGATGTTGATCGAGGTCCTGGCCAGCGCGAAGGTCAGACACGCGGTCGCCACATCGACCGCCAACGCCACGCCGGCGACGATCACGACGATCCAGCCCTCGATCGGTTCCGGCTCGATTAGGCGCCAAACCGCCTCGTTGACGAGGAAGAGGCCAAGCACGACCAGCACCGTCAGGTTGATCAGCGCCGCGATCAATTCCGCCCGGCGGTAGCCGAAACTGCGCGCCGGATCGGCGGGCTTTCGTCCGATGCGGCGCGCGACGACCGCGAGCAGCAGCGCGGCCGCGTCGGAGAAATTGTGCAGCGCGTCCGCGACCAGCGCCAGCGATCCGGCGGCCAGACCACCCGCCACCTGCCCCACGGTCAGGACGATATTGGCAGCGACCGCCAGGTGGAGCTTGCGGTCGCCCATCGCGTCCGGATCGACGTGATGATGGTGATGCTGATGATCGTGGTGGCCGTGCGCATGGCCCTCATGCGGCATGGCGGGGATTACTCCCGATCATGGGGCGGACGCGCTCACCGACCGGTCCGCTTGGCCGGACCGGACGGAACCGCTTTCTCAGGACCGCTTCCGATAAACATGGATGCGCGCCTCCAGATGACCTTCGGTCTCGGAATAGGGCATGGAGCGGATCGAGGCGCTGGTCTCCACAGGCTCCCAGGCCCCTTCATCGCGCAACGCGGTAGCGGCCTCCCGGAACCCGCCGCCGTCCCATGCCGGGTGACTGACGGAGAAGATCAACCAGCCGCCCGGCTTGGTCGCCCACACCATGCCCGTCAAAGCCTCCGGCGGCGCGTGACCCGGCGTCAGCACGCCGAAGCTGACGCAGGCATCGAAGCTTTCAGCCTCGACCCCCTCGATCTCCGCGCCGAGCAACCCTTGCACCAACGCGCCGTAACAGCCCTTCGCCCGCGCGACGCCCAGCATCCCTTCCGAAGGATCGAGGCCGACGATCCGCTCATAACCGGCGGCGGCCAGCGCCTCCCCCATCAAACCGGTGCCGCACCCGCCGTCGAGAACGCGCGCCCCCGTGGGAACGTGCCGTCCGATCAGCGCCGCGCCGACGGCGGGATAGCGATAGCCGGCCGCCATCAGATCGCGCTCATAGGCGTGCGCCCAGGCATCGTAATGAGCCCCCACCTCGTCGGCGTCGCGGGCCTGGTACACCTTGTCGAGCCACGGATCGATGCGCTGTGCCATGGATTGCCTGTCCTTCATTATCCTGTCGTCGATTTGGGCGGCGGGGAAGGAGTCTATCGGGACCGAATGCGTACCGCAAACGCACACCAACAGCCCAATTTTTAGGCAAACGCACACGAATTGGGCGGCGTCTCATGGAGGCTCGTGGTTTATCATACAGTAAATGTTTGATATCGCATTATTTTAGAGAGAGCGTGAAAGTGGCACGCGCCCTGCTATGGCTGTGTGGCGTGACCCGCCCGGCGGATCGATGCAGGGCAAGCGCGCCTCGTTCCGCTTTGTCGGCCAAGAGCGATCGCCCCCGCGATCCGCCGGCGCGGCGGTTAATCAGGTTTTAGGAGAAACGGATCCGATGAAGAAGATCGAGGCGATCATCAAGCCGTTCAAGCTCGATGAGGTGAAGGAAGCCCTGCACGACGTGGGAATCCAGGGCATCACCGTCACCGAGGCCAAGGGCTTCGGGCGCCAGAAAGGCCACACGGAACTTTATCGTGGGGCCGAGTACGTTGTGGATTTCCTGCCGAAGGTGAAATTGGAGATCGTCGTCGAGGACAGCCTGGCGGACAACGCGGTCGAGGCGATCCAGAACGCCGCCAAGACCGGCAGGATCGGCGACGGCAAGATCTTCGTCTCCAGCATCGAGGAAGTGATCCGCATCCGCACCGGCGAGACCGGCGCGGAGGCCATCTAAGCCAACCGGCCGACGTCGGGTCCGCCGAGACCCGGTCCCGGCCACGACCGAACGCCGTCCAACCCGGTCCGCACGATGCGAGCGGGCAGGACGGTACGACCGAACGACCCATGACGCGCAGTCATGCGAAGCAACGATCAAGACGGTAAATGCGAAGGGGAACAGGACCATGTCCGACGGAATCAAGAAAGTAATGGATATGATTAAGGAAAACGACGTCCAGTACGTCGATTTCCGCTTCACGGACCCGCGGGGCAAGTGGCAGCACACCGCCCAGCACGTCTCCACCATCGACGAGGATGTCTTCAAGGACGGCATCATGTTCGACGGCTCCTCGATCGCCGGCTGGAAGGCGATCAACGAGTCGGACATGATCCTGATGCCGGATCCCGAGACGGCCGTGATGGACCCCTTCGCCGCGCAGCCGCTCCTGGTCCTGTTCTGCGATATCCTGGAGCCGTCGACCGGCCAGCCCTATGACCGCGACCCGCGCTCGACCGCCAAGAAGGCGCTGGCCTACATGGCGAGCCTGGGCATCGGCGATACGGCCTATTTCGGCCCGGAGGCGGAGTTCTTCGTATTCGACGACGTCAAGTGGTCGACCGACATGAACTTCATGGCCTATAAGATCGACAGCGAGGAGGGCCCGTACAACTCCGCCTCCGACTTCGAGGAAGGCAATATGGGCCACCGCCCGGCGATCAAGGGCGGCTACTTCCCCGTCCCGCCGGTCGATAGCGGCCAGGACATGCGTGCCGAAATGGTCTCCACCATGATCCAGATGGGCCTGGAGATGGAGAAGCACCATCACGAGGTCGCGCCCTCGCAGCACGAGCTGGGCATCAAGTTCAACACCCTGGTGCGCTGCGCCGACGAGATGCAGATCTACAAGTACGTCGTGCATCAGGTCGCCCATGCCTATGGCAAGACCGCGACCTTCATGCCGAAGCCGGTCGTCGGCGACAACGGCTCGGGCATGCACACGCACCAGTCGATCTGGAAGGACGGTCAGAACATCTTCGCCGGCTCGGGCTATGCCGATCTGTCGGAAATGTGCCTCTACTATATCGGCGGCATCATCAAGCATGCGAAGGCGCTGAACGCCTTCACCAACCCGTCGACCAACAGCTACAAGCGGCTGATTCCGGGCTTCGAGGCACCGGTCCTGCTCGCCTATTCGGCGCGCAACCGCTCGGCCTCGATCCGTATCCCCTATGTCGCGAGCCCGAAGGGCAAGCGGCTGGAGGCGCGGTTCCCGGATGCGACGGCGAACCCCTACCTCGCCTACACGGCCATGCTGATGGCCGGCCTGGACGGCATCCAGAACAAGCTCCACCCGGGCGAGGCGATGGACAAGGATCTTTACGATCTGCCGCCGGAAGAGCTGGAAGGCATCCCGACCGTCTGCGGCTCGCTGCGCGAGGCACTGGAATCCTTGAGCGCCGACCGCGAATTCCTGAAGAAGGGCGACGTCTTCACGGACGAGCAGATCGACGGTTATCTGGATCTGAAGTGGGAGGAGGTCTACGCCATCGAGCACACCACGCACCCGATGGAATACGCCCTCTACTACTCCAGCTGATCGGAGGGGGAAGGCTTCCGGGTGCCTCGGCCACCCGGACGGTCTTGGCAAGACGGCCCCGCCGGCGTGACCGGCGGGGCCGTTTTTCTTCCGGCTTCTCAGAATATCAGCCGATTGAAGCCGCCCGGTCGCGCGCGATTGCCGCGAGATGGGCACGCACGCGCTCCAGACCCTCGACCCCTTCCATCATGATCGAGAGCGGCGTACGGCCGTGCAGGTCGTAGTTCGCCCGCCGCACCCAGCCGTCCGCCGTCTCGCTCTCCGGCACGGCCTGTTGCAGCAAGTCGAATATCTCGAACACCCGGATCATCCGGCCGCGCGCATCCTCGGTAAAGCCGCTGAAATCGCCAAGGCGCCAGTGTTCGAAGACATCGGCCGGCACGCCGCCCAAAAGATCGCGCTGCTCGCTTTCGGCCAGCGACCAGCATCGGGCGATACCGGCCACGTCGAAAATCTTCTCCGGCCCGATAACGGGATCGCCCGGGGAAGATCGGGACCCGCCCTCGGACCGCGCATGCGTCGGATCCAACATATCCATTCTTGATCGCTCCTCCATGATCGGGATGCGCGAAACCCGTGATGTCGATTCCGGCCCTCAAGGGACGCCGCCGGCACCGCCGTGCCGCGGAACCGCACCCCGGTCGCCACCATTCGAGGAGAATGGTCTCGGGCGACCGCGTGAATTTTAAGGATGCCTAAGCTTAACGCGGAACCGCCCCGAGTTCCAGTCACGCGCGGCATATTTCCACGAAGAGTTCATGACATGTCATCCGCGTGCATTGCCCATGGGCCACGTTTCCATCAGACACGCGCGCGGCCGTTCCGTCCCGTCATGCGCCGAATGCAATGGTGCACTGCAACAAGCCCGGCTTGTCGCGGGCACACGATCGGGCGACATACAGCCCCAGGAAGGCACCGCCCACCAATTCGCGGCGCCTGCATCGACAAACAGAGGGCGTCATGGACACCATCATCTGCACGGCGGCCATTATCGTGGTCGCCTTCGCGGCCAATATCGAAACGCTCAATCGCGTTTTCGGCTGACCGGCATAATCCCTATATGAAGCTGAAAACCCCGGCGCGATTTTCCGCGCCGGGGTTTTATCGATCCGCGACAATGTCAATCCGCCGCCGGATCGGATGGATCGGCAGGTTTCGTGTTGGCGCCGCAGATCAGCACCCCAACCCGCTCCCCATCAGCCGGGCGATAGGCCCCGGACAATAGCGCCCCGAGAGCGACCGCCCCGCCGGGCTCGGCGATCTGGCGCACCGTTTCCCAAAGCCACCCCTGCGCCTGTCGAACGGCGGCGTCGTCGATCAGAAGACTATCGGCGACGAAGGACCGGGACGCCGCGAAGGCTAAATCCCCAATCCTGCGGGCGCCCAATGAATCCGCCGCCAGGCCGGAAACCGCCACCTCCGTCGGCGTGCCGGCACGGCGCGAGGCGTGGAGAGCGGCCGTCCCCTCCGTCTCCACCGCGATCAGCCGGACATCGCCGCGATAACGGCAGGCGATCCCGCCGATCAACCCACCGCCGCCGACCGCCACCAACAGGGTGTCGAGGTCCGGCGCCTGCACCGCCAATTCGTCGGCGACGGTCCCCTGCCCCGCCAGGATGGCCGGTTGATCATAGGCATGCAGCAGGCGGGCGCCCGTCTCTTCCCGCCGCGTGAGGCAGGCATCCAGCGCTTCCTGAAAATCGCGGCCGACCACATGAAGCTTGGCGCCATAAGCTTCCAGGCGCGCGCGCTTGGCCGGGTGGGCGATCTCCGGCACGAAGATCTCCGCCCGATGGCCTAGTGCCCGCGCCGCGTAAGCGACCGCCGCGCCGTGATTGCCACCGGAGGCCGCGATGACGCCGGCCGGCGGCACCGGCTCCGAGAGCAAGGCATTGAAGGCGCCACGCGCCTTGAAGGAGCCGGTATGCTGCAAATGCTCCAGTTTCAGGGTAACGGCGGCACCGCCGGTCAGGCCCAGCTCGGCCCGATCGATATCGAGTACCGGCGTCCGCCGGACATGACCGGCGATCGCCCGTCCCGCCGCCTCGATCGCCGCCCGCGTCGGCAGGTCCCCGCTTCGTTCGAGGCAAGCCCCGCTTTGTTCCGCTTGGTCCGCCATCACCCGTCCCTTCCGTTGCCCGCGGCCTTGAATGGCCATTCCGATCCGATACACGGGCCGAGACTACGGTTGCAAGCGTGCCGGCTTAGCCCGACACTTCCCTTCGGGCGGTGGAACGACGCCGGGCGATGAACGCGAAGGGCCGTGCGGGCGGCCGCCGTGAACTGGGAGTGGTAAAGGCTTGGCCGGCGACGGAACCGACCTCTACGGTGCATTCTTCGAGCGCCTCGACGCCCCCGCCGGCCCGCGCGCCAAGGCGCTTCACGCCTATTGGCGCGCGCTCGCCCCGCCGCCGAACCTGCCCTGGCGGCGACAAATCGCGATGGACGATCTGGCCCGGCTCGACTGTCTGGACAGCATTTTCATCCTGGAGCCGTTGGAAGATGGAAGCGACTGGCGATACCGCTTGCTCGGCACCCGAATCGTCGAGATTTACGGTCAGGAAGTGACCAACGTGCCGCTTCGGGAGCATATGACGTCGGAAGAGGCGGAGCAGGCGATCGCGCTTTCCAATGCGGTACGCGACAGCCGGGAGCCGTTATTCCTGCGCGCCCGTTTCGTCTCCGGCGACTATGACACGCCGATCGAGACCATGTCCTTGCCCATCCTGGGCCGTGACGCGGACGATGTCTGGCTCTTCGGCGGCACATTCTTCACGTCGCGCTGAGACGCGGCGCCAGCGGGGGAGTTCGAGGACATGTCGGAGCGTTTCGACGCGATCATCATCGGGGCGGGCATCATCGGCGCCGCCGTCGGGTTGGAGTTGAGCCGCAAGGGGTGGAAGACCCTCAATATCGATAAGCTACCCGCGGCCGGTTACGGCTCGACCTCGGCCTCCTGCGCCATCATCCGCACCCACTATTCGACGCGCGACGGCACGGCCTTCGCCTATGAGGGCTATTTCTACTGGAAGCATTGGGCGGACTATCTGGGCGTGGAGGATGAGCGCGGCCTCGCCGCCTTCCACGATCGCGGCGCGCTGGTCATGAAGACGGAGGCGAACGGCTATCTCGCCGCCCTGCTCGACCACCAGCGCGCGGTCGGCATTCCGTTCGAGGAATGGGACACGGAAACCATCAAGGCCAAGTTGCCGCACATGAACCTGAACACATACGCCCCGCCGAAACGACCGGAGGACGAAGGCTTCGGAGAGCCGACCGGCGGCACGATCCGGGGCGGCGTCTTCTTCCCCTGCGCGGGCTATATCTCCGACCCGCAACTCGCTACCCACAATATCCAGCGCGCGGCCGAGGCCGCCGGCGGGGCCTTCCGCTTCAACGCGGAAGTGGCGGAAATCCGCAAGGGGGACGATGGCCGCATCGCCGGCGTCACCCTGAAGGACGGCAGCCGGATCGACGCGCCCGTCGTCGTCAATGTCGCCGGCCCGCATTCCGCCAAGATCAACGAGATGGCGGGCGCGACGGCCGACATGAAGATCGGCACCAAGGCGCTGAAACAAGAGGTCGTGCATGTCCCCATGCCGGTGGAGAACTGGGACACGCTCGGCATCGTCACCTCCGACAGCGATATCTCCTGCTATACCCGGCCGGAAAAGGGCAATTACCTGCTGATCGGCAGCGAGGACCCGGAATGCGACCCGCGCGAGTTCGTCGATCCCGACGATTTCGACGAGAACTTCACCGAACAATGGAAGATCCAGGCGATGCGCACCGCCCAGCGGGTCCCCAGCCTCGGCATTCCGAGCCAGATGAAGGGCGTGGTCTCGCTCTACGACGCGTCCGACGATTGGATTCCGATCTATGACAAGAGCTGCGTGCCCGGCTTCTACATGGCCTGCGGCTCCAGCGGGAACCAATTCAAGAACGCCCCGCCCGCCGGCAGGATGATGGCGGAACTGATCGAGGCGGTCGAGGACGGCCACGACCATGACGCCGAGCCCGTGCGCTTCCACATGAGCTATATCGACCGATCGATCGATGTCGGATTCTACAGCCGCCTTCGCACGATCAATCCGGAGAGCAGCTTCTCGGTTCTGGGATAGCGGTCCGGAAGGAATGGGCCGAGGGCGATGCCCCGGCCCATGCCGGTCAATGCGGGATCACGCGTCGCGCGGCGGCATGGGGACGTCGTCTCCCCCCTGCGGCCAACGCGCTGCATCGTCCGCGATCTGGTAATAACCGCTCTTGTCGTCGACATGGATGTGGGCGACCAGGCGGAAGCCGGTATCGTCGTCGAGGCTTCCCGCCGAGATCGAGACCTTCTCCGCCCCGTCGGTCTCGAAGAATAGGAAACTGCCGCAATCGCTACAGAATCCGCGCCGGCTCGTCTCGCTCGACCGGTACCAGGCGATACGATCGGCGCCGGTCACGCTCAACTGATCCGTCCAGGCGGCCGTGAAGGCCAGGAAATGACTTGTCTGCCGCCGACAGATGGAGCAATGGCAGGCAATCACCTGCTTCATCGGCCCGTCGACGCGATAGCGCACAGAACCGCAGGCGCATCCGCCCGTTCTATTCCTCGGTGTCTCGTCACGAACGGCCCCGGTCATGGCCACCTCCCTTGTTCTTGTTTCGATCCGGGGCAAAACTAGAACAAAGAAATCGCCTAAACCAGGGCTTTTTTCCACAAGGCCTCGCGTATCATGGCCCGGACCGGCTCGCGGATCGGGCCGCCGCGCGGGCGGTCGGCCAGCGTGGTGAACCAATGGTTCGGCGCGCTCCGCGCCATGCTATGGCGCCAGGGGACAGCGCGCAGCAGGCTTTCCGCCTGCTTCGGCAGACGGTCCGGAATCTCCAAATGATTGAGACGCGCCCACACCCCGCTCCAAGCGCGGGCGACGGCAAAGGGATTGTAGCCGCCACCGCCCAGCACCAGCAGGCGTGGCGCCAGCGGCCGCAGCATATCCACCGCGCGCCAATAACTGCCGTTGGAAAGCGCCAGTTTGGAAAGCGGGTCCTCGAACAGCCCATCCACCCCGCACTGGATGACGATCGCGGCCGGGGCGTGATCCACGACCAGCGGCAGGACCGCGCTCTCCAGGACGTAGGCGAACTCGTCGTCATGGAAGCCTTCCGGCACCGGGAAATTGACCGCTCCAACGAGGGAGCGCGCGCGCTCGACGGTTCCGGTGCGCGGCCAGAGCCCCTCCTGATGGACGGAGAGGGTCAGGACCCGGGGATCGTCGCCGAAGGCCGCCTCCACCCCGTCCCCGTGATGGGCATCCAGGTCGATATAGGCGATCGGCGTTATCCCCTGATCCAGCAAGGTCAGGATGCCCAGCACCGGATCGTTGAAATAGCAAAAGCCGCTGGCCCGGTCGGGACGGCCGTGATGGGTTCCCCCGGCCGGGCTGTGCACGATCCCGCCCTCGCGCAGCATCTCCGCCGCCAGGATGGAGGAGCCGGCCGCCGTCGCCGGACGCCGATAGACCTCGCCATAGATCGGATTGCCGCCCGCGCCGACGTTCCAGCGCCGCCGCTCCTCGTCCGACAGGCTGCCGGTTCGCTCCGCCCGCCGGACGGCCTCGATATAGGTCGGATCGTGGAACCGGGCGAGTTGCGCCGGTGTCGCAACCGGTCCGTCGCGATAGACCGCCTCGTCCAGCCACCCCAACAGCCGTATCATGTCCGCTACCAGCGAAACCCGGGGGATGGAAAGCGGATGCTTCGCGCCATATCGCGACTTGCGATAAATTTCCGAGGCGATGAAATGCGGCCGCGTCACCATGGGACAAGAGCTAGCGCGCTTCACCCCGATCGCCAAGAATTCATCGGAAGGGGACGGCATCGGCCGGCACGGCCCGAATTCTCCACGTAAACCTTGTAAAACCGATCGCCGCACCCTTTATTCCGGGCAGTCGTAACCCGTACGGAACGATGAGAGGGAGAAAACCAATGAGCCTGCAAATCGGGGCGGAAGCACCGAATTTCACCGCGAACACGACCGAGGGCGAGATCGACTTCCACCAATGGATCGGCGATAGCTGGGCGATCCTGTTCTCGCACCCGAAGGACTTCACGCCGGTCTGCACGACGGAACTCGGCACGATGGCGAAGTTGAAGCCCGAGTTCGACACGCGGAACGTGAAGGTCATCGGCCTCAGCGTCGACCCGGTCGAGAACCACACCAAATGGTCGATCGATATCGAGGAAACCCAAGGCACCGCGCCGAACTATCCGATGATCGGCGACACCGACCTCGAGGTCTCGAAGCTCTACAACATGCTGCCGGCCGGCGCGGGCGAAAGCTCCGAGGGGCGCACCGCGGTCGACAACATGACCGTGCGCAGCGTCTTCGTCATCGGACCGGACAAGAAGATCAAGCTGATCCTGACCTATCCGATGAGCACGGGACGAAACTTCGACGAGATCCTGCGGGTGGTCGACAGCTTGCAATTGACCGCGCGTCATCAGGTCGCCACCCCGGCGAACTGGACGAAGGGCGGCGAGGTCATCATCGTCCCCGCCCTGAAGGATGACGCCGCGAAGGAGAAGTTCCCGAACGGCTGGCGCGCGGAGAAGCCCTATCTGCGCTACGTCCCCGATCCCGGCGACTGATCACAGCCAACCCCGGGGTTTTCACTGAACGAAACCCCATCGAACCATTGCAGGGAAGCCCGCGCGTGAGCCTGATCCGCGCGGGCTTTCCCATTCATGGCGCAACCCACGGCCTATCAGCCATCCCATCGACCGACATACGGCATCTATCAGTTGCATCGCGCGCCCGATGGCGGCACACTCCAAACGAGAATTGCCGCAACCTTTGGAAGATGCGATGCCGGTGGTGGAAAAACAGGTCGTCGTCGTCGTCGGACGCAACCTGAAGCGCCTGCGATTGGGCCGCGCGATGTCCCGCGCGAGCCTCGCCAAACAGGTGCGCGGCTGCGAGGAAAAGCTGGCATCCTTCGAAAAAGGCGAAACGATGCCGGATCATACTACCTTGCTCCGGCTCGCGGACGTGTTAAATGTCACTTTGGAACGGATTTTCGATGGGTTGACCCTGGACGTCGAAAAGTCGCCGCGCGCGGCGGGGACGTCGGTACCACGCGCTGGCGGACCATCCCGCGCCGTGGCACCAGATCCGGTGGAGGAGGAAACCACCGTTTCGTGACGCCGGGGGCACGGAGTGAACGGTGATGAGCCAATCGGAAAGCTGGTGCGCCTGGTTCGATAACGAAGGTAAGCGCTACGATCGGCCCGCCCCGCGTTCGGTCGAGGATCCGGCGTTGGGTGCATGCCTGCGCTATGCCGGCGGCGTGATCGTCCTGGGCCGCAAGGGCGCCCGCGAGGTAACCGGCGACCGCGCGGGTCTTGACGGCGCGACGCCCCCCCTTCTGACCTGGGTTCCGGACGCGACGGGCTGGTCGGCCCTCAACGCCGCCACCAACGCGGTCTGCCATGATGCCGGGGCGGAGACGGTAAGTCTTCGCTACTACATCGCCGGCTGGGCGGAGGAGACGCTCCGGGGCAAGGAAGTGTTCGAGCGTCTCGACTATATCGAGGAGATCGCGCGCCGGCCGGTGGACATGACACCGCGCATCCGCGCGCTCGACACCTCGGAGGACGAGGCCGCCGTCGCGCGTTCGATCGAGATCAAGGTCCGCGACAACGCCATTGACGACATCATCCTCTATGACGTGGTGGAAGCCGGCCGCCTGCGCTATGCCCATATCGGCGGACGCACGCTCTTCGCCAATGTCTGCACCAAGGAGGAGGTCGACGAGACCGTCGGCAAGGACGATCTGATCGATCCGGCGGACAATGGTTTCGGCGATGCGGTGACCCGGGCCTATCGCACGGCGATCGCCGACAACAGACCCGTCGTCGATCTGGTCACCGCACCGGTTCGTCTCGGCGGGCGGGAGCGGCGCTGGCTGCATTACAAGCGCATCACCGTGCCGCTGCTCTCCCTCGGCAAGTTGGCGGTCTTCACCGATCCGACACCGTCGCAGCGCATATCCTTCGAATAGTTCGGAACCTCCTCGGCCAGCGCCCAGACGACATATTCCTCCAGGCTCTGCTCCCCCGCGCTCCAGGTGAAGGCCGGGCCGTTATGGTGCGGATAGCCCGCGCGTTGAGGAAACCGCGCGCGAATCTTCTTCTCCGAGACCACCGCCCAGATGACGTCGTAGTCCCAGCGCTCAAGCGCATGCATCATCGCGAAGTTCGTCAGCTTCCGCGCGAGCCCCAGCCCCTGGCGTCCGCCGCGCCCTGGCCGCATCCATAGCTCCCCCTGATAGGCGAAGGACCCCTGCATGAAGGCGAATGCCTCCGGCAGGTCCATCCGGCACCGCAAGGCGTGCAGCGGGTAGTCAGACGGCCGGTAATCGAGGAAGCTGCTCTGGATATAGCGCTTCAGGGATGTCTCCGGATCGCGGAAGCCGACCGCCTGGGTGTGCATCAGGGTTCCGTCGCGATCATGACCGAGCACCGCGAAACTGTCCGAGAACACACCGCGCCCCGGATCGAAAACCAGCGAGGTGGCCGGACGATCGGGCTGCTCGAAAATCACCGACGTATCCTCCACGATCGACAACGTCAGTTCATAGTCCGGCAGATCAAGTATCTGTTCCATCAATCTCTCCGATACGGATGGCCGAAGGCACGCAAAGGTTGCCATCGAGTTAAAATATCAGACTATCGCGTCGATAGCATTACTTTTTCGGGTATTACTATCATAGGGAGATATTCTCCGAGCCGCCTAAGCCAACGCGATATGCTGGCCGAAACGCACGTCAGGCGTGCTCGCAACAAGATCAGGGGCAGGCGGGTGTGGAAGCGCGCCCGGCGCCCCGTCATCCCTCGACGCGTTGCTGGCGACGCCACATGCGGGCATAGGGACCATCGGCCGCCAACAGATCGGCATGGCGGCCGCGCTCCGCCACCACGCCCTCGGAAAGCACGATGATCTCGTCCGCGTCCACGACCGTGGAGAGCCGGTGCGCGATGATCAGCGTCGTGCGCCCTTCACTAACCGTGCGCAGGCTCTGCTGGATATCGCGCTCGGTCGCGGTATCGAGGGCCGATGTCGCCTCGTCGAACAGCAGGATCGCCGGGTTCTTCAGGATCGTGCGCGCGATAGCCACGCGCTGTTTCTCCCCACCGGAGAGTTTCAGGCCCCGTTCCCCCACCATGGTGTCGTACCCGTCGGGCAGATCCTCGATGAAGCGATCGATGCGGGCCAACCGCGCGGCGCGCTCGACCGCCGCGAAATCGGCGCCCTGACGGCCATAGGCGATGTTGTAGCGGATGGTGTCGTTGAAGAGCACGGTATCCTGGGGCACGATACCGATGGCCGCGCGTACGCTCGCCTGGGTCGCGTCCCGGATATCCTGCCCATCGATCGTGACGCGTCCCGCCTGTACGTCATAAAAGCGGAAGAGCAACCGGCTGATCGTCGATTTACCCGCGCCCGACGGCCCGACGATGGCGAGCGTCCGGCCGGCCGGGACATGGAAATCCACCCCCTTCAGGATCGGTCGTCGGGGGTCATAGCCGAAGACCACCCCTTCGAACCGAACCGCGCCGCCCGCGATCGCGAGCGCCCCGGCGCCGGGCCCATCCTCCACCTCCCGTTCGATCCGCAGGATCGAGAACATATCCTCCATGTCGGTCAGGGACTGCCGGATCTGGCGATAGACGAAGCCGAGGAAATTGAGCGGTAGATAGAGCTGGATCAGATAGGTGTTCACCAGCACGAAGTCGCCGAGGCTCATCGCCCCCGAGACCACGCCGTCCGCCGCCATCAGCATGACCGCGACGAGACCGACGGCGATGATGCCGCCCTGGCCGATATTGACCGCGGCCAGCGATGTGATGGAGCGGACCGCCGCTTCCTCGTATCCGCGCATGGAGCGGTCGAAACGCGCGCTCTCATGCCCTTCCGCGCCGAAATACTTTACGGTCTCATAGTTCAACAGGCTGTCGATCGCCTTGGTGTTGGCTTCCGAATCCTTGTCGTTCATGGCGCGTCGGAACTTGAGGCGCCATTCGGTCACCACCAGCGTGTAGGCGATATAACCCGCGATCGTCAGGAAGGTCGCCGCCGCGAACCGCCAATCCAGCATCGACCAAAGGATCCCGCAGACCAACACGATCTCGATCAAGGTCGGCAGGATGTTGAACAGCGTGAAGGAGAGCAGGAACTCGATCCCCTTCACCCCACGCTCGATCACCCGGCTGAGGCCGCCTGTCTGGCGCTCCAGATGATAGCGTAGGGAGAGCCCGTGCAAATGCCGGAAGGTATTGAGCGCGGCATTGCGGATGGCGTTCTGCGTGACCCGCGCGAACAGGGCCTCGCGCAGTTCCTGGAACAGACTGGAGGCGAGCCGTACCGTGCCGTAGGCGACGATGAGGCCGACCGGCACGGCGAGCACCGCGGCCTCCCCGCCCCCGCCCTTATCGAGCGCATCCACCGCCTGTTTGTAGAGAATCGGAACATAGACCGTGGCGACCTTCGCCAGGGCCAACGCCATGACGGCCAATACGACCCGGTTCCTGATGTCCCGGCGCCCCGGCGGCCAGAGATAGGGAAGCAGGGTCAACAGCGTGCGAAACTGGTGGCGGCGCACGGCATCGGCGCCCTTTCGGCCCGTCCCCTTTCGAGCCTGGGCCGAAGCCTTTTTCGGAGCCTCCTCGCCGGATGACGTCATCGTCCTTGCCCGTCCCTCGGCGGCTGTTTTGATCCCTCCCGGTTTATCTTGACCCCGGCCCGCAGGTCACTAGGGTTTCACCGGATGAGGTCCGCAGACTACTGGCGGAACACCGATGACGTAGACTGGGACGCGCCGAAAAGAAAGGGTGGGCATGGCCCTCACGCTAATCGTTCTGTTGCCGTTCGTGGGGGCCCTGCTCCCGGGGCTCATGATCCGGGCCGGGCGGAATGGTTGCGCGCTGGCGACCGGCGCCGTCACGCTCCTGGCCTTCGTGCTGCTGATGTCCCAGGCGCCCGCCGTCTTCGCCGGAGAGGTGGTGCACGCCCGGTGGGAATGGCTGCCGGCGATCGGCCTCGACGCGAATTTCTTCCTGGATGGCTTGGGCTTCCTGTTCGCCGGCCTGATTCTCGGAATCGGCCTGCTGATCATCACCTATGCCCGGTTCTATCTCTCCAGGAACGACCCGATGGGGCAGTTCTATACGTACCTCCTGTTGTTCCAGGGCGCGATGGTCGGGATCGTCCTGTGCGACAACATCCTGCTTCTGCTGATCTTCTGGGAGCTGACGAGCCTGAGTTCGTTCCTGCTGATCGGCTATTGGAAACACCTGCCGGAAGGGCGCCAGGGCGCGCGGATGGCGCTGGCGGTCACCGGCATGGGCGGACTCGCCATGATCGCCGGCATGCTGATCCTGGGAGAAATCGCGGGGTCCTACGACCTCAGCACCATCCTGCAGGAAGGCGAGGCTATCCGCGCCTCGCAATGGTATGTGCCGGCCCTGATCCTGATCCTGCTCGGCTGTTTCACCAAATCAGCGCAGTTCCCGTTCCATTTCTGGCTGCCGCACGCCATGGCGGCGCCGACGCCGGTCAGCGCCTATCTGCATTCGGCCACCATGGTGAAGGCGGGAATCTTCCTGATGGCGCGCCTCTGGCCGGTACTGGCGGGAACCGACTGGTGGTTCTACATCGTCGCCACGACCGGACTCTTCACCATGGTGATGGCGGCGTGGATCGCGCTCTTCAAGGACGACCTCAAGGGGCTGCTGGCCTTCTCGACGGTCAGCCATCTGGCGCTGATCACTTTCCTGTTCGGGCTCGGCACGCCGATCGCGGCCGTGGCCGGCGTGTTCCACATCATCAACCACGCGAGCTTCAAGGCGGCGCTCTTCATGACCGCCGGTATCATCGACCATGAAACCGGCACGCGCGACATCAAGAAACTGGGCGGCCTCATGGTCCTGATGCCGATTACCATGACGATCGCGACATTGGCCGCGCTTTCCATGGCGGGGGTACCGCTATTGAACGGCTTCCTGACCAAGGAGATGATGCTGCACGAGGCGCTCCATACCGAATGGGCGGGCGTGCCCTGGCTCCTCGGCGCGGCGGCGGTGGTCGGCGCGATCTTCTCCGTCGCCTACAGCTTCCGCTATATCGCGCATGTCTTCCTGGGGCCGAAACGCGACGATTATCCGCACCATCCGCACGACCCGCCCTTCGGCATGTATCTACCGCCGCTTATCCTGATCGTGCCCGTGGTGCTGATCGGGCTGTTCCCGGCGGCGGTCGCCGGGCCGCTGGTGGCGGTGGCGGCGGATGCGGTGACGGGTGGCAACCTGCCGGACTATCACCTCGCGATCTGGCACGGCTTCAACCTGACGCTGGTGTCGAGCCTCGCGGCGTTGGCCTTGGGCGCGTTCCTGCTATGGCGGCATCGGCAGGCGAATGCGGTGCGCCTCTCCGTCCCCCGGCCGGAGGCGAAGCGGATATTCGAAACCCTGGTCGACGGCGCCGCCGCCGGCGCGCGGCTCTTCACCGACGGGCTGCATAACGGGTCGCTGCGCCGCTATCTGGCGGTGATGATCGGCGCGTGCATCCTAGCCGGCGCGACCGCCTTCCTGAATGCCAGCCATGCGCCGGGCGGCCGGGAACTGACGCATGTGCCGATCATCACTCTCCTGGCCTGGGCCGTGTTGATCGGGGCCTGCGTCACCATCGTGATCTTCCATCGTCAGCGCCTTCTGACGCTCGTCATCGTCGGGGTGGTGGGCATGCTGGTCTCGCTCGGCTTCGTCTATCTGTCCGCCCCGGACCTCGCGCTAACCCAAATCTCGGTCGAGGTGGTGACGGTGATCCTGCTGCTGCTGGCGCTGAACTTCCTGCCCAAGCAGACCCCGCGCGACAGCGGCACCGGGCGGCGCCTGCGCGACGGGCTGCTGGCCGGGCTCGGCGGGCTCGGCGTCGGCGGCATCATCTATGCCGTCATGACGCGTGATTTCACCACCATCTCGGATTTCCATTTGGCGCAATCGAAGCCGGGAGGCGGCGGTACGAACGTGGTCAACGTCATCCTGGTCGATTTCCGCGGGTTCGATACCTTCGGGGAGATCATCGTGCTCGGCATCGCCGCGCTGGCGATCTACGCACTGCTCGACGGGGCCTTGAACGGGCCGGCGGTCAAGCGCCTGCGCTCCTGGGTTCCGGATCAGGAGCGCGCCCGGGACCGGCACCCGATGATGCTGGTGGTGGCCACGCGGGTCATGCTGCCGCTCTCCCTGATGGTCGGCCTCTTCATCTTCCTGCGCGGCCATAACGAACCCGGCGGCGGCTTCATCGCCGGCCTCGTCGTCGCCATCGCCTTCCTGATGCAATATATGGCGAGCGGCTTCGGCTGGGCCGAACGTCGCATGAAGATCGACTATCATCTTCTGATCGGTTGGGGCGTGCTGGCCGCCGGCTTCACCGGCGTCGGCGCCTGGATCGCCGGGCGCCCCTTCCTGACCAGTGATTTCGCCCATGTCCATCTGCCGGTCTTCGGCGATTTCGAATTGGCGACGGCCATGGCCTTCGATGTCGGGGTTTTCCTGACCGTCGTCGGCTCGGTCATGGTGGCGCTGGCGAACCTATCCCGCCTCGCCCGGGTGACCGAGGGACCGATCAGCGACGACCCGATGGATGTCGACCCACAAAGACGCGGTCCCGGCACGGGCATGCCCGACGCCGCCCACACCGGCAAGGCGGAGGGCTGAAACCATGGAACTCCTCGTCGCCAGCGCCGTCGGCGCGATGACCGCCTCCGGGCTCTATCTCGTGCTGCGGGCGCGCACCTTTCCGGTGATCGTCGGCCTCGCCATGCTGTCCTACGCGGTCAATGTCTTCCTGTTCGCTACCGGGCGGCTGGCCATCGACCTGCCGCCGGTCATCTCCGACACCGCCGAGGCCTATACCGATCCCCTGCCCCAGGCGCTGGTGCTGACGGCGATCGTGATTTCCTTCGGCATGACGGCCGTGATCGTGGTGCTGGCGCTGCGCGCCTATCTGGAATCCGGGACCGACGAAATCGACACCGCCGCCGGTGAATGCGAGGCGGGCCAGCCGAACGCGGACACATCCCACGCCGCCGAAGGCGCGGAGGCCGGCCGATGAGCGACCTGACCCTCGATCACTGGATTCTCATGCCGATCGTGCTGCCGGCGCTTATGGCACCGGCGATCGTGCTGGCCATGCGCCACGATCTGGTGCTTCAGCGCGTCTTCTCGATCGCGGCGACCTTCGCGCTACTCGGCATTGCGATCGACCTGACCTTCCAGGCGGCCGGCGGCCCGCCGCAGCTATACGAACTCGGGAATTGGGACGCGCCCTTCGGCATCGTCATGGTGCTGGACCGGCTGTCGGCGCTGATGGTTCTGCTGACGGCGATCCTGGCCGTCGGCGTGGTGCTCTATGCGACGACCAGCGGTTGGGACAAGCGCGGACGGCACTTCCATGCGCTGTTCCAGTTCCAGCTCATGGGCATCAACGGGGCCTTCCTGACCGGCGATATCTTCAACCTCTTCGTCTTCTTCGAGGTATTGCTGATCGCCTCCTATGGTTTGATGCTCCACGGTGGCGGGGCGAAGCGCGCGCGCGCCGGCCTGCAATATGTCGCGGTCAACCTGATGGGCTCGACGCTCTTTCTCTTCGCGGTCGGCACGCTCTACGGTGTCACCGGTACACTCAACATGGCGGACCTCGCGATTCAGGTCTCCCGGGTACCAGCGTCCGATCAGGCATTGCTGCAAATCGCCGGCGTACTGCTGTTGATCGTCTTCGCGGTCAAGGCGGCGCTGGTACCGATCCAGTTCTGGCTGCCCGGGGCCTATGCCAACGCGCCGGGGCCGGTGGCGGCGCTGTTCGCCATCATGACCAAGGTCGGGGCCTATGCCATTCTGCGCGTCTACACGCTGGTTTTCGGCGGCGGCGCGGGCGATGCGGCCTGGCTCGCGGCGGATTGGCTGATGCCTGCGGCCATCGTCACCCTGGCGGTGGGCATGATCGGGGTGCTGGGCGCGTCGGGCATGATCCGGCAGGTCTGTTTCGCGGTGATCGGCTCGATGGGCACGTTGATGATCGCCATCGCCCTCTTCACGCCGGAGGCGACGGTCGCCGCGCTCTATTACCTGATCCATTCAACCTTCGCGGCGGCGGCGCTGTTCCTGATCGCGGACCTCGTCGTCGCGCGGCGCGGCGCGGACGGCGACCGGCTGAGGACCGCCCCACGCTTCCCACAGTCGGGGCTGCTCGCCGGGTTCTTCTTCGCCGGCGCGATCGGTATGGCCGGAATGCCACCGTTGAGCGGCTTCCTCGGAAAGCTGCTCGTCCTCGACGCAGCCATGTCGTCGCCCTCCATGGCCCTGATCTGGACCGTGGTCCTGACGACATCGCTGATCTGCATCGTCGGCTTCGCCCGATCCGGTAGCACGCTCTTCTGGAAGAGTGCCCAGGTCGGCCTCCCACAGGTGGGCGACACGGCCGCGGAGGAAGACGCCTCCCCCGTGCCGCCCCCTGCCCCCTCCACGATGACCATGGCGGAGGGACTGCCCTTCGCGGCGGCGGGCCTGATGCTGGCCGGGATGGTCGCGCTCAGCGCCTTCGCGGGGCCGATCACCGATTATCTGGAAGGCACGGCCTGGCAACTCTACAATCCGGTAGCGTATATTCAGGCCGTGCTCGGCCCCGACGCCTTCACCGGCCAATGACAGCGGAAGGGACGGATACCCCCATGCCGATCGCCCGACGCCTCCTGCCGCACCCGATCCTGACCGCGATGCTGACCGTCGTTTGGGTGCTGCTGGTCAACGACTATTCGCCCGGCGTCTTCGCCTTCGGCCTCATCCTGGGGCTGATCATCCCACTGATCACCGCACCCTTCTGGCAGGACCGGCCGCGCGTCCGCCAACCGCTGCGCATCGTCGAATACGGCCTTGTCGTGCTTTATGACATCGTCGTCGCGAATATCGAGGTGGCACTGCTGATCCTGTTCAAGCGCAATCGTGATCTGCGGCCATGCTTCATCTCCATCCCGCTGGAACTGACCGCGCCGGAGGCCATCACCGTCCTGGCCGGGACCATCACGATGACCCCCGGCACGGTCTCCGCCGATATCTCGGCGGATGGGCACGCGCTGCTGGTCCATTGCCTGCACGCCCCGGACGGCGAAGCCGTGGCGAACCAGATCAAGCAACGATACGAAGGCCGGTTGAAGGAGATCTTCGAATGATCGAGATCGCGCTCATCATCGGATTCGCCTGCTTCTCGCTGGCGCTGGTTCTCAATCTCTACCGCCTCGCCAAGGGACCTGGGATCGCGGACCGCGTGCTGGCCCTGGATACGATGGTGATAAACGGCATCGCGATCCTGATCCTTTACGGCATGTGGGAAGGCACGGCGGTTTATTTCGAGGCGGCCCTGCTCTTCGCCATGGTAGGCTTCATCTCCACCGTGGCCTATTGCAAGTTCATCCTGCGCGGCGACATCATCGAGTGACCCATGACCCTGCTGGCTGAAATTCTCGTTTCCGTTCTGATCGTCGCGGCCGGATTCTTCGGCCTCGTCGGCTCCTACGGACTTGCCAAGCTACCGGATTTGATGACCCGGCTGCATGCGCCGACCAAGGCCTCGACGCTCGGTATCGGTGGCATCCTGATCGCCTCGATGATCTGGGCATTGATGAGCGGTCACGGCTTCTCCAGCCATGAGTTGCTGATCACGCTTTTCATCTTCCTGACCGCGCCGATCACCGCGAATTTCCTGGCGAAGAGCCATCTGCACCGCCGGATCGAACGGCGGGAAAGTCTGCCCGCGCCGGAGGACGGGGCGAGTTGGGCAACGTTCGAAGCACCCGAGGCCACGCATCGGGACGAACCGTCCTCGATCGCCGCCGCCCGCCTGAGAGGCGAACAGGAATAAGGGCCGCGCGCCCAAGGGGATAAGGAACACCACGATGCAGGTCACGCGGATTGATCATGAAAGCCGCCTGATCCTGCGCCTATGGCGGGGACGGATATCGCCCCTGGATATCCTCGCCTCGATCCGGCAGGCGGCGGAGGGGGCACGTTCGGACATCCTCTATCGCGATCTCTGCATATTCGACGCCTCCATCGCGGAGATCGACCCAAGGACGCTACAGAACTTCCGGGCGGAAGTGGCGGGGCTTCGCGTCGACGAAAAATTGCACCGTAGCCGCGTCGCCTTCTATTCCGCTGCCCCGCATGACGAGCCGTTGCTGAGGCTCTGGGTGCAGATGCGCGACTATGAAGGCGCGGGGATCGAGGCCCGCACCTTCCACGACCTGAACGAGACGGCGAAATGGCTGGAGATCGATACCGCCCTGCTCCGCCGTCGGCTTGTCGAGATGATCGGGTTCAAGGAACCGACCTGAACCGCGGCACGCGCACCGCATGCGATGCGCTACGGCTCGGCGCGTCCCGCCGTGTCGCGCTCGCGCTCGTACTGCCTCTCGAGGGGAAAGGGCGGCAGCCAGCTTTCCCGTCGGACGGTCCAGAGTTCATAGGTCGGAACGAACTGATCGGGCGCGTCCAGGCTCCCCAGATGCACTTCGACCTCATTCGCGCTGCATGAGAAGACGGAGGAACCGCAGCGCGGGCAGAAGTGCCGCCCCGCATACTCTCCTGTCTCCCCCTCGACCGCCAGGGCATCGCGCGGGAAGACGGCGGAGGCATGGAAAAGCGCGCCGTGATGCTTCCGGCAATCGAGGCAGTGGCACAGCCCGACGCGATAAGGCCGCCCCGTCGCGACGATCCGGACATCGCCGCACAGACATCCGCCGGTAACGCTCTCCATGCCATCTCTCCCTCGAACCAAGCGGTCGCGATAGTCGCCCTGGGGCGCGGGACCGTCAACGACGCCCCGCGCCGAACGATCCCTCCCACATGACGGCAAGGAAGTTTCCAAGGGAAAATGGTCGGGGCGGCTGGATTTGAACCAACGACCCTCTGCTCCCAAAGCAGATGCGCTACCAGGCTGCGCTACGCCCCGAACCGTGGGCGCGGCGGGACCGTGCCCCGGTCCGCCGCGTCGATCGGCAACTGATAGTCCGTGCGGGGCGCGCGATCAACCGTGACGCGGGGGTGATATCGCACCCGCGGCCACGGCGCTCTATTTCGTCAGATCGACGACGAGCTTTCCCACTGCCTGCCGGGCGGCGAGACGGCGGAGCGCCTCCGGCGCGTCGGCGAGCGCGAAGGTCTCGCTGACCAGCGGTTTCAACGTGCCGTCGGCGACCCAGGCGAAAAGCCGGTCGAAATTGGCGCGATTTGCCTCCGGCTCGCGCCGCACGAAATCGCCCCAGAAGACACCGACGACCGCGCACCCCTTCAGCAATGTCAGGTTCGCCGGGATTTTTGGGATCGCGCCGGCGGCGAAACCGATGATCAGAAGCCGCCCGCCCCAACCGGTCGCGCGCAACGCCTGCTCCGTGAAATCGCCGCCGACCGGATCGAAAACGACATCGGCGCCCTTACCGCCCGTCGCCTCCTTCACCGCATCCTTAAGCGGTTGATCCGTATAGTTGATGGTGATATCGGCACCGGCCTCCTTCGCGATCGCCAGCTTATCCGCGCTGCTTGCCGCCGCGATGACCGTGGCGCCGAGGGCCTTGCCGATCTCCACCGCCGCCATGCCGACACCGCCGGAGGCACCGAGGACCAACAGCGCCTCCCCCCGCTTGAGCGCGCCGCGCTGCACCAATGCATGGATCGCCGTGCCATAGGTCATGGAGAAGCCGGCGGCGATCACCGGATCCATCGCCTCCGGCCGGCGCATGACCTTGTCGGCCGCGATCACGATCTCCTCCGCGAAGCCACCCCAAAGCGTGGTGGCGACCACCGAATCGCCGACGGCGACAGCCGTCACCCCCTCGCCCAGCGCATCGACCACGCCGCTGATCTCCCCGCCCGGGCTGAAGGGCGGATCGGGCTTGAACTGATACTTCCCCGCGACGATTAGCGTATCTGGAAAATTGACGCCGCAGGCCGCGACCTTGACCCGAACCTCGCCCGGACCGGGCTTGGGGGAAGCAACCTCCTCCTCCGACAGGTCGTCGATCCCGCCATAGGTCTTGCAGAGCAGAGCGCGCATTTTACACAATCCTTGTATTATAGAAAATTCAGTGACCTGGATCGACAGCCAGGATCGCCTTCGTCGCCTGGGCCTTCGCGATCAGCTTGCCGTCCACCCATGCCTCGCCATGAAGGAAGGCGACCGACCGGCCGAGACGATCCAGCTCCGCCGTCAGGGTCACCTCCGCCCCGGCCGACGCCGGCCGCAACATCGAGAAGGCGATATCGATGGTCGAGGCGGTCGTTCCCACCGCCAGCCGTCCCGCCACGGCGAGATAACAGACCGCGTCCAGCAGGCTGTAGAGCACGCCGCCATGGATCAGCCCGACATTGTTGATCGCCGCCGCCCCCACGACGAAGCGGGCACGGGACACGCCGTCGCCGACGCTCACCACCTCGAACCCCAGATGGCGGTGGAGCGGAACGTCGATCACGCCGGCCACGCGCTCCGTCAGATCGGGCGGCAGCCCTTCCGGCACGCCGTCAGTCATGCGGGAGCACCCGCTCACGCAGTTCGCGCTTCATCAGCTTGCCGTTGGCGTTGCGCGGCAATGGCCCCTCCGAGATCGTGAAGCCGTCCGGCACCTTGTAGTCCGAGAGCCGTTCCGCGCAATAAGCGCGCAGCGCCTCCACCTCGACGTCGGCGCCGGGCGCCGGATGGATGAAGGCATGCACCCGCTCCCCCAGCACCGGGTCGGCCTGGGGGACGACGGCGACCTCCGCCACCGCCTCATGGAAGGCGAGGATATTCTCCACCTCGGCGGAGAATATCTTGTACCCGCCGCGGTTGATCATGTCCTTCAGCCGGTCGAAGACACGCAGATACCCGTCGGCATCCACCGATCCGACATCGCCGGAGCGCCAATAGCCGCCGACGAAGCTCTCCGCCGTCTTGTCCGGCTTGTTCCAATAGCCGGGCACGACCATCGGCCCCGCGATCCAGACCTCGCCCGTGCCGCCCGGCGGCACCTCCACCCCGTCGGCATCGATGATGCGCACATCGGCACAGGGAACCGGCAGCCCCACGCTATCCATCCGCTCGGTGACGCCCGGCGGCATCAAGGTGGTGGGAGAGGTCGTCTCCGTCGCGCCATAGGCGTTGCAAAGCATCAGGTTCGGCAGCTTCTCCGCCAGCCGCGCGATGGTGCTCTCCGGCATCTGGGCGCCGCCGAAGCCGCCGATCCGCCATCCGCTCAGATCGTGATCGGAAAGCTCCGCGCGCAACAGAAGGAGGTTATACATCGCCGGCACCATGATGGTGTGGGTAATCCCCTCCCCCTCCGCCAGGGCGAGGAAGCCGGCGACATCGAACTTCCGCAGGATCAGCAACGCGCCCCCGACCGACAGGATCGAGAAGACATTCGCGATCAGCCCCGTCACATGGCTCGCCGGAACCGCCATCAGGCTGCGGTCATCGGCCGTCATCGCGAAGCATTCCGCGAAATGCAGGCAGGAATGGACGATGTTGAGATGCGTCAGCATCGCGCCCTTCGGCCGGCCGGTCGTGCCGGAGGTATAGAGGATGACGGCGGTGGCATCCTCGGCCAGCGGCGGGGGCGTGAAATCCGCCCCGTCCGCCTTCATAAGCCCCTGGAACGCCGCGCCGTCGAGATCAAGGCGCAGGCTCAACGCCGGGGCCTCGTCCACCGTCGGCAAGATGTCGGCGAGCGCGCCGTCGTGAACGATCGCCCGCGCCCCGCAATCCCCGGCGATATAGGCGAGTTCCGGACGCTGCGAGCGCGTGCTGACCGGTACGACGATCAGCCCCGCCCGGATTCCCCCCAGAAGGACAGCCGCGAATTCCCATCGGTTGGCGGCCAGGAGGAGCACCCGGTCCCCGGCTTCGAGGCCGCGCGCCGTCAGATCCGCCGCGATCCGTGTCGCCAGCGCGTCCAGCGCGTCGTGGGATATCCGCGTGTCGCCATCGACCAGCGCGTCGCGACCGCCATGCGCCTCGGCCGCGGCGCGCAACATCGCATCCACATTCGCCGGCCGCTCCGCGTAGCAGGTGACGAGACGCGCGCCGAAATGCGCCTCCCGACGCAAATCGCCCCGCCCGTCATGCCTCCAGCCAGTCGTCATGACACCGCCCCCGCCGCTCAACCGCCGTGCAGACTCTCCGGCGGCGTCAGATAGGGGATCGACCGGCCGCGGTTCTCCTTGGCGGTCTTGAGTTCCCGCCGCGCGACGGAACGGATATGCACCTCGTCCGGCCCGTCGATGAAGCGCAGCGCCCGCCCCCAGGTCCACAGGAAGCTGAGCGGCGTATCCGGTGTCAGCCCGGCCGATCCGAAGATCTGCATCGCCCGGTCCAGCACCGTCGTCTGCAGGCGCGGGACCACCACCTTGATGGCGGAAACGTCGGTGCGCGCGGCCTTGTTGCCGAACTGATCGATCTTCCAGGCGGCCTGAAGGACCATGAGGCGGGCCTGATCGATCTCCATCCGGGAGAGCGCGATCCATTCCGCCACCTGCCCGTGATCGGACAAGGTCTTGCCGAAGGCCTTGCGCTCCAGCGCGCGATCGCAGGCCAGTTCCAGCGCCACCTCGCACTGCCCGATGGAGCGCATGCAATGATGAATACGACCGGGGCCGAGGCGCGCCTGGGCGAGCATGAAGCCCTTGCCTTCCTCATGCAGCAGATTGGCCGCCGGCACGCGCACATTGTCGAAGCGCAATTCGCAATGCCCCTCCGGCGCGACATGATGCATGACCGCCGGGTTGCGCACGACGGTCAGGCCCTTGGCATCCATCGGCACGATGACCATCGAATGCTTGTTATGCGGATCGGCGTCCGGGCTCGGGTCCGAGACACCGAGGACGATGGTGAAACGGCATCGCGGGTCGGCAGCGCCGGTGATGAACCATTTCCGGCCGTTGATCACATAATCGTCGCCATCGCGCAAAATCGTCGTCTGGATGTTGGTCGCGTCGGAGGAGGCGACATCCGGCTCCGTCATCGAGAAGCTGGACCGGCACTCCCCGTTAAGCAGCGGCTTCAGATAGGTTTCATACTGCGCCGCGTCGGCGAACATGTGCAGAAGCTCCATGTTGCCCGTATCCGGCGCGTTGCAATTGAAGACCTCGGAGGCCCAGAAGATCCGGCCCATGATCTCGGCCAGCGGCGCATATTCCAGATTGGTCAGCCGCGTGCCCGGCTCGTCATCCTTCAAGCCCGGCAGGAACAGGTTCCAAAGCCCCTCCTCCTTCGCCTTTTCCTTCAGATGCTCGACGATCGCCGGGGGATAGACGCCCTTCTCCGTCTCGCGCAGCCATTCCGGGTTCGCCGGCACGATATGGTCGTCCATGAAACGCTGCACCCGGGCGCGCAGTTCCTCGACCTTGGGGGAATAGGCGAAATCCATCGCGTCTCGATCCTCGTCCAGTTCGGGTTTCGCGACGGCCTCAGCCGTCCGCGTCGATCAGGTCCGCCGCGCGCTTGGCGAAGGCGAGGCTCAACTGCCCGACCTTGCCCGCGTCCTCCGCGGCGGCGTTACCGGATTTGGCGCGCGCGGCGATCCCTTCGAAGATCACCGCGAAGCGCCAAAGCGAGAAGGCGAGATGGAAGGTCTCCATCCGGCTGTCCCGGCCGGTCCGTTCGTAATAGCGCGCGAGATAGTCGCGCTCGCTCGGTATGCCGAGCGCTTGATAGTCGATATCCAGAATGCCGCCATATTCGTCCGTCGAGGAATGATAGACGATGCAGTTATAGGCGACGTCCGCCAGCGGATGCCCCAGCGTCGAGAGTTCCCAATCCAGCAGCGCGCGTGCCTTCGGCGCGTCCGGCGCGAACAGGATGTTGCCCAGCCGGAAATCGCCGTGGCAGATGCGCGTCTCGTCGTCGGCCGCCATATTCTCCGTCAGCCAGTCACGCACGCGTTCGTGCCGGGTCACGTCGTTCGTGCGAGAGAGGTCGAGTTGCTTCGACCAGCGCCGGATTTGGCGCGCGAAATAGCCCCCGTGCTTGCCGAAATCGTCGAGGCCGATGGCCGCCGGATCGATCCGGTGCAATGCCGCCATGACCGCGTTCATGCTGTCATAGACCTGGGCACGCTCGTCCGCCGACAGATCCGGCAGGGAGCAGTCGTGGAAAACACGCCCTTCCAGATACTCCATGACATAGAAGGGCGTGCCGACGACCTCGCGGTCCTCGCAGTAATGCAGCATGCGGGGCACCGGCACGTCCGTTTCCGCCAACGCGCGCATGACCCGGAACTCCCGATCGACGGCATGGGCGGAGGGCAGGATTTCCCCCGGCGGCTGCTTGCGCAGCACCACGGCGCCTGCCGTTCCGCTCAACCGGAAGGTCGGGTTGGACTGTCCGCCGGAAAACCGCTCGACCCCGGTAAGATCGCCGAGTTCCCCGAACCGCCCCTTCAGGTACTTCGCCAGGATATCGATATCGAACTCGACCCGGTCCGACCGGACCGGCCGGGCGCCCGTATCGTCGGTCATGCGTTCTCCTTCGCCGCCATGTTGGCGCCGCGCTCGATCACGAACTCGCGGTCGAAGATGTCGAAGGAATGGTTAAGTTCCGACTGGCTTAGGATCACCGCCATATTGTGCCCGCGCAACCCGCCGATGACATCGGCCAGACGCTGGCTGAGCGCCGGGGCCACGCCCTCGAACGGCTCGTCCAGCAGCAGAAGCCGCGTGCCGACCGCCAGCGCGCGGGCCAGCGCGACCAGCTTCTGCTGCCCACCGGAGAGCAGAAGCGCCTTGCGCGCGCGCATCTCCTTCAATTCCGGCAGGATCTCGTAGACCGTCTCCAGGCGCGCCGGGCCGTCCAGGCTCTTGGTCACCCAGGTCGGCAGGAGGATATTCTCCTCCACCGTCAGGTCGGGGATCAGCGCGCGATCCTCCGGCATGTAGCCGATGCCGAGCGCCGCGCGCTCATGGATCGCTACCTTGGTCAGATCCCGCCCGTCGAGGGAGACACCGCCCTGCTGGAGTTTATGCAGCCCCATGACCGCCTTCATGAAGGTGGTCTTCCCGGCACCGTTCCGGCCGGTGAGCCCGACCATCTCTCCCTCGCCGAGGGAGAGCGAAAAGCCGCGCAGGGCAACGATCGCGCCGATCTTCACATGCGCGTTCTCGACCGAAAGCATCATGCGCCGGCCTCCTCTTCCACCGCATCGGCCTTGGCCGTGCCGGTCACGTACTTCTGGACGGCCTTGTCCGCCAACACCTCGCCCGGATCGTCGTCCGCGATCACCTGCCCCTGATAGAAGGCCAGCACGCGATCGGAATAGCGGGTGACGATCTCCATGTCGTGCTCGACGAAGATGACGGTCACCTCCTCCTCGGAAAGCGCCTCCATCACCGTCTCCATCAGCGGGAACTTCTCGTCGACACTGACGCCGCTTGTCGGCTCGTCAAGCAGCAGCACCTTCGGGCGGCGGACGAGCGCCATGGCGATATCCAGAAGCTTCCGCACGCCGCCGGGCAGTTCGCTGACCTTGCGTTCGGCATAGCCCTCAAGTCCGAACCGCTTGAGCAACGCGTGTCCTTGATCCAACACCGCCGCATCGCGGGCCGGCCGCAACAGCGAGAAGGCCTGATTTGACGTACCGATGGCGACCAGCAGATTCTCCAGCGCCGTCATCGGCTCATAAAGCTGCGGAATCTGGAACGACCGGCAAACTCCGCGTCGGGTCAACTGACGCGGGTTCAGCTTGGTCACATCCAGCCCGTCGAAATGGATCGATCCGGCATCCGGCTTCAGATAGCCGGTCACGATGTTCATGAAGGTCGTCTTGCCCGCGCCGTTGGCGCCGATCAGGGACAGTTTCTCCCCCAGTCCGACCTTGATGTTGATGTCCTGCGCCGCGACGACCGCGCCGAAGCGCTTCTGGACATCGCGGGCTTCCAGGATGATTGCTGCATCGCTCATGATCCGGCGCCCTCCTCTTGCTCGGCTTGCGCGCGGGCGGCACGGCCTTCCTTGACCCGCTCCCAGAAGGACCCGATTCCACCCGGCAGGAAGACGATCACCACGATCAGGAACCCGCCGAGGATGAGTTGCCATGTCTCCGGGAAGTAGAGGTTCGAGAAGGACCGGACGAGTTCCAGGATCATCGCCGAGAGGAACACCGCCGAGACGCTGATATAGCCCGCGAGGACCGCGATGAAGACGAACTCGCCCGACGTGGTCCAGAAGCTGAAGAGCGGGTCGATATGGCCGAGCGCCATGCCGTTCAGCGTACCGCCGAGACCGCCGAGCGCGCCCGCGATGGTGAAATGGCGCACCGTCACCTTAAAGACGGAGGAGCCGAGATATTCCACCCGCAACTCGTTCTCCCGGACCGCCAGGGCGACCAGCCCCGCCATCGAGTCGTAATAGAGACGCGTCGCCGTCGACGCGACCACGGCGACGACCGCGGCCAGGAGATAAAGCGCGAGATCGGCGTAATCGACGCTCGGCTGCCAGCCGAGGAATGTCGGTTCCGGCAAGGTGAAGCCGTCGGACCCGCCGATGGCGTTCATCTTCACCAGCACGCCGTAGAGCACCATCGAGAGCGCCACGGTCAACATGGCGAAGAAGATGCCGCGATAGCGCGCGATCAGCGGGCTGACGATCAACGCCAGCAGCGCCGAGGCCAGCATGCCCACGACCAGCAGCACCGGCGCGTCGGTCACGCCCAAGCGGGTCGCCATCAACCCGGACGCATAGGCGCCCGTGCAATAGACCAGGCCCTGCCCGAAGGAAACGAGCCCCCCGCGCATCAAGGTGATGATGCCGAGCGCGACGAGCCCGTATCCGATCGCCTTGGTCGCCGTGAAGAGTATCCAGGTCTGCCAATGTTGGAAGACGAACCCGGCCAGAACGAGCAGGATGACCGCGATCAGGCCGGCGAGACAGGTTCTTTTCGTTGAAGCGTGCATGGCTCAGATCTTCCTCGCTTGCGTCCGCTGGAAGAGGCCTTCCGGGCGGAACACCAGGACGATGGCCATCACGAGATAGATGATGAATATCTCCGCTTCCGGGAATTCGTAGACGGCGGCGGCCCGGGCGATACCCACCACCAGCGCGCCGATGGCCGCGCCGGGAATGCTACCCAGCCCACCGATGATGACGACGGCGAAGCTCAGAATGATCACATTGACGCTGATGCCCGGCTGGACCGAGATCAACGGCGCGGTATAGGCCCCCGCCAACGCCGCCAGGAATACCCCCACGAAGAAGGCAAGCAGATAGATCCAGTTGACCCGCACCCCCATGCAGGCACTGACGTCCGGGTTATGGATCACCGCCAGCACGACCTTGCCGGTCGTGGTCTTGTTGAGACCGAGCCACACGGCGAGCCCGCAGATCGCCGCCAGAACGATCAGCATCAGATCATAGCCGACATAGAAGAGCTGGCCGATCTCGACATTGCCGAACAGATTGCGCGGCTCGAACACGTAATAGGGCTGCACGCCCCACACCAGCTTGGTCACATCCTCCAAAACAAGGAAGACCGCGTAGGTCACCAGCAGGATCAGCACCTCGTCCCGTCCGTAGAACAGACGAAGAAGTCCCCGTTCCAGGATCGGTGCCAGGACCAGCGCCACCGCCAGCGCGGCGATCAGCATCGCCAGCAGAGAGAAAGCCGGCGGCAACCCGAAATAGGGGACGAGCATCGTGAAGCTCGCGGCCGCATAGGCGCCGACGGCATAGAGACTGCCATGCGCCAGATTCAGGATCTGCAACACCCCGAAAATCAGGGTCAGACCAAGGGCGACGATGAATAGCCATGACGCATAGACCACGCCATCGACCAAAATCGTCAGGATGTCGGCGAATTCCACGGGACGGCTCCCCCCTCACCTCATCTCGTCGTCGTTGCGCCGGGTCCGGTTCTGGACGCCGCGCGGGTCATGCCTCCCCCGCGACGTGCCGGACTTCAGCGATATGAAGGCCGCCGGGACGCGGGCCGGTCGAAACGACCGATCGCGCCCCGGCATGCCTTTCAGGAAAGGATCACTCGCACTTCGCGCCCTGGAAGCCCGCGTTGATCCAGTCCACGCTCTTCTGGCCCGGGGGCGGGTTCACGCACTCGGCCGCGAACCGCTCGATATCGACCAGAATGGTGTCGCCGTTCTCGTCCTTGGCGGTGGTGCCGATCGCGGTCGGTTGGATCGCCTGATGGCCGTCACCCAGCTTCATCTGGATCATGCCTGCCGGGCTCTCCCACTCATGCCCCTTCAGGGCAGCCGCGATCTCGTCCTTGGTCGGACGGTTGCCGCCATTGGCCTCCATCGCCTTCTCGATCGCCGACTTCAGACCGAGCAGCGCCTGCACCATGCGGTAGGGCGCCTGAACCGGGATCACGTCATACTCATCCTGATAGGTCTTGAACCACCAGTCGTTGAGCGGCGTGTCCGGGGACAGCAGGCCATAGGAACCACGCGCGCCCAGCACGACGCCTTCCGGCATGTTCTTGCCAAGCGGCGGGATGGAGTGGTCACCAGCGGAAAGCACGACCTGGCTACGCTGGAACAGACCGCGCGGCAGCGCCTGAAGCAGGAACGACTGAAGGTCGCCGCCCCAGTTGGAGCTGTGCACGACATCCGGTCCCTCGCGCATCAGCGCGGAAATCTCCGTGCCGTACTGGCCCGCGCCGAAGGCCGGGAACAGCTCGGCCGTGACCTCGGCCTCCGGATAGAGCTGCGCCATCGAGGCGGTGAAGTCGCGCCAGCTGTCATGACCCCAGGCATAATCCTGGTTCAGGCCCGCGAAGGTCCCGACCTTCATGTCGCGCGCCTTCAGATAGCGGGCGATCGACACGTTATCCATGGTCGCGTGGGCGGCGGTACGGAAGACGTACTCGTAGGAACCGTCCTCGAAGACGCGCGGCGTGCCGCAGTCATAGAGGATGGTCAGCGCCTCCAACTCGTCCGCCACCGGCGAGATCGCCAGGCAGTCGCCGGATGACACATAGCCGATCACGGCATCCACGTTCTCGCGCTGCACCAGGTTGCGGAACTCCTGCACCTGCTTGGTCGCGCCGCCGGCTTCGTCGATCGGAATCGCTTCGATCTTCATGCCGCCGAATCCGACCGTGTCGTACGGCGCCGGGACCTCGCCCGCGTTCAGCTTCTCGATCAGCAGCTTGCCGCCGTCCCAAGCCGGGACGCCGAAGCTCTCCGCCGCCTGACCGCTGAGGAACGTGACGACACCGATCTTGTAAGTATCATCCTGGGCCGCGGCCGATCCGGCCGCGGCGAGGCCGAGCGCGGCCATCGCCGCCCCGGCCATCAGGCTCTTGAGGGTCGTATTCACCATAGAGAACTCACCTCCCTGTTTTCGCGAACATCAAACGCGTGCCGGCCCACCCGGCCCGTCGTCGTGCCCGCTTTTCCGTTCGGCCGCCTTGTTTTTTCTTGGTCTCGTTCAATGGCCGATCGATTCCAGAAGCACGGCCATGCCCTGGCCTGCGCCCATGCACATGCTGACGACCGCGTAACGGCCGCCGACCTCCTCCAAATGCTGCATCGCGACCAGCGTCATCCGCGTACCCGTCGCACCCGGAGGGTGGCCGATCGAAATACCGCCGCCATAGAGGTTCGTGTTGTCGCGGCTGATGCCGAGCTTATGTTCGGTATGCAGATTGACCGCGGCGAAGGCCTCGTTGATCTCGAAATAGTCGATATCGCCCAGGGCGAGACCGTTACGTTCCAGCAACGCGGCGATCGCGGGCACCGGACCGCAGCCCATGATGCGCGGCGGCACGCCGACGATGGCCCAGTCCTTGAGCCGGACGCGAGGCGCCACGCCCTCCGCCTCCAACGCCGCGCGGTCGCCGACGATCACCATCGCCGCGCCGTCGGTGACGCCGGAGGAGTTGCCGGGCGTCACCCGCCCGCCCTCGCGGAACACCGGCTTCAGCTTGGCGAGCTTCTCCGCCGTGACGGTCGGACGCGGGAACTCGTCCATCTCCATCACGCGGGCTCCCTTGCCTTCCTTCACCTCGATCGGTGCGATCTGACGCGCGAGAAAGCCGCTCTCGATCGCCCGACCGGCACGCTGCTGGCTCAGCAGCGCGTATTCGTCCATCGCCTCGCGGGTATATTGAAAGTCGTCGGAGAGATTCTCGGCCGTCTCCCCCATCAACTCCCGGCTGAAGGGGTCGCGATAGGCCCAGTCGAGGCTGTCCTCCATCACCTTCGGCCCGCGGATCGCGCCCCAGCGGGCCGCGGTATCCATATAGGGCCCGCGCGAGAAATTCTCCCCGCCGCCGGCGAGCGCCAGCTTGCCGTGCCCGCTCATGATCTGCTCGGCCGCCGTGATGATCGCCTGGGTGCCGGAGCCGCAGGCGCGGCTGACATTGAGCGCGCAGCTTTCCTCCTTCATGCCGATGCCGAGCGCGACCGCGCGGCTGGCGTAGAACCCGTCATGATCGACAGGCAGGACATTGCCCCAGACCGAGTGGTCGAGTTTCGCCGGGTCGATACCCGCCTTCTCCACGCAAGCCTTCGCCGCATGGATGCCGAGTTGCACCATGGGCGTATATTTGAGCGACTTGCCATAATCGCCGAAGGGCGTGCGCATGCCGCCCGCGATACAGATCTCCGTGGAACTCACGACTGTTCGTCCTTTTCCTGATTGAGCGGATGATGGACCGGCCGATCGGTCGGCAGGCCCGCCAGCTCGTAGCCACGCTTGAAATCGATGATGTGCTTACGCATCCATTCGCGCGCCGCCTCCACATCGCCGGCACGCAAACCGTCCAATATCCGGCGGTGCGCCGCGACCAGCCGGTGCGGCGCCTGATCGAGCCGCGACATCATCGGGTCCGCCGCCGGGAACAGCAGCTTCGCCGCCGCCTCGCGCGCCATCAGCCAAGCGGGATTGCCGACGGCCGCGCTGATAATCTCATGAAATTCGGTGTCGAGCGCGGTGATGGTCTCCCCCCGCTCGACCCGCGCTTCGGTCTCCGCCAGATTGCGTTCCAGGGCCGCCAGATCGTCCTCGCCGATCGTGGTCGCGGCCATCGCGGCCGCCGCGGGCTCCAACGCCATCAGCAACTGATGAAGGTCGATGAAGGTAACTTGCTGCAACAACAACGCGCGGCTGGCCCGCGTGCTCAATTCCACATGACCGGGGATCGCGGCATGCAGGCGGCGTCCTGACTTCCGCTCGACAAGCCCGGTCTGTTCGAGAAGCCGCAACCCCTCGCGCGCGGTGGATCGGTTGACGCCAAGCTGCTCGGCCAACGCGGTCTCGGACGGCAAGCGGTCCCCCGGCTGCAGACGGCCTTCCATGATCTCGCGCTCGATCGTCTCCGCCACGACCCGATAGGTCGGCGCGACCGCGAGTTTCCGGAAATGGAGGGAGTCGCCGTCCTCGCCGCCCGCGCCCTGCCCGGCCTGGGTGGCCGAGTCCCGCGCCGGGGCGTGCGATGGATCGACCGCCGCGCCATCCGCGCTCATCGTTTCCTGACCCCTGTTCGCCCGTGCGCGTCCGCTCATGCGCATTTGCCCGTGCGCGCCCATTGTCCGAGGGACGCCGCCGCGACATCAAATCGCGCGGCCCCTCTCACCGGGCGCTTCATCGTCCGTTTGTCGGACAAGTGAACCGTAGCCGCCCGATGGAGGAAGCGTCAAGCGGCAAGCGCGTGCACGGCCCCTCTTGCATCAGTGCCCCTCGAAATCCGGCTTGCGCTTCCCCACGAAAGCCTGGATTCCCTCCTGGAAATCCGGCCCTTTCGCGCCTTCCAGAAAGGCTTCCCGCTCCGCCGCGAGTTGTCCGGAAAGATCACGGTCGAGCGACCCGTCGATCAGCCGCTTGATCCGCCCATAGGCGCCGGTGGGTCCGGCGGCGAGCCGCTGGGCCCATTCCGTCACGGCCTCATCGAACCCATCCGCCGAGGCGATTCGGTTGACGAGGCCGAGTTCCAAAGCCTTTCGCGCGTCGAACCGGTCGGAGAGCATGGCGATTTCCATCGCCCGCCGCCGCCCCAGCAGGCGCGGCAGGAAATAGGTCGAGCCACCGTCCGGCGATGCCCCGATCAAGCTGTAGGCAAGGGAGAAGACCGCATCCTCGCGGGCGACCGCGAGGTCCGCCGTCATGGCGAGGCTGAGGCCCGCGCCCGCGACCGGCCCGTGCAGGGCGGCCAGCACCGGCTTCTCCATCCGGACCAGCGTTTCGATCGCCGGGTGATAGCGGTCGATCAACTGACCGGCATAATCGCCCGCCCGTTCGCCGTGCCGGGCGAATTCGGCCACATCGCCGCCGGCGAAGAAACCGCGTCCCGCCCCGCGCAGGACGACGCAGCGGACCGTCGCGCTCGCCGCCGCGTCGCGCGCGGCCGTCAACAACGCATCCGCCATCTCAAGGTCGAGGGCGTTCATCTTATCCGGCCGGTTGAGCGTCAGCGTGCGTACCGCCCCGTCGTCCGACACCAGGACCGTATCGTTCATCATCGCCTCCCTCCCCCTCTCACGCGCCGCCGCGGTAATCGTACCAGCCACGCCCGGCCTTGCGCCCGTGCCGGCCGCTATGGACCATCTGCTTCATCAACAGCGGCGGATGGAAACGCTCCCCATAGGCGTCGTGCAGGATGTCCATCACCTGCAGGGCGAGCGGGTTGCTGACCTCGTCCAGCAGCTTGAACGGCCCGACCGGATGGCCAAGGCCGAGACGACAGGCGGTGTCGATATCCTCCGGCGTCGCGACACCTTCCTCCACCAGCTTGTTCGCCTCGATGAAGAAGGCCATCAACAGTCGGTTGACCGCGAAACCGACCACGTCCTTAACCGGAATCGCGACCTTGCCGGCCGCCTCGCACGCATCCTGAGCGCGCTTCAGCGCCGCCGGGTCGGTCTCGAAGGCGCTGATCGCCTCCACCAGCTTCATCCGGCTGACCGGCGAGAAGAAGTGCAGACCCATGAAGTTCGGCCGCCGCGCCTCGCTCAGATAGCTCGCCAGCACGGAAATCGAAATCGAGGAGGTATTGCTCGCAATCAGGCAGTCGGCCGGAAGGATGTCGTCGAGGCGCTTGAAGATACCGCCCTTAACCTCCTGATCCTCGAACACGGCCTCGATCACCATATCCCGGTCGGCGAAATCGGCGAGGTCCGTCGTCCCTTCGAGACGCATCAGCACATCGTCGGCCCCGTCGCGGTCGATCGCGCCCTTCTCCACCGCCTTGGTCAGCAGTGCCTCATGCCGCGCACGGGCGCGGGCCAGGGCTTCCACGCTCGCATCGGAGAGTTTCACCGACGCGCCCGACAGCGCGAAGATATAGGCGATCTCCGCCCCCATCATGCCGGCGCCGACGACGCCGATCCGTTCAATGGCCATGATTTTCCTTGTCTCCAATTGCATCAGGGTCGGGACACCTCCCGCCATGGACCGATTCATTCGGTCAGAACCAGTCCTCCGCCATATCCAAGGCCGTGCGGTCCGCGCTTTCGCACAGCGCGGCCAACCTCTCCGTCTTCGGCAGATCGACCGTGAAAACATAGCGGCAGGCGTGCAGCTTGCCGCGATAGAAGTCCGCTTCCGCCCCTTCCGCGCCAACCTTCAACGCGTCGGCCGCCACCAGCGCGGCCTTGAGGTGCATCCAGGCGAGCGTCAGATGCCCCGCCATCTCCATGAAGGCATTGGCGTTGGCGAGTTGGACGGGCGCGCCCTCGCCCCGACCGATCTCGACCAAGCGGGCGGCCGTCCCCTCCAACCGGGCGAGCGCATCGCCCAATGCCCGCCCCCAAGGGGCGAGGGATTCCCACGCACTGGCGGCACGCGCCGTCGCGTCGATACGGGCGGCCAGCGCGTGTAAAGCGCCCCCTTCCTCCATGGCGACCTTGCGCCCGGCGAGGTCGATCGCCTGAATGCCGTTCGTCCCCTCATGGATCGGGTTCAGGCGATTGTCGCGCCAATACTGCTCCACCGGGAAATCGCGCGTATAACCATAGCCGCCCAGGCATTGGATGGCCGCGTCGTTCGCCTCCAACGCCCGATCGGAGAGATAGGCCTTCACGATCGGGGTCAGGATTTCCAGGACCAGATGGGCCTCCCGACGCGCCTCCGCGTCGGGGTCCGCGTCCTTCACGTCCACCAACCGCGCGGCATAGAGGGAAAGAGCCAGCCCCCCTTCCGCGATCGCCTTCTGCATCAGCAGCATCCGGCGCACATCCGCATGCTCGATCAGGCGCGCGGGCGGCGCGGCCGGGTCCTTGGCGCCGACGGGTCGGCCCTGCCGCCGCTCCCGCGCATAGCCGAGGGCGTGGCGATAACCCGCATAGGCCAGCATCGCCGATGACATGCCGACGATGGTGCGCGCCTCGTTCATCATATGGAACATGTAGGCTAGGCCCTGGCCCGGCTCCCCCAGAAGTTCGCCGTGGCACGGACCGTCCCCGCCGATATCCAGCACCGTGTTCGTCGTGCCGCGATAGCCCATCTTGTGGTTCAGCCCGGCGAGCGCGACGCCGTTTTCCGGCCCCGGACCGCCCGCCGCGTCCAACCGGTATTTCGGCACGATGAAAAGGGAAAGGCCCTTCACCCCCGGCGGCGCGTCGCGCAGACGCGCCAGCATCAGGTGAACGATATTTTCCGACAGCGGGTGATCGCCGCCGGAAATCCACATCTTGCCTCCCTTGAGGCGATAGCCGCCCTCCCCGTCCGGTTCCGCCACCGTGCGGATATCGCCGAGGGAGGAGCCCGCCTGCGGCTCGCTCAACGCCATCGTGCCGAAGAAGCGCCCCTCCAGCATGGGCTGCATATAGCGGGCCTTCTGCGTCTCCGTCGCGAAGGCGTTCAACAGGTTGGAGGCCGCGACCGTCAGGAAACCATAGGCGAAGGTGCCGATATTGGCCGCCTGGAACCAGGCATAGCAGGCCTGCGCCACCGTCCAGGGCAATTGCATGCCGCCCCGCTCGAAATCGGCGTGGGCGGCGAAGAACCCGGCCTCGGCGAAGGACTCCAGCGCCGGTTTCACCTCCGGAATGATCTCGACCCGGCCGTCGACCAACCGGGGTTCGTTCAAATCGGCCTTGCGGTTATGGGGCGCGAACTGCTCCGTCGCGATCCGCTGGGCGGTGGCGAGCGCGCCGTCGAAGGTCTCCCGCCCATGTTCCGCGAACCGCGCATAGCGGGTCAGTCCTTCGGCATCGAGCAGCTCGTGAAGCACGAAGGCGATATCGCGCTCGCTCAGGATCGCGTCCGCGCTCATCGGGTCAGGAACCCACCATCGACGACGACGGTACTTCCGGTCATGTAGCTTCCGGCCTTGGACGCCAGCAGCAGCAGGGTGCCGTCCAGTTCCTCCGGCTCGCCCACGCGGCGGAAGGGGATGGATTTGCGTAGTTTCTCGCCCGCCTCCGTGGCGAAGAAGTCGCGGTTGATGTCCGTCCCGATATAGCCCGGCGCGATACCGTTGACCCGCACGCCGAAACGGGCGAGTTCCGCGGCCAGGACGCGGGTCAACTGGCCCAGCCCCCCTTTCGAGGCGCAATAGGGCCCGACCCCCTTCATGACCGAATAGCCGAGCACGGATTCGATATTCACGATGCTGCCCGCGCCGCGTTCGGCCATGCGTCGGCCCGCCGCCTGGGCCACCAGGAAGGCACCGCGCAGATTGGTATCCAGGACCTTGTCCCATTCCTCGGCCGTGACATCGAGCAACCCCTTGCTGATCGCGACGCCCGCATTGTTGATCACGATATCGAGGGGGCCGAGCGCCCCCTCCGCCGCGTCGAAAGCCGCCGCGACAGACGCCTCGTCCGTGACGTCGAGCGCGACCGCGTGGGCGGTGCCGCCCGAAGCCTCGATCCGCGCCTTCAGCGTCTCCAGCTTGTCGGTCTGGCGCGCGGCAAGCGCGACGGCCGCGCCGTTCTCGGCCAACACCTCCGCGAAGCGCGCGCCGAGCCCCTGGCTCGCCCCCGTCACCAGCGCCACCTTGCCGGTCAGATCGAAAAGATCGGATCCCTTCATGCCTTCATTCATCCCTTGCTGATACTGATCATTCATCGAACCGCCGGCGCAGCAGATGCTTCTGAACCTTGCCGGTGGAGGTCTTGGGCAATTCGCCGAAGATCACCCGGCGCGGCGCCTTGAAGCGCGCCAGATGCGCGCACGCCCAGTCGATGACATCCGCCTCCGTCAGACTTTCACCCGGCTTCACGGTGACGAAGGCGCAGGGCGTCTCGCCCCATTTCTCGTCCGGCATGGCGACGACGGCGCATTCCAGGACCGCCGGATGGCGAAAGATCGCGCCCTCAACCTCCAGGCTGGAAATGTTCTCCCCGCCGGAGATGACGATATCCTTCGACCGGTCGCGCAATTCGACATAGCCGTCGGGATGCAGCACCCCCAGATCGCCGGACAGGAACCAGCCACGATCCAACGCCGCCGCGCTCGCCGCCGGGTCCTTCAGATACCCTTTCATGATCGCATGGCCCCGCATGGCGATCTCGCCCATGGTCGCGCCGTCGGCGGGGACCGGGACCATCCTTTCCGGGTCCAGCACCGTCATGTCGATGAGGCCGAGGGTCGGCACGCCCTGGCGTTTCTTGATTTCCGCCTGCTCCGCGATCGGCAGGGCGGACCAATCGGCATGCCAGTCGCAGCAGGAGGCGGGCCCATAGGTCTCCGTCAGCCCATAGCCGTGCAGCACGTCGAAATCGAGCGCCTCCGCCCGCTCCAGCAGCGCGGCCGGCGGTGGCGCCCCGCCGACCGTGTAGGCGACCCGGTGGGTACTTTTCCGGCGCGCGGACGGCTCCGCGTTCATCAGCATGTTCAGCACGATGGGCGCGCCCGACATGTGCGTCACGCCGTGGTCGTCGATCAGGCGGAAGATCGCCGCCGGATCGACCGCGCGCAGGCAGACATGCGTGCCCATCAGCGCCGTGATCGCCCAACTGTTGCACCAGCCGTTGCAATGAAACATCGGCAGGGTCCACAGATAGACCGCGTGCGGGGCCAGCCGGAAGCCCATATGGTTCGCCATCGCGTTCAGATAGGCGCCGCGATGGTGATAGACGACGCCCTTCGGCGCGCCCGTCGTGCCCGAGGTGTAGTTGAGCGCGATCGCCTGCCACTCATCCGTGATGCCGGGCCAGGGATGGGCCGGATCGGCCGCCGCCAGCAACGCCTCGTACCCGTGATCGCCGATGCGCCGCCCGTCGGGATAGGCCGGGCCGTCCAGATCGACGACGACGGGCTTGTTGCGCGCGAGGGCCAGCGCCTTCTCCGCTACCGCCGCCAGATCGGGATCGACCAGCAGCACCCTCGCCTCCCCATGATCCAGGATATAGGCGATGGCCTCCGCATCCAGGCGGGTGTTGATCGCGTTCAGCACCGCGCCCGCCATCGGCACGCCGTAATGCGCCTCCAGCATGGCGTGGGAGTTGAAGGCGAGCGCCGCCACGCATTCCCCCGGCCGCACGCCGAGCCGTTCCAACGCATGGGCGAGCCGCGCGCAGCGCGCATGCATCTCCCGATAGGTCCAGCGTTGATCGCCGTCGATCACCGCCGTGTGCTCCGGCACCACCCGCGCGGAGCGCACCAGGAAGGTGATTGGCGTCAACGGCTGGTAGTTCGCCGTCCGACGCGGCAGATCGGTGTCAAAAATCGACGGCACGGGCGCGCCCCCGCCTGCCGTATCCTGTTCCGTGGCCCCCATTGGTCGCCCCGTTCCTCCCGGACCGGCCTTTCATGCGAATGCCGGCATTGCGGTCCGTTTGTCGGACAATCGTTCTGAGGCACATAATGGCCGATGCGAAACCGCGCGGCAATGGAGAACCATCGCGGGCAAGCATGGCCGGGAACCGTCGCAGGGAAAATCGGCGGGGCCGGATGCGCTCCCGCGCCAACCGCGCGTCTATAACGTGGCCATAAGCCGGAGAGCGCGCGCGCCGAGTGCCGATGACGGATCGCCAAACGCCTCCAGCACAGTGAAATGGTTGAGCCCGTCGAGCGCCAGGAACTCCGTCCGCGCGCCGCGATGCGCCCAAACCTCGGCGAAGGCCCGCGATTGCCGATGGAATTCCGAGGATTCGGCCCCGCCCACCGCGACGACGACCGGCAACGGATGTGCCGGTTTCATATGGATCGGGCTGCGCCGGACCGCCGTCGCCTCATCCATGCCGACCGCCTTGTTGACGCCCGTGAGGCGCAGCGGCTCCAGATCATAGAGGCCGGAAACGAGGATCGCCCCCTTCACCAGATCCGCCGGCATGTCCGTATCCCGCGCGGGCCAGTCGGTCGCCGCCAATTCCGCGCCCAGATGCCCGCCCGCCGAATGGCCGGAAATCGTGATCCGCGCCCGGTCATAGCCATATAGCGGCGCGGCACGCCACAGGGCCTCGACCGCGCGGCGGCATTGCTCCGCCAGATCGTCGATGGTCAGGCCCGGCTTCGGCAACAGATCGTAATTGATGACCGCGACGGCATGGCCCGCCGCGCCCATCGCGGCGAGGAGGTGGCCGTGATCCGACTTGTCCAGCGCCTGCCAGTAGCCGCCATGAATGAAGATGTGAAGCGGCGGCGCCCCTTCTCCCCCCTCCGGCATATAGAGGTCGATGGCTTGGCCCGGCCCCTCGCCATAGGGCAGTTCCGCCGTCAGATGCGCCGCGCGATAGGCCGCGCCCTCCGTGCGCCAAGCGTGGAAATGGGCCATATGGCCGGGTACCTGCGCGCGCGCGGAATATTCGTAATTGAGGGTGGCGGCGTCCATGTCCGCATGGATCGGCCCCGCCGGCGGGACGGGCACGATGGCATGCGCCTCGACCGCCAGGTCGAAATCCGGGTCGCTGACGACCGCGATCTGGCAGAAATTCCCGCCAAGGGCCTCGCGATAGAGCAGTTCCAGTTCCCATCGGTCCGCGTCCAGCAGGGCCTGCGCGTCGCCCGTGCGGATGGTGAGCGCGACCAGATGCGGCGGCCCGGCCTTCTCCGCCGCCAGCGCGCGGCCCAGCATGGTCATCGCGCCCAGGAACCGCCCGGCGAGCATCCCGCCGTCATCCGCCGCCAAGGGACCGATATGGACGGCGCGCGCGCCGTCCGGCGCGGCGGGCGGCACCAGGGGGGAGTCGGCATAATCCAACTTCATGATGCGTCGTCCCCATTCTGGCCCGCGTCCGCGATCCCGGCGCGTTCCAACATCGCGGAAAGGAGCACACGGGCCCCGGCGCCCAGATCCTCCGCCGTCGCGCTCTCCACCTCGTTATGGCTGATCCCGTCGGCGCAAGGCACGAAGATCATCCCCGTGGGCGCCACCCCGGCGATGAAGCAGGCATCGTGGCCCGCGCCGGAAACCATTCGGCGATGGGAGAGGCCGTGCGCCGCCGCCGCGCGTTCCACCGCGCCGACGCAGTCCGGATCGAAACGGATCGGCGCCTCGGCCGAAATCCTCTCGATCCGGAAGGTCAGACCACCGCCACCGCCATCGGCCGCGCAGATATCCGCCACCGCCGCGCGCATGGCCGCATCCATCGCGGCGAGCGCCTCCGCCTCCGGATGGCGCAGATCGACGGAGAAGGCGACCCGCCCCGGCACCGTGTTGCGGCTGTTGGGAAAGACCTGCACCTGCCCCACAGTCGCGACACCGGCCGGGCCGTGATCCGCCGCGATCGCCACCACCCGGTCCGCGACCCGCGCCGCCGCCAGGAAGGCATCGCGCCGGCGGTTCATCGGCGTGGTGCCGGCATGGCTTTCGGCGCCGGTGATCTCCACATCGTACCAATTCATGCCCTGCGCGCCCTCGACCACGCCGATGGTGCGCGCCTCCGCCTCCAGGATCGGGCCTTGCTCGATATGCGCCTCGAAGAAAGCGCCGATTTCATGGTCGCCGCACCGCGCCGCGCCACGATAGCCGATGCGCGCCAGTTCGTCGCCCAGGCTCAACCCGTCGAGGTCCAGCGTCGCATAGGCCTTCGCCTCGTCGAACACGCCCGCGAAGACCCCGCTGCCGATCATCGATGGGGCGAAGCGCGACCCCTCCTCATTCGTCCAGACGACGATTTCCACCGGCGCCTCCGTCACGATATCCGCGTCGTTCAGGGCACGAACCACCTCCAGCCCGGCCAGCACGCCATAGACCCCGTCGAACTTTCCTCCGGTCGGCTGGGTGTCCAAATGGCTGCCCGTCGCGACCGGCGGTCGGGCCGGATCGCGGCCCGGGCGGCGGGCGAAGATATTGCCCATGCTGTCGATCTCGACCGTGCAGCCCGCCGCCTCGACCCAGCGGCGGAAGAGGTCCCGCCCCTGCCGATCCAGATCGGTCAGCGCGAGGCGACAACACCCGCCCTTATCCGTCGCGCCGATGCGCGCCATCTCCATCAGGCTGCGCCACAGGCGTTCGCCGTCGATCGCGGGCGCGCGCGCCGCCGCCTCCACCGCAAGATCGGTCATGATTTTCCATCCCCGGATTGATCGTAATGGGCCGGAAGCGCCTCGGTTCTCGCGCCGCTCAGCGTTCCCGGAAGGCCTCGTAGCGCATTTTCAGCACGGGCTGGATCAGGAAGTCCAGGACCGTCTTGTCCCCCAGATGGATATCCACCGTGGCCTGCATGCCCGGATGGATGGGATAGGTCAGGCCGTCGCGCTCAAGATAGGAGTGTGCGGTCTCGATTTCCGCCTTGAAGAACTGCTTGCCCTGCTCGTCCTGCTCGATATCCGCGCCAACGGCGGTGACGGTCCCCTCCAACCCGCCATAGCGCACGAAATCATAGGTGGTGATCTTGACCGTCGCCGGCATGCCCTCCGCGATATGGCCGATATCGATCGGGTCGATGCGGGCATCGACGACCAGACGGTCCTGGGTCGGCACGATTTCCATGATCGGCTCGCCCGGCCGCACCACGCCACCGACCGTGTTATGCACCAGCGTCTTGACCACGCCGTCGATCGGGCTCGCGATCTCCATCCGGCCGGCCTCGCTGCGCGCGCGGTCCAGCAATTTCTCCTGCCGGCGGATTTCCAGTTCCACCTCGCTCAACTGCCCGGAAGCGTCGGTGCGAAACTCCTGCCGGGCGCTCGCCAGCTTCTCCTCCACCTCCTCCAGCGCGGCGCGGGCCCGCGGCAGACCGGCATCGATCGAGGCCAATTCCCCCTCCAGGCGCTGGACGTCGCGCGCGATCTCGTTGAGCTCGATCCGCGTCACCAGCTTACTGGCCAGGAGCGGCTGGGAAAGGTCGTAGCGTTCCCGCGCGAGCGACAGGTCGTTCGAAACGGAGCGCCGCCGCACATTCAACTCATTGATCTCCAGCGCGCGCTGCTCGGCCTGCTGCTCCAGTACGCGGACCTTGCCCTCCAGATTGTCGAGGCGGCTTTCATGGGTCCGTCGCTCGGCCGCGCTCAGGACCGGCCGGCGGACGGCGACATCCTCCGGGAAGGAGAGCGGCTCGCCAGCCGCTTCCGATTCCAGCCGCGCACGCTTCAGGACCAAGCCGTCGAGGCGAACCTCCAATTCCTCCGTGTTCGTCGCGCTGGTCGAGAGGTCGAGTTGCAGCAGGGGCTGCCCCGCCTCGACAACCGTCCCCTCGCGCACGAAAATGGCCTGAACGACGCCGCCCTCAAGATGCTGAACCACCTTGATCTCGCCCTGCGGCACCACCGTGCCCTGCGCGACGGCGACGGTGTCGAGCTTCGCCTGCCATGCCCACAGGCCGGTCGCGACCAACAACCCCATCAACAGCCACGCCAGCGGCTGGAACCGGGGCGCGGGATAGCGCGCGACGATGTCGTCGAGGGTCGCCATGGCTATTCCGCCGCCTCCCCATAGCCGCGCGCGGCGGTATCATCGAGTGCGGGTGTGGGTGCGTCGTCAGGTTCCTTTCGCGCGGTATCTTTCCGCGCGCGCGCTTTCTTCGCGCCGGCCTTCTTGCCACCGGCCTTACCCTTGCCCTTGGCCCGCGTCTTCCGGCCTTCCCGGGAAGACGCAGGCGGCGCATCGGTTTCGGCCGTGTCCGACCCGCCCTTCATGCGACCGTCTCGCCCATCTTCCACCCCGGCCGTGGCCGCCGGCTTGAGCGGCGGCTTGAGCGGTGGTCGAGCCACGGGGGCGAGCGGTACGCGGCGCAACGGCGGGCGGCCCGACGCCGTCTCTTTCCCCGGGGTGCCCGACGCCTCCGCGCCCGGCTTGTCGCCGAGAATCTGGCGGCGTACCTCCGCGCCGCCACCGCTCAACATGACCCGCCCCTTCTGGAAGGCCGTGATCGTCTCGCAGACGGAAAGCAGCCCGGGGCTATGCGTCACCACGATGACCGACCGGCCGGTCGCGAGCGTGCGCAGCGTCCGCGCGAGCGTCTGTTCCGCCGCGCGGTCGAGGCTGGAACTCGGCTCGTCAAGCAACAGCACCGGCGGGTCGGGATAAAGCGCGCGCGCGATCGCGAGCCGTTGCCTTTGCCCCGTCGACAAGCGCCGCCCCCCATCGCCGATAGCGGTCTCGTAACCGTCGGTCAGTTCGTCGATGAAGCTGTCCGCGCCGGCCAGCTTGGCGACCGCCAGCACCCGCTCGTCCGAAGGGGACGCGATCCCGCCCGCGATATTCTCCTTGATGGTGCCGGTGAAAAAGAAGGGGTCCTGGGGCACGATGGCGACCCATCGGCTCAACTGCTCGCGCGAGAATTGGGTGAGGTCCACGCCATCCAGCATGATCCGTCCGCCCGCCGGCGGGTAGAGCCGTTGCAGCATCATCAGGAAGGTGGTCTTGCCGCTGCCGTTGGGCCCGATGATCCCATGCACCTGTCCCGGGCGGATTTCCAGCGTGACGGCTTCGAGAACCGGCGCCTCTCGGCCATAGGCGAAGGTCAGTTCGCGCACGCTGAGATGGCCCGACGGCCTGGGGCGGTCGATGGCGTTGGCGCCGATTTCGTCCGCCGTCTCGAACAACGCGGAAAGACGGCGCAGCGCATCCCGGAACCCGACCAATTGCCGCCACATGCCGACAAGTTGGTTCATCGGCTGAATGACCTTGTTGGTCAGCATATTGGCGGCGATCAGCGCGCCCATGGTCATATCCTGCTCAATGATCGCGAGTGCGCCGACGCTGGTCATCGCCACCGTCGCCAGCAGGCTGAGCGATATGCCGGAATTGGCGAAGATATCGCTCAAGGTGCCCCGACGGAGGCTGCTCTCGACCAGCCCGGCCTGGCGGTCCTCCCAGCGCGCGGAAAGCGCGGGCGCGAGGCCCAGCGCCTTCATCGTCGCGCGGCCGTGGAACATTTCCGTCGTCACCGCGTCGCGGTCGGCCTGGGCGCGCCGCTCCGCCTCGGTCGAACGGGCGATCAGCCGCTGGGAGAGAAGCGCCAACAGCAGGAAAGCCCCCACCACCAACGACAACACCCAGGCGATGGGCGCGGCGATGATCCAGATGACCGCGATGAAGATCACCACGAAGGGTAGATCGATCACCATCACCAGCGGCGGGCCCGCCACGACGTTTCGGGCCAGTTCCGCGTCGCGCTGAAGCCCGTGCCACTGCGCCGTCGTGCGCTTCTCCAGCGCGGCCAGCGGCAGCCGCGCGAGCTTGCCGAAGAGCAACCGGCCGACATCCGCGTCGATCCGGATCGCGGTCCGCTGCACCATGCGCCCGCGCAACAGGCGCAGCAGGAAATCGAACGCCACCGCCAGCAGCACGCCCGCGACGAGCCCCTGAAGGGTCGTCAGTCCGGCCTGGAAGACCACCCGGTCATAGACCTGAAGGACGAAGATCGGCACCGCGATCGACAGGATGTTGATGAAGAGGCTGGTGGCGACAAGCTCGGGCAGGCGCGCCACGAGCGGCGCGAACAGGCGCCGCCGGAAGCCGCCCGACCGACCGCCGCCGCCCCCGCCGCCTTCGCGGACGGCGTCCGAGGGGGGATGCCGGGCTTGCCCTTCGCTGTCGTTCGCCACCATGCCCCGAACCGTTCCTTCGCCGATCGACCGCCGCCGCGTTTCTAGACCGGCCCAATGCCCTCGGTGACCTGCACCGAAATCTTCCTCTCGGTGACCGTACCCGAGGCATCGGTCACCTGGAAACTGAAGCTATCCTCGCCGGTGAACTGACCGTCCGGCCGGTAGGACCAGGCGCCGGTTTCGGCATCGACCTCGACCGTCCCGTTCTCGGCCTCGTCCCCGACCGAGAAGGGGGATGCGTTCCCGCCCGTATCCCCACCGTCGAGCACGCCGCCGATCGTGTTGCCACCGGCGACGCTCAAGGCATATCCCTCGATCTCCGGGGCCGCATTCGTTCGAGTGACCGCGCCGACGAGGTCATTGCCCGAGGCGGAGGAATCGAGCGCGACCCCACTTTGCTCATCGAAGCGGTAATAGGCGACAAGATCGGAATCGCCCTGCGGGTTGGCGATCGGCCCCGCCATGGCGTCCCGCATCCCGCCCGGACCGAGGATCACGTCGTGGATCTGCACCTCGTCGACCGCGCCGGTGAAGTGTTGATCGTAGTCCAGGCCGTTGTCCCGCGCGCCGATGGTGAATTCCCGAAGGTTCGAGAAGCTGTAGTTCCCACCCAGGAGATCGATGATGGAGAAAACGCCGGTTTCGTCCTCCGCCCAACCGCCTCCATGCCCGTCGAGATAGGCGGCAAGCTCCAGATCGTTGCCGTCCCGGCCATAGGTGAAGCCGACATGGTGCCAGCCATTCAGCCCGGCGACATCGATCGACCGCGTCATCGAATAGGTCAGCGTGCTGCCGACCTCGACCGTGAGGTTTCCGTCATCGTCAAGCTTGATCGCCCAACCGCCGCCGGTGGCGTTCCTGTCCCCCTTCGAGAGGATCGTCTGCGCCGACCCGGTATCGTCGAACCGTACCCAGGCGGATACGGACAGGTTTCCGCCCCCGACATCCAGGATATCGCCGCCGGTAAGCTGCCCTCCGCTGGTGCCCGAGAAGGTGGCGGCGCGGCCGAGATCGGGCAGCGCGAAGGGCACCGCCGCCGCCTCGCCGACGATCCCGTCGTGCGCGTTGACGCTGGTGCTGTCGGCCACGCCGTCGCCCCCGACATCGTCGAAGCGCCAATAGCCCTCCAACCCCGCCTCGGTGCCCGAGAGCTGGGTATCCCGGTCGGCCGCGATCTCGCCCGCCGCGCGCAGCGTCTTCCAGAACCGGATTTCATCCAGGCCGCCCTCGAAACCATTCATGCTCGCGAGCGCGCTGTCCCCGAAAAGCAGATCGCTATCCGCGAACGCGGCCCCCGAAAGCGAATGGATCGCGGCCGATTCCCCGGCCTCTCCATCGATATGGATCGTCCCCAGCCCGTCCCGGTCGGCGGTGAAGGCGATATGGTGCCAGGCGTTCTTCCCGAGCGCGGCCGTTTCCGTCACGCGTACCGTACCGGCGCCGTCGCTCATCTCGAAGGCAACGCGCCCACTCTCGTCGATCAGCCCCCGGAACCCGGCGCCCGTTTCACCGGCGTCCCATTTCTCGATGAAGGTGCCCGCGCCGTCGCCGCTATAATAGACCCACATCTCGGCCGTGAAGTCCTGCCCGGCGGCGATGTCGAGCGTCGCGGCGTCCTCCACCCGGACGATATCGTCTCCGTCGAAGCGCAGCGACGCGCCCGACGCGCCGACGGAGAGTTCCGGCGCCGCCGTCACGCTCGCCGAGATCGTCGCGCTCCGGACCGCCCCGCCGTCACCCGTCGCGCGCAAGGTAAAGAGATCGGCGGCCGTCCCGGCGAAATTCGCCGCCGGGGTGAAGGTCCAATGGCCGGTTTGCTGATGGATGCGTATCGTCCCCTCGGTCAGGCTTGCGACATGATACTCGCCCGAGACGCTGCCGCCATCGACGGTGAAGACCGGCTGCCCCGGAACCCCGGCCGCGTCGAACAGGCCGGAATGCACCATGTCCTCCACCAGCCGGATGGAAAGCCCATGCAACGGCGCGCCGCCCTCCGCCGGGCCGATGCCGCCATGGGCGAGGCCGTCCAGATCGCCCGCCAGATCGTCCGCCACGCCATCCGCCATGTCGTCGAGCCGCCAATAGCCGGCGAGATCGGTTTCGGCGTCGGGGGTAGCGATCGCCTGCTGATAGCGCGCGTGAATGCCGTTGGCGTCCTGGGCAACGCTCCAGACGCGTATCTCGCCCATGTCGCCGAGGAAAAGCGCGCTCGCCGTGCCGTCGCCCTCGGCGATGCCGCCGATCGCGGCATTGTCGGTGGTGACGGAGAGGCTTTCGATCGGGTTGCTCTGGCCGTCGCGCAACGTGGCGGTCCTATCCAACTCGCCATCGATATAGAGCCTCACGACGCCGTTCTCGAAGACGGCCGCGACATGCTGCCACCGATCGGCCGCCAGCGATTTGTCGGAATCGACGCTACCCGAGAACCCACCCGCATGGCCGGTGAAGACCAGATCGCCATTGCCGTCGAGAACGAGCGAATAGGCCCCAGCCTTGGCGAAGATCGTCCGGGCCGCCTCGCTATGGCCGTTCGGCTTGATCCAGCCTTCGATGGTCAAGCGGTCGGTCAGGTCGAGCGCGCTCGCCGAACCGCCGACATCGATCTCGATGAAATTGCTCGCGTCCTCGGCCTCGAACCGCGCCACGGCAGTCGGAAGTGTCGCGAAGGACGCACCGTCCAGGGTGCCGTCATTGCCCTGGGGGCTCAGATCCGTCAGCACCCCGCCGCGTAGCCCATCGGCCGTGTAATAGACGGCCAGCGCCGCCTCGCCCGGGTTCACCTGATGGTCGAAACCGGCGGCGATCTCCGTCTCGCTCCGCACCTCGGACCAGATGCGCACCTCGTCGAGCGCGCCCTTGAAACGCGCCCCTTCCTCGATGCCCCCGTCCGCCGCATCCTGGCCGAGCGCGAGGGTGCCCGACGCCTCGAGCGTCTCGCCGAACTGATAGCTGCCTTCGGCGACCTTGACCCCATTGACGTAGAAACTGGTCGCACCGGTAGCCCCGTCCCAACTGACCGCCAGATGGCTCCATTGCCCCGGCGGCAGCGAAACACCCTCCGCCGCGACATAGCTTTCCGCGTCGTCTCCACCGTTGAAATTCAGGAAGAAGCGCGGCGTGCCGGCTTCGTCGAAGCCGAGGCCGAAGCCGTCCGCCTCGCCCGAAGTGGCGTAGCTGACGAGCTGTTGCGCTACCTCTTCGATCTCGGCCGGATTGACCCACAACTCGATTGTTAGAGCCGAGCCGCCCAGGCCCGACACATCCTGCGCCAGGACCGCGTCCGTTCCCCCGTCGAACATCAACGCCGCCCCACCGACGAGCGGATCGCGCACGCGATCCGTCACCTCGACGGTCATGTCCTGCGTGACCGAACCGCTCTCCGCGCCTGTCGCCGTCAGGGTGAAGCCGTCCGTTCCCGTGAAGCCCGCATCGGGCACGAACCACCACGCCCCGGTCGCGGTCGCGATATAGGCGGTGCCGTGCGCGGTCGAAAGGCTGGCGACACCATCGCCGACCGTGCCGCCCTGCAAACCATAGGTCACGGTCCCCACGACCGATTGGGCGGCATCCCAAATCCCCGTCGCCGTCGCATTCACCGCGCTCGTCATCAGATCGCCGCCGATCGGCGGTCCAGTGTCGACGATGGTGGGCGCGCTTGCCGCCGCCGCGTCGTTGCCGTTCGCGGATCGGTCGGTGAAACCGGTCGGCGTCGCGCCGGCCGTGCCGTCATCCAACGGCCAATAGCCGGCAAGTCCCTGCTCGTCCCCGACGAGCCGGCCGCTCATGGAATCGTGGATCGATTCCGCGTCACGCGCCTCGGTCCATAGGCGGACATCGGCGATCTCGCCGTCGAAATATTGCGATGCCCCGTCATAGGAGCCGATATGGAGGTCCTCGGAACTGCCCAGAACAGCGCCCTCGCGCGTGACCACGCCCTGCACCGCGCCATCGACATAGAGGGTCACGCGGCCCGTCGTGGCCTCGTAGGTGCCGGCGATATGGTGCCATTGGCCGTCGGCATAGCTGTCCTCGCTGAACACGGACCCGCCATCCGGATCTTCCGACACGGGCACGTTGAAGACCGCCCGTCCATCCTCCAACCGCAAGCTATAGGACGCATTGAAGGTTTCGGAACGCGGCTTCGTCAGGATGCGTATGCGGCCGGTATCCACGTCGGTGCGGAACCAGGCCTCGAGCGTGAAATCGCCGGAGGAGAGGTCCGGGGAGTCCGCGATGGCGAGCGAATCGTCCGAGCCGTCGAAACGAAGCGCCCGGTCCGGCGGATCGACCACGCGCGGCATGTCCCCGCCCGCGCCGAGCGGCCCGCCCAGAATACCGTCATGGCCGTTACCCGTCGCATCCACAAGGTGACCGTCGCCGCCCAACGCGCCCCGCCAGTTGGCAAGGAGCCCCGCGCTATCCGGATCGATCGCGCGATCATGATAGGCGTCGATATCCGCCGCCGAGCGCTTCTCGTCGAACAGACGGATATCGTCCATCATGCCCTTGAAACCGCCGTCATCGCCCGGCGCCGCCCCGCCGATCCGAAGCGTCCCCGTCCCGCCCCCGGTCGGCGCGTAGCCATAGCCGGAGGGGCCGCCGACCAGCACGCCGTCACGATAAAGGCTGACCGTTTTCTCGGCTCCGTCACGAACCAGGGCGATATGCGCCCAGGTCCCGGCCGTCAGGTCCACATCCGAGAAGGTGATCGCGACCGCCCCGCTCTGCGCGCCCTCCTGGCGATAAACGATGTCGCCGGCGCTATCGAGGCCGAGGCTGTAGAGAATATTGTCGCCCGACGCTTCGCCGTCGCCGGCATGGCCGAGAAGCACCGCCTCCTCGCCGGCCTCCGGCAGGTCGGAGGGGTTGAGCCAAAGTTCGATCGTCAGATCGTCCGTGACGCGCAGGCTCTCGTCCATTCCGACCGTCACCACGTCGTCCCCATCGAACGCGATTTGGGCCCCCGCGACATTCGGCAGGACCTGATCCTCGGCCGCCTGCCGCACGGTGAAGGTCACGCTTTCCGTATCGACGCCGGATATCGAGCCCGTCGCCTGCATCGTGAAGGTGAGTTCCCCGACAAACCCGTCGGCCGGGATGAAGGTCCAGGCGCCGCTATCCGGATCGATGATCAGCGATCCCCGGCCGACGCGGTCGGCCTGGATCGCGCCCTGAGCGTTCAGCGCGCCCCCGGCGAGCGTATAGCTGGCCGTGCCCTCGATTTCATGGGTCTCGAACCAGCCATGGGCATTGAGGCCAGCGGTCACATCCATCGCGGAGCCGGTAACCTCCGGCATCGCATCGACGACCCGCGCGTCGGTGACGGCGAGCGACTGTCCACCCGCGCGGTCCGCAAGCGTGGCATCGCCGGCCATATCCTCGGCCCGGTAATAGGCCGCGAGATCGCCGTCGCCCGGATCGATATCGCCGCGCCGGTCGGCGATGATCTGTGCCGGCGTCCGCGCGTCCTCCCAGACCGCGACGGAGGCCACCTCGCCGCCGAAATGCTTTTCCTGGGTCAGTTCGCCATTCTGGTCGCGTAGCGCCCCGCCGATCGTGAATCCGTCGACCGCTCCCCCCGTCTGCATCGCGTCGCTGTCCGGACCGGCCTTCGCCCCATCGACATAGAGGCGGAAAACGCCCCCCTCGTTGACGAGCGCCACATGGTACCAACGGCCGGCCTCGACCGTGGTGCCGGATTGCACCACGAACTGGCCGTTGACGCTCTCATCGCCGACGACCGCGACGATCTCGTTGACGGTGCCGGACTGGCGGTCGAGCACGATGCCGACGCCATTCGAATAGCTGCCGTTGAAGACGATCGCCTGATCCTCGGACCGATCGACGCCGTCCCATTTGAACCAGGTCTCGATCGTGTAGTCCGAGGTCCGTGTCGTCGCCGAGCTGTCGCCGACGGCGATGTCGTCGGTCCCGTCGAAATAGAGTGCCTTGCCGAGGCCACCCAGGAATTCGGCGCCCGCGATCGCGCCGTCGCTCCCGCTCGCGCTGGAATCACGGAGGATCGCGCCCTTCCCGTCATCCGCGCGCCAATAGCCCTTGAGGGCGCCTTCGCCGCCGGGATCGTCGATCGTGTGAGTGTAGCCTGCGCGGATGGCGTCCGCGTCGCGGACCCCCGACCAGACCCGGATTTCGTCCATCAGGCCGCTAAAGCCGCCGCCCTCCCCGCCCGTATCCGCGCCGAGCACCAGTTGCCCGGCCCCTCCGCCGGTCGGGGTCACGGCATAGTCCAGGGTCTGCGCGATCTGGCCGTTGAGATAGAGGCGCAATTCGCCGGCGCCATTGTCGCGCACGACGCTGACATGCTGCCAAGCCCCTTGGGTCAGGTCGACGGCGTCGAACGTCGCCACCTGCGCATCGCGCTGACCGGTGTCCGAAATGAAGGTGAGCGTGCCCGATTCCGAGACATGGAGACTGTAGAGGACATTGTCCGCCGACGTCTCGCCGTTGTCCGCGCCGAAGGAAAGAAGCCGCCCCCCCGACAGATCGGATGGATTGATCCACATCTCGACCGTCAGGTCCCCGGTAATGGCCAGATCATCGTCAGGACCGCGCCCCATCGTCACCAAATCCGTGCTGTCGAAGGACAGCACGCCGCCATTCACCTGAGGCTCGAAGGTCATGTCGCGGATCATGACCGTCACCGGCTGGACATCCGTGCGTCCATCATCGCCGCTGGCCGTGATCTCGAAACCGACGGGGCCGCTTACGTCGTAGGCGGCATCGAACACCCATTCGCCCGTGCGGGTGTCGAGGCGCAGCGTCCCGGCCGCCAGCGCCTGGGTCTGGAACAGGCCGTCGGCGCTGGTGGTGATCGTGCCGCCGCCGGAGGTGATGGCGAAGGAGACCGCGCCCCCCACATCGTCGGCCGTGGCGATGCCGCCGACCGTTCGTCCCTCCAACGCGATCGCGTGCGCCGTGCCGTCCGCCGCCGACTGCAAGGGCGGCAGGACATCCGTGAAATCGACGCCGCCGGAAATCATGCCGTCATGGCCGCCGGTACCGTCGGTCACCACGCCGGCGCGGTCCGGCCCCTCCACGCCGCGCCACAGGCCGACCAGCCCGCTCTCGTCGCCCTGGGCGGGCAGGTTATAGCCGTCCAGCACCTCCGCCGGGCCGCGCGCGTCGTCCCAGAGGCGAATTTCCGCCAATTCGCCGGTGAAATTCTCCCCGCCGCCCACGGCCTGCCCGAAAATCAGGCCATCCGAGGCGTCGGTCAGATTGCCTTCCAATTCGCCCGCGTCGACCCGTTGGCCATCGACATAGAAAACGAGTTCGCCAGTACCGGCATCGTAGGTTCCGGCGACGTGGTGCCATTGCCCGTCATCCAAGGGGCCGGAATGCGAGAGGACACGCTGCTCCACCCCGTCGGTACCGCCATGCACGACGAAGCGCGGCACGCCATTGTCAAGCACGAGGGAATATTGCGGCACCTCGTTCGAGATATCGGGCTTCAGCACCATGCGCGCGGAACCCGCGCGGTCGTCCGTGGTGGATCGGAACCAAGTCTCGATCGTGAAACTCGCGACGTCGAGCGCCGGATCCTCCGCGACGGTGACGCTCCCCGTGCCGTCGAAGGAAAGCGCGCCGCCCAAATCGTTGATCAGGTCCGGCGCGGCCTCGTCGCTGCCCCCGATGCCGCCCAGCCGCAGGTCGTGCCCATTGCCGCTGGAATCCGATACCTCGTCCAGCAATTGCTCGTCGAAGCGATAATAGGCCCGCAGCCCGGCCTCGTCCCCGACGAGTTGCCGGTCATGCGACGCCCCGATCTGCGCATCGGTGCGCGCGCCGTCCCACAGACGCACCTCGTCCATCATGCCCTCGAAGGACCCGCCGCCGAAGCCGTTCTCGCCGAGGATCAGGCGCGCCCCCTCGCCGACCGACGGCATGAAGTCGTCGACCGTGCTCATGAGGCGGCCATCGACATGGAAGCGAACCGATCCCCCCTCGAAGCTGACGGCGACATGGTGCCAAAGACCATCGGCGACGTTCACCTGACTTTCGACGTTTCCACCGTCGCCGAGATCCTGCATGGCCATGAGATAGCCGGCCTCGTCCAGACCGATCGTGAGCGTCCCGTCCGCGCCGGTCAGGGCGAAGAGACTGCCCCCACCCGACGCCGCGCTATTGACCCATCCCTCGATGGTAAAGCCATCACCGGAGGACGAGACGTCGCCGAGTTCCGCGGCCTCCGCGACATCGTCGATGCCGTCGAACTGCAGCGCGCCGCCCGTGACGCGGACGCCCTCATCCTCCGCCGCGATCGCGATATCGAAGCTTTTCCGCGTGATGGCGGTTCCGTCATTGACCGTGACCTGAAGGCGGTCGATGCCGCTCGCTCCCGGATCGGCGGTGTAGATCAGACCGCCGCCGGTCGCGAGGGTCCGCGCGATCGCCTCCGCCGAGGCGGTGACGATCAGCTTGCCGGTACCGTTGCCGACAACCTCCGCGGCGAGAATGCCCGAGGCGATGCCCGCATCGAGGTCGAGGCGGCCACGCTCCACGGCGATGACGACGGTAAGCTCGCCGCCATCGCCGTCCGGATCGACGATCGACAGGCCATGCAGGGAAATGTCGACCGAATCCTCCGCCAGGGTATAGCCCGTGACGGGCGCACCGCTTTCAACCGGGTCCGGGTCGCCATGGGATACGCCGTCATGGCCGTTGCCCGTGAGGTCATAGCCCGGAGCGTCCGGCCATTCGAAGCCGTAGATCGCGACCAGCCCGTCCTCCCCGGCGCCGAGCCGTAGCGTGCTGTAGTCCTGTAGATCGCTCTCGCTTCGCGCCGTCGACCAGAGGCGCACCTCGTCGATCTGGCCCTCCAACGCGCTCTCGCTCTCGATCGTGCCCTGCTCGTCGAAGCGCCCGCCGATACCCAAGCGCGCGGTACTTCCGATCGCGCCGAAGCCGGAGATATCGTTGTCCACCGCCCCGGCGCCGCCGTCGCTCCACCCCGCGTTCGAGCCGTCGAGATAACCGCGCACCGTGCCCGTCGTGCGGTCGACCACGAGGGCCAGGTGGTGCCAGCCGGAAAGTCCCGAAATATCATAGGATTGCGCGGCATTCTCGGTCGGCCCCGCGCTCACTCGCACGACCAGCGCGTCACCCTCCGCCTGGATGACCCAACCGGCGGCGCCGGATATCTTCCCGACGATGGTATCGATATCCGAGGTGCCGGATATCTCGTCGAAATCAACCCAGGCCTCGACCGTGAAGCTGCCGGTCCCGGGATCGAGCGCCGCGTCGTGCGGCACCGATATCGCCTCGCCCGCATCGATGTCGAGCGCGTTGCCCCCCACCGCCGCGATGCGCGGCGCATCCGCCACCGGATCGAGCGTAACGGCATAGGTCTGGCTGTCGCTGCCGGAGGTGGCGCCCGCGACCGTCACCGTGAAGCTGTCCGAGCCGGTCGCATCCGCGTTCGGGCTATAGGTCCACTCGCCCGTCGCGATGTCGAGGGTGACCGTCCCGTGATCCAGCGCCTTGGTGGCGGTCCCGCCATCGACCCCATCGGCGCCGGTCAGCGCGAAGGTCGGCGTTCCCTCGACGTCCCCGGCGCTCATCCGGCCGCGCAGGGTCTGGTCCTCGTCGATCACGACGGTTCCCGCCGGATCGACCGAGGGGCCGCCGCTCCCGGTCACGACGGGACTTTCCGAATCCGGCCCCTGGAACCAAGCATCGCCCTGCAACGTGGCGTCCGTGCCGCCGGGCACCGAGTTCGCCGCGCTGCTGCCCCCTTCCTCGTTGAAGGGCCAATAGCCGACGAGCCCGTCCTCCGCCCCGGAAAGCCTGTCGAGATAATTGTCGGCGATCTCGCCCGCGGTGCGCGCGTCATTCCAGATGCGCGCCTCCGAATACTGTCCCACGAACGGATTGTCGCCGCCTGTGTTGCGGCCCATCACCGCCGTGCCGGCGGTGATGTTGGGCTGGTGCGCCGACCAATCGACCGGCGCGCCGCTGGCCTCGCCGTCGATATAGATCCGGGCCTGCTGCGTCGTGGCATCATAGACGGCGGCGACATGGTGCCATTGCCCGTCGGCGACCGACACGGCGGAATTGGCATTGGCCGAATACCCATAGGTCGTGAAGGTAACGGTGCCCGTCCCTTGCACGACCCGCAGGTCGATGCGTCCCTCCGCCGTCATCGTGCCGATCGAGAAGATTTGCGCATGGCCGCCCGCGACGGCGCCGGCATCGATTCGCACCCAGCTTTCCAGCGTGAAGCTGGTCCCGCCGGGGAAGAGCGCCGCGTCGCTTCCCAGATCGATATGGTCGCCGTTTCCGTCCAGCGCGACGGACGCCTCGCCCGGCACCACGGGCGGGCTCGTTCCGCCATTGGCCCAGCCAACGCCGCCGCGCGCCGTACCGTGATTGCCCTCGCCGGAGCGATCGGCGGCGATCGCGCCATTGCCTTCGTCCAGCGGCCAATAGCCGGCGAGGCCATCCTCCTCGCCCGTCAGGCGCCCGTCCTTGTGGAAATCGATCTCGGCATCGGTGCGCGCGTCGTTCCAGACGCGGAAATCGGCGATCGCGCCCTCGAACGACATACCGCCATCGACCAACCGTCCGATCGCCGCCATGTCGCCGGAGATGTCGAGACCATATTCCCCGGGATCGCCGGAAGCCGCGCCATCGACGAAAAGCTGCAAGGTTCCGCCGGAGCTTCCCTCATAGCGTACGGCCACATGATGCCAAGCCCCGTCATCGACCGCGTCGCCCCCCACCGTCGAGGGCGCGTCATATCCCGGCGCGAAGGCAAGCATGCCGTCGCCGTCGACATAGAGGGTGCCGGCCGCTCCCCCCTGCGCGTCGCCGATGCTGAGGATCGCGCCTTCCCGCCCGCTCGTCCGAACCCAGCCTTCCCAGGTGAAATCGCCGGTGCCGGTCGCGGCCGCCGCCCCGACGGGAATGTCGATCCAATCATCCCCGCCGTCGAGAAGCGCGTTGGCCGCCGTCCGTTCCACCGGCGGGCCGTGCGCGGCGGCCGCGTCATTGCCGTTGTCCGTGCGGTCGGGAACGAGACCGTCATCGACCGCGTCCAGCCGCCAATAGCCGGCGAGCCCGCTTTCGTCGCCTTGAAGGAGGCCACCGTGATCGCCCGCAGGGTCGTGCGCGTCCGCCCACAGGCGTACCTCGGCGATACCGCCTTCGAAATGATGCTGGCGGCCGCCGGCGCCGTCGTCATTGGCGCCGATGACGAAATCGCCGTCGCAGGAATGGATCGAGCCCGTCCAGGGCTGCGCCGCGCCGACTTGGCCGCCGTTCACATGGAAGGTGACGCTTTCCGCCTGGGGATCGACGACGACGCTATATTGCGCCCAGACGCCCGCCTCGACCACGTGGTCGGAAAGGAAAACGGTCTCGTCCTCGCCCCCATCGCCGGAGAGCACGAGGCGCAGCTTGCCCGTATCCCCATCGATGCCGAACCAATAGCTATGCTCGCCATAGCCCCCCCATTTCGACGCCAGGGTGGCCAGATCGCCCGCGCCCGGGGCGGTCGTCAGATTGGCGCGCACCTCGATCGTCAGGGCGCCGGTGATATCGGCGGCATCCACGTCGCCGACATCCAGATGATCATCCACCCCGTCGAACGCGAGATAGGAGAGATCGACCAGCCCCACATCATCCACCGACGCGACCGTGACCCCGATCGACCCGCTTCCCGTCAACCCATCGGCATCGGTCACGGAGAGATCGATGCTGTCCGTGCCGTGGAAATTCACGTCCCCCCGATAGGTGACCGCGCCCGCGCCCCCAAGGAACCCGTTGATCTGGGCCAGCGTCCCGGTGACGCGAACCTGGGCACCGTCATTCTGCATGATGGTGACGCCGCTTTCCGCGCCATCGCTTAGATGCAGCGTCCCGTTCGACACCTGGAGATCGAGCGTCAGGACATCCGTCCCGCCGGCATCCGCGTCGAGGATGGAGAGCCCGGTGATGGCGATCGCGGCATCCTCGTCGCCGAGAACACTTCCGGCGCCGGAGATCCGGGGCTTGGCGCGGACGACGGCATCGATGCCGTTGGCGCCATAAACCAACGATACATCGTAGAGCGCGTCGTCGAGATTGGTGGACACTGTCTCGAAGGACCCGTCCGTTTCGGAATCATGGCCGTCGTAATTGACGATCCGGTAGGTGCCGGCGGCTTCGCTCGCATTCTCGAAATCGAGGGTCAGGGTCTCGCTTCCGGTCAGGTCGAGCGTATCGACCGTCAGGGTCTCGATCGTCTCGACATCCGTGATATCGAGCGACAGGGCACTTAGCGCCGCATCGATGCCGCGCACCGTCAGGCCGCCGGTCAGCAAGTCGAGAGTCCCGAGGGTGGACAAGGTGGCGCCGTTGACGAAGCTCAAGGTTCCGGAGCCGAGGATCGTGCCGGACCCGGCGATATTGCCGCCCGTCGCGCCGTCGATCGTCAACTCGGCGTCGGACGCGACCCCGATCGTACCGTTGTTGGTGACGTCGCCGGTGACGCGCACCCCGTCGGCGATCTCTATCACGCCATGATTGACGACATCCCCCAGAATGCGCGCCGTGTCGCCGGTCTGATCGCCATGCGCGATCGTGAAGGTGGCCCCCTCCTGATTGACCAGCGCGGCACCGTCCGCGATCGACAGGGTCAGCGCCTGATTTCCGGTGGCGGCCGATCCACCCGCCAACGTCAGCGCGCCCGCGTTCGTCAGACCTTCCCGGATGGAAAGCGTGGCGTCGGTCACACTGCCGGGCGCGCGCAATTCAAGCGTCCCCTGGGCATCGTTCACGAACGCCACGTCGAACACATCGTCCGCGACGCCGAGGGTCAGATCGCCCTGGTTCCTGAAGGTTCCGCTTCCGGTGAAGGTGACGGCCGCCGCATCCACTTCCATATCGAGCGAAGTCGAGGTCCAGCTATAATCGCTATCCACCCGGACCACCGCCTGCCCACCCGTCCAGCGAAGGGTCCCGCCCCCGTCCAGCATGCTGTCCGACCCAAGCGACAGGGTCGTTCCGGCCCCGAATTCGAGGGCGTTGCCGCTGGAAACCGTGACGCCGCCCTCGCTGGTGTCGAGGGTGGTGAGCGTGATGCCGGTGCCTGTCTCGAAGATCGCATCGCTATCGATCAGGACGGTACCCCGGTTGTCGAAGAGGCCGCGCAGACTGAACTGGTCGTTGGAATAGGTTCCGGCGATCCGGACGACGCCGCCGGCCTCGTTGACGAAACGCTCTCCCCCGCCGAGCGAAAGCGTGCCCGCCTGAGCACCCGCGATCACGAAGGTACCGGCATTCTCCGCCCCGCCCGTCAGCGCCAGATAGCCATGGGCGCCGTCGGCCGTGAACGTCGCCTCCGCGCCCTCCTGTTGGATGAGGGTCGGCGCGATCGTGACGTTCTGGGCGATCGCGAGCGTACCGCCATTGGTCAGCGTGCCGCCGCCCAGAAGGCGCGTATCCTCCGCGATCTCGTGATCGGAGCCGCCATCGAGGACGAGCGCGGCCCCGTCCAACGTCATGGTCCCGTCAAGGGTCGCGTAGCCGCCCGTATAGTACCCGTCATTGACGATCGAGATCGTGCCGCCGGAAATCGTGCCGCCGGTCCAGAGGAACTCCCCATAAAGATCGGCGCCCACATTGCCGGTGTCGAGCGTTCCGCCGGTCACATTCAGCTCGCCATGGCCGCCATAGGTGTCGCCGAAGGTCATGCCGAAGGCGGTCGAGAGCGAGCCGCCCGCGACCTCGATGCCCGCGCCGCCGAGCACGTCGAGGGAGCCCAGCGCCAACGACTCGCCCGTGGACAGCGTGAAGAACCCTTCCGTGTCGATGGTCACGGCGTTGCCGGTCCCGGGCACCGTGCCTTCGGACCAACTATCGGCCAGGAACAACAAGTTGCCCTCGCCCTCCGCGCCGTAATCGAAGGTCGTATCGGTCAATTCCAACGAAAGGGTCGTCGAATAGAAGGCGGTCGCCGTCTCATCGCCCTCGGCGGCGTTGACGATGAAGCTCAAGGCCACGGGATCGAGACTATCCGCCGGCGCCGTGAAGGCCAGCGTGCCGAGATCCGCGCCGGAGACGACAATGGTTCCGGGATATATCTCCGTGCCCGCGTTGAAGCTGCCCCCCTCCGGCACGCCGGTGATGGTGACGGACAGGGTTTCCGAGCCATCCGTATCCGCCGTCGTGAAGACGCCGGAGAGATCGAGGACCTCCCCCGGACCGCGCATATAGGTCTGCTTCAGGCTTGATTGAATATCATCCAGAACCGGTTCGATCCGGAGCGTGAAGGTCGCGCTATCCGTCGCCGCGCCGCCTGGATCGTTGTCGTCGGCCGTGACCGTCAATGTCGCGGTGCCGGAGAAATCGGGGGCCGGGGAGAAATGCACGAAGCCGTTGCGAAGCGTATGGTTCAACGCGGCGCGGGTCCCCGTCAGGACCAGGGTATCGGTCTCGATGCCGGTGACGGACTCGAACCCGACGCCCGACTCTCCGGCATCCTCCATGAAGAAATACCCGTTGGGCAGACTGAGGGTCACGCTCAACTCGTCGGAGGGGGAGCCGTCCGGATCATCCACCCCGGCCAGCGACAGCGCGACACCGCCACTCGGATCCTCCGAAAGCTTGATGGTGGCGAGCGGCGCGTCGGAGGCGACATGGTCCGCCCCCTGGCTCGACAAGGGTCCGCCGGTCACCACGTCGCGGAACGACCCGTCCTCGTCGAAGCGGAAATAATGAACCAGCGCGCCTTCCTCGCCGGTCAGAAGGGTCGCGCGGTCCCCCGCGATATCCGCCGTCCCGCGCGCCATCGACCAGACGCGCACATCGTCGATCTGCCCAAAGAAGGACTGATCGCTCGTCGTTGGCATGCCGCCGACCGAGAGGAAGGTGGACGGCGTGTTCACGAACGAATTCTGGTTGGTGACGCTTTGATCCGTGCCGTCCACGACAAGCCGGAAAGTGCCGTCGTCATTGACCAACGCCACATGGTGAAGCGTATCGGCGGTGACGGTGATGGCGCTTTCCAGGTGGGTCGTGCCATTGACCACGCCGGCCAGCTTGTAGCCGTTGGCCCCATCGTCGATCAGCTTCAGGCCGAAACCGTTCGCCATCATCGGAGGAAATTCGCCCTCCCCCTGGATTTGCGGTTGGACCGGGCCGGGCAGGCCGACATAGAAGAGGAGTTGATCCTCGCCCGTATGGGTACCGTCCCAGGCGAAGGAAAGCTCGATCGTGAAATCCGTGGTGTGGTCGAGCGCGCCGAACTGCCCGGTGGCCGCCTCCCCGGCCGTATCGAAGGACAGCGCCAGCCCCTGCCCTTCCAGAACGACCGGAGGAAGATTGATGCCCGAGGCATCGACCCCACCCTCCAGCCGGATCGTCGCGTTCCCGTTGCGAATGAGTTGATAGACGGTCCCGGCCGCGTCCGTGCCGCTCTCGACGACATTCCATCCCGAGCCGTTGAAATGGACGTAGCCGTCGTCCCCGGTCACCGTCAGGGTGCCGGTACCGGCGAAGCTCGCAAGCGACGCGGCATCGACCGTCAGGGAGGAATCGCTATCCTGAAGCCCGATCACCTCGAAGCCGCTCGCCCGGGCGGCGATATCGGACAGGTTGGCCCCGGTATAGGAGGCCAGCATCAGGGTATCCGTCCCCTGCCCGCCGGTAAGCGTGACGGCGGAATCGCCGGCGTAACCGCTGAACCAGGTAACCCGGTCGTCGCCCGCGCCCGCGTCGATCACATCGCTGCCGGGACCGTTGCCGGAATAGCCATCCCAGCCGGCGATCCTGTCATTGCCCGCGCCCGAGACGATCCGGTTGGCGGCGGAACTGCCGGTCAGATCGTCGGCGCCGACGCCGCTCTGGATATTCTCCACCCCGAAGAGCGCGTCGGTCCCCGTTTGCGCGCCATAGGCGCCGCCCGCCTGGGACAGGCTGAGCGACCCGCCGAGGCGCGCCTGCAGCCGCGCGCTGTCCGCGCCGTTCAACCCGAAGACAGCCGCCCCGTCGCCCAGATTGACGGTCACGCCCTGCGTCGCGCTGGTATAGATGGCGGTATCGCTTTCCGTATCCGCGCCAAGGGCGGTGATCGTCATGCCGCTGCGGCTCGCCGCGCCGCCGACATAGATATCGTCGCCCGCGCCCTCGCCCGCGATCAGCGTATCGGCGCCACCGCCACCGATGACGACATCGTCGCCCGCGCCGCCTTCCAGCGTATCGGCGCCGAGCCCGCCATCGATCAGATCATCCCCACCGCGCCCGTCGATCCTGTCGGCGAGGGCCGTGCCGGTGAAGCTCTCGGCCGTGGCGCCCCCCGTCGCGACGAGGGGCTGGCCCGGGACGGACAGCGCGCTCTGCACCCGGATGACGGAACCGCCATCGCTGAACAGGCGATAGGAAAGGCCCGCGGCATCCGTCGCCGTGCCGGTCGCGCTCCAGGCGCCGGTCAGGGACACCGTCCCCGTTCCACCGGTCACGGTCAGCGTCCCGGCGGCGCCAAGGAACGCCGCCACATCGCCGGCGCCGACCGACAAGGTTCCCCCGCCGCTCGCGAGGGAAACGGTCTCGAAGCCGTCGGCGGCGGCGTTGAGGGTATTGAGACCGACGCTCATGGCCGTGGCGAGCTTCAGCGTATCATTGCCCGTCCCGCCGTCGAGCGTCACGGCCGAATTGCCCGCGTAGCCCGCGAAATAGGTAACCTGATCGTTGCCCGCCCCGGCCTGAATCCGGTCGGCGCCCGGCCCGGTGCCCGATTTGCCGTCCCAGCCGGCGATGATGTCGTTACCGGCGCCGGCGATGATGCGGTTGGCCTTGGAATCGCCGGTCAGGTGGTCGTTGCCGACGCCGCTCTCGATATTCTCGACCCCGTAAATAAGGTCGGTGCCGGTCTGCGCGCCATAGGCGCCGCCGAACTGGTTGACCGTCAGCCCACCGCCCAATTGCGCGGCGAGCGCGCTGGTCGACGCGCCGGGCAGCGAGAAGACGGCCGAGCCGTCCCCCAAATTAACCGTGATGCCCTGCGTGGCGCTGGTGAAGATGATTTCGTCCTCGGCGCTGTCGTCCGTGCCGAGGCCCGAAACGATACCGTTCGCCTCCACCATGTCGCCGCCGACATAGATATCGTCGCCCTCGCCCGACCCGCCGACCAGCGTGTCGGAACCGCTGCCGCCCGCCACGACATCATTGCCCGCGCCGCCGGTCAGCCGGTCGTTACCACCGCCGCCCAGGAGCACGTCGTTGCCGCCGCCGCCATCGATCACATCCGGCAGGGAGCCGCCGGTGACGCGGTCGCTGCCGCCACCGCCCGTGAAGGTGATCGCCGTCTCGACGATCGTGGTGCCGCCGGCGGACTCGTCGGTACCGTCCGTTAACGGCCCGTCCGTGCGATCCTCGTCGAGGAGGAGGCCATCCTCCTCCTGATCGAGCCCCGTGCCGGTCTGCGATAGCGTCCCGCCGGTCGTGCCCGGGCCCGTGCCGCCGATCGACTGCGATCCGCCACCGACGCTCGACGACCCGCCACCACTGCTCTTCGACAGGCCGGAGCCGCCAGTCGTGTCGATGCCACCGCCGGCCACTTCCTGATCGCCACCCGCGACATCACCGCCCTGCTTGCCGGCGACGCTGGTCGGCTTCTTCGTGGCGCCGGTTTCCTGCCCCGGCGTGGTCTGGGTGCCAGCCTGTTGCCCCGGCTGTTCGACCGGCCCGGTATCCTCGCCGAAATCGATCTCGTCGAGGAGATCCGCGGAATCGGAGTCCTCGCCCTCGCCCTCCGGATCGGACTCGGCCGCCTCCTCGTCGTCGTCCCCTTCGCCCGCACCCTCGCCATCCTCGAACTGCGCCAGTTGGGTATCGTCCCGGTCCTCCAGGAACGCGCCATCCTCGTCGGTCTCGCCGCCGGTTCCGTCCTGGCCGTCATCTCCAGCGTCATCCGCATCATCGGCGGCGGCATCGTCGTCGGCGGCGCCGTCTTGCTGATCCCCATCCTCGATATCGGCATCGGGATCGGCATCGGGGTCGACCGCGTCCTCCTCGTCCTCCGCGTTCTCTTCCCCTTCTTCTCCGTCCGCGCCTTCTTCCGCGGCGGCTTCGGTATCACCGTCCTGGCCGTCTCCGTCCTCTCCGCCCTCGGCACCGTCATCGGCGCCATCCTGCGCGTCGCCGCCGTCGTCGTCGCCCCCCCCATCGCCGGAAGCCCCGTCGCCCTCCCCGCTTGCCCCGTCGTTGTTGCGCTGTTCCCGCGCGCCGCGGGAGGCGGGGATATCGCCCGGCAGGTAGCCGAGGGATTCGCCGAAACGGGTCTGGATATCCGTGTCCGACAAGGTCTCCGGCAGCGAGGGCGGGTCGAACGGGCTATTGGCGAAGGTTCGCTGGTTAGGCTGGTTCAGGATCGTTTCGCCCGCTTGGGTGCGGAACGATATCTCGCCCAGGATCGGCTGACCGTCCGGCCCGTCCTCGGGCAGCAACACCACTTCGTTCACGGTGCCGGCACCGGCCGTGCCACGCACGCCGATGGTCGCGACCGGCGTCACGACGGCCATGTTCTCGTCGCCGGTCTTGGCGATCTGGCCCGAAACGAAGGAGAACGATCCCTTGACCAGATTCAGCACCATCGAGCTGTCGGAGCCCGGCTGATAAATCAACTCGTCCAGCACCACCCTTGCGTCGCCGCCGAGGGAGAAACTGCTGCCGTCGTTGAAGCTGAGGCCGATGGCGCCGCCCGGCGGGGTCTCGATCCGGTCATCCTGATATACGCGCAAGCCGGCTTCCGCCTGGACGGTGCTGCCGTCCGCCCGCGCGATCGTGACCGTGCCCGTCGTCTCCGTGACGCTGCCGATCGGCGCGCCGAGCGCGCCGTCATCCGCGGATTGGTCCAGTTGGTTCTGGGCCACCTGGCCCGGCGCGCGCGGCCCGGCCAGCCGCTCCACGACATGGGCGGAGAGTTGCCGCCCCGCCGCGTCGGCGAGCGGCGGCGGAAGCGGCCGGTCGAAGTAATCCACGATCCGAAGACGCGCCCCGCCCGCCGGGTCGGAAAGCACGAGATCATGCACCTCGCGCGCATAGCGCGCATCGACGAGAAAATCCGCCGGCAATGCCGCGCCGTCGTCCGACAACGCCACGGCCCGGGCGAGCGACAGCGGCGGTACCGTGCCGCCAGCGGACATGTCCCCTTCGGAGGAAGGCACGCGAATCAGATGGCTGACTGGCCCACCGTCACCGCCGATTTCCCCTCCACCGGCGGTGCCCAGGCCATATCCGCCCGCGAAGCCGCCCCGGCTATCCTCGCCTCTCGCCGCCACTGAGACTCACCCCTTAGAACCCGACCGGCCCGACCGCTGGACGTCAGGAAATCCGCGTATGCGGACCGTCCCTCATGGCGTCGCGCGCCCGCGCCGACGCCCCCAAATGCTCGATTATTCCTTATCGATCCCCGATTTCTCGGGCCCTTACGTGACAGGATAATACCTCACGCTTTCGCCCACGCACACAATACCGATAAAATGCGCCCCAAGTTGTAGCGAGTTTATAGCGACATGGAGCCGGTGTCACTGTGACCACGGTCACAAGCACGGGCGCGGATGAGCGGGATGGCGTCGGCCGTTCTTGCGCCATCCCCCGATGCACCGCTACAAGCATGGGGTGGAGTGTCGGCGCGAGGGGGCTTGAACGCTCGTCGGACAGAGGGGGTAGCGCGTGCTTACGCGACGTGTCCGCCGCGTCATGGTGGCGGCGGCCGCAATTGGGTTCGTGTCCACGGCGCCGGCCGATGCCCGGCCGCTGGACGATGAACTCGCCCGTTTATTGAGCGGCAACCCGGAAATCCGTGCCGCCGCCAATGAATGGCGCGCGTCCCGCAAGCGCATCGATCAGGCGGAGTCCGCCTATATGCCCTCCGTCACAGTCACCGGCGACAAGGGCTACGAGAATATCGACAACCCCGCCCGGCGCCTCGACCCCGGCGAGAATTCCAGCCTGACCCGCGAGAAGGTCACGCTGGAGATGCGCTACAATCTCTTCGACGGCTATGCCAGCGACGCGGGCTTCGAGATCGCGACGGCGGACGCGACGCTCGCCCGGCTCAATCTGCGCGCCGTCCGCCAGCGGGTGATCTTCGAGGGGTTGAGCGTCTATTGGCGCGTGCGGCAACTGAACCGCCAACTTGAAATCCTGGAACGTCAATTGGCGGCGATCCAACGCCAGACGGACCTTCAACGCCAACTGGTCGATCAAGGGACCGGCCTTGCCATCGATAGCCTCTTGGCCGAGGGGCGCCTGCAAAACACCACGAACGAACGCATCACGCTTCAGACCGAGTTGGTCAACGCGGAAGCGGAGTATGAACGCATCTTCGGCGAGCCGCCCGACTATCGGAGCATGACGGCCCCGCCCGTGGTGCGCGACCGGCTTCCTCCCGATCTTCAGACGGCGATCGATCGCGCGCTCGGCCAGAACCCGAACATCGAGGCCGCGTCGATCCAGATCGACCGCGCCCGGGAAAGCCAGCGCCAGGCGGAATCCGGCTGGTATCCGGAACTCAATCTGGTAGGCACCGCGAATTGGGAGAACAATGTCGATGCGACGCCCGGCATTCGCCGTGACCTGTCGGTCGTTCTACGCGGCACGTGGCAAGTCTTCGACGGGTTCGCGACCGATTCGGCGAGTCAGGCGGCCGGCTATCAGAAATCGGCCGCCCAGGATCGCAATCTGCAAACCCACCGGGCGATCGAGGAAACGGTAAAGCGCGCCTGGAACACGCTGCGGCTCAACCGGGACGCGATCCAGACCGGGCGCCGGCTGCTGGAGATCACCGAGGAGGCCGTGGCCGCGCGCCGCGAACTGGTCGAGGCCGGACGGGAAACGCAGCTCGTCCTGTTGGACACCGAGATCGAGCTGTTCCTGCGCCAGCGCCAGCTCATCGCCTTCGAGACGCAAGCCCGCCTCTCCGCCTACCAACTGCTGCTGGCGATCGGGGAGTTGACCCCGGACCGCGTCGGCATGACCGCCTATGTCTTCCCCGAGGACGACAAAACCCTGCAATAGGCCATCCCCACCGGATGGGTCTCGCGGGCACCAGCGAGGGCTGGCCCGCCCGATCCGGCGTGCGTGGCTCTATCGTCCCGGGGGTGGGCTACCCTTCGATTGCGATATCGTTCGCCACGCCTGAAACGGGAGGATACGCCCTTGGCCAAGGAATTGCCGCAGTCGGTCGATGTCGCGATCATCGGCGGGGGCGTCGCCGGCGCCTCCATCGCCTATCACCTGACGAAGATCGGCATCACCGATGTCGCGCTGTTCGAGCGCAAGCAACTGACCTGCGGCACCACCTGGCACGCGGCCGGTCTGGTCGGGCAGTTGCGCGCGACGCGCAACATGACGGAACTCGCCAAATACACCTCCGAACTCTTCGCCGAACTGGAGGCGGAGACGGGCCAGGCCACCGGTTTCAAGCAGAACGGCTCGATCAGCCTCGCGCTCACCGACGCCCGCTTCGAAGAGTTGAAGCGCGGCGCCTCCATGGGCCGCAATTTCGGGCTCGAGGTCGAGGTCCTGGGCCCCTCGGAGGTCGCGACGCTCTATCCCTCCGTCTCGCTCGACGGCGCGGTCGGCGGCGTCTTCCTGCCGAAGGACGGCCAGACCAACCCGATCGACACCACGGCCGCGCTCGCCAAGGGCGCGCGGATGCGCGGCGCCTCGATCTTCGAGGAGACGGCCGTCACCCGCATCCTGGTGGAGAACGGCCGCGCCGTCGGCGTGGAAACCGCGCGGGGCCCCGTGCGCGCCGGCACGGTCGTCATCTGCGGCGGCATGTGGTCGCGCGATCTGGGCGGCGATATCGGCGTCAGCCTGCCGCTGCACGCGGCCGAGCATTTCTATATCGTGACGGAGCCGGTGCCGGGCCTCTCCACCGACCTGCCGGTGCTGCGCGTCCCCGATGAATACAGCTATTACAAGGAGGATGCGGGCAAGATCCTGCTCGGCTGCTTCGAGCCGGAGGCCAAGCCCTGGGGCATGGACGGCATCCCGAAGGATTTCTCCTTCGACAGCCTGCCCGAGGATTTCGACCATTTCGAGCCGATCCTGGAGAAGGCGGTGGAGCGCATGCCCGCCTTGGCGGAAGCCGGTATCCAACTCTTCTTCAACGGGCCGGAGAGCTTCACGCCCGACGACCGCTACCTCGTCGGGGAAACGCCGGAGGTGCGCGACCTCTTCGTCGCCTGCGGCTTCAACTCGATCGGCATTCAATCCTCCGGCGGCGTCGGCCGGGTGATGGCCGATTGGATTCGCGACCGGCACCCGCCGATCGATCTGTCGGACGTCGATGTCCGGCGCCTGCATCCCTTCCAGTCGAACCGGCGCTATCTGCGCGACCGCACGACGGAGACGCTGGGCCTGCTCTACGCCATGCATTGGCCGCATCATCAGATGCGCACCGCGCGCGGCGCCCGGCGCGGGCCGCTGCATGAGCGTTTCCTCGCCGCCGGCGCGGTGATGGGCGAGGCCATGGGATGGGAACGCCCCAACTGGTACGCGCCCGACGGGGTGGAGAGAACCTATCGCTACAGCTACGGCCGCCAGAACTGGTTCCCGCACGCGCAGGCGGAATGCGAGGTGACGCGCGATGCCGTCGCGCTCTACGATCAGACGAGCTTCGCGAAGTTCCGGGTGCAGGGGCGCGACGCCCTCGCCGTCCTCAACCGTCTCTGCGCCAACGACGTGGACAAGCCGGTCGGGGCCCTGACCTATACCCAATGGCTCAACGCGCGCGGCGGGATCGAGGCGGATCTGACCGTGATCCGCACGGGCGAGAACGACTTCCTGGTCATCACCGCCGCCGGCGCGCAGGTGCGCGATCTGGCCTGGCTGACCCGCCACATCCCGTCGGACGCGCATTGCTTCGCCACCGACGTGACATCCGGCATCAACCAGATCGCCTTGATGGGGCCGAACAGCCGGGCGCTGCTATCCACCCTCGCCCCCGATACCGACTGGTCGACGGCCGCCTTCCCCTTCGGCGCAATGCGCGAGATAGAGATCGGCTATGCCAAGCTGCAGGCAGGCCGCGTCTCCTATGTCGGGGAATTGGGGTGGGAGCTCTATATCCCCGGCGAGTTCGCGGCCCATGTTCATGACACGATCCTGGAAGCCGGCGCCGCGCACGGCCTGCGCCATGCCGGCATGCATGCGATGAACGCCTGCCGCGTGGAGAAGGGCTTCCGGCATTGGGGACACGATATCGCGGACGAGGATTCGCCGCTTCAGGCCGGGCTCGGCTTCGCGGTCGCCTGGGACAAGCCGGGCGGCTTCATCGGACGCGACGCCCTGCTCACCCAAAAGGAGGCGGGCGTACCGACCCGGCGTCTGGTTCAGATCATGCTGGAGCAGGACGACGCGGCCACCCCCCTGATGCTGCATGAGGAGCCGATCCTGCGCGACGGCGCGATCGTCGGCGCCACCACCTCCGGCGCCTGGGGGCACCGCTTGGGCAAGAGCCTCGCCATGGGGTATGTCGCCTGCCCGGACGGCGTCACCAAGGATTGGCTGGAGGCCGGGTCCTGGGAGGTGGAAATCGCCTGGGCGCGCCATCCGGCGAAGGTCCAGTTGCGCCCCTGGTACGACCCGAAGAGCGAACGGATGCGGGGATAGACTAACGTCGCCCTTCCCTTCGCCCACCGAAGCGCCTATTTCCTGTCACGGTCGTATCGACTGGACGAGGGAAAATCCGGCTGATGAGCACGCAATCCTTGGGCGCCGATCTCCCCGGCGGGAATGGCGGCGGGACCGGCGCGTGGGGCGATCGTTTCGATCTGCCCTATCGGGTGCTGTCCGGCGACGATTCGGACGAGCGCGCCTGCGAGGCGATCCCGGACGGTCAATGTTCGGAGATACCGCGCAACTTCACGCTCAACGCGCTGAACGGCGCCTGCTCCAAGCTGGCGGAGCAATTGGCGAGTCCGGGTTTGGTTCTGCCCTGGCTTCTTACGGCCGCCGGGGCCCCGGCCTTCTTCGCCACCGTCATCCCGGGAATTAAGCAAGCCTTCTCCCTCGCCCCGCAAATGGCGGTCGCGGGCCTGATCCGGGCGCAGGCCTGTAGAAAATGGGTCTGGGTCGCGGCGGGAACGGTACAGGCGGGAACCATGGTGCTGATCGCCCTGGCGGCCGAATCGCTTGATGGGGCGATCGCGGGCGCGACCATCGTCGGGCTTTTCGCCCTGTTCAGCCTGATGTCGGGCGCCGCATCGGTCGCCTTTCAGGACGTCATGGGCAAGACCATTCCGAAGGGCCGGCGCGGCCGCTTGCTCTCCGCCCGCGCGACGATCGGGGGTATCCTGGTCCTGATCGCCGCGGCGGCCTTGAAATTCGGCGTCGACGACGGGGCCGCCATCGCGATGCCGCTGGTGCTCGGCGCCGCGGCCCTATGGGTGGCGGCGACCCTCGCTTTCGCGGGGATATCGGAACTGCCGGGATCGACCGGCGGCGGACGGTCGATGGCGCAGTCGCTGCGCGCCGGTCTCGCCCTGATGCGCGAGAACGCGCCCTATAACCGTTTCGTCAAGGCGCGCGCGCTACTGCTCTCCATCGAACTCGCCATGCCGATCTACGCCATCCAGGCCGCCAATCTCTATGGCCATGGGGCGGGAGCTCTGGCGCTCATGGTGTTCGGCGTGGGGCTGGCGAACATCGTCTCCAGCCCGCTCTGGGGGCGACTCTCCGACACGGCCCCGCAAAAGGTGATGGCGGCGGCGGCCGCCGCCGGGGCTTGCGCCGCCTCGCTCGCCTTCGTGATGGAATTCATCGTCGGCCCGGACCCGGCCTGGAGCCTTTGGCTCTATACCGGCGTCTTCATTTTGCTCGGCATCGCGGAATCGGGCGTGCGCCTCGGCCGCAAGACCTATCTGGTCGATGGCGCGCCGAAGGACGAAAAGGCGCTCTACGCCGCCTTCGCGAACAGCGCCGTCGGGCTGATCGCGCTCTCGGCCTTCCTGGTCGGATGGCTCGTGGAATCGGGAGGAATCCTGGTGGCCGTCGCCGCGGCCGGCGTCCTGGCGTTGATCGCCGCCTTCCATGCCCGTGCGCTGCCCCACCCCGAAGCCATGGAGCGCGCCGCGCGGTCCTAGAGCGCCGCTCGGTCCTGGATACATGTTGGTTCCATATGGAGCCGCCCGAGAGCGCTTTCTCCAGGCTCCCGGTCAGGAGGGGCGTGCAGGCGATATGGGTTCATCGTCAAGCGGCCTCGACGCGGTCCGGGGGCTCGGGAAACGATCCAAGGCGGCGTATCAGGTTACGCCATATGGAAGCATCACACTCTTGGAACGAAGCGCGATTTCCGTGTCTTTCAAACGTATTGGAAGGCTGCTAGCTTAACGGGGATCATTTGCCGGGACGGCAATTTCGATCGCACCATGGATGGATCGGGGCAGGAGGGCGCTGGTCGGCCGAAAGGTCGGGCTGCGCGTAACATTGTACCGTCCCGGTATGATCCGGGACAAACGGCCACCGGATCACGGAACCCTTGAGCAAAGACCTTGAAAAGCTGAGCCGCGAAGAGCTCATCACGTTGATTCACGACATGCGAGCCCGCCAGGCTTCCGACAGCGAGGCCAGTGCGCGCGCCGCCTTGCTCGACGCGGCGATGGATGCGATCCCGGCAGCCATCTCCGTCAAGGACGAGGACGGCCGCTATCTCGTCATGAACCGGGCCGTCAGGGAGCTTCTGGGCGTGTCCGAGCACGGCGCCATCGGCGGTCGGATCGAGGACCTGGTTCCCCGGTCGCTCGCCCACGCCATTCGGCAAGCGGATCGTCGCATCCTGTCGGGAGAGACCCTGCCCGCGACCTTCGAGCAAAGCTTCGCCCCCAGCGGGGACCCGGTGATGGTTCGCACCTCCAAGGCGCCGCTGCGCGCGCCCGGCACCGACGAGGTTGTCGGGGTGGTGACGATCTCCATCAACGCGATCGATATGGATATCGACGCGGCGCGGCTCGACGCGCTGATCCGCTCCGTCCCCTTCCCGCTCTACTTCAAGGATCGCGAGGCACGCTTCACGGTCGCCAACCGCGCGTTGCTGGAACTCTATGGCGCGCCCACGGACAATGTCGTGGGGCTGACCTCGGCCGAAGCCTTCGGGGCGCCGGGTCATGAATATGTGGACGAGGATTTGAGCGTCCTGCGAACGGGGGAAACCTTCACGCGCGAAATCACGCTCGCCGGGAAGCAGCACATGGTTCTGAAGTTTCCGGTGCGCGACAGCCACGGCCATCTGCTCGGCGTCGGTGGAACGGAGCCCTCGATCGCCGACCTGAAGGAGATGGAGGAGGCGCTGACCCTCGCCAAGACCGAAGCGGAAATGGCCAACCGCGCCAAGAGCCAGTTCCTGGCCATGATGAGCCACGAACTACGCACGCCGCTCAACGCCATCATCGGTTTCGCCTCGATCATGCGTGATAGCGTGATCGACGACCTCAGCCTCGAACAGCATCGGGACTACGCCGCCGACATCGCGGCCTCGGCATCCCTTCTGCTGGAACTGATCAACGACATGCTGGACTTGTCCAAGGCGGAGGCCGGGACGCTGGATCTGGAGAAGGACGTCTTCGACGCCGCCGCTCTCGTCCGCCGCTGCATCGAACTGGCGGAGCTTCAAGGGAACCGGCATGTGCCGATCCGAACCGAACTGCCGGATGACCGCCTCGTCGGTTATGGCGACGAACGGCGTATCCGCCAAGTGCTGAGCAACCTCATTCACAACGCCCGGAAATTCACCGAGAACGGCGAAATCGTCGTCCGCGCGCATCGCGAGCCAAAAGGCGCGGTGACCTTCATGGTCAAGGATACCGGAATCGGGATCGAGCCTTCGGACCTGCCGGGCATTACCGAGCCCTTCTCCCAAGGCACTGTTTCCTTCAAGCGTCGGGCGGAGGGCGCGGGCCTCGGCCTCTGGCTGTCCCGAACCGTGGTCGAGGCGCATGACGGCGTGCTCGATATCGCCAGCCAGCCGCGCGTCGGAACCACGGTCCGTTTTTCCCTACCGCCCCGCCCGGAGGCGAAGGGGCAATAAAACCCCATCCGCGCCCGGCAATGCTGCCTTAGGCGTTGTCGACGCCAACCGCCTTGGCTTCCAGACGATAGGCGTGCAGCAGCGGCTCGGTATAACCCGACGGTTGGCTCGTCCCCTTGAAGATCAGGTCGGAGGCCGCGCGGAAAGCCACCCCATCGAAACCGGGGGCCATCGGGATATAGGCCGGGTCGCCCGCGTTCTGTCGATCGACGATCTCCGCCATCTTGCGCAGGATTTCGCGCACCGTCGCCTCGTCGACCACCCCATGATGCAACCAGTTGGCGACATGCTGGGCCGAGATGCGGCAGGTCGCGCGATCCTCCATCAGGCCGACATCGTTGATGTCCGGCACCTTGGAGCAACCGACCCCCTGATCGATCCAGCGCACGACATAGCCGAGGATGCCTTGCGCGTTATTCTCGACCTCGCGGCGGATCTGGGCGTCGGTCCATTTGCGATAGCTGGCCAACGGAATATCCAGAAGCGCATCGACCAGCGCGCGCCGCCCGCCCTTGGCGAGACCCCGCTGCACCGCGAAGACATCGACCTGATGGTAATGCAGCGCGTGCAGCGTCGCCGCCGTCGGGCTCGGCACCCAGGCGCAGTTGGCGCCGGCCTTCGGATGCTCGATCTTGGCTTCCAGCATGGCCGCCATCTTGTCCGGCATGGCCCACATGCCCTTGCCGATCTGCGCCTTGCCGGAAAGACCGCATTCCAGGCCGATATCGACGTTCTGATTCTCGTAGGCGGCGATCCAGCCCTTCTTCTTGATCTGGTCCTTGCGGCTGAAGGGACCGGCCTCCATCGAAGTATGGATTTCGTCGCCCGTGCGGTCGAGGAAGCCGGTATTGATGAAGGCCACCCGGTGCTTCGCGGCACGGATGCATTCCTTCAGATTGACGCTGGTGCGCCGTTCCTCGTCCATCACGCCGAGCTTGACGGTATAGCGCGGCAGGCCCAGCACCGCCTCCACATGGCTGAAAATCTCGTCGGAGAAGGCGACCTCCTCCGGCCCGTGCATCTTCGGCTTCACGACATAGACCGAACCCACGACGGAATTGCGCGGGCCTTGCGTCTTCTTCAGATCGTGGATCGCGATCAGGCTCGTCACCATCGCGTCCATCAGCCCCTCGAAAACCTCATTACCCGCGCCGTCGCGGATCGCCGGGTTGCGCATCAGATGGCCGACATTGCGCACCAGCATCAGCGCCCGCCCCTTGACCGAGACCGCGCCCGAGCCGTCCGGCGCGGTGAAGTCCGGATCGGGGTTGAGGCGGCGCGTGATGGTCTTGCCGCCCTTCTCCAGCCGTTCCTCCAGATCGCCCTTCATCAGGCCGAGCCAGTTGCGATAGGCCAGGACCTTGTCCTCGGCATCGACGCAGGCGACGGAGTCCTCGCAGTCCATGATCGCGGAAACCGCGCTCTCCAACCGCACATCGGCGAGGCCCGCGCGGTCGCGCTTGCCGATCGGATGCTCGCGATCGAAGACCAATTCCACATGCAGGCCGTTGTTGCGCAGCAATACCGCATCCGGCGCGTCGGCCGACCCGCGATAGCCGACGAACTTCTCCGGCTGGTCGAGCGAATGGCCGTCGACCGTCAGCGCCCCGCCCTCGACCGCATAGGCCGTCGCGCTCGAATGGCTGATCCCCTCGACCGGGAAAGCCTGATCCAGGAACACCCGCGCGCGGGCCACGACACGCGCGCCGCGCCCTTCGTCATAGCCGCCGGCGGGCGGCGGCGCCCCCATGGCGTCGGTACCGTAGAAGCCGTCATAGAGGCTGCCCCAGCGCGCATTGGCGGCGTTCAGCGCATAGCGTGCATTGGTGATCGGCACCACGAGCTGCGGGCCGGGCACGGTCGCGATCTCGGGGTCGGTATTGGCGGTCTCGATCGAGAAATCCCCGCCTTCCGGCAGAAGGTACCCGATTTCCGTCAGGAACGCCTTATAGGCCTCGTGATCGTGGGCGCGGTCGCGATTTTCCAGATGCCATTTGTCGATCGCGGCCTGCAATTCATCCCGCCGGGCAAGCAGTTCGGCATTGCGCGGTCCGAACTCGTCCACCAGCCGCGCGAAACCGTCCCAGAAGGCTTTCGGATCGACATCGGTGCCGGGCAGCGCCTCCCGCTCGATGAAGGCGGCCAGTTCCTCCGCCACCTTGAGCGACGCCCGCTCGACATAGGGTCCGGTATCAAGCTTCCGGTCGGTCTCTCCCATGGGTGCCCCCTTTTTCAATTCAATCGACTTCTTCGGTCGGTCACGTTCTTATCAATTTGATCACGCGACACGTCCGCGCGCGGCCCGGTAAAATCAAGGCCGCACCCCGCATAGTCAAGCGTTCGTGGGGTCCTCGGGACCGGAAGGCTCAGCCCGACGCCTTCTCCACCACCCGGTCCGCGATGGCGAGCGAGGCGGTGAGGCCCGGGCTCTCGATCCCATAGAGCGCGACATAGCCGGGCAGCCCGTGATCCTCCGGCCCCTGGATGATGAAATCCTCGCCGGAGCCACCGGGCTTGGCGATCTTCGGACGGATACCGGCATAGCCGGGGATCAGCGCGCCGTCCCGCAGACCCGGCCAATAGCGGCGCACGGCCTCGTAGAAGCTCTCGGCGCGCGCCGGATCGACGTCGTAATCCTCCTGCTCGATCCACTCCACGTCGGGCCCGAACCGTGCCTGCCCCCCCAGATCGATGGTCAGATGCACGCCGAGGCCGCCCGCCACCGGCACCGGATAGATCAGCCGCGTGAAGGGCGCGCGCCCGGTAAGGCCATAGTAATTGCCCTTGGCCAGGAACAGCGGCGGGATGCTGTCGGCCGGCACACCCTCGACCGCCCGGGCCACGCCCTGCGCGCCGAGGCCCGCGGCATTCACCACCAGATCGGCCTCCAGGCGTATCGGGCTGTCGCCTCCCGTCTCGATCGCGATACGCCCATCATCGCCCGCCGCGCCGCGCAGCACCGGCGTGTTGAAGGCGATCATGGCACCGTGATCCTCCGCCTCGCCACGATAGGCGACCATCAGGTCGTGGCTGGAGACGATGCCGGTCGAGCCGGACCAGAGCGCGGCGGTACAGGCGAGGTCCGGCTCCATCGCCGAGGTTTGCGCGGCGGAGAGCATGCGCATCTCCTCCACCCCGTTCGCCTCCGCCTTCGCTAGGATGCCCTCCAGCGTTCCGTTTTCCGCCTCGGAGGTCGCGACGATCAGCTTGCCGCAACGCCGATGGGGCACGCCGCGCGTCTCGCAATAGTCGTAGAGCCGACGCTTACCCTCCAGACACAGGCGATGCTTCAAGCCGCCGGTTGGATAATAGATGCCGGCGTGGATCACCTCGCTGTTGCGCGCGCTGGTGACGGAGCCGATGAGGTCCAGCGCCTCCAGCACCACGACGTCGCGCCCCGCCATGGCGAGCGCCCGGGCGGCCGCGAGGCCCACGACCCCGGCCCCGATCACGACGCAATCGACCCGTTCCGTCTCCATCATGCCGCCATCATTCCCCCATCGATCTCCCGGCGCCGCCCCCGAGAGCCGCCCTTTTCCGCCCGTGCCCTTAGCCCGCGCGCGCTTGCCAAGCAAGGGCGCGCGGGCCACCTTCCGCCTCCAACCCCGCGCGCATCGCCACGCCCAGGCCGATCGCCGCGAGACGAAACCCGAGAAACCGAGGACACCAAGTATGGAACGCGATACCCGCATCACCCATGCCGGACGTACGCCGCGAGACTATAAGGGGGCGGTCAACCCGCCGGTCTATCGCGCCTCCACGGTGCTTCAACCGCATATCGAGGATTTCGAGGCCCGTCGCGGCGAGATGCTCTACGGCCGGTTCGGAACCCCCACGACCCGCGCCCTGACGAACGCCATCAGCGACCTGGAAGGCGCGGCGGAGACGTTCCCCTGTTCCTGCGGCCTCAACGCGATCACGGCGACGATCCTCGCCTATGCCAAACCGGGCGGGCATTTCCTGGTGACGGACAGCGCCTATTTCCCGGTACGGAAATTCTGCGAGGGAATGCTGAAGACCCTGGGCGTCGAGACGGAATATTTCGACCCGAGGATCGGCGGCGAGGACCTCGCGAAACTGATCCGGCCGGAAACTTTCATGGTCTGGCTGGAGAGCCCGGGCTCCCTCACCTTCGAGATCCAGGACGTGCCGGCATTGGCCAAGGCGGCGAAGGCGGCGGGCGTGCCCACCGCCCTCGACAACACCTGGGGGGCCAGCCACTTCTTCCGGCCGATCGAACATGGGGTGGATATCTCCGTGCTGGCCGCGACGAAGTACCATGTCGGCCATTCCGACGCGATGATGGGGCTGATCGCTTGCGCGCCGGACGCGGTGGAGCCGGTCCGCGCCGCCGTCACGCAACTGGGCGTCACGGCCGGCACCGAGGAGGTTTATCTCTGCCACCGGGGCCTGCGCACCCTTTCCGTCCGGCTGGAGCGCCACCAGAAAAACGGGATCGAGGTCGCGCGTTGGCTGGAGGACAGACCCGAAATCTCCAAGGTCCTGCACCCCGCCCTGGAAAGCCATCCCGACCACGCGCTGTGGAAGCGCGACTTCGAGGGGGCATGCGGCCTCTTCGCCTGCGTCGTCAAGGCACCGTCGAAAGCCAAGCTGGTGGATATGATCGACGGCATGGAACTCTTCGGGATCGGGGCCAGTTGGGGCGGCTATGAAAGCCTGATCCTGACCGGCTATCCGGAGAAGATGCGAACCGCCACGCGATGGGAGGCCGACGGCTTCCTGATCCGCCTGCATGTCGGGCTGGAGGACCCGAAGGATCTGATCGCCGATCTGGAAGCGGGGTTGGGCCGGCTGCGCTGACGATCGCCTGCTCGGCGCCCTCTTCCCAATCGGGAATATCTTCGATATGTTTCACTGAACATATCGAAGATGGGAGACCGACAATGCGTCGCTTGCTACGACTGACCGCCCTCCTTCTGGCATTCGCCCTGCCGGCGCTGCTCCATGCGCCGATGACGGTGCGGGCCGACGAGGCCCCGACGCTGACGGTATTCGGCGCGGCGAGCCTGACCGACGCCCTCGATGCCGCCGTCGCGGCCTATCGCGACGACCATCCGGGGACCGTGCGCCTCGTCTTCGAGTCCAGCTCCACCCTCGCCCGCCAGATCGAGCAGGGCGCGCCCGCGGACCTTTATCTCTCCGCCAATCCCCGCTGGATGGACTATGTCGCGGAGCGTGGCCTGATCGATACCGAAAGCCGGCGGCAATTGCTGGCGAACAGCTTGGCCCTGATCGCCCCCGCCGATCGTGAAGCCGATAGCGGGGCGGCCGACGACGACATCCTCGGCGACGGCGACCGGCTTCTGGCCGCCCTGGGCGGTGACGGCCGCCTTGCCATGGGGGACCCCGATCATGTGCCCGCCGGCATCTATGGCCGCCAGGCGCTGACCAGCCTCGGCTATTGGGCGGCGATCGAACCCCGCGTCGCGCGGGCGGCCAATGTGCGCGCGGCCCTGGCGCTCGTGGCCCGGGGGGAAACGCCGCTTGGGATCGTCTATGCCACCGACGCGGCGGCGGAGGACGGGGTGCGCACCGTCGCCGCCTTCCCTGCCTCCAGCCATCCGCCGATCCTCTATCCGGCCGCGATTACCGCGCACGCCGCCGCCGACCCTGCCAGGGCGGAGGCCACGCGCCGCCTGCTGGATTTCCTGGCGGGCGATGAGGCGACGGCGATCTTCGCGCGCTTCGGTTTCTCCCAGCCGAAGGATGCCGCCGGTTCATGACCGATTGGCTGACGCCGGTTGAATGGGAGGCACTCGGTCTTTCGGCCAAGGTCGCGATCTGGAGCGTCGGGCTCAGCCTGCCGCTCGCGGTCGCGACCGCCTACCTGCTGACGCGGGTCGACTTCCCCGGCCGGTCGGTCGTCAACGGGCTGATCCATCTGCCGTTGGTGCTGCCGCCGGTCGTGACGGGCTATCTGCTGCTGATCCTGTTCGGGACCAAGGGCCCGATCGGCGGGTGGCTGGAGGATACCTTCGGCATCGTCCTCGCCTTCCGCTGGACCGGCGCGGTATTGGCGGCGGCGCTGATGGGCTTCCCCCTGATGGTGCGGGCGATCCGCCTGTCGCTGGAAGGGATCGACCCGCGCATGGAATCGGCCGCCCGCACCCTGGGCGCGGGCCGCGCCGTTGTCTTTCTGACCATCAGCCTGCCGCAACTCATGCCGGGCATCATCGCCGGCGCGATCCTCTCCTTCGCGAAGGGTGTCGGGGAATTCGGCGCCACCATCACCTTCGTCTCCAACATCCCGGGCGAGACGCGGACCTTGTCGATCGCGATCTATTCCTTCCTCCAAACGCCGACGGGCGACGCGGCGGCGATCCGCCTCACCGTGATCGCGGTGGTCCTGTCCATGGCGGCCCTGATCGCCTCCGAACTGCTGGCGCGCCGCGCGAGCCGCCGCGTGAAGGGGATGGAGCCATGAGCGACGCCGTGCGCCCCACGCCCGTGGAAATCCCCATGCCCCTGGAAATCGATGTCGAGAAGCGCCTGGGACCACGCTTCGCCTTATCCGTCCGGTTCGAGGCGCCGGGCGGCGTCACCGCCCTGTTCGGGCGCTCCGGCGCGGGCAAGAGCAGCCTTGTCGAGATGATCGCCGGCTTGATGCGCCCGGACCGGGGCCGCATCGCCGTGGGCGGCCGGCCCCTTTTCGATTCCCGCGCCGGCATCGACCTGCCGCCGGAGAAACGCCGCGTCGGCTATGTCTTCCAGGATGCGCGCCTGTTCCCGCATATGACGGTGCGCCGGAACCTGCTCTATGGCCAATGGGCGGGCGGCAGGCGCCAGGGCGCCATGACATTGGAGGCCGTGTGCCGGCTGCTCGATATCGAGACCCTGCTGGACCGCCGGCCGGGCGCGCTCTCGGGCGGGGAAACGCAGCGCGTCGCCATCGGCCGCGCGCTGTTGAGCGATCCGGCGTTGCTGCTGATGGACGAACCGCTCGCCTCCCTCGACGCGCCGCGCAAGGCGGAGATCCTGCCTTTCCTTGAGCGGCTGGTACATGAAACGGGATTGCCGGTCGTCTATGTCAGCCACGCCATGGAGGAGGTGATCCGCCTCGCCGATACCATGGCGCTGATCGATGACGGTGCTCTCGCCGCCGTCGGGCCGGTGGAGGCGCTGACCGGGCGCATCGACCTGCCGCTGCTGACCGGCCAGGGCGAGGCCGGGGCCGTGGTCGGCGCGCGGGTGGTCGCGCATGACGCGGACTACGCGCTTACCACGCTGGAGATCGAGGGCGGCGGACGCCTTCAGGTCGCCTTGCTTTCGCTTGCCCCCGGCACGGACCTGCGGGTACGTCTGCGCGCGCGCGACATCACCTTGAGCCTGGCGCCGCCGGAGGCCGCCAGCACGTTGAACGTCCTGCCCGCGACGGTGCGCGAGATGGCGCGCGCGGACGGCGCCTTCGTCCATGTTCTGGTCGATGCGGGCGCGCCGCTCTGGGCGCGGGTCACGCGACTGTCGGCGGATCGCCTCGCCCTTTCGCCCGGGAAAAGGGTTCACGCCATCGTCAAGGCCGGCGCGATCGACCGTGCCAGCCTCGGCGGACGGACGTCGCGCGTACCGGGAAAATAGCCGCCGGATCATAAAGCCCTGGCAATCGCGCGCATCGATGCCCATCTCCGCCGCGTTCCGTGCTACATTTGGATGACGCGTCGGCCGGCTTACCCCCGGCCGTCACTTGAATTGGACACCTCCCATGACCGCCGATCTCGACATGTCCGACCGCCCCACCGACATCGCCACCGAAAATGCCGACAACGCCCCACAAGATGTGTCCCTGGACATCCCGCATGACCGGCGCATGCCCGCGCTGCCCTGGACGACCGGCGCGAGTCCGAGCCTGACCCTTTTGCCGACGGACGATACCGGGCCGCTGGGCCATTGCATCGCGGCGCTTTCCGGCACCGGCTGGTCGATGACGCCCGTCGTGGACTGGCTGTTCGGACCGGGCAGCCGTGTCACGACCCTGCCGGACCTGTTGCGCGGCCTCGGCGAGGTTCTGATTGCCGCCGGCGCGCCGGTCTTGCGCCTAAGACTCGGCATATGGGCGATCCATCCGCAGCAGGAAGCGAACGCCTATACCTGGATGCGCGGTCAGGCGGAAGCGACGACGTTGAATGTCGGGTACGGCATTTTTCAGACGCCGGACTATCTCGGCTCGCCGACCGAGATGATGCATCGCAGCGGATCGATCGTGCGCTACCGGCTCGACCGGCTCGACCCCGTCCATGATCACGATGTGCTGTTCAACCTGCGCGAGATGGGCGGCACCGACTATATCGGCATCCCCATGCCGACCTTCACCGGCCGGCAGGATTCGTTCTTCGTCGTGACGGATCGGACGGAGGGATTCACCGATACCGATATCGCGAAGTTCCGCATGCTGGCCCGGATGCTGCTGCCGGTGGTGGAATCGCTGGCCCAGCATCAGCTCTCCGTCAACGTCCTGAACACCTATCTGGGAGAGCGCACGGGCCAGCGCGTGCTCGCCGGCAAGATCCGGCGCGGCGACGGGGAACGGATCAAGGCGGCGCTCTGGTATTCCGACCTGCGCGACTTCACGGCGATGAGCGAGACGGTCGAGGAAACCGCGATGCTCGACCTGATGAACGCCTATTTCGCCCATGTCTTCGAATCCGTCACCGTCTATGGGGGAGAGGTCCTGCGCTTCATCGGAGACGCGATGTTGATCGTCTTTCCGACCGGCGACGGGCAGGACCCGGGCAAGGCATGCGACAACGCGCTCAACGCGGCATCGGACGCGATCTATCGGCTTCCGGCGCTCAATGCCCGCCTGCGGCGGCAGGGGTTGCCGGCCATCGCCTTCGGCATCGGCCTGCATGAAGGGTCCGTGCTGTACGGTAATGTCGGTGCCGACGCGCGGCTCGACTTCACCGTGATGGGCCCCGCGGTCAACCGCACATCGCGTATCGAAACGCTGACGAAGCGTCTCGGCACCCCGGTCCTGATGTCGAAGGACTTCGCCGATCTGGTATCCGACCGATTCCCGCGGACCGATTTCGGCGCGCACCCGGTCGCTGGGATCGCCGACCCCATTCAGGTGTTCAAGCCGCATTTCTGGTCCTGATTCCGCACGCACCGGAAATCCTTCACGAACGAGCCGGGCCCCCAGGGATTGAGCGGCCGGTGAATAATGCACGAAGACTAACGATTTGATGGCCGATATGAATTCTTGCGATCTTAGATTGCAGGATATCGCCCATGCCGACCCCGTTGTTCCGTCGCGTCGCGGTACACGCCCGGTGCTTCGCCCTCGCCCTTCCATTTCTCGCGGCGGCCGGCGCGGCGCGGTCGGATATCGTGGAGTCCCTGACGATCGTGAGTTGGAACGTCGCGCATTTCTACACCGACCGCTCCCATTACGAGGACGGGCGCCTCAGGCGGTTCGCCCGCACCCCGGAGGATTTGGCACGTCTGCGCGCCTATGCGAAGGGCCTCGACGCGGATGTGATCCTGTTCCAGGAACTCGACGGAGCCGAGGCCGCGCGGATGCTGCTTCCCGATGGCTATTGCGTCGAAGCCTCCCCACGCGACAACGGCAACCCGATCACCAGCCGTCAGAAGCTCGTGGTCGCCTTCCGGGCCGCCCTCGCCTCCGACGCCTCGGGCTGCATGCCCCGCGTGGGGTGGTATCTGCCATTGGCACTGCCCGGGGATCATCTGCGCTATGGCGCCGATTTCCAATTGCCGCTGGGACAGCGGGCCGTTCGGTTCCTGGGGGTGCATCTCAAATCCGGCTGCCACGCGGGGCCGCTCGACGCGTACGCCCGGCTGTCGGCCGACGCCACCGATTGGGCCCGGCGCACCGCCAAGGCCTGCGCGCGCCTGGCCCGGCAAGTTCCGCCCCTCGTCGACTGGATCGAGGACAGGGTGCGCGAGGACGTGCCGTTCATTGTGTTCGGGGATTTCAACCGCCGCTTCGACGGCGAGGGCGCGCGGGGCGACGGCAGCGCCCTCTGGCCGATCCTGAGCGACGGCGATCCGATCGGCCAGAGCCTCGTCCGCCCGACACGCTTCCAGGTCGCGCCCTGCTGGGCGGGTGGCAGGTACCGGCGCTTCATCGACCATTTCGTGATGAACGAAAGGGCGGCCGCTCTCGTCCGCCTCGGCAGCTTCGAGCAACGTCCCTACGACGCGCCCTTCGCGGGCGATGAGGCGATGAGCCACCGCCTCTCCGACCATTGCGCGATCCGCATCACCCTCGATGCGGACCCGGAAGCCGGGAGTTGAGGCGGGAGGAGACGTTTGCTGGTTTACGAGAAAGAGTTGGCGACCCCGGCAGGACTCGAACCTGCAACCTGACGCTTAGAAGGCGCCTGCTCTATCCGGTTGAGCTACGGGGCCGGCGCGGGGTCGGCGTCGCCGGATCGGCCGTTAATGCGTCCAGGGACGCACCCGGTCATAAGCGAAATTGGCGGCGTAGGATTTCGGCCGGATGGTGCGCGTTCTCGGTTTCTCGATGGTATAGGCGTAGCCGTGCTTGCGGGCATAGGCCACGGCCTCCTCCTCGCTGTGGAAGCGGAGGCGAACCTGCTTGCGCGTATCGCGCGAGCCGGACCAGCCCATCAACGGGTCGGGCCGGCCACCATCGGCGGGCTCGAACTCCAGGACCCAGTCCTTGGTCTTTCCCCGACCGGATTGCATCGCGGTTTTCGCCGGCTTGTAGATCCTGACTTCCATGGCGGATCGTCCCTCATCCTCGAACGCGCTGGGGGGGCTCGACGCCCCGTCCGCCCTTCTTTAGCGCGCTTCGCCGCGCGAGAAAAGCCGCCGACGCGCCCGAACATCCCGAAACGACGGCAAGCCCCACCGGATGCGGCCCCTATCGGATACGGCGCATGGCGGGCTTGGCGGTCGGCACCCATTTCCTGAGCGCGCGGCCGTCGCCGGCCTTCACCAGGGTCTCGCTTTCAGGCAGTTGCGTGAAGTCCCGCGCGATGGCCTCGAACGGGATGACGCTGCCCGGCCCGCGCTTCCAGGCCTCGCGATAGCTCAACTGCTTCACGATGGGCTTGGTCAGGTAATCCGGCGAATGATGGGCATAACGCCGCCATGTGCGCGCCAGATGATTCTCGGCCACGGCCTCGATAGGGCGCGGGGGGATGGGGGGACGCGAATCCTCGAACAGATGGAAGACCGTCGCCTCGATCGGCCCCGTCTCGTCCGCGACGAAGGTCGCGGGCATCAGCATCCGCCCGTGGTTCATCGCCGCATAGGTGCCCTGCTGCAGCCACAATAGGCGCTGAAGCTTCTGCGCCGGCATGTAGATATCCTCGCGCCGGCTCTGGTCGAAGAGCCAGAGCGCCACGTCGAGGGTCGAAGGGATCGCGGGAACGGTCATGACACGGGTCAACTCGCTGAAAACTGCGCCACCGGAACCGGGGGCCCGACGAACGATCGGACGCCCCATGCGCGCGCACCCGACAGGATACTTGTTGCGAGGGCGCGCGCCCAGATAGTCTATCGCCTGGAATGAGACATGCCAGAGTCGTGCCAGGGTCGCGAAACGGCAATACCCGTGACGCTATCATCATCCGGCCGACCCAACAGGGAGACCCGATACCATGGATATGAGCGGCGAGCATCGCATCCCCGCCTCCCGCGAAACGGTATGGAAGGCGCTGAACGATCCGGAAGTCCTGAAGGCCTGCATACCGGGCTGCGAAACACTTCAGGAGAACGAGGCCGGCGACGGCTTCGACGCCAAGGTCAAGGCCAAGGTCGGCCCGGTGAAGGCGACTTTCTCCGGTTCGGTCAAGCTGGAGAACGTCAACGCCCCGGTGAGCTACACCATCGCCGGCGAGGGTAAGGGCGGCGCTGCCGGCTTCGCCAAGGGGTCGGCCGATGTCTCCCTAGAGGAGGACGGGGCGGAGACCGTCCTGAAATACGGCGTGAAGGCCCAGGTCGGCGGCAAGCTGGCGCAACTCGGCTCGCGCCTGATCGATTCCACGGCCAAGAAATACGCCAACGACTTCTTCGCCAAGTTCGCCGAAATCGTCGGCGGCGGCGGCAACGGCGCGGCGGCAAGCGATGCCGAGCCCCAGGCCGCCGCGCCAGCCCCCCAATCCGTGAAGGACGCGGCGGAGGCCTCCGCCCCCGCCGCGGCCGCCGGAGCCCCCACGCCCGAGCCGGCCGCCGAGCCGCCGCCCGCCCCGAAGGAGGCGCGATCCGATCCGCGCCCCAACCGGCCCGCCGACGCGGAAATCGACGACGGCATGAAGGAAGCGGAGCCGGCTAAGAACCAACCGGCCGCGTCCGCCGCGCCGCCCTCGGCCTCTCCCTCCAAAGCGGCGGCGGACGCGGTCGCGCAGATCAAGCGCAACCGCAAGGGCGGCCTCAGCGGCATGACCTGGGTGATGCTGGTGATCGTTGCGGTGTTGATCCTGCTGGCGATCTTCTCCGGCATCGACGGCGGCGCCGGGTGATGTCGGACGCGCGCGCGTGAGCGAGACCATGGGTCGCATCATACGCGGAAGGGTTGACCGGTTTTCGGGCCGGTTCCAAAGTAATCGACGATAGAAGGCCCGACAGGGCCCACGGCAACCGTAATGAGAACAACGGTAATGAGAATGGGGCATCCGACGGTTGGAAAGCCCCCGACCCCAACGAAGCATCTGGCCCCAACAGCCGAAGGGAGGTACGCGCGCTATGCCCAACGTCAGTATGACGGTGAACGGCAAGCAGGTTTCGCAGGAGGTCGAGGGGCGCACGCTGCTCTCCGCCTTCCTGCGCGAGAAGCTTGACCTGACCGGCACCCATATCGGGTGCGATACCAGCCAGTGCGGTGCCTGTGTCGTCCATGTCGACGGCAAGTCCGTGAAAAGCTGCACCCTGCTCGCCGTGCAGGCCGACGGTGCGTCGGTCACCACCATCGAGGGGCTGGCCCAGGGAGACGATCTGCACCCGATGCAGGCCGCCTTCCGCGATTGCCACGGCCTGCAATGCGGCTTCTGCACGCCCGGCATGGTGATGAGCGCGGTCGACCTGCTGCAGCACAATCCGGACCCGAGCGACCGGGAAATCCGGGAATGGCTGGAAGGCAATATCTGCCGCTGCACCGGCTACCATAACATCGTGAAGGCGGTGAAGCAGGCCGCCCAGTCGATGAAGGGACAGCAGGCCGCCGCGGCCGAGTGAGCCGGCGGACGACCCGCGACAAGACCCCGGACGGCCCCGCGCCGCATCCAGCAAGACCGGAAAACCGGCACCCGCGCGAGGGCCTCTCCTTTGAGGGAGCGAACGACCGTCCCCGCGCATGATGGCCCCATACCGGACCCTATCGAAAGCGCTGGGACTATTGGGAGGCATCCGACGATGAGTGATACCGGCATCGGCGCTTCGGTGAAGCGCAAGGAAGACCAGCGGTTCCTGACCGGCCGCGGTAACTATACCGACGATATCGACCGTCCCAACCAGACCTATGCCTATATCCTGCGCAGCCCCATGGCGCATGCGAGGATCAAGGGCCTGAACATCGACGCGGCCAAGGCGGCGCCGGGCGTGCTGGCCGTCTTCACCGGCGCGGACACGGCCGGCCTCGGCGGCATCCCCTGTGGCTGGGGCGTCAATAACAAGGACGGCAGCCCGATGAACGAGCCGAAGCACCCGGTCCTCGCCGAGGGCAAGGTGCGGCATGTCGGCGACCCCGTGGCTCTCGTCGTGGCGGAAACCTATGCCCAGGCCAAGGACGCGGCCGAAGCGATCGAGATGGACCTGGAGGAGCTTCCGGCCGTCGTGAACATGGAAAAGGCGATCGCCGGCTCCGGCCCGCAGGTCCATGACGACGCGCCGAGCAACCTCTGCTACGACTGGGAACTCGGCGACGAGGCGGAGGTTGACGGCGCCTTCAAGGACGCGGCCCATGTCGTCTCCATCGACATCACCAACAACCGCCTCGTCCCCAACGCGATGGAACCGCGCGCGGCCATCGGCGAGTTCGACAAGGCGACGGGGGAATATACCCTCTATACCACCAGCCAGAATCCGCATGTCATCCGGCTGCTGATGGGCGCCTTCGTCCTGCAACTGCCGGAACACAAGCTGCGCGTGGTGGCGCCTGATGTCGGCGGCGGCTTCGGCTCCAAGATCTACCACTACGCGGAAGAGGCGATGGTCACCTGGGCCGCGCCGCGCGTCGGCCGGCCGATCAAATGGGTGGCGGAACGCGCGGAGAGCTTCATCTCCGACGCGCATGGCCGCGACCACATCACGCATGCCGACCTGGCGCTCGACAAGGAGGGCAAGTTCCTCGGCCTCAAGGTCTATACCAAGGCCAATATGGGGGCCTATCTCTCCACCTTCTCGACCTGCGTGCCGACCTATCTGCACTCGACCCTGCTGGCGGGCGTCTACACCACGCCGAAGATCTATTCGGAGGTGAAGGCGATCTTCACCAACACGGTCCCGGTCGATGCCTATCGCGGCGCCGGCCGGCCGGAGGCAACCTATCTGCTGGAACGTCTGGTCAGCAAGGCGGCCTGGGAACTCGGCATGGATCAGGTGGAGATCCGGCGGAAGAACTTCATCCCGAAGGACGCCTTCCCCTATCAGACGCCTGTCGCGCTGCAATATGACTCGGGCGACTACGACGCCACCTTGGACAAGGCGTTGGAACTCGCCGACTATGCCGGCTTCCCCGCCCGCAAGGCGGAGGCGGCGAAGCGCGGCAAGCTGCGCGGCATCGGCTTCTCCACCTATGTGGAGGCCTGCGGCATCGCGCCGTCGGCGGTCGTCGGATCGCTCGGCGCGCGCGCCGGCCTGTTCGAGAGCGCGAATGTCCGCGTCCATCCGACCGGCTCGGTCTCGATCTTCACCGGCTCGCACAGCCACGGTCAGGGGCACGAGACCACCTTCGCCCAGTTGGTCTCCGACACGCTCGGCATCCCGCTGGAGAATGTCGACATCGTCCATGGCGACACCAACAAGGTGGCCTTCGGCATGGGCACCTACGGCTCGCGCTCGCTGGCCGTCGGCGGGGAAGCGATCATGAAGGCGCTCGGCAAGGTGACCGACAAGGCGAAGAAGATCGCCGCGCACATCATGGAAGCCTCGGAAGCTGATATCGAGTTCAAGGACGGCAAGTTCACCGTCTCCGGCACCGACAAGGAAATGGCCTTCGGGGAAATCGCGCTGGCGGCCTATGTGCCCCACAACTTCCCGCACGACCAGTTGGAGCCTGGGCTGGAGGAACAGGCCTTCTACGACCCGATGAACTTCACCTTCCCCGGCGGCTGTCACATCTGCGAGGTGGAGGTCGATCCCGACACCGGCGTCGTGGAGGTGGTCAACATGACCGCCGCCGACGATGTCGGACGCGTCATCAATCCGATGATCGTGGAGGGGCAGATTCACGGCGGCCTCGCCCAAGGCATCGGGCAGGCGCTGCTGGAACAATGCATCTATGACGAGGACGGCCAGCTCGTCACCGGCTCCTACATGGATTACTGCATGCCCCGGGCGGACAACCTGCCCGACTTCAAGGCGGCGACGACGGAGACGCTGTGCGCGCACAATTCGCTCGGCGTGAAGGGCTGCGGCGAGGTCGGGGCGATCGGCAGCCCGCCCTCGGTCATCAACGCGGTCATCGACGCGCTGCGCGAACGGGGCGTGACGGATATCTCCATGCCCGCCACCCCGCAGAAGGTCTGGCAGGCGCTGCGCGCGGCCGAAATGCCGGCGGCGGCCGAATAAGCCCCCGAGAGGAGAGGACGAAACCCATGCATAATTTCGACTATCACAGGCCCTCCTCGCTCGACGACGCGGTCGCGGCGTTGGGCAAGGGCGAGGATGCGAGCCTCGTCGCCGGCGGCATGACGCTGATCCCGACGATGAAGCAGCGGCTGGCCGCGCCCAGCGATCTCGTCGACCTCGGCGGTATCGCGGACCTTGTCGGCATCAAGGACGATGGCGACAGCGTCACCATCGGCGCCATGACGACGCATGCCGCCGTCGCGGCCTCGTCGGCGGTGCCGCCGTCGCTCGCCGCGCTCGCCGGCAATATCGGCGACGCGCAAGTGCGCAACCGGGGCACCATCGGCGGATCGGTCGCGAACAACGATCCGACCGCCTGCTACCCCTCGGCCTGTCTCGCGCTCGGGGCGACGATCGTCACCAACGCCCGCGAGATTCCGGCGGACGATTTCTTCACCGGCATGTTCGAGACCGCGCTGGAGGAAAGCGAGATCATCAAGGCCGTGCGCTTCCCCAAGCCGGAGGCCGGGAACTATCAGAAGTTCGAGAACCCGGCCTCGCGCTATGCCCTGGTCGGCGTCTTCGTCGCCAAGACCAAGGACGGCGTGCGCGTCGCCGTGACCGGCGCGGGCAATGACGGCGTCTTCCGGGCGGGCGATATCGAACAGGCACTCTCCGCCAATTTCAGCCCCGACGCGGTGGACAGTTCCTCCATTCCCGTCGACAGCCTGAACGGCGACATCCACGCCAGCGCGGAATATCGCCAGCATCTGATCGGGGTGATGGCGCGGCGCGCCGTCGCGGCCATTAATGGCTGATCCCAGGGGGCCGATCCCAGGGAGCTGACCCCGGGGGGCTGATCCAGAGGGAGGCCGAGCCGATCACCAAGGAACCCCATAGCCGACCGGGCGGCACGCCGACCGGGGAACGGCGCCGGTCGCGGATCGGCGCCGTTCTTCTTTGGGGCGTCGCGGCCCCTGTGCTGGTGCTGGCCCTGATCCTCGGTGGGCTGTGGGCGGCGCGCGTGCCGGTCGCGCAATCGATCGCCCCGCCCCTCGCGGGGGAGGTGCTCGGCACACCGGTTTCCTTCACGGTCGCGCAGATCGGGCCCGGGGGCATCGTTCTAAACGACATCGCCCTCGGCCCGGCGGGCGCCGAGGAGCGCCCCACCGCCCGCCGGGTGGAAATCGGCTTCGATCCCCTGGCGCCCGCGCTGACGACGCTATCCGTCGCGGGACTTCGCGCCAGAATCGGAACGGATTCCGACGGCACCCCGACCGTCGCGGGACTGCCTCCTGATCTGTTCGACGGCAGAGCGGAGGGCGATGCGCGCGCGTCCACCCTGCCCTGGGCGCGGCTGCCGACGCGGATCGCGCTGGAGGATCTTGGGCTCACAGTCGAAACACCGGCCGGCGCGCACCGGATAGCCGGACGGGCAGCCCTGTCCCGACCGGCGGGCGACGCGTTGCTGCCGCTCTCCGTCGAGGCGGATTTGCGGGATGCCGACGGCGGCGGCACAGTGGATATCGCCGTCTCGGCGCGACCGGACGGGATCGACGCAACCGGTGGGGGCAGGATCGACCTCGCGGTCTGGCACCCGCTGCTTCCGGGCCTCGACGCGGCGGAGGGCTCGGTCCATTTCACCCTCGACGTTCGGGGCGCCCCCTTCGACCCCGCCGATCCGCCGACGGACCTCGCGGCGCTGGCGGCGGCACTCGACGGCGGGCTGACGCTGACACCCGATGGGGTGCGTCTGCGGCCGACGGGCCTGACGCCCATCGCGCTATCCGATACGCCGGTTGATCTGACGATGGGCGGCAAGGGTGTATCGGCCGCCCTGCCCCCGGGCTTCGAAGCAACGATGGCGGAAGCCCCGACGGCGTTGGTCGCGGTGATCCGCCCCGTCCTGCCCGACACGACACCCTCCCCGATCCGCCTCGCCGTGCCGGGCGGTCAGGCCGTGCGGCTTTCCCTCTCCCCAATGGGGGAAGGCGGCTGGGGGATCGCGACGGACGGCGCGCTTATGCTTGCCGCCGGACCGGCGCGCGTGACCGGGGCGCCGACGGCGACACTTTCCGGCGACGGCACGCTCGACGCCACATTGAAGGCGGGATGGACGGCGCGCTTGGAGCCCCTTCCCCTGCCCCAGGGCACCGCCCTGCGCCGACCGCTGGAGATCGAGGGGACCGGCCCCCTCACCCTTCGGCTCCCCCCGGACAGTACGAGCCCGACCGTCACCGCACGCGCCGCTATCACCGACCTGGCCCTGACGGGACCGGAGGAGACGGCGGTCGATCTCGCCTTGCCGAATATTCGCCTCGATATGAAGGAAGGTCGCCTGACCCTCGCGCTATCCGGCGCGGCGATCCGCCATCCGGATAACGCGACGTCGGTCCGCGACCTCGCCGCGCGGATCGCGGGACCGGTCGCCGGCCCCTATGACCTGACCCTTTCCGCCCCGTCGATCGACCGGGATGGGCAAGCGATCCTGCGTGGCGATCCGGTGCTGAACGCCCACATCGAAAGCACGGAGGGCGGCGGCTGGCGGGGCGGCGGCGATCTATCCCTTCTCGGCGGACAGGTGATCGCCACCTTCCGGGCCTTGCTGACGGCGGACGGTGCCCCGACCTTCGCGATGGACATGCCGCCCGTCACCTTCACGCCGGACGGCCCGACACCGGCCATGCTCTCCGCGATGGCGGAGGGGATCGCGGAGGATGTGGCGGGTACGCTCGCCCTCGACGCCGATCTGTCCTTCGGGGCGGATGGTCCGGCGGGGGACGTCGCGCTGACGGTCGACGGGGTGTCGCTGAGCGCCAGTCTCGCGCGGATCACCGACCTGACCGGCACCGTGCGTTTCGACGCGGCGCGCGCGCCGGCCACGTTGGCGAGGCAGAGGCTCGACGCGCGGCTCTCCGTCGCGGGCATGGACCCGGTCGGTCTATCGCTGCTCTTCTCCCTGGACGAAAGGGCACGCCTCCTGATCGACCGCCTCGTCCTGGAAACGCTGGATGGCCGGGTCCTGCTGCGCGACGCGCGCTACGATCCGCTGGCGGACCAGTTCGAAGGGCGGATTGATCTGGAGACGCTGGACCTGTCGCGGGCGCTCGGCGCGCTCGACGTGGAGGGGGTGGCCGGCACGGGAACGCTCGACGGGGGCTTCACGCTTACCGTCGCGCCGGGCGCCGATGCGGACGCACCACCCCGGATTCGGATATCCGACGGGGCGGTCCGAACCACCGGGCCCGGAACGCTGGCCATCGACAACCCGGCGATCGGCGATTATCTCAGCGGCCGCAATCAGGCGGTCGACCTGATGATCGAGGCGCTGAAGGATTTCAGGTACGACCGGCTCTCGGCCGACCTTTCGCTGACCCCGGACGGCGCGGCCGTCCTGGCCCTGTCGCTCTTCGGCCGCAATCCGGCCGTATTGGACGGGCAGCCTTTCGATGTGAATCTGTCGGTGGAAACCGACATCACCGATCTGGTCGAAAGCCTGGGGACGGTCTTTAACGCCACGGATTCATTGTTGGAGCGGCTGGCCCGTCAGGCACGTTGACGCGGCGCCCGCGCGCGCTAGGCTTCGATTGTGGATGGATGGCAGCCGTGGCTCGAAAGGACGCTTGAGCGAATGCATATCGCCCCAACGGAACCGCGCGCCCGGCGCGGCGTGTTGATCCCGGCGCTTCTGGCAACGGTATTCTTGGCGGCCACGCTGCTGGGACTGGGCGCCTGCACGCCGACGGTCGCGGTCCAGGCGCCGAAGGAACCGATCACCATCAATCTCAATGTAAAGCTCGACGCCGACGTCCGGCTTCGCGTCGAGGAGAAGGCGGAGAAGGATGTCCAGAACAACCCGATTTTCTAAAGCGCGGCGCGGCGCGCTGCGCGTGATGGCCGCCGGTTTCCTGGCGATCGGCATGGCCGCCGTCATGCCGGGCGCGGCGTGGAGCGCGCCACTGGACGCCCCACGCGATGCCGGAATCGTCGGCGAGCGGTATGACGGCCTCGCCGTCATCCGGGACGAGGCGCGCGCGGACGCGGCGCTGCGCTCGCTCGTCTCCGACATCAACGAGAAGCGCCGCGCCTATTACCAGGAACAATCCGCCCAGCAAAACGCCCCCATGGAAGCGGTGGCGAAAATCTACGCCCAGACGATCTACGACAAGGCACCGAGCGGCTGGTGGTTCCTGAAGCAGGATGGAAGCTGGGCGCAGAAGCCTTGAGCGCGCGCACCGACCCTCGCAGCGGTTGAGGGTCCACCCCCGGCGCCTATATCGTGCCGGGAAGCAGCAATGCGCGAACCGGCCATGAGGTAAGCCCGATGCCAGCCCAAACGCCCCCGACCCGGGTCCCCCGGAATGTCGATGAGACCGAGGCCCTGCTGCGCGCGGGCCGCTATGTCTGCGACCGCTCGCTGGCGACCGCGCTCTACCTCTCCCTGAGCCTCGGCCGGCCGCTGTTCCTGGAGGGCGAGGCCGGCGTCGGCAAGACGGAGATCGCGAAGGTCCTGGCCGAAACCCTGGACCGGCCGTTGATCCGCCTCCAATGCTATGAAGGGTTGGACGTTTCCTCCGCCGTCTATGAATGGAACTATCCCCGCCAGATGGTGGAAATCCGTCTGGCGGAGGCCTCCGGCGACCGGGGGCGGGAGCAACTCGAAAGCGATCTCTTCTCCGAGCGCTTCCTGATCAAGCGGCCCATCCTGACGGCGCTGGAAGCGACCGGCGGCAAGGCGCCGATCCTGCTGATCGACGAGTTGGACCGCACCGACGAGCCGTTCGAGGCCTTCCTGCTCGAAATACTCTCCGATTTTCAGGTGACGGTGCCGGAACTGGGCACGATCAAGGCCGATCAGCCACCGCTGGTCATCCTGACCTCCAACCGCACGCGCGAAATCCACGACGCGATCAAGCGCCGCTGCTTCTATTATTGGGTCGACTACCCCGACGCGGAGCGGGAGCTGGAAATCCTGCGCGTGAAGGCACCGAACGCGCCGGAGGACCTGTCGCGTCAGATCGTGGCCTTCGTGCAGAAAATCCGCACCATGGACCTCTTCAAGCTGCCCGGCGTGGCGGAGACGATCGACTGGGCCCAGGCGCTGACGCAGCTCGACCGGCTGGCGCTGGACCCCGACACGATCAACGACACGCTGGGCGCGCTGCTGAAATATCAGGACGACATCCAGAAGCTCCAGGGCTCGGAGGCCGCCCGGATACTGGACGAGGTGAAGCGCGAGATGGCCGGTCAGGCCGCCTGAAGGCCACAGTCCCGCGTCGCCCCCTCCCCTTCGAGGACCCGTCACGATGAGCGACGACGCCAACCGGCACGATCCCGCCCCCAACCTCGTCCTCGGCGACGCGGACGGCGGGCGGCTGGCGGAGAACATCATGCATTTCGCGCGCGTGCTGCGCACCGCGGGCCTGCCGGTCGGCCCGGGCAAGGTGCTGGACGCGATCGACGCGGTCTCCCAGGTCGGGGTCGCCAGCCGCCGGGACTTCTACTGGACCCTGCATGCCGTCTTCGTGAACCGGCGCGATCAGCGCGAGGTGTTCGATCAGGCCTTCCATTTCTTCTGGCGCAACCCGAACCTGCTGGAACGCATGATGGGCATGCTGCTGCCGGCGATGCGCGGCGAGGAAGCGCCGGAGGACAAGCCCGAGCTTTCCCCGCGCGTGGCCGAGGCCCTGGCGGGCGAGCGCGAGCCGGAGCGCCCCCAGGAGCAGGAAGAGGAGGAGATCGAACTCGACGCCGCGCTTTCCGTCACCGACCGGGAAGTTCTCGCGGAGAAGGACTTCGAGAAGATGACGAAGGACGAGCTCGACCGCGCGCGGCAGGCGATCAAGCGCATGCGCCTGCCGATCAAACCGGTGAAGACCCGGCGCTACCGGGCCGATCCGGGCGGGCGGCGCGCCGATCTGCGCGCGACGCTGCGGGCCTCCGCGCGGCAGGGGGGCGACCTGATATGGTTGAAGAAGCGCAGCCGCCGGCGGGAGAACCCGCCGCTTGTCGTGCTCTGCGACATCTCGGGGTCGATGGACCGCTATGCGCGGATGCTGCTGCATTTCCTGCATGCGCTGACCAACGATCGCGACCGGGTGCACAGCTTCCTGTTCGGCACGCGGCTGACCAACATCACGCGCCATCTGCGCGACCGCGACCCCGACGCCGCCATCGACAAGGTGACGGCGGCGGTGGAGGACTGGGCCGGCGGCACGCGCATCGGTGAGTCCCTGCACCGCTTCAACGCGGACTGGTCCCGCCGGGTGTTGAGCCAGGGGCCGGTCGTGCTGCTGATCACCGACGGGCTGGACCGGGAGGGAGCGGCCGGCCTGGAGGTCGAGATGGAACGGCTGCATAAAAGCTGCCGGCGGCTGATCTGGCTGAACCCGCTGCTGCGTTACGACGGCTACGCCCCCAAAACGGCGGGCGCGCGCGCCATGATCCCGCATGTGGATGAGTTCCGCCCGGTCCATAACCTGGACAGCCTGGCGAAGCTGGCGGACACTCTCAGCCGAAGCGAAAGCGCCGCGACGGGCGAGATGGTCCGCTGGAAGAAACTGGCCGCGTGACCCATATCCGAAGTCTTGAACGACAAACCTTTGGCGACGAACCTTGGGGCACCCCTCCCGGAGCGACGCCCCAGCAGACGAGGCCGATCATGACCACCACTCCCGATCTCCTGACCCGGGCCGCGCAATGGGCCGATGGTGGCAAGAAGGTCGCCATCGCGACCGTCGTCGGAACCTGGGGCTCCTCCCCGCGCCCGGTCGGCAGCCAGTTGATCGTCAACGAGGACTCGGAGTTCGAGGGCTCCGTCTCCGGCGGCTGCATCGAGGGCGCGGTCGTGACCGAGGCCCTGGACATCATGGAAACCGGCACGCCGAAGCTGCTGGAGTTCGGCGTCTCCGACGCCATGGCCTGGGAGGTGGGATTGGCCTGCGGCGGCGAGGTGAAGGTCTTCGTCGAGCGGTTGGAGGCGTGAGGCGATGAAACGCGCGCTCCTGGAGACATTGAACGCCGCGCGGGCGGAGAAGAAGCGCACGGCGCTGATCACCCGCCTCGACAACGGCGATCAGGCGCTGCTGGTGGATGGCGAAATCGCGGGCGGGGGGCTGATCGCGCCCGCCGATGTCCTCGACGCGGCGGAGGCCGCGCTGACCGCCGACAAGGGCCGCACGGTCGATGCCGGGGACGGCCATGCCTATTTCGTGCAGATATTCAATCCGCCGCTGCGTCTCTTCTGCATCGGGGCGGTGCATATCGCGCAAGCGCTGGCGCCGATGGCGGCGCTCGCCGGCTATGCGGTGACGGTGATCGATCCGCGCGGTGCCTGGGCCACGCCCGAACGCTTTCCCGATGTCGCGGTCGACGAACGCTGGCCGGACGAGGCGCTGGAAGCGCTGGCGCCCGACCGGCGGACGGCCGTCTGCGCGTTGACCCACGACCCGAAGCTGGACGACCCCGCATTGGTGCGCGCGCTGCGCTCCGACGCCTTCTATGTCGGGGCGCTGGGCAGCAAGAAGACGCATGCCGCGCGGGTCGAACGCCTGGGCGAAAGCGGCCTCGCCCCGGAGGAGATCGAGCGTATCGCCGCCCCCATCGGCCTCGATATCGGCGCCGTCAGCCCGGCGGAGATCGCGATTTCCGTCATGGCCCAGATCACCTTGGCGCTGCGCGGCGCCAAGGGACGCTGAGCCCCGGAAGGAAAGTCGAGGATATGCGGTTCGGTCCCACGCCGCTCGACCAGGCCGTCGGCGCCATCCTGGCCCATAGCCAGACGGTCGACGGAACGCGCTTCAAGAAGGGGCGAACCTTGTCGGCCGCGGATGTGGCGGCGCTGCGCGCCGATGGGCGGGACCACGTCGTCACCGCGCGGCTGGACCCCGGCGACGTGCATGAGGACGAGGCGGCGGGCCGTATCGCGCGCGCGGCCTGCGGCGCCAATCTGACGGCGGCCGCCCCCTTCACCGGCCGCGCCAACCTGATCGTCAAGACGCGCGGCGTTCTGGTGATGGAGCGCGCGCGGCTGGACGCCATCAATCTGATCGACGAGGCGGTGACGATCGCCACCCTGCCCGCCTTCGAGATCGTCGAGGCGAAGCAGATGGCCGCGACCATCAAGATCATCCCCTTCGCCGCGCCCGAGGCGGCGGTAACGGAGGCGGAGCGTCTGGCCGCCGAGAACGGGCCGTTGATGCGCGTCGCCCCGCTGGTCGAGAAGCGGGTCGCCCTAATCCAGACGCGCCTGCCCGAAACCAAGGCCAGCGTTCTGGACAAGACGGTGCCGGTGATGACGCGCCGGCTGGCGACGCTCGGCAGCCGAATGGTCTCGGAGGCCCGCGTGCCGCATGAAATCCAGGCCCTGGCCGGCGAATTGGACGCGGCCGCCGACGCATCGGACATCGTGGTCGCGGTCGGCGCCTCGGCGATCGTCGACCGCGGCGATGTCATTCCGGCCGCGATCCAGGCGGCGGGCGGGAAGCTCACCCATTTCGGCATGCCGGTCGATCCTGGAAATCTGCTGCTGCTGGGCGAGCTTAAGGGCAAGCCCGTGATCGGCGCGCCGGGCTGCGTGCGCTCGCCCAAGCCGAACGGCTTCGATTGGGTGCTCTCTCGACTGTGCGCCGACGTGCCCGTGACCCGTACCGATATCATGCGCATGGGCGATGGCGGCCTGCTGAAGGAAATCCCCTCGCGCCCGCAACCGCGCGCGGAGGAAGCACCGGTCGATACCGGCGCGAAGCGCGCGCCACGCATCGCGGGCCTGCTGCTGGCGGCCGGGCAATCCCGCCGGATGGGGGAGACCAACAAGCTTCTGGCCGAGGTGGCGGGCCGCCCGATGGTGGCGCACGCGGCGGAGGCGCTGGCCCATTCCGATATCGACGGCCTCACCGTCGTCACCGGCCATGAACCGGAGGGAGTGCGCGCCGCCGTCGCCTCCTGCGAGGCGGCCTTCGTGCACAACCCCGATTACGACCAGGGCCTGAGCGCGAGCCTGAAGCGCGGCATCGCCGCCCTGCCGGAGGCGGTGGACGGGGTGGTGGTCTGCCTGGGCGACATGCCGCGTGTCACGCACCGGGCGATCGACCGCTTGATCGCGGCTTTCGACCCGACGGAGGGACGCGCGATCTGCGTACCCACCTATCGGGGCAAGCGGGGCAATCCCGTCCTTTTCGCGCGGCGCTTCTTCGCGGAGATGCAGGACCTTGCCGGCGATGCCGGCGCGAAGACCCTGATCGGCGCCTACGAGGATCAGGTGGTCGAGGTCGAGATGGATGACGATTCCGTGCTCAACGACATCGACACGCCGGAGGCCCTGGCCCGCGCGCGGGATACCTGACGCCGACCGGGACGCCCGATGCGGGAACGCCGCGCCGGGTGCGGGCAAAAGGCCGCAGGCGTGCCCCCTCGAAACACCGGGATAGGGGGCGTATGACGGGGCCATGGTCGATCCCGCCACCTCTCGAACCCCGCCGGACAGCCCGAACGGACAGGGCGAGCCGGGGCTGCGCCCGCTCGATGGCGCGGTCTATCTGGCGATCCTCGCGCTGGGGACGCTCTTCTGGTGGTGGACGCGGACCGATCCCGCCTCCCTGCCCGTCTGGGCGCCTTGGGACTTCGCGCCGCTACAGTTCCTCGCCTTCTGGGTGGCCGCCTGGTGGTACGCGCGGGGCGTGATCGCCGCGCCGGAGGGGGAGCAGCCGCCGCTTTGGCGCATCCTCTGCTTCGCGGTCGGCCTCGCGGTGACCTACGCCGTCCTGCTGACGCGGTTCGAATATCTGGCGGAACATATGTTCTTCCTGAACCGTATTCAGCATGTGGTGATGCACCATCTGGGGCCGCTGCTGATCGTGCTGGCCTGGCCCGGCGCGGCGCTGCTGCGCGGCATGCCGGCACCGCTCGCGCGTCTCGCACGCTCGCCCTGGCTGACGCGGCCGGTGGGGTGGATCCAGCAACCGCTGATCGCCGCGCTTCTGTTCGTCGGGTTGATCGGCCTATGGCTGGTTCCGTCCGTGCATTTCGCCGCGATGATCGATCCCGACCTCTATGCCCTGATGAATTGGAGCATGGTGGTCGATGGGCTCCTGTTCTGGAGCCTCGTGCTCGACCCACGGCCGTGCCCGCCCGCGCGGCTGTCCTTCCTGGGGCGGTGCGGCCTCGCCGTCGGAGTGATGTTCCCGCAGATCCTGCTGGGGGCGATGATCACCTTTTCCGGCCAGGACTGGTACGATTTCTATCACTGGTGCGGGCGCATCTATCCGGCCGTGGGGGCGCTGCGCGACCAGATGTTCGGCGGGCTGATCGTGTGGATACCCGGCGCGATGATGAGCGTCGCGGGGGTAATCCTGACGCTGAATTTCATGCGCCAGGTCGAGGAACGGGAGACCGGGAAGGAGGAGACGGCAAGCGATGCGACGATCATCGATTCCGGCCAATGGACATAGGGCCGGGGGGTGTCTTCGCCCCCTCTTTCTCGGCGCCGCGCTCGCCCTCGGCCCACTATTCGCCATGACGGCCGCCCATGCTGGAGAGGCGCGCACGGACGGCCTGCATCTGAGCGACGGCTGGATTCGCATGATCATCCCGGCGCGACCGGCGGCCGGGTATTTCACCCTGCATAACGACGGTACGCGGGGCCGTGCATTGGTCGCGGCCTCCTCCCCCGCCTGCGGCCGGATGATGCTGCACCGAACCGGCGACGGGAACGGCGCCGACCGGATGGTGCCGATCGCGCGCGTGGATGTGCCCGCGGGCGGCACCGTCCGCTTCGCCCCGCACGGCCATCACCTGATGTGCATGGCCCCCGATGACGGGATGATGAAGGTTGGTGGGACGGTGCCCGTCACCTTGCGTTTCTCGGACGGGGCCGATCTGACCGCCCGCTTCACGGTGCGTGGCGCAGGGGGATAACGCCCGTCAATAGCGAGCCTAGGCGGGCATGCCGATCATGGTCAGAAGACGACCGACCCAGCCCGATTGGAAGCGGCCCTCGATCAAGCGGGAGAGATCGGCCGCCAGCCCGTCGACATCCGCCTCCCCCGTCGCCAGCGACGAGGCGAGGAGCCTAATCTCCCCCGACCGGTCGAAGACATAGACGGCGGAGCCGTGAGAGACCTCATAAGGGCGGTCCTCCGTCTCCGGCCGGACCGAATAGGCGACGCGATAACGTTTCGCCAATGCCGAAAGTTGCGCCGGTGTCCCCCGCAACGCATCGACCCGCGCCCCGAAGGCATCGGCATATCGCTTCAGAACCGCCGAATCGTCGCGCGCCGGATCGACGGTGACGAAAAGAACCTGTGCCTTCGACGCCTTGCCGCCCAGCCGGTCGAGCGCAGCCGTGACGCTCGAAAGCGTCGTCGGGCACACATCCGGACAGAAGGTATAGCCGAAATAGAGCAGGACGATCCGGCCGCGATAATCCGACGCCGTCACCGTCCGGCCATCCTCCGCGCGCGTCATGGTGAAGTCGAGCGGCGGCAGGGTTCCGGCGATATCGGTCTCGTTCCAGGAATCGTCCTCATCGCATCCCGGCAAGGCGGCGATCAGAAATCCGGTGCAAATTAGCATCGCGATCCGCGCGGTGAACGGCGCGCGAAGATGGCGGATTCCGAATATCATGGCGCGGGCTCTCCCGGGTTCGAAGGGGCGCTTCACAGGCGAAGCAGCTAATCCCCCCGGCGTGGCGGCGCAATGGGACGAATGGTTGCAGGGGGCCGTGCCCTATCGATCGTCCGGCGAAGGCGTCGGGTAGTGCGCCTCCAGGAACGCCGCGACGAGCGCGCCCATGCCATGGTCGTAGAGGTCGCTGTGCCCACCCTCCGCCTGGATTTCCAGGCGTTTCGGCCCGGCGGCGGCCTCGTGCAGGGCGCGTGCGCGGGCCAGGGGAATGATCCGGTCCCGCGCGCCATGGACGAACAGCTTCGCCACGCCATGCGCCTTGGCGAGGCGCCCCGCGCTATCGAACCGATCCTTGATCAACCATTTCGCCGGAACATAGGGATAGTGGCCCTGGGCCACATTGGCGGCGGAATCGAAGCCGCCCTCGACGATCAGGGTGCGCCCGCGCCCTTCCGCCGCCAAGGCCGAGGCGATGCCGGAGCCGAGGGACTCACCATAGAGCACGATACGATCCGCCCCGATCCCATGTTCCGCCGCCAGCCAGTCGGCGGCCGCATGGCCATCGGCGATCAGGGCGCTCTCGCCCGGGCTCCCCCCGCTTCCGCCGTTATAGCGATAACTCATCAGCAACAGCCCATAGCCCCGGTCCAGGAAGAACCGCGCCCGCCCCGCCCGGTCGTCCAGATCGCCCGCATTGCCATGGAAATAGAGCAGGACCGGCCGCCCCGTCCCCGCCGGCGGCGCCCACCAGGCACGCAGGGTCAGCCCGTCATGGGACGGGATGCGAAGCACCGTCATCTCCGGCACGCCGACGACGGAGGGCGGCTGCGGCGCCCCCGCGGCCGGGTGGTACATCAATCCCCGCTGCCCCACGTAAAGACCGGCCAGCACGGCACCATAGGCGATCACGATCACCCCCAGGATCCACATCATCGCCTTCATTCCACCTTTCCCGCCATCACGTCCCGCGTGCTCACCGGTCGCCCCTGTTGCGTGGCAAGCACGGCTTGGGCTTTTATACACGAGCACTCCCGATGACGAGAGGATGGACCGATCACACGCCGCCGCCAGCATTCTCGAACTCTCAACGCGATCGCGGCGACCGCCATCGCATTCATGTGGCTGGCCGGTCTTCCGCCCGGTACGGGGGAGGCGCGCGCCCAGAGCATGATCGCCGCCGACCAGGGACGGACCGTCGATCTCCTCCTCGTGCTCGCCATCGACTGCTCCTATAGCGTCGATACCCAGGAATACGACCTCCAGCGCCAGGGCATCGCCCATGCCCTCCGGGATCCGGAGATTCGACAGGCGATATCCGCCGGTCCCTACGCATCGATCGCCATCGCCGTCGTGCAATGGTCGTCGGCCACCAGCCAGGTCTTGGCCCTGCCCTGGACCTTGCTGGACGGTCCGGCATCGATCGACGCCGCGATCGCGCGGATCGGGGGGCTCAAGCGCGCGACCCGGGACGGAGCCACCGCGATCTCGACCGCCATCGGCTACTCGCTCGGCGTGCTGGACCGAAGTCCCTATCGCGCGGTCCGCCGGATCATCGATATCAGCGGCGACGGGCGGCACAATAACGGCCCCGACCTCGAACATTTCCGCCTCACCGCGGCCGCGCGGGGCGTTACCGTCAACGCACTCGCCATCCTGAACGAGGAGTGGACCCTGGACCTCTATTACAAGGACAAGGTCATCGCCGGGTTCGGCGCCTTCGTGGAACGCGCGAACGCCTATCCCGACTATCGCGACGCGATCCGGCGGAAGATGCTGCGGGAGATCCGCTACGTGCCGGTCTCGCAGGCCCCGGGAACCCTATCCGATGTCGCGACACCCTTCCGCGCGAACGGTAATCGAAAGGGTTCGAAACATCTTCAATTCACCGCGAATTAACGTATACTGCGCGGGTATGGACGGGTGGCAGGGAATACTTGGCAACCTTCTTGCAAATCGGATAGACAAATATACGTCCGGCACCGTCGAGACGGTGAGGTGATCCGGCAAACCGATCGGGACCGCGCATTCCGGCCGGATCGCAGAAAAGCCCCGGGCCGGTCGCGAACGCGTCGGCCCAAGCGAGAAGCTGGGAAGGGACATGACCGACCTATCCCGCGAGGAGTTGAGAGCCCACCTGTCCGCCGTGGAGGCCCAGGTGCGGGCCGCCTTGCGTATTGTCGCGGCCGAATCGAAATCGGTGCAGCAGGCCCATAGCGCGCTGCGCGCCGACCTCTCCGCCGCGCTGATCCGCCTCCAGTCGGAAATGAACAGCGGTTCCGGCAAGCTCGACAACAAATTGGACCGGGTGCTCTCCGATGTCGGCAATCTCGGCCGACAAAGGAAACTGACCACCGCGATCCTAACCACCCTGGTCCTTCTGTTCGGCATCACGGTCGGCGTCCTGGCGGGTGGCAGTTGGTATTTCCTGAACAAGACGGAAAGCTCGGCCTCGATCTCCCTGCCTTTCCTCGGCGCGGAGGATATGCGCGGCCAGTCGTCCGCGACCCAGCCGGGCATGCAATCGGGCATGACCTCGCAAACATCCCAAGGGCAGGGGCAACAGCAGAGGACGCAAGCCCAGAACCAAGGGACGTCACCTTCCGGACAAGCCCAAGCCGGCCAGCAGGGTCAGGCCGGCCAGCAAGGCCAGACCGGCACGCAATCCGCCGGCACCTCATCCGGCAATGCATCGTCCGCCGACATGTCGGGGAACGCGTCCTCCACCGCCGCCCCGCCCGATCAGGAACCGAGCGTCCGTATCCTGACGGCGCAATAAACCGATCGCGCCGCCCCCTTTCCCTCCCGCTATCGGGCATCATCGCTTCCCTATCAATGAATAGGGTCGGGCGTTATTGACGGATCGTCGGGCCGCCCGCCGGGTGATAGCGCCACAAGTATTGGCGGACCCCGCATGACCAAATCGGGGACGCATGGCGAGATCGGGAGGACCGATCGCTCCCGACGGCGTGTGCCCCCTCTCCCCCCGTTATACCAAATCTTGTTGATCACGACCCATGCGGATCGCGTTCGGCTTTGGTCGGGTAGGAAGGGTGGCGCGGGCGATG
>NZ_JAGMWN010000019.1 GCF_017963645.1 Marivibrio halodurans | reverse complement strand
CCATCGTTTGTCATGGTGAATCAGATTTGCGGCCCCATGGGAATCCCTCGTGAGTCTCAATCAGCGAGAGTTGGTATAATATGGCACTTTTATACGCGACTTTGCGCTCAATGTCCAGTTTATTAGAAATATTCGTGGATATATACGCGCTTCAACCCGGTTTATTGTTGTGAATTCACAAGCATTAATGCCAGACATAATTGATAGTATTTGCCGAAAGGACTTTATGATGAATTATTATCTAGATGACAACTTGAAAATCGGCGGGTTTCTGCCATTCTACGCGAAGCAGGTGAGCCGGGCAGGGCCGCCAGATACCGCCAGAGCCGACGAGACAGAAAGGATCGTATTTGCCGCCCTTGAGGCCCACGGCTTCCGGCCCTTGCCGGAGCACGGGAAAGGCGGTGAATCATGAATTTCTGGCCCGATATCGAATGCCCCGGACGGCGGATCGGCTATGCCCGGGTTTCCACCAAGGATCAGAAGCTGCGCATGCAGCTTGAGGCGCTGAACGCGCTGGATTGCGCGGAGATATTCCGCGATCACGGCGTATCGGGGGCGAAGGATTCACGCCCCGGCCTTGATGCCATGCTGCGGATTTTGCGCCCCGGCGATAGCGTAGTGGTCTTCAAGCTCGACCGGCTGGGGCGCAGCGTCATGCACCTCTCCGGCTTGCTCACCCGCTTTCAGCATGAAGGCGTGCACTTCGTTTCGCTCTCCGAGGGGATCAATACGACCACGCCGGGCGGAAAGCTCGCCTATCACATTTTCAGCGCCGTGGCCGAGTTCCAGCGCGACATCATCGTGGAAAACACCACCTGCGGCCTGATGGCCGCGCGGCAGGCGGGAAAGCGCCTTGGGCGGCCCTTCAAGCTCTCCCCCGATGCCATCGCGGAGGCGCACCGCCTGATGGCGCTGGGAGAAGTCGATATCCAGTCAATCGCCGCCCTGAATGACGTGCACCCGCGCACGCTGGAGCGGGCTTTTGCCCGGCTGGAAACGGAGGCGGCGTGATGAAACTAGATCTAGAAAAGTACCGCCATGTGTTGGATGACACGGATTTATCGGAAGACGAAAAAACCGATTATCTTCAAACCGTTTGGGTAATCCTGCACGAGTGTATGCAATTGGCGCTCAAGGAATGCACCGTCCCGCAAGATGAGAAGCATAAGGTGCCTGATAGCAATCCGGGCCAGGAGTGAGGCAGCGGCACTAAACAAGATCGGATTACCTGAACCAAAACGCGAAACAAAAAAGGAATGGGTATATGGAAAGAGAAGAATTAAGGGAATTTCTGCATTTTCTGGATGGCACAGATATGACAGAGGACGAAAAGCTAGAATACATTGAATGTGTTCAGAGGGTTATAAGTGAGTTTGTGGCTCTCGGATGGGGCACGCATCCGATCCAACAGGCGTCGGACGCCAAGGAAAGAGACGAATGCATCCTCACGCAAGAATTGCTCGATAACCTAAAAGCTAAGCATGACGGCGGGAAACCGGAAGATGACAGCGCCTCCGGAGAGTCCGAAACTAGTTAAGCGTTGCAGAGCCCCCCTACTCGTATCGTGAGTGATATACCTTCTTCTATGCATCATGAATGTATGGCGCGGTGAGTTATAAAAAGCGCATTTATAACTCATGGTCGCGCCCGTTAGTCAGGCCGCGCGTGTTTTTAAGGCGCGGCGCAGGGTCGTGACATCCACCCCCAGCATGGCCGCAATGCTCGCGCGGCTTTCCGTGCCCGATTCGAGAAGGACACACGCTTGATCGAGCTGTTCGGGTGAAAGCTTGCGGGGGCGGCCGATATGCTTTCCCCGCCGCCGGGCCGCTGCCATGCCCGCACGGGTGCGCTCGGAGATCAACTCGCGTTCGAATTCGGCCAAGGCGGCCAGAATGTGAAGATAGAAACGCCCCCCGGCACTCATCGTATCGATCTGTTCCTGCAGGGAGCAGAACCCTATTCCCGCTTTACGTAGATCGTCGATGATTTGAACCAGATGGGGCAGCGAGCGTCCCAGCCGGTCAAGTTTCCAAACGGTCAGAACATCCCCGCTGCGCAGTTCCTGCAAGGCCGCCTGCAAGCCGGGACGCTCAGCCCGTGCGCCGGAGATGCCGTAATCTTCATGAATAGTCCGGCACCCTGCCTCCTGTAATACCAACTCTCGCTGATTGAGACTCACGAGGGATTCCCATGGGGCCGCAAATCTGATTCACCATGACAAACGA
>NZ_JAGMWN010000018.1 GCF_017963645.1 Marivibrio halodurans | reverse complement strand
GATCTGCCGGACAACTTCACCTACACGGTGTCGGATGCCGACGGCTCGACGGACAGCGCGACGCAATACATCACGGTCACGGACGGGGTTCCGACGGCCGTCGACGACGCGACGGTGTCGGTCGAGGAAGGCGGCAATGCCGTCACGGGCAATGTGATGGCGAACGACAGCGAGGGGCCGGACGGCGCCACGGTCACGTCCTTCACCTATACCGATAGCAACGGCCAGACGCAGACGGCGACCGTCGATCTGGTGAACGGGGTGACTGTTACGACGCAATATGGCGCGCTGACGGTCGCGTCGAACGGCGATTGGAGCTTCACGCCCGATACGGCGATCGACCATGATGGTGCGGCGACGGTCGGGGATGCCTTCACCTACACGCTGACGGACGGTGACGGCGATAGTTCGACGGCGACGCAGGCCTTCACCATCGAGGATACGACGCCCGAGGTGGAACTGACCGTCACCCAGGCGGAGGGTTATGAGGACCAGCCGATCGCTCTCGACATCGAGGCGACGTTGACCAGCACGAATTCGAACGTGTCGATCTCGGTCACCTTGTCGAATGTGCCGACCGACGCGACCTTGGTGACCGCCGGCGGGCAGGTGCTGACGGGGGCGAGCAGCTATACGCTGTCCGCCGCCGATCTTCCCGGCCTGACGATCCAGGCGGGCGAGCATTCGGCCGACGACTTCGCCATCGAGGTGAGCGCTACCGCCACGAACGACGTCACGGGCGAGAGCACGACCGCGGGGCCGTCCCAGGTGCCGGTCGTGGTGCATGAAGTGGCGGACGATCCGACCCTGACGGTCGATCAGTCCGCCGACGTGGTCGGTGACCCGGGTACGGATGACGATATCGACGGCACCGCCGGCGGCGATACGATCCATGGCGGTGGCGGCGACGATACGATCGACGGGATGGCCGGCGACGACGAGTTGCACGGCGACACGTTCGAGGGACGGGTGTCGATCGACCTCGATATCTCCTCGGCGCTCGTCGACCAGGACGGTTCGGAAGAACTGACCGTCACGTTGACCAACCTGCCGGCGGGGGCGACCCTGACGGCCGGCGGTGTGGCGATCGCGATCGCGAACGGCAGCGCGACGCTGACGGCCGATCAACTCGACGACCTCGTGCTCGAGGTCGACAGCGATACCGCCGATTTCGATATCGGTGTGTCGGCCCGGACCGTCGATACGGACTTCGACGACGGCACGACGGATACGTCCGATACGCTCACGGATACGATTTCCGTCTCGATCTCCGATGCGGGGCAGGCCGGGAACGACACCATATCCGGCGGGGCGGGGGACGATACGATCTTCGGCAATGCCGGCGACGACGTCCTGCGCGGCGACGGTGGTGAGGCCGACGGCACGGTCCAGACCGGGCAGATCACGGCGGGCAATTACGACTCAACCGAAAACGGCTTCACGGTCACGGCACGGGTCATCAATAATGACGGCACGCTGTCGGATGCGACGACCGACAATGTCTCGGTCGGCGGATCGAACGACGGCACGGCCATCGGCGTGAAGGGCACGCCGGAGAGCGGTGTTGCCGGGCAACTTGGCTATGATCCGACGGAAGATACGTCGGAGCAGCTCATCGTCGGTTTCGACAACCCGGTCAGCAGTGCAACGGTCGGCGTTTCCAACCTCTACGCGACCGAAGGGGCGGGCGGCGAGCAGGGGCACTGGCAGGCCTATTCCAACGGCCAACTTGTCGGCGAATCCGACTTCATGATCCCGAATGGCGGCAATATCGGCACGATCTCGATCGACCTGCCGCCCGGCGTCACCTTCGACCAACTCGTCTTCACCGCGACGCCGTACCAGTCCGGTCAGGGCGGAAACGAGGGCGACAGCTCCGATTACTGGATCACCTCGATTGATTACGAATATGTCACGCCGGGCGATGCCGAAGGCAATGACACGATCTTCGGCCAGGAAGGCGACGATATCATCGATGGCGACGGCGGGGACGACGTTCTCTCCGGCGGCACGGGTAATGATACGATCGACGGTGGCACGGGTATCGACGACGTCCATGCGGGCGACGGCGAGGATACCGGCATCTTCACCATCGGTGAGGGGGGCGCCGGCGAGCGGTATGACGGTGGCACCGGGACGGATACCCTGGTCGTGCGGTACAGCGCGGCCGACCTGAGCGATCCGGCGATCGCGGCCGATATGCTGGCCTTGCAGCAGTTCATCGCCGACAATGCCGACCCCAATACCGACAGCGGGGCGGAACAGAGCTTCTCCGCGCTCGGCCTCACGGTGCAGGATTGGGAGGATGTCCGCTTCGAAGGGCCGCCGCCGAATACGGATGTCGAGCTTTCGCTCGGCCCGGCGGAAGGTGTCGAGGACAACCAGATCGCGCTCAACCTGAACGCGACGCTGGCGACCCCGACGGCGGTGCTGACCCTGGCGGTCACGATCTCCGACATCCCGCAGGGCGCCAAGCTGTTCGACACCAGCGGGAACGAGATTCAACTATCCGGAAACAGCGTCACGCTGTCACCGGCTCAGTTGAGCGGCCTCAAGATCCTGCCGCCGCAGGACTCCGGGGACGATTTCGACCTCAGCGTCTCGACGACGGTGACGAACCTGCTCGACGGCAGCATAACGACCGAGACCAATCCGCTGCCTGTGGCGGTGGCGGTGGACGCCGACGATCCGACCCTGACGGTGGACTCGGAATCCGTCTCGATCGGAGACCCCGGCACCGACGACGATATCGACGGCGGAGCGGATTCCGACACGATCTACGGCGGCGGTGGCGACGATACGATCGACGGCCATGGCGATGACGATCTGCTCTATGGCGATACGTTCGACGGCGCCAATGTCGCGGATCTGGATATCCAGTCGGCACTGACCGACACGGACGGGTCGGAGACGCTGACCATCACGCTCAGCGACATTCCGAGCGGCGCGACGCTGACCAACGCGGCCGGCGACACGATCACCATTACCAACGGCACCGCGGAACTGCAGCCGGATCAACTTTCGGGTCTGCAGATCACGACGCCGCAGGGCACGGGCGACTACACGCTGACCGTCTCGGCTCAGACGCTGGATACGGACGCGGATGACGGATCGACCGATCTGTCCAATGTCGTGACGGCCCAGATCACGGTCGATGTCACCAGTGCCGAGGACGGTGACGACACGATCACCGGCGGGGCCGGCGACGACACGATCTTCGGCCAGGGCGGGGACGATGTGATCCACGGCGACGGCGTGCCGGAAGGCGGTGCCGGTATCGCGGATCACTTCCCGAGCTACGCGCATGACCTCTCGAATGTCGTTCTCTACTTGGACGATGGGAACGGGAACTTCACGAAGGTGAAGATCGAGGATTTCCCGAGCGGTCAGGACGGCATACAGGACCCGGATCTGCTGCCTCTGAATCAGTTCGTGGAGCAGAACTATCAGGGCATGACCCTGGTCGGTGCCACGGTGAAGGCCGGCAATAACGGTGTTTCGGGCTATGGGCCGGGCGAAGGCGAGCTCACCATCATCCTGGATGGCGAATATAGCGTGGGCGACCTGCCGACCGGTGCGAATGCCGACGATGAACTCAGCTTCGACGATGCCTTCGACGGGATGACGATTGGTCCGCAGACCGATTGGCTCGGCGGGGGCGATCCGCTCGTGACCGGCGGGAACGACTTCGTCGACGACGGCAGCATGAATCACAATGGAACCGGCGCCGACGAAACCTATGTCGTCAATCGCGACCTCGTCATGAACGAGAATTTCCACATGGGCGGCGGCGACGACGTCCTGGTGGTTGACGGCAACACCCTTCAGGGCAGCAACCTGAACATGGGCGACGGCAACGACCACGTGAAGATCGTGGGCGATATCGGCGGGAATACCGCGGTCGATGGCGGTTCCGGCGACGATGTGCTCTATCTGGGCAAGGCTCAGAGCGCCTATCAGTTCCAGAACTTCACGAACAACCAGGGCCACATCAACACGCAGATCATCGACCTCGACACCGGGCAAACGCTGACGGTGAATAATATCGAGGCGATCGCGTTCGAGGATGGTAGCGTCATCGGCGATGCCTCGCTCGTACGGACCGGCGAGGCTGACCAGAACAGCTATGACGACACGCTGTATGGCGGCGCCGGCAACGACACCATCTTCGGCGATCAGGGTAGCGACATCGTCTATGGCGATGATGGCGATGACGTGATCTATGGCGACGGCGTGCCGGACCTCTCCGGCGGTGCGGGTCAGGGCTCCGGCTCGGGTTCCGGCTCCGAAGGCGGTATCGGCCCCTCCACCGACGGCAACGACTTCGTCGACAGCAGCGCCCAGAACCATCAGGGGACCAGCGGCGCGGATACCTATGTCGTCGATCGCGATCTGCGGATGAACGAAAACTTCCAGATGGGGGATGGCGACGACACGCTGGTCGTCAACGGCGACACCAGCCAGGGCAACAACCTCAACATGGGCGGTGGCAACGACCATGTGAATCCTGGCCAGAATATCCAGGGCAACACGGCGATCGATGGCGGCTCGGGCGATGATGTGCTGTATCTGAGCAAAGGCGAGGACGCCTATCAGTTCCAGAACTTCACGAATAACCAAGGCCACATCAACACGCAGATCATCGACCTCGATACCGGGCATATGCTGACGGTGAACAATATCGAGGCGATCGCCTTCGGCGACGGGCATGTGGTCGGGAATCCCGACCTCGTGCAGTACAATGCGGGCGACGGTAGTGACGGCAATGGCGACGGGAACGTCACCGGCCATTACGACGACACCCTGTTCGGCGGGGCCGGCGACGACCGGATATTCGGCAATCAGGGCGATGACACGCTCGATGGCGGTACCGGCAGCGATACGCTCGATGGTGGGGCGGGCATCGATACGGTCTATGGCGGCGATGGCGACGACAGCGGAATTTTCGTGGTCGGCCAGGGCGGCGATGGCGAGCGTTATGACGGTGGTGTCGGTACCGACACGCTCACCGTGCGCTATACCGAGGCCGATCTGCAGGATCCGGCGATCGTCGCCGACCTGCGGGCGTTGCAGCAGTTCATCGCCGACAATTCCAATCCGGCGACGGACAGCGGCGCGGAGATGACCTTCGAGGCGATCGGTCTCACCGTTCAGGATTGGGAGGACATCGTCTTCGACGGTCCGCCCATTCCCAACGCGATCAACGCGGCCGACGACAGTGCCGCTCCGCGCATGGAAGGCGGGGAGAGTATTACCGGCAATCTGCTCGACAACGACACATCGAACGGTGCCGAAGTCACGACCTTCACCTATACCGATGAAAACGGCCAGCAGCAGACGGGCACGGTCGGTCAGGCCGTCGATACGCAATACGGTACGTTGACGGTCAATTCGGATGGCAGCTACAGCTATGTCACCGACGCCAGTGAAGATCACTCGAATGGCGCGTTGAGCGAGAGCATCACCTATACCCTCTCCAATGGTGTCGATGTCGATACCGCGACCGCGACCTTCCAGATCACCGACGGAACCCCGACGGCCGTCGACGACGCGACGGTCACGGTCGAGGAAGGCGGCGCCGCCGTCACGGGCGACGTGATGGCGAACGACGTCGAGGGCCCGGACGGCGCGACGCTGACGAGCTTCGGCTACACCGACGCCAACGGTCAGGCGCAGACGGCCAATGCCGGGTCGACGGTGACGACGGCGAACGGCTCTCTGACGGTGAATGGGGACGGGACGTGGAGCTTCACGCCGAACGCGAGCGTGGACAACACGAACGGGGCCGTTGTCGA
>NZ_JAGMWN010000017.1:0-2500 GCF_017963645.1 Marivibrio halodurans | reverse complement strand
AACCCGAGAACGTTGAAAAGTTCCGGGATGACCTGTGGCTAGGGGTGAAAGGCCAATCAAACTCGGCAATAGCTGGTTCTCCGCGAAAGCTATTTAGGTAGCGCGTCGTGTCTCACCTTCGGGGGTAGAGCACTGGATGGGCTAGGGGGCCGCGAGGCTTACCAAACCTAACCAAACTCCGAATACCGAAGAGTGCAATCACGGCAGACAGACCATGGGTGCTAAGGTCCGTGGTCAAGAGGGAAACAGCCCAGACCACCAGCTAAGGTCCCCAAGTTACGGCTAAGTGGGAAAGGATGTGGGAAGGCCAAGACAACCAGGACGTTGGCTTAGAAGCAGCCATCGTTTAAAGAAAGCGTAATAGCTCACTGGTCTAAATAAGCCGTCCTGCGCCGAAGATGTACCGGGGCTCAAGCCGTACACCGAAGCTGTGGACTTCCTTCGGGAAGTGGTAGCGGAGCGTTCCGTAGGCCTGTGAAGGGTGACCCGCGAGGGCACCTGGAGGTATCGGAAGTGAGAATGCTGACATGAGTAGCGATAAAGAGTGTGAGAAACACTCTCGCCGAAAGTCCAAGGGTTCCTGCGCAAGGCTAATCCGCGCAGGGTGAGCCGGCCCCTAAGCCGAGGCCGAAAGGCGTAGGCGATGGGAATGGGGTTAATACTCCCCAGCCTCCCGGGATGTGACGGATGGCAGGTGTCGTTCCCGCTTATCGGATTGCGGGGGCGGCTGAGCCGTTCCAGGAAATAGCCCCGGGGTTAGACCGTACCCGAAACCGACACAGGTGGACTGGTAGAAGATACCAAGGCGCTTGAGAGAACTGCGTTGAAGGAACTCGGCAAAATACTCCCGTAAGTTCGCGAGAAGGGAGCCCTTGCCTCGGGCAACCGGGGTGAGGGGGCACAGAAATGAGGGTGGCGACTGTTTACTAAAAACACAGGGCTCTGCGAAGCCGTTAAGGCGACGTATAGGGTCTGACGCCTGCCCGGTGCCGGAAGGTTAAGAGGAGGTGTGCAAGCGCCGAATTGAAGCCCCGGTAAACGGCGGCCGTAACTATAACGGTCCTAAGGTAGCGAAATTCCTTGTCGGGTAAGTTCCGACCTGCACGAATGGCGTAACGACTGCCCTACTGTCTCCAACGCAGACTCAGCGAAATTGAACTCTCCGTGAAGATGCGGAGTTCCCGCGGTCAGACGGAAAGACCCCGTGAACCTTTACTACAGCTTCGCAGTGGCAACAGGAATGTCTTGTGTAGGATAGGTGGGAGGCATCGAAGCGATGACGCCAGTCGTCGTGGAGCCATCCTTGAAATACCACCCTTGACCTTCTTGTTGTCTAACCGCGCTCCGTGAAGCCGGAGCCGGGACCCTGCGTGGTGGGTAGTTTGACTGGGGCGGTCGCCTCCCAAAGTGTAACGGAGGCGCGCGATGGTAGGCTCAAGCCGGTCGGAAATCGGCTGTTGAGTGCAATGGCACAAGCCTGCCTGACTGCGAGGCCGACGGGCCGAGCAGAGACGAAAGTCGGTCATAGTGATCCGGTGGTCCCGAGTGGAAGGGCCATCGCTCAACGGATAAAAGGTACTCCGGGGATAACAGGCTGATACCCCCCAAGAGTCCACATCGACGGGGGTGTTTGGCACCTCGATGTCGGCTCATCTCATCCTGGGGCTGGAGCAGGTCCCAAGGGTATGGCTGTTCGCCATTTAAAGAGGTACGTGAGCTGGGTTTAGAACGTCGTGAGACAGTTCGGTCCCTATCTGCCGTGGGTGTACGAGACTTGAGAGGCGCTGTCCCTAGTACGAGAGGACCGGGATGGACGCACCTCTGGTGGACCGGTTGTCGCGCCAGCGGCACAGCCGGGTAGCTATGTGCGGACGGGATAACCGCTGAAGGCATCTAAGCGGGAAGCCCTCCTCAAAACCAGGTCTCGCCTGAGAGCCGTGGTAGACCACCACGTTGATAGGCCGGGGGTCTAAGCGCAGCAATGCGTTGAGCTTACCGGTACTAATCCCTCGAAAGGCTTCATCCTCCCCCGTATCCGGCGATAACCGCCGGAACAGCGCGGGACGATGACGACACAAGACAAGCAGCAAAGCACACATCGCTGAGACAAAAGCGTCGGTCGATCCTTCATCGACCACGCCAACGCAGATCACGAACGATCATCCGCGACCCATCCCAAAGATACGCGCAGGGCACGCCACGATCCGCCCCGCGCCATCCGTGCATCGACGACTTGGTGGCTATAGCGGAGGTCCCAGCACCCGATCCCATTCCGAACTCGGCCGTGAAAACCTCCAGCGCCGATGGTACTCCGGCTTAAGCCGCGGGAGAGTAGGTCGCCGCCAAGTCTTCCATGCACGGACAAAACCAATCCAACCCGCAATACTCTCCCCCTCGTCCAACCACCCAACAACCATACTGCCGCGGGGTGGAGCAGCCCGGTAGCTCGTCAGGCTCATAACCTGAAGGTCGTAGGTTCAAATCCTACCCCCGCAACCAA
>NZ_JAGMWN010000016.1 GCF_017963645.1 Marivibrio halodurans | reverse complement strand
ATCGTTTGTCATGGTGAATCAGATTTGCGGCCCCATGGGAATCCCTCGTGAGTCTCAATCAGCGAGAGTTGGTATTACCGCCAACCACTACTTCGAGGGATAAACGGAGAATCAGAATTGTGCACTGTCAAAGTAATTTCGAAATTGGGACAGTTGCAGGATTGCGGTCACGCTTGCTGACGCGAGATAATCTAGTTCTGTAAGCCTAAGGCCTTCGCCAAGATGTGCTCCAGTCCAAAGCGGCGATGAGCTGATGATCGTTAATGCAGTTGATCCCAAGATCAGCGCATATGTCTGGAACTCGCCTCTTCGCACGTGTAAGGGAACGTTTAGAGCTTTCCCGAGAAACGACAGTAGCATCGGTGCGCAAAGCGGCCGCTATCAGGAAGGGGTCTTTGCCAATCCGATCGAGTTCGCGTTCCGTGAGGTTGTGACCATATTGCGCCAAGATCGTTGGAACGTCTGCATCGTAGCCGTCATGATCCAGGACCAGTGCATTGCGATTGTCCTTTTTCCAGTCTTGGAGAGCTTTGAGGTTCGGTGTGAACTCATCCCAAATCTCCACGGGAATTTTGATGTTCCCTATCTCGCCTTGATAGGGAATCCATTCCCAGTATTCTGGCACACGATCAAACGGATAGTAGTCCTTATTCGCGGCGATAAGAGTATTGGCATCAAGCAAGTGCATCAGTTCATAAGCCTCGCTTGAAGCCCGTCGAAGCTATGCGGATTGACGCCTAGTATCCTTGAAGCCCTGGTGTAGGACAGAGAGCCATCGGACACCGCTCCAAGCACGGTGCTAATGAGCGCGGTTCCAAGTTGGCTCTTTGTCGTAACGTAGTAGTTCGGCCCACCGTCTTGCTCTTTTTGGCGCTCGCGGCGGACTTTCCATTCGTCTTGGTACCGTCGATAGAGATCCCACCATTGCGGTTCTTCAATGGCGTTGAGTTTCCAGAGACGGTGAGCCGTTGCGGCCCTACTAACATTTAGCTCGCGCGCGACAACCTGGACCGCTTGATAGACATTGCCATGATCCTGAGACGCCCAGACGGCTAGCAATTGTTCTCGGGGCAGGAGGAAATCTCCAGCGAACCTGTTGCAGTAGGCTTCGATGTCTCCGTCTTCAAACACGTCTCCGGAGAAGACGGATCGGTTACTCAGACCAGATTCGCCAAGCCAAAGGTGAGCGATCTCGTGCAGCAGCGTGAAGGTGTGCGCCGCCTTCGCATCATTGCCATTGATCACGATGAACGGCGCATACTTGCTCGCCAGCGCTAGGCCGCGGAACTCGTCTGGATCGATATTGGTGTGATGACTTCCAAGATTGCCCTGGATCTGGACAAATATCCCCGCTTTCTCAACTTGGTTCCGGATTAGGCGGAACAACTCGTCCTTGTCGCCGCACTGCATTTGGCGTGCGAGCGGAATATCGAGTGTTTGCCTCACGCTCGCGATCAGTTGCTCAATTGGGGTGTTCATCGGAAGGCTACCGATGAAGGGCAGTTCTACAAGCTCATCGTCGTCCTCGAGTAGCGCCAAGATTTCGTCCTGGCGCGCACGCATCCTTCGGACAAACGTTTTTAGAACCGAGTTGTTCGCGTCTACCGGCCGATTTGCGACGGTTCGAAAGTCGGGGAGTTCGTCTGACTCGATAGGAGGGGCCGGCAGGTAGAAGGTCGTGACAGGACGCATTAGTCCCTTCGCCAGCTTGAGCAGTTGAGGCCGTGTTGGCGCGTTTTCCCCTGCTTCCCAACTGGCAATACGCTCTTCCGCCGAGCGCCCCCGCGCGCCCTTGATCCCGGCGACGTCGGCGAGTTCCTCGCGTGACAAGCCAGCGGACTCACGAGCCCACTGCAGCAATGCTGGGTTGATGTGCACCGTCGCTACCATTCCAATAATATACGAACTGTTCGCGGAACGGCAATGACGCTCGCGATGTGGGTTCTCATCCCCGCAGATATCTCAAAATATTGAAACATTGGTGTCCCCGGCAGGATTCGAACCTGCGACCCTCAGATTAGGAATCTGATGCTCTATCCTGCTGAGCTACGAGGACATGCCCGTCGGACTCGTGCCTAAGCAGCGAGACCGTCCAGCCACGCGCCTTTTATCGCAAACAAGGCGCGTGGGCCAGAGGGTCCTACTAGGCACCGGGAAGAGAGAGCGAGGGCCTCACCAGTGTCCGCTATTCTCCATCGAGGCCCAGGGTTCCCGCTTCGGCAGGGCGTCGCCGCGTTGCAGCAGCTCGATCGAGATGTTGTCGGGAGAGCGGACGAAGGCCATGCGGCCGTCGCGCGGCGGCCGGTTGATGGTGACGCCCTTGTCCATGAGGCGCTGGCAGGTCTCGTAGATATCGTCCACCCGATAGGCCAGATGGCCGAAATTCCGCCCCTCGTCATACTCCTCCGGGTCCCAATTGTAGGTCAATTCGACGGCGGGCGCCTTTTCCTGCTCGAAGGCTTCGACATCCTCGGGCGCGGTCAGGAAGACCAGCGTGAACCGGCCTTGCGGATAATCGTTCCGGCTGACCTCCACGAGGCCGAGCTTGTTGCAATAGAAGTCGAGTGATTCCTCGATATCCCGCACGCGCACCATGGTGTGCAGATATTGCATGCCCATGAATTCAATCTCCCTCGCCATTGTCGATAATGCCGGGCTAGAGGTAGGGCGCGGCGGCGCGGCTTGCAACGGCGGAAGAGGGGCGATCCCGGCTCAGGTGAGGTGACCGTAGAGCAACAGACAGATCGCGACCGCCCCCGCGACCCCCGCCAAATCGGCCATCAGGGCACAGGGCAGCGCATGGCGCACCCGGCGAACCTGAACCGCGCCGAAATAGACCGCGAGTACGTAGAAGGTCGTCTCGGTCGATCCCTGGATAGTGCTGACCAGATAGCCGGCGTAGCTATCCGGTCCGATGGCCGGATCCTGGATGATGGAGGCGAGGATACCATAGGCACCGGAGCCCGAAAGCGGACGCATCAGCGCCATCGGCAGGGCCTCCGCCGGCAGGCCAATCAGGCCCGTCACCGCCCCCAGCGGGCCGATCAGCAGTTCCATCGCACCGGACTGCCGGAACATGCCGACGGCGACCAGGATCGCCACCAGATAGGGGATGATCCGGACCGCCACCTGGAAACCGTCGCGCGCGCCCTCGACGAAGCGTTCATAGACACGCACCCCCTTGGCCGCGCCGAAGCCGAGCAGCAGAACCATCAGGCCCGGTACGATCCAGGGCGCGATCGTCTTGCCGTAAAGCACGGTCAACGGGACGATCGCGAGCACGCCGAGCAGCACGAGCGCGGAAATCCACCCCGGATAGGCCTCGTCCGTCGTCTCGGGCAAGGGGGGGTCCAGCTTGTCTTCGGTTTTATCCGACGACGGGGCGGCCGTCGCCTGAGAACTATCCGCGCTCGGTGACTCGCCCGGCTCCGCCGCGCGGGCCGGGAAGCGCCCCTGGAGCAGCTTGCAGCTCAGGATCGCGATCGTGGTGGAGCAAATGGTGGCGACCAGCGTCGTCGGCACGATGCCGGCCGGGTCGCTCGACCCGGCGGCCGCGCGCAACGCGATCACCCCCGTCGGCAACAGCGTGACGGATGACGTGTTGATCGCCAGGAACAGCGCCATGGCGTTGGTCGCGGTTCCCTTATGCGGGTTGAGGGTGTCGAGTTCCTGCATCGCGCGGATGCCGAAGGGGGTCGCCGCGTTACCGAGGCCCAGCGCGTTCGCCGACATATTCATGATGATGGCGCCCATCGCCGGATGGTCCGCCGGGACGTCGGGGAAGAGGCGCACCATGACCGGGCGCAGCAGCTTCGCGAAGATGCGCAGCAACCCGCCCGCCTCCGCCACCTTCATCAGTCCGAGGAACAGCGCCATCACCCCGATGAGGCCGAGGGCGAGCGTGACCGAGGACTCCGCCGTGTCGATCATGCCGAGCGCCAGATCCTGCATGGGGGAACTGGCCTCCGCATCGCCGGCGGGGGCCTGCCATTGCACCTGTCGGATGGCGGCGACCGCGAAGGCGATCAGGACGATGGCGAGGAAGATGAGATTCATCGCGCGCGCTTTCCCGTTTCGCCCGCGCCGATCGCGGGTCGAGGCAAGGAGCGACGCTAGGCGGATTCGGAGGGGCTGGGAAGGATTGGCGGAGGGGCCGGGCTGGCCCCTCCTCGCGTCCTTACTCGAAAATCCGGGTCAGCGGGTAGGAGTAATGGACCGTCACCACCTCGGTCCCCGGATTGTTTTCGTCCAGGCTGGCGTTCGAGAGGTGATAGAGCGAGATGCCGAGGCGCGAGCGGTCGTCGAACCGGTAGGCGAGTTCGAGCGCCGAACGGAACTCCACCGTATGGCCGAGATCCTTGCCGTCGCCGTCGCTATAGAGGCCGGCGGCGAAGGCCGGGGTGAAGACGAAACGGCGGCCGAGGAAGATGTCGAGGCGAATACCGCCATAGCCGTATACGGCCGCGTCGGTGGTGCCCATGATTCCGATGAAGGGATTGAAGATCCAGAGCTTCTGGCCGCTGATATATTCGACGTGGAACTCACCCGCATCCTGATCGTCATTAATGTCGTAGTACCCGGCGCCGACGCGCAGGAACCCGGGGTCGTCCTGGCTTTGGGCCTGGGCCGGGGAGGGGGTGAACGTCATGGACAAGGCGAGCAGAAGAAGCGCCACACCGAAAACCGGGCCGTGTCCCGCCAGCCGGTTGCCCATGATCCGTTTCATCGGACCCGTGACGCAGCAAAAGGAACCGTGCACCATTTCTCCCCCAACTCCCTAACGCCGAACAATGCCGCGCACGACGATCCGATGGAACACCGACTGTCTTGCTTACGGTCTACATAACCAGGAATGTGCCGCAAGGACGCAGCGAATGGGACTCCTTTTACCCTGCCCCGGCGTCTTGGGGAAGGGGTTGTGGCGATTTGGCAACAATGCTTTCCGTCGCATGTTGCGGGCTTGACGCTCCCCGGGGCGATCGACTAAATACACGCGCTTTCCGGCGGGTGCGCCGGAATCCAGGATCACCACGCGCCGAAGCGGGCGCGGTTCGGGGGCGCGACGGCCGGATTTCGGTCCCATTGGATCGGGGCGGGTCTAGCGTTCTCGTGAAGCAGTGCCGAGAGGATGTCATGTCGCGACGTTGCCAGATCACGGGTGTCGGGGTTGCCACGGGCAATAACGTCTCCCACGCGGTGAACAAGACCCGCCGCCGCTTTCTGCCGAATCTGCAGACGACCCGGCTGTTGAGCGAAGCGCTGGGCGAGCAGATCCGCCTGCGTCTCACCAGCGGCGCGCTGCGCACCATCGACAAGAAGGGCGGTCTCGACGCCTATCTGATGGGCACGCCGAACCGGAAGTTGCCGGAAGAGGCCCGCCGTCTGAAGCGCCGTATCGCGCGCAAGCAGGACAAGGCCGCCGCGGCGTAAGCTCCCGACCGATATCGAGCCTTTCGAAAGGGCCCGCGACGATCCTGTCGCGGGCCTTTTTCCGTGTGCATGACGGCCAGGTGGCCCTATTCCGCCGCCTGCGCCTGGGCCTTGGAGATGAGTTGCAGGATCTCGCTGGCCGCGTGCGGGATATTCGTGCCCGGCCCGTAGATCGCCGAGGCGCCGGCCTTCAGCAGGAAATCGTAATCCTGGGGCGGAATGACGCCACCACAGACGACGAGGATATCGTCGGCGCCTTCCTTGCGGAGCGCCTCGATCAATTGCGGGACGAGCGTCTTGTGGCCGGCCGCCTGGCTGGAGACGCCGACGACATGGACGTCGGCCTCGATCGCCTGGGCGGCTGCCTCCTCCGGGCTCTGGAACAGCGGGCCGACATCGACGTCGAAGCCGATATCGGCGAAGGCGGTGGCGATCACCTTGGCGCCCCGGTCATGGCCGTCCTGGCCCATCTTGACGACCAGCATGCGGGGGCGTCGGCCCTCGGCCTCGACGAAGCGGTCGATCTCGTCGCGGATTTTCATGAAACCCTCGTCCCCCTCATAGGCGGACCCATAGACGCCGCTGATCGAGCGAATGGTGGCCCGATGGCGGGTGAATTCACGCTCCAGCGCGTCGGAAATCTCGCCGACCGTCGCGCGGGCCCGCGCCGCCTCGACGGCGAGCGCGAGCAGATTGCCCTCGCCCGACCGTGCCCCGTCGGAGAGCGCGTCCAACGCCTTCGTGCAGGCGGCCTCGTCCCGCCTCTCCCGAATCGTCTTCAGGCGCGCGATCTGGCTCTCCCGGACCTTGTCGTTGTCGACGTCGAGGATATCGATCTCGTCCTTATCCTCGGACTTGTACTTGTTGACGCCGACGATGGTCTCCTCGCCCCGGTCGATGCGGGCCTGGCGGCGGGCGGCGGCCTCCTCGATCTTCATCTTGGGCCAGCCCTCGTCGACCGCCTTGGTCATGCCGCCCATGGATTCGACCTCGTCGATCAGCTTGCGCGCTTCCTCGATGAGGGCGCCGGTCAGGCTCTCGACATAATAGGACCCGGCCAGCGGATCGACGGTCTGAGTCAGGCCCGTCTCTTCCTGAAGGATGAGCTGGGTGTTGCGCGCGATGCGGGCAGAGAAATCGGTCGGCAGGCCGATCGCCTCGTCGAAGGCGTTGGTATGCAGCGACTGCGTGCCGCCCAGCGCGGCGGCCATCGCCTCCACCGTCGTGCGGATCACGTTGTTGTAGGGATCCTGCTCCGTCAGCGACCAGCCGGAAGTCTGGCAATGCGTGCGCAGCATGAGGGAGCGCGGGTCCTTCGGCGCGAATTCCTTCTCGATCAGGTCGGCCCAAAGGAAGCGTGCGGCGCGCAGCTTCGCCGCCTCCATGAAGAAGTTCATGCCGATACAGAAGAAGAAGCTGAGACGCGGCGCGAACTTATCGACATCCAACCCCTTCGAGACGGCGGCCCGGACATATTCCAGCCCGTCGGCCAGCGTGAAGGCGAGTTCCTGGGTCAGCGTCGCGCCGGCTTCCTGCATGTGATAGCCGGAGATCGAGATCGAGTTGAAGCGCGGCATGTTCTCCGCCGTGTACTCGATGATGTCGGCGACGATCCGCATCGAGGGCTCGGGCGGGTAGATATAGGTGTTGCGGACCATGAACTCCTTCAGGATGTCGTTCTGGATGGTCCCGGACAGCTTGCCGATCGGGCAACCCTGTTCCTCGCCGGCGACGATGAAGTTCGCCATGATCGGTAGCACCGCGCCGTTCATGGTCATGGAGACGCTCATCTCCTCCAGCGGGATGCCGTCGAACAGGATCTTCATGTCCTCGACGGAATCGATCGCGACGCCGGCCTTGCCGACATCGCCGACGACACGGGGATGGTCGCTGTCATAGCCCCGGTGCGTCGCCAGATCGAAGGCGACCGATAGGCCCTTCTGTCCGGCCTTCAGGTTGCGCTTGTAGAAGGCGTTGGATTCCTCCGCCGTCGAGAAGCCGGCATATTGGCGCAGCGTCCAGGGACGCCCGACATACATCGTCGCCTTCGGCCCGCGCGTGAAGGGCGCGAAACCGGGAAGCGTGCCGATCTGCGGCAGGCCCTCCAGATCCTCGGCGGTGTAGAGCGCCTTGATCCCGATCCCCTCGGCCGTGATCCAGGTGAGGTCGGACGCCGCGCGACCCTTCGTTTCCTTCTCGACCAGGGCTTCCCAGTCGGACAGCGTCTTCTTCTCGAACTCGGCCATGAACGCGCTCCCTAACCATACCGCGGTGACGGTGCCCCCGTTATACCGCCGCCGGCCGGGCCGTGTCGAATCGCATCGGCTCTCATAGGCTTCCGCTTAACCTACTGGGAATTCAGGGTAAATCGTATAGCTATCAAAACGTGTGTAAATACAATACTTGCCATATTTAGTGTTAACCTTATGCTGCATGCCGAGCCGCGTGCAATGCGACGGATCGAGAGTGAGGGGCATGACAAGCAATCAGGACGCCGAGGCCTCGGCCTCCATCAAGACGACCGAGGTGATTCTGACCGAGGTCTATCGCATAGGGCCGGTCTTGCCGGATATGTCCGCGGGCGACCTGTCGGCGCGTCTGCGCGTTACCGAGAAGGCCCTGCAGGCCGGTCGTCAGGATCTGCCGAAGGCCGACGACACGCGTCCCGACGATACGCAGCAATCGATCGTCAAGACCGTGAGGGAACGGCTGAACCAGGGGCGGAACAACAGCATCGACGTGCTGGACGCGCTACAGAGGCGGCGCGGTCAGATATCCCTCGCGCCGACGCGGCAAAAGCTGAAGGAGGCGCAGCACACCATCAACATCAACGTGGACCGGGTGAAGGCCGACCACCGGGACATGCTGGTCGACGCACGCACGCGCGAGCGGTCCCATCTGCGCAATCTAAAATATTTCCAAAGCGTCCACGACATCCACCACGAGGCGCATTATCCGGATTCGAAGCTGCTGCATTGGTCGGTCCTGGCGGCGATGGTGCTGGGGGAATCGATCCTCAACAGCTATTTCTTCTCGCTCGCCTCCGACCTCGGACTGCTCGGCGGCATCTTCCAGGCCTTCCTGATTTCCGGCGTCAATATCGGGCTCGCGATCTTCGCTGGCGAATTCGGCTTGCGTCAGATCCATCACGTCTCGCGCGCCCGCCGCGCGCTCGGCTCGTCGGTGCTGTCGCTCTATCTCACGGTGATGTTCGGCTTCAATCTGGCGACCGCCCATTACCGGGCGCTGCTGGAGGAAGACCCTCTGACGGCGCTCAAGCTCGTTTTCTCGCGTCTGACCGGCACGCCCTTCGGTTTCGACAATTTCGATGCGGTGATCCTGCTCTTGATGGGGATCATGTTCTCGCTGGCGGCGCTTTATAAGACCTATCGCGCGGACGACCGTTATCCGGGATATGGCGCGATGGACCGTCTCTATCGCGAGGCGCGCGAGCGTTACGAGGAGAGCAAGAGCCACTTCCGCGACGATATCAACCGGACGATCGACGAGGGGCGCACGGAAGTCAGCCGCATCATGCACGAGGCGCGCGGCTATGTCTCCGAGATGCCCGATAATCTGCGTCACGCCCAGAGCACGATCGACGACTATCACCGCTATGCCGACGACGCGGAGGTCGTCTTGCGGCAATTGCTGGAATCCTACCGCGCGAAGAACGCGGAGATCCGCACGAGCCGCGCACCCGCCTATTTCGGTGATTTCCCGGAGACCGGCGTTTCCCATGAACTGCCGGACATGGGGGTGACGGCGGATCGCGAGGCGCTGCCGGATTTCACCGCCTCGATGGAGGCGCTGGAGGAGGAGTACGAGGGCACGATGGCCGGCTTCAGGGCCGTCAACGAGCGCGCGATCGAGGACGCGGATGCCTTCATCCGGGAGATCGAGGCCGAGGCGGACGAGCGGCTGCGGGAGGAAAGCGGCCTGCGCAATGAACCACGGCCCGGCGTCGGGACCCAATCCGAGACCGCCGCGTGACGGGCGGGACGGCGCATGGCTAGGTCCGGCTTTCGCGACAAGAAACGGCGCAAGGACAAGCAAGGCTTCATCGTGGTCGCCTGCGTCCTGGCAACGTCCGCGCTGCTGCTGGGGCTCTACGCCTATGTGGCCGCGAACCGCATCGTGACCAATCCGGATACCTTATACCATTTCGCGCTGATCACCATTCATGGGCCCATTGTCGATATCCGATGGACATGATCTTCCACGGTTGGT
>NZ_JAGMWN010000015.1 GCF_017963645.1 Marivibrio halodurans | reverse complement strand
CCTGCGCTTCGCGATCCGCGAGGGCGGGCGCACCGTCGGCGCCGGCGTCGTCGCTTCGATCTCGAAGTAAGCAGGGCGCGAGAGGGCGCTCTGTTGCGTTTCGCCGGGCACGGGGCTATCTAGGCATCGTGCCCGGTGCCGCAGGGGTATAGCTCAGTTGGTAGAGCGACGGTCTCCAAAACCGTAGGTCCTGGGTTCGAATCCTAGTGCCCCTGCCAGATCCTCACCGGCTTTACGGTGCGCGCCGGGATGCAAGGCCGCGCGCCGGGCGCGGATAAGGGATGTCAAGGCGGATGCTCCCCGAATGGCTTGGTGGGGCATCAGCCTTTTATGTGCTTTTTTTTACCGGTTGGGGGGTGTAAAGACCCGCGATCGGTGATAGAGCTGCGCCCTGCCGGTGGAGCGGGTGGCACGGCGCAGGGTGGCGAGTTCGGCGTGGGCGCGGCCCAGGGCCCTGAAAAATCGGGCTTTTACGGTTGCGGCGGCGCGTCAGGCGCTGCGGTGGCATGCGTCGGACGGTGGTGGCGAAATCGGATCGGCTCGTATTCGGCCGGTCGAGCGAAGAACAGGCGGCAGGCAGGCGATGGCGAAAACGACGCCCGCGAAATTCGTGCGCGAGGTGCGCCAGGAGGCCAGTAAGGTCACCTGGCCGACCCGCAAGGAGACCGGTGTCGCGACCGCGATGGTCTTCGTGATGGTGACGATAATGGCGATCTTCTTCCTGGTCGTGGATCAGGCGATCGCCTGGGTCATCCAGTTGATCCTCGGCTGAGGCCGGGTATATCCGGGCGGTGCATGGCGGGCTTCGGGCGGCCGGCGCGGCGTGGACAAAAAGGTGGAACTAGGACGCGCGCGTGGCGAGGGCGGTCTTCGATTCAGGGGCCGCCCCGATGCGCGTCGAGAGGTTGGAGTTAACCGACGTGGCGAAGCGCTGGTACGTAGTGCACGTCTATTCCGGATTCGAGAAGAAGGTAGCGGAAGCCATTCTCGAGCGCGCCCGTTCCCAGGGCCTGGAAGAGATGTTCGAGGAAGTGCTCTCCCCGACCGAGGATGTCGTGGAGGTGCGCCGTGGCCAGAAGGTCGTCACCGAGCGGACCTTCTTCCCGGGGTACGTGCTCGCGAAGATGGATATGAACGACGAGAGCTGGCACGTGGTGACGGAGACGCCGAAGGTCACCGGTTTCCTTGGCGACGGCAAGAAGCCTTCGCCGATCTCGGAAGCCGAGGCCGGGCGGATCCTGAATCAGGTGAACGAGGGCGTCGACCGGCCCAAGCCGTCGGTCGCCTTCGATGTCGGCGAACAGGTGCGCGTGTGCGACGGTCCCTTCACCTCCTTCAACGGGGTGGTCGAGGATGTCGATTCCGAGAAGGCGCGCCTCAAGGTCACGGTGTCGATTTTCGGTCGTTCGACACCGGTCGAGCTGGAGTACGCTCAGGTCGAGAAGCTCTAGCGTTGCAGACCGTTAGCGGAGAAACCCGCGGGAGGTCGGCCGGGAAGTCCATCGGTCGCCGGACCGCGGTGCGAACTCATTGAGAGAGGTCGTCGATGGCGAAGAAGAAGATCGCGGGCTATATCAAGCTCGAAATCAAGGCGGGGCAGGCCAACCCTTCCCCGCCCGTGGGTCCGGCGCTGGGTCAGCGCGGGATCAACATCATGGAGTTCTGCAAGGCCTTCAACGCGGCCACGCAGAGCGTGGAGCCCGGAACCCCGACGCCGGTGGTCATCACCGCGTACGAGGACCGCTCCTTCACGTTCGTGACCAAGACCCCGCCGGCCGCCTATTTCCTGAAGAAGGCGGCGGGCATCCAGAAGGGGACCGGCACGCCGAACAAGGAAACCGTCGGCAAGGTCACGAAGGCCCAGGTGCGCGAGATCGCGGAGGCGAAGCTGACGGATATGAACGCGGTCGACGTCGAGGCGGCGATGCGTTCGATCGAGGGCTCGGCGGCTTCCATGGGCATCGAGGTGGTGGAGTAAGGTCATGGCGAAGCAGGGCAAGCGTCTGAAGGACGCCTACAAGTCGTTGGACCGCGATGCGCTCCTGGACCTCCCCGAGGTGGTTAAGAGCATCAAGGCGGCGGCCAGCGCGAAGTTCGACGAGACGATCGAGATTTCGATGAATCTCGGCATTGATCCGCGGCATGCGGATCAGCAGGTGCGCGGTGCCGTGGCGCTGCCGCACGGCACCGGCAAGTCGGTGCGCGTCGCGGTCTTCGCGCGGAACGAGAAGGCCGACGAGGCGCGCGCCGCGGGCGCGGACGAGGTCGGCGCCGAGGATCTGATGGAAAAGATCCAGGGCGGCTGGCTGGAGTTCGACCGCTGCGTGGCCACGCCGGACATGATGGCGATCGTGGGGCGGCTCGGTAAGGTGCTCGGCCCCCGCAACCTGATGCCGAACCCGAAGCTCGGCACGGTGACGCCCAATGTCGGCGAGGCCGTGAAGAAAGCGAAGGCGGGCGAGGTGCAGTTTCGCGCCGAGAAGGCGGGCATCGTGCATGCCGGCGTCGGTAAGGCGAGCTTCACCGAGGAGCAGATCGTCGAGAACGCGCGCGCCTTCATCAACGCCATCGCGGCGGCCAGGCCGGCCGGCGCGAAGGGTACCTACATCAAGCGTGTGTCGATGTCGTCGACCATGGGCCCCGGCCTGAAGGTCGATCCGGCCACGGCGACGACCGCTTAAGAAGCGGCCGCACGCGAAGCGTTTCCACCGGCCTTCGTTCTTCGGAACGGTGGCCGGTGGGGAAGACCGCGCCACGGCGCGGTCCCTGTCCGAGAACGGTGGCGCCGCCGCCCGGTCCGCATGCGGGCCGGAAGGGGCTTAAACCAGGGGCTCCGCCCCGAAGCCGCCGGGAGATAGGTTGGATTGGAAATTCTGACGGGCGGAAGCGGTTTCGCCGGCCAGGTCCGATCCTCCCGGGCAGGAAGGTTGGGTTTCGATAGGGCTTAATCGCCGCGTCGGAACCCTTTGTCGTGAACCGGCGGTTTCCCGGCGTTCATCGGGAGCCGCCAAACAGCGGAGACGATCAGTGGAGCGTTCGAAGAAGGAAGCCCTGGTCGCCGAGCTGCACGATACCTTCGAGAAGTCGACTCTCGTCGTGGTGACGCACCACAAGGGATTGACCGTCGCGGAGGTGTCGGACCTTCGGCAACAGATGCGCGATGCCGGCGCTGGGTTCAAGGTAACCAAGAATCGGCTCGCGAAGATCGCGTTGAAGGGGACGAAGTTCGAGCATTTGGAAGACCAGTTCGTCGGACCGACGGCTGTCGCCTATTCCGAGGACGCGGTCGCCGCCGCCAAGGTGTGCGCCGAGTTCCAGAAGAAGAACGACAAGCTGGAGATTCTGTCGGGCGGTCTGAACGGCCAAGGCCTGACCAAGGAACAGGTCGACAATCTTGCCAAGCTGCCCTCGCTGGACGAGCTGCGCGGCAAGCTTATCGGTCTCATCCAGGCGCCGGCGACCAAGGTCGCGGGCGTTGTCCAGGCCCCCGCGGGCAAGCTCGCCCGTGTGTTCGCGGCCTATGGAAGCTCGGAATAAGTCGCGGTATCGGACCCGATCAAACGAAACGGCTAGCAACTGCTACACGCCTAGGAGTGAAGAGAAATGGCTGATCTTGAGAAACTGGCGGACGAGCTTTCGAGCCTGACCGTCCTGGAAGCGGCGGACCTCGCGAAGCTGCTGGAAGAGAAGTGGGGCGTTTCCGCCGCCGCGCCGGTCGCGGTCGCGGGTGCGGCTCCGGCTGCGGGCGGCGACGCGCCGGCCGCCGAGGAGCAGGACTCCTTCGACGTGATTCTTGCGTCCGCGGGCGACAAGAAGATCAACGTCATCAAGGAAGTCCGTGCCATCACCGGCCTCGGCCTGAAGGAGGCCAAGGATCTGGTCGAGGGCGCGCCGAAGGCCGTCAAGGAAGGCGTCGACAAGGCGGAGGCCGAGGAGCTGAAGAAGAAGCTCGAAGAGGCCGGCGCCACTGTCGAGCTGAAGTAAGGCTGTTGCGTCCGGCGCCTCGGCGCCGGGCTGTACCGCGTTGGGAGGGGCGCGCCCGGGCTTTCGGGCGTCGCCCCTCGACGCGCCTCAGATGGGCGGTTCCCGATCGCGGGGAATCGCGGCCCGGGATGCCGGGCCGGTCCGGGGCGCCAGGCCGTGGCACCGCACGCCCGGCCGTCCCGCCTTTGCCGCGGGCACCATATCCACGCACCCGGCATGTCGCCGGGAGCGTATGACGAATGGGACGAGGAATACGATGGCGCAATCGTTCACCGGACGGAAGAGAATTCGCAAGAGCTTCGGGCGTCTGCCGGAAGTGGCGTCGATGCCGAACCTGATCGAGGTCCAGAAGACGTCGTACGATGCCTTCCTGCAGACCGGGGTCACGGCCAAGGATCGCAGCGTCGTGGGCCTTCAGGAGGTCTTCACGAACGTCTTTCCGATCAAGGATTTCTCGGACCGCAGCCAGCTCGAATTCGTCCGGTACGAGTTGGAAACGCCGAAATACGACGTCGAGGAATGCCAGCAGCGCGGTCTGACCTATGCCGCGCCGTTGAAGGTGACGTTGCGTCTCGTCGTCTGGGACGTGGACGAGGATACGGGCGCCCGCTCCATCCGCGATATCAAGGAGCAGGATGTCTACATGGGCGATATGCCGCTCATGACCGAGCACGGGACCTTCATCGTGAACGGGACCGAGCGTGTCATCGTCTCCCAGATGCACCGTTCGCCGGGTGTCTTCTTCGACCATGACAAGGGGAAGACCCATTCGTCCGGCAAGTATCTCTTCGCCGCGCGGATCATCCCCTATCGCGGGTCCTGGCTCGATTTCGAATTCGACCCGAAGGATCTCGTCTATGTCCGCATCGACCGGCGCCGGAAGTTGCCGGCGACGACGCTGCTGATGGCGCTCGATAGCGCCGAGACGGCGGCGCGCCGGGCCGAACTCGCCAAGGAGGGCAAGACGCTGGATCCGGCCGAGGCGGTCGGCATGTCGAAGGAGGAAATCCTCGGCACCTTCTACGAGACCATTACCTACACGCACGGCAAGAAGGGCTGGAAGACGGCCTTCGACGCCGAGCGCATGAAGGGCGTGAAGCTGACCCACGATTTGGTCGATGCCAAGTCGGGCGAGGTCGTGGCCGAGGCCGGCACGAAGCTGACCCCGCGCAGCATCCGCAAGTTGACCGAGGCGGGCGTCAAGGATGTCGTCGCCCAGGATATCGATCTGATCGGCCGGTTCGTCGGCGCCGATATCATCGACGAATCGAATGGTCTTGTCCTGGCGGAAGCCGGCGACGAGATCACCGAGGAATTGCTGAGCGAACTGGTTGGTGCCGGCGTCAAGGATTTGCCGACGCTGCATATCGATCAGATCAATGTCGGCGCCTACATGCGCAACACGCTGGCGGCCGACAAGAACATGAACCGCGAGGACGCGCTGATCGACATCTACCGCGTCATGCGGCCGGGTGAGCCGCCGACGCTGGAGACGGCGGAGCAGTTGTTCCGGAGTCTGTTCTTCGAGGCGGAGCGTTACGACCTCTCGGCGGTCGGCCGGGTGAAGATGAATTCGCGCCTGGAGTTCGACCAGTCGGAGGTGCCGGATTACATCCGCACGCTGCGCAAGGAGGACATGCTGTCGATTCTCGACGTCCTGCTGCAGTTGAAGGACGGCAAGGGCGACATCGACGACATCGATCACCTGGGCAACCGCCGGGTGCGTTCGGTCGGCGAGTTGATGGAGAATCAGTATCGCGTGGGCCTGTTGCGCATGGAGCGCGCGATCCGCGAGCGCATGAGCTCGGTCGATATCGATACCGTCATGCCGCATGATCTGATCAACGCGAAGCCCGCGGCCGCGGCGGTGCGGGAGTTCTTCGGCTCCTCGCAGCTCTCGCAGTTCATGGACCAGACCAACCCACTTTCGGAGATCACGCACAAGCGGCGCCTCTCCGCGCTCGGCCCGGGCGGCCTGACGCGTGAGCGCGCGGGCTTCGAGGTGCGCGACGTGCACCCGACCCACTATGGCCGTATCTGCCCGATCGAGACGCCGGAAGGCCCGAATATCGGTCTGATCAACAGCCTCGCCACCTATGCGCGGGTCAACAAGTACGGCTTCATCGAGAGCCCGTACCGCAAGGTCGCCGACGGCCATGTGACGGATGAGGTGATCTATCTCTCCGCCATGGAGGAGGGGCGCTACACCATCGCCCAGGCGAATGCGCCGACGGACGAGAAGGGCAAGCTGGTCGAGGATCTGGTCCAGTGCCGCCGGGGCGGCGACTATCTGGTCGCCATGCCGGGCGATATCGACCTGATCGACGTCTCGCCAAAGCAGCTCGTGTCTGTCGCGGCCGCGCTCATCCCGTTCCTGGAGAATGATGACGCGAACCGCGCGCTGATGGGCTCGAACATGCAGCGCCAGGCCGTGCCGCTCGTCCAGGCCGAGGCGCCGCTCGTCGGTACCGGCATGGAGGAGCGCGTGGCGGTCGATTCGGGCGTCGCGCTCACCGCGCGCCGCGCCGGCGTGGTCGACCAGGTGGACGCGACCCGCATCGTCATCCGGATGACCGATCCGGAAGAAGCGCGGGAATCCGGCGTCGATATCTACAACCTGCTGAAGTTTCAGCGCTCGAACCAGAACACCTGCATCACCCAGCGTCCGCTGGTGAAGGTGGGCGACGTGGTCTCGCGCGGGGATATCATCGCCGACGGGCCCTCGACGCAGTTGGGCGAACTGGCGCTCGGCCGGAACGTGCTCGTCGCGTTCATGCCGTGGAACGGCTACAACTTCGAGGATTCGATCCTGATCTCCGAGCGCATCGTGCGCGATGACGTCTTCACCTCGATCCATATCGAGGAGTTCGAGGTCATGGCCCGCGATACCAAGCTGGGTCAGGAGGAGATCACGCGCGATATCCCGAATGTCGGCGAGGAGGCCCTGAAGAACCTCGACGAGGCCGGCATCGTCTATATCGGCGCCGAGGTCGAGGCGAGCGACATCCTGGTCGGCAAGGTGACGCCGAAGGGCGAGAGCCCGATGACGCCGGAGGAGAAGCTGCTTCGCGCGATCTTCGGCGAGAAGGCGTCCGATGTTCGCGATACCAGCCTGCGCATGCCCCCGGGCGCGACGGGTACGATCGTTGAGGTTCGCGTCTTCTCCCGCCGCGGCATCGACAAGGATGAGCGCGCGCTCGCCATCGAGAAGGCGGAAATCGAGAAGCTCGCCAAGGACCGCGACGACGAGAAGGCGATCCTGGAGCGCTCGTTCCGGAACCGTTTCTTGGAACTGGTCGAGGGCAAGAAGGTCGAGGCCGGTCCGAAGGGCTTCAAGACCGGCGGCAAGGCCACGCTCGACGCGTTGGAGGAGCTGACCACCGCGCAGCTTCGCCAGATCGCGGTCGACGAGGACAAGATCAACGACGATCTGGAGGCCCTGCGCAAGCAGTTCGATCAGGCGATCGCCAAGGTAAACGCCCGCTTCGAGGATAAGGTCGAGAAGGTCCAGGCCGGCGACGAACTGCCGCCCGGCGTGATGAAGATGATCAAGGTCTTCGTGGCCGTGAAGCGCAAGTTGCAGCCGGGCGACAAGATGGCCGGCCGTCACGGCAACAAGGGCGTGATCAGCCGCATCATGCCGATCGAGGACATGCCCTATACCGAGGACGGCACGCATGTCGACATCGTGCTGAACCCGCTTGGCGTGCCGAGCCGCATGAATGTCGGGCAGATCCTGGAGACCCATCTGGGATGGGCCTGCGCCAGCCTGGGCAACCAGGTCAACGCGGCGCTGGAGGCCTATAAGGCCAGCGGCAAGATCGCGGATCTGCGTTCCTCCGTGACCGAGGCATACGACCATCAGGAAATCGGTCAGGCCATCACGACGATGGACGATGATCAGGTGGTTGAACTGGCCGGTAATCTGAAGGGCGGTATTCCGATCGCGACTCCCGTCTTCGACGGTGCGCGCGAGGAGGATATCAACGCCATGTTGCGGCGCGCCGGCCTCGATAGCTCCGGGCAGGTGCCCTTGATCGACGGCCGGACGGGCGAGTTCTTCGACCGCAAGGTGACGGTGGGCTACATCTACATGCTGAAGCTCCATCATCTGGTCGATGACAAGATCCACGCCCGCGCGATCGGTCCCTACAGCCTCGTTACCCAGCAGCCGCTGGGCGGTAAGGCGCAGTTCGGCGGCCAGCGCTTCGGCGAGATGGAGGTCTGGGCGCTGGAAGCCTATGGCGCCGCCTACACGCTGCAGGAGATGTTGACGGTGAAGTCCGACGATGTCTCCGGCCGCACCAAGGTCTACGAGGCCATCGTGCGTGGCGACGACAATTTCGAGGCGGGCATTCCGGAATCCTTCAACGTGTTGGTGAAGGAGCTTCGGTCGCTCGGCCTGAATGTCGAGTTGCAGCAGAGCGACTACTGAGGGCCGCGTCTCGACCGTCCGCCCGGCGCTTGGGCGGACGGTCGGCGGCTGACGCGGGACATCGCCCCGGTGGGGCGGCGCTCGTGGGACAAGCGCTTTTACGCACCCAGGCGCGACGGGTGCAAAGGAGAGCCAGATGAACGACTTGATGCAGATTTTCGGCCAGCCCCAGGGTCCTCAGAGCTTCGATCAGATCCGGATTTCCCTCGCCTCGCCTGAGCGTATCCGCTCCTGGTCCTATGGCGAGATCAAGAAGCCGGAGACCATTAACTACCGCACTTTCAAGCCGGAGCGCGATGGCCTCTTCTGCGCGCGCATCTTCGGTCCGATCAAGGACTATGAGTGCCTGTGCGGTAAGTACAAGCGCATGAAATATAAGGGCATCGTCTGCGAGAAGTGCGGCGTGGAGGTGACGCTGTCGAAGGTCCGGCGCGAGCGCATGGGCCATATCGAGCTGGCCTCGCCGGTGGCGCACATCTGGTTCCTGAAGTCGCTGCCGAGCCGCATCGGCTTGTTGATGGACATGACGCTCAAGGATCTGGAGCGCGTGCTCTATTTCGAGAATTACGTCGTGACCGAGCCCGGGCTGACCCCGCTCAAGCAGCTTCAGCTGATGAGTGAGGAAGAGTATCTCGACGCTCAGGATGAGTATGGCGAGGAGAATTTCACCGCCCTCATTGGCGCCGAGGCGCTGAAGTCGCTGCTCTCGCAGATCGAGATCGACGAGGCGATCGAGAAATGCCGCGAGGAATTGCGGGAGACCGGCAGCGAGGCCAAGCGCAAGAAGCTGGTGAAGCGCCTGAAGCTGCTCGACGGCTTCAAGGAGTCCGGCGCGCGGCCGGAATGGATGATCATGGACGTGATCCCGGTCATTCCGCCGGAGCTTCGCCCGCTGGTGCCGCTCGACGGCGGCCGGTTCGCGACTTCGGATCTGAACGATCTCTATCGCCGGGTGATCAACCGGAACAACCGTCTGCGCCGCCTGATCGAATTGCGCGCGCCCGATATCATCGTGCGCAACGAGAAGCGCATGCTGCAGGAATCGGTGGACGCCCTGTTCGACAACGGCCGCCGCGGTCGTGTCATCACGGGCGCCAACAAGCGCCCGCTGAAGTCGCTCTCCGACATGCTGAAGGGCAAGCAGGGCCGCTTCCGGCAGAACCTGCTGGGTAAGCGCGTCGACTATTCGGGCCGATCGGTGATCGTGGTCGGGCCGGAATTGAAGCTGCACCAGTGTGGTTTGCCGAAGAAAATGGCGCTGGAGCTGTTCAAGCCCTTCATCTACTCGAAGCTGGAGCTTTACGGCCTCGCCTCCACCATCAAGGCGGCCAAGCGCATGGTCGAGAAGGAGCGTCCGGAAGTCTGGGATATCCTGGAAGAGGTGATCCGCGAGCATCCGGTGCTGCTGAACCGCGCGCCGACGCTTCACCGTCTCGGCATTCAGGCGTTCGAGCCGAAGTTGATCGAGGGCAAGGCGATCCAGCTTCACCCGCTGGTCTGCGCGGCCTTCAACGCCGACTTCGACGGCGACCAAATGGCGGTGCACGTTCCGCTCGCGCTGGAAGCCCAGCTCGAGGCGCGGGTGCTGATGATGTCGACCAACAACATCCTCTCGCCCGCCAACGGCAAGCCGATCATCGTGCCGTCCCAGGATATCATCCTCGGGCTCTATTATCTGACGCACGAGCGGGCGGACGCCGCCGGTCCCGAGGCCTATGTCGATAGCGCCGAGGCGCTGGAGGCGGCCCTGGAACGTCACGACGTCGTCCTCGCGGACGCGGCGGATTCCAGCAAGCCGGTCGAGGAGACGGACGCCAAGAAGGCGTTCCAGATGATGAAGGACGGCAAGGCCCGCGCGCATCGCGTGCCGCTCTACGCCAATATGGCGGAGATCGAGCATGCGTTGGCCGAAGGCACGATCAAGCTGCAAACCCGCATCAAGACGATCTACGAGACCGTCGACGCATCGGGCGAGATGGTCGAGCAGCGCGTCGTCTCGACGCCGGGCCGGATGTTGCTGGCCGGCATTCTGCCGAGGCATCCGAACGTGCCCTTCAGCCTGGTCAATCGGTTGCTGACGAAGAAGGAGGTCACCAACCTCATCGACATCGTCTACCGTCACTGCGGCCAGAAGGAGACGGTGATCTTCTGCGACCAGTTGATGAATCTCGGCTTCGGCTATGCTTGCAAGTCGGGCATCTCGTTCGGCAAGGACGATTTGCTGGTGCCGCAGACCAAGCAAAAGCTGATCGACGAGGCGCAGGAGCAGGTCAAGGAGTACGAGCAGCAATATCTCGACGGCCTGATCACGCAGCTCGAGAAGTACAACAAGGTGGTCGATCTCTGGTCCACGACGACCGACAAGGTCGCCGACGAGATGATGAAGATCATGCAGACCGGCGGCATTGGCGGGCTCAATTCCGTTTACATGATGGCCCATTCCGGAGCGCGTGGTTCGGCCGCTCAGATCAAGCAGTTGGCCGGCATGCGCGGGCTGATGGCCAAGCCGTCGGGCGAGATCATCGAGACGCCGATCATCTCCAACTTCAAGGAGGGGTTGACGGTTCTCGAATACTTCAACTCGACCCACGGCGCGCGAAAGGGCTTGGCCGATACGGCGCTCAAGACCGCCAACTCCGGCTATCTGACCCGGCGTCTGGTCGATGTCGCCCAGGACGCGATCATCATCGAGGAGGATTGCGGCACCGACGAGGGGCTGACGATCCGGCCGGTGATCGAGGGAGGGGACCTGATCGAGGGGCTGGCCGAGCGTATCCTGGGCCGGTCCGCGGCCGAGGACGTGAAGGACCCGCTTTCGGGCGAGTTGCTCGTCAAGGCCGGCGAGATCATCGACGAGCCGATGGCCGATGCGATCGAGACCGCCGGCATCGACGCGGTCAAGATCCGTTCGGTTCTGACCTGCGAATCCAAGGGCGGCGTCTGCGGCGCTTGTTATGGGCGCGATCTGGCCCGCGGCACGAAGGTGAATATCGGCGAAGCGGTCGGTGTGATCGCGGCTCAGTCGATCGGCGAGCCGGGTACCCAGCTCACCATGCGGACCTTCCACATCGGCGGCGCGGCGCAGCGTGGCGCCGAGCAGAACTCGATCGAAAGCTCGGTGGACGGCACGGCGAAACTCAACAACAAGAACGTCGTTCTGGATTCCGAGGGCCGTCTGGTCGTCATGGGCCGTAACTGCGAGATCGTGCTCTCCGACGAGCAGGGCCGCGAGCGGGCCAAGCACCGCGTGCCCTATGGCGCGCGTCTGCGGGTTGATGACGGCACGACCGTGGTCAAGGGTCAGACGCTGGCCGAATGGGATCCCTACACCGTTCCGATCCTGACCGAGAAGGAAGGTGTCGCCCACTTCGTGGACCTGGTCGAGGGCGTGTCCGTCCGCGACGTGGTCGACGAGGCCACCGGCATCACCAGCAAGGTCGTGATTGACTGGAAGCAGCAGGCGCGCGGCACGGATCTGCGTCCGCGCATCACGCTGCGGGACAAGGACGGCGAGGTCGTTTCCCTGCCGAATGGCATGGAGGCACGCTATTTCATGTCGGTGGACGCGATTCTGTCGGTGTCCAACGGTCAGGAGGTGAAGGCGGGCGACGTGCTGGCGCGTATCCCGCGGGAAAGCTCGAAGACCCGCGATATCACGGGCGGTCTGCCGCGCGTGGCGGAACTGTTCGAGGCGCGCAAGCCGAAGGACTATGCCATCATCGCCGATCAGGATGGCTATATCGAGTTCGGCAAGGACTATAAGACCAAGCGCCGAATCGTGATCCGTCCCGCCGAGGAAGATGGCGAGACGTCGGAGTTCCTCGTGCCGAAAGGTAAGCACATCACCGTTCAGGAAGGCGATTTCATCCAGAAGGGTGAGATGCTGATGGACGGCAACCCCGTGCCGCACGACATCCTGGAGGTGTTGGGCGTCGAGGCCCTGGCCGACTATCTCGTCAAGGAAATCCAGGACGTCTATCGCCTGCAGGGCGTGAAGATCAACGACAAGCACATTGAGGTGATCGTTCGTCAGATGCTGCAGAAGGTCGAGGTCGTGAATGCCGGCGAGAGCTTCCTGATGGCGGGCGAGCAGCTCGACCGCGAAGAGGTGCGGGAGATCAACGACAAGCTCGCGGCCGAAAACAAGCAGGGCGTCACCTTCAAGCCGGTCCTGCAGGGCATCACGAAGGCGAGCCTGCAGACCAACTCCTTCATCTCCGCCGCCTCCTTCCAGGAGACGACGCGCGTGCTGACCGAGGCCGCCGTCAACGGCAAGGAGGATACGCTGGAGGGGCTGAAGGAGAACGTGATCGTCGGGCGTCTGATCCCGGCGGGCACGGGCTCGGTCATGAAGCGTCTTCGGGTCGAGGCCAATGATCGCGATCGCGTGATCCAGGCCGAGCGTCAGGCCGACCAGGACCGTCTCTCCGATGCAAGCGGTGAGACGGAACAGGACAGCCCGGACAGCGAAGCGAGCGACGCGGCCGAGTAATCGGCCACGTCGATAGGGTTCATGTCGATAGGGCCCACGTCGATAGGGCCCACGTCGATAGGGCCCACGTCGATAGGGCAATGAAAAAGCCCCGGCGGCCCGCAACGGACCGCCGGGGTTTTTCGCGTCCGGGTTATTTGGTTCATGGCTTGCGCGCTCGCAGGAAGGCGCTGGCCGAGAAGCCGTAGTCGCCGCGCTCGGGATGGAGAGCCCGGCTGAAGCGCTTGAAATCGACCCAGCTCCAGTCGCGTTGAGCGAGGATCGGGGCCAGTTGCTTGATGTTGCCGGCATGCAGCATGCCGAAGCCGAAGCGTTGTTCCATGCCCATCGGTTTGAAATCGACGCCGCGCGCATGGTCGTGGATCATCACCAACGCCGCGCCGCCGGTCATGAAATGCCCGCCCATCAGAAAGCTTATCCGGCCGTCCAATACCGCCTGAAGGGCCCAGGGGCTCCAATAGAATCCACCGATAATCGCGTCGGTTCCGGGCAGGCGCCGGGTCCTGTCGGTCAGGGATTCCATCATGCCAAGCGCCATCATGTCGTCGGTCGACCAGTAAAGGGTCGCGCCGGGATGGCTCTCGTACCCCAGTTCGATGACTTGGTGGGCCTTCGCCTTGCTGCCGTTCGCGAGGCCGAGATAGGCGATGTCGCCGAGATAGTATTCCTCCGAGGCGAGCTTCAGCCCGTCGATTCGATCGAGCGCTGCCTTGTCCGCCGCGCTATGGGTCAGGCCGATGACCTCGATTCGGCCGGACGGCGCGGTGATCCAACGGCGTTGCGCGTGCCGGAACATGTTGCGGGCCAGGAGATACCCGCCGAGCAGATCGTCCGCGATGATGCCGCCGAGCCAGCGCGTGTAGATCGCCCGCGGGCCCTTGATGCGATCCCGCTGGTCCTCGGATATGGTGGTATTCAACAGCACGGCATTGATGCCTTCACGCTCCGCGATGTCGAGGATACTGGGGCCGATCCGATCCGTGGCGGGGAAGAGGACATAGTCCGGCGGGGTCGGACCGGTCATGATTCTCTCGGCGTTTCCGGCCATCGTCCTGGCGGTGCCGTCGGCGAAATGAACCTCCAGGGTCAATCCCAGATCGCGCGCGGCGGCTTCCATGAAATCGATGCTGCGCGCCCAGAACGGGTCGCCTGGCCCTTCCGGGGAGAAGACGGCGACGCGTACCGGGCCGGGTTGCGCCGCCGCATGCGCGACCGATCCAACCTCCGTCGAGGAGAACGCGGCAAGCCATGCGCCCCCCAATGCCAAGAATGTCGCCAGGATTCTTAGACCGTATGGGAGGAGGGGGGCTGGCCTCCCGATCGTGCCGCTGCGCATGAGCCGAGAGCCCAGAATCCCATGGTCCGCCATCCCACCCCCTGTATTTCCTTGGCCGCGGCCTTGATCCGAAGACGGTTGCCCCTCTATATAAATTGCGCCTTCGGGCTTTTATATAAAATAAGATTATCGTGAAATCCGTGTTCCCCGCATGAAACACCCCGTTCATAAATCCCGGAAAAAGCCGATATCCGGCCTTGACGCGCATAGGGCCTCTGCATAGTATCCGCCCGCCTCGACAGGGGGCTGGCCGTAGGCCCGATCCGGGATTGCCCCGGACGCTTCGACAGGACCCGACCGTTCTCCAGCGCGTGATCAAGCGTTGGATTGATGACCGGTCGGTCGCCCATCCGGAAGCGGAAAGTGCCTAGACGGAGCGCCCGGGTAATAGGTGAAGGGGCCGCGAGAGCGGCCGACGAAGACAAGCGGACCGATATGGAGGTCTTCCCGCCGAAGGGCCCGCCCTTCGGCGCGCCGGCATAGGCGAATGCACCCAAGGGTGCGTATGGGGCCTCGCGATCGGCTGGCCGTGCGAACGCGATGAGCGCCGCCACCCTGGGTTTCCAGGGAGGGTGGATTGCTTCTTCGCGCGGTCAGGGGTTTTTGGTTTTGGATCGGGTCGCGCGCGACCCGGGGACGACGGTGCCGCCGCCGTTCCGGCCCGGAGCGGGGTCGAAGGTGGCGGGCGTTGATGAAACAAGGCGACGGGAATCGAGATGCCGACGATTAACCAGCTGATCCGCAACCCGCGGAAGGACAAGCGCAAGCCCAAGAAGGTGCCGGCGCTTCAGGCGTGCCCGCAGAAGCGCGGTGTTTGCACGCGCGTCTACACGACCACGCCGAAGAAGCCGAACTCCGCGCTGCGTAAGGTCGCGCGCGTTCGTCTGACCAACGGGTACGAGGTCAGCAGCTATATCCCCGGTGTCGGGCATAATTTGCAGGAGCACTCGGTGGTCCTTATCCGCGGCGGCCGCGTGAAGGATCTGCCGGGCGTTCGCTATCACACCATCCGCGGCACGCTTGACGCCCAGGGCGTCAAGGATCGTCGCCAGCGCCGGTCGAAATACGGCGCCAAGCGGCCGAAGTAAGAGGGCTCGTCCATGTCTCGACGCCACAAAGCAGAAAAGCGCGAAATCCTCCCCGACGCGGTGTTCGGCGATATCGTGCTGTCGAAGTTCATCAATTCGGTGATGCAGGACGGCAAGAAGTCGACTGCGGAAAGCATCGTCTATGGCGCGCTGGAGCGGATGAAGTCCCGCGGCGCCCAGGACCCGCTGCGCACCTTCCACGAGGCGCTCGAGAACGTGCGCCCGAATCTCGAGGTCCGTTCCCGTCGTGTCGGCGGCGCGACCTATCAGGTTCCGGTGGAGGTTCGTCCGGTGCGCGCGCAGGCGCTGGCCTTCCGCTGGCTCATCGAAATGTCCCGCAAGCGCTCCGAGAACACCATGACGGAGCGTCTGTCGGGTGAGCTCATGGACGCCGCAAGCAGCCGTGGGGCCGCCATCAAGAAGCGTGAGGACACGCACAAGATGGCCGAAGCCAACCGCGCCTTCTCGCATTATCGCTGGTAAGGAGCCGTTCCAATGCCCCGGCAAACCCCGATCGAGCGTTATCGCAATATCGGCATCATGGCCCACATCGATGCCGGCAAGACGACGACGACCGAGCGTATCCTGTACTACACCGGCCGGTCCCATAAGATCGGCGAGGTTCATGACGGCGCCGCCACCATGGACTGGATGGAGCAGGAGCAGGAGCGCGGCATCACCATCACGTCCGCCGCGACGACCGCCTTCTGGCGCGACCATCGCGTCAACATCATCGACACCCCCGGTCACGTGGATTTCACCATCGAGGTGGAGCGCAGCCTGCGTGTCCTCGACGGCGCGGTCGCGGTGTTCGATTCGGTCGCCGGCGTGGAGCCGCAGTCCGAGACCGTCTGGCGTCAGGCCGACAAGTACGGCGTGCCGCGCATGTGTTTCGTCAACAAGATGGACCGCATGGGCGCCGATTTCTATCGCTGCGTCGACATGATCATCGACCGTCTGGGCGCGACGCCGCTGGTGCTGAACCTGCCGGTCGGCGCGGAGAGCGACTATGACGGTGTCATCGACCTGATCCTCATGAAGCATATCGTCTGGAAGGGCGAGGATCTGGGCGCGGCCTTCGAGTATGTCGATATCCCGGCCGAGATCGCCGACAAGGCGGCCGAGTATCGCGAGAAGCTGATCGAGCTGGCGGTCGAGCAGGACGATGCGGTCATGGAGGCCTATCTCGAGGGCAACGAGCCCGACGAGGAGACCCTGAAGCGCTGCATCCGCAAGGGCACGCTTGCCGGCGCCTTCGTGCCGGTGCTGAACGGCACGGCCTTCAAGAACAAGGGCGTGCAGCCGCTGCTGGATGCGGTGGTCGATTACCTGCCGTCCCCGTTCGACGTCGACAACGTGCAGGGCACGGCGGTCGATGACCCCGAGACGAAGATGGAGCGGAAGACGAACGACGAGGCGCCCTTCTCGGCGCTGGCCTTCAAGGTCATGTCGGACCCGTTCGTCGGGTCGCTTACCTTCTGCCGGATTTACTCGGGCACGGTGACGGCTGGCTCCTACACGCTCAACTCCGTCAAGGGCGACAAGGAGCGGGTCGGCCGCATGCTGCTGATGCATGCGAACCACCGCGAGGACATCAAGGAAGCGATGGCGGGCGATATCGTCGCGATCGCGGGCCTGAAGAACACGACCACGGGCGACACGCTCTGCGATCCGGCGAAGCCGATCATCCTGGAGCGCATGGAGTTCCCGGACCCGGTCATCGAGATCGCGGTCGAGCCGAAGACGAAGTCCGACCAGGAGAAGATGTCGAACGCCTTGCAGCGGTTGGCGCAGGAGGACCCGTCCTTCCGCGTGAAGACCGACGAGGAGAGCGGCCAGACGATCATCTCCGGCATGGGCGAGCTTCACCTCGACATCATCGTCGATCGCATGAAGCGCGAGTTCAAGGTGGACGCCAATATCGGCGCGCCGCAGGTCGCCTATCGCGAGACGCTCGGCAAGAAGGCCCGCGTCGACTACACCCACAAGAAGCAGACCGGCGGTTCGGGCCAGTTCGCCCGTATCGTGCTCGAGTTCGAGCCGCGCGAGCCGGGCGAGGGCTTCGAATTCGAGAGCAAGATCGTCGGCGGCTCGGTGCCGCGGGAATATATCCCCGGCGTCCAGAAGGGCCTCGAGCAGTCGAAGGAATCCGGTCCGATCGCCGGCTTCCCGGTGATCGACTTCAAGGTCACCCTGGTGGATGGCGCCTATCACGACGTCGACTCCTCGGTCATGGCGTTCGAGATCGCCTCGCGCGCCGCCTTCCGGGAGGCGATGGAGCAGGCGGGTCCGCGATTGCTGGAGCCGGTCATGAAGGTCGAGGTGGTGACGCCGGAAGAGTATATGGGCGACATCATCGGCGATCTGAACAGCCGTCGCGGCCAGGTGTCGAGCATGGATCAGCGTGGCATCGCGCGGGTGGTCAATGCCTCCGTGCCGCTGGCCAACATGTTCGGCTACATCAACACGCTGCGTTCGCTCAGCCAGGGCCGGGCCCAATACACGATGCAGTTCGATCACTATGAGCCGGTGCCGCAGGCGGTGGCCGACGAGGTCAAGGCGAAGTACGCCTGATCCGCGACGCGAACCGGAACGACGAGACGCGAGACGCTGACAAGCGCTTGAAGGAGACGAGAAGATGGCGAAGGCAAAGTTCGAGCGGACGAAGCCGCACTGCAACATCGGTACGATTGGTCACGTTGACCACGGCA
>NZ_JAGMWN010000014.1 GCF_017963645.1 Marivibrio halodurans | reverse complement strand
GGCCAAAGCACGATCTGGGTGCAGCGGAACAGCGCGATCGTCTTTTCCGGCCGGTCCTCCGCGAAGATGCGGGCGTCCCAGACCTGGGTGGTGCGGCCCTGATGCTGGGCCGTCGCCTCGCAGCACAGCGTGCCCGCGCGCAGCGTTCCCATATGATTGCTCTTGAGTTCGGCCGTGGTGAAACCGGCCGCGCCCTCCGGCAGGTCGGCGTAGGTGCCGTAGCCGCAGCAGGTATCGGCGAGCGCAACGACGCTGGCCGCGTGCAGATAGCCGTTCGGGGCCAGATGGCGCTGGGCGACGACCAGCCGGCCGCGCGCGATCTTTTCGCCGGCTTCCAGGATTTCCAACCCCAGCGTCTCCACGAGGCTGTTGGCGGAACGGCGCTTGATCTCCGCCGGGTCGAGTTTCGGCATGCGGGAATCCTTCCGGGGCGGGCGATAGGGTCAGGCGGCGACGGTCTTCGCCTTGTAGCGGCAGACGTCGGAGACGACGCAAGCCGGGCAATCGGGCTTGCGCGCCTTGCAGATATAGCGGCCATGCAGGATCAGCCAGTGATGCGCATGCAGCAGATAGGGCTTGGGTACCTTCTTCTCCAATTTTTGCTCGACCGCCAGGGGCGTCTTGCCGGGCGCCAGGCCGGTGCGGTTGGAGACGCGGAAAAGGTGGGTGTCGACCGCGATCGTCGGCTGCCCGAAGGCGATGTTCAGCACGACGTTCGCCGTCTTGCGGCCGACGCCGGGCAGCGCCTCCAGCGCCGCGCGCTCGCGCGGAACCTCGCCGCCATGGTCGGCGACCAGGATCTCGGTCATCTTCATGACGTTCTTGGCCTTGGAGTTATAGAGGCCGATGGTCTTGATATGCGCCTTCAACCCCTCCTCGCCCAGGGCCAGCATGTCCTGTGGGGTGGAGACCACCTTGAAGAGGCCGGCGGTCGCCTTGTTGACGCCGACATCGGTCGCCTGCGCGGACAGCGTGACCGCGACCAGCAGGGTATAGGGATTGGTCCAGTCGAGTTCCCCCTTCGGTTCCGGCCGTTGGGCCTGGAGGCGGGCGAAGAAGGTCTCGATCTCGGCTTTTGTCATCTGCGGCATGGATGCGCTACCGGGGCATGGAACGGCGATGGGCTTTGAGGAAGGCGTCGATCGCGTTAGATTACGGACCATGACCGACAAAGCCCACCCGAAATCGGCGATTGCATCGGATTCGGTCCTTGGACCGGGCGCGGCGGCATCCGGATGGGCGGGGAACGGCGATGAATGCGAGGTTTTCCTCGACGCGACGCTCTCGCCCCATCGCAGCTTGTCGCCGGAGGGCTTCCTCGCCCTGATGGTGGCGATCGCGGGGTGTGGATTCCTGATCGGGTTCGCCTTCTTCCTGGCGGGCGCCTGGCCGGTGGCGGGGTTCTGCGGGCTGGAAATCCTGCTGGTCTATATCGCCTTCAAGCTCAATTACCGGGAAAGCCGGCGGCGGGAGCATTTGCGCCTGACGCGTCCCGGCGGGTTGCGGATCGAGCGGGTGGCGCCCGACGGCGCGATCCGGTCCGAGACGATCGAGCCCACCTGGCTGCGGGTCGAGATCGCGGACCCACCCCGGCCAGACAGCCCGCTTCGTCTGACCAGCCATGGCCGGACGACGGTAATCGGCGGTTTTCTCGGCGCGGCGGAGCGGGTCGAGTTCGCCCATGCCCTGCGCCGCGCGCTCGCCGCCTATCGCGCCGCGCCGCCAGCGGCCGATGCCGGTGGCGACGGGTGAGCGGCCGGACGCCGCCGGGCCTCTCCGACTATGCCTTGCTTGTCGCGCTGGCGGCGATCTGGGGCGGCAGTTTCCTTCTGATCAAGCTGGCGGTGGAAACCATTCCGCCGGTCAGCATCGCGGCCGGGCGCACGGTGGTCGCCGCCGCCGTGCTGCTTGTCGCGACCCTGGCGACGGGGCGCTCGCTGCCGCGCGGCGGGCGCGTCTGGGCTTTGATCCTGGCGGTGGCGGTGATCGGCAATGTGATGCCCTTCACCCTGATCGCCTGGGGCGAGGAACGGGTGGATAGCGGGCTGGCCGCCATCGTCATGGGGATCAACCCGCTGGTGACGCTGGCGCTCGCCCATTGCCTGACGGCGGACGAGAAGGCGGGGCCGGGCAAGATCGCCGGCATGCTGCTGGGCCTCGCGGGGGTGGTGGTGCTGATCGGGCCGGGCAAGCTGCTGATGCTGGGGGACGAGACGCTTCGCTATCTCGCCTTCGCGGTCGCCGCGTCCTGCTACGCCAGCGGGTCGCTCATCAACAAGAAGCTCTCGGGGGAGAGTTTCCGGGGCGTCTCGGCGGGCGTCATGATGGTCTCCGCCGCCATCCTGGTCCCGGCCAGCCTGATCCACGACCGGCCCTGGACGATCGATCCGACGATGGAGGCGGGGGTGGCGCTGCTCCTGCTCGGCCTGCTGCCGACGGCGCTCGCCAATCTGATGCTGCTGACCATCATCCGGCGGCAGGGCGCGGCCTTCTTCAGCCAGATCAATTATCTCGTCCCGCTTTTCGGGCTCACCTATGGCGTCGCGCTGTTGGGGGAGGCGCCGCCGGTGGAGGCCTTCGCGGCGTTGGCCCTCATCCTCTCCGGCATCGCCTTCGCGCGGGGTGGAAAGCCCCGCCCGCCGGCGGAACGCGCATAGCTCACGCCCCACCCTCGAGCCGGGTGCCGACCTCCGCCTTCGTCGGCACGGTCAGGCCGGGGAAGTCCGGCCAGACGCGTCCTCGGTTCTGATCGAAGGTCAGGACGCAGGCCTTGAAATCGAGCGAACTCGGATAGCGGCCGCGCTCCTGGAAATCGAGGCATTTGAAGAGATGCGCGCTCGGCAGGGTGAAGTTGATCGCGCAATAGCCGGCGGCCAGACCGTTCGGGAAGGCGCCCGCCTCGGTCCAGGCGCGGCAGCGATCGTAAAGATCGGCGCCCATCGCCGGCCGCTCCGCCGGTTGCTCGCCCGGTGGCTCCATCGGGGCGGCACCGGCCTCGATCGGGGCGGCCAGCAGCGCGCCCGCCGCCAGCAGGCCGGGCACCGGGAAGTGCCGCCCCGGTCCGATACGCCATCGCGCCATCGGCTCTCTCCTCGCTTCGGTTCGCGAGGAAAGATAGCACGATGATGACAATCGACCAGAAAAATGCGCACCCCGTGCGCAAACAGGCCGTGATCAATCGGTGAGGTCGAGCACGTCCGCCATGGAATAGACCGCCGCCGCCTTGCCGCGCGCCCACAGCGCGGCACGCACCGCGCCGGTGGCGAAGATGCCGCGATCACTGGCCTTGTGGGTCAGTTCGATCCGCTCCCCCGGCCCGGCGAAGATGACGGTATGCTCGCCCACCACCTCGCCGCCGCGCAGGGTGGCATAGCCGATGGCTCCTTCCTCCCGCGCGCCGGTATGGCCCTCGCGCGAGAGGATAGCCGCCTCGTCATGGTCGATGCCGCGTCCCGCCGCGGCCGCCCGGCCAAGGCCGAGCGCCGTGCCCGACGGCGCGTCGACCTTGTGGCGGTGATGCATCTCGACGATCTCGATATCGTAGTCGGGGCCCAGCGTCGCCGCGACCTTGCGCGTCAGGCCCAGCAGCAGGTTGACGCCGACCGACATATTGGGCGCATGGACGACGGGCACGTGCCGCGCCGCCTTCTCCAACGCCGCCAGATGCGTCGCGTCCAGGCCGGTGGTGCCGACGATATGGCTGGCCCCCGCCTGGGCGCACAGCCGCGCGATATCCACCGTCGTCTCCGGCGTGGTGAAATCGATCACGGCATCCGATTTGGCGATGGCGACGGCCGCATCCTCGGTGACATAGACACCGTTGGCCTTCAGCCCGGCCAGCAGGCCCGCATCCTGGCCCAGGGCCTCCGACCCCTCGCGCGCGATCGCGCCCTTGAGGTGACAGCCCTCGGCCGCCTCCACCGCATGAATCAGCATCCGCCCCATGCGCCCGGCGGCGCCGATTATGGTGATGGCAAGGGATTGGGTCATGGGTGTTACTCCAGCGATGCGGAACTCCAAGCCATGCGCCTAGCATGATTTGCCGGGGGGTGCACGACCACGCCGCCGGGAATCAGGCATGGCGCTTCAAGCCGTTGACGATCTTGTCGATGATCTTGCGCTCGCCATGCACCGCGACCCCGACGAGGTCGAGCGTCTCCGCGCCGACCGCCGCGACGGCCGCGCGGTTGTCCGCGTCGTTCGTCGTCGCGAAGAGGCCCGCGGTATAGATCGCCGGCGCCAGCCCGCGCGATATGGCGCGCCGCCGTGTGCGGGCGAGTGTCTCGGCCGTCGCCGAGAAGACGAAGATGGGCTCCCGAACCAGGGGCGCGTAGACCGTGCCGTCGCCGTCCCGATAGGGCTCTCCCGCGATCTCCGGCGATTGGCCGACCAGGCCGCCGACAAGGAAGGCGGCGACGTTCAGTTTCTGCCATTCCTGGAGATCGTCGCGGACGGCCAGGGCGAGTTTGGTATCGTAGATCATCGCGATCCTCCATATCCTAGGGGGCGGCGCGCGCCGTAAACGCCGTGCGCCGGTGTTGCATTTCTCCATGAAGAGCTGGCGATGAGTCTTGAACGTTCTTGCGGGCCGGAAGGGACGGACTGGATGCGCATCGCGCCATCCACCGATGCGCTGTTCCTCAGCAGGATCGAGGCGCGGTTCGCCGGGCATGCTTATGATCCGCACCGGCACGATACCTATGCGCTGGGCATCACGCGGACGGGGGTGCAGAGCTTCCGCTATCGCGGGGCCCAGCGTAATGCCGTGGCGGGGGACGTCATTATCCTGCATCCCGATGAGATGCATGACGGGCATTCGGGAAGCTCGACGGGCTTCCGGTATCACATGCTCTATATCGATCCGGGCGCGATTTCGCGGGCCTTGGGGCGGGACGTCGTACCGTGCATCCGTGGTGGGATCAGCCGGGACCGGCGCCTCGCCCATGCCGTATCCGCCGTGTTCGATGAATTGAACCGCCCATTGGAGCCGTTGGAGGCCGTGGACCGGCTATCCGATATCGCATCGGCTCTGAACCGCGTGGCGGATGGCGGCGAGCGGGCGGTGGGATCGGTCGATACCGGCGCGGTGGAGCGGGCGAAGGCCGCGATGCTGGATCATATCGAAACGGGCCTTCCGCTGGAGACGCTGGAGGCCGTCACCGGCCAATCGCGCTTCGCCCTGACCCGGCATTTCCGCGCCCGGCACGGCGTGCCGCCGCATCGCTGGCTGATGGCCCGGCGGTTGGAGCGCGTCTGGTCGGCGGTTCTGGACGGCGCGAGCCTGGCGGAGGCATCGGCGGACGCCGGATTCGCCGACCAAAGCCATATGAGCCGTCAGTTCAGGCGCCGATTCGGCATGTCGCCGGGGGCATGGCGGACGGTCGTGCGAAACGGGCGGGCGCTGGGGGCTATTCCGTCAGATCGTCCCAGAATTCCTTGACCTTGGAGAAGAAGCCCTCGGTCTCCGGGCTGTTCTGGACCTTGGAGCCGCCGCCTTCCTTGCGGAATTCCTCCAGCAGTTCCTTCTGACGCTTGGTCAGCTTCACCGGCGTTTCCACCGCGATCTCGATATACATGTCGCCGCGCTGGCTCGATTGCAGCACGGGCATGCCCTTGCCGCGCAGACGGAACTGCTGGCCGGTCTGGGCGCCCTCGGGGATCTTCACCTTGGCGCGGCCGCCATCGATGGTCGGTACCTCGATATCGCCGCCCAGCGCCGCGTCCGCCATGGCGATCGGCACGCGGCAGGCAAGGTCCGCGCCCTGGCGCTGGAACAGCCGGTGCGGCGCCACGGAGAGGAAAATGTAGAGGTCGCCGGGCGGCGCGCCGCGCACGCCGGCCTCGCCCTCGCCGGCGAGGCGGATGCGGTTGCCGTCCTCCACGCCGCGCGGGATGTTGACCTGAAGCGTCTTGTCGCGGTGCACCCGCCCCGCGCCGTTGCAGGAGCCGCAGGGCTTGTCGATCACCCGGCCCTCGCCCTGGCAGGAGGGGCAGGTCCGCTCGATCGTGAAGAATCCCTGGCTGGTGCGCACCTTGCCGTCGCCGCCGCAGGTCTCGCAGATGACGGGCTTCGCGCCCTCGGCTGCGCCGGACCCCTCGCAGGTCTCGCAGGTGACGGAGGTGGGAACGCGGATATCGATCTTCCGACCCTGGAAGGCGTCCTCCAGGCTGACTTCGAGATTGTAGCGCAGGTCGGCGCCGCGCGGGCTCTGCCGGCCGCCGCGCCGGCCGCCGCCCATGAAGTCGCCGAACATCTCCTCGAAGATATCGGTGAAGCCACCGAACCCGGCGCCGCCGCCACCGCCGCCGCCGAAGCCGCCCTGCTCGAATGCCTCGTGGCCGAAGCGGTCGTAGGCGGCGCGCTTCTGATCGTCCTTCAGCGCCTCATAGGCCTCGCCGACTTCCTTGAACTTGCGCTCGGCCTCCGCGTCATCCGGATTGCGATCCGGATGGTATTGCATCGCGAGCTTGCGATAAGCGCTCTTCAGCTCGTCCTTCGAGGCGTTCCGGTCGACGCCCAGGATCTCGTAGTAGTCGCGTTTCGCCATCGATCCGCTGTCCCCGTCACTTCAACGCCCGTGGTCCCTCTCCCGGATGCCGACGATCCCCCAAGGCATCCGACCACGGCCCTCGACGCGAAGCGGCCCCGGAAGCGGTTTCGGCTCCCGGGGCCGCCTCGTCGACCATCGGACTTATTTGTCCTTCTTGTCGTCGTCCACTTCCTCGAAGTCGGCATCGACGACGCCGTCGTCGGACTTGCCGCCGGCCTCGGCCCCGGCGGACGCGTCGGCGCCGCCATCCTCGGCCTGCTGGGCCTTGTACATGGCTTCGCCCAGTTTCATGGACGCCTGGCTCAGCGCTTCGGTCTTGGTCTTGACGGCTTCAAGATCCTCGCCGTCCTTCACGTCCTTGAGCTCCTGCAGCGCGGTCTCGATGGCCTCCTTATCGGCGGCCTCCAGACCCTCGCCGTGGTCCTTCAGCGCGGTCTCGGTCGTGTGGATCAGGCTTTCCGCCTGGTTCTTGGCCTCGACCAATTCGCGCTTCTTCTTGTCGGCCTCGGCATTGGCCTCGGCCTCCTGGACCATCCGCTCGATCTCGCCTTCGTCGAGGCCACCGGACGCCTGGATGCGAATCTGCTGCTCCTTGCCGGTGCCCTTGTCCTTGGCCGAGACGTTGACGATGCCGTTGGCGTCGATGTCGAAGGCGACTTCGATCTGCGGTACGCCGCGCGGCGCGGGCGGAATGCCGACCAGATCGAACTGACCCAGCAGCTTGTTGTCCGCCGCCATCTCGCGCTCGCCCTGGAAGACGCGGATCGTCACGGCCGATTGGTTGTCCTCGGCGGTGGAGAAGGTCTGCGACTTCTTGGTCGGGATCGTCGTATTGCGATCGATCAGCCGCGTGAAGACCCCGCCCAGCGTCTCGATGCCGAGCGACAGCGGCGTCACGTCGAGCAGCAGCACGTCCTTGACGTCGCCCTGCAGCACGCCCGCCTGGATCGCGGCGCCGATGGCGACGACCTCGTCCGGGTTCACGCCGCGATGCGGCTCCTTGCCGAAGAAGTCCTTCACCGACTGGATCACCTTGGGCATGCGGGTCATGCCGCCGACCAGGATGACCTCGTCGATCTCGCTCGCCTTCAGGCCGGCATCCTTGAGGGCCGCCTTGCAGGGGTTGATCGTGCGCTTGACCAGATCATCGACCAGCGCCTCCAGCTTGGAGCGGCTGAGCTTGATGTTCAGGTGCTTCGGCCCCGACTGGTCGGCCGTGATGAAGGGCAGGTTGACGTCGGTCTGCTGCGCGGAGGAAAGCTCGATCTTCGCCTTCTCGGCGGCTTCCTTCAGGCGCTGCAGGGCCAGACGATCCTTGCGCAGGTCGATGCCGTTTTCCTTCTTAAACTCATCGGCCAGATAGTCGATGATGGCGATGTCGAAATCCTCGCCGCCGAGGAAGGTGTCGCCGTTGGTCGACTTCACCTCGAACACGCCGTCGCCGATTTCCAGGACCGACACGTCGAAGGTGCCGCCGCCCAGATCGTAGACCGCGATCGTGCCGGTGCCCTTCTTCTCCAACCCGTAGGCCAGCGCGGCCGCCGTCGGCTCGTTGATGATGCGCATGACCTCCAGGCCCGCGATCTTGCCGGCGTCCTTGGTGGCCTGACGCTGCTGGTCGTTGAAATAGGCCGGGACGGTGATGACCGCCTTGTCGACCGTCTCGCCCAGATAGCTCTCCGCCGTCTCCTTCATCTTCTGAAGGATGAAGGCGGAAATCTGGGACGGCGCGTACTGCTCGCCGCGCGACTCGACCCAGGCGTCGCCATTGTCGGCCTTGACGATCTTGAACGGCATCTGGTCGCGGTCCTTCGCGACCTCCTTGTCCTCGAAACGCCGGCCGATCAGACGCTTGATGGCATAGAGCGTATTCTCCGGGTTGGTCACCGCCTGGCGCTTGGCGGAATGCCCGACGAGGCGCTCACCATCCTCGGTGAAGGCGACCATCGACGGCGTCGTCCGCGCGCCCTCGGAATTCTCGATAACCTTGGCATCCTTGCCGTCCATGACGGCCACGCACGAATTGGTCGTGCCCAGATCGATACCGATAACCTTACCCATTCTCGTTCACCTCCGATGTCAAGCGGGCGTCGCCTGAGCCTTGGCGAAGCGCTTCCCGGACGCCCCTTTGCAGAAAGTGGTACGGCGGAAGCGATGTTCCGACCGCCGGTTCCGCGGCGTATATAGGCAGGCCGGCATGGGCCTGCAACCTGCCCCGGGCCAGAAACCCGACAGATTCATGACAACGAAACGCCATCCACGCCATTCGCGCGCCGGCCGCCGGATTTGCAGCCGGCATGGGGGGATTGCTATGCAGCATGGGGACGGCAGGGGCTCTTGCGTGGGAGTGCACCGATGCGCGGCGCGGACGACGAACCGGACGGGGCGACGGCGGCGGGGTTCCGCTTGCTCGACGGGTATCTCGCGCGTCCGGCCCAGGCGGCGCTGGTCGCCGATGTCCGCGCCGTGGTGGCCGCGGCCCCGCTCTACCGCCCGGCCATGCCCCGCACGGGCAAGCCCTTCAGCGTGCGGATGACCAATTGCGGGCCGCTCGGCTGGGTCGCGGACAAGGTCGGCGGCTATCGCTATCAGGAAACCCATCCGGTGACCGGCAAGCCATGGCCCGCCATGCCGGCCGCGCTGCTCGATATCTGGCATGCGGTGACCGGGGCCGCCTTTCCGCCGGAAGCCTGCCTCGTCAACTGGTACGAGGCGGATGCGCGCATGGGCCTTCACCGCGACCAGGACGAGGCGGCGACGGGCGTGCCGGTGGTCTCGATCTCGCTGGGCGACGATGCGCGGTTCCGCCTCGGCGGGCCGGCGCGCAAGGGACCGACCCGCTCCTTCGTCCTGCATTCGGGCGACGTGGTGGTGCTGGGGGGTGAAAGCCGGCATTTCCACCATGGGGTGGACCGGCTCTATCCCGGAACCTCGACGTTGTTGGACGGGCCGGGGCGGGTCAATCTGACGCTTCGGCGGGTGACGGTGCCGTGAGGCGCGTGCCGGCCGGCCCGTCGCTTAAGCCCGCGCCCTAGGCGGTGGTGTCGACGCCGCCGCCATCGCCGCCGGCCTTGGGCTCGCCCTTGGCGACGACGACCATCGCCGGGCGCAGCAGGCGGTCATGCAGCATGTAGCCGGGCTGGAGCACCTGGATGACGGTGCCGGCGGGCTTGCCGGTATCCGTCGCCTCCGAAATCGCCTGATGACGGTCGTAGGAGAACTTCTCGCCCAGGGGATCGACCTTCTTGATCCCGGCCTTCTCGAAGGCGTCGAGGATCTGCTTCTCGGTCATCTCCACGCCGACGGCGAGATTGTTGACGGTCTCGTTCTCGGCCTTGAGCGCCTCCGGCACGGAATCGAGCGCGCGGCGCAGATTGTCCACCGCCGGCAGCATCTCCTTCACGAAGGAGGAGGCGGCGTATTTCTTCGCGTCGCTGGCGTCCTTCTCGGCCCGGCGCTTGGTGTTCTCCGCGTCGGCGACGACGCGCATCATGCGGTCCTTCAACTCGGCATTCTCGGCCGAGAGGCGCGTGATCTCGTCCTCCGCGTTGGGCTGGGCGGCGTTCGAATCGCCGGTCTTGGCGTCCGCGCCGTCCTCGGCCGGCGCCTCGTCCTCGACCAGATGCTCCGCGCCCGCCTGACGCAGCGCTTCCTCGACGGCCTTCTCGGCCGCCTCCTGCGCGGACGGGTCGACCCGATCCTCGGTTTCCGCGTTATGGTCGGTCCTGGCCTGGTCCTTACCGCTCGTCATGTCCGTCATACCCTCTCGCGCGTCGCGCGCCGGCGCGGCATCGTCCATCGTCGGCGCGAATTCCGGTGTCGCGGGATAGCGGATCGCGCGTGCCTTCACAAGCAGGCACGGGGAGTGGCGTTCCGTCGTTCCCGGGCTTCGCCGTCAGATAGGAAGCATGGGGGCGATTGCCTACCCCGTGAGTCTATCCCCGTTGGACCTATCCGGCATCGCGCCGTCCGAGCAGGCGGCCCACCACCTTGGAGGTATAATCCACCATCGGGATGATGCGGGCGTAATTCATCCGTGTCGGACCCACCACGCCGATGGCGCCGATCACCCGCTCCTCCTCGTTCATATAGGGGGAGACGATCATCGAGCATCCGGTGAGCGAGAACAGATTGCTGCCGGAGCCGATGAAGATCTGCACGCCCTCCGCGATCTCGGCCGCGTCGAGCAGGCGGAGCATGTTCTCCTTCGCCTCCAGCGCGGAGAACAGCGCCCGGATATGCTCCAGATCCGTCATCGCCTGAACGTCCTGAAGCAGGTTGGATTGGCCGCGCACGATCAGCACGCCATCACCGGAACTGACGTCCGACCAGGTGGCGAGCCCGGCCTCCACCACCTTGGCGGTGAGTTCGTCGATCTGCGCCTTCTTGTCCCGCACCTCCGCCGCGACGATGTCGCGGGTCTGGTCGAGCGTGTTGCCGGCGAGCTTGGCGGAGAGGAAGTTCGTGGCCTCGTTCAGGGCCGAGGGGGGCAGGCCCATCGGCAGATCGATCACCCGGTTCTCAACGAGCCCGGTATCGGTGACCATGACGGCGAGCGCGCGGCCCGGGCCGATCGGCACGAACTCGATATGCTTGAGGCGCTGGTCGGTCTTGGGCGCGAAGACGAGGCCGGCGCATTTCGACAGGCCGCTCATCAGGTCGCCCGCTTCCTCCAGCACCTGATTGGCCGATCGGCCGGAGGCGGAGCAGCGCTCCTCGATCGCGCGCCGGTCGGCCTCGGTCAGATTGCCCAGTTCCAGGATGCCGTCCACGAAGAGGCGCAGGCCCGCATCCGTCGGCAACCGCCCGGCCGAGGTGTGGGGGGCGTAGAGCAGCCCGCTATCCTCCAGGTCGGCCATGACGTTGCGCACCGTCGCGGGCGAAAGCTGCTGCTGCAGCCGCCGGGACAGCGTGCGGGAGCCGACCGGCTCGCCGGTCTCCACGAAGGCCTCCACCACGAGGCGCAGGATTTCCCTGGATCGGTCGTTCAGGTCCGAAATCATCGTTAAGGATCCTCGATCCGCCGCGAGGAACGCGTCCACATCTCGCCTGAATGTAGAAAGCACCCGGGCGGGGGTCAATTGGCCATCGGAAAGGCGTTGGGGGTGCGTGCTCCGCCGGGTCTGGACGCGCCCCATCGCGGCAGGTAGCTTGCGCGCGATTTGGAACGACCCCGCGAGAAAGAGGAGAAGTCCCCCGTGCGTCCCAGCAAGCGTGCCCCCGATCAATTGCGCGAGATCGTGCTCGAACCCGAGGTGGCGCGCTACGCGGAGGGGTCCTGTCTTGCCAAGTTCGGGCATACGCACGTGCTCTGCTGCGCCAGCGTCGAGGATTCCGTGCCCCCCTTCCTGCGCAATTCGGGGCGCGGCTGGGTGACGGCGGAATACGGCATGCTGCCGCGCTCCACCCACAGCCGCATGGACCGAAAGCGCACGGCCGAGGGCGGCCGCACGCAGGAGATCAGCCGCCTGATCGGCCGGTCGCTGCGTGCGATCACCGACATGCCCCGGCTGGGGGAGCGGCAGATCCGTCTCGATTGCGACGTGCTGCAGGCCGACGGCGGCACGCGCACGGCGGCGATCACCGGGGCCTATGTCGCGCTGGCGCTGGCCGTCCGGCATATGCGGCGCCTGGGCGCGGTCGAGGGCAATCCGCTGAAGGACAGCGTCGCCGCGATCTCCTGCGGTCTCTATCGCGGGCAGCCCGTGCTCGACCTCGATTACGACGAGGATTCGCAGGCCGAGGCGGATGCGAATTTCGTTCTGACCGGCAGTGGTGGTATCGTCGAAATTCAGGGGACGGCCGAGGCCGATCCCTTCAGCGAGGATGCGTTCGTGCGGTTGCTCGGCCTCGCCAAGACCGGCTGCGAGGCGTTGACGGCCGCGCAGAAGGCGGTTCTTTCAGCCGATGAGTGAGGCGGATCGCCTCCAATCCAGATAGGGGAACGAAACCATGGCCCGGCAGTTCGACGCGCAGGCGGAGGGCGGCAAGTTGGTGATCGCCAGCCACAATCCCGGCAAGGTGAAGGAAATCGGCGATCTGCTCGGCCCCTACGGCGTGACCACCGTGTCGGCGGGCGATCTGGGGCTGGAGGAGCCGGAGGAGGACGGCGCCAGCTTCGCGGAGAACGCAAAGCTGAAGGCGCTGGCCGCGGCGGAGGCGGCGAAACTCCCCGCGCTCGCCGACGATAGCGGACTGTCGGTCGCGGCGCTGGAAGGCTTCCCCGGCATCTATTCCGCGCGCTGGGCCGGGCCGGAGAAGGATTTCGCGCTGGCGATGGAGCGCGTTCACGAAGCCATGGCGGACACCGTCGATCGCAGCGGGCGCTTTGTCTGCGCCCTGGCGCTCGCCTGGCCGGATGGCCATTGCGAGGTGTTCCAGGGCGCGGTCGGCGGGCTGGTCATCTGGCCGCCGCGCGGCGAGAACGGCTTCGGCTACGATCCCATCTTCGTGCCCGACGGCTACGAGGAGACCTTCGGTGAGATGGACCCGGCCGAGAAGCACGCTATCAGCCATCGCGCCGAAGCCTTCAGGAAGCTGGTCGCCGGCTGCTTCGGCGAACCCTGATCCGCGCGGCCGGCGCGGGGGCAACCATGGTCGCGCTCTATGTTCACTGGCCTTTCTGCAAGGCCAAGTGCCCCTATTGCGATTTCAACAGCCATGTGCGGGAAGTGATCGATCACCCGCGCTGGGCCCGCGCGCTGGCGGCGGAGACGCGCGCGGCGCTCGCCCCCTATGCCGATCGACCGGACGCGCGGATCGAGAGCATCTTTCTCGGCGGCGGCACGCCCTCCTTGATGGCGCCGGAGACCGTCGCCGCCGTGATCGAGGCGGCGCGCGCCACCCTTCCCCTGGCCGAGGATTGCGAGATCACGTTGGAGGCCAATCCAACCTCCGTCGAGGCGGCGCGCTTCGCCGGGTTCCGCGCGGCCGGGGTCAACCGGGTCTCGCTCGGCATCCAGTCGCTGAACGATGCGGATCTGCGCTTCCTGGGGCGGGAACATGATGCGGCGGAGGCGCGCGGGGCGATCGCGCTGGCCCATCGGCATTTCCCCCGGGTCAGCTTCGATCTGATCTATGCCCGTCCCCAGCAGACGGTCGCGGCCTGGGAGGGGGAGCTGGACGAGGCGCTGACGCTCGCGGGCGACCACCTGTCGCTTTATCAACTGACGCTGGAGCCCGGCACCGCCTTCTTCACCCGCGCCCGCCTGGGGGAGAGGATGACGGCGGAGGAGGAACGCGCCGCCGACCTCTGGCTCGCGACCCAGGCGCGGATGGAGACGGCCGGCTATGCGGCCTACGAGGTCTCCAACCACGCGCGGCCGGGCGGGGAGAGCCGGCACAATCTGGTCTATTGGCGTTCCGGCGACTATGCCGGGGTGGGGCCGGGCGCCCACGGACGCGTCACGGACGCAGGCGGCGGCTGGCACGCGACATACCGTCATCGCTTGCCCGAGACATGGCTGAAGGCCGTCGAGGCACGCGGCGACGGGCTGGCGGAACAGGTTCCCGTCTCGCCGGAGGAACGGCGGCGCGAATTGATGCTGATGGGCCTTCGCCTCGCGGAAGGGGTGCCGGAGGCGCGTCTGCGCGCGCTGACCGGCGCGGGTTTCGAGGCGCTGGACGCGCGGCGCCTCGCGGCCCTGGTCGATGAGGGCTATGTCACGCGCGAGGCCGGGTGCCTGCGGGCGAGCGAGGAGGGACGGCAGCGCCTCGACGCGGTGCTCGGCTATCTGCTGGATTGATCCGCCTCGGCGGAATCCGGCCTCAACCGTTCAGATTCTTGCGGAAGAAGTTGCCGATCCACCCGGCCACCAGCGCGGCGTCGATGGGATTCGCCAGGCTGGCCAGCGCCTCGTCCACCGTGGCGGCGCCGATCCGCTCCCGCCGGCTTTCATAGAGGTCGCGGCAATAGGCCGCCGGCATCTCCGGATGGCTTTGCAGCGTCGCCGCGTTGGGCAGGATCTCCAGCATCGCGTTGGGGCAGAAATCGCTGCCGGCCAGCAGCTTGGCCCCCGGCGGCGGCACCGTCACCTGATCCTGATGCGAGACCAGATTGCCGAAGCGCGATGGCGCGTCCGCCATCCAGTCGGCCGGTGCGCGCACGGCATAGTCATGCACGCCGATGCCCCAGCCGGCATCCGATTTCTCGGCCCGGCCGCCCATGATCTCCGCGACGAGTTGGTGGCCGAAGCAAATCCCGAAAACCGGTTGTCCGCGATCGATCGCCTCGCGGGCGAATTTCTTGAGCGCCCCGATCCACGGATCGCGGTCATAGACGCCGAAGGCGCTGCCGGTGATGAGCCAGCCGTCCGCCTCGTCCAGCGAGCGGGGCAGATGACCGTCGATCGCCGCATAGCCGAGGAATTCCGCCTCCGGCATCGCCGGGGCCAACAGGCTCTCGAACATGGCGATATAGTCGCCGTGGGTCTCCAGCAGCGCGGGCGCGGGGCGCCCGGCCTCCAGGATGCCGATCCGCATCATGTCGCTCACGCCGCCAGCTTCTCCGCGACCAGCGCCTTCAGGTCCACTTCCGGACGGGCGCCGTAGTGGGAAATCACCTCGGCCGCCGCGATGCCGCCGATGCGCCCGGCGCGGTCGAGATCCATGCCCTGGGTGTAGCCGAAGAGGAAACCGGCGGCGTACTGGTCGCCGGCGCCGGTGGTGTCCAGTACCTTCTCCACCGGCTCGGCCGGGATTTCATGGATCGTCCCGCCCTGAAGCACGACCGACCCTTTCTCCGAACGGGTCAGGCAGGCGATCTTGCAGTGTTCCCGAACCTGGGCGAGCGCTTCGTCGAAACTATCCACCTCGTAGAGGCTTTTGATCTCCTCCTCGTTGGCGAAGAGGATATCGACATGCCCTTCGACAAGGCCGCGGAAGGCCGCCCGATGACGGTCGACGCAGAAGCCGTCGGATAGCGTCAGCGATACCTCCCGCCCGGCGGCGTGCGCGATGTCGGCCGCCTTGACGAAGGCGGCTTTCGCCTCGTCCCGGTCGAAGAGATAGCCTTCGAGGTAAAGTACGCGGGCGGCCTGGATCGCCGCTTCGTCGATATCGGCGGCGGTCAGTTCCGTCGCCGCGCCGAGATAGGTCACCATGGTGCGCTGCGCGTCGGGAGACACCAGGACCAGGCACTTGCCGGTCGGCGCGGCGTCGCCCGCGGGCGCCGTCTCGAACGAGACGCCGAGGGCGGAGAGGTCATGGCGGAAGACCTTGCCGAAGCTGTCGTCGCGCACCTTGCCGATATAGGCGCCGGTGCCGCCCAGCGCCGCGAAGCCCGCCATGGTATTCCCGCAGGAGCCGCCGGAGCGTTCCGTCGCCGGGCCGAGCTTGGCATAGAGCGCGTCGGACTGGTCCGCCTCGACCAGCATCATGCCGCCCTTGGGCAGATCCTCGGCGGCGAGGAAATCGTCCTCGACCGATACCAGCACATCCACCAGCGCGTTGCCGATGCCGATCACGTCGTAGCGCGTCTCCGCCATGTCTGTCCCCTCGCTTCCGCGAAATCGTGGTTGGGTGATCCTCGATGGGGCCGGTCCCCGGACGGGCGCGATCCCCGGATCGGCTCTATAGCCAATGCGGGCCGTCACGGCAAATGGTGCGCGGCGCTCTTGCGGCATTGCGGCCGTGCGGATAGATGTTGAGCCATGTTTCAGGCGATCAGCAAGGCTCTCTCCCAGATCGGCGACCCGCGCTTCAAGCGTGTCATCCTGCTCGGCCTCGGCGGGTCGATCGGGGTGTTCGTGGCGCTCGGCCTTCTATTGTGGTTCGCCGTGGCCGAGGTGCCCTGGACCACCTTGCCGGTGGTCGGCGGGGCGGCCGAATGGATGGGCGAATGGTTCGACGTGCTCGGCGGGATTGGGCTGGCCGGCCTGATCGGGGTGCTGACCTATTTCCTGTTCCCGCCGGTGATGACGGCGATCGTCGGCATCTTCCTGGAGGATATTTGCGAGGCGGTGGAGGGGCGGCACTATCCGCGCCTCGGCCCCGCACGCGGCCAGACGGTGACGGAGGCGGTGTTCTCCGGTATCCGCTTCCTCGGCATCGTGGTGCTGATCAACCTGATCGCCTTCCCGGCCTATATCACGCTCCTGATCCTGCTGGGCGCCGGGGCGGCGCTTTATTACGCGGTGAATGGCTATCTGGTCGGGCGGGAGTTCTACGAGGTCGTGGCGCTGCGCCGTCTGACGCCGCAGCGCGCGGAGAAACTCCGCCAGCGCCACAAGGGCCGGATCACGTTGTTCGGCGTCATCTTCGTCTTCCTGATGACGGTGCCGATCCTGAATCTGATCGCGCCGGTGATCGCGGCGGCGGCGATGGTGCATCTGTTCGAGGCACTGCCGGCGCGCAAGGACTTCCCGGACGATCCGCCCGACCGCGCCGCCACGCCGCCGGCGAAGACCCCCGCGCGATGACGGTGCGCCGCGCGACGCCCGTGGATGCGATTTCTCCCGCCGGGCGCCGTCGGGCGGGTGTTCTCCTCCCGACCTTGCTGCTCGCCTTCGTGCTGCCGGCTCTCGCGGCTTGTAGCCAGGGGGCGGGCGGGCGCGCACTCGACGTGCCGCCCTCCGCCGACGGCCCCGGCTCGGACGGCGATATCGGTTCTTCCGCCCTGTTGGCCGATCCCGGCCGCGACCGGTCGGCGGTGGCGAGCCTGCCGGCGGATCTGCCGCCGGTCGACGACGACCCGGACCAGTTCATCGGCCTCGACGCGCTCGCCGTCGCCCGGCGCCTTGGCGCGCCCGATATCGTCCGCCGCGACGGCCCGGCGGAGGTGTGGCTCTATGGCGGGTCCGGCTGCGTCGTCGATATTTTTCTCTATAAGGAGAAAGGGAAGGACCCCGCGCAGGATACGGGTGGCGCCGGTGTTCCGGCCGGAAGCGGGGGCCTCGTCACGCGCTATGTCGATCTGCGCAGTCCGGCCAAGACGGCGGAGGAGCGTCGCGCATGCCTCGCGCAGATGCTTCGCGCCGCCCGGGCCCAGGCGCGTGGCGCCTGAAGGGAAGTAATAGCGCGTGGCGCCTGAAGGGAAGTAATAGCGCGTGGCGCCTGACGTTCAATCAGGCCGCGCGGCCTTGGTTCTCTTCACGATTGTCGGCCAAAAATAAAGGCGGCCGCCGGTTTGGGGGGAGGGGGATACCGGCGGCCGCCTATCGCTTGCGACGCCCGGCTTACCGGACGCCTCGGGACCCTGGGGGGAGCCCCGATGAGAGGGGAGGTCTCAGCACCCCTCTATGTAAGTGGGCCGCCGTTACGCGCCAGAGGCGGAATTTGGGCAATTTCGGGGCAGGGGGCATATGTTCCATGCCGCTTTCCCGTTCGATCGCGTAGGCCGCCCATGCCGATGCGAATAAGGGCCCCGCGCCATGTCGGGGCCCCTATCGATCGGTGGGGGTGGTGGGGAGAGGACCGTCGGGGGTCAGGAACGCCAGAAGGGCTTCTCGGCCTCGTTGAGGGCGCGCAGGCGGTCGACGCCGATATCCGACAACAACCGGTCGTCGAGATTCGCCAGCCGACGGCGCTGGTCGAGGCGGTCCTGCCAGCGCGCGAACAGGCGCGTCAGGTCGCCGGAAAGGGCCGCGCCGCCGGCGATCGCGCCGGCGACCGCGTCGACCAGCATCAGGGCCGTGCCGCTCAGCACGCCCGCGAAATCCTCCGGGGCCACCGGGCTTTTCTGAACGGTATTCATCGTAGCTCTCCTAATCGTGCAGTCGGGCGCGCGCTTTAGGTCGCGGCGCCACAGCGTTGTTTCATGAGCCGGAAAATAGGGTTTCCCGCCTATCCCACAACGGATATGTTTTCATGTATCGAATAAGTTATTTTAATCTGAAACGTGATGGTCATCACAGAGGGGCGGTGTTGTCATGGCGATCCGGTTGCCGCCGTTGAAGCCCTTGCGCGCCTTCGAGGCGGCGGCGCGCCATCTCTCCTTCACCCTGGCGGCGGAGGAGCTGAACGTGACCCAGGCGGCCGTCAGTCATCAGATCAAGGCATTGGAGGATGCGCTGGGCGCGCCGCTATTCCGGCGCATGAACCGCGCGCTGCGCCTGACGGAGGAGGGGGAGACCTTCATCGTGCCCGTGCGCCATGCGCTGGACACCATCGCCAACGCGGCCGAGCGGGTGCGCAAACCCCAGAAGGCGGGGCCGCTGACGGTGAGTTGCCTGCCCTCCTTCGCCTCCACCTGGCTGGTGCCGAGGCTTTCGCGATTCCGCCAGCGGGCGCCGGAGATCGATATCCGCCTGTCGGCCGATTACGATCTGGCGGATTTCGACCATGACGACATCGATGTGGCGATCCGCTGGGGCGCGGGCGATTACCCAGGGCTGATCGCGGTGCGTTTCATGACGGAGGAACTGTTCCCCGTCTGCGCGCCGGTGCTGGCGACCGAGGGGCCGCATCCGTTGAAGGAGCCGGCGGACCTGAAATACCACACGCTGCTGCATGACGACGTGTTGACCGACTGGCGTGTCTGGTTGCTGGCGGCGGGAGTCAAGGACGTCGATCCCGACCGGGGCCCCAGCTTCAACTATTCCGACCTGGTGCTGCAGGCGGCGATCGACGGGCAGGGGGTGGCGCTGGGTCGCTCATCGCTGGCCCATGACGCGCTGGCGCGCGGGCGGTTGGTGCGGCCCTTCGACTTCGCGCTGCCGGGCGATTACGCCTATTACTTCGTCTGCCCGGAATATGCCGCCGACCGGCCGCGCGTCGCCGCCTTCCGCGATTGGCTGATCGAGGAGGCCGAGCGCGACCGCCACGAGGAGGAGGAGATCGCGACGCTGCGCGCCCAGGAGACGACGGTGCCGTGATCGCCTCTCTTCCTTCTTCGCCTCATGGCCTCGGGTCTCACATAGCCGTCAGGGCGCGTTCCAGGCGGTCCATGGCCTCGGCGATGGTTTCCGGCTTCTGGGCGAAGCACAGGCGGTACCAGCCCTCCGCGCCCGGGCCGAAGGCGGTGCCGGGGGCGATGCCGACCTTGGCGGTGCGTACCAGATCCTGGGCGAAGGCGAGCGTGCGCTCCGCCGTGCCCTCGACCCGGAAGAAGGCATAGAAGCTGGCGTCCGGCGCGCGATAATCGGCGACATGGGGCAGGTTCGGCAGGCGCTGGCTGACGATATCGCGCCCGGTGCGGCAATAGGCCGTCATCTGCTGGACGAAGGGTTCCCCCTCGCGGATCGCCACCTCGGCCGCGCGCATGACGAAGGGCGGGACGCAGGAATAATTGAACTCGATCATATTGCCGAGTAGCTCCCCCAGCCCCGGCGGGTGCGTCACCCAGCCGACGCGCCAGCCGGTCATGGCCCAGCTCTTGGAGAAGCTGTTCACGACGAGAACGGGGTCGTTCTCCTCGCATTGCTCAAGGAAGCTCGGCGCCGCGCGGCCGGAATAGACCATGCGGCCATAGACCTCGTCGGCCATGATCCAGATGCCGCGTTCGCGCGCGAAGGCCAGAAGCTCGTCGATCTGTTCCCGGGGCAGCACCCAGCCCGTCGGGTTGTTGGGCGAATTGACGAAGATCGCGCGGGTGCGCGCGTCGCATTTCGCCTTCAACGCCTCGATATCGAGGCGCCAGCCCTGGTCGGGGTCGCGGTCGAGGGCGTGGAAGCGGGCCTCCGCGCCGAGCGCGCGGACCACCGATTGCGCGTTGGGCCAGACCGGGCAGGTGATGATGGCGTTGTCGCCCGCATCCAGGATGCATTGGAACAGCATCATGATCGCGGACATGCCGCTGGCGGTGACGCTGACGCGTTCGACATCGATCCGCTTGCCGTGCAGGTCGCTCATATAGCCGGCGAGCGTGTGACGCAGTTCGGGCGTGCCGCGCTTATGGCTGTAGAAGGTCTCTCCCTGGCCGAGCGCGCGCTGCGCGGCGGCGCAGATGAAGGCGGGGGTGGGCACGTCGCTTTCCCCGTACCACAGCGGGATCACCGACTTGTCGCCCAGCGCGAGCTGCGAGACGGCCAGGATCTGCTGTGTCTCGATGGCGCTGACGGCGGGGCGGATATAGGCGGGGAGGCCCGCGACGGGATCGATGTCGGGGGCGGTCGTCTGAACTTCGGCGGGCATGGCACACTCTCACGGCAACGGAACGCGCGGACGGATCGCAGAGTGCGCGCTTCGCGCCCCGTCGGCAAGCATGAGGGCGCGATCGCCGGAAAAGAGGACGCGGTCTATCGCCGCGACGCGCGGACGAGCCGGACAAGCTCCGCCCGCGCGGCGGCGGCGTCATGCACCGGCGTGGCGAAGGGCAGGCGCGCGATCTCCCCGCCCCGGCGCAGGTCGCAGCCTTCCGGATCGATCCCGGTCATGCGCCAGCCCGCGCCGGGCCGGTCGAGCAGGACATTGGCATAGAGCGCGATGGCGTCGAGATGATCGTCATTCATATGCGCGACGATGTCGCCCTCGGCCTCGGCGAGAGCCGCCATGCCGCGCGTGTCGAACAGCAATCCGGCTTCCGCCTCGACCCAATGGATGCGCCCGAATCCCGCGACCAGATGCGCCCGCGCCGGTGCCATGCGATAGAGCGCGAAATCCCCGAATCCGGCATAGAGCGCGGCGGAGGGATGGCGCGCGACGAATCGGTCGAGGAGGGGCGGCCGCTCGGCTGCCGGAACCGGGCGGATGGGGCCCTGAAGGCTGGCCCGCGCGCCGGTCAGGGGTTCGGCGAGGCCGGCCGTCCCGTCGATCAGAAGGGAGGCCGAGGGCTCCGCCTTCAGATTTCGGCTATGGTCGGCCAGATCGCTCAACAGCAGGAGCGGCCGGGCCGCGTGATCGACCGCCAGCAGGACGAGGGAGGCATAGGGCTCGCCCGTCGCCGCGAGGCGGGTGGCGAGCGCCGCCCGGTCGGTGCCGCGCAGCAAGGCCCGAACCATGGCCGCCGGACCAGCGGAAGCGGCGGCGGTGACGGCGGGATGGTTCGAGACCGTCATTCTGGCATCGTCCCTTCCCGCCGCCCGGTTTCGCCCAAAGGGGCCGGCCTAGCCGGCGGTCGCCGGACTGGCGGCGTCCCCGGCCTGCTCCGATGCCTCGATCCGGGCCCAGAAGCCCCCGGCGAGCCAGCCGAGGATAAGCCAGAACACCGCGCTGACCGCGATCGACAGACCGGCATATTGCGCGGCCAGTTCCGCCGGCACGCCGCCGCCGACGGCGTCGGCCCCATGCGGATGCGGGGCGCCGATCAGATGCGGCAGGGCGATCAGGGCGAGGCCGCCCAGGATCATCGGCAGCCGCGCCGCGCCGCCGCGCGCGAACACGGTCAGCCAGAGCCCGATGCCGGTCGCGAGCACGGTGCCGACCCACCAGATCTGACGCGCCTGAAGGTCGGCCGCCGCCATGCCGGGCAGTTCTGGCGGCAGGCCGGCGGCCGGCGCCAGCGTGGCGGCGGCGAATCCGGCCGCGCCCCAGAGCAGACCGGCGCGCGCGTCGATCCGGCGCCCGGACAGCGCGAAGCCCGCGGCCAGCAGCAGCGCGAAGCCGCAACCGACCAGGATGTTGGACATGGCGGTGAAGGCGGTGCGCTCCAGCCCGTCCTCGGGCGCCCAGGCGTCCTCGCCATCGCCATGGGCGTCGCCCGTGGAATGGACGAACAGGATACGCGCGTCGCCCCAGGCGGCCACGGCGTTGGCGTGATCGATCCGCGCGGGCGCGGCCGCGTTCTCATAGGTCTCCGCCTGCAGGATCAGGGGCGTGACGGTGATCGCCTGCAGGGCGGAAATCAGGACGCCGGCCAGGATTCCCGCCGACAGCGCCGCGCCGAACAGCTTCTTGAACATATCGCTTCTCCCCATAAGGCTAACGCCCCGGACGGACTCCTCCCGGGGTCGATGACATCACGAACGACGAGCGGTCGACGCGTCGTCAGTGGCAGGGAAAGGCGAAGGCGTGCCGGGCATCGTGCGCGGCATTATGCAGCCCGTCGGAATTGGCGATGCCGGCCGCGAAGATCATGAAGGCGCCGAAGGCGGCGGCGAGCAGGATCGGCGCCAGGCTGCTGGACCGCGCGGCGGCCGCGCCATTGATGTTCGTTTCGATAGTCGTGGACTTCTGCATGGACGTCTCTCCCAATCTTCGTCACACCCGACGAATGGATGACGGGGCGGGCGCCGACATGGTGCCCGACCCCAAGCGCGGTTCGGCAGGTCTCCCGGCTCACGGGTCGTCGCTGACGGGATCCGCCTTCCCGGTCGCGCCTCATGGGTCGTTTCCCCAGGGTCACGTCCAGTGGCTTGGCCGGCGTCGTTTCCGGCGCCGTGGATCCCCGCTCTCCGTCTACGGTTGCGGGGGCAGCCCGGGCACGGGCCCCCCTGATGGGTAGGGCCCTTCCCCGTGTTCCCTTTCAATCCCCCGGACCTTGGGTCCTTCACGGGGAACCGAACATGGGGGCAGTATGACCCGACCGGCGTCATGGTCAAGCGTGGTGTGTTCGTCCGGCATCCGTTCATTGCGGGATGTTGCGCGGGTGCGTGAGGCTCGGGTGCGCGGGGCGCGCCTCGATCCATCCCCGGGGCGCCCAATTACCGCCATGGTTGACCGGCAGGCAGGGGGCGCGCAGTCTCTGGCAACGGGAACAATAAGAGGACTCTATTCATGGCCCATTCCATCGCCCTGGTCGACGACGACCGGAACATCCTGACCTCGATCTCCATGGCCCTGGAGGCGGAGGGGTTCCAGGTGACGACCTATACCGACGGGGAGACCGCCTTGCGGGCCTTGACCTCGCGGCCGGTCGATCTCGCGGTGCTGGACATCAAGATGCCCCGCATGGACGGAATGGAGGTATTGCAGAAGTTGCGGCAGTCGAGCCGTATTCCGGTGATCTTCCTGACCAGCAAGGATGACGAGGTGGACGAACTGCTGGGGTTGCGCATGGGCGCGGACGATTATATCCGCAAGCCCTTCTCGCAGCGTCTTCTGATCGAGCGGGTGCGCGCCCTGCTGCGCCGGGCGGAGGTCGAGGCCGACGCCGCCAACGGCAAGACCGGTGCCGGGGCGATCACGCGGGGCGACCTTGTCCTCGATTCCGACCGGCACATGTGTACCTGGAAAGGCGAGGTCGTGCAGTTGACCGTGACCGAATTCTTGATCGTCAAGGCGCTGGCCCAGCGTCCGGGGCATGTGAAGAACCGCGATCAATTGATGGACGCGGCCTATGGCGAGAACATCTATGTCGATGACCGGACAATCGACAGCCATATCAAACGGGTGCGGAAGAAGTTCCGGAAAGTCGATACCGAATTCGATTGCATCGAGACGCTTTACGGCGTCGGCTATCGCTATAAGGAGTAGCCGGCCGTGATCCGCGCCAATTCCGTTGTCGGCGAGGGGGGCGGTCAGGTGCGCGCCGCGCCCCCACCCGAAGGCGGCTTTCGCCGAAGTCACGCCATGCCGATGCCCGATCATGCCCAAGGATGATGACGAATCGACGAAGCGGGATCGGGCGACGTCCGGCCGCGGCGGCGAGAAGCGCGGGGCCGGCGAGACACGCGTCCGGCGCCTGCGCCCGCTGCGCCGGGTATCGCCGCTGACCCGGCGAATCCTCGCCGTCAACATGATCGCGCTTCTGATTCCGGTCCTGGGGCTGCTTTATCTCGGCCCTTACCGGGAAGGATTGATCGCTCAGGAGATGGAGGCGCTGCGCACCCAGGGCGAGATTTTCTCGGGCGCCCTGGGCGAGGGCGCGGTCGAGGTTCTGGACAGCGGCGAGGAGGAATTGAGCCTCGTCCCGGCCCGCCATATGATTCGGCGGCTTTCCGATCCGACCAGGGTGCGCGCGCGCCTGTTCGACGATGCGGGCGAGATGGTGGCCGATTCGCGTCAACTCGGCTCCGTCGGCGCGGTGGTCGAGGTCGAGGAACTGCCGGCACCGAGCACGACCGACGAACTGGTCGATCCACTCGCCGATTTGGTCGGCGATGTCGTCAACCTGCTCGACGATCATCGCTACGAGGTCTATCGCGATCCGTTGGCGCCGAGCGTGAGCGACTTTCCCGAAGCGGTCGCGGCGCTCAATGGTCGGATCGCGGAACGGGTGCGGGTGGAGCCGGACCAGGACCTGATCCTGACGGTGGCGCTTCCGGTGCAGCGTTACTATCAGGTGCGCGGCGCCCTGATGCTGACCAAGAGCGGCGAGAAGATCGAGGCGGCGATGCGCGACGTCCGCATCACGATCGCCCTGATCTTCGCGGGTGCGCTGGTCATCACGGTGATGATGTCGCTCTATCTCGCCGGGACGATCGCGCGACCGGTGCGTCGCCTTGCCGAGGCGGCCGAACGCGTGCGCCAGACCGTCGGACGCGAGAGCGCGGATATTCCCGATTTCTACGATCGCGACGACGAGATCGGCGATCTGTCCGCCGTGCTGGCCGAGATGACGGAGGCGCTGCAGCGCCGGCTGGTCGAGATCGAGCGTTTCGCGGCCGACGTCGCGCACGAGATCAAGAATCCGCTGACCTCGCTGCGCAGCGCGGTGGAGACGGCGGCGCGGATCAAGGACCCGGCGCAGCAACAGCGGTTGATGAGCATCATCCAGGACGATGTCGCGCGGCTCGACCGGCTGATCTCCGATATTTCCGACGCGTCCCGGTTGGATGCGGAGCTTTCGCGGTCGGAATCGGCGGAGGTCGATCTGGCCCGCATGCTCTCCGCCTTGGCGGAGATGCTGAATGTCCCGCGCGAGGAGCGCGCGCGAGAGGGGGGCGAGCGGCCGGTTCGCCTGGTCTTCGAGGCGGAGGGCGCGGGGCCCTTCACCGTGCGGGGGAGCGAGGACCGATTGGTTCAAGTCTTTCGCAATCTGATCGGCAATGCCGAGAGCTTCTCGCCGCCCAATGGAACAATTCGCATCACCGCCCTGCGCGACGGCGGCATGGTCGAGGTGCGGGTCGATGACGAGGGGCCGGGCATTCCGCCCGCGAAGCTCAAGGATATCTTCGAGCGGTTCTACACCGAACGTCCGGAGGCCGAGAAGTTCGGCACCCATTCGGGTCTCGGCCTGTCGATTTCCAAGCAGATCGTCGAGGCGCATGACGGCACGATCACGGCGAGCAATCGCTCTAACGGCCAAGGCGCGGTGCATGGCGCGCGCTTTTCCGTTAGGCTGCCGGCCTTTTCCTGACGTCTTTTCCAGACGTCTTTCTGGCGTCCGGTTCATCGCGGAAGGGGCGCGACAGCCCTTGGATATCCCGTTAAGATAGTTTTTACGAAAATTGACCTAGGTTTTCGATCAACGGTTCGATTGATTGAGAGGGGGAGCGGTTCACGGGGAGGGGGCTCCCGCTCGTTACGGGGTATGGGTGCCATGCACGCAAGGGCCCAGCGTTTGATATGTTTCATCGCCGCCGCCGTCCTGGCGGTATTGGGCGGTGCCTTGGTGCTGGAGGTCGAGGACACCCTGGAAGATCGCCGGCTGGACGATTTCCGGGTGGAGTCGGAGCGCGTGACGCTTGCCATCGATGCCGCCATGACGCGGTTGAACGATCGCCTCAAGGCGATCGGTGCCTATCTGGTGACGAGCGAGGCGGTTACCGAGTCCGAGTTCGCGCTGTTCATTGCCAGCACCGATCTGTTCGCCGAGAACGATATTCGCGTCGCCTCCATCCTTCCGGTCATTCGCCCCGTCCATGTCCCTGTCCTAAACCGCGAACTGCAGGAGCGGGACGGTTTCCGCAAGGAACTTGGCTATCCGGAGGTCCGGATTCGGAAGCCCGTGACCCGGGACGTGGTCATGCCCGTTCTCTATACGGAAACGCCCGATGGCCGGCGGCGTGCCGTCGGATTGGATATCGCGTCCAACAGGAATCGGCGCGAGGCCGCGGAACAGGCCATCGCGACGGGAAAGACCCAATTGTCCGCCCCCTTGCGGTTCTTTAACAGCCCCGAGGAAGGCGTGCCGGGCATGATCCTGATCAGGGCGGTTTCCTCCGGCAATCTCGGCCTGCCGATGGAGGTGGCGGGGGACGATCGGATGGTCCTGGTGGCCTTCGGTTTCACCCCGCAGACGATGATCGGCAATCTGTTGCGGCGAAGCGACCTCGGCCGTATCGGCGTGGAGATTCATGACGTGACGGCCGGCGAGCCACAGCCCGTGGCCAATATTCCGGTTCAGGGCGCGCCCGGCGCCTTCAGCCGGGAACAGCGGTTGGAGGTGGCCGGGCGTACTTGGTCGATTACCTACGAAGCCGGGCCGGTTTATATGGCGACGGTCGGCAATTGGTGGCTTTATCTGATAGCCGGGGTGGCCTTCGTCCTGTTGATCGCGTTGACCTTCGCGATCGATAAATTGATCCGGCGGCGGGAAATTCTGGCGAGCGCGGTCGAGGAGCGCACGGTTCAGCTACGACTGATGAACGAGCAGTTGGCGGCCGCGGCCACGCGCGCCCACGCGGCGAGCGATGCGAAGTCGGAGTTCCTCGCCCATATGAGTCATGAGCTGCGCACGCCGCTCAATGCGTTGATCGGCTTCTCCGACATGCTTTCCTCCGAGATTCACGGTCCTCTCGGACACCGCAAATACGTCGAATACGCTCACGACATGCAATTGGCGGGAAGCCATCTTCTGGCGCTCATCAGCGACATTCTCGACCTCGCCCGGGTCGAGGCGGGCGCGACCGAGATCGACGAGGACGGCATCGTCGTCGGGGACCTGTTGCGCGACTGCGCGCGCATCACGGCGGCGCAGGCCCAGGCGCGGTTGGTCGCCGTGTCGGTCGATTGCGGCCCGACCCTTCCGCCGCTTTTGGCCGACGAGCGTCTGATCCGGCAAGTGGTGCTGAACCTCGTCTCCAACGCGATCAAGTACAACCGCCCGCAAGGTCGCGTCACCATCGCGGCTGACAAGGACGAGAGCGGCGGCATACGCATCCGTGTGATCGATACCGGCATCGGTATCGATCCGGAGGATATGGAGCACGTCCTCGAACCCTTCGGTCAGGCGCGGTTCAGTGAAACGGCGGCCGTCGGCGGCACGGGCCTCGGCCTCGCGCTGGCACGGCGTTTCGTCGAACTGCACGGCGGTACCCTGACGCTTGAAAGCACGCCGCGCCTGGGAACCACCGTCACCGTGCGTTTTCCCAAGGCCCGATCCGGCCGCACGCCCCTCGCCCACGCGATGTAGCGGCGCCCGGCGCGCGACGACATCCTTACCGCATCAGATCCTTGATCGTCCGGGGCAGGGCGAAGCTGGCGACGTGGAGGTCGGGCGTGTAGTAGCGCGTCTCGATGCCGGCATCCGCGAAGCGCGCCTCGATCACCTCGACCGACTGACGGCGCGGGTCCGGATCGTCGCTGGCCCAGCCGAACGCCATGTCGCCGCCCTGATAGGTCGGGATGGCGGCACGGAAGAAATGGACGTCCGCGAAGCTCTCCCCCAACCGGCGATAGCTGTCGGTGATCTCCCCACCCTGCACGAAGGGGACGCCGTTCTGCGTCACCACCACGCCGCCCGGTTTCAGGCAGCGCTTGCAGTCGGCATAGAACTCGGCCGTGAACAGCACTTCCCCCGGTCCGATCGGGTCGGTGGAATCGACGATGACGACGTCGAAGCGCTTTTCCGTTTCCTTCACGAACCGGCAACCGTCCGCGATGACGAGCTCCAGCCGGGGATCGTCGAAGGCGCCGTTCGAGAGGCGGGGCAGGTGCTGTTTGGAGAATTCCACCACATCCGGGTCGATCTCCACCATCACCGGGCGGACGGCCGGGTGCTTCAGCACCTCGCGCGCCATGCCGCCGTCACCGCCGCCGACGATCAGCACGTCCTCGACCCGGCCATGGGCCAGGATCGGCACATGGGTCAGCATCTCGTGATAGACGAACTCGTCGCCCTCGGTCGTCTGCACGACGCCGTCGAGGCACAGGACGCGGCCGAAGCGCGCGTTCTCGAAGACGATCAGGTCCTGCAATCCGTCGTTCGACTGATACAGAACCCGATCGATCCGCAACCCCTGACGGTAGTCGTCGTGCAGCGTCTCGTCGAACCAATCGGCCATGATGCTTGTCGTCGTCGCGGCCTAGCGGGCCGCGACACGCCCGCGCTTGAGGTCGTTGAGCTCGACCCGCCCGGCCCGGAAGCCTTCCTCCAGCACCCGGATCGCCTTATGCGGCTCCGCGTCGCCGCACATGAAGATATCCAGCGCGGCATAGCCGACTTCGGGCCAGGTGTGGATCGAGATATGGCTCTCCGCCAGGACGGCCACGCCCGAGACGCCTTCCGGCGAGAAACGATGCAGGTGGAAATGCAGGAGCGTCGCCCCCGCCACCTCGACGCAGCGTTTCAGCACGGATTCGATATGGGCGATGTCGTCGAGACCGGAGGCATCCCATAGATCGACGATCAGATGGGAGCCGGCGAAGGTCTCGCCGTCACGCTTGATGAAGTGGTCCAATCTATTCTCGTCCGGCAGGCGGAAGGGAATGATATTGGTTTCGGTTACGCTCTCGTCCTTATGGGCTGCGCTTTGGACCCCGTCCGCTGCCGTCCCCAGATCGGAAAGAGCGATGTCGTCTCTCGGCATCGCATCCTCCATCCAGTAGATGACACGCATCATCACGTGAGCGCGCGGTATGCACTGGAATTGGTTTCCGATGCAATGGAAATCTAAGGGCTTTTTCGTGAATTTTCCGGGGTGTCGCCATGCGGCGCCGATCTGGCCCGCTGGCATGTCACTCCGATGAGCCGCGCGGTCTCGTCCCACAGGTCATAGTCGGCGAGCCGCGCCGTATCCGCCCAGATCGCCTCGGCCGCGTCGTCGCCCGCGCGCGGGTCGCCCGACGCCCAGCGGGCCGAGAAATCGATCAGCGTGTAATGAAAGACGGGCGGGCCGGCGGGCGCCGCCGGGTCGGGCGTTATGCTGTCGATCACGTCGAGCAGGCGCAGATCCGCGATCTCGACCCCCGTCTCCTCGCGCACTTCGCGCCGGGCGGTCTCGCGGATCGTCTCGCCCAGCTCCTGCCGGCCGCCGGGCAGGGACCATTGCCCCTGGCGCGGCGGCTTGGCGCGTTTCACCAGCAGGACAAGCGGCCCGGCGTCGCCGTCCTTCAGGACCACGACGCCGGTACCGATCAGGGGGCGTTCCGGCATGTTATTTCCCATCCTGTGGCGCCGCTGGGAGCGCGGCGCGCCTCAATACATATGCTGGCCGCCGTTGATGGAGAGGGTGGAGCCGGTGATGAAGCCCGCGTCGTCGGCGACGAGGAAAGCGACGCCGCGCGCGATCTCCTCCGCCTCGCCGAGGCGGCCGACGGGGATGCGCGCCTTGATCTTCTCCAGCACTTCCTCCGGCACGGCGCGGACCATGTCGGTGTTGATATAGCCGGGCGCGATGGCGTTGACCGTGATGCCGGCGCGCGCGCCTTCCTGGGCCAACGCCTTGGTGAAGCCGTGGATGCCGGACTTGGCGGCGGCATAGTTCACCTGCCCGTACTGGCCGGCCTGGCCGTTGATCGAGCCGATATTGACGATGCGGCCGAACTTGCGCGCGCGCATCCCCTCGATCACCGCGCGCGAGCAGTTGAAGCAGGAGCCGAGATTGGTGTCGATCACCGCCTGCCACTGATCCGGCGTCATCTTGTGCATGGTGCCGTCACGCGTGATTCCGGCATTGTTGACCAGAACATCGATCGGGCCGAGATCCTTCTCGATCTTCTCGACGGCCTTGCTGACCGCGTCGAAATTGGAGACGTCGAACTTGTAGACGGCGATACCGCTTTCCTCCGAGAACTTGTTCGCCACCTCGTCATTGCCGCCATAGTTCGCGGCGACCGTGTAGCCGGCCTTCTTCAGGCCCGTCGCGATGGCGGCGCCGATGCCCCGCGTTCCCCCGGTAACCAGTGCAACTCTGCCCATGGTGCTCCTCCATTCTTATCCACGCGCCGACATCGTCCGTTCGGTCAGTTCGCGGCCGGTCGGCGGTCGTTCGGATTCGCGGAACCGTTCGGGCCCCGCAAGACGATTGGTCCGATTGAAGCAGGTTGCGCCGCGCGTCTCAATGGAAAGGCTCGTGACGGCGACGACGGCGATGGAGGCGGCGGACAGTCACGTCGGTCGGGTCGCCTCCATCCGGCCGTGGCGCAGATTGACCAGTGCCAAGCCCATGAAGATCACCGCGACCGCCGCCCAGACATAGGGAGAGTGACGTTCGTCGAAGATCGCCATGCCCCATAGGATTCCCGTGCAGGCGACGATATAGCCGACCAGGCTGACGATAACCGGGCCGGCCATGCGCACGACCTCGAAGTAACAGAAATAGGCGACGGCTGAGATCGCCATGGCGATCAGCACGCTCCAACTGGCGGGGCCGATGGCCGTCACGTCGGCCGTGAGCGTGGGCAGGAAGGCCTGCCCCGTGGCGATCGCCGTCGGCCACAGCACCAGCCCCAGCACGATCAGCATGCCGCCGGCGAGCGGGAAGGAGGTCGCGTCCGGCGGCCGGAACTTCGCCGCCGCGACACTGGAGAAGGCATAGAGGAAGGGCGTCAGAAGACCGATCAGGAACCATTTCCCGTCCTCCGGCTCCGGCAGGCTGGCCTTCGGCAGGACGATCAGCAGCACGCCCGCGAAGCTGACCAGGATGCCGAGCGCGCGCAGCCGGTCGAATCGCTCCAGCCCCAGCGCCATGCTCATCGCATAGCTGAAGAGCGGTACCATGGAGAGGCCGAGCGACAGCACGCCCGCGGGCAGATGGCGCAGCGTATTGACCAGATTGACGCTGGGCAGTGCCGTGCCGATCAGGCCCACCAGCAGATAGTAGCGCCAATGCGCGCCGTCGAAACGGATCGGCAGCCCCTTCATCCGGCAAGCCAGCGCGACGAGCAGCGCCGCCCCGGACATCTGCCAGGCGGAGAAACCGATCGGCGCGACCCCGTGCATCCCGCCGAGCTTGGCGATCGAACTGTTGAGGCCCCAGATCGTGCCGAGGAACAGGAGGAAGAGCGCGGGCGCGAGGCGCGGTGGCCGCGCGGCGTGCCCGCCCTCCCGTCCGGTCGGTAGGCCGGGGGTCGTGTTCGCGGGATCTGTCGGCATGGGTCGGTGGGTACTCCTGGCCGGGAAGCCGTGGTGACGGGCGCGGCCGCCGTCGCCACGGCCGGATTGTCATCGCGCGGGATAAACAGACTGGCCGAGCATTCGCTTTCAAGCCACTCCGAATTGGGATACCTACGATTCATGTTTCTTCCCCGATCACAAGCGGTTCCCGAACGGGCGCGCGGCCTGCCCAGCCTGGCGGGCGCGAGCGCCAGCGGCGCGGAGGTCGAACGGATCGTCGCGCTCGATGGATGCCCGACGCGGGTCGTCCTGCGCCGGCACGCGCGCGCGCGGCGCATCAGCCTGCGCGTCGACGCCTGGCGCGACGCGGCCGTGCTGACCCTGCCGCCGCGCGTCGGGGAGGCCCAGGCGATCGGGTTCCTGACGACCCATGCGCGGTGGGTCCTGGAACAATTGGCCGCCTTGCCGCCGCGTGTCGATTTCGCGCCCGGCGCCCGTATTCCCTTCCTGGGGGAGGAACGGGTGATCAGCCACCAGCCGGATGCCCGGGGCGCCGTGCGCCTCGATGCCCGCGCGCCGGAGATCCTGCGCGTGCCGGGGGAACTGAGCCATCTGCCGCGCCGGGTGACGGATTTCATGAAGCGCGAGGCGCGCGCCGCCATCAAGCCGCTGGTGGCGGAAAAGGCGGCCGTGATCGGCGCGCGGCCCGGCCGGATCGTGTTGCGCGATCAACGCACGCGCTGGGGAAGTTGCACGGCGGCGGGCGATCTGAATTTCTCCTGGCGCTTGATCTATTGCCCGCCGGGTATCCTCGACTATGTCGTCGCGCACGAGGTGGCGCATCTGCGCCATATGGACCATTCGCCGGCCTTTTGGGCGACGGTGGCCGAGATCGCGCCCACGCCGAAACGCAGCCGGGCCTGGCTGCGCGAGCATGGCCTCGGCCTGCATCGCATCGGCTGATCGGGGCGGAGCGAACGGGTCCACATGTCACCGTCCCCCGATGTCCCTCTCTTCGGCTCCCGGCAGGCCACCCGCACGCTGGCTTTGATCACGGCGCTGGTTTCGCTGGGGGCGCTGTCGATGTCGCTCTACGTGCCCTCGCTGCCGGCGATCCAGCGGGAATTCGCGGTCGGTCCCGACGCGGTGCAGCGCACGCTGACCTTCTTCCTCATCGGCTTCGCGGGCGCGCAATTGGTGATCGGCCCGGCGAGCGACGCGTTCGGCCGGCGCCCGGTGCTGCTCGTCGGTCTCTTCGCCTATGCGGGCGCGGGCGTGTTCTGCGCCATGGCGCCGGACATCCTGTCCCTGACCCTCGCGCGCTTCGTGCAGGGCTTCACCGCCTGCGTCGGCCCCGTCGTCGGCCGGGCCGTGGTGCGCGACCTGTTCGAGGGGCCGGCGGCGGCGCGCGCCTTCGGCCTCGTCGGCACGGCGATCGCGATCGTGCCCGCGCTGGGGCCGATCCTGGGCGGGGCGATTCAGGCACGGTTGGGCTGGGAGGCCGCCTTCCTGACCCTCGCCGCGATCGGCATCGCGCTCGCCGGGATAAGCGTGCTGCGCCTTCGCGAGACCATCGCGACGCGGATCGCCGATGCGATGCGGCCCGGCCGCCTTGTCGCGATCTATTGGAGCTTGCTGCGCAACGGCCATTTCCTTGGCCATGCGATGGCGGGGGCCTTCCTCTTCGGCGGGTTCTTCGCCTATTTCTCCGACGCGCCCTTTCTCTTCATCGATGAACTGGGTATCGCGCCCGATATCTTCGGCTTCCTGATGGTTTTCACGGTCGGCGGCTATGCCAGCGGTGCCTTCCTCTCCGGCCGGCTGGTCGGGCGCTGGGGCACGCGCCGGGTGATCCTGGCCGGAACGCTCTGTTCGGTGGTGGCGGCGATGCTGCTGATCGCACTGTCGGGCGACTTGTCGGTGCCACGCGTGATCGCGCCGATGTGCCTCTTCACGCTGGGATTCGGGTTGACCCTGCCGGCCAGTCTCGCGGGCGCGTTGGGGCCCTTCCCCCGCGTCGCGGGCAGCGCGTCCGCCATGCTGGGTTTCATCCAGATGAGCGCCGCCAGCCTTTCCAGCCTGATGGTGCAGCCGCTTTACGACGGGACGGCGACGCCGCTCGGCTTCGTCGTGCTGGGGATGAGCGCGACGGCGTTTCTCGGCTATCTCCTGCTGACCCGCGGAGAGGGCGGCGCGGCGGGGGAGGGCGCGCGATGAAGCGTCCCGATCCCGCCGGGCGAACGGTCACGGCGCTCCTGGTCATGCTGACGGCGCTCGGGCCGCTTTCGACCGATCTTTATCTGCCGTCCCTGCCGGCGATGCGCCAATCCTTCGCGACGGACGTGCCGACGATTCAGTTGACGCTGTCGGTCTATATGATCGCCTTCGCGGTGGGACAGTTGATCTGGGGGCCGCTCAGCGACCGTTATGGCAGGCGTGGGCCGTTGTTGGTGGCGGGCGCGCTCTATCTCGGGGCGTCGATCCTGTGCATGGTGGCCCCGACGGTGGAATTCCTGATCGCGGCCCGGCTGGTCCAGGGAGTCGGTGGCTGCGCGGGTCAGGTCGTGGCGCGGGCGGTGGTGCGCGACGTGCACGGCCGGGCCGGTGCGCGGCGGGTGCTGGCGGCGATCGCGGCGGCGATGGGATTAGCGCCCGCGATCGCACCGGCGATCGGCGGGGTGCTGACCGACGCCTTCGGCTGGTCCGCCTGTTTCTGGGTGTTGAGTCTCGTCGGCGCGGTCGCGCTTCTGGGGGTGGGGCTCCTGCTGCGCGAAACCAATGCGGCGTGCGGGACCGGGACGATCGGGCCGGGGCGGATCGCCACCGGCTATCTGACCCTGCTGCGCCAGCGCCAGTTCACCGGCTTCGCCCTCGCCGCGACGACGAGCTATTCCGGACTCTTCGCCTGGATATCGGGCTCCAGCCATGTCTTCATCGGGCTGTTGGATGTCTCACCCAGTCTCTACGGTCTCTGCTTCTCCAGTGTCGTGGTCGGCTTCATCCTGGGCGCGCGACTGGCTGGGCGGTTGCCCATGGAGCCGGGACGGGCGGTTTTATTGGGCGCCGTGATCAACGCGGTCGGCGGGGGCGTCATGCTGGCGGTGCTCTTGGCGGGCAAGGCCGGTGTCGCCACGATCCTGGCGCCGATGATCCTCTACATGGTGGGGATGGGGATCGTGCTGCCGAACGCGCAGGCCGGCGCCATCGGTCCCTTCCCGCGTCATGCCGGCGCGGCCTCCTCGCTTATCGGCTTCGTCCAATATGGTTTCGCGGCGCTGGTCGGCCTGGGTGTCGGGCATGGGTTCGAGGGGGGCGCGTCTTCTATGGCGGTGGTGATGGCGGGGACGATCGCGGCGTGCGGCGCGGGTGCGGTGCTTGCCTATCTGGCGATCATCCGGGGGGCGCCGGAACCCGTGGAGGCGGCGGTCTGACGACGACCCCAGCCGCTACCCCCACCTCCCAGCGCGGAACTAATCCCGGGTGGCGAGCGGATGCTTCTCCGTCACCAGACGTTTCAGCCTTTCGTCCAGCACATGGGTATAGATCTGGGTGGTCGAGATATCGGCATGACCCAGCAGCTTCTGCACCGCGCGCAGATCCGCGCCGTTGGCCAGAAGATGGCTGGCGAAGGCATGGCGCAGCACATGCGGACTGACCCGCTTCGGGTCGAGGCCGGCCTCCAGCGCCAGGGCCTTCAGCATGGTACCGAAGCGCTGTCGGGTCAGATGCCCTTCCTTCGAACGGCTGGGGAAGAGATAGGGTGACTCCTTCGCGCCCGTCGTTCCCCCGCCCTTTGCCCCCCCCGGCAGGAACCGCGCCCGCGCATCCGCATAGGCGGAGAGTGCGGCGCGGGCCGGTTCGCTCAAGGGTACCAAACGCTCCTTCCCCCCCTTGCCGCGCACGATCAGGAAGGGCTCCTCCCGCCGCAGCGCGCCGCGCGGCAGGTCGACCAGTTCGCTGACCCGCAATCCGGTCGCATAGAGCAGTTCCAAAAGGCAATGAAGTCGCAGCGCCTCCGCGCCAGCGTGCCCACCGGCGGTGGTGCCGGCCCTGGCCGTCTCGATCAGCCGTTCGACCTCCGCCTCGCTCAGTATCTTGGGCAGGGTCCGGCCCCGGCGCGGCGCGTCTATGGTCAGGGTCGGATCGTCGTTTCGCAGTCCCTCGGCCAGCAGGAAATGATGGAATTGCCGCAGGGCGGAGAGGCGCCGCGCGGCGGTGGCGCTGCTGGCCCCCTCGGCGGCGAGATGGGTAAGATAGGCGGAGATCGATGCGGCGGACGCCGTCTCCGCCCGTTCACCACGCCCGTTCAGGAAACGGTCGTAATCCGAGAGGTCGCGCCGATAGGCCGCGATGGTGTTGACGGCGGCGCCGCGCTCCGCGGCCAGCATCTCCAGGAAGGGATCGAGATAACGGCTCATCGGCGCCTCCGCCGGTGCGGGCTGTGGCCGCGGGACCGGTCACAACCCAGCCGCGACCAAGGCCTCGAGGGCGAGCCGACGCGCTTCCCGGGATAGACCGACGCGGTCCAGCGCCTGGACGGTTTCCGCCAGGACCTCCGGGGACAGTTCCGGAACCGGCCGCGCTCCGACCCGGATCAGGGCGTAGAGAACCGTTTCCGCAATCCGCCCGTCCGCCGCCGCCAGGCGCGCCAGGGTGCCGGCGGCCGGGTTGGGGGCGGTCGTTTCCATCCCCCCCGCGCGGAAGGCATGCCGGGCCAGCGCGTCGCGCGCGGCCCGCGCCTCCGGCACCAATGCGAGCAGCGGCAGATAGGTCCGCAGCAGCAGCGTTTCCGCCCGCTCCGGCGCGCGGTCGGCGACACTGCGTTCGAAGGCCGCGATGCGGGCGGCGGCGCCTTCCTCCGGCGGGATCATGCCCGCCAGCCGGCCGAGCGGCCAGAGCCGGTCGCGCGCGGCCGTCATCTCGGCGGCGCCGTTGTCGCCGGCGCGCGCGCGCGCCTCGATCAGGGCGTACCAGCGTCCCGCGCGCTCGACGGCGCCGACCGATAGGAGGGCGCGCGTCGCCGTCTCCGCGAAAAAGGTGAGGGCGCTGGAGGGGGGAAGTTGCATGAGTTGATCGGTGAACAGATCAACCGCGATCGGATAGACCCCGTCACGCGCGGCGGTCGCGAAAGCGGTGGTCAGCAATTCGGCCTTGGCCGGAGCGATGCTCTGAATCGCCAGCGATTGATAGAGCAGGGCGCGGGCCCGCGCGCCGTCCATCGATTCCGCAGCGCTCAGCGGATTATCCAGCGCCGAGGGCTCGAAATCCGCGCCCGCATAGAGTTCCGCCAACCGATTCGGATCGAGCACGCCGCGCCAGGCCGCCGCCTCGGCGAGGTCGAGCGCCTGGGGCTTCATGGTCAAGAGCGTGGCGACGGCGGGTGCCGTGCCCTCTACCGCCACGGCTTCGGGCGGCATGGCGCCGGAAACCCGGGCCATCGCGGCATGCATCGCGCCGAAGGCGGCGGGGTCCGTTTCCGAAAGGTCGGGCGCGCGTCCGGCGATCAGGCCGTCCGCCAGAGTCATGAAGAGCGGATCATTCGCCCCCATCTCCGCCAGCAGGCCGAGCCCGAACTCCGCCTCGCCGGTGTCGCCGGCGGCGGCCTGGCAGAAGATCAGCAGCTTCTGCCAATAGGGATCGTCCGATTTCTGGCTCAGCGAGCGGGCATCGGCGCAGGCCGTCGGTACCGCGCCGGCGGCAAGCCGGGCATCGGCGACCGCGCGGTCGAGCGCGGGTGTCGCCGCGATGTCGCGCGCCGTCTCCGCCAGGGCGCGCGCGGGTTCCAGGGCGCCCAAGGCGATCAGCGCATCGATCCGCGCGGCCATGAAGTCACCGGCCGGCGGTTGGGCGTCGGCCCCGGCATCCGGCCCGGGCGCGGCGCTGGTCAGGAACCGGACGGCGAGCGCGCGCGCGGCGGGCGAACCCAGCCGGTCTGGCAAGGCCCGAAGTCCGTCATGGGCGAGCGTGCGCGACGAACCGGCCCACATATCGGCCGGTAGCCCCCCGCTCTCCGGACCGATCAGGCCAACGGATTCCGCCGATGGCGCGTCGAGCGGCGCGACCTCCACGGCCTCCGCGCCGGACCCGATGACGGAAGGGGTCGTATCGCGGCTTGTCGAACCGGTTCCCGCGGCTCCGCTTGTGCTTTCCGATCCCAGGACGCCATTGGGCCCGGCCGCGTTGTTCGGGTCGGCGGGGAACAGTTGCACCGGCCCCGTGGATTGGCTCTGCGCCCCCGCGTCGCCCGGGGCCATGGCCAGAACCGGAATCAGGCCGAGCGCGAGCGCCGCCAAGCGGGTGCCCGACATCCTCGCTCGGGAAGCCTTACCGGGGGAAACGGTCGTCATCCAACTGTATCTCGACGGTTTGGGTCGGCGCCGGAATGTCGAAGGTCGCCAGATAGGCGATGCCACCGCCCACGATGAGGAGAATGAGGCCGAACAAGGCCACAAGCAATTTGCCCATGAGAATCTATCGTCGTCCCTGAAGTGATTGTCCTTACGTGATCGACACGTGATCGACCGCGATGTTCGCGGCCATCCCCCCTGTCCGCGCCAGTGATCGGTCGAACCAGTGATCGTCCGTACCGGTGCGCATGGTGGCGGGAACGCTTTACGCTACGCCGGGACTATGGCAATTCTGCGACCTCCATGAAAGTGGGAAAGCGCGGGCGGCGCCCTCGGCACTCCTCTTTCGCCGCCGTGAGGCACGGCCCGGCCTCGCCGGTGGGTGGAGGTGGCCGGCGTCCGGTATGAGCGCGAACGAAACGACGCGGGAAACATGGCCGCCACATCCGACAGGGAATCCGATCTTCAGGCCTCTCCCCAGGCCTCTTCTCTGGCCCCGACCCGCTCGGACTTGTCCCGGACGGTGGCGCTGATCGGCATGATGGGGGCCGGCAAGACGGCCGTCGGCAGGCAATTGGCGCGAAAACTGGGCGCCCCCTTCGTCGATGCGGACAAGGAGATCGAGGAAGCCGCCGGTTGTACCGTCGCGGAAATCTTCGCCGAACATGGCGAAGCGCATTTCCGCGATGGCGAGCGGCGCGTGATCGCCCGCCTGCTGGATGGCCCGCCCTGTATTCTCGCGACGGGCGGCGGTGCCTATATGCAGGAGGAAACCCGCGAATTGCTGCGCGAGCGGGCGGTTACCGTCTGGTTGAAGGCGGATTTCGATGTCCTGTGGAAGCGGGTCTCCAAGCGTGGCCATCGCCCGCTGCTGAAGACGGCGGACCCGCAAGGGACCCTGCGCCGTTTGATGGAGGAGCGGGAGCCGGTCTACGCGCACGCCGATCTGACGGTCGATAGCGGCGAACAGACCAAGGACGCGATGGCCGATAAGGTGCTGGAGGCGCTGCGCGAGGCGGCCCTCATGGAGGAGGACACGGCGCGATGAGCGATGCCGACGGAATGGAGAACGGGTCGGAGGTCGAGGTCGTGCCGGTCTCGCTGGGCACGCGCGGATACGACATCCGGGTGGGCGCGCGGGTTCTGGCCGGGGCGGGCGAGGCGATCAAGCCCTTCGCCAACGGCCGGCGCGTGGTCGTCGTCTGCGACGAGAACGTGGCGGATTTCCATCTCGACACGCTCGCCGCCTCGCTCGGCGCGGCCGGGGTCGGCGGGGAGGCGGTGGTCATGCCCGCGGGCGAATCGACCAAGAGCTTCAATGGCCTTTCGGGCCTGCTCGACCGGCTGTTCGAAATCGGGATCGAGCGGCGGACCCTTCTCGTCGCGCTGGGCGGCGGGGTGATCGGCGATCTGGTCGGCTTCGCCGCCGCCGTGGCGCTGCGCGGGATCGATTTCGTTCAGGTGCCGACGACGCTGCTGGCCCAGGTGGACAGTTCCGTCGGCGGCAAGACGGGCATCAATGTGGAGGCGGGCAAGAACCTCGTCGGTGCCTTTCATCAGCCGCGCCTCGTCCTGGCCGACACGGAAATCCTGGAATCGCTGCCCTGGCGGGAGTTTCTCGCGGGCTATGCCGAGGTCGTGAAATACGGCGCCATCGACGACCGGCCCTTCTTCGAGTGGCTGGAGGAACATGGTCCCGCCATGGTGAAGGGCGATATCGATCTGCGGCGCGAGGCGATCGCGCGTTGCTGCCGGTCGAAGGCGCGTATCGTCGCCGACGACGAGCGCGAGGGCGGGGTGCGCGCGCTGCTCAATCTCGGCCATACCTTCGGGCATGCGCTGGAAGGCGCGGCCGGTTACGACGGCCGGCTGCTGCATGGGGAGGCGGTCGCGATCGGCATGGTGATGGCCTTCGCGCTGTCCCGGCGCATGGATCTATGTCCGGGCCAGGACGCGGAGCGGCTGGTCGCGCATCTGAAGGCGGTGGGCTTGCCGACCCGGCCGGGCGACGTTTCCGGCGTTCATTGGGACGCGGCCGACCTGATCCGGCGCATGGGCAGCGACAAGAAGGTCAAGGACGGCATGCTGACCTTCATCCTGGCGCGCGGCATCGGCGATAGCTTCATCACCCAGGACGTCCCGGCCGAGGCGCTGGAAGCGGTGGTGGCGGAGGCGCTGGCTTCATGAGTTGGGCGGAACATGGGGAGTTCGTCATCATCGGTGGCGCTATCCTGGTGCTCTTGGTGCTGTCCGGCTTCTTCTCGGGCTCGGAAACGGCCCTGACCGGCGCCTCGCGCTCGCGCATGCACCAACTCACCAAGCAGGGGAACCGGCGGGCGGAGCGCGTTGTGGGGCTGTTGGAGCGCAAGGACCGGCTGATCGGCGCCATCCTGCTCGGCAACAATCTCGTCAATATCCTGGCCTCGGCGCTGGCGACGACGATGTTCGTCGCCTGGTTCGGGGATGCCGGCGTCGCCTATGCGACGTTGGTGATGACGCTGCTGGTCTTGATTTTCGCGGAGGTGCTGCCGAAGACCTATGCCCTCAGCCATACCGACCGGGTTGCGTTGGCGGTCGCGCCGGTGGTGCGCGCGGTGGTGCTGCTGTTCGCGCCCGTGACGCATACGGTGCAGATGGTGGTGCGCGGCACGCTGAAGCCGTTCGGCATCGATCTGTCGATGGAACTCGACGGCGAGCAGCATGAGGAGGAATTGCGCGGCGCGATCGACCTGCATGACGGCGCGGACCCGGATACCCGGCACGAACGCGTGATGCTGAAGTCGATCCTCGATCTCGATGATGTCGAGGTCGCCGACATCATGACCCACCGTCGGCGGGTGGTGATGATCGATCTCGGCGATTCCGTCGCGGATAATATCGACGCGGTGCTGGGCAGCCCCTATACGCGCATCCCCGTCTATCGCGACGATCCGGACAATATCGTCGGCGTGCTGCATGCCAAGGCCCTGCTGCGGGAAGTGCGCGCGCGCCAGAAGACCGATGCCCTGCGCGCGGCCGAACGCGCCGAGGCGGAGAACGCCGACGATGCCGGGAAGACGTCCGCCATGGTGGCGCCGATCAGCGATCTGGATAGTCTCGATCTGGGTAAGCTGGCGACCGCGCCTTGGTTCATCCCGGATTCGACGACGTTGCTCGACCAGTTGCAGGCCTTTCGGGCGCGGCGTGAGCATTTCGCCCTCGTGATCGACGAATATGGCGCCTTCATGGGGATCGTCACGCTGGAGGACATCCTGGAGGAGATCGTCGGCAATATCGACGACGAGACCGACATCGCCGTGCCCGGCGTCCGTCCCCAGCCGGACGGCGCCTATCTGGTCGACGGGTCGGTCACGCTGCGCCTGTTGGCACGGGAGTTCGACTGGTCCCTGCCCGACGACAACGCCGCGACCATCGCGGGCCTCGTCCTGCACGAGGCACGGCTGATCCCGGAGCCGGGTCAGATCTTCATGTTTCACGGCTTCCGTTTCGAGGTCGTGCGCCGTCAACGCAATCAGATCACCTTGATCCGCGTTACGCCGCCGCCGCCGGAGAATGACGACGAGGATGACGGCTGAGCGCCGTCAGGTAAGATTTGCGGAGCCGCACCTGCCCGGTATCACCGGATATCCGGAACGCATGCCGCTGTTTCCAAGCGAAGGAGGGATTAGTCCCATGCCGCTTTCCCCGCCCGCGCCGCGCCGCCACTACCATACGCGCCGGATCGAATGTCACGGTTATCACCGCGACGACGGGCTGTGGGATATCGAGGGGCACATGACGGACGTTAAATCCTACAGCTTCGAGAACGCCCATCGGGGAGAGGTCGAGGCGGGCACGCCGGTGCATGAGATGTGGCTGCGCCTCACGCTCGACGACGGGTTCGAGATCAAGGCGGCCGAGGCGTCGACCGAGCACGGCCCCTATGATGCCTGTCCGGCGATCGCGCCGGCCTATGCCAAGCTCGTCGGGGTGCGGATCGGACCCGGCTTCCGCAAGGCGGTGCGGGACCGGGTGGGCGGTACCGCGGGCTGCACCCATCTGACGGAGCTGCTTTATCCGATGGCGACGGTGGCCTTCCAGACGATCGTCGGGTCCGGCGAGCGGGCGCGCCGGGATGCCGGCTTGGCGCCGAAGGACCGGTCCCCGGGGGCCGCGGACGGGGCATCCCGGGCCAAGCCGGGGCTGATCGACACCTGCCATGCCTACCGGGCCGACGGGCCGGTGGTGCGCCGCGAATGGCCGGACTTCTTCAAGGGCGCGGAAGCGCGGCGCGCCGAGACGAACCGCGGGTGACGCGACGACTAATCCCGTGCCCCGTCGGCGGTTGGCAGCGACCCCACGGGGACGGTAGCGATCGCGTCGTCCAGGCGGCGGCACCATCCATAGGCGAGGACGAAGACACGGATCGCCGCCGTCAGGCCGTATCCGGCGGCCCTGTCGTCGATCATCGAGCAAATTTCGTTGATCGATCGTCCCTCGCGCATGGCGGCGGCTTCCAATGCATCCCAGAAGGCCGGTTCCAGCTTCATGCTGGTCCGCCGGCCGTGGACGCGTACATTACGGGCGCGAAGGGCTGTCCGCCCTCTCGGCATTGTCGGTCCTTGCATCGACTTCCCCCGACGGCATGCCTCTTCTTGAATGGATGTGATCTCGATACCGCCGGGTTTCCGCGCGGCACCACGATAAAGATACATGCGGCAGTCGCGATCGCAACAAGAGGTTGTGTCGGCGATGCAATCCCACCTTGTGTCGACACTCCATTGTAGCGCCACCGGCCCCCTTCCCTCAATGCGGGCGTCGCGCGTGATTACCCGCCGCCCTCGGAACCGTCGAGCGAGAGCGAAAGCGCGTGGACCGGCCCCTTCAACTCTTCCGCCAGGACGGCATAGACGCGCCGTTGCCGCTCGATCCGCGACAGCCCCGCGAAGGCTGGGCTGGTCATGCGGACGGCGAAATGGGACTCGCCGGTACCGGGGGATCCCGCATGGCCGGCGTGCCGGTGCGATTCGTTCACGACCTCCAGCACGGTGGGCGCGAAGGCCTCGGTCAGTTTCTCCTCGATTCGTCGCTGCGTGCTCATCATATCCCGCCCTTGTTCGGATCGACACGGAGCGGCACCATTGGGGCAATGGTAGCCACCGCCGGAGGGCATAGTTTCGTTCCGGCGGCGGTGGTGCAAGGCCCGTGGAACCAGACCTCGCCCGTCGGTTCCGTTCGGGCCATCCTGGGGACGGCGATAGTGGAAACTGCGGAGATGGACGGACAACTCGACAGTACCCCCTTCCGGCGGCGCCGGCCGGCCGCGCACCGTCCGTGCGACCACCCGACCTGCGAGGCGGAGGGCGTGCACCGCGCGCCGCGCGGGCGCGACCGGCTGGAGGAATTCTTCTGGTTCTGCAAGGAGCACGCGCGCGAATATAACGCGGCCTGGAATTTCTGCGCGGGCATGTCGACGGCGGATGTCGACCGCATGGTTCGCGACGCCGCCGTCTGGGACCGGCCGACTTGGCCGATGGGGCTGCGTTTCGGGACGGCCCGCACGCGCGCCGGTGTCCATGACAGCACCGATTTTTTCGACGAGGAAGGCGCCTTCAAGAGCGGGGACGAGGAAACCGACTTCCGGCGCCGCGCCCGCCGGCGCGCGGAGGAGGGGCCGGAGAGCCACGCGATGCGGGTTCTCGGTCTCGTGGCGCCGGTCACCTTGACCGGCCTAAAGCGCCGCTATAAGGAACTTGCGAAGGAATTGCACCCCGATCTCGGCGGCAGCGCGCGCGGTGAAGAGGAGCGGCGCGCGGCCGAGGATCGGCTGAAGGATATAAACCACGCCTACGGCGTTCTGCGGCGCAGTCTGGAGGAGTCCGGGCGACGCGCTTGAGGCCGTCGGTTTTCGCCCCATGTTCGGTAGGGCGCGCGGCCCGGGGGTATCCCATGCCCACCCCGCGCGTCCCTTCGAGCGAGCCCGCAGGGCTGCCGTCCGAGTTTCCGCGAAGCAGAGAGCATCGATGAGCACAGCGACCGCCAAGAAGACCGACAGCGACAATGACCGGCCCGCGTCCGAGACGCTGACCAAGCCGGATATGGAAGTGTCCGTGCGCCAGACCTTCGGACTCGACAGCGATATGAAGGTTCCGGCCTTTTCGACGCTGACCGACCATGTGCCGGATCGCGACGACACCTATGTGTTCGATCACGATACCACGATGGCGATCCTGGCGGGCTTCGCCTATAACCGCCGCGTGATGATCCAGGGCTATCACGGCACCGGCAAGTCGACCCATATCGAACAGGTCGCGGCCCGGCTCAACTGGCCTTGCGTGCGTGTTAACCTGGACAGCCATATCAGCCGTATCGATCTGGTCGGCAAGGACGCGATCGTGTTGCGCGACGGCAAGCAGGTGACGGAGTTCCGGGAGGGCATCCTGCCCTGGGCGTTGCAGAACCCGGTTGCGCTCTGTTTCGACGAATACGATGCCGGCCGCCCGGACGTGATGTTCGTGATCCAGCGCATCCTGGAGCGGGAGGGCAAGCTCACCCTGCTCGATCAGTCGAAGGTGATTCGTCCGAATCCGAGCTTCCGGGTCTTCGCGACGGCCAACACGGTCGGCCTCGGCGATACCAGTGGCCTCTATCACGGGACGCAGCAGATCAACCAGGGTCAAATGGACCGCTGGTCGATCGTCACCACGCTGAATTATCTGCCGCACGACCAGGAGGTCGATATCGTGCTGGCCAAGGTGCCGGATTTCGATGACGAGGAAGGGCGTCAGCAGATTTCCGCCATGGTGCAGTGCGCGGATCTGAGCCGTACCGGCTTCATCGGCGGCGATATCTCCACCGTGATGAGCCCGCGCACGGTCATCACCTGGGCCGAGAACGCGCGGATATTCAACGATATCGGCTTCGCTTTCCGGGTCACGTTCCTCAACAAGTGCGACGAGACCGAACGGCCGATCATCGCCGAATATTATCAGCGCTGCTTCGGCGAGGAATTGCCGGAGACGGGCGTCGGCATCCAGGTGCACTGACGGGGTCGAGAGCGCCATGGCCGACCAGGACGGGCCGATCGAGGATTTCAAGCGCGCCAACGCCGCCTGCTTCCGCGCCGTGTCGGGGGAGCCGGAGTTGGAGGTGAGCTACGGCTCCGAACCCGCGCATATGTCGGGGGAACGCGCGCGCCTGCCGTTCCCCGGGCGCGCGCTGCCGGTGGAGGAGGTCGCCCGTGTGCGCGGCGAGGCGGATGCGCTGGCGTTGCGTCTGCGCCATCACGACGACGCGCTACACCGCCGTTCCAAGCCGCAGGGCGAGGTCGCGCCGATGCTGTTCGATGCGCTGGAGACCGCGCGGGTCGAGGCGCTCGGCGGGCAGAACATGGCGGGGTTGCGCGCCAATCTGGCCGGCGCGCTGGAGGCGCGCTATCGCAAGATGGGCTTCCACCGGATCGAGGAGCGCACCGAGGCCGCGCTGCCCGAGGTGATCCGGCTCCTCGCGCGCGAGAAGATGACCGGCGAGACACCGCCGCCCGCCGCCCGCCGCGTGGTCGATCTATGGCGCCCGCATCTGGAGGACCGCCTGGAGCAGGCGCTGGAAGCGCTCAAGCCCTCCATGCGCGACCAGCAGAGCTATGCCGACGCCGCCCGCGACCTGATCCGCGAGATGGATGTCGACATGGGCGAGCAGGAGCCGCAGGAGGCCGACGGCGAGGACGATCACGAAAGCCAGGAGGACGAGGACAACCAGTCCCGCGGCCAGTCGGAGGAGGAAGGCGGCGAGCAGCAGGAAGGCGAGGTCGAGGGCTCGGCCGACACCGCCACCGGCGAGGGCGAGGATGACGGCGACGGCGAGCAGCTCGACGAGGACCTCGCTGGCGAGATGATGCAGGCCCCCGGCACCGACGAGCCCGGCGACAGCGGCAAGCGCTGGCGCCCGGAGCATGACCTGTCGAACGTGCCGAAGGAAAAGTTCTATCGCGCCTTCACCGAGGGGTTCGACGAGATCGTGGCGGCCGAGGAGCTTTGCGATCCGGAGGAACTGACCCGTCTGCGCACCATGCTGGATCAGCAGCTTTCCCACCTTCAGGGCATCATCGGGAAGCTCGCCAACCGTCTGCAGCGCCGCCTCATGGCGCAGCAGCAGCGCTCCTGGGATTTCGATCTGGAGGAGGGTATTCTCGACACCGGACGGCTGGGCCGCGTCGTCACCAACCCGACCCAGCCGCTTTCCTTCAAGCAGGAAAGCGAGACGGAATTCCGCGACACGGTGGTCACGTTGCTGATCGACAATTCGGGGTCGATGCGCGGACGGCCGATCTCGATCGCCGCGATCTCGGCCGATATCCTCGCCCGCACGCTGGAGCGATGCGGCGTCAAGGTGGAGATCCTGGGCTTCACCACACGCGCCTGGAAGGGCGGACAATCGCGCGAGGCCTGGATCGCCGACGGTAAGCCGGCCAATCCGGGACGCCTAAACGATCTGCGTCATATCGTCTATAAGCCGGCGGACCTGCCCTATCGCCGGGCGCGCAAGAATCTCGGCCTGATGCTGCGCGAGGGGCTGCTGAAGGAGAATATCGACGGCGAGGCGCTGATGTGGGCGCATCAGCGCCTGCTGGGCCGGCCGGAGGAACGCCGCGTGCTGATGGTGATCAGCGACGGCGCGCCGGTCGACGATTCAACGCTGTCGGTCAATCCGGGCAATTATCTCGAACGCCATCTGCGCGACGTGATCGAGTATATCGAGACCAAGAGCCCGATCGAACTGGCCGCGATCGGCATCGGCCATGACGTCACCCGCTATTACCGCCGCGCGGTGACCCTGGTGGATGCGGAGCAGTTGGGCGGCACGATGATGGAGCAACTCGCCGACCTCTTCGAGAACGAGGCCGAGCAACCCCGTGGCCGCCGCCGCAAGCCGAAGCTGGAGCCGATCCGCGCCCGGCGCTAGCCGGCGCTATGCCCCCTCCGCCACGCGCCGGGGAAACAGCCGGCGCACGCCCATCGGCAGGAACAGGCCGACGACGAAGCCGATGAAGGCGTGGAAGACGGCGGAGAGGCTGAGCGGCACCGCCGGTTGGAAGTCGGCCAGCGCGGCGTCCGCGATATCCGGTTCCAGATGCAACAGGACCTGCGCCGCCTGGACATAGACCGGCGCGTCGCGCACCGCGTCCCGCGCGGCGCTCAAGCGGTGCTGACGGCCCAGAAGATCGATCAGGGCCCGGCCCTCCCGCGCGACGACGGGGTCGGGATTGCCGCTCAACCGGCGGACATAGGCATAGCGTTCGAGGCCCGCGGCGGCGGCGCGCTCGTCGAGCGCGGCGACCTGCCGCGTCACCTCGTCGAGCGCGCCGCCGATCCGTTGCAGATAGGCGTCCCGGAACGCCGGGAACTGGGAGGCGAGCGCCGCCAGCAATACCGCGAAGGCGATCAGCAGCGGACGCGCCATGACCTACCCGTCCGAACGCAGGGTCTGGGTGAAGAACGATGTCGTCCGGCCCCAGGCCAGCCGCGCGTCGGCCTCGTCATAGCGCGCGCCGGTCGGGTTGGCGAAGGCGTGATCGGCCTCGTACCAATAGACGGTCAGGGACTTGCCCGCCTCCTCCATCGCCTCGACGAAGCCGCTTACCATCGGTTCGTCGATATATTTGTCCTGGGTCGCGAAATGGCCGAGGACCGGGCCCTGGAGCGCGGCGAGTTCCGAGGCCTCCTTGTTGACGCGGCCGTAATAGATGACGGTCCCGTCCACCGGCGCGGCGAGCGAGGCGTTGAGCGACCAGCCGCCGCCGAAGCACCAACCGACGGTGCCCAGCTTGTCCGTCGTCTCCGCCTTGGCGCGCAGCCAGTCGATCCAGGCGGCGCAGGTGGCCGTCGCCTCATCCTCGTCGACCGCCTTCATCTGGCGGGTGGCCTTGTCGGCGGTGGTGGCGACCTTACCGTTCATCAAGTCAATCGCCAGCGCGGCATAGCCTTCCTTGGCCAATTCCGCCGCGACCGCCTTGATCTGATCGTTGAGGCCCCACCATTCATGGATCAGGATGATGGAGGGCACGGGCGCCTCCTGGCTCGCGCCTTCCGGCATGGCGAGCGACGCGCCGACCTCCGTCCCGTCGGAGAGCGTCAGCGAAACATCCTCCAGCCCCGCGGCCGCCGCGCGGGCGAGCGTGGGGTCGGCCAATATCGTGGCGAGCGTGGCCGTTCCCGCCACGCCACCCGCCATGCCACGCAACACGCCGCGTCGATCGATTACCTTTTCCACCGTCATGTCACAGGTTCTCCCTCATTTGATGGGGGCGCCGACATCATCCCCGCCGTTCGATCCATCCCAATGGGCCACCCCAAGCGACCCTCGCGCGCCATCATGAGTCAATCATTGGGGCGAGATCGTGACGTGTCGAGCCGGACGTCGCGTTTATTCGTTATTTCGTGCCGAACAGGCGGTCGCCGGCATCGCCCAACCCGGGCACGATATAGGCGTTGGCGTCCAGCTTCTCGTCGAGCGCGGCGGTGTAGATCGCGACATTCGGATGCGCGTCCGACAGGATCTTCACGCCTTCCGGGGCGGCAACCAGGGAGAGGAAGCGGATATTCTGCTCCTCCACCCCTTCGCGGACCAGCACGTCGACCGCGTGCGCGGCCGAATGGCCGGTCGCCAGCATCGGGTCGCACAGGATGAAGAGGCGACCGCCTGGCTCCGGCAATTTGACGTAATACTCCTTCGGACGCTTCGTCGCCGGGTCGCGGTAGAGACCGATATGGCCCAGCCGCGCGGAGGGCATCAACTCCACCAACCCGTCCGCCATGCCAAGCCCGGCGCGCAGGATCGGCACGATCGCGGGTTTGCGCCCCGACAGGACCGGGGCTTCCATATCGGTCAGCGGCGTATCGATCGTCTCCGTCATCATCGGCACGTGGCGCGTGATTTCATAGCCCATCAGCAGCGATATCTCGCGCAGCAGATGCCGGAACATCGCGGTCGGCGTCTCCTTCTTGCGCATCCAGGTCAGCTTGTGCTGGACCAGCGGGTGGTCGACGATATGAAGCGTTGGGAACTTCGGGTCGGTTTTCATCAGGGGGTGACCTTCTCGGGTTTTCGGACGGGCTATACGCTACGGCGGGCATCGGCGAGGACCGCGTCGGTGCGTGGCGCGCGGGCACGCGTTTTCGCGCATCACGGGCCCAGGGTGGTCCGGGTGGATGACCCGGGGGCACGTCACGCGCGGAAGTCGAAGCGACTGCTTTCATGCTAAGCCGCGACCATACCCGCCCCGGGCCGGGGCGACAATCGCCACCTCGCATGAGACGGCGTCTCAACGGCGCACGATAACCGGCTGCATGAACGACGGAATCGCGGTACCATCCCCTTCTTCATCCTCTTCAGCATGAGCGACCCGACGCATGACCGCCAAGGTAACCCGACTGCCCTCCGCCGACCGCCCACGGCAGGAAGCGACCTCCGACGAGATGCAGGCGGCACGCCGCGCGGCCGATCGACGGGGCAGGATCGTCGGCTGGGCAGCCGTGGTGTCGAGCGGCGCATGGTTCGCCCTGGCGGGGTGGTATCTGCAATGGGTTGGCGGTTTCGCGCTTCTGCCGGCGCTTCTGCCGCATGAGATCGCGCTGATGGTGACCGGCCTGCTGCTGCCGGTGGTGATGCTGTGGCTGGTCGCGCTCTATGTCCGGCGTTCGGCCGATATCCGCCTGCACACGGAGGTGTTGCGGCATCAATTGGCGCTGCTGACCTATCCCGCCGACACGCAGGAGGAACGCGTGCGCACCGTCGCCGATTCGCTGCGCCGCCAAACCGACGATCTGACCCAGGCGGGGGAAATCGCGGTCGCCAATCTTTCGGAACTGGCCGAGACGCTGCGGCTTCAACTCGATGCGTTGGAGGCCGCCGGCAGTGGCTCGGAAAGCCGGGCGAAGGCGCTGCGCGAACAGTTGGGGCACCAGAGCGAGCGGCTGGAGACCGTGGCCGGCCGGCTGGAACGTCATCAACGCCGGATCGAGGAGAGCGGGGAGGCGCAGGTTCAGGCGCTGGAGAGCGCGAGCGAGGCGGCGCTGGTCCGCGCGGGGGATATCGAATCGGCGCTTCACGCGCAGGCCGAGGATCTGGTTCGCGCGGCCGAGCGGGCGGCGGAACGCGCCGATGCGCTGGGTAAGCTGTTCGAGCGCCATGCGGGCAATCTCGATGAGGTCGCCGCGCGCAGCGACGGCACGGCGGAGCGGATCGCCGCCAATCTGGGGGAAGGGGCGAAGACGCTCGCCCATGCCAGCAACGCCGCCGAGGCCGGTGCCGGCCGTATCGCGGAGCGGTTGCGCGGCGAAGGCAAGCGCCTGGGTGAGGCGTTGGATTCGCATTTCGCGCAGACCCAGGGCGCCCTCGACCGGCTTCTGGCGGACAGCCGTTCGCGGATCGAGCGGATGAGCGAATTGCTCGGCGAGCGCACGGAGATGCTCGGCGAGACCGTGAGCCATAAGCTGCGGGCGCTCGACGAGGGGCTGACGGAAGGACTCGATGCCAGCGAATCGCGCGCTCTGCGGCTCGGAGAGAAGCTGGAGGATCAGGTCACACGTTATTCCGGTCGCCTCGACGATGCCTTGGAGAAGCACGGCAAGGGCTTGGAGGAGGCGTTGGAGCGCTCCGCCGGGCAGGTTGAAACCGTGCTGGCCCGGTTGAAGGAACAGACCCTGGGGCTCGACCGGGCGAGCGAGCGCAATGCCGAGAAGGCGGAGACCGTGCGCGCCGCCGTCACCCGGCAGAGCGAGGAATTGACACGCCTCGCCGAGCGTCTGGCGGAACAGACGACCTTGATCGACGAGGCGAGTGGGCGGAACCGGGAGGCTCTGGCGAGGAGCGCCGAGGAAGCCGGCGCCGAGGTGCGCCGCGCGGGCGAGGCGCTGACGGCGGAGGCCGAGTCGCTGGGCAAGGCGGGAGAGGTTTCGGCCAAGCGCGCGGAGCAGGTGCGTGCCGCGCTTTCCCGCCAGACCGAGGCCCTGATGCAGGCGGCCGAGGCCACCGCCGCGCAAGCGAGCGCGCTCGACCGGCAGGTCGAGGAGCGGATCGAAACCGTCGCAGCACGCCTCGCCAAGAGCGGCGAGCGTCTGCAGGCCAATATCGATCCGACATTGGAGCAGGGCCGGGCCGTCGCGAAGGATTTGCGCGCCCAGGCCGAGGCTCTGCGCGCCGCGGCGGATTGGAGCGCGGAGCGCGCGCGCGGCGTCGGCGAGGCGCTGACCCGCGACGGCGAGGCCTTGCGTCAGGCGGCGGAGACGGCGAGCGGCGGGGCCGAGGCGATCTCCAAGGCGCTGGGCGAGCGCACGGCGGCGCTGGAAGCGGCCGGGGAGAGCGCGTCGGCCCGCGCGGCGGCGATTCGCGACGGCTTGAAGTCCGATGCGGAGCGGATGGAGACGCTGTCCGAGATGATCGGGGAGCGCGCCCGCCTGCTCGACGAGGCGGTCACGCGCCAACGCGATACCCTCGACGCCGCGTCGAAACAGGCGGCCGAGGGCGGAGCCGGCTTGGACGAGACCTTGTCGCGCCGGGTGGCGGAGCTGCGCGAGGCGTGCGATCAGGTGAGCGAGCGTCTGGCCAAGGCTGGCGGCGCCTTCCGCAACGAGCATGGGGCGCTGCAATCGGCCCTGGAGACGGCGTTGGGTCTGATCGACCAGGTGGGCGAGAAATTCGCCACTCAGAGCGAGAAGGTCACGACCGCCTCGGTCCAGGCCGGTATGCAGGTGGCGGACAATCGCGAGCAGTTGAAGCAGCAGGCCGAGGCGTTGTCGCTGGCGGCGGAGGAATCCTCGAAGGCGCTGCGACTCGTTTCGGATTCGTTCGCGGCCCAGGTCGGCGATGTCGAGGGCCGGACCGGCAAGGCGAGCGAGCGGATCGAGGCCTTGATCGAACTGCTGCGCCGGCAGTCCGGCGATGTCGCCGCGGCCGGCGATCTGGCCCGTCAGCAGATCGAACGCGTCGGCGGCGGATTGGATGAACGGATCGTCGCCCTGGAGAAGGCGGCGGGGCTTGCCCAGGGCGCGCTCGGGACGCTGGGAGAGACGCTGGAGGACAAGGCCGGCGCGCTTCTGGAGACGGCGGAGAAGGCCAGCAGCTCGGCCGAGAAATCCGCCGAGGCGTTCGCGACCCAGGCGGGGCGCCTCGACCAGGCGGCCCAGCATGCCGAGGCGCAGGCCAAGGCCCTCGCCACCAAGGAGGTCGAGGCCCGCCGCAACCTGTTCCTCAAGACCGCGCGTTTCATCGTCGAGGATCTGAACTCGATCTCGATCGACCTGACCCGCATGCTTCAGGGCGAGGTGCCGGAAGCCGATTGGCGGCGTTACATCAAGGGGGACCGGAGCATCTTCACGCGCACCTTGCTGCGCCAGAAACAGGGCACGGCCGTTCGCCGTATCGCAGAGAAGGTGAAGGAGGACGGCGAGGCGCGGAAATACACCACCCGTTATGTCGAGCAGTTCGAGCGGCTGTTGGAGGAATCACAGGGCGCCGATCCGGAGCACCTGTTGCATGCGACCTTCATGACGGCGGATGTCGGAAAGCTCTATATCCTGCTTAACCGCGCGCTCGGCCGGGAGGAATAAGCGTGATGGTTCCATCCGGAACCGGGAGAGGCGGGGTTTGGGGCCTACCCCCAGGTTCCTTGGAGGAAGTGCGTGGGGGAGGAAGTGCGTGGAGGAGGAAGTGTGTGGGGGCGTGACGGGGAGAGAAGCGGTTGATCCCGGGAAGGCCGCACGATGGTTGCCCAAGGGCGGATAACAGCCGGAAAACATCCATTTCGGCGACCTGACCGCCGCGTCGCGCCTTCCGCGGGGCCGTCCGTGGGGGCACGTCGCCGTGCCGGAAACAGAACGAGCCGCCGTCATGGGACGGCGGCTCGTCGTGATCTTACAGGACCGTCTCTAGAGATCCGAGGAAGAGCCCCGGAAAGACCCGGACCAGCTCGTCGGATGAATCTTATTCCGTAACGGGGCCGTTGAGCGCCACGAGTTCGTCGCAGGCCGCGCCGTCGACACCCGTGCCGGAGGCGGTCGCGATCTCTTGGGCGAGTTGCGGACGCACCGCGATGGCGTAGCGCAGCGCATAGGTGCCCAACTCGACATGCTGGTTCTCGGTGCCGATCAGGTCCGCGAACACACCCTCCGCCGCTTCGCAGAAGGCGCTGCCGGTGCGCGCATGGCGGATAGAGGCGTCATTCGCCAATTCCGTCACATAAGCGTTCAGCTCGCGCGTCGAGGCGCCGCCATGCACGGCCTGGAAGTAAGATTTCAACGCCTTACCGTGCTTCATGAGGTCGGGCCGGTAGCTCACCGCGAAATTATTATAGAGCGCCCGGGCATTGCACGAGAGCGCGGCCACCATCATATCGCTTTGAAGGGTGCGAACCGATTTCGCGTAAGTGCCGGACTCGATGCCCTGCAAGCAATTGGCTTGCGCCGCGCCGGCGCCGATGCCGATCATCGCGAGGGCCGCGATGCCCGCGCGCCAACGGCGGCTGGTGCCACGCAGGCGTGTGTTGACGGAGGGGCGGAACGGAGAGTTGACGCGGGTCAGAAAGCTCACGGGTACCTGCCTCTCGATTTGAGAATTGAACGAGGCGGAGTGTACGCGTGCGTCGGCGTCGCGATCAAGATCGAACTGCCCATTTTCCGTCAACATCGTGGTACTACGCCACATTGCGGCGCGCCGACCGCCGCATTTCCGGGCGCGCGGAGACTGTGCCGGGCAGCCTGCGCCGGGCAGACTGCGCCGCGCAGGCTGCGTCGGACGGTCGCGGGCGGCGGTCGAATGAATCGCCCGCCGGACGTCCGGCTGATTCGCGCCGTGCCCGCGGATGATTGACAGTGGCCCCTTGCGCGCCGCAGGCTGATCGGCGTCGGACAATAGCTCGGGGCGGCAGTTCGGGGCAGCGGGTCGGGGCGTGGCATGATGACCGGAAGGGCACGAGGTGCCGGGACCCTGTCGCGAAGCGGGGCGCCGATGGGGACATCGATCGGGGCGTGGGATAGGACGGCGCGGCGGTTGGAGACGATTCACGCGACGGCGCTTTGGCTCGTTTTACCAGAACCAGCCGGGTCACCAGAACCATCCAGGCCACCAGAACCAGCCGGAGGGGCGTCGGGCGAAGCCGGCGCGGGGGTATTGCTGCGCGGCCCGTCCGGTGCCGGAAAATCCGATTTGGCCTTGCGCATGATCGCCACCGGCACGGCGCGCCTGGTCGCCGACGACCGGGTCGTCCTGTGGCCGGGGAAGGCGGGGCACGGCCCCCGTCTCGCCTGTCCCGAGGGGCTGGCGGGCTTGATCGAGGTTCGGGGACTTGGGATCGTGACGCTGGAGTCGGATGAATGGGTGACCGGCGCGCTCGCGGCGGACCCGGGTGAAGGCCCTTCTCCGCATTGTCCCCCACTTCTTCTCGTCGTCGATCTGGTCGCGCGATCGGAGGTGCCGCGCTTGCCGGCGCCGGACCCTGCCCATGTCGCCGGGGCCGCGGTTCCCCGGATTCGTCTTCATGCCTTCGATCTCTCCACGCCCACGAAGATTCTGCGGGCCGTTTCCATCGCGCGGGCGCGCGCCGAGGGCACGGCGGCCGATGCCGGTCGGGACGGGCTGGGGCCGCCCGCCCGGCGTTCCTCGAAGGCGTGGGTATCGTGAGCGTGCCGGACCTCGTCCTCGTCACCGGCATGTCGGGGGCCGGTCGGTCGAGCGTGCTTGCCGTGCTGGAGGATCTGGGATTCGAGGCGATCGACAATCTGCCGATCGGTCTGCTCGACCGGCTCGCCGCGCCGATGGAAGGGGAAGCGCCCGGCGGGGCGCGCGCGCCCTTCGCGGTCGGGGTCGATGTGCGCACCCGTGATTTCGACCCGGACCAGCTTACCCGGACCGCGCTCAGGCTCGGCGCGGAGGGCGGGCGGCGCGTCGTGACCGTCTTCCTGGATTGCGAGGACGAGCAATTGATGCGGCGCTTCGCCGAGACGCGCCGTCGTCATCCCCTGGCCGCCGACCGGCCGGTCGCCGACGGCATCGCGCTGGAACGCCGGACGCTCGCCCCCTTGCTGGAGCGCGCGGACCTGCGCCTCGACACCAGCGACCTGACCCCCTGGATGCTGAAGGAGCGGGTGCGCGGCCTCTTCGCGCCGGAAGGCGGGCATGGCAGCACCGCCGGCGGGCCGACCGTGACGGTGATGTCCTTCGCCTTCCGCCATGGGCTCCCGCGCGAGGCGGATATGGTCGTCGATGCGCGCTTCCTCAGCAATCCGCATTACGATCCGGTCTTGCGGCCGCTGACCGGGCTGGACGGCGCGGTCGGGACGCATATCGAGACGGACCCGGATTTTCACGGGTTCCTGGATGACCTTTCCGCCTTGCTGCGCCGCACCCTGCCGCGCTACGAACAGGAGGGAAAGGCCTATCTGACGATCGCGATCGGCTGTACCGGGGGGCGCCATCGCAGCGTCTACACGGCCGAGTGCCTGGCTAGGCGATTGGAGGCGGCCGGTTGGTCGATCGCGCGGTTCCACCGCGATCTGGAACGGGCCGAGGAGAATGGCGACGACCGTCGGGGCGGGGCGTCGTCGGGCGGGGAGGCACCGCGACGGGAGGCGGACGATGGACCGTCGGCGCCGGGCGGGCCGGGAAATTCGAAGGAGCGGGCGCTATGATCGGAATGGTGCTGGTGACCCATGGCAATCTGGCGGCGGAATTCGTGGCCGCGCTGGAGCATGTTGTCGGCAAGCAGGAGAATGTCGATGCGGTCTGTATCGGCCCGGACGACGACATGGAGCAGCGCCGGGCCGAGATCCTGGACAAGGTCGGCAAGGTCGATGGCGGGGCCGGTGTCGTGCTGCTGACCGACATGTTCGGCGGCACGCCCTCCAATCTCGCCATCTCGATCATGGAGAAGGCGAAGGTGGAGGTCATCGCGGGCCTGAACCTGCCGATGCTGGTGAAGCTCGCCTCCGTGCGCGCGTCCGAACCGCTGGACCGCGCCGTGGCGGCCGCGCAGGAGGCCGGGGTCAAATATATCAATGTCGCCAGCGCTCTGCTGCGCGACTGACGGCGGGTCATGCGCGAGCGATCGGACAGCAACCGGCCCGATCCGGCCCAGGCTGATGGGGCTGACGGAGCCGACGGGGCCGGCGGCGAGACGCCGGGCGGTGGCTCGTCCGGCGCGGGGCGGTCGCGCCGGGTGACGATACCGAACCGGCGGGGCCTGCATGCGCGCGCGGCGGCCAAGTTCGTGAAGCTGTGCGAGGGGTTCGATGCCGAGGTCACGGTCTCCCGCGATGGGCAGAGCGTCGGCGGCCGGTCGATCATGGGGCTGATGATGCTGGCCGCCGGCCAGGACAGCACGATCGAGATATCCGCCGAGGGACCGGAGGCCGGGGCCGCGCTGGAGGCGCTGCGGGCGCTGGTCGAGGCAGGGTTCCACGAGGCCGATTGACCGGCGCGCCTTCCCGGCGTGCCGTTTTGCATCCGGCCGTCTTGCGTCCGAACGAGAGTACGCCCGACCCATGAGCGAGCGCGTCCTGACAGGCATAGGGGTCGTTCCCGGCTTCGCGGAGGGGCCGCTCGGCCTGATCGATCTCGGCGGCTTGGCGGCCTCCGACCGTCCGGTGGCGGCGGGCGCGGTGGCGGAGGAACTGGCGCGCCTCGACGCGGCGGTTGAGCGTGCGCGGCGCGATCTGCGTGGCCTGCGCGCGCGCCGGGCCCGTCTGCCCGACGCGGCGGCGGAGGAGGTCGGCGCGATCCTCGAGACGCATCTACGGATGCTGGACGATTCGCGTCTGCTGCGGGCGGTTCGCGCGCGGATCGAGGCCGACCGCCGGAATGCCGAGGGTGCCTTGCGGCATGAGGTGGAGACCTTGGCGGGTGGGTTCGAGGCCCTGTCCGACCCCTATATGCGCGCCCGCGCGGAGGATGTCCGCGAGGTCGGCCGGCGTCTGATGCGCCATTTGCGCGGCGAGGGGGCGAGTCCCTTCCATGGGTTGGACGAGGGGGTCCTGCTGGCCGCCGAAAGCTTCAGCCCCGCCGAGGTCGCCCAGATGGCGCCCGCGCGCATCGCCGGCTTCGCCAGCGAGATGGGGGGCGCGCAGGGGCACACGGCCATCCTGGCCCGGTCGCTCGGGATTCCGGCGGTGCTCGGCGTGCCGGACCTGTTGGAGACGGTGCGCGCCGCGCGCGCGGAGTTGGGGCTCGGCGCGGGCGAGGCGGTGCCGGCCCTGATCGACGGCGTGGACGGGCGGGTCATCCTCGACCCCACGGCGGATACCCGCCGCCGCCATGGTGAGCGGCGCGCGGATGTCCAACGCGCGCGCCGCGATCTGGCGCGGTTGCGGGACCTGCCGGCGCGCACGCGCGATGCGACGCCGATCGCGCTGGAGGCCAATCTCGACCTGCCGATGGAGGTGGGACAGGCGATCGACGCGGGCGCGGAGGCGATCGGTCTGTTTCGAACGGAATTCCTGTTCATGAATGTCGACCGTCCGCCGGACGAGGACGAGCAGGCGGAGGTCCTGACCGCCGTCGTCCGCGCGATGGGCGGGCGGCCGGTCACGGTGCGGACCATGGATGTGGGGGGCGAGAAACTGGCCCGTGCCCTGGGGCCGGAATTGGAGGGCGCGCCCAACCCCGCGCTCGGCCTGCGGGCCATCCGCCTGTCGCTCAAGCGGCCGAAACTGCTGGAGGCGCAGCTTTGCGCCATCCTGCGCGCCGGCGCGGAGGGGCCGGTTCGCATCCTGTTGCCGATGATCACGACACCGGGCGAGGTGCGCCAGGTGCGCGATTGCCTGATGCGCATGCGCCGGCGCCTCGCCCGGCGCGGCGTGGCCCAGGCGCCGGAACTCCCGCCCGTCGGCGTGATGATCGAGGTGCCGGGCGCGGCGCTCGCCGCCGACGCGCTGGCGCGGGTCAGCGATTTCTTCGCCATCGGCACCAACGACCTCGTCATGTATACGCTCGCCATCGACCGCGCGGACGAACAGGTGGCCGCCCTCTATAACCCCCTGCATCCGGCCGTGCTGCGCCTGATGGAATTCGCCATCCAGGCGGCCGAGCGCGCCGGCCTGCCGGTCAGCGTGTGTGGGGAGATCGCGGGCGACCCACGCTATACCGCCCTGCTGCTGGGGCTGGGCGTGCGGCAGCTTTCGATGACGGCGGCCTCGATCCCGCCGATCAAGCAGAAGATCCGCTCGATCGATCTGGCTTCGGCGACCCGGCGCGCGCGGGCGGCCCTCGACCACCCGGACAGCGGCCGGATCGCGACGATGCTCGACGACCTCAACGGGTGAGGGGGCCGGCCGTCAGGCCGGGACGTCGGCCGGTCGCGCCGCGGCCTCCTCGGGCGCCATGGGGCGGCCGAAGTGATAGCCTTGCGCCAGATCGATGCCGAGACGCGCCAGCATGTCGGCGGTCTCCGCGTCCTCGACCCCTTCGCCGATGGTCCGAATGCCGTTGCGCGTGCAGCGTTCCGCCAGGGCCGCGATCATGTCGCGCTTGGCCTCGCCCCCACTGGCCGCGTCACGGATCACCGCCTTGTCGAGCTTCAGATAATCCGGCTCCAGGGTCATCAGCGTCTGCAAATTGTTGAAACCGGCGCCATAGTCGTCCAGCGCGATCCTGAATCCGGCGGCGCGATAGAAATTCACGATGCCGCGCAGATGGTTCAGATCCTCGATCCGTTCGCTCTCGACGATTTCGAAGATCACGCGCTCCGGTGAGATTTCCTCTTCGTGGACGGCATTGACGGTGGTGCGCAGGCACACGCCCGGATCATAGACCGACCCCGGCATGAAGTTGATGAAGACCTTGCCGGACCCGGGCAGGCGCGCCGCCGTTTCGACCGCGGAAATCCGCGCCCTTCGGTCGAGATTGAACAGGATGCGCGGGTCGCTCGCGCTCTCGAACAGCGCCGCGGGCGATAGGACCGTGCCATCCTCGTCATAGCCGCGGAACAGATATTCATGGCCGATGGGCGCGAACCCATCGGCAAGGTCGACGATCGGCTGACGGAAGGAGGTATAGCGTCCCTCCTTCAACAATTGGATCAGCCAATCGCCGCGCTTGCGCCGCATCATTTGTTCCACGGTCATGATCTGCCCGAATTCACCGAAGCCGGGGGACGGGGTATCGGACAGGAGAATCCGCGTATCGGCCGCTTCCGAGCGGGTCAGGAGACCGCAGAGCAGGACGATGAACCGGTTCGCGTTCTCGACTTCGGCCGTCAGGTAGCTGTTGCCGCGATCCGTTTCGAAGCGGTAGGCGCGTTCCTCCAGATGGCGCGCGATCTTCCGCAGCGTGTGTCCCTGCGGCGGCCAGAGGAAGGCATGGCTCAGCGCATCCAGGGTTTCCGGCAGTCGGCAGGCTTGGCAAGGCATTCGCGCCTCCTCGTCATGATCCACATGGAGCGGTACGCGTGGCCGGAACGCTTGGATTGCTCGCACGCGCCCTCTCGCGCGATCGCATCACCGGGCGTCGCTTTCGCTTGATTGTGGGCCGCGCGCTTCCCACTCTATGCCAAGGGTTGGCGCGTCCCACCGGGGCGCGTTCCATTCCGACCGGCGGGGTGCGGGCGGCCGATCGATCACGGCGCCCGACACCGCGCCGGCCGGTCGGGCCGCGGCGCCGGATGACCCGGGCCGCATGCGCGGGAGAGACGCGGATGAGCCGGATGACCTTGTTGAACAGCCCCCTCATGCTGGGATTCGAGCATGTGGAGCGCACGCTGGACCGGGTGGCCAAGATGTCGGCGGAGGGCTATCCCCCCTACAATATCGAGCAATTGAGCGATACGCGCCTGCGTATCACGCTGGCCGTGGCCGGCTTCGCGGAAGGCGATCTCGCCGTGCACCGCGACGGCGATCAGTTGATCGTCACCGGCCGCCAACAGGACCGGAGCGAGGAGGAGGGCCGCGTCTTCCTGCATCGCGGCATTGCCGCGCGCCAATTCCAGCGCAGCTTCGTCCTGGCCGATGGGATCGAGGTGGAGGGCGCGGCGCTGGCCGACGGGCTGCTCCATATCGACCTCAGCCGCCCCCTGCCGGAAAGCCGGGTCCAGTCCATTCCCATCACCAAGGGCGGCGCGGCCGGCAAGACATTGGATATCGAGCGGGACTGACCGGCGTCGCCACCTCCCTCCCCCTGAGATCTTACCCGGGGTCTTCCACCTCGGGGTCTTCCACCTAACGCAGCGTCTTGAAGCGCTCCATCGCGTTGACGAGGCCGATGGCGATGCCGGGTTCGGTCGCGGAATGGCCGGCGTCGGGGACGAGGGTCAGGCGCACGTCGGGCCAGACGGCGGCGAGGTCGTGCGCGCTGACCGGCGGGCAGACCACGTCGTAGCGGCCTTGCACGATGGCCCCCGGAATCCCCGCCAGGCGATCCGCCTTGGCGAGCAGTTCGCCTTCTTCCAGGAACAGGGCGTTGACGAAGTAATGCGCTTCCAGCCGCGCCAGCGGCAAGGCCACTTCGGAGCGCGTGATCGACTGCACGCTGTCGCGGTTGGGCAGAAGGGTGGAGCATTCGGCCTCGTACCGGCTCCAGGCCGTGGCGGCGGGACCATGAACCTGCGGGTCCGGATCGATCAGGCGGCGATAATAGGCGGCGAGCGGATCGGTGCGCTCCCCCTCCGGCAGGAAGCCGAGGAAGGCGGCGTGCGCCTCGGGAAAGAAGCGGCCCATGCCGTGCAGGAACCACTCCACCTCCGAATGCCGGCACAGGAAGACGCCGCGCAGAACGAGGGCGATCACCCGATCCGGATGCGCCTCGGCATAGGCGAGGGCGAGGCTGGAGCCCCAACTGCCGCCGAAGACGATCCAGCGCTCGATCCCCAGATGGCGGCGCAGCGCCTCGATATCGGCGATCAGGCGCTGGGTGTCGTTCTTCTCGACCGCCGCGCTGGGGATCGACCGGCCGGCGCCGCGCTGGTCATGCAGCACGACACGGTAATGAGACGGATCGAAGAAACGGCGGTGACCCGGGCTCGTGCCCGCGCCCGGACCGCCATGCAGGAAGCAGACGGGTACGCCTTCGGGGTTTCCGCCTTCCTCCCAATAGATTTCGTGCGGCGGCTCGACCGCCAGACGCCCGCGTGCGCGGGCGTCCTGCGTGGGATAAAGTCGGTCTCGCGGCATCTTGACCTTCGTGTCGCCTTCGCGGCGCCGTTTCGGGCTGGACGGATTACCGTCCGGGCCCGACCCTGTCCGCGGGTCGAACCATGGGGGACGAACCATCGGGGACCGGGCGGCGGAACGCGGAGTATGGCGGGGCCGCGCATCCCTCGAAAGGGTAAAGTGATGGCGATGCCGGGGCGAGGAAAGGCGGCGCGCGCGCGGCGGGGCCTGTCGACCTTCCTGTGGGCGGTCGGGTTGGGCATTTTGGCGCAGACGCCGACCGCCGGGGGGCAGATCATGGCCCCCGATGGGCCGGAGGCGGCCGGCGGCGAGGAAACGCCGGGCGATATAGGGTCCTTCGCGCCCCCTCCCGACGGCGCCGACGGCATGGCCCGGCATTTCGTCGCGCGGGCGGAGGCGGTCCTGTCCGGCACGCGCCTGCGGCTCGACGGCGGGTGGGAGGTCGTGCTGCCCGATCTTCTCGGCCCCGACGATTTCCGGGGCGGGCGCACGGCGCCGACGCCGGCGGCGGAGCGGGCGAGCGCGGCGCTCGCCGACCTGACGCTCGGCCGGCGGCTGCGCGTCGATCTGCTGCCGGTCGGGCGCGACCGGATGGGGCGGCTACGCGCGCGGGTCCGTCCCCTCGGCCCCGACGGTTTGGCTGGCCCGGAACTGGGGGCGGAGATGGTCGGGCGCGGCCTTCTCGTCACCATGCCGGAGCCGGGGGCCGATCCGACGCGGATTGCCGGTCTTCTGGCGCGCGAAGATACCGCGCGACGGGCTGGGCGCGGACTTTGGGGACGGTTCCTCATGCTGCGCGCGGCGGAACCCTATGACGGCGGCCTCGACAGGTTCGAGGTGGTGGAGGGCACCGTCGCCCGCGTCGGGCGCGGCGGGCAGCGCCATTATCTGGAGTTCGGCCGGGATTGGCGCGAGGATTTCACCGCCGGTATCGAGGACCGGCTGCTCAACCGCTTCGCGGATGCCGGCGTCCCGGTCGAGACGCTGGAGGGGCGTCGCGTGCGCCTGCGCGGCTGGGTGCGCTACTGGAACGGCGCCTATCTCGAGCTTCACGAGGCGGTCCAGGTGGAAATATTGGACTGATCCTGTCTCCGGCGATTGTCTTTTGTCCACCGGCCGTGGAAAGGTGCGTGCTTCACGATCGTGGCGATTAGGGACCAAATCATGCCGGGCAATCTGAGTTTCGAGGAATTGAAGGCGGCCGTCGCGGGCGGCGAGATCGACACCGTTCTGGTGGCGCAGATCGACATGCAGGGCCGCTTGATGGGCAAGCGGATGCAGGCGGAATTCTTCCTGGAAAGCGCCTGGGAGGAGACGCATAGCTGCAACTACCTGCTGGCGACCGACCTGGAGATGGAGACGGTCCAGGGCTATGCCGCGACGAGCTGGGAGAAGGGCTATGGCGATTACGTCATGAAGCCCGATCTGGCGACGCTGCGCCGGGTGCCGTGGCTGACGGGCACGGCCTGCGTGCTGTGCGACACGCTCGACCCCCACACGCACGAGCCGGTGGCGCACAGCCCGCGCGCGATCCTGAAGGCCCAGGTGGCGCGTCTGGAGGCCATGGGCTTCAAGGCGATGATGGCGAGCGAACTCGAATTCTTCCTTTTCAAGGAAAGTTACGAGGAGGCGCAGGAGAAGGGCTATCGCGGCATTCAGCCGATCAGCGCCTATAACGAGGATTATCACATCTTCCAGACCACCAAGGAGGAAGAGGTGATGCGCGCCATTCGCACCGGGCTGCAGGGCGCGGGCGTGCCGGTCGAGAATTCCAAGGGCGAGGCCGATGCCGGGCAGGAGGAGATCAATGTCCGCTATTCCGATGCCCTCGACATGGCGGACGCCCATGTCTTCATGAAGAACGCCTGCAAGGAGATCGCCTGGCTGCAGGGCCGCGCGCTCACCTTCCTGGCGAAATACGCCTACGACAAGGCGGGCAATAGCTGCCATGTGCATCAGTCGCTATGGTCGCTGGACGGCGCGCCGGTGTTCTTCGACCCGGACAAGGCCCATGGCATGTCGGACATGATGCGCCATTATACCGCCGGGCTGTTGGCGCACGCGGACGAGATCACCTATTTCCTCGCCCCCTATATCAACAGCTACAAGCGCTTCCAGGCCGGTACCTTCGCGCCGACCAAGGCGATCTGGAGCCGTGACAACCGCACCGCCGGCTATCGGCTGTGTGGGGAGGGGACCAAGGGAATCCGCATGGAATGCCGCGTCGGCGGCTCCGACCTGACGCCGCATCTGGCCTATGCGGCGATGATCGCCGCCGGGCTCGACGGGATCGAGAACAAGCTGGAGTTGGAGGACGAGTTCACCGGCGACGCCTATAAGGCCCGGCGCGCGCGCGGCGTGCCGACCACCCTGCGCGACGCGACGACGAAGCTGAAACGCTCGAAGATGCTGCGCGCGGCCTTCGGCGACGCGGTGGTGGACCATTACGTCCATGCCGCCACCTGGGAGCAGACGGAATATGACCGCCGCGTCACCGATTGGGAGGTGGCGCGCGGTTTCGAACGGGCGTAGAACCCGGCCGTTTCTCTATTCGGCGGGCGGGAGCGGTCGGTTCCGTCCGCTTCTTTCCTTGTGAACGGATGACGCCATCATGATTCAATGTATCTCGCCGATCGACGGCTCGATCCATGCCGAGCGGCCGGCCGCGCCGCGCGCGGACGCGGAACAGGCGATCGAGCGGGCCCGCGCGGCCCAGCGCGATTGGGCCGCGCGCCCGTTGGAGGAGCGCGTGCGCCTGGTGCGCGCGGGTGTCGAGGAGCTCGGTGCCATGAACGAGGCGATCGTCCCCGAACTCGCCTGGATGATGGGCCGTCCCGTCCGCTATGGCGGGGAGTTCGGCGGCGTGAAGGAACGGGCGGACTACATGGCCGATATCGCGGCCGATGCCCTCGCCCCCCAGGTGATCGAGGAGAGCGCGGCCTTCTCCCGCCGGATCGAGCGGGAGCCGGTCGGCGTCGTCCTCGTCATCGCGCCCTGGAACTATCCCTACATGACCGCGATCAACACGGTGGCGCCGGCGCTGATCGCGGGCAACGCGGTCGTCCTGAAGCATGCCTCCCAAACCCTGCTGGTGGGCGAGCGGATGGTGGAGGCCTTCACCCGGGCCGGCGTGCCGGCGGAAATTTTCCAGACCCTGTTCCTCGATCACGGCACCACGGCGGAGCTGATCGCGGCGAAGCGGTTCGGCTTCGTCAATTTCACCGGCTCCGTCGCGGGCGGCCGGGCGATCGAGCGCGCGGCCGCCGGCACCTTCACCGGCGTCGGCCTGGAACTGGGCGGCAAGGACCCGGGCTATGTCATGGAGGATGCCGATCTGGAGACGGCGGCCGCCGTGCTGATCGACGGGGCCATGTTCAACAGCGGCCAATGCTGCTGCGGGATCGAGCGTATCTATGTCGCCGAACCGCTCTTCGACGCCTTCGTCGAGAAGGCGGTGGCGATCGTGGACGGTTATCGTCTCGGCGATCCGCTGGACGAGGCGACGACGATCGGCCCCATGGCGCATAAGCGCTTCGCCGCCGAGGTGCGCGCCCAGGCGGAGGAGGCCGTGGCCGCCGGCGCCCGCCCGCTGATCGACCCGAAGCGCTTTCCGGAGGATGACGGCGGCGCCTATCTGATGCCGCAGATCCTGGTGGACGTGACCCACGACATGCGGGTCATGCGGGACGAGAGTTTCGGCCCCGTCGTCGGCATCATGAAGGTCTCCGACGACGCGGAGGCGCTGCGCCTCATGAACGACAGCGATTTCGGACTGACGGCCTCGCTGTGGACCGGGGACGTGGAGCGCGCGGCCGCGCTCGGCCGGGGGATCGAGACCGGGACGGTCTTCATGAACCGTGCCGATTACCTCGACCCAGGCCTGTGCTGGACCGGTTGCAAGGCGACGGGCCGGGGCGCCGCGCTCTCAAGCCTCGGCTATCAGAGTCTGACGCGGCCGAAATCCTATCACCTGCGCAAGAAGACGGGCTGAGGCCGCTTCATCCCCCCGGTTTCATCCCCCGGCGTCACCCAGGACATGCACGCCGGCGAGGATGAAGCCGCCGATGAAGATCGTCTCGGCGACGATGAGGGCGACCGCCTGGCCGCCGACCTCGCGGATGCGGCGCAGCGATGTCTTCATGCCGACCGCAGCGATCGCCGTCAGCAGCGCCCAGCGGGACAGATCGCCCAGCGCCTCCACGCCCGCCGGCGGGATCGCGCCCAGCGTGCTCAATAGGGCGAAGCCGAGGAAGGCGAGCACGAAGATCGGGATCAGCGGCGGCCGCTTGCCGCCGTCCGGCGTTTCCAGCCCCGCGCCGCGAACGATCAGCGCGAAGACCAGCACGACCGGCGCCAGCATGGTGACGCGGATCAGCTTCACCAGCGTCGCGATGTCGCCGGTCTCGGTTGAGATGGAGAAGCCCGCGCCGACCACCTGCGCCACGTCGTGGATCGTGCCGCCCAGGAAGACGCCGGCGGTGCGGGCGTCGAGATCGAACATCTCGCTCAACACCGGATAGACCATCATGGCGACGGTGCTCAGCACCGTGACGCTCAGGATGGTGAAGCTCAGATTGCGTTCGGAGTGCTCGTTGCGGGGCAGGATGGCGGCGATCGCCATCGCGGCCGACGCCCCGCAGATCGCGACCGACCCGCCGGTCAGCAGCGCCAGCCGCCAACCGCGCCCCAGCAGCCGCGCGCAGACCAGACCGAAAAGGATGGTCGCGACCGAGCCGAGGATCACCAGCGCGATCAGTTCCGGTCCCAGGCCGATCAGGATATCCGCGCTGATACGCGCGCCGAGAAGGGCCACCCCGACCCGCAGCAAGGTCTTGGCGGAGAAGGCGATGCCGCTCGCGCAGCGCCCTTCCTCCGAGAGGAACTGCAAGGCGATGCCGAGCAGCAACGCCATCAGCATCGCCGGGGCGCCGTAATGTTCCGACATGAACTTGGCGGCGATCGCCAGGATCACCGACACCATGATTCCGGGCGCCAGATCGCCCAGACTTCCCCGTGCGCGGCCCAAACGATCCGACAGGCTGCCGGCCCCGGTCTTCATGATGCCCTCCTTCTCGGCCCTCGTGGAAAAGATCGGCGCCCGCCCCCCCCCCTCTGTGCTTGGGGCCTGTGCTTGGGGCCCGTGCTTAGGGCGGGCGCCGGAGCGATCCTATCCGATTCCGGTGTCAGGCGGCGCCGGGCACCTTCATGTCCTCCCGCCGGATACCGGCCACTTGGACCGGCCGGGTCATGGCGTCGCGCCGGAAGGGTTCGCCCAACTCCTGGTTCAGAATGACTTCGATGAAGGTGGTGGTGCCCTTCATCTGCGCCTCGCACGCCTCGGCCAGCGCGTCGGTCAGTTCCGTCATGCTCCTTACCTGAACGCCCTTCACGCCGCAATTCTCGGCGATGCCGGCATAGTTGACGTCGAGGTCGAGTTCGGTGCCGACGAAATTATCATCGTACCAGAGGGTGGTGTTCCGCTTCTCCGCGCCCCACTGGTAGTTCCGGAAGATCACCATGGTGACGTTCGGCCATTCCGGCCGCCCGCAGGCCGTCATCTCGTTCATCGAGATGCCGAAGGCCCCGTCGCCGGCGAACCCGACGCACGGCACGTCCGGGCGCCCGATCTTCGCCCCCAGGATCGCCGGGAAGCCGTAACCGCAGGGACCGAACAGGCCGGGGGCCAGATATTTCCGCCCTTCCTCGAAGCTGGGATAGGCGTTGCCGATGGCGCAGTTGTTGCCGATGTCGGTGGAGATGATGGCGTCGCGCGGCAGGGCGTCGGTGATCGCCCGCCAGGCCATGCGCGGGCTCATCCGGTCGGGCTGGGCGGTGCGCGCGCGCTCGTTCCAGGTGACGCCCGGGTCGTCGTCCTCGTGATCCATGGAGGTGAGTTGCTGCTGCCAGCGCGACTTGGTCTCGGCGATCAGGTCCATGCGCTCGCGCCGGCTGGCATCGCCCGCATCGTCGGCAAGACCGGCCAGAAGCTGTTCCGCCACCAGACGGGCATGGCCCTGGATCGGCACGCTCACCTGCTTGGTCAGGCCGATGCGGTCGGCGTTGATATCGACCTGGATGACCTTGGCGTCCTTCGGCCAATAATCGATGCCGTAGCCGGGCAGGGTGGAGAAGGGGTTGAGCCGCGTGCCCAGGCACAGCACCACGTCCGCCTTGGCGATCAGTTCCATCGCCGCCTTCGAGCCGTTATAGCCGAGCGGCCCCGCCGCCAGCGGGTGCGAGCCCGGGAAGGCGTCGTTATGCTGATAGCCGCAGCAGACCGGCGCGCCCAGCTTCTCCGCCAGCGCCTTGGAAGCCGGGATCGCATCGCCCAGCACGACGCCCGCGCCGTTCAGGATCACCGGGAATTTCGCCTGGGACAGCATCGTGGCCGCCTCCGCGATGCTGTCCGGGTTGCCCGGCGCCGGGGCGACGCGCACGGCGCGCGGCAGGTCGATGTCGATCACCTTCGTCCACATGTCGCGCGGCACGTTGATCTGCGCGGGGGCGGAGCCGCGATAGGCGCGTTCGATCACGCGGTTCAGTACTTCCGCGATGCGGCCGGGGTCGCGCACCTCCTCCTGATAGCAGACCATGTCCTCGAAACAGGCCATCTGCTCGACCTCCTGGAAACCGCCCTGGCCGATGGTCTTGTTGGCGGCCTGGGGCGTCACCAGCAGCATCGGCGTGTGATTCCAATAGGCCGTCTTGATCGGGGTGACGAAATTGGTGATGCCGGGGCCGTTCTGGGCGATCGCCATGCTCATCCGGCCGGTCGCGCGGCTGTAGCCGTCGGCCATCATGCCGGCGTTGCACTCGTGCGCGCAGTCCCAGAAGGTGATTCCCGCCTCCGGAAACAGGTCGGATATCGGCATCATGGCGGAGCCGATGATGCCGAAGGCATGCTCGATCCCGTGCATCTGCAGGACTTTGATGAAGGCTTCCTCGGTCGTCATCTTCATGGGAACTTTTCCTCTCTCGATTTTGGGCTCGGGCCGGTTCGCGGCCGGGGGTGTCTTGGGATCCCCCCGGCCGGCCGCTCGATATCGCGGGGGCGTCAGCGCGCGGCGTCTTCCCGGATCAGGTCGCTCGCCTTCTCGCCGATCATGATGGCGGGGGCGTTGGTGTTGCCGGAGACGATTTCCGGCATGATCGAGCAATCAGCGATGCGCAGATTGGCGACGCCCCGCACCCGCAGGCGCGGATCGACCACGGCGCCCTCGTCGACGCCCATGCGGCAGGTGCCGGTCGGGTGGTAGATCGTGGTCGCGCTGTTCCGGACCCAATCCAGCAGCGCCTCGTCCGTCCGGACGTCGGGGCCGGGGCGGAATTCCTCCCGGATCTTGCCGGCAAGCGGCGGGAGCTCCGCGATGCGCCGGGCGATCTTGACCCCCTCGACGATCGTGCGCCGGTCGGTCTCGGTGGCCAGATAGTTGGGGCTGATCGTGGGATAGCTCTCCGGGTCGGAATCCTTGAGCCGTATTTCCCCCCGGCTTTCCGGGCGAAGCTGACAGACGGACATGGTGAAGGCGGAGAAGGGATGGACACCTTCCCCCGGGCTGTCGGCCGACCAGGGCTGGATGTGGAATTGGATGTCCGGCGTCTCGACTTGCGGGCCGGTGCGCAGGAACCCGGTGGCGAGGCTCGCCGCCATGGTCATCGGGCCGGAGCGGAACATCAGATATTTCAGCCCGATGCGCATCTGGTTGTAGAGGCTGCGCACCTCGTCGTTCAGCGTCGGCTCGTTGCATTTCAGGACAAGGCGCGCCTGGAGATGATCCTGCAGATTTCGCCCGACCGCCGGCCGGTCCACCAGTACGTCGATCCCGTGCGATTTCAGATGCGCGCCCTCGCCGATGCCGGAATGCATCAGGATATGGGGGGAACCAATGGAGCCCGCGCTCAATATCGCCTCCCGGCGGACGCGCGCGACCCGGTCGCGGCCGGCCCCGTCGCGAAAGGCGACGCCGGTGGCGCGGCCGTCCTCGATGACGATATGGCGGGTGCGCGCGCGGGTGACGATGCGCAGATTGGCGCGATCGCGGATCGGGCGCAGATAGGCGACGGCGGCCGAGCAGCGCCGCCCCCGGCGCGTGGTCAACTGGAAATAGCCGACGCCCTCCTGCTCCGGCCCGTTATAGTCGGAATTGAAGGGATAGCCGGCATTCTGCGCCGCCGCGACCCAGGCATCGCAGATCGGCCGGCTGAGCCGCATGTTGGAGACGGTGAGCGGCCCGCCGACGCCGTGATAATCGTCCTCGCCGCGCTCCTGATCCTCCGCCCGCTTGAACAGCGGCAGCACGTCGTCCCAACTCCAGCCGGCATTGCCCATCTGGCGCCAGCGTTCGTAATCCTCCTTCTGGCCGCGCACATAGAGCAGGCCGTTGAGGCTCGACGAACCGCCCAGGACCTTGCCGCGCGGCCATTCCAGGCGCCGGCCGTTCAGGCCCGGGTCGGGCTCGGTCTTGAAGCACCAATCGACGCTGGGATTGTGCATCGTCTTGAAATAGCCGACGGGCACGTGAATCCACGGGTTCGTGTCGCGTCCGCCCGCCTCCAGCAGGATGACGGATACGGACGGATCCTCGCTCAGCCGGTTCGCCAGCACGCAGCCCGCGGACCCCGCCCCGATCACGACATAGTCGGCTTCCAAATCGCTCATTCCGGGCGACTCCCCACGAGACACATTGTTTTCTTGTTGCGGGGAGAACCATAATGTGATTTTTTGAGACTGCAAGTCTCAATTATAAAAGATCAACTTGCCATCCCAAGGGAGGAACGACATGCAGATTGGCGACAAGCTGCGGCGCGTCTCGCGCCGCGATCTTCTTCGTTTGACGAAGCAGTACGGCATCACCTCGACCGTCCTGGCGGCGGGCGCCATGACCGGGGCGATCGGCCTGCCGGATCTGGCCCGCGCGGCCGAGAGCACCTATGAGAAGCGCTACAAGAAGGAGCCCAAGCATCAGCTGAAGTTCGGCGCGTCCGGCTTCAACGCCCGCAATCTGTTGATCGAGCGGGCCGGCTGTCTCGCCTTCGCCCGCGATCTGGAGGAGCGCACGGAAGGCGAGATCCGGGTCGAGTTCATCGGCGACAACCAGATCTGCGGCCAGCTTTCCTGCGTGGAGAAGACGCAGCTCGGCATCGTGGATATCTATGCGGCCTCGACCCAGAACTCGGCCGGCGGTGCGCCCTATCTCAACGTGCTCGACTATGCCTATATGTTCCCGGGCCGGGCCTCGCAGTATCACTTCCTCTACAGCCCCGAGAGCCAGCGTATCCTGCGCGATCCGCTGGAGAAGCGGCACGGGCTGAAGTTCCTGTTCTCGCACTGCGAGTTGCGCGGCATTCAGCTCGGCCTCGGCTGGGACGACAAGCCGGCGGTGACCAAGCTGGAGGAACTCTTCGGCACCAAGAACCGTGTCACCGGCACGCAGCTCGGCCGCATCGCGATGCAGCTCCTCAACCTCAACCCGGTGCCCGTCGCCTGGGAGGAGACGCTGGACGGTCTGAAGCAGGGGCTGATCGACGGGGCGGAGACCTGGGCCTCGGCCGTGGCTTACGCCAACATGTCGCCGGTGGTCTCGCAGTCGGTCGATCTGAAGTTCTTCTGCGGCACGGAGCACACCTCCATGTCCTCGAAGATCTTCGACGCGATGGAGCCGCACCTGCAGGACGCGATCATGGAATCGGCCTATTGGGCGCAGGTCCATGTCCAGGCGGCGAACGAGGCGGCGCTGGTGAAGACGGTCGGTTTCTCCGACCCGCAACTGCCCGACACGTTGTTCGTGGAACATGGGGTACGTCCGGCCTTCCTCGCCGACGACCAGATCAAGATGGCGGAGGAGATGTGCTCGCCCGAGTACAATCCCGACCCCTGGGCGGAATGGCGTGAGCGCCTCGACAACTGGGCCGGCGGCATCGACACCTATGCCGAGATCCACCGCATCGCGCGCGAGGTTCCGGCCGATATGCGGCCCGAGAATGTCGAGCCGCGTCGCTGGTGGCGTTCGGCCTGATCTTCGGCCACTATCCCCGGACGGTCGGGAAAGCCCCGGCCGTCCGGGGATTCAGCTATTCGACTCCCGACCATTTAGAGAATCGGGATCGCCGGGAGGAACAGGATGGAGACCTTTTTGGGCGAGGCGGCGGATGTCGTCCCGGCCTTCTTCACGAACGATGCCTGGATGATCCGCCAAGCCATGGGCACCGACGGCGCGTGGCTGACGGGTGGGCTGGCCATGTTGATCGGCGCGGCCCTGGTGCTGGCGCTTTATCGCGCGGTGCCGGCGATCGACCGTCACCTGGAACGCACGGTGATGGTCTGGACCTATCTGGCGATCGCGGCGGTGATCTTCGTCGAGGTGATCCGGCGCTTCGTTCTCAGCGAGCAGGCCCCCTGGTCGACGACCTTGCCGCCCTTCCTCTTCCTGATCATGACCTGGTTCGGCTGCGCCTATAATGTCCGGCTGCGCACCCATCTGGCCTTCGCGGAGGTGCGCATGAACCTGCCGCGCGCGGGTCAGATGATGTGTCTGATCCTGGACGCGGTGCTGTGGCTGTCCTTCTGCTGGATCGTCATCGTAACCTCGACGCGGGTCACGGCGAATTCGGCCTCCAATTTCCAGATCCTGCTCGGCACCGACCATGTGCTGCAATGGTGGTTCCTGGCGGTCGTGCCGATCAGTTTCCTGATCCTCGCCGCGCGGGTGCTGGAGAATCTGCTGGAGGACATCGCGAAATACCGGTCCGGCGAGACCTTGATCACGCCCGCCGTCATCGGCGGCGAATAGGAGCACGGGCGATGGATTTCTCCGACGGCACCTGGGTCACGCTGGTCTCCCTTCTGGCGACGGTCTTCTTCATGCTGGGCGTGCCCGTCTTCCTGGTCATCGCGACCTGGGTGGTGGGGTGCAGCTTCGTCCTGGGCATGACGCTCGACAATATCGGCGCGGCGCTCTCCGACGTCTTCACCGACGGCTTCGCGCTGCTGGCCATGCCGCTCTTCATCCTGACCGGCGATCTGATCAATCGGTCCGGTATCGCGCGGCGGCTGTCCGATTTCGCCTATGCCTGTCTCGGCTGGCTGCGCGGCGGGCTGGCGATGGCCAGCATCGGGGCCTGCGGCCTGTTCGCCGCGATCTCGGGCTCGAACTCGGCGACGACCGCGACGATCGGCTCCATGCTTCATCCGGAGATGGTGAAGAACGGGTACGATCCGCGCTTTTCCGCGGCCACGGCCTCCGCCGGGGGCACGGTCGGGATCATCATCCCGCCCTCGATCATCTTCATCGTCTATGGCTTCCTGATGAATCTGTCGATCTCGGAGCTGTTCATGGCCGGCATCCTGCCCGGCGCGCTGATGGTGATCGGCATGCAGTTCGTCTGCTGGATCGTCTGCCGGATGAATCGGTGGGGGCATCTGATTCCACTGCATCTCGACCGGGTGCTGAAGACCGCGTTCGGCGCCTGGCTCGGTTTCTTCGCGATCGGCCTCGTGCTCTGGGGCATCTATACCGGCAAGTTCTCGCCGACGGAGGCGGCTGGCGTCACCGTCGGGTTCTGCGTCATCGTCGGCCTCGTCTGCCTGCCGCTCAGCCGCTTTCTCGGTCTCGGGCGGGGGGAGGAGTCCATCCGCGAGACGCGTTATCGCGACATGCTGGTGGTCGAGGGATTCAAGCTGACGGAGGTGCCGGGGATCACCATGCGCTCGGCCCAGATCACGGGCATTCTCGCGCCGTTGATCGCGATCTCGGTCGTGATGCAACAGATCCTCTCGCTGCTCGGCGCGCAGGAGGTGATCGGCGCCTTCGTCACCGGCATGGGCGGCTATTACGCGGTGTTGTTCACCGCGATGGCGATCGTCTTCATTTCCGGCATGATCCTGGAAAGCCTGCCGGTCACGATCATCCTGGCGCCGATCCTGGCACCGATCGCGCAATCGGTCGGCGTCGACCCGATCCATTTCGCGGTGATCTTCCTGGTCGGCGCCTCGATCGGCTTCATCACGCCGCCCTATGGCCTCAATCTCTATGTGGCGAGCGGGGTGACCGGGGTTCCTTATTTCAAGCTTTTGAAATATACGACGCCCTATCTGATCGCCCTGATCGGGGTCTGGATCCTGGTCTCGTTGGTTCCGGATCTGGCGTTGATGCTGGTGCCGAACCAGGGGTAGGTCACCGGCGGCGCGCGGTCGACGGGAGGTGTCCCGAGAGGCGGGGGAGGTCACTTGGAAAGCGACGATAAGTCGGCCGGCATACCGACCAACATGCGTCTCCTCATCATCCTGGAGGAGTTGGCCCAGGCCGGCGTCCCGGTGACGCCGACCGCGGTGAACGAGACGCTCAACCTGCCGAAACCGACGATCCACCGGCTGTTCGCGACGTTGGAGGAGGAAGGGTTCTTGCAGCGCGAGTTGGACGGCCGCTCCTATTCCGCGGGCCGGCGTCTGCGCAAGCTTTCGACCAACGTGCTGTCCTCGCTGCGCATCCGCACGGCGCGCCTGTCGGTCCTGAACGCGCTCGCCGACGAGGTGGGGGAGACCTGCAACATCGCGGTGCCCGACCGGGACGTGATGATCTATCTCGACCGGGTCGAGACCAAATGGCCGCTGCGCATCCAATTGCCGGTCGGCACGGAGGTGCCTTTCTACTGCACCGCCAGCGGCAAGATGTATCTCTCGACCCTGCGCAACGCCCATCTCGACCGCTATCTCAACACGGCGAAGCTGGAGCCCTATACCGACCGCACCAAGACCGACCGCGCCGCGCTGCGCGCGGAGATCATGAAAACGCGGGAGCGCGGATACGCCCTCGACGACGAGGAATTCATCGAGGGGATGATCGCCGTCGCGGTGGCGATCAAGGGCGATATGGGGCGGCTGGTGTCGACATTATCCTTTCATGCGCCCACTCAACGCCTGACATTGCCGGAGGCGGAGGAGCGTCTGCCGAGCCTCCATCGCGCGGCCAGGGAATTGGGCGCCCTCCTGGTCGAGAGCGCTTGAGCCATGGGGCGCGGGGCGGAAACGGGGGAGGGCGGCCGGTGACGAGCCTCCTGGCCGCGGCGCTCATCGTTTTCGGGGCGGCGGCGCTGCAATCCTGCACCGGCTTCGGCTTCGCGATCATGGCGACGCCGCTTCTCTTCCTGATCTACGATCCGCATCTGGCCATCCAACTCAATATCCTGTTGTCGATCGTGATCTCGGTCATCATGGCGCCGGGGCTCTACCGGCTGCTCGACCGGGGGCTGTTCAAGCGGTTGCTGATCGGCGGCGCGGCAGGGCTGCCGCTCGGCCTGCTGGTCTATCTTTATGCGCCGACGACGACCCTGCGCGGTGTCGTGGGGGGGATCGTCGTCCTGCTTACCGCGTTGATGCTGGTGCGGGTGCCGATACGGCGCAGCCCGCCTGCGGATGTGGGCACGGGCGTGCTGTCGGGTCTGACGACCACCGGGCTCGGCATGCCGGGGCCGCCGTTGCTGGTTTATCTGGCGGGTACCGGTACCGACAAGGAGACGCTGCGCAGTACCACGCTGTGTTTCTTTCTATTCGTCTACGCGGCGAGCCTAGCGGTACAGGGTGTGGCGGCGGGGATCGAACCTGATTTGTGGCGGCTTTCCGCCATCCTGCTGGTGCCGACGCTGGCCGGCGTCGTGGTTGGGCGCAAGCTCTTCACGCTCGTCGACCAACGGACCTTCCGTTATCTGACCCTGGCTCTGCTCGGCGCGACCGGACTCTATCTGGTGGTGGAGACGGTGGGTACGCTCTGACACGCGGTTCGCGTGGAGGGCATGGTGCGGCCCGATCTCCCCTGCGTGTCCCAGGCGAAGATAATTCGTCCTTTTACTCCCCCTTAACCAGGACCGGACCATAAGTGCCGGGTCGAACCCATGGACTTTTGGCGGAGTGAAAATCCATGACTGCTTTCTTCAAGTTTCGCAAGCTGTTGGCTCTCGCCGTGCTGATATGCGCGACGGCAAGCCTATCGCTGGCGCGGGCCGAGTCGGCGGCGTTGGATGCGCCCAAGGGGCCGGTCGTTCTTTCGGTCGAGGGACGGATCGCCAACACGAACCGGGCGGGTGGCGCCGATTTCGATATGGAGCAACTGCAGGCGCTGCCCTGGGTAACGCGCGAGACCTATACCGATTGGACCGATGGCGCACAGACCTTCGAGGGCGTTCCGCTACAGGCCCTGCTGGACGCGGTCGGGGCGCGGGGCGACCGGATCACCGCCGTCGCGCTCAATGATTACAAGGTTGGCCTGCCGGCCTCCGACGCGAAGGAGCATGACGTCCTGCTCGCCATCAAGCATGAGGGGAAATTCATGCGGGTTCGTGACAAGGGGCCGATCTGGATCATCTATCCCCGCGACGAGGCGTCCTCGACCCTGCCCGATCGCCATAACGAGAAGATGGTGTGGCAGTTGCGAACCCTGGTGATCGAATAAGCACCGATCGGCGAGGGACGTCGGCGATGCCGTCGAATAGAAGAAGAAACAAGCGTCTCGAAGCGCTCAAGGCCTGGCTCTCCACCATGTGGATGCGGAGCTGGGCCTCGCGCGCCGTGATCGCGCTTGCCCTTCTCTTTCCGATTCTGAGCCTCGCGGCGATCGTCAATCTTCAGCAAGAGCGTGATTCCTACTCCTATGTCGTTCGTTCGACCAATTGGATCGCATTCCAGTTGGAACTCGAACTTCACCGTTTCCTGTCGACCCTGGATCACTACCGGCTTGGCGAGCAATCGACGGACGAGGCCATGGTGGTTCAGCGGTTCGACATTCTGTGGAGCCGGCTCGACGTGGCCATGAACGGGGTGGAGGGCGAGGGCGTTCGCCGTCTCGCAAGTACGGAAAGGCTCTTTCCCGAGATGCTCGCGGCCCTGACACGGGCGGATGCGGTTATCCTGAATCTCGCCGATGCCGATGCCGGTCGGCTGCGCGATGTTCGCGAGACATTGGGGGCGTTCGAGGAATCCGTGCACGATGTCGCCCTGGCCATGCAGTTCGGCGAGGGGCACGAGCATCTGGTCTCCCGCATCGAGGTGAGCCAGGACCGCACGTTGATCGGTGTCGCGGCATTGGTTCTGACGGGGATGCTGGCCGTGTTGGTGCTCTATTGGCAGAATTCACGCTCGCGTGCCCTGCTGCGCGAGCAGTCGGCGCTTCGCGAGAAAGCGGATGCGGCCAACCGGGCGAAATCCCTCTTCCTTGCCAATATGAGCCATGAGCTGCGCACGCCGCTCAACGCGATCCTGGGATTTAGTCAGTTGTTGAGCTGCGAGATGCTGGGGCCGCTGGGTAACCCTAAATACAAGGAATATTCCGAGGATATCATCACCAGTTCCGAGCATCTGCTGGAGGTGATTTCCGATCTTCTGGATATGGCGCGGATCGAGGCCGGCTATACGCAGTTCGAGGAAGGGGTCGTCGATCTCGCGCAGGAGGCGCGCCGCGCCGTCGCCATCCTGGAGGAGACGGCCGGTATTCGCGGCATTCGGATCGAGATGCCGGACCCCTTGCCACGTGACAAGCTCTGGGGTGATGCGCGGATGGTGCGCCAGATGATCCTCAACCTGACGTCGAACGCGATCAAGTTCTCCCACCCGGGTGGGGTCGTGCGCATTCATTACGGATTCCACGAGGAGTCCGCCTATATCGCGATCGCGGACGAGGGGGTCGGGATCGCCGAGGGCGATCTGCAACGCATCTGCGAACCCTTCGTGCAGGTCGACGAGAACTTCGATCGACGCCATGAAGGCAGTGGCCTCGGTCTTGCCCTGGTCAAGGCTTTCGCGCGGCTGCATGATGCGGGATTGTCGCTGCAAAGCGCGCTCGGCAAGGGTACGATCGCGAGCGTGCGCTTCCCGAAGGACCGCACCGTCGCGGAGACGGAGGGGCCGGAGGGCAAGGAGGAAAAGGACGACCCGGCGAGGCACGAGCCGTCCGACCCGTCCTCCATTCTCCAAGACCGCGTCGAGGCCGCTTGGCGCTGACCTTCTATCGCCTTCCGTTCAGGTCGGCCGTCAGCAATCCAGCGTGTTCTTCCGCTCCCAATCGGTGAGGGAGCGGGCATAGGCGTTCCACTCCTCCGACTTGATCTTCAGATAGGCGTTGGAGAAATCCTCGCCCAGCGCGGCGCGCAGGGTCTTGTCCTTCGCGAAATTGCGCACGGCGTCGATCAGATAGAGCGGCAGCTTCCCGACGCCGCGCGCCTTGTGCCCCTCGGCATACATGTCGATGTCGAGGCGCTTGCCCGGATCGGTTTCCTTGGCCATGCCGTCGAGGCCCGCGGCCAGAACCGAGGCCGCCAGCAGATAAGGGTTCGCCGCCCCGTCGGCCAACCGCAACTCGAACCGGCCCGGATCGGGGATACGGACCATGTGGGTGCGGTTATTGCCGCCATAGCTGATCCGGTTGGGCGACCATGTGGCCCCGGATGTCGTGACGGGCGCGTTGATCCGCTTGTAGCTGTTGACCGTCGGGTTGGTCAGGGCCGCCAGCGCCGGGGCATGCGCCATCATGCCGCCCAGGAAGTGATAGGCGGCGGCGGAGAGGCCGAGTTCGCCTCCCTCCTCCAGGAACACGCACTTCTTGCCCGCCGCGTCCCACAGCGACAGATGCATGTGGCAGCCATTGCCGGTCAGATCCATGAAGGGCTTGGGCATGAAGGTCGCGCGCAGACCGTGAGTCTCCGCCACCGACTTCACCATGAACTTGAAGAAGGCATGGCGGTCGGCCGTGACCAGGGCGTCGTCATAGTCCCAGTTCATCTCGAACTGGCCGTTCGCGTCCTCGTGGTCGTTCTGATAGGGCCCCCAGCCAAGGCCGATCATCGCATCGCAGATTTCCGATATGACATCGTAGCGCCGCATCACCGCCTGCTGGTCATAGCAGGGCTTGGCCGCCACGTCGGCCGGGTCGGAGATCGCGTCCCCCTCCACCGTGATCAGGTGGAATTCCGCCTCCACGCCGGTCTTGAAGCTATAGCCCTTGGCTCTCGCGGCCTCCAATTGACGCTTCAGGACGACGCGCGGCGCCTGCTCGACGAGCGCGCCCTCCATCATCAGATCGCTGGCGACCCAGGCGACCTCCGGCTTCCAGGGAAGCTGGATGACGCTGTCCGGGTCGGGCAGGGCGAACATGTCCGGGTGGGCGGGCGTCATGTCGAGATAGGTGGCGAAGCCGGCGAAGCCCGCGCCGTTCTCCTCCATCTCGGCGATCGCCGGCGTGGGCACGAGCTTCGAGCGCTGGATGCCGCTCAAATCCGTGAAGTTCACCAGGAAATACTTGATGCCGTTCTCTTTCGCGAAGGCTTCCAGCTTGCTCGCCATGGCTCCAACTCCCCCTTCTCGTCCCCGTCCGTGTGATCCGAATGCGTCTTAGAATCCCTGTCCCGGAATCCACCCCGTCCCGGCCAGCGGGACCTTGGCCATGGCCGCCGCCTCGATTGTCAGGGCCTGCAAATCCTCCGGCTCCAGGTTGCGCACATGGCTCTTGCCGCAGGCCCGGGCCAGCGTCTGCGCCTCCAGGGTCAGGACCCGCAGATAGTTAGCGAGGCGTTGGCCCGCCTTCTCGGGGTCGAGACGCTTGGACAGATCCGGGTCCTGGGTCGTGATGCCGGCCGGGTCGCGGCCCGCCTGCCAATCCTCGTAGAAGCCGGGGGCGGTGCCGAGCTTCTCGTACTCCGCCGCCAGGTCCGGCCGGTTGTCCCCCAGCGCGATCAGCGCCGCCGTGCCGATGGAAACCGCGTCGGCCCCCAGCGCGATGGCCTTCGCCACATCCGCGCCCGAGCGGATGCCGCCGGAGACGATCAACTGCACGCCCGTGCGATGCAGGCCGAGTTCCCGCAGCGCCTCCGCCGCCAGCCGAACCGCCGGCAGGGTCGGGATGCCGACATGCTCGATGAAGCATTCCTGCGTCGCGCCCGTGCCGCCCTGCATGCCGTCGACGACGACCACGTCCGCGCCGGACTTCACGGCCAGCATGGTGTCGTAATAGGTGCGTGTCGCGCCGACCTTCACATAGATCGGAACCTGCCAGTCGGTGATCTCCCGCAACTCCCGAATCTTGATCTCCAGATCGTCCGGCCCGGTCCAGTCCGGGTGGCGGCAGGCGCTGCGTTGGTCGATATCCTTGGGCAGGGTTCGCATTTCGGCCACGCGCTCGGAAATCTTGTGACCCAGCAACATGCCGCCGCCGCCGGGCTTCGCGCCCTGGCCGACGACGACCTCGATCGCGTCGGCCTTGCGCAGATCGTCCGGATTCATGCCGTAGCGGCTGGGCAGATATTGATAGACCAGCTTGGTGGAGTGGCCGCGCTCCTCCTGCGTCATGCCGCCGTCGCCGGTGGTGGTGCTGGTGCCGACCGCGCTGGCGCCGCGCCCCAGCGCCTCCTTCGCCTGGGCGGAGAGGGAGCCGAAGCTCATGCCCGCGATGGTGACGGGGATGTCGATGGTAAGCGGCCGTTCCGCATGGCGCGCGCCCAGCGTCACATCGGTGCCGCAGGCCTCCCGATATCCCTCCAACGGATAGCGCGAGACGCTGGCCCCCAGGAAGACAAGGTCGTCGAAATGGGGAAGTTTCCGCTTCGCGCCGAATCCCCGGATCTTGTAAATCCCCTCGGAGGCCGCGCGCTGGATATCGTGGATCGTCGCCCGGTCGAAGATCTGCGATTCGCGAAGGTGGCTCGTGTCCATGCTCATGCCCTGTCCGGTCCTCAATAGGCGCCGAGATTGTCGATCTTGAAATTATAGAGCCGGCGGGCCGACCCATAGCGACGGAAGGCGCCGGGGTCCTGGTCGGTCAGCCCCGCGCGTTGCAGCAGGGCGGCCAGTATTTTCCGATCGTCCGCCGTTATCTCCTTCTCCTCGCAATCGGCGCCCAGGCCCTTCGCCGCGCCGCGCAGGAAGATGACGGTCTCGTAGATCGAATCGCCCAGCCCGTCGTCCGCGTCGCCGCAGATCACCAGATGGCCGGCCTGGGCCATGAAGGCGCTGTTATGGCCGACCGATCCCCGGACCACGATATCGACCCCCTTCATCGAGATGCCGCAGCGCGAGGCCGCGTTGCCCTCGATCACCAGCAGCCCGCCATGGGCGGTCGCGCCGGCGGATTGGCTGGCGTCGCCGGTGACGCGGACCGTGCCGCTCATCATGTTCTCGGCCACGCCGACGCCGGCATTGCCCTCGATGGTGACGGACGCCTTCTGGTTCATGCCCGCGCAGTAATAGCCGACATGCCCCTGGATGGTGACGTCGATCGCGCGGTCCAGCCCCGCGGCCAGCGCGTGCGCGCCGCGCGGGTTGGTGACGGTGAAGGTCCGTTCCGCGCCGCCCTCGCGCGCGCGGCCTTGCAGCAGGCGGTTGGCCCGGCGCAGGTCGGTGGTCTCCAGATCGATCGTGTTCACGCCGTCCCCCAGCTATAGATCGTGGCCGGCTTCGGCTCCCAGACCCGCGCGTCCTCGACGCCGGGCAGGCGGGCCAGGGCGCGGAACTCGCTCGCCATCGCGACCCATCGGTCGGTCTCCGCCATCACGGCGGGCTTGCAGGCGATGGGGTCGCGGATCACCGCGAAGCCCTCCCGCGTTCCGACGGTGAAGGTGTAGAAGCCGTCGAAATCCTTGAGGCCCGCTTCCAGCGCCTCCGTCAGGCTCGCCCCTTGCGACAGGCGCCAGGCGAGATAGCCGGCCGCCACCTCCGAATCATTCTCCGTCTGGAAGACCAACCCCTCGCGGCGCAGCATGCGCTTCAGGCTCTCGTGATTGGAAAGGCTTCCGTTATGGACGAGGCATAGGTCCTCGCCCGTGTTGAAGGGATGCGCGCCCTCGGTCGTCACCGCGCTCTCGGTCGCCATGCGCGTATGGCCGATCATGTGCGTGCCGGTCATCTGCGGCACGCCGAAACGCGCCATGACATCCGCCGGCAGGCCGATCTCCTTATAAATCTCCAGGCTCGTGCCCGTGCTCATCACCCGGACCTCGGGACGGTTGGCGGTCAGCCAATCGCGCATCGCCTTGGCCCGGACGGCCCCGCGCAGGACGGCGTGGCTCGCCACCCGGTCCCAGGCGATGCGGGTACCCAGATCGTCGCCCATCGCCTGGGCCAGGGCGGCCCAGTCGAAGCGTTCGTCCGGGTCGTAGAGGCTTGCCTTCGCCGCGCCCGTCTCTCCCCCACCGGTCTCGCCGGCATCGGAGGAGGCGCCGTCGCGATAGACCGCGAAACCGGCGCTGTCCGGGCCGCGGTCGGTCATTTCCGCCAGCATGGGGCCGAAGAACGCGCCAAGCTTCCCGCGCAACTCCGGGTCCTTCAGATAAAGGCCGACGATTCCGCACATCGCGTTCCATGCCCTCCTTGGCTCTTGATCGCGGAGGGTATGAATATCCCGACTGAAAAATTAATCAAGGGAATATTCGTCAGCTTTCGTCCGATCGCTCCGCATTGGAGATGATGGAGAGATATATGGCCGGCAATTCCAGCAGTTCCGCGGGCCCATGCGGCGACATCGCGTCGAAGAACAGGCTGTCGCCGGGGTCGAGCGTGAAGCTCCGGTCGCCGTGGCGATAGACCATCCGCCCCTGTAGCACGTGGATGAACTCCATCCCCTCGTGCTTGAATTCGTCATAGGGCTCGGAGCCCTCATCCAGCGTGATGAGATAGGGATCGACCTCCAGCGGCCCGCGCACCGAATGGCCGAGAAGCTGGTAGATATGCCCGACCCGCGTGCCGCGCCGGTCGATGCGGATGCCCTCCCCGGCGGGGACGTAGGAGACGTCGCGGCTGCGTTCGCCCGCGCTGAAGAAGGAGGAGACGGGCACCGCCAACGCCTCCGCGACGCTGGCCAGCGTCGTCAGAGAGGGGCTGGTCTGGCCGGTCTCGATCTTGGACAACATGCTCTGCGACAAGCCCGCCGCCTCGGCCAGCGCCGCCACCGTCATGTCCTGTTTCTTGCGTTGGCGGCGGATTTCCGCACCGATCGCCGCTTCCAGCTTCGTGCCCGTCATCGCCGCCCGTGCCATCTCGCGAGGGAATTCGTCACGCCCGCCAGTATGCGTCGGCCGTCGCGATCTTCAAGCGGCGGGACGGAATGGGGAAGGATATCACGGCAGGAGGAGCGGACAGGCACCGGGTTCGACACGTCCGCCGCATAAAAAAACCCCGCCGGGCGGAACCCGGCGGGGTGGTAGGAATCGTCCCGGATCAGGCCGTTGTCTGGACCCGGTCGGAGACGTATTTCGCTTCGTGCCTCAAGCCCAGATAGAGCGACAGGCACATCACGATCAGCACCAATGTGAAAGGCAGCCCGACCGTGATCGCCGCCGCCTGCAAGGCGGTCAAGGCGTCCGCCCCGCCGCCGAACAGCAGCGCGGCCGCCACGACGCCCTCGATCACGACCCAGAAGACACGCTGGACCGCCGGGGCGTCGACCTTGCCGCCGGCCGTGATCGCGTCGATCACGAGCGAGCCGGAATCGGACGAGGTGATGAAGAACACCAGCACCAGGATGACGCCGATGCCGCTGGTGATCGCCGTGAAGGGCAGATTCTCCAGCATTTGGAACATCGCCAGTTCCACGCTGCTGAGGCCGTCGGCCAGCGCGCCGACCTGGCTTTGGATCTGATCCAGCGCCGAGCCGCCGAAGACGCTCATCCACACCAGGGTCACCAGCGTCGGCACCAGCAGCACCGCGATGATGAACTCCCGCACCGTGCGGCCATAGGAGACGCGCGCGATGAACATGCCGACGAACGGCGACCAGGAAATCCACCAGGCCCAGTAGAACACCGTCCAACCCTGCATCCAGGCCTCGTCGTCGCGGCCCATCCAGTTGGAATAGGAGACGATGTCCTGAACATAGCCGACGGCCGTCGTGCCGATGGTCGTGAAGATCAGGGCGGTCGGCCCGACGATCATCACGAACAGCAACAGCAGGCCCGCGATCCCCATATTGATGTTGGAGAGCAACTTGACCCCGCCGTCGAGGCCCCGGAGCACCGAGATCAACGCGATGGCGGTGACGCCGAGGATGATCGCGAGCTGGATGCCGAAGGCACTGCCGGCCTCCTCCGCGGGCACGCCGGACAGGAACTCGATGCCGGCGGCCGCCTGCTGCGCGCCGAAGCCGAGCGAGGTGGCGAGACCGAACAGCGTCGCGACGACCGCGATCGTGTCGATCAGGTGACCGAACGGTCCCCAGCTCTTATCCTTGATCAGCGGATAGAAGGCGGAGCGGATGGTGAGCGGCAGCCCCTTGTTGAAGCTGAAGAAGGCCAGCGACAGGGCCACCACCGCATAGATCGCCCAGGGGTGCAGGCCCCAGTGGAACATGGTGGCGCTCATCGCCTTCTGGGCGGCTTCCGGCGTATTCGCCTCGACGCCCAGCGGGGTTTCGTACCAGCCGGTGTAATAGGCCGTCGGTTCCGCCACGCTCCAGAACATCAGGCCGATGCCCATGCCGGCCGCGAACAGCATCGCGAACCAGGAGAAATAGCTGAATTCGGGCTTCGCCTTGTCGCCGCCCAGCCGGATCTTGCCGACCGGCAGGAAGATCAGCACCAGCGTGAAGATCACGAAGATGTTGCCGGCCAGCATGAACAGCCAATCGAATTTCGCGATCGACCACCATTTGGCGCTGTCCAGGGCCTCCTTGGCCTCGTGCGGGACGACCAGCGTACCGATCACGAAAACCAGGATCAGCCCCGCCGCGATCCAGAACACGGGGTGATGAACATCCATCCCCCATTTCTGGAGATTGTCCTGACCGACCTCGTAATCGGTCTCGTATAGATTCGCCTTGTCCGTGGTATCACTCATGCCAAGACTATCTCCCCTCTTAATCGATGCCGCCGGGGGCTCCATTCGTGTTCGCGGTCGGCGAACGGTCGAACGGGACGCCCCGTGGGCGGCCGTGGTTATCAGGGAAGGTAATAGCGATCGCGCGGGCTCGGACGCGAACGTCCGCGGCGGGTTATTCTCGCGGCCCGCCTGCCGCCCGCATGCCGAACGAATCCGACACATCGACGGGCCGGTCGGAACCGGTCCATCACGCCACCACCCCTGCTACATGACGCGCGGCCCTTCTTTCCTTCGGCGAGGTCCGTCGCATCCTGTTCACATGTAATATACCGAAAAAATCGGCTAACTGTAAACGTGCCCACCGGATTAACATCCGCGCGGGCCCGCTGGTGAAGCTAGGCGTTATCACGGAAAACCGATGAATCGCCTCCGTCTTTCCATGTCCTTAACGGCGCTTTTTTCGCGGAATGCCGTGCCGCGCCCACGCAATAGTCATATGAGGAAAGTGTAAGTGAATGGTGGACGATAATTTTATTGTACGCGCCTCCATTTGTAACGGCTGCGTCGTCACATGGGGGGGGGCGAGCCACCATCGGTGCGCTGATTTGCCCGTTTCGGAATACTGGACGTCGGGGCGCCGATACCTAACTGTGGGCAGGCATCCGAACGACCAAACTGCAGGAAAGGGGAATTCGGGAATGAGTCGCAGGATCATGATGGCCGTCGCTCTCGGCGCGGCGGTGGTTGGTAACGGGGCGGCGGCGCTTGCGCAGGACGGGGAAGGCGTGTTCCGCCGATGCCAGGCATGCCATTCCCTGGAGGCGGGGCAGAACAAGGTCGGCCCCTCGCTGAACGGTGTTGTCGGACGGCACGCGGGCACGGTCGAGGGGTTCCGCTATTCCGATCTGAATCATCAGGCCGGGGAGTTGGGGCTGGTCTGGACCAAGGAAAATATCGTCGAATACCTGCCCGATCCCCAGGGGTTCCTTGAATCCTATATCGAGGCCAATGGCGGCGACCCGAAAGGCCGCACGCGCATGCCGCGCATGCCGGTACAGCCGCCGCAGGCGGAAGCCGTCGTCGACTATATCGGGTCCCACGGCGAATAACCGCGCGGTTCCGCGCGGGCGCGCCCGGCCGGCTGGGTCGTCGGCCGGGGCGTTTCGCGCGGGGTCTCGTGAATGCCTCGGCGGCGGGCGCGGGTAAGCCGGTTGCCGGCGGGTGGGATTTGCGCTTCAGTGGATATGGGGTTCGGTACCGGGAGTCGTTCCGGCTGCCTGGGGCCGGATGCATGTTCCTCCCGCACGAAAGCGACCGCCATGCCGATCAATCCGGAGCTTTTCCTCGCCTTTTGCCTTGCGTCCGCGCTGCTGATCCTGGTGCCGGGGCCGGTCGTCACGCTGGTCGTCGCAACCAGCCTGAAGAGTGGCACGCGCACCGGCCTCCTGGCCGTGGTGGGGGCCAGCCTCGGAAACGCGGTGCTGATCATCGGCGCGGCCGTCGGCATCACCACGGTCATGGCGGTTCTGGCCGATCTTTCCTATGTCGTGCGCTATCTCGGCGCGGCCTATCTGATTTGGCTGGGCGTGCGGGAATGGCGGGCGCGGGCTGCCCCCGGCGATGGCGATCTGCCGGAGGGGATGAAGCCCCGCCGCGCCGCCGCCGTCATCGGTCAGGGCTTCCTGATCGGCGTCACCAATCCGAAGGCGATCCTGTTCTATATCGCCTTCTTCCCGCAGTTCCTGGACAATAGCCTGCCCGCGACGCCGCAGATGCTGGCCATGGTGCCCGCCTTTCTTTTGATCGCGGCGATTCTCGATGGCGGCTACGCGGTGCTGGCCGGACGGGTGCGCCGCCACATGGTCGACCCGGTCATGGCCCGCATCCGGCACAGGATCACCGGCACGCTGTTGATCGGCACCGGGATCGCGCTGGCCTTCACCCGGCGTTGAACGGCGGAAGGGCCATTCACCCCGCCCGGAATCCCGGGGGATCGTCCGCATGCGACAAATCGTGACGAGCCTCTCCTCTTTCCCAAGGACGCGTCACGGTTTATATCGCGGGGATCATGACTGGATTCGCGATATTCCTGATGGTCGCCGCGATGGTGATCACCCTCGGCATCGTCTTCGCGGGCGTCATTTCGATGGCGCGCGGGGGCGAGTTCAATCAGAAATGGGCCAACAAGTTGATGCGCGCGCGCGTGGTGATGCAACTCTTCGCGCTCGTCATGTTCGTGTTCGCGGTTTATCTGCTGCGAAACGGCGGGTAACGCATCCGCTCGGCCCGAACCGGAGACAAGGGGCGGCGCGATGGTCACGCTCTCCAAAATCTATACCCGGGGTGGCGACAAGGGCGAGACCTCGCTCGGCGACGGCTCGCGCCGGGCCAAGCACGATTTGCGAATCGAGGCCTACGGCACGGTGGACGAGGCCAATGCGGCGATCGGTCTGGTCCGCCTGCATGTTGGCGACGACCGGGCGCTCGACGCGCTTCTCTCCCGCATTCAGAACGATCTGTTCGACCTCGGCGCCGATCTCTGCACGCCGGAGGACGGCAAGCGCGGCGAGGGCGCGCTGCGGATCGAGGCATCCCAGGTCGCGGCGCTGGAGGGCGAGATCGACCGGCTGAACGCCGATCTGGCGCCGCTCAAGAGCTTCATCCTGCCGGGCGGCACGCCGGCGGCGGCGCATCTGCATCTGGCGCGCACCGTCACCCGGCGGGCGGAACGGCTGGTCGTCGCGCTGGCGGAGGTCGAGACCGTCAATGCCGAGGCGGTGAAGTATCTGAACCGGCTCTCGGACCTGTTCTTCGTGCTGGGCCGGCATGTCAATGACGGCGGGCGGTCCGACGTGCTCTGGGTGCCCGGCCAGAACCGCTGAGACCGCCCCGCCCCGCCCCATCGATCCGATTGAAGCGGCGCCGGAGAAGGACAGATGACCCTTGCGATCGACCCCGCCGCCCTGACCACGGGGCAACTCGCCGTCATGATCCTGCTGGCGGCGGTCTGCGTGACGGGGATGGTGCTGCACGCGGTGGCGCTGCGTCATCGCAGGCCGGGCGTGCCGCGCATCGGCCAGAAGGACAGCCTGTTCCGCAAGGCGGAGCAACACTATACCGAAACGGGCCTCAAGCTGATCGCGATTCAAAAGCGTCTCGTCGTGGGCGCGATGATTTTGGTCGTGCTTCTGTTCGTTCTTTCCCAGCCGCCGGGATAGGCCCTGTATCGCTTGCGTCGGTGACATCGTCATGGCGGGAGGCGGCGGATAGGCCGCTTGACTCGGCTTGAGACGGGGTCCTAAACAAGCGCACTTCAAGCGACGGGCGGCGAGTCGCGACGGTCGAGGCGAGCGGTCGCGCCCGAAATGGTCCCACGATTCACGGCCCGCGCGGCCGTCGGCCCGGACGGGTCGCGGCGCGGTCGGGTCCGGTCATCGAGCGGAGGTAATGCGGCGATGAAGGTTCTGGTTCCGGTCAAGCGGGTCGTCGACTACAACGTCAAGATTCGCGTCAAGGCGGACGGTAGCGGCGTCGAGACGGCGAATGTGAAAATGTCGATGAACCCGTTCGACGAAATCGCCGTCGAGCAGGCCGTGCGCCTCAAGGAAGCCGGCGCGGCGGAGGAGGTCGTCGCCGTCTCCATCGGCCCGCAGCAGGCCCAGGAGACGATCCGCACCGCGCTCGCCATGGGCGCCGACCGCGGCATCCACATCAAGCATGACGGCGAGGTCGAGCCACTGGCCGTCGCCAAGCTGCTCAAGGCCGTGGTGGAGAAGGAAGGCCCGGAACTGGTGCTGACCGGCAAGCAGGCGATCGACGACGACTGTAACCAGACCGGCCAGATGCTGGCCGCGCTGCTCGGCTGGGCCCAGGGCACCTTCGCTTCCAAGTTGGAAATCGCCGACGGTGGGGCCAAGGTAACGCGCGAGGTCGATGGCGGGCTGGAGACCATCCAACTCAAGCTGCCGGCGATCGTCTCGGTCGATCTGCGCCTGAACGAGCCGCGCTACGCCTCCCTGCCCAACATCATGAAGGCGAAGAAGAAGCCGATCGACGCGCATGAGCCGGCCGATTTCGGCGTCGATCCGACCCCGCGTCTCAAGACCGTGAAGGTCTCCGAACCGCCGCCGCGCCAGGGCGGCATCAAGGTCGAATCGGTCGACGAACTGGTCGAGAAGCTCAAGACCGAAGCCAAGGTCATCTAAGCGCCGCGACCCCGCGCGACATACCCTTTCAGGAGGACGTTTCATGAGCAATCTGGTCATCGCGGAATTCGCCGGCGACGAGATCTGGTCGGCGACGCTCAACACCGTCGCGGCCGCCAAGGAAATCGGCGGCGATATTCATGTCGCCTTGATCGGCACGGACTGCGACGCGGCCGCGGCCGCGGCCGCCAAGATCGAGGGCGTCTCGAAGGTCCTGGTCTGCGACGACCCCGCCTTCACGCATCAGATGGCGGAGGCCGTCGCCCCGAAGATCGCCGAACTGGCCGCGACTTACAGCCACGTGCTGGCACCGGCGGATACCTTCGGCAAGAACATCATGCCGCGCGCGGCGGCTCTGCTCGACGTGCAGCAGATTTCCGACATTTCCGCCGTTGTCGGCCCGACCAGCTTCGAGCGCCCTATCTATGCCGGCAACGCGCTGGCCGTGGTCGAGAGCGCGGAGAAGATCAACGTCATCACCGTGCGCATGACCTCTTTCGAGGCGGTCGCGGCCGAGGGCGGATCGGCCGAGATCGAGAAGGTCGGCGGCGCCGAGGCCCAGGAACTTTCGAGCTTCGTCGGCGCGGAGATGACCGAGAGCGAGCGCCCCGATCTGGCGACGGCGAAGATCGTCGTTTCCGGCGGGCGCGGCATGGGCTCGGGCGAGAATTTCGCGATCCTGGAGACGCTGGCCGATAAGCTCGGCGCGGCGGTCGGCGCCAGCCGCGCGGCGGTCGACGCGGGCTTCGTGCCCAACGACTATCAGGTCGGCCAAACCGGCAAGGTGATCGCCCCCGACCTTTATATCGCCGTCGGTATCTCCGGCGCGATCCAGCATCTGGCGGGCATGAAGGATTCGAAGACCATCGTCGCCATCAACAAGGACGACGAGGCGCCGATCTTCCAGGTCGCCGATTACGGCCTCGTCGCCGATCTGTTCGACGCGGTGCCGGAGCTGGAGAAGAAGCTCGGCTGACCGCGATCCTCACGGACGTCCTCGAAAGGGCGGCTCCTTCATGGAGCCGCCCTTTTCGTTTCTTTCATTTCGACCAGTCGATACGACGAGTTCTTGCTAAGGCGTATCGCCCGTTTCATAGTTGCAGTGCAATAAAATCATCATGCGGGGATGGAGTTCGGGGTTATGTTCAAGACCGTGGGCGTGGTGGGCGCCGGTCAGATGGGGCACGGCATCGCGCAGATTTCGGCGGCGAAGGGCGTCGCCGTGCGTCTCATGGATAGGGACGAGGAGGCGCTCGCGACGGGGCTGGAGAAAATCCGCAAGGGCCTCGCCCGCCAGGAGCGGCGCGGCCTTATCGGGGAAGCCGACGTCGGGGACACGCTGGCGCGGATCGAGACGGGGACGGATTTCTCCATCCTCGCCGATTGCGACATGGTCATCGAGGCGGCGAGCGAGAACGAGGAAGTCAAGCGCGACATCTTCAAGAAACTGATCCCGCATCTGAAGGCGGAGGCGATGCTGGCCTCCAATACCTCGTCGATCTCGATCACGCGGCTCGCCGCCGCGACCGACCGGCCGGCGCAATTCTGCGGTTGTCATTTCATGAACCCGGTGCCGGCGATGAATCTGGTCGAGTTGATCCGGGGGCTGGCCACGGCGGAGGAGACCTTCGAGGCCTTCCAGACCTATGCCGAGGCGCTGGACAAGACCGTCGCGGTTTCCGAGGACTTCCCCGGTTTCATCGTCAACCGCATCCTGTTGCCGATGATCAACGAGGCGATCTACACCCTTTATGAAGGGGTCGGGTCCGTCACCGCGATCGACACGGCGATGAAGCTCGGTACCAAGCATCCGCTGGGGCCGCTCGAACTGGCGGATTTCATCGGGCTCGACACCTGTCTCGCGATCCTGGGCGTGCTGCACGGCGATCTGGCGGACAGCAAGTATCGTCCCTGTCCCTTGCTGGTGAAATATGTCGAGGCCGGTTGGCTCGGCGTTAAGACCGGACGCGGGTTCTACGATTATTCCCAGGACGTCCCCCGGCCGACCCGGTGACGGGCGACGCGCTCTCCCGCAGGGCCGCGCTGATCGTCGCGTTGATCGGTCTGGCGGCCGTCAGCCATGCCGTGATCTTCATCCGCCTGGCGGAGGCGGCGCCGGCGCTCGTCATCGCCTTCGCGCGGGTCGGGCTGGCCACCGCCGTTTTCGCGCCCTTCGGGCTGATGGCCGCGCGGCGGCTTTCCCGGGACCGGTCACCGGGACGGGGGTCGGTCGGCCGGGCGATGGCGATCTCGGTGCTGGCGGGGGGCTTCCTTGCGCTGCATTTCGCCAGCTGGATCGCCTCGCTGGAGCGGATCACCATCGCGGAATCGACCGTCCTGGTCAGCCTGACGCCGCTATGGGTGGCTCTCTTCGATGTGGTGAGCGGGCGCGGCGTGCCGGGGCGCGCGCTGATCGCGGCCATCGCGCTCTGTCTTCTGGGGACGGCGGTGCTGGCCTTCGGTGGGGTGAGCCGCGTCGACGGCGACCCGCTCGGCCTGGTGCTGGCCGGCGCGGGTGGGGTGTGCATGGCCGCCTATCTGGTGGCCGGGCGTGGCGCGCGCGCGGTTCTGCCGACCAGCGCCTATGTGACGCTTTGCTATGGCGCGGCGGCCGTCCTGCTCGCGCTCGGCGTGGCGGCGAGTGGGGCGCCTGTCGTCGGGTTCGACGCGCGCACGGTGATCGCGCTGCTGGCGCTCGGTCTCGTCAGTCAGGTGATCGGCCATACCAGCTATAACTGGACGCTCTCGACCCTGCCGCCGGTCCTGGTGGCGATCCTGCTGTTGGGGGAGCCGGTGTTCGGCAGCCTGCTCGGTTGGCTCTATCTGGGCGAGACGGTCCCACCCGGCGCGGCCGTCGGAGGCGCGGCCATTCTTGCCGGGCTCTGGCTCGCGATCCGGGCGGAGATGCGTCTGGCGGCATCCGGGGAGTGAAGGGCGAAGGGGGGGGGCGTCGCCCGTGTGACGGGATTCGTTATTTGGCGGATGTCGGCGTCGGCGTCTCGCCGGGGGTGGCCGCGCGGTTCGTGGGCGTGTCCTGTTCGTCGCCAAGGACGGGGAAGGCGACCGTCACCGTCGCCCCCTTTCCCTTCACGCTTTCGATCCGGGTCGTTCCGCCATGCAGGCGCACGAGGCTGTCGACGATCGCGAGGCCGAGGCCCGTTCCGCCCATGCGCTTGGTATAGCTGGTGGTTTCCTGGTGGAAGGGTTGCATCACGCGTTCGATTTCCTCCGCCGCGATGCCGACGCCACGGTCGGTGACGGAAATATGCAGGTAGCCTTCGATCGGCTCGGCGGCGATGCGAATTTCCTCGCCCTCGTAGGAAAATTTCGTGGCGTTGGAGAGCAGGTTGAGGATCACCTGCCGGAAGGCCGTCTGGTCGGCGCGGATGCGCGCATCCTCGGGGAAGTCATAGCGGATGGACAGGTTTCGCTCGCCCATTTGAACATGGACGAGGCGTTCCAGATCGCGAATCGTGCGCGCCGCGTCGATCGGCACGGGCGCGATCTCCCGCTGGCCGGCCTCGATCTTGGTATAGTCGAGCAGGTCGTTGATCAGCAGCAGAAGGTGCCGGCCGCTATCGTTGATGTCCTGGGCATATTCGTCGGCGCGGCCCTCCGCCTTGCCGCCGACCAGCAGGTCGGAAAATCCGATGATCGCGTTTAGCGGCGTGCGCAACTCGTGGCTCATGCTGGCCAGGAAGATCGATTTGGCGCGGTTGGCGGCTTCCGCCTCGGCGGCGAAGCGTTCGGCTTGTTCCTTGGCGTGGCGCAGGCGTTGCTCGCGCTCGTTGACGCCGTCGACGAAATGCCGGGCGGCCTGGGCGATCTGGGCGATCTCGTCGCGCCCTTCCTCGGGAATAGGCTCGGCCTCGCCATGGCGCTGCGCGTGGAGCGCGAAGCTCAGCCGGTCGAGCCGGCTCAACACGCGCCGCCGCGCATAGCCCCAGAGCCCCGCAACCGCCAGCACGCCCAGCAGGACGATCGCCGACAGCACGAGGACACTGTCCTGGGCGGTTCGGCTGTAGCGCGCGCTCATCGCGCCGGTCGCTTCCTGCAGCAGGGACGAGAGGTCGCGGGATGCTCCGACGAACCGGTTGGCAAGGATCTTGTTGCGCGCGAGCAGGCCGTTCTGCGCGCTGCGCATCGCTTCCAGGCGGGTCTTGGTGGCGAACAGGTTGTCCGCGTCCGACTCGATCAATCTTTCCGCCTTGGCCAGAAGATCCTTGAGAGGGGCCGCGGTATCCTCGCCGATCGCCTCGACGACATGCATATCCGCGCGCAATGTCTTCAGCAGCGTGTCCGCCGTCCGCGCGTTTCGCCGCACCAGTGCCGGGTTGGATATGCCAGAGAGGGTCAGCCCCTCGGTCAGTAACCGATCATAGGTTTCCAGCCATCGGTGTTGCGTGGCGAGACCGCTCGGCCCGCCGAAATTAGGCAACCCCGCGCCATCATCCTGCAGCGCGCGCGCCATGCGGCCCGCATGCAGGTCGTAGGACCGGTTCATCAGCTTACGCAGCGCGCTTAACTGTTCGCTCAATCGCTGGTCGACGCGAAGCCGTTCGCGAACCGTCTCGTCCAGATGCTTCAGGTTCGCGGTCAGCGCGCGCCGCTCGTCGACGATCCGTTCCAACGCCGCCGCCCCGGTGCCGCTCTCCAGATAATCCTCCACCGCCAGCGCGTCGAGATAGCGGTCGAGCAGTTGGAATTGATCGTCGATCTCGTGATTGACCGTGCGCCGGGCATAATCGGTCTCCACCGCCGCCAACTGGGGGGCGATGGAAGCGATCGCCTGGGAATATTGCGCGATCCGGCCGGCATCAATCAGTTGCGGCACGGTGCGCGTGCGCAACAGGTCGAAGCCGCCGCGCAAATCCTGAAAGATCAGCACGGCGATCAGGAGGCTGCCGCAAGTCACGACGCCGAATACGGCGATCGCGGCGACGAACCGAACGGATATCAACGACCAGCGCACCGAACCACAATCCTCTCGACCCACGGGCGGTATCGGGCCGTCAGCGCAGTGGCGGCGCGTAGATCAAACCACCATCCGTCCACAGCGCGTTCAGGCCGCGCGGGATGCGCAAGGGCGATCCTTCGCCGAGATTGCGCTCATAAATCTCACCATAGTTCCCGGTCGCCACGATCGCCCGGCGCGCCCAGTTGTCGTCGAGCCCGAACAACGCCCCCACGCCGGAATCGAGCCCGAGCAGCCGCCGAACCTCCGGGTTCGTGCTGTCGGCGAAATCGTCGATCGTGGCGGCCGTGATGCCGTGTTCCTCGGCGAGGATCAGGACGAAGATGACCCATTGCACCATATCATGCCAGTCCTCGTCGCCTCGTCGGATCGTGGGGCCCAGCGGCTCCTTGGACACGACATCCTCGAACAGCACGAACTGTTCCGGATCGGACGCCCGGTTGAGACGCTGGGAGACCAGCGCGACGCGGTCCTGGGTCATCAGGTCGCATTCCCGGCTGAAGAAGGAGGAGTAAACACCTTCCAGCGACTCATAGGCACGGATCGAGAAGCTTGGATAGCGCGTGCGCACCAGTTCCTCGAGATTGCGGATCGTCGTCGTGTTCTTGCTGACGCACACGCTGGTGCCGTCCGGCATGTCGTCCAGCCGCCTGGCGTCCAGCGCGCGATGCCCGAGGAACCCCTGACCATCGTAATAGATCGGTTGCGTGAAGGCGAGGCCGAGTTCCGTGTCGCGCGTGGCGGTCCAGGTGGTGTTGGACATCAGGATATCGAAGGCGTCGGCGTTGAGTGCGTCGAACCGAACGACGTAATTGACCTCGATCCATTCCACCGCTTCGGGGTCGCCGATCACGGCGGCCGCGATCGCCCGGCAGAAATCGGGAAAGAACCCGCTCCATCGGCCGGTCTGATCGATCTCGGAGACGCCGATGCCGCTGCGGATGACCCCGCATCGCAATAGCCCCTCGTCCCGGATCCGGTCCAAGGTTTCCGACCCGTCCTGTGCCTGGGCGGCTTCAGGGGGCAGGGCGGCCAGCGGAAGCGCGAGTGACAGGACGGCGATCGCGAGGAAATGGCCGGCCCGCCGCGCGATTCCCCGCGTGGGTCCTTGCCCGCGATCGACCGTTCCGTCGCGGTTCGTCGCCGTCGGATATCGCATGCGCTGTCGTCCCCCTTGATCGCGGCCGTGCCGCAAGCCCCTTTATCGCGGCGCATGAAATGCCGCGTTCCCCTGGGGCGTTGATTTCGCCCCATTGTTTCGACCACATCGCCCTCGGACCCTCCCCGTGGGCTGTGTTCTTCCCCATGGGCCGTATCGCCCCTACCCCTATACGTTTCCAAGGACTCCTGCGGCATGGAAGTCCCTTGCCCGGCTTCATTATCCGGGGCGACCGGGCGTCTCCGCCGACCGGCCCCGTCGACGGCAGATTAGCCAGGAAAGACCGGCTATTCCTAGGCCTGATCGAGCGGTTGGTCGAGTCCGTCCGATTCGCTCTCGTCGATGACGTGGCGGATCATCTCCCGCGCGTCGGCGGCATTCCACTTCGCCGCGCCCAGGAAATGGCCGACGGCGCGGCCCCGGCGGTCTATCAGGAAGGTGGTGGGCAGCCCCTTCACGCCCATGGCGCGGCCCAGCGCGCTGTTCGGATCGTAGAAGACCGGCAGGCGCGGCAGGCCCAGCCGGTCGCGGACGAAGGGCTCCGCCACATCCCGGCCGCCCCGGTCCTGGCTGATCGCCAGGACGGTGAAATCCTCTCCTCCCATGCCGTCCTGAAGCGCGGCCAGATCCGGCATCTCCTCGATGCAGGGCGCGCACCAGGTGGCCCAGAAATTGACCAACAGGACTCGCCCCCGGAAATCCTTGAAATGCCGGGTGTCGCCCGTCCCGTCCAGAAAGGGCTCCGTCGCGGGTTCGCGACGCCTGTCATAGAGGATGAAGCCTTGCATCGCCCCGTTCGTCGGCGGATAGTCCGCCGCGCGGGCCCGCCCCGCATGCGAGAGAACGAGCGAGGCGGTGAGCGATAGCGCCGCCCCGCCGGCCATGAAGCGAAGCGCCGTTCGGCGGGCCGGGTCATGGCGAAGCGACTTCCGCCCCGGCTTTCCGGCATGTGTTTCGGGGGAAAGTGGCTCGGCACGGGCGCGCATCGCGATATCGTTCCTTCGAACAGGGCTCTCCGCATGCTATCGCCGGATCGGCGATACGGGATCGACCTACGGGACCGCGAATCAATCTGGCGCCGCAACGGGATGAAGGCAAGAGCAGGGTCATGAGCGCGAACGAGATGTGGGGCGGGCGTTTCGCCGCGGGCCCCTCGGCCATCATGCAGGAAATCAACGCATCGATCGATGTCGACCGGCGCTTCGCCGCGCAGGATATCCGCGGCTCGAAGGCGCATTCCGACATGCTGGCCGCGCAAGGCATCATTTCGGACGGCGACCGCGACGCGATCCATGGTGGCTTGGAGCGTATCGCGCGGGAGATCGAGGACGGGCATTTCGACTTCAAGGCGGAACTCGAGGACATCCACATGAATGTGGAAGCGCGGCTCAAGGAGCTGATCGGGGAGCCGGCCGGTCGCCTGCACACCGCGCGCAGCCGCAACGACCAGGTGGTGACGGATTTCCGGCTTTGGCTGCGCGGCGCGATCGACGAGTTGGAGCCGGCGATGGCCGACCTTCAGCGCGCGCTGATCGACAAGGCGGAGGCGCATGCCGACGTGCTGATGCCGGGCTATACGCACCTTCAAACGGCCCAGCCCGTAACCTTCGGCCATCACCTGATGGCCTATGTCGAGATGGTCGGGCGCGACCGGGGGCGGGTGCGGGATTGCCGCGCGCGCCTCAATGAATGTCCGCTGGGGGCGGCCGCGCTCGCCGGGACCTCCTTTCCGATCGACCGTCATCGCACGGCCGAGGCGCTGGGCTTCGACCGCCCGACCGAGAATTCGATGGACAGCGTCGCCGCGCGCGATTTCGCGCTGGAATTCCTGGCCGCGGCCTCGATCCACGCGGTGCATCTCTCGCGCTTGGCGGAGGAGATCGTGATCTGGATGTCGGAGCCCTTCGGCTTCGTCGCGCTGACCGACGCCTTCACCACCGGCAGTTCGATCATGCCGCAGAAGAAGAACCCGGACGCGGCCGAGCTGGTGCGCGCCAAGCCGGGGCGCGTCCTGGGTGCCTTCATGACCCTCGCGACCGTCATGAAGGGGCTGCCGATGACCTACGGCAAGGACATGCAGGAAGACAAGGAACCGGTCTTCGAGGCGGCCGATACCCTCGCTCTCGCCGTCGCCGCCATGACCGGCATGGTCGATGATATGACCCCCCGGCCCGAGAATATGCGCCGCGCGCTGGAGAAGGGGTTCCCCACCGCCACCGATCTGGCCGATTGGTGCGTGCGCGTGCTGGGCCTGCCCTTCCGGGATGCGCACCATGTCACCGGCGCCATCGTGCGCGCGGCGGAGGAGCGCGGCTGCGACCTCGCGGCGCTCGATCTCCCCACGATGCAACGGGTGGAACCGCGCATCACGGAGGATATATACTCCGTCCTGTCGCCGGATGCCTCGGCGGCCAGCCGGACGAGTCACGGGGGTACCGCGCCGGAACAGGTTCGCGCCGCCGCCCACCGCGCGCGCGATCGATTCCTGCGCGCGGCCCCGGGCGAAGCGCGGGGCACCGCATCGAGGAAGGGAGACGAGGCATGATGACGGAACGGCTTCGGCGCATCGCCGGCCTGCTGGCGATCGGGTTGCTGGCGGGCGGTCTGCTCGCGGGGTGCGGCAAGGAAGGCTCGCCGAAGCCGCCGGCGGGGGACGGTGCCCCCTATCCGCGCACCTATCCGTCGGAAGGCTGAGGCCCGTGAACCATTTCGAATACAGGAACGGCGTGTTGCATGCGGAGGGCGTACCCCTGCCGCGCATCGCGGCCGAGGTCGGGACGCCCGTCTATGTCTATTCGACGGCGACGCTGACCCGGCATTACCGCGTGTTCGCCGATGCCTTCGCCGCCACCGGTTTGGACGCGACGGTCTGCTACGCGGTCAAGGCGAACAGCAATCAGGCGGTCATCGCGACGCTCGCCCAGCTCGGCGCGGGCGCCGATGTGGTCTCGGAAGGGGAATTGCGGCGTGCGCTGGCCGCCGGTGTTCCGCGCGGGAAGATCGTCTTCTCCGGCGTCGGCAAGAGCGCGGCCGAGATGGCCTTCGCGATCGAGGCGGGGATCGCCCAGATCAATGTCGAATCCGTGGCCGAACTCGACCAGCTCTCCCGCGTGGCGAGCGGCATGGGTGCGGAGGTGCCGATCGCGCTGCGCGTCAATCCGGATGTCGACGCGAAGACGCACGCCAAGATCTCCACCGGCAAGAAGGAGAACAAGTTCGGCATCGATATCGACGACGCGCCGGCGATCTTCGCCCGCGCGCGCGACCTGCCGGGCCTGGCGCCGATCTCCATCGCGGTGCATATCGGCAGCCAGTTGACCGATCTCGCCCCTTATCGCGCCGCCTTCGGGCGGGTGGCGGACCTCGCCAGGGCGTTACAGGCGGACGGGTTCGATATCCGTCACCTCGATCTCGGCGGCGGTCTCGGCATTCCCTACGACGCGGAGGACCCGCCGCCGCCCGACGCCTATGCCCGGATGGTGGCGGAGACGGTCGGCGATCTCGGCCTGCCGGTTATGCTGGAGCCGGGGCGCATGATCGTCGGCAACGCCGGTGTTCTCCTGGCGCGCACGCTCTATATCAAGCAGGGTAGGGAAAAGCGCTTCGCGGTGCTGGACGCCGCGATGAACGATCTGATCCGGCCGGCGCTCTATGACGGGCATCATCGCATCCAGCGGGTGCGGGAGCCGGAGGCGGACGCGGAGCCGCTGGCCTATGACGTGGTCGGCCCCGTCTGCGAGAGCGGCGATACCTTCGCCACCGGCCGGCGGATCGCGCCGCTCGCCGCCGACGACTTGGTGGTGTTCGGCAGCGCGGGCGCCTATGGCGCGGTCATGGCCTCGACCTACAACAGCCGGCTTCTGGTGCCGGAGGTGTTGGTGAATGGCGATCGCTACGCGGTGGTGCGTGGGCGCCAAACTTATGACGAAATGATCGGTCAGGATCGCTTGGCGGATTGGTTGCGGGCGGATGCGCCGGAACCGTCCGTGACCGACAATCAGGAGACGCCCAGACGGGCGGCCGGAGCCGACGGATGATCGACGCGAGGAACCGGGGGGACGGAAGCGGACCGACGCGCGAGGCGCCGGACGCCCGACCGCCCGGTTCCGGCGCGATGGCTTGGCGGCTGGGCCTGTCATGGGCGGCGCTGCTGTTGGAACGGGCATGGCGGGAAGCCTGGGCACCGGTCGCGGTGACGGCCCTGTTCCTCGCGGTCGCCGTATCGGGCGCGCTCCCGCTGCTCGGCGGGTGGGCGCATGGCGCGGTCCTGGCGGGATTCGCGCTCGCCTTCCTTCTGTTGCTGGTGCGGGCGCTCCGGCGGATCGCCCCGCCCACCGCCGCCGATGCCCGCCGGCGGCTGGAGCGGGTCAATCATCTCGACGACCGCCCGCTGGAGACGCTGGCCGACCGGCCGAGCGATCCCAGCCCCCAGGCTCTGGCCCTGTGGCGCCGGCATCGCCGCCGCGCCGCCGCGCGCATCGCGGCCCTGCGCGTCGGCGCGCCCAGCCCGCGCGTCGCCGATCGCGATCCGCGCGCGCTGCGCCTTGTCGCCTTCGTGGCGCTGGGCGGGGCGTTTCTCGCCTCCGGCTCGCAAGGGGGCGCGCGCTTCCTTCAGGCTCTCTCGCCCGCTTTCTCCGATCCGGCCGCGGTCGCGCGCGTCGCGGTCGATGCCTGGATCGCGCCGCCGGACTACACGGGCCTGGCGCCGATCTTCCTAGACCGCGACGGGGTGCGGGAACGGCGCGATGGGGACGCGGCGAATGGCGCGCGACAGGCCGAGGCCGCCGCGAACGGCCCGGCGGCGGAGCCGGAGACCATCGCGGCGCCCGTGGGCTCGCGCCTGTCGATCCAGGTGGCCACCCCGCCGGAGGAGCCGGTTCTGACCGCTCCGGATGGGACGTCCGTGTCGTTCGAGCGTTTCGGCCCCGATGCCCGGCGCCTGGAAACGGCGATCACGACGGGTGGCCTCTATCGTCTGGAGATCGCGGGGCGGACCGTCGCCCGATGGCGCGTCGCCGCCGTGCCGGACCAGCCGCCGGTGATCGAGATGCCGGAGAGCCCGCGCGCGACCCCGCAACTCTCGCTTCGGATCAGTTATGCCGCGCGTGACGACTACGGGGTGGAAAAGGCCCGCGCGCGCCTCACCCGCGTCGACGGTCCCCAGGACGATGCGGAGGCGATCACCCTCGACCTTCCGGCGCCGGGCGCGGCGCGCAACGGTGACGCGCTGTCGAGTTATCGCGATCTGACGGCCCATCCTTGGGCGGGGGGCGAGGTGCGAATGGTGCTGCAAGCCGAGGACGCGATCGGCCAGACGGGGGAGAGCGAGCCGCTGACCCTCACCCTGCCGCAGCGGGTCTTCCAGCACCCGGTGGCGCGCGCGATCGTCGATTTCCGGCGGCAACTCGCCTGGGACCCGGTGGGGCACCGCGAGGCGGTGCGCGACGGGCTCGATACGTTGGCGTGGCAGACGGAGCATTATGGCGGCGATCCGACGGTCTTCCTCTCGCTCGGCAGCGCGGTTCGGCGCCTGGAACTCGACCGCCAAGGGCGGCAACCATCGCCCGCCGCGATCGCGGGCCTGTTGCGGCAACTCTGGGAGACCGCGCTTTATCTGGAGGATGGCGGCACCTCGCTCGCGCTGGAGCGGTTGCGGGCGGCGGAACGCGCCTTGCAGGAGGCGTTGGAGCGCGGCGCCGAGATGGATGAGCTTGAACGCCTGATGGACGAGCTGCAGCAGGCCATGAACGACTATATGCAAGCCATGGCCGAGCAGCTTCGCGACCAGCAGCGCAACGGCGAGGAGATGCCGACCCTCGACCCCGAGAATCAGGCCAATACCGTGCGGCCGCAGGACCTGAACCAGATGATGGATCAGATCCGCGAGATGATGCGCAACGGCATGAAGGATGCCGCCCAGCAGATGTTGAGCCAGCTTCAGCAGATGATGGAGAACATGCGCGCGGGCGTCATGCCGCAGATGTCGCCCGATGCGCGCGAGGCGATGGACATGATGAAGGACCTGCAGGACATCATGCGCGGCCAGCAGGAATTGATGGACCGGACCTTCAACGAATCGAACCGGAACGGGCAGGGACGCAGCGGCGAGGGGATGGGCACCCAGCCGGGCGAGACGGATCGCGCCCGGCGCGACGGCTCCAACGGCATGAACGGCGACGTGCCGTCGCCCGACGCCGCGTTGCAGGAGGCGCTGCGTCGGCAATTGGGCGACGTGATGCGCCGCTTCGGCGAGATGATGGGCGACATCCCGCAACCCTTCGGCAATGCCGAAGGCGAGATGCGTCAATCCGGCGAGGCATTGCGCCAGGGACGGCCCGACCGCGCCGTCGGCCCGCAGGGCCGCGCGATGGATCAGTTGCAATCGGCCGCCGAGGCCGCGCGCAACGCCTTCATGGAGCGCTTCACGCAACAGAACGGCGTCGGCCAGCAGATGCCCGGCGAAGGCGGGGCGGAGAGCACGGACCCCTTCGGCCGCGAACCCTCGGACAGTTTCCGGGGGGCGGCGGACGGGAATGTGCGCGTACCCTCGGGCTCGGAGATGCAGCGCTCGCGCGAGATCCGGGATGAATTGCGCCGCCGCTCCGGCGACCGGTCGCGTCCCGGCTTCGAGCTCGACTATTACGACCGGCTGCTTGATCAGTTTCGCTGAGGGGCGGGGCCGGCGGGATATGCCGGGCCGTCATGCT
>NZ_JAGMWN010000013.1 GCF_017963645.1 Marivibrio halodurans | reverse complement strand
GAAATGCCGGATACGTTTATGCAGACTCGTCGAGTCATCTGCTGATTATTGCTTGCAGCCGGGGCGGGCCATACGTTCGTCGCCCCCGCCTTATCGCCCACCCTGTTCAGGGAGTGGGCGATAAGGCCGACGAATATTCCGAAAACGATCAATCCGGATACCGCTTCCATCGCGGCCAATAGGCGCAATGGCTGACGCGGGGAAAAATCCCCGTAGCCAAGCGTGGTGATCGTGACGATCGAGAAATAGACGGCCGCCAACCGATCCGGATACTCAATGCCCTCCCCGGCGGACAAACCATACCCGCGGCAAATTCCACTGCCCTGGCCGGCGATGTAGACGCCCACGCCAAAAGGAACGAAGAAAGAACTTTACGTGTTCCTTTAATGTTCCCATACTCGCCCGCATGAGCAAACCCCTTCCCCATGGCGATACGTCCGGTCTTCCGGTGGATGGTTCCCCAGTGGAGGGTTCCCCAGTGGAGGGTTCCATGGAGGACGGCTATGGCGCGCATGCGCCGGACCGGCTGGCCGACCGGCCGGTGAAGGGGCGCGGCGCCGTTTCCAACCGCGACGGGCGATACGAGGCACTGTCGCACGACGCGGTGGATGACGGCTGGGGATCGGGTGGGGACGGGATCGATCCGGACTTCCCCCCACCGAAGCTGCGCACCAGCATCGGCATCGACGCCGCGCGCAGCATCATCACGAAAAACGATAGCCCGGACGTCCCCTTCGATCGGTCGATAAATCCCTATCGGGGGTGCGAGCATGGCTGCGTCTATTGTTTCGCGCGGCCGACCCATGCCTATTACGGCTTGTCGCCCGGCCTCGATTTCGAAAGCAAGCTGTTCTGGAAGCCGAATGCCGCGCACCTGCTGGAGAAGGAGCTCTCCCGCAAGGGGTATCGCCCGCGAACGATCTCGATCGGCACCAACACCGACCCCTATCAACCGATCGAGCGGGAAAAGCGGTCCATGCGCGCGATCCTGGAGGTGCTGGCGGATTTTCGGCATCCGGTCAGCATCGTCACCAAATCGGCCCTGGTGCTGCGCGATCTCGATATCCTAGGTCCGATGGGGCGCGACGGGTTGGCGCGCGTCAGCATTTCCATCACCACCCTCGACCGGCATCTCGCCAATGTGATGGAGCCGCGCGCCTCGACGCCCGGCCGGCGGCTCGACGCCATACAAGGACTGGCCGCGGCCGGCGTCCCGACGAGCGTCATGACCGCCCCCATCATCCCCGGCCTCACCTGTCACGAGGCCGAGGCGATCCTGAAGGAAGCGGCCGCGCGCGGCGCCGGTGGCGCCGGCTATGTCATGCTGCGCCTGCCGCTGGAAATCGCCGGATTGTTCGAGGAATGGCTGGCCGCCCATGCCCCGGATCGCAAGGACCGGGTGCTGAAACTGGTCCGCGAAATGCGCGGCGGCAAGCTCTACGACGCGCGGTGGGGGGAACGGATGCGTGGCACCGGCGCCTATGCCGAAACCTTCCGACAGCGCTACCGCATCGCCACGCGCCGGTTCGGCCTGGACAAGCCGCTGGGCGAACTCGATTGCTCTCGGTTCCACCGCCCGCCGCGTCCCGGCGACCAGATGGCACTATTCTAGAGCGTCCCCGATCGCGCGCATCGCCGGGCCCCAATCGGCCGGGACCGGCGGCCTGACCCCATCGCAGGCGCAGCCCGGCGGTTTGGTGCAGCGGTAATCGGCACGGATGCAGCTATCGCCGCAGGCCTTGCCCTTACGGCAGGTCTTGCAACAGGCCGCGAGTTGCGCGGTCCATGGTGCCGGCGTGACCGCGGCGCCGGTGTCGGCGGCCATGGCGGCCCCACTCGGCAACCCGATTCCCGGGCAAAGCCCGATTCCCAGGCAGAAGATGAAAAGAAGCGCGCGCATTCACGCCTCCCCGACGGCATTCCCGATCATCAACTTTTAATAGAAATAATATTAAAAAGCTATTTCAAAGGGTGGCCAATTCGGCCCACGGCTACAGATAGCCGAACGGCTTCGTCTTTCCGATATCCTTGGCAAGCTTCTTGGCGACGCGGCCCATCAACTTCCGTCCCTCCTTGGAGAGGCCGAGTTGATCCGGGAAGGGGGGGCCTTTGGAAACGCGGTCGACCAATCCATGTTCCGCCATCAGGATCAGCAGGCGCCGGATCGACTCCCGGCTGATGCCGAGATTCTGGAAGAGTTCGAACAGCACGGTTTGGCTCAACATCGGATAGATCTTGAGGTTGGCGGGCGTATCGACGCCGTACTTGGCCAGCAATGTACGATAATGTTTCTCCGACAGACCGGCATCGGAGAATTCGAGCATGAAGAGCAGCATCGTATAGGCCTCGATACTGGTCAGATGCGCCGCGTCCTGCCGGGCCAGGGCCGTACCCGCCGATTCCAGCTTACGATTGATCTCGTTCGCGAAGCCGCGCATCGCCAGGGCGGGTGTCCGCAGGATCGGGTCCGTTTGCCGGGATTCATCCGACCCGGCGGCGCCGGCCTTGTCCCCGCCGCCCTTATCGGCACTGCCTTTCTCGGCACTGCCTTTCTCGGCACCGCTCTTGTCGGCGCCGCCCTTTCCGGCGCCGCCCTTATCCGATTTCTTCTTCGCCATGCCGATACGCCCCCTCGCCGTCGGCCGCGCTTGTATCCCGCGATCCCGACGCCATATCCGACAGGGCCGCCGGCCTTGCCACTTTCCCGGTCGGGTCCGGTCCTGTAAAACGCCCCCGGCGTGTCGCGGGCGGCGTGGACAGGCAGGCGAATGCCCGTCCGCGCGCGCCATGATACGCTATCGGGAATGCCGTTCAACAGAACTGTGCGCCGACCGGCCGTTCCGAGGCCTCTATCGCCTCCGACACGGCCCGCTCCCCGGCCCGATATCCTGGGCATGGAGGGCACGTGGCGCGGAGGCGGCATTCGGGACCGTATCGAGATCGGTGAAGAGCATGACCCAGACCTCCCCCACCCCCCGCGACGGCGCACCCGGCGCGCGCCGGCCGAAACCCACCATCCTGTGTATCCTGGATGGCTATGGTGCGCGCGCGGAGACCGATAACAACGCCATCGCCGCAGCCGATACGCCGGTGATGGACCGACTGATGTCGACATGCCCGCATGCGGAATTGGACGCGAGCGAGCATCATGTCGGCCTGCCGGACGGCCAGATGGGGAATTCCGAGGTCGGGCATATGAATATCGGCGCCGGCCGGGTGGTGCTCCAGGACCTGCCGCGCATCGATCAAGCGATGGAGAGCGGAGAGCTGACCCGCAACCCGGCGCTCCTGGACTTCGCGGAGACGGTGAAGGCGCGCGGCGGCACGGCCCATCTGATGGGGCTTCTGTCGCCGGGCGGCGTCCATGCGCATCAGGATCACATCGCCGCGCTGGCGGAGGCATTGATCGATCTGGGCGTGCGGGTGGCCGTGCATGCGATCCTGGACGGCCGCGACACCCCGCCGCGCAGCGCGGAAGGCTATCTCAAGAACTTCGCGGTCGCCGCGCCGCGCGCGCGTATCGCGACGGTCTCCGGACGGTACTTCGCGATGGACCGGGATAAGCGCTGGGACCGCGTTAGCAAGGCCTATGACACGATAGCCAGGGCCGAGGGCGCGCATGCCGCCGACGCGCTGGACGCGCTCGCCCAAGCCTATGAGCGGGACGAGAAGGACGAGTTCGTCACCCCCACGGTGCTCGGCGACTATACCGGCATGGCGGACGGCGACGGGCTGCTGATGGCGAATTTCCGGGCGGATCGCGCGCGGGAGATTCTGACGGCGCTGCTCGACCCGATCTTCGACGGCTTCGACCGGGGCCCCGCGGTCGCCTTCTCCGGCGCGCTCGGCATGGTCGAATATTCCAAGTCGCTGAACACCTTCATGACCCTGCTGTTCCCGCCCGAAACCCCGCGCGAGACGCTGGGCGAGGTCGTCTCGACCGCGGGCTTGCGCCAACTGCGCATCGCGGAGACCGAGAAATACGCCCATGTCACCTTCTTCTTCAACGGCGGCGAGGAAGAGGTCTTCGAGGGGGAGGAGCGCATCCTCGTCCCTTCCCCCGACGTCGCGACCTACGACCTGAAGCCCGAGATGTCGGCGGAAGCGGTGACGGACAAGCTGATCGAGGCGATCGAGAGCGATCGCTTCGACCTGATCGTCGTCAACTACGCCAACCCCGACATGGTCGGCCATACCGGGGTCTTCGATGCGGCGGTGAAGGCGATCGAGACCGTCGACCACTGCGTCGGGCGGCTGGAGGAGGCGGTGACCGCCAAGGGCGGCGCCATGCTGATCACCGCCGATCACGGCAATGCGGACATGATGCTCGACACCGCCAGCGGTCAGGCCCATACGGCCCACACGATGAACCGCGTGCCGCTGGTTTATTGCGGGCCACGGGCCGAGGGCGCGGTGCTCGCCGACGGTCGGCTCGCCGATCTGGCGCCGACGCTGCTTGCCATCATGGGGCTCGACCAACCGGAGGCGATGAGCGGCACCAACCTGATCCGACGCGCCGACCGGCAGGCGGCGGAGTAGACCGGGACGGACGGCGATGGCGCGCGGCGAGGCGAGACGGGTGCGGGGCACCGGCCTGGCGGCCGCGATCGCCGGCGTCTTGATGCTGGCACTGGTCGCCCCTCCCATCGCCCCGGCGAAAGCGCAAACCGACCCCGCCACCGGAAGCGACGAGCGCGAGGCCAGCCAGGCGGAGTTGGAGAGCCTCAACCGGCGGATCGAGCAGACCCGCGCCAAGAGCCGCGCGCTGGAAGCCGAGGCGCAGCGTCTGGCGGGCGAGATCAACACCCTGCGCCAGGAACTCATCACGGTCGCCGAAAGCGCGCAGCAGCGCGAGGCCCTGCTCTCCGCGTTGGAGGACCAACTCGCGCGGCTGGAGGACGATCTGGCGGAGCGGCGCAAGGCGCTGACCCTGCGCCATGGTCAATTGAGCGGCACGCTGGCCGCCTTGGCGCGGCTTTCCGAGGACCCACCCCAGGCCGTCTTCCTCTATCCCGGCACGCCGGCGGAAGCGGTGCGCGGGGCGCTGCTGCTGAAATCGGCGGTCCCGGCGCTGGAGGGGCGCGCGCGGCTGCTGCGCGACGATCTGGAGGCGCTCGCCGCCGTGCGCGCGGATATCGACGACAAGATCGCGGAGTTGAACCGCACCGACGAAGCCCTGGCGGCGGATCGCGCGCGGCTGGAATCGCTGATCACGCGAAAGCGCGACCTCTACCAGCAGACAGCCGCCGTCTCCCAGCGCACCCAGCGCGACCTGCGGGAGATGGTCGAGGATTCCCAATCCCTGCAGGATCTCGTCGCGCGCCTCCGGGCGGCGGAGGCGGAAGCGGACCGGGCGGCGGAGGCCGCGCGCGCCAAGCCCGCCCCCGAGGCGCCCGGGACAGCCGAGGCACCGGAGCCGGACCAGCCGACGGCCCGCCAACTGGCGCGCGCGACACGACCCGCCGGTCTTCGTCCCTTTCCGGAGAAGGGGGCGATCACCGCGCCCGCGCGCGGCACGATCCTGCGCCGCTATGGCGAGAGCACCGGCTTCGGCTTCAACGCCAAGGGCCTCTATGTCGCCACCCGGGCCGACGCCCAGGTCGTGGCGCCGTTCGACGGGAAGGTGATCTATGCCGGTCCGTTCCGCGACCTGGGGCGTATATTGATCGTCGAGCATGACGGCGGATACCATTCGGTCCTCGCCGGGTTCGAGCGGATCGACGCCGTCGCCGGCCAATGGGTCCTGGCGGGGGAACCGGTCGGCGTCATGCCGTCCGCGCGTATCGCCCAGGCCGGGCCGAAGATCACGGTACAAGGCGATGAAGGCGGCGCCCCCGGATCGGCGGGTGACGGCGGGCGCCCGCAGTTGTACGTTGAGGTGCGGCGCGGCGGCCAACCGGTCAATCCGCTGCAATGGATCACCGCTGGCAGTCTGAAGGTGCATGGATGATTTCTGATCTCTCTCTCTTCCCCCCGCGGACGGCGTCCCTGGCCGTTCCGCGCCTCGGCGCCCGTCTTCTGGCGGTGCTCGCCGTGCTGCTGACGCTGGCCGGTCCCGCGCCCGCCCTTGCCCAATCGGAGGAGGGGGACGACGCCGCTCCCACCGAGACCCTCGACGCCGAGGGCGGAACCGACACCTTCGAGATGCTCGACCTTTTCGGCCAAGTGTTCGAACAGGTGCGCCGCGAATATGTCGAGGACGTCTCCGACAAGAAGCTGATAGAGGCGGCGATCCAGGGCATGCTGCGCAGCCTCGATCCGCATTCGGTCTATCTCAACGAGGAAAGCTTCGATGCGATGCGCACGAACACGCGCGGCGAGTTCGGCGGCCTCGGCATCGAGGTGACGATGGACGAGACCGGCTATGTCCGCGTGGTCTCGCCGATCGACGACACGCCCGCCTACCGCGCGGGTATCGAGGCCGGCGACCTGATTACCCATCTCGACGGGGAGGCGGTGCAGGGCCTGACCCTGAACGACGCCGTCGATCAGATGCGCGGCCCCGTCGGCAGCGACATCACCCTGACCATCGTGCGCGACGGCGGCGATCCGTTCGACGTCACCATTACCCGCGACAATATCCAGATCCAATCCGTGCGCAGCCGGGTCGAGGGCGATGCCGGCTATATCCGCATCACCAGTTTCTCCGGCCAGACGCAGAACGGGCTGGACCGCGCGATCGACGAGATCAAGGCGGAGCTGGGCGACGACCTGCAAGGCTATGTGATCGACTTGCGCAACAATCCGGGCGGGCTTCTGGATCAGGCGATCTCGATTTCCGACACGTTCCTCGACAAGGGGGAGATCGTCTCCACCCGTGGTCGCGAGGCGGAGAGCATCCAGCGCTTCCAAGCGACCGCCGGCGACCGGGCGAACGGCCTGCCGTTGGTCGTGCTGATCAATGGCGGTTCCGCCAGCGCCTCCGAAATCGTGGCCGGCGCGCTACAGGATCACGGCCGGGCGATCGTGCTGGGCACGCAATCCTTCGGCAAGGGATCGGTCCAAACGATCATGCCGCTCAACCGCCGGGGCTCGGCGATCAAGCTGACGACCCAGCGCTATTACACGCCGAGCGGCCGGTCGATCCAGGCCAAGGGCATCTCGCCGGATATCCTGGTCGAACGCGCGAAACTCGAAGTGCTGGAGAGCGGCGATCAGCGCACCGAGGCCGATCTGCGCAACGCGCTGACCAACGAGGAAGACGAGAACGCCGCCCCCGAGCCCCCCGAGACCGGGGAAGGCACCGACGAGGCGCCGGCTCCCGACAGCGAAAGCGGGGATGAGAACGTCGAGGCGGAAGCTCATGACCGGGCGATCGACGATTACCAACTGGCGCGGGCCCTGGACCTGATCAAGGGAATCGCGCTTTATCGCAGGCAGGCGGCCGAGTAACGATCGGGCGCCGCATCCCGGGCCCCGAATAGGAACGGGGCCCGGGACCGTCCTCATTCGGGCCGACGCGCCATGCCATCGGCGCCGCGGCCGGCAAGGCGGGACGCATGAAAGCGCCGAGGATAAAGCTTCCCATGTCACGGTCGGAGGGCGGATCGCCGTTTTCCCGGCTGATGGCGCGCGTGCGGGGCAAGACGGTCGCGACACCGACCAAGTTCCCGGACCGGACATCCGAAACGGATGACGACGACGATATCCCGGCGCATCTGAAGCCCACCTTCCTGGAACGGCACGGGCAGCGGATCGCGCTGGCCGCCGGCTATTTCCTGTTCGTGGCCGCGATCGCGGGCACCGGGCTCTATCTCTGGCTCAACGAGGATACGATCCTGGAGGCGGAGAAGGCGCGGCGCCCCTCCCTTCTGGTCGAGGATCTGCGGCCCGAGATCGTGCGTGTCGGCGCGGATGGGGAAGAAGCATCGCCGGAAACCGCCGCCCCCACGCCCGCCGGCGCCGCGCCCGAGGGTGAAGAGAGCGGCAATCAGGAAGCCAACCTCCAACAGGACGAGCCTGAACGCACCGCCGGGGCGGAACAGGCTCCGGTCGAGGGTGCGGAGGCCCCGGAAACGGCTGACGCGGAACAGGCGGCGGAGGATGTCGCCCTGTTGGCGCCCCATCCGGACCCGGCGCTGGTGGAGGAATCGCCGACCGGCCCCCTGCCCCGCATCGCGGCGGACGGACGCGAGCCCTGGCGCGTCTATAGCCGCCCCTTCAACGCGCTCGAGACCCGGCCGCGCATCGCCATCGTGGTGACGGATGTGGGGATCGCCGACGATACGACGGCGCAAGCGATCGCCATGCCGGGCCCTGTCACGCTGGCCATGGCCTCCTATTCGCGCAAGCTGACGGAGTATATCGCCGCCGCGCGCGATCGCGGCCATGAGGTGTTGCTGACCCTGCCGATGGAGCCGCGCGACTATCCGCGCAGCGACCCGGGTCCCTATGCCTTGATGACGACGATCGACGATGCCGCCAACATGGAGCGCCTCAACTGGGTCCTGAGCCGGGCGACCGGCTATATCGGCGTCGCCAACTATCAGGGCTCGGCCTTCACCGCGAACGCCACCGCCCTGCAACCCATCATGACCAGCCTGGCCGATCGTGGACTCGTCTATTTCGATACGTTGGAGGATGCGACATCCGCCGCGCCCCGGATCGCGACCGGCGTCGGCGCGCCGGCCGTCACGGCCGATATCGTGGCGGACGACACGTTGAGCCGCGCCGCAATCCTGCGCAAACTGAACGAGGCGGAGGTGATCGCCAAGGCGCGGGAAACCGCGATCGTGCTGGTCCGGCCCTATCCGGTGTCGATCGCGCGCGTGCAAAGCTGGGCCAAGGAACTGCAATCGCGGGGAATCGTCCTGGCGCCGCTCTCCGCCGTCATCCGTGCGCGGGCCAGCAGCAGTTGACCCCCTCCCCCGTCATGCCACATGACCCTTCGGACTTGACCGAACCGGCGACGCGGGGCAGCAAGAAAGGGTGATGCAGGACAGTTCCGACACGCGCCCCTATCGTGAATGCGTTGGCCTGATGCTGGTCAATCCATCCGGCGCGGTCTTCGTCGGCAACCGCATCGACACGCCCGGCGATCATTGGCAGATGCCCCAGGGCGGGATCGACACCGGCGAGACACCCGAGGAGGCCGCGTGGCGCGAGCTTCTGGAGGAGGTGGGTACCGACCGCGCCGAAATCCTGGCCGAGAGCGCGACATGGCATTCCTACGACCTTCCTCCCGGCCTTTCGCGTCGTGTCTGGAAGGGACGCTACCGCGGACAGACGCAGAAATGGTTCGCCTTCCGCTTCCTGGGCACTGATTCCGATATCGACCTGACCCGCCATACCCCGGAATTCGGGGAATGGCGGTGGGTCCCCCTCGGCCAGTTGGTCGATTTGATCGTACCCTTCAAGCGCGAGATCTATGCCCGCGTGGTGGAGGAATTCCGTCCGACGATCGAGCGTCTGCGCACCGGTGCCGGGACGTGATATAAGGGCTTGGGTTTTGGGTTCATGCGCTCAGGCTATGGGGCTCGTCGCGGGCTTGCGGCGGTTGTGGATGCCGCATTCCGTCTTGCCCAGGCCCGCCCACCGGCCCGCGCGCCGGTCCGTGGCGTCGGGATCGGGCTTGGCCGTGCAGGGCGCGCAGCCGACCGACGGATAGCCGTCCTCCCATAGCGGATGACGCGGCAGGGCGTAGTTATCGAAATACGCATCGATATCGGCTTCCCGCCACGACGCCAGGGGGTTGAGCTTCAGGCGGCGCCCGCCCTCCGGCGTCTCTTCCCATTCCACGCTTTGCAGAGTGGTTCGCGCGCCGCCCTGAAAGCGCTTGCGACCACTGATCCAGGCGGGGGCCCCGGCCAGGGCACGGTCCAGCGGCCGCACCTTCCGCAGATCGCAGCACCCATCGATGTCGCTGCGATGCAGCAAATCCTCGGGGTCCTCCGCCGCGCGCTCCTGGCCGTCGGGGCCGAGATTGATCACATTCGTTAGCCTTAGCCGATCGATCAGCAGATCACGATAGGCTAAAGTTTCCGGGAAATGCATGCCCGTATCGATGAAATAGACCGGCGCATCCGGGTCCACCCGGGCCACGAGATCCAGCAGCACCGCCGATTCCGCGCCGAAGGACGATACCGTGACTACCCGCGTGGGCAAGACCTCCAGCATCGATTTCGAAAGAAGGTCCAGACCTTCCAAGCCGGAGAGCGTCTCGAACGCGCGATAGAGCGTCGAGGGGTCGCCATCGGTCGGGCGGGCAAGGCGGGTCATGGCGGGACCTCCATGGCTGGCATGAGTGAAAGCGATCTGGCCCATAAGAGCCATCTTCTTTGGATCTATTTAAACATGAATCGTGTGTGAATCAATATTTCTATCATTTCTTTGTGTGTTTTTTCGCATCGCAACATCGCCGGCCGCGAGGCGCGGCCTCGTGATTCGCCTGCCCACCTGTCGGCGTGCTATAGGCAACCGATTGGCGATGTCTGGAAAATACCCGGGGCCGAACCGGACGGTCATTTGGTAACGCGTCGATGTACCTCGAAGCCACGAGCCAGAATACACTGCTCTTCGTCACGCGGCCGGCCGGCCCGTCGCGGGCGACCGCCGACGCGCCCATTGCCGGACAGGAGCCGGAAGCTGGGCCACCCCCTAGCCCTAGCCAGCCGGGCGGCGACGCGCCCGGCACGGTGGAGGGTGGACGCGCCGCCCCTCTTTCCATCGGGCCGGAGGGCCTGGCGCTCCTTCAAGCGCCGCGCGATGGGCGTAACGAACCGCGCCGCGGCCCCGACGATCCGACGCGGCCCGACGCCATCCCTTCCCGCGCCTCCAACCGATCAGGAGAGGAGGGGCGCGAGGACGGCCCGGACGGGCTGACGGACGCGGAGCGCGAGCAAGTTCGGGACCTTCAGCGCCGCGAGGCGGAGGTCCGCCGGCACGAGAACGCGCATGCCGCGGCCGGCGGCCCCTATGCCGGCGCCCCCAGCTATCAGTACCAACGCGGGCCGGACAATCGCCTCTATGCCGTCGGCGGCGAGGTCAGTATCGATGCCGCGCCGGTCCCGAATAACCCCGAAGCCACCATCGCCAAGATGCGCACCGTGCGCCGCGCGGCGCTCGCCCCGGCCGACCCGTCGCCACAGGACGCACGCGTCGCCGCCCAGGCACAGCAGGAAATCAGTGCCGCTCAGTCCGAACTGCGCGACGAGAGGCTGGAAGAGCAACAGCGGCCGGTGGGGTCGAGCGAAACGATAGACGGTCCGCCCGACGCCGAAGCGGCGCCTGCCGATGGAAATTTGGTGGCATTCGAGGATATGGCGCAACGCGCGCTCGCGAGCCGCCGCGCCTTCGCCGAAACACTCGCCGGACGCGACGAGGCTGTCCCCGCGCCCGGCACATTATACGCTCCGGACGGAAGCCCCATAGCCCGCGCGCCGATCGATATCAGGGCTTGATCGGATGCGGGGGCGGCTGGCCGACCCAAGCAATAGGGCGTTGCCCCGTCAGACCGCCCGCGCCTCGGCCCGAACCGCCTCGAATTTCTCCGCCTGGCGATGAATGCGGTTCAGCATGATCCTGGCGACCGCCTTGCGAACCGGCTCGTAAAGACGGATACCGCTCGCCTTCGCGATCATCGAGACCGCGCGGTCCATATGCTGCCGGCGATAATTCTTATAAACCGGGGCCATATAGAGGCGGTGGCACCGCTCCCGGTCGTAATCTTCCGTGCCATGAAGGTTGGCGGCGTAATAGGCGTAGCTGAGCTCGTCGTCCTCGGTCTCGTTGATACGGCCGATCGCGACCTTGAGGCGGCCAAGGCGCCCCAGCCCCTCGACATCGAGATATTTCCGAAGGCTGTCGTAGAACAGCTTATAGTGACGGAACTCGTCGGCCGCGATGGCCCGGCAAATCTGCTTCAGGACAGGTTCGTCGGTCGATTCCGCGATGGCGGAATAGAAGCTGCTCGTCCCCGTCTCGACGATGCAACGCGCCACCAACTCTCCGGAACGCGATCCGCGCACCGAATCCGTCGCCTCTAGCGGCAGACGGTAGCCGTCCAGGAAGCGCTGGAAGGCCGCATCGAAATCGAAGCTCGGATCAACCTTCTCGGCCCAGGCCGCCAGCGCCTTTCCATGCTGGATTTCCTCCCGGCCCCAGACACGGACATCGTCCTGGAATTCCGGGTCGCCCGAGAAGACGTTGCACAGATATTCGGTGTAATCGGCGCCGTTATGCTCGACTAGGGCAGCAGCCTTGATGAGCTTCACGACCTCCGGATTGACCTTGTCCGCATCGAACTTGTCCCAAGCGATATCGTCGAGAGTCCATCCAGCTTTCATCGGCAATCTCCCGGCCGCATCGCGACCGCCCCTATCATCGACCATCCTACCGGTCGGCCCGGGATCCCGTGGTCGGACCCGGATACCGCCGGTATTTATCGGAGGACGAACGCCGAGCCGGATTCACGGCCCACCGGGGTCAGCCCGCCCCTCAGGCCCCGTCACCGGCCCACTTATTTATAGGCGGGGGATTCAGCGGCCTGGAGCTTGGCGCGGGCCAGCGCGAGATCGGCCTCGGCGGCCTCCTTCTCACGCTCGTCCTTCGCATGCGACACGTCCTCGCTCAGATCCTTGATCTGGGACTGGGTCGCCGAAATATCAATATCCTCGATCGGCGTGGCCTGCTCGGCCAGAACGGTGCAGCGCTCGCCGGTGACTTCCAGGAAGCCGCCGGCGACGAAATAGCGCTTCTGGACGCTGTTGCCGCTGAAGACGGCGATGGTGCCCGGACGAACATTGGCGATCACCGGCGCGTGGCCGGCCATCACGCCCATATCGCCCTCCTCGGCCGGGATGACGACCATGTCGACATCCTCGGAGAGGAGCAGCCGCTCCGGGGAGACCACGTCGAAGCCAATCTTGTCGGCCATCGGCTATCCTTCCTCGAACGCCCTAAAGGGAAACTTCGAACCGGCGGACCGGACGGGCCTTCTTAGGCCGCGTCCTTCGCCATCTTCTTGGCCTTCTCGACGGCCTCGTCGATCGTGCCGACCATGTAGAAGGCGGCCTCCGGCAGGTCGTCGTGATCGCCGGCGACGATGGCCTTGAAGCCCTTGATGGTGTCTTCCAGCTCGACATACTTGCCCGGGCTGCCGGTGAAGACCTCCGCGACGTGGAAGGGCTGCGACAGGAAGCGCTGGATCTTGCGCGCGCGCGCGACCGTCAGCTTGTCCTCTTCCGAAAGCTCGTCCATGCCCAGAATGGCGATGATCTCCTGCAGGTTCTTGTACTGCTGCAGGGTCTCCTGGACCGTCCGCGCGATGCGGTAGTGATCCTCGCCAACCGTGCCCGGCTCCAGGATACGAGAGGTGGAGTCGAGCGGATCGACCGCCGGATAGATGCCCAGCTCCGCGATCGAGCGCGACAGAACCGTCGTCGCGTCCAAGTGGGAGAAGGTCGTCGCCGGCGCGGGGTCGGTCAGATCGTCCGCCGGCACGTAGACGGCCTGCACGGAGGTGATCGAGCCCTTCTTGGTGGAGGTGATGCGCTCCTGCATGGCGCCCATGTCGGTGCCGAGCGTCGGCTGATAGCCCACCGCCGAGGGAATACGGCCCAGCATGGCCGAGACCTCGGAGCCCGCCTGGGTGAAGCGGAAGATGTTGTCCACGAAGAAGAGCACGTCCTGGCCTTCCTCGTCGCGGAAATATTCCGCCTGGGTCAGGCCGGCCAGGGCGACACGGGCACGCGCGCCCGGCGGCTCGTTCATCTGGCCATAGACCAGGGCCGCCTTGCTGTCGCCGTCCGGCTGGATGACGCCGGATTCCATCATCTCGTGATAGAGGTCGTTGCCCTCGCGCGTCCGCTCGCCGACGCCGGCGAAGACGGAATAGCCGCCATGGCCCTTCGCGATGTTGTTGATCAACTCCATGATCAGCACGGTCTTGCCGACGCCCGCGCCGCCGAACAGGCCGATCTTACCGCCCTTCGGATAGGGGGTCAGAAGGTCGATGACCTTGATGCCCGTGACGAGCTGCTCGGTCTCCGTCGCCTGATCGATATATTCCGGCGCCGGACGGTGGATCGGATAACGCTTCTCCGTCTTCACGTCGCCGCGCTCGTCGATCGCCTCGCCGATCACGTTCATGATGCGGCCGAGCACCTGCGGGCCGACCGGCACGCTGATCGGGCCATCCTGATCGACCACTTCCTGACCACGGGTCAGACCCTCGGTCGTGTCCATCGCGATGGTGCGGACCGTGTTCTCGCCAAGGTGCTGCGCGACCTCGAGCACCAGCGTCTTGCCCTGGTTGTCGGTGTGCAGCGCGTTCAGGATCGGCGGAAGCTCGCCGTCGAACTGGACGTCGACGACGGCGCCGAGCACCTGGGTGATCTTGCCAACGCTGTTCTTAGCCATGGGTTAGCTCCTCGTTACGTCCGTTCGTCAGAGCGCTTCGGCGCCCGAGATAATTTCGATCAGTTCGTTCGTGATCTGGGCCTGGCGCATCCGGTTGTAGGTGATGCTGAGGCTGTCGATCATCTCGCCGGCATTGCGGGTCGCGTTGTCCATCGCGGTCATGCGCGCGCCCTGCTCGGAGGCGAAGCTCTCCAGCATCGCCCGGTAAACCTGCACCGAGAGGTTCTTCGGCAGGAGGCTGGCGAGGATCGTCTCCTCGTTCGGCTCGAACTCATACTGCGCGCCGCCGCCGGAGCCGGTACCGCCGCCGTCGCCCGCTTCCTCATCCGGGCTTTCCGGCATCTGGAAGGGGATGAGCTGCAACGGGGTGACCTCCTGGGTCAGCGCCGAGACGAACTTGTTGTAGTAGACCGTGCAGACGTCGAATTCGCCGTCCTCGAACATCCGCATGATGCGCTGGACCACTTCGTCCGCATGCTCGAAGGCGGGGGCCGGCTTCAGCAGCTCCTCGTACTTCTCGACCATGCGGTGATTGTGATCGCGGCGCAGCAAGGTCACGCCCTTGCGCCCGATGGCGATGAGCTTGACCTCCTGCCCCTGGTCCTCCAGCGACTTGATCCGCGCCTTGACCGCCCGCGCGATCGAGCCGTTGAACCCGCCGCACAGACCGCGGTCGGAGGTAACGACGACCAGCAGGTGCACCTTCTCCGAGCCCGTGCCGGCGAGCAACGGCGGCGCGTTCTCCGGCACGATCCCGGCGGCGAGGGAAGAGAGCATGCGCTCCATCCGCTCGGCATAGGGGCGCGCATCCTCGGCGGCTTCCTGGGCTTTCTTGAGCTTCGCGGCCGCGACCATCTTCATCGCCGAGGTAATCCGGCGTGTCGATTGGACGCTTTTGATCCGCCCGCGCAAGTCCTTCAAACTGGGCATCTACTGGCGCCTCCCGATCGGATGGCCCGCCTGGGCGTGGCGTGGGCGACCGCTTTCACCGCGTCCGCCGGCCCGCCCGGGCCGTCCGTCTTCGCTAGGTTCTGACCCTGGCTCTCCGTTACCGGAGCCGGCTTACGCGTAGACCTTGGCGAAGGCGTCGAGCAACTCGACCATCTTCTTCTCCAGGTCCTCCGGCAGTTCGCCCTTGCTGTCGATCTCGTCCAGCACGGCCTTGCCCTCGTTGCGCGCATATTCGAGCAGCTTGGCCTCGTACTTGGTGACGTCGCCGGTCGGAACCTTGTCGAGATAGCCATGCGTGCCGGCATAGATCGACAGCACCTGCTCCGACACCTTGAGCGGCTGATATTGCGGCTGCTTCAACAGCTCCGTCAGGCGCGCGCCGCGCGCCAGAAGCTTCTGGGTCGCCGCGTCGAGATCGGAGGCGAACTGCGAGAAAGCCTCCATCTCGCGATACTGCGCGAGTTCCAGCTTCACCGAGCCGGCGACCTTCTTCATCGCCTTCGTCTGGGCCGAGGAGCCCACGCGGCTGACCGACAGGCCGACGTTAATGGCCGGACGGACACCCTTGTTGAAGAGGTTCGTCTCCAGGAAGATCTGCCCGTCGGTGATCGAGATCACGTTGGTCGGAATGAACGCCGAGACGTCGTTGCCCTGGGTCTCGATGACCGGCAGCGCCGTCAGCGACCCCGCGCCGAGATCGTCGTTCATCTTCGCCGCGCGCTCGAGCAGGCGGGAGTGGATGTAGAACACGTCGCCCGGATAGGCTTCACGGCCCGGCGGGCGGCGCAGCAGCAGCGACATCTGACGATAGGCGACGGCCTGCTTGGACAGGTCATCGTAGATGATCAGCGCATGCATGCCGTTGTCGCGGAAATACTCGCCCATGGCGCATCCGGCATAGGGGGCCAGGAACTGCAACGGCGCGGCATCCGACGCGGTCGCGGCGACGACGACGGAATAGTCCATCGCGCCCTTGTCCTCGAGCGTCTTCACCACCTGCGCGACGGTCGAGCGCTTCTGACCGACGACGACATAGATGCAGTAGAGCTTCTTCTTCTCGTCGTCGCCCGCGTTCACCGTCTTCTGGTTGATGATCGCGTCGATCGCCACGGCGGTCTTGCCGGTCTGACGGTCGCCGATGATCAACTCACGCTGACCGCGGCCGATCGGGACCAGCGCGTCGAGCGCCTTGATGCCGGTCTGCACCGGCTCGTGCACCGACTTGCGCGGGATGATGCCCGGCGCCTTGACCTCGACCAGGCGACGCTCGTCGCCCTCGATCTCGCCCTTGCCGTCGATCGGATTGCCGAGCGCGTCGACCACGCGGCCGAGCAGGCCCTTGCCGACCGGCACGTCCACGATCGCGCCCGTGCGCTTGACCGTGTCACCCTCGGCGATCTCGCGGTCGGAACCGAAGATCACGACACCGACATTGTCGGTTTCGAGGTTGAGCGCCATGCCTTTCACGCCACTCTTGAATTCGACCATTTCGCCGGCCTGGACGTTGTCGAGCCCGTAGACGCGGGCGACACCGTCACCGACGGAAATAACCTGACCGACCTCGGCGACGTCCGCCTCGGCCCCGAAATTCGCGATCTGGTCCTTGAGAATCGCGGAGATTTCCGCGGCGCGGAGTTCCATGCCCTTAAGCTCCCTTCATCGCAAACTTCAACCGCTGCAGCTTCCCGCTGAGCGACGAGTCCACCATATGGCTGCCGACCTTGACCACGAGGCCGCCCAGCAGGGACGGGTCCACCGTGAGATCCATCGATACCTTGCCGCCGACCGCCTGCTTCAGCGCCGCTTCGAGCGCCTCCTTCTGCTGGTCGGACAGTTCCTGCGCGACGGTGACGTCCGCGACAACCTCGCCGCGGCGCCGCGCCAACTCCTCCAGATAGGCCCGCGCGATCGCCGGCAGCGCGAAAAGACGCCGCTTGGCCGCGACCAGGGCCACGAATTTCTGCGTGAGATCGGAGGCTTCCATCTTGTCGAGCAGCGCGGCCATGGCCTTGCCCTGCTCCTGCCGGCTGAGGACCGGGCTGCGCACGAGGCGCGTCATGTCATCGCTTTCGGCGATCAGCGCGGAAAGCGTGCGCAGATCCTCCGCGACCGCATCCAACTGCTTGTTCTCGTCCGCCAGATCGAACAGCGCGTGCGCATAGCGATCGGCGATGTCTGAAACGCCACCTTTGGCTGCCACGATTGGGAAACCCCTGCTGCGAGAGGCGGCCGCGCGCCAGCGCCCGACCGCCGTCGTGTGCCCCCGAGGACCTTAATCCCGACTCTCCGTCCGGGTTCCGTACCGGCAGGCCGGCCGCGACACTCCCCGCGGTCGGCCCGTCGCGATTCGGTCAAAGCCCCTCGCTTTACGAACCCGGCGCGCACTTTCGTGCTCGCCCCAAGTTGGCGGCGATTTACCACACGGGTCCGGGCCTTGCAACATGCCACGGCTCCCGAAAAACCTCGGATTCGAGAGAAATCGACCGCGCCCCACCCTGCGGCGCAACATGGCCGCCCCGAACCGACCTCGACACCTTACCCTTGCGTCTCGCGAAGGGGAGGAAGAACGGCACGCTTCCCAGGTCGCCCCCCCCTTTCCGAACGAACCGGACCGTTGGCGCATTCCATGCCGGTCACATGAAGTTAGTCACATGAAGTTATAGGGGTCCACATCGACATGCAGACGCACCTGATTCGGCACCTTCACATGGCCGATCCAATCGCGCAGCGCCTTCTGCACGCTGATCGCGCGATCCGCCTTCAGCAACAGCCGGCGACGGAACCGCCCGCGCAGCAGGGCAAGCGGCGGCGGCGCGGGCCCCAGCACACGCACCCCGTCGGCCACCGGCGCCGCCCGGGCGAGCGCGCGGGCCGTCTCCTCCACCGGCCGTTCCTCCGGGCCGGAGACGATCAGCGCCGCCAAGCGGCCGAAGGGTGGCCAGCCGCCGGCCTTGCGCGCCTCCGCCTCGGCGGCAAGGAAGCCGTCGCGATCGCCCGCCGCGATCGCGCTCAGCACCCGCGCGTCCGGGTTCGCCGTCTGCAACAGAACCCGCCCCTTGTGCCCGGCGCGCCCGGCGCGCCCGGCCACCTGACTCAATAGTTGGAAGGTCCGTTCGCTCGCCCGCAGATCGCCTCCTTCGAGGCCCAAATCCGCGTCCACCACGCCGACCAGCGTCAGCAGGGGAAAATGATACCCCTTGGCAACGATCTGAGTGCCGATGACCAGATTGGTCTCCCCCGTCGCCATGCGGTCGACGAAGGCCGCGGCCGCCAGCGGCCCCATCAGCGTGTCGGAGGTCGCGAGTTCCATTCGCGCATCGGGCAGAAGGGCCGCCGCCTCCTCCGCCAGCCGTTCCACCCCCGGACCGCAAGCCGCCATCTGATCGGCCGCGCCGCATTCCGGGCATTCTTCCGGCATGGGGATCCAATGGCCGCAATGATGACATTCCAGCCGGCGGGAGAAGCGATGCTCCACCAGCCAGGCATTGCAGTTCGGACATTCCAACCGATGTCCGCAGGCCCGGCATAGGGTAAGCGGCGCATAGCCCCGGCGATTGAGGAAGAGAAGCGCCTGCTCCCCCCGCGCGAGGCACTGTTCCAGCGCCTCGCGCAGCGGCGGCGCGATCCAGGATTGGCGCGGCGGCGGATGACGGCGCAGATCGACCATCTCGATCGTCGGCAGATCGGCCCCGCCGTGGCGTTCGGGCAGGACGAGGCGCGCATACCGACCGGACTCGCAATTCGTCACGGTCTCCAGCGAGGGCGTCGCGCTCGCCAAAAGGATCGGGAAATCGCCGATATGGGCGCGCACGACCGCCATGTCGCGCGCGTGATAGATAACCCCATCCTCCTGCTTGAAGCTCTGATCATGCTCCTCGTCGATGACGATGAGGCCGAGGTCGGGAAAGGGCAGATGCAGGCCGGAACGCGCGCCGACCAGCACCCGGACACGCCCTTCCGCCACGCCGCGCCAGGTCGCGCGGCGCTGGGCGGCGGTCAGGTCGGAATGCCATTCCGCCGGCGCGACGCCGAAACGCTTGGTGAAGCGTTCCAGCCATTGCGCGCCGAGCGCGATTTCCGGTAGCAGGACCAGCACTTGGCGGCCCGCCCGCAGGGCGGCGGCGATGGCCTCGAAATAGACCTCCGTCTTGCCGGAACCGGTGACGCCGTCGATCAGCGTCACGGAGAAACCGCCCGCACGCGCCTTCGCCACGACCGAATCGGCCGCCGCGCGCTGCGCCTCGGAAAGGGCGGGGCCGGCGCGTTCCGAATCGGGGTCCGGCCAATCGGCCCGCTCGCGCACCTGGACAGGCACCAGAACCCCGGCATCGGCGAGGCCGCGCACCACGCCGGGCGTCACCCCCGCCTCCCGCGCCAGGTCGGCGGCGGGAAGCGCCATGCCCTCGCGGGCACGCTCGATCACCCGGGCGCGCGCCGGGGTGGTACGCACCTCCGGCGGCGTGTCGGAGAGGACATAGGCGGTGCGGGTCGGCGGCGGGTCGAGCGCGCTCGGCACGCTCATCGCCATGCGCAGGACCGCGCCGGGAGGACTCAACACATAGGCCGCGATCCATTCGACAAGGCGCCGGTTTTCCGCCGGCAGCGGCGGTGCGTTCAGCACCGCCTCCACATCGCGCAGCTTCGACGCCGGCACGGTGGACGCGTCCTCCTCCTCCGGCGGGTCCCAGACCACGCCGACCATCTCGCGATTGGAAAGCGGCACGCGCACGAACTGCCCCGGCCGCGCGGTCATGTCCGGCGGCAACCGGTAATCATAGGCCCCCCCCAGGGGAAGCGGCAGCAGCACCTTGACCCGCCGTTCCTCAGAGCCGAAAAGAGCCGGGTGCGACGCGCGCCGCGCTGTATCATCGGAAGTCGCCATGATGGGAAGCGTTCTAGCAGCGATTCCCCCCATGTCGCGAGCCGATCCACGTCCCCCGGACAAACGGGGGCGAATCGGGATAGCGAGGGCCGCGCGCCGCGTACCGCGCCATCGACCGCACCCAGGGGGCCATTCACCATGAAGTTCTTCATCGATACCGCCGATCTCGACGACATCCGCGATTTGGCCGCGACCGGCATGGTCGACGGCGTCACCACCAATCCCTCGCTGGTCGCCAAGACCGGGCGAAGCTTCCTGGAAGTGGTCGAGGAAATCGCCGGCATCGTCGACGGACCGGTCAGCGCCGAATGCGTCGCGACCGATTTCGAGACCATGCTGAAGGAAGGCGAGAAGCTCGCCGCCATCGCCGACAACATCGCGGTCAAGGTGCCGTTGACGGTCGACGGGCTGAAGACCTGCAAGGCGCTCAGCGACAAGGGCGTGATGGTCAATGTGACGCTTTGTTTCTCCGCCGCCCAGGCGCTGCTGGCCGCCAAGGCGGGTGCCGCCTTCATCTCGCCCTTCGTCGGCCGGTTGGACGATGTCGGCCAGGACGGGATGGAGCTGATCGCGGATATCTGCCAGATCTACGCGCAGTACGACTTCGATACGGAGGTCCTCGTCGCCTCCGTGCGCGGACCGCAGCATGTGGTCATGGCGGCCAAGCTGGGCGCCGACGTCGCGACCGTGCCGCCGAAGGTGCTGCGCCAACTCTACGGCCATCCGCTGACCGACAAGGGGCTGGATGCCTTCCTGGCGGACTGGAAGAAAACCGGCCAAACCATTCTTTAAGGGTGGGCCGTTTCCGGCCGGAGCGAATCACGCTACGAAGACAATCGTGTGATCGAATGGGCGGAGGGGGAAGGCCGCGATGAGTCAGAAACCGGAAAGCGACAGCCGGATACCGGCCCCGCCGAACGCGGAGCAGGTAGCGGATTATCTGTGCGCGCATCCCGATTTCCTGGCCCGGCGGCCCGACCTACTCAGCGTGCTCGACCCGCCTTCCCAGCCGGCCAGCGGCGACAATATCGCGGACTTCCAGACCGCCCTGATCCGCCGCCTGCGGCGCGAGAAGGAAGACGCCACCGACGTCGCCCAGGAGTTGATCGACACCAGCCGCGACAACCTGACCAGCACGACGCGTATCCATGACGCGGTCATGGCGCTTCTCGGCGCGGACAGCTTCGAGCGGCTGGTCGAGACCGTGCAGACCGACCTTCCCATGATTCTCGACATGGATGCGGTCGTGCTCTGCGTGGAGAGCGCCCGGGCGGAAAGCTTCCCTATCCGCACCGTCACTCTCGTCCCTCCCGGCTTCGTCGACCGCCAGATCGGCACCGGCAAATCGCATCTGCTGCGCGCGGACGTGTCGGGCGATCCGGAAATCTTCGCGGGCGCGGCCCCGCTCATCCGCTCCGACGCGCTGGTGCGGTTGGAGATATCGAGCCAGAGCCCACCCGCGCTGCTCGCCTTCGGTCATCGCGACGAGGACAAGTTTCACCCCGGCCAGGCGACGGAGCTTATCGCCTTCCTCTCCCGGGTTCTGAGCCAGTTGATCCGGATTTGGCTGGGGCATGCCGCCTAGAGCATGATGCATACATAGAGGCCGGGGCCCATGATCGACCTCGCCGACGACACGGATATCGCCGCCGCCCATCGGGATTTCCTGCGCTGGCTTTCGGACGAGCGCCGGGCGAGCCCCAAGACGGTCGAGGCCTATGGCCGCGATATCCGGCAATTCCTCTCCTTCCTACAGGTTTATGAGGGCGAGCCGCCGACCCTGAAGCGCCTGTCGCGGCTGGAGCCCCGTGCTTTCCGGGCCTGGCTGGCTGAGCGCGCGGCCGACGGCGTGATCCCGGCGAGCCGCGCGCGCCAGCTCTCCGCCCTGCGCACCTTCTTCGCCTGGACGGCCAAGACCGGGCGCGCCGAATGCCCCGCGATCCAAATGATCCGAAGCCCGAAGGTACCGCGCGCCGTGCCCAAACCCCTGTCCCAACCGGATGCGGAAGCGATGATCGGGACGGTCGGCGACGGCGCCCGCCAGGAATGGGTCGCGAAACGGGACGTGGCGTTGGCGACGCTGCTCTATGGCTGCGGGCTGCGCATGGCGGAAGCGCTGGCGCTGAGCGTGGGGGAGGCACCCAAGGACGACCAACTGACCGTCACCGGCAAGGGAAACAAGCAGCGCATGGTCCCCGTGCTGCCCGCGGTGCGCGCGGCCATCGCGGATTATCTGGCGGCCTGTCCGCACGCGGCGGAGGCCGAGCGTCCGCTTTTCGTCGGCGTGCGTGGCGGCGCGCTCGACTCCGGTCAGGCGCGACGCGTCATGCGTCAGGCGCGCGAGGCCCTCGGCCTGCCGGAAAGCGCCAGCGCGCATGCCCTGCGCCACAGCTTCGCCACCCATCTTCTGGCGGCGGGGGGCGATCTGCGCGCGATCCAGGAACTGCTGGGCCACAGCTCCCTTTCCACCACCCAGCGCTATACGGAAGTCGATTCGGCGCGCCTGATGGCCGAATACGCCAAGGCGCATCCGCGCGCGAAGAAACGGGACGACGGATAGGAAACGACGCGCGGGGCGGACGTGTCAGACGTTGACGACCCCGCTCTCGATCGCCTCCAGATCGAAGGCCGCGGCCATCAGGGCCTTGGTATAGTCCGCCTGGGGCGCGTCGAAGATATCGCTGGCGGGGCCGGCCTCGACCACCCGGCCGTCCTTCATCACGATCACCTCGTCCGCCATGGCGCGCACGACCTTCAGGTCGTGGCTGATGAAGAGGTAGGCCAGCTTGTGCCGCGCCTGAAGGTCGCGCAGCAGATCGACGATCTGCGCCTGGACCGACATGTCGAGGGCGCTGGTCGGCTCGTCCAGCACCACGAATCGGGGCTTCAGCACCATGGCGCGCGCGATCGCGATGCGCTGACGCTGGCCACCGGAGAATTCATGCGGATAGCGATGGCGCGCCTCGGGGTCGAGCTTCACCTCCCGCAGCGCCTCGACCACCAGCCGGTCGCGCTCGGCCGCATCGCCGATGCCGTGGACGGCCAGCCCCTCCCCCACGATCTCCGCGACCGAGAGGCGGGGGCTGAGGCTGCCGAACGGGTCCTGGAAAACCACCTGCATGCGCCGCCGCAGACGGCGCAGCGCCTTACCGTCCAGGCCGTCGATCGCCTCCCCGTCGAACCTTATGCCGCCACGCGCGCCGATCAGCCGCAGCAAAGCCATGGCGAGCGTCGTCTTGCCCGATCCACTCTCCCCCACCACGCCGACGGTCTGGCCTTCGCGCACGGTGAGCGAGATACCGTCCACCGCGCGCACATGATCGACCGTGCGGCGCAGGATGCCCTGCTTGATCGGGAACCAGACCTTGAGCGCATCGCCCGCCATCACGACGGGCGCGTCGGCGGCCGGCGGCGTCTTCACGCCGGAAGGCTGGGCGGCCAGAAGCTTGCGGGTATAGGCATGGCTGGGCGCGTCGAACAGGGCCCGGGTCTCCCCCTGCTCCACGATCTCGCCCGCCTGCATGACGCAGGTCCGCTCCGCCATTCGCCGCACGATACCCAGATCGTGGGTGATGAAGAGGATCGCCATGCCGAAGCGGTCCTGCAGATCCTTCAGCAGCTTCAGGATCTGCGCCTGGATGGTGACGTCGAGGGCGGTCGTCGGCTCGTCCGCGATCAACAGATCCGGGTCGTTGGCCAGCGCCATGGCGATCATCACGCGCTGGCGTTGACCGCCGGACAGTTCGTGCGGATAGGCGTCGAGACGGCTTTCCGGATCGCGGATGCCGACGAGGTCCAGCAGCTCCAGGATACGCGGGCGCGCCTGTGACCGGCTCATCCCCTTATGGATCAACAGCGCCTCGCCCACCTGCTTCTCGATCGTGTGCAGCGGGTTGAGGCTGGTCATCGGCTCCTGGAAGATCATCGCGATCTCGTTGCCCCGCACCTTGCGCAAGGCGGGTTCCGGGGCGCCGACCAATTCCTGACCCTTGAATTTGACGGAGCTGCCCGGCGCGTGCGAGGCGACCGGATAGGGCAGGAGTTGCAGGATCGAAAGCGCCGAGACCGACTTTCCCGAACCGCTCTCCCCCACCAGCGCCACGGTCTCCCCCCGGCGCACCTCGAAGGAGACGCCGCGCACGGCCTCGACCGGCTCCGCCCCGCCCATGGCGAAGGCGACGGAGAGGTTGTCGATCCGAAGCAGGGGGGACTCGTCGCTCATCGGCTATTCTCCTACAGCATCGTCTTGCGCGGGTCGAACGCGTCGCGCGCCGCCTCGCCGATGAAGATCAGAAGCGTCAGCATCGCGCCGATCACGAAGAACCCGGTCAGGCCGAGCCAGGGCGCCTGCAGATTCTCCTTCCCCTGCTTCAGCAACTCGCCGAGCGAGGCCGAGCCCGGCGGCAAGCCGAAGCCGATGAAGTCGAGCGCCGTCAGCGTCGTCACCGATCCCGTCGCGATGAAGGGCAGGAAGGTCAGGGTCGCGACCATGGCGTTGGGCAGCACATGGCGCACCATGATGGTGCTGTCCGAGATGCCCAGCGCCTTGGCCGCCCGGACATAGTCGAGATTACGCGCGCGCAGCGTCTCCGCCCGCACGAGGCCGACCAGCGTCGGCCAGCTGAACAACAGCATCAGCCCCAGAAGCCACCAGAAGCTGGGCTGCACGATGGCCGCCAGGATGATCAGCATGAAGAGTTCGGGCAGGCCGTTCCACACCTCGATCGCCCGCTGGCCGATCAGGTCCGTGAGCCCGCCGAAATAGCCCTGCATCAACCCGACCATCACGCCGACCACGCTGCTGAGCACGGTAAGCGCCAATCCGAACAGCACCGATATCCGGAAGCCGTAGATCGTGCGCGCCACCACGTCGCGCGCCGCGTCGTCGGTGCCGAGCCAGTGGTTCGCATCCGGCGGCGTCGGCGCCGGGCCGGTCAGATCGGTCGCCGGCGCGCGATAGTCGTAGGGAATCAAGGGCCAGATCATCCAGCCCTTCTCCTCGATCAACTCCTGGACGGCGGCGTCGGTATAGACGGCTTCCGTCTCGAAGAAGCCGCCATAGTCGGTCTCCGGCACCACCTCGACCACGGGGAAGTACCAACCACCGTCATAGTGAACGATCAGCGGCCTGTCGTTGGCGATCACCTCCGCGAAGAGCGAGAGGACGACCAGGACGATGAATATCCAGAAGGACCAATAGCCGCGCCGGTTCTGCTTGAACCGATCGAGCCGGCGGCGGGTCAGCGGCGCGACGCGCAGGCCGAGGAACCGGTCGGGCTTCGCCGTCTGCATGGGCGCGTCCATGGGATCAGCCCTCCCGCCGCTCGAAGTCGATGCGCGGATCGACGAGGGTGTAGGTAATATCGCTCACCAGATTGAGCAGCAGCCCGATCAGCGTGAAGATATAAAGCGTGCCGAACATCACCGGATAGTCGCGATTGAGCGCCGCCTCGAAGCCCAGCAGGCCAAGCCCGTCGAGGGAGAAGATCACCTCGATCAGCAGGGCGCCGGTGAACAGGATGCGGATGAAGGCGCTGGGGAAGCCCGCGATCACGATCAGCATCGCGTTGCGGAAGACATGGCCGTAGAGCACGCGCCGCTCCGCCAGCCCCTTGGCCCGGGCGGTGATCACATACTGCTTGTTGATCTCCTCCAGGAAGCTGTTCTTGGTCAGCATGGCGAGCGCGGTGAACATGCCGACCGCCATGGCCAGCAGCGGCAGCGCCAGGTGCCAGAAATAATCGAGAATCTTCATCGGCCAGCTCAACGTCGCCCAATCGTCGGAGACGAGGCCGCGCAACGGGAACAGATCGAAATAGCTGCCGCCCGCGAACAGCACGATCAGCAAAACCGCGAAGAGGAAGTTCGGAATAGCATATCCGACGATCAACACCCCCGATGTCCAGACGTCGAAGGGCGTGCCGTCCCGCACCGCCTTGCGGATGCCGAGCGGCACCGCGATCAGATAGGTCAGCAGCGTCGTCCACAGACCGAGCGAGATCGACACCGGCATCTTGTCGATCACCAGTTGAATGACGGAACGGTCCTGGAAATAGCTGTCCCCGAAATCGAAGCTCAGATAATCGCCGAGCATCGCGAAATAGCGCTCGTGCATCGGCTTGTCGAAGCCGAACTCGCGCTCCAACTCGGCGATGAATTCGGGGTCGAGGCCGCGGCTGCCGCGCGTGTCGCCGCCGCGCGCGGCGCCTTCACCGTTCCCGGCCGTGTCCCCGGCCCCGCCGGCCACCCGGCCCGCGGCCCCCGTCACCTCGCCCTTGAGGCCCGCGATCAAGCGGTCGATCGGCCCGCCGGGCGCCGTCTGGATGATCACGAAATTGATGGTCAGGATCGCCAGCAGGGTCGGCACGATCAACAGCAGGCGGCGAACGACATAGGCCAGCATGGATCAGGACACCCCCGCGCGCGCCGCCATCATCGCCCCCTCATCCGATCGCCTAGCCGGCCTTGCCCAATGCGGCCGCCTTCTCCGGATCGACCCACCAGATTTCCGGCGTCATGCCCTGGGAGGGAACCGTCTCCGGGATACCGAACTTGTCCCAATAGATATAGCGATCGGCCTCGCTGTGATACATCGGGATCAGATAGAAGTTCCACAGCAATGCCCGATCCAGCGCCTTGGTCCGGGCGACCAGCGTCTCCCGGTCGGGAGAGGCGATCAGCTTCTCGATCAGCGTGTCGATCGCCGGGTTCTTTATGCCGATCGCATTACGGCTTCCGGGCCGGTCGGCGGCGGCGCTGCCCCAGAAATCCAATTGTTCGTTGCCGGGACTGTGCGATTGCCCGAACAGTTCGATCGTCATGTCGAAATCGAAATTGTCGACGCGGTTCTGATATTGCGCATCGTCGACCGGGCGGATTTCCACGTCACCGCCCAGCCGTTCCACCGCGCGCTCCAGCGACTGGGTGTGGGGAACGAACTGATCGGAATGCAGCAGGATCTCGAAGGCGAAGGGCTCCCCGGTCTCGCCATGGACCAGCTTGCGGTTCTCATTGACGACCCAGCCCGCTTCCTTCAGCAGACCCAACGCGGCCTTCAGATTGTTCCGGTCCATGTCGGTGGGCGCGGAGGCGGGCGGGGCATAATCCTGGGTGAAGACGCGCGGCGGCAGCTGGTCGCGCAGCGGCTCCAGCACCTCCATCTCCAACGGCCCGGGCGTGCCCGTCGCCTCCAGGTCGGAATTGTCGAAATAGCTGTCGGTGCGGACATAGCTGTCATACATGATGGTCTTGTTGACCCACTCGAAATTCCAGAGATAGGTCAGCGCTTCCCGCACCTTCGGGTCCTGGAACAGCGGCCGGCGCAGGTTGAAGATGTATCCCTGCATCGGTGCCACGCGGTGATGCGGAAATTCCCGCTTGATCAACCGTCCCTTCTCGACCGCCGGGACATCATAGGCGGTGGCCCAGAACTTCGAGGAATTCTCGTAACGGATATCGATCTCGCCGGCCTTCAGCGCCTCGATCGCGACGACGGGGTCGCGGTAATATTGATAAACGATCCGGTCGAAATTATTGATGCCGATATTGACCGGCAGATCGGCGCCCCAATAATCCTCGACCCTCTCCAGGGTGATCGCCTTTCCCGCATCCACATCGGCGACGCGGTAGGGGCCGGAGCCGAGCGGCGGCTCCAGCGTCGTCGTGGCGAAATCCTTGTCCGCCCAGTAATGTTCAGGCAGCACCGGCAATTGGCCGAGGATCACCGGCATTTCCTGGTTCATCCCCTCGCCCAGATGGAATTCGACCGTATGGGCGTCCACGGCGACGGCCTTATCCACCGCGCTGTAATAATAGCGATAGAGGGGCGCGCCCTTCTCCCGAAGGGTATCGAAGGTCCAGACCACATCCGTCGCCTCGACCGGATGGCCGTCATGGAAGCGCGCTTCCGGCCTGAGCCCGAAGGTAACCGTGCGTTTGTCGTCCGATACCGAAATCCACTCCGCCAGGAGGCCGTATTCCGTGTTCGGCTCGTCCATCGGCTGCGTCATCAGCGTGTCGTAGACGGCCGCGGCCGCGCCCGCCGGCGTGCCCTTGATGATGAAGGGATTGAGGCTGTCGAAGGTTCCCCGACCGAGACGGGTCACCGTGCCGCCCTTCGGCGCGTCCGGATTGACATAGTCGAAATGCGGGAAATCGGGGCCGTATTTCAAGTCGCCGTGAATCGCGAAGCCGTGGTGCCGTTCCGGTTCCTGAGCCTTTGCAACCACGCCAATCAGAACCGGTGCGAAGCCGGCGAGCGTGCAGAGCGTGACGGAGGCGAGAAATTGCGTGATCCGGCGCGCGTTCATGGCTGCTCCCTGTTCCCGACGGTCCCTGGCCCTTGAGGACCTTTGGGGCAAGATGGCGCGTCTTCGTGGCAAGCTCAAGGCCGCCCCGATATTGCCCCGTTCCACCGGCTTACCGGTTGAGCAGGCCGCGCGCCGCCACGTTGAGCGCCGGGCTCGCCGCCGCGACGACCGTCCCGTCGCTCGTGATCGTCAGGGGATCGCCGGCCCAATCGCTGACGGCACCGCCCGCGCCCTCCACGATCGGCCCGAGCGCGCAGTAATCATAGGGCTGCAGCATCGCCTCCACCACCAGATCGGCCCATCCGCTGGCCAGCAAGCCGTAGGCATAGCAATCGCCGCCGAAACGGGTGCGTTTCACCGCCGCCGTCAACCGGCCGTAATCCTCGGCGCGCCCCAGCCCGGCGAACATGTCGGGATGGGTGGAATAGAGCGTCGCGCCCCCCGGATCCGCGCAGCCGCTGGTGTGGATCGGCGCGCCCTGGAAGGTGCTTGGATGACCGGCCGCGCCGACCCAGCGCTCCTCCAGGATCGGCTGATCGACCACGCCCAGCACCGGGCGCCCCTGGTAACAGGCCGCGATCAGCGTGCCAAAGATCGGCATGCCGGTGATGAAGGCCTGCGTCCCGTCGATCGGGTCCAGCACCCATTGCACCGGCGCATCCTCGCGCGTGCGGCCGAATTCCTCCCCGAAGATGCCGTGATCGGGGAAGCGGGCCTCGATCAGCGCGCGCATCGCCTGCTCGATCTCCCGGTCGGCGATGGTCACCGGGCTTTCGTCGGCCTTGGCGATGATCTCCAGCGGCTGACGGAAATAGCGCCGCGCGACCGGACGCGCGGCATCCGCCAGCGCATGCGCGAGGTCGAGCCACGCCTCCGGAACGACGAAATCGGCGGACGGATCGGTCATCAACGGCGTTCCCCCTGCGTGGGTCCGGATCAAAAGCGGGATGGCAAATGAAACGGGCGGACGAGGGATGATCCCCGTCCGCCCGAATGGATGGCCCCGCCCGCGACGGGTCCGCTCCGGATCACTCCTCCGGCAGCGGCGGCGGGTTGTCGTTCATGGTGCGCAGATAGGCGATCAGGTTCGCGCGGTCCTCGGTATCCTTGACGCCGTTGAAGGTCATCTTGGTGCCCGACGCGAAATCCTTCGGATTGTAGAGGAAGTGGTTCAGGTTGTCGTAGGTCCAGCTTTCCTCGTGATCGCTCAACGCGCTGGAATAGCTATAGCCCTCGTGATGGGCGATCTCGGCGCCGACGACGTTGTAGAGGTTCGGGCCGACCTTGTTGGGGCCGCCCTTCTCGAAGCTGTGGCAGCTTCCGCACTTGCGCGCGACCGTCTCGCCCGCCGCCGGGTCGGCGGAGGCCAGCAGCGGCGCGATCGGCTCGGGCCCGGCGGGCTCCTGCGGCGCCTGCTGGGTGGTGGCGGCCTGCTGCTCGCCGGTGCCGATGGTGAAGATCTGCTCCTCCGGCTCCTCCGCGTGATACAGGATGCCGGAAACCTCCCCCACCACCATGGCCATCAGGCCGGCGGTAAGCACCGCGCCCGCGATCTTGTTCCAAAAAAGCGCGTCTTTCGCCATGGACCGTTCCCCAAGTCATCGACGGGTCGCACGCGAACCGTCCGTCACCGATATTTCGAACGCAAACCGGTTTCGCGGCCCGGACGCGTGGCGACGCGTCCTCGACAAACCGGTTGCCCCCATGACGGTGCGATATATCCTGTCGCCGCGCCTTAATCAATGCCGCCATCCGGCGCGATGATGGGCCGCGCGCGCCATTCCACCCGTTCCGGGGACTCCGCGAACGCGACCAATTGTCCCGGCCGGGCGAAACGGCGATCCCACTCTCCGGAAGATAGCGTCCCGAAACCATGCAGGTCATCACCGTCATTCCCGCCCGCCTCGGCTCCACCCGCCTGCCCGACAAGGTGCTGTCGGATATCGCGGGCCTTCCCATGATCGTCCAGGTCTGGCGCCGCGCGATGGAGGCCGATACCGGCCCCGTGCTGGTGGCCGCCGGGGAAGCCGCGATCGTGGAGGCCGTCACCGCCGCCGGCGGCGAGGCGGTGCTGACCGACCCGGACCTGCCGTCGGGTTCCGACCGCATCCATGCGGCTCTCGCCACGCGCGACCCGGACGGGCGCTATGACACCGTGGTCAATGTGCAGGGCGATCTGCCGACCCTCGACCCCCGGCTGATCCGCGCGGCGCTGGAGCCGCTCGCCCGCGACCCGGCGGTCGACATCGCCACGCTGGCTGCCCGGATCGTGCGCGACGAGGAACGCGACAACCCCAATGTCGTGAAGGCGGTGGCGCCGCTGACGGCGGAACGGCGCATCGCCCGTGCGCTCACCTTCACCCGCGCGACCGCGCCATGGGGGGACGGGCCGCTCTATCACCATATCGGCCTCTATGCCTATCGGCGCGCGGCGCTGGACCGGTTCGTCGCGCTGCCGCCCGGCGTGCTGGAGCGCCGGGAAAAGCTGGAGCAGCTCCGCGCGCTGGAGGCCGGCATGCGCATCGACGTGGCGGCGGTGGAGACCGTGCCGCTCGGCGTCGACACGGCCGAGGATCTGGACCGCGCGCGCGCCCTTCTGGCCACGCGCGATTGATCCTTGAAGGGTAAGCGCGAATCACGGCCCAATCGGAAATGGATGATTGGCTGAGGGCGGGCCTTCCCTTGCAAGGAACCGATAGGACTTCGCGGCGATCGGCACGTCGGCACCGGTGGGGCATTTCCTGGCGGGCCCTTCTCGCGCTCGCGCTGGTGCCGATGCTGGGGGCCTGCGTCAATGGCAGTCTGGGCGGTGGCGGCGGTTCGTCGCGCGTCGCGGCCGGGGGCGGAACGCCGATTTCCGGCGATTCCAGCGCCGGTCAGCAGGACGCGGAGATGCCGCCGGACATGATGCAGCTTCCCTCGCTGCCAGTCGCGCCGGGCTCGGAGGTGCTGCTGGGCGATACCGTCATCATCGGCGACGACGAGACATGGACGGGCCAGGTGGTAATGCGCGCCGACGGCTATTCCCTGGTCCAGGTGGTGGAGTTCATGCGCCGGTCGATGCCCAATTACGGCTGGCGGGAGACGGCGATCGTGCGCTCCAAGCGTACCTCGATCACCTATGTCCGGGACGAACGATTCGCGACCGTGCGCATCATGCCGATCGACGGCGGGACGGAGATCGACGTCGTCGTCGCCCCGCTGAAGAGCGAACCCGCCCGGGGCACCGCGACCACCGGCTGATGCCAGGGCCGACACCCGGAAAGAATGGCGCATGATAAAGCCCCCCGGCCGTGGGACCGGAGGGCTTTTCCATAGGACTTTCCGCGAGAGGGGCGCTCAGCCCCCGACCGCGCGGATGAATTCGAGTTCCATGAAAATCCTCACCTCGTTACCGATGGCGCCGGCACCGTAATCGACACCGTATTCGGTGCGGTCGATCGTCGTCTCGGCGGACAGGCCGACAATCTCCTTCGACTTGTCCATCGGGGAGGGCGCGACCTTGTTGACGGTCGCGTCGAAGCTGATCGTCTTGGTGACACCGGCCAGCGTGAAGTCACCGGTGACCGTCGCGGTCTTGTCGCCGGTCTTCTCGATCGCGGTGCTGGAGAAGGTGATTTCCGGAAACTCCCCGGCATTCAGGAAATCGGGGCTGCGCAGATGCTCGTCCCGCTTGCCCAGATTGGTGTCGATCGAGGCGGCGTCGATCACCATGGCGATGGAACTGTTCTCCGGCGCCTCCTGGTCGAGGACCAGCGTGCCGTCCATGCTGTTGAAACGGCCCCAGGTGTTGGAATAGCCCAGATGGCTGACCCAGAAGACGACGTCCGCGTGCGTCTTGTCGAGTTCATATTCCTCCGCCTCGGCCGCCGCCGGAGCGGGCGCGAGGGTGATCGCGGCGAAGGCGCCCGCCGCGAAAGCGAGGCCGGAAAGGGTCTTGGTCATGTGAGGCATGATGCGATGCTCCTTCGTCTCGGTCGAATGGATCGGCCGGACCGGATGTCCGGACTCGGATGCCGCGCGGAACCGTGCGGGCCGGTTCACCCGCCTCATTGACGGACCGCGCGGATATCGATGGCGATATCCACGTCATTGCCGACGGTGGATGTGTCCTCCCAATCACCCTGCCCGACACCATGGTCGAGCCGTTGGATCGTGATGCCGCCCGCCGCATGCGCGGTGGCGCCCGCCCCCTCCCCTTCGATCGTCAGGGTGAAGGGCAAGCTCACGGGCTTGGTGACGCCGCGCAGCGTCAACTCCCCGGGCGCGATATAGGCGTTCTCGCCCGCCGCCTTCTCGAACCGGTCGGCGGTGAAGCGGGCGGTCGGATAGGCCTCGACATTGAAGAGATCGGCGGATTTCAGCGTGCCGTCACGCATCGAATCGTCGGTGGTGGCGCTGGCCGTGCGGATCGTCACCTCGACGGCGCCGGCCTCCGGGCGGTCGGGGTCGAAATGGATCACGGCGTCGAAATCCTCGAACCGCCCCTCGATCGGATCGCCGGATTGATAGGCCGTGAAGGTCAGCGCGCTTTCCGCCGGCCGCATCCGCCAGAGTGGCGCATCCTGGGCATGCGCCGGCGCGGACGACGCGAACGCGAGCGCGGCGAGCATCGGGACGATCACGGGGGTGAACTTATGGAAGAACAGGGATTTCACGCGGACCCTCCGGGAAGCATGCGTTTCAGGACGTCGTTGCGTAGCCAGAAATGATGGCGCAACGCGGCGAGGACATGGATCGCGACCAGCACCAGCATCGCCCATTGCCCCCACCAATGAAGCGCGCCGCCGAGGCCGGCCAGTTGTTCGCTCGCCGCGATCGGGCTCGGCAGGTTGAAGAGGCCGAACACGGTCGTCGGATATTTGGATGCGAAGGCGATCAGCAGCCCCGTCAACGGCTGGGCGAAGATCAGCAGATAGAGCAGATGATGGCTCGCCGTCGCGGCCGCCCGCTCCCAGCGCGGATGGTAATCCGGCAGCGGCGGCGCGGGATGGCGCAAGCGCCAGATAATCCGCGCGACCGCCAGCAGCAGCACGACGAGGCCGATGGATTTGTGCAGATTATAGAATTCGATGGTCCGCGGCGCCGGCGGCAAGCCGTCCATATAGAGGCCGAGCGCGAAATTGCCGACGATCAGCGCGGCCATCGCCCAATGCAGAAGCTGCGCGACCGGATCGTAACGCGTGGCGGTCATGGGTGGCTCCTCCTCCTCCCGTTACCGCGAACAAGATGCGCACGACGCGCCCGGTTTCAAGGCATCCGCCCCGCAACAGAGTGTTGACGGCCGGTGGATTGTCTCAGCCCAGATAGAGAGGTTCGCTCGTCGCCCAGGCGATAAGGACGGCCCCCGCGACCGACAGAGCCGCGAGCGACAGCGTCATGAGCGTCGCGGCGACGCTTCCCGACCGGCCTCCCCCGGGCAGCAGCGGCACCAATTGCCCCGCCAGCACCGCCGGCAGCAGCAATGCCATCGCCACGGGCGGCCCAACGGTGAAGAGCAGCAGGATCGCCGCGCCGGAGGCCAGCCCCGCGATCGCCGCCGACCGGAAGGGCGCGCCGACCACCGCCGCGCCGATCCCCCCGGCCGCCCCGCCGGCGAGAAGAACCGCCAACGGCGCGGCCAAGGCGCCAACCGCCAGACCGGAGAAAAGCTGCGCCATGCGATAGGTCGCCCCGAAGAGCGCCACGCCCGCCAGCCCGATCGCGATCAACGCGACCAGCAGGGGCAGGCCGCGCCCTTCCGCCCGGCCGACCCCGTGCGCGACCGCGACGGCCGCCAGGAGCGCGGCCACGATCCGCGGCAATGTCGCGGGGTCGAGCGAAACCAGGAGCGGCCAGGCAATCCATATCACCGGCGCCAGCGCGGCGATCGGCGCGATGGCGCGCGGCTCCATCCGGCCGCGACGCAACATGCCCGCCGCGATCGGTCCGAAGGCGAGGGTCGTCAGCACGAGCTTATCCACCGCCGCCGGCGTCACGAGCTTCGGCATGCCGCCGATGGCCCAGGCGATCGCCAGTTGCGCGGCCCCGAGGCCCAAGGCCACGGCCAGCGCCGCGCGCGCCTTGCCCCCGAGAAGGCGAACGAGCGCCGCGACGGCGAGCGCCGCGAGCGCCGGGATCAACACGCTCTGCCCGACCGGCCCGAGTCCGGCGCCGAAAGGCGCGGTCACATCCAGCATCCTGCCTCCTGAATAGGGCTTTGGGCTTAGGGAATAACGCGTCGTGGGCGACACGGCCAGCGGGTGTGTCCGCATAGCGTCATAAAACCGGCGTATGGTTCGCCCCTTCCACCCATGAATCGAAGGGAGGGCGAGCGATCATGGCGCTATTCACGGCACGGATGATGGACGCGGCGAGCGGTAGCGAAGGCCGGTACGATTTCGAAGCGGACGACGATCTGCTCGACCGGACGCCGGTTCGCGTCGTGCGCGCCTTCATGGAGCATGTGGACAGGGAAATCTTCCCGCGCGTTCCCATCGACTATGAATTGAACGCCGCCTTCGCGAACCGCGACCATCATCGCGTGGTCACGGCCATGGGCACGCTGATCCATGACGACGACGCGCCGACGCCGTTCCTGCTGATGATCTCGTCCAAGAAGGATTAGGCAAGAAGGGTCAGGGGCTCTCGATCACGGCAGCGCGATGGGCCAGTTGCTTGACCCGCAGCGCGAGCCCCGAGGACAACAGCGCGAAGCCGGCGAAGCAATAAAGGCCGGGCCGCACCGTCGCCTCCGCCTGCCAACCGCTCTTGGCCGCGAAGACCGCGACCGCGATCACGAAGACGTCCAGCATCGACCATTTCCCGAACCGTTCGATCCAGGCGAGGCCCCGGGCCGCCTGGGCCGTGCGGGCCCGCGCCAGCGCCGCCAGGGCATAGCAGGTCGAGACCAGCTTCATCACCGGCAGGACGAGAGTGAAGAGCAACAGAATCACGCCGAGGACGGCCGCCCCTTCCTCGAAGACCTGGAAGGTCGCGCGCCAGATCACGATCTCGTCCTCCCACAGGAAAAGCTTCGTCACCTGCAGGATCGGCAATGTGACACCCGCGACCCAAAGCATGGCGGCACCCGCCAGCAACGGCGGCAGAAGCGCCCGATCGAGCGGGGGTAGGATCGGAGAGGAAACGGAACCGGCCATGGGATCGCTGCATAGCGCAGTTCCCCGCCGCCGCAAACGGCAAACAGGAACCGGCTTCCAAAACCGCCCTGTTGGAGACGCCCGCGTGGCGGATTAGAGTCCCTTCCATGACGGAGCGGACGACACGATTCACGCGCTATCGGGATTTCTGGCCGCATTATCTGCGCGAACATGCGCGGCCCGGCACGCGCGTCCTGCATTTCGCGGGCACGGGCGCGGCGCTTCTCTGCCTCGCGCTGGCGGCGGTGCTGGCGGACTGGCGGTTTCTGCCGGCGGCCCTGGTGGCGGGATACGGCCCCGCCTGGATCGCGCATATGGCCGTGGAACGGAACCGGCCGGCGACATTCACCCATCCGCTCTGGTCGCTGGTCAGCGATTTCCGGATGTTCCTGCTGTGGCTCGGCGGGCGGCTCGGCCGGGAACTGCGCGCCGCCGGGGTGGAAAGCGACGGAACCGGGCGGCCCTAGATCATAACACGAAAATCCGGGCACGGCCCATCGGACCGGCCCGGATTCACATGCCGATTCCGCGCGCCCCTAACGGGCCGCGAAAAGGGCGGTTCCGCGCGCCCCTCGCGGGCCGCGAGGGGTATCGTCCCTTACTTCACCACCTCGACCAGTTCGACCTCGAAGGTGAGGTCCTTGCCGGCCAACGGATGGTTGGCGTCGACCGTGACCTTTTCCTCGCCCACATCGGTGATGGTGAGGAGGAGCGGCTGGCCGTTCGGCGACTGCGCCTGGAGCTGGAGGCCGACCTCCGGCTCGATCTCCTGCGGCAGGACCGAGCGCTCGATCTCCTGGATCATGTCGTCACGGCGCGGGCCATAGGCATCGTCGGCCGGCAACGTCACCTCGTTGGTGCCGCCCGGCTCCAGCCCGACCACCGCCTGCTCGACGCCCGGCAGGATCTCGCCGTCGCCGATCTTGAATTCGATCGGCTCCCGCTGGCGCGAGCTGTCGAACTCGCTCCCGTCCTCCAGACGACCGGTATAGTGGACCTTGACCGTGTCGCCGTCTTTCGCTGCGCTCATGCGCTGATCTCCTTCCGGCATTCCATGTCGTTGTGCGGTTCGTTCTCGTCTTTCCCCGCTTAGCCTCCTTGAAGCCTAGCAGCCGCAAGGAGTGCGGAAAACCCGCGCAACGGAAAAAAAGCCGAAACGTTCTCATTGCCGAACGTTCCCGATATCCCCCGACAATCCGCGACGAACCGGCGCATCCCCGGGATAGGACGGGGGCGTGGCTGGACATTCCGCCGTCGTCGTGAAACAAGCCACGGGCAATGGTCCGCGCCCCCGCGGCGCCCTTCACCCTGCTTTCATTCTTTCCGAAAACCGAGGGGACCCGTTCCCATGTCGAAGATCGCCAACCCGTCCGTTCCCAAGCACGAACTGAAGTTCCTGCTGCTCGAAGGCATCGCCAACACGGCGGTGGAGCAACTCGCCGCCAACGGATACCGCAATGTCGAGCATCTTAAGACCGCCCTGGACGAGGAAGCGTTGATCGAGGCGCTGCAGGATGTGCGCTTCCTCGGCGTGCGCTCGCGCAGCAAGGTGACGCGACGGGTGATTGAATCCTGCCCTCGACTGGCCGCCATCGGCTGTTTCTCCGTCGGGACCAATCAGGTCGACCTGGAAGCCGCGCATCATCTTGGGATTCCGGTCTTCAACGCCCCTTTCTCGAACACCCGAAGCGTCGCCGAGCTTACAATCGCGGAGACCGTGATGCTGATGCGCCGCACCTTCCCGCGCGCCCAGGCGGCGCATGAGGGACGCTGGGACAAATCGGCCACCGGCAGCTTCGAGGTGCGCGGCAAGACCCTCGGCATCGTCGGATACGGCAATATCGGCAGCCAGCTTGCCGTTCTGGCCGAATCCATGGGCATGCGCGTCGTCTATTACGATCACACCGACCGCCTGCGCCACGGCAATGCGGAGCCGATGGAAAGCCTCGACGCGCTGCTGGAACGCGCGGATGTCGTGACCTTGCATGTCCCCGCGACGGCCGCGACGGAAATGATGATCGGCGCGGAGCAGATCGCGCGCATGCGCCCGGGCAGCTATCTCATCAACAATGCGCGCGGCACGGTCGTCGATATCGACGCGCTGGCCGCCGCGCTGCGGGACGGTCATCTGGCCGGCGCGGCGATCGACGTCTTCCCGAAGGAGCCGGGCTCCAACAAGGAAAGCTTCGAGAGCGCGTTGCGCGGCCTCGACAACGTGATCCTGACCCCGCATGTCGGCGGCTCCACCGAGGAGGCGCAGGAGCGCATAGGCGACGAGGTGGCGCGCAAGCTGATCGATTATTCCGATGTCGGCACCACGGTCGGCGCGGTCAATTTCCCGGAAGTACAGCTTCCCCGCCACCCCGCCGGCACGCGCTTCATCCAGGTGCAGCGCAACGTACCGGGGGAGTTGGGCCGCATGAACGAGATCTTCGCGCGCAACGGCGCCAACATCGCCGGCCAGTATTACCAGACCCAGGGCGAAATCGGTTATGTTGTCCTGGATTCCGATGGCAGCATGGACCCGGAGACGGCGGACGAACTGGTGCGCCAGCTTCGCGCGCTGACCGGCACGATCCGCGCGCGGGTGCTGCTCTGACGCCGCCCCGCAAGGGGGCCGAGAGGGAAAGGAACGACCGATGGAGATGCGTTGGCTGGGCCGCACGGGTGTGCAGGTGTCCCAACTCTGCTACGGCACCATGTCCTTCGGCGGGGACGCCGACGCGGCCGAGGCCGGCCGTCTTTATGCCGCCTGCCGCGAGGCGGGGATCAATTTCTTCGATTGCGCCGACACCTATAACGGCGGCGCGGCGGAGGAGATCCTGGGACGGCTGATCGCGCATGAACGCGACGCGATCGTCCTGACTTCGAAGCTCGCCATGCCGGTCGGCAAGGAGGGGGTCGATATCAATGCCCGCGGCCTCAACCGCCGGCACATCGCCCGCGCGGTGGAGGCGAGCCTGAAGCGTCTCGACACGGACCGGCTCGACGTCCTGTTCCTGCATCGCTGGGACCAGGACACGCCGTTGGAGGAAACGCTGCGGGCGCTGGAGCAGTTGGTGCGCGACGGCAAGGTGCTCTATCTCGGCGCCAGCAACTTCGCCGCCTGGCAGATCGCCAAGGCGCTCGGCATCCAGGCGGCGCGGGGGTGGGCGCGCCTCGACGTGATCCAGCCGATGTACAATCTGGTGAAACGCCAGGCGGAGGTGGAAATCCTGCCGCTGGCCGAGGCCGAGGGGCTGGGCGTCATCAGCTACGGCCCGAACGGCGGCGGTCTCCTGACCGGGAAATACCGCCGCGACGGCAAGCCGGAGGGCACGCGCCTCGTCACCAACGGGGAATACGCCAAGCGCTATGACGAAGCCTGGTACTATGACGTGGCCGAGGCCTTCACCGCCTTCGCCGATGCGCGCGGCGTGCATCCTGTCAGCCTCGCCGTCGCCTGGGCGGGCTTCCATCCCGGCATCACCTGCCCGATCGTCGGCGCGCGGTCGGTCGAGCAACTGCGCCCCTCGCTCGCCTCCGTCTCGGTCGGCATGGATGAAGGATTGTGGCGGGAGATCGCCGCCCTATCCCGCACGCCGCCGCCCGCGACCGACCGGTTGGAGGAACAGCGCTGACGCTACTTCCCCCCGGCCAATAGGCGGAACAGAAGGAACCCTGCGACCATCGCGGCAACGAAGATGAAAACGGGGGCAAGGCCACTGGACAGGGCGGCCAAGGCCGGCCCCGGACAGAACCCGACGAGCCCCCATCCAGCGCCGAACAGCACCGCGCCGAGAAGGAGGCGCCGGTCGATATCCCGGCGGCTGGGCCATTCGAACCGATCCGCCAGCAGCGGCGCCCCCCGCCGGCGCATCAACGCGAAACCCGGCAGCGTCACCAGCAACGCGCCGCCCATGACAAAGCCAAGTGTCGGGTCCCAGACGCCCGCCCCCACAAGGCGCCCGACATCCAGGAAGCCGATCACCCGGGCCGGATCCATCATACCGGAAAGCGCGAGCCCCAGCCCGAAGAGCAACCCGGCGCCCGCCCCCGCGAGAATGCGCTGAATCCGCATCGCCTATCCTCCGAATCCGGCGGCCGGGCCGAGCACCCGGCGCGTGACCAGGACGACGGCGAGCGCGACCGCGAAGAAGGTCGCGACCGCGGCGAGGGACCGGGGGCTCAACCGCGCCAGCCCGCAGACACCGTGCCCGCTGGTGCAGCCGCTTCCCAGCCGCGTCCCGAACCCGACGAGCAACCCGCCGAGAATCAGCCAGGGCCACCCCACATCGAGGCGCACGGCCACCGCCTCCCCACCGCGCAAGACCGCATGGAGCAAGGGGCCGGCAACCAGCCCGGCGACAAAGGCCAGCCGCCAGCCGAACCCATCGCGCCGCCCCTCGACCAGCGCGCCGGCGATGCCGCTGATACCGGCGATCCGTCCCATCAGGGCCAGCAGCGCGAGCGCCGAGAGGCCGATCAACGCGCCACCGAGGGCGCCCGAAATCCAATCCGCGTAAGGTGTCATGGCATCGTCCTTCCAAGGCCCGGATGGGGCGGCGCGGGGGTCAGAACCGATCGATCGGGATTTTCAGATAGACGGTCCCGTTATCCTCCGCCGGCGGGAAGTCACCGGCGCGCATATTAACCTGAATGGCGGGCAGCAGAAGCGCCGGCACGGCCAGCGTGGCGTCGCGCTCCTCGCGCAGGCGCACGAATTCGGCCTCGTCGATCCCGTCGCGCGCCTGACGGTTCTGCGCCCGCTGGGCGCCGACGGTCGTTTCCCATTCATAAGCCCGTCCACCGGGCGCGTAATCGTGACAGAGCAGCAGCCGCATCCCGTCGCCCAACGTGAAAAGCCGCCTGATCGAGCGGTACAGCATGGCCGCATCCCCGCCCGGAAAGTCGCAGCGCGCCGTCCCGTGATCCGGCATGAAGAGCGTATCGCCGACGAACGCCGCCCCGCCGATCACATAGGTGACGCAGGCCGGCGTATGGCCGGGCGTGTGCAGGACGCGGATGTCCATGCCACCGACGGAAAGGTGGTCCTCGTCCTCGAACAGCCGGTCGAATTGCCGGCCGTCCGGCTCGAAATCATCGCCGGCGTTGAAGAGCGTGGCGAAGATCGCCTGTACCTCGGTGATCCGCGCGCCGATCCCGATCCGCGCGCCCAGCCGCTGCTTGAGATAAGGGGCGGCCGTCAGGTGATCGGCATGGGCGTGGGTTTCCAGTATCCAATCGACCTGAAGGCCGAGCGCCTCGACCCGCGCGATCACGCGGTCGGCCGATGCACGGCCCGTCCGCCCCGACGCCGCGTCATAGTCGAGCACGGGGTCGATCACCACCGCCCGCCCGCTTCCCGGATCGTGGGCCAAATGCGTGGCGGTGTTGGTTGCCTCATCGAAGAAGGTCTCGATTTCCGGCGTCATCGCGCACTCCTTCACTCACGGTGCCCCGTCAAGGGAACGTCCGAACGAGACGAATAGCAAGCAATACGCGATGTGGTACGACGCCGCGCCACCGGCCCGACGCCACCGGCCCGACGCCCGCCCTCTCGCCAAGTCCCGGGCGCCTGGGGTAGGGATGGAAGGGTGGGGACGAAGCGTCCCGAACGAAACAACGGGAGAGCGGTCATGATGAGAAACCGACGGCACGCCACGCGACCGTCTCGGTGGCGGACACGATGGCGGGCGACGACGGTGGATACGGCATGAGCCGGCGCTCACCCCGCCCGCCCGGCGCGCGCCTGCGCCTCGACCTGGGGAACGGCATCGCCATCGGGCCGGGCAAGGCGGACATCCTGGAGGGTATCCGGGAAACCGGCTCCATCGCGGCATCGGGCCGCCGGCTGCGGATGAGCTATAAGCGCGCCTGGAGCCTGGTCGAGGCGATGAACGCCGCCTTCCGCGAGCCGCTGGTGGAGACGCGGCGCGGCGGCTCGGCCCAAGGCGGCGCCGCGCTGACCCCAATGGGAGACCGGGTGCTCGACACCTTCCGCCGGATGGAAACCAGGACCGAGGCCGCTATCGCGGACGATATGGCGGCGCTGCGCGCCTGCCTGCCGGATATCACCCCCGGGGCCTGACGACCGCCGCGCGAGAAGGCCGCCGCCTAGCCGATCGCCTTCGCCATCACCTCAGACAGGCGCCGGGCGAAGGCCGAGGGATCGCTCGGCTGCTCTCCTTCCACGATCAGCGCCTGATCGTAGAGGAGTTCCGCCGCCTCCCCGATATCGCCGGTGCCGTCGGCACCGGCCTTCGACGCCAGCGCCTTGATCAGCGGATGGTCGGGATTGAGTTCGAGGATGCGCGGGCTCGCCTGATCCAACTGCTTATGCTGGCGCAGCATGCGCTCCAGATGGATGTCCATGCCGCTTTCATCCGCGACGAGGCAGACGGCCGAATTGGTCAGCCGGTCGGAGGCGCGTACCTCCTTCACCGTCTCGCCCAGCTTCAGCTTGAGCGCGATGGCGAGGCCCTCGACCGCGCCATCCTTGCTTTCCTCCGCCTTGTCCTCGTCCTTCTCCGCGTCCGGCGCATCGTCCGCCTTGATGTCGGACAGGTCGGCGCCGGCCCGGGTGACCGACTTGAAGGCATGGCCCTTGTATTCCCCGCAGGCGGGAATCCAGAACTCGTCGACCGGATCGGTCATCAGCAGGACCTCGACGCCCTTCTTCGCGAAGCCCTCGATCTGCGGACTCTTGCGAAGCTTATCCGCGTCATCGCCGGCGATGTAGTAGATCGCCTTCTGACCGTCCTTCATGCGCGCGATATAGTCGTCGAGACTGGTCAACCCATCCGCCGTGGTGGAGGCGAAGCGGGTCAGCGGAAACAGGCTCTCCCGGTCGGCCGCGCTCTCATAGAGACCTTCCTTGAGGACAAGGCCGAAGTTCTCCCAGAATTTAGTATAGGTTTCCGGCTCCTTCTCCGCCTTCTTGGCAAGCTCGCCCAGCACGCGCTTGACCAGCCCGGAGCGGATCTTCGCCACCACCGGATTGTTCTGCAGCATCTCGCGGCTGATGTTGAGCGGCAGGTCCTCGCTGTCGATCACGCCCCGCAGGAAGCGCAGCCAGCTCGGCAACAGCTCGTCGCATTCCTCGGTGATGAAGACCCGCTTCACATAGAGCTTCACCTTCGACATCCGTTCCGGGTTGAACAGATCGAAGGGCCGCTCCGTCGGCACGAAGACGAGGCCGGTATATTCGATCACGCCTTCCGCGCGGAAGTGAAGCGTCATCCAAGGCTCGTCGAAGCCGTGGCTGACATGCTTGTAGAAGGCGCTGTATTGCGCGTCGTCGATCTCCGACTTCGGCCGGGTCCACAGGGCCGACCCCTCATTGACCTGCGCGGGCGTTTCCTCCGCGCTTTCCGCCTCGTCCTTCTCGTCGCCCGCGATGGCAAGGCGGATCGGGAAGGGGATATGGTCGGAATAGGTCTTGATGATCCGTTCCAGGCGCATGCGCTCCAGGAACTCGTCCGCATCCTCCTTCAGATGAAGGGTGATGCGCGTGCCGCGCGTCGCCTTCTCGGCCGGCTCGATGGTGAATTGACTCTTGCCGTCGCTGGTCCAGTGCCAGGCCTCTTCCTCGCCGGCGCGGCGCGCGGTGACGCTCACCTCGTCGGCCACCATGAAGGCGGAATAGAAGCCCACGCCGAACTGACCGATCAGGCTGACATCCTTCTTCTTGTCGCCGGTCAACCGGTCCACGAAGGCGGAGGTGCCCGAGCGCGCGATGGTCCCCAGATTGTCGACCAGATCGTCCCGGTTCATGCCCACGCCGTTATCGGCGATGGTGATCGTGCGCGCCACCTTGTCGGCCGTCACCGTGATGGCGTAGTCGTTGTCGCCGGCGGCAAGCTCGGGCGTCTCGATCGCCAGATAACGCAGCTTGTCGCACGCGTCGGCGGCGTTGGAGATCAATTCGCGCAGGAAAATCTCGCGCTCGGAATAAAGCGCGTTCGCGACGATATCCAGCAGGCGGCCAACCTCCGCCTGGAAGCCCATGGTTTCGCTCTGGCCCGCGCCCGTCGTTTTCGATTCGGCAGCCATGTTCTCGCCGTCTCCTCCAATCGTTCCGGCTCTATCGGATAGCCTCGGGGAATACCTGGACCGGCATATAGATAGACCCACGGCGCATCGCAAGCCATGCGCCGGGCGGATTGGCCAGGGAAATTGTCGAACAATACCCGCGCGTCAGGTGCCGGTCAGGGACTGCATGAAGCTCTGTATGCTTCCCCCGCCGGTAGCACCGCCACCGGTGGGTACGCTGCCGCCACTCTCCAGAAGGGCGGGTGCCGCATCCTTGTTCTTGTTGAAGCCCGGACCTTTCCCGCGCGCGACCTCCCGGCAAGCAATCGTGGTGGTCACAGTGCCCTGAAGCTGACAGGCATCAAATGTGCGTTGTGCCTGCTCCCTGTCGCCGCTGAGCAATTCCACGGCGATCTTGTTGGGATACCAAGCCTGTTCGTCCGGATAGTTAAGGACCGCGGCGCGCACGGCCTCGCCAGCCTCACCAATCTTCCCGCTATCCAGTCGCCGGTTCACGAGTTCGATAAGGGTCTTCAACGGGGTGTCGTCCCCCATCTCACCGACCACTAATTCAAGATTATCGATGGCGGTCTCGTCCTCGCCCTCGTGCTCGCGCAGTTCGGCGAAGCGTTCGCGTAGGAACGCGTCCTCCTGCCCCGTCCTGCCGAGAGCCGCACGCGCTTCCCGGAAGGTGCGCGCGAAGCCAGAGGCGAAAATGGGCTTCGCCGGCTCTCCCGTTTCCGTGACGGGATATTCCGTCTCCTCGGAAAGGGCGATCGCCTTCAGGGTGCTGGTATAGGCCGCCTCCCAGGTCCGGAACCGGGAATCGGTGGAGAGATCGCGCAGCATCCTGTCACTGGATTTTACGAAACGCGGTACATAGGCGCGCGTCACTTCCCGATACTGCTTCTCGTCATAGAGGGACAACTGCTCCAAGCGCTCGTTCTGGCTTGGATGGTCCTTGCCGAAAACTTCTTTACTCATTTGTTGGAATAAAGCGAACCCGGCGTCAGAAGCGCGGCTGACAAGATTTCCCTTATCGAGGCCACCTTGCAGAGTCTGCGCGGCAATCGACTGGAATTCCTCCGAATTGAAGAAGGGGATGCGCCCCACCACGTCATCGACATCCTTAATCAGACGGATCGCGTTGGAGGAATCGCGCGGGTTGAACCCGGCGGCGGCCATGAGATCATGGGCGAGAAGATCGGCCTCATATTCTTGGGATCGCCCCCAGGTCCTCAACAGCGAGGCCTCGCTGACGGCGAGCGCGATGTTCGGGGCGCGCATATTGCGCTCCAGATCCTCGCTGTCGCGGTCGTCATCCACCTTGTTACGCGCCAACAAACCCACACGCGCCATCTGCGCGAGCTTGAGCATGTCCTGTTCGGTTTCGATGTCGCCGAAATGATCCATCAGGATATGGGCGTACTCATGCGCGATCAGGAAGGCCAAATGATCGTCCTTGAGGCCTTCGGCCTCCCAACCGATTCCATCCTTGCCCAGCACCGTTCCGAAGGTGACGAAGATCGCCCCGCTCCGCTCCGCCCTGGCGGCGAACCCCATACCGGGCTCGATATAGACCCGTGCCGCCGGCGGGTCGCCCGGAAGCGTCGCCTGCAATCGTTGCAGGATATCGTTCAGCGATTCCTCCATGGCGGGAACTGAGATCGTGCCATAATGGTCGCGATAGGCAACCTCGCTCCCCACGCCGGGAGGCAGAAGATCGGGCGCGCGCCGCCGATCTTCCGGCGCCGGGAATGAATCCGGCGGCAGGCCTTGCCCTTCGAGGTACTGGTCGACGATCCGGGAACTGATATCGACACTGTCGGCGAAGGGATTCATCGAATCGATCGTATCGCTGCCCGTCTGACAGCCGGCGAGCATCAGGACGCCGACTCCGGTCGCCATGGCACGTGCCAACACGGCGCCCCGCGAACGGGAAACGCGAAATCTTCCAATCATTATGCCCCCCTCAAAAATAGATATCGCGGCCGCGCCCCACCCTTACATGCACAGTTTGCTTCCGGATCCGGCGGTGCTGCGCACTCCCGCCCCCGCGACGGAGGACCCGGTAGGACATTTCAAGGGTTCGGTATTGGTCTGAACGACCAACGGGTCGATGAAGTAGAGTACATCGCCGACCACCAACGGCAGCATGCCGTAATCGTTCACATCCGTCTTCGCATAGGATTGCGGGAAAACATTGGCCGCTTCCGGCGAGCCCTGCTTGAGCGAGCCGGCAGGCTCCGCATCGACGGTATATAGGCGAATCTCGGGCTTGCTCATCGCCGCGATGGTGATCCGTTCCTCGGCCAGGGCCGTCACGGTCATCCAGGCGAACAGCGTTATCGACGCCCCGGGCAGTATGGCGCAGAATCCTTTAATTTTTCTCAAGTCCCCCTCCGACGAAAACCCCTGCCAGCCAATCGCGGGCTCTCCACACACGTGCAGTATATATAAAATTGCACGGAACATGAAGACGTAACGCGCTTCTAAACGACGTCCTGCACGGGCGGTCGGTCCCCCTTCGGCAGGTTTCGGCGCATGCCTCAATCCCTTGAATCGAAAACCCTGCGGTCGAGTTTCCTGGCGACCCAGCGGACACAATGGAACAACCCGCTGGACTGCAGCACCCCGATCACCCCGCTCGCGGCGAGAAGCCCGATGAAGTTCGCCGGTGCGAACTGGCCGATGAAGGAAACGCTGATCCCGGCAACAGCGATCAGGAGGCTCAATCCAACCGCCCGAAAGAACAGGAAGAGATCCGTCCTGTCGGCCTGCCAGGGCTCCGCCGCCTGCTCGACATATGTGTCGTCCCGCGTCTCCTTCCGACGAACCGCAAAGAAGGCGAGTATCGCGAGAAGCACGAGCTCGATTGCCCGGCTCCATCCCTCCGACAAGCGGGTCGCATAGCCTTTCGGGCCCATCGTCAGAAGGTTATCGAGCGCCATCGCATGGACATAGACTCCCGGAATCGGTCCCTGCACCGGGGAGAAGGCGAGGTCCGGCGTCTGGCTCAGATTGCCGCCATAAAGCACCAGCCGGCCCCGCAAGTCGTCCCGATAGGCATCCGGTGGCGTACCGATATGCATCGGCAACTGCGCGGGAATTTCGAGAATCGGCGGGCAATACAGGGCATTCGCTTCATCCCGACCGCGCGCGCCGGACACCAAGGACCCCACCAGCAATTCCACACTTTTCAGGACGGGAAGAATGCCCCCTGCGACCCCCGTCATCCCGCACCGTGTCTCGCACCCCACCATGCCGTCCCGATAGTCGGGTTGCCGGGGAGACATCCAATAGCCCCACCGTAAATACATCTTACCCAGAAAATCGTCCGGATCGGGCGGTTCTATCGCTTGCGCCGCCGGCACACCGCGGAAAACGCGGTATAGCGCGACCGCCGGCGTGGCAACATCGTCGTCGCCTTCTTCACTCTCCTTCGTGTCCCCGGCTTTTTCCGCGAACGACAGGGCGAGCGGATACCCGCCGTGATAGTCGCTGACCCGTCCAGCGGTGACGAAGCGCGTTGGCAGCGCCCTTCCGAACAGACCGAGCCGACCGATCAATGGCGTGTCGAGTTCATCCGCATGCGCGAAGAAAAGCGGAAAAGTCCCGGCCCGGAAATGCCCCGGCGGTAGATCGAGCGCCCCCGACGCGATCTGGCTCTCGCATTCATGGGCCCCGGATAAGCGCCCGGGTGCAATGCCCCCGGGCGGTGCTTCGGCAAGGCGCTCCCACGGCGATGCCTCCTCCGTCCCCTCGACCCCGAAGAAATTGAGAAGGACGCGTTCCAGGTGCCGAACTTCCCCTTCCCTATGGACGCGCAAAAAGCGGAAATCGATGAAAAGCGCACGGGGGCAGCTCTTCAACACGCGGTCGAGCAGAATCCCATGATTCTTATAAGGAATTGGCCAAGGTAGTTCGAGTTGCTCTGTCGTGCTTTTATCCAGCATGACGACGGTGACGGCACTCCCCTCGCCCCGTTCATCCGGGGGATGGAGCCAAGCCGCGTCACGGCCGTCGTTCCAGACCGGCGTCCCGCTCTCGTAGAAGGGGGAGAACGCGAGTTGGATGATCCGCTCGGAATAATAATCGGTGATACGGTCGAAACCGAACGGGTCGAGGGTGAAGAGCGCGAAGCCGCCGAGAAAATAGAACAGGAAGCGTCCCACGACCCGCGTCCGCGCACGCATCCCCCACCCGGCATCATCATCCGCCATGACTGGAGAGCCCCCTCGATCCAACCGGCACCCGCAAGGATGCCGTCAACACCCGGCATGCTGTCAAGGCAGTGGAACGAACAACCAGGACATATCGACCGGCGCGATCGGCTCGCATGACCCTGCCATGTAGGGTATGAGGAGGGTCATGACGGCGATATCCTTCAACAAACGCTTCGAGCCCCGATATGGCGAATGCGTCACCGTCGCGCCCGGGATCCGGCGTGTCGTGGCCGAGAATCCGGGGCCCTTCACCTTCCACGGGACCGGTACCTATATCCTGGGCGAAGGGCATGTGGCGGTGATCGATCCGGGGCCGGACCTGCCGGCGCATATCGCGGCGCTGGACCGGGCGCTGGCCGGGGAGACGATAGAGGCGATCCTGATCACCCACACCCACCGCGACCATGTGCCGGCGGCGCGCCCCCTGCAGGCGCTGCGCGGCGGCCCCGGGCATTGCCCGATTTACGGCCATGGCCCGCACGGCGGATCGCGCGGGGCCGACGCGGTGGAGGAAGGCGCGGATCACGGCTTTGACCCGGATATCCGGATCGGCGACGGCGCGGTCGTCACCGGTACCGGCTGGTCGGTGGAGGCGGTGCACACGCCGGGCCATACCTCCAACCATCTCTGTTTCAGCTATCGCGAGGCGGTGGAGCCCGAAGGGGCCTTCTTCAGCGGCGATCACGTCATGGGGTGGTCCACCAGCGTGATCTCCCCGCCCGACGGGGACATGGCGGATTATCTGGCCGCGCTGGACAAGCTGCTCGCCCGGCCGGAGACCCGCTACTACCCCACGCACGGCGCGCCGATCGACGACGCGCACGCCCATGTCGCGGGTTTCATCGCCCATCGCCGGGACCGGGAGGCGCAGATCCTCGCCACGATCGCGGAAGGGCGGGAGACGGTCCCGGCCATGGTCGATCGCATCTATACCGACATCCCGCCTGGCCTGAAACCCGCGGCCGGCCGGTCGGTCCTGGCGCATCTGGAAATGTTGGTCGCCGATGGCCGCGTCGTTAGCGATACCGGCACGGCGACGGCGGGCGCGCGCTATCGCCCCGGTCCATCACGATGACATAGAACGGCCCGCGATCCGGACCAAAAGTCGGTATCCTCAAACATGCAGCAGCCCAAAAATAATCCTTTCGCATTAAGCACGCGGTAAGGAATACCGAGGTAAGAACGCCCCGGACGAAATCGCCCGCCCGTGACGCCCCGACATCGGTCGGGGTCCCCCGTGGCGGGCCTGGTGGAGCGCACCGACGTGATTCTCGAAGCGAACAATCCGGCGCAGGCGGGCCTCGCCGCCCAGACCGCCGCCCTTCAGCGCGAAACGCAGGCGCAGCGCGCCTCCCTCGCCCAGCCTTCCGCCCCGGAGCGCGCGGAGACCGGTCCGCGCTCGCGCCCCGATCGCGCCGAGGTGACCGGCCCCGTTCAAACCCGTCAGGCGGTCGAGGCGACGGAAACGCGCGACCAGCGGGTCGCGTCCGACCGTGCCGCCACCCGCCCCGAGCAGCCCGAGGGCGCGCCGCCGCCGCGTGAGAGCGGCCGCGGCCAACTCCTCGACATCTACGCTTGATCCCCGCCGGCGCCGCCATCGGCGCCGGCCGTTTCCGACTATCCGGGTTTCCGCGCGAGGACGACGAGACCGTCCACCGGCTCGCCATATTCATAGCGCAGGATATCCTTCTCCGCGCTTAGCGTCTCGAAGCCGGCGGCTTCCAATGTCCGGGCGACATAGGCCCGGGCATGCTTGTAACGGCCGCTGGGATCGAGGCGATATTCACTGCGCCCCGCCTTCCCCAGGCGCTCCACCGTGAAGGCGACATGCCCCCCCGGATGCAGCGCGTGGAAGAACCCGACGAAGGCCTTGTCCAGCGCCCCGAAATAACACAGCACATCGGCCGCCGTGATCAGGTGATAGGCGGGTTTTCCGTCGCTCAGGAAATCGATCAGTTCCGCGCGCTCCAGGCGGTCGTAGAGCGCCTTCGCCTTGGCGTTGGCCAACATCTTGCGCGACAGGTCGACACCGACCAGCGTCGCCGCGTAGGGACGCAGATGCGGCCCCGCGAGGCCCGTGCCGCAGCCCGCATCCAGGACCGAAAGCGCCTTCGAAGGCGCCGGCAGATGCGCCGCGATCAGCGTGTTGAGCAGTTCCGGCGCCTTATAGGAAAGCTCCGCGATCTTCTCGTCGAAATTCGGCGCATAATCGTCGAAGACATCCGCGACATAGGCGGCGTTGGCGACACTCGGCCGCTTCTTGCCGGAGACGGCGGCGCCGATATGCCGGGCGTCGGGATTGTCCGGGAACCGCTTCAGCCAGTCCGAGGCGACGCGACGGGCATCCTCCGGATCGACCTTCTGATGATATTCATAGAGCGCCTTGCCCAGGTTCGAATGGGAGACAAGGTCGCCGCCGTCACGCTCGATCGCGCGGGCCAGGGCATCGACCGCGTCGCGCGCCCGGCCGAGTTCGTAATAGGCGAGGCCCAGATTGGTATATTCCGCGAAATCCGCGTCGCCGCGCAGGCTTCGTGCCCGACCCAGCATCTCGGCCGCGACCTCGTAATCGTCCTGCTGCACGGCGATCTCGCCCCGCCATTCCAGCGCGTCGATATGGTCCGGATCGTGCGCCAGGACCCGGTCATAAGCATCCGCCGCCGCCTCCAGGGCCCCCTGGCGGTAATGGTCCTCCGCCTCCTCCAGGATGGCGGCGATCATGTCGCGCCCCGTCTTCGCTTTCGCCATATGAGCCTTTCCCCCATGCCACGCACGCCGGCCACGCGGGCCGGCCGCGCGCCGTCTTAATGCACGCCCGACCTTGCCGGGCGCAAGCCCTTGCCCCATCCTTCCGCGTCATGAACCAGGGCAACGACAGAGCCGGCCCGACAGCCGGCGAGGCACGCGACAATATGGGCGGCGGCGACTGGCTACGCCACGTTCCGGCGGGCGACAACCGCGAGCGGCTGGTCTGTCCCGATTGCGGCTTCGTCAATTATCAGAACCCAAAGATCGTCGTCGGCAGCGTGGCGAGCCACGAGGGGCGCATCCTGCTCTGCCGCCGGTCGATCAATCCCAGGCGCGGCTTCTGGACCCTGCCGGCCGGCTATCTGGAGAATCACGAGACGGTCGAGGACGGCGCCCGGCGCGAGGCGGCGGAGGAGGCGCTGGCACGGCTGACGATCGACGCCCTGCTCGCCGTCTACAACATCCCCCGCATAAGCCAGGTGCAATTGATCCATCGCGCCCGGATCGACAATCCGGACGGCATCGGCGCGGGCGAGGAAACGGAGGCGGTCGGCCTTTTCGATTGGGCCGACATCCCGTGGGACGACCTCGCCTTCCCCTCCGTCCGGTGGGCATTGGAGCATTGGCGCGCGGTGGCCGAAGCGACCCGGTTCGCCCCCTTCACCAACCCGCCGGGAGAAACCGGCGATTATTGAGCGTCCCGCCCCCCCTGGCCGTCGTCCTCGCCGGTCCGGTGCGTGCCGTGGCGGCTGATGAAGGGCACTTGGCTCATCACGAACAGAAAGGTCAGGCCGAGGATACCCGCGACCTTGAAGGTCACCCAGAAATCGGTCGATTGCGTGCGCCAGACGGCCTCGTTCACACCGGCCATGACGATGAAGAACAGCCCGAAGCGCAGGCTGAGTTGCCGCCAGGCATGATCCGGCATGGCGATCCCGCCGCCCATCACCTTCTTCAGCGGCAGCCGGTTCACCGCCAGCGCGCCCAACAGCACCGCCGCGAACAACAGCTGGACGATGGTGGGCTTCATCTTGATGAAGATTTCGTCGTCGAGAAGGATCGTGAGCCCGCCGAAGACCGTGACGATCACCGCCGTCACCACCGGCATCCAGGGCAATTTGCGGGTCAACCAAACGGACAGGGCGACCGCCACCAACGTCGCGCCGATCACCACCTTCGTGGCCATCATCAGCCCGTCCAGCCAATAGGCGATGACGAACAGGATCAACGGCCCGTACTCGCTGGCCGGCCCGACCCATTTCGGCGCGGCGCGTTCGCCGTCCCTCGATTCCGTCATCCGCTCCCGTCTCCGATAGCTGCTTTCCGATCCGTTCCACGCTTATAACGGTCGCTCCCCGCCCAAGAAACCGCCGATTGCCCACGCGTTGCGAAGCGGATAGTATTTTTACCCATGAGTGATCCGTCAGGCTTCCCTTCCGGCTCGGGCCGGCTCGAACCCCGCGCGCAATCCAATGCCGGGCGGATCGCGCCGGGTCCCGCGCCGACACGCCCGTCACTCACCGACGCCGCGGACAAGGGCCCCGGCGCGGGCAGACGCGGAGGGGGGGGCCGACGCGACCCGTTCGATATCGACGGGGCGATGGCCCGGCTCAAGACCCTTCTTGCATTCGATGGGGGGCGCGGCCCCCGCGACGGCGTGCCGCGTCGCGGCTTCTATCTCAACATCCTGTCCTGAATCGCGCGCGGCTCCGCTTTCGGCGAGAGCGGCGGCGGACGATGGCACGACGACCGGAGGGCATTTTATTTTGCCATGCGCGCCACCAAGGATGATTCACCCGCCATTAATTCTCGTATAGGATAAGAAGAAATAACGAGATCGGCGGACCGATGATCTCATGCCGATACTGCCAGTATCCAAGAATAAGTAGAGGTTGATTGGCGATGGCACGTCTCGATTTTTCCCGACTCTCGGTATTGCTGGTCGAGGACAGCGCCTTCATGCGCAGTCTGTTCATCAATGTGCTGCGCGCGCTGGGGGTCGATCGGATCACGATCGCGGAGGACGGTGAACAGGCGATCCGCATCCTGAAGCCCGTGCAGAAAACGAAGTCGGGCCAGATGGTCGGGCATACCGGCATCGACGTCGTCATTTGCGATTACTTCATGCCGACGGTCGACGGCGCGATGGTGCTACGCTGGATCCGGCGCAGCGAGAATTCGCCGGACCGCTTCCTGCCCTTCCTGATGGTTTCCGCCGCCGCCGACATGGAGACACTGGTCAAGGCGCGGGACAACGGCATCGACGAGTTCCTGGCCAAGCCCTTCTCGGCCGAGATGTTGGCGTCCCGTCTCATCGCGCTGATCGAGCGCCCGCGTCAGACCATCTTCGCGCCCACCTATTTCGGCCCCGACCGCCGGCGCCGCGCGAAGCCGGTCGAGACCGATCGTCGCATCAACACCGAGGACGACGTGGAGATCGTGCATTCCGCGAAGGACGTGGCGTCACTCAAGAATTCTAGCAAGAAAATCTGGTATTTCCGTCTGCCGCGCAGCTTGCGGGCAAAACTCGCGACCGGCACGCCTGGGCCGGACGAACCGGCCTTCGACCCGGCCGTCCTGGAGGCGGCGGAAGCCAAGATCCAATCGATGGAAGGCGACTACAGCGATTGGGTGGCCGAGACGCTGGAACATTTGACGCAGGAACAGAACCGCGCGATCGAGGATATGGAGAACGCCTCGGTTCATGTCTCCGAGATCCGCCGCATCGCGCATGAATTGCGCGGCCAGGGCGGCATTTTCGGCTATCCGCTGATGACCCAGTTCGGCAAATCGCTCTATGAGCATACGGGCGAGGACATGGAGATCACGCCGTCGCTTCTCGACCTGATCAAGGCCCATATCGACCTGATCAAGGTGGTCACCAAGGAGAAGATCAAGGGCGATGGCGGGGAGACCGGCAAGGAGCTTCTGACCAGCCTGTCCGAAGCCAAGAGCAAGTTCGCCAACGTCCGCACGACCGGCAACCGCGCGGCCAAGACTCCCACCGGATAGATCGCCCGCCTATTCGAGGCCCATCAACCCGCGCGCATAATCCTCCGCCTTGAAGGGGCGCAGATCCTCCGCCGTCTCGCCGACGCCGACCGCATGAACCGGCAGACCGAACGTCTCCGCCAGCGCGATCAGCACCCCCGCCTTGGCGGTGCCGTCCAGCTTCGTCACCACCAGGCCGGTGATCGAGACCAGTTCCCGGAAGACCTGTACCTGCTGCAACGCGTTCTGGCCGACCGTCGCGTCGAGCACCATGACGATGTCGTGCGGCGTGGTCTCGTCGAGCTTGCGCAACACCCGGACGATCTTCGAAAGCTCGTCCATCAGATCCTTCTTGTTGTGCAGACGCCCGGCCGTGTCGATCAGCAGCACGTCGGTTCCGGCTTCCCGCGCCTGCTTATAGGCGTCGAAGGCAAGGCCCGCCGCATCGGCGCCGGAATCACGCGCGACGACGGGCGCGCCGACCCGCTCGCCCCAGATGCGGAGCTGTTCGATCGCCGCCGCGCGGAAAGTATCGCCGGCGCAGAGCATGACCGACTTTCCCTGTCCACGCAGTTGGTGGGCGAGCTTTCCGATGGTCGTCGTCTTGCCCGACCCGTTGACGCCCACGACCAGCACGACATGCGGGCGCTTGGTCGGATCGTTCCCGGCCTCCAGCGGTTTCGCGGTGGGCGCCAGGATATCGGTGATGGAGGCGGCGAAGGCCTCGCGCACCTCCTCGCCGGACACTTCCTTCTCGAACCGCGTCCGGGCGAGTTCCGCCGTCAGCTTGGCCGCCGTCGCCGGCCCCAGATCGGCGGTGATCAGCAGATCCTCCAGATCCTCCAGCGCCTCCTCGTCGAGGCGCCGGCGGCCGGTGAATATGCCCTGCACCCCGTCGGTAAGCCGGGAGGAGGTCTTCGCCAAGCCCTGCTTCAGCCGTTGGAACCAGCGGAGTGCCATATCCTCAATCGCTCCCTTCCGACATGCTTGGATCGCGCCGACACGCCTTCCCTTACCGGTCCCGAAGGCGGATGGAAAGGCGGCGCGCGATCGCGGACGGACGCGGAAGGTCTTTTGGGCCGTTCGGCCTATTCGGCGGCGGCCGGGGTCAGCCAGGGTTTGTCGCTCTGGCAGCTCTTCTCGAAGGCGTCGATCTTGTCGTCCTTCTGCAGCGTCAGCCCGATATCGTCGAGACCATTCAGCAGGCAATGCTTGCGGAAGGGGTCGATCTCGAACGCAATCTCCTCGCCGTCCGGATCGACGACCACCTGCCGCTCCAGGTCGATCGACCATTGGGCATTGTGGCCGCGATCGCACTTGCCCATCAGGGCACGGATCGTCTCCTCCGGCAGGCGGATCGGCAGGATGCCGTTCTTGAAGCAGTTGTTATAGAAGATGTCGGCGAAACTCGGCGCCAGCACGCAGCGGATACCGAAGTCCAAGAGCGCCCAGGGCGCGTGCTCGCGGCTCGACCCACAGCCGAAATTATCGCCCGCGACCAGGATCGAGGCATGGCGATAGGGCTCTTGGTTCAGGACGAATTCCGGCTTCTCCGTCCCGTCCTCGTTATGCCGCATCTCGTCGAACAGCGCGCGGCCGAGGCCGGTGCGCTGGATCGTCTTCAGATACTGCTTCGGAATGATCATGTCGGTATCGACATTGACCAGATCGAGCGGCGCCGCGATGCCGTTGAGCTGCTTGAAGGGTTGCATGGACTACTCCTCCCGCCTCACCAATTCCCGCGGCGCTTGAACAGCGCATTGATAAAGGCGGGGTGCATCTCCTCGCCCTCGTCGTCATTGGCGGGGATCAGGACGCGCCAGCCCCGCTTCAGGCGTTCGGTGCCGAAAAGGCGCTCAAGCAGGTCGTCCGGCAGGCCACCAGCGGCGGCGTCGAAGGTCGCATCGCTCATTTCAGGAACTCCCGCACGTCGGCCAGCCGGCCCTCGATCGCGGCCGCCGCGGCCATCGCGGGGCTCATCAGGTGGGTGCGCCCGCCGCGCCCCTGGCGCCCCTCGAAATTACGGTTCGAGGTGGAGGCGCAGCGATCACCCGGCGACAGCTTGTCGGCGTTCATGGCAAGGCACATGGAACAGCCCGGCTCGCGCCAATCGAAGCCGGCTTCCTTGAGGATACGGTCCAGCCCCTCGCGCTCCGCCATTTCCTTCACCAGGCCGGAGCCGGGGACGACCATCGCATGGATGCCGTCGGCCACCTTGCGGCCCTTGGCGATCTCGGCGACGGCGCGAATATCCTCGATCCGCCCATTGGTGCAGGAGCCGATGAAGACCTTGTCGATCGCGACGTCGCGCATCGCCGTCCCGGCCTTCAGCGCCATGTAGTCGAGGGAGCGGCGCGCCGCCGACTTCTTCCCATCGCTGGGGAAGCTGTCGGGGTCGGGAATCGTCCCGTCGATCGGCGCCACGTCTTCCGGGCTGGTGCCCCAGGTGACCTGCGGCGGAATCTCGTGCACGTCGAGCACGACTTCCTTGTCGTAGGTCGCGCCTTCGTCCGACGGCAGGGTCCGCCAATAGGCGACCGCCTGTTCCCACTGACCACCCTTGGGTGCCATGGGACGGCCTTGCAGATACGCGAAGGTGGTTTCGTCCGGCGCGATCAGGCCGGCGCGCGCACCGCCCTCGATCGTCATGTTGCAGACGGTCATCCGCCCTTCCATGGAGAGCGCCTTGATCGCCGGCCCCGCGAACTCGATCACATGGCCGGTCCCGCCGGCCGTGCCGATCCGCCCGATGATCGCCAGCACCAGATCCTTCGCCGTGATGCCGATCGGCAGATCGCCGTCGACCGTCACGCGCATGTTCTTGGCCGGGCTCTGAACGAGCGTCTGGGTCGCCAGCACATGCTCGACCTCGGAGGTGCCGATCCCGAAGGCGAGCGCGCCGAAGGCCCCGTGCGTCGCGGTATGGCTGTCACCGCACACGATCGTCGTGCCCGGCAGAGTGAAGCCCTGTTCCGGCCCGATGATGTGGACGATGCCCTGGCGGATATCGTCCATGGCGTAGTAGGGCACGCCGAAATCCGCGCAGTTCTTGGCAAGCGTGTCGACCTGAATGCGGCTTTCCTCGTCCTCGATCCCCTTCGACCGATCGCCGGTGGGGACATTGTGGTCCGCCACGGCGAGGGTCTGGTCTGGCCGGCGAACCTTACGGCCCGCGTTGCGCAGCCCCTCGAAGGCCTGCGGGCTCGTCACCTCGTGGACGAGATGCCGGTCGATATAGATCAGGCAGGACCCGTCGTCCTGACGGTCGACCAGGTGCGAATCCCATATCTTATCGAACAGCGTCTTCGGCGCAGTCATCTTTCGTCACGCTCTCTCACCAATGGACGCGCGGGGCCGTTGCCAACCCGACGCTCAACATGCCCGGCGCGGGCGGTCGCCCCGCCCCGCCGGACGACCGACGATCAGCCCTGATCGCCCTCGGCCGCCGCGGGCTGCTCCGCCGGGGCGACATCGCTCGCCGGAATATCGTAAGCGGAGGAGAAGCCGTGGCCGGTCTTGCGCTCGATGATGCGGGCGGACTTGCCGGTGCGGCCGCGCAGGAAATAGAGCTTCGAGCGGCGAACCTTGCCGCGCCGCACGACCTCGATCGAATCGATGCGCGGGCTGTGCAGCGGGAAGACGCGCTCCACGCCCTCGCCATAGCTGATCTTGCGCACGCGGAAGGAGCTGTTCACGCCCGCGTTCTTGCGCCCGATGCACACGCCCTCGAAGGCCTGGATACGCTCGCGGCCGCCTTCGACGACCTTGACGTTGACGCGCAGCGTGTCGCCCGCCTGGAAATCGGGCACGCCCTTGGCGGTCTGCTTCGCGACCTCCTCGGCATTGAGCTGTTCGATGATGTTCATGGCACTCTTCCTTTCCTCTAAAAAGGCGCTATTCCGTGTCGAAGGCAAGACCTCAGCAGGCCGCCCCGTGTTTTGTCGTCTCCATCGCCCGGCCGTCGCGATAGCGCGACCAGAGGTCCGGGCGCCGGCGCTCGGTCGCCCGCTCGGCCTGTTCGCGCCGCCAGGCGGCGATCTTCCCGTGATGGCCGGACAGCAGGGTCTCGGGCACCGGGCGCCCTTCCCAATCCGCCGGCCGGGTATAATGCGGATATTCAAGCAATCCGCGCTCGAAACTTTCCTCCTCCAGTGAGTCCCGGCTGCCCATCACGCCCGGCAACAGCCGCACGCAGGCATCCAGCATCACCAGAGCCGCCGGCTCACCGCCGGACAGGACGAAATCGCCGAGGCTGACCTCCAGCGGCGCGCGCTTGTCGAGGACCCGCTGATCGACCCCCTCGTACCGCCCGCACAGCAGTGTCACCCCGGACCCCGCCGCCCAGTCCGCCGCCATCGCCTGATCGAACGGCCGGCCGCGCGGCGTCAGATAGACCAGCGGTCCCGGACGATCCGCGACCGAGGCGATCGCCGCATCCACCACATCCGCGCGCATCACCATGCCGGCCCCGCCGCCGAAGGGCGTGTCGTCCACGGTATTGTGCCGGTCGGTGGCGAAGTCGCGGATATCGACCGTATCGACCGCCCAATCGCCCCGTTCCAGCGCCTTGCCGGCGATCGAATGGGCGAGCGGCCCCGGAAACATCTCCGGGAACAGCGTCAGCACGGTGGCCGTCCAGGAAGCGGACGCGATGGTCATCGTCCTCCCTCCCCGTCTCTGTCCCCGTCCAGCGGACCGGCCCCCTGCGGTTCCGGATCGCCGACCTCGGCCGGCGGATCGGCGACGAGGCGCCCGGCCATCAAATCGACGCTCGGGACCGCCTCGCGCGTGAAGGGCAGATAGCGGCTTTCCCCGCCCTCCTCCACGATTTCCAACACGTCGCCCGCGCCGAAATCATGGATCGCCCGCACATGGCCGATCGTCCGGCCCGCCTTGTCCTCCACCCGCAAACCCAGCAGGTCGGCATGATAGAAGTCGTCGGCATCTTCCGGTTTCGGCAGATCGGCACGGTCGATATAGAGATCGGTTCCGCGCCACGCATCGGCCGCGTTCCGGTCGGCGACCCCGTCGATACGGGCCAGCAACTGGCCCTTCGACTGCCCGACGATTTCCAGCGCGACGGCCCGGCCGGCCGCGTCGCGCGGCGCGCCATAGGCGGTCAGGTCGGCCGGATCGGCGGTGAAGCTCTTCACGCGCACGAGCCCGCGCACGCCGTGCGCGGCGCCGATCTGTCCGATCAGCAGCCGCGTCGACGTATCCGCTATCTCGCCGTCCGTCACGATCGTCAATCCGTCGGGCATGGTCCGTAACCGGAGTTAGGGGTACCGGGGTTAGGGCCGGAAGTCCGAGACACGCGCGAAGGCGCGGCTCAGCTCTCGGCCGCTTCCTCGGCGGAAGCCTCCTCGGCCGGGGCGGCGGCGGCTTCCTCGGCGGCCTTGCGGGCCTCCTCGGCCTCGCGCATGCGCTCCTGGGCCTTCGCCTTGGGCTGGTTCTTCTTGGTCTGAGCCGTGATGACGGGCTTATCCAGCACGCCGGCCTCGGCCAGGAAGCGGTGTACCCGCGGGCTCGGCTGCGCGCCGACGGACAGCCAATGCTTCGCGCGATCCAGGTCGATCTTCACCCGCTCGTCATTGTCGGCGTCAACCATCGGATTGTGGAAGCCGATCTTCTCGATATAGCGGCCATCGCGCGGCATGCGGCTGTCCGCCACCACGATACGGTAGAAAGGGCGCTTCTTCGCGCCGCCGCGGGCCATACGGATCTTCAAGCTCATCGTCTAACTCCAACGCTGTGATCGTTGATCGGTTCGAAACGGGTGGCAGGGCGGACCCTTGACTATCCCTAGCGCGGGCCGCCGAAACCGGGGGGAAGCCCGCCGGGCGGCATGCCGCCGCCCATACCGGGAAGGGTCGGCATGCCGCCCTTCTTCCCCATCTTGGTGAACTGCTTCATCATCTTGGCCATCTGCTGGTGCTGCTTGAGCACCTTGTTGACCTCCTGCACCGAGGTGCCGGACCCTGCCGCGATGCGTAACTTGCGCGACGCGTGCAGCATCTTGGGATTGCCGCGCTCCTTCGGCGTCATCGACTGGATGATCGCCTCCTGACGCTTCAGCATCTTCTCGTCGATATTGGCGGCGGCGAGTTGCTTCTTCATCTTGCCGATGCCGGGCAACATGCCCATCAGCCCTTCCATGCCGCCCATCTTGCGCATCTGTTCGAGCTGCTTGCGCATATCGTCCAGGTCGAACTGACCCTTCTGCATGCGCTTGGCGATGCGCTCGGCCTCTTCCTGCTCGATCGTCTCGGAGGCCTTCTCGACCAGCGAGACGATGTCGCCCATGCCGAGGATGCGGCTGGCGATGCTGTCGGCGCGGAAGACCTCAAGCGCCTCCGACTTCTCGCCGGTGCCGAGGAATTTGATCGGGCAGCCGGTCACTTGGCGCATGCTGAGCGCCGCGCCCCCGCGCGCATCACCGTCGACGCGGGTCAGCAGCACGCCGGTCAGACCGATGCGCTTGGTGAAGCTCTCCGCCACGTTGACGGCGTCCTGGCCGGTCATGGCGTCCACGACCAGCATGATCTCCGACGGGTTGGCGGCGGCCTTGACCGCGGCCACCTCGTCCATCAGCGCCTCGTCCACATGCAGCCGGCCGGCGGTGTCGAGGATAACCACGTCATATCCGGACAGGCGCCCCGCCTGCATCGCGCGCTTGGCGATATCGACCGGGCCCTGGCCCTTCACGATCGGCAGGGTAGCGACGTCGATCTGCTCGCCCAGGACCTTGAGCTGCTCCTGCGCGGCCGGGCGGTTGACATCGAGGGACGCCATCAGGACCTTCTTGCGGTCCTTCTCCTTCAGGCGGCGGGCCAGCTTGGCGGTGGAGGTCGTCTTGCCGGAGCCCTGGAGCCCGACCATCATCAGCGCCTGCGGCGGCTCGCCGAGGAGGCGGAGTTTCTGCTCCTCCTCCTCCGCGCCCAGCATCGCGACCAGTTCGTCATGGACGATCTTGACCACCTGCTGGCCGGGCGTGACGGATTTCAGGACCTTCTCGCCGACCGCTTCCTTCTTCACGCGGCCGATGAAGTCCTTGACGACAGGCAGCGCGACGTCGGCCTCCAGCAAGGCCACGCGCACGTCGCGCATCGCCGCCTCGACGTCGCTTTCCTTCAGCGCGCCGCGCGACGTCAGCCCTTCCAGGGCCTTGCCGAGCCTATCCGACAGCGTCTCGAACATGTCCGTCCGTCGTTCCCTTGTTTCTCGCCCCGGTTTCTCGCCCATACTTCGTGGGGCGAACACCGTGGGCCAAACCCAATCGAAAGGCATTCCGAAGGGGGCAAACGCGTATCGCGCCAGTGCGCGAAACTCGCGGACTGGCGGAGCCCCTTGGGGCCAAGGCCTTCGGAAATGCCTGATTTATCGCGCGGGTTCTAGGCGCGCCCGTCTCCGGCGTCAAGCCGTTTCGCGCGGGATCAAGCGGCGAGAGCGGGATCACCGCCCCATGATGTTGATCGTTTCATCTACCAAAAGTAATAATAAGCAATAGCATCAATTATCAATTGCAGCTCCGGCATCCGGGTGGCAGAGTGCGCCCGGTCACGACCGGAGGTGCCCCTTGCAGAACCCGCCCATCGGAAGGCGCGATACCGCGCCCATCGACAAGGCCGACCGGAAACCGACCTGGGTCGACACCCATGTCGGCGGGCGGCTGCGCGAACGCCGCCGCCAATTACGGATGACGCAGGTCGATCTGGGCGCGGCGATCGGGCTGAGCTTCAAGCAAATTCGTAAATATGAACAAGGACGAAACCGCATCGGCGCCGCGACGCTTTTCCGGTTGGCGCGCGCGTTGGAGGTCGGCGTGGAGTATTTCTTCGACGGATTGGACGATCCCCGGGGGATGACCGACTTGCCGCATCGCGAGGGGCGCGAACTCGCCCGGCATTTCCAGGCCATCGCCACACCGCGCCGTCGCCGGGCCTTCCTACGGCTGGTCAAGGCGATCGCCGACAGCCCCGCCCTGCAGGCACGGTGGCGGGACGCGGGCTGAACCCACCCGGCGGCCCAACCCTTCTTCCACCGAACGGCTTTGCGTTCCGGGGGGCTTTTCCCATATAAAGCGCGCGCATTGGGCATCCTCGATCCGGAACGGGAACCGCGCGGCCATGGTCGCCTTCACCAAGATGCATGGGCTGGGCAACGACTTCGTCGTGCTGGACGCGCGCGCGCTGCCGCTCGCGTTGACGGCGGAGGCGGTGCGCCATATCGGTGACCGGCGGCGTGGCGTCGGCTTCGACCAGCTTCTGGTGATGGAGCCCGCCGGGAATGACGGTGCCGACCTCTTCATGCGCATCTACAACCCCGACGGCAGCGAATCCGGCGCCTGCGGCAACGGCACGCGCTGCGTCGCCGCGCTTTGCATGGTGGAGAATGACGCGGAAAGGATCACCATCGAAACCCGGCGCGGGCTGCTCGCCGCGCGGCGGCTCGACGATGGGCGGGTCGCCGTCGACATGGGCGAGGCCCTGACCGACTGGGCGGCGGTCCCCCTGGCCGAGGAACGGGATACCCTGTCCCTGAACGGGGTCGCGTCCGGGCCGCTCGCGGACCCGGTCGCGGTCGGCATGGGCAATCCGCATTGCGTCTTCTTCGTGGCGGATGCGGAAGCGGTCGACCTGACGACCCACGGGTCGGAGATAGAGCACCACCCCCTCTTCCCCGAGCGCACCAATGTCGAGGTGGCGAGCCTTATCGGCCCGGACCGCCTGCGGCTCAGGGTCTGGGAGCGCGGGGCGGGGATCACCTTCGCCTGCGGGTCCGGCGCCTGCGCGACGGCGGTGGCGGCGATCCGGCGCGGATTGACGGGACGGCGGGTCGCGCTCGACCTGGACGGCGGGCGGCTCGACATCGAATGGCGGGAGACGGACGGCCACGTCCTCATGACCGGCCCGGTCGCGACCAGCTTCACCGGCGAGATAGATCTATGACCGCCCCCGACACCGAGAGCCGCGAGGACACCAGGACCCGCGCCGAGGTCGTCACCTTCGGCTGCCGCCTCAACGCCTATGAGTCGGAGGTGATCCGCGAGAACCTGACCTCGGCGGGCCGGGACAACGTGATCGTCGTCAATACCTGCGCCGTGACGGCGGAGGCCGAGCGGCAGGCGCGCCAGGCGATCCGGCGCCTGCGCCGCGACCATCCGGAAGCGGAGATCGTCGTCACAGGCTGCGCCGCGCAGATCGATCCCGCGCGCTTCGCCGGGATGGAGGCCGTCGACCGCGTCGTCGGCAACCGCGAGAAGCTGGAGCGCGCGACCTTCGCCGACCCCGCCGCCGACCCCACCGCCGACACGGAGCCGGTGCGCGTCGCCGACATCATGACGGCGGAGGAGACGGCCGGACACCTGATCGGCGGGTTCGAGGGACGTGCCCGCGCCTTCGTCCAGGTGCAGAACGGCTGCGACCATCGCTGCACCTTCTGCATCATCCCCTATGGCCGGGGGAACAGCCGTTCCGTGCCCGCCGGCGCGGTGGTGGAGCAGATCCGCCAGCTCGTCGCCAACGGCTATAAGGAAGTGGTGCTGACCGGCGTCGACATCACCAGTTGGGGCGGCGACCTGCCGGGGCATCCGCCGCTGGGCGATCTGGTGCGGCGCATCCTGAAGCTGGTGCCCGATCTGCCGCGGCTGCGCATCTCCTCCATCGACTGTATCGAGATGGACGAGCCGCTGTTCCGCGCCATCGCGGACGAGCCGCGCCTGATGCCGCATTTCCACCTGTCGCTCCAGGCCGGGGACGACATGATCCTGAAACGCATGAAGCGCCGTCACGGCCGCGACGACGCGCTGGCGCTGATCCGCCGTATCCGGGACCTGCGTCCCGAAGCCGTCTTCGGCGCCGACCTGATCGCCGGCTTCCCGACCGAGACGGAGGCGATGTTCGCCAACACCGCCCGCATCGTCGAGGAAGCGGGCCTTACCTGGCTGCATGTCTTCCCCTATTCGGAGCGGCCGGGCACACCCGCCGCGCGCATTCCGAACAAGGTGCCGAAGGCGCTGCGGAAGGAGCGCGCGGCGCATCTGCGCGCCCTGGGCGCCGCGCGGGAACGCGCCTATCTGGAAAGCCTCGTCGGAAGCGAGGCCGAGGTGCTGGTGGAAGGCGACGGCATCGGCCGGACGGAGGGCTTCGCCCCAGTCCGGCTCGACCCCACGATCGCCGACGGCTCCCTGCTCAAGGTCGCGATCTCCGGCCTCGACGAGACCGGAGCGCGCCTTCTCGGCCGCCCGGTCTGACCGACCCCGCCGGGCTTCCCCTCAGTGCAGGCTGAAAAGACCGCCCACCGCGCGATGCTCCGCCGGGCTGACGATCTCCGAGCGGGCCAGATGGACGGAATGCAGCCGCCCTTCGATATTGCGTTCCCAGTAATCGAGGAATTTCCGCAATCTCGGGAAGTCCGGCGCGATGTCGTAATGTTGCCAGACAAACTTCTGCAACAGGTCGGGATAGTCGGGCAGGTGATAGATGATCTCGGCGGTGGCGAGGCGATAGCCCCGCACCTGCTGCTGGAAACGGCGATCGGTTGTGGTGTTCATGGGCCAGTCCCTTCGTCGTTGACTCCATGCCGCCACCCGGCCGATCCGGAGGCGACCCCGAGGCGACCTGAAAACTGTGCGCCGCAGCAAAAAATCCCGCAACAAAAAATCAATAAAATCAATATATTAGCAGCCACCCTTTCCGGCTGCTAACAAAGCACGCGAAAGCGCTTGAAAGCCGAACAAAGCTGGCCTATCTAACCATCGCTTAGCACTCGATCAGGGGGAGTGCCAAGACCGTCGCGACAGCCTGTCGGACGCGCATGTCGCGCCGCGCATCCCGCGCGGGGCGTCCCTGGACAACCTTTGTCTTCGTAAGAGGAGGTACCCAGAAGATGACGTTTCGGCCGCTGCACGACCGGGTTCTGGTTCGTCGCATTGAGGAGGACCAGAAGACGGCCGGAGGGATCATCATCCCCGACACCGCCAAGGAAAAGCCGATGCAGGGCGAGGTGATCGCCGTGGGCAAGGGCGTGACGCTCGAGGACGGCACCGTCCGCGCGCTGGACGTTCAGCCCGGCGACACGGTGCTTTTCGGCAAGTGGTCCGGCACCGAGGTCAAGATGGACGGCGAGGAGCTGCTCATCATGAAGGAGTCGGACATCCTCGGCATCGTCGAGGCGAAGAAGTCGGCCAAGAAGGCCGCCTGACGCGCGCTCGATCAATAAGCTTGCTCATTCACGAGGAGTGAAAAGAAAATGGCTGCGAAAGATGTGAAATTCTCGACGGACGCGCGCAACAGGATGCTGCGCGGCGTCGACATCCTGGCCGACTCGGTCAAGGTCACGCTGGGCCCCAAGGGCCGCAACGTCGTGATCGACAAGAGCTTCGGCGCGCCCCGCATCACCAAGGACGGCGTCACCGTCGCCAAGGAAATCGAACTCAAGGACAAGTTCGAGAACATGGGCGCGCAGATGCTGCGCGAGGTCGCCAGCAAGACCAACGACCTGGCCGGTGACGGCACGACGACCGCCACGGTCCTGGCCCAGGCGATCGTGCGCGAGGGTGTGAAGGCCGTCGCCGCCGGCATGAACCCGATGGACCTGAAGCGCGGTATCGACGCCGCCGTCGAGGCGGTCGTGGCCAACATCGCCAAGCACGCGAAGAAGGTCTCCCAGTCGTCCGAGATCGCCCAGGTCGGCACCATCTCCGCCAATGGCGACAAGGATGTCGGCGAGATGATCGCGAAGGCGATGGAGAAGGTCGGCAACGAGGGCGTGATCACGGTCGAGGAGGCCAAGGGCCTCGAGACCGAGCTCGACGTCGTCGAGGGCATGCAGTTCGACCGCGGCTATCTGTCCCCCTATTTCGTGACCGACAGCGAGCGCATGCAGGCCGAGCTCGACGATCCCTACATCCTGCTGTTCGACAAGAAGCTCTCCAACCTCCAGGCGCTTTTGCCGGTGCTGGAGAAGGTGGTGCAGTCGGGCAAGCCGCTGCTGATCATCGCCGAGGATGTCGAGGGCGAGGCGCTGGCCACCCTCGTGGTCAACAAGCTGCGCGGCGGCCTGAAGGTCGCGGCCGTCAAGGCGCCGGGCTTCGGCGATCGCCGCAAGGCGATGCTGGAGGACATGGCGATCCTGACCGGCGGCACCGTCATCTCGGAAGAGACGGGCATCAAGCTCGAGACCGTCGATATCTCCATGCTCGGCCGGGCGAAGAACGTCACCATCACCAAGGATGAGACGACGATCGTCGACGGCGCCGGCAAGAAGAAGGAGATCGAGGGCCGCTGCAACCAGATCCGCCAGCAGGTGGAGCAGACGACCTCCGACTACGACCGCGAGAAGCTGCAGGAGCGGCTGGCGAAGCTCGCCGGCGGCGTCGCGGTGATCCGCGTCGGCGGTGCCACCGAGATCGAGGTGAAGGAGAAGAAGGACCGCGTCGACGACGCCCTGCACGCGACCCGCGCGGCGGTCGAGGAAGGCGTCGTCGCCGGTGGCGGCACCGCGCTCCTCTACGCCACGAAGGCGCTGGCCAAGGTCGAGACGACGAACAACGACCAGAAGGTCGGCGTCGAGATCATCCGCCGCGCGCTGAGCGCGCCGGCGCGCCAGATCGCGACCAACGCGGGCGAGGACGGCGCCGTCGTCGTCGGCAAGATGCTGGAGTCGAAGGACACCGCCTGGGGCTTCGACGCCCAGACCGGCGAATATGTCGATCTGGTCAAGGCCGGCATCATCGACCCGGCGAAGGTCGTGCGTTGCGCGCTGCAGGACGCGGCCTCGGTCGCGGCCCTGCTGATCACGACGGAGGCGATGATCGCCGACAAGCCGGAGCCGAAGTCCAATGCGGGCGCGGGCGCCGGCATGGGCGACATGGGCATGGACTTCTAGGTCCGGCTCCAGTTCTGAAGACCGTTACGGGAAGGGCGGCGTCGAAAGGCGCCGCCCTTCACCTTCTTCGGGGCACCTTTTTCGGGCTGGGACGAGCCCGCCCGCTTCGTTAGAGTGCGGCCCGCCATGCAGATCATCCAACAGCTTTCCGACTATCCGGCGGACCGGCGGGGCGCCGTGCTCGCCATCGGCAATTTCGACGGCGTCCATCGCGGCCATCAGGCCGTGATCGGCCAGGCGGCGCGCATCGCGGAGGCGGAGGGCGCACCGCTCGGCGTGCTGACCTTCGAGCCCCATCCGGTGTGCTATTTCAAGCCGGACGTGGCGCCCTTCCGTCTGACCCCGCTGCGCAGCAAGGCGCATCATCTCCAGGCCCTCGGCCTCGATCTGATGATCTGCCTCCCGTTCGAGCGCGCGCTGGCGGAGCTTACGGCGGACGCCTTCATCGGGGAGGTGCTGGTCCGCGGTCTCGGGCTTTCCCATCTCGTCGTCGGCTACGATTTCCGCTTCGGCAAGGGGCGCGCCGGCACGGTGGAGACGTTGAAGGCCGATGGACGCTTCCGGGTCACGGTCGTCGATCCCAGCGCCAGCGCCGCGGGCGAGGTCTATTCCTCCACCCGCATCCGGGAGCATCTGAAGGCCGGAGAGCCGGGACAGGCCGCGGCCCTGCTCGGCCGGCCGTTCGAGGTCGAGGGCATCGTCGCGAAGGGCCGGCAACTCGGCCGGACCATCGGCTTCCCGACCGCGAATATCGATCTCGGCGACTATGTCCGCCCGGCTCATGGCGTCTATGCCGTGCGCTGCGGGGTAAGCGCGACGGCGGGTGGCGCGCCCCGCTGGCTGGACGGTGTCGCGAACTGGGGGCGCCGCCCCACCGTCGACGGCATCGGCGAGGTGTTCGAGGTCTATCTGTTCGATTTCGACGGCGATCTCTACGGCACCAGCTTGCGCATCGCGCTGATCGAATTCATCCGGCCGGAGAAGAAATTCGACGGCATCGACGCCCTGAAGACCGCGATCGCGGAGGACTGCCGGGCCGCGCACGTCATTCTGGACACCCGCGCGGCCGGGGCGTAGGGGCGTTTCACGCCGCCCTCCCCTCCCCACCCGATAGAGCATGGCGAACAGGCCACCCGAGGAAATCATGACCCAGCCCCCGACCGATCCCCGCACCCTGCTGGCCCAGGCGCTGCACTATACCGACCCGGCAACGGGCGCGGTGACGCCGCCGATCCATATGGCCAGCACCTATGCGCGCGACGGCAATTACGACCTGATCGCGGGGGCGAGCTACAGCCGGCCGGAGAACCCGACCTATCTGAGCGTGGAGCGGGTGATCGCCGCGCTGGACGGGGCGGCGGAAAGCCTGACCTTCGCGTCCGGCATGGCGGGCGTCGCGGCGGTGCTGGAAACCGTGCCGCGCGGCAAGCGGATCGCCGCGCCGACCATGCTCTATCACGGCAGCCGGGTCGCGCTGAAGCGCTTCGCGGAGACGCGCGGCCTCGGCCTCGATTTCTACGACGCGCGCGCGGCGGACGGGCTGTCGGCCGTGCTGGCGAAGGGCGAGACCGATCTGGTCTGGATCGAGACGACGCTGAACCCGACCTGGGAGGTGCTGGACATCGCCGCGACGGCGCGGGCCGCGCACGCGGCCGGCGCGGCGCTGGCGGTGGACGCCACCTGCACGCCCGCGCTGACCATCCGGCCGCTGGCGCTCGGCGCCGATATCGTCTTCCAGTCGGCAACCAAATATCTGGGCGGGCACAGCGACCTGGTGGCGGGCGCGCTATCGACCGCCGATCCGGACGGGCCGCGCTGGCAGGCGGTGCGTCAGGTCCGCACCCTGAATGGCGGCGTGCTGGGGCCGATGGAGGCTTGGCTGCTGCTGCGCGGCATGCGCACGCTGGCGCTGCGGTGGGAACGCGCCTGCGACAACGCGCACGCCATCGCCCAGCATTTCGACGGCCATCCCGCGTTGGAGGGCGTGCTTTATCCCGGGCTGGAAAGCCACCCCGATCACGCCATCGCCCGGCGGCAATTCACCGGCGGTTTCGGCGGCATGCTCTCGCTTCTGGTCAAGGGCGGGGGCGGGGGCGGCGACGGGGGCGGCAAGGACGAGACCGGCTTCGCCGCCGCCAAGCGGGTCGCCACCGCGACGCGGCTGATCATCCCCGCCACCAGCCTTGGCGGGGTGGAAACGCTGATCGAGCATCGCAAGGCGATCGAGCCGCCGGACAGCCCGGTGCCCGACAACCTGCTGCGCCTCTCCATCGGGATCGAGGCGGTGGCGGATTTGATCGCCGACCTGGAGCGAAGCCTCGACGCACGGTAACGACTGCCCGGGCATTAGAGTCTCAGTAGATCCGCTGCATCGAGAAATGCGGCACGGTATAAAAGCCCTTCGTCGTCAGCATCTCGGCATAATATCGCGGCACGACACCGGAATCGCCCGTCAGGCATTCACCGAGCCATGGCGGCGGGAAGCATTGAAGGTCCTTGTCCATGGGATAGCGGTCCTCGTCGTCTGGGGTGCCGTCATTGTCGTCGTCCCCGTCGGTATAGTTCGGATTGCCGTCCCCGTCGAAATCGCCGTCCGGGTCCCAGCGATCCGGCCAGAGGAGATAGACCGCCAGAGCCAGTCCGAGGATGGAGGCGACCGAGCCCGCGATGGCGAGATGGCCCATGCGTTCCATCTGCGAGGCCACCATCCGTTCGAGATTGGCCTTCAAGCCGTCGATCCCGGCCTGGACCTCGTGAAGATCGATGCTGCCTTCCGCCATCTCGATCTCATGCGTCTCGATGAAGGAATTGACGTGGCTCTCCCGATCCTTGAGGGCCTCGCTGAATTCCTTCAGGCGCTCCGCCATTTCCGGCGACATCGGCGATCCGTCCCTCGGATCGTGGATGAAGGGGTCATTCGACCCGTCGGTGAAGTGCAGACGCTCGACCACGCCGTCGGCCAGGAAAATCGACAACGCGCCGAGACGCCGCCACGCCCCGCGACGCGGGCCGCCGAAGGCGGTTATATTGGCACGAACAAGTTGCTTCGCGGACATTGTCCCTCTCCCTTATCGACAATCGCTTTTCCGGGCGGACCGGATGCGTTCCCGGTGCCCCCGACGAAGCCGGATACGGCATATCCCAATACGAGCAATATTATGATTATTCGATTATAGAGAACATCGATGGCGGTTTGGGAACTCATTTCAGGACGAGGAATACATCCCCGGCCGCCCTGACGCCGCCACCGCCCCGCCGGGCTGGAAATCCCCGGTCAACTGGCGTAAACCGGCGCGGTCTTCCGATATTTTGGAATAAGCCCGAGAGCCCGAGCGATGAATGCCGACCAGCCCGACTACAAGGACACGCTCCATCTGCCGCGCACGGATTTCCCGATGCGCGCCGGCCTGCCGCAGCGCGAGCCGGAGATTCTGGCGCGGTGGGCGGAGATAGACCTGTGGGGGAAGCTGCGCGCGGACTCGAAGGGCCGGGAGAAATATATCCTGCATGACGGCCCGCCCTATGCGAACGGTCATCTGCATATCGGCCACGCGCTGAACAAGATCCTGAAGGACATCATCAACCGCTCGCGCCAGATGACGGGCTATGACGCGCCCTATGTGCCGGGCTGGGACTGCCACGGCCTGCCGATCGAATGGAAGATCGAGGAGCGCTATCGCGAGAAGGGCCAGGACAAGGACGCCGTGCCGATCGTCGAGTTCCGGCGTGAATGCCGGGAGTTCGCCGACCACTGGATCGGCGTGCAGCGCGAGGAGTTCAAGCGCCTCGGCGTGCTCGGCGATTGGGACAATCCCTACCTCACCATGAACTACGAGGCCGAGGCGGTGATCGCCGACGAGCTTGGCAAGTTCCTGATGTCCGGCGCGCTGTTCCGGGGCGCCCGGCCTGTCTGGTGGTCGGCGGTGGAGAAGACCGCCCTGGCCGAGGCCGAGGCCGAGTACATGGAGCACAAATCGACCACCATCTGGGTCAGGTTCCCGGTGGTGAAGGCGGCCGACCCGGCGCTGGAAGGCGCCAGCGTGGTGATCTGGACGACCACGCCCTGGACCATCCCCGGCAACCGCGCCGTCGCCTGCCACGAGGACTTCGACTATGCCGTCATCGAGGTGACGGAGGTCGCGGAGAAGACCGGCGCCACCGTCGGCGAGCGGCTGGTCGTCGCCCGGAACCTCGTCGCCGCCACCTGCGAGCAGGCGGGCATCGCCGCGCACGAAATCGTCGCCACCCTGCCGGGCGCGCGCATCGCCGGCAGCACCTGCGCCCATCCCTGGCGCGGGGTCGAGGGCGCCGGCGGCCATTACGATTTCGACGTCCCCGTCCTGTCGGCCGAATTCGTGACCGACGACGCGGGCACGGGCTTCGTCCATATCGCGCCGGGCCACGGCGCGGATGACTGGCATCTGGGCCGCGCCAACGGCATCGAGATCCCGGAGACGGTCGGCGAGGACGGCTGTTTCCACGATTTCGTGCCGCTGATGGACGGCGCCGCCGTCATCACCCAGGAAGGCAAGGACGGCCCGGCCAACGGCACCGCCATCCGCGAGATCGCGAAGGCCGGCAAGCTGCTGGCCAAGGGGTCGCTGCGCCACCAATATCCGCATAGCTGGCGCTCCAAGGCGCCGCTGATCTTCCGCAACACGGCGCAATGGTTCATCTCGATGGAGACGAACGACCTGCGCGCCAAGGCGTTACAGGCGATCGAGAAGACCGATTTCTATCCCAAGGCCGGGCAGCGGCGCCTCTATTCCATGATCGAGAGCCGGCCCGACTGGTGCGTCAGCCGCCAGCGCGCCTGGGGCGTGCCGATCCCGGTCTTCGTCCATAAGGAAACCGGCGAGCCGCTGCGCGATCAGGCCGTGGTCGACCGGATCGTCGCCGCCTTCCGGGAAGAGGGCGCGGACGCCTGGTTCACCAGCGATCCGTCGCGTTTCCTCGGCAATGACTACGATTCCGGGGCGTACGAGCAGGTGCGCGACGTCGTCGATGTCTGGTTCGATTCCGGATCGACCCACGCCTTCACGCTGGAGGCGCGTGCGGATCAGCAATGGCCCGCCTCGCTTTATCTCGAAGGCTCCGACCAGCATCGCGGCTGGTTCCATTCCTCGCTGCTGGAAAGCTGCGGCACGCGCGGGCGCGCGCCCTATGACGCGGTGCTGACGCACGGCTTCGTCATGGCGGAGGACGGCCGCAAGATGTCGAAATCCCTCGGCAATGTCGTCGTGCCGCAGGAGGTGAACGACAAGTACGGGGCGGAGATCCTGCGCCTGTGGGTCGTCTCGGAGGATTATTCCGGCGATCTGCGCATCGGCGAGGCGATGCTGAAGCAGCTCACCGACTATTATCGGCGCTTCCGCAACACGCTGCGCTGGCTGCTCGGCAATCTCGCGCATTTCGATCCGGCGAAGCGCGTCGATCCCAAGGACATGCCGGAGCTTGAGCGCTGGGTGCTGAGCCGTCTTTCGGCGATGGACGGCGTCGTGCGCGCGGGCATCGAGGGCTATGACTTCAACCGCATCTTCCGCGAGTTGCATGAGTTTTGCGCGGTCGATCTCTCCGCCTTCTATTTCGACGTGCGCAAGGATTCGCTCTATTGCGACGCGCCGGACGACGCGGACCGCCTCGCGGCGCTCAGCGTGCTGGACACGGTGTTCGACTGCCTGACCGCGTGGCTCGCCCCGATCCTCAGCTTCACGACGGAGGAGGCCTGGCTCGCCCGCACCGGCGCGGCGGACGACAATTCCGTCCATCTGCGCCAGATGCCGGAAATTCCGGCCGGTTGGCGCGACGAGGCCCTCGAGGCGAAATGGGCGACGGTGCGCCGCGCGCGCCGCGTCGTGCTCGCCGCGCTGGAGCGCAAGCGCAACGAGAAGGCGATCCGCGCCAATCTCGACGCGGCACCGGTGGTGCATGCCTCCCCCGCGATCCAGGGGGCGCTCGCCACCGTCGATTTCGCGGATGTCTGCATCACCTCCGACATCGTGATCAGCGACGCGGACGCGCCCGACGATGCCTTCCGACTGGACGATGTCGAGGATGTAGCGGTCGCTTTCGCCCGGGCGGAGGGCGAGAAGTGCCAGCGCTGCTGGAAGGTCCTGCCGGATGTCGGCGCGGGCCCGGACGCGCCGGATGTCTGCGGACGGTGCGCGGAAGCGGTCAAGCACATGCCGGCGGCCGCGGAATAATCGAGAACCAGGCGGTCCCGACCATGACCCTCGAAAGCCCGAACCGAACCGGCGCGGACGGCTTCACCATGAAGCCGAAGCGCGGGCGCCTGCCGCTGGGCCTCGCGCTGGCCGCGATCGTCCTGATCCTGGATCAGGCCAGCAAGTTCTACATGGTCGATTGGGTGATGCGCCCGCCGCGCATCATCCCCGTCACCGACTGGTTCGATCTGGTGCTGGTCTGGAATCGCGGGGTCAGTTTCGGGTTGTTCGGGGATGGCGCGGTCGGCCCCTATCTGCTCTCCGGCCTCGCCGTCGCGATCGCGGCGATCATGCTGGTCTGGCTGCGCCGGGCGGAAACGGCGTGGCTCGGCTGCGGCTTGGGCTTCGTCATCGGCGGGGCGATCGGCAACGCGATCGATCGGCTGCATTGGGGGGCGGTCGCGGATTTCGTCTCGATCTCGATACCGTTCATCCCGCTGCGCCTGTTCAATCCCTGGCCGGCCTTCAATGTCGCGGACGCGGCGATCAGCATCGGGGTGCTCATGGTCCTGGCGGACGGCTTGTTCACCCCGCGAAAACCCCTTAAATAACGGGGGCGTGAAGGAGCCGTCCCTCTCTCCCCGATTCCGTGGGAAGAGTGGTGGAACGGGCCGAAACGAAGGGTAGGAACCGTCGATGGCGATGCATCGCACCTCGATTCTCGTGCGGCTGACGGCGCTCGCGCTGATCGGCGTGGGTCTCTCGGCTTGTGGCGGCGGCCAAACCGGCGACATCCTCGGTCTCGAAAAGCGCACGCCGGACGAATTCAACGTCGTCTCGCGCGCCCCGCTGACCCTGCCGCCGAACTACGGGCTCCGCCCGCCGGACCCGCGCGGCCAGCGTTATCAGGACCTGCAACCCAGCCAGACCGCGCAGGAAGCCCTGTTCGGCCGCGACGCCATGAAGCGGCTTCGCGAGCAGAAGGAGCAGATGCGCCAGCAGGGGGCCTCAATGGGGGAAATCGCGCTTCTCGACAAGACCGGCGCGTTGGAGGCCGATCCTTCCATTCGACAAGTCGTGGAGGAGGAGAGCGCCGCCCTCGCCCAGGAGCAGGAAAGCTTCGTCGACGATCTCGTCTTCTGGCGGTCCAAGCCCGAGCCCGGCGACATCGTCGATTCCAACGAGGAACAGCGACGCATCCAGGAGAACGCGGCGCTCGGTCGCGAGGTCACGGATGGAGAGACCCCGTCCATCCGCCGCGACAACGAGAAACCGATGCTGGAGTGGCCGTTCTAAGGCTTGTCGATTTCATAGCCTCGAACAGGAAACGCCGCGCGACCGGAAAGGCCGACGCGGCGTTTCGTCTTTTAGGCGGCAGCGCGGCGATCGATCCTACACCGCCCCCTACTCCGCCGCCGCGGCGATCGCCGGTTGCGCGCCACGCAGTTCCCAGATCGGGCGGCGGGTGTCGGTCGCCCGCTGATAGGCGTTCGTGACCGCCTTGGTCGCGGCGAGGAAGGCCTCGGCGCTCTCCCCCTCCTTCACCTCGAAGGCGTCGAAGCCGGCGCGCGCCATGAAGAGATACTGGTCGCGCAGCACATTGCCGACCGCGCGCACCTCGCCCTTATAGCCATGCCGCTCCCGCAGAAGCCGGGCGTAGGAATAGGCGCGCCCGTCGGTGAAGCTCGGGAAATTGAGCGCGATGACCGAAAGGCGGTCCAGATCGTCGGCGATCGCGTCCGGGGTCTCCCCGGGCTCCAACCGCACGCCGAGATCGGCATGCGCGCGCAGCAGCGCGTCGCGCTCCGCCTTGAACCGGGCGAGCGATACGATCGCCGGAATATCCGGCTGCAACGGCGCGTCATCCTCATAAAGGTGCCAACGGTCGGCGGTGAGGCGGCCATTCTTGATCAAAGCCATGATCGGTGTACTCCTCCAGCGTCTCTCGCCGGCCGTCACGCGGCGGCCTGCTTCTGCGGGTAAAGGCGGTCCTTGAAGGGCTGGAACCCCAGCCGTTCGACGGCGTCCAGGAAGGTTTCGTCGGGTCCCCGGCGTTCCTCGAGATAGGTGTCGACGATCGTCTCCACCGCGTCGACGACACCATCGGCATCGAAGGCGGGGCCGAGGATCTTGCCGATGGCGGCGTTCTCGTCCGCGCGCCCGCCCAGCGTCAGTTGGTAATATTCGGTGCCTTTCCGGTCGACGCCCAGAATGCCGATATGGCCGACATGATGGTGGCCACAGGCATTGATGCAGCCGGAAATCTTGATTTCCAGCGGGCCGATGTCGAACTGGCGGTCCAGGCTGTCGAAGCGCCGGGAGATATCCTGCGCGATCGGGATCGAGCGGGCATTCGCCAAGGCGCAATAATCCAACCCCGGGCAGGCGATGATATCGCTGACGAGGCGGCTGTTGGCGGTGGCGAGACCCGCGCCCGCCAGTTCCTTGAACAGCGCGTGCAGATCGTCCTTCGCCACATGGGCGAGCACGAGATTCTGTCCGTGCGTCACGCGAAGCTCGTCCTGGCTATAGCGCTCGGCCAGATCGGCGACGAGGTCCATCTGATCCGCCGTCGCGTCGCCGGGCACGCCGCCGATCGGCTTCAGCGAGATATCGACGACCGCATAGCCGTCCACCTTGTGCTCCTTGACGTTGGTGCGCACCCAGTGGCGGAAATCGCGATCTTCCTGCTGCGCGGCCTCGAAGGCGGCGCTCGACGCCTCGGCCGGGGCCAGGTCGGGCGGCTCGAAATAGGCGGCGATGCGCTCATATTCCGCGCGCGGCAGATCGACCGTGGTTTCGCGGGAGAGCGATTCCCATTCGGCCTCGACCAGGCGGCTCAACTCCTCGATCCCGGTTTCGTGCACCAGGATCTTGATGCGCGCCTTGTACTTGTTGTCGCGCCGGCCAAGCATGTTGTAGACGCGCAGGATCGCTTCCAGATAGCTCAGCAGATATTGCTTCGGCAGGAAGTCGCGGATCGTCTTGGCGATCATCGGCGTGCGCCCCTGACCGCCGCCGACCAGGACCTCGAAGCCGACCTCGCCCGCCGCGTTCCGCTTAATGACCAGACCGATATCATGCACCTTCACCGCCGCGCGATCATGCGTCGTGCCGGTGACGGCGATCTTGAACTTGCGCGGCAGGAAGCTGAATTCCGGGTGCAGCGAGGACCACTGCCGGATCACCTCGGAGGCGATGCGGGGGTCCTCGACCTCGTCCTTGATGGCGCCGGCATAGGGGTCGGCCGTGGTGTTGCGGATGCAATTGCCGCTGGTCTGGATGGCATGCATCTCGACCTCGGCCAGTTCCTCCAGGATCCTGGGCGCATCCTCCAGCGTCGGCCAGTTGTACTGGATATTCTGACGCGTCGTGAAATGGCCGAAGCCCTTGTCATAGGTCCGCGCGATATGGGCGAGGCGGCGCATCTGCGTCCCGCTCAACGTGCCATAGGGGATCGCCACCCGCAGCATATAGGCGTGAAGCTGCAGATAGAGCCCGTTCATCAGGCGCAGCGGCTTGAACTCCTCCTCCGTCAATTCGCCGGAGAGGCGGCGCGCGACCTGATCGCGGAACTGCTCCACCCGCTCATGGACGAAGGTGGCGTCGAATTCATCGTACCGATACATGACTCAGGCGGCCTCCTGGCCGGAAAGACCCTCGGCCTGCTTGCCGTGGTGCGGATGGGTGCTGGGGCCGCGCGCGCGGATCACTTCGCGATTGCGGGTCGGGTGGACGGCGCCGTCCGCGTCGCGCGCCACGTCGATCAGATAGGGGCCGACGGCGATGCCCGCCGCCTCGGCCTCGGCGCCGGCGGCTTCCAAGGCGGCGTGGCCGGCATCGTCGCCTTCCACCCGCGCCTCGCGCGCATCCTCGACCCAACTGCCGTCGGTGGCCAGGAAGATGGCCACCCCGTCGGTCAGCCGATTGGCGGTGAGGGCCTTGTCGCCCCCCTTCTTGGAGCGTGTCTTCTCGCTCATGCTATCCTCGTCCTTATCCTTTTACGCGTCCCGCGTCCGCTCGCCCTCAGCCGACCATCGCGTCGGCGGGACGGGCCAGTTCCGTCAACTTGTCGGCATCCGCATGGCGCACCACGTCGCCGATCACCAGAAGCGCCGGGCCCGTCACCCGGTTGGTGGCGACCAGCCGCTCCAGCCGGTCGAGCCGCCCGGTCAGCAGGCGCTGCTCCGGCAGGCTCGCCTTCTCGATGACCGCGACGGGCCGGTCCCCCGGCGCGCCGTGGGCCAGCAGTTCGTCCGCGATCAAGCCGGCCGTGCCGACACCCATATAGACGACGACCGTCTGCGCCGGGCCGGAGAGCGCCGCCCAATCAAGCTTCGGCGCGCCCCCCTGAAAGAACCCGGTGACGAAGGTGACGGCCTGCGCATCCTCGCGATGGGTCAACGGAATGCCGGTCGCGGCGCCCGCGCCGGCGGCCGCCGTGATGCCGGGGACCAGTTCCACGTCGATACCGTTCGCGGCGAGATGGGCCTTCTCCTCCCCGCCCCGGCCGAAGACGAAGGGATCGCCCCCCTTGAGGCGCACGACCGTGCGGCCGGCGCGCGCATGCGCCACCATCAGGGCGTTGGTCTCGTCCTGCGACAGGGAATGGGCGCCCTTGCGCTTACCGACATGAATGCGCTCCGCGTCGCGGCGGACATAATCCAGGATCGCCGGGCCGATCAGGCTGTCATGCAGCACCACGTCCGCGCGCTGCAACGCCTGCAACGCCTTCAGCGTCAGCAGGTCCGGGTCGCCCGGCCCCGCGCCGACGATCAGCACCCGGCCCGACATCGGCGCCGTGGCGGCCCGGCCGTTCAGAAGCTTCAGCGTCCGCTCCCGCGCGCGGGCCTCGTTTCCGGCCAGCACGTCGGCGGCGGCCGCGCTCTCGAAGAAGCCGTCCCAGAAACGCTTGCGCGCCGGGCCGGGCGGGATCATCGCCTTGACGGCGCCCCGGAACCCGTTCGCGAAACGCGCCAACCGGCCGAGCCCGGCGGGCAGCACGCTCTCGACCGCCGCGCGCACGCGCCGCGCCAGAACCGGCGATGCACCGCCCGACGAGATGGCGATCAGGATCGGGCTGCGATCGACGATGGCCGGGAAGATGAAGTCGCATAGATCCGGCCGATCGACCGCGTTGACCGGCACCCGCGCCGCGCGGCAGACGGCGACGGCGGCGCGCGCCGCGATCTCGTCCTCCACCGCGACGATGGCGAGCAACGCATGCATCCCCCCGGTCGGCGAGCCCACCACCGCGTCCGAGGCGCAGACCGGGCGGTCGATGCGGGTGACGCGGCCGGCGGCGACCGCCTCGGCCACTTCCGGATGAAGCGCCTCTCCGCTGGGGAAAAGCCGGACATCGGCGCCCGCGCGCAGCAGGAAGCGCAGCTTGCGCGCCGCCGCCTCGCCACCGCCGACCAGCAGCGCGGTTCGTCCCTTCAGCTTCCAGAAGCCCGGCAGGACATCCATCTTTCGAAGAACCCTATCCTTCGATCCGGGAAGGCTTCACGCTCCGGTTCGGAGCATGGATTTCCGCATGGATCGGTGTGCAATCCTTATTTGCTCTAAAATATGTGTGGAATAGTAATTTGTCCATAGTTTGGTGTGAATTATTTCCGCACCGCACAATGCCACCCCCTCCCGGGAATCGAAGACCCGACGGCACATTGATTGCATGACGGGGGACGGAGGCATCGCCGATGAAGTTGACCGCCCTGTTGTCCGTATTCCAGGCGCCGCCCGCCACGGGGGCGGGCGACGGCGCGCGCGCCGAGCGGCAGGCGGGATCGGGTCTTGCCGCGGAAGGGCCGGTCAAGCGGTCCCGGGCGGAGGCCGCGCGCGACCTGATGGCGGAACGCCTGCCGGACCCGCCGCCACTGTCCGAGACACGCGATATCGTCGATATCAGCCGGGAAGGCAGCTTCGTCATGGCGGCGGCGGATTACGACCCGCGCCGCATGTCGCCCAACGAGGCGACCGAGATGGCGGGCATGCTGCGCGCCAACGGGGCGATCGGCGCGGCCGACCATGCGCTGTTGCTGCGCGGCCCCAAGGGCGATCATTTCAGGACGGCCGATCCGGAAGCCCCACGCGACATGATCGCCGATTGGCAGATGCGCCTAGACGGCGACATGACCCGGGCCGATCTGCGCGCCATCGGCGGCGATACCCGCGCCCTCGACATCCTGGGCCGCGTCGCCGCCATCCGCGAGCGTCTGTAACCCGGGGCGGCCCGCCGGGCGGAGACGGGACGCGGACAAACCCGTCCCTACCCCGCCTTATCCGCCCTTATCCGCCGACACCGTCCGGGACGGGCAGGTTCGCCTCCACCCCCTCGGGCTTGCCGACCGCGACGATGGTCAGCGCCTCGGGGTCCAGCAATTCCCCCGCGAGACGGTTCACGTCCGCCAGCGTCACCTTCTCGATCAGGCTGTTGCGCCGGTCGATATAATCGATGCCGAAATCATAGCGCTGCATGGCGACGAGTTGATCGGCGATCGAACTGGAATTGGTGAAGCGCAAGGGATAGGAGCCCGTCAGATAGGTCTTGGCGTCGGCGAGTTGCGCCTCGCTCACGCCGTTGTCGCGGATATCGGCGAAGACCTCGCGGACCAGGTCGATCGACTGGCCGACCGCGTCGTTGCGCGTCGCCAGCCCGCCGCGCAGCATCGCCGCCTTCTCCATCGGTTGCAGGAAGCTGTAAACGGAATAGGCGAGGCCGCGCTTCACCCGGATTTCCTGCATCAGGCGGGATTCGAAGGACCCGCCGCCCAGGATGTGATTCAGCACCATCCCGGCGTAATAGTCCGGATCGTCGAGGGCGAGGCCCTTCTGCGCGAACTGGACGGTCGATTGCGGCACGTCCTGGTCGATCACGACGGTGCCGGCCGGCCCGTCCACGGCGGCCTGGGGCACGTCCGGATGGCGGCCGCTTTCCGGCAGACCGCCGAAGGCCTTGTCCAGGATCGGCTTCAACGCCTCCGGCGTGATATCGCCGACGACACCGATATTGAGGCGGTCGCGCGTCAGCCCCTCGCGCTGGAAGGTCCGCATGGCCTCGACCGTGACTCGCTCCACGCTGTCCACCGTGCCCTCGGTCGGGTCGGCGTATGGATGGCCCTGGAAGACCGTTTTCATCAGCGCCTCGGCGGCGAGTGCGCCGGGGTCCGTGCGCTGTTGGCGCAGGCCCGCCTGGATCTGACGGCGGATGCGCGCCACCGGTTCCTCGTCGAAGCGCGGTTCGGTCAGGGAAAGGCGCAACATCTCCACCGCCTCATCCCGATAGCGGTTGAGCGTATAGAAACTGCCCGAGAAATCAGTCCGCCCGGCGGAATAGCGAAGCTTGATCGAAAGGTCGTTCAGCTTGCCCTGGAAAGCTTGGCTATCCATGTCGCCCGCGCCCTCGTCGATCAGGGCGCTCGTCATATTGGCGGTCCCGGCCATGCCGTCCGGGTCCATGACCGCGCCGGCCTCCGCGAAGGTGAACTCGATCGCGGTCACCGGCACGGTGTCGTCGCGCACCAGCCAGGCGGTGATGCCCTTGTCGCTCACCACCCGCTCGACCTCGACGGCGAACGCGGGACGCGCCGCCATCAGGCCGACCGCGAGGAGCGCGAGACAGAACGCCGCGACGGCGCCGCGCGGACCGGACGGGCGAAACGGGGTCGATTGGCGCGCGCGCATCAGGACGGCTCCTTCTTTTGCTCTCGGTCCGCTTGGTCCGACCGGTCCGATTGACCGGCCGCGCCGTTCTCCGCCGCCGGACCGAGCAGACGGGTCGTCACTTCGCCCGGCGCGCCGAGGACGTCGCGCGCGGCCGCGTTGACCTGCGCGACGGTGACGGCGCCGATGCGCTCCGGCCAGCTTTCGATATCGTCGAGATCGAGGCCCACGCTCAGCCCCTGGGCGATCACGCGGGCGGGGCCCATCAGACTGTCGCGCGCGGTGGCGGCCGAATCCTGCAGGCGGGTTATGGCGCGGCGCACCTCGTCCTCGGTGACGCCGTTCTCGATCACGTCGGCGATGACGGCGCGCGCCGCGCGCTCCACCGCGTCGATCGACCGGCCCTCGGCCGGTTGCGCGTAGAGGCCGATGGTGCCGGGGCCACGGTCGGTTTCGGAATACCAGCCGCCGGCGCCGACGGCGACGCCCTGCTCGACCACAAGCGCGCGATAGAGCCGCGCGCTGTTGCCGCCACCGACGATATCCATCAGCACCTGGAGGGCATAGACTTGGTCCGTGGGCCCGTCCGTGCCGTAACTGGGCGCCAGCTTGCGCATCGACCAGCTCGGCTGGCGGACGCGCTCGTCGCGCAGGGTCACGACATGCGCGCTGTCATGCGGCGGCTCCATCAACGGCGCGGTGCGGCCGATCTCCGACGGCTCGATCGGACCGTAATATGTCTCGGCCAGATCGCGCACCTCCTCGACCGTGGTGTCGCCGACGATCACCAGGACCGCGTTGTTCGGCGCGTAGAAGCGTTGATAGAAATGCCGAAGGTCGGCGAGCTTCATCGCCTCCAACTCATGGCGCCAGCCGATGATCGGCTGGGAATAGGGGTGATTGTAATAGAGGGCGGGCGCCGCCTCCTCGTTCAGCATGGCGGAGGGTTCGTTCTCGACGCGCTGGTTACGCTCCTCGATCACGACCTGACGCTCGGGCTGGAACTGCGCGTCGTCGAGGGCGAGATTGCGCATCCGATCCGCCTCCAGGCGCATGATCAGCGCCAGCCTGTCCGAAGCGACCGACTGGTAATAGCCGGTATAGTCATAGCTGGTGAAGGCGTTGTCCTGCCCGCCGTTACGGCTGACCATGGCGGAGAACTCGCCGGGGCCGACCTCCTCCGTGCCCTTGAACATCATATGCTCCAGCACGTGCGCGACACCCGATTTCCCGGGCATCTCGTCGATCGAGCCGGCCTTGTACATAAGCATCTGGGTGACGACCGGCGCGCGGTCGTTCTCCACCACCACGACACGCAGGCCGTTGCCGAGGGTGAAGCTCTCGGCGTCGAACACCGCCGCCCGGGCGGCGAACGGCGTCAGGGAAAGCGCCAGCGCGGCGAAGACAAGCGCGGCGAACGCGCGGGCCGGCGCGCGGGCCTGTTCCGGCGCGCGGACGTCAGGGCGATCGGACCTCAAGGAAACCTCCCAATACGGGTCGAATTTTCAGGTCGGACTGTTCCGATATGAAATCTGATGCAGGAAATGGGCATTATCACGGCACGGGTCCAGCCCCTCGACACGCCTGCCGCGGAATTGCCATGGCGGCCGGCCGCTACCAACGGGTGCTATTCGCCATTCCCAACCCTCCCATGCGGGTTGTACCATCGGGGGAAACCACGATGGACGGGGGAGGTATCCGGTTGATGGGCGTCACGCGGCGAACCTTCTTGAGGGCCGGCGCCGCCGCCGGCATCCTGGCGGCCTCCGGATGCCGCGCGCGCGTCGACGCGCGCACCGACCCAGGTCGATCCGGACCGATCCGGATCGAGGCCGCGCCCGCCAAGGCCCCGCTACTCGGCCCGGCGGAGCAAGGCACGGACGTCTGGGCCTATAACGGCACGGTCGCGGGACCGGCCCTGCGGGTTAAACGGGGCGCGGAACTGGCCGTGCGGCTGGAGAACCGCCTGACCCAGGGCACCAGCATCCATTGGCACGGCATAAGGATCGACAACGCCATGGACGGCGTCGTCGGCATGACCCAGGACGCCGTGGCGCCGGGGGACGGTTTCGATTACCGCTTCACCTGCCCGGATGCCGGCACCTATTGGTATCACAGTCACAATCGAAGCTGGGAGCAGGTGGCGCGCGGCCTCTACGGCGTCCTGATCGTGGAGGAGGAGGAGCCGCCCGCCGTCGACCGGGAGATCACGCTGGTCCTCGATGATTGGCGGCTGGACGAAGCCGGCGCGATCCACGAGGCCAGCTTCGGCGCCCTGCATGATTGGGCGCATCAGGGCCGTATCGGCAATTGGATCACGGTCAACGGGGCGCCGCCGGGAGACATCGCGATCCGGGCGGGGGAGCGGATACGTCTGCGCGTTCTAAACGCCGCGACGGCGCGGATCTTCGCGCTCGCCATCGCGGGGCACGAGGCGCGGGTGGCCGCCATCGACGGCTTCGCCTGCCCACCATCCGCGCCGACGGACTCGCTCCTGTTCGCCCCGGGCCAGCGGGTGGACTATCTCCTCGACGCGACCGGAGAACCGGGCGGACGCTACGCCCTTCTGGACGACGCCTATAGCGACGCGCGGCCGATCAGCTTCCTCGCCTATTCCGACGAGCCGCCCAAGCGGACGCAATTCGACGCGCCGCCGCCCCTCGGCGAGACCCGACCGCCCACCATGCCGGACCCGGCGGAGGCGTTGCGCGTCGATATGGTGATGGAAGGCGGCGCCATGGGCGGCATGGGGCAAGCCATGCTGAACGGCGAGATGACGGGGCCCCGTGACCTGGCCCAGGCCGGCCGTGTCTGGGCCGTGAACGGCGTGGCGGGCGATCTGGACAAGCCGCTCTTCTCCGTCCCGCGCGGGCGCGGCGTGCGGATCGCGATGGTCAACGACACGGCCTGGCCGCATGTCATGCATCTGCACGGCCATCATGTCACGCTGCTGACGCTCGACGGCGCGCCGTCGCCGGAGGCCGGGACGATCTGGCGCGACGGCGTCCTGATGATGCCGCGCCAGCAGGCGGAAATCGCGCTGGTCGCGGACAATCCGGGCAAATGGTTCTTCCACTGCCACATGCTGGGCCATCAGGCGGCCGGCATGCGCACCTGGATCGAGGTTACGTGACCCCGCGCCGATCAGCGGTCTTCAAGGGAGGATGAGGATAGAGGAAGGTGGAGCGGGCGATCGGGATCGAACCGACGACATTCAGCTTGGGAAGCTGACGTTCTACCACTGAACTACGCCCGCATTCGGGTCCACCTGGATCGGCGGTGCCGATGCCCCTGATATACGGAACCGGCCGCCCGCCCGCAAGCGGTTCGCGCATCGGTGCCGCCGGCACCTCCCCCAGCCCCTCCGCCAGCCCCTCCGCCAGCCCCTCCGCCGCGCCTCAAAGCGGGCGGGGGACGACGGCGCCCGCGCGTTCCGACAACGCGCCCGGCGTGAATTCCAATCCCATGAAGGTCAGGGGGCCGACCGGCCCCGGCAAATCCAGCCCCGCGACCGGCCCCACCGAGAAGCCGAAGGGCGCGTAATAGCCCGGATCACCGACGATCAGCACGGCCGGCCACCCCTGGTCCCGCGCGGCGGCGAGGCCGTGAGCGACCAGCGCGCGCCCCACCCCGCGCCCGCGCAGATCCGGTAGCACGGCGAGCGGCCCCAGCAGCGGCAGCGGCCCGCCGGGGGCCGCGACCTCCCAAAAATTGAGCGAGGCGACGAGCCGTTCGCTCCCGGCCGCCTCCCCCACCCCTTCCGGCAGAAGGCCGACGAAGGCAAGCTCCGCGATCGGCGCGCGCCCGTCGCGGAAGCGATAGACCGTGCGCTTGGCGCGCTCCGGCCCGAAGCTCTCGGCGATCAGGGCCTCGACGGCGGGGGCATGGGCGGGTTCTTCCGGCGCGATCCGATAGGGCAGCGGCGGCGGGCTCTTGGGCATGACGAAGGACTCCGGTCCGGAAGCGGCCGGTCGATCCTCCTCGCCCATCAGGGTCGCGCGCGCTCGCGCGGGGAAAGGGATGCGGACGGGGATCGATCGGCGGTCGGCAGGGGGCCGTGCGCGAACGCAGGGCGGCGGGCGCGCGGACGGACCGCGCGGGGACGCACGCATCGTCGTCGCGTGTCGCCGCGGCCCCATCCCTCGCCGATCGCCGTTCCGGCCATTGCCATCCGATCCTTCGCGCGCCATTGGCGGCGCGGTCCATCCCATCGATGAAACCCTGATAGCATGGGGTCGTGAGCGCTCACAAGTCCGCCGGCGAGCGTCCATGCGGGCCGACGCCGTTGCGGAACAAGGAAATCGCGAAAGTAAGGAACACGCCTTCTCACAACCGCGTGCGTACCGCGCCACCCCCCTGGCTCGCCCACGCGTGATAGCGTACATCGGATATCCGCGACCGCCTCTCGCATGTCCGAAACCGGAGGGAGCCAGAGAACGCCATGCCGACCATGCCCCGAGTGTCCGGCCGATCCGCCCTCGCCATTCTCGCCGCGCCGCTGGCCATCGGCCTGTTCGCGCTTTCCGTCGCCTCCCCCGCCTCGGCGCAGGAGCGCGTCTGGCCCGAAATCCTGGCCGCCGCCGAGGGCGAGAGCGTCTATTGGAACGCCTGGGGCGGCAGCGAAAGCACCAACGGCTATATCCAATGGGTCGCCGACACGGTCGAGGACCGCTTCGGCATCGACCTCGTCCACGTCAAATTGAACGACACGGCGGAAGCGGTGCGCAAGGTCCTGGCGGAGAAGACGGCAGGGCGCGACGAGGACGGGTCCGTCGACCTCATCTGGATCAACGGCGAGAACTTCAAGGCGATGAAGGACGCGAATCTTCTACATGGCCCGCTGGACGAAATCCTGCCGAACTTCGCGCTGATCGACCCGGTGGAAAAACCCACCACCGTCATCGACTTCACCGTCCCGACGGAGGGGCTGGAGGCGCCCTGGGGCATGGCGAAGATCGTCTTCCCCTACGACAGCGCGCGCCTGGAGGAAACGCCGGGGTCGATCCGAGAACTTCTCGCCTTCGCCAAGGCCAACCCGGGGCGGTTCACCTACCCCGCCCCGCCGGACTTCACCGGCACCACCTTCCTGAAGCAGGCGCTGCACGCGCTCGCCGACGATCCGGCGGTACTGCTCGACCCGGCGGGTGGAAATTTCGCCGCGGTTACGGCGCCGCTCTGGGCCTATCTGGACGAACTCGACCCGGTGCTGTGGCGCGAAGGCACCGACTATCCGAAATCCAGTACCGAGCAGATGCGCATGCTGGATAACGGCGCCGTCGATATCGCCATAAGCTTCAATCCGGGCGAAGCCTCGGCCCTGATCGCGCAAGGCCGCCTGCCGGAGACGGTGCGGACCTTCGTCTTCGACGAGGGCACGATCGGCAACACGCATTTCGTCGCCATCCCCTATAATGCCGCCCACAAGGACGCCGCGATGGTCGTCGCCAACTTCCTGATGGGCCCGGAGGCGCAGGCCCGCAAGCAGGACGCGACGGTGTGGGGCGACCAGACGGTTTTGAGCGTCGCTAAATTGTCGGCGGAGCAGCGCGCGCTCTTCGCCGACCTGCCGCGCGGTCCCGCGACGCTGCCGCCGAACGCGCTCGGCCCCAGCCTGCCGGAGCCGCACCCGACCTGGATGACCCGGATCGAGGAGCATTGGCTCACCCGCTATGGCAGCTAGGCCGATAGGCGAGGTCACCACGCGCGCCGCGCCGCGCCGGGACGCGGGGCCCTACCCCCCGGGTGGGTCATGATGGAGGCGACGCGCCCCGGACAGCGACGCGGCTGGCTGCGCTTCGCCCCGGCCGTGACGCTGCTGCTGTTCCTCGGCCCCGTCGGCGCGGGGCTGGTCGGGGCGGTGCTGCCGGCCTTCGGCTATCTGCCCGCGCTCGGCGGGGACGGTCCGAGCCTCGACCCCTGGCGGCGGCTGGCCGCCTATCCCGGAACGGGGAGCGCCGTGGGGATGAGCCTATGGACCGGCCTCGCCGCCGCCACGCTGTCCTTCACGCTCACCACCGGGTTCGCCGCCGCCTGTCACGGCACGCGGCTGTTCCGACGCATGCAGCGGCTGTTCGCGCCGCTTCTGGCCGTGCCGCACGCGGCCTTCGCGCTCGGCCTCGCCTTTCTGCTGGCGCCCAGCGGCTGGCTGCTGCGCGTGCTGTCACCCTGGGCGACGGGCTATCAATGGCCGCCGGATATCGCGCTGTCGCCCGATCCTTACGGGCTCAACCTGATCCTGGCCTTGGTGGTGAAGGAAACGCCCTTCCTATTCCTGATGACGCTCGGCGCGCTGGCGCAGGTGCCGGCGGACAGGACGCTGGCGGTCGCGCGCGGCCTCGGCTACGGCCGGGCGACGGCTTGGATCAAGGCGGTCCTGCCGCTGGTCTATCGCCAGATCCGCCTGCCGATCCTGGCGGTCGTCGCCTTCTCGGTTTCCGTCGTCGATGTCGCGCTGCTGCTGACGGGCAGCACGTCGCCGACGCTGGCCATCCTGATCATGCGCTGGGCGAACGATCCGGACCTCGCCTTCCAGTTCGTGGCCGCCGCCGGGGCGTGCCTGCAACTCGGCGTGGCGTTGGCGGCGATCCTGGCCTGGACCGGCGGCGAGCGGTTGGTTGCCCGGCTCGGCCGGCGCTGGGTCATGGATGGCGCGCGCGGCGGGGCGGAAGGGGCGGCGCGGATCGCCACCGCGCTGACGGTCGCGGTCGCGGGCGTGGGCGTCGCCGCGCTCGCCGCCATGGGGGTGTGGTCCGTCGCCCGGCGCTGGCGTTGGCCGGACGCGCTGCCGTCGGAATGGAGCCTCGGCAACTGGGCCGGTTTCTCCGGCATGGCGGGCGGGCCGGCCGCGACGACCCTGATCGTCGGGCTGGTGGCGGCGGTCATCGGCCTCGTCCTCGTGCTGGCCTGCCTGGAGGCGGAGGATCGCGCCGGGCGGCGGCCCACGTCGCGCGCGCTCTGGCTGCTCTATACGCCCCTCATCGTTCCGCAGGTGGCCTTCCTCTTCGGCGCGCAGGTGCTGCTTCTCGGTCTCGGGCTGGAGGGGACGTGGGGCGCGCTGATCTGGGCGCACCTCCTCTTCGTGCTGCCCTATATGTTCCTGTCGCTGTCGGAACCGTTCCGGCGCCTCGACCCGCGCTACGCGCGCGGCGCGCTTTGTCTAGGCGCGGGCCCGAACCGCGTCTTCTGGCGCATCAAGCTGCCGATGCTGACCCGGGCGGTGGCGATCGCGCTGGCCGTCGGCTTCGCGGTCAGCGTAGGCGAATATCTGCCCACCGTCTTCGCCGGCGGCGGCCGGATCACGACCCTGACGACGGAAGCGGTCGCGCGGGCGGGCGGTGGCGATTTCCGCGTGATCGGCGTCTTCGCGGTATTGCAGGCGGCACTGCCGCTCATCGGCTTCCTGTTGGCGAGCATTTTGCCCGGTTGGCTGCACCGCCACCGCCGGGGCATGCGGGAGGGATTATGACATCATGCGCGACGTGACGGCCCCCGTTCCCCTGACCCTGGAGGCGGTGACGATCGCGATCGGCGGCCGCCCGCTCTTCGCCCCACTCAGCCTGACCGTTCCCCCGGGCGGGGTGGTGACGATCAAGGGGGCCTCGGGCTCCGGGAAATCGACGCTGCTTTCCCACCTCTGTGGAACCTTGGCGCCGGATTTCACCGCGACGGGGCGGGCTTCCTTGGGCGATAGCCCGCTGGACGGTCTGCCGCCGGAACATCGGCGCATGGGCATCCTGTTCCAGGACGACCTCCTCTTCCCGCACCTGTCGGTCGGCGGGAATCTCGCCTTCGGCCTGCCCGCCGGGCTCGACCGCGCGGAACGGGCGGGGCGGATCGCCACCGCGCTGGAAGAAGCCGGCATGGTGGGTTTCGAAGCGCGCGACCCCGCCACCCTTTCCGGCGGGCAGAGGGCGCGCGTCGCCTGCCTGCGGACTCTCCTGGCGGAACCGCGGGCGCTGTTGCTGGACGAGCCTTTCTCGAAACTGGACACGGCGCTGCGCGGGCGATTCCGCGCCTTCGTCTTCGAGCACGCCCGCGCGCGCGCGCTGCCGACATTGTTGGTGACGCACGACCCCAGCGACGCCGAAGCCGCCGGCGGGCCGGTCATCGACCTCGAATTCGCCTAGGGCCGCCCCAGCCATCCGCATCATAATTCCGGCAATACGGCATCTTATCTGTTTATTGTTGTTTTTATTCATCATTTTTAATAATTATATTTCGTTGATGTAATTTTTTTCCTCGCTCACCCTTTCCCTAGCGGTTAGGATACCTAAGTGCTGTGGGGCAGGGGTTGGTATTTCGGTTTCCAAAGGGCCCATGGAATCGCCTCGTTCGATGAAGAGGGCATGGTTTCGGGCGCGCCCATTAGTCGCCGGATATCGATCGAAACGATGAAAACCTCCGCGCCGACACGGGCGACGCCCGCCCCGACGGCGCGTGAATGCTGGGGGTCGCACAATGTTCAGATTTGCCGTTATCGCATGCGCCGTCGCCTTGCTTGGCGCGTGTACCACCTGGGATCTCGAGGAACTTCAGAAGACCGAACCGACCGGTTCGGAATTCACGCGCGCGCTGGCGAAGGAATACCAGACCTTCGCCGAGTTCGAGGCGTATGAGATGAAGGACTGGATCGACCAGGAATACTTCGCCGAGAAGGGCCTGCGCGCGGCGCGCGGCGAGGTCGTCCCGCCGGAGGAACTCTCCGACTGGAACCTGCCGGAAGACCGGGTCAACGAGATGGCCGAGGCACGCAGCCGCCTCATCGCCGCCCTCAACACCGGCGGGCGTCGTAACCATCCGATGGAAGCCGCGCACGCCCAGGCAAAATTCGACTGCTGGGTCGAGCAGCAGGAAGAGAACCATCAGCCCGAGGATATCGAGGCCTGCCAGGAGGAATTCGAGGCGGCGCTCGCCAAGCTTCAGGAAGTGATGGAGCCGGAACCCGAGCCGGAGCCGGAACCCAAGCCGGAGCCCGAGCCGCAGGTCATGGAGCCGGTCACCTTCATGGTATTCTTCGACTTCGACTCGACCGCCCTCAATGACGGCGCCATGGCGATCCTGGAACTCGTGGAGGAGCGTCTGCCGGCCTACAATGACGGGTTCGTCGATATCGTGGGGCATGCGGACACGTCCGGCTCGACGCAGTACAACATGGACCTGTCGATGCGCCGCGCGACGACGGTGCGCGATGCGCTCGCCGGCCGGGGCATCTCCAACGGCTCCATGGCGATCGATGCCAAGGGCGAGAGCGATCCGATGGTCGCGACCGGCGACGGCGTTCGCTCGCCGCAGAACCGGCGCGTGACGATCACGATCGAATAGGATCGCGCTTTCGACGCGGTAGGCGCGCCTCCCACAAAGGCGCGTCGACGGGGCCGGGTTCCTTCGGGAGCCCGGCCTTCGTCGTTCGGGACGGCTGGACAGCCCCCTTTCCCCGACCCTATGGTTCGGCGCGTGCGGAGGCGACGTCGCGACGGGACCGCCGCCGGGTGTCGATCGCGAGGAGGGGCGCGGGAATGGATGCGATGTACGAAGCGGTGACCAGCGGCATCAAGGTGGCCGTGACGCCGCATTTCCTGGAGGACCAATCCTCCCCGGGCGAGGATCACTATGTCTGGGCCTATAGCGTGCGTATCGTGAACGAGAGCGAGCGCGTCGTGCGGCTTCGCAACCGTCATTGGTGCATCACCGACGCAAACGGCGTCAGCCAGGAGGTCCGCGGCCCCGGCGTCGTCGGCGAGCAGCCGGTACTGGCGCCCGGCGAGAGTTTCGAGTACACGAGCGGCACGCCATTGGCCACGCCCTCCGGCATCATGGTCGGCAGCTACGAGATGGAGGCGAGCGACGGCGCGCTCTTCGACGTCGCGGTCCCCGCATTCTCCCTGGACAGTCCGCATCAGCCGATCCAATTGAACTGAGCGCGCGTATTTCTTTCCGTCGGCCCCGCCGATGGTCGATGACCCGAAGGAAGGCCGGTGTGGCGACATCCCCTCACCCCGCGCCGAAACAGCGAGAAGGACAGCCCATGACTGCCATCAAACCGGTCCGCCGCGAGCAGGATGCGCGAGGGGAAACCCCGCGCCCCACGCGGGAGGCGGCCGAGGAGGCGGTCCGCACGCTGCTGCGATGGGCCGGCGACGATCCGTGCCGGGAAGGTCTGCTGGACACACCGAACCGCGTCGTCCGCGCCTACGAGGAATTCTTCGCGGGCTATGACGAGGACCCGGCGGAAATGCTCTCGCGCACCTTCGAGGAAACAGACGGCTATGACGAGATGGTGCTGCTGCGCGATGTCCGGTTCGAATCCCATTGCGAGCATCATATGGTCCCGATCATCGGCACCGCGCATGTCGCCTACCTGCCGGGAACGCGCGTGGTCGGTATCTCCAAGTTGGCCCGCGTGGTGGAACTCTATGCCAAGCGCCTGCAGATCCAGGAGCGCATGACGGCCCAGATCGCCGAGGCGATCGAATCCGTGCTGAAGCCCCGCGGCGTCGCGGTTATCCTCTCCGCCCAACATCAATGCATGACGACGCGCGGGATCAAGAAACAGGGTGTCTCGATGATCACGACCCGCATGCTGGGGGCGTTCCGGACCGATCGCGCGCTGCGCGGCGAGTTCCTGAGCCTCGCCGGACAGAGCGGCGACACCGCGGGCTAAGCGCCCTACCCCGGAGTTTCCATTCCGGTGTCTCCATTCCGGAGTCCCCATTCCGGAAAGCATCGCCCGCGCGGACCGGCCGCTTGCGATCGCCGGACAACCGTGTCTTGGATAGCGAACGCTTCCATTCCGCATTCGAGACCGCCGCCATGCCGGATATCCGCCCGGTCCTCTTCATCCTGGGTTTCCTGCTCCTCGCCCTCGGGCTCGTCATGTTGCCCTCGGCGGCAGTCGACGGGTGGCATGGACGGCCCGACGCGCAGGTCTTCCTCGCCTCTTCCGCGCTGACCTGCTTCGCCGGCGGGTTGTGTATCGCGACCACGCGACAGAACCGGATCAAGCTGCGCCTGCGGGAGGCCTTCCTGCTGACCAACGCCGCCTGGATGGTCCTGCCGCTGTTCGCGGCGATCCCCTTCGTGGTCGGCGCGAACGACATGAACCTCGCCGACAGCGTCTTCGAGGCGATTTCCGGCCTGACCACCACCGGCTCGACGGTGATCAGCGGATTGGCGGAGGCACCGCCGGGCCTGTTGCTCTGGCGCTCGATGCTGCAATGGATCGGCGGTATCGGCATCATCGTCATGGGCATCGCCATCCTTCCCTTCCTGGAGGTCGGCGGCATGCAGCTCTTCCGGCTGGAATCCTCCGACCGGTCCGAGAAGGTGGTACCCCGCGCCCGCTCCCTGATTCTGTCGATCCTCGGGGTCTATCTGCTGCTGACGGTTCTGTGCATCTCGGCCTATGCGCTGCTCGGCATGGGATGGTTCGATGCGGTCAATCACGCGATGACGACCGTCTCGACCGGGGGGTTCTCGACCTATGACAGTTCCTTCGGCCACTTCCGAAGCCCGGCGATCGTCTGGACGGCGGTCCTCTTCATGTTGCTGGGCGCGACGACCTTCCCGCTGCTGATTCAATTGCTGCGCCGCGATCCCGCCCCGTTGTTGAGCGACGCGCAGGTCCGCGCGATGTTGGGGTTGCTCGCGGCGGCGACTGCGGCTTGCGTGCTCTGGCGGCTGGCGCGGGAGCCCGGGCTCGATGTCGCCACCGCGATCACGGATGCCGCCTTCAACCTCACCTCCGTGGTCACCACGACCGGCTTCGCGAACACGGACTATCAGGCCTGGGGCGGGCTGCCGGTGCTGCTGTTCTTTCTGCTGACCTTCGTCGGCGGGTGTAGCGGCTCGACCAGCGGGGGCTTCAAGATGTTCCGGCTGATCGTCCTGGTGCGTACGGGCTGGCTGTCGCTGGCCAAGCTGATCCAGCCGAACGCCGTGCTGTTCGCGCGCTATCAGGGCCAACCGATCAGCGATCAACTAACCGCCGCCGTGCTCGGCTTCGCCGCGCTGTGGGTCGGAAGCTGGCTGTTCATCGCGGTCGCGCTGTCGGCGGCGGGGCTCGATCTCGTCTCCAGCCTGACCGGGGCGGCCACGGCGCTGGCCAATGTCGGGCCGGGCCTGGGCGCGGAAATCGGCCCGGCCGGCAATTTCGCGACCGTGCCGGATGCGGCCAAATGGGTGCTATCCGCCGGCATGCTGCTCGGCCGGTTGGAGATGATGACGCTTCTCGTCCTGTTGCTGCCCAGCTTCTGGCGCGGTTGACGCATCCTCCGCTACGCTCGCCACCGGGCGACAAATCCCTTAAGAAGGCGCGATCGACGACGCCGCGCGGACCATGGGCCGGGCGCGGCACGAAGCGAGGCGATGAGCGTATCCGTGCTGGATTTTCGACCCATCCTGTTCGTGAACGGCATGTTGCTGGCGACGCTCGCGCTGGCGATGCTGGTGCCCGCGGTCATCGACCTGGCGGTCGGCAATCCCGATTGGGAAGTCTTCGCGATGGCCAGCGCCTTCACGCTGTTCGTCGGCGTCATGCTGGTGCTGACCAACCGGGTGCGCTTCGGCTCGCTGACCATTCGGCAGGCCTTTCTGATGACCGCCTCGGCCTGGGTGGTGCTGCCTGCCTTCGCGGCGCTGCCGCTGCATTTCGCCGATCTCCAGCTTTCCTACACGGACGCCTTCTTCGAGGCGATGTCGGGGATAACCACGACGGGCTCGACGGTGCTGGTGGGTTTGGATTTCGCGCCGCCCGGTATCCTGCTTTGGCGCTCGCTGCTGCAATGGCTGGGCGGGGTCGGCATCATCGTGATGGCGGTCTCCATCCTGCCGATGCTGCAGGTCGGCGGCATGCAGCTCTTCCGCATGGAGTTCGCCGAGCGGGTGGAGAAGGCCCTGCCGCGCGCCGCCCAGATCGGCGCCTGGATCGCGATCATCTATCTCGGCCTGACATTGATCTGCGCGGGCCTATACCGCATGGCCGACATGCCGACCTTCGAGGCGATCAATCATGCGATGACGACGGTCGCGACGGGCGGGTATTCGACCCACGACCGTTCGGTCGGGGTGTTCGAATCCGCCTGGGTCGACGTCGTCGCGACGGTCTTCATGATCCTGGGCTCATTGCCGTTCCTGCTTTATCTCCAGGCGCTGCGGGCGCACCCGATGGCCCTGGTGACGGACAGCCAGGTCCGTTGGTTCTTCGGCTTCCTGGGCGTCGCGGTGGCGGCGACGGTGGGGTATCTCCATCTCGGCCTGGAGCGTCCGTTCCTGGATTCGATCCGGGTCGCCGCCTTCAACATCACCTCGATCATGACCGGAACCGGCTACGCGACGGAGGATTTCGGGCAATGGGGCGCCTTCGCCCCGCCGCTCTTCTTCCTGCTGATGTTCATCGGCGGCTGCGCGGGCTCGACCACCTGCGGGATCAAGGTCTTCCGGTTCCAGGTACTTTACGCCACCGCGCGGGTGCAGATGAAACGCCTGCTGCAGCCGAACGGCGTCTTCATCGCCTATTACAACAGGAAGCCGATCCCCGACACGGTCGAGGCGTCGGTGATGAGCTTCTTCTTCCTGTTCATCATGCTCTTCGCCCTGATCGCCATCGGGCTCGGCATGCTGGGCCTCGACTTCATCACGGCGACCAGCGGCGCGGCCACCGCCATCGCCAATGTCGGGCCGGGCCTGGGGCCCGTCATCGGGCCGGCCGGCAATTTCGCCACCTTGCCGGATGCGGCGAAATGGCTCCTGTCCCTTGCCATGTTGCTCGGTCGGCTGGAAATATTCACCGTGCTGGTGCTGTTCGCGCCCGGCTTCTGGCGACAGTGAGACGATCCGCGCGAACGGCCTTCCGGCCATCACCCGTCAACCCGCTTCGAAGAGGATGAGAGACATGACCGATCCGGTCGAGATGCTGGCGACGCTCGTGGGGTTCGACACGACCTCGTCGAAATCGAACCTGGATCTGATCCATTTCGTGAGCGACCGGTTGGCCGAGGCGGGGGTGGAAGCGACGGTCCTGCCGAACGCCGACGGCAGCAAGGCGAACCTCTTCGCGACCATCGGGCCGAAGCAGCCGGGCGGTATCTGCCTGTCCGGCCATACCGACGTGGTACCGGTCGCGGGCCAGCCCTGGGACACGGACCCGTTCCTGTTGACGGACAAGGACGACGGCCGTCTCTATGGGCGCGGGACCTGCGACATGAAGGCCTTTCCCGCGACGGCGCTGGCGCTGCTGCCGGAGATGCTGGCCAAGCCGCTGGCCCGGCCGATCCATTTCGCCTTCTCCTATGACGAGGAGGTCGGCTGCCGAGGCGCGCCGGAGATGATCGCCGAGATCGGCGAGAGCCTGCCCAAACCCTCCGTCGTCATCATCGGCGAGCCGACGGACATGAAGGTCGTCTCCGCCCATAAGGGCATGTGGTTCTTCCGCACCACCGTGACCGGCAAGGAGGCGCATTCCAGCCAGATGCAATCCGGCGTCTCGGCGGTGATGGTGGCCTCCCGTCTCGTCGCGAAGCTGGACGAGATGGTGAAGGAACGCGCCGCCAAGGGCGATTTCGAGAACGGCCCCGGCAAGGGCTTCACCCCGCCCTACACGACCATTCATGTCGGCCAGATCACCGGTGGCACGGCACCCAACATCATGGCCCGCCACGCGGAGTTCACCTGCGACGTGCGCAACCTGCCGGAGGATTTCCCGGAGGATATCCAGAAGGAGTTCGAGGACTGGTACACGGCCGAGATCCTGCCGGAGATGCATGCGATCGACCCCGCCACCGGCATCGAGACGGTGACCGAGAACGTGGTGAAGGGACTGAGCGAGGACCGGGAGAGCGAGGCCGAGACCTTCGTGCGCCAGATCACCGGCGACAACGACACGCACTATGTCTCCTACGGGACCGAGGCCGGGCAATTCCAGCAGGCCGGCATGGCCGCCGTCGTCTGCGGCCCGGGATCGATCGCCCAGGCGCACCAGCCGAACGAGTTCATCGAGAAGAGCCAGATCGCGGAATGCGAGGCCTTCCTGCGCAAGGTGATCGCGCGCTGCCGGGCATGACGCTTCTCGCCCGGTCATGCCTTACCCGGTCATGCCTTACCCGGTGATGATTGGGAACAGCGTGCCCAGAACCCAGCCCGACAGCACCCCGCCGGCCAGTCCCGCCGGAATCGGATGGTGCGTGCGCAGATAGCACCAGCGACTGACGAGCCCCAACAGCATGAAGAGCGCGAGCAACGCCGGGAACAGGACCGCGAGTTGCGCGCGTTCCCCCGGCGCGAGCGCGATCGCCACGGCGAGCGAGACCAGGAACAGCAGCTTCGAGAACCAATAGAGCCCGCGCGGCGCGTCCCCGCCGCGCGTCAACCACTCGTCCGCCGCCCCATGGACGAGCGTTCCCGTCACCAGGGCCAGGATCAGCGGCACCCGCGCCTCCCCCGGCAGCAGATTCGTGACCAGCCTGTCCACCGGCAGCACGACCGCCAGGAACAGATAGAGCAGCACGGCCAGCGCGACCGCGAGAAGTTGCAGGCTGGGAATCGGCCGGACCGGCCGGGGTTCCGCGCGGCGGCGGCGCAGCCAATAGAGCGCGCCCGCGATGAAAAGCCCATAGACCAGGAAATGAAGCGCCAGATAATCACCGAGCCGCAGCGTCATGAAATCCGTCGGCAGGACGGCGAGCAGCGGCGGCGTCGCCACCGCCGGGACCAAACCGGCACCCGCGAACTGCCGCCAGGACAGATTGGCGCCCAGCCGCTCCCCGCCGAGCGCGGGCAGACGGCTCGCCAGCGGCCGGGCCAGCAGGACGAGCCCGGCCAGAAGCAACGCGATCCAGGGGCCGCGCCGCACGGTCTCCACTTGGCCGTCATCGCCCGTCGCATCCGTCCGGGCGAAGGCGGCGTCGAGCCACCGGGCCACCTCCTCCATCGTCGCGCGGGCGAAGAGGACACCGACATGCTCCACCCCGTCGACGACCGCGGCACGGCGCCCCGTGCCGGCGGCGACATCGCCATAGGTGCGCCCGGTCATCAGCATGTCGCCGGGCCCGGTCGGGGGAACCGCCGGGGAGACGGCGCGCAACGCCTCCGCCAGCACGCGCTCCTCCTCCCACGCGCCCATGACGATCAGAAGATTACGCGGTCCACCGGCCTTCCCGTCCCCATTCCCATCCACGCCCGCCGGCACCGTCGAAAGGGCGACCGTCGCCGCCACCCGCCCGGGATGCGCCCGCGCATAGCGCGTCACCAGATCGGCGGCCATGGCATGACCGACGAGCGCGATCGGCCCTCCCTCCCCCATCCGCGACGCGCGGGCCGCGATTTGGTCGAGTTGATCGAGCAGCACCCGCCCCGACATATCCGCATCCCGGATATCGCCGCCGAACACGGCCGGGTGACGCCCGTGCCCCGGAAAATCGTAGGTAATGGCGGTATAGCCGTTGCGCGCCAGCGTCAGGGCCAGGCTTCGCATCATCTGTTGCGAGCCCCCGAAACCGTGCGCAAGCACGACCGGCGGCCCCGCGCGCCCCTCGGAAGGGCGATAGAGCGTCGCGGGCGTATCGTCGATGACGAGCGCTTCGCTCTCCACCCCGATCCAATCCGCGGATAGCCGCGTCAGCGCGAAGGCGATCGCCAGGACCGCGATCACGGCCATCACGCCGTTGAGCCGCGGCTCCATACCCGTCCCCTATTCCGCCGCCGCGACCCCGGCGGCGCCGGGCTCGGAGAATTGCAGCGTGGCGAGGCGATTGTAGAGCGGGCTGCTCTCCATCAGGTCGGCATGGGTCCCGGTGGCGACGATGCGGCCGCGATCCATCACGGCGATCCGGTCGGCATTGACCACGGTCGCCAGCCGATGGGCGATGATCAGCGTCGTGCGCCCGCGCATCAGCCGCTTCAACGCCTCCTGCACCAGCCGTTCGCTTTCGGCGTCGAGGGCGCTCGTCGCCTCGTCCAGCAACAGGACCGCCGGGTCGCGCAGCAACGCCCGGGCGATCGCGATGCGCTGGCGCTGTCCGCCGGAAAGGCGGGCGCCCTTCTCGCCGAGGAAGCTGTCATAGCCATCCGGCAGGGCACGCAGAAATTCATCGGCGGCCGCGTCGCGGGCGGCGCGGATGACCGCGTCATCCGGCGCGTCGGGCGCGCCATAGCGGATATTCTCGAACCCGGTGGCGGAGAAGATGACCGGGTCCTGGGACACGATCGCCATGCGGCGGCGCAAGTCCCCCGGATCGCAGCGGGTGAGATCGACCCCGTCCAGCAGGACGCGCCCCCGATCCGGATCGTAGAAACGCATCAGGAGCTGGAACATCGTGCTCTTCCCCGCGCCGGACGGCCCGACGAGGGCGACCGTCTCCCCCGGCGCGATGGCAAGGTCGACCGCGTCCAGCGCCGCCATATCCGGCCGGGAAGGATAGGTGAAGCCCACCCCCTCGAAGGCGACGCGGCCTTCCGGCGGGTCGGGCAGCGCGGCGGGCGCCGCCGGCGGCTTGATCGCGGGTTCGGCCTCCAGCAGTTCGATCAGCCGTTCGGTGGCGCCGGCCGCGCGCTGCAATTCCCCGAAGATCTCCGACAGAACCCCGACCGCGAAGGCGACGATCGTGGCATAGAAGACGAAGGCCGCCAGTTCACCGCCCGTGATCCGCCCGGCCATCACATCATGCCCGCCGACCCACAGGATCACCGCGACCGCCAGGAAAACCAGAAGGATGACGACGGAGGCGAGCGCGCCGCGCAGATGGATGCGCTGGATCGCGGTATCGAAGGCGCCGCGCACCTCCTGTCCGAAGCGCCGCGCATCCTCCGCTTCGTGCGTGAAGGCCTGGAGGGTGCGGATCGCGTTGAAGCTTTCCTCCGCGAAGGCGCCGACATCGGCGACGCGGTCCTGGCTGGCGCGGGAAAGACTCCGTACCCGCCGGCCGATCATCAGGATCGGCACCACGACAAGCGGCACCACGCACAGCGCCAGCGCCGTCAATTTCGCGTTGGTGACGAACAACATGACGATTCCCCCCAGCAGGATCAGCATGTTGCGAAGCGCCATGGAGGCGGTGGAGCCGACGATCGACTGCAACAGGGTCGTATCGGTCGTCAGGCGCGAGAGAATCTCGCCCGTCTTGGTCACCTCGAAGAAACCGGGGTCGAGGGTCAGCACCCGCCGGAAGACCGCGTTGCGCAGATCGGCCACCACCCGTTCGCCCAGCCAGGAGACCATCGTGAAGCGCGCATAGGTGCCGATCGACATTACGATCGACAATCCGACCAGCACCGCCAGCGCCCGGTCGAGGGCGCCCGGCTCCCCTTCCGCGAAGCCGCTATCGATCAGCGCGCGCAGCCCCTGCCCCAACCCCAGGACACAGCCCGCCGTCACGACCAGGGCGATACCCGCCAGCACCGCGCGCGGCCAATAGGGTCGGAGGAAGGCACCCGCGCGCTTCAGCGCGGCCAAATCCCGCCCCTTCGGCCGGTCCGGGCCGGGATTGGAGAAACGTCCACCGCCGCGTGCCAAGAAATGTCCTTTCCCGCCGAACCGGCGGTTTCACCCTCGTCCTGGGACAAGAGTGGCGCGTCGGCGCGCGGCCCGCAATGATCGTCTTGGCCCCGGCTGGCCCAACCGCCCGGATTGCGCTAGGCAGGGTGGGAGAAACGGCCGCCGCCCCCGCGACGGGGGCGAGGAAGGGATGATTTTCCCCGATGTTATCCGAGCGCACCGTCACCCGATTCGCGCCGAGCCCGACCGGCCCCCTGCATCTGGGCCATGCCTATTCGGCGCTGTTCGCGGCGCGCGCGGCGGCGGAAGCCGACGGCACCTTCCTGCTGCGGATCGAGGATATCGACCGCGGTCGCGCCCGACCCGAGTTCGAGCAGGCGATCCTTGAGGACCTCTCCTGGCTCGGCCTTTCCTGGCCGGAGCCGGTGCGCCGCCAATCGGACCATTTCGACCTCTATCGCGATTTCCTGCACATGTTGGAGGAAGGCGGCCTCACCTATCCCTGCTTCTGCACGCGCAAGGAAATCCAGGCGGAAATCGCCGGCGCCGGCCATGCGCCCCACGGGCCCGACGGCCCGCTCTATCCCGGGACCTGCAAGCATCTGAGCGCGCGGGACGCGGCCGCGCGCCGGGGGGCCGGGGCCCCCTTCGCCATCCGTCTTCACATGGACAAGGCCACACGGATGACGGGGCCGCTCCACTTCACCGACGCACGCTTCGGCACCGTCGCGGTCGAGCCGGAGAGTTGCGGCGACATCGTGCTGGCGCGCAAGGACGTGCCGACCAGCTATCACCTCGCCGTCACGGTCGACGATGCGCTGCAAGGCGTCAGCCTGGTAACGCGGGGGGAGGACCTGCTGCATGCGACGCACATCCACCGCATTCTGCAAACCCTGCTGGGCCTGCCGGAACCGGCCTATCACCATCACCCGCTGCTCAAGGACACGGACGGGCAGCGCCTGGCCAAGCGCGCGGACAGCGCGAGCCTAAGATCGATGCGCGATGCCGGTACCCGGCCGGAGGAAGTGATCGCGCGGATCGAGGCAATGGCGCATACGGCCTCAGCCTGAGCGCAAGCCCCGGCAGATTTCCGCGTAATCCGACTCGTCGTCCGGCGCGACCAGCCCGTGACGGATGAAGAAATCGATCAGGACGAGCGCGCAGTTGAACTTGAAACGGTCGCTTTCCCGCACCATCGCCATCACTTCCTCCGCCGGCAGACGGAAGAAGGCATGGACCTCGCCATCGGTGTTCTCCGGCGTGAAATCGTCCGGCAGTTCCAGGTCGAAGCAGAACATCTCGTCCGGCTTCAACCCGGCGGCCAGCGCGTGGCGATAGCCGATGGTGCCGACGGGCCGCGCCGCGCGGGCCAGTGTTTCGGGGATCGCCGCTTCCTCCGCGCATTCCTTGACGAGATTGTCGAACAGGCCGAGCGTCGCCGGCTGGCCGCCCGCGACCATGTTGTCCAGTTCGCCCGGATAGGTCGGCTTGTCATGCGCGCGCTCCGCGATCCAGAGGTCGAGGCCGCCGTCCGGCCGGCGGACATAACCCGTCATATGCACGCCCCAGCTTCGGATGCCGAGGAAGGGGGCGGCCGCGCGCTCCACCACCATCAGGGCCGGGGCGCCATAGCGTGTCGCCACGCGATAGGGCTCCTCCCGCCAGCCGGCGATATGTCCTTGGGCCGCCAATTCGCGAAGCGCGCGGTCGACGGCCTCCGTCGCCTCCGCCCCGGAGGCGAGGGCGGGGGCCAGCGTCAGCCCCGCCTCCGTCACCTGAAAGGCCCCCGCATGCTGGGTGAGAAGCCCGGCCCGCTCCCGCCGAACCCAGCCGATCCGCGTGCCGAAACCATGAAGCGGCGCGAAATCGGACATATCCGCGTTATTGCAGGCGGCGATGCGGTCGAGGAAGCTCATGCGGCAGGCGGCCTCTCGGGGTCGAGCGGGGCGGACGGGGCAGGGCGGGCGACCTATCCCTTAAAGCAGAAGCCCGCATCGGCCGAAAGCCCCGTCGGCCGAAAGCCCCGTCTGCCAGGCCGCCCTTACGCCGCGACGCCGATCGGCCGGGCCGTGGCCTTGGCGCCGACCAGGACCGCGCGCACACCGACGATGGCGCGCAGGGTTTCGCCGATGATGGTGGCCTGATCCCCATCCAGGCCCGTCACCTGAAGGTCGAGATCCATGGTCTCGCCGTCGCCGCTCAATTGCGCGTGAACCCGTTCGGGCGTCAGGCCGCGCTTGGCGAACCCTTCGAGCAACCGGCCCAGCATGCCGGGGCCCGCATCGGCGCAGACGGTGAAACAGGCGGTCGCGGAACGGGGGGAGTGATGGTGATGGGTACGGCCGTTAGCGGCCGGGGTGGTGGCTTCGGACATCGGTTCGTCTCCGAAAGGAAGGGAATTGCGCATGCGAAGGAGCCCGGCGCCCCGCAGGGGCCGGGTTCGTAATCGGCGCAATCGCCCGGATGACGAACGGTGTCTGCATCACGGGATAATTGGTAACGCCCGGGTGGGCTCCGTGGCAAGGACTATCCGCGCACCAGGACCAACAGCCCCCAGAGCGTGAAGAGCGAGGCGACCGTCGACATCGACACGGCCGTCGCCGTGATCGCCTGGCCCGTGCCGTATTTCTGCGAGAAGACGAAGGCCATGAGGCCCAGCGGCAACCCAGCGGTGATCGTCGCGATTTCCGCCCAATCGCGCGGCAGGGTGAAGACGTGGAAGGCCAGCACATAGACGAGCGCCGGAAAGATCACGAGCTTGGCGACGCTGACCACCGCGGCCTGCGCCACGCGCCCGCGAATGCCATAGCGCACCACCGAAGCCCCCAGCACGAACAACGCGCAAGGCGGCACCGCCCCCTGCATGACGCGGCATATCTGATCGATCGGGCCGGGTAAGCCGATGCCGGACAGGTTGACGAACAGGCCGATGGCGAGGCCGATGATGATCGGATTGGTGATCAGCGAATGGGCGACCGCCTTGGGCAGGGCCCGCAAGCCGTCGCGCCCCCCCGCCTGATGCTGCGATTCGAGCAGGATCGTCGTCGCCGTGAAATAGATCAGCCCATGGATCGACAGGATCATGAAGAAGGGCAGCGCGCCCGCATCCCCATAGGCGGCCAGCATGATCGGCAACCCCACCATCGCCGTGTTGCCGAAGGAGAAGCCCATGCCGCTCAACGTCTGCCCCATGGGCGGTCGGCCGAAGACGAAGCGCCCGACAAGCATCCCCGCCGCGAACAGCACGACCGCGCCGAGATAGAAGCTGGCGAAGAGGCCATAGGGCGGATGCGCCGGCAAATCCGCCGTGCCGACCGTTCGCACCAGCAGGCAAGGGACGGCGAAGGTGAAGACGAAACGCCCGACGGCGTCGATCCCCGCGTCGTCGATCCATTTCAGCCAGCGCGCGCCCGCGCCGAACAGCACCACGCCGAAGACCGGCAGCATGATCTCGATCAGGATATCCATCGTGTTCCGTGGCGTCCGATTGTTCCAATCATCCTATATCAGGCGAAGCCTTGCCCCGCCCCCGTTCCCATGGCAATCCTTAAGCGCACGACGCCTGGGAAAGACAGTGAGGAGCGTCGGGAGAGGATGTCGGATCTCTGGATCTTCGGGCGTAAGCCCGCCGCGACCATTCGCTATCGCCATGGCGGCTTCAACGCCACCTTCCCCATGAACGGCCACACGGTGATCGAACAGGCGGGGATCGAGCGCGAGCGCGCGGCCCAACGCGCCGCCGTCGAGGCGGCCGAGCGGGAGCGTCCCGCCCGCGCCGAGGGGCGCGACGCCCATAATGTCATCAGCTTCGCGGAACGTTCCCGCCATAAGCGGCACAGCGCGCCGACCCGGCCGGGCAAGCGCCCGGGGCCTTATCGCGACTGACCCTTAGGCGGCGTCTGCATTTAGGGGATTCCCTTCTTTCCCGAATACTGATTCAAGGTCGCAAACAGGAGGCGATCTTGA
>NZ_JAGMWN010000012.1 GCF_017963645.1 Marivibrio halodurans | reverse complement strand
CTCGCTCCTTCCTTCTTTGGATACCGACATCTTAAACAGATGTCGGCGGGAGGGGCGGGCCATCCATAAAGGGGGGCGGCGGACCGTCGCCCCGACTTTTTGCGTCGCGTCATTTACACCCCCGGGAGGCCTTGATATATCAACGGCGCCGAGGGGCGCCGGACGGCCGCTGGGAACCTTCGCGACTGGGCGCGCGGGTACAGCCGTCGGCGTGGCCCATGCCGACCTTGCCGGAAGGCGCGTCGCGGCCTCCGCCGTGGCGCCCATGGGGAACCGCATCGCATGAAAATTCTCGCAGGGAATTCCAACCGGCCGCTGGCCGAGGCCATTTCCGCGTATCTCAATGTCCCGTTGACCAAGGCATCGATCCGACGATTCTCCGACATGGAGATTTTCGTGGAGATCCTGGAGAATGTCCGGGGCGAGGATGTCTTCGTCGTGCAATCGACGAACTTCCCCGCGAACGACAATCTGATGGAACTGCTGGTCATGATCGACGCGCTGCGGCGCGGATCGGCCCGGCGCATCACGGCGGTCATTCCCTATTACGGCTATGCGCGCCAGGATCGGAAGACCGGACCGCGCACGCCGATCTCGGCCAAGCTGGTCGCCAATCTGATCGAGCAGGCGGGCGCCGATCGCGTGCTGACGATCGATCTGCATGCGGGGCAGATCCAGGGTTTCTTCGAGGTGCCGACGGACAATCTCTTCGCCCTGCCCGTGCTGCATAAGGACTTGCAGGAGAGCATGAACGGCGATGACGAGATGCTGGTCGTCTCGCCGGATGTGGGCGGCGTGGTGCGCGCCCGGGCCCTGGCCAAGCGGCTGGAATGCGATCTTGCCATCATCGACAAGCGGCGCGAGAAGGCCGGCCATTCCGAGGTGATGAACATCATCGGCGAGCCGGATGGGCGGCGCTGCGTCCTGATCGACGATATCGTGGATAGTGCCGGCACGCTCTGCAACGCGGCGCAGGCGCTGATCGACAACGGTGCCGCCTCGGTCTCCGCCTATGTGACGCACGGGGTGCTCTCGGGCGGGGCGGTGGCGCGTGTCTCCGCCTCGCCGCTGGAATCGCTGGTCATCACCGATTCGATCATGGCGACGGAGGCGGTGCGGGTCTCCCAGACGGTGCGCCAGGTTTCGATCGCCCCGTTGCTGGCCGAGGCGATCCGGCGGATTTCCGAGGAGAAATCGGTTTCCAGCCTGTTCGATTAAGTGTAAAAGACCGCCGCTTTTCCGGGTAATACGCGGAAATCGGATCGACAGGGCTGCTTCGTGGGACGGGGCGGCCCCGGTTGGTTTAGGCGATTTGCCTGGGCCAGTCCGGTTGTCCGGATTGGTCGGGGCGATCGCCCGCGTTGGAAAGGTCTGGCGCCGACACCCCTGGAGGTCGGGCCGGGATCATGACGCCAAGCAAATGAACGAGGAGCATTGGCAATGTCTGAGCAATCTGTTCTTCCCGCGGCCAAGCGGGAACGGGCTGGCAAGGGGGCGGCTCGCGCGGTGCGTCGGCAGGGGCTGGTCCCCTGCGTCGTCTATGGCGACCGCAAGGACCCCCAGATGATCTCCATCGAGCCGCGCCACCTGATGCGCGAACTGATGGGCGGTCACTTCTATAACACCGTCTACGAACTCGACGTCGAGGGTGGGAAGAAGGAACGCGCGCTGCCGCGCGACATGCAGCTTCATCCGGTCACGGACCTGCCGCTGCATGTCGATTTCCTGCGCGTCGGCAAGTCGACCAAGATCAACGTGAACGTCCCCGTCAGCTTCATCAACGAGGACGACAGCCCCGGGCTGGACCGTGGCGGCATTCTTTCCGTCGTGCGGTACGAGGTCGAGCTCTATTGCGCGGCCGACGACATTCCGGAAGAGGTCGTGTGCGATCTGACCGGCTATGAGATGGGCGACACGATCCACATCTCGAACCTGAAGCTGCCGGAAGGGGTGGTTTCCGCCATTACCGACCGCGATCCGGTCGTCGCCAATATCGACGCGCCGCGCTCGGAAGCGGCGGTCGAGGAGATCGAGGCCGAGGATCAGGAAGCCGGCGAGGAGTTCGGCGCCGACTCCGAGGCGGAAGCCGCCGAGGACGATGCCGACGAGGGCGACTCCGACGCGGAGTCGAAGGAGTAGGACCGACCGGCCGTGTCTGGGGCGATGCGCCTCCTCGTCGGGCTGGGCAATCCCGGTCCGAAATACGAGGGAAACCGGCATAATATCGGATTCATGGCGGCGGATCGGCTGGTCCGCCGTCATGATTTCGGCCCCTGGCGCGCGCGTTTCCAAGGCCAGGCGGCCGAGGGCGCGATCGGCGGCGAGAAGGTCCTGCTGCTGAAACCCACGACCTTCATGAACGAATCCGGCCGTGCCGTCGGGGAGGCGCTCCGCTTCTTCAAGCTCGACCCCTCCGAGGTTCTCGTCATCTATGACGAACTCGACCTCGCGCTCGGCAAGGTCCGGGTGAAGCAGGATGGCGGCCATGGCGGTCATAACGGGCTGAAGTCGATCGACGCCCATATCGGCAAGGCCTATTGGCGTCTGCGGCTCGGGATCGATCATCCCGGCGCGAAGGAGAAGGTGATCTCCCACGTCCTCGGCGATTTCGCCAAGGCGGAGGCGGAGATGGTCGAACGCGTGCTGGAGGCGACCAGTCATCATATGGGGGTGCTGGTTGGCGGCAATGCCTCCGACTTCATGTCGAAGGCGGCGCAGGATATCGGCGCCCGCCCGCCGAAACCCTATAAGAAGCAGACCACCGCCGAGGCCGGCGGTGACGCCGCCGGGCCGTCTTCCGGCCGCAAGGGTATGACGGCCGCGGAACGCCTGCTGGCGGATCGCGCCGAAGATGGGGGCGGCCAGGATAAAGGGGCGCTGGGCGGCGCCCTTAAAAAGCTGTTCGGAAAGGACTGAGCGCAGCCATGGGCTTCAATCTCGGGATCGTCGGGCTGCCGAATGTGGGCAAGTCCACCCTGTTCAACGCGCTGACGGAAACCCAGGCGGCGCAGGCCGCGAACTTCCCCTTCTGCACGATCGAACCGAACACCGGCCGCGTCGCCGTGCCCGATCATCGGCTGGAGAAGCTGGCCGAACTCGCCAAGTCCGCGAAGATCATTCCCACGCAATTGGAATTCGTCGATATCGCCGGATTGGTGAAGGGCGCCTCGAAGGGGGAGGGGTTGGGCAACCAGTTCCTCGCCAATATCCGCGAAGTGGACGCGGTCTGCCATGTGCTGCGGTGCTTCGACAGTGGCGACATCACCCATGTGGAGGGGTCGGTCGACCCGATCCGCGACGCGGAGACGGTCGAGACCGAGTTGATGCTGGCCGATCTGGAAAGCCTGGAGCGCCGCATCGTTCCGTTGGAGAAGAAGGCGAAGTCCGGCGAGAAGGACGCGAAGGAAGAGGTCGCCGTCATGCAGAAGGCGCTCGACCTGCTGCGCGACGGCAAGCCGGCGCGCCTCGCCGATATCACGCCGGAGGAACGGCCGATCTTCAGGCGGCTGACGCTGCTGACGGCCAAGCCGATCCTCTATATCTGTAATGTGGAGGAGGAGGCCGCCGCCACCGGCAACGCGCAGTCGAAGCGTGTCGAGGAGCGCGCCGCCCGGGAAGGGGCGGAGGCGGTGGTGATCTCCGCGGCCATCGAGTCCGAGGTCGCCCAACTCGACGATCCCGCCGACAAGGCGGAGTTCCTGGAAAGCCTGGGGTTGGAGGAAACCGGCCTCTCCAAGGTCATCAAGGCGGGCTATCGACTGCTCGACCAGATCACCTTCTTCACCGTCGGGCCGAAGGAGGCGCGGGCCTGGACCGTGCGCCGGGGCGCCAAGGCCCCGGAGGCCGCGGGCGTCATCCATACCGACTTCACGCGGGGCTTCATCGCGGCGGAGACGATCTCCTGCGAGGATTATTTCGCGTGCGGTACCGAGGCGGCCGCGAAGGAAGCCGGTAAGATGCGGCTGGAGGGGCGCGATTACCTCGCCGAGGACGGCGACGTCTTCCATTTCCGATTCAACGTCTGATCGGCGTCTGATCGGCCGGCGCCGCCGGCTGGGGCCGTCTCGCTAATCGGTATCGGCCGCCTGCCCCGGGATATCCCAGGACCCGCCGGTACGCATCAGCGTGGAGGCCGCCTGCGCGTCGAGCGGCCGGGAGAAGTGGAAGCCTTGCGCGAACTCGCAACCGATGGCGGCGAGGCCCTCCAACTGCTCCGCCCGCTCCACGCCTTCCGCGATCACGTCCTTGCCCAATGTGTGCGCCAGTAGGGAGATCGTGCGGAGTATTTCGGCGTTCTCGCTTCTCTCGGTCATCGCGGTGACGAAGGAACGGTCGATCTTCAGCGTGTCGAACGGGAAGCGGTGCAGGTAGCTGAGGGAGGAATAGCCGGTCCCGAAATCGTCGATCGACAGTGCGATTCCAAGGTCCTTCAATTCCATCAAGGTGCGCGACGTGGCCTCTGGATTGCGCATGATCATGCTTTCCGTCACCTCCAGCTTGAGGCGGCTTCCGGGAACGCCGGCTCGGGCCAGCATAACCTCCAGGTCGCGCACGAGGTCGGGTTCCTGCAATTGGCGGCCGGACAGGTTGACGGAGATGCTGTCCGGCGCGAGGTGACCCAGCTCATCCATCCACACACGCATCTGCTTCACGCTCTTGCGCAGCGCCTGCGCGCCGATCGAGGCGATGAGGCCGTTATCCTCGGCGAGCGGGATGAAATCGGCCGGCTGAACGAGCCCCCGTTCCGGGTGATTCCAGCGTGCCAGCGTCTCGAACCCGGCGATACGCCCGCTGTCGAGGGCGACGATCGGCTGGTAGAGCATCAGGATCTCGTCGCGTTCGACAGCGCGGCGCAGATCGGATTCCAACTGGAGTTGGCTGATCGCCATCGACTGCATCGAGGGGTCGAAGACGATGCAGCTCGAATGTCCCTTGTCCTTGGCGCGGTACATGGCGATATCGGCCGCGCGCAGCATGTCCTCCGCCGCGCGGAAGCCGGATTGGGGCATGGCGATACCGATGCACACGGTGGTGAATATCTCGCGGTCGCGCAGATGGAACGCGGCGGAAAGATCGGCCTGAAGCCAGTGGGCGCATTCGATCGCGTCCGCCTCATCGCCGATCTCCGGAAGCAGCACGCCGAATTCGTCGCCGGAGAGCCGGGCGAGCGAATCCTCGGGCTTGGCCGCCCCTTCCAGCCTGCGGGCCACGTCGATCAGCAATTCGTCCCCCACGTCATGGCCGAGGGAATCATTCACCACCTTGAATCGATCGAGGTCGAGGAAGAGGACGGCGAACCCCTTGTTCGGCTCGCCCGCCCGGTCCCGCGCGATCCAATGGTGCAGCCGCTGCTCGATCCGGTCGAGGAAGAGGGCGCGATTGGGCAAGCCCGTCACCGAATCGTAAAGCGCATCGTGGATCAGCCGTTCCTCCGCCCGCTTGCGCTTGGTGATATCGGTCAGGGAGCCGACGAGCCGTTCGGGCCGCGCGCCGCGTCGCGCGGGGATCGGTCCCGTGGCCTCGGCCCCGGTCTCGTCGCGCCAGACCGCGGCCCCGGTCACCGAGACCCATAGGGTGTCGCCGTCGGCGTGCTTCATGCGCACTTCTTCCGCGAAGCGGTCGCTTTCCCCGTCGAGATAGGCGTCGAGCGCGATCTTGAGCGTGTCGCGGTCGCGTGGATGCACCCGGTCGATCCAATCGGCGGGAGTGCCGGCGATGTCGGCTGCCGAAAGCCCCAGGAGGGAAAGCCAGCGCGTCGAATAATAGGCGCGGCCCCTGACGATATCCCAGTCCCAGATCCCTTCCGAGGACGCCTGGGCCGCGAGTGCGTAGCGTTCCTCCGAAAGACGGAGGGCCTCTTCCATGCGAACGCGCTCGGTCACATCGGCATAGCGATTGATCGTGCCGCCGTCGGGAAGCGGAACCCGTGTAATCGCGATCAGTCGATCGTTCGTCGTGCGACATATCTCGGGATCGGCCGTGGGATCACGCATATTCGCGATCAGCCGGTCGACGGCGGCGTCCACCCCCTCGTCGTCGGCGGCGAGGATGCCCGAGTCGAAGCAGTGGCGTATGGCGGTCTCTATCGGTTCCCCCGGCGTCAACAATCCGCGCGGCAATCCCAGCACGTGACGATAGCCAAGGTTCCAGGCAACCAGCCGCAAATCGCGGTCGACGACCGCGATTCCTTCCTCCATATGGTCGAGGGCATCCTGGAGAACCCGTGGGTCACCCGATTGGGGCGCGTCGGCGTTGTCGGGGACGCCGCGATCCCCACGGCGCCGGGCAAGAAACATACCGACGACACCCCCGAGGAGGGCGGCGGCCGCGAGCATGGCGGCGAACATGGTATCGGAAGGACCAATGGCCATTTCCGTCTTGCACCTTTCGCCGGGCTCGCCGCGCCCGCAATGGGTGGTCGCGCGCGCCTCCGGCGCATAAGGGACAATGGAGCAAGCGCTCCCCGGTTGGTCAAGCGCTCGGCATCCGTTAAGTAATGGCTCGTGGTGGCGTATACGCGCCGCCTGCCCGAGAATGCTGGAAGGAATGGTCTTGGCGATGACCGATGCGATCGATCCGCGCCTTTCGGTGGCGCCGATGATGGACTGGACGGACCGGTACGACCGGTACTTCCTGCGCCTGATCAGCGGGCATGCGCTGCTCTATACCGAAATGGTGACGGCCCAGGCGATCCTGCATGGCGACCGGGACCGGCTGCTCGGCTTCGATCCGGCGGAACATCCGGTGGCCTGCCAACTCGGCGGGTCCGATCCGGTGGAGTTGGCGGAAGCGTCCGCGATCGCCGCCGGGTATGGTTATGACGAGCTTAACCTCAATGTCGGCTGCCCGTCGGATCGGGTGCGGAACGGCCGTTTCGGCGCCTGCCTGATGGCGGAGCCGGACCGCGTGCGCGACTGCATCGCCGCCATGCGTGGCGTTGTCGATATCCCGGTGACGGTGAAGTCGCGCATCGGCATCGACGGGCGGGAGGAGTACGAGGACCTGTTGCGTTTCGTCGATACCGTGGCGGAAAGCGGCTGCCGCCACTTCATCGTCCATGCGCGCATCGCGATCCTGGCGGGCCTCAGCCCCAAGGAGAACCGGGAGATTCCCCCGCTGCGCTACGATGTGGTGAAGCGATTGAAGGCCGAGCGGCCGGAGTTGAGCATCGTCCTCAACGGCGGGGTGAAGGATCTGGCGACGGCCCGCGATCTGATCGACGGCGGTCTCGACGGCGTGATGATCGGCCGCGCGGCCTATCAGGACCCCTATATGTTGGCTGAGGCCGACCGGGTGATCTTCGACGACATGGCGGCGCCGGTGAAGACGCGCGGCCAAATCGTGGCGGATCTGCTGCCCTATGTGCGCGAACGCCTCGGGGCGGGGGTGCCGCTGCATCACATCACGCGCCATATCCTGGGGCTTTTCAACGGCCGGCCGGGCGGGCGCAAATGGCGCCGTTACCTGAGCGAAAACGCCTATCGCGCCGAGGCCGGGGCCGAGGTCATCGAGCAGGCCGCGGCCCTCGTGCCCGATGCCGTCGGTCCCGGCGCGGCGTCGGATGCCTTGATCGCCTGAATGGAGGGTGCGGAAGGCCCTTCCACTTTCTGCCCCGTCAGTCCGCGCGCCCGGCCGCGACCATCGCCCGATAAAGGCTGCGCAAGACGTCGGCCGGACGATGACGGCCCGCCTGCATCGCCTCCACGCCGGCTTCTATCGTGCCGGCATCGGGCTCCACCGGTACGATGGCATAGCCGTCCCGGCGCAGCGTCTGAAGGACGGCGGCGGCCTGCTTGTCGTAATTCTCGTTGAACCACGACCGGTCGGCCTGCTTGATCGCCTTGGCGATCGCGGTTCGGATGTCGGCCGCCATCGCGCGGGTTCCTTCCTTGCTCCGAGCCTTATCTGGGACGAAGGACGTCACGATTCGCCGCGCGCGGGAAGTGCAAGTCGGCGTGCCGAAAGGCCCGACGGCTCCTCTACTGGCCCGCCACGGTCATGGTCTGGATCCGCAGGGTGGGCGCGTTGGTGCCGTAACGGAAATCAAGATCGTCGGCCGCTTCCATCCCCAGGAACATATCCTTCAGGTTTCCGGCGATGGTCATTTCGCTGACCGGATAGGTGATCTCGCCCTTCTCGATCCAGAAGCCCGACGCGCCCCGGCTGTAATCGCCCGTGACGCCGTTTACGCCCATTCCCATCAGGCTGGTGACGTAGAAGCCGTCCTCGATCTCGCCGATCAGGTCGGCGCGGCTTCGCGCTCCCGGCGCCAGATAAAGGTTGGTCGTGCCCGGGGAGGGCGGGCTGGAGGTGCCGCGCCCGGCATGGCCGGTGCTCTCCAGGTCGAGTTGGCGCGCCGTGCGCAGGTCCAGCACCCAGCTTTTCAGGATGCCGTCCTCGACCAGCGCGCGCCGCGCCGTCGCGATCCCTTCCGCGTCGAACGGCTTGGAGGCGAGGCCGCGCGGGCGGTGCGGATCGTCGATGACGGTCAGGCCCGCGGCCATCACCCGCTCCCCCATCCGGTCCTTCAGGAAACTCGTGCCGCGCGCGATCGCGCTGCCGTTGATGGCGCCGGCCAGGTGGCGGAGCATCGAATTGGAAACCCGGGGGTCGAAGACGACCGGACATTTCCGGGTCGGGCCCTTACGCGGGTTCAGTTTCGCGACGGCAAGCTCGCCCGCCTTGCGTCCGATCGCCGTCGGGTCCTCCAGGTCGGCGCCATGGACCTTGGACGTGAAGTCATGGTCGCTTTCCATTGCCACGCCCTCGCCGGCCAGGACGGAGACACCCACGCCGTGGCGCGAATTCTCATAGCCGCCGCGGAAACCGTTGCTGGCGCCGAGCGCGATCGACCAGCGCGCCCAGGAGCTTTCCGCCCCTTCCGAATTGGTGACGCCGTCGACGGCCAGCGCCGCCTCCTCCGCCGCCTTGGCGCGTTCGATCAATAGCTCCGCCGCCGGCTCGACCGGGTCGCAGCCATCGACGTCGGGGAAGGGCGGCCGGCCGAGCGCGCCTTCCTCCGCCAGCCCGCAATAGGGGTCGTCCGGCACCGTGCCCGCCATGGCGATGGCGCGCTCGACCAGTTCGGCCAGCGCGTCCGGCTTCCAGTCATTGCCGGAGACGCAGGCCTGTTGCTTGCCGATAATGACGCGCAGGCCGAGATCGCGGCTCTCCGAGCGTTCCAATTGCTCCACCTTGCCGAGGCGCTGGGCGTGGCTCAGGCTGATCGCATGGGCGACGATCGCATCGGCCTGATCGGCCCCGGCCTTCCTGGCGCGTTCCAGCATTTCCTCGATCAGGTCCAGGGACTGCTGGTCGGCGCCGGTGCGGCTATCATCGGTCATCTGCTGAAAATCCCGTTTCTATGCGGAAGCGTTAGGATGGATGGAAGAGACGGCTAGAAACTGTTCACGATGGCGATCAGAGTAAAGCCCAGGATGCAGAACAGGGCCAAGATCATCTGGATGCGAGCGCGCCGACGTTCGCGGCCGATCCGGGCGGCGCTTCGCTCCGACGACGGCCTGGGTACGTGGCCGCGCCGGTGGGCGGGGTCCCGCCCGCCCGTGTCCGACGGCCCCCGACGCATCCGGCCCCGCGCGGCGAGCATCGCGGCCAACAGGATCACTACCCCGGCGATCAGCAGCGGATTGTCGCGCAGAAGCTCCGCCATTCACTCCCCCATTCAAGGGGCGCCGTCCCGGCGCGTCAGGCGCCGCCGCTTTCCCGCGTGACGGCGCGCCAGCCGATATCCCGGCGGCAATATCCCTGCGGCCAGTCGATCGCGTCGACCGCGCGATAGGCGGCCGCTTGCGCCTCGGTGACGCTGCGCCCGCGCGCGGTGACGTTCAGCACCCGGCCGCCCGTCGCGCGCAACGTGCCGTCCGCGTCGCGCGCCGTGCCGGCATGGAAGACGGTGACCTCCGGGTCCTCCTCCGCCCGCTCGATCCCGGATATCACGGTATTCTTCTCATAGGTGCCCGGATAGCCTTCGGCCGCGAGCACGACGGTCAGCGCCGTCTCGTCATCGTACCAGCGCAGATCGGCGGCGGAGAGCACGCCGTCGGCCGTGGCCACCAGCGCCGGCAGCAGGTCCGACTTCAAGCGCATCATCAGCACCTGGCATTCCGGGTCGCCGAAGCGGACATTGTATTCCACCACCTTCGGGCCGTCGGTCGTCACCATCAGGCCGATGAACAGCACCCCCTGATAGGGTGTCCCCTCCGCCGCCATCGACCGGACGGTCGGTGTCAGGATGTCGTCGATGATGCGTTGTTCCAGCGCTGGCGTGCAGACGGGGGCGGGGGAATAGGCGCCCATGCCACCGGTATTCGGCCCCTTGTCGCCGTCGTGCGCGGCCTTGTGATCCTGGGCGGAGGCGAGCGGCAGCGCGTTCGCGCCGTCCACCAGGGCGAAGAAGGAAAGCTCCTCCCCCTCCATGAATTCCTCGACCACCAGCGTCGCGCCGGCTGCGCCGAAGGCGCCGTCGACCATGGCCTGATCGACGGCGGCGCAGGCTTCCTCCACCGTGGTGGCGACGGTCACGCCCTTGCCGGCGGCCAGACCGTCCGCCTTCACCACGATCGGCGCGCCGCGCTCCCGGATATAGGCCTTGGCGGCGTCCGCGTCCGTGAAGGTGCCGAAGGCGGCGGTCGGGATATCGTATTTGGCGCAGAGATCCTTGGCGAAACGCTTGGAGCCCTCAAGCGCTGCGGCCGCCGCGCTTGGCCCGAAGACACGGATGCCGGCGGCCTTCAGACGATCGGCGAGGCCGGCCACCAGCGGCGCCTCCGGTCCGACGACGACGAGGTCGATCCCCTCCTTCTCCGCGAAGGCGACGAGGGCGTCGATATCGTCCGCCTTTATGTCGAGGCACTGGGCCTCTTGCGCGATGCCGGCGTTGCCCGGCGCGCAGTAGAGCGTCTCGCACACAGGCGAGGCCGCGATCGCCCAGCACAAGGCATGTTCGCGCCCGCCGCTACCGACCACCAGAATGCGCATGATGCACTGTCCTTCTCTCGCCATGCGGGGCCGCTCCCGAATGGGCGGGAGATAGCATGTGGGTCGGTGAAGGGAAACCGCCTGGGACGCGGCGCGCGCGGCGGGCGACGCTTGACGGCGCGGTCCGATCGCTCGAGTCTCGGTCGCGTCATGACCGAACCCACCGCCCCCACCCCCACCCCCACCCCTGCCCCCGCCACGCCGGGCAATGTTCCGGAACTGAGCGTCTCGGAGCTTTCCCGCGCGCTCAAACGGACGGTGGAGGATGCCTTCTCCTATGTCCGGGTGCGCGGCGAGATTTCGGGCTTCAAGCGCGCGGCCTCCGGTCATCTCTACATGACGATGAAGGATACGGACGCGGTGCTCGACGCCGTGTGCTGGCGCGGCACGGCGGGGCGGTTGTCGGTCAAGCCGGAGGACGGGCTGGAGGTGATCGCCACCGGACGGCTGACGACATATCCCGGCCGTTCGAAATATCAGATCGTGATCGACAGCCTGGAACTGGCGGGGGAGGGCGCGCTTCTCAAGCTGTTGGAGGACCGGCGCAAGGCCCTCGCCGCGGAGGGGCTGTTCGACGAGGCGCGTAAGCGACCGCTGCCCTATCTGCCGGATGTGATCGGCGTCGTCACCTCGCCCACCGGGGCGGTGATCCGCGATATCCTGCACCGGCTGCGCGATCGCTTTCCCCGCCATGTCCTGGTCTGGCCCGTCGTCGTGCAGGGGGAAGCGGCGGCTGGTCAGGTGGCGGACGCCATCGCGGGCTTCAATGCCCTTAAGCCCGGTGGTTCTCCCGGCGGTTCGGCCGGCGGGGCGGTGCCGCGTCCGGATGTTTTGATCGTCGCGCGTGGTGGCGGGTCGCTGGAGGATCTTTGGGCCTTCAACGAGGAGGTGGTGGTCCGCGCGGCGGCGGCGAGCGCGATTCCCTTGATCTCCGCCGTCGGACACGAGACCGATACGACCTTGATCGATTTCGCGGCCGACCGGCGGGCCCCGACGCCGAGCGCGGCGGCGGAGATGGCGGTGCCGGTGCGAAGCGACCTGCTGGGCGACCTGATGGATCGCGAGAGGCGGCTCGTCGGGGCCGTCCATCGGGGGGTGACCGATCGCGCCCGGGCGCTGGAGGGGCTGGCGCGCGGCCTGCCGAAGCCGGCGCAGATTCTGGATGCCGCGACCCAACGCCTGGATGACGGGGCGGAACGCCTGGGCGAGGCGATGCCGCGCGCCCTGCGTCACCGCGCGCGGGAGTTGGAGCAGACCGCCGCGCGCCTGCGCACGCCGACCCAGGTGATCCGCCACGGGGAACGGCAATTGGCCGATGCGGCCCAGCGGCTCGCCCAAGGGGCGCGGGCCGCGATCGACCGGCGGGGGGAACGCTTCGCCGACCGGCGCCTCGGGGCGCGACTCGACCGGGCGGCGGGCGCGGCGATCGGCGAGGGGGCGGATCGGCTGGAACGCGCCGGCGCGATGCTGGAAAGCCTCAGCTATGCCCGTGTCCTGGAACGGGGATATGCCGTTGTCCGCCGGGCGGACGACGGGACGTTGGTCGCGGATGGCGCGGCGCTCACGGCCGGGGAGGGGATCGAGATCGAATTCGCCCGCGACACCCGGCGCCATGCGCTGGTCTCCGGTGACGGGCGCGGCTCTTCCACGAAATCCAAGCCTAAGGCAGCCGCGAAACGCCCACCCGGGGTGGCGGCGAAGCAGGGGGACCTCTTCTGATGGCGATCGTTCGTTGTCTGCGCCGGGCGGCCGTATTTTCCCTCCTTCTGCTGGGGCTTCAGGTTCCGGCGGCCGCGGGGGCGGTGGAATTCCTTCAGGCGGAATTCCAGCAGGGCGGCTATGCGATCGGGAAGGTCGATCCGGGGGCGCGGGTTCGTTTCGATGGGCACGACGTGCGGGTCGGAGCGGACGGGCGCTTCGTTATCGGCTTCCATCGCGACGACCCGGCCGCGATGCGTCTGGAGATCACCGGCCCGGCCGGCGATAGGCGGGTGGAGACCCTGTCGATCGCGCAGCGCGATTACGATATCCAGCGCATCGACGGCTTGCCGGAGAATAAGGTGAGCCCGCCGGACTCGGTTCTGGCGCGTATTCGCGCCGACGCTGCTCTCGTCGCCGAGGCCCGGGTGCGCGACAGCGCGGATACCTGGTTCGACAGCGGTTGGATCTGGCCGGTGAAGGGGCCGATTTCGGGCGTCTTCGGCTCTCAACGCATCTTGAATGGCGAGCCGCGCCAGCCGCATTACGGTGTCGATGTCGCGGTCCCGACCGGCACGCCGGTGGTGGCCCCGGCGGACGGGGTGGTCTCGTTGGCGGTGCCGGATATGTATTTCTCCGGCGGCACCTTGATGATCGATCACGGGCGCGGACTCGCCTCCGCCTTCCTGCATATGGATAGCATCGCGGTCACGCCCGGTCAGAGGGTGGCGCGGGGTGATGCGATCGGCACCGTGGGGGCGACGGGCCGCGCCACGGGCCCGCATCTCGATTGGCGGATCAACTGGTTCGGGAAGCGGTTGGATGCCGCGCTATTCGTGCCGTCGATGCCGGAGGGAACCGGAAACTGACGGTATCAGCCGCCCTTCGGCCAGCGCCGGTGGACCCAGAACCATTGCCCGGGGCGCGCGCGGACCCATTCCTCGACACGCGCGTTCATGGCGGTCAGAAGAGCCTCGATATCCTGGTTCCTGTCCCCGCTATCGGGCAGTTCCATCGGGGGCTCGATGGTGATCCGGAAGCGGGCGTCGGGCAGGCGTTCCAACCGCACGGGCAGGACCCGGCAACGGAACCGCAGGGCGAGTTCGGCCGGCGCGCTCGCGGTATAGGCAGGGCGGCCGAAGAAGGGGATCGGTAGGCCCTCGTTGAATTTCTGGTCGATCAGAAGGCCGAGCGGCCGGTTCTCCTTCATCGCGCGGAGCGCGCCGCGCGCCCCTTCCCGGCCCTTCGGCAGCAGTTCGGCGCAGAATTCGGAGCGGACGCGGCGAATCAGGCGGTCGATGCCGGGGTTGCTGGCCGGCCGGTAGATATTGGTCAGCAAACAGCCACGTTGCGCGGCGGCAAGGCTCGCCATCTCCCAATTGCCCATATGGGCGCTGAACACGATGAAGGGCGCCCCCGAATCGCGCGCGGTCAGCAGATGATCCTCGCCCACGATCTCGATCCGGTTCGGGTCGAAGGTGTCGAGCCCCGTGATCTGGGCATATTCCGCCGCGCCGCGCCCGAGATTGTCCCAGACCTCGCGCACGATCCGGTCCTCCTCCGCGCGGGTCAGGTCGGGGAAGGCCGCGCGCAGATTCCGCCGCGCCACCCGGTCGGCGGATAGGCGCGGGCCGACCGTGCGGAAGACCAACCCGCCGATGCGCGAGGCGATCTCGAACGGCAGAATCCGCAGCAGGGCGAGCGTGCCATGCAACGCGACACTTTGCAGGTGATATAGGAACCGCCTGCGCCAGGGCATCTTGGGGGCGGAGTTCGCCGATGTCATGAGTGCTTCAATAGCCGGTCGAGCAGGGTGAAGACAATATCGGGTCTTTCGAAGGACAACGTCGCCGGCACGACCCGAAGGCCCCGCAGAATACCGGCCGCGTCCTGTCCGGCAAGCCGCGCGGCGTCCTTCGCCGTCGTTACCGGCACCGCCCGTGCCGTCCGCGCCCGATCCGCGATATCGCGTAGATCATGCGTGCTATAGGGGTGGTGATCCGCGAAAGCCACGCGCTCGACGATGGCGAGGCCGAGCCCCTCCAGCGCCTCGAAGAATTTCTCCGGCCGGCCGATTCCGGCGAAGGCGACGACCCGGTCGCCGGGGGAGAGCCCCTCCGGCAGGCGCGGCGTCATGCGCGCGGCGGTAAGCGGCATTCCGCCCGGTACCCGCCGCGCCAGTCCGCCCGCGTCCGCGCCGACCAACACGACCGCGTCCGCGCGGGCGAGCGCGTCGGCCAATGGTTCGCGCAGCGGGCCCGCCGGGATCATCCGCCCATTACCGAGACCGGCCGCCCCGTCGAAGACCAGGAACGACAGATCGTGCGAGAGGCCGGGATTCTGGAAGCCGTCATCCAGGATAAGGATATCGGGCCCGCCGCGGTCGTCCCGCGCGGCCTCCACCGCCCGGGCGCCGGCCGCCCGGTCGCGCGCGATCCAGGTCGGCGCCAGTTCGGCGTGAAGCAGCGCCTCGTCCCCCACATCGCGGGCGCCATGGCGCGCGGTATCGACCCGCAGGGGTCCGGCTTCGCGCCCGCCATGGCCGCGCAGCAGGATCGCGGGCCGCGCGCCCCGTTCCGACAGCAAGGCGACCAGGGCCTGGACGACCGGGGTCTTGCCGGCCCCGCCCGCCGTGACGTTGCCGACGCAGATTACCGGCAGACCGGCGCGATAGGGGGTGACAAGGCGGCGGCGCAACCGTCCCGCGCCGGCATAGAGCGCGCCCAGCGGCGCGAGCAGCCGGGCGACCGCGCCGTCCCGGCGCCAATGGGCCGGGGTCTTCATCGCGCCCCGCCGGCCTTGAGGGCTGTGGGAGGCAGCCAGGGCTCCATGCGGGCCATCACTTGATCCACCACGTCGCGGTTCCGTTCGGCGATCGCGGCGCCTGCATGGGCCATGCGATGTCTTGTCTCGTCGTTCGCCAACAGGGAGGTGACGGTCTCCGCGATCGTCGTGGCGTTGCCGACACGCCGTGCCCCCTGGCCCCGTAACAGATCCTGGGCGACGCTCTCGAAGTTGCTCATATCGGGGCCGAGCAGGGGAATCGCTCCCATCTGGATCGCCTCGACCGGATTATGCCCCCCGATACCGCCGGTCAGGCTGCCGCCGATCAGGGCGATATCCGACAAGCTGTAGAAAAGACCCAATTCGCCGAGCGTGTCGGCGAGATAGATGTCGATATCCCCGGGCGGCAACGGGGTCTCGGATCGGCGCGCCACGCGCAGCCCATGTTCCCGCAGGGCCTCGGCGATCGTGCCGCCGCGAACCGGATGACGCGGCACGAGGATGGTAAGGAGGCCCGGACGGGTAGGGGCGAGGCGCGCATGGACATCGGCGACGATCTCCTCCTCGCCCGGATGGGTGCTGGCCGCGAGCCAGAAGGGGCGCTCGCCGATCGCCCGGCGCATGGCGGCAAGCAGGTCCGGGTCCACTGGTAGCGGCGGGGCGGAGAATTTCAGATTGCCGACGCAAGCCGCATCACGCGCGCCGAGGAGGCGCAGCCGCTCCGCCTCCTGGTCGGTCTGGGCGAGGCACAGCGCGAACCCGCCCAACAGATCGCGGGCGAGGCTGGGCGTACGCCGCCATCGCCGGAAGGACCGCTCCGAGATGCGTCCGTTCACCAGTATCGTGGGCCGGCCCGCGTCCCGCATCTCCCACAGCAGGTTCGGCCAGAGTTCGGATTCGAGCCATATGCCCGCGTCCGGCTGCCAATGATCGAGGAAGCGCCGGACCCAGCCGAACCGGTCGACCGGCACATATTGATGCAGCGCGCGTGGGGGCAGGCGTTTCGCCATCAACTGGGCGGAGGTTACCGTGCCCGTCGTCAACAATACCCAAGCCGAGGGATCGCGCGCGCCCAGCCGCTCGATCAGCGGTTGGGCAGACATCGCCTCGCCGTTGCTCGCGGCGTGAATCCAGATCAACCGTCCCTCGGGGCGCGCGATCGATGCCTCGCCCCGGCGCTCGGCGAAGCGGGTCGGGTCTTCCTTGCCGTGCGTCACGCGCCGGCGCAGATAAATCGACAGCGCGGGCGCGGACAGCGCCGACGCCGTGCGATAGAGACCCCGCCACAGCATCAGGCGTTTCCCTCCCGGGTGCGCTCCCGGCTTCCTGGTCGGGGGGCGCTGCCTTCGGGCGCGGGCTCGATCGGATCGACCCCGCAGCGGCGATCGCAGGTGGCGCTAAGGTCGTTGAGCGCCGCTTCCATCTCCCGCGTGCATCGCTCCAGGTCGGCCGGGTCGCCGCGCGCGGGCGGGTCGATGGCCTCGCCCCACAGGCAGATCGCGCGCGAAAAGGGGATCGGCAAAAGGAAACGGTCCCAGCTCGACAGCAGCTTGCGGCGGGAAACCCCATAAGTAACAGGGACGATCGGGACCTGTGCCATGGCGGCGAGTTGCGCCATCGCGGGGCGCATCCGCATGCGGGGACCGCGCGGCCCGTCGGGCGTGATACCGACACAGCGTCCCTCCTTCAGCACACGCAGAACCTGGCGGGTCGGGCCGGAACCGCCCTGCCTGCTGTCGATCGGAATGGCCGAGAAGCCGAAGCGTCCCAGCCCGTCGATCACGAGCTGTCCGTCGCGGTGGGACGAGGCCATCACGGTCAGGTTCCGCGTCTCCTCTTCCCAGGCATAGGGCATCATGGCGATGCGGTTGTGCCAGAGAATGATGAGAAAGGGTTGGCCGATGTCGTGCAGCCGGTCGCGATCCGCCGTGCCCTCGATACGCCAAATGGAGGTCAGGCGGACAAAGCGGATATACCAGATGATGATCTCACGCGACAGGGCGTGAACCCAATGCGCGCGGGTCAAGGCGCGGGAGACCGCGCGAAACAGGGCACGGGGGGCGCGGGGCGGGGCCATGGCGCCTCTCTAACGTCCACTCGGACCGGCGGCCTGCTCGCGCCTGTCTAGGTCGCCGTCGGAGCCCTCTATATCATCGCTCGGGCGATCAGGTTCCGGATCACTCGCGGGTACTTCCTCGATACCTTGGAACTGCATGGCCTGCAGTCGGGCATAAAGGCCGCCATGCGCGCTCAAGCTGCTGTGCGTGCCGCTTTCGACGACGCGACCGCCCTGCATGACATAGATCCGGTCGGCGTCCGCGATGGTCGAGAGCCGATGCGCGATGACTACCACGGTGCGGCCCGCCATCAGGCGTTTCAGCGCGCCCTGGACCTGGCGTTCGGATTCGGTGTCCAGGGCCGATGTCGCCTCGTCCAGCAGCAGGATCGGCGCGTTCTTCAACATGGCGCGCGCGATGGCGATGCGCTGACGCTGGCCGCCCGATAGCTTCACGCCCTGCTCGCCGACCACCGTCTCGTACCCTTGCGGCAGGCCCATGATGAAATCATGGGCGGCGGCGGATTTCGCGGCCTCGACGATTTCCGCCTCGCTCGCGCCTGTCCGGCCATAGGCGATATTGGCGCGGACCGTGTCGTTGAAGAGCGTCGTCTCCTGGCTGACGAGCCCGATCTGGGCCAGCAGCGAATCCATCGTCACGTCGCGCACGTCCTGGCCGTCGACCTCGACCGCGCCGGCGGCGACGTCGTAGAAGCGCGGGATGAGGTTGAGGACGGTCGATTTCCCCGCCCCCGACGGGCCGACCAGCGCCACCGTCTCGCCGGCCGGAACCTCCAGATCGACGCCATGCAGCACCGGTTCGCCGGAACTGTAGGAGAAATGAACGTCGCGCAAGGCGACGCGTCCGGATTCGGGAACGAGGGTCCGCGCGTCCGGCTTGTCCTGGATGCGCGGCTCGTAATCGATGATGGAGAAGATGCGCTGGGCGGCGGCCAGCCCTTCCTGCAGGGCGGCGTTCAGGTTCGCGATCGAGCGCATCGGCTGATAGGCCGTTATCACCGCCATGAAGAAGGCCATGAACTCGCCCACGGTCATCGTGTCCTGGAGGATCTGATAGCCGCCCCAGACCAGGATCGCGGCCAACGCGGCGCCGGACAGCCCGTCCATGATCGGATAGGTGAGCGAACGCACCACGGCGGCCTTGAAGACCAGCCGGTACATCTCCGCGAAGGCGTTGTCCGCGCGGCGCTGTTCGTAATCCTGCATGCGGTAGGCGCGGACCTGCCGCGCCCCCTTGAGCGAGTCGTCGAGGACCGAGGTCATCTGGCCGAATTCGCTCTGGGTCGTCGCCGAGACCCGACGCAGCCGGCGCCCGATGCGCACGATCGGCAGGACGGATACCGGGAAGAAGACAAAGGCGACCACCGCCATCTGCCAGTTCAGATAGAACATCTGGCCGACCAGGACGAGCACCACAAGGGAATCGCGTCCGGCGCTGGTAAAGACCTTGCTGATCGCGTCGCGCAGGAAATTGACGTCGTTGGAGAAACGCGAGAGCTGCCGCGCCGTCCCCTCGTCATGCAGATATTGGATGTCCGCGCGTTGCAAGGCGTTGAACATCTGACCCTGCATCCGCTGGATGATGCGCAGGCCGACCGAATGCATCAGCGTGGTCTGGGCGAAGTTCGCGGCTCCGCGCGTGAAGGCCACGATCAGGAAGCCGATCGCGACGGTCCAGATCATCGTCTCCGATCCGGCGATCAGCGCTTCGTCGAGCGTCTGTTCCACCAGATAGACGATGCCGCCGGAGGCGCCGCCGACGATTGCCATGCAGATGACGGCAACGGTGAGCCGGCCGAGATAAAAGCGCATGTAGTCGCGCCAGAGGCGGGCGACGAGAACACGCGTATCGTCATCCGAGATCTTGGATTTCGAAGCCATTCAACTCTCAACAAGGCGTGTCCATGGCGCCCGCGCGCGATTGGCCCGGGCGGCAGCGCGCGCGGTCTATATCACGCTCGTCCCATGACGTCACTCCGATAGTCGGCATCGGGGCTTGCCGGAGGGCGGGGCGTTCGCTAGCTTTCGCGCGGTTCGCGGCCGTCGTCCGGGATGCTCCTCCCCGGGCGGGACGCGTCCGTTCCGTTCCACCCCTTCATGGATGCCGGTCGTCTCCCATGGCGTTACGAACCCTTATCGGAAAGTTCAGGCGCCGGGCCATTTGGCGGCGGTTCAGGGAGTTTTCGATGGTACCCCGGCGGCGCTATGTCGCCAATATCGAGCTGTGCGAGCAGGCGCTGGCGCGCACGCCCGCGCTCTCGGACGGGGCCTATGTCGAATGCGGCACATGGCGCGGCGGTATGTCCTTCGGCATCGCGACGGCATTGCCCGCGCTCTCCGCGCTTTATTTCTTCGATTCCTTCCAGGGACTGCCCCCCACCACGGAGCGCGACGGCGAGCGTGCGCGGGAGATCGAGGCCGGGGAAGGCTTCTGGCACGATAACAACACCGCCAGCGAGACGGAATTTCGCGAGAATATCCGCCGCTTCGGCCTGGAGCCGCGCACCCGGGGCATCCATCAGGGCTGGTTCTCCGACACCCTGCCGGGTTTCGTGCCGGATCGTCCGATCGCGATCCTGCGCATGGATGGCGATTGGTACGACTCCACCATGACGATCCTGGATGCGCTTTATGATCATGTCGCGCCCGGCGGGCTGATTCTGATCGACGACTATTACGATTGGGAGGGATGCTCGCGCGCGGTCCATGATTTCCTGGCGAAGCGCGGCCTGCCGGATCACATCCGCCAGCATCCCGACTGTCCCGTCGCCTATATCCTGAAGGGGTTCTGAGCCCGCCGCGTTAGGCCGGGACGATACCCGTCAGGCCAGGATGGGGCTTAGATTATCCAGGAATTGGCGCGCGGAGGCGTCCCACGAATAGCCGAGCGCATAGCGCCGACAGGCCGCCGGATCGCAATCGAGAGCCCTGCGCGCGGCCGCCCCCAGATCCTCGTCCAGAACGCCGACGGCCGGATCGCGGATGACGTCGATCGGACCGTTGACCGGATAGGCGGCCACCGGCACGCCGCTCGCCAGCGCTTCCAGCAGGACAAGGCCGAAGGTGTCCGTACGGCTGGGAAAGACGAAGACGTCGGCCGCCGCGTAAAGGTCCGCGAGTTCCTCGCCCTCCCTGGCGCCGAGGAAATGGACCTCCGGATAGGCCTCGCGCAGTTCGGCTATCTGCGGGCCGTCGCCGACCACGACCTTGCTGCCGGGCAATTCGAGGTCGAGGAACTTGCCGATATTCTTCTCCACCGCGACCCGGCCGACATTCATGAAGATCGGTCGCGGCAGGTTCAGCGCGCCCTTCTCCCTGGGGTGGAAGAGGTCCGTATCGACCCCGCGGGTCCAAAGGGCGAGGTTGCGAAACCCCCAACCTTCGAGATCGCGGCGCATGCTCTCCGTCGTCACCATGGTGCATTGCGCGGCGCCGTGGAACCGCCGCATGAAGCCATAGGTCCAGGAAAGCGGCAGGCGGATGCGTGCCTGCACATATTCGGGAAAGCGCGTGTGGAAGGCCGTCGTGAAAGGGCGCCCGCGGCGCAGGCAATAGCGGCGCGCCGCCTGGCCAAGCGGTCCCTCGGTCGCGATATGGATCGCCTCGTCCGGGGTCTCGTCCAACAGTTTCGGCAGGCGCGCCCAGGCATCGATCGCCAGCCGGATTTCCGGATAGCTGGGACAAGGGATGGTGCGGAAACGGTCCGGCCCGATCACGCGTGTCGGATGGCCGAAGCCGTTCAGCGCATCGACCATGCGCTGGAGCGTGCGCACGACGCCGTTGATCTGAGGGTACCAAGCATCGGAAATGATGGCGACCGGACGTCCCTTGCCGAAATCGACAATCGCGCGTTCGCTCTGCCGGGCGTCGGACAGACGGGCCATCGGTCAGGCGCCCACCGGCTTCTCGATCGTCTTTCCGCCGCGTTTCGCGACCGGCGCCGGCAGGGCGGCGGGGAAGGGCGCGCCCACGCGCTCCGGCGCCTCGGTCCAGCGCACGATTTCCAGCCGTCCGTCCTCGCCCTCGACCAGCGCGGTGCAGCTCTCCACCCAGTCGCCGTCGTTGCAATAGAGGACACCGTCGATCATCCGCATTTCCGGATGGTGAATATGGCCGCAGATGACGCCGTCGACGCCACGCCCGCGCGCCTCGTCGGCCAGCGCGTCCTCGAAACGGCTGATGAACTCGACGGCGTTCTTCACCTTGTGCTTCAGATAGGCCGAAAGCGACCAGTAAGGCAGGTTCAGCCAGCGGCGCACCCGGTTCAATTGACCGTTCATGGCCAGCAGGACCGTGTAGGCCCAGTCGCCGAGCAATGCCAACCACTTGGCATAGCGCACCACGCTGTCGAACTCGTCGCCGTGGATCACCAGGAAGCGGCGGCCGTCGGCACCGACATGGATCGCCTCCTTGGCCACCAGAACCCCGCCGAAGAATAGATTCGTGTAATCACGCAGGCATTCATCGTGATTACCGGGGACGTAGATCACCTTGGTGCCGTTGCGGCTCTTGCGCAGCACTTCCTGGACGACCGCGTTCTGGGTCTCGTTCCAATACCAGGACCGCTTGAGACGCCAGCCATCGACGATGTCGCCGACGAGATAGAGCGTCTCCGCCTCGGTATGACGCAGGAAGTCGAGCAAATACTCGGCCTTGCACCCCCGTGTCCCGAGATGCGTGTCCGAAATCCAGACGGTGCGGTACCGGCTGACGCCGCGGAGTCCGTGCATGATCGGTTCCCTTCCGAATGGCCATGTATCGGTCCGGTTCGTTGGGGTCTGGATAAGGATTCAATGTTACAGACCGGAGTAATAACTCCAAATATCGCGTGTTTCATTTTATATTCACCGTTGATTCATGTGGATGACATGGAAACGTTACTAATTCGCCAAAAAAGACGCGTTCTCCTTTCCCCTGGGTGCCTGTTGGAGTCTTGATGTCCGAAAAACCGGCGAATCGCGCGCGCGTGGCGGTGATCTATAATCCGGCGGCGGGCGCGCGGCAGCGCGGCAGACTGCGCCGGCTGTTGCGGCGACTGCGTCAGGAAGGGCACGAGGTGCTGGTCCGGCGCACGGAAGGGCCGGGGGACGCGACGCGCATCGCCGCGTCACTGATGCCGGCGGATGTCGATGTCGTCCTGGCGGCAGGGGGCGACGGGACGATCAACGAGGTCGCGAACGGCCTGATCGACCGGCCGCTGCCGCTCGCCATCGCGCCGCTGGGAACCGCGAATGTGCTGGCCTGGGAACTCGGCCACGGGCTGACCATCAGCGGGGCGGCCCGGACGGTGGGGCGCGGACATATCGTGCGCATCCGGCCCGCGCTGGCGGGGGAACGGGGGTTTTTGTTGATGGCGAGCGCCGGGATCGACGCGCGTGTCGTCGCGGGCGTGAACTCCGCCCTCAAGCGCCGGATCGGGAAACTCGCCTATGCCCTCGTCGCGTTCCGGGAAATCCTGCGCCCGTCGAGCAGGCGCATCGAACTCGACATCGACGGGCGGGTGGAGCATGCGGCGCTCGCCGTGGTGACGCACGCCGCGCACTATGCCGGACCTTTCGTGATCGCGCCGGATGCGCGGCTCGGCGACGATCATCTGTCGGTCGTTCTGGTGCGCGACGGTCGTCGGGTCGCCTTGCTGCGATGCGGCCTCGCGCTCCTGCTCAATCGCATTCCCCGGCAGGCGGAGGTCGAGATTCTTCAGGCGCGGCATGTCCGCTTCCTGGGCCCGCCGGGCGAGCCGGTGCAGAGTGACGGGGATGTGATCGGCCACATGCCGATGGGCGTACGGGTCGGCGATGGGGAACTGGCGTTGATCGTCGCCGATCCGACGCGCGTCCTGGGTGAGCAGGCTGGCGGGCCGGCTGTCGGGCAGGCTGGCGGGCCAGCCCCCGCGCGTGACTATCGGGAGGCCGGGGCGCTCACCCAGGAGGCACGCTACTGACCGGGTCTATTGGTTCGCGTCGCGATAGCCGCGTGCGGAGAGACACCCCTGATAATAACGTTGGCGCATGTCCTTCGCGTCCTCCACGGCCATTTGCTTGGAAAGGCTGCTGGTCGCGCCGGTGATCTGGTCGCTGGACAACTCGTCGTCGAGTTGCCGCGCCGCCAATTCGTCCGCCTTCTGCCGGCAGGCGCTTCGGTCGAGCGGCCATTGATCCTGCGGCACATCCGGATTGACGAAGCGGGGCGGCTCCGCGCATCCGCCCAGCGCGAGACCGGCCGCCAGGATCATCGGGATGCATTTGACGAGGTGACGGATCGAAGCGTTTCGTGGCATGAATCCTGCTATATCCTTCGCATATGCATGGGCCGCAGGGGCCCGCCCATGGGGGGATGACGTCTTATGACACAGATGGTGAGCGACAGCCGACAGACAAAGAGCCGGCACGGATGCAAGGGACCGCGCCTGCGCGCCCTGGCGGCCGCGTTGGCCGTGACGGTCGCCCTATCCGGCTGCATCTCTCCCAACAGCAGCCGGGAGGACAAGGTCGCCACCGGCACGATCGCGGGCGCGCTCGGCGGGGCGCTGATCGGCTATCAACTGATCGGGGGCGGCACGGGCCAGGTGATCGCCGCGCTGCTCTTGGGCGCCGGCGGCGCCTATGCGGGATATTCGGTGACGGACCGGCTGACGGCGATGGATCGGCGCGCGATGCACGAGGCCGCCTATACCAGCCTGACCGAGGCCCCGGCGGGCGAGACCGCTTCCTGGCAAAATCCGGATACGGGCTCCGGCGGGACGATCACGCCGCTGCGCACCTATGTCGATGCGGAGGGGCGGCTGTGCCGCGACTATGCCGCCACCGTCGAGGTCGAGGGCGAGACCTATGACGGCGAGGAAACCGCTTGCCGGAACGCCGTCGGCGCCTGGGTCATCGGCTAGTCGGCCCGATTGTCGCCCGCGGTGGCCCGAAGCGCCCGCCAGACCCGTTCGGGCGTGGCCGGCATGTCGATATGGTCGATGTCGAGCGCGTCGCACAGCGCGTTGATCACGGCCGCCGGCACGCCGATGCAGGCGACCTCGCCCGCCCCCTTCATGCCGAGCGGATTGGCCGTCGTCGGCACGTCCGCCGGGTGGCAGTCGAACGCCGGCAGGTCGTCCGCGCGCGGCAGGCAGTAATCCATCAGGCTTCCGGTCAGGAGTTGGCCGCTTTCCGGGTCGTAGGCGGTGCGTTCGAGAAGCGCCTGCCCGATCCCCTGGGCAAGCCCGCCATGGAGTTGGCCTTCCGCGATCATCGGGTTGAGCCGCCGGCCGAGGTCGTCGATGCAGGTCAGCCGGTCGATCCGTACCCGGCCGGTTTCGGGATCGACCTCGACCTCCACGGCATAGGCGCCGTGCGGCACGGTCTGAAACTCCCCTTCGTGATCGGCGAGACCGGCGCACTGGCCGGCTTTCTCCTCCGGCAGGCGTTCGGCCAATTCGGCGAGGCTGATGCGTCGATCGGTCCCGGCGATGGTGAAGGTCCCCGCGCCATATTCCAGATCGCCGGCCGCCGCTTCCAACTCGTCCGCCGCCAGCGCGCGGGCGGCGTCCAGCATCGCCTCCGTCGCGCGGCCGATCGTCACCGCCGCGATGGGAAGGGAGGAAGACCCCCCCGTTCCGCCGCCGCGCCGTATCCGTTCGCTATCTCCCTCGACGACGCGGACCCGGTCGATTTCGATCTCCAGCCGCTCCGCGACGAGTTGGGCAAAGGCGGTCTCGTGCCCCTGGCCGGAGGCCTGGACGCCGGTCAGCACGCTCACCGTGCCGTCGCGCTCCAGCAGCACCTCGCTGGTCTCCGCCGGATCGCCGCCGGTCAGGTGCAGATAGAGGCCGACGCCCCAGCCGCGCCGTTGGCCGCGCGCCGCGCTTTCCCGCCGTCGCGCCGCCAGGCCCGCGCGGTCGGAGGCCGCCACCGCCTTTTCCATCACGCCGGGGAAATCGGCGCTGTCATAGGTGAAGCCGTTGGCGGCCTTGTAGGGCATCTCCTCCGCCGTCAGCAGGTTGCGGCGGCGGAAATCTATCGGGTCCTCGCCCAGGGCGCGGGCGGTTTTCTCCACCAGCCGTTCCACCAGATATTCGCTCTCCGGCTTGCCGGCGCCGCGATAGGCGTCGGTCGGCGCGGTGTTGGTGAAGACACCCGTGGCCCGCAGATGAAGAACCGGCACGCGGTAGCAATGGCCGAGCGTCTTGGCGAACCCTTTGGACAGCACGCCGGGGCCGAGCGCCGAGGCATAGGCGCCGATATTGCCGCGCGTCTCGCACCGTAGCGCCAGGATGCGGCCCTCGGCGTCGAGGGCGAAGGCGGCGCGGCTTACCTGATCGCGGCCGTGCGCGTCGGAGAGGAAGCATTCCGCGCGGCTCGCCACCCAACGGACCGGGCGGCCAAGATCGCGCGCGGCGGCCAGCGCCAGCGATTGCTCCGGGTAGTTCATCAGCTTGATGCCGAAACTGCCGCCGACATCCTGGGTCAGCACGCGCAGGCCGCTCTCCTCCATGCCCAGCGTGCCGGCGACCAGCTTGCGCATCAGATGCACGCCCTGGGTCTGCGTCACCAGGGTCGCGCGCCCGTCGGAAGGGTCGACCCAGGCGAGCGCGGAGCGCGTCTCGATCGGCGTTATGATGATGCGGTTGTTGACGACATCCGCGATCTCGACCACCCGCGCGGCCCTGTCGAAGGCGGCGTCGGTGGCGGCGCGGTCGCCGTCCTCCCAGACGAAGCCGACCGCTTCGGAGCGTGTCGGGTCCGTCACGGGGGGCAGGTCGTCATAATCCACCATCACGGCTTCCGCCGCCTCGACGGCCGCGGCCTCGCTCTCCGCCACGACGAAGGCGACGGGGTCGCCGACGAAGCGCACTGTCCCGCGCGCTAGCGCGTCGCGCACGGGCGGGTCGAAGGGCGTGCCGTCCGTGCTTTCGATCGGGGTCAGGCAGGGCAGGGGGCGCAGGCCCAGCCGGTCCAGGTCCGCGCCGGTATAGACCGCGCGCACGCCCGGCATGGCGCGGGCTTCCTCCACATCGATGCCGGTGATCCGGGCGTGGGGTGTCTCGCTGCGCGCGACGGCCGCATGCAGCGGCGCGCCGAGGGACTCCGGCGGGCGGCCGTCCTCCACGAACCGGCCATGGCCGGTCAGCAATCGCATGTCCTCGACCCGGGGAACCGATCGGGCGGGGCTCTCGAACATCGGTTTCCTCCTGAGGTTGCGCGGCGGGGTGGAAGGGTGAACGATTCCGTCATAGCAAGGCCGCTCATGCCCGGCAAACCTTGGCATGCCGCCTGCATAGTTGAACGGTCGTTCCATATCGCCGAAACTGCTTGACGGAGGATGAATAATGCCGCGCACCAAGTCCTTCGATCCCGACCGCGTCCTTGACCGGGCGATGCGCGCCTTCTGGGCTCGTGGCTACGAGGCGACCTCGGTCGAGGATCTTGTCGCCGCCACGGGTATCAACCGGGCGAGCCTCTACGGCACTTTCGGCGACAAGCATGCGCTGTTCCTGAAGGCATTGGAGCATTACGGCGAGATCGGGCTTCTGGCCGGCCTGGCCCTGGAGGATACGGACCGGCCGGTGCCGGACGTGCTGCGCGATCTGTTCGATCGCCTTATCGCGCGATGCCTGGAGATGCGTGGGATCGGGTGTCTCGTCACCAATACGGTGTGCGAGTTCGGGACGCGCGACGCCGCCATTTCCGAAAGCGCGCGCCGGGCGCTCGCCCGGATGGAGAATGCGCTCGACCTGCTGGTCCGCCGCGGTCAGGAGCGGGGAGAGATCGCCGCCGACGAGTCGCCGCGCGCGATCGCTCGCTTCCTGCTCAACACCATGCAGGGCATGCAGGTCCTGGCCAAGGTCAATCCGGATGCCCGCGCGCTCTCCCAGATTGCGGATAGAACGCTTGGCACGCTCTGAGGCGCGCCGACGAGGCGGCTTTTCAAAGGACCCGGCGGGGAGTAGGTTCCGGCTCTAACCCGATCCTGGAGTTCGGCCGTCCGGCCGGCCGGGATGCCCGTGAGAGCGCGCCGACCATACGGCCCGCCCGGGCGGAAAATGGGGTTGGTCACTTAAATGGGACAGGTTGTCATGCAGCCCTTCGCAATTGCCGGCATCCAGATGTATGTCGGCGCGCACGAGGAAAATATCACCGCCATGGGCCATCGGCTCGATCTGGCGGTCGCGCGCTTCCCCTGGGTTCAAATGGTGATGTTCTCCGAACTCGCCCCCTATGGGCCGTTGCCGCACCACGCGACCGATCTGCCGGGCGCCGCCGAGGAAGCCTTCCAGGAGATGGCGCGCAAGCACGGTGTCTGGCTGTTGCCCGGATCGATGTTCGAGAAGGTGGGCGATACGATCTACAACACGGCCAGCGTCATCAATCCGCACGGCGAGGTCGTCGGGCGCTATCGCAAGATGTTTCCCTTTCGACCCTATGAGGCGGGGATCGAGGCGGGGACGGAGTTCCTGACCTTCGACGTGCCGGAGGTCGGCCGGTTCGGCGTTTCCATCTGCTATGACATCTGGTTCCCGGAGACGACGCGCACCTTGAGCGCCATGGGCGCGGAGGTGATTCTGCACCCGGTTCTGACCGGCACGATCGATCGCGAGATCGAGACGGTGATCGCGCGGTCCTCCGCCGCGATGTTCCAGAGCTATATCTTCGACATCAACGGTCTCGGCGCGGGCGGCTGCGGGCGGTCCTGCGTCGTCGATCCCTCGGGCACGGTGCTCTATCAGGCGGCCGGGCAGGAGGAGATCATCCCGATCGAGATCGACTTGGCCCAGGTGCGCCGGCAGCGCGAGACCGGCCTCAAGGGCCTCGGCCAGACCCTGAAAAGTTTCCGTGACCGGGATGTCGATTTCGCGGTCTATGACCGCCAGCGCTTCGACGGCACCTATCTCAACCATCTGGGCGCGTTGGAGATGCCGGCGCGCGGTTCGCGCGCCGGCCTCGGCGCGCCCCGTCCCGGCACGTTGGAGCCTGGCTATTCCACGCCGCTGGCAGAGCCGGCCGGCGCCGGCGCGCCGCATGGCGGGCTGAGCGGCTGGATCGGCCAGCGCCTGCGTAATACGTCCGGTTGATCGAAACATCCTTCCTCCCCAAAGGGTTTTTCGCACACCGAAGGGAAGGGTTGGCTAATCCCCTGATCGCGGCCTATGGTGACGATAGCGGGTCTCCGTGAATACTCGCAGCGCCGTTCCATGCAGGACGGCGGGTCATAAAAATAGGTGCTTGAACAGGGACAGCGACGTTTCGACCGGCTCGCGTGACCCAGCCCCTCCGAGACTCATGCAGCTTGGGGCGCGCGCGACCCATCGTATCGGCTGCAAGGGCGCGACGGTTTCCCCGATCGACGGGACGTTGCGCGCCCAGAGCCGATGCGGTGACCGGGCGGATGTCGGCTGAACGGGGATGAACGACGACGCGAACGCGACGACCGAACGCGGTACCGGATCGGTACCTGCCCGCCAGGGTTCCAAGCGGAACGACCTGACCGCGCATTACAGCGCCTCCCAATTGCGGAGCGACGGCTGGAACCGACTGAAGAACGCGACGGCCCGCTTGGCGCAGCGCCAATCGGATGGAAAGTCGCGGCGCGAGCAACTCGCCCATTTCGAGGTGACGGTCGAACGCCTGTTGGATGAACTCGACCCGATCGAGAGTTATTGGGCCTTCCCCGGCCGCCATGCGATGGATCAGCTGCGCCACATGTTCGTGCAGCGGGAATATGCGACGCTCGCCCACACGGTGGGGCGGGTCACGCGATCGCTCATGTCCGACAGCTATCGGCGGCGTCATATCCACCTGATCCCGACCGACGACGAGGAGGAGGACGACCGCGGCGCCGACACGGCCGAGGAGCGCGCCCGCGCGCGGCCCTATTTCGAGGTGATGATCGTCGATGATCTCTCCCCGCATCAGGAACATACGCTGCGCGCCTCGCTGCGCGACAAGCGCCGGGCGGAGGACCCTTTCGTCTATGAAGGCGTTGTCGTCGGTTCCTTCGAGGATGCGCTGATCGGCGTGCTCTTCAATCACAATATCCAGGCGGTCGTGGTGCGCTATGGCTTCCCGTTCGAGAGCCGGCACGACATGCCGGTGTTGAAACGCTACCTCAACCGCCTGGGCGATGAGAGCTTCGAGGATATTCCGCCGGAGGATCTGGGCATGTCGCTCGCCTATGCGATCGGCAAGCTCCGGCCGGAACTCGACGTCTATCTGGTGACCGATCAATCGGTGGAGGAGATCGCGGGCAAGGCGTGCGAGAATTGCCGCCGCATCTTCTATAACCAGGAAGATTACATGGAGTTGCACCTCAATATCCTGAGGGGTGTAACCTCGCGCTACCGCACACCGTTCTTCACCGCGCTGAAGGATTATTCCCGTCAGCCCACGGGCGTTTTCCACGCCATGCCGATCAGCCGGGGCAAGTCGATCGCCAAGTCGCACTGGATTCGCGACATGGGCGATTTCTACGGCATGAACATCTTCCTGGCCGAGACGTCGGCGACCTCGGGCGGGCTCGACTCGCTGCTGGAGCCGCACGGGCCGATCAAGCGCGCGCAGGAACTGGCCGCCCGCGCCTTCGGGGCGCGCCAGACCTTCTTCGCCACCAACGGCACCTCGACCTGCAACAAGATCGTCGTGCAGGCGCTGGTGAAGCCGGACGATATCGTGCTGGTCGATCGCGACTGCCATAAATCGCACCATTACGGCATGGTGCTGGCGGGCGCGCATGTGAGTTATCTCGACAGCTATCCGCTGAACGAATATTCGATGTACGGGGCCGTGCCGCTGCGCGAGATCAAGCACCGGCTGCTGGCCTATAAGCGGGCGGGCAAGCTCGACCGCGTGCGGATGCTGCTGCTGACCAACTGCACCTTCGACGGCATCGTCTACAATGTCGAACGGGTGATGATGGAGTGCCTCGCCATCAAACCCGATCTCGTCTTCCTGTGGGACGAGGCGTGGTTCGGCTTCGCGCGCTTCGGGCCGACCTATCGCCAGCGCACGGCGATGCACAATGCCCAGACCCTGCGCGAGCGGTTCCGGGGCGGAGATTACCGCGCGAAGTACGAGGCCTGGAAGGCCGAGTTCGACAAGCTAGACCCGGAAGACGACGCCACCTGGCTCGACCGGCCGCTGATGCCGGACCCGGACGCCGCGCGGGTGCGCGTCTATGCCTGCCAGTCGACGCACAAGACGCTGACGGCGCTGCGCCAGGGCTCGATGATCCACATCCACGACCAGGACTATAAGGGCAAGGTGGAGGAGGCCTTTCACGAGGCCTACATGACCCATACCTCGACCTCGCCGAATTATCAGATCGTCGCCTCCCTCGATATCGGCCGCCGGCAGGTGGAGCTTGAAGGCTTCGAGTTCGTGCAGAAGCAGGTCGAACTCGCGATGATCCTGCGCGAGAAGATCGCGACGCATCCGATCCTCTCGAAATATTTCCGGGTGCTGCGGGCGAAGGACATGATCCCGTCGGGTTTCCGCGAGAGCGGGATGGAGGCCTATTACGAGCCCGGCCATGGCTGGGCCGATATTTGGGACGCCTGGGCGGGGGACGAGTTCGTGCTGGACGCGACCCGCGTGACGCTGGAGATCGGGCGCACGGGGCTCGACGGCGACAGCTTCAAGAACCAGGAGTTGATGGACAAATACGGTATCCAGATCAACAAGACCTCGCGCAACACGGTCCTGTTCATGACCAATATCGGGACCACGCGCTCCTCCGTCGCCTATCTGATCGAGGTTCTGGTGAAGATCGCGCAGGAGTTGGAGGAACGTCTCGACGACAGTTCCGATTTCGAGCGCGATCTGCATGACCGCAAGGTCGCGTCCTTGATCGAGGATTTGCCGCCCCTGCCGGATTTCAGCCGTTTCCACGACAGCTTCCGCTTCGGCGGGCGGGAGGAAACGCCGGAAGGCGATATGCGGCGGGCTTATTTCCTCTCCTATGACGGGGAGAACTGCGAATATCTCAACATGGCGGACGGTACCCTTGATGCCGAGATGGCGCGCGGGCGGGAGGTCGTCTCCTCGACCTTCATCATCCCTTATCCGCCGGGTTTTCCCATCCTGGTGCCGGGACAGGTGCTGAGTCGGGAAATCCTGGATTTCATGCGCGCCCTCGACGTCAAGGAAATCCACGGATACCGGCCGGAGCTGGGCCTGCGCGTCTTCACCGAAGGCGCGCTGGAAGCCGCCGCCGCCAAGAAGAATTGAGCCGGGCATACCGGCCGACCGGGGGCTAATCGAAGCGATAGGGACCGCAGGCGAGAACAGGGAGACATTGCGTCATGGCTGCACCGAGGAAAGCCACCGCCAAGAAGGCCGGCACGAAGAAGGCTGGAACGAAGAAGGTCGGGGCAAAGAAGATGGCCGCGAAGGCGGCGTCCGCCCAGAAAACCACGGCGAAGCACGCACCGGCGCGTAAGCCGAAAAAAGTGCTGCGCGGAATGTCGGACATCCGCCGCTTCTTCCATCGCAACGAGCGGCCGATCGTCTTTATCAGCGCGACGAACTTCAACCTTCTCGGCATGGATGAGTGGGTTCGGAATTTCAAATATATCAATTATATCGACTGCTATGACGGCCGCCATCCGAACGTTTTCGTTCCCTCCGAGGCGCCGCATGCGGAGTTCCAGTCGATCGAGGATATCAATAACTACCTCCTCCAGCATAAGGAGGTATTGGATTTCACCGACCGCCTGGGCCGTCATCCGGCCGGCGTCTTCCTGATGTTCGACGACGAGACGGAGGCCCTGGCCCGCAAGGCCGGCATGAAGGTGTGGTTTCCGAAGGCGAAGCTGCGCAACCGCGTCGACAACAAGATCGAGACCGTGCGCATCGGCGACAAGGCGGGCGTGCCTTCCGTGCCGAACGTGCTCGCCCGGATCGATTCCTATGAGGATCTGCGGCGGGTGTCGAAGGACCTGGGCCCGGACCTCGTGCTGCAATCGGCCTATGGCGATAGCGGCCACACGACCTTCTTCATCTCCTCCGAGCAGGATTTCAAGCGCCACCAGTCGGAGATCGTCGGCCAGGGCGAGATCAAGGTGATGAAGCGGATCAACTGCCGTGGCTCCGCGATCGAGGCCTGCACCACCAAGCAGGGGACTATCGTCGGTCCCCTGATGACGGAACTGGTCGGGTTCAAGGAACTGACCCCCTATAAAGGGGGCTGGTGCGGCAACGAGATCTTCGCCGACAGCTTCACGCCCGAGATTCGCGAGAAGGCCCGCGACTATACCTTCAAGTTCGGCGAGCAGCTTCGCAAGGAAGGCTATCGCGGCTATTTCGAGCTCGACTTCTTGATCGATACCGAGACGGAGGAGATGTATCTGGGTGAGCTCAACCCCCGCATCACCGGGGCCAGTTCGATGACCAATCACGCGGCTTTCGCCCATGCCGACGCGCCGCTCTTCCTGTTCCATCTGCTGGAATTCTCCGACGTGCCGTTCGAACTCGACGTGCACGCGCTGAACGGCCGCTGGTCGGACCCGGACAATATCGACAGCTGGTCGCAATATGTGATGAAGCATACGCAGGATTCGGTCGATATAATCACCGAGGCGCCGGAGAGCGGCATCTATCACATGAACGAGGACGGCAGCATCGACTATTCCCGTTTCGACTATCACCGCCGCGCGGTGGCGAGCGAGAACGAGGCCTTCTTCCTGCGCATCTCCGGTGTCGGGGATTATCGTTACGAGGGCGCGGACCTCGGCATCCTGGTGACGCGCGGGCGCTTGATGACCGACAATTTCCGGCTCAATACCCGGGCGAAGAAATGGATCGACGGTATGCGCGCCAAGTTCAAGGGGCGCGGCCTGCAGCCGGTGCCGCAATCGGGCGCCTACAAGATCCTCTAGAACGGGGCGCGATCGGGGCGATAGGGTGGAACTGACCTTCCAGGCGTTGGAGATCGACAAGGCCGGCCGGAAATGGGCGACTCTCTTCGCCCAGCTCTGGCCGGCCTATCGGCGTTGGTACCTTTCCGACGGGTTGGAGCAGCGCCCGACCTATGTCGCCTGCCGCGATGCGATCGCCGCGCATATGCCGGAGTTGCTGCAGACCTATGAGCGGCTGTGCGACTGGGCGGGCGGCGGAGACTTGGCGGCGCGGTTCCTCAGCCTGTGGAAGCCGCCCGCCTATATCTCCGGATGCAGTCAGGTGGTGTGGCTCGGCGAGCGGCCCTTGCTGATCCGCAATTACGATTACGCGCCCGCGCTTTCCGACGGGTTGATCATGAAGACGCGCTTCGGCCGCACATCCGTCCTGGCGATGACGGATTGCATGTGGGGCGTGTTGGATGGGGTGAACGAGCGTGGGCTGGCCATCAGCCTGACCTTTGGTGGGCGCAAGACGGTGGGCCCGGGTTTCGGCATTCCGCTGATCCTGCGCTATGTGCTGGAGACCTGCTCGACCGTGGCCCAGGCGACGGAGACGCTCTCCTCCATCCCGACGCACATGGCCTATAACGTGACGGTGGTCGATCGCGGCGGGCGGTTCGCCACGGCCTATCTGGCGCCCGACCGCAAGCCGGTGGTGAAGGCGGTCGCCTATGCCACGAACCACCAGGGCCGGATCGAATGGCACGATCACGCGCGCGCCACCGCGACGCTGGAACGCGAGCAGTTCCTGCATTTCCGCATCAACGATCCGGACATGACGGAGGACGCCCTGATCGCCGCCTTCGCCAAGCCGCCGCTCTATACCAACGCCTATCGCACGGGCTTCGGCACGATCTATACGGCGGTTTATGACCCGGTGGCCGGGACGGCGCGATTCATCTGGCCGGACGGTTCCTGGGATCTATCGGTCGATGGTTTCGCGGAAGGGCGGATGCCGATCACCTTCCAATCCGGTACCCGCGCGGTCGGGTAGCGTCCGGGAAAGGGCGCGGTACGCCCGCCTTCCGCGTCAATCCGTCGCATGACGCGGGCCGGTGCGCTCGGCGCAAATGGACCCCTCGCATTCACGTCCCCTTGTCGGCGGTTTCCGCCGCCGGCCTTCCTGCGTCAGGTGAGTCCCCATGTCCGATCCCGCCGCCACGTCCATTTCCCGGCCGAGTTTCGCGGAACTCTTCACCCCGAAGCTCGTGACCGTGCTGCGCGAGGGCTATGGCCTCGCCGGATTGCGGGACGACGCGCTCGCCGGAATGACGGTCGCCGTCGTCGCCCTGCCGCTTTCCATGGCGATCGCCATCGCCTCCGGCGGCACGCCGGCCCAGGGGCTCTATACCGCCATCGTCGGTGGCTTCCTGGTGTCGGCGCTGGGTGGCAGCCGGTTCCAGATCGGTGGGCCGGCGGGGGCCTTCATCGTGCTGGTGGCGGCGACGGTCCAGCAGCACGGAATGGAGGGGTTGTTCACGGCGGTCCTGCTCTCCGGGCTTCTGTTGACGGTTTTGGGGCTGCTGCGGCTTGGCACCTATATCAAGTTCATCCCCTATCCCGTGACCGTCGGCTTCACCGCCGGCATCGCCGTCATTATCTTCGCCAGTCAGTTGCGCCCCTTGCTCGGCCTTGCCCTGGAAGGGGATGAGCCCGGGCCGTTCCTGGAGAAACTGCCCGTGCTGGCCGCGTCCCTGGGAACCTTCAATCCCTGGGCGGCCGGCATAGCGGCGGGGACGATCCTGATGATCGTCGGGGTGAAACGGTTCCGGCCCGGCTGGCCCGGCATGTTGATCGCGGTGGCCGTGGCGTCGGCCGCCGCGGCGGCGATGGCGGCGCCCGTCGCGACGATCGAGAGCGCTTTCGGCGGTGTGCCCCGCACCTTGCCGAGCCCCAGCCTGCCCGACCTGTCCTGGGCGCAGATCGTCGCGGTGGCGCCAAACGCCGTTGGCTTCGCGCTGTTGGGGGCGATCGAATCCTTGCTGTCCGCCGTGGTGGCCGACGGGATGACGGGGCGGCGGCATCGGTCGAATTGCGAGTTGGCGGCGCAAGGGGTGGCGAACTGCGCCTCCGCCCTGTTCGGGGGCCTCTGCGTCACGGGCACGATCGCGCGCACCGCCACCAATGTACGCGCGGGCGCGCGCGGACCGGTCGCGGGCATGCTGCATGCGCTGTTCCTGCTGGCCTTCATGGGGCTGGCGGCGCCGCTCGCCGGCTATATCCCGCTCGCCTGTCTTGCGGGGGTCTTGGCGGTCGTCGCCTGGAACATGATCGAATGGCAGGCGCTTTCGGCGCTGTTTCGCTCTTCACGGGGGGATGCGGCGGTGCTGGGCTGCGTCTTCCTGATCACGGTTCTGCGCGACCTGACGGAGGCGATCGTGGTGGGCGTGGCGCTCGGCTCCGTCCTGTTCCTGCACCGCCTTTCCCGCATGACGGCGGTCAGTGCCGACCGGCCCTTCGTGGACGAGGACCGGGCGGATGGCGCGCCCGACCGGCGCCAGGCCTATGACGGGCGGACGGCAAGCGACCCGGACGTCGTCATCCTGCGCATCACGGGGGTTTTCTTCTTCGGCGCGGCCGGGTCGGTCGGGGCCGTCCTCGACCGCATCGCGGACAGGCACAGCGCCTTGGTCGTCGATTTGAGCCGGACCGCCCTGATCGATTCCACCGCCGTCCAGACGTTGGAGATGCTGCACCGCAAGGCGTCGCGGCGTGGCGTGCGCATGATTTTGTGTGGTGTCGGACCGGAGGCCGAGCGCGCGCTCGCCGCGCAAGGGCTGGCGCCGCCCGCCATCCCCTTCGCCCCGGACGAGGTGGCGGCGCTCGCCCTGGCGCGCGGTCCATAGGCCGCATTAGCCCCGATATTCCACGAACGATATGTTGCACCGCCCATTTGTCCTTTTCTTTTGTGTGAAATTATTCTATGAGCATGGGGCCGGTCGCGGGCCGGCAGGATTTCGACAGGGCAAGGGGAGTTTGGGTCCGATGGCGGACTATGCGGGCGATCTTGATCCGAAAGCGGCCTGGAAGATGCTGGAATCGGAGCCGGCGGCGGTGCTGATCGACGTACGCACGCTGGCCGAATGGCAATATGTCGGGGTTCCCGATCTCTCCCCCCTCGACCGCAAGGCGGAATTCGTGGAGTGGCAACGCTTTCCCGACGGCTCCCCCAATGCGGAGTTCGTGGAGCAGGTGACGCGCATCGTTCCCGATCCGGAAGTGCCGGTGCTGTTCCTCTGCCGGTCCGGCGTGCGGTCGATGCATGCGGCGATCGCGCTGACGGAGGCCGGCTACGCCCACTGCTACAACGTGGCCGAAGGGTTCGAGGGCGACAAGGACATGGCCCAGCATCGCGGCACCGTCGGTGGCTGGAAGGTCGCCGGCCTGCCTTGGCAACAGGGCTAATCCGGACTGGACGCTCGACCGAGCGGCTCACGGTATATTCGTATTTTCGATTGGATCGCGGGATGGACGGTATGACCTCGAAACCGGTGGACGGCGGCCTGGGCCGGGACACGGAACTGGTACGCGGTGGGTTGGAGCGCAGCCCCTTCCGGGAGACGAGCGAGGCGCTCTTCCTTACCTCCGGCTATGTCTATGACAGCGCGGAGCAGGCGGAGGCCGCCTTCAAGGGCGAGACCGACGCCTATATCTATTCCCGCTACGGCAACCCGACCGTCACCATGTTCGAGGAACGCCTGGCGCGCTTGGAAGGGGCGGAGGCCTGCCGCGCCACGGCGAGCGGCATGGCGGCGGTTTTCTCCGCGCTGGCCTGTCAGCTTTCCGCCGGCGACCGGATCGTGGCGAGCCGCGCGCTCTTCGGCTCCTGCAAGATCGTCGTCTCGGAAATCCTGCCGCGCTTCGGTGTCACCTGCACCATGGTGGACGGCACGGATCTCGACCAATGGCGGGATGCGCTTGAACAGGGGGCGGAGGCGGTTTTCCTGGAGACGCCTTCCAACCCGATGCTGGAGATGGTCGATCTGGCCGCGGTGTCGAAACTGGCCCGCGCGGCCGGCGCGTGCGTGGTGGTCGACAACGTCTTCGCGACACCGCTCCTGCAGAAGCCGATGGAACTGGGCGCGGATGTGGTCACATATTCCGCGACCAAGCATATGGATGGGCAGGGACGGTGCCTCGGTGGCGCGGTGTTGGCGAGCCAGGCCTTCATCGACGAGAAGTTCGTGCCCTTCTATCGCCATACCGGCCCCTCGCTCTCCCCCTTCAATGCCTGGGTGATGGTGAAGGGACTGGAGACGCTGCCACTGCGGGTCGAGCGTCAGTGCCAGAGCGCGGAGCGAATCGCCCGTTGGCTCGAAGGCCGGGGTGCGGGCGTGACGAAGGTCTGGTATCCGGGGCTCGAGAGCTTCGCCCAGCACGATCTGGCGAAACGTCAGATGAGCGGCTACGGCACTCTCGTCACCTTCGAGGTGGCGGGCGGCAAGGATGCGGCCTTCAAGGTGTTGAACGCGCTGCGGCTGATCGATATCTCGAACAATCTCGGCGATGCGAAGAGCCTCGTCACCCACCCCGCGACGACGACGCACCAGCGCCTGAAGCCGGAGGAACGCGCGCATCTCTGCATCTCCGACGGCGTTATCCGCCTGTCGGTCGGGCTGGAGACCGTGGACGATCTGATCGCGGATCTGGACCGGGCGCTGGGCTAACATCCCCGCCGACGGTTATTCCCTGGCCGCTATCCGCTCACTCCACCGAATATTCGGTGGAGAAGCCGCCCTTACGCTGAAGTTGGATCTTGCCGTCCTGCACGCCGTGCAGCCAGGCGGCGGATTTCTTGAGCCCGCCCAGCGGATAGAGGTGGCACTGGCGCACGCCGAATTCCGGATTGCGCGCCCGCTCCATCGCCAGATCGCGGACCAGCTTGTCCGGTTCGCGCACCGTCATCAGCTTGGTGATGTTGGCCGCCTGACGGGTCAGCACGCGCATCGAATTGCCGATGCCGCATTGCTGGGCATGCTTGAGCAGGGTCTTGATGGTGGCGAGGCCGGGGATTCCGATATGGATCGGTAATTCGTTGCCGACCTCCTCGCGCAGATGGCGGTCCCATTCGACGATCGGCTCCGCCTCGAAGCAGAACTGGGTCGCGATATACATCGACAGCCCGTTTTCCTTGGCGAAGGCGTTTTTCTCGCGGATCGCGCGGTCGCATTCCTCCGGCGGGATGTCGGGGCTGCCCTCCGGATGGCCGGCGACACCGATCCTGGATATTCCGTATTTCTGGAACAGCCCGGTGCGCAGAACCTGCATGCTCTCCGTGAATTCGCCGACCGGGTTGTCGACGCCGCCGCCGATCAACAATGCCTCGTCGATCCGGCATTCCCCGTGGAGCATCTTCAGGTTCTCCTCCAGGAACGCCTTGGAGGGGATCGAGCGCGCGGCGAGATGCGGCACCGGGCGCATGCCCTGCGCCTTCAGCTTCTTGACCGTCGTCACCGTGTCGGCGAAGTCCGAGCCCGGCAGGAAGGTGACATAGACCGTCTGCCCCTCGCGCAGCAGATCGCGGAAGTCGTCGATCTTGGCGGCGCCGTTCGGCGTCACCTCGAGCGAACAGCTGCTCATGAAATCGATGATCTGGTCGACCTCGTTCATCGCTCTCACTTCCGTCATCGGCCTTGCTCCCGCCTGGCGCCGGTATGGGTGCGACTATCCGGTGCCCATGAATGTTTCCGGGGCGCAGAATTACGCGCGACGCGTCCCATCACCCACGAATTCGCGACCCGTTTAGCCGCGACGACGACGCCGACGGCGCCCGCCATCCTCGCCGTCGCCATTGCCGGCTTTCGCGGCCTGCTTGCGCGGGGGCAGGGTTACCGCCTCCCGCAGCTTGGGGAAGGGCGCGGTCTTGTGCGGGAAGGCCATGGCGCCGACGAAATGTTCCTGGAACCGGGGCTCCACGGCGGTTTCGATCTTCTCGATGTCGCGCACCGTCTTGCGAATCCAGTCGCGGGCCTTGCGGTTCAGCAGCGCGATGCGCGCGCCCGTTCCGGCGGCGTTGCCGACCGACTGGACCCGGTCGAGATGGCAGTCGGGCACCAGCCCCAGGATCATCGCGTATTTCGCGTCGATATGGCTGCCGAAGGCGCCGGCAAGGACGACGCGGTCGGGTTCGCGCCCGAATTTATCCACCAGTAACTGCGCCCCGGCATAGAGCGCCGCCTTGGCCAGTTGGATCGCGCGCACATCCGCCTGCGTTATCCGGATTTCCGGATCGCGCCCACCGGCCGGGCGGCTCAGGACATAGGAGAAGGTCCGCCCCTCCGCGACGATGCGCTCGGTGCGCGCCGCCATGGCGCCGTCGATCACGCCGTCCTCGTCGATCAGGCCGGCCAGATACATCTCCGCCAGCACCTCGATGATGCCGGAGCCGCAGATGCCGGTGATGCCGGTGCGCCGCGCGGCCTCGTCGAAACCTTCCTCGTCGGACCAAAGATCGGCGCCGATTACCTTGAAGCGCGGCTCCAGCGTCTCGGGGTCGATGCGCACGCGTTCGATCGCGCCGTTGGCGGCGCGCTGGCCGGCGGAAATCTGCGCGCCTTCCAGCGCCGGGCCGGTCGGGCTGGAGCAGGCCAGCAACCGTTCCTTATTGCCCAGCACGATTTCCGCATTGGTGCCGACATCGACGATCAACGTCACCTCGTCGAGTAGATGCGGCGCTTCCGACAGCACCACCGCGGCCGCGTCCGCGCCCACATGACCTGCCACGCAGGGCAGGAAATAGGCGCGCGCGCCCGGATTGACCTTGCCCTCCAGCCCGATCTGGGAGGCCCAGACGCGAAGCGCCTCGTTCGTCGCCAGCGCGAAGGGCGCCCAGCCAAGCTCCGTCGGGTCTATTCCCAGCATCAGGTGATGCATGATCGGATTGCCGACAAGGGTAAGTTCCAGCACGTCGGTCGGGTCGATGCCGGCCTCCGTCGTCGCCTGCAGGATCAGGAAGCCGAGCGTCTCGCGCACGGCCGCCGTCATTTCCTTGTCGCCGCCCGGATTCATCATGACGTAGGAGACGCGGCTCATCAGATCCTCGCCGAAGCGGATCTGGGGGTTCATCGCGCCCACGGAACTGACGACCTCGCCGCTTTGCAGGTCGGTCAGATGCACCGACATGGTGGTCGAGCCGATGTCGACCGCGCAGCCAAAGGACCGATCGTGGAATCCGGGCCAGGCATGAACCAGCTTATGCCCATTGCGCACCGCCGCCGTAACCTTCCAGTCCCCGGCGCGCAGTGCCTTTTGCAGATGTTGCAGAACGGGCAGGTCCGCGCGGTCGACACGGATGTCCCATTGTTCCTCAAGCGCCGCTTCCAGCCGCTCCAGATCGCCGGAGGGGTGATGCATGTCCGGTTGACGGACCTCGACATAATGCAGGGTGACGACCGGGTCGATCTCGATATTGCGGACCTCGGCGCGCTTGCGCACGACCTGTTTGTGGACCTGGCTGTCCTCGGGCACGTCCACGACGAGATCGCCCAGGATCACGGCGGAACAGCCAAGGCGCCGGCCGTCCTTCAGCCCACGCTTGTCCTTATAGCGGGTCTCGACCTGGGAGAAGGCGGAGAGGTGGTCCGGCTGGCTTCTGACCTTGAACTTGGAGAAGTCACCGAAGCCCGGCACCACCTGGCATCGCCCGCAGATGCCCCGGCCGCCGCACACGGAATCGAGATCGACGCCGAGCGTGCGGGCGGCTTGCAGGATCGGCGTGCCCACGGGGAAATCCCCATGCTTGCCGGAAGGGGTGAAGACCACATGGGCCAAGCGCGACGGCGGCGGATCCTGATCGTCCGCCGCCGCCCCGTTCACGTTCTGGACCGTTACCGGATCCGCCATGCCGCCGATCCTCGACTGATTCGCGGGAAGGGTCGATCAGGCGACGCGGCGCCGGCGCCGTTCGCCCCGGCCGCCGCGCGCGCCGGTTCCGGCCTCGGCGCCCTCGGCCGCGGGTTCGCGGAAGCGGCGGATCCAGCTCGCGCAGTCCTTGTCGTGACCGGCGATCACGTCCGCGCCCCAGACGGAGTGCATCTCCTGCTCGTGCAGCGGGTTCATGATGGCCGTCGTCATGCCGGCCCCGATCGCCATCGACAGGAAGGAGGCGTTGAGGCCGTGTCGGTTCGGCAGGCCGAAGCTCATGTTCGACGCGCCGCAGGTGGTGTTGACCTTGAGTTCCTCGCGCAGGCGGCGGATCAGGCGCAGCGCGCCCTGGCCCGCATTGCCCAGCGCGCCGATCGGCATGACCAGCGGGTCGATCACCACATCCTCGCGCGGGATACCGAAATCGGCGGCGCGCTCGACGATCGTCCGGGCGACCTCGAAGCGGACATCGGGGTCCTCGGAGATGCCGGTCTCGTCGTTCGAGATGCCGACGACCGCGCAATTATACTTCTTCACCAGCGGCAGGACGGCCTCCAGCCGCTCCTCCTCGCCGGTGACGGAGTTGAGCAGGGCCTTGCCCTGATAGACCTCCAGGCCGCGCTCCAGCGCTTCCACGATCGAGCTGTCGATACACAGCGGCACGTCGGTCAGCGACTGCACCAATTGGATCGATTTCGCCAGGATATCCGGCTCGTCGGCCAGCGGGATGCCCGCATTGACGTCGAGCATATGGGCGCCCGCCGCGACCTGGGCCAGCGCGTCCTTCTCCACCGTCTCGAAATTATATTCCTTCATCTCGGCGGCGAGCTTCTTGCGCCCGGTCGGATTGATGCGCTCGCCGATCACCGTGAAGGGGCGGTCGAAGCCGATGATGTGGGTCTTGGTGGCGGAACTGATGACGGTGTCGGTCATGGCGGCGTTTCCCGGCGAAATGTGGCGCGATGCGTGGCGGCGCGGGTGGTCGGACGATCATCCGTCCACCGCCGTTTTGTAGGAAATCGCCGTACCGCCGGAATGCGCGGCAACGTCGCTTACCGTCGCCGCAGCGTCATCGGGGGCGATGCGGCTATGTCCACCGGGGAAGAAAGTCCCTCCCCCCTCTCGTGGGGGAGGGATGTCGGTAGCCTCAGACCTTCACGGCGACCGGGGCGGGCATCTCCGCCTCGGGGAAGGTGGTCCAGCTCGACGCGGGCTCGAAGTCGTCCACGCTCGTCTGGTCGCGCAGCCAGCCGAGAACGGGGCGCAGATTGTCCTCCGCCCGCTGGCGTAGCGCCTGATCGATGCGCGCCGTCTGCTCCGGCGTCGCGCCGCCGCCGATCAGATTGACCCGGCCATCGGCGATCGCCGCGTCGAGCCAGGCCGTCCGCGCGGCGTCGCCCTGGCGGTAGCGCACGACCCCGTCGCAGGAATCGAGCGTGCGCGGCCCGAAGCCGGGGCCGGTCTCGGTCTTCTGCAGGAAGATCGCCGTCTCGCAGCCGAGCGCCGCCCGCGCGCGCCGCGCGCCGGAAAGCATGGCCTGGATGCGGCCCAGGCCCGGCATGACGTCGAGCAGGATGCCGTCCGCCCCGCCGGCGATCAGACCCTGGACCTGGGTGTCGACGGCGGCCTCGACCTCGGCCGGGCCGACATCCCAACCGTCGTCGCGCACGACACCCAGCACGAAGCGCCGCCGGCCGCGGCCCGGTACGCTGTCCACGGCCTCGGCCGCCGCCTGGGCGCCGTTGTAGTTCAGGATGAAGGTTTCCTCCGCCATCCCGTGGGCGGCCAGGGTCAGCGGATTGGCGCGCAGCGTGTTGGTGCGGATCACGTCCGCCCCGGCCTCCAGGAAGGCCTTATGGGACGCACGAACCAGATCGATCCGGGTCAGGTTCAGGGCTTCGTAGAGATCGGTCTGGCCGAAGAAGTCCCGCGCCGGGTCGATCGCGGCGCCACGCAGGCTGCGGGCCACGGAACCGTCGGTCAGCGTGACCCGATGGGTAAGCGTATCGCGGATGGTGCGCATGGGCTTCTCGCCTCCTCCTTCACCCGACCGCTATGGGCTCGACGCCGTTCGCCTAGCCCGCCGCGAGGGCGTTCTCGTTCGCTTCGGCCGGCCGTTCGCCGACCCATAGGCAGACCGTCAGCGGCCCACCCTCCAATGTCTCGACGGGATGGACCTGAAATCCGACGTCCCGCATCCACTCCCGCACGTCCTCCTGCTCGAAACCGGCCCAGCGGTGCTGATGCTCGGCCCGAAGCTCGGCCAGATTGTGCGCCTCGAAATCGATCACCACCAACCGTCCGCCGGGGGCAAGAACGCGTGCGGCTTCCTCCAGCACCCGGGCCGGTTCGTCCGCGTAATGTAGCACCATATGGACGGAAACGCTGTCGAACGCCCCGTCGGCGAAGGGAAGCTGATACATGTCGCCCTGGCGCACCTGACAGTGGTTGAGGTGCGCCCGGTCGATCGCCGCCCGCGCGATGGACAGCATCGCGGATGAACTGTCGACGCCGACGGCCGCCTCCGCCCGGGGGGCCAGAAGCTCCAAAATCCGGCCGGTGCCCGTTCCGACATCGAGGAACCGGCCGAGCGAACGCGCGCCGCGATCCGCGCCGAAAACGCGAACCAGCGCTTGATTCACTTCCTTTTCGTCGACATGCAGCGCCCGGATGCGGTCCCAGCGCTTGGCGTTGCGGGCGAAGTAGTCCTGGGCGGCGCGGTCACGCTCCGCCTTGATCTTCTGCAGCCGATCCAGATCGCGTCCGAGTGTCCGGTCGTCGGCCGGCAGCAGATCGATCACCGCCTCCGCGAAGCGCGCGACGGCGGCATGACGGTCCGCGTTCTTGTCGGAAAGCGTCGGCGTCCCGATCCCGGCCAGGCGGTAGCGCGCCCAGTTGCCTTCCTGGAAACGTTCCAGCAGGCCGGCCTCCACCATCAATTTCAGATGCCGGGAGACGCGCGGCTGGCTCTGCCCCAGGATGCGGACAAGTTCGGAGACCGTCAGCTCCGCATGCGCGCACAAGGCCAGGACCCGAAGCCTCGTCGGTTCGGCGGCGGCGCGCAGGCCTTGCAGCAACTCGTCCATGATCGACGCCTCGTAGCGCGTTTCCTCCTACATATAAAAATATCTTTATATGGTTTTGTCAATCGGCTTCCGCATGGACCGCCCGGCAGGGGCCGCAGGCGGAGATCATGGGGGCACGGGCGGGGATCACGGGCGGGGCGAGGGGACACCGACGGTCAGGTTCTGCTCCGCGCGCAACGTATCGTACCAATGGGTATAGACGTTCGACGCCTTGAGGAGGTCGGGGTCCGGGCCGCGCACGGGCTCGCCCTTGTGGTCGATGTGGAAATATTCCGCCATCAGCCAGCGCTCGCGATAGATCGAGCTGAGCGAGAGGAACGCGCCGGCCAGCCCCTTCGCCCCCATGGCGTTCAAATCCTCTAGCAATCGGTCGGTCGAGGGCCACCATTCCGGCGTCGGCGACGGGTCGGTGCCGTCGCGCATGCGGCGCAACGCCGCCGTGTCGAGGGCGCGAACCATTGAGTAATGCACGCCCACCAGCGCGAGCGAGGCTTTCTCATACCCCATCTGGCGCGCGCGCAGCAGCATGCGATAGCCGCGCTCCCGCACGCCGGGTTGCTTCGCGGGGTCGCGTTCGAAGCCGAAGGCGGTGCCGCCATGCCACAGGAAATAGCCGAGGGTGTAGAGGCTGACGACGTCGCTACGGCCCATGTTGCGCCGTTCGACCTCCAGGAAGCATTGCTTCGCGCGGGCGCGCCAGACGGCGTCCGCCTCCCCTTCCGGATGGGGGACGGACCAGGCGAATTCCCCGACCCCGGTCCAGCCATGGCGTTCGGCATAGGACCAGAATTGATCGAAATTCCCGTCGAACAGGCGCAGATGGCGTTCGCCGCATTTCTCGGGTTGGAAGTCGGCGGGGGCAGCCGGTGGCCCGCGGCGCTCGCTGGCCTGCGGGGACGTCATATCCCCTGTCGCCGCGAGGGCGAGAAGGATGACGGCACCGAATACGCGCCGCGCATTGGACGCGAAAGGACGGGAATCGCTTTTCATAACCGCAGTTTCGGTCGAATCGCCGTCGCGGGGCAAGCGGTGAAGCAACGCGCCGGCCGCCGGGCCGCCGACAAGGGGGCGTCCCAAGGGCGCCGCTCAGTCGCTCTCCTACTTGACCAGCGTGACGGGCACGCGGATCGACATGCCCCGCCCATCGATCAGCAGGAGATCGACCGACTTGTTCGCCTCGGTCGGCGCATTGCCTTTCCGGGTGACGGTGACCAGGGATTTCGTGGTGGTGAGGGGCTTCAATTCCGCCTCGATCGCCGCCGTGTCCGTCGGCACCAGGCTATAGGGCGGTGTCCCCCCCTCGAGCACGAGGTTCGCGGTCTTCTTGGGCTCCGACGCCTCGATCCGCAGGACATCCGGACTGGCGGTCAGGCCGGCGATCGCGCCGGTATCGCCGATCGAGGCCTTGCAGGCCGCGATATCGTCGGTCGAGATATCGGTCGGCCGCAACGTGACGTCGCCGAGCGCGGTTAGGCGCAGCAGATTCTCGTCGATTTCCGAATAGATCGGCGTCAGGCTCTTCGCCAACGCGATGGCTTTATCGAGAGCTTTGGACGTGGCTGGTGCATCCTCGCATTTTTCGCGGATGTCTTTGAGAGTCGCATTACCTGCAGCCTCGTTATTGGTCCCCTTCTCCTGTTCCGTAAAGAGGGGGATGCCCTCTATTCCCGAAGCCTTCGCCGTGACGGGGGCGTTCAATCCCGAAATATTGGTGAAGCCCGTGCCGAAGCTGTTCTGGATTCCCGCGATATAGGCGACGAAATCCGGTTCCGCCTTGGCCAGGGCCAGGGTGGTCTGGCGCTGTATGGCCCAGGTCGTGCCGCTGAGGGTCGCGGCCAATTCGTTCAGCTTGGTCAAGGCCTCGCCATGTTGGCGCCTGGCTTCTCCGGTCTTCCGCAGATAATCTTTGGCATCTTCCCCGATGCGTTCGCGGATATCCTTCACACCCTTGATCGTGCAGGCTTTGTCGTCAGTCCCGCTTTCTGCCGTCCCGTTTGCTGCCGTTTCGCCGGGCGGCGCGGGGATGCGGGACAGGGCCGTTTCCACCTTGGGCCAGAGAATGAGCAGACGCTCGGAGGCCCGCTGTAGATTGGCGTGGGTCTGCTGGAAGGTGTGAATCGCCGTGTCGGCGCCGAGGGTATCGGCGCGCTCCGCCACGCAGGCGAAGCCCTCCATCGCCTTCTCGTAGAACATCCGGCGGATACCGATGGGTTGGGAGGATTGCGCGGCATAGAACAATCCGCCGGCAAGCCCGGCGCCGATCAGATAGTCGTTATGCGCGTCATAGGCGATCAAGCCGGCCGCCGCCGCGATCAGGCCGAGGATGCCGGTCTGGGCGGCGCGCTGTTCCGCCACGTCGTCGCGCACCTGGGCGAGATAGAGCGCCTCCATCTTCCGGGCGAGCGCGCCGGATTGGCGGATCGTCAGATCGAGTTTCTCGATCTCGGCGATCTCCGCCCGTTTCTCGGGGTCGTCATAGACGTCCGCGTCGAATTCCCGGCTGGTCACGAAAGGGCCGGAACAGGCGGCGAGCAACAGCGCCGCGGCGAGGGCCGGCGCGCTATTCCTGACAACCGTGGCGAATGAACCGCGTATCATCCCACGTCCCCCCGAAGTTCGTGGCCAATGACCCACCCAACCCTTGGTAAGGTGATTCTATTCGGGGGTGCAAGTAAAACGCGATTGCCCGCTCGTGATGCGGGGGGGGCGGATCAGCCGGGTGAATGGCCGCCATTGGCGACCAGCGCGTCGAGGCGCGCCTGATCGTAGTCGCGCTCCAGCGCTGCGGCGGCCGTCTCCGCCTCGCCGTTCAGATCGTCGGAAACCTCGACCGGGTCCGCCTTGCGCCATTCGGCCAGGTAGTCGTCGGTCGCGCGCGCCTTGCCGCGCATCGCGGCGCGGTCGATCGCCTTCTCGAAGCGCTCAGCCAGCACGCGCTTGACCTGATCGCGCCGGCCTTTCTTGACGATGACCTGGGCGGGGATGTCGCGCCAATAGACGGTGATGAGTTGCGCCATTCTCTAGCCTTTTCCTGCTTGCGCCGAGGGGACCGTCGCGTGGCCGGAGGCCGCCTCGGCCATGAAATCCGCGAGTTCGCCATAGCCCGTTCGCCGCCGCTCATAGGCGAGGCCGAGGCGCGCGGCCCCCGCTTCCGCCCGCGCGTCGAGCGCCGGGTCGTCGGTCTGCGCCAGATAGACGAGCCGCTTATAATTGCCGAACATCATCGCCAGCAATTCCGGATGCCGGTCGAGCTTCATGCCCTTGATCACCAGCGTCTCGAAATGTCGGGCCAGATAGTCGGTCAGGTAGAAGGTGCCGGGCTCGGCCTCGTGCAGGGCGTCGAACGCCTCCTGGCCCGCGAAGAAGGCATAGCAATGCGGCCCCGCCAGCCGTTCGCCCCCTTCCTCGGCCAGAACCTTGTCGATATCGCCGCCGGTGCCGCAATCGGCATAGGCGACGAGGATACGGTCATAGCGGTCGCGATTGGCGCGAATCTTCGCGCGCAGCCGCTCCGGTATCAGCTTCGGCCTGTTATGCAGGTCGGCCGGCAGGCAGGTGAGATCCATGTGCCGCCAGCCATTGAGGTCGATCAGCGCCAGGATTTCGCGCGCCAGCGCGCCGCAGGCGATGATCAGCATGGCCGCCGAGCCGCTCACCCGTTCCGGCGCTTCGTCGGGCGCCGGAACGGGGGGCGGGGGCAACTCCTCGTCGTGTTCGGACGCCATGGCGCGCCCTCCTGACCCGGTGTCGCCGTGGCGTCCGGGTTCGCTTGCGCCTCTATTGATTGTGCTTGCGGGCCAGATATTCCTTGGCCATCTCGACCGCCACGGCCGCGTCGCGGCAATAGGCGTCGGCCCCGACCTCGCGCGCGAACTCCTCGTTCAACGGCGCGCCGCCGACGAGCACGGTATAGTCGTCGCGGATGCCCTGCTCCTTCATCGTGTCGATCACGACCTTCATATAGGGCATGGTGGTGGTCAGCAGCGCCGACATGCCCAGGATGTCGGGCTTGTGCTTCTCCAGCGCTTCCAGATAGTTCTCGACCGGGTTGTTGATCCCGATATCGATCACCTCGAAGCCGGCGCCCTCCATCATCATGGAGACGAGGTTCTTGCCGATATCGTGGATGTCGCCCTTGACGGTGCCGATCACCATCTTGCCTTGCGGGGGCGCGCCGGTCTCCGCCAGAAGCGGGCGCAGGATGTTCATGCCGGACTTCATCGAGTTCGCGGCCATCAGCACTTCCGGCACGAACAGGATGCCGTCGCGGAAATCGACGCCGACGATCCGCATGCCCTCGACCAGCGCCTCGGTCAGGACTCGGTAGGGCGGCCAGCCACGACTCAGCAGGATGTTGGTCCCCGCGACGACCTCGTCCGCGAGCCCGTCATAGAGATCGTCCCACATCTGCTCGACCAGTTCCTGGTCGTCGAGTTCGTTCAGATCGAGATCGTCTTCCTCGGCCATGTCCTCTATCCCCTAAAAACGACGGCCCTCGTCAAAGGCTAACGGGGCGAAACGGCCGGCCGATCCACCCACGGAAGCCCCCATGCGTCGAGCCCAACGCTACCGGCTGGGGCCGGACAAACTCCCGTGGCCGCGACCAGATTTATTCCTGGCGCGACCAGCACGCACGTCGCGTTCCCGACAATAGGGGATGGGCAATGGAGTTCAGCGCTCGGTCCGGATTTGGGCCAGGGTGTCGTGCGCGCTCTTGAGCTTGCGCGCCTCCTCCTTGGCCGGTTCGTCCATCCGGGCCTCGATTTGCGGCAGAAGCTCCAAGGCCTCGGCGTTTCCGGCCTCCGCGGCGCGCTTGAGCCATGCCCATGCCTCGACCGGATCGATGGGAACGCCGACACCGACGCTGTGGATTTCGGCCAACGCCATTTGCGCCTCGACGACCCCGGCCAGCGCCGCGCGCTCGAACCAGCGGATGGCGGTCGGGATATCCTGGGGCAGGCCGCGCCCCTGGCTCATCATCAGGGCGTAGTTGTACTGCGCCTCGGCCATGCCGGAATCGGCGGCTTGCCGATAGTTCGTGGCCGCACCCTTGGCGTCCGGCGGACCGCCGCGCCCTTCCTCCAGCATGACGCCGAGTTTGTATTGCGCGGGTGGATAGCCATGGCGCGCCGCGCGTTCGAACCAACCGCGCGCCGCCGCGTCGTCCGGCGTGCCGGTGATCAGCCCCTGCTCGGCCATCAGGCCCAGATAGAATTGGGCGCGGGCGTCGCCGCTTTCCGCGCGGTCGCGATAACGCTCGACGACGAAATCCGGCGCACGTTCCAACGTGCGATCGCCGAGATAGGATTGGGCGAGTTGAACGGTCCCGGACGGGGCGGGCCCCGGTCGCGCGTGCGCGGAGGCAGGAGAGGGAAGAGCCGCAAGGGCGGACAGGGCGGCGCCGAGCAGGCACACCCCCAAGAAGGCGCCCACGCGGGCCGCCGCGCGCGCATGCGCCGGCCGTCGGACTATGGCGGATCCGAGTCCGAGTCCTCGATCCGGGGTAGGTGCCCCGTTATGCATCGACCGACCTTCTTGTGGTTTCCCCTCAACGCGTGGAACTTAGGACGATTCCCTCATGGCGTCGAGTGGCGGGAAGGCCGGCGCGTAGTAACCCGGCCGTTCAGCCGGCGAGATCGACCACGAGCCGCCCGCGGACCCGGCCCTTCAGGATATCCTTGGCCCGGGCGGGCAGCTCGTCGAGGGTGCAGGTACTCATCGCCGTGTCCAGCATCTCGCTCGGCAGATCCTCGGTGACGCGCTTCCAGGCGCGGACCCGGTTCTCGAAGGGTTGCAGCACGGAATCGATGCCGAGCAGATTGACCGCGCGCAGCAGCAACGGCACGACCGTGGTCTGTACCTGCGGTCCCCCGGCAAGCCCGCAACAGGCGATCGAGGTGCCGTATTTCATCTGACCCATCGCGCGGGCCAGGACGGAACCGCCGACGGTGTCGACCGCGTGGTTCCAGTTCTCGCTCTCCAGCGGCTTGTCGCTGGGCTCGGAGAGGGCGGAACGCTCCAGGATATCGGTGGCGCCGAGGCGCTTGAGATAATCCGCTTCCTCCGGCCGGCCGGTCAGCGCGGTCACGTCATGGCCGCGCTTGGCCAGGATCGCGGTCGCGACCGACCCGACCCCGCCCGATGCGCCGGTCACCAACACCGGACCGTTTCCGGCCTTGAGGCCGTGATCCTCCAGCGCCAGGACGCACAGCATCGCGGTCAGGCCCGCCGTGCCGACCGCCATCGCATGTTTCGTGTCCAGCCCGTTCGGCAGCGGCACCAGCCAATCCGCCTTGACCCGCGCCTTCTGGGAAAAGCCGCCCCAATAACGCTCCCCGACATGCCAGCCGGTCAGCACGACCTTGTCGCCGGGCCTGTAGCGGTCGTCGCTGGAATGCTCCACCGTACCGGCGAGGTCGATGCCGGGCACATGCGGAAATTTCCGGGCGAGCCGGCCCTTGTTGCCGTCGACGACCATGCCGTCCTTGTAATTAAGGGTGGAATAGTCGACGGCGACCGTGACTTCGCCTTCCGGCAGATCGTCCTCGGTCAGCGCCTCGATCCCGGCCTTGGCCTTGCCGTCATCGCCCTCGCGAAGCACCAGCGCGCGGAATGTGCCTGCCATGGTTCGCTCTCCTGTCGTTCGATGCGCGTGCGTGGAAGCCTTCCCCGTCGTCGCCCGACGTCAGCGGATGGCCTCCAGGATGGAACAATAGTTCGCGACGGCCGCGCCGCCCATGTTGAAGAGGCCGCCGATTTCCGCGCCGTCCACCTGCATGTCGCCGGCTTCCCCGCGTACCTGCATGGCGGTCAGCACATGCATGGAGACGCCGGTGGCGCCGATCGGGTGGCCCTTTGCCTTGAGGCCGCCCGATGCGTTGACCGGAAGCCTGCCATCCTTGCGGGTCAGCCCGTTCAGCACGGCCTTCGCGCCTTCTCCCGGCCGGGCGAGGCCCATCGCCTCGACCTGCATCAATTCGGCGATGGTGAAGCAGTCGTGGGTTTCCACGAAATCCAGATCGGTGATGGAGAGGGACGCGTCCTCCAGTGCCTTGCGCCAGGCGCGGGCGCAGCCGTCCAGACCGGTCATGTCGCGCTTCGACATAGGCAGGAAATCGTTCACCTGCGCGCGTGAGCGGAAGGCGACCGCCTTCCTGCCGGCGAGCGCGGCGTCGACGTCGCGCAGCACGAGCGCCGCCGCCCCGTCGGAGACGAGCGAGCAATCCGTGCGCTTCAACGGCCCGGCCACGACGGGGTTCTTGTCCGAGACCGTCCGGCAGAAGTCATAGCCCAGATCGCGGCGCATCTGGGCGTAGGGATTGGCGCAGCCGTTCTTGTGGTTCTTCGCCGCGATGGCGGCGAGCACGTCGCTCTGGTCGCCGTATTTCTGGAAATAGCCATTGCAGATCTGGCCGAAGACCCCGGCGAATCCCCCCTCGGTCTCGCCTTCCTCCTTCAGATAGGCGGCCTGCAACAGGATGCCGCCGATCTCCGGTCCCGGCGTCGCGGTCATCTTTTCGACGCCGATCACCAGGACGGTGCGGCCCTGGCGTGCCTCGATGAAGTTGAGGCCCTGGTGAACGGCGGCCGACCCGGTGGCGCAGGCGTTCTCCAGCCGCGTCGCGGGCGCGTAGCGCAGGCCGGGAATCGCGTTCATCACCAGCGAGGCGCCGAAATCCTGCTTGGAGAAGCCGCCATTGTACCAGCCGAGATAGATGGCATCGACTTCCTCCGGCGCGATCTCGGCATCGGCCAGCGCGTCGGCGGCGACCCGTCCGATGAGGGATTCGACATCCTCGTCCTCCAGCTTGCCGAAGGGTGAATGGCTCCAGCCGGTTATGCAGGCGGTCATCGGGACGGTCCTTTCCTGGGTCGGGTCCTGGGTCGGGTCTCGTCGCGGCCGGCGATCCGATCACGGCGCGAAGTCTGCGGAAGTGTTAACAGGCGGGCTCCAGGCTTCCAAGCACGGTCGACCCGTGGCCGACCCGTGGCCGGGCCGCCGCGCGGCCATCATCTGACGACGGCCGTCGCCCGTTTGCCGGCCGTCGGGTCGCGCGGTCGGCGGCGCGGCCGCGTCAGGCGGAAGATCGGTTGCGGTTTCTGGAATCCCTTGAGTTGGAACCGGCCGAGTTCCACGAACTTCATCGCTTGGTCGCGGCACATCTCCTCCACGATACCGGAGACGGCGATCTGCCCCGCGCCGGCCTTGCTCATCACGCGGGCGGCAAGATTGACCGGCGTCCCGAAGATGTCCCCCGATTCATGGATCGGCTCGCCCGCGCTCAATCCCACGCGAACGGTGAAGGCCAGGTCCGGCATCATCTCGCTGAAACGCGCGAAGCCGTCCTGCATGGCGAGCGCGCCCTCCGCCGCGGCGACAACATCCGGGAAGCTGGCCATGATGCCGTCGCCGGTATGCTTGATCTCCTGACCGCGAAAACGGGTCAGCGCCTCGCGCACGATGTCGTTGTGCGCGCGCACGACATTCATCATCCATTTATCGCCGTTACGCTGCTGCAGGTTGGTGGAGTCGACGATATCCGTGAACAGCACCGCGACGAACCCGAGCGGCGTGTCGTCGCCCCGCGCCTTGCGGCGGGGGTCGGTGTCGAAATGTTTCGACTCAGGTTGAGCGCCCCCCCGTTCCTGACGGGTGGTTTGACGGGCTTCGGCGGGCCGGCGCCAGGTCTCGACCGCGCGTTCGAGACCGGAGTCCTCGTTCGTGCCCTTCGAGATGCGCAGCCCGCCGGATCGCCCGGCCGCGTACATGTCGAAATAGCGCTGATCGAGTAGATATTCATCGATATTGGCCGCGAACCCCCGGGCATGCTGCTTGGAGGCGCCGAGCCGCTCGATCTCCGCCGCCAACATCTCGACCAGTTGGCGCTGGGTGACACCCGACCGGCGCGCGAAGGTTTCCGCCGCCCCGGCGAGGAAGAGGATCAATCCGAAACGAAGATAGCTGTCCTGGATCAGGGTGCGGCCATAGAGCCCCTGCGCCTCGCGCACCAGCCTCGACAGGCCGGCCTTGACCGCCGCCGCGCCCTCTTCCGCTGGATGCCCGGGCCGGGGGGTGGAGGGCGGGGCGTTTTCGGCGGGCGGTTCCGACGGCCGGTCGGTCGCCGAGTTCGGCGGCAGGTTCGTGTTCTTGTCGAGGTCGCTTGGTTCGGTCCTGTCCGGCATGGTGGTGACCGCCTCCTCGGCGGCCCCGACGGAGGAGGGGGCGGGCATATCCTCCCCTTCCTCGATCAGCGGAGCATCTTCCCCGTGCGACCGCCGTTCGGCCTCCAGCGCGTCGAGGACATCGCGGGCCAGGGCGTCGAGCGCCTCGCGGGGGTCGCCGGGCTCGTCCGGCTCGTCCTCCTCGTGCGCGGCGGATGGCTCCTCCTCTTCCATTCCGCGCAACGCTTCCGCTTCCGCCGCCAGGGACGCGGTGGCGGCGTCCTTGCGTCCGGGAGGTTTCTTGGCCGGTTTGGCACTTTCCGGCGCGAGAGGTTCTAGAGCGTCCTCGCCCGGCGTGCCGGGACGGCTGTCGTCGAGGGCTTTCCTCAGCATCGGGAAGAAGGTGAAGGCCCAGCCGATCACCCAACTGCCGATCAGGACCGTTTGGCTGAAGGTCCGTTCCAGGGAGACGCCCGTCGAGGCGAGCCACCGCAAACCGTGGAAGGCGAGGACGCCCACCGCCGTTCCGACCAGGCAGGCCGCCATGAAGGCGAGCGCGATCCAAAGCGTCAATCTGGGAAGATCGACATCCTGCCGCTTCGCCCGGCGGGCGGGCACGCTCGCGAGGGGTTGGTCGCGCCCCCCCCTTTTCTGGGCGGAGCGGGCTCCCCGCTTTTGCCGGTCTAGGCGTTCCGCGCGTTTCTTCTTGGCGGCGTCGATGCGCTTGCGCGCGTCGTCGGCCGCGTTGGCCGCGGCCGAACCCGCCGGCGCCGCCAAGGCGGGTCCCCGGGATTTCCCCCCCGCCATCTTGCCGCTATCCACCGCGCCGGAGGTAATGAAGGAGACGGGCGGCTTCGCCTTCATGGTCGGCGTATGATAGATCACCGATTCGCTGGCGGTGTTGGTGGCGCTATCGAAGGCTTCCCTTACGACGCAGGCGGCACTGAAGGCCCCGCTGTCAAGGCGCTTGGCCTCCTCGATCGCATCGTCCCGGTCGGCTGCTTCGAAGCGGGCATGAATCTGCCAGCGCCCGTTCTGCATGTAGTAAACTTCGAAGGAAACCGAGCGGGCCATGGTTAGAATCCCGGTCCCGCGCGTGAGACGGCGCGCACGGTAAAGACTTCGCCGGCCGCGCGCGGCTGCGATACCGTCCCGACCTTCTGCACCATCGATCCCTTCCCCCCGTTCGAGTCCCCCCGGGGCTTGTACTACTCCGCCGATCGCGCCGCCTTGGACGCTTGAGGCCCCTTCAGTATAACGGACTCGCGCGGAACCGTAGTGGCAAAGTATCTATTGGAATCGTTAAGATTTCCAGCGTGTGGAAGAATTCGGCGGATCGGGAGGATGGATCGGCATGTCGATGGGTACGGGCGATAACGGGGCGGCGGCGAAAGGCTCGGTCGAAAGGCTCGGCGCGGTGTTGGACCGCTTCGGCCTCGACCTGGAGATCAAGCGCTTTCCCGCTTCCACCCGCACGGCGGAGGATGCGGCGGCCGCCATCGGGTGCACCGTCGCGCAGATCGCGAAATCCATCGTCTTTCGCGGCGCGGAAACCGACCGCGTCGTGCTGGTCGTGACGAGCGGCACGAACCGGGTGGACGAAAAGAAGGTCGCCGCCGCGATCGGGGAGCCTCCGGGGCGCGCCGATGCCGCCTTCGTGCGGGAGCGGACCGGCTTCGCGATCGGTGGGGTCGCGCCGGTAGGTCATCGCGAGACGCCGGTCGTCCTTCTCGACCGGGATTTGCGCGCGCATGCGGAGATCTGGGCCGCGGCCGGCGCGCCGGATGCCGTCTTTCGGTTGACGCCGGATCAACTGGCCGCTCTCACCGACGCGGATTGGCACGATATCCGGCGCGCATAGCGAAAAGTGATGTCGCGATTTCGCTAGGCGTTCCGCGAACCCCGCCCCTATCCTAAATCGTTCCCGGTATCGGAACGCAACCGAGGAGGTGGCGATGCATGAGGAAAGCGACCCCGTACGGCCCGGCCGGGGCGGCGATTTCGTCCTATCGCCGGCTCCCCGGACAAACCTTGCGGGCAGGGTGCCCGTGGTGCGCGATGCGGCGACGGCATCGCGTGGCGGGGGCCCGTTCCTTGGTGAGTGTCGCGGTGAGTACCGGGCGGCGATTCCATGTGAATTGGTGCCGTCGCTCGGCTGGAAGGCGCGGATCGGCCTCATCGTCCTGGCCAGCGATCATACGGTCGAGTTCGAGTGGCGGACCCTGATGCAGGCGGCGGCCGAGGCGGAAGGCGGCGCCGAGAGCATCGCCGTCCATGCCGCGCGAATCGCGAACGATCCGGAAATCACGACGCGTTCCCTGGCCGCCATGGAAGCACGGATCACGGCGACCGCCGATCTGCTGCTGCCCGGGGCGGCGTTCGACGTGATCGCCTATGGCTGTACCTCGGCGGCGATGCTGATCGGTCCGGACCGGGTGCGCGACCTGGTCCGGGCGGCGCGCCCCGGCGTCGCCGTGACGGAGCCGGTGAGCGCCGCGCTCGCCGCCTTTGGATCGCTGGGGGTGACGCGCGTCGCCATGCTGACCCCCTATATGCCGGAGGTCGATGAATGCCTTCGCACCGGGTTCGAGGCGCACGGTCTCGCCATCCCCCGGATGGGGTCCTTCTCGATCCCGAACGATAACGATGCTTCGCGCATATCGCCGGACAGTCTGTTCGATGCGGGCATGGCGTTGGCGGGCGATCCGGCGGTGGAGGGGCTTTTCGTCTCCTGCACCTCCATCCGGCTCGCGCCCGTCATCGGACGGCTGGAGGCGGCGCTCGGCAAGCCGGTCACATCCTCCAACATGGCGCTCGGCTGGCATGCGCTGCGTCTCGCCGGGGCGGAGGCATCGCTCGCCGGCCACGGTCGGCTGTTCGAGCCGCGCTGACCCGCTCGCGCGGGGCGCCGGACGGGCGCGCCGTCAAAGCGTGTGATAGTCGCGATACCAGGCGACGAATTCCGGAATGCCGACATCGATCGGCGTCGTCGGGGCATAGCCGAAATCGCGGGCGATGGCGGAGATATCGGCATAGGTCTCGCGGACGTCGCCCGGTTGCATCGGCTGGAAATCGATCTCGGCCTTGATGCCCAGCGCGTCCTCCAGCACCTCGATCATGCGCATCAGGGGCTCGGGCCGGTTGTTGCCGATATTATAGACCCGGTGGGGGACGCCGTCGGGGCCCGCCGCCTCGCCGCCATCGGCGGGAGGGCCGTCGAGCACCGCCAGCACGCCGGCCACGATATCGCGCACGAAGGTAAAATCGCGTCGCATGTCACCGTTGTTGAAGACCTTGATCGGCCGGCCCTTCACCATCGCGTCGGTGAATAGATAGGCCGCCATGTCCGGCCGGCCCCAGGGACCGTAGACCGTGAAGAAGCGCAGGCCCGTCATCGGAATGCGGTAGAGGTGGCTGTAGCAATGGCCCATCAACTCGTCGCTGCGCTTCGTCGCGGCATAGAGCGAAACCGGCGTATCGACGCGGTCGTCGGTCGAGAAGGGAACCTTCGTGTTGCCGCCATAGACGGAGGAGCTTGAGGCGTAGACCATATGCTCCAGCCGCCCTTCGGCGGCGAGGCGTCGCGCGCCCTCCAGGATGTTGAGCTGGCCCAGGATATTCGCCTCGATATAGGCGTGCGGGTTCTCCAGCGAATAACGCACGCCCGCCTGGGCGGCGAGATGGACGATCCGCGTGATGTCGCCACGGCGCGCGAACAAATCCTCGATCGCGGCGCGGTCGGCGATATCGATTTTCTCGAAGGTGAAGCCGTCCAACCCGTTCAGTGTCGCCAGCCGCGCCTGTTTTAGAGTCGGATCGTAATAGTCGTTCAGATTGTCGATCCCGACGACGCGCTGCCCGCGTGCGGCAAGGTCCCGTACAACGTGGGAGCCGATGAAACCGGCCGCGCCGGTAACGAGGATGGTCATGCTGAAACCCGCGAACCGTCTAGTGAAAACGTGGCCCGTGAGGGGGCGCCCTCCTATAGCCCCTTGGGCGGGCGGATGCACGCGTGGAAATGCCAGTTACGGGCGGGAGCGGGCGCGGCCTTGAAAAAATAGGTCAGTAATGCTAACCTATCTTGGCGAATGAAGGAAGGCATTCCGTCCGGCCCTCGCTTGAGGCGCGGGGCGGAAGACGCCATATCCATTATAATAAGATCCTTCGAACAGGTAGGTGCGCGCGGGCCTCGAATCGCGCCGGACGGGAGAAGCGAAGCAATCATGGCCGAACATCAGACCTCCGAGCAAATCCGACAAGCGCTCGCCGATGTGCATCTCGACGACAAATATACCGTCGACTCGGGACGAATCTTTCTGACCGGGACCCAGGCGCTGGTGCGTCTGCCGTTGATGCAGCGTGCGCGCGATCACGATGCCGGCCTCAAGACCGGCGGGTTCATATCCGGCTATCGCGGGTCGCCGCTGGGCGGATTGGATCAGCAACTATGGAAGGCGCGCAGCTTCCTCGCCAATGGCGGCATCCATTTTCAGCCCGGCGTGAACGAGGATCTGGCGGCGACCGCCATCTGGGGCACGCAGCAGGTCGGCCTTTTCCCCGGCGCGACGGTCGATGGCGTTTTCTCCATCTGGTACGGCAAGGGGCCGGGTGTCGACCGGTCCGGCGATGTGTTCCGGCATGCGAATCTGGCCGGCACGTCGCGGCATGGTGGCGTCCTGGCGCTCGCCGGCGACGATCATACCTGCAAGAGTTCGACCACCGCGCACCAGACCGAATACGCCTTCATGGATGCGATGATTCCGGTCCTGAATCCCTCCAATGTTCAGGAATTCCTGGATATGGGGCTGCACGGCTTCGCGATGAGCCGTTATTCGGGTTGCTGGGTCGCCTTCAAGACGCTGGCGGACACGGTGGATACCTCGGCCTCCGTCCATGTCGATCCGCTGCGCCTGCAAACGCGCCTGCCGGATGATTTCGACATGCCGGAGGGCGGGTTGAACGCGCGCTGGACGGGCCATCAGCCGCTGGAGCAGGAGGAGATGCTGCATAAGTACAAGCTCTATGCGGCGCTTGCCTATGCCCGGGCGAACAATCTCAACAAGGTGGTGCTGAAATCGCCGAAGCCCCGGCTCGGCATCGTGACCACCGGGAAGGCCTATCTCGACGTCATGCAGGCGCTGGAGGATCTGCATGTGGACGAGGCGCGGGCCAAGGAACTCGGCATCTCCATCTACAAGATCGGCATGCCCTGGCCGCTGGAGCGCGAGGGTATCCGCGCCTTCGCCCAGGACCAGGAGGAAATCCTGGTCGTGGAGGAGAAGCGTGCCCTGATGGAGAACCAACTCAAGGAACAGCTCTATAACTGGACCACGGCAAAGCGTCCGCGCGTCGTCGGTAAGTTCGACGAGGCAGGAGAGGAACTGTTGCCGGCCTATGGCGAATTGACCCCGGCGCGGATCGCGCAGGTCCTGGTCGGACGGCTGAAGGCGCTTCCGGGCGGGGACGCGACCGGCGAGCAGGACTCTCACTTCCAACAGCGGCTGAGTTTCCTCGACGCGAAGGAGAAGTCGCTCGCCCAGAACAAGTCGCCGATGAGCCGGCTGCCCTATTTCTGCTCCGGCTGTCCCCACAACACCTCCACCAAGGTGCCGGAGGGTAGCCGCGCCATCGCCGGTATCGGCTGTCACTACATGGCGCAGTGGATGGACCGCTCGACCGCCACCTTCACCCAGATGGGCGGGGAGGGGATGACCTGGGTCGGTCAGGCCCCCTTCACGGAGGAGAAGCATGTCTTCGTCAATCTCGGCGACGGCACCTATTTCCATTCCGGCCTGATGGCGATCCGCGCGGCGGCGGCCGCCAAGGTCAATGTGACCTACAAGATCCTCTACAACGACGCCGTCGCCATGACCGGCGGTCAGCCGCATGACGGTCCGATCGACGTGCCGACGATGGCCGCGCAGGTCGTGGCGGAGGGTGCCTCGCGCCTCGTCATCGTCTCCGACGAGCCGGAGAAATATACGACCGGCATGTTCCCGGGCGGCACGACGATCCATCACCGCGACGACCTGGACGATATCCAGCGCGAGCTTCGGGAGACCGAGGGCTGCAGCATCATGATCTACGATCAGACCTGCGCGGCGGAGAAACGTCGCCGGCGCAAGCGCGGCAAGTTTCCCGACCCCGCCAAGCGGGTGGTGATCAACGAGTTGGTCTGCGAGGGCTGCGGCGATTGCGGCGTCAAGTCCAACTGCGTCTCCGTCGTGCCGAAGGAAACCGAGTTCGGTCGTAAGCGCCAGATCGATCAGTCGAGCTGCAACAAGGATTTCTCCTGCCTGAACGGCTTTTGCCCCAGCTTCGTGACGGTCGAGGGCGGGCAGCTTCGCAAGGGCAAGGGCGCCGCCGCCAATGCGAGCAAGGAAGCCGGCGTCGCCGACATCTTCGAAACCCTGCCCCATCCCGAAGCGGCGAGCGTCGAGGCCAAGCCCTTCGGCATCCTGCTGACCGGCGTCGGCGGGACGGGCGTTGTCACGATCGGCGCGCTGATCGGCATGGCGGCGCATCTGGAAGGCAAGGGGTGCTCCGTCCTAGACATGGCGGGCCTCGCCCAGAAGGGCGGCGCGGTGACCAGCCATATCCGGGTCGGCAAGTCGCCGGAACAGATCAAGGCACTGCGTATCGCCGCCGGTGGGGCGGATCTGATCATGGGCTGCGATATCGTCGTGGCCTCGGGCATGGATGCGATGTCGAAGTCGGATCATGGCCAGACCCGCGCCATCATCAACACCCATCAGACGGTCACCGGCGATTTCACCCGCAATCCCGACTGGACCTTCCCGGTCGAGGAGATGAAGAACGTGATCGCCGAGGAGGTCGGTAAGGATGCCGCCCATTTCGTCGAGGCGACGGAACTCGCCGAGGCGCTGATGGGCGATTCCATCGCGACCAACCTCTTCATGGTCGGCTATGCCGCGCAGAAGGGCCTGCTTCCGGTCAGCCTGGAGGCGGTGGAGCGGGCGATCGAGCTGAACGGCGTCGCGATCGAGTTCAACAAACGCGCGCTTCTATGGGGGCGCCGGGCGGCGCATGACCTGGCCGCGGTCCAGAAGCTGGTCCGCCGCGCCAACGAGCAATCCGCCGCCCAACAGACCCCGGCGGAACAGGACGACCAGGCGATCGCCACCACCCTGGAAGGCATGGTGGCCAAGCGTGTCGATTTCCTGCGCGCCTATCAGGGCGAGAAACTGGCGCGGCGCTATAAGGACATGGTGGATCGCGTGGTGACGGCGGAGGCGCGCGCGGTGCGCGATTCCGACGCCCTCGCCCGGGCGGTCGCGCGCTATTACTTCAAGCTTCTCGCCATCAAGGACGAGTACGAGGTCGCGCGCCTCTACACCGACGGCAGCTTCGAGCGGATGGTTCATGCCAAGTTCGAGGGGGACTACAAGCTCAAGTTCCACCTCGCCCCGCCGCTAGGCGCACCGCGTGACCCGAAGACGGGGCATCTGGTGAAGAAACAATTCGGTCCCTGGATGATGCCGGCTTTCCGCCTGTTGGCGAAGCTGAAGGGACTGCGCGGCACGCCCTTCGATATCTTCGGCTATACCGAGGAACGCAAGCGAGAGCGCGCCTTGATCGCCGAGTACGAGACCGTGATCGCCGAGGTTCTCGGCACGCTCGGCACCGCCAATCACCCGGTGGCGGTCGAACTCGCCTCCGTGCCGGAGCATATCCGGGGCTATGGCCATGTGAAGGAGCAGCATATCGAAACCGCCAAGGCGAACGAGAAGCTGCTTCTGGAGCGATTCCGCAATCCGCGCCGGGCGGCCCCGGCGGCGGCGGAATAGAAGGCGCGCGGCGACGGAATGGGCGGTGATATGGGCGCTCCCCGCCGGCCGGGCTTGACCCGGCCGGTGCTTTGGGGACCATTTCGCGCATGTCCTTTACCATCCGCGACGCGACCGAGGCCGACCGTCCGACCCTGACCCGCTTCATGGCGGCGTTGCAGGAGGTCGAGCGCGCGCTCCACCCCAGCCGCCGGCCCGGCGCGGCCATGGCGGCCGATCACCTCGACCATCTATTGGGGAAGGTGGCCGACCACCTTGGATGTTGTCTGATCGCGGAAGCCTCGGGCGAAGAAGGGGGCGCGGCGATCGCCTTCCTGATCGGCTTCGTCGAGGAGGATGAGGGCCATTATCTCACCGTGGACTATGCCGCGCCGGCCCATATCTCCGATCTTTATGTCGTGGTGGATTGGCGCGGGCGCGGGGTGGCGGAGGCGATGATGGAGGCGGCGGAGGCGCATTTCCGCGCGCTCGGCGTCCGCCGGATGACGATTTCCTATGTGGCGGGAAACGAGCCCGCCGCCCGTGCTTACGAAAAGCGCGGTTTCGCACCTTATCTGCAAACGCTGGTGAAGCCGCTTAGCTGACCGGCCGGCTGAAAGACCCGCGTGGAGGAGCGCGGGGCTTATCCTATCCCCGCACCATCGCCAGGAATTCCCGGCGCGTTTCCGGATCGGTACGGAAGGCGCCGGTCATATGGCTGGTGACGGTGCTGACCCCCGGCTTATGGATGCCGCGCGTGGTCATGCACTGATGCTCCGCGTCGATCACCACGGCGACGCCGCGCGGCTTCAGCACGCGCTCTATCGTCTCGGCGATCTGGACCGTCATGGTCTCCTGCGTTTGCAGACGCTTGGCGAAGATTTCAAGCACCCGCGCCAGCTTGGAGATACCCACGACACGGCTCGCCGGCAGGTAGGCGATGCTGGCCGTGCCGATGATCGGGACCATGTGATGCTCGCAATGGCTCTCGAAGCCGATGCCGCGCAGCATCACCATTTCGTCATAGCCTTCGGTCTCCTCGAAGGTGCGGCGCAGTTCCTCCTCCGGGTCGATGGTATAACCGGCAAAGAATTCCTCATAGGCGCGGACCACCCGTCCCGGCGTGTCCAGCAGACCTTCGCGCGCCGGATCCTCGCCGATGAAGGACAGCAGGGTACGGACGGCCGCCTCGGCCTCCTTCCGCTCGGGGCGCTCGGCGACGATCGAGGGCTTATTCGCTGTATCGGGCATGGGGGAATCCTGACTTGCACTCCAAGGGCGCGGGGGGTCGATGCGTCGATCGCCGTGCGTGGGCCGGATATAATCGTCCGTCCCATGGTGACGAGATGGGGTGGGACGGTCCAATCGACCAGCCCGGCCATCACGGCCCCGGCTCGCGACGTCGAAACGCGGCGTATATTGTTGCAACGGCCCCTTGAGTCAACAATATCCCTGGGAGTACGGATGACGTCTTCGCGAGAAGCATGGCAGCGCGCGACGGAACGGAATGAGCGAGACACTCTATAACGATAGAATCCTGGAGATCGCCCGGGGGTTGAGCGCCGACGACCGGCTCATGGACCCGCAGGCGAGCGTGCAGGAGACGAGCCCGCTTTGCGGCAGTCGCATCCGCGTGGATGTGCGTGTCGCGGACGGTCGCGTCGCCGCCTACGGCCAGGAGGTGCGTGCCTGCACCCTGGGGCAGAGCGCGGCCGCCATCATGAAGCGCCATGCAGTCGGTCGCACGCGCGCGGAATTGGTCGCGGTGCGCGATGCGATGGAAGGCATGTTGAAGCGCGGCGATCCGCCGCCGGGCGAGGAGTGGGCGGAGCTTGAAGTATTGCTGCCCGCCCGCGATCATAAATCCCGCCACGCCTCCATCATGCTTCCCTTCAAGGCGGCGGTGAAGGCCTTCGATCGCGCGAGCGGCGAGGACGCCGGTCCCGCCGACGGCGAACCGGCGTGACCGGCCGGCCGATTCCCCGGCCGGACCGCCTGAAACTCAATCCGGGCCAGCGGGCGGTGCTTGCCCTGATCCTCCTCTATCGCGTGACGTTGTCGAGCGTGATGGGACGGACCTGTCGCTTTCTACCGAGCTGTTCCGAATACGCGGCCGAGGCCGTGCGCGCCCATGGGGCAATGCGCGGCGGGCTGCTTGCGTTGAAACGAATCGCGCGTTGCCATCCCTGGGGGGGCAGCGGGTACGATCCGGTGCCGCCGACGGGTGACGATACCCACCGCGGTGGGCGGTGACGGCCCTTCATGGCCGCTGGACCGATCCACATCGCCGGGATAGAAGGCGGACATGACGGAGGATGGTGCGACAGGGCGAAAACCCCTTTCCGATAATGTGAGAGGGGCACTGCTGATGATGGGGTCGATGGCGGCCTTCGGCATCAATGACGCGTTGGTGAAGCTCGCCTCGGTGGAGCTTGGCCTATTCCAGATCATCCTGTTGCGCGGTATCGGGGCCAGCCTGTTGATCCTCGTCCTGGCTTGGCGGCTGGGGGCGTTCCGCGTGCTTCCGGCGCATCGCGACCGGGGTGTCCTTGCCTTGCGGATGGTGGGGGAGGTCGGTGGGACGCTCTGTTTCCTGACGGCGCTCTTTCATATGCCGATCGCGAACGCGACCGCGATTCTCCAGGCCCTGCCATTGGCCGTGACGCTGGCGGCCGCGCTGTTCCTGGGGGAGCCGGTGGGCTGGCGGCGCTATCTGGCGATCGCGGTGGGGTTCACCGGCGTCATGATCATCGTCCGGCCCGGGGCCGAAGGCTTCAATCTCCATACCCTCTACGCGCTTGGCTCCGTCGGTTTCGTCGTCGTACGCGATCTGGCGACGCGGTGCCTGTCGCGGGACGTTCCATCGATGCTGGCGGCCAGCCTGACGGCGATCGTCATCATGATCTCGGGGGCGGTCGGCGTCGCGGTGACGGGGGAGTGGGTGCCGGTCGAGTCGTCGGCGGGTTGGTTGCTGGCGGCATCGGCGGTTTTTATCTTCGTGGGCTATCTGCTCTCCGTCATGACCATGCGGGCGGGCGATATCGGCTTCATCGCGCCCTTCCGCTACAGCAATTTGATATGGGCGCTGTTGCTGGGGGTGTTCGTCTTCGCGGAGATACCGGACCCCCATATGTTGATCGGCGCGGCGATCGTGGTCGGCACGGGTCTCTACAGCTTTCACCGCGAACGGGTTCGCGCGCGGCGCCTGGCGCTCGCCTCCGCCCCTCGCCAATGAGACCGCGAGGACCTAGACTGTCACAATGCCAAGCGACGCGCGCGCCCCGAAACTGGATTCGATCGATCTGAAGATCCTGGCCGCCTTGCAGCGGGACGGACGCATGACCAAGACCGCGCTGGCGGATGCCGTCGGGCTTAGCCCCAGCCCCGCGCATGAGCGGGTGAAGCGTCTGGAGGCGGCGGGCTATATCACCGGTTATCGTGCGTTGATCGATATCGACCGGCTGGTCGCGACCGCGCTGGTTTTCGTCGAATTCACGTTGGGCCGCCACGGCGCGGTCGATTTCGCGCGCTTCGAGCAGGCGATGCGCGCGGAGGAAGCGGTGCTTTTCTGCTACGCCATTGGCGGCGGGGTGGATTATATCGCGCTGGTCGTGGCACCGGGCATTGCCGCTTATCAGGCCCTTGTCGACGAGTGGCTCGCCGCCGATCTCGGGATCGAACGCTATTTTACCTATATCGTCACAAAGCCGGTCAAGCCGGGTGATGGCTGGCCGATCGAGAGCCTTCTGGCGGCGGCCGGGCGTCGTCTCTGAGGAAGCACGTCCCATGATTTAATAAAGTCGCTATTCTATCGCCATCCGGCGCGGTGCTTGCATGCCGATGGTTTCGACCGACAACGACCGCGAGAGGTTTGCCCGCCCGCATGAATGCCCAGTTTCCCGCCGGTACGACCACGCGCTCCGTGGCCGCCAGCGCGCCGGATAGGCCAATCGGTCTTGGTATCGTCATTCCGACGTTGAATGCCGCCGCGAGCCTGCGCGCCACATTGCGCGCGCTCGCCGTGCCGACGCCGGGCCTGTCGGTGGATATCGTCGTGGTCGATGGCGGTTCGGGGGACGAGACGCTCGATATCGCGCAACGCTTCGGCGCGCGCATCGCGGTGGCCGAAGGCGGGCGCGGTCCGCAATTGGCGGAAGGCGCGCGGGTGGCGCTCGGCGATTGGCTGTTTTTCCTGCATGCGGACACCGTGCCGCCCGGGGAGTGGCCGGCCCTGATCCGTGATTTCACGACAGCGCCCGGCGCGCGCGGGCGCGCGGGCTATTTCCGCTTCACCCTCGATGATGAGAGGAATCCGGCCGCGCGGCGCCTGGAGCGGTTCGTCGCCTGGCGCTCCCGCTTCCTGGGATTGCCCTATGGCGATCAGGGGCTGCTGGTCGCGCGCATGGCGTATGAAGAGGCGGGCGGATTCCCACCGGTTCCCTTGATGGAGGATGTGGCGCTCGTCCGCAGGATCGGGCGGCGGCGGCTGGTCGCGCTCGACGGGGCGGCGATGACGAGCGCCGCGCGCTATCGCCGTGAAGGGTATCTGCGCCGGGGCACGCGCAATCTCCTTTGTCTCGGTCTCCATTTCTGTGGCGTGCCGGCGTGGCTCATCCACCGGATCTATGGATAGGGGGTGCGCGATTCGGACATGTCATCTCGTCATCTTTGCCCGCTATCCTCGCTTCGGTCGGGTCAAGCGTCGTCTTGCCCGGGATATCGGCGCCATGGCGGCGTTGCGCTTTTACCGGGCGCAGTTCGACCGCGCGATCCGCACGCTCGGCGGCGATCCGCGCTGGCGGACATGGCTCGCCTTGACGCCGGACGGCGCGGATGGGCCCGCGCTGACACCGGCAAGGCGCCGGGGCGTCGCGATTCTTCCGCAGGGGCGCGGCGATCTGGGGCAACGCATGGCCCGGATTCTCCGGTCGTTGCCGCCCGGTCCGGCCGTGATCCTGGGCAGCGACATTCCGGGCGTGACGCGCGCCCATGCGCGTGCCGCCTTTGACCGGTTGGGAACGCATGAGGCGGTGCTGGGACCCGCGCCGGACGGCGGCTACTGGCTGATCGGGCTGAGGCGCGCGGCACCGCTGCCGGATCGGCTGTTCGCCGGGGTACGGTGGTCGAGCGCGTACGCGTACGAGGATACATTGGCTGGTTTCCCGGCCTCGTGGCGCGTTGCGCGCGAGGCGGAGCTTGAAGATATCGACGATGGAGACGACTATCAGGGATGGTTGGGCAGCGATGGGTTGGGGCGCGAGAAGCTATGAGGCGTCTTACGTGAAAATGATGGACAGCATCCCCGCGCTGGCCGAGGCACTGGCGCTGGTGCCCAGTTTCGCCGGAATATCGCCCGGCAAGCTGGAGCCGCTGCCGACGACGGGGCTTGCCCACGATCATATCCGCATCTCTGGCACGGGACGGCTGCTCCGCGTGCCGCGGCAGAGCCAGATGCGCCTCGACGCGGCGCGCAATCTCGACTATCAGGCCGCCTGCTTCGGCCGGGCGAGCGCGGGCGGACATGCGCCCCGTTATTTCGGGCAAATCCGTCCCTGCCCCGGATTGCCCATGGGGGCTCTTATCGTCGAGGAGATCATCGGCGCGCCGGTCAAATTGCCGGAAGGACTGCCGGAGGTCGCCCGTGCGCTCGCCTCGATCCACGCCCTGCCGGTTCCTCCCGCGGCGGAGCGCGCGCCGCTCGCCGATCCGGGCGATGCCTACGCCGCCACGCTGGAGGAGGTGCGTGACCATGCGCGGCATCTGGATGCGGCGGCGTTGGAGCAGGATGCGCGCCGGATGATCGAGGCGGAGATCGACGCGGCCGCGCGGCATGCCGGCGCGATGGAGGACGCTCCCCCCACGACCTTGATTTCCTTCGACGCCCATCCGGGCAATTTCCTGATGGACGAGGCGAATGGGCGGGCCGTTCTGGTCGATCTGGAGAAGGCGCGTTACGGCGCGGCCGGGTTCGATTTGGCGCACGCGACGCTCTATACCTCGACGACATGGGACGTCGCGACTTTCTCCGATCCGGGGCACGAGGCGATCGCGCGGTTCCATACGCGCTATCTGGATGCGCTGCCCGGTGACCTCGCCGATGCGCAGCGCCCGCATCTGATGGCGCTGCGGCGTCTGATGTGGCTCTGGTCGATCACCTGGTGCGCGAAATGGCGCGTGGCGAGCGCGAATGCCAGGCGCGGCGACAAGCATCTGGCCGAGGACACGGAGGATTGGTCGGCCGAGAACAGCGCCGACGACTTGGTCGAGCATGTCCGGGGGCGGGTCGATCACTATTTGACGCCGGAGGTGATCGAGCGCGTGCGCGCCGATTGGCGGTCGGTGAACCCGTTGAGTGACCTGTTGGGAATCCTTTAACCGGGACGTCCCGGCGTCAATCGCGGCCGGCCATAGGCGGTGGCGTTGATCGCGCTCTCGACGAAGACCTCGTGGCCGCCGGCCACGCTCGCCACCCGGTCGGCGCGGGTGACCTCGACACGTATTTCGTCGGCGCCCGCCTCGCGCGCCTTGCGCTCCGCCCCGCCACGGGCCAGATCCGTGGCCCGGGCGGCCGCATCCGTCAGGGCGCTGAAATCCTCCGGACCACCTTCGCCGTGCACGCGGAATCGGCCTTCTTCCGGCGCGGTGATCAGCACGGACTGGCTCTGGCTGACGCCACCCGCGACCGCGCCGACGGCATTGCAGACATCCGAATGGGTCGGCACGGCCAGACGGCTGTTGAGACGCTCCGCGATCGCCGGATAATAGGTCGTGGCCGGCGCGCCGATACCGATCAGCGGGCGGTTGAGGGTGACGGAGAATGAGACGAGCGGCGCCGCATCCGTATCGCCGTCTTCTTCCGCCGGGGGGGCGGAATCGGCCTTCGGCGCGAGGGCCGCGTCCAGGAAACGCCGATTGCTTCCACCGGGCCGATTGCTTCCACCGGATGGGGACGCCGCCGCGGAGGGTGGCGGGGGCGGGCGGCCGCGACGGCGTGTTTCTTCCGCCATCGCGGCATCCAGGATGGCCTCTCCGGATTGGCGGATCACGCGTTCGATCACTTGGCGGGCGAAGCTCTCACCGTCGGGTGCCACGGGATGGCCGGGGCGCCGGTCGCTCCGCGCCCAAAGCTCGGCGCCTAGCGTCGCGGCTTCCAGGTTCCATCCCGTCTGAAGGCCGAGGCGATGGGCCGCGTCGGAGGGGGTGAAGCCCGCCAGGATGGCGAAGCCGCGATCGACCAGGCGCTGTAGCGGCTGTTCCGACGGGCGACCGGCGAACAGCGCCTCCAGGCTTACCGGTCCGGTTTCGAGCCGATCCCACAACATCGCCTCGTTACGCGATAGCTTGGCCCCGCCCAGGCCGCGCAGGCGCAGCGCGAAGCGCCCGTCATGGGTCTTGGGCCAGGCGCGCCGTGCCTGCTCGCGCAAGGTCTCCAGCGCCGCCGGGTGGTCGCGCGCCAGGAGGCTGAGCGGCACCACCCGCCTCGGTCCGACCACCAGCCGTTTCTCGTCGTCGAGGCGAATCTGGCTGTCGCCGCCGAGGCCGAGTGTCCGCACCGCCACCGCCTCCACCATCGTGCGGTAGCCGCCGACCGAGGCGCCGTCCGGGTCCATTACCGGGCGGCCGCCGTTCAGGATGGCGATATCCGTCGTCGTGCCGCCGATATCGGAGACGATGCAGTTCGCCTCGCCGGAGAGGGCACGCGCGCCCACGACGCTGGCCGCCGGGCCGGAAAGGATGGTTTCGACGGGCCGCATCAGCGCGGTCTCGGCGGCGATCAGCGATCCGTCGCCCTTCACCACCATCAACGGCGCCTCGATTCCCCGTCGCGCCAGATGGTCGCGCACGGCCAGGATCAATTGCTGCAATAGCGGGATCAGCCGCGCGTTGAGCAGGGCCGTCAAGGCGCGGCGCGGCGCGTCGAGCGCGCTCGCCAACTCATGGCCGCAGGAAACCGGCATGCCCGTTTCCCGCCGGATCAGGTCGCGTGCGCGCCGTTCGTGGGTTGGGTTGCGCACGGCGAAATAGCCGCTGACGGCGACGGCGGCGGCCTTCTCCCGCAGCATGGCGATGCCGTCCATCAGGGCGGCCTCGTCGAGCGGAGCCTGCTCCTGCCCGTCCGCTTGGTGCCCGCCGGCGATCAGCACCACCGGATCGCCGCCGAGCGCCTCGGCGAGACCGGCCCTGTCGAGCGCGGCGCGCGATTGTCCGATCAGCACGAGGCCGACCGGGAAACCGTGACGCTCCACGATCGCATTGGTGGCGAGGGTCGTGGAGAGGGAAACCAGCCCGATTCGCGACCGCGCGTCGGGCGGACCGGCGTCGAGCGCGCGGTCGATCGCGTCGCCGACGCACAACGAGAGATCGTGCTTGGTGGTGAGGGATTTGGCGGCGGAGACGACATGCCCGCCGGCTTCGTCGAAGAGAACTGAATCCGTATAGGTGCCGCCGGTATCGATGCCGAGAAGAAGCGTCATGTTTTGTTTCACCGCCCGATCGCGTCGACATGGTGATTATCGACCGATGCGCGCTTTAGAACAGAGCCGGCATGGCGGCAATGGATAAAATTGCGCGGGCGGGCGATGCGGTGAACCGGCAGATGAACAGGCAAAGGGCGGCCCCGCGACAGGTCGCGTGAACCGCCCCTTATACGTGCGTCTGCCGGTCCCCACCAGCCAAGCGCCGCGACGCATGCCCTGATCCGATCGAACGCGAGTCCGATCCGGTATCAAACATCCCGAACCCGGGATGTCCTGCCCCTCCAATCCCGATTAGGAAGGCGGCCTAAGCCGTGGATTAAGGATAGACGTGGAATTCCTAACAAAAGGTTACCAAGCGCGAGAAAGTCGAGAATTTTATTCAAATTTCTCGCGCATTGGGCTGAGCCGGAAGGTGAGCAGCAGCAGCAGGGCGCAGGCGGCGATGCCCGCGCCGATCGCCACCGTGGAGAGCGCGAACCCGCCGGCGGCGAGCAGCGCCCCGGCGGCGAAAGGCCCGAAAACACTGCCGAAACGCTCGACCAACCGATAGATGCCGATAACGGTGCCGCGGCCGAGGCGCGCGCATTCCTCACGCGCGACCAGCGGCACCATGGTCGCCAGCGTCGAGACCGAGATCGCGTGCCCGATCCCCATCACCAGCACGCCCGCCAGCACGCCCGGCGTGCCCGGCACGATCAATGTGGCGCAGAGCGCGAGTCCCGACAGCGCGGTCCCCGCCGTGACGAAGACGAGCGGCCGCCCCACCCGATCCGAGAGACGTGCCGTCCAGGGCGAAAGGAAGACCATCAGGATGGCGTAGATCATCAGGATGCGCCCGATCGCCGACTGGCTGTTGCCGAGCGCGTCGAGATGCAGCGGCGCCAGGAAATAGAGATAGGCGGCGAGCAGGAACTTGGCCGGGATCGCCGCGAAGAGCGTCAGGCCCAGGAACCGTGGATTGGCGAAGACGGCCCGGATGTCGGCGAGCGTGAAGCGGCTGGCCGCGCGGTTCGCCGCCGGCCGCTCGTCAAGCAGCCGCCAGACGAAAAGGAAGGCCATGCCCGCCAGGATCGCCGCGATCAGGAAGGTCGTCCGATAGCCCAGCCGGTCCGCCAGGATCGCCCCCACGGCCGTCCCGCAGATCGTCGCGGCGAAGAAGCCGACAACGAAGACGTTGAAGCCCTGGGTCCGGTTTTCCGCGGTCGTGTTGTCGCCGACATAACCCTGGCAGGCGATATAGGCCGCGCCATAGCCGAAGGCGGTGAGCGAGCGAAAGGCGAGGAGTTGATAATAATCCCCGGCGAATGCCGTCAGCGCGAAACCCAGGATGGCGATCGCCGCGCCGATCAGGAAGGCCGGGCGCCGGCCGCGCCCCTCGGAGAAGGCGCCGGCGATCGGTTGGCTGAAGGCCCAGATCATCATGAAGATCGCGATCGGCAGGCCGATCGCCACCTCCCGCCCGAGCCAGGGCACGGGACCCAGCAGGCTATCGACATAAAGCGGGAAAAAGCTGAGCGAGAGCGATTCCGCGAAGATGAAGAGGAAAAGCGGGGTGCGGATCGCGGCGATCCGGTCGGCGTCGATCCGCTCCGCCCCGTGATCGGCGGCGAAGCGGTAGGTTTCAGCCAGGCGCGCCGCCGGCGCCCGGCCCGTGGCGCGATTCCTGAGCGCCTCGTACCGGCTGTTCACCGCGTCCACGACATCGTTCAGCGCGCCCAGGGTCCGGCCGATCTCGTCCCGGCCCACGCGGCCGACCCGGGCGGTGAAATCCCCTTCCGACAGCCGCGCGATCAATCGGCTTGCCTCGCGGATCGGGCCGCTCAAGGTCGTGGTGACGAGATAGAGGAGGAACTCGAAGGTGATCAGCAGGGCGGCGAAGATCACCACCCCGATATCGAACAGGATATCCTGCAATTCCTTGCGCACGAAGGCCCGGTCGACGCCGACATGCAGCACCCCGACGACCCGGTTTCCTTCGTCGCCCGGGGCGATGAGCGGGGTCGCGTGATCCACCGCGTCGCCCCGGATCGTGCGGGTGAAGGGTCGGCCGGCCCCGCCTTCCATCGGGGTTTCGCCGGTGGTTTCCGGGGGCTCCTCCGGTGGGGTCCCATGGGTATGGAGCACCCGGCCGTCGGGTCCCTCGACACTAAGGTAAAGGACTTCCGGATGGCCTTCGGCCTGCTTGGCCAGGAATTCCTCCACCCCGGTCATGCGGGCGAGAGGAATGCCGTGGGTCAGCCCCCGTTCGATCACATCCCCACCGAGGCGCGCGATCGTGGTCGCCTTGCGGTCGATCGCGGGGGCGAGGGCATCGTCGAACAGTGAAAGCGCATAGAGCCCGACGCCGCCCAGAGTCGCGGCCAGCAACAGAACCGTCAGCCCCATCAGTCGGAGGTTGAGGGTCCGGGCAAGACGGTTCGCCTGTTCGGCCTGCATCGCTCTTAGCCTTTCGCGCGCGGTGGCGCGGACCCGTTGGCTTCCCGCTCCGCGTGGTGGAGATCGACGAAAGCCTGGCGCGCGAGCCGCCGAAACGCGATGAAGTCCCGGTCGAGCGGCGTGGCATCCGCGTCCGGCGGTGGAATCTCCGGCGTTCGGCCGTTTCGCATCGCCCGCAGGGCGTCGCGCGCCTCCGCGAAGCGGTGCACGATTCCGCGCAACGCCAGACTGGCGAGCAGCGCGCCGACGAGGGTCGCCGCCAGCACGGCGATCGCCGAAACCAGCCCTAGCCGCCGCAGACTGTCCGCGACCACCTGGCCGACCGCCGCGCGCGATCCGACGACCGTGACGCGGCCGGCCGGTTGGTCGAAGGCGTTGACGATCGGTGCCGTCACGCTCAACCCCTGTTCCTCAGGCGGCGGGGTGCCGGTTTCGAAGAGGACACTATTCGTTTGATCGCGCACGCCGATCCACAGGATATCCGAATCCGCGGCTGCGGCGGTGGCCAGCGCGTCGGGGATGTTGCGCGCTTCCTCCAGGGAGAGGCCGAGGCCGAGCGCGCCTTCCATCGTGTGCGACAGGTCGAGCGCGACCACTTGAAGGCGCGAGCGCACGAGATCCTCGAGCGTGCGCTCGAACTTCGCCTGACTGAGAAAAGCCGTCAGCCCAACCCCGAAGCCCAGAACCAGCAATAGCATGATGGCGATGCGCAGTGGCAGGCGCATGTCAGGCCCCACCACCCGCGCGCCGGTAGATGTCGACCGGCCGGGCGCCTACGACCGCCGGTGGAAATACCGAGAAATGGCGGGAGGCGTTCGGTTGCCCCGCGTGGTGGCGTCGTCGCCTCCCCGTCTGTCGGCGCGGGTTTTTCCGTGCTTGCGACAGTTTTCGATCCCCCCCTGAAGGCCCCGTCTCGATGGGACGTCGGGATGAAACCACAAAGCACGCGGGGCGGCAATCGCGGCGCTTGGTGGCGGCCGCGCGCCGTCGTAAGGTCGCGGTCGAACCGACCGGGGACGTGGGGCTGTCGACCGGAACTGTCGGGAATCATTGGGCGGATCATGGCACGGCGCAGCGTCAAAGTTTTCATCTCGTCGCCCGGCGATGTCGGCCAGGAGCGCTTGATCTGCGCGCGTATTCTCGATCGGCTGCAAAGCGAGTTCTCCGGCTTCCTGGAAATCAAGCCGATGTTGTGGGAGCACGAACCCCTGCGGGCCCACGCCCATTTCCAGGAGGAGATCGAGAAACCGTCCGACGCCGATATCGTGGTCTGCATCCTATGGTCGCGTCTCGGCACGCGATTGCCGGATCAGTTCCGGCGGACCGACGGCACGACCTATGATTCCGGCACGGAATGGGAGTTCGAGGACGCGCTGACCGCTTTCCGCGAGACCGGCAAGCCGGACATCATGGTCTATCGCAAGACCGCGCCGCCGATTTCCGACATGAGCGACGAGCAGGCGCTGATCGATCGGCTGGAGCAGAAGAAGAAACTCGACGCCTTCCTCAACAAATGGTTCGGCAGCCACGACAGCGGCTTCAAGAGCGCCTTCCACCCCTTCGACACGCCCGATCGCTTCGAGGAGATGGCGGAGGAGCATCTGCGCCGCCTGATGCGCGCCAAGGTGCCGGAACGCCTGTCCGACGACAGCGGCGCGCCGGCCGTCACCTGGACCCGGGGCTCGCCCTTCCGGGGGCTGGCGGCCTTCCAGTACGAACATGCGCCGGTTTTCTTCGGCCGTACGCGCTGGATCGGCGAGGTCAAGGACGCGCTGACCCGGCAGGCGCATCGCGGCAAGGCCTTCGTCATGGTGCTGGGGGCGTCGGGCGGCGGCAAATCCTCGCTGGTGCGCGCGGGCGTGATTCCGACCCTGTGCCAGCCGGGCGTGGTGGACGGCATCGGCGTGTGGCGGCGCGCGACGGTACGCCCCTCCGATGGGGAGGCCGATATCGCCCGGGGTATCGCCCAGGCCCTGTTGTCGGAGCATGCGCTGCCGGAACTGGAGGGGCTGGGTTATGACCCGGCCACGCTGACCCGATTGATCGACCGGGCGCCGGATGCCGTGATCGAGCCCCTGCGCATCGCGCTCGCCGCCGTGGCCGACAAGGTGGCGGAGGCCGAGCGGCTGAGTCGCCGGCCCGAGGCGCGCCTCGCCCTCACGCTCGACCAGACGGAGGAACTCTTCACCGGCGAGGCGATCACCGACGATCAGGCGGTCCATTTCATCGACGTGATCGATGCGCTGGCCCGCAGCGGCCTGGTCCATGTCGTCGCCACGATGCGGGACGATTTCTATCATCGCACGGCGCGGCTGAAGAAACTGGTCACCCTGATGGAAGGGGATGGGCAAATCCATCTCCTGCCCCCCGATTTCTCCGAGATCGGTCAGATGATCCGCCAGCCGGCCCGCGCGGCGGGCCTGCGCTTCGAGATGGACCCCGTGCGCGAGCAACGCCTGGACGAGGTCCTGCAGGGCGCGGCCGCCCAGGACCCGGGCGCGCTGCCTTTGATGAGCTTCGTGCTGGACGAGTTGTTCGAGGCGCGCAGCGACGAAGGGTATCTCACCTTCGATGCCTATGAGGCGTTGGGCGGGTTGGAAGGCGCGCTCGCCAAGCGGGCGGAGGCTTGTTTTGCCGAGCAACCGCCGGCGGTGCAGGAGGCGCTGAATCCCGTGCTGCGCCGTCTGGTCACGCTGGCCAAGGGAGACGAGGACCGGCCGACGGCCCGGCGCCCCACGCTGGTCGAGGCGGTGGGGGAGGATTCGAACCGCGCGGCGCTGGTCGATGCGTTCGTCGAAGCCCGGCTTCTGGTCATCGACGGGGAGGGCGGCGAGAGCCATGTGCGCGTCGCGCATGAGGCGCTGTTGACGCGCTGGCCCCGGTTGGCGGTCTGGCTACAGGCGGATAAGGATTTCCTGCGGCTGCGCGCGCGCATCGCCGATCAGGCATCCCATTGGCGGGAAGAGGGGGAAAGCCCCGATCTCCTGTTGTCGGAAGGCAAGCCGCTGTTCGATGCCCGCGATCTTCTGCGTGGGCGGCGCGAGGATCTGGACGAGGCCACCATCGCCTATATCGAGGCCTCCTATGCCGCGTTCCAGCACCGTCAGGAAGAGGCGGCCGAGGCCCAGCGCCGCAAATTGAAGCGGACCCGCATGCTGGCGGTCGCGATGGCGGGGCTCGCGCTCGTCGCGGCGGCGGGCGGGTGGCTCGGCTATAGCGGGCAGAAGGAAGCCGAGGCGCAACGCGCCGTCGCCGAGTCACGCGCCCGCGACGCCGAGACCGCGCGGGAGGAGGCCGAGACCCTGGCGCGCGCCACCGCCTTCCAGGCGCGCCGCACCGAGGCCGCGCGCGAGGCGGCGGAGGTCGCGCTGCTCCGGGCGGAGAAGCAGACCGAGCGCGTGCTGCGCAAGCAATCCCAATTCCTGGCTCGGATCAGTCGGGAACGGGCGAATGCGGGCGATTTCCGAACCGCGCTCGAACTTGCGCTCGCCGCCCTGCCTTCGGATTTCGACCGGCCGGAACGCCCCTATGTGGCGGAGGCGGAATCGGCGCTTTACCACGCATTGCGCCGCTTCCGGGGCAATGACCGGCTGCCGGGACACGACGCGGCGGTGGAATCGATCCGCGTCGCGCCCGACCGCATCCGCATGGTCAGCGTCGGCGCCGATGGCCGCGCGCTGGTCTGGAACGCGGGGCACGGGGAACGGCCCGTCTTCGCGCTCGATCCGCGCGGCGGGCGGTTGACGGATGCCGCGATCTCTTCCGACGGGCGGCGGATCGCGACGGCGGCGGCGGACGGCGCCATCGCGCTCTGGCGCGCGTCCGATGGCGCCTTGGTCGCGACGATCGCGGCGCATGCGGGGCCGATCGCGGGTCTCGCCTTCGACGCGACCGGCGGCGATATCGCCAGCGCCGGCTGGGACGGGACACTCGCCGTCTCGCGGGTGGAGACGGGGGAGATCCTGGCGCGCGTCCGCACGGGCGGCGACCGTTTCTCCGCCCTGGTCGCGCATCCGGCGGGTGGGTGGATCGCGGCGGATCTCTCGGGCCGTGTCGTGTTCTGGCCCGGGGCGGGACAGCCCCCCCGTTTCGTGTCCGTGGCGGAAAGCGGTATCACCGCGATGGCGATTACCCCGGACGGCGCGCGCGTCGCGCTCGGCACCCGGGACGGCGCGGTGTTGCAGGTGGATGGGATCGACGGGCGACCCTTGTCGCGGATGGTCGGGCATGGCCGCTCGGTGACGGCGCTTGCCTATTCGTCGGACGGCGGCGCGTTGTTGAGCGGGGATCGCGACGGCAAGGCCATTCTTTGGCATGGGCCGACGGGCCGGCAGATCGCGGTTCTGAGCGACGCGACGAGCGACGCGCGCGTGGTTTCGGTCGACTTCGCGGGCGACGGCCTCCGTGCGCTGACTGCCGATGCGGGCGGGACGGTGCGTTTGTGGACCGTGACGGGCCGGCCGCTCGCCACCCTGCGCTCGGAGGATGGGCTGACCCGGGCGCTCTTCTCCGCCGATGGGCGGCATGTCCTGACCGGTGCGCGCGACGGGAGGCTTCGGCGTTGGCGCGCGGAGGGGACGATGAATGGCGGCGCGGCGCGCTTGTTCGGACGCATGGCGGGCTCGGCCGACCGGCTCGTCTTCTCGGCCGATGGCGGCGTCCTGTTCGCGGCCGACCGACAAGGGAGGCTGGCGCGATGGGACCTGCCGGAAGCCTTCACGGGCGGGGACGCGTCGGCGAATGATCCGGGGTGGCGTGTCGCCGCGCATGAGGGGCGGGTCCATATGCTGGAACTCTCGCCGGATGGCGCGCGTCTGGCGACCGCCGGTCAAGATCGCGCGGCGCGCCTTTGGGACGCGGCGACGGGGGAGGCGCTGGCGGTCCTCTACGGCCATACGGACGATGTCCGCGACATCGCCTTCGCGCCGGACGGCGCGACGCTCGCGACCGCATCGGATGATGGAACCGTCCGGCTCTTCTCGGCCCGGGACGGCGCGCTACGCGCGACGCTTGCCGGGCACGAGGCGGCCGTGCGGCGGGTCGCCTGGTCGCCCGACGGCGCGCGCCTCGTCAGCGCCTCGGCCGATGGGACCGCGCGTCTTTGGCATCGTAGTGAGGGGGATGGCGCGGATGAGGCCGCTGGGCGCGCGACTGGGGATGCGATTGGGGATGCGACTGGGGAGTCGGCTGGTTGGACCGCCGTCCGGCTCGCTCCCGGCGGGGAGGCGTCCGACGCCGCGCCGGTGACGTCGGCCCTGTTCGCGCCGGACGGCGGGCAGGTCGCGACGGCGTCGGCCGATGGACGGATCGTGCTGTGGGACGCGGCCGACGGCTCGGCGGTGCTGCGGCTCGGCGGATCGCGCGCGGTCTATCATCTGGCCTTCGCGCCGGCCGGCGGGTCGATCGCGGCCGGCGGGGAAGGGGGGACGGTCAATCTGTGGGACACCCGCACCGGCTATCAGCGCGCGGCTTTCGCCGGCCATGGCGGGGCGGTGGAGGGGCTGTCCTTCGACGCGGAAGGCGGGCGGCTCCTGACCGCATCCTCGGACGGGACGGTCCGGCTCTGGGACACGGCGAGCGGTGTCGAACTGGCCCGCCCGGTGGAGAGCGACCATGCGGTCAGCGAGGCGGCGTTGGATCCCACGGGACACACGGTCGCGGCGGGGCTGGACGACGGCACGCTTCTTCTCGCACCGGTCTTCCCGGATACTCGCTCGCTCGTCGCCCACGCGCGCCAACGCCGCGACCGGCCGCTCGGTCCGGTGGAGCGGGACCGCTATTTCCTCGATGTGGAGGAGGGACGATGAGGGCGCGCCGGCTTCTTCCGATCCTTTTGGTCATCGGTTTGGCGATGGGGGGCGCCCTGTCGTTCGCCGGTGGCGCGGCGCGCGCGCAGACGGACGGGACGGTTACCGTCACGCTCGGCGCCGCGATCTCCGAAAGCGGACGCTTCGCCGCCATCTCGCGCGAGGTGATCGACGGTTACGCCCTGGTGGTGGAAACCGTGAACGAGGCGGGCGGCATCGCCCTCGCGGACGGGCGGCGCGCGCGCTTCGCCCTGGCCTTCCGGGACGATGAATCGGATACGGCGGGCGCCACGGCCGCGACCCGCGCGCTGATCGAGGAGGATGGGGTCGATTTCCTCCTAGGCCCCTATAGCTCGGGGCTGAGCGAGAGCGTCGCCGCCGTCGCCGAGGCGGCCGACATGCCGGTCGTGATCTCCAACGGCACGGCGAGCTTCCTGTTCGATCAGGGCCGCCGGAACCTGTTCGCCGTACCCTCCACCTCGCGGCAATATCTCGCCGGCACGGTCGATCTGATCGGCAAGGAACTGTTGGCGGTGGGGCGCGATCCGGCGGAGGCGCGCATCGCGCTCGCCTTTCTCGGCAATGCCGGCACGCAGGAGATTCGCGACGGCGTGCTCGACGAACTGATGCGCTGGGGCATGACCATCGCGGTCGACGAGGTCTTGGCGGAGGATTTCTCGAACCTTCCCGCGATCCTCAAGGCGGCGGAAGCGGCGCGGGCGGATGCGCTGTTGTTCTCCGGCTTCTCGGCCGGCAGCACGGCGGCGGTCGATGCGCTGCATGCGGCGGGGATCTATCTGCCGCTGGTGGCGATGACCCATTGCGATCCGGCGGCCCTGGCCGATCGTCCCCCGGCGGCGCGCGATTATCTGATCTGCGGCACCCAATGGGACCGGTATCTCAGCTATCGCGACCGGTGGTTCGGCACGGCCAATGAATATGCCTTCTTCTACGAGGAGAAGACCGGTCGGCCCGTGACCTATCAGGCGGCCCAGTCGAGTGCCGCCGTGCTGGTCCTGGCCGATGCGATCGAACGGGCGGGGACGCTGGAGCGCGACGCGGTGCGCGCGGCCCTCGCCGAAACCAATCTGGAGACGTTGTTCGGCGAAATTCGGTTCGACGAGACCGGCCGGAACGTGGCGAAACCGATGCTGTTCTATCAGATCCGCGATGGGCGGTTTCAGATCGTGGCGCCGGCGAACTGGGCCTGGGACACGGTGGTTTATCCGGCGCCGCCCCGGTCGATGCGTTAGGCTCTAGAGGCGCGCGGACGGCGCGGCGAGGGGGAGGAGATTTTTCGATGAGCGATTCCGATATGCTGGCCGCGCTGGCGGGCCATGGCCTCGATCCGTCCAGTTACGAGGCGGACGATTTCGAGCGCGCCGTGCGCGTCTTGATCCGCGACGGTCAATATTTTGTCGCGCATGATCTGGCGCGTACCGGCCTGGAACGCTTTCCGGCCGACCGGGAACTTCAGCGCCTCGGCGCGGAGGCCGCCTTGAGCGCCGGTGCCTTCGGGGAGGCGAAGCGTCTGGCCGCGCCGCTGGAGGCCGCGCTGGTACGCAATAATCCCCGGGTGCGCGCGGCCTATGACCGAATGGTCGAGGTGATGCGCGCGATCGACCCGAAGGCGGATGCGCCGGACGACGCGGCGCTCGACGCGATCTCCGGCCTCGCTTCCGCCATGCAGGCGATGGCGGAGGCGGGCCTGTCCCGGGCGTCGGACGGAAGCGATGGGGCGTCCTTCGCGCTGCTCGGCCGGCTGCATCTGACGCTATGGTCGCGCGAGGGGGGCGAGGAGGAACTCGCCCGCGCGCGCGATGTACTGGAGGATGGGTGGCGCCTGACCGATCGGCCGGACCTCGGCGCGCTGGCGGCGGTCGCGGTTTATCTAACGGGGGAGAGCGGGCGCGCGGAGGCGCTTGCCCGCGCGGCGCTCGCCAAGGCGGAGGCGGCGGGCGCACCGCCGCCCTCCGTCGAGGCGTTGTTGATCGCGGGCGCGCCCGCCGAGGCGGTGGCCCTGATGGCGAGCGACCCGCCGACGAGCGACGGGGCGGCGCAACTCAATCGGCGCCTTGATCAATTGGCGGCGCGCGGCCTCGCGGTGCCGGAGGCCGTGCGCGCGGCGGTATGCCCGCCGGCGATCGCGCTCTTCACCGGCCATATGATCGACGCGCCGGATCGGCCGTCCGCGCGCTTCCCGGCGGGGTGCGAGCGCGCGGCGAAGGCGGCGATCGCGGCGAAGCTGGAGGAAATCGACTGCCGCATCGGTTATGCGGCGGCGGCGCAGGGCGGCGATATCCTGTTCCTGGAGGCGTTGGCGGAGCGCGGGGCGGAGGTCAATATCGTCCTTCCCTTCGCGCGCGCGGATTTCGTCGAGGCATCGGTCGCGGCCGCGGGGCCGCACTGGATCAAGCGGTTCGACAATATCATGAAGCTCGCCAACACGGTGAGTTACGCCACGACGGAGAAGCATCTGGGCGACGATATCCTGTTCCGCTATGGCGCGCAGGTCATGGCCGGCATGGCGGAATTGCGGGCGGACCTGCTGGGCACCGCCCCCTATCTGGTGTCGCTCTGGGACGGGACGCCGACGCGCCTGGTCGGCGGCACGGCGGACATGACCGCGCTTTGGGCGCCGACGGGACGGCTGCGCATGATCAATTTGACGGCCTTGCGCGCGCCGGACGGGACGCCGCCGTCCGATACGGGGCTGCTCGATGCGCTCGCCAAGGCCCCGGCGCCAAGCCCGGAAGAGGCACGCACCGGCCAACGCGGCATCCAGGCGCTGCTTTTCGCGGATGTCGTCGGCTTTTCCAAAATCCATGAGGAACATGTGCCGGATTTCGTCCGCTTCCTGACCCATGTGGCGGAAGGGCTCGATGACGCGCCGACGCCCGTCTTCCTCAACACCTGGGGGGATGCGATCTTCGCGGTCACGGACACGGCGGCGGAAATGGCGCGCTATGCGCTGGCCCTGCAGGCGGCGATCCGCGCGGCGCGCGGGCGGCTCACCGGTCCGGCGGCGGAGCTGGATCTGCGCATCGCGCTCCATGCCGGACCGGCCTATCGCGAGATCGATCCGCTGACCGGCCGGCCGAATTTCTATGGCGGCCATGTCAACCGGGCGGCGCGGATCGAGCCCGTCACGGTGCCGGGGCAAGTCTATTGCTCGGAACAATATGCTGCCCTGCTGACGGCGGAGGCGACGCAGGAAGGCGGGGCCGCCAGGCTCGACGATCAACCCTGGGCGATCGAATATATCGGCAACATGGCGCTCGCCAAGAAGTTCGGCGCGCAGAAGGTTTATAGTCTGCGCGCCGCTTGAACCGCCGGCCGGGTACGCGTTCCGGCGTTGCTATTCCGCCGCGGCGCGTGCCGCTTCCCGTCCGCGCGGGCCGTCCAGCATCGTTTGGGCCGTCCAGACGTGGAAGCACCGCGTCGGCGGGTCCATCACCGGCGTGAAGACGCCACCGCCGAAACCGGGGGAGGCACGGCCCTTCTGCATGCCTTCGACCGCGAAGACATCCTCCATGAAGACCTGCGACCAGGTACGCTGGTTGGTCAGGCGCAATTCGGCATAGTCGGGATCGCGCACCGCCTCGTCGAAATAATGCAGGCACAGCCGCTCGCGGCATCGGGTCGGCCCGTCGGGTAGAACGACGATGGCGTAGCAATGGTCCCGATGCACGCCCAGCATGACATTGGGATAGAGCGAGACATATTCCGCACCCGTATCCCATGTCGCGCTCAGGTTCGGCAGGGCGGGGAACTTGCGCCCGTCGGGCGACAGGATCGGATTGTAGACTGTCGATCCCTGGCCGGAGAAATGGCCGGGTTCGACGATATTGTAGTGATCCTCGATCCGCGAATAGCTATTAAGCGCCGGGTGAACCCAGGGCAGGTGATAGGCCTCGCAATAATTCTCGATCGCGAGCTTCCAATTGGTCGCCAATTCAAAGGTCAGGCGGCAGTCCTCGCCCGTATGGACGAGCGGTGCGTCGGCGAATTCGCGCCAGCGCGCCAGGATACGGTCGTTCGCCACCTCGAAGGGCGGGGCCATGCCGTCGAGATTGATCCAGACGACGCCCAACCACTCATGGGCGCGCACCTCGCGCAGGCCGTGGCAGGTCGGGTCGAAATCCGGGTGCGTGTCCTGACCCGCCCCGCCGACATAGGGAGTCCGCCTCAGCCGCCCTTCCAGGTCGTAGGCCCAGCTATGATAGCGGCATCGCAGCACGCCCTTGCTGGGCCCCGCCTTCTCGACGAGGATCATTCCCCGGTGGCTGCACACATTGTGGAAGACACGGGCCCCGCCGCCCTTGTCCCGCACCATCAGCAACGGCTGTCCGAGAAAATCGATCGGAAAGCAATCACCGGGCTTGGCGATGTCGGCGGTGAAGCCCAGGCCCGCCCAGTGCTTCGCGAAAACGGTATCGCGTTCGCGTTCCATGGTCTCGTCGTCGGTGTAGCAGGCGTTCGGCAGGCCGACCGTGCCGCCCTCGGCCGAAACGGATTCCAAGGCGAGATGAAGTACGTTTAATTTGTCCGAAGTCAGTATTGTTTCGGTTCGCACTATATCGGTCATGTCCCTCTCACCTCCTGCAATGGTAGCGAGGCGCGGCTGTCCGATGACTTTCATCTGAAATTGGAATGCGCGTAAAGCTGACAAATTCACATGTATCGGGTAACTTCAAGTAATGTCAAAGAGCCCCCACGACCTTCCGCCGCTCAGTGCCGTCGCCGCGTTCGAGGCGGCGGCCCGGCGGCTCAGCTTCAAGGACGCGGCCGGGGAGTTGAACGTCACGCCCGCGGCGGTCAGCCGTCAGATCAGGCGGCTGGAGGAATGGTTCGGTCGGCCGCTCTTCCGCCGATTGCATCGACGTGTCGTCATGACGGAGGAGGGCGAGGCCTTCCACGATGCCGTGTCCGCCGCCTTCGCCGGCATGGCGGGCGCGGCGCGCGGCCTTCGCGGTCCGGTGGGGGAGCAGGTGACGATCGGCAGCACGTCCTCCGTCGCGCGCTTCTGGCTGGTGCCGAGGCTGCATGATTTCTGGCGCACCTATCCGGAACTGAAGCTGCATCACGTCATTTCAGACTTCACGATCGACCTGACGCGGCAGCGGGTCGACCTGGCCGTGCGGTTCGGGCAGGGGCAATGGCCGGGGCTGGAGAGCCGGATGCTCTTCGCCGACCGGATCTATCCCGTCGCGGCTCCGGAATTCGTGGCGGAACAGGGCCCGGTCGAGACGCTGGACGATGTCGCCCGCCTGCCCCTCATCGATATCGGCGGCGTGATGGAGGAAGGGTGGCTCGGCTGGCCGGAATGGATGCGCGCGGCGGGCGCGCCGGCACGGCCGCTGCGCCTTAACCGAATCAACAGCTATTCCATCGCGGTGGAGGCGGCGCTGGACGGGCAGGGGGCGCTGCTCGGCTGGCACTCGATGGTGGGTGGGTTGTTGGAGGCCGGACGCCTCGCGCGGTTGACGGACGCGGAGATTGCCTCGCCCGGGGCATATTTCCTGGTACGCCGCGCGGACCGGCCGCTCAGCGCGGAAGCCCAGCTCCTCGGGACCTGGCTTACCGATTCATTGGGAGGAGAGGGGGAGATATCCGGCGTCTGACATATCGCCGCGCTTCCGGATCGTGTCGCGGTCGCTTGACGATGCGAACCGCCTCCGCGCGTTTTTTCCGGTATAAACTCGCATAAGGCAATCTCGGGCGGTTCCATATCGACCCATCATGCACTAACGCTTCAAACGCGCCAGGAAATCGGCGTCCAACTCCGCGCAGGCGATTCGATGAACATTGTCCCAGACCGGGGGTGTCAGCTTATGGTCGGTCTGCCGCCGCTCATAGAGGCTCAATCCGATCGTGTAGTCGACCGTGCCCCCCTCGGAGGCCATGGGGAGAACCAGCCGTTCGGCGTGATTCGTGCCGCCGAGCGGGTCCTCCTGCATTCCATATTGGACGAGGGGCGTCTGGATCACGTCGAGCCACCGGCGCAGGGCCGATGCGTGATTCTTCACCCCGACGATATCGCGAAACCGTTGTCCGCGCAAGCTGACGGCACCCCAGGCGAGGTTGATGCGCTCGCCCGCCAGCCGACAAACGAAGTCGTCCAGCTCGGGGTCGAACCGATAGATCCAGATATGCGGCAGCAGGCGTGGAATCGCTATCGGATCGAAGTCGCGCTTAAATGGAACCGGTGCGCCATCGGCGCGTGCCATGGCCCATGCCGCGATCATGTCTCGCACCTCCACGGATGCCTTGGCGATGGCGTTCACGTCCGTCATGGCGAGAATCCTGTCACGGTTGATCCCTCGCAATACCCACTTCCCATGCCATCGCGCCGGCCGGTCAAGTCACGCGCAAGAGCCCGTCGATCCCATCCCAGCACAGCTTCAATCCGGTCAGGAACAATAGGCCATAGGCGATACGATAGAAGAGCGCTTGGCCGACGAGACCATGCAGGCGCACGCCGATCCAGATGCCGATCGGAGCGAGAGGCAGAAGAGCGAGCGAGGTGCCGAGATTCTGAACGGAGAACAGGCCGAGTGTCGAATAGGGGACCAGCTTGACCGCATTCACGATGAAGAAGAGCCAGACGGTCGTTCCGACATAAAGCGTCTTATCGACCCGTTGCGGCAGCATGTAGAACTGTACCGGCGGGCCGCCCGCATGGGCGACGAAACTCGTGAAACCGGCGAATGTTCCCCAGATGCCGCCCCGTACATGGCTCGGCCCCGGCATCGTGTCGCCTTCGTCCGGGCCCGGGGGCCTGCGTCGCGTGCCGGTGCCCGACCAGTGATGCAGCGTGAAAATCACGGCGACGAGGCCGATCGTCAGCCGAACCGCATCCGCGTCGAACCAATGGAAGGTGAGCGCGCCGATGGCTGTGCCGACGAGCGCGCCCGGCAGTAGACACATCAGATTGCGCCAATCCGCCTTCCGCCGATAGGCGGCGAGGCCGAACAGGTCCATCACGCACAGGATCGGCAACATGATCGCCGCCGCTTGCACCGGCCCTATGACGAGGGCCATCGCCGGCACGGCGACGATGCCCAACCCGCCGCCGAATCCGCCCTTCGATATTCCGGCGACGAGAACGCCGGGGATCGCGACCAGATAGAACAGTGGATCCGTGATCGGAACGAAATTCATGCGGCCCGCCGGATCGTGGCGCGGCCGGCGGGACGTCGTTTCTCTGACATGACGTGGCGTTTCCTCCGGTACCCTCGGGACGGGCACTCTTCAGGTGCAGCCTAGCGCCGGCCCCCTTGCGCGTCCATGGGGGCGGGCATATTCCTTTGGTCTCGCGCCGCATCCGATTTCTTAATCGGCAAGGAGATTACCCCATGTCCCGTCGCACCGAGACCCTGCCGCTTCTGGCACCCACGCCCGGTGTCGAGCGCAGCCTCGTCGTCCATCGCTATGGCCGGGAGGGCGCGCGTCCGAAGGTCTATCTCCAGGCGGCGCTGCATGCGGATGAATGGCCCGGGCTGATGGCGCTGCATCACCTGCTGCCGCTGCTGGACGATGCGGACGCGGCCGGCCGGATCGTGGGCGAGATCGTGGTCGTGCCTTATGCCAATCCGCTCGGCATGGACAACCGCTTGGGCGGTATCGTTTCCGGCCGCTATGCCTATGACGGCAGCGGTAATTACAACCGCGATTGGGCCGACCTCGCGCCGTTGGTGAAGGATCGGCTGAATGGCCCGCTCTCCGGCGATGTCGCGGCGGATGTGACGCGGGTGCGCGGGGCGCTGCGCGAGGCTCTCGACGATTTGCCGGATCGCACGCCGACCATGCAATGGCGCAAGACATTGATGCGGCTTTCCGCCGACGCGGATCATGTGCTCGACCTGCATTGCGACGGGGAGGCGGAACCGCATCTCTATGCCAATGAGGCGCGGGCGGGGACGGCGATGACGCTGGCCCAGGCGATGGGCATAGGGATCGTCCTGTTGGAGGAGGAGGCCGGTGGCGGCGCCTTCGACACCGCGCCGGTCGAGCTTTGGTGGCGCCTCGCGGAAGCGGGCGTGGCGGAGGCGGAGCACCTGCCCGCCGTCTGCTTCGGCGCGACGATCGAACTGCGCGGGAAGAACGATGTCTCGGACGAGTTGGGACGCCAGGACGCGGCCGGGTTGATGCGGTTCCTGGCGCGGATCGGGGCGCTCGCCTCCGGCGCGGCGGACGGGCTGACCCCGCCCCCGGACGGCTTATCGACCGCCTATCGCCTGGATGCGGTCGATACCGTCAACGCCCCCATCGCGGGGCTCGTAGCCTATCAGCGTCCGCTCGGCGCGATGGTGGAGGAGGGGGAGGTCGTCGCCGTCCTGATCGACCCCGCCGCCGTGCCAGGCGAGAACCGCGTCGAGGTGACGACGGCGCAGACGGGCCGTCTCTTCACCTATAACGAACATCGCCTGGTTCAGCCCGGGGACCGGTTGGTCAAGGTCGTCGGTGACAAGCCGCTCGGCTATCGCAAGAAGGGCAGCCTGTTGGAGGATTGAGGCCGAATCTCACGTCGCCGGTTGGGGGGATGGCGCCTTCGGCCCGCGTTTCCCGCCGCCGGACGATCCGTCCCTCGGGCGGAGGTGGGAGAGGTAGCGGCGCTCCAGATACCGGAACAGGCGGCTGATCCCCCAGACCAGAAGGGCATAGAGCACGGCGGCCGCGATGAACCCCTCATAGGCCAGATAATATTTGCCGTTCAGGGTCCAGCCGACGCCCAGGATATCCTGCACCGTCACCGTCGAGGCGACGACGGAGCCATGCAGCATGAAGATGACCTCGTTCGAATATTGCGGCAGGGCGCGGCGGAAAGCGCTGGGCAGGATGATCCGGCGCACCCGGGTGGCGGGCGACATGCCGGCGGCCTTGGCGGCCTCCACCTCGCCCCATGGGGTGGCGTCGATCGCGCCGCGCAGGATTTCCGTCGTATAGGCGCAGGTATTGAGCACGAAGGCGAACAGCGTGCACCACCAAGCATCGCGCATGATCGGCCAAAGGAAGCTTTCGCGCACGGCCTCGAACTGACCGAGGCCGTAGTAGATCAGATAGAGTTGCAGCAGCAACGGCGTGCCCCGGAACGTATAGGTATAGACCCAGACGATCGGGTTGAGGACCGGATGGCGGTAGGCACGGATTAGCGACAGCGGTATCGATAGCGCTCCGCCGATCACCAGCGCCAGCCCGACCAGCGCCACGGTCTGCACCAACCCCATCAGGAACAGATCGCCATGTTCGAGGATGATGACGAAGTCGATCGGCGAGCTTTCGGCCGAGAATTGCCGGATCGTCTCTATCATGCCGCCGCTCGCGTCGCTTTCGGCCATTGGCTCAGGCCCTCCTGACGCCGCGGCTGTAGCGCCGGTCGAGCCAGCGCAGGCCGGTTTCGGAGAGCGCGGTCAGGATCAGATAGATCACCAGCGCCACGAAGATGAAGGTGAAGAGTTGGCGCGTCGATCGGCCGGCGACGAAGCTCTCGCGGACCAGTTCCTCCAGTCCCAGAACGGAGACCAGCGCCGTTTCCTTCAGATGGACCAGCCAGTTGTTGGTGAAGCCCGGCAGCGCGTAGCGCACGAGTTGTGGCCAGACGATGCGCCGGAAGATCAGTGGAGGCGTCATGCCGCAAGCGGTCGCCGCCTCGATCTGCCCGCGCGGAATGGAGAGATAGGCGCCCCGGAAGGTTTCGGTATAGTAGGCGCCCATGATGAAGCCGACGACGAAGACACCGGCCGTGAAATGGTCGATCTCGTAATATTCCCAAAGCCCGGTGGCGGAGCCGACGCGATTGACGATTTCCTGTCCACCATAGAACAGCAGCAACATCATGACGAGCGCCGGGATGCCCCGGATGAGGGTCGTATAGGCGGCGCCCAGGCGATTGGCGCCCGGATTGTCGGATAGCTTGGCCCAGGCCCCCAGTAATCCCAGGGCGACCGCCAGGGCCAGGGAGAGCAAGGCCAGCGCGATGGTGACCAGCGTCCCGTTCAGGATGCTCGGCAGATAGGCGACGACCTGGTCCATGCCGATCCGCTCTCGTTACCGGGGAAAGGGTGGATCTCGTGGCGGCGAGGCCGCCGGGCGGTCCCATAAGGAACCGTCCGGCGGGCCGCGCCACGGCCGTTAAACGGCCGGACGATCAGGATCCGGGCTCGGCGCCGTAGACGTCGAACTCGAAATACTTGTCGTTGATTTCGGCATAGGTGCCGTTTTCTCGCAGGGCCTTGATCGCGTCGTTGAAGGCGACGCGGAGGTCGTCGTCCTCCTTGCGCACCGCGATGCCGGCGCCCTCGCCATGACACTCCAGATCGAACTGATCATCGCCGAGGAAGGCGAAGCCCTCGCCTTCCTCCTTGTCGAGGAAGCCTTCCTTCGCCTGGATCGAGTCGGAAATCTGCGCGTCGATGCGGCCCGAGGCGAGGTCGAGGAAGACCTCTTCCTGCGTGGCGTAAAGCGCCAGTTCGACGTCCGGGAACGCCTTCTCCATATAGCACTGGTGGATCGTGCCGCGCTGGACGCCGACGACCTTGCCGTCCAGGCCTTCCGTCGTCGCCTCGAAATCGGCGTCGGCCGGCGCGACGAACTTGGCCGGGGTGTTGTAGTACTTGTCCGTGAAGTTGACGCGCTTCTTGCGCTCTTCCGTGATCGACATGGAGGCGACGATGGCATCGTACTTCTTCGCCAGCAGCGCCGGAATGATGCCGTCCCAATCCTGGGGCACCAATTCGCAGTCGCGGCCCATCTGCTCGCACAGCGCGCGGGCGATATCGATGTCGAAGCCCTTGAGGGTGCCGTCGGCTTCGGTCCAGGAGAAGGGGGGATAGGCGCCCTCGACGCCGATCCGCAGCGTGTCTTCGGCGCTCGCCGCGCCCATGCCGAGGCCGAGGGCGAAAGCGCCCGCGGCGATCGTGGCCGTTAGTCTCGTAAACCGCATCGTTTTCTCGTGCTCCCTGTTTTGCCGGGTCGCCGGCCGTCCATCCCGTCCGCCGCGCGACCCGTCGGTTGAATGCATCTGCCGCCCCGCTCGCTCCCGCTTTTCTCGCGATCGTCTCGTGGGGCCGGTATGCCGGACCCTATTCCCGGGTTCGGGCCAGGAACTGCCTGAATCGGTCGGATCGCGGGTTCTTGAAGACCTGCCCGGGCGGACCCTGTTCCTCGATCTGGCCCTGATGCAGGAACACGACCTCGGAGGCCACGTCGCGGGCGAATCCCATCTCATGCGTGACGACGATCATCGTGCGCCCTTCCTCCGCCAGATCGCGCATGACCGTCAGGACCTCCCCCACCAGTTCAGGATCGAGCGCGGAGGTCGGCTCGTCGAACAGCAGCACGTCCGGATTCATCGCGAGCGCGCGCGCGATCGCCGCGCGCTGCTGCTGACCGCCGGACATATGCGCCGGGTAATAATCGCGACGTTCCCAGATGCCGACCTTGTTAAGCAGCGTTTCGGCGCGCTCCATCGCCTCGGCGCGGCCCAGGCCCAACACATGGATCGGCGCCTCGACGACATTTTCCAGGACCGTCATGTGGGACCAGAGATTGAAGCCCTGGAAGACCATGGCGAGGCGTGTGCGGATACGTTCCACCTGACGCCGGTCGGTGGCGGCGGGCAATCCCCGCTTCAAGCCCATACGGATGGTTTCGCCCTGGACCGAGACCTTGCCGGAGTTCGGTGTCTCAAGAAGATTGAGGCAGCGCAGAAAGGTGCTCTTGCCGGAGCCCGAGGAGCCGAGCATCGCGATGACGTCGCCTCGATTGGCGGTCAGGGAAATGCCCTTGAGAACCTCGATCTCGCCGAAGCTCTTGTGCAGGTCCTCGACCTCCAGAACCGGCGCCGCGTCCGTCATGCGGCCTCCGTCCGCTGAATCGATGTCCGGTAAGGGCATGCCGGGCCCGAATTTTCATGCAGGGCGCGCGTTTCGCGCCTCCCGGGAAAATCACGGATGTCGGATTCATACTGCGTCACAGGCGGCCCTGCCCCCAATAAATCGACGTACCCCACCTGACCGTCCGTGCGCCGTCCCGCCCTGTTCGGGCGGCCGGCCAGCCGTCGCGACGGCACGTTTCCCCTACTCCCGACGGAAACCGTAGTGTCATCATGTATTTGACGCAAGCGCCTCGCGCGGGCGGCCAGCGCTTCCCGGATCGCGGGGCGGCGGACGATTTCGGTGAAATCAGGCCGAATGCCATCTTATCGGGACGGTTTTCTCTGGCAAAGATATGGTATTCTATACTATATCTAGTCTTTGATAGAGGGTGGATACCCGTTCTGTAGCGAGGAGTCCTTGGCTGCGCTTTCCGAGGGTCTCGGAGAAATGCGGAACGGGGCTTCGCCTATTCGGTGCAAGGATGGGTCCGGCGGTCCGTGAACGAAGGGCGGTATATGCGGGGGAACAGCCAGAAGGAGGCGCAGCCCGTGAGGGCGAGGCAGCCACGACGGCCGTTGCTTCTGCGCGCGCTGCTGGCGGGCACCGTGTTGGCCGCGATCCCGGTGGTCATGCCGGCTGGCGCGGTCGAGTTGACGGACGCGGTGCGCAGCGCGCTTCAGACCAACCCGGATGTCGGCATCGTCGCGGAGAACAAGCGCGCGGTCGAGTATGAACTCGAACAGGCCGAGGGTGGGTACTATCCCACCATCGATTTTTCCGCCTCTTCCGGCTATGAGCTGACCAAGGACAATTCGACCCGCAATCGTGAAAAGGCCGGCGGGGATTCCGATCATGTCGGCATGCCGGTCTATGACGCCAGCGTCAGCCTGGTGCAGCCGCTATTCGACGGCTTCGCCACGGACGCCGATGTCTCGCGGCAGGAAAGCCGCGTGGTCTCCGCCGCGCGGCGGGTTCGGGAGACGTCGGAGTTCGTCGGCCTCGACGCGATCGAGGCTTATCTGGAGTCCTTGCGCCAACGCGAGCTGGTGGCGATCGCCGAGGATAATGTCCGCAGCCATGAGCAGACGCTGGAACTCGTCGAGGCCAAGGCGGCCGGCGGTGCCGCGACGGTCGCGGATATCCAGCAGGCGCAGTCGCGCCTTGCCGCGGCGGAATCGACCTTGACCGAGGCCGAGGCCCGGCTGCGCGACGCGGACGCCACCTATGTCCGGATTATCGGTGAGAGTCCGGGGGAGCTTTATCGCCCGCAGCCACCGCTCTGGTCCTTGCCGAAGAGCCTGGACGGCGCGGTCGAGATCGCGTTGCGCAACAATCCCACGATCGCGGTGACCCGCGCCGATGTCGACACGGCGCGGGAGGAATACAAGACGAGCAAGAGCGCTTTTTATCCGACCGTCGATCTGGAGATGACGACCGACACGGCGCGCAATCAGGAGGCCGCGCGTGGCACCGATTACGGCGCGTCTGCCTTGCTTCGCCTGCGCTATAATTTCTATCGTGGCGGGCAGGATATCAATCGGCGCCAGGAGCTTATTCATCGGATCGCCGAGGCGCGTCAGCGGCACAATCGCGCCATGCGCCTGACCGAGGAGGAAATGCGCCTCGCCTGGAACGCCCTGACCGCCGCGCGCGACCGATTGCGCGCGCAGCGTCGCGAGGTCGAGGCGAACGACCGCGTGCGGCAGACTTATCGTCAGCAGTTCGATCTCGGCGGCCGTAATCTGCTTGAATTGCTCGATGCGGAGAACGAGTACTTCCTGGCGCGCGGTAATTTGGTGAGCTCGGAATTCACGGAACTTTTCTCCGTGTATCGTATTCTCGCGACCGGCGGTATTCTGCTGGCCGCCTTGGATGTGCCGCAGCTTGGCGCCGCGCGTTCCGAACTCGACCCCACGCCGCCGGATCAGATCGACCTCGAACGCCAATTGACGGCACCGCCGAGCGAGGGCGGTGTTGGGCAGGGTGGAGAAGGCGATCCGACCATGATGCCGGGGACGGGGGACGGCTTGCCAGCGCCGTCGGTCTATACCGAACCCGATGGTGGCGCGTCTCTCGACCCCAATGCCCCCTTGGACCCCAGCGCCCCACTGGACCCCAGCGCTCCGCTGGACCCCAATGCGCCCCTGGATCCGAGCGCTCCGTTGGACCCGAGTGCGCGGAACGACGATGGGTTCCCGGAGATCGCGCCGATCCGTCGTGTCAGCGAGGAGACCCGGGAAGCGAACGCGGCCGCGGGCCCTGTCCCGAACGGCGGCGGGGAGGAGGATCGCTCGGCGCATTTCACGTCGCTCGGCGGGCAGTCCGCCCCGCCGGTGTCCGACCTGAATGACGACAGCGCCCGGGATCCAGTGGGCACATGGGGTATGGGCGCCCCGGGCACGCCCAGCAAGGCGCCGCGCGCGCAGCTCCATGTTGACTCCCCTTCCAATGGAGCATCCGCGAGCGAGGCGGTGCGATCGGCGGATGCGCCGGCCGCCCGGCCCGACCGATCGGTGTCCAATGATGGCGCCGGGCGCCGGGCGCCGGCCGTGCCCTACGGCTTCTTCTCCGACTAATCCAAATCTTGTTGGTCACGCCCATGCGGATCGCGTTCGGCTTTCCCCTGAACGGACGGAGGCGGGCAGGAAGGGTGGCGCAGGCGATGCGGGGCATCGTCAAGCCGCGCTAACGCCCTCCGACGGCGTCACCCGTGCCTCGCGATGTCCCGCATCGCCACGGCACGCGCCCCTGGCCGAGAACCCGGGAGGGACGTCCGCATGGGGCATGATCAACAAGATTTGATATAAGCCTATCCGGCCCTTGCGCGTCCGCGTCCGCGTCCGCGTCCGGCAATCCGGCGCGCCTTACGCGGCGGTTCGGGATATCGGTTAGGAACATCGATTGGGAACATTGGAGGGGGCGGGTATCGCGGGTGTCGGGAGGCCGGAACATATAAAGCCGCGCCGGTACGACGTCGCGGCATGCCGGATGACCACCTCGCGCCAAGGGACGGTCCGGCTATGGCACGGGCCCGAGCATGCCGGCGGATGCTCGGAATCCGGAGGGAGGCACGGCCGGTAGAATAGCATATGTCTTTGGGAAGAATGGATAAACCATAAAATACTGCATTTTATATAAATAAGATATATATTTTAACATGTTTTTGTGGAAATCGAGGGCGTGTCCGGCATATTGTATGGTTGGATGACCTTGGGAGACGTGTGTCCAAGGTATTCCCCGGCCGCCGTTGGGGCGGTCGGGCAGGCGGCGGGAACGCCGTGAACGGACTTTCATGGGTCGGCCGATCGTTCGGGAAGGGACGGGAGGCGCAGCGACCCGGAAGCGCAAGGACGAGAGCCATGGCGGTTGACGGTCAGATTCCGAGCCTCGGATACCAGAACGGGGCGGATGACGCGTTCGACTACATCCCGGAAAGCAGCGAGGCCGCGGGCACCGCGATCTCGATCGCCGCGCCGCTCGGCGGCGGCAGCGAGGAGGTGCCGATCGCGCCGGGTCAGGCCCTGCGCCTCGACTTCGACGCGGGCGAGGCGACGATCTCCAGCACGCCGGATGCGATCACGCTTACCTTCCCGGGCGGCGGACAGGTCGTGCTGACATCGACGGAGCCGGGTGGCTTCACGGCGAATCCCCCGCTTCTTTTGACTCCCGACTCCGCCATCCAGGATGCCCAGGCGGAGCAGAACACGAACAATACCAACCCCTTCGAGATCGCCGCCAGCGATCCCGAGCTGGAGGGTCGCGCGATCGACGTCGAGCGTCCGGATGCCGGCGTCTCCGTCGAGATGCTGATCGAGCCGGGCCAGCCGCTGCGACTCAATTTCGACCTCGAGGAAGTCGAGGTCATCCAGACCGACAACAACATCATCCTGAGCTTCTCCGACGGCGGCCAGATCATCATGGGCTCGCTCGTCGACGCGGCCTTCTCCGACGCGCCGCCGATCCTGCTGCTGCCGGATGGAAGCCTGATGTCGTCGCAGGAGCTCATCGACATGGGCTCCAACATCGACGCGCTGGCCGATGCGCTGGCCGATACCAATACGGCCTCCGGTCAATCGAATGTCGGCCCGGTGACCAACTACGGCAACGGGTCGGGGGAATCCAGCCCGGGCAGCGAGGGCATCGGGGGCGATACCTCGCGCGGCGGCACGACGGGCTCGGGTGCGCTGCCATCCACGTCCTCGGGGGGGGGCTCGGGCCCCTCGACGATCTCCAACCCGCCGTCCGGGGGCATTACCCCGCCGCCGATCACGACCCCGCCGCCGATCACGACGGCGGGTCCGACGCCTCTGCCGAACCCGCCGGCGGTGCCGACGACGCCGCCCCTGCCGGCGCCGCCGAACGCCCTGGATGACGGGCCGGCGCTGACCGCCGGCGGCGCGAGTGTCGCGGAAGGCGGCAATTCGGTTTCCGGCAATGTCCTGGCGAATGATTCGGCCGGGTCGGGCACGGTTTCCGTGACCTCCTTCACCTATGTGGGCGAGAATGGCGCGGTTCAGACCGGAACGCCCGGCGTGCCGGTCGATACCCGTTATGGCCAGTTGACCGTGAACGGCAACGGCACCTGGAGCTATACTTCCGACCCGAGCGAGAACCATTCCGCGGGCACGAGCCTTACGGAAACCTTCACCTATACCGCGACCAACAGCGCCGGTCTGTCCGATAGCGCGACGCAGTTCATCGGCGTTTCCGACGGCGTGCCGACCGCGATCGACGATTCGGCGGTTTCCGTCGCGGAAGGCGGTGCGGCCATTTCCGGCAATGTCATGTCCAACGACGTGCAGGGACCGGACGGCGCCTCGCTCACCTTCTTCTCCTATACCGCGCCGGGCGGCGGCATCCAGGTCGCGCTGGCCGGACAGACGGTGACGACGCAGAACGGCCAGCTCACGGTCAATGCCAACGGCACCTGGAGCTATACGCCGGATGCCACCGTCGACAATAGCGGCGGGCCGGTTCCGGACGGGTTCACCTACACGATCACGGACGGCGACGGCGATTCCTCTTCCGCGACGCAGCCGATCCTGATCACCGATGTCGGCGTGCCGACCGCGAATGACGACGGGCCTGGTGCGGGCGATGGCGGCCAGTCGGTGGCCGAGGGCGTCAACTCGATCGACGGCAATGTGCTGACGAACGACAGCGCCGGCCCGGATGGCGGGCTGTCGGTCACCGAATTCACCTACACGACGGAAAGCGGCGCGACGGCGACGGCGGCGGCCGGCTCCACCGTCGATACGCAATATGGCTCGCTGACGGTCAATGCGAACGGCACGTGGACCTATGTGTCGGATGCGTCGGAGGATCATTCGGGCGGCGATCTGCCGGACAATTTCACCTACACGGTGTCGGATTCCGACGGCTCGACCGATACGGCGACGCAGTACATCACGGTGACGGACGGCGTGCCGCTCGCGGTGGACGATCCGACCGCCACGGCGGTCGAGGGCGCGGGCCCGATCACCGGTAATGTCATGGGCAATGACGATGCCGGCCCGGATGGCGCCACGGTCACCTCCTTCACCTATATGGACGAGAACGGCCAGCAGCAGACCGGCACGGTCGGCCAGGCGGTCGATACGCAATACGGTTCGCTGACCGTCAATGCGAACGGGAGTTGGAGCTTCACGCCCGATACCGGCATCGATCACACGAACGGGGCCGTCGCGGACGGCTTCAGCTACACCATCACGGATGGCGACGGTGACACCTCGACGGCGGAGCAGCCGATCGAAATTACGGATGGCCCCGGCCCGGTGGCCGAGGATGACGGGCCCGGCGCCGGCGATGGCGGGGCCACGGTGGTCGAGGGCGCGACCGGTATTTCCGGCAATGTTCTGGATAACGACGATGCCGGCGGCGATGGCAGCGTCACCGTCACCTCCTTCACCTATACGGACGAGAACGGCGCTCAGCAGACTGGAACGATCGGCCAGGCGGTCGATACGCAGTACGGCTCGCTGACCGTCAATGCGAACGGGAGTTGGAGCTATGTCCCGGACGCGACGGAGGATCATTCCGCCGTCAGCGCGCTTCCGGACAACTTCACCTACATGATCGCCGACCAGGACGGCGACAGCTCCAGCGCGACGCAGTATATCACGGTCACGGACGGGGTTCCGGTCGCGGTGGACGACACCCTCGTCTCCGTGGTCGAGGGCGGCTCCGCCGCCACCGGCAATGTCATGGGTAATGACGATGGCGGCCCGGACGGCGCCACGCTGACGAGCTTCACCTATATCGACGAGAACGGCCAGCAGCAGACGGTGGCCGCCGGCTCCACGGTCGACACGCAATATGGCTCGCTCACGGTCGGCACGAATGGGGATTGGAGCTTCACCCCGAACGACGGCATCGACCAGAGCGGCGGGCCGGTCTCCACGGGCTTTACCTATACGATCACGGATGGCGACGGCGATATTTCCAGCGCCCAGCAGCCGATCGAGATCACGGACGGCGGCGAGCCGATCGCCCGCGACGACGGCCCGGGGGCCGGCGACGGCGGGGCCAGCGTGGCCGAGGGCACGAACAGCGTCGGCGGCAATGTGCTGGATAACGACGACGCGGGCGCCGATGGTGGCCTCGAGGTCGTGAGCTTCACCTACACGGACGAGAACGGGGACGAGCAGTCGGCGTCGGCCGGTGACACGGTGAACACGCAATATGGCGAGCTGACGGTCAATGGCGACGGGACGTGGAGCTATACCTCCGACGCCAGCGAGGATCACTCGGGCGGGGATCTGCCGGACAACTTCACCTACACGGTGTCGGACGCGGACGGGTCGACGGACAGCGCGACGCAATACATCACGGTGACCGACGGCGTTCCGGTCGCGGTGGATGACGCGACGGTGTCGGTGGCGGAGGGCACGGGCCCGATCACCGGTAATGTCATGGGCAATGACGTCGAGGGTCCGGACGGCGCCACGCTGACGAGCTTCGGCTATACCGATGCCAACGGTCAGGCGCAGACGGCTGCCGCCGGGTCGACGGTGACGACGCAGTACGGCTCGTTGACGGTTTCGGCGAACGGCGATTGGTCCTTCACGCCGGTGGCGGATGTCGACAATTCCAACGGCAACCCGACCGACGGCTTCAGCTACACGATCACGGACGGCGACGGCGACACGTCGACGGCGCAGCAGGCGATCGAGATCACGGACGGCGGCGAGCCGATCGCCCGCGACGACGGCCCGGATTCCGGCGACGGCGGGGCCAGCGTGGCCGAGGGCACGAACAGCGTCGGCGGCAATGTGCTGGATAACGACGACGCGGGCGCCGATGGTGGCCTCGAGGTCGTGAGCTTCACCTACACGGACGAGAACGGGGACGAGCAGTCGGCGTCGGCCGGTGACACGGTGAACACGCAATATGGCGAGCTGACGGTCAATGGCGACGGGACGTGGAGCTATACCTCCGACGCCAGCGAGGATCATTCGGGCGGGGATCTGCCGGACAACTTCACCTACACGGTGTCGGATGCCGACGGCTCGACGGACAGCGCGACGCAATACATCACGGTGACCGACGGCGTGCCGGTCGCGGTGAACGACGAGACCGCCACGGTGGCGGAGGGCGCGGGCCCGATTACCGGCGACGTGATGGCGAATGACAGCGAGGGCCCGGATGGCGCCACGCTGACGAGCTTCGGCTATACCGATGCCAACGGTCAGGCGCAGACGGCCGCTGCCGGGTCGACGGTGACGACCCAATACGGCTCCTTGACGGTGAATGGCGACGGTACTTGGTCCTTCACCCCGGTGTCGGATGTCGACAATTCCAACGGCAATCCGACCGACGGCTTCAGCTACACGATCACCGATGGCGACGGGGATACGTCGACGGCCGAACAGGCGATCGAGATCACGGACGGCAATGCCGCGCAGATCGACGCGACCGATGCCACGGTGGACGAGGACGACCTGAGCGCGGGCAGCGATGCCACGCCCGAATCGACGACCGTCTCCGGCACGTTCACCCAAACCCATGGCACCGACGCGGTGACGGACGTGTCCTTCGCGGGCACGGTCGGGTTGCCGACGCTCTATTCCGACGGGGTGGAGATCACCTATGCGCTGTCGGGCGACGGCAAGACGATCACCGGCTCGGCCGGCGGCGATACCGTCTTCACGGCGACGATCAACGCGAATAACAGCGGCTACGACTTCACGCTTTCCAAGGCGATCGACCATCCGGCCGGCCAGGCGCAAAACAGCCTGACCCTGCCGTTCGACGTGACCGTCACGGATTCCGACGGCAGCACCTCGCAGGCGAGCTTCGATGTCTCGGTCGTCGACGACGTGCCGTTGGCCGCGGGCGAGCAGTCCCTGAATGTCAGCGAGGACGGCGGTTCCATCGGCACCGATTTCGGCGCGCCGAACCTGTTGGCGAACGACAATCTGGGCGCCGATGGCGGCGAGATCACCAGCTTCACCTACACCGACGACAATGGTCAGCAGCAGACTGGAACGGTCGGCCAGGAGGCCGATACCCAATATGGCAAGCTGACCGTCAATGCCGATGGTAGCTGGAGCTACACCGCGGACGAGGCGGCGAACCACGATGTGACGCCGCATCCGTTCGACAGCTTCACCTATACCGTGACCGACGCCGACGGCGATACCTCCGCCGGGACGCAGGGAATCCAGCTAACCGACGAGGGGCCGAGCATCGATGTCGATGGTGGCCTTGGCGTCGGCGGCGATTCCTTCGCGCTGGACGAGGATGATGTCGCCGGCGGGACGGACGGATCGGACTCGACGAGTGTCTCCGGCTCGCTGACCATCGACGGCGGGGCCGACGGGATCGGCGGGGTCTCGCTGGAAGTGCCGCAGGCGCTGCAGGATCTCAACCTGACCTCGGGTGGGCAGGGGCTCGTCTACACGCTGTCCAATAACGGCCAAACCCTGACGGCGACCGCGGGCGCGGGCGGCGATACGGTCTTCACGGTCGATCTGACGGAATCGGGCGGCCAGTACGGTTTCACCTTCAACTTGGAAGGCGCGCTCGATCACGCGAACGCGGCGGGCGAGAATGTTCTGTCCGGCATTCCCTTTGGCGTCGCGGTCACGGACACCGACGGCAGCACGGCCAGCGCGACCTTCACGGTCGATGTCGTCGATGACGTGCCGCAGGCCGCGGACGAGCAGACCCTGACCGTCTCCGAAGGGGGGCAGACCATCGGCACCGATGACGGCGCGCCGAATCTGTTGGCCAATGACGATCTCGGCGCCGACGGGGCGGAGATCACGAGCTTCACCTACACCGACGAGAACGGCCAGCAGCAGACCGGAACGGTCGGCCAGGCGGTCGATACGCAATATGGTTCCTTGACCGTTCATGCCGACGGCAATTGGAGCTATACGACGAATACCAGTGTCGATGGCGATGGGATGCACGATCCGTTCACCTATGTGATCACGGACGGTGACGGCGATATCGCCAGCGCGACGCAGGACATCACCATCGGCGATGGCGGGCCGGAGCTCGGCTTCCCCGGCGGCCCGGGCGACCCCTTGTCGGATACGTCCGACATCGCGCTGGACGAGGATGATCTGTCGCCCGGCGGCAGCGATCAGAGCGACGCCGTTTTCGTCACCAAGGATATCGCGGTCGATTTCGGCAATGACGGTCCGGCGGCGAACGCGCCCCTGGTGCTGGAGATTCCGGCCGCATTGACCGCGGCCGGTCTGACCGCGGGCGGACAGGCCATTACCTTCGCGCTGTCGGGCGACGGCATGTCGATCATCGGTTCCGCCGGTGGGGACGAGGTGCTGTCGATCACGCTCAATGGCGATCCGACGAACGGCTACAGCTATACCGCGACCCTCTCCCAGCCGATCGACCACCCGACGGGCGCGGGCGAGAATGTCATCTCCAACCTGCCCTTCACCCTGGTGGCGACGGACGGCGATGGGTCGGTCGCGCGCGCGGACATCACGGTCGATATCGTCGACGACGCGCCGGTCGCGAACGACGAGCCGGCGATCTCCATGACCGAGGCGGAGGGCGGCGTTGGTGGCAATGTGCTCCTCAACGACGCGATCGGCGCCGACGGAGGCACGGTTACCAGCTTCACCTATGCCGACGAGAACGGCCAGCAGCAGACGGTGGCCGCCGGCTCCACGGTCGACACGCAATACGGCCAACTCACGGTGAATGGCGACGGGTCCTGGACCTATACGGTCACGGATGATCTGGACAATGTGACAACCGCGCTGGAGGACGGCTTCGGCTATACGGTGACCGATTCCGACGGCGATACGGCGAGCGCCGTTCAGGCGATCTCGATCACCGACGGCGGTCCCCAGATCGGCTTCGCCTCGCAGCCCTTCGGCCAGCCCGGCGGCGGCAGCGTGGATGAGGATGATCTCGGCTCCGAGGTTGGGGACGGTGAGACCGGTACGGATGGAACCGGCGCGTCGTCCTTCACCCAGGCGATTCAGATCGATTTCGGCGACGATGGACCCGCCGCGACGGACCCGGTGCGCTTCGAGATCCCGACGGAACTCACGAACGCTGGATTGACCTCGGGCGGGGAGGCGTTGAGCTACAGCCTTTCCTCCGATGGATTGACCGTGACCGCGACGGCCGACGGTCAGACTGTCTTCACGGCGACGATCACGGGCGACGCCAACAGCGGCTATTCCTATAGCTTCGATCTGGTCCGCAATCTCGACCACCCGGCGGGTGCGGGCGAGAACGCGATCAGCGATATCCCGCTCACCGTCGTCGCGACGGATCTGGATGGGGACGAGGCGCGCGGCGACCTCGATATCCAGGTGGTGGACGATGTGCCGAACGCGCGCTCCGAAACACCGATCTTCGTTGGCGAGGGCGGCGCTACCATCGGCACCTCGCACGGCGCGGTGAATCTCTTCGCCAATGATGAATTGGGGGCGGATGCCGAGGGCGCGTCGCTCACCAGCTTCACCTATACCGATCAAAACGGCCAGCAACAGACCGCCGCCGCCGGCAGCTCGGTCGATACGCAATATGGCTCGTTGACCGTCAACGCGAACGGAACCTGGAGCTACACCGCCAATGGTGGGCTGGACCACGGTACCGCTTCGTATCTCGAGGACAGCTTCTCCTACACCATCACCGACAGCGACGGGGATACCGACACGGCCGTGCAACCGATCGCGGTCACGGATCGCGGCCCGACGGTCGATGTCGAGGGTGGTTTGGGCGCTCAGGGCGATGCCTTCACGATCGACGAGGACGATCTGACGAGCGGGTCGGACGGAAGCGACGCCACCAGTGTGTCCGGATCCCTGACCATCGACGGCGGCACGGACGGTCTCTCTGGCGTGGTTCTGCAGGTGCCTCAGGGGCTGCAGGATGCCAACCTGACCTCCGGTGGCGTGCCGCTCACCTATAGCGTCTCGCCGGATGGCCAGACGATCACCGGCTCCGCCGGCTCCGACACGATCTTCACGGTGACGCTCGGTGAATCGGGCGGCCAATATGGCTTCACCTTCGATCTTCAAGGGCGGATCGACCATCCGGACGGCGCGGGTGAGAACGCGATCACGAATCTGCCCTTCGAGGTGAAGGTTACCGACACCGACGGCAGCGAGGCGGTCGCGGGCTTCACGGTCGATGTCGTGGACGACGTCCCGCAGGCGATCGACGATGCGACGGTCAGCGTCGTTGAGGGCGGCAATACCGTCGACGGCAATGTTCTCGATAATGATGTCGAGGGCGCGGACGGGGCGTCGCTGACGAGCTTCGGCTACACGGACGCGAACGGTCAGGCGCAGACGGCGACGGCCGGGTCGACGGTGACGACGGCGAACGGGTCGCTGACGGTGAATGGGGACGGGACGTGGAGCTTCACGCCGAACGCGAGCGTGGACAACACGAACGGGGCCGTTGTCGACGGCTTCAGCTACACGATCACGGACGGCGACGGGGATACCTCGACGGCGCAGCAGGCGATCGAGATCACGGATGGCGGCGAGCCGATCGCCCGCGACGACGGCCCGGGTGCCGGCGACGGCGGGGCGAGCGTCGCGGAAGGCTCGAACAGCACGAGCGGCAATGTCCTGACGAACGACGAGGGCGGCGCCGACGGCGGGCTGACGGTTACGGGCTTCACCTACACGGACGAGAATGGCGACGAGCAGTCGGCGTCGGCCGGGGATACGGTGAACACGCAATATGGCGAGCTGACCGTCAATGGCGACGGGACGTGGAGCTATACCTCCGACGCCAGCGAGGATCACTCGGGCGGGGATCTGCCGGACAACTTCACCTACACGGTGTCGGACGCCGACGGCTCGACGGACAGCGCGACGCAATACATCACGGTGACGGACGGCGTTCCGGTCGCGGTGGATGACGCGACGGTGTCGGTGGCGGAGGGCACGGGCCCGATCACCGGTAATGTCATGGGTAATGACGTCGAGGGTCCGGACGGCGCCACGCTGACGAGCTTCGGCTATACCGATGCCAACGGTCAGGCGCAGACGGCTGCCGCCGGGTCGACGGTGACGACGCAGTACGGCTCGTTGACGGTTTCGGCGAACGGCGATTGGTCCTTCACGCCGGTGGCGGATGTCGACAATTCCAACGGCAATCCGACCGACGGCTTTAGCTACACGATCACGGACGGCGACGGGGACACGTCGACGGCGCAGCAGGCGATCGAGATCACGGATGGCGGCGAGCCGATCGCCCGCGACGACGGCCCGGATTCCGGCGACGGCGGGGCCACGGTGGCCGAGGGCACGAACAGCGTCGGCGGCAATGTGCTGGATAACGACGACGCGGGCGCCGATGGTGGCCTCGAGGTCGTGAGCTTCACCTACACGGACGAGAATGGCGACGAGCAGTCGGCGTCGGCCGGTGACACGGTGAACACGCAATATGGCGAGCTGACGGTCAATGGCGACGGGACGTGGAGCTATACCTCCGACGCCAGCGAGGATCATTCGGGCGGGGATCTGCCGGACAACTTCACCTACACGGTGTCGGACGCCGACGGCTCGACGGACAGCGCGACGCAATA
>NZ_JAGMWN010000011.1 GCF_017963645.1 Marivibrio halodurans | reverse complement strand
CAACCGTGGAAGATCATGTCCATCGGATATCGACAATGGGCCCATGAATGGTGATCAGCGCGAAATGGTATAAGGCGTGGCGCTGTAAATCAAGGTTCTGGTCGTCTGTGGAGACACGGGCGTAGCCGACTTTCATGGCGAGATCATAGGCACCCCCGCACGAAAAGGAATAACATACGAAATTCAGGGACTTACAAAGCTGTGGATGAAGCAAAAAGGTTCCCTTCTGCCATCGGCGCTAGAAGGGCCGCTTCAGATAGGAAAAGAGAGACAATCAAGTAGAGAAGCGCTTGGTTTTGCAATCAAAAAATAATGATCGTGATTTATTTGAGCGATTTATGCTACAATTAACTTAATAATGCAAAAAGGAACCCTTTTATGATTATAAAAAAAGAAGTAATAATTATAGTTGTTTTGGTTTTTCTCTTTATCTTGTTTGCCGTGGGGGCATGGTGTCCCCGCCACGATCAAACACGTCAAAACAACACCCCAGTGAACGTTGGTCACGCATCGCTAATCAAGGTCGATGAGACGACCGAAAGCCTGCACATCATCATTGATGGGCATGAGCGTGTTCGTATCAATGCAGCGGGCCTGTATGTCGATGGCGAAATCGCATTGAAAGACCTGAGCGCTGAAAAAGGAGGGGAGAAATGAGCGTTAAATCCCTTCCCGCGTGGCTGGCATTAGGCTTGGTTCTGGTTTTTGCTCATCCCGTCCACGCTGCGATGCCCGCGCAAGGCGACTCCTGCACGGATGATGGGGCGAGCATTTGGGGCGGTCCCGCCTTCCTCGTTTGCAACGGAAGTACATGGCAGGAAGTCTTTGAATATGATTCCGCCGGGAAAGTTCTGTTCACACTGGATAATGATGCTTCGGCCTGCGATTCAGATCATGCCGGAAGCATGCGCTTCAATGCAGAGGATACGCGCTTTGAGGGCTGCGATGGCGATAACTGGGTCAGTATGAATGGTGAGAGCGAAATCGACCCTCAGGTCGGGACTCTGATGTCCGGGGGCTTTTGTCGTTCGAATGGCTCCGCTGTTGACTGCACAGTGTCTATGCCGATCTGCGAAAGTGGAGAAATGCTAACATCTGACGGCAGCACACTATCCTGTGTTGCAGCACCGACCGGAGGTGCCCCTGCTTATGAAGGGGTTACAATTTCGTCATGTTCTAAGAGTGGGTCTGGTGTAAAAACATGCGATCTCCCCACTGGGGTTACTTACTATAAGACAGTTGGCGAAGGCTCGTATGATCTAAAAGCATCCTCAGGTAATTCACTGATCACAGGTGACAATGATACAAGCGCATCGATCTTACCGAGCAATGTTGATTTTGCAGAAATCGAAGGAAAAACAACTTCATCACAACAATGCACATCCCATGGCTCATACTGTATATCATGCTGCAATTGTGCCCCGGGCGAACGTGTAATGGGAAGTCAGTGCACAAACTACAAGACAGTCTACAGTCACAAGACGATCACGATTGAGTGGATGAAATAGGGCCGGATCGCATGAAGCCGAGTATCCGCCCCCTTCGGAAACGAAAGCATTTGTGTTTGGCAACAGCGTCTCAGGCTGCGGAAAATAGCACGTCGGGACGAACAAAGGCCCCACAACCCCAAGCGAGGCGCAGCCTGCATTTTATCAGGCGATCCCGTACCATGTGCCGCGCCCGGCCCCGTGACGTTCCAGAAACCCTTTCTGGGTGAGCGTCTTTAGATGATCCTTGATCGTGTTGCGGTTGGCCCCGGTCAGCTTGACCGCATCGGCGACGGTCAGCCGCCCATGTTCGCGCGCCATTTCGAGGATCTTCTGGGAGAGTTCCGGCAGATCGCCCAGGATCAGACGCTCGCGCTCGATTTTTTTCGCAAGCCGGTCCTTTTGTTGCTTTAGCGCCCCAAGGAAATACGTCACCCAAGGGTGCCAATCCGGAGTTTCGGACCAAATCTCGCCCTGCGTCTGGCGTAGGGCCAAATAGTATCCTTCCTTGCTCTGCTCGATGATGCTTTCGAGCGAGCCATAGGGTACATATACGTATCCCGCCCGCAAAAGCAGCAGCGTGGTCAAAATACGTGAGAGCCGTCCATTCCCGTCCTGAAAAGGGTGGATGGCGAGAAAAACCACGATGAAAATCGCAATCGTCAATAGCCGGTGGCGCTTACCCCTTTCCAGTTCCGCCGCCGCCCATGTGACCAGTTCGCCCATCAGGCGCGGCGTATCGAAAGGCGCAGCCGTTTCGAAGATGACGCCCAGATTCTCGCCATCCGGGCCGAAGGCTTCGACATTGTTGGACAGGGGCTTGTATTCGCCGCGATGACGCTCGTCCTTATCCGAAAATTGCAACAGGTCGCGGTGGAGCTGCTTGATATGGTTTTCGGTGAGGGCGATGGCTTCGGCATTCTGGAAGACCGTATCCATTGCTTCGGCATACCCCGCGACTTCCTGTTCGTCGCGAGTCTCAAATGCCTTGATCTCGATATTTCGCAAAAGAGCCTCGACCTCGCGGTCACTCAGTCTCGCGCCCTCGATGCGGGTCGATGAGCCGATGCTCTCGATTGTGGCCACGCGGCGCAGCGAGGACAGGCGCTCCGGGGCGATCCGCCCGATTGCCCGCCACGCGCCTTTGAATTCGTCGATCTCCGCGATGAGAGCTAATATCTCATCGGTAATCCGAAGCGTATCCGTCTTAAAGCTGATATCCATTAATACATCCGTTTTTATCCAATTTAGTGTCTCACAATCACCTCCGTTTGTCCATCCGTTTCCATCCAATTAAATGATGTTGGTTCATTTGAAGCGAAAATTAGGGTCAGAGAGAAACGCATCTGCGCTGCGCGCAAAACCGTCCCACTTCGTGAAACGTGAAACGCAAGATGTGCGCGGTAATACCGCGCCTCTTGGCTGCGGTCGCTCCGCGATCCTCGGCAAAGGGGCGTGCCGCCCCTTGTGCAATCCCCTGCTAACTGGCTTTGGTGAGCCGCATCGGCCGCATCGCAGTTCAACTATGCGGGAGAGTTCTGTGCCGGTATAGATAGCAGCCTTATCGAACTAAGATCGCGATAAGCGATTGAGCATTCGGTCGATCAGGCTCTTGGCCGCAACCTGGTTTACGGAGCAATCATAAATGAGGTCGAAGACTTCCTTGTAAGTTGGTCGTTTACGGGCGGGTACGCTTTCCAAAACATCGCTATCTGACTTGGTCGTGTGCGCATCCACAGCCTTCTCGGCCTCTCTAAGTTGGCCTTTAAGCGCCCTGCGTCCTTCATCCTCGAAAAGGTCAAATTCGGCCACCTTGCGCATCTCAGAGAGAAGCGTGCCAATCTCAGCTTTGATAGATTTGGCTAAGTGATCGGATATTGCACCTTGTTTAAGAATCTCCAGTTTTTCATAGACCTTGTCGGCAGCGAGTTCGAATGTTTTGAGCCGATTGCGCTTTTGCGATGACAAACGGCACTCTCGCGCGACCTCAGCGCCGATTGGCCGAAGATGCGCGATAATGTTGTCGAGATGGGCGTTGCCTTCGAACTCGTCACGGCGGCCATTTGGAACAACCCGTGCATCAAGCACATGAACTTCGCCAATCGTCCATGAGCAAAAGCGATCTTCTGGGAAAACTTCCAGGAAGAGGCGATCATGACCGACCTGGATATTCCCGACTCGGGCGCGCAAACCACGCACTCCCTGCGAGACGGGAATAGCACCTTGATAGTCATGATGTATCAGCCACCCAATAGCGCCAGTGCCCCCGTCTATGCTTTCTATTTCGAAGCACCTTAGAGAGCGCAGCGCCGAGGTTTTAGTATCTGAATACGCGACTTTGTTGCTGTAGGGACGATATACTGGCGTCTCCATCCCATTTATGTGGATGTTATAGGATCTCCCGGCACGGCCATGAGGTGCGAGAAGCTCATTTATCTCTTCACCGAAGGCAAAATCGGGAGAGAATGGGCATGGGCAGACTTGGCTGATAAAGGTCTCGATTTCCACCTCGTTCAACAGCTTGTCATTAGAAATTCGGCGTGGTTTGACAAGTTCCACTTCGAAGAAATGCGCGGGGTAATCCTCCGGTTCGAGCCGCTTGAGAGTTACGGCCTCGCTGACAATGGTTTGCAGATTGCTGTCAGCGTCAGCAGATGCCAGCGTACGCTTGACCGCACGACCATCCCAAGATGCTTCAAGCACTTTAGTATCGCCCTTTGTACGAGAGCGGAATACAAGCTGCTGCACGTAGCCCAGGGCTGAGAGTCGACCAACGCCACGGAAGCCGCGTGCATCTGTGCCACGCTTCACGCTTGCACCGAAGGACAGCATACGCTTGGAGAATTCATTATTGGCGAGACCGATGCCGTTGTCACGGATCACAACGCGACGGTCGATATGATCAAGATTGACTTCGATCCGTCCATGATCAATAGACGGCAGCAAGCCTACCTTCACGGCGTCGTCAATGGCATCGGTTGCATTCTGCACGTATTCGCGGAAGATCGAAAGTGGATTGACGTACATCGAACTGCTCAGCAGGTCCAACACATCCTTCCCGACGAACACATCTGTTTCGTCGAAGCCATCGTCGGCGATCTTCTCTGCTTCGATCATGGCGCGATGCTCCCTTTGATCACGCGTAAATCTCTGTGATGTTTTTGACTTCTCGATCGACCCTCGTACCTGGTTGCACATCTTGGTCTGTCAGCGCAGCATCCTCAACTCGCTCGTCCTCTGGCACCAGATAGGCACCTAGGTCTTCGTTGCGACGCTGCTTTTGAGCCTGCCAAATCCGCGCTTCATCTGCTTTGGTCATGGGAACGAAGAAACGTGCCGCATCACGCAGCTTGCCTACGGCAAGCGCGTTCAAGTCACGCTCGTAGTCGCCTTTTTCACGGCTGCACAGATACTCGATAAGCTCAGATTTCTCACCGTACGAGAGTGACGCCATTACTGACAGAAATGAGTCAAACTCTGCCCGCCCGTCGAACTGCTCATACCAATAGCGATTAAAAATGTAGTGGTGAGGGCGGAGCAAAATGCCCTCAAACTCTTCATAGGTGTCGCCGAACGCCTTGCGAAAGAACTCGGGGGCGCCACTTACAATTCCATGTGTCGCTTGCAGGATAACTTGCATGGAGCGCAAATAGTAGGAGTTCCATTTCGATCCTATATGCCCCCTATCCTGGCGATCCACAGGCTGATATCGCATGGGAAAAGAGAAGATACGGATTCCCAATTCTTCATTCAACTCAACGTTTAGACGCATCCGCTCGAACAAATCCTGCGGACTGTCTTTGAAATTATACAGCATGTAGTTGGACAACTCGGTGATGCCCGCGTCAGCTGAATAGCGAATGGCTTGGGCATAGGGTTTTTTGACGCCTAGATGGTCGAACGCAATACGAAGTGGCTTCAAGGCAATCCGCGCAAGTTGCTGCAAATACATGGGGTCTTTGCAAAGGATGCGAGCATCTACACCCTGATTGAAGTCCACGCGGCGTTGGAGTTCGTAACGCCCGCGCTTGAGCTTTGCCCCACGCTCGAAACCCAAATCGATTATCTCGGCAATGATATCTTTGAAGTTCGCGGACGCTACGACATTATTGTCCATTAGAATGAGGTCGCGCTTTTCTCCGTAGAGCTTGCTGACGCCTTCTACGACTTCAGTGAGCGAGTTCGTATCGCGCTGCATCCCCTCAAGTGTTGGTACCCCGCAAAAGGCACATTTACGAACACAGCCGCGAGACGCATAGGTAAAGTATGCGTCCGATACGGGGTATTCATAGGAGATGTGATCGAGGATGCTGTAGTCAGGCACCAAATCTTCGATGGGCTTCCCATGTACATCATCGGCATAGAGTTCTTCCTCAAACGGGTCGAGTTGCAATGAGGTGGCTGGAGCCTGCCCAAGCAATCCCTTAATAAATCGCACACCTCGCCATCGTGGCTCAGAGATATACTTGTCGTGCATGAGAGAGGCGGCAATGCCGCCTACGAAAACGCGATGTGCTTGGCCGCCCGTGAGATCAAGGGCGTAGTCGATGCTACGGGCAGTCCGCTCCCACTCGAAAGAGAAGAGAGTGGTGATGTAGATACGGTCCCAGGCAGTTTGGTAAGCGGAAGGGTCTTCACCTTTTACAAACCGAACATGATCTTTCTTACCCTGCGGCCCGTGGTATTGGGCAATCTTCATGAGCCCAAGTGGCGGGTACTTGTTGCGGTACCCTGGTTCGACAAGAAGGATGTTCTTGTTGGCCATGGTCTGCCTCATCTCGTGTTTCGTGTCACCCTACCTACAGAGGTAGCGCTTGTCGATCCAGAACTTGATATCGTTTCTCGAGCGCTCGCTAGACACTGTCACCCCTTAGACGGCGGGCTGCGTTTGCGAGGACTCAGCAGGGAAGTGTTTCTCGACCTTGTCATAGATATCTTTGACAAACGCTACTTGGTCAGCGTCCAGAACACCCTGTTCGGGATGAGCGACTTTGTTGCGGATGTCGTTTAAGTCCCGAATCCACTTTGTATTTTTGGTTTTTGCCATCTTGTCCTTTTCATCGAGAGAAATGACGTCCTTCACCAAGTCCCAATTATGTGCGCAGATATCGACATAGTTTTGCAGGAAGAGTTGACTTTCAGGTTCCCCCTCCTGATCCTTGGCTTCCCACCGTGCGCTGCAATCGATGCGAATTTTCGACGGGACGCCCTTAACCCACCACGCTCTGTCATGTGTCCCAAAATGGTTTTTCAGCGTCTCGATGACATAGTCGAATAATCGTCTCTGGATGCGCAGCACCTTCGTTCGCGCTTCTTCTGTCCCGGCTTCATCACGGGACTCCAGATACTCTTCCAGTCCGGCTGGATTGAACGTTGGATGCTTTTTCTGGATTTGGGCTTCCATCCCCCAGGCCTGCTGGCGCACGGCTGTCAGTGAGGAGCCAATTCGGCGGAAAACCTGAATATCTTGATCTGACGCATTCTTAAAAAAATCCACAAGCACCTGAAGATAGGGCTCTACTGCATTGAAGGTCGCATCGGCATCAAGCCCATATAGTTCAATTCCGTCCTTGTGCCGTACATGATCGGCAACGTCCTTCATAATATGGAAGAGTGCCCGCAGTCCGTTATTTGTACATAGATAGCCGCCAGGGCCGTCTCCGAGTTCCCAGTGGCTCGGAAGCTGGTCGGCAAACATACGCAGGCAATCAGACAAAACGGTGAGACCCTTTTTTAGATTCTCATCATAAGCATCAGCTTGTCCTGTAGAGAACGGCCCAGGTACCACCGAGCCCTTGCTGAGCGTTCCTAGGAGCTTTGCGCCGCGCTCACCGAGACCATCACGTATCGAGGTTTGCGTAAGACAACGATACTGCGTTTTCTTCTTTCCTGTGACCACCATCCTGTCATTGAGAGGCGAAATTTTGTCAGCGTTAAGACGTGAAGCAATACGCGAGAGTAGAGCTTGGAAGGCTTTCTCAGCGTCAGTCGATTTCCAATGAAGATCGGCATAAAGCTCGACTAAAAGTCCCGGACTAACTTTGACCTGCTTGCTGTTAATGTCGATGAAAAGATTCATCTCTTTATCAGCCGGCAGATTTTCGTAGGCTAGAACAGGAATCATGGACGTGTCTTGATTAAAACCCTCCATGTTTCTTGCATATGCATAGCCATAGAGGCGATGTTGACCGTCAATGACCCAGGCTGATGCGTAGTTTGGGGGTAAGTGCAACTTTCCCAGAGTCTCATTATCGAACTTCTCAATCTCCTCAAACTTAAGGCCACTCTTCTTGCCAGTTTTCAGGTTAATAACAATGTTCGTTGGGAACTTCCCTCCATCATTAATAAATTTAGCAATCTTTTTCAGACGATTTGGCTGAAGCAGCCTTTGGTAAGTTTCAAGGTTCTCGGTATCTCGGCTAGCCTTGTGCCCAACATAAGCAATTTTCAAGAGTTCGTCTGGCGGGATTAGAAAAGTATAGAAAGGATCTCCGCCCATTTTACCGCGGGTGGCCAGAACCCTACGCGTGAGGCCGTCGATCTTCTGTCCCCCAAATATGTGCGCCAAAAACTGGTACCGTGCAGCTTGCTTAAGGTGTTGGACGAGCGAGGCGTAGTAATCGATCTCCCCGTCCGTGATGACAGTGATCTGTGCTTCCTTGCATTTGTTCAGGTCGGCTTCACTCCAAGCAACATTTCTCGTAGCGATGATATGCTTGACCTTGAGCTTGGCTTGCTGCCCGTAGAACTTCCGTATCGATTTGAAGGCCGGTTCGCGGATAGCTCTGATCTTTTCGATCAGGTTTGCCATGTTCTTCTTGCCGGGTGTTTCACGCTGGGTGCACTCGACAATGATGACTGTCTCATCATCTTTGGCGAATACGTCGATCTGCCGAGGGTCTAATCCGTCCTCCACTGCGATGGTGAAATTACGGCCCTTGCTCATCTCTTTGAAGCCCATCTGGGCGAGGATGCTCCAAACCTCGTCTTCCAGCTGTTCGTCTACCGGCTTTGGCTTTGCCATCCGCGTAGACTTTGCGTTCTTTCGAACAATGCGCCAGCCATCTTTTTTCTCTATCTCAACCTTTTCGGCGATGAGCTTCTTATTCGCGGCCGATACCGTCTTGTGTTGGTCCTTGCTTTTTCGCCGCCGAAGCTCCGAAGTGATTTCATCACTGGTCGAGAGAGGACCTAGGTAATGTTCGCTCATGCCGCAAACTGCCAGTTTAAGCTATTTCCAGTATTACGCATCCCCACACCGTCCTTACGTAAGAGATTCGTGACAGTTTATGGTGTATTCTTAGTGGTTGTCGTCAGAATACATCATTTACAGCTTCCACCGAGCCTAACCTTCCCGTCTGACAGCATAGACAGACAATCATAAAGCGATTCTTGCAAGCACGGGATTGGCCATTCGGTTTCGATTACTCGCGTCAATTCCTAAGGGGCTTTGCCCCTCTCGCGGACAAGGCATCCCAACGTATCCACGCCTTGCGGCGCGGGGCCTCGTTCGGAGCCTCCTTGCCTTTGCTACCCCCACTCTTCGCCAGAGGGTCAGGGTTGCAGGGCTGCAACCTGATCTATTAGCTAGTGTGGCACTCATTGGCACAGAAGTAACATCCGTTACTCTGTGCGTAGTGCTTTTTGGCCTCTGTCACAGCAGGTCGGCAAGAGGTGAAATCACCGAGATACAGCCGATTTTCGGCAGCAGGCATATAAGAGCATCCGTCCTTGTGGACTTCGTGATCGCCATTGGATTGGGCGTTCTTGTTGACGTAGTAGCGTGCCATCGTTTCCCCTCCAGTATTCAATTAGCGGCAGTATGATCGCATATTTTGCAATCACGTTCTAGCAACTATCGGCGATCCAGACTCGGCCCGCCGCGCGATTTTGAGCGGCGGCGGGGGCGTTCCCGTTCTTGTCTGCGGCGCTTTTCCTTGAAGGCTTCGCGGCGGGCTTCGCGCTCCTGATCGGTCTCCGTTTCCATCTTCTGGAAGACCTTCGCGTCTTCGGTGAGATCGCGCGTTACGGCCTTGTTTCTCTCGCGCTGCTGCGTTCGTTCCTTCACCGCCTCACGGCGCTGGGCGAGTTGAACGGCAGTGAGGGTGTCGCGCTGGGCCTTGTCACGGCTGCGGGCGGCTTCGGCTTCCTGTGCGTTGCGCTCCAGTGTGCGCTTGCGCTCGCCCCTGATCCTGTCCCATAGGCCGAGCAGACCACCGCGCAGGCGGGCCTGCCGCTCTTCCTCTTCGGCTTTCTGGCGGCGCCGGGCGGCGTCCCGGTGCACCTGCCGCTGTTTGTCTTGGCGTTCTTTGAGGGCCTTCCGTTTGGCTTCGGCCTCCTTGCGCTCGCGCTCTTCCCGATTCCCGACCTCGCGCTGGAATTCCTTCATCTTCTCCTGCATGACCTTGGCGATCTCACGCTTGGTATCGGCTACGGAGGGCAATGCTGTTTCATCGTCGAGGCGGCTTCGCACGTCCTTCGTCTTCACCCCCACACGCTTGGCGATGTTGTGGACTTCGCCGTGCCGGTCTACCGCGACATGGCCGCGCTGGTCTCCGCGCGCGAGCCAATAGCCGCGCTCTTGCAGGGCATGGGTAAAAGCGGCTTTGGAATCGGAGATCGCCCATGCGTCCTGAAAGGCCGCTTTGATTTCGCGCGGGTCTTCCTTGATACGCCGGGCCTGCTGCCATTCGGCGAGCGTGAAGTTGCGCGGATCGCGCGCGCCACTGACCGCCAGACCGCGCGGCATTGTCCAGCCATGTTCAAGATAGAGATCGCGGGCAATGTCCTGCATCTTGCGCTTGGAGTGCGGCAGCGGGATCGCCTTCATCTCCTGCACATCGATCCGGCTCCACACCGCATGGGCGTGGCGGCGCACTTCCCCATCATCACCGCGTTTTTCATGGTAGACGATGGCGCGGGGCTGGCCTGTGAGGCCGAGTTTGGTTTCCACCCGGTCGATGGCTTGTGAGAAGTCTTCCGCGCTCACCTGCGCCTCTTTGGGCGGGTTGAGGCTGAGGGAAAAAAGAAACTGCCTGCACTTGGTACCCCGGCTGATCGCATAGCTTTCCTGAAACGCGCCATCCAGATCATCCGCCACGAAGCCGCGAAGCTCCGCCACCTCGACACGCTCATTCTCGGCCTTCATCAAATGCCGGGCGAGATCGCGGGCACCGCCTCTGGGATTGCCGACAAGGATCACGAGCGGCCGCCTGACTTGAGGCCGAGGGCACTCACCAGCAGCGCCCGCACTTCGCGTACGTCTTCGCAGGCATCCTTGAGGGCGGCGCGATCCTGTTCCGCCAGTTCCAACCGCCCAGCTTCGGCAGCGGCCGCCAGCAGGCACAGATGCGTTGCCAGTTCCGACTTGCCGAGAGCGGCGAGCACCTGGCCCAGCATGGCGTAGTCGATGGCAGGAACGCGGGCGGCCTTCCGGCGCGTTTCCGCGTCACCCAGCAGCTTGGCGCGGATATAGCGACCCAGCAGACGGTTCCCGGCCTTGCGCTCCAGATAGGCTCGTTCATCGGCGCTCAGGCGGATTGAGAACGGCGCGGGCCGTCCGGGCCTACCGGAGGCGGCGGACTTGAAGGGCTTGGACGCGCTCATGGTTCCAGCCCTCCGATCTCTGCCCCCTCTTCCGGTTCGCCCTCCGGGAAAAGCTCGGAACTGAAAGGCTTTAGCTGATCTTCGCAATCGGCCATGGCTTCGAACAGCGCGTTTAAACTTTCGCTGTCCGTCTCCGCCATTACCCACCGGTTACACTCCATGGTGAGATGCGCCGCCGATCACCTCACCCACATCAAGACAGGCACAAGAACCGTCGTTTCTAGGCTACGCCTGGTATGTTTCGAAGATCACCAATTGCAGCAAGCACCTCTTGCGGACGTTCGAATTTCTATTGCGTGTTCCCCGTAGCTAAAATGCCTACAGGATCGAAGCCTAGCCCCATTATCACTAACGATTTGGGGATAATATTCGCTTCGTGTAATGCGTTGTCCGACGTTTGGTTCGATAGTAATGTACTGTAAGCTATGGGCATTTCACATGTGTCTTTTAGTATGTGAAATTTGCTTTCTGGCCGTTCTATGCAAAGCAAAAAACTAAGCTGTGGCGGGAGATCTTGGGAACCATGAACCTTATAAAGAAAATAGAAATAAATTACCTGCGTTCTCTGTACAGCTCCGTGCTTAATAAAGTTGGGGACTTAAATGTAGTTTTTGGGAGAAATGACAGTGGAAAGTCCAATCTCCTGCGCGCCTTGAATTTGTTTTTCAATGGTCAAATTGATCCAGGTCAAAATCTGGCTTTTGACATAGACTTATCGGACACGCGGAAGCAAGAAGCAAGGGAGGCGAAGGGGAGACAGTTTATTTGGATAAAAATTACTTTTGAAGTCCCATCAAATTATAGATCTGTGCTTGGCTCAGAAATAACAATAAAGAGGCAGTGGAACCGTGATGGCGGCATGTCAGAAACCGTCTTTCCTGTACTCGACACGTCGGGGAAACAAGCAAGATTGACTCGGTTCCTAAACGACATTGATTTTACATATATTCCTGCAGTTAAAGATCTTAATGTTTATGCAGACCTAATTGAACGCATGTATGGTGCGGCTTCGGAGACCGAGGTGCTTCGGAATGCCACCAATCAGTTTGTGCAGGCAATCGCCGGTCAGACTGAAAGCCTTTCAAAGCAACTGACGGATTTATTTGGTGCACCCGCTGCTCTTGCCCCCCCCTCTGAGATGAGCAGGTTGTTTCGAAATCTTGACTTCGCACATGGCTTAGATGGTCATTCGATGCTGAGACAGAAGGGAGATGGTGTAAAAGCTAGGCATCTTCCCGAACTTATTCGATTTATCAATGAGAACGAGCCCCGGAAAAAGCTCTTTCTTTGGGGATTTGAAGAACCAGAGAACTCCCTCGATCTCGGCGCGGCAGAGATTGAGGCTAAGAGGTTTGCAGATTTTGCGGGAAGATCAGATACACAGGTGTTTGTTACCAGCCATTCACCTGCCTTCTATCTCGCAAATGTTGATATCGGAGTAGGTACCGTGAGTCGCTACTTTATTACAAAGCAAACTCCAGATGTTACGGGTGCGATGCAACCAGCAAACGCGGCTACGATGATTGATGACCTATCCGAAGCCGAACGTAAAATGGAGCAAGCGGGGTTACTTCAACTTCCGTTTATTATTCGGCAACTGGGTGATCAACGAGAATTACTAAAGGCGAAGGAGCAGGAAGCCGAAGCCTTGCGCGTCGAACTCCAGCAACTTCGCATGCCAACCCTTTTCGTCGAAGGAGCGCATGACGTAACGCTATTCGAACGATCTCTCGAAAGGTTGGGGGTTGCTGGCCAGATTGGGGTTAAGTCGCTGGGCGGAACGCCAAAAACTACCGATGCACTTCTTGCTGCGGTACTGGAGAAAGGCGGCTTTCCATCTTCGGCTAGGGTACTTTTCTTGTTTGATGACGACAAGGCCGGACGAGGCGCGGCTAAGAAGCTTGCTAGATCCGCACCGAGTTCGGAGCCAGTAGCTCATAGTGATAACACGTTTGTCTGTGTTTTAGAGCGAACTGCGGATTTCAAACAATTTATGCACCGTCGTTCTATCGCGACTGACCAAGCCTTCTTCACGGCAGAATTTTTATATCCTGTGGAGCCCGCAGCGGCGCTTTGTCTCGAATTGGTATCTGCAGCGAAGACATCTGACGTTGAAAACTGGAAGAAGCAAATTAACGGCGATTATTGGCCCTCTGTTGGTCAAAAGATTTGCGGTGAGTTGATTTCGGCAGAACCGGGAACTGCGGATTGGTTTTATGCGCGCGGAGTTCCCGATTCTTTAAAGAAACAGTTCGCGGAAAGCACATTGGATCGTAATTTCGATATTACCCACCTAGATAGTATTTCTAAAAGGGTTATTGGAAAACTATTATAATATACTATATCTTGTAATATAAATATAAATAATAAATGATTTTTACACAATATAATTTCATAATGATCAATTTTCTACATCCTATATTCCCTTTATTCTTGAACACTATAACATAGCATCCCGTTACGCCGGCGCGCATCATGTTATCTTGACATGCAGGCAATTACCTGCATATTTCTTCCGAAGCATGAGTAAGTAGGACCGATGGACGCGGACAAGGTTTTCAAGGCGCTGGGCGATCCGACGCGGCGCAGGTTGCTCGACCTTCTATGCGAGGAGAACGGCCAGACGCTTGGCCAGCTTTGCGAGAATCTCGATATGGCCCGGCAATCCGCCAGCCAGCATCTCGGCATATTGGAGGCGGCCAATCTGGTGAGCACGGTCAAGCGGGGACGGGAGAAGCGGCATTTCATCAACCCCGTCCCGCTTCACGAGGTTTATGAGCGATGGGTCCGGAAATTCGAACGGCGGCGGCTCGGCCTGCTGCACGATCTTAAGAAGGAAATCGAAGGAGAAGAATAATGACCAGGGAAACAACCAGCTTCGTTTACGTCACCTATATCCTCTCGACGCCGGAAAAAGTGTTCGAGGCCATAACGAAACCGGACGTGGCGCGCCGCTACTGGGGCCATGAGAACGTCTCCGACTGGGAGGCCGGATCGAGATGGGAACATATCCGCGCCGATGACGCGCGAACCGTCGAACTCGTCGGCACGGTCGTCGAGACCCTGCCGCCGCGACGGCTCGTCATCACCTGGGCGAATGCCTCGCAAGCCGACGATCCGGCCGCCTACAGCCGGGTGACGTTCGAGATCGTGGACTATGAGGGCATGGTCCGGCTGACCGTCACCCATGACGAGTTGGAAGCCGGCAGCGCGATGGCGAACGGCATCGGCAGGGGGTGGCCGGTGGTTCTCTCCAGCATGAAATCCCTCCTGGAAACCGGCCATGGGCTCGACATCTTCGCCAAGCCGAAGGCGGCATGACCCACGGCATGGCCTACAGCGTGGCCTACAGCGTGGCCTACAGCGTGGCCTACAGCGTGGCTCTGGGCGCCCCGCCCCTCGCGGGGCCAAGTAATGTCCACCGACAGGAAATATCCCGATGACCAAGCCCTATACCGGCGGGTGCGCATGCGGCGCGATCCGTTACGAAACACAGGATGCCCCCATCTTCGAGAACCACTGCCAATGCCGCGATTGCCAAAGGCGAAGCGGTACGGGACATGGCTCCTATCTGACCTTTCCGAATCGCGCGGCGGTGACCATCATGGGCGAAACGAAGACGTGGCGGATCGTCGGCGACAGCGGATTCGAAAAAGGTCACGGCTTCTGTCCGACCTGCGGCACCCCGGTCTATCTGACCTTGGACGCGATGCCGGAGGTGATCGCGGTTCACGCCGCCAGCCTCGACGAGCCGGCCCTGTTCGATCCGAAAGTAGTCACATATGGCGCGTGCGGCCATGCCTGGGATCCAATGGACCCCGCGCTACAGCTATTCGCGCGCACGCCGTCCGGATGAATCCCACCGGAAGCAATGAGGGCACCGAGATCTCTGCCTCCCCCTTTCCGCGATCGGCACGCCGTCCGGATGGCGGCAAGGGGGGACGGATATGATCACCGGCCGAGATAGTCCGGCTTGCGCTTCTCCAGGAAGGCGCTCATCCCCTCCCGTTTGTCGCGGGTGGCGAAGAGCAGTTGCACCGCCTTGCGTTCGAGCGCGAGCGCCGCGTCGAGCGAGGCGTCCGGCCCCTGCAGGATCACTTCCTTGATCTGGGCGACGGCGATGGGCGGCATGGCGGCGATACGGCGCGCCATGTCGAGCGCGGCGGTCATGACCTCCGCATCCTCCACCACGCGGCTGACGAGGCCCATGCCATAGGCCTCCTCCGCATCGATCATCTCGCCGGTCAGGCACAGCCGCATGGCGTGGAACTTCCCCACCGCGCGGGTCAGGCGCTGCGTGCCCCCGGCCCCCGGCATGATGCCGACCTTCACCTCCGGCTGGCCGAAGCGGGCCGAGCGTCCGGCGAGGATGATATCCGCATGCATCGCCAGTTCCATGCCCCCGCCGAGCGCGAAGCCATTGACCGCCGCGATGACCGGCACCGGGCAATCGCCGATCGCGCCCCAGAGCCGTTCGGTGTGACGCAGATACATATCCACGGCCGAAAGCTCCGCCATGTCGGCGATATCGGCCCCCGCGGCGAAGCTTTCCTCATTGCCGGTCAGCACGACACAGCGCAGCGCCTCGACCTCGACGAAATCCCGGAAGATCGCCGCCATCTCGCGCCGCACGGCGAGGTCCAGGGCATTGCGCACCTCCGGCCGGTTGATGCGCACGACGGCGATGCCCGGCTCCGGCCGCTCCAGCAGGACGGTCTTCGCGTCCTCCGCCTCCATGCGTCCCATCACGGCGCCTCCAGAACCATCGCGGCGCCCTGGCCGACCCCGATGCACATGGTGCAGAGCGCGCGGGCCGCCTTGCGATCCGACATCTCCAAGGCAGCGGTAAGCGCGAGCCGCGCCCCCGACATGCCGAGCGGATGGCCGAGCGCGATGGCCCCGCCATTGGGATTCACATGCGCCGCGTCGTCCGGCAGCCCCAATTGGCGCAACACCGCGAGGGCCTGGGCCGCGAAAGCCTCGTTCAACTCGATCACATCCATCGCCTCGATTGCGAGGCCGAGCCGCTCCAACAGCTTCAGGCTGGCCGGCGCCGGCCCGATCCCCATGATGCGCGGCGGCACCCCGGCGGTGGCGAAGCCCGCCACGCGCGCCAGCGGCGTCAGGCCGTGGCGCGCGGCCGCCGCTTCCGAGGCCACGATCAGGGCGGCCGCCCCGTCATTCACGCCCGAGGCATTGCCGGCGGTGACGCAGCCGCCCTCCCGGAAGGGGGTGGGCAGCTTGGCCAGCTTCTCCAGGCTCGTCTCGCGCGGATGCTCGTCACGCGCGACGACGACCGGGTCGCCCTTGCGCTGGGGAATCTCGACCGGAACGATTTCCCGCGCCAGCCGCCCCGACGCTTGCGCGGCCAGCGTGCGCTGCTGGCTGCGCAGGGCGAAGGCATCCTGATCCGCGCGGGCGATATCGAATTCCGCCGCCACGTTCTCCGCCGTCTCGGGCATGGACTCGATACCGTGCGCGCGCTCGATCAGGCGGTTGACGAAACGCCAGCCGATCGTGGTGTCGTGGATTTCCGCCTTGCGGGAAAATGCGCTGTCCGCCTTGCCCATGACGAAGGGCGCGCGCGACATGGATTCAACGCCGCCCGCGATCATCAGATCGGCCTCGCCGGCACGGATGGCGCGCGCCGCCATGCCGACGGCATCAAGACCGGAGCCGCACAGCCGGTTCACCGTCGCCCCCGGCACCGCCACCGGCAGGCCGGCAAGCAGCCCGGCCATGCGGGCCACGTTGCGATTGTCCTCCCCCGCCTGATTGGCGCAACCAAGGAAGAGATCGTCGACCCGCTCCCAATCCATGTCGGGATGACGCGCCATCAGCGCGCGCAGCGTCACCGCCGCCAGATCGTCCGGCCGCACCCCGGATAGCGCGCCGCCATAGCGCCCGATCGGGGTCCGGACACCGGAACAGATGAATGCCTCGGCCATCTGGATTCCCCCGGGTCAGAGCGGACAGTCGGAGGTGAAGTTCGGACGGCGCTTCTCGCGCAGGGAGGAAAGCCCCTCCTTCACGTCCGGCCCCTTGAAGCCCATGAATTCGAGCGCGAGCGAGGTGTCGAAGGTCGGCCCGGCCATGCGCAGCCAGTTGTTGAGCGCGTATTTCGTCCAGCGCAGCGCCGTGGGCGAGCCCTTGGAGAGCTTGGTCGCGACCTCCAGCGCCTTGTCGTGCAGATCCTCCGGCTCGGTGACGAGGGAAACGAGGCCGATGCGCTCCGCCTCCTCGCCGCTGACCGGCTCGCAGAGCATCAGATAGTATTTCGACTTGGCGAGCCCGCAGAGCAGCGGCCACACGATGGCGGCGTGATCGCCCGCCGCGACGCCCAGGCGCGTGTGCCCGTCGATGATCCTGGCGCTGCGCGAGGCGATGGAGATATCCGCCAGCAGCCCGGCCACCAGCCCGGCGCCGACGGCCGGCCCCTCCATCGCCGAGACCAGCGGCTTCGAGCAATTGACCAGATTGTAGACGAGGTCGCGCGCCTCCTTCCAAACCCGGGTCAGGGTGTCGAAATCCTCCGTCATCTCCTGAACCAGGTCGAGGTCCCCGCCGGCGGAGAAGGCATCGCCCGCGCCCCGAATGATCGCCGCGCCGACATTCGGGTCGGCATCGATGTCGCGCCAGACCTCGACCAGTTCGCCATGCATGACCCGGTCGGCGGAATTGAGGCGGCCCGGATTGTCCATGGTGACGCGCAGCACGCGCTCGGCGGGCCAGTCGAACTTCAGGCGTTCATATTTCGAATAACGATCGGTCATATCTGCTTCTCCCGGCCCTTCCAGTACTCTTCCTTCAGGATGTTCTTCTGGATCTTCCCGATCGGCGTTTTCGGGAAGTCCGTCACGAATTTGACGAGGCGCGGCCGCTTGAAGCGCGCCAGACGCTCGGCGCAATGGGCGACCAACTCCTCCTCGCTCACCACGGCCTCGGCATGCAGCAGCACATAGGCCGCCGGCACCTCGCCCCACTTATCGTCGGGGATGCCGAAGACGGCGCATTCGGCCACCCCGTCATGCTCGTAGATCGCGTTCTCGATCTCCTTGGGATAGATGTTCTCCCCGCCGGAGATGATCATGTCCTTCGAGCGGTCGACCAGCGTGATGAAGCCGTCCGCGTCGATCGTGCCGAGGTCGCCGGTATGCGCCCAGCCGTGCTTCCAGAAGGCGGCGGTCTGCTCCGGCTCGTCGTAATATTCGATCATCACATTCTCGCCGCGCGAGACGATCTCGCCGATCTCTCCCGCCTTGACGGGGCGGCCCGCGCCGTCGATCACCGCGACATCGACGTTATAGGCCTGACGGCCGACGGAGCCGAGCTTCTCCGGCAGGTACCAGGGGCGCAGCGCGGTCAGCACCCCCATTTCCGACTGGCCGTATATCTGGGTCATCCGCACATCCGGCAGCCGCTTCATCATTTCCGCCTGGACCCAATCGGGCATCGGCGCGCCGGCGAAGGACAGCTTGCGCCAGGGCGCGAAATCGGCCGGATCGAAGGCCGGGTCGCTGACCGTCATCGAGACCTGCGTCGGCACCATGAAGGCGGCGGTCATGCCGGTCGCCTTCGCCATGGCGGTGAAGCCCTCGACGCTCCATTTGCTGAGCAGCGTGCAGGTCGCGCCCGCCAGGATCGCGGGCTGGAACATGATGTTCAGCGCCGCGACATGGAACATCGGCGTGACGATGCCGACCACGTCGCGCTCGTCGATCGCTTCCTCGACCATCACGGTATGGGCGGTGATGACGCGGTTGCGGTGGCTGCACAACACGCCTTTCGGACGGCCGGTCGTGCCGCCGGTATAGGTCATGCAGAAGGCGTCGTCCTCGTCGATCGCGACATTCGGCGGGGTGTCGGGCGCATCGGCGAAATAGGCGCGGAAGGCATCCTCACCCCCGTCGCCGCCGATGCGCACGGTCGCGCGAAGCTTCGGCAGGTGATCGCGGACGGCGGCGACCTTCTCCTCGAACACGTCCTCGTAGAACAGAAGCTCGATATCCGCCTTGTTCAGCACATACTGCAATTCCTCCGGCGCGTAGAGCACGGAGACATTCACGATCACCGCGCCGGAACGCGCGCAGCCGAAGAAGGCGATCGCGTATTCGGTGCGGTTGCGGCAGATGATGCCGACCTTGCCGCCCTTCGGCATGCCGTCGGCGATCAGCGCGTTGGCGAGCCGGTTGGCCGATGCGTCCAGATCGCGATAGCTGAGCGAAGAGCCCTCCCAAAGGATCGCCGGCTTCTCCGGAAAACGGTCGGCCGATCGGCGCAGCATGTCACCGGTCAACATCGCGGGTGCCTCCTTCCCTAACCAACGCCGGTGCCGGTCACCCCACGCGGGGGGTTGCTTTCCGCATGGCGGAACCGGACCATGGCATGCCTCTTTATTTGCGTGACCTTTCCGAAAAAATCAGAATGCTGCAACGTCGAATCGCGGAAAGTGGTTTCGCTCTGCGGAAAAGAAGGGGCGCGCAAATGGCCGATCGAGACCGACAATATGTGGAGTCGCTGGCGCGCGGCCTGTCGATCCTGGAATCCTTGTCACGCTCGCAAAAGCCTCTCGGAAACGGCGATCTGGCCAAGATGACGGGCCTCGCCGCCTCGACCATCAGCCGCTTGACGCACACCCTGACCGTGCTGGGCTATATCCGGCTGAACCGGGCCTATCGCGGCTATGAGCTGACGCCGAAGAACCTGACGCTGGGCTATCCGGTGCTGGCGGAGATGCGGTTGCTGGAGCAGGCGCGCCCGCATCTCGAACGCCTCAGCCACGCCACCGGCGAGACCACGGCGCTGGCCGTGCGGGACAAATTGCATATCATCTTCGTCGCGGTGATCGAGGGGGAGAATCTCGTCGCCGTGCGGCTGGCGACGGGCGGGCGGCTGCGCATCCCGGTGTCGGCGGCGGGCGCCGCGCTGGTCGCCGCCCTGCCGGAGGACGAGCGGCGCATGCTGCTGGCCCGCGTGCGCGCCGACATGACCCGCAACGGGCAGGACGCGAAGTCCTTCCTGGATACCGTGGCGGCCTGCCGCCGGGACGGCGCGGCCGTCGTGCGCAACAAATGGCGCACGGGCATCGGCGGCATTTCCGTGCCGGTCCTGCATAACGGGGAATATGCGGCACTGACCATCCCGGTCGCCACCGGGTCGGTCTCGGAGGAGACCATGCGCACGACGCTGGCCGACGCGCTGAAGGAGGTTGCCGGGATTCTCGGCCCCGTCCTGCCACCTCCGGAAGCACCCTGACCGCCGGAACGGCATCGCGCGCTAGCGCCTGATGATATCATCAGGCGCTAGGCGGCCATTCGCGCGGACCGGCCCAGCGCGGCGCGGCGGCGCAGCCATTGGCTGGGGCGGTACCGGTCGTCGCCGGTCAGCGCCTGCAGGCGCGTCAGGATTTCCAGCACCCGGTCGGGGCCGAGCGCGTCGGCCAGTTCCAGCGGCCCCTTCGGATAATTCAGGCCGAGGCGCATGGCGAGGTCGATATCTTCCGGCGCGGCGAGGCCGGTCTGCGCCATCTCGCAACCCAGATTGGCGACCATCGCGACGATGCGCTGGGCGATGAAGCCGGGGGAATCCTGAATGGCGGTTACCTTCCGCGCCATGGCGAAGCGCGCGATCACCGAATCCCGGATGGCCGGATCGGCGCCGGGCGCGGTCATCAGCGTGACGCGGACCGAGGTATCGGGCACCGTGTCGAGACAGACGAGCCGCCGCGCGTCGAGCCCCCGCCGCACGGCATGGGCCGTCGCGTCCTCCCCCAGCGGCGCGGCCAGGACCGGCGCGACGCCGTCGTCCGCGTCGAGGATCGTCGCGCCGCTGGCCAGCACGAGATCCCGCAACACCGGATCGTCCCCGTCCAGCACCACGGCGGCGGCGGGTTCGGCCGTGCTTCCGCTGTCGGGGTGGGCCAGGGCCTTTCCGTCCGCATCATAGGCGAAGAAGCCGCGCCCACTCTTCCGCCCCAGGCTCCCGGTCTCGAACAGATAGCGATGCGCGGGCGTGGACCGCAGGCGCGGATCGCCGAAGGCGCTTTCATGCACGAATCGGGTCACCGGATAGTTCACGTCGATTCCGGTCAGATCCATCAATTCGAACGGTCCCATGCGGAAGCCGAAGCCGTCGCGCATGACCGCGTCGATGGCGGCCGGCTCGGCCACCCGCTCATGCAGGATCGCCAGCGCCTCCGTCGGATAGGCGCGGCCGCCGAAATTGACGAGAAAGCCGGGCGTGTCCCGGACCGCCACCGGGGTGCGCCCCATCCGCTCGGCCAGGATCATCAGCGCCGCGTGGACATCGTCCGTCGTCTCCGGCGCGCGGATCACCTCGACCAGCTTCATGACCGGCACGGGGTTGAAGAAATGCATGCCCGCGATCCGCCCGCGGTGCGTCGAGGAAGCGGCGATCGCCCCGATCGGCAGGGAGGAGGTGTTGGAGGCCAGGATCGCATCCGGGGCGACAACGCCCTCCAGCTCCGCGAAGACGGCGCGCTTGACCGCCAGATCCTCGATCACCGCCTCGATCACCACGTCGCAGGGCGCCATGTCGGCCATGCCCTCGGCTGCGCCGAGCCGCGCGATGGCGGCCTCCGCCTCCGCGCGATCCATCTTGCCGGCTTCCGCGCGCTTGGTCAGGCGTGCCGCGATGGCCGCGCACGCCTTTTCCGCCGCGCCGGCGCGCGCATCGTGGATCAGAACCCGGATTCCGCCGGTCGCGGCGACCTGGGCGATGCCCGATCCCATCGCGCCCGCCCCGATGATACCCAGCGTCACGCCGTCCGCCTTCATGTCCCGCATCTGGGAATGCCTCCTCTCCTCGTCCCGCAATGATTGGATCGCCGCCGCGCGGCGCGGGGGCCGCCGTCAGAGCAGACCGCGCACGATCCCGCCGTCGACGGTGATGTTCTGCCCCGTCATGTAGCCCGCCAGGCGCGAGCACAGGAACGCGCAGACGGGGCCGAAATCCTCGCCCGTGCCAAGCCGGCGCATCGGCACGCTTTCCGCCATCCGGGCCTTGGCGGCTTCCGGCGCGATGCTCTCACGCTCCGCCTGGGCGTCGTAGACGCGCTTCAGGGCGGGCGTGTCCATCAGGCCCGGCAGCAGATTGTTGACGGTGATCCCCTCGGCCGCGACCTCGCGGGCGAGGCTGGCCATGGCACCGGTCAGGCCCGCGCGCACGCCGGTGGCGAGCCCCATGTTCGGATAGGGTTCCCGCACCGTGAAGGAGGTGACATTGACGATCCGCCCGAACCCGGCCGCGCGCATGTCGGGCAGCGCCAGACCGGCGAAATCGATCGCCGCCAGCATGTTGCCCTCCAACGCCTTCAGCCAGACCGCGTGGTCGTGCGTCTCCAGCGGCCCCGGCGGCGGACCGCCGGAATTGGTCACCAGGATCGCGATCGGACCGCCGAGGACCTCGCGCGCGCGCTCGATAATGGCGCGGCGGCCGTCCGGGTCGGAAACATCGCCTGCAACCGATCCCACGGCGCCGATCCGTGCCGCGACGCCCGCCACCTTGTCCGCGTCGCGGCCGTTGACGACGACCCGCGCGCCGGCTTCCACCAACGACTGGGCGCAGGACAGGCCGAGCCCCTGGGAACTGCCGAGGAGCAGCGCGTTCAGACCGGAGATGCCGAGATCCATGGTTCGTTTCCCTTGGTATTGATTAAGCGGTCGATGCGAGGCGCCCTATCGATGCGAGGCGCTCTAGAGGAAGGACGGCAGGAACAGCACGATATCGGGGAAGATCGCCAGCAGCGCGATCACCAGCACGAAGATGCCGATAAAGGGCAGCACCGCGCGGAAGACCGACTGCAGCGGCACGTCGTGCGTCACCCCATGCAGCGCGAAAAGGGTATAGCCGAAGGGCGGCGTGATCCCGCCGATCGACATGTTGATCAGGAAGATCGTCCAGAACCACACCGGATCGAAGCCCAGCGCCAGGACGATCGGCGCGTAGAGCGGAACCAGCATGATCATCAGCGCGATCTGGTCGATGAACATGCACAGGACGAAGGGCAGGATCTGCAGCAGGATGAACATCACCACCGTCGGCAGATCCAGGGAGGTGACGGCCTCGACCAGCTTGAAGGTCGCGCCGGTCATGTTCAGCACCTGACTGAAGGAGACGGAGGACACCATGATCGTCGTCACGACGGTCGTGATGGAGGCCGTCGACCGCACGCAGGCGACCAGCTTTTCCCAGGTCAGCTCGGCGAGAAGCGTGCAGATCACGACCGCCGTGACGCAACCGACCGCAGCGGCCTCCGTCGGGGTGGCGATCCCGGCCAGGATGAAGCCGAGGATCGAGGCGATGATGAGCAGGAACGGCGCGGCGCGCAGGACGGCGGCGACACGCTCGCGCGCCGGCATGTTGGCCCGTGGGCTGAGCGGGGCGAGCGTCGGATCGATCCGCCCGCGTATCCAGACATAGATGAAGAAGGCGAGCGCCAGCAGGATGCCCGGCAGGATGCCCGCGATCAGCAGAGAAGCGATCGAGACCTTCGACAGAATGCCGAGGACGACCGCCATGACGCTGGGCGGGATGATCGGCGCCAGGCTGGCCCCGGCCAGCAGCGCGCCGACCGACAGGTTGCGGTCATAGCCGCGGCTGCGCATCTCCGGCAGCAGGGAGGACCCCATCATCGCGGCCACCGCCATGGCCGATCCCGACAACGCGCCGAAGATCGTCGAAAGCGCGATCGCGACCGCATAGAGCCGCGCGCGGATATTGCCGATCAGCGAATCCACCGCGTTGAACAGGATGTGGACAGAGCCGGAGCGAAACAGGATCTCACCCAGCAGGATAAAGAGCGGGATCGCCGCCAACGAGATGCTGGTCCCCGTATCGAACATCGAATTGATGATCAGCAGGACGGACCCGAACCCGCCGGTCAGATAAAGCAGCGCGCATAGATTGAGCGCCAGGAACGCCAGGAAGATCGGCAGGCCGGTCGCGAACAACCCCAATAGGAGAAAGAACGCGACGAGAAGCAGCAGCCACCATTCCACGGGACGGACTCCTTCAGACGTCGCCGCTTTCGGCGGGTTCGGGGGAGGATTCGGGCGCGGACCGGAACGTGGCCGCGAAATGGCGGAGGAAATAAAGCGTGGTGCTGGTCAGGCCGTAGGCGATGGTCCCGGTGACGATCCATTTCGGGATCTCGGTGACGGAGATGATGGTGACGCCCTGCTGCACCTGGCGGAGCGTCTCGACCCCGGCATACCAGGCACACAGACCGCAACAGCCGATCCCGACGAGCAATGTCGCGCGATTGGCCCAAACCGCCTTCGCCGGGTCCAGACCATCAACGATGAAGCCCATCCGCGCATGTTGCGCGTTGCGCGTCACCATCGGGACCGCAAGGAAGGTGATCATGGCGAAGCTGACCGCCGCGGTGTCCGGGGCCCAGTCGCTCGGCGCGTTCAGCGCGTAGCGACCGAAGACCTCCCACGCCGTCACCAGCGTCAGGTAGGCCACCGCCAGGGCGGCCCCCCAGAAACCGACGCCGGTCAACCCGTCATGCAAGCGCAAGAGCGTGCGCATTCCGACTCCTCGCAAGAGAACGAAAGATCGTTCCCTTATTCGGCCGTGAGGCCTTTCTCAAGAGCCAGCGCGTGGAACGCCTTGCCGTCCTCGCCGGCGCCGCCTTCCACCTTCTTCCAGATGCCGGCGGCGAAGATGCCGTCGATCTGCTCGGCCACTTCCGGGCCGAACTGGGTCGGGGCCAGGCCGGCATCCTGCATCGCCCGATCCTCCTTGGCCCAAAGCTCCTCGAAGTGCAGACGCCCCTCGACCTCCAGGTCCTTGGCGATATCGACCACCATCGTCCGCTGATCGTCGGAAAGGTCGTTCCAGGTATCGAGGTTCATGAACAGCGACAGGTTCGTCACGCCGAAGGTCGGGCGGGTCATGTAGTCGGCGACCTCGAACCACTTATAGTCCATCGCGCCGAAGACCGGCCAGGCCGCGCCGTCGACGACACCACGCTCCAGCGCGGAATAGATCTCGCTCGCCGGCAGGGTGACGACGGAGCCGCCCAGCTCCTGAACCAGATCGTGATAGGTGCCGGAGGCCCGGATCTTCCGTCCTTCGAGCGCGCCGTCCTCGCCGATCGGCTCGTTCAGCAGGATATGATAGCCCGACGCGGCGGAGAACACGCCGATCAACTTCAGGTTCCGCTTATTGTAATGCGCGTCGATGACATCGAACACGCCGCTTTCCCGGCGCGCCTGCGGGTCGTCCGCGACCGCGTCCATGCCGAAGGCCATCGGCGTCTCGCCCAGGTGATAGGCACCGTGCGTGAACAGCATGTCGAACAGCCCGGTCGAGACCGGCTGAAGCTGCTCGAAGGGCGGTACCGTCTCCGGACCACGCAATTCCACGGCGAGGTCGCCGCCGGATTCCTCCGTCAGACGCTCGGCGAAGGCCTGCGCGAATACCGGCACGGCATTATAGCTCTCGTCCCAACTGCTCAGCAGCGTCAGACTATCGGCCTTCGCCGGGATGGTGAACAAGGCGGCCGCCGCGGCGATAGCGGGCACGAACAGTTTACGTTTCATTCTCCGTTTCCTCCCAGTGACTTGTCGAACCGTCTATTATCGGGTGTCGCCAATCGCGCGCCCGCGATGGGGGACGGCGACCATGCCGCAGAGCAAAGCAATCACGCGGAAGCCAAGTCAAGCGAACATACGGGTTTTAATTCCGCTCTGCGGAAATATTGAAACGTTCTTTTGCCAAACACATTATTCAACTTGTTGATTTTTAATAATAAATTACGGAACGACAGCGGAAATCCACGCCCGTCTGGCAAAGGCCTGCACCAGGATATTCCGCAATGCGAAAACTATACCGCAGCCGCGCTCAGTGCATCCGCCCGCCATTCGGAACGGGACGGTCGGGCGTCATCAGGACGATCCCGTTATCCCCCGCCCCATCGTCGAAACCGAGGACGAGGCATTCGGACATGAACTTGCCGATCTGCTTGGGCGGGAAATTGACCACGGCGCAAACCTGCCGGCCCGGCAGCTCCCGCGGGTCGTAATGCTTGGTGATCTGGGCACTGGTCTTGCGCTCCCCGATCTCGGGACCGAAATCGATCCAGAGCTTGATCGCGGGCTTGCGCGCCTCCGGATAGGGTTCGGCCCGGATCACGGTCCCGACACGTATCTCGACTTTAAGAAAGTCCTCGAAGGAAAGGGTCCGGTCGTCCGCCATCGTCCGCGCCTGTCTTGTTTTCACATTCCGCCGACAATCGCGTCGGATCGCCCGAAAAGCAACGGGGCCGCGCCCGGTTCACCCCGGACGCGGCCCCGCGATTCCAACACCGCCCCCTGCGGGGCGCGTTGTCTAGGTCACTTGTTGACCGACTTCTTCAACTCGTCGAGTTGCTCTCCGACGCGCTGATTCAGGATGTTGAAGGCCTCCTGCTGCGACTTCGAGACCATCTCCGACAACTCGCGCATATTGGTCACCGCCTGCTCGAGCGCGTCCTTGATCTGGTCGATATTCTTCGCCGCGTCGGGGTCGAGCTTACCGCCCTTCGCCTGGGCCTCCTGGATCGTGGCATTGGCCTCGTCCATCACCTGCTTCAGGATTTCCCCCTGGCGGGTGAAGACGGCCTGAAACCCCTCGACGGCGGTCTTGTTCGCCGCCGCCAGCGCCTCGAAATTCTTGCGCTGGGAATCCATCAGTTCCTTCAATTCCGGCGCACCGTAGCCGCCGAACATCTTGCTGACATCCGCGCTCAGGAAGGGGTTCTTCTCGGGATCGAGGAACGGGTTGTTCTTCGGGTCCAGGAAGGGGTTGTTCTTCGGATCGAAATAATTGGTCGATTTCTGCTGGGCCATGGTTTCTCTCCCTCCAACAGGTGGTGGTCCGGCGGACATCGCCCGCGCGGTGGAATCGCTGCACTCACGTCCTGTATCGACGTCCCATCGGGCCAGGTGGATCGCTCGCTTCGGCCGGCGCGTGCCGCCACCGAATATTCAACCGGCCATCCCTGCCGACCCGGTCGCGTGCCTTCCGACCAAAACCTGACTCGAAGCCCGGCACGCACCCTATATCACTCAATGCTGCATTGCAGCATCAGTTGCATCTTATATGGCGCGGCACGCGAAACCGTCAAGGGGAATTGCTGCACCGCACAAAACATGATCCCGCATCGGCACGCCCCCGCCGGTGGATTCCCAGCCCGTCATCCTTCCGCTGAAACGCCTTCCCCGGGCGGTGGGGCGGCCGGGTCCGGCTGGTCGGTCCAATCGGCTGGAGCCTGCCGGTCATTCGGGTCGCCGCGCCGACGCCCCCCTCGGACGCCCGAGAGCCATCCGGCGGCCTGTTCCGCGCGGGCAAGCGCCTGATCCAGGGCTTTCATCGTCGGGGCGAGATCCGGGCTCTCGTCACGTACCCAAACCCGCAGCGCCGCGAGCCAGACCGCGGCCAGCCCGTGAGCGCGCACCATTCCGGCGGGCCCATCGGTTCCGACGCCGGCCGCCTCCAGATACCAGGCGAGGCTCGCCGGGCCGTCCGGCGCCAAACGCACGACGGTGAAGGGGTCGCGGACCACATCGGCCATGACCGCCCGAACCCCGTCCTTGTAGGGGGCGAGCGCGTCGAAACGCCGCATCAGCAAATCGAACAGGCGGTCGCGGACGCTATCCTCGGCGGTGAAGCCGCTGTCCTCCGACAGGACGTCCCGGTCCATGCCCGCCAGGAAGTGGCGCAGCAAATCCGTCTTGTCGCGTGCGACCGCCCGCAACCCGCCGAGGTCGGTGTCCGCCTCCTCCGCCACATCGGCCAGACGGACATGGCGCCAGCCCAGGCGCCCCGCCAATTCGACGGCGGCCACGCCGGCCCTGTCCTCGATCGAATCCGTCCTCATGCCCTATGAGATGGCGGCGCGGGCGGCGGACGGCAAGGGTCCGAAGGCAAGAGAGCGGGCCGCCGTCTCAGCCCGCCAGCTCGCGCGAGCGCGCGGCGGCGGCGGCGATCGCCTCCCGCATCAGGGAGTCCAGGCCACCCTCCTCCCGCATCAGGACGGATAGCGCCTCCTGCGTCGTGCCGCCGGGCGAGGTCACGTTCCGGCGCAGGGTCGCCGGCGCCTCGCCACTCCGCAGGGCCAATTGCCCGGCGCCCGCCACCGTCACCAGGGCCAGCCGCTCCGCCAACTCGCGCGGCAGCCCGGCCGCGACACCCGCCTCGCCCATGCATTCGATCAACCAGAAGGTATAGGCCGGCCCCCCGCCGGACAGCGCGGTGACCGCGTCGATCAGGCTTTCGTCCTCGACCGTCGCGGCCTCGCCGACGGCTTTCAGCAGATCCTCGGCCAAGGCGCTCTGCGCCGGGGAGCAAACCGGGTTCGGACAGCACACGGTGATGCCCTGCCCGATGGCGGCGGGCGTGTTGGGCATGGCGCGCACGATAGCCGCGTCCGCGCCCAGCCTGTCCTGGAAATAGCCGATCGTCTTGCCCGCGGCGACCGAGACGAAGAGACAATCCGGCCCGGCGAACCGCTTCACGCCGTCCATCACCGCATCCATCTGCTGCGGCTTGACGGACAACACCACGACTTCCGGCGCCAAATCGGCGGGCAGCGTCTCCATGCCGTCATGGACGGTGACCCCGTCACGGTCGCGGAAGGGCCGGGCGCCCGCGGGGTCGACGATATGAACGCCGGATGCCGCGATACCGCTTCCCAACCAGCCGTCGAGCATCGCGCCGCCCATCTTGCCGCAGCCGATCAGCAGCAACGGCCGTTCCAGTTTCCTCGTCATGATATGCCTCATCCCTTGCCCGATAGGTCCCTGCCCGATTGTTCTTGGCCGGTTGTTCGGTCGTTGCGCGGGGCAACGCCACGCGCCAGTCACGCCGCAAGCCTAGAGCATGATGATATGATATGGACCCATCCGAGATCGATTTCCGGGGTTCCGGCAAGAAGAGGACGCGCGGCCTCAGGCCTCGCCCCGGCAGTCGATCAAGGCGGCGGCGACCGCCTCCTCCGGGCTATAGCCGCCCCAGAGCAGGAACTGGAAGGCCGGATAGAAGCGCTCGCACTCCGCCAGCGCGATGTCCATCAGATCCTCGAGTTGCTCGACGCTGAAATTCTTCACCCCGCGCGTCGGCAGGGTGTGCCGGAAGGTCGGCACGCCTTCGTCCGAGCAGAGATCGAAATGGCCGAGCCACATCTTCTCGTTGATGGAAACCACCAGTTCGCTGACGCCCCGGCGTTTCTCCCGTGGGATCTTGATGTCGAAGGTGCAGGTGAAGTAAAGCGCGTGGAGATCCTCGCGCCAGGCGAAGAACATCCGGTAATCGCACCAGCCGCCCGTCGTCTCGACCACCATCTCGTCCTCGTCCGACCGTTCGAACGGCCATTCGTTGGACGTGAACATGGCTTCCAGCACGTCGAGAGGGTTGGGGGCGGAGGCGGCGGTTGCGACCATCAATGCGGTCATGGATTTCCTCCTTGGCCAAGGGACAGGGCCGGGGAACGGCGACACGTCCGCGATAAGATGCCGACGCCTTCATCCTATCGCTTTAAGCTATTTTGGGGCTGTAGCGATATCTTGTGGACAAAATCGCCTGCAACACGATATCTAGCCTGCCATAGCCCCATTCCGGCGGCAATGCGATTTTTCGGGAAAGTTTCATGTCACGCTGCGCCTTCCCACGAAAAAGCCCGGGAATGTACGGATATGCGCCCTCGACCGTGCGAAGCGACGCGGTATAGACTGCGCCCATGGTCGATCGAGAGGAGGGGGCGACCGCCCCGACTACGTCCGAGCGCTCCGCTGGAGACGAGCCGGCCCCGAGGCGCGTGACGGCGACCGCCCGCCCCCGCCAGCCGGACGGGCCGCGCCGGATGTTGGAGCGCGCCGTCCGCCTGCAAGGCGGCGGCCGGGCCGAGGATGCGCTCGCGCTATACCGCGCCGTCCTGGACGCGGACCCCTATGTTCCCGCGGCCTGGATCAATATGGGCGTGTTGTTGCGGCGAATGAGCCATGCCGCGCCGGCGGTGGCCTGCCTGAAGCGCGGGGTGGCGCTGAAACCCCATGACGGCTCGGCCTGGTCCAATCTCGGCAATGCGTTGCGCGCATGCGGCCGGTACGAGGAATCGGTGCGCGCCCATGGCCGGGCGATCGAACTGACGCCCGGATCGGCGCAATTGCACTACAATATGGGGCTGGCGCAGCGTGATCTCGGTTACCTGGGGGAGGCGCTCTCGGCCTTCCGGCGGGCGGAACTGCTCGGCTACGACAAACCGGAGCTGACCTGGGACCGGGCGCTGACCCAGTTGCTCCAGGGCGATTTCGACGAGGGGTTCCGGAACTACGAATCGCGCTGGCGGCTGAGCGAGGCGGGCCGCAAGGTTACCTCGGCCCCCACCTTCGATGGTCGCACCGTCCCCGAACGCGGATCGATCCTGATCTGGACCGAACAGGGCTTCGGCGACACGCTGCAATTCGCGCGTTACCTGCCGATTCTCAAGGCGCGCGGTTTCGATTCCCTGATCTTCGAGGTGCAGGGGCCGCTGGCCCGGCTGTTCCAGAAAACCCGCGATTTCGAGGGCATCACCGTCGTCGCGCGCGGCGCGCCCCGGCCGGAACCCGCGGCGCAGGCGCCTCTGCTCAGCCTGCCCCACATCCTGCGTACGCGCCTGGACGCCGTTCCGGCGGGATTGCCCTATATCCACCGCCCCGCCGGAATAGAGCGTCCCGCCCTGCCGCGCGGCGTCGTCAATGTCGGCCTGTGCTGGGCCGGCAAGCCGACCCACCGCAACGACCGCAACCGTTCCGCCGGCGCGGCCGGTTTCATCGCGCTTCTCGACCTTCCGGGCGCCGCCTTCCACTCGCTGCAGAAGGGCCCCGGCGCGCGGCAGATCGCGGACGAAGGACTGCGCGCGCTGGTCACCGACCTGGGCGGCGGCCTCAAGGATTTCGCGGAGACGGCCGCCGCGATCGACGCGCTCGACATGGTGATCACGGTCGACACCTCGATCGCCCATCTGGCGGGCGCGATGGGCAAGACGGTCTGGGTCCTCTTGCCCTACGCCCCGGACTGGCGCTGGATGCTGCATCGCGACGACAGTCCCTGGTACCCCAGCATGACGCTGTTCCGCCAATCCAGCCCCGGTGATTGGGAGGAAGTCTTCGCGCGGGTGCGCGGCGCGCTTGCCCGGCGAATCGCGGAAACCCTGCGCGGTGGCGGCGATTCGGAGGAAGACCCCGAAGAAAGCGACGACGACGGTCCAGACGAATGAAGCTTTTAAGGCATGCTTCCCGTTAACCTCTCGTTAAAGATGAACGTGCATCCTTCCATGCGACCCGACGATTGGTATCACCGGGATCACGGTCCGGTGTCTGGCAACCGATATGGCGTGTCATGGAGATTTGGCGACAGATCGGCGACATCCGTTACGAATTGCATGCGCGCGATGCCCTCGAGGGTGTCTTTCCGCGCCATGAATCGCTGATCACCCTCTGGCGCGATCGCTGCGGCGGTCGGGCGCTGCCGGGGTGGAGCGCGTTCGCCTTCGAGGATTTCCGGGGATGGTGGGGCTGGATCGCCGTCGGCGAGTTGCTCGACACGCCGGAGGGGTGCATCCGCTTCCGGCTTTGGGGAACGAGGGTCGCGGCCATTTCCGGGGTCGAGTGGACCGGAAGGGTTCTGCCCGATCCGGAGCCGCCCCGGCACGACGCGCCCCACGACACATCCCACCACACCACCCACGGCACGCCCCAAGAGGGGACCGGTCCGGACCCGAGTCCGATGGCGGCGCTGGGGTTGGGTCTGCCCGCCTTCACCGATGGCTATCTGGACGCGCTGACGACCCGCCGCGCCGTGGGCTTGGTGTCCGGCCCGCTCACGCGCGCGGACATCGACCAGGACCGCGCGGACTTCCTACTGCTGCCGCTCGCCTCGGACGGAGAGCGGGTGGACACCTATCTTTGCGGTCTCGCCCTCCATTGACCGGAACACGGACGCTTAGAGCATGATGATATGATATGGCCCCGCCCGAGATCGTTTTTCCGGCTTTCCGGCCCACGGCCCCATGGGGAGAGGGCGCGTGGACGATGTGATGCATCGTCAAGCGGCCTCGACGCGGTCCGGAGGCCCGAAAAGCGATCGAAGGCGCCGCTTTCGGCTCCCTGATCTGCGTCGCGCCGTGCTTCCGATGCCCCGTATTAAGCGATCCGCCGGGGGATGAAGCGGGCCGGCGGGTCGGCCAGCGCCGCCTGCGCGGCGACCAGGGCAAGCTCTCGCCGACCCAGGCGGCTGGTTTCGTCGAGCACCGCATAGACCGCCGCCACGGCCTCCGCCAACGCGGCGACGGGGTCGCGAAGACGGAGATAATGCCCCGTGAAGAGCGCCGCGATCAGATCCCCCGCGCCGTTCGGCGCGATCGGGAAGGCAAGGCGCGGCGTCTCGATCAGCCAGGTGCCCTGCTCCGTCGCCAACAGCATCTCGACCACCGCCGGTGGCGCGTCCGCGCGCTCGAAGCTGGTGACGACGACGATCCGGGGGCCGGTCGCGCGCAGGGCCCGGGCGGCCTTCACCGCCGCCTCCAGCGTATCCGCCCGGCCGCCGGTCAGCAGTTCCAGCTCGAAATGGTTGGGCAGCACGATATCGGCGGCCGGAACGGCGCTTGCCCGCATGAAATCCGGAATATCGTCCGAGACATAGACCCCGCCATCGCGATCGCCCATCACCGGATCGCAAACATAAAGCGCCCCCGGATTGGCCGCCCGCGTCCGCGCGACACTGTCCAGGATCGCCCGGCCGAGCGCCGCCTGCCCGACATAGCCGGACAGCACCGCCTCGCAATCGGACAGCGCGCCGCGCGCGGCGATGCCATCCAGCACGGCCTCCACCGTCGTAAGCGGCGTGACCGCGCCGCCGAAATCACCATAACCGGGATGGTTCGAGAACAGCACCGTGTGCACCGGCCAGACATCCCAGCCGAGCCGCTGCAGGGGAAAGACCGCCGCGGCGTTCCCCACATGGCCATAGGCGACGTGGCTCTGGATCGAGAGGATGGGCATCGGCGCTCCGGAACCCCGGGTCGGCGGCACGGCCTATCGGGTCGGGACAAGGGAATGACACGCATGCTCGACAGGGCATGCGCGAACGGACTTTAATGGGCGCGTCCCGATCCCGCCAGCCCATGCGACACCGTCCCCACGCCCTTCTTTTTCCTGCCCGGGAAGACAATCACGATGCCCGCTCCCCCCGCGCTCCGCGACCCGGCGAACCTGAAGGGGGCGGCCTATGTGACGCTATGCTGCGCCTTCATCGCGGGCTCGACACTCTGCGCCAAGGCGCTCGGCGCGGCGCGGGAGATCGAGGTCGAGGGGCTGCTGGAGCAGGCCGCGCGGCTGCATCCGCTACAGATCACCTTCGGGCGGTTCCTGTTCGGAACGCTGGCTTTGCTGCCGTTCGCGATGTGGAAGCGCCCGCGTTTCGACCATGTGCCCTGGCGGCTTCACGGCGCGCGGGTGGTATCGGGATGGCTGGGTGTCAGCCTGATGTTCGCCGCCGTCAGCTTCATGCCCCTGGCCGACGCGACCGCGATCAGCTTCCTGAACCCGCTGTTCGCCATGATCCTGGCGTTGATCTTCCTGAAGGAAGGGGTGGGACCCTGGCGCTGGGCGGCGGCGGCCATCGCCTTCGCCGGCGCGGCGATCGTCACCCGGCCGGGGACGGCGGCATTCGATCCGGCGGCGCTGCTGGCCTTGGGCGCGGCGCTGTCGATCGGCGCGGAACTCATCTTCATCAAGCGTCTGGCGGACCGGGAGCCGATCCTGCGTATCCTGCTGATCAACAACGCGTTCGCCGCCGTGATCGCGGGCGTCGCGACGGTCTTCGTCTGGCAGGCGCCGAGCCCGACGCAATGGTTGCTGCTGGCCGGGACCGGCGCCTTCATGGTGACGGCGCAGAGCCTCAATCTACGCGGCATGGCGATCGCGGAGGCGAGCTTCATTGCCCCCTTCTTCTACGCCACGCTGCTCTATGCCGCGCTCTATGACTGGTTGTTCTTCGCCGAGGTTCCCGCGGCGACCACGGCCTTGGGCGCGGCCTGCATCATCGCCGGAGCCCTGATCCTCGGCTGGCGGGAACGGCGCGCCGCCGCCAGGGCATAGCGGCACGGCGATAGCGGCGCGGATGCCAAGGGCGCGAGGATGAGGACCAATCGTTTGATTTTCCCCGAAAGCCTCGATATTCCGGATTCCGAATGGCCTTCCCGCCGTTCCAAGCCGGTCTCAAAAGGCCGCCGGCCCGAGTGACCTTCAGGGAGTATAATCCGATGTCCGTCGCCGTCCGTCCGCGCCGCTCCGCCCTCTACATGCCCGGCTCCAACGCCCGGGCGCTGGAGAAGGCGCGCGCGCTGCCCGCCGACGTCCTTATCCTCGACCTGGAGGACGCGGTCGCCCCGGACGCGAAGGAGGACGCGCGCGCCCGGGTGCTCGACGCGCTGGCCGGGGATGGCTACGGCCATCGCGAAGTGCTGGTGCGCATCAACGGGTTGGAGACGCCCTGGGGCGCCGCCGATCTGGAAGCCGTCGCGCGGACCGGCGCCGACGGCCTGCTGCTGCCGAAGGCCGAAGGGGCGGACCATGTCCGCAAGGCCGCCGACCTGATGGAGGAGGCCGGCGCGGCGGAGCGGATGGCGCTCTGGTGCATGATCGAGACGCCGCGCGGCGTGCTGAAGGCGGAGGAGATCGCCACCGCGCACCGCCGCCTCGGCGGTTTCGTCATGGGTACGTCCGATCTGGCGAAGGACCTGCATTGCCTGCACACGCCGGACCGCATGCCCTTCGTCACCAGCCTGGGCAAGGTCGTGCTGGTCGCGCGGGCCTATGGGCTCGCCGCGCTCGACGGCGTGCATCTCGATCTCGACGACGCGGAGGGGTTCGCCGCCCAATGCCGCCAGGGTCTCGCCTTCGGTTTCGACGGCAAGACGCTGATCCACCCCAAGACGATCGAGACCGCGAACGCGGTCTTCGGCCCCGGCGAAGCGGAGATCGCCGAAGCCCACGCCGTCATCGAGGCGCACGAGAGCGCCCGCAGGGAGGGAACCGGCGTCGCGGTCCTGAACGGCAAGCTGATCGAGGCCCTGCATGTCGAGAACGCGCGGCGCCTCCTCGACCTGGCCGAGATGATCCGCGCGATGGAGATGGAGGCCGCGGAAGCGGAGGCATGACCCGAATCCTGCATTGCTGACTTTGGCCGCCGTCTGGCGTATGACTCGGCGGAGGCGAGGAAGTGTCCCGATCCCCGGAAAGGCCGCGACGGATGAGCGAGACGACCGATATCCAGCTTTCCCCGAAATCCAGCCATGGGCGCGTCTTCGAGGATTTCCGCCTGGGCGAGGTGATCGAGCACGCCAACCCCCGAACCATCGGGGAGGGCGACGTCTCCCTCTATCACGCGCTGACCGGCAACCGCTTCACGCTGCAGGTCTCCGATCCGTTCGCGCGCGATGTCGGCTATCACTCCGCGCCGATCGACGATCTGTTGATCTTCAACATCGTCTTCGGCCAGTCGGTGCCGGAAATCTCCCACAACGCGATCGCCAATCTGGGCTATGCAGAGGTCGACTTCCTCAGCCAGCTCTATGTCGGAGAGACGATCCGGGCGCGCAGCCAGGTGATCGGCCTCAAGGAGAATTCCTCCGGCGAGAGCGGGGTCGTCTATGTCCGGACCGAGGGCTTGGACAATCGCGGCGTCCCGATCCTGCGCTTCGTGCGTTGGGTCATGGTTCCGACGCGCGCGGGCACCGCCGCGTCGGGCAAGAGCGGCACGGGGGAAGACCGCGTGCCCGACCTCGCCGCGCGGGTCGAGCCGCTGACGATCCCCCGCCACCGCCTCAATAAGTTCTGGACCGACCGCGATACCGGCTCCCCCCACCGCTGGGAGGATTATCATCAGGGCGAGGCGATCGATCACATCGACGGCGTCACGATCGAGGAGGCGGAACACATGATGGCCTCCCGCCTCTATCAAAACGACTCCCGCACCCATTTCGACGGGCATGCGATGAAGTCGACGCCCTTCGGCCGTCGCATCGTCCAGGGCGGCCACATCATCTCGATCGCCCGGGCCCTGACCCATAACGGTCTGGCGAATGCCTGCATCGTCAGCGCGATCCACGGTGCGCGCCATGCCAATCCGACCTTCGCGGGCGACACCCTCTATGCCTGGACGTCGGTGCTGGAAAAGCAGGAATTGGACCGGCGCACCGATATCGGGGCGCTGCGGCTGCGCACCACCGCGACGAAGAACATGCCCTGCGCGCGCTTCCCGCGCCTGCCGGATCAGAAGGGCGCCGGACAGCCCGACGGCGAGACGGAGAATATCGTCCTGGAACTCGACTACACGGTGATTCTGCCGCGACGGTGAAAGGGAAGGATGTGCGATCGGACCGGACGGCGCCGAAGTTCACGATCCGAACGGCGAGTTCGCGCGATTTCGAGACCGCCGTCGGCTGGGCGGAACGGGAGGGATGGAACCCGGGGCTCGATGATCTGGCGGCCTTCCACGCCACCGACCCCGACGGCTTCCTGATGGGGTTCGAGGAGGGGGAGCCCGTCTCCTCGATCTCGGTCGTGCGCTACGGCGCGGATTTCGGCTTCCTCGGCTTCTATATCGTGCGCGCCGACCGGCGTGGCGCCGGCCTGGGCTGGGCGACATGGCGGGCGGGCATGGCGCGCCTGTCCGGCCGTACCGTCGGGCTGGACGGCGTGGTCGCGCAACAGGCGAATTACATGACGAGCGGATTCGAGCTCGCCGGGCGCAACATCCGATATGGCGGCTCCCTCCCCTCCGCGCGGATCGACGCCGTGGAAGCGGGCGACAGGTGCGCGATCCTACCGGCCTCCCCGTCCGACTTGAACGAATTGACCGCCTTCGACAGCGTGCATTTCCCCACGCCGCGCCCGGCCTTTCTGGAAAGCTGGGTTTTGCCCCGCCCCGCCGCGACGGCGGAACCGCCCACACGATCGAGCCTGATCGCCCGGCGCGGCGGGGCCATCGCCGGGTACGGCACCATTCGACGCTGCGTGACGGGCTATAAGATCGGCCCTCTTTTCGCGGAGGACGAGGCGGTGGCCCGGGCCTTGTTCTCGACCCTGACGCGCGGTCGGACGACGGGACGCCCGGTCTATCTCGACACGCCGTCCGACAACCCGGCGGCCGTCGCGCTTGCGGAACGGATGGGATTGACCCCGGTCTTCGAAACCGCCCGGATGTATCGCGGCCCCGATCCCCGCCTGCCGATCGAGCGGATTTTCGGCATTACAAGCTTCGAGCTCGGATAAGGGGCGGGCGGCCTTGAGAACGGCCCCGATGCCTCGCTATAACAGGCAAGCGGTCGGTGGCGCCACGCCACCGTCCAGCAGTGGACAGATATGAACAGGAACGGACAGGAACCGCCCGTGGACCATTTTCCCGACTCCCTGCTCTCCGGCTATCGCAGCTTCAAGGCTGGCCGGTTCACCGAACAAAGCGACAGGTACCGCGCCCTGGCGGAGAAGGGGCAGCAGCCCGAATGCCTGGTGATCGCGTGCTGCGATTCACGCGCCATCCCGGAGACCATCTTCGACGCCGCGCCGGGCGAAATCTTCGTCGTGCGCAATGTCGCCAACATGGTGCCGCCCTATCGGCCGGACGGCGAGTTACACGGCACGTCGGCGGCGCTTGAGTTCGCGGTGCAGGCCTTGAAGGTGCGCCACATCCTGGTGATGGGTCATGGCCGTTGCGGCGGCATCCAGGCGGCGCTCGACCCGGGGGAGGAACCTTTGTCGCCGGGCGACTTCATCGGCAGTTGGATGGATATGCTGAAGCCGGCGATCGCGGAAATCGACAGCGACGAGACCACCGGCGCCGACGACCCGCATACCAAGCTGGAGCGAATCTCGGTCAAGCGGTCGATCCAGAACCTGCGGACCTTCCCTTGCGTCAAGATCCTGGAGGACAAGGGGCGCCTTTCCCTGCACGGCGCCTGGTTCGATATCGCCGAGGGCGAATTGTGGGTCCTGGACCCCGCCACCGAACGATTCGAGATGGTGCCGGCCTGATCGGCGCCCCCTGATTCTCCCTCGCGCCCTTAAAGGGCGCGGATCTCCCGCACGAAGCCCTCGACACCCGCCTTCATGGCGCGTGCCCGGTCGCCAATGTCATCCGAAGCGGTCTTGAGCGTGCCGGCGATGCGGCCGCTCTCCGTCGAGGCCTGATGGACCGACTGGATATTGCTCGCCACCTCCCCGGTCGCGCTGGATGCCTGGCTGACATTCATCGCGATCTCGTCGGTGGCGGCGGACTGTTGCTCCACGGCCGAGGAAATCGAATAGGTATACTCGTTCACCCGGGCGATGATCGCGGCGATGCCCTCGATCGCGTCGACGGATTGCGCCGTCTCGGTCTGCATGGCTTCGATCTGTTCGCGGATCTTCTCGGTCGCGCCGGATGTCTGGCTGGCCAGCGATTTCACCTCCTCGGCCACCACGGCGAAGCCCTTGCCGGCCTCCCCGGCGCGCGCCGCCTCGATGGTCGCGTTGAGCGCCAGCAAGTTGGTCTGATCCGCGATGTCGTTGATCATGGAGACGACCTCGCCGATGGCGTTCGCGGCTTCCTCCAGCTTGGCGACGCGGCTCTGCGCCTGTTCGGCGGTCGTCGCCGCCTCCCCGGCGATCTCGCTGGCGCCGCTCACCTGCTTGGCGATCTCCGCGATGGAGCTGCGAAGCTCCTCCGCCGCCGCCGCGACGGTCTGCACGTTTGTCGAGGCCTCCTCCGAGGCGGCGGCCACGGCCGTCGCCTGCTTGTCGGTCTCATCGGCGGAGCTGCCCATTACCTGAGCCGTTTCCTCCAACGAATGGGCGGAAGTTTCCAGGGCCGAAACCAAGTCGGCGGAGCGGCTGTCGAAATTGGCGATCAGTTCCTCCATCCGCTGGGTCCGGCGTTCGCGCGCGGCGAGCGCCTCCTTCTCCTTCCGACGGGCCTCCTCCTCGCGGGCGAGCGCCGCCTCGCGCTCGATGCCGTTACGCTTGAAGACCTCGACGGCCTCCGCCATGGCGCCGACCTCGTCGCCGCGGCCGACGCTAGGCACCTCCACATCGTGCCGCCCCTCGGCCAGAATCCCCATCACCTCCGTCATCCGGGCGATCGGACGCGAGATGGCACCGACCAGGGCGAGGTAGGAGACGGCCGCGATGAGGATGGCGAGGGTACTGCCGATGATCGCCACGATGACCGTGATGGAGAAAGCCTCGCGTGCAGTGTTTTCAGCCTTCTCGGCCCGCGCGCTCGCGATCTCGGCAAGCGCGGCGATTTCCTTGGAATGCGCGGCGAGATAATCGTCCCCCAGGCCATTCGCTTCCATCGTCCTGGCGGCGTCCACGGTCAGCGGATGGTTCATGGCCTCGATCTGAGGGCCCACGACATCGGATCGCCAAGTGTCGGTGATCGCGCGCAATGCCTCGACATGACGCACGACCTCGTCGGACGATGCCTTCTCCGCCATACGCGCCAACGTCGCGTCGAAACGTTTCGCCGATTTCTCGTAGGCGTCGATATGGTTTCGGTCGCCGGTCATCAATAGACCGCGTATCGCGAGCAGTTGGTTGTTCCCCGCCGCATCGAGAATGCCGAGATCATGCTGAAGCTTGGCGGCCTGCCGCGTGTCCTCGACGGCATCGCCCGCGGATCGGATTTCGTAGATCGTGATGGCGCCACCGAGGACGAGCACCAGACAGATCGACGCGAAAACGCCGAGCAGCTTCCGCGCGATCCGGATGTTCAGAAAGAAGTTCATCACCTTGTCCTTATCTAGGATCGCCCGGCGGCTCAGTTGCCGACCGTCAGACGCCGACGCGCCAGTTCCGTCAGATTGACTTCCACCGTCGCCGCGCCGATCGGCGCGCCCGCCGCGTCATGCAGCGTCATGTTGAGCTGCGCGCGCCAGGTCGCGGTTTCCTCATGCAATTCCGGCTCGTCGATGAAGATGGCGCCGGCGCCTTCTCCGAAGGTTCGGGTGAACTTGTCCTCGTCACCCTGCCAGTAGTCGCCGGTCACGCTGCTCTGACCGGCGTTGAGGCCGACATCGTCGACCACGATGATCTCGGAATAGAGGCCGAGCGACCGGGCCTGAATCCGGGTCAGATAGGTCGAGAGCGGATTGGACAGAACGGCCGCGACGAAGGGCTGATGATCGGATTCCCGCTCCTTGCGCCACGCCTGATCGAGTTCCTCGATCTCCGCCGCCGTAAGCTCGCCCCGACGGCGGTTCTGGTTCTCGACCGTCATCCGCAGGACCGGCACTTCCAGCCATTCCCGGCAGGTCTCGATGAAACGGTCGTTGATCAACGCATCGACCGTGAATCCACCCACGGTCTGATCGGCCATCGCGGGCCCGCTCACCGCGCCCGCGAGAAGGCAAAGCACCCTCATGATTTTTCGCATCAGAACTACTCCCGATTCCCAAGGTAACACGGGAGATAGACCTAAAGTATTGAAACTTGCTTAACCCCTCTCGACCGAAATCGGCCCCTTGGGGTCAAATATTCAAGAGAATGGGGAGGGGCTATTCCGGTCGCTCCGCGATGGCCGCGGCGGCTTGGCCCGCCGGGGTCCGGCGCCCCTCGCGAAGCGCGACGAATAGCCCGGCACCGACGACGATGGCGCACCCCGCCCAAGTCAGGGCATCCGGAAAATCGCCGAAGACGAAATAGCCGAGAATGGTGGCCATCACCATTTCAAGATACGGCATCGGCGCCATCGCCGAGGCCTCGGCCCGGTCCGCCGCCCACAGGATCAGCAGATGCCCCAGCGCCATGATGACCCCCATGGCGAGCAGCATGGCGGCCTCCATCGGCCCCGGCATGGTCCAGACCGGCACCACCATCCCCCCCATCAGGACGGTCCCGACGACGCCCGCCCACCAGAGTGTCACCAGCGGCTTGTTGGCGCCCGCCATATGACGGCTCAGCACCAGGAAAAGCGCGAAGAGCGCGGCCGCCCCCAACGCCCAGAGGGCCCCCAACTGCATCGCGCCGGTACCCGGCTTTACGATCAACACCATGCCGGAGAAGCCGATCAGCACCGCCGACCAGCGCGGCAGCCCCACCTTCTCGCCCAGGAACAGGGCGGACATCGCGGTCACCATCAAGGGCGCCACGAAGAGGACACCGGCCGCGTCCGCCAGCGGTACCTCCCGAATGGCGGTGAAGTAACAGATCGTCGCCCCGCCGATCAGCAGGGCACGCAGGATCAGGAGCGACATGCGCGCCGGCCTCAAGGCCTCCCGCCGATAGAGCATCAGGATGACGGGAGTGAGGAGGATCGTCTGCGCGGCCCAGCGGCCCCAGGCCACCTGAACCGGGGCCATGCCGGCCTCCCCCAGGATCTTCCCGAAGGTATCCCCCATGGGAAGCATCAGGAAACCCGAAGCCGCGACGAGCAGGACCAGCGCCGTGCGCCGATCGCCTCCACCGGGGTGGGAGGGGCCAGTCGGGGGGCTCATTGCAGGAAGTCCGAAAACATGGGCGACCAACCTCGGACGCGGCCCCGGGCGATGCCCGTGGCCCGCCCGTCGCCGTGTCTCCGCTAGATGTGAATCGGACGGCCGTCGACAGCCAGCGCGGCCTCGCGCACGGCCTCGTTCAGCGTCGGGTGACCATGGCAGGTGCGCGCGATATCCTCCGAGGAGGCGCCGAATTCGATCGCCAGCGCGATCTCGTGGATCATGCCGCCGGCATCCTTGCCGATGATATGCGCGCCGAGCACCCGGTCGGTCTTCTTGTCGGCCAGGATCTTCACGAAGCCCTCGGTCGCCAGCATCGCGCGCGCGCGGCCGTTGGCGGAGAAGGGGAACTTGCCCGCCACATAGTCGACCCCGGCCTCCTTCAACTGCTCCTCCGTCTTGCCGATGGAGGCCACCTCCGGCTCGGTATAGACAATCGAGGGAATGGCGTCGTAGTTGAGGTGCGGCTTCTGGCCCGCGATCATCTCGGCGCAGAGGCCGCCCTCATCCTCCGCCTTGTGGGCCAGCATCGGCCCCGGCGCGCAATCGCCGATGGCATAGATCCCGTCCACATTGGTCTTGTACTGGCCGTCGACCTTGATGAAGCCGCGCTCGTCGGTCTCGACCCCGACATCCTCCAGCCCCAGCCCCTGGGTATAGGGACGGCGACCGACGGAGAGCAGCACGATATCGGCCTCGATCGTCTCCGCATCGCCGCCCGAGGCGGGTTCGACCGACAGCTTGACGCCGGACTTGGTCTTCTCCGCGCCCGTCACCTTGGTCTTCAGCTTGAACTCCATTCCCTGCTTCTTGAGGATGCGCAGGAACTGCTTGGAGACCTCGCCGTCCATGGTCGGCAGGATACGGTCGAGATATTCCACGACCGTCACCTCCGCGCCCAGGCGCTGCCAGACCGACCCCATTTCCAGCCCGATCACGCCGCCGCCGATCACGACCATGTGCTTCGGCACCTTGGAAAGCTCCAGCGCGCCGGTGGAGGTGACGATCTGCTTCTCGTCCACCTCGACATTCGGGATCGGCGTGGATTCGGACCCGGTCGCGATGATGATGTGCTTGGCCTCGACCGCCCTGCCCTTGTCCTTGCCCTCGGTGATGTCGAGCTTGCCCTTGCCGGCGAGCTTCGCCTTGCCCTTGATCCAGTCGATCTTGTTCTTCTTGAACAGGAACTCGATGCCCTTGACGTTGGCTTCGACCGTTTCGGACTTGTGCGCCATCATCTGCTTGAGGTCGAGCTTGGGCGACACCTTGATGCCGAGATGCGCCATCTCCCCGCCCGCTTCCGCGAACATGTGGGAGGCGTGCAGCATCGCCTTCGACGGGATGCAGCCGACATTGAGGCAGGTGCCGCCGAGGGTCTCGCGCGCTTCCACGCAGGCCGTCTTCATGCCGAGCTGTGCCGCCCGGATCGCGGCGACATAGCCGCCAGGCCCCGCCCCGATCACAACGACGTCATAGGCATCGCTCATCGCGCTCTTCCCCTCTCAACGAAATACGGTCAGCATCTGGGTCGATAGCGCCCGAACCATGCCCCAAAGCCCCGCTCGCGGCAAGGCTCCGGGGTGGGGGCCGAGGCACGCCTTGCCGGGGCCATATTCGCGACCTATGCATGACGGAAACAGATGCAGCGCGCACGAAGGAGACCACCGATGGGGAGATTCAGGACACCCTTGCTCATGCCGACCGCCGCGCTGGCTTTCGCGGCCGCGCTCGCCCTGCCGGGGCTGGCGCGCGCCGAGGACAAATCGGCCGACGACCTCGCGCGCGAGGGGTTGGGCAAGATCGTCTCCGCGCTGGAGATGCTGATCGCCACCATTCCGACCTATGAGATGCCGGAAGTCCTGCCGAACGGCGATATCATCATCCGCCGCCGCGGATCGGACGGTTCGGGGAACGACAGCGCCGGAAAGAACGATGAGGACGACGGCGCGCCAAAGCCGATCTAATACCAAATCTTGTTGATCACGACCCATGCGGATCGCGTTCGGCTTTGGTCGGGCAGGAAGGGTGGCGCGGGCGATGCAGGGCATCGTCAAGCCGCGCCGGCGCCCTCCGACGGAAGCCGAACGCGACCCGAAGGACGCCCCTCCCGGGCCCTCGGACGGCGTCGCCCGCGCCTCGCGATGCCCCGCATCGCCACGGCACGCGCTCCTGGCCGAGAACCCGGGAGGGACGTCCTCATGGGGCGTGATCAACAAGATTTGGTATAAGCGTTATCTGCCGGTGACCAAACGGCCCAGCGCCTTCAACTGGCCGCCGTCCGCGCGTTTCATCCCGCGCTTCAGCAACCAGGCCAGCAGCACCCACTTGCCGGCGACGGTCACCTCCGCCTCCAGCCGCGCGCGGGTGGCCGCGCCGTCGCGCGCGGGCTCGAAATCATAGCGATATATGGTGCCCGCGCTCGCCCCGCCGGCGCGGATCGCGAAGGTGCGCGGCGGCTCCCACCGCGCCAGGGTCAGGCTTGCCCGGCGCTGCTGTCCCCGATCGCTGACCGTCACCGTCAATTCAGCGCCGGGCTCCAGCCCGCCTTCCTCCGGCGGCTCCACCGCATCCAAGCCACGCATCCATTCCGGAAAACGGGTCGGATCACCGGCGACGGCCCAAACGTCGGCCAACGGCGCATGGATCAAACGGGTCACGGTGAAGGCATGCATGAACGTTCCATCCCCTCGGTCCTGCGGATCCGGGCCCTAGAGCCTGATGATATCATATGGACCCATCCGAGACGCCGCTTTCGGTTTCTTGGGCCAGTAGCGCCTTCTTGGGCCAGGAGCGCCGCGCGCGGCGATGCGGGGCATCGGAAGAAGCGCGGCGCGACGACGACCCCCACGCCCCTGGGGAGCCGCAAGCGGCGCCTTCGGTCGATTTTCCGCCCCCCCGGACAGCGTCGAGGCCGCTTGTGGGGCCATATGATATCATCATGCTCTAATAACCAAGCGCGACCAGCACGGCGAAGGCCGCGACCCCGCCGGCCAACCCGATGACGAGGCGCTTGCCCGCCAGCCGCCACAGCACGAAGCCGACGGCGAGCGCAAGCGCGCGCGGCCACATGGTTTCCCACGCGGTATCCCCGCGCGGCATCAGGACGACCCGTGCCATCAGCGCCGCCACCATGGCGTAGGCGACCGCCGCGATCCAAGCGAAAAGACGCCCATCCTCGGTGATGCGGCCGGCCACCAGGACCCCGGCGAAACGCCAGACGAAAGTGGCCAGCACGGCCAACAGCATCAGACCCCAGCCATGCAGCGGCTCAACCATCGCCGGGTTCCCCTTGACCGCGCCGCCGGTCGAGCAGACCGCCGGCCGCGCAGGCGACCGTTCCCCCGGCCAGCCCCGCCGCCAGGACCGCCACGTCCCCGATCACGGGATAGAGCCCGAGCCCCAACGCCGCGCCCAGCGCCACGGCCAGCTTGTTGGTCGGATGACGCGCCGCCGAGACCAGCAGCAGGAGATAGAGCGGCGTCATGAAGACCGCGACCCGCAGCGCCGGATCGGGCAGCAGGGTGCCGCCGCTATAGCCGATAACCGTGCCGGAGAGGCCGGCGGTGTAAAGCACCGTGACGAAGCCGAGATAGAAGGGCAGGCGCGCGCGCCGCGGCAGGGCGGGCGCGTCGTTGTTCATCTGCGTCCAGACCGTCACGGCCACGAACTGCACCAGCGCGACCCGCGCCAGGAACCCGAGCCGCCGCCCGCCCAGGATCAGGGGCAGGCCCGTCACCACCATCGGCAGCATGCGCATATTGGCGAAGGCGACGGCCGCCATGACGACCAGGACCGGCGCGCCCGCCGTCGCCAATTCCATATAGGCGAGTTGCCCAGGAAGCCCCCAAACCAACGCCGTCGTCGCGATCGTCTGCGGCGCCGTGAAGCCGAGATCGTGGGCGACGGCCCCGAAGCCCATCATGGAAAGCCCGATGCCGAGGGCCGGCACCCCGAGGCAGCGCCGCGCGCCATGGAGCACGGCCGCGCGGGTCGAGAGCGACGGCTCCGCCTCCACTTCCGTCCGGTCGGGCATGCTATCCATCGCGGCGCCCCCCAGGACAGGAAAGCGGGCGGGACGATGACCGGACGGAACGGATGGGCCGGGCGGAACGGATGGTGGAAAGGCGGTTCTCGACCGCGGGTGGGGAACTGACGGCGGGGAACGGATGGGACATGACCCGTCCGTGATCCTCCCGGGGACGGCGGAAGTCAAGCATCAGCGGCACGCAATCCACCGGCGAAGCCATGAAATGGCCGGGTGGCGCGCCTCGACGACGCGCCACCCGGCCCAACTCCGCAACTCCGCCATTCCCGGCCGATCGGGACGATCAGACGTCGATCAACAAGCGTGCCGGATCTTCCAGCACCTCCTTGAGGCGGACCAGGAAGGTCACGGCCTCGCGGCCGTCGATGATGCGGTGATCGTAGGAATGGGCGACATACATCATGTTGCCGACCACGATATCGCCATTGGAATCGACGATCGGGCGCTTCTGGATCTTATGCATGCCCAGGATGCCCGATTGCGGTGGGTTGATGATCGGCGTGGAGAGCAGCGAGCCGAAGACACCGCCATTGGTGATGGTGAAGGTGCCGCCCTGCATCTCCGCCATGGTCAGCTTGCCGTCGCGGGCGCGCTTGCCGAAATCGGCGATGGCTCCCTCGATCTCGGCGAAGCTCTTCTGGTCGGCATCGCGCAGAACCGGAACGACCAGCCCCTGCGGCGTGCCGACGGCGATGCCGATATCGTAGTAGTTCTTGTAGATGATCTCGTCGCCGTAGATCTCCGCGTTGACCGCCGGCAATTCCTTGAGCGCCACCGTCGCGGCCTTCACGAAGAAGCTCATGAAGCCGAGCTTCACGCCGTGCTTCTTCTCGAAGCGGTCCTTGTACTCCGAGCGCAACTCCATCATCGGCCCCATGTCGACCTCGTTGAAGGTCGTCAGCATGGCCGCCGTGTTCTGCGCTTCCTTGAGGCGGGTGGCGATGACCTTGCGCAGCTTGGACAGCTTGACCCGTTCCTCGCCGCGCGGGTCCATCGGGCGGTCGCCCTTCGGCTCGAAGCTGGGCGCGGCCGGCTTGCCGCCGCCGACCGATTCCTTGCCCGGAGGCGCCGCCTTGCCGGCCTCCACCGGGGGCGCGGACTTCGCCTGCCCGCCACTCTGCCCGCCACCCTGGAGGTAGTTCTGGACATCCTCCTTGGTGATATTGCCCTTGGGGCCGGTCGCCGGAATCTTGGACGGGTCGAGATTGTTCTCGCTCACCATCTTCTGGACAGCGGGCGAGAGCGTCTCGTTCGTCGCCGGGGCGGCCGCCGGTTCCTCCTTCTCGGGAGCCTCCCGGGGCGCCTCTTCCTGCTTGGGCTCCTCCTTCGGGGCGGCTTCCTGCTTGGCGTCCTCGCCATCGCCGTTCGACTTACCCCCGCCGGAGGAACCTTCGGCCCCCTCCTCGACGCGGCAAAGCAGCGCGCCGACCTCGACGTCCGATCCCTCCTCGGCGGCGATCTCCGTGATCGCCCCGGCGACGGGGGACGGCACCTCGATCGAAACCTTGTCGGTCTCCAACTCGCAAAGCGGCTCGTCCTTCTCGACCGAGTCGCCCACCGCCTTCATCCAGCTGATGACCGTTGCCTCGCTGACCGATTCGCCCAGCGCCGGCACCGTAACGTCCGTGGCCATTGATCCCGTCCTATTCTCTATGCCCGATTAAGTCCCTGGTTCCGGCCCGGCGGCGTGCGACACGCGTCAACGCGTCTTGGCCGCCGCCTTCTTGGCCGTCGATTTCTTTCCGTCCGCTTTCTTGGTGCTCGTTTTCCCGGCGGCCGCTTTCTTCGCGCTTGCCTTCTTGGCCGTGCCCTTCTTGCCGCCCGCCTTGGCGACATTTTCCTGCTTGCTGTTATTCTTGGTCGCGGGCGCGCTCTTCAGGACGGCCGCCCCCTTTTCGGCCTTGCCGCCCCCCCAATCGTCGGGCGGCAGTTCCGAATCCACCAGAAGCGCCGGCATGCCGCCGACCTTCACATTGGCGACGCTTACCTGCATCGGCTTCAGGCTCAGCGCCTGCTCGACGATATGCTCCTGCTGCTGCTGGTGACGCTTGGCGATACCGGTCGCCGGCGAGGCGGCCGCGTCGCGCCCGATATAGTTCGGGCGGCGGCAGGGCTTATGTCCGATCTCGTCCAGCACCCGCTCGATCCTCCGGTCCAGGAACTGCCAGGCGCCCATGTTCTCGGGTTCCTCCTGGCACCAGACGATGTCGGCGTTCGGAAAGCGGGAGAGCTCCTGCCCCAGCGCGTAGAAGGGGAAGGGATAGAGCTGTTCGAGGCGCAGGATGTAGATATCCTCGATGCCGCGCCGATCCCGCTCCGCCTCCAGGTCGAAATAGACCTTGCCGGAACACAGCACGACACGCTTGATCCGGTTGTCGGGCGCGAGCCCGCCCTCCAACTGCGCATTGTCCCAGAGCACCCGATGGAAGGTGGTGCCGGGCCCGAACTCCGACAGCTTGGAGACGCACTTCTTGTGACGCAGCAGCGACTTGGGCGTCATCAGGATGAGCGGCTTGCGGAAATTTCGGCGCACCTGCCGGCGCAGCGCGTGGAAATAGTTCGCCGGCTGGGTGATGTTGCAGACCTGCCAATTATCCTCGGCGGAGTTCTGCAGGTACCGCTCCAGCCGGGCGGAGGAATGCTCCGGCCCCTGCCCCTCATAGCCGTGCGGCAACAGCATGACGAGGCCGCACATGCGCAGCCACTTCGCCTCGCCGGAGGAGATGAACTGGTCGATGATGACCTGGGCGCCGTTGGCGAAGTCGCCGAACTGCGCCTCCCAAAGCACCAGCGCGTGCGGCTCCGCCGAGGCATAGCCGTATTCGAAGCCGAGCAGGCCGAACTCGCTCAACGGGCTGTCGATCACCTCGAACGGCGCCTGACCCATGCGGATCGAGTTGAGGGGGACGAAGCGCTGCTCGTTCTCCTGATCGATCAGCACGGAATGGCGCTGGGAGAAGGTGCCGCGTTCGCTGTCCTCGCCGGAAAGCCGGATCGAGGTGCTCTCGCACAGCAACGTGCCGAAGGCGAGCGCTTCGGCCGTGCCCCAGTCGATGCCCTCGCCGGTGTCGATCATCTTGCGCTTGGCGTCGAGCTGGCGCTGAATCTTCGAATTCGGGTGGAAGTTCTGCGGCACCTGGGAGATGGCGTGGCCGACCTCCTTCAGAAGGTCCATGTCGACCGCCGTGTCGCCGCGCCGCGCGCCGGATTCGGCGATCGACAGGCCGGACCACTTGCCCTCCAGCCAGTCGGCGCGATTGGGCTTGAAGCTCTTCGAGACCTCGAACTCGTCGTCCAGCTTCTTCTCGAACTCCTTGACCAGCTTCTCGCCGGCGCCGTCCTCGATCAGCCCGTCCTTCTCCAGGCGCCCGGCATAAATCTGGCGGGTGCGCGGGTGGTCCTTGATCCGCTTATACATCAAGGGCTGGGTGAACATGGGCTCGTCGCCCTCGTTGTGACCGTGGCGCCGATAGCACCACATATCGATCACGACATCCTTCTTGAACTTCTGGCGATATTCGATCGCCAGCTTCGCGACATGCACGCACGCCTCCGGATCGTCGCCGTTGACGTGGAAAACCGGCGCGTCGATCGTCTTCGCCATGTCGGAGCAATAGGGCGAGGAGCGCGATTTCGACGGCGCGGTCGTGAAGCCGATCTGGTTATTGATGACGATATGGATCGTACCGCCGGTGCGATAGCCGTCGAGCTGCGAAAGCAGGAAGGTCTCCGCCACGACGCCCTGGCCGATGAAGGCGGCGTCGCCATGCAGCAACAGGCCCATGACCTTCTCGCGCTCGCTGTCACCGCGCTGGCGCTGCTTCGCGCGCACCTTGCCCAGCACCACCGTGTTGACGCATTCCAGGTGACTGGGATTGGCGGTCAGTGACAGGTGCACCGTCTTGTCGTCGAATTCCCGGTCGGCGGACGTGCCCAGATGATACTTCACGTCGCCCGAGCCCTGCACCGAATCCGGCGAGGCGGGCAGCCCCTCGAACTCCGCGAAGATCTGCTGATAGGGCTTCTGCATGACGTTCGCGAGGATATTCAGGCGCCCGCGATGCGCCATGCCGAGCACGACCTCCTCGAGATTGAGTTGCGCGCCGCGCTTGAAGATCTGCTCCACCATCGGGACCAGCGATTCGCCGCCGTCGAGGCCGAAGCGCTTGGTCCCGCGATATTTCTTGTCGAGATAGGTCTCGAAGATATCGGCCTGGGTCAAGCGCTGCAGGATCGTGCGCCGGCCGAGATTGGTGAAATCCTTGCGGTTGCGGCTGGATTCCACGCGCTCCTGAATCCAGCTCTTCTCCTCCGCGTCCTGGATATGCAGGAATTCGACGCCGATGCTGCCGCAATAGGTGTCGCGGCAGATCTTCACGATCTCGCGCAGCGTCGCGGATTCCAGGCCGAGATAATAGTTGATGAAGATCGGGTGATCCCAGTCATCCTCGGTGAATCCGTATTCGGCCGGGTCGAGCTCCTCCGTCGCCTCGCGGCCGTCGAGGCCGAGCGGATCGAGATTGGCCGCCATGTGCCCGCGCATGCGATAGGCGCGGATCATCATCAGCGCGCGGATGGAATCGAGGGTCGCCTTGCGCGTCTGGTCCGCGTCCACCGGCGCGGCGCCGCCGGCGCGCAAATAATCGAGCAACTGCTGGAAGGGCGTGTTGCCGGAAACCGGTTCGCTCAACGCATCGGAGAGCGTCAGGTCGCGTCCGCGCGCCCCGCCGTTGCGCCCCCCCAGAACCTTGGTCTCGCGCGGCGCCCAGCTCGGCCCGTAGTGATTGCCGAGCAGGATATCGTCCTCGTCGCCGAGGGTTTCGAAGAAAGCGGCCCAGCCGGGGTCCACGGCCTCCGGGTCCTGCTGCCATTTCTCGAACAGCTCCGCGATATAGGCCTCGTTCGCTCCGTAGAGCGGGGTGGTCTCGCCGATATACGCCATCGCCGCAGCGCTCCTTCGTCGTCACGCGGGCGTCCGGCCGGCGCCGGGCGCCCGATCAAGCGCGGCGCCGGGGCGGCCCCCGTCGCGACGGGCCCGCCCCGGCACCCGACCGCCCTCAGCCCTTCAAGGCCTCCACCATGGTGGAGCCGAGTTCGGACGGGCTGTCCGCCACCCGGATTCCGGCCGACCGCATGGCGTCCTGCTTGCTCTCGGCCGTGCCCTGGCCACCGGAGATGATGGCGCCCGCATGCCCCATGCGCTTGCCGGGAGGCGCCGTCACGCCGGCGATGAAGCCGACCATGGGCTTCTTCACCTTGTTGCTCTTCACGAACTCGGCCGCTTCCTCCTCGGCCGTGCCGCCGATCTCGCCGATCATCACGATGCCCTCGGTCTCGTCATCGGCCAGGAACATCTCCAGGCAATCGATGAAGTTCGTGCCGTTGACCGGGTCGCCGCCGATGCCGATGCAGGTCGATTGGCCGAGGCCCGCCGCGCTGGTCTGCGCCACCGCCTCGTAGGTCAGCGTGCCGGAGCGCGAGACCACGCCGATCTTGCCGCGATTGTGGATATGGCCCGGCATGATGCCGATCTTACAGGCATCCGGCGTGATGACGCCCGGGCAGTTCGGGCCGATCAGCCGGCTCTTGGAGCCGGTGAGCGCGCGCTTCACCTTCACCATGTCGAGCACCGGAATGCCCTCGGTGATGCACACGATCAGCGGGATTTCCGCGTCGACCGCCTCCAGGATCGCGTCGGCCGCGAAGGGCGGCGGGACGTAGATCACGCTGGCATCGGCGTCGGTGCGATCCTTCGCCTCGGCGACCGTGTCGAAGATCGGCAGATCGAGATGGCTGCCGCCGCCCTTGCCGGGGGTCACGCCGCCGACCATCTTGGTGCCGTAGGCGATCGCCTGCTCGGAGTGGAAGGTCCCCTGCGCGCCGGTGAAGCCCTGGCAGATGACCTTCGTGTTCGCGTCGATCAGAACCGCCATTACTTCGCCTCCTTGACCGCGGCGACCACTTTCTCGGCCGCGTCCGCGAGATTGTCCGCCGGAATGATCGGCAGACCGCTTTCCTTCATGATCTTCTTGCCCTGCTCGACATTCGTGCCTTCCAGGCGCACGACGAGCGGCACGTCCAGGTTCACTTCCCGGCTGGCCGCGACGACGCCCTCGGCGATCACGTCGCAGCGCATGATGCCGCCGAAGATGTTCACCAGGATGCCCTCGACGTTCTCGTCGGAGAGGATGATCTTGAAGGCGGCGGTCACCCGCTCCTTCGTGGCGCCGCCGCCGACATCGAGGAAGTTGGCGGGGCTGCCGCCCTTCAGCTTGATGATGTCCATGGTCGCCATGGCGAGGCCCGCGCCGTTCACCATGCAACCGATCTGGCCGTCGAGCTTGATATAATTGAGCTCGTGCTTCGAGGCCTCGATCTCGCTCGGGTCCTCCTCGTCCACGTCGCGCATGTCGGCGACGTCGGAGTGACGGAAGAGCGCGTTGTCGTCGAAGTTCATCTTGGCGTCGAGGGCGATCACCTCGCCCGTGCCGGTGACGACCAGCGGGTTGATCTCCACCAGGCTGACGTCGAGTTCCAGGAAGGCCTTGTACATCGACATCAGGAACTTGGTGCAGCTCTTGATCTGCGGGCCTTCCAGGCCGAGGAAGAAGGCGATGCGCCGGCAATGGAAGCCGGAGATGCCGCTGGCCGGGTCGATCGAGACCTTGCAGATCTTCTCCGGGCTTTCCTCGGCGACTTCCTCGATCTCCATGCCACCCTCGGAGGAGGCCATGATCGTCACCCGGCTGGTCGACCGGTCGATCAGCATGGAGAGGTAGAGCTCGCGCTTGATGTCGCAGCCGTCCTCGACATAGAGGCGCTTGACCTCCTTGCCGTCGGCGCCGGTCTGCTTGGTCACCAGCGTCTGGCCGAGCATCGCCTTGGCGTTCTCGCGCACCTCCTCGATCGACTTGGAGACGCGCACGCCGCCCTTGCCGTCGGGATCGTTCGCGAAGCGGCCGGCGCCGCGGCCGCCCGCGTGGATCTGGGATTTCACCACCCAGATCGGCCCGCCGAGGTCGTTGGCGGCCTGCACCGCCTCCTCGGCCGTGTAGGCGACCTTGCCGTCCGGCACGGCCACGCCGAAGCGGCGAAGCAGTTCCTTCGCCTGATATTCATGGATATTCATGGATGCCTTCTCGCCCTCGGTTGTCCTGCTTGGGGTTGTCCTACTTGGCGGGCGATTGGAACGGAGCCGCCGGCACGCTTGTCCGCCGATCGCCCCGGTCTCGCAACCCAGCCTCGCCAGCCCGTGTCGCTTCTCCGTCCGGGCGGGACCGCGCCGCGCCTTCGCGCGCCACGGCCCGAGCCCACCATTTGCGCCCCGCGGCGATCCTATCGCCGCCCTGGTGTCGTGGGCATGACGCCCCGAGGGTGGGGCGCCGTCCCCTCATGCCACCGGCACTTTAACAGCCTGCCCCCGGCGTTCAACACGGCACGCGCCGTTCCGCGCGATCCCTGTCGGCCCGGAAGGCCGGATCGGAACCGGACGGACCGGCACGCCCGCGCGGCCGGGGCCCCGGCCTATCCCTCGTCCGCCTGCTCGGCCTCGACCTTGGCGAGCGCCTCGTTCAGCGTCTTCACATGGCCGACGGAGGTATCGAACATCGCGCGCTCGTCGTCGGTCATCTGGATCTCGACGACGCGCTCGACGCCACCCTCGCCGATCACGACCGGCACACCGACATAAAGACCGCCGAGGCCGTATTCCTTGTCGCAATAGGCCGCCGCCGGCAGGACGCGCTTCTTGTCCTTGAGATAGCTCTCCGCCATCACGATCGCCGAGGAGGCCGGCGCGTAGAAGGCCGAGCCGGTCTTCAGCAGATTGACGATCTCCGCGCCGCCGTCGCGGGTGCGCTGGACGATCTCGTCGATCTTCTCCTGCGTCGACCAGCCCATCTTGATCATGTCGGGCACCGGAATGCCGGCGACCGTGGAATAGCGGGTCAGCGGCACCATGCTGTCGCCGTGCCCGCCGAGCACGAAGGCCGTCACGTCCTCGACCGAGACGCCGAACTCCTCGGCCAGGAAATAACGGAAACGCGCGCTGTCGAGCACGCCCGCCATGCCGACGATCTTCTCCGGCTTCAGGCCCGAGGCACGCTGCAACGCGCCGACCATGACGTCGAGCGGATTGGTGATGCAGATCACGAAGGCGTTCGGGCAGTTCTCCTTGATGCCGGCGCCGACCGCCTTCATCACCTTGGAGTTGATGCCGATCAGGTCGTCGCGGCTCATGCCCGGCTTGCGCGGCACGCCGGCGGTGACGATGACGACGTCCGCGTCCTTGATCGCCGAATAGTCGCTGGCGCCGGCGAGCTTGGCGTCGAAGCCTTCGACGGGCGAGGCCTCCGCGATATCCAGCGCCTTGCCCTGCGGAACGCCGTCGACGATGTCGAACAAAACCACGTCGCCCAGTTCCTTGAGGCCGGCCAGCAGCGCCAGCGTGCCCCCGATATTGCCCGCGCCGACAAGCGCGATCTTATTCCGTGCCATGATGGTCAGAGACCCCCTTCCCAAGGCGCCCGGAGCGCGGCGAACGCGTCCCCTTCGGCGCCGGTGAGCCAAAGCTTGGGCCGAAGGGTTACGCCAAAGCGCGGACGAGGGCAAGGCGGTGGCCGCCCCATGGCCCGGCCACCGCCGATCCGGGGGCGCCGTCGCGCTTTCGCCACGCGTTCCGGGCCGATATAACGGCCCGGACAATCGCCCGGCATCGCCGCCCCTTCGCAACGACATCACCGATCGCGCCCATGCTGAAACCCCTTCGCCGCCTCTATGACTGGACCATGGAGAAAGCCGCCGATCCGCGCGCGGTCTGGTGGCTCGCCGCCGTTTCCTTCGCGGAGAGTTCCTTCTTCCCGATCCCGCCGGATGTCATGCTGATCCCGATGGTGATCGCGCGGCCGGACCGCGCCTTCCACTATGCCGCCGTCTGTCTCGCCGCCTCCGTGCTCGGCGGGCTGGCGGGATACGGCATCGGCTTCTTCCTGTACGATCTGGTCGGCCAGCCGCTGGTCGAATTCTATGCCGCCCAGGACGCCGTCGCGGCGGTGGCCGAGCAGTATCATGAATATGGCTGGTGGATCGTCTTCGGCGGCGGGCTGACGCCCGTTCCCTATAAGATCATCACCATCGTCTCGGGCGCGCTGGCGCTCGATCCGCTGGCCTTCACGGGCGCCTCAATCGTCGGGCGGGGCCTGCGGTTCTTCGCGGTGGCGGCCCTGCTGTGGAAATTCGGCCCGCCGATCCGGCGCGTGATCGAGGAACGCTTCGGCCTGATGACCGCCCTCTTCTTCATCCTCTTGGTCGGCGGGTTCGCCGTGCTTAAACTGGCGCTATGACGATGCTTTCCCCCTGGATCGAACGGCCGGGCCGGCTCGGCCTCATCCTCGCCGTCGCGGCGGTCGCGGTGCTGGGCGTGGCCAATTTCTTCGAGCATGCGATGGGGCTGAAGCCCTGCGCGCTCTGTCTTTATCAGCGCGTTCCCTGGTGGGTCGCGCTCGGCCTCGGCTGTCTGGCTATCCTGGGCCGGCGGGCGCCCGTTCTGGCCAGCGTGGCGCTGGGGCTCGGGGTGCTGACGCTGTTGGCGGGGGCCGGGATCGCGGGCTATCACGCGGGCGTGGAATACGGTCTCTGGCCCGGCCCCGCCGGATGCACCGGCGACAATCTGCCGACGAGCCTCGGCGGATTGAACGAGGCGCTCAAGGGCCCGCCGCCGCCACGGTGCGACGATGTGCCCTGGTCCCTGTTCGGCATATCCATGGCGGGCTATAATTTCCTGATATCGTTGGGCGGCGCGCTGCTGCTGTTCGCGGCGATGCGCCACGCCGGCCGCCACCGCGCGTGAATGAGGAACCGGACCGCCCGCTAGAATGACGGACGTCAAGGACATGACGGAACGGACCAAGAAGGCAGTCGACGCGCGCCCCGGCCCGGACAACGCGGGGCCGAAATACCTGCCGGGCGACCCCGGCGTGCGGGGGGGCGTGCGGGGGGACGCGCGCGGGCGGGCGAAAGACGACATCGCCGCCATGATCCGGGTCGATCAGGCGGGGGAATTCGGGGCCCAGCGCATCTATGCCGGCCAGATCAGCGTGCTGGGCAAGGGGCCGCGCGGCGATATCCTGCGCCACATGCAGGAGCAGGAGCAGCATCATCTCGACAGCTTCAACGCGATCCTGACCGCGCGGCGCGTGCGGCCGACGATCCTGACCCCCTTCTGGCACTGGGCGGGCTACGCGCTGGGCGCCGGGACCGCGATGATGGGAGAGAAGGCGGCCATGGCCTGCACCGTCGCGATCGAGGAGACGATCGACGACCACTACCGCCAGCAGCACGACGCCCTGCCGGAGAGCGAGGCGGAATTGAAGGACACGATCGAGCGCTTCCGCCAGGAGGAGCTCGAACATCGCGATATCGGCCTTGAGCACGGGGCGGAGGGGGCGCCGGCCTATCCCGTCCTCTACGGCGCGATCAAACGCGCCTCGAAGCTGGCGATCTGGCTTTCCGAACGGTTCTGAGCCCCCGGCATTGGATCCGCACCACGGGGCGGGGCCGGCGGCCTATCGCCGGGTGACGCGCCAGATCGTGCCGCCGGTATCGTCGCTGATCAGGATGGAGCCGTCGGGCATCACCGCGACCCCCGTCGGCCGCCCCCAGACATCGGCCGGGCCGTTCGGCGCCTCGTCCGGGTCGTCGAGGCGGAAGCCGGTGGCGAAATTGACGTAGTCGCCGGTCGGCGTGCCATCCTCGAAGACCGCGCGCACCACCTTGTACCCCCTCGGAATCGCCGCGTTCCAGGAGCCACGCAACGCGATCAACGCATCGTCGCGCCAATCCGCCGGCACATCCGCGCCGTCGAGGAAGGCGAGGCCGATCGGCGCGGAATGCGACTGGATCAACATATCGGGCATGACCGTGGCCTCGACCAGATCCGGGCGGTCCTCGGCATAATCCGGCTGCGGCAGGCCGCCCGCATAGGCATAGGGCCATCCATAGAAGGCCCCTTCCTCGACCCGGGTCAGATAATCGGGCACCAGCCCGTCACCCATGCCGTCGCGTTCATTGACGACGGTATAGAGATCGCCGGTTTCCGGATGAAAGGCCGTCCCCACCGGATTGCGCAGCCCGGTCGCATGGGTCGATCGCGCGCCGAGCGTGCCGTCCGCCTTCATGGCGAAACGCTGGATCGTCGCGCGCGGCTCGGGCTCCTCCGCGATATTGCCGCGACTGCCGATCGCCACGAAAAGCGCGGAGGCATCCGGCGCGATCGCGATATTGCGCGTCCAATGGCCCGAGCCGGGACCGAGCGCCCCGGGCTCCGTCAGGCGTTCCGCCTCGGCGAGGGTCCCGTCGTCACGGATCGTCGCGCGCCAGACGGCCTCCAGATCGGCGAAATAGAGAAACCCGTCATGCAGGGCCAGCCCGTGCGGCCGCGCGAAATCGTCGAGCAGCGTCTCGCGCCGGTCGGCCCGACCGTCGCCGTCGCTGTCGCGAAGGCGCGCGATGACGCCCGCGCGCGACTGGGCGAGATAGACCGATCCGTCCCCCGTCACGACCAGATTGCGCGGATGGGAGAGATCGTCGGCAAAGAGCGTCGCCTCGAACCCCTCCGGCACGAGCAATTCGAAAGTCTCCGGACGGCGCACCGTATTGACGGAATTCGCCACCGATTGCGTGGCATAGGGTTCCGGCAGATCGGCCGCCTCGACGCGAAAGCGCTCGCCCGGCCGCTCCATCGCATCGGCCCGTGGAACGGCCCCGGCGACAACTCCGAGGACGGTGACGATCCCTGTGGCGACCCCTGCCGCGATCCTACCCTTCGGCCACATGCGCGCCTCTCCCTATTCCATCCCCACTCCGACTTCGGAGGAGGACAGGGGCGGCGAAGGCCGGCGCGGTGGATGCGGCCGCGCCCCTTCAGCCCCGTTCCAGCGCGGCGACCCCGGGAAGGGTGCGTCCCTCCATCCATTCCAGGAAGGCGCCGCCGGCCGTCGATACATAGGTGAAGTGGTCGGTAACCCCGGCCACGGCAAGGGCGGCGACGGTATCGCCGCCGCCGGCGACGGAGATGAGCGCGCCGCTGTCCGTCAGTTCCGCCGCCTTGCGGGCGAGCTGGACCGTCCCCCGGTCGAAGGGCGGCACCTCGAACGCGCCCATCGGGCCGTTCCAGATCAGGGTGCGGCAATCGGCCAGCTTCGCGGCCAGCGCGTCCGTGGTCGCCGGGCCGATATCCAGGATCATCATGTCCGTGTCGACCGCGTCGATCGCGACCGTGTGGTGCGGGACGTTGGCCGCGAACTCGATCGCGACCTCGGCATCATGGGGCAGCGCGATCTCGCACCCCCGCTCGCGCGCCTTGGTCAGGATGCGGCGCGCCGTCACGGCCAGATCGGGCTCGCACAGGCTCTTGCCGATGGCGACCCCCTCGGCATGAAGGAAGGTGTTGGCCATGCCGCCCCCGATGATCAGCAGATCGGTCTTCTCGATCAGGTTCTCCAGCACGTCCAGCTTGGTGGAGACCTTGGCGCCGCCGACGATGGCCGCGACCGGGCGCTTCGGGTCCTCCAACGCCGCCGTCAGCGCCTCCAGCTCCGCCTGCATGTTGCGCCCGGCGATGGCCGGCATCAGATGGGCGATCCGCTCCGTCGAGGCATGGGCGCGGTGCGCGGCAGAAAAGGCGTCGTTGACATAGACCCCGCCGAGCGCGGCCAGCGCGCGGGCGAAATCGGGATCGTTCGCTTCCTCCCCCGGGTGGAAGCGCAGATTCTCCAGCAGCACGATCTCGTCCGGGCCGGCCGCGCGAATCGCGCGCTCGGCCGGGCCGCCGATGCAATCCTCCGCGAAGCGTACCGGGCGGCCGAATTCGTCCGCCAGATCCTCCACCAGCGGCTTCAGCGACATTTCCGGCACGCGCTCGCCCTTCGGCCGCGCGAAATGGGACAGCAACACGACCTTCGCCCCCTTCGCGATCAGATCGTCGACGGTCGGCTTCAGGCGCGTGATCCGGGTCCGGTCGGTCACCTTGCCTTCGCGCAGCGGCACGTTCAGGTCCGCGCGCACGAGCGCGGTACGCCCGGACAGCGCGATATCGTCGATCGTCTTGAACATGGGGGCTGTCTCCTCTTCTCATGCCGCGCGGAAGGCGGCTTCCGCGTCGATTGGCCGCCCAGATAACGGAAGCGCTCCGGCTTGTCGAGCGGCCGCGGCCGCGCCACTCTTACCCCATGAAGGACACTCCGCACCCGCCCCGAGTTCCACGCCCGCCGCCCGGCTTCGCGCGCACCGTGCGGGGCCTCGGCTACGGCCTCGGCCAATCGGCGCGCGCGGCCTGGTATGGCGGGCAATATATCCTCGCCAACAAGCTGGCGCCGCCGATGCACGGCGCACCGCCGGTACGGCCGGGCAGCCTGCCCGGATGGGACACGATCCGCGCCGACCTCTTCCAACTGTTCCGCCGGGACTGGCGCAACGTGGAGGACGGCTATTATCCGCCGCCGACCGACATGATGCCGCCGCCGGGCCGCGCGGTGGCCAAGGCGCTGGACTTCCTGCGCGATCTGCCGGCGGTCAATCTGCGCCGGCGCCTCGGCACGAACAGCGAGGTGTTCGACGCGCGAACACGCGAACGCTATCCGCGCTATTACCTGCAGAATTTCCATTATCAAAGCGACGGCTGGCTCTCCGACGCCTCGGCCGCGCGTTACGACCATCAGGTGGAGGTGCTGTTCACCGGCGGGGCGGACGCGATGCGCCGTCAGGCGCTGGTGCCGATCGGCGACTGGCTTCGCGCCCATGGCGGGGCGGAAGGGCGCCGGCACCTGGATGTCGCCTGCGGGACGGCGCGATTCCTCCATGACCTGAAACGCACCCATCCGGGGCTCTCGGTCACGGGTCTGGACCTCAGCGACGCCTATCTGCGGCGCGCGCGGCGTGTCCTGCGGCGCTTCCCGGATATCGCGCTGACCCAGGGGCTGGCGGAGCGCTTGCCGGCGGCCTCCGGCGGGGTGGATCTCGTCACCTCCGTCTATCTCTTCCACGAACTGCCCCGAAAGGTCCGCCGCGCCGTGGCGGCGGAGATGGCGCGGGTCCTGGCGCCCGGCGGGCGGCTGGTCATCGTGGATTCGATCCAACTGGGCGATCACGGCCCCTATGACGCGCTGTTGGACCGCTTTCCCATCGCCTTCCACGAACCCTATTACGCCGACTATATCCGCGACGATCTGGTGCGCGTCCTGACCGACCTGGGCCTCGTCCATGCCGGAACCGAGCGGGCCTTCCTCAGCCGGGTGATGGTCTTCGACAAGCCCGCGGACGGCGGCGAATAACGGCGGCGGATGACAATGCGCGATCAAGCCTCCCTCGACCGCGCGCTCGACGCGCTTGCCGGAATGGACCCGGATGTCGCGGCGGGCCTCGCCCGGGTCGGCTATCCGGCGCCGCGCGTGAAGGAACACGGCTTCAAGCCGCTGATCGACGCCGTCGTCTCGCAGCAGATCTCGAAGGAGGCGGCGGCCGCCATCAACGCCCGGGTGGAGGCCCTGATGCCGGACGGGGTGACGCCCGACGCCCTGCTCGCCCTGGAGGGGGAACGGCTGCGCGCCGCCGGCCTCTCCGTGCGGAAGGTCGAATATTGCCGGGGCGTGGCGGAGGCCGTGCGCGACGGGCGCCTGCCGCTCGCCGACCTGCCCGCCATGGACGACGACGCGGTCATCGCCACGATCAGCGCGCTGCGCGGATTCGGCCGCTGGTCGGCGGAGGTCTATGCCATGTTCGCGCTGCACCGGCCGGACATCTTTCCGGCCGACGACATGGCGCTGCAGGAAGGTCTGCGCCGCCTGAAAGGCCTGCCCCACCGCCCCAAGGGCCGGGAGGCGCGGGAACTGGTCGCCCCCTGGAGCCCCTATCGCAGCGCGGGCTCCGTCTTCCTGTGGCACTATTATCGCGGGGCGCCGCAGTAGGACGCGCCTGTCATGCGCGCGTCACGACAATCGCGTATGGCTGCCGCGAAAGATCGGGGTGAAACCCCGCCGGTTACAAGGTCATGATATTTTTCCGGCCCGCCCCACAAAATATTGTGGCTGGATTCGGATCGGTCTAGAGTTATCCTCGATCCTGCCCTCAACCGGAGGCGGACGGCCCCGACCGGCCGCTTCTGTCCCGAGGGTCGAGCCCTTCAGGAGCCTCCGGGGAAACATCCCGCCACGGCACGCTCCAAGGGGACAGCAGGGAGAGCACGCGACGCGATGCAGATGAGTCTGAGTGACTGTCCGGCCCTTGTGCTCAACGCGGACTTCCGTCCGCTCAGCTATTTTCCGCTGTCCGTCTGGTCCTGGCAGGAGGCGATCAAGGCCGTCGTCGGCGACCGGGTCAACGTCATCAGCGAATATGACCGCGCGGTTCACAGCCCCTCCTTCGAGATCAAGCTGCCGAGCGTCATTTCCCTCAAGGAATATATCCAGCCGGCCAAGCGCCCCGCCTTCACGCGCTTCAACGTCTTCCTGCGCGACCGGCTGCTCTGCCAATATTGCGGCGATCCGTTCCACGCCCAGGATCTGACCTTCGACCATGTCATTCCGCGCAGCCAGGGCGGCCGCACGACGTGGGAGAACGTCGTCTCCGCCTGCGGACCGTGCAATCTGCGCAAGGGGGGGCGAACGCCCCGGCAGGCGACCATGCCGTTGCTGCGCGTACCGAAGGAACCCTCGACCTTCGAGCTTCAGGAGAACGGCCGGGGCTTCCCACCCAACTTCCTGCATGAAAGCTGGCGCGACTATCTCTACTGGGATACCGAACTGGAAGCCTAGCCCCCGGACCTAGAGCAGATAGGCCAGCAGCAGCGGCAGCGTGACGACGCTGAGCGCGGTGGAGATCACGACGAGGCCCGCCACCTCCTCCGGCTGATTGTCGTGCAGTTGCGCGAAGAGATAGTTGAAGACCGCCACCGGCATCGCCGTCTGCAACACGACCACGCCGCGCGCCGCGCCTTCCAGCCCCATGATCGAGGCGATCGCGAGGCCGAGCGCCGCCCCGCCCACGAGACGCAGGACCGAGAGCGCCGCCGGCAGGCCGAGCCGCCGCACCGACAGCCGCGCCAGCGACGCGCCCAGCGTCATCAGCATCAGCGGGATCGTGAACTGGCCGATAAGCTGGATCGTGTTCGCCGCCCAAAGCGGGATATCCGCGTCCACCGCCATCAGCACCAGCGCGACCGCGACCGCCCAGAGAATCGGGGTGCGCGCCAGCCGGCGGATATCGACCGTGCCGGCCGCGATCGCATAGCCCAGCGTGAACTGGCCGACGGCGGAGACCACGAAATAACCGATGGCGAGCGCCAGCCCCTGTTCCCCGAAGGCGAAAAGGCACAGCGGCAGCCCCATATTGCCCGTGTTCGGGAAGGACAGCGCCGGCAGGAAGGCGGAAACCGAACGCCCGATCGCCTTCAACAACACGAAGCCGACGACGAGCGCCGCGAGATGCGCGAGCGCCCCCGCCCCCGCCATGCGCGCCAGATGGTCGAGCGAGATATCCGCCTTCAGCAGGGTCGAAACGACGAGACACGGCGTCCCGACCGAGGTGATCAGCGGCGTCAGCTTGTCGGTGTCGAAGCCGCGGCCGGATTTGATCCAGGTGAATCCGACCAGCGCCGTGAAGAAGACGGGCGCGATGACGGCGAAGAGTTGAGCGAGCATGCGGAAACCGACCCTGTACCGGAAGGCGAAGCCCGCTTTCTAGTGCGGCTTCGCGCGCGATGAAACCCTTCGCGGCGGCTTACACTCGTTCCCGTCAGGAACAACCATGCGCCCGCGCCTCCTGCGTGACGCCGCCGAACCCCCAATTGGCCGCCGGCACCTCATCGACGCTGACATAGTTCGGCCCCGTCCCGGCGGAGAGCGCCGCCACCAACGCCGCGTGGGCGGCCGCCTGGAACGCCGCCGTCTGACGCTTGGTATTGGTGCCCTGGGTCACGCGGATGGAGAGCGCGAAAAGCGCGCCCGTTTCGTCGCGCGCCCCGCCACCTGGAGAACCGGCGGGCCCGACATGCATCGACCGGCCGTCATCGATCGAGACGACCGTGACCGCCGGCTCCTTGGCCAGCGTCTCCGCCGTGATCGCGACGAGGTCGCGGGCGATCGACGCCTTGGCATCGGGCGAAAGGGGCGTGCTGGTGACGAGCGTGAGAATGGGCATGGCGGAACCTCCATATGCCGTGGTTTCCGCGATCATGCCCTACCCATAAAAAAGAAAAATCCAATTGTTTTGACTATTATATTCAGATTTATCGAATTATTCTTCGCCATGCGTTCACTCGACCCGGATCATCTGCGCAGTTTCCTCGCCTTCTGCGAGGGCGGCACCCTGTTGCGCGCCGCCCAGGCCGTCGGCCGGTCCCCGGCCGCGCTGACGGCGCAGATGAAGCTTCTGGAAGAGGCGGCGGGCGGCCCCATCCTCGAACGCACGGGCCGGACCCTCGCCTTGACCCCGCTGGGCGAGGTTCTGCGGGCCGAGGCCCGGTCGATCCTGCAAGCGCATGAGGCCGCGCTCTCCCGGTTGCGGGGAGAGCGGGCGGAGGAAAGGGTGGCCCTCGGCATATCGCACGATTTCGCGGATACCCGGCTGGAGGACTGCCTGCGCGGCTTTTCCACCGCGCATCCGGGCGCGCGCCTCGTCCTTCATGTTGGAACCAGCGCCTATCTGAACCGCCTGCGCGACGACGGCGCCCTCGATGTCGCCATCACGCCGGGGCCGGTAACGGAGGCGGAGGTGACGGGGGAGACGCGATTGCCCATGGAATGGCTCGCCGCCCCGGATATCGCGGAAGGGGCGCGGCCCGAAGTTCTGCCGATGGCCCTGCTGCCGCCGCCTTGCGATTACCGCACGGCCGCGCTGGCGGCGCTTCAGGCGCGGGCCGTGGCGTGGCGCGTCGCGGTGGAGAGCCAGGGGCTCGCCGGGCTGGAGGCGGCGCTCGGCGCGGGGCTCGCCGTCACGGCGCGCACCCGGCGCTGGGCGGGCGCGCGCTTCGTAACGCCGCCGGCCGACTGGGGGTTGCCGCCGCTGCCGTCCCTGACCTATCGGCTTATCCTTCGGCCCGGGTCGGGCGAGACGCCAAGGGCTCTGGCCCGGGCCTGCGCCGCGCTCTTCCCCGGGTGACCGACGCGCGTCAGTCGCGCTCCATCCCCTCGATATCGAACAGTTCGGTCGCCGCCAGCGTCGAGATATCGCCCAGCTTGTGATACTTCGGATCGTCCAGATCGATCAGGTTGCCGATGCGCGAATACATCTCCGGCACCACGGCCTCCGTGCCGTTCGCCAGGGTCTGGCGGATGCCGTAGCGCACGCGCGCGCGGTCTTCCTCGCTCAACCGGCTCAGCATGGATTTTGTCGCCCAGATGGCGCCGTCGCTGCAAAAATCGCTCAACCGCGCGGCGCGGTTGATACTGTCGCCCAGCGCGGTGAACTCGATGAAGGTCGGCCCCTCGAAGGTGCCGAACCATTCCTCGCCCTGGTCCAGGCCGATATTGAGATGCAGCGTCTTGGTCCAGTTCTTCTTGCGTTGCCAGTCCCGGTTCACCTGACGCATGGCGTTCTGCATCTCGAAGGCGCAGCAGATCGCGTTGACGAGATAATCGGAATCCGGCTGCGGCAGGAAGTAATAGAGCATGCCGTCGCCCGCATGCTTGCCGTAGGTCGCGAAATATTTCCGTAGATAGGGCTGCATCGTGGTCCAGATCGAGTTGATGAGCTCGAAATACTGTTCCGGCGGCAGTTCCGCGCAGATGCGCATGGAGCTTTGCAGGTCCGCGACCAGCACCGCCAACGGCGTCACATAGGGGCGGCGCACGCGCAGCAGATCGCGGATCACCACGTCGCGCCGGGCGAGCCAGGTCAGGAAGCTCTCCTGCTCCCGGTCGTCGGGGGCGACGGTGAAGAAGATACCCTCGCGGAAGAAGGTGGCGTAAAGCTTATGCCAGCGCGGTTCCTCGCCGCGCGGCGCGAGATTGACCTCCACCTCGCTCGTCATGCGGTGCGCGCCGATCGGCTCCACCCGATCGTAGAGCTGGCCCATCAGTTCCGATTCCCGGGGGCCGAGATCGGGATTGCTGAGGAACAGATAGGTCTTGGAGGCACGTTTCTTGGCGATCGCGAGATGAAACTTTAGGAGTTCCGGGAGGCCATCCGCCTTGCGCACCACCGAACTCGACAACAACAGGCTGAACAGGCTGGAATCGTCGATCGCGCGCGGCAGCCCGTCCGGCCGCGCGAAAATCCCCGCCAACGCGTGGTCGTTCGCCCATTCGATCTGGAACTTGTGATTGACCAGATAGGCGGGGGTCGAGAGATCCTCGACCGTAAGATGCTGCAACGCCTTGCGCGCGCCCTGCTCGTCGCCGCCGCGCGCGGCACCGTTCAGCGCCGTCACATTGGACCCGCCCGCCGCGCCACCACCGGCCGGCTTCTCGTCGTTCGTCATCGCCCCTCTCCCTCTCGCACCCGGCGTTTCTGCCGGCGACAGGGCCTCCGCCGCCTTTCTGGACGTCGGCCTTCGGTTCTCTCCAAAACCGTGGATTCGACACAGCTCTCCACCATCGAATCCTTGGAAATTCTTGAGCGTTTCCTTAAGAATTGCAAGAAAACTATTGATTACTAACGATTTTTCTCTTTTTCACTCTAGATATGGTGGTCATCTGCTTGGCGGACCACAAATACCGGGTGGCTGGAAGGACGATGCCCTGTGCGCTACAGGCCCAGCGCCCCGGCCAACCGCGCCACCGCCGCCGGCATCTCCGCCTCCGGCACGGCGGCATAGCCGAGCAACAGGCCCTGACGACCGAACCCATCGGCATAGAAGGAGGAGAGCGCGGAGACGTTGATGCCCGCCTCCGCCGCCCGGCGCCGCGCCGTGCGGTCGTCCATGCGCGCCGTCAGCGTCGTCGTCATGCGCGCCACCAGATGCATGCCGGCCTCCGCCGGTTCGATCTCGAAGGCCCCGGCAAGGCGGACCTGGGCGGCCTCCAAAAGGGCGTCCTGGCGGTCCTTGTACCGCTTGCGCATGCGCCGGACATGGGCGGCGAAATGCCCTTCCTCCATGAAGGCGGCGAGCGCCGGTTGCGCCGCGGTGGAGGGGTGATCGTCGAGCGCCGTGCGCGCGAACCGGAAGGGGTCGGTCAAATCCGCCGGCACCACCAGATAGCCGATCCGCAGGCTGGGGAACATCACCTTGGAGAAGGTGCCGACATAGACCACCCGCCCATCGCGATCGAGCCCCTGAAGGGCCGCCAGCGGCCGCCCGGCATAGCGATACTCGCTGTCGTAATCATCCTCCAATATCCAGCCGTCGCGCCGCTGCGCCCAATCCAGCAGTTTCAGCCGCCGGGCGAGCGTCATGGTGATACCCAGCGGATATTGCAGCGAGGGCGCGACGCAGGCGAGCTTCGCGTCCGGCGCCTCCCGCTCGGCCCAGGCGATATCCATGCCTTCCGCGTCGACGGGCACGGGCACCTGACGCGCGCCGGCGGCGGTCAGCGCACCGCGCACGCCGGCATAGCCCGGCTCCTCGATCAGCGCGGGATCGCCCTCATCCATCAGGACATGGGCCGCCAACCCGATCGCCTGCTGCGCGCCGGAGACGACGATCACCTGATCGGCCTCGCAGCGCACACCGCGCACCGCGCGCAGATATGTGGCGATCGCCCGGCGCAGCGGCAGATAGCCCGCCGGCTCCGCATTGGCGAGCAGGTCGCGCGGCGGCCGGCGCCACGCCTTGCTCATCAGGCGCGACCAAACATCGAAGGGAAAGGCGTCGAGGTCCGGCAGCCCCGGCGTGAAGGCCGCGCTGCGCACGCCGCCGCCGGCCTTGCGCAGGCCCGCCAGCCGCATGCCCCGGTTGGAGAGCCCTCGCAGGCGCGGCCGTTCGCTCAACCCCTCCGGCGGGCGGGCCGTGCGGGCGGAGAGCGCCTCCTCCGGCAGCTCGTCGGAGACATAGGAGCCCGCCCCCACCCGGCCGACGACGTAGCCTTCCGCCAGCAACTGGTCGAAGGCGCCGGTCACCGTGTTGCGGGAGACGCCGAGCTCGCGCGCCAGCGTGCGGGTCGACGGCAGACGCGCGCCCGCGCCCAGGCGCCCGGCCAGGATCAGATCGCGCATCTGGTCATAGAGTTGGCGATGCAGCGGCACGGCCTCCGCGCGGTCGAGCGCGATCGGAAGCAGGGCGGCATCGGCGACGCGGCGGGGCATGGGCGGGACCCTCGGAGTGGAACAAGCGTATCGGACAGTCGATAAATGGTCCCATGGATTTGTCAATAAGGGCGCTTGTGGCCAAGCCAATTTATCCGCAATCCTTCCCCGCGAGGTGGCCGGGAGGGACGGCCCCACTCATCGGAGGAAAAGGCGATGACGGTGACGATACGCGAGGTGCGGCCGCAGGATTTCGGGGCCTGGTCGCGGCTCTATCGCGGCTATGGCGATTTCTACAAGGTGGCGATGACGGAGGAGAGTCTGGCCACCGTCTGGTCCTGGCTGACGAACGAGGCGCATCTATTGGAGGGGCTGGTGGCGGAGCGCGAGGGCGCGCTTCTCGGCCTCGCCCATTTCCGCGCGATGCCGAGCCCGCTGCGCGCCACGACCATCGGCTTCCTGGACGACTTGTTCGTCGATCCGCCTGCGCGCGGCGCGCGGGTGGGCGAGGCGCTGTTCGACCGGCTGAAATCCATCGCCGCCGAACGCGGTTGGCCCAGGATCCGCTGGATCACCGCCGACGACAATTACCGTGCCCGCGTGCTCTATGACCGGATCGGCGCGAAGACCAGTTGGAACCTCTACGAGTTCACGGCATGAGCGCCGCGCCCGACGCCTATCCCGTCGAGCCGCGAAACCGGGTGAAGCGCGTGCATGAGCACGGCCGTTACGACCGGGAAAGCGTGCATGCCATCCTGGATGCCGCGCGGGTCTGCCATGTCGGCTATGTCATCGACGGCCAGCCCTATGTCACGCCGACCATGCATTGGCGGGAGGGGGAGCGGCTCTACTGGCACGGCTCCGCCGCCAGCCGGATGCTACGCGCGGTGAAGCAGGCGGTGCCGGTCTGCGTCACGGTCACGCTGTTCGACGGCCTCGTCCTCGCGCGGTCGGCCTTCAACCATTCGGCCAATTACCGCGCGGCGATGGTCTTCGGCCGCGCGCGGGCGGTCGAGGACGCGGTCGAGAAGGAAGCGGCGCTCGACCGCTTGATGGATATCCTGGTGCCGGGGCGTGGGCAGGAGCTGCGCCCCAACACCGCAAGGGAATTGAAGGCGACCACGGTCGTCGCGATGGATATCGAGACCGCGTCGGCCAAGATATCGGCCGGCCCGCCGGAGGACGACGCCGAGGATTACGAGATCGCCACCTGCTGGGCCGGCGTTCTGCCGAGCGCGCAAGTCTGGGGCGCGCCCGTCCCCGACCCCACGCCTCATCCCTCCAGCCCCCTTCCCCCCTCCAGTCCTGGGACGATGGCGGCGCGTCCGGTGCCGGACGCCCTGCGCCGGATGGTCGGAAAGGCGCTTTGATCCGGTCGGCGGTCAGATGCAGCGGCCGCCATCCACCTCCAGGCACAGGCCGGTCAGGAATTCCGACTGGCCCTCGCACAGGAAAAGGGCGGCGTTGGCGATGTCGGCGGGGGTGGACAGGCGGCCGAGCGGCACGCTCGCCTTGAAGGCGGCGCGCTTCTCCGGCGTGTCCTCGCCCATGAAGCGTTCCAGCAACGGCGTCTCCCCCGCCACGGGATTGATCGCGTTGACGCGGATCTTCTCGGGCGCGAGTTCGATCGCCATCGATTTCGTCACCCCGATCGCCGCGAACTTGGAACTGTTGTACCAGGCCAATCCGGGCCGGGGCCGCACGCCCGCCGTGGAGGCGATGGTCAGGAAGACGCCGCCGTCGCCCTGCGCGCGGAAGACCGGCAGCACCGCATGGGCGGAAAGGAAGAGACCCTTCACATTGACGGCGTAGACGCAGTCGAACTCGGCCTCGTCCACCTCAAGCATCGGGCGGTTATAATGGCTGTAGCCCGCATTGTTGACGACGATGTCGAGGCGCCCGAAGCCCTCCACCGCCGCCGCGACCGTCGCCCGCCAGTCATCCGCGTCGGTGACGTCGCAGCGGGCGAAGCGCGCGGCGGGGCCGATCTCCGCCGCGACGCGGCGGCCGGCTTCCTCCTGGATGTCGGCGATGACGACCTTCGCGCCCTCGGCGGCGAAGCGCCGCGCGATGCCTTCCCCGAAGCCGGAGGCGGCCCCCGTCACGATGGCGATTTTATCCTTGAGCCGCATGGGCGCCGTCCCTTCCCTGAGCGTTTCGGCGGGAGCGTGCGCCCCGTCGCGCCCGTCAGCCCGGCCGTTTCCTGAGCCGCGCGATGAAGAAGCCGTCGCAGCCACCTTCCTCGCCCCGCAGATAGGGAAGCGTGCGCACCGAACCGTCGCGGCGCAAGGCCTCCCTGAACCCGCCCAGCGCGGCCGGCGCTTCCACGATCCGTTCCAGCGGCAGGCCGTCGGCGAGCGCGGCTTCCACCGCCTCCTCCCCCTCCTCCGGCTGGAGGGAGCAAGTGGCGTAAACCAACACCCCGCCGGGATTGAGCATATCGGCCGCCGCCGCGATCAAGCGGCGTTGCAGGGCCGCCAACCGGTCGACATCGCCCTGTCCCTTGAGATGCGCGATATCCGGATGACGGCGCAGGGTCCCGGTCGCGCTGCACGGCGCATCCAGCAGAATGGCGTCCACCGGCACCTCGGGGCGCCATTCGGCGGCGTCGGCCGTCACCACCTCCGCCGTCAGGGAGAGGCGCGCCAGATTCTCCGACAGCCGCCTCAGGCGCGGCGCGGAGCGGTCGAGCGCCGTCACCGACGCCCCCATGGCGGCCAGTTGCGCCGTCTTGCCGCCCGGCGCGGCGCACAGGTCGATCACCCGCTTGTCGGCAAGGCCGCCGGCGGCCTCCGCCAGCAGGCGCGCGGGCAGGGCGGCGGCGGCGTCCTGCACCCACCACGCCCCCTCCGCGAAGCCGGGAAGCGCCCGCACATCGCCGGTCTGGGCCAGACGGACCGTGCCCGCGCGGTCCAGAAGCTGCCCGCCCAGACGCGCAGCCCAATCGGCGCCCGTCGATGCGTCGGCCAACGTGAGGTCCAGCGGCGGCTCGCCCAGATGCGCCTCTCCGATCGCGCGGGCCGCCGCCTCGCCATAGGCCGCGATCCAGCGCTCGCGCAGCCATGCGGGGCTGTTGAGGCGCCCGGGTTCCTGCTTGCGGGCGATCGCCGTGCCCTCCTTGGCGATGCGCCGCAGGATCGCGTTGACCAGCCCCTTGAACGCGCCGAGCCGCAGGGCGACCGCCAGCGCGACCGAGGTGTCCACGGCCGCGTGCGGCGGCGTGCCCAGGAAGATGATCTGCGCCGTGCCGAGCCGCAGGATATGCCGCACCGACTGCGCCTTCCCCTTGGGCTCGTGCGCCATGTAGCGGTCGATCAATTGGTCGATCTGTCCCAACCGGCGCAGAACGGTCAGAACCATCGTGCGCGCGAAGCCCCGGTCGCGCGCCTCCGGCACCTCGGCGAGCGCGCCGGTGGGGGCGGTCGCCCGCTCCAACGCGTCGTCGAGCGCCTGCCGGCGCGTCAGCACGGCATCGAGCAGCAGGAACGCCGCCCGCCGCGCGGCAAGGCCGCCGCTTTCCCGTGCCCCATCATTCTCGAATGTTTGACTGTCCCGCATGGCCCTTGCTTTAGGCGCTTCGCGGGCGGTGGTCAAAGCCCGCGCACGGGTACGTGCAAATGGCTGGGCGTGCCACCGACCGGCTGTTAGCTTGCCCGCGAGGCCGCTTCCCGGTGACGACACGCCTCCCCACCGGGCCGTGTCGGCGTCGAGGCCGACGGCGGAGGATCGAGGCGCGACGGGAATAACGCCATGCCCCCGAATCCGGAAGATATCGTCGACCACGTCCTGGACGACGCCCCGCTCCCGCCGAAACGGGACCGGGGTGCCGGTCACGAGGAGGATATGGGGATATTCAATGCCTGCATCCGGATGGCGGAGATCGGATTCGGGCGGTGGGACGCGCGCCGGTCCTATGAATGGAAGATCACCATCGGTCTCTGGACCCTGCTCGCCGCCGCGATCTATCGCGGGTTCGAGATATTGCCGCTGCTGGTCGGGCTGCTGGTCGTCGTCGGGCATGGATGGTGGCTGCGCAATATCTGGGTCCGCCATACCTCGGATGCCAATCTGGCCTGGCATTTCTTCAACCAGGGGCAACGGTTCCTGGAGAAATACGGCGTCGAAAGCCTTCCCGAACGCACGGATATCAGGATCGGACGCGGCCGGGACCGGCCCGGCGGATCGATCCGGGCCTTCCTTTCCGATTGGGCGATGGGGTTTCAGTTCGCCGTGACCGTCGGCTTGATCGCGGTGCTCTATCTCGCCGGCACGAACGAAATCAGTTGGGGGCTCGACATGGTGCTCAAGACGCCCCGTGGTTCGTGACGTCCTTCTCCAGGCACTCCTGGTCTCAGCCCCAGGGCCGGGCCTCGCCCGCCATGAGGCGCAGGCGGCGGATGCGCTCCTCGGTCTTGGGGTGGGTGGAGAAGAGGCCGTCCAAGGCGCGGGCATGTAGCGGGTTGACGATGAACATCTGCGCCGTCGCGGGATTGCGCTCGGCGGTGTCCATGTCGGTACGCTCCGCCGCGCGCTGCATCTTCTCCAGCGCCGAGGCGAGCCAGAGCGGCTGACCGCAGATTTCCGCGCCGATCCGGTCGGCGCCATATTCCCGCGACCGGCTGATCGCCATCTGCACCAGCATCGCCGCGATCGGCCCCAGGACCATCACCAGCAGGATGCCGACGAATCCCAGCGGGTTGTTGCGATTGTCGCCACCGAAGATCTGCGCGAACATCGCGATATTGGCCAGCGCGGAGATCGCGCCGGCCAGCGTCGCCGTCACCGTCATGATCAAGGTGTCGCGGTTCTTCACATGGGCGAGCTCGTGCGCCATGACGCCGGCCACCTCCTCGTGGCTCAACATTTGCAGCAGGCCCGTCGTGGCCGCGACGGCGGCGTTCTCCGGATTGCGGCCGGTGGCGAAGGCGTTCGGCTGGTCGTTCTCGATGATATAGACCTTGGGCATGGGCAATTCCGCGCGCGCGGCCAATTGCTCCACCAAGCCGACGAGATCGGGGGCCGTGCGCCGGTCCACCTCGCGCGCGCCATACATGCGCAGCACGATCTTGTCCGCGTTCCAATAGGCGAAGATGTTGCCGAAGCCCGCGAAGGCGAGCGCGATCAGCATCCCGCCCTCGCCGCCGACCAGATAGCCGCAGCCCACGAACAGCGCGGTCAGCCCCGCCATCAGAAGGCCGGTCCGTACCCAGTTCATCGCGTTCCCTCGTCCTCGCCCGTTTTCGGGCCCATCCCGGGCCCATTGCCGAAATCCAATGGTAAATGGGAAAATCGAGGGCCGATTCAAGCGATTCCCGGCCGTCGTCCTCTTGCCCGATAGGGCTTGCCAAGGCCCCGTCCGGCGCCATATCGAAGGGGCCATGAAAACGCTGAAAGACCTGCTGAAGGCCGGGCAGAGCCCGGAGAGCAAGAAGCCCGCCGCGCAGGGTGCCGCCGAAACCAAGCGCCCCCCGGTGGCGGAGCAGGCGCGCGCCGCCTCCCAAGCCGCGGTCGACGCGGGCGAGGCACCGCTGATCGACCCGGAGGTCAAGGGCGTCGACGCCCGCCGTCTGGCCGAATTGAAGGCGGAGGAGGCGGGCCGCAGATGGCGCCTCCAGGCCGAGGCCAGCGGCCAGAAACCGCGCGAGACCGGCGGTCCCCAAGGGCTGGAGCCCACCCGCTACGGCGATTGGGAGAAGGCGGGCCGCTGCTACGATTTCTGAACGGTCCCCGCTGTCAAAGGATGCGGGCGACCGGGGGCGTCAGGCCGCCCCCTGCTCCCGGCGGCGGCGTTCCTTCTTGCGCTCGTGCGGGTCCAGGATGGCCTTGCGCAGACGGATCGACTTGGGCGTGACCTCGACGCGCTCGTCATCCTCGATATAGGCGAGCGCCTCCTCCAAGGTGCGGCGGATCGGGTTGGTCAGACGGACCGCGTCGTCCTTGCCGGCCGCGCGGATATTGGTCAATTGCTTGCCCTTGAGCGGATTGACCTCGAGGTCGGAGCCCTTGTTGTGCTCCCCCAGGATCATGCCGGGATAGACATCCTCGCCCGCCCCGATGAAGAGGGGGCCGCGTTCCTCCAGGTTCCACAGCGCATAGGCGACGGCGCGGCCCTGCTCGGCCGAGATCAGCACGCCCTCGCGCCGGCCCGGGATCGGCCCCTTATAGGGAGCGGCGCCGGTATAGAGGCGCGAGATGATGCCGGTGCCGCGCGTGTCGGCCAGGAATTCCCCCTGATAGCCGATCAGTCCGCGCGACGGGATCGCGAAGACGAGACGGATCTTGCCGCCGCCCGACGGCTTCATCTCCTGCAGCTCGCCCTTGCGCAGGCCCAGCTTCTCGACGACGACGCCGGAGAATTCCTCGTCGACATCGATCTGGACTTCCTCCATCGGCTCCAGCGTCTCGCCGCCCTCGCCCTTCTGGAACAGCACGCGGGGCGGGCCGACGGTAAGCTCGAAGCCCTCGCGCCGCATGGTTTCCAGCAATACGCCGAGTTGCAATTCACCGCGCCCGGCGACCTCGTAGGCGTCCTTGTCCGTCGTCTCGGTGACGCGGATCGCGACATTGCCCTCCGATTCGCGGGCCAGGCGATCGCCGATCATGCGGCCGGTCAGCTTGTCGCCCTCGCGGCCGGCCAGCGGGCTGTCGTTGACGGAAACCGTCATCGCCATTGTGGGCGGCGAGATCGGGCGCGCCGGGATCGGGTCCTTCACCCCCTGCTCGCAGATCGTATCGGCGACCGTGGTCTTGGCGAGGCCGGCGACGCACACGATATCGCCCGCCTCCGCGCGCTCCACCGGCACGCGGTCGAGGCCCCGGAAGGCCAACAGCTTGGTCAGCCGCGCGCGCTCCAGTTCCCGCCCGTCGCGGGCCAGCGTGTGGACGGTCTGGTTCATCGAAACCACGCCGGATTCGATCCGTCCCGTCAGGATACGGCCGAGATAGGGGTCGTTCTCCAGCGTCGTGGCCAGCATGCGGAAGGGGCCGTCCGGGTCGGCGACCGGCGCGCGCACCTTCTCCATCACCGTTTCGAACAGCGGCGTCATGTTCTCGCGCGGGTCGTCCAGCGCGTGGGCGGCCCACCCCTCCTTGGCGGAGGCGTAGAGGACGGGGAAATCCAACTGCTCCTCGTCCGCGTCCAGCGCGGCGAAGAGGTCGAAGATCTGATCCACCACCCAGTCCGGCCGCGCGTCGGGCTTGTCCACCTTGTTGACGACGACGATCGGCTTCAGGCCGAGCGAGAGCGCCTTCATCAGCACGAACTTGGTCTGCGGCATCGGCCCGTCGGAGGCATCGACCAGCAGCAGCGCGCCATCGACCATGGAGAGGATGCGCTCCACCTCGCCGCCGAAGTCCGCATGGCCGGGGGTATCGACGATGTTGAAGCGCAGCCCTCGCCATTCGACGGAGGTGCATTTGGCCAGGATGGTGATACCGCGCTCGCGCTCCAGGTCGTTGGAGTCCATGGCGCGCTCGGCCAGCGCCTGGTTGGCGCGCACCGCGCCGGATTGCTGCAACAGCCGGTCCACCAACGTCGTCTTGCCATGATCGACATGGGCGATGATGGCGATGTTGCGCAGCGCGTCGGCTAGCTTGGTCGCACCGTCGGTCATTGAAAGTTCGCCTGTTCTTGAGAAATGTCGCGCGGGTCTATACGCGCTTCCCGCGTTGCAATCAATCTGCCCCGTCGCCGCCTTGGCCCCGCCGCCCGCGCATGGCGGGCCGGCGCGCCGCGCGTCACTCGGCGTCGGCCGGGGCCGGAAGCTTCGCCGGCGTCCTTCCGGCCGCCGCGTCCAGGTCGAGACTGACCCGGGTCACGCCGGGATCGTCCGCCTGCTCGCGCGCCTCGAACCCCAGATCCGCGCAGAGATCCAGCATCGGCCGGTTGTCCGACAGCACATCGCCATGCAGCAGGCCGATCCCGACGCCCCGGGCATAGTCGATCAGCCGTTGCATCAAGGCATAGCCCAGCCCTTTTCCCTTCAGATCGCGCCGCAGCAGGATGGCGTATTCCGCCGTCTCCAGGTCCGCGTCGGCGAACAGGCGCACGACGCCCGCGATATGTTCGGCCGGGTCGTCCTCGTGCACGAGGGCGACGAAGGCCATCTCGCGCGCGTAATCGATCTGCGAGAGACGGGCGGCGAGCTGGTCCGGCAGGCGCTTCATCGGATGCAGGAAGCGGAAGCGGATATCCTCCGCGTCGCAGCGATCGACCAGTTCCATCAACGCGTCCTTGTCCTCCGGCCGCACCGGGCGGAGGCGGATCGGATCGCCGTCGCGCGGGCTCACCTCCCCTTCCAACTCGCGCGGATAGGGGCGGATGGCGAGCCGCTCGCGCGCCGGCCGGTCGTCGGCCGCGATCCGGATGCGCGCGTCGAGCGCGACCACCCCGTCCGCGTCCGCGATCAGCGGGTTGATGTCGAGCTCCTTGACCTCCGCGAAATCGATCGCGAGTTGCCCGACCCGGATCAGCGCCCGGCGGATCGCCGGCAGATCGGAGGGCGGCGTGTCCCGGAATCCCTTCAACAGGCGATAGACGGCCGTCTCCTCGATCAAGCCTTCCGCCAGCACATCGTTCAACGGCGGCAGGCCGGTCGCGGTGTCGCCGATCACCTCGACCTCCTTGCCGCCGCGCCCGAACAGCACGACCGGGCCGAATTGCGGGTCCTCGTTGAGGCCGACGATGAGTTCGTGGGCGCCGGGGCGGCTGATCATCTCCTGCACGCTGACCCCCTCGATCACCGCGTCCGGATAATCGCGGTGCAGGCGGGTCAACATCTGCTCCGTCGCCTCGCGCACCTGCTCCGGCGTGGTCAGATTCAGCACCACCCCGCCCACGTCGGATTTATGGGTGATATCGCGGGACAGGACCTTGACCGCGACCAGATCGCCCATCTTGAAGCCGCGCGCGATCCAATAGGCCTCCTCCGCGTCGCGGGCGCAGTAGGTGCGCGCGACCGGAATGGAATAGGCATCGAGGACATTCTTCGCCTCGACCTCGCTGAGCCAGGCGCGTCCCTCGGCCAGCGCGTCGTCGATGATCGCGCGCACCGCCGCGCGGTCGGGCTCCCTGCCGTCCAGGCTGTCGGCGGCGGGCGCCTGCATCAGCATCGCCTGGTTACGGCCGTAGCGCACGACATGCATGAAGGCGCGCACCGCCTCCTCGGCCGTGTTGTAGGTGGGGATGCGCGCCTCGGCGAAGCGCTTGCGCGCGGCGCGCGCCGCCTCGTCGCCGAGCCAGTTGGTCAGTACCGGCTTATGCTGGCCCGGCAGGGCGGCGATCACCGCCTCCGCCGCCTCGCGCGAATTGGAAATCGCCTGCGGGCAGTTGATCACCAGCACCGCGTCGGAGGTCTCATCCTTGAGCAGCGCGTCGAGCGCGGCGACATAGCGCGCGCCCGAGGCATCGCCGATGATGTCGACCGGGTTGCCGTGGCTCCAGGTCGGCGGCAACACGCCGTCGAGCGCCTGGATCGTCTTCTCGTCGAGCGGGGCGAGACGCCCGCCAAGCTGCATCAGCGAATCCGTCGCCAGCACGCCGATGCCCCCGCCATTGGTCAGGATCGCGAGGCGGTCCCCGCCTTCCCCGCGCGGCCCCTGGATGCCGAGGCGCCGCAGGCTGGAGGACAGCGTCTGCACCGCGTCGAACAGTTCCTGCATGTCATAGACGCGCAGCATGCCCGCGCGGCGGAAGGCCGCGTCATAGACGCCGTCCGCGCCGGCCAGCGCGCCGGTGTGGGAGGTCGCGGCCTTCGCCCCCTCCGCGAAGCGGCCGGCCTTGATGATGACGACGGGCTTGGTGCGGGCGGCGGCGCGCGCGGCCGACATGAATTTCCGCGCGTCGCCGATCGCCTCGATATAGAGCAGGATGGCGCGCACCGAGGTATCGCGCGTCAGATGGTTCAGAAGATCGGCGAAATCGACATCGATCATGTCGCCGAGACTGATCAGATGGGAGAAGCCGATGCCCTGGCCGCTGGCCCAATCGAGCACGGAGGTCAGCATCGCGCCCGATTGCGAGACGAAGGCGAGATCGCCCTTCGGCGGGGCGATATGCGCGAAGCTGGCATTGATCCCGGTTTCCGGCATCATGAGGCCGAGCACGTTCGGCCCCAGGAGGCGCATCGGTCCGGCCGCTTCCAGGACCGCCGCGCGGCGCGCCCGGCCCTCGGCGTCGGCCGCGCCCTCGCCGAATCCGGCGGTGATGATGCAGGCGGCCTTGCAGCCCTTCGCGCGCAATTCGCCGATGACGCCCGCCACCGCGTCCGCCGGCGTCGCGACGACGGCGAGCTCCGGCGCCTCCGGCAGGCTGTCGATATCCGGCCAGGCATAGACGCCGCCGATCGAGCGGTATTTCGGATTGACCGGCATGATCGGCCCCTCGAAGCCGCCGGTCATGAGATTCTGGGCCAGCACCGCCCCGACGGACCCGTCACGGTTCGACGCGCCGACCAGGGCGATCGACTTCGGATGGAAGAAGGAATCTAGATCGCGTAGGGACATGGGCTTACCGGAGCTCCCGAAGTGCCTCCCGATAGGCTTTGGCCGTCTCCTCGCCGAAACAGCAGAATAGCACTTTTCTTATCGATCCGCGCCCTTGGGGTCGATCCGAACCGTCGGAGGCGGCCAGATGGCGGCTCTCCGCCACCGTGCCGACCGCGATCCGCGCGGCGCGAGCCACCGGAAAGCGGTAGACCCCGCAGGAAATCGCCGGGAAGGCGATACTTTCCGCGCCCGCCGCCGCGGCGAGGTCGAGGGCGGTGCGGTAGCATCCGGCCAGCAGCGCGTCCTCGCCCCGCTCGCCGCCGTGCCAGACCGGGCCGACCGCGTGGATCACGTGACGGGCGGTCAGGCGATGCCCGCCGGTGATCTTGGCCGAGCCGGTCTCGCACCCGCCGAGTTCCCGGCATTCCGCCAGCAGCCCGGGCCCGGCCGCGCGATGGATCGCCCCATCGACACCGCCGCCGCCCAGCAGGCTCTCGTTCGCGGCATTGACGATCGCATCGACCGTAAGGCGCGTGATATCGCCCTCCACGATCTCAAGCCTCTCCACGATCGTTTCGAACCCGCTCATTCCCGGTCATCCGTCCAATAGTGCGGCCGGCCGTCGCCGGACACCGCCTCAATTCGCATCGGCCTCGCGCGAGGCCAGGATCCGTTCGGCCGTCGCGGCCGCGCGCCGTGGCCCGCAGCCCTTCTCGTCGGCGCGCGCGATCGATTGCTCGATCAGCCGGGCCGCCTCGTCCGGGCCGCCCCAGCGCGCGACCTTGGCCCATTTATTCTTCTCGAGGTCTTTATAATGCGTGAAGAAATGCGCGATTTGATCCATCAGGATCTGCGGCAAATCGCGATAGCCGGTGATGTTCTCGTAATAGGGATGCAGCTTGTCGTGCGGGACGGCCAGGATCTTCTCGTCCTCGCCGCTCTCATCCTCCATCAGCATGACGCCGACCGGGCGGGAGCGCACGATGCATCCCGGAACGACCGGCACCTGCCCCAGGACCAGCACGTCGATCGGATCGCCGTCACCGCACAGGGTATGCGGCATGAACCCGTAATTGGCCGGATAGACCATCGAGGTATGCAGGAAACGGTCGACATAGAGGGCGCCCGAATCCTTGTCGAGCTCGTACTTGACCGGATCGGCGCCCAGCGGCACCTCGATGATGACATTGATATCGTGCGGCGGATTCTCGCCGCAGGTCACCAGATTGATGTTCATTGCCCGGTCTTTCCTTGTACTGAGGGCGCCCGGAAACGATGCGACGGTGTCACGCCGAACGGGCGCCAGGGATCGATCCTATCATGATGCTGCACCGCAGCATTAATTATTGCATCGCAACATGGCGATTTCGATGCCGGCCCGCAAGGGAAATTCCGGCGGCCGGCCGGCGACGGTTATTTTACGCTCTCTCGGGCCGCCGGGCCATGAGATGGAGCAAGAGAAGCAGCCCTGGCACCGCCAGCAGCGCGGTCGTCGCGAAGAAGGCGGGCCAGCCGAGGAATTCGGCGAGGAACCCGCTGCCCGCCGCCATCAGGGAGCGCCCCTGCGCCATGACCGATGTCAGGAGCGCGTATTGCGTCGCCGTGAAGCGCGCGTCGCACAACGCGGAAAGATAGGCGACGAAGGCGGCCGAGCCCAACCCGCCCGCGAAATTATCGACGGCGATCGCGACCGTCAGCACCCCGATATCGGTGCCGGCGAGCGCCAGCCAGGTGAAGGCGAGATTGGTCGCCGCCTGGGCCACGCCGCCGATCATCAGGGCGGGATAGAGGCCATAGCCCCGGACCAGCAAACCACCCCCCAGCACGCCCGCGACCGTGGCCCCCAGACCGAACAGCTTGGTGACGGCCGCGATCTCCGCGCCGGTGAAGCCCAGATCGACATAGAAGGGGTTCGCCATCGCCCCACCGATCGCGTCGCCGAACTTATAGAGCAACGCGAAGACCAGGATCGCCAGCGCCTGCGGCCGGGTCAGGAATTCGCGAAACGGTTCGATGACGGCGCGCCGAAGCGCGGTCGCGGGGGCCGGACGCGGCCCGTCCAGCACCTCGCGCGCGCCGGCGCTCTCCGGCTCGCCCACCAGGATCAACGCCAGCATGCCCACCAGCACCGCGCCCGCCATGACCGCGAAGACCACCGGCCAGCCGACGAAATCGCTGAGGCCGATGGCGCCCGCGCCCGCGATCAACCCGCCGATACGCCAGCCGAGTTGCGTCGCGGCCGCGCCGGCGCCCTGCTCGTCCTCGCGCAGCAGTTCGATGCGCACCGCGTCGATCACCACATCCTGGCTCGCCCCCAGGAAGCCCACGGCGAGCGCGAGGACGGCGACCATCGCCGGCGCCTCCGCCGGGTCGGTGAAGCCGAGCGCGAGGATCGCGCCCGCCAGCGCGAGTTGGATCGGCACCGCCCAACCGCGCCGCCGGCCGAGCGCGCGAAACGGCACGGGCGGCCGCGCCCGGTCGATCACCGGCGCCCACAGCACCTTCCAGGCATAGGGCAGCGCCACCAGCCCGAAGATGCCGATGGCGGCCAGATCGACCTCCAGCCGCGCCAGCCAATAGCCGAGCGTCGAGACGATCAGCACATAGGGCAGGCCGCTGGCGCTTCCCATGGCGGCGATCGCCAGCACGCGCCGGTCGCCATAGAGCGCCGCGGCGCCGAGCCATCGGGAAAGGAAGGAAGGCGCCCGCATGATACCGGCCCGGCCCCCGCCGCGTCAGGAGGAGGGAACCGGTTCCTCCAGCGGCGGCGACGTTTCCCCGCCGCCGACCACCGGGTCCTGCGGAAAGCTTTCCGGCGCCGGATCGATCGTGCGGCGTCCCTCGGGCGTGATCTGAATGACGGCCAGACCGCGTTCGTTCAAGCCGTCGGACGTGAAGCGGAACAGCCCCTCCGCGCCGATGAAGCCCGTCGGATTGGTGATCGCCTCCGCATTGAAGCGGGCGGGTTCCTCCCCGCGCGCGGCGAGGCTGACCGCCACCGCCGCCACGTCATAGCCGAGCGAGGCGAGGCGCGAGGGGCGCTGACCGAAGGTCGCGGCGAAGCGCTCGCCGAAGCGCTTGCGATAGGAATCCGGCGTCGCGACATAGCGCGAACCGATCAGGGTCGGCTCCCCCGACAAATCGCCGAAGCCGTCCCAGGGCTGCAGGCCGAGCAGGCGGACCGCCGGCTCGTCCACATCGTAATAGGCAAGCTGGGCGGCCAGGATCTTGAGGCTCTGCGCGTTGAGCGCGGGCAGCAGCACCGCGTCGAACGGCGGATCGCCGAGCGTATCCAGGTTTTCCAGCCGCCGCAGCGCCGCCTTCGATGCCTCGTCCCCCTTGGCCGCCAACTGGCCGCGCTGACGTTCCAGCGCCTGGACGCGTTGGCGATAGTTGGAAAAGCTCTGGATCACCTCGCTATGGTCCGGCGCGCCCGGATCATAATAGGCGACCCGGGCGAGGTCGACCGGCGCGGGCGGCGCCTCGCGCGTCGGGGTCAGGCCCGGCACGACATCGGCCGCCGCCGCGGGCGCGGTCCGCGTCGTGGATGTCCCGTCGAGGCGGCCCGATTCGATGGCCGACGCGATGCCGGGCGGCACCTGCCGGTCGCCGCGCCGATAACTATCGACCACATCCTGCGCGGCGGAGATGACGGCGTCGCCATAAGCACCGCTCGGCGCCAGCACGGCGATCCGTGTGCGCCCCTCGGCGACCGCGTTGCCGATCGCGCGCGCGACCTGGGCCGGGGGCGCATAACCCGCGAGATAAACCGGCGGCCCCGCCACATCCGGCGAATTGGAGAAGGAGATGACCGGCACGCCCGCCCGTTCGGCCATCGGGCGAATGGCCTCGACCGATTGCGCCAGCAACGGACCGATAACGAGGCCGGCCCCGGCCTCCAGCGCCTGGCTCATGGCCCGGGCGGCGCCGTCCGGCGTCCCGCCGCTGTCGAAGGGCCGCAACACGGCCTCCTGATTGCGCAGATCGAAGAACGCCATCTGCGCGCCGTCCAGCAGGGCCTGACCGGCATCGGCATGCTGACCGCTGAGCGGCACGATAAGGGCGATCACATGCTCCCGGCGCGGATCGCGGGCATCGTCCCGCATCTCCTCCGGGGTCATGAACCCCTCGTCGCCGAAGAGATCGTCGGCCGCCGCCGCCGTGTCGTTCGGCGCCGAGCCGGGATCGACGCCCGGCGAATGCGGCGGCAACCCCTCGCCGACGGTGGCGTCGTCCGAGGGCTCGCTCGCGCAGGCGGCCAGCGTTAAGCTAAGCAGCGCGGCGGCCAGGACACGGCCGAGGCACCACCGGGGCGAACCGGAATGGAGGGAATGTCGGTAGGGGAAACAGAATCCGTCGGCCAAGGGGGTCATCTCTCCTCTGGGTCGCGGGTCGTCCGGGCCTCCAGCCGCCCGCCGATCGCCGGTCCATTCGCGACCGACACAATGCTATAGGTAGCCGGAAAGGCCAAGCGAACCAATGCGCGAAGACGCGGACGACAACGCAAGCGAACGGGCCGGCGAGGCCCACCGACCCACCCGGACGCTCGCCCCGGGCCTCTATGTCGTCGCCGTGCCGATCGGCAATCTGCGCGACATCACGCTGCGCGCCCTCGACGTGCTGCGCGATGCGGACATGATCGCCTGCGAGGACACGCGCGTGACCCAGCGTCTGCTCTCCGCCCATGGTCTGAGCGGCACCCTGACTCCCTATCATGACCACAATGCGGCGGCGCGACGGCCGGGGCTGCTGCGCGCGGTGGCGGAGGGCAAGGCGGTGGCGCTGGTCTCCGACGCGGGAACGCCGCTGGTCTCCGATCCCGGCTACAAGCTGGTGGCCGAGGCGGTGGCCCAGGGCCTGCCCGTGATTCCGATCCCCGGCGCCTCGGCGGCGCTGGCCGCGCTGGCCGGCGCGGGCCTGCCGAGCGACCGGTTCCTCTTCGCCGGCTTCCCCCCGCCCAAGCAGGGCGCGCGGCGCACATGGCTGGGCGAGGTGCTGGCCGCGCGGGCCAGCGCGATCCTCTATGAGGGGCCGTCGCGGCTGGCCGCGACGCTGGAGGATATCGCCCATCTGGCCCCCGACCGCCGCGTCGCGGTGATGCGCGAACTGACCAAGCTGCACGAGGAGCACCGGCACGGCAGCCCGGCCGCCCTGGCCGGGACCTATCGACGGGACGGACCGCCCCGGGGCGAGGTCGTGATCGTCGTCGGCCCGCCCGAGGCGGCGGAAGACGCGATGGACGACATGGCGATCGACCGCATGCTCGCCGACGCGCTGGCCAGCATGCGGGTGAAGGAAGCCGCCAACATGGTGGCCGAGGCCGCCGGACGCCCGAAGAAGGAAATCTATGCCCGTGCCCTGGCCGTGGCCAAGCGGGGAAACGACGCGTGAGCGCCTCCGCGAACGGTCGCGCGTCCCGTCGAGGGCAAGCCGAACGGGGGCAAGCCAAACGGCGGCATGCGGAGCGGCGGGGCCGGCGGTCGGAGGCGCTGGCGCTCTGGTGGCTGCGCCTCAAGGGCTATCGCGTGCTCGCCCGGCGCGCGCGAACCCCGGTGGGGGAGATCGACCTGATCGTGCGGCGCGGCGGCTTGATCGCGGCGGTCGAGGTGAAGGCCCGCCCCGATTTGGCGAGCGCGGCCGAATCCCTGGGGCCGGCGCAGCGCCGCCGCGTGGCGCGGGCCTTCGCGCACTGGCTGACCCACCGTCCGGCGCTCGCCGCGCTCGACCAACGCTTCGACCTGGTGCTGGTGGTCCCGGGCCGCCGCCCACGCCATATCCCGGACGCCTGGCGGCCGGAAGCGTGAGAAGAGCCGGCCGTCAGGCGATCGCGCCCTCGGCCTTATAGCCCATGATCGAGAGATAGACCGCCGGCAGCGCGATCAACTCACGCGGGCCGTGCGGCGCGCCCGCGTCGAAGAACAGCGAATCGCCCGGCTTCATATGAAAATCCCGGTCACCGTGGCGATAGACCAGTTCGCCGGAGAGGACATGGATGAATTCCACCCCCTCATGCCGGAACTGATCGTAGGTTTCGGACTCCGAACTCAACGTGATCAGATAGGGCTCCATCCCGACATCGCCGCCGACCCCTTCCCCGAGAAGCTGATAGAGATGGCCGGAACGCGTGCCGCGCCGATCCATCACCCGGCCCTCGCCGGCGGGAATGAAACTCACTGCGCGGGCCGACTCTATCGGCGTGAAGAAGCCCGAGATCGGCACCGACAGCGCGTTGGCCAGCGCGGCGAGGGTCGAGAGCGAGGGGCTCGACTGCCCGTTCTCGATCTTGGAGAGCATGCCCTGGCTCACCTCCGCCGCCGCGGCCAGTTCCGCCATGGTCATACCCTGACGCTTGCGATGGGCCCGGATTTCCTGGCCGACATATTCCTCAAGCGGCCGGGTGTCTTCCGCCGCCTCCCGGTCCGTGGGGGGCGTGCGGGGGATTCGTCGCAGTTCGCTCATGGCCTTCAGCATACCGAATGATACCGATGGGGCGAGGGCTGATTTCCCCAGGCGCCTTTCCCGGCCCGGACGAAGCGGCTAGGCTCGCGCTCCACACACCGCTTCCGCATGCAGTCCCGATCGACCGCCCCATGCCCGACGAAACCAGCGCCGAGACCACAGCCGATCTGCCCGAGGAGATCCGCGCCGCGCTGATGCGCGCGCTGCGCGAGGTGTTCGGCTATGACAGCCTGCGCCCCGGCCAGGAGGCGGCGCTGGCCCGTGTCATGCGGGACCAGAACCTGCTGGCCGTCATGCCGACCGGCGCCGGCAAGTCGATCTGCTATCAATTGCCGGCGGTCGTGCGCGGCGGGCTGACCGTCGTGGTCTCGCCCCTGATCGCCCTGATGCGCGATCAGGTGGCCGCCCTGCGCGCCGCCGGGGTGGAAGCCGGGAGCCTCAATTCCGCGAGCGACCCGGCCGAGCGCGAGCGCGTTCTGGCCGCGCTGGCGGAAGGGCGGCTGCGGCTGCTCTATCTCTCGCCCGAACGGCTGGGCGGCGCGGAGACCATGCGCCTTCTGGAGCGTAGCGACGTGCGCCTTCTGGCCATCGACGAGGCGCATTGCGTCTCGCAATGGGGGCATGATTTCCGCCCGGAATATACCCGCCTCGGCGCGGTGCGCGCGCGGCTCGGCGGGCCGCCGACGATCGCGCTGACGGCAACGGCGGACCGGGCGACGCGCGAGGATATCGCCGCCCAGCTTTTCGAAAGCCCGCCGGATATCCTGGTGATGGGCTTCGACCGGCCGAACCTGCGTCTCGCCATGCGGCCCAAGGCCAATCCGCGCCGCCAGATCGAGCAGTTCCTGGCGCTGCATCGCGGGGCGAGCGGTATCGTCTATTGCAACTCCCGCCGCCAGACGGAGGAACTGTCGGTCGACCTCGCGGGCAGGGGGGTGGACGCCCACGCCTATCACGCCGGCATGGAGAAGGAGGCGCGCGAGGCGGTGCAGGACCGTTTCCTCGCCAGCGACGGCGTGGTCATCTTCGCCACCGTCGCCTTCGGCATGGGGATCGACAAGCCCGATGTGCGCTTCGTCGCCCATGCCGGCCTGCCGAAAAGCGTCGAGGCCTATTACCAGGAGATCGGCCGCGCCGGGCGCGACGGGCTGCCGGCCGATACGCTGACACTCTACGGAATCGACGATATCCGGCTGCGCCGCCGCCAGATCGACGAGAGCGAGGCGCCGGAAGAACGCAAGCGCGTGGATCGCCAGCGCCTCAACGCGCTGGTCGCGCTGTGCGAGGCGCCACGCTGCCGTCGGCAGACGCTGTTGGCCTATTTCGGGGAGACGGATGCGGCCCCGTGCGGCAATTGCGATCTCTGCCTCGACGGGGTGGAGACCATGGACGGCACGATCGAGGCGCAGAAGGCGCTTTCGGCCATCCTGCGCACGGGCGAGCGCTTCGGCATGGAGCATCTGATCGACCTGCTGCGCGGCGAGGCGACGGAGAAGATCGAACGCTTCGGCCATGACAAGCTGCCCACCTTCGGCGTCGGCGCGGACCGGACCAAGGTGCAGTGGCGTGGCATCTTCCGCCAACTCTACGCGCTCGGCATCGCGGGTTTTGAACCGGCGGACCACGGCGCCTGGCGGGTCGGGCCGAACGGCCGCGCGGTGCTGAAGGACGGGGAGGCCGTGCGCCTGCGCCTGGAGCCCACGCGGCGGAGCGAACGCGCGCGCGGCGGTACCCGCGACCTGCCGGAAGGGGTGGATACGGACCTCCTGGCGCGCCTGAAGGAGAAACGGCTGGCCATCGCCCGGCACGAGGGCGTGCCCGCCTATGTCGTCTTTCCCGACCGCACCCTGATCGAGATCGCCGCCGACCGGCCGGCCGACCGCGCGGCCTTGGCCCGGGTTCATGGCGTGGGCAGCCGCAAGCTGGAACGCTATGGCGACGCCTTCCTCGGCGTGTTGCGGGAGGGGACAGGATAGACGGGAGGGGCATTGGCGCGCCGAACGGCTACCCGCCCCTCAAATATGCGCGCCGTCCACCGTGTCGGCCGCCGATTCGGTCGAGAGGTCGGGCAACGTGACGACGAAGCAGGCCCCCCCCTCCTCCGGCGCGCGCAAGGCGACACTGCCGCCGAGCAGGTCCGCGATCCCGGCCACGATGCTGAGGCCGAGCCCCAGGCCCTGGCCCAGCCCCCCGCCTTCCGGCATGTCCTTGGCCCGCGGCTTCTGGTGCAATTGCACGAACTCCGCGAAGATGCGCTCGCGCGAGTCGGCCGGCACGCCGATGCCGTCGTCACTGACCGAGAACCGCACCCCATCCGCCGTCCGCCAGGCCGCGAGCGTGATGCTGGAGGCATGGGCATGCTCGACCGCATTGGTCAGCAGATTGCGCAGCATGCGCCCGATCAATACCGGATCGGACCGCAGCGCGGCGTCCGCCGTGCCGATCCGAAGATCAATTCCGCGCTGTTTGGCGCGCAGCGCGATCTCGGTCGTCGCCTGGCGGAAAAGCCGGTCGAACGACACCGTCTCGGGTTTCGGCGTCAAGCGGCGGGCGCCCAAGGCACCCATCTCGAACAGGCTTTCCAGCATCCGGCGAAGCCCCTCCACCGATTGCCAAAGGGCGTTGGCGATCTCCGGCTTCTCGCGCTCCAGGATCGGTTTCGCGGCCTCCGCCAGCAGGCCGAGAGCGAAGACCGGCTGGCGCAGATCGTGACTGATCGCGCGGATGAAATCGATCTTGCCGGAATGGGCGCGTCGTTCATCGGTGATCGCGTCGCGCAGCCCCCGCAGACGCTCGCATTCCTCGCTGCGGTCGGTGCCCGTGCCGAAGAAATAGCGCGGCTGTCCGGTTTCCCAATCCTTGACCACATCGACCGTGAAGCTGGCCGGAAACACCCGGCCCGTGCGCGGATTGCGCACCGTCATCATCGCCGTGAAGGGACGGTTCGCCTTCGTCGATTCGGCCAGGACCCGGGCTCCCGGCTCATTCCAATCGACGACGTTCTCGGTCCAGGGCCGATCGCCCGGCCCGGTGCCGAACAGGGTCTCGAAGGCCTGGTTGGTATAGATCAGATGGTCGGCCGCCCGGTCGAAGATCGCGACCGCGGTCGCCGTGTTGTCGAGCGCCGCGACCATCAGGCGCTCCTGATCGCGGCTGCCGGTGAAGGCGGTGCGCCCCCGGAACGGCTTTCCGTCACCGGCCGAAACCTCGCCATCGACCTCGGCCACGCGCGCCGCCCCCTCCGCCGGCACCAGCACGCCGATCAGCCGCGCGCCCCCTTCTCCGCTTTCATCATCGCCGGTTGGATCGCGCCGCGCGCTCAAATGCCAACGGCTCTCGTCCCGCGTCTCGATCAGAAGCGAGCGAGTCGCCTCGTCCGGCGCCGCGCGGCAGGTCTGGAACAGCCGGTCGACCGGGCCGCGGCGCGACGGCGGAAGATCGGCGATAATCGCGCGGGCGCGCCCATCCGGTTCGCTCAGGACCCCGGTCGCATCGATGGTGAAAAGGATCGGAAGCGCCGGGTCAGACAATTCGGCTATTCTGCGCGATCAGCACGGCCTGGGTGCGATTGCGCGCCTCCAGCTTGCGGATCACGGCGCCGACATGCGCCTTGACGGTCGAAACGGAGAGATCGAGCGTATCCGCGATTTGCTTGTTCGAGGCGCCACGCGCCATCTCGCTCAAGACCTTGAGCTGCATGCGCGTAAGCTTGGCCCGATCGACGGCATGCGGGTCCGGCGTGGGAAAACCGCCGGACGGGTCCAGGGCCGGCGAGTGACTCGGCCGGGTCTCCTGACCCGTGCGAAGCGCCTGCTCCGGGATATAGACCCCGCCGTCAAGCACGATGCGCAACGCATGGGCCGTGACCGCCGGGCTGGCCGATTTCGGGAGATACCCGCTGGCCCCCGCATCCAGGGCACGCCGAACCGCATCCGAATCCTCGATCATCGACAGAACCAGGACCCGGGCGCCATCGGCCGCCTTGCCGATGGCCTCCAACGTCCCGGCATCGGAATCCGGCAAGAGCATGTCGAGGATCACGAGATCATAACGCGCCTCGGCGAGATGCTCGATCGCCTCGCCGACGGACGCGCATTCCCGGACCCAGGCCTTGTCGAGCGCCGCGTCGATCATCAACTTCAGACCGGAACGCACGGTCGCATGGTCGTCGACGATCAGAATCGCCGTCGCATCGCCCTTGGTCCCGGACGGGTCGGTGGAAACAATGGTATCCATGCCCATTCGCTCAACTATTGATCGCGTATTGATCGCGCGCCGACCGCCGCGAAGCCCGAGTCCCTCGCGGGATACGCAAACGGATCGGTTCAAGCCCATCCGCGTCGCATAGCACCCCGGTGACGAAAACGTCAGGAGCCCGAAAGTATTAGGCTGGCGGATAGCTCGTGAACTAATGCTACAAAGTCCCTAGCCGCGCCAGTGGATTCTTGTGTTCGGGAATGCGAATTTATCGCATTAACCTCGATAGTTGGTAGAGTTTCGGCAGCCAAAGTATTCAAGGTTGCACGAACAGGGTACTCCTACGTACCCCGACCGGATACGCGACCTCAGAACAGCAAGGCGACGAGCCCCAGCGTGAGACCGGGAAAGAGCACCAGGATCGCCACCCGGGCCAGATCGCTCAGGATGAAGGGAAGGACGCCCTTGAAGGTCTCGCCGATCGGCACGTCCTCGGTCATGGAATTGATGATGAAGAGATTCATGCCCACCGGCGGCGTGATCAGCCCGACCTCGACCACGATCAGCACCAGGACACCGAACCACAGCGCCGTCGCCTCCGGTCCCAAACCGAAATCGAGCGCCATGACCATCGGAAAGAAAATCGGGATGGTCAGCAGGATCATGGACAGCGAATCCATGATGCAGCCGAAGACCAGATAGCAGGCCAGGATCAGCGCCAGCACCGCCCAGGGGCCGAGGCCGCTGGCCGACACCGCCGCCACGGCCTGCTGCGGCAATTGCGAGAAGGCGAGAAAGCCGTTGAAGACCGCCGCGCCCAGGATGATGAAGAAGATCATGCCGCTCGCCACGGCGGTGGAAAGCAGCGACTCGATCAGCCCGCCCCGGTTCAATCCACCGCTCAACGCCGCCACCAAACCCGTCCCGGCCGCGCCCACGGCCGCGCCCTCGGTCGGCGTGAACCATCCGGCATAGATACCGCCGATCACCAGCAGGAAGATCGCGAGAACCGGCCATACGCGCGACAGCGCCCGCACCCGCGTGGCCCGGTCGCTGCGCGGCCGGGTGCCCGCGGCGTCGGGTTTGAGGCGCACGTAAACCGCGATCGCCAACAGATAGCCGAGCGCGGCAAGCGCGCCCGGCACGACGGCCGCGATGAAGAGCTTGGCGATATTCTGCTCCGTCAGGACGGCATAGATCACCAGGATGACGGAGGGGGGGATCAGGATGCCGAGGGTCCCGCCGGCGGCGAGCCCCCCCGTCGAGAGCGCGCCCGAATAGCCGGCGCGGCGCAGTTCGGGCAACGCGACCTGCCCCATGGTCGCGGCGGTGGCGAGCGAGGAGCCGCAGATCGCCCCGAACGCCCCGCAGGCCCCCACGGCCGCCATCGCCATCCCGCCCCGGCGATGGCCGAGCCAGGTTTCCGCCGCGTGGAACAACGCGCGGCTCATCCCGCCGCGCGTCGCGAACTGCCCCATCAGCAGGAACAGCGGCACGATCGAGAGCGAATAGGACGAGAAGGTGTCGTAGGGGAGACTTTTCAACTGCCCCATGATCGGGCGCGGACTGCCGGTCACCAGCCAGATGCCCGCGAAACCGACGACCAGCATGGCCAGTCCGATCGGAACCCGCAGCAGGATCAGCCCCATCAATACCGGAAAGGAAGCGAGCGCGATTTCCACCGACGTCACGGCGCGCCCTCCTCACGATGGCCGGCTTGCAGTTCACCCAAACTCCGCCCGCAACAATAAAGGCTGACGAGCGCGAACAGCACCGCCCCCACCACCGCCGCCGCATAGCCGATCCATAGTGGCAGGCCCAGGATGAAGGTCGTCTCGCCATAGCGCTGCTTGTCCAGCATGCCGAGGACGAGACGCCACGCCACCACGCCGGCCGCCCCCGTCATCAACAGATTGGCCGCTAGGTCGACAACCCGGTTGGCACGGAAGCCGGCGGCGTTCATCACGAGATCGACAGTGACATGGCCGCGCGTCAACTGGCACCAGGGCAGGAAGGCGAAGATGGCGAAGGCCGTCCCCATCTCCACCAGCTCATAGGCGCCCGGGATCGACTCCAGGCCGAGCGGGCTCATTGCGCGTCCCGCGACGCTCGCCACCGTCAGCAGCAGCATCGCGACCAGCACGAGCCCCCCCGCGAGCGCCAATCCCTTGGCGAGGGCATGGACCAGACGATGGATCATGGAGTCGACAAGGGGGGCGATTGGGGGGCCGATAGGGGGGCGGTCATCGCGCGCGCGATCATTCGGCGCTGTATTTCTCGATCAGCGCCCGCGCTTCCTCGACCAAGGCCGCGCCGTCATGGCCTTGCGCATCCATTTCCGCGATCCAATCGTCTATCGTCGCCTGCGCCGCCTGCTTCCATGGGCCGGGGTCGAGCATGCGGATATCATTGCCGCTGGAACGCGCGATGCCCAGGCCGGCCTTGTCGCCCTCGTCCATCGCGGCGCCGAACAGGGCCGCCGTCTCGATTCCGCTATGGGCGTCGATCACCTTTTTCAGATCGTCCGGCAGGGCGGCGTAGCTGTCCTTGTTCATGACCAGCGCGAATGTCGCGGTATAGAGACCGCGATCGCCCTCGAAACCGGTATGGCTGTCCACCAGTTCGGCGATCTTGAGGGGGACCGTCACCTCCCACGGGACGACCGCGCCATCGATCACGCCCTTGGAGAGGGCCTCCGGCACCGCCGGGACCGGCATACCGACCGCCGACGCGCCCATGTCGTCGAGCATCTTGGTGATCACCCGCGTCGGACCGCGCAGCGTGAGACCCGCCATGTCGTCGAGGCTCCTCACCCCCTCGCCACGGACATGCAGCAGACCGGGGCCATGGGTGTGCACCACCAGCGGGTGAACGTCCGACAATTCGTCGAGGCCGTTCTTCTGGACGAATTCGTGGAAGGCCTTGCTGGTCGCCTCGGCGGTCGAGACCATGAAGGGAAGCTCGAAGGCCTCCAGCTTTTGAAACCGGCCGGGCGTGTAGCCGAGAAGCGTCCAAACGATATCCACGACGCCGTCGCGGGCCTGATCATAGAGCGAGGGCGGGGCGCCACCGAGCTGCATCGAGGGGTAATGCTCGATCTCGATGCGTCCGCCGGAGTCCGCCTCCACCGCCTCGATCCAGGGCGTGATCGCCTCCGCGGGTATGGTGGAGCGCAACGGCAGGAATTGATGCAGGCGCAGCGTCACCTCCTGCGCCGCGGCGGGCGCGGACCCGCCGACGAGGCCGCCGACCAGCCCCGCCGCGAGACCGATGGCGAGGCCGGCGGCGCCGGCCGACATCTTCAGGGATTTCCGCATGATCCTGACAATCCTTCCTGCTTATTCCTTCCGGTTCGGGGCTACGCGCGTCCCTTCCCGGCCCTAACCGGACGGGGCCGCACGGCGCGGCGCGAGGGTCCGACGCGGGCACGGGGCATGCAAGGACATTGTGCGCCGATCGTTGTTCGTATACAGTATTCAAAATTTAGTACCCATTGATCGGGACGAGCCACCCATGCCCCTAGCCCCCGTGGAGACAGATCGCCAGACCTTGAGCGAGGTCGTGCATGCGCGCCTGCTCGACGCCATCTGCGCGGGCGAATTGGCGCCGGGCGAATCGCTGGTCCAGGAACGGCTGGCGGAAACCCTCGGCGTCTCGCGCCAGCCCGTGCTCCAGGCGCTCGCCATGCTGCGGCGCGACGGCTTCGTCGAGCCGGCCGGCCGGCGCGGCTATCGCGTCACCGTGCTGACGGACGAGACGGTGGGGCAGGTCTATGAGTTGCGGGGCGCGCTCGACCGGCTGGCGGCGGGCGCGGCCGCCCGTCGCGCCGGACCGGATGCCAAGGCGCGGTTGGAAGCCGTGATGGCGGAGGGGGAGGCGGCGCTCGCCGATGGCGACACCCGCCGCCTGATCGAGGCCGACGTCGCCTTTCACCAGGCGATCTACAAACTGGCCCGCAATCCGTTGGTCGAGGAGGCGGCCGCCCAGCCATGGCGCCATATCCGGCGGGTCATGGGGTTGGTGCTGCGCGAGACACGGAGCCGCCGCGCGGTCTGGGACGAACATCGCCGGATCGTAGACGCGATCCTGGCGGGCGACGTGACCGCCGCCGAGGAGGCGGCGAGCCGGCACGCGGCCCACGCGGCCGAGCGCATGCTGGCGCAACCGGCCTGAAGGGGCCGCGCGGGCCGGAACAAGGCCGAGGGATCAAGACCAAGGGCCCCTCCTCCGGGAGAGGGACCCACCAAAGGAGAGCGAGAGGAAACCCCCATGAAACTCAACGAAACCGATCTGAAGCGCTTCGATGACGACGGCTTCCTGTTCCTGCCGGGCCTGTTCAGCGAGGACGAGGCCCAGATGCTGATGGACGAGGCGCAGGCCATCTATAAGCAGGACCGCGAGGAAGTCTGGCGCGAGTCGAGCGGCGTCGCCCGCACCGCCTTCGCCGCCCACACCTATTCGGAGCCGTTCCGGCGCCTGGGCCGCCATCCCCGTCTGGTCGAGCCGGTCGAGCAGTTGCTCGGCGAAAAGCTCTACATGCATCAGTACAAGATCAACGCGAAGGCCGCCTTCGACGGCGAGGTCTGGCAGTGGCACCAGGATTACGGCACCTGGGCCCGCGACGACGGCATGCCGGAACCGCGCGCGATGAACATCGCCGTCTTCCTGGAGGATGTGACGCCCGCCAACGGCCCGCTGCTGTTCATTCCGAAGTCGCACAAGCAGGGCGTCCTGGAGGCCGGTCACGACCTGGAAACGACGAGTTATCCGCTCTGGACCCTCGACCGCGAGGCGGTGAGCCGGCTGGCGGCCGAGGGCGGCTGCGAGGCGCCGATCGGCCCGAAGGGCTCCGTCGTCATGTTCCACGGCAATCTGGTTCATGCCAGCCCGCCGAACATCAGCCCGCTGAACCGCACCATCGTCTATCTCAGCCTCTGCGCGGTTTCGAACCACATCACCAAGTTCACCCGCAAGGAGTGGATCGCCCATCGCGACTTCACTCCGATCGAATCCCTGGAGGATGATTGCCTGCGGGAACTGGTCGACAACCGCGCCGCCGTCGCGGCGGAGTGATTGGCCCGAGAATGACCGGCTTTAACGTCCGAATCGGATAAGATTCTCACGCATCGCGACCCGACGGGGAGTTTTTCATGAATCTCGATACCGCGCTGCGCGCGCGGGCGGCCGAGGGCCGTCCGGTGCGCGTGGGCCTGATCGGCGCCGGCAAGTTCGGCGCCATGTTCCTGAGCCAGGCCGGCCGCCATCCCGGCTTCCATGTAATGGGCATCGCCGACCTCTCGCGCGAGCGGGTGGCCGATACTTTGGAGCGCGTCGGCTGGGATGCCGACCAGGCCACCGCCAAGGACGCCGGCGACGCCCTGAAGACCGGCAAGACCTGGGTGACGGAGGATTCGGCCGCGCTCATCGCCGCCGAGGGGCTGGAGGTCGTGATCGACGCGACCGGCAGCCCCCCCGCCGGCATCCGCCATGCCCTGGCCGCGATCGAGGCGGGCCGTCATATCGTCATGGTCAATGTCGAGGCCGACGTGCTGGCCGGGCCGCTGCTCGCCCGCAAGGCGCGCGAGGCGGGCGTCGTCTATTCCATGGCCTATGGCGACCAGCCGGCCCTGATCTCGGAGATGGTGGATTGGGCGCGCGCCTGCGGCCTGGAGGTCGTGTGCGCGGGCAAGGGCACGAAGTACCTGCCGCATTTCCACAAGGTGACGCCCGACGATGTCTGGAGTCATTACGGCCTGACGCCGGAGCAGGCGAAGGCCGGCGGCATGAACCCGCAGATGTTCAACAGCTTCCTCGACGGCACCAAATCCGCGATCGAGATGGCGGCCGTCTCCAATGGCTGCGACCTGAGCCCGCCGGCGGACGGCCTGGCCTTCCCGCCCTGCGGCGTCGACGACCTGCCGCAGATCCTGAAGCCCTCGGCCGACGGCGGCGTCCTGGCCGACCGGGGCACGGTCGAGGTGGTCTCCAGCCTGGCGCGCGACGGCGGCGATATCTTCCGCGATCTGCGCTGGGGCGTCTATGCGGTGTTCGCTGCCGGCAGCCCCTATACCGCGCGCTGCTTCGCCGAATACGGCCTCAAGACCGACGACAGCGGCGAGTACGCGGCGATGTACAAGCCCTATCACCTGATCGGGCTGGAACTCGGCGTCTCGGTCGCCAGCGCCGCCCTGCGCGGGGAGCCGACCGGCACCTCCCGGTCCTGGCGCGGCGACGCGGTCGCGGTCGCCAAGCGGCCGCTCAAGGCGGGGGAGACGCTCGACGGCGAGGGCGGCTACACCGTCTGGGGCAAGCTGATGCGGGCGGAGGACAGCCGGCGCATCGGCGCCTTGCCGATCGGTCTGGCGCACAAGCTCAAGCTCGCGCGCGACGTGCCGGAGGACCAGCCGCTGACCTATGCCGACGTCGTGGTGGACGAGGCCGATCAGGCCTATCAGGTCCGCCGCGCGATGGAGCAGGCTTTCAGCGCCTGACAGACCCTCGGACAGCGGGCATGATCTCCCGATAACGGGGAGGGACGGGCGCGGCCGATATCCCGGCGGCGCCCGTCCTTTTTCATCCCCATGCATCGCGAGGGAGACAAGACCCATGACCAAGACCGACCCCGGCCCCACCCCGCCGCCAAATTCGCGTCCGGTAGCGCTGATCACCGGCGGTTCGCGCGGGATCGGCGCGGCGACGGCCCGCCGGCTCGCCGCCGAAGGCTTCGATATCGCGTTGTCCTATGCCAGCCGGGAGGATGCGGCCCGGGCCGTCCTCGCCGATGTCGAGGCGGCGGGCGCCCGGGGACTCGCGCATAAGGGCGATCTCGGCGATCCGGCGGCGGTGCTGGCCCTCTTCCACGCGGTGGACGGGGCGTTCGGACGCCTCGACGTGCTGGTCAACAATGCGGGCGTCACCGCCCCGCCGGGCCCGTTGATCGATGCGGAGATCGACGATCTCTCCCGCCTGTTCGACGTCAACATCCTGGGCGCCTTCGTCGCCGCGCGCGAGGCCGGCCGCCGCATGGCGCGCGGACGCGGCGGGGCGGGCGGCGTGATCGTCAATATCTCCTCCGTCGCGGCCCGCCTCGGCAGCCCGAACGAATTCATCCATTACGGCGCCAGCAAGGCCGCGCTCGACGTGCTGACGCGCGCGCTGGCGGTGGAACTGGGACCGGAAGGCGTGCGGGTCGCCGGCGTCGCGCCCGGCACGACCCTGACGGACATCCACGCCGAACGGGGGCAACACGACAAACCGGCGCAGGTCGCCGCCCGCACGCCGCTGCGCCGCAACGGCACGGCGGAGGACATGGCCAACGCCGTCGCCTGGCTCGTGTCGGACGAGGCGCCCTTCGTCTCCGGCACGACGATCACGGTAAGCGGAGGGTTGTAGCCCCCATGGCACGGGTGGAACGCCGAAGGCGCCGGACTCCGGGCCCTTGCCTTCTCTTCCTCCTGCTTATCCTTGCCGTGCTCGTCCCCGCCGGGGCGGCGGCGCTGTCACCCTTCGACCCGGACCGGCTGGCCGCGCGCGGGATCGTGGCGACGGCCCGTGCGGGCGGCGTCACCTTCCACGCCCTCGACAGCCAAGCCGAGAGTGACGGGACAAGGCGTAAGAAGGCGGCCGGGGCGGCGATCGCGCATATCCGCGCGGCGCTCGACCGGCTGCGCGCGGCCGATCCGGCGGCGGATCGGACGATCGCGCGGCTCTCCGGCGCGGGCGAGGTTCTGGTGGTCCATGATCCCGACTTCCCCTATCCGGCCCTCAGCCGGGTGACGCTCGCCGCCTTTCTGCCGGGCGGCGATGCGGGTATCGGCGCCCGGTTCCTCGTCGTGGTCGGGCGCCACGGCGCGGCGCGCGGCGAGGCCGAGCTGGCGAGCGTGCTGGCCCATGAACTCGCCGGCCACGGGCTGCAGGAGCTTGAAGGCGATATCGCCGGCGGTGCCCGGACGCTCGACCTGGAATGCGAGGCCTCGCTGGTGGAGGCGCGCGCCCGCGCGGCGCTCGGCCTCGATACGGCCTCGGGCCCGATCGCCCCCGACTCCGTCGCCTTCCGCAAGGCGGTCGAGGGGCGCTGGTGCCGCGATTTCCGCCAATGGCAGGCCCGCGCGGCCCCGGACTCCATGACGCTCTGGCAGACCCGCCTGCTCCCCGCCGCGCGCCTGCTGGACCAGTTCCGCGCCTATGAAAAGACCGGGCGCTAAGGCTGTCCGGCAAACTTCATTCTGGCCAAGCCGGGCCGGCTTCGTTATAGAGCGCACTGAACGATAATGGCGCGACCCGGTCACCGGGCCGCCGCCGCGATCAAGCGCCCGTAGCTCAGCTGGATAGAGCGCCGCCCTCCGAAGGCGGAGGTCACAGGTTCGAATCCTGTCGGGCGCGCCATTCTCCCTTCACTCGAACACCGCTCCCGGTTCTTTAAAGAGTTCGGACTTCGTCCTTTGGGGCGCGCCATTTCTCCTGACGTCGAACTGGTACTCCAGTTTTGGGTCAACATCCCTTCGGGATGGCGCGCCATTCCCTCCCCCGTCGACGATCCTTCCCGATCTTTCCATAGCCCTTCGACGACCGTGCCGGTGGCTCGATCGCCCACTTTCTTAGGGTCTGCACTGGCGCCTCCTACGAGGCCGCCTGAATCGCCGGTTGGATGGTCTGGTTCAGGCGGGTTCTCGGTCCCGCCGCCGGGGCGGGGGAAGCCGGAAGGCAGCCGAATCAGCTCCCCGCCCACGCCCGGGTTCGGCGCGCGGCCCAAAATGCGTCCCCGCCGCGCGGCCAAGACCGCCGAGTGGCACGTCAATCGATAATCAGTGCTGGCGATGCGCGCCGCGCGTTCCCAACTTCACCTTGTTCCCTCTTTTCCCGGCGAGGCGTCATGACGGCGTGGCCGCCGGGGCGGGCGTGGGCCATCCGGCCGGTTCGTCCAACGCCCGAATAGAGACACCCGAACAGACGCGCGACCGCGAATAGGAGTTTCCGCCATGGTTCCGCTTTCCATTCTCGAACTCGCCCGGGTCAAGCAGGGCTCGGACGCGCGCCGGGCGCTGGACGATGCCCGCGACCTGGCCCGGCATGCGGAGGATTGGGGATATCGCCGCCTATGGGTCGCGGAACACCACAACATGCAGGGCATCGCCAGCGCCGCGACCGCGGTGGTGATCGCCCATATCGCCGGGGGGACGTCCCGCATCCGGGTCGGCGCGGGCGGCATCATGCTGCCCAACCACGCGCCCTATATCGTCGCGGAGCAATTCGGCACCCTGGAGCAACTGTTCCCCGGGCGCATCGATCTCGGTCTCGGACGGGCGCCGGGTACCGATCAGCTCACGCTGCGCGCGCTGCGCCGGTCGCCGCAATCGGCGGAGAATTTTCCCCAGGACGTTCTGGAACTTCAGGCGTTTCTCGCGCCGCGCGCGGAGGATCAACGCATCGAGGCCGTGCCGGCGGCGGGAACCAACGTGCCGCTGTGGATTCTCGGCTCCAGCCATTTCGGGGCGACCTTGGCGGCCGAACTGGGCTTGCCCTACGCCTTCGCCTCGCATTTCGCGCCGGAGCATATGATATCCGCGCTGCGTATCTATCGCGAGCGCTTCAAACCCAGCGACCAGCTTTCCAGCCCCTATGCGATGGTCGGCGTCAACGTCATCGCCGCCGAAACGGACGAGGAGGCGCGCAGGCTGGCCACCACGCAACAGATATCCTTCACCGAGCTTATCCGCGGCACGCGCACCCTGTCGCGCCCGCCCGTCGACGACATCGAAAGCGTCTGGTCACCGGCGGAGAAGGCGCATGTACGGCAAATGCTGGCCTGTTCGGTCGTCGGATCGCCCGAAACCGTCGGGCAGGGCCTCCAGGCCCTGGTCGAGGAGACCGGCGCCGACGAGTTGATGGTCGTGTCGGATGTCTTCGAGCACCCGAAGCGCCTGCGCTCCTTCGAACTGATCGCCTCGGCGGCCGGTCTTGCCCGGGTATGAGGGGACAAGGCCGGCCGCCGCCGGTCAGCCCCCGGACAGGCAGGTCCGGAAGGAATCGCCCATCGCGCGGAGCAGCCGTTGATAGAAATCGGGCCCCTCCGCCAGCGTGGAGCCGAGCGGGTCCAGAACACCCTTCCGCGCGCCGGTTCCCTCGATGACCGTATCGACGATGGCGGGGTCGAACTGCGGCTCCATGAAGACGCAGGCCGCGCCGCTTTCCCGCACGGATCGGCGTAGCGCGACGATCCGCTCGGCGCCCGGCGGAATTTCAGGGTCGATGGCGATGGCGCCCAGGGAATGCAGGCCGAAACGCCGTTCGAAATAGCGATAGGCGTCGTGGAAGACGACATAGCCGCGTTCGGCGAATGGGCCGATTTCACGGGTAAGCTCCGTCTCCAAGGCCGAGACCCGCGCCTTGGCCGCCCCGGCATTGCCGGCATAGACGGCCGCGTTGGCCGGATCGATCTCCGCCAGGCGGGCGGCGATCGCGTCCAGCATCAGCCGCGCGTTCTCCGGGTCGAGCCATATATGCGGATCGGTGCCGGCCCCGTGCGCGTGTCCCTCCTCATGGCCATGCTCATGGCCGTGGTCGTCCCCGTGATCATGGGTATCTCCGTGATCATGGTCATGGCCATGCTCGTCCCCGTGATCATGGTCATGATCATGCTCCGCCTCCCCGGCGCGCGCTTCGTCATGGTCGTGCGCATGCCCGTCCTCATGCGCTTCCCCGTGATGCGCGTCTTCATCATCATGCCCATGATCATGGCCGTGATGATGACCGGACGCGAAGGGCATGGTCGCGATTCCATCGGCTTCGATCAGGGTAAGGACCGGCACCCCCTCGGCCGTCGTCTCCAGGGCCCGGCCGAGGAATCCCGAGAGCGACGGCCCAATCCAGACCACCAAATCCGCGCCCGCCAAGGCACGCGCGTCGGACGGCGTCAGGGCATAGCCGTGCGGGGACCGTGTTCCCTCCACCAGAACCTCCGGCGTGCCGACATCCCCCATGACGGCGGCGACCAGCCCCTGCACGGGCTTGACCGAGGTGACGACGCGCGGCGCCTCCGCCCGGGCCGGGGTTACGGCCGTGCCCATCGCCATGGCCAGGGGCAGGCCGAGCGCCAGCAGGGCGCCCGCGACGCCCCGCATCCGATTTCCGCCAAGATCGAGGATGCTTGACCGGCGGGCGGGTCCATGCTGTATCCGGGAAGACATGTGATGTTACCTCATAACATTTCGGTTCGAGGCATATGCCACCCGAATTGATTTTCCGCAAGGGGTCCCGATGCATAAACATGCCGTCGATCACGCGATGGACCGCCCCCCGCCGACCCCGCCGGCCGCCGCCGGGCGGCGGAACGCCGCACCCCTGGTGGAGGCAACGGGGCTCGGCGTGCAACGTGGTGGGCGATGGCTGGTCCGGGGCGTCGATCTGAGCATACGGCCCGGCGAGATCGTGACGCTGATCGGACCCAACGGTTCGGGGAAAAGCACGACGGCGCGCGCCGCGCTCGGCCTGATCGCGCCGGACGAGGGGCGGGTGCGCCGCGCGGACGGACTGACCGTCGGCTATGTGCCGCAGAAGCTGGCGATCGACTGGACCCTGCCGCTGACGGTGGAACGGCTGATGCGCCTGACCGCGCGACCGAACGACGCGGCGCTCGACGCGGCGCTGGCGCGGGTGGGAATCGGCCATCTGCGCAAGGCGTCGGTCCAGCGCCTGTCGGGCGGTGAATTCCAGCGCGCCCTGCTGGCCCGCGCGCTGGTGCGCGACCCCGCGCTATTGGTGCTGGACGAGCCGGTGCAGGGCGTGGATTTCACCGGCCAAGTGGCGATCTACGATCTGATCCGCACGATCCGGGACGAGACGGGCTGCGGCATCCTGATGATCAGCCACGATCTGCATGTGGTGATGGCGGACACGGATTCGGTGATCTGCCTCAACGGGCATGTTTGTTGCTGCGGCGCGCCCCAGACAGTGCTGGAGAGCCCGGAATATCTCCGCCTCTTCGGCAAGCGCGCGGGCGAGACGCTTGCCATCTACCCCCATCATCACGACCATGACCACCATGCCGACGGCAGTATCGTGACGACGGCCGGTGATACCGATACGGCAGGCCGGGAGACGCCGAATGCTTGAACCCTTCTTCCTGCGCGCGCTCGCCGCCGGCATCGGCGTCGCCGTGATGGCCGGGCCGCTTGGTTGTTTCATCGTCTGGCGGCGCATGGCCTATTTCGGGGATACGATGGCGCATTCGGCGCTGCTGGGCATCGCCTTCGCATTTTTGTTCGAGATCGAGCCGATGCTTGGCGTCTTCGCCGTGGCGGCGCTGGTCGCGCTGGCGCTGCTGCTGTTGCAGCGGCGGCCGACGCTCTCCACCGACGCGCTGCTCGGCATCCTGGCCCATGCGACATTGGCGCTGGGCCTCGTGATGGTGGCGGCCATGCCCTGGGTCCGAATCGATCTGACGGCGCTTCTCTTCGGCGATATCCTGGCCGTCTCCCACGCGGATATCCTGGCGGTCTATCTTGGCGGGGCGGCCGTGCTGGCCGGCTTGGCCTGGCTCTGGCGCCCCTTGCTGGCGGCGACGGTCAACCCGGAACTTGCGGCCGCGGAGGGCTTGCGGCCGGAACGGTCCCGCGCGCTCTTCATGCTGTTGATGGCGGGCGTGATCGCGCTGGCGATGAAACTGGTCGGGGTGCTGCTGATCACCGCCTTGCTGATCATTCCGGCCGCGACGGCACGGCGTTTCGCCCCGACGCCGGAGGCGATGGCGGGGTTGGCCGCCGTCTTCGGGGCGCTCTCGGTGGCCCTGGGCCTTTTTGGCTCGCTGGAGGCCGACACCCCTTCCGGCCCGTCGATCGTGGTCGCCGCGACCGCGATTTTCCTGACGAGCCTTGCGATTCCGCGCGGGCGGGCGGAGACTGGCCGATGAGCGACAATCCCTCGAAGACCAGAACCGCCCGCACCCTTACCCGGAACGAGCGGCTCGTCCTCGACGCGCTGGAGGCGAGCGACGCGCCGCTCAGCGCCTATGCGATCCTGGACGCGCTACGCGGCGCGGGCCTGCGCGCGCCGATGCAGGTCTATCGCGCCCTCGACCGGCTGGTCGCGGACCGGCTGGTCCACCGGCTGGAGACGCTCAACGCCTATATCGCCTGCTGCCATGCCGGGCGCGACGCGCATCATGGGGCGGTGGTCTTCGCGATCTGCGGGCAATGCGGGGACGTGGCCGAATGGTCGGACCCGGAGGTCGATACGCGCTTTTGCGAACGGGCGCGGGAACGCGCCTTCACCCTCGACAGCGCGATCGTCGAGCTGCGTGGCTTGTGCGAGCGATGCGGCGCCGAGTGACCGGCCGGCATCGATCCGCGTGAGGTGGGGTCAGGTCCGGCACCTGAACAGATAGCGCCGGATGCCGGCCGACAAGGCGCGATAGCTCCGCTTCTGTCCCAGCGGTTCGACCGTATGGCCTTCCTCCAGCACGGTATATCCGGCCGGGCAGGTTCCCGCCATGACCTCCTCGGCCACCGATTCGGCGATCCGGAGGCGTTCCGCGTTCTCCATCCCGCAATCCGAGCACAGATGCCGCACGCGTATTTCGTGCCGCCCGTCCCGCGCCGGCAATCGATCCACCTTCACCTTCTCGCCCTCATGATCGAGATAGGTCGATTTGGCGCCCTGCCAGTGCAGGAGAATCTCGTGCAGTTCCGCCTGGCGCTCGTCATAGGACGCGCACCCGGAAGCGACGAGCGCGGTCGCCCCGATGGCGCCGAGGATCAAGAGCGTTCGACGCATTCCACCCTCCCGCTGTCCGGTCATTAGTTCTCGATTTCGACCTCGAGATCGTCCGCGCCGTCGATGCCACCGAAGGTGTAGCGTCCGTCGCCCAGGTCCGTGACGGTCCAGCACCCCCGCTTGCCTTTGCGTATCCTTTCCCATTGCGCGCAATAAGCATCGCCCTCGACGCCCCACTGGCCGTCATCGGCGAATGAATTGTTTCCAGCTTGAAATGCGCGGTTCCGTCGGCGTCATAGCGTATCTGATAGCCGGCCCCCTTATCCGTCGTTCCCTCGGCGACGGAGCCCGACAGCAGCGTTTCGATCTCACCGCCGCTCAGAGCCCCGCCCTGCGCCCAGGTAGGCACCGCGAGCAACGCGCCCCATGTCGCGACGACCACGGAGAATGAAAAAACATGTCGCATTTCCCCCTCCTCTTGGTGATTCCCATTTGGAACGGATACACATTATACATGAAATGAAATAAAATTTAACCTAATAGGTGTTATCCTAGGGATCGCCAACGCGCGCAGGGGCACGAAAAAGCCCCGCTCGCGGATCGAGCGGGGCTTTCCCGTTGGGGGATCGTTGGAGGATCGCCCGGCGGCCGCCGGCCGGACGGTTATTCAAGCATGCTGCGCAGCATCCAGGCGGTCTTCTCATGCACCTGCATGCGCTGGGTCAGCAGGTCGGCCGTCGGCTCGTCGCCCGCCTTCTCGGCGGTCGGGAAGACCTCCCGCGCGGTGCGCGCCACGGTCTCATGCCCCTCGACCATCTGGCGGATCATCTCCTTGGCCTCGGGCACGCCGGTTTCCTCCTTGATCGAGGTCAGTTCGGCGAAGGCCTTGTAGGAGCCCGGCGCGAACTCGCCCAACGCGCGGATACGCTCGGCGATCTCGTCGACCGCGGTGGCCAGTTCGGTATAGTGTTCCTCGAACATGGCGTGAAGCGAATTGAACATCGGCCCCGTCACGTTCCAATGGAAGTTGTGGGTCTTGATGTAGAGCGTGTAGCTGTCCGCCAGAACGCGCGCCAAGCCCTTCGCGACCTCGCTACGCTCATCCTGCTTCATGCCGATATCGATATCCATCGCTGCCTCCTTTGGCTGCTGTTTTGGCGTCCCTTCTCGATGATAGATGGTAAGGGGCGGAATGTGTTCAAGTGTTTTTTGGAATTGTTCTAAATTATAATCCGTCGCCGGGGCCGTCACATCGCGATCGGCGAACCGACCCGCAGGCCGAGGGTGTCGGCGGCGCTGCCCTGATTGACCGCGATCTCGGCAAGGCCGTTGGAATTCGCGTACCAGAAGACCTCGCCCACCCCCGCTTCCGAGAAGGTTCGGCATCGCGCGAAGGGCAGATTCGCCCTGTCTCCCCGCAGGCCCGTCATGCAGTTGCCGTAGCGGTCGATATAGATCACCTCCGCCAAATCCTCCGGCCAATCGGCGCCGACCGGCGTCTCCTCGACCGGGCGATGGGCCGGCATCTCGTCCACCGCCCAGCGGGCGGCGGCCGGCGCGAACAGATCACGGCCGTGGAAGCTCGCGCTCAACCGCTCCGGCCGCCATGTGAGTTCGTGCCACCGCGCCGCCGGATCGCGCCGCGCGGCGATCGCCAGCACCCCGTTGTCGGGGCCGACGAAACGCCGCCCGCCGGCTTCCAGCATCAAGGCACGGCGTGGCCCGCCGACGCCCGGGTCGACCACGACGCAGAAGGTGGCGCCCGCCGGCATCTCCGCCGCCAGGGCCGCCAGCAGATAGGCCGCCGGCCGGGGCGCGAAGGCCGGGGCATCATGCATCAGGTCGATCTGGGGCAACGCGGGAGCGCGCGCGCTCACGGCCGCGCGCATCTGCCCGACATAGGGGCCCGTCACCCCGAAATCCGTGACGTAACAAAGCATCGTCATCCCCTCCCTATAGCGTCCATATGGGGATGAGGGCCACCCGGCGTAAAGCGTCCGCGCGCGGCAACCGGCGAAACCGGCCGATATATCCCGCGGCGCTGGGGACGATCAGCCGACTTCGCGCAGCATGTCGCTCATGGTTCGCCGGTCTTCCTTGCTCTTATCCAGGCAAAGGATGCGCCGCGCATCGTCGTGATTGCGCGCCTGTTCCTCCGCGCATTGCCGGGGTGTTGCCTGATAGAAGCTGTAGCTAACCGGCGCGAACCGGCCGTCCACCGGCGAGGTGAAACCGATCAGCACCACCATGGTCAGCATTTGCGCCGTCTCGATCGCGCTTTCCATCGTTCCAGGTCTCCGTGCCGTGCATGATGTCGTTCATGACGTACCTGTTACGATTCTAGCGCACCCTGTGCGCAATGGAAGGAAAAAGACGCACCATGTGCGCCAACCCTACTCCTCCGGCGATTTGGTGCGCACCGTGCCGACGACCCGACGGCGAAGCGCCCCCCAAAGCAGGCGGGGATAGAGCCGCGCACGAATCATCGCGACCTGGCCCGGCGTCCGGTCCAGGGCGGGTTCCAGGCCGACCTGCGTCACCGCCCCGTCCGCCATGGCGGTGACCACCAGGTCGCAACGCGCGAAAACGATGCGCGCCCCCTCGCGCGGCTTCACACGCAGAAGGGCCGTCAACAGCTCGCCGATGGGAAGCGGTGCCAACGCCGGGGGCAGCCATTCGCCATATTGCTCCAGGATCGCGCCGGCCTGCGTCGCGGCGGGGAAACGAAACAGGGCGGTCGTGTCGCGCGGTTGGCTGGGCCGGGCCCCGAAAAGCCTGTCCATGGTCGGCAGCGCGTCGCTGACGGTCGTCACCAGCACATCGTCGCCTGGCCCGACACGGTCGACCCGCGCCGCCGGCAGCACCTGGCCGTCGCGCAGAATGGAGACGATCTGGCTATCCGCCGGCAGGGGCAGACGATCGACCGTCCGGCGGGTGGCGAGGCTCTGCGGTTGGACGCTATAGGCGACCAGGACCCGCCCGGTCTCCGACGGCATGTCGATCTCGACGCGCGGCGGTTGCTCCGGACGCGGCGCCAGCAGCACGTTGAGCCGCCGCCCGACCGGCCCCACGCTCCACCCCTGCAGCACGAGGGAGAGCAGCACCACGATATAGACGATTCCGAAATAGAGATCGCCGTCCTCCAGCCCCGCCAGCACGGGAATGGTGCCGAGGAAGATCGGCACCGCCCCGCGCAGCCCGACCCAGGAGAGAAACGCCCCCTCCCTCGGGGCGAGCTTCAGGAACGGCGCGCAGAGCAGCACCGCGACCGGGCGCGCCACCAGGATCAGCGTCAGCCCGATGGCGAGCGCGGGGACGATCAACGGCACCAGCGAACTCGGCGTCACCAGCAGACCCAGCATTAGGAACATCACGATCTGGCACAGCCAGGCCAGCCCGTCATGGAACCGCATGATGACATAGGTCGCCCGGTGCCGGTTGCTGCCGACGACGAGGCCCGCGAGATAGACGGCGAGAAAGCCGCTCGCGCCCACCTGCTGCATCGCCGCGAACAGCAGCACGGCGGCCGATGCCGCCATGATCGGATAAAGGCCGGAGGCGATCGCCATGCGGTTGATCGCCATCAGCATCACCGCGCCGCCGACCAACCCGCCCAGAAGCCCGCCGGCGATCTGAAAGACGAACCGTTCCGCCATCAACCACCCCGTCTCGCCCGCGTTCGCCGCGACGCCGGCCTGGATCAGGCTGACGCAGGTGGTGGTGAGCAGCACGGCGACCGGGTCGTTCAGGCCCGCTTCCGCCTCCAGGATACCGCGCAGACGCTCCCTTATGCGCACGCCCCGGCCGGACAGGATGAGGAACACCGCCGCCGCGTCAGTCGAGGAGACGATCGCGCCGATCAGCATCGCCTGGAGATACCCGACATCCAGCACCGCATAGGCGCCGAGCGCCGTCACCCCCGCCGTGACCAGAACCCCCAATGTCGCCAGCAGCGAGGCCGGCGCCGCCGCCCCGCGAAAGACCGGCCAGCGCGTGCGGAGGCCGCCGTCGAACAGGATGATCGCCAGCGCGATACTGCCGACCAGATAGGTGGTGTGATAATCGTCGAAGGAAATATTGCCGGGCCCGTCCTCCCCCACCAGCATCCCGATGATCAGGAAGACCAGAAGCATCGGTGCCCCGAAACGGGTCGAGGCCGCGCCGGCCAAGACGCTGATCAGGACGGTGAGGGCCCCGAAGAGGGCGATCGTATCGGCGGATTCCATGGGTCAGATATAGCATCCCGGAAGGGGGTCTTGGGGGAATTTCGGAAGGCGCGGCAGTCCTTTATGGCCAGCCCCTCATGATATGCCTTCATGATACGCCCTCATGGGCGCGCCCCTTCGGTCTCAGTCCTCGCTCTACGCGTGGGCCAATGATCCTGAACGGCGGCCGGCGCGGCGGGGTCAAGGATTTGGCGCGGTCTCTCCCCCAAGAAGTGGAATGATCATGCACACGTCCGTGACATCCGGGGCTTTGCCTCGGACGATCCGGGCGAAGCGCTGGACCGCTGGCCAAAGCCCCCCCCCCTTTATGGATGGCCCGCCCCTCCCGCCGACATCTGTTTAAGATGTCGGTATCCAAAGAAGGAAGGAGCGAGC
>NZ_JAGMWN010000010.1 GCF_017963645.1 Marivibrio halodurans | reverse complement strand
GAAATGCCGGATACGTTTATGCAGACTCGTCGAGTCATCTGCTGATTATTGCTTGCAGCCGGGGCGGGCCATACGTTTTGCGTCCCTATCGGAAAGCTTCTCCGCCTCATCCCCACCGGAACCGGAAATGAACGAAGCGCGGGACCCGCGGCGGCGGCAGGCGGAGCAAAGGCGCACCCGCCCCAAGGGGCCATATAATGAGCGATAGCTTCGCTCTGCCGCATTCATGGTGGGTTCAAAACAGCCGATTGAGTTCATGGGTTTGCCGGGAAGAAGGTGCCAACGACCCGTCCACCGTAATCACCTCTTCCATGAAGCCGCAGGTGTTTGGTTGGTTCGCCGGCGGGAATGAATCCGGGAGCCATGAGTAGGCCAAGTGCTCGTATTGAGACAGATCGACACGTCCCATGAGTCGGTCCTTGAAAATCTGATTGGTCGCGTAGGACGCCAGCACGTGGGATCGCTCGCGAGGTCTCCGGTCATGCCTTAAATACCGCATCGCGTCCTTTTCCACGGGCTCGAAATCGAACCCGACCGGAACCCGGAGGGTTCCGTCCTCCTGCCACATCGCCCATTCGGGCTCCAGGTCCTCTCCCAACCGATCGAAGGCAACACGAAGATATTCCCAGAACTCCGCCGTGTAGGGGCCTTCGATGACGTGGAACACATCCACATCATATCCGGTCAGTTCGCGGGGAGACGTGCAAACCGCCTGGAAGTCCTTGGTCAGGACGTTCCAGGCAAGCCATTCGTAGGCCCCGATCGCGGGTCGAACGAGGAGGATGAGGAGAACGAAGAGCCCAAGGTTCCATGCAAACCGTTCGAGGATTTTCCCAAGCCTTCTCATGCCCTGCCCCTAGTCCAGATCGCGCCAAGCGACGGAGTCGATTTCCAACTCCCCGTTCTTGATCTTGATCGTGGCGGTCATCTCCTGCCGCCAGGATGACTTGTTGTGATACTCCGCCGCGCGACCGTCATCTCGGAGCGCGTTCATAACGGGATAGGGCGACTCTTCCCCGTGGAAGTCGTATGGATCGTCCCACTCGTGCGTCACAATACCAGCCACAGTGATCCGGTCGCCCTTCCGTGTGGCGACGAATCCGTTGTCGTCCGTAGACTTGAAGTTGCTCGTACCGAAGGCGAGCGCCTCGTCCATTTCGCCACTGACCATATGGCCCGTCGTTCCCCGAATTGTGTTCCAAGCTTCCATGGACCCTTTGTGATTGGCGAAACCGTCCGGCGTCAGGTGGATCGTGTCGCCGTCCTTCATGGCGAGTAAGTCGCTGCGATAGTTGAATTGTGCTTTGGGGCCAGCGGCCGTTTTCCTTTCTCCATCGACGATCAGATGCTCAATAAAGCGTTCCCGGTTCTTCTCCTCAGCCTCCCGGATGAAGGGGCGCTCTCGCGCCTGATCGCGGCTATAGGCGCGGTCCTTGCCGGAGCCGTCTAGGAAATGGTCGAGGCTGTCGGCGGGATAGGGGCCGAGCCAGGAGAGCGCGTTCTTGAGGGAGGCGACATCCCGTCCCCGGTTCGGCTGGTTCCAGGGGCAAGCCATGGGCAACTGCGCGGTTCGCCTTGGGGAATGGCGGCGAGTCACCCGACAACCCGCACCAAGGGCGCGTCGTGAGCTTCATCGACCTAATTGCATTCAGTCGCGGAAAGTTGGGCGTCAAGCATCGCCTTAACGAAAGCCCGCTCTTCAGCCGAGTCATATCGTTCGGCAAGAATGTCGGACGTGTCGGCCCCGGCCAAGACATCGGACAGCGAGGATATCAGCTTGTAGCGGGTCAAGAGACCGGTTTCCTTCAGTTTACCGATCGACGCTTTCTTCGCCTCGCCCAAGTACCACGAAGCAACCTCCCGCCATCCATCGGGGCGGCATGGAGAGGCCATTGCGCTTTCGCGTAAGGCAAGTTCCCGTGGGTCGAAGCCCTGCCACTTCCACATCGGCTGGCCTCCGATCTCCTTCAGAAGGTCGGAATCGGGCGCGATGAGGGTCACATGTATCTCGCTTTGGCTCTCGTTTGCGCGATCCGCGATGGCGCCCGCCATCTTGACCGTCTCATCACAGCCCGATGGGAAGACATAGCTGATGCGCCGACCGGAGCCCCTCATAATGCCCGGTATGCGGAAATCCACGGCCCTAGCGTAGTCGAAAGCGGCGAGATAAACGATGCCGCCAAGGTCATCCAGATCGGCATCCGGATCCGTCCTCGCTTCGTCATAGGAGAAGGTCACCAAGCAATCGGCGACCGTCCCTTCAGGCAAATAGCGAAAGAAGAAATGCGCCCCGATCCGCGCATCAGGATCGGGTTGGGACCCGGCATAGGCCGGATCCCACGATGCCGGAACGGCCGATAGGATCGCCGGGATGGCGACACACAGCGCGGCGGCAAGCTTTCGGCGCATGGTTCCTGTCTCCGGCATCTATTTGAGCTCAGTGACGCGTCGACCCTGTTGCGGGAATATATTGATATCGACGCCCGCGCTGTTTCCATTATATGTGGGGTTTGGCGGGACAACGATATCGACCCGATATCTGCCCGACCCACTTTCAAACGGCGGCTTCAATGTGATGTCTTTGCTGGCATTGAATAAGATGTTGCCGCCATGCTCATTGCGCCTTGGATCTTTACTTTCCCAAGTCTCGGACGACCACAACTCCTGCACAACATTGCCCTTTTCGTCGATCTCAGACCATCTCGCGTAAAATCGCAAACCGTCCGCACCAAAGGTCGCTGAGTGCAGACCGATCTTTACCGCCCCTTCCGTTTCGAATGAGAAATTGTTGCGCCTGCCACCGATCGCGGGCTTCTCCTCCCACTTATACTCCTGCTCCTCGGGCTGGCTTGCTTCACTCGCGCCGTCGTCCTCGGCGCTGTCCGATTGGCGCATAGACTCAACGTCCGGAGGGCGCACTTCGTCAGAGGCGCCCAAGACTTGGCGTCCGGCTTCTTCCAGCGCCCAAGCACTGGGGTTTGCCCATGCCTCCTTTTGCCTCATGCCATTGTTCGCGACTTGGGTCGTTTGTTGAAGAAGAGGTTGGACGAGGTCATCGAGCTTCCGCTCCGTCTCGCCGCCGGGCAGGGAGAAGCCGTCGCGGGCGAGGCCGAAGGCGCGTTGGAAATCTTGCAGGCCCCAGAGCAGATCATCGTCCGGCGTGGGGTCGGCTCGCCTTGCCTTGTCGGCGGGATAGTGGCCGAGCCAGGAGAGCGCATTCTTGACCGAGACGACATCCCGTCCCCGGTTCGGCTGGTTCCGGCCGACGCCGGTCGATCCTTTCGGCGATGGCGCCGACCTCCGCCCTCGGGTCATGCGGCGGGCGGGCGGTGCTGCCGGAAGAAGCGCTGGCCCCGGAGGCGATCTTGTCGCCGTCCAGGCGGATGCGGGCGAGGCGCGCCTTGACCGTGGCCTCCGTCGGGCCGCCGGGGCGCGCGATGCCGTCGACGGTCAGGCCGTTCTTCTTCTGGAAGCGCTTCATCCCCTCGAACATCGGCGTGTCGGGATAGGGGGTCATGCCATAGGAGGGCAATTCGTACTCTCCCAGGCTGCCGAGCGCGCCCTTCATGGCGAGGACATCGTTGCCGTCCGCGTTGGAGGAGGGGGCGAGGGGCTGGTTCAAGCGAAAATCGAACATGGCGTCCATCCTATAGGTCGATGACACGTGCCGGCGCGATACGGCGCGCGCTCGCGCCGGGTGCCGCCGCCCTGGTCCGCCCGAATCGGCGAAACACTCATGGCGCGTGTTCGTTGCGTGGTGAGATTTTATGTAGCACCGGAAAACGGAACAAGCAATATGATAAGTGTCTTTATACTGATATATGAGAACATAATAGGATATATAAATCCGTCGGGAAACTGAGGGCGGCGTGCCCGGCCCTCGCCCTAGCTCTAGGTACACAACCGTCCTGGTCAGGAATTCATGCCTTGCAGGCAACGAGAGCTTGGCGCCATCGTCCGCTCCGGTTCATCAGCATCATGGGCCGCAGCGACAGCAGGCGAAGCAAAGGCGCACCGCCGCAAAGGGCCATCTATCGGACGCGGGCCGCCGAAATAATCCTCATTGGCGATCAGCGTAGGCAACAGTGCCATTCTCTAACGGTCTCTACCGCACGCATAGATAAGCTTTTCCCGGCACCTTCCGTTTTGGAGAAGCACATGCAGAAGCAAATTCTTTAAGGCGGCTATGTCGCCGCCCCCCCCTTGGGGCATCTCCATGTGCCCGGCCAAGCATGACGGCATCATTTCCAAGGAAAGCTTCTGGCGCATTCAGGCGCGTCTCAAGGAACGACCAATCACGCCGATGCGCAAGGACATGAGCGTAGACTTTCCGCTACGCGGGCGGGACCACAGCAAGGGCAAGCGCCACCCTATTATTTCTGTCGCCACCGGGACCGTGAGACGCCCGGGAAAACCATTCCTGCGGCCAAGCTGCATGCATGACTCGAAGAAGTACTAGAAGCCCGCGCCTTTGTCGGCTTCGTTGAGGCCATATTCGCCGGGGAGCGGGACGGTTTGGCGCGCCTGGGGCCTATTGTACGAAGACGAGCGCCACCAAGGCGAAGGAACTGGAGCGAAAAGCCTATCGCGGCGCGCCCTTTTGCGGGCGTGATTGAACACCCGATGCGATTCCTCGCGCCCCCCTTACGAAGGCTGGAAAACCGGGGGACAGCCTGGGCGAAATCCGGTCATTCGCTTGCCGTTCAAAGAGCCCGTGGCTATGCCCGTGAAATCGGTTACTTGAACACCAAAAAACCCAATGTCTTTGGGCTCTTGGTATAGTCTGGCGATGTCAGGAAAAGGAATGGTGCCGCCTGCGTGACTCGAACACGCGACCCCCGCATTACGAATGCGATGCTCTACCAACTGAGCTAAGGCGGCTTTCCGTTCGGCGGGCGGCGTTGCACCCCTTCACCGGCGGACGCGGCGGAAAATAGGGGGAGCGTCGCCATATTGCAAGCGTGGAGAATGGGGCAAGCGTGCAGAATGGTGCCGGGACGGAAGAACGGCGCGGGGTGGGGCCGGGCATCGCCGTCCCACCGCGCACCCGCGCCGTTCTTGCCGATCCGATTCAGCGCGGCGCCAGCACCATGACCATCTGGCGGCCTTCCATGTTCGGATTCTGCTCGACCTTCGCCTTGTCCGCCATCTCGTCGCGGACGCGGTTCAGAACCTCGAGCCCCAACTCCTGGTGCGCCAGCTCACGACCCCGGAAGCGCAGGGTGACCTTCACCTTGTCGCCCTCGTCGATGAACTTGTGCATCGACTTCATCTTCACATCGTAATCATGCTGGTCGATGTTCGGCCGGAACTTGATCTCCTTGAGCTCGATCGTCTTCTGCTTCTTCTTGGCTTCGTTCTTTTTCTTCTGCTGTTCGTATTTGAACTTGCCATAGTCGAGGATCTTGGTGACCGGCGGCTTCGCCGTCGGAGAAACCTCGACGAGATCGAGTCCGGCCTCCGCGGCATGCCGCATCGCGTCCGCGACGGACATGACGCCGAGCTGCTCGCCATCCTGGTCGATCACGCGCACCTCCGGCACGCGGATCTCCTCATTGACGCGTGGGCCCTCCTTGGTCGGGGGCGGAGCGTAGTGGGGTCGACGTATGGGGTCCTCCTGGGGCCATCTTTCGGGCCCGCTGTCGTGGTGTCAGGGTAAAATTCGGTAACGGGTCGTCCGGGAGCGACCGACTTGTCAATCGCCTCCCGGCATCACCGCTTCTTCTCTCAGGATAGTAAGCGCTTCGTCAAGCGCAAGGATTTCCTGTGCCTTGCCGCCCAATCGGCGCATCGCGACGGTGCGTTCATCCGCCTCGCGCCGGCCGACGACCAAAACGGCCGGAATCTTTGCCAGCGAAAGCTCGCGGATCTTGAAGTTGATCTTCTCGTTGCGCAGGTCCGTCTGAACGCGAAGTCCCGCTTCGCGGCAGGCCGTGGCGACCTCCCGCGCGTAGTCGTCGGCCTCGTTCGTGATGGTCGCGACCGCCACCTGGACCGGCGCCAGCCAGGCCGGGAAGCGCCCCGCGAACTGCTCGATCAGGATGCCGATGAACCGTTCGAACGAGCCCACGATCGCCCGGTGCAGCATGACCGGGCGGTACCGCTCTCCGTCCTCCGCCATGTAGGTGGCGTCGAGACGCTCCGGCAGGACGAGATCGACCTGCAGCGTACCGCACTGCCAATCGCGGCCGATCGCGTCGCGCAGCACGAATTCGAGCTTCGGGCCATAGAAGGCGCCCTCCCCCGGATTGAGCGTGAAGCTTGCCCCCGCGGCGGTGGTCGCGGCCTTCAGCGCCGCCTCCGCCTTGTCCCAGGTCTCGTCCGAGCCGGCGCGGACCTCCGGCCGGTCGGAGAATTTGATGCGGACATCCTCGAAGCCGAAATCCTTGTAGATCGACATCAGAAGATCGATAAAATCCTTCGTCTCCGCCTCGATCTGATCCTCGGTGCAGAAGATATGCGCGTCGTCCTGGGTGAAGGCGCGCACGCGCATCAGCCCGTGCAGGGCACCGTGCGGCTCGTAGCGGTGGCAGGAGCCGAACTCCGCCATGCGGATCGGCAGGTCGCGATAACTCTTGATGCCCTGCTTGAAGACCTGGACATGACCCGGGCAGTTCATCGGCTTCAGCGCGAGGTGGCGCTTGTCCTCCTGGCGGCCGGCACCGCCCTCGTCCACCTCGGCGATGAACATATGCTCCCGGAATTTGTCCCAATGGCCGGAGCGCTCCCACAGCGCGCGGTCGACGAGCTGCGGCGTCTTCACCTCGACATAGCCGGCGCGTTCCTGGCGCCGGCGGACATAACCCTCGACCATGCGATAGAGGGTCCAGCCCTTTGGATGCCAGAAGATCGAGCCCTGCGCCTCGTCCTGCATGTGGAAGAGGTCGAGCTGCCGGCCGAGCTTGCGGTGATCGCGCTTCTCCGCCTCCTCAATGCGCAGGAGATGGGCTTTCAGTTCCTTCTCGTCCCGCCAGGCGGTGCCGTAGATGCGCTGAAGCTGCGGGCGCGAGGCATCGCCGCGCCAATAGGCACCGGCCAGCTTCATCAGCTTGAAGGCCGTGCCGAGCTTACCCGTCGTGGGCAGGTGCGGACCCCGGCAAAGGTCGATCCAATCGCCCTGCCGGTACATCGTGATTTCCTCGCCCTCGGGCAGTTCCCAGACCCATTCGGCCTTGAAGCTCTCACCCTGCTGCTCGAAGAAGCGGGCGACGTCCTCGCGGCTCCACACCTCGCGGCGGATCGGGACATCGCGCGCGACGATCTCCTTCATGCGCTGCTCGATCGCCTCGAAATCCTCGGTCGAGAAGGGCTCCTCGCGATGGAAATCGTAATAGAAGCCGTCCTCCGTCGCCGGGCCGAAGGTGATCTGCGTGCCGGGATAGAGTTCCTGCACCGCCATCGCCAGCACATGGGCGGCGTCATGGCGGATCAGCTCCAGCGCCTCGTCGTCCTGGCGCCGGATCAGTTCAAGCTTCGCGTCATGCTCGATCGGGCGGTTGAGATCCCATTCCGCGCCGTCGACCTTGGCGAGGACCGCGGCCTTGGCGAGACCGGGGCCGATCTCCTCGGCGACCTGCTGCGCCGTCACGGCGCCGTCATAGGATTTCACGCTGCCATCGGGAAGGGTCAAGGCGACCATGGCCTTTTCGCTCCTTTCCAGTCCCGTCCACCAAACGGGGCACTGTCTAAAGCGGCGTCCAGGGCGGCCCAAATCTCTCCGGCGGAGAGGGGCGGATAACCCGGGCGCGATATCGGTGCGCTTCGTTGTCGTTCGAACCCCGCCTCGCCCCAACCAAGGGCGGCGAACGGAATCCCCGATTAGGAGTCCGGCATGAACCGACCGGACCCGCGAATGGCCGCCTTGTAAAGCAAAGGGCGGGCGGTATCAACCGGCCCTGCGCCGGCGATGCCCGCCCGCCCCGCGGCGAAACCGATCCCTTGACCGTCAGAGCGTCTTCACACCGTCGAGGAACTGCTCCACATTGGTTTTCATCTCCGTCGACCGGTCGCCCAAGACACGCGAGACCTTGAGAAGCTCCTCGGAGGCGATGCCGGTTTGCTTCGACGCCTGGGCGACGCCGTCGATATTGGTCGCGACCTCCGCGCTCGCCGATGACGCCTGACCGACATTCTGACTGATCTCGTCGGTCGCGGCCGCCTGTTCCTCGATGGCGGAGGAAATGGAAGCGGTATATTCGTTCACCCGTCGCACGACCTCGCTGATACTTTGCACGGCGGCGGCGGAGAGATTGGTCTCGCGCTGCATTTCCTCGATCTGGGCGCGAATATCCTCGGTCGCTTTCCCCGTTTGCGAAGCAAGCGACTTCACCTCGTTGGCGACCACGGCGAACCCCTTGCCCATCTCACCCGCCCGGGCGGATTCAATGGTGGCGTTGAGGGCCAGCAGATTGGTCTGCTCCGCGATATCGTTGATCAACTGCGTGACCTCGCCGATCTGCCGGGCGGCAATTTCGAGACGGCGTATCTTCGCCTCCGCCTCCTCGGCCGTGCGGGCGGCCTCGCTCGCGATCTCGGAAGCGCCGGTGACCTGACGCGCGATCTCCTGGATCGAGGACCGCAGCTCGTCCGACGCGGCGGCGACCGTCTGCACGTTGGTCGAGGCCTCCTGCGAGGCGGCGGCGACCGCGCTCGACTGACGGTCCGTCTGTTCCGCGACGGCGGAGACGTCCTCGGCGGTGCGTTTCAGGTCCTCGGCGGAATGGGAGAGCGCGCGAATGACCTCGCGGCTCTGACTGTCGAAGCCGGCGACGAGTTCCTCCATACGCTTGGCCCGCGCTTCGCGCTGGCGGACCGCCTCCTGCTCCTTGACGCGGAGGTCCTCCGCCTGCTTCTCGGCGGCCACGCGCTCGATCGCGGTGCGCTTGAACACCTCGACCGCGGTCGCCATCTCGCCGACCTCGTCCTTTTGGTCCCGCGCCGGCACCTCGACCGTGTTGTCGCCGTCGGCCAACCGTCTCATGGCGGCGGTCATCGCACCGATCGGACCCGCGATGCCGGTGCCGATCAACCAGGCGAGCAGCAGCCCCAGCAACAAGGCGGCCAACGCGACGACGGTGACAAGGGTGACGACGGTTTCGATCAGGGCGGCCGCCTTCGGACCCAATGTGTCCTGGTCGCGCACCGCGGCCGATACGAATTCATCGGCAACGGCCATGACCGCCGGTCCGATGACGTCAAGCTCCCCCTCGACCGCCTCGTTACGGGCGGTCGTGGTCTCGTAGACCGCCTCGACCCCCTCCTTGTATGTGACGATCCCTTCGATGACCTCATCGACGAGACGACGATTCTCCGCCGTGACGAGGACCGACTTCAACGCGGCCACATGCTCCTGCACGGCCTCGAATTCACGGATGACGCGCTCGAAATCATCGCGTTGGTTGCTGTTGAGGAACTTCTGAACGAAGAGACGTGCCAGGAGATAGCTTTCCTCGGTGCGCGCCGCGCGATAGGACGCATCGGGATCGTTGCTGTCATGCGTGTTCTCGACGATCGCGGCCAGTTTCTCGCGCAGGACCGGGCCGAGACGGTCGAGCGTGCCGCTCATGATCGTCATCCGGCGATCGGTCAGATGGACCGCGGTTTCGAACGCGTCGGCATAGCGTGCCGCCTGCCTGTCGATGCCGTCCATGACTTCGATATCCGCCGGCGATTCCAAGACCTCCCGGGCCTCGGCCGATGCCGTGCCGACATCCGCCACCGCGCTTCGCACCGTATCCGCCCGCGCCGGCGTCGGCGTGACCAGATAGGTCTTCACGGCGATGCGGGCCTGCATCATCGCATCGGAAACCTCGGCGCTTTCAGCGGACTTACGAGCCAGGGCACGATAATCCAGAAACGTATCGCCGGTTTGGTTCAATCCGAAGACACCGCCACCGCCCACGAGCAGTAGAAGCAAGAGAACCGCCCCGAAGCCGCCGAAGACCTTGCTCTTGATGCGAACGTTCCTGAAGAGCCTCATCGCACGCTCCATATCCATGGCGTTAAATCTCGTGCGAGTATATACTAAAACACTAAACTAAAAGTTAATGTTTCAGGCAATATGGGTCGATATGCCTAGAAACGGGCATCCGATCGCATTCGGTTCTTTGGCCAAGGCCGGGCCAGGCCGGGCCAGGTCGGGTCGGAAACGGTGAAGGACGCGGCGTCCCGCCGTTCAAAGCGCCTTCACGCCGTCTAGGAAACTCTCCACGCTGCGCTTCATGTCGCGGGCGCGCTCATCGAGCGAGTCCGACACCTGACGCAGGGATTCGGACGCCGCGCCGGTCTGTTTCGACGCCTCGGCCACGCCTTCGATATTGCTCGCGACATCGGCGCTGGCGGCGGAGGCTTGGGAGACATTGTGCGCGATCTCGTCGGTCGCGGCCGTCTGCTCCTCGATCGCGGAGGAGATCGAGGTGGTGTATTCGCTGACCTGCCGCACCACGGTGCCGATGGAATGCACGGCCTCGGCCGACTGACGGGTCTCGCGTTGCATCGAATCGATCTGGCGGCGGATATCCTCGGTCGCCTTGCCGGTCTGCTCGGCCAGCGACTTCACCTCCTGGGCGACGACGGCGAAGCCCTTGCCGGACTCGCCCGCGCGGGCGGCCTCGATGGTGGCGTTGAGGGCCAGCAGGTTGGTCTGCTCCGCGATATCGTTGATAAGTTGCGTCACCTCGCCGATCTGGGCGGCGGCCTGTTCCAGATGCCGGATCTTCTCCTCCGCGTCGCCGGCGGTCTCGTTCGCCTGACCGGCGATCTCGGCGGCGCCGCTGACCTGACGCGATATTTCCTGGATCGAGGCGCGCAATTGCTCGGACGCCGTCGCGACCGTCTGCACATTGGTCGACGCCTCCTGGGACGCGGCGGCGACGGCGGTCGATTGACGATCCGTCTGCTCCGCCACGGTGGAGACATCGGTGGCCGTGCGCTTCAACTCGGCCGCCGATTCCGTCAGGGCGGCGACCACCTCCCGGCTTTCGGTGTCGAAGCCGGCAATGATCTCCTCCAGCCGGCGCGCGCGTTCCTCGCGGGCGCGGACGGCTTCCTTCTCCTTCTCGCGCATATCGGCCTCGCGGGCCATCGATGCCTCGCGCTCGATCGCGTTCTGCTTGAAGACGTCGACGGTCGCGGCCATTTCGCCGATCTCGTCGCGATAGTCGCGGGCCGGGATCTCCACCGCATGATCCCCATCGGCGAGCCGGCGCATGGCGGCCGTCATCTTGCCCACCGGTTTGGCGATGCCGGAGCCGATCAGCCAAGCCAGCGCGCCCCCCAGCAGCAACGCCACCAGCACGGAACCGCCGACGATCATATTGGCGCGTTCCATGAAGGCGCTGGCCTCGGCCCCCATCTCGTCCTGGGTTTTCTGGTTGTCGGTCACCATCCAGGAGGTCAGCAGCATCACTTCCGGCCCGAGGACCTTGAGTTCCTCGCGCAGGATGGTGTCGCGCGCCGTGATCGCCTCATGTATGCCCCCCAAGGTTTCGGCGAAGTCGCGCACATCGCCGATAACACCGCGCAACAACCGGCGGCTCGAGGGGTCCTTGATTTCACGCAACAGAACCTGCGTGTCACCGCGCACCGTTTCCAGCGACTCCACCGCGGCATTGTAGTCGGCCATGTTGTTGTCGAGCAGGAATTCCTGGCTGTTCAACCGGGCGGTGAGATAGGCTTCCTGCATGGTGCCGGCGCGGTATGTCGCCTCTATATTGCCCTCCGCCAAGGCGTTCTTCATCACTTCCCGGAAGGTTTCCGCGATCGCGGGGCCAAGCTCGGCCAAGGTGCCCTCGACGATCTCGTTCCGCCGCGCCTGCTGCTCGACCATCTTGTCGAAGGCTTCGCCATAGCTGGCGACGCGCGCGACGATATCCTCCAATGTCTGGATCTGGTCCGGCGTCGTCATGGCGGCCAGCGCCTTCTCGCCCGCGCGCTCGGTTTCCGCGACCGCCTTGCGGACGGTTTCGGCATTGGCGGCGTTGGTCGCGCCGATATAGGTCTCGACCGCGATCCGGGTACGCATCATCGCCGCCGAGACGTCCGCGCTGGCATTCGACTGCTGCGCCAGGCGCCGATATTCCGTGAAGGTCGTTCCCCCCATCATCAGCCCGTAGGTGGCGAACCCGCCGACCACCAGCAGCAGGGCGAGGACCATGGCGAACCCGCCCAGCGTCTTCGTCCGAATGCGGAACATCTTCAGCGGATTGGGTACTTTGAAACGAATTCGCTTAAGTACGGGCATCGGTATCTCCTCGCGAGCCGGTCTCGGTCGTCCGGGATGAAGCCACGCCGAACAGGGCGGCGGTCACGGGCGGTATCCCGCCTCGCGGCACGGGGCGTCGTGGCATGGCGTGGTGTGGCGTGGCTGGAAACAAGAATCGGCGACCCGAACGGCCCCCCCCCATCGGCAATGATCCTTCCGGATGCGTGCGCGCGCCCTCCCCGTGCGCCCCCCGGCGGATGATAACGGGTCCAGTGTGCGGCGCAACATCGGCCGGGAATAGTAGTAGCCGATCCGGCAACGGGACGGAACCGACGATTGCGGATCATTCTCATCTCATTGCGACATTTCCGATGAATCGAACCGCCGCGCGCCCTGGCATGCCGCCTTCCCGTGGTGACCGCATGGGCGGCTGCCGGATGCCCGGGGGGTTCCCTGTCGGACCGGCCCGTCAGCAAGAATGCGAGGCGCGCCGGGTCCGGATTCTCATCGCTCGACACCCGCTCGCAGGTCGGCCGCCGCGTGCGCGACCACGTCGATATCGAGATCATCGAGCCGGTCGACCCGCATGATCTTCACCGCGGCGCCGCGCTGGCCGCAGAGCGCCGGATCGCTGGCCGCCCCATAGAGGACAAGGCAGGGGCATCCCGCCAACGCGCACAGATGCATCGGGCCCGTGTCGTTGCCCACGGCCAGGGCCGCCCGGCGGGCGAGCGCCGCGAGCGTCAGCACATCCGTCCGCCCGGTGAGATCGATGGCCGCCGGACAGGCCCGCGCGATCGCGTCCGTGGCCTCCGCGTCGGCGGCGGTACCGATCAGAAGCGGTGTCATCCCCTGCCCGGCGAGGCGCCCGGCCAGATCGGCATAGCGCGCGACCGGCCAGCGCTTATCCGGCCGGTGCGCCGCCCCGCCCGGCACCAACAGGGCATATCCGCCGCCCGGCGCCGCCTCGGGCAAGTCGAGGCCGGAGAGATCGCCCGCCATCCAACCCAGATCCGGCGGCGGCACCTCCGCGATGCCCGCCCGGGCGAGTTGATCGCGCTGCCGGTCGATCGTGTGCATCCGATCCCGGGCCGGGTTGTCGTGGGGATGGGAGCATCCGCGCGCGATTCCCGACATCGGCGGTCGGCACGGCCACATCAGGTGCCACATGAAGGAGGACCGATCGGACGTTTGCAGATCGTAGACCATGTCGAAACGCCCGCCGATCAGGCGCCGGCGCAGTGCCAGCCAATCGCCGGGGCGGCGCGAGCGCCGCGTCGTCCAGACATCGTCGAACCAACCGCAGCGCCTTCCCAGCGCCTCGAAGGGCGGCGTGGTCAGCAGGGTCAGCCGCGCGGCCGGATGATGCCGGCGGATCGCCTGCATCGGCCCCAGCGCCTGGACGAAATCGCCCAACGCGCCGAGCTTGATCACCAGGACCCGCGTCACCGCCGCGCCCCCCATCATCCCGGCGCCACCCGTCATCGCGGCGCGGTCAGCGCCCATCGGCTCGCGCGCCGAGCAGCTCGTCATAGACCGCCAGGGTGTCGGCGCACATCCGGCGCTTGTCGAAACGCGCGCGCGCATTCTCGACCGCCTGACGGTAGAGATGGTCGCGCGCCTGCGAATCGAGGCGCAGCGCGGTGTCGATCTTGACGGCGAGATCGAACGGATCGCCCGGATTGAACAGCCAGCCGGTCCGTCCCTCGACCACCTGTTCCGGCGCGCCGCCATGGCGCGGGGCGACCACGGGGCGGCCCATCGCCTGCCCCTCGACCGCGACGCGCCCGAAGGCTTCCGGGTCGAGCGAGGCGGAAACCACGACATCCGCCAGCTTCAACGCCGCCGGCATGTCGTCGCAATCGCCGACCACATGAACCATGTCCGCGACGCCGAGCTTGCGCGCCGTCGCCTCGACCTCGCGCTGATAGGCGGTACGCCCCTGGGCGGAGCCGACCAGCAGGCAACGCACCGGCCGGGTCTCCAATTCCTTCAAGGCGCGCAGCAGCAGCAACTGCCCCTTCCAGCGCGTCAACCGCCCGGGCAGCATCACCACCGGCATGCCGTCCGGCAGGCGCCACCGGTCGGAAAGACGGATCACCCGCTCCGCCGAGACCTGTTCCGAATCGTAATGCCCCATGTCGATGCCGCGCGGAATGACGCGGATGCGCGCGGTATCCATCATGCCGCCATAGTTCCGGCGCATATGGTCGGCGATGAACTCGCTGATCGCGATCACCCGGTCGCCGCGCGTCATGACGGAATTGTAGCGCCGCTTCCCCGGAAAGCCGAGATTGTAGGTGCCGTGGAAGGTGGTCACCATCGGCGTGCCCGTGCGCCGCGTCGCCCACCAGGCGCTCCAGGCCGGCGCGCGCGAGCGCGCATGGACGATATCGACCGCTTCCGCCCGGATCAGCTCGACCAGCCGGTCGGCGTTGGCCCGCATGACCCAGGGCCGCTTGCTGGCCATCGGCATCTCGATATGCTCCGCCCCGGCCCGGGTAAGCTCGCGCACCATCGGGCCGCCCTCGGACACGACGATGGAGCGGAAGCCGGCGGCGGCCGCCGCCGCCGCGACATCCACGGTGCCGCGCTCCACCCCGCCGGTCACCAGGGAGGGGAGAACCTGAAGCAAGGTCGGCCCGCCGCGTGGCGGGCGGCGTTCGGCCCGGCCCATGGAGGCCGCGAAGGTCGCGGCGAAATCGGTTGCGTTTTGGGGGCCGCCATCGGCCATGCTAGGGATCCTCGACCGGTACAACATGCCGCGACATCAGGAGGCCTGCCCCGGAATGGACATGCACGACCAGATCCTTCATCTCGCGACGGCGGACGGCGGGAAAATCGCATACCGTCACGAACCCGGCAAGCATCCGGGACTCCTCTATCTCGGCGGCTTTCATTCCGACATGGAAGGCAGCAAGGCAAGCTTCCTTCACGCCCGCGCGGCGGCGGCCGGAATCGCCTTCACCCGCTTCGATTATCGTGGGCACGGCTCCTCCTCCGGCCGGTTCGACGAGGGGACGATCGGCCTATGGGCGTCGGACGCGCTCACCGTGCTGGACCGTGTGTGCGACGGGCCGACGATCCTGATCGGATCGTCGATGGGGGGCTGGATCGCGATGCTGCTCGCCCGTGCCCGGCCGGAGCGCGCGCGGGGCCTGATCCTGATCGCGCCCGCCCCCGACTTCCCGCGCCGGCTGATGCTGCCAGAAATGCCGGCGGCGGCGGTCGAGACCCTACGGCGGGAGGGACGCTGGGACATGCCGAGCGCCTATGACGAGGCCGGCTATCCGATCACCCTGCGGCTGATCGAGGAATCGGCCGACCACGAACTCCTCGACGGTCCGCCGATCCCCATCGGCGGCCCCGTCCATATCCTGCAGGGCACGGCGGACGAGACGGTGCCGCTCTCCCATGCGATGCGGGCGCTCTCGGTGCTGGAGGCGCCGTCCGTCACGCTGGAGGCGATCAAGGGCGGCGACCATCGCCTATCGACGGCGGGGGATCTGGCCCGCCTCTGGAGCCGGGTCGGAGAAGTGCGCGACGGGTCGGGTGTGTCGGGTTAGGGCGCGCCCGGAAAAGAAAGCCCCCGCCCCCCGTGCAGGGGGCGAGGGCGGGCGAGAGGGGCCAGGGGGAGGCTTGCAGGGGTGCCCCCTCCCGCCCTCTTCACGCTCCCGGGTTCTCCAGAGGTGTGTCCTCCAGAGGCCAGTTCCGGGGACCGCCGGACCGGGGCCGATCCGGCGGCGGGAACTCCCGGGGGCGTTCGGACAGGAACGTTAGGACGCCTGCCGCCACTCGGCCTCGCTCACATCGACGCCGATCGCCTTCGCGACGCCGGCGCCATAGGCCGGGTCGATCCGGTAGAAATGGACCAGCGCGCGCTTCTTGATGTCCTCCGGCACGCCGGACATGTGGCGGCCGATATTGCCGAAGAGCCGCCCCTTCTCCTCCGCGGAGAACAGGTTGAAGAGCGCGCGGGGCTGGGCGTAATCGTCATTGCCCACGCGATGATCGTAGCGGTCCGCGTCGCCGGAGATACGCAGCGGCGGCTCGCGATAGTCCGGATTCTCCTTCGGCCCGCCGAAGCTGTTCGGCTCGTAATAGGCGTCCGGATTCGGGAAGTTGGGGGTGAACCGCATCTGCCCGTCCTTGTGGTAGTGATGGACCGGGCATTTCGGCTGGTTCACCGGCATCGCCTCGTAATGCGTGCCGAGGCGATAGCGGTGCGCATCCGCGTAGGAGAAAACCCGCGCCTGCAGCATCTTGTCCGGCGAATAGCCGATGCCGGGGACGACATTGCTGGGCGAATAGGCCGCGTACTCGACCTCCTGGAAGTAATTGTCCGGGTTGCGGTTGAGTTCCAGTTCACCGACCTCGATCAGCGGATAATCGCCATGCGGCCAGACCTTGGTCAGATCGAAGGGGTTATAGGGCGTCTTCTCCGCGTCCAGTTCCGGCATCACCTGAACATACATCGTCCATTTCGGATATTCGCCACGCTCGATCGCGTTGAAGAGGGTTTCCTGATAGGTCTCGCGGCTGCGGCCGATCTCGCTTTCCGCCTCGGCATCGGTGAAATGCTTGTGACCCTGCCGGGTCTTGAAGTGGAACTTGATCCAGAACCGTTCCCCATCGGCATTGACGAACGAATAGGTGTGGCTGCCATATCCGTTCATGAACATCGGCGCCTGGGGAATGCCGCGATCGGACATCAGGATCGTCACCTGATGCATCGATTCCGGGCTTAACGACCAGAAATCCCACGCCGCCGTGGCCGAGCGCAGATTGGTGCGCGGGTGACGCTTCTGCGTGTGGATGAAGTCCGGGAACTTATAGGGGTCGCGCACGAAGAACACGGGCGTGTTGTTGCCGACCATGTCCCAATTGCCCTCTTCCGTATAGAATTTGAGGGCGAAGCCACGCACGTCGCGCTCCGCGTCGGCCGCGCCCTGCTCACCCGCCACGGTGGAGAAACGGGAGAGCACCGGCGTCTGCTTGCCGACCTCGGAGAAGATCCTGGCGCGCGTGTACTTGGTCACGTCGTTCGTCACCGTGAAGGTACCGTGCGCGCCCCAGCCCTTGGCATGGACGACACGCTCCGGAATGCGTTCGCGGTTCTGGTGCGCCAGCTTCTCCAGCAGTTGATAGTCCTGCATCAGGACGGGACCGCGCGGACCGGCGGTCTGGGCGTTCTGGTTGTCCGCGACCGGCGCCCCGGCGGTGGTGGTCATCACCGGGCATTGCCGTTGGGTATCCTTGTGCTCGCTCATGGCGTTTGGCCTCCTTATCCGACGTGACGGACATGGGGCGTGCCCGTCTTCCCCTTCAACATGGGTATAGCCAGATATATGGTAAAATCGATTATTCATATTATAATGATAGGAATTTCCTTTTAACGGAGCGGTGATCGTGAATCTGCGGGATCTCGCCTATCTTCGCGCGGTGGCGGCGTTCGAGCATTTCGGGCGCGCGTCGGAACGCTGCCATGTCAGCCAGCCGACCCTTTCCGGCCAGATCAAGAAGCTGGAGGAGGAGCTGGGGGTTACGCTGTTCGAGCGCACCAACAAATCCGTCCGGCCAACCCCGGTCGGCGCGGAGATCGCGGCCATCGCCGCCCGCGCGCTGGAGGCGGCGGACGATATCCGCCGCGCGGCCGCGGCTCATCGCGATCCGCTGGCCGGGCCGACGCGCCTCGGCCTGATCCCCACGATCGCGCCGTGGCTGGTGCCGGGCCTGCTGCCGGAGGTCGACCGGCACCTGCCGCATCTCGACCTGACATTGCTGGAGGAGATGACGGAGCCGCTGACCCGGCGGTTGCTGGACGGCGACCTCGACGCCGCCGTCATCGCGACCGCGCCGGAGGAGCGGGGGCTCGCGGAAATCCCGCTCTATGACGAGCCCTTCTGGTTCGCCATCCCACGCGGCCACCCGCTGGAGACCGCGCAGCGTATCCGCGCCACCGATATCGACCCGACGGAACTGCTGCTGTTGAGCGAAGGGCACTGCTTCCGCGACCAGGCACTCAGCTTCTGCCATCGCGCGCGGCCGGATGCGGCGGTGCGCGCCGACACGCGCGCGACGAGCGTGGAGACGGTGATGAACCTCGTCTCCGCCGGGCACGGCACGACGCTGGTCCCGGCGACGGCGGTGGCGCGCGGCTATTGGATGACGGATGCCGGTATCCTGGCCCGGCCGATCGAGGGGGCGACGCCCGGCTCCACCGCGCCGGAGGCCAGCCGGCGCGTGCGCCTCGTCCACCGCGCGGCCAGCCCGCGCACGGATCTTATGCGCGCGCTGGCCGCCGCGATCCGCGCGACGCTGCCGAACCTGGTCCGTCCGCTCGCCGCGTGAAGCGCGCGATTGAAGCGACCGGGTGCGCGCTTTACCCTTCGCGCGCCATGGATCAGCCGACAACCCAAACCGGCCAAGCCGACGACAAGGTGACCCCCATGATGGCGCAATATCTCGCCATCAAGGAGGAGCACGACGACGCGTTGCTGTTCTATCGCATGGGCGATTTCTATGAGCTGTTCTTCGAGGATGCGCGGCAGGCGGCCGCCGCGCTCGACATCACGCTCACCAAGCGCGGGCTGCACCGGGGCGAACCCATCCCGATGTGCGGCGTGCCGGTCCATTCGGCGGAAAGCTATCTCGCCCGCCTGATCAAGAAGGGCTTCCGCGTCGCCGTGTGCGAGCAGACGGAAGACCCGGCAGAGGCCAAGAAACGCGGGGCGAAATCCGTCGTCGCGCGGGAGATCGTCCGTCTCGTCACGCCCGGCACGCTGACCGAGGAGACGCTGCTCGACGCGCGCGCCCACAACTATCTGGCCGCGATCGCGCGGGCCGGCGGCGGCGATGCCGCGTCGATCGCCATCGCCTGGTGCGACATGTCGACGGGCGAGTTGGCCTGCCAGCCGGTGGCGGAACAGACGCTACCCGCGACGCTGGCGCGGATCGACCCCGGCGAGATCCTGATCCCGGAGAAGCTGGCCGAGGGCGGGACGCTGGCGGATTGGGACGCGCGCACCCAGCGCCTGCCCGACAGCCGGTTCGATTCGGTCAACGCGGAACGACGGCTGAAACAGCTTTTCGAGGTCGATGCCCTCGATGCCTACGGTGCCTTCGGGCGGGCGGAACTGGCCGCGCTGGGCGCGCTGGTCGATTATCTGGAACTGACCCAGGTCGGGCGCCTGCCGCGCCTCGGCGCGCCGGTCCGCATGGCCGAGGGCGCGGCGATGGAGATCGACCAGGCGACGCGCCGCAACCTGGAACTGGCCCGCACGCTCTCCGGCGATCGCAAGGGCAGTCTGCTCGACGCCGTCGACCGCACCGTGACCGGCGCGGGCGCGCGCCTGCTGGCGGAACGGCTGGCCGCCCCGCTGACCGACCCGGCGGCGATCGGCGCGCGGCTCGACGCCATCGGCTGGTTCCTGGACGCCGCCGGCGCGCGGGCCGATTTGCGCGAGGTGCTGCGCGGCGCGCCGGACATCGAACGCGCGCTCTCGCGCCTCGCGCTCAGCCGGGGGGGGCCGCGCGATCTGGCCGCGCTGCGCGACGGGTTGGCGTTGAGCGCGAAGCTGAAGGCCCTGATCGGCGGGGTGGAGACACCGCCCCCGGCGGAGATCGCGGGCGCGGTCGAGGATCTGGGCCTGCATGACGCGCTGGTCGACCGCCTTTCCCGCGCCTTGAAGGCCGACCTGCCGCCGATCGCCCGCGACGGCGGCTTCATCGCGCCCGGCTATGCGCCGAAGCTGGACGAACTCATCCGCCTGCGCGACGAGGGGCGGCGGCTGATCGCCAATCTGGAGGCGCGCTATCGCAAGGAATCGGGCGTCGAGACGCTTCGGATCAAGCACAACAACGTGCTCGGCTATTTCATCGAGGTGAGCGCGAAGGCGGCCGAGAAGCTCGACCGCGAGCCCTTCATCCACCGCCAGTCGATGGCGAACGCCATGCGCTTCACCAGCGTGGAGCTTAACGAGCTGGCCCGCGACATCTCGGAAGCCGGGGAGAAGTCGCTGGCCGTGGAGTTGGAGCTGTTCCAGGAACTGGTGGCGGAGGCGACGGCCGAGGCCGCCGCGATCCAGGCGGCGGCGGGCGCGATCGCGCGCCTCGACCTCGCGGGCGCGGGCGCGGAACTCGCCGCCGAGCGGTCCTATTGCCGGCCGGTGGTGGATGACGGCCTCGCCTTCCGGATCGAGGGCGGGCGCCATCCGGTGGTGGAAGCCGCGCTGGCCGCCCAGGCCGACCCGGAGCCCTTCGTCGCGAATGAGTGCGACCTCGCGCGCGAGCGGCGGCTGTGGTTGCTGACCGGGCCCAACATGGCGGGTAAATCCACCTTCCTGCGTCAGAACGCGCTGATCGCGATCCTGGCGCAGGCGGGCCTCTACGTCCCGGCCAAGGCCGCCCATATCGGGGCGGTGGACCGGCTGTTCAGCCGCGTCGGCGCGGCCGACGACCTGGCGCGCGGACGCTCCACCTTCATGGTGGAGATGGTGGAGACCGCGACCATCCTCAATCAGGCCAGCCGCCGCTCCCTCGTCATCCTGGACGAGATCGGGCGCGGTACGGCCACCTTCGACGGGCTTTCCATCGCCTGGGCCTGTGTCGAGCATCTGCACGAGGCGTCCCAGGCGCGCGCGCTCTTCGCCACGCATTATCACGAGCTGACCGCGCTGGCCGAGCGGCTGGACGCGCTGGCGCCCCATTGCATGCGGGTGAAGGAATTCGACGGTCGGGTCGTCTTCCTGCACGAGGTGGCGGCCGGCGCCGCCGACCGCAGCTACGGCATCCATGTGGCGAAGCTGGCGGGCCTGCCGCCCGCCGTGGTAGACCGGGCGGAGGAAGTGCTGCACGCGCTGGAGGCGGGGGAGCAATCGGGCGCCGTCACGCGTCTGGTCGACGACCTGCCGCTGTTCCGCGCCGCCGGCCAGCCGGCCCAGCCCGCGCGGGCGGAGGCGAAGGGTCCGTCGGAGGCGGAACAGGCGCTGGCCGCCCTGAATCCCGACGACCTGTCCCCGCGCGAGGCGCTGGAGACGCTCTACCGCCTGAAGGGCTTGCTGGACTAACCGCCCCGCATAAGCGCCTGGAGGCGATCGGCCGTGTCGTTCCGGCGGGGACGCCAAAGGCCCCGATCCTGCGCTTCCAGCAGGCGCGCGGCGATATCGCGCAAGGCATCGGGGTTGGCGTCCGCCAGGAAGTCCCGCACCGCCGCGTCGTCCAGATAGGCATCGTAGACCGCGTCGAAATGATGGTCCTTCACCGCCTTCGCGGTCGCGGCGAAGGCGAAGAGGTAATCGACGGTCGCCGCCATCTCGAACGCGCCCTTGTAGCCGTGGCGGCGCACGCCCGCGATCCATTTCGGATTGACGACACGGGCGCGCACGACGCGGCCGATCTCGTCCTCAAGGGTTCGAATCCTGGGGCTTTCCGGGCGGCTATGGTCGTTGTGATAGACCGCCGGTTGGCTGCCGGAGAGCGTGCGGACGGCCGCCGTCAATCCGCCCTCGAACTGATAGTAGTCGTCCGAGTCGAGCAGATCGTGCTCGCGGTTGTCCTGATTGTGCAGCACCGCCTCCACCCGGCCGAGGCGCCGCGCGAAGCCCTCCGCGTCCGGCCGCCCCTCCTGTCCGTCGCCGGAGCCCGCGCCATAGGCATAGGCGCCCCATTCGACATAGGCGGCGGCGAGGTCGTCGTCCGTCTCCCACAGCTTCTCGTCGATCAGCGCCTGAAGACCCGCGCCATAGGCGCCCGGCTTGGCGCCGAAGACGCGCGCGCCCGCCCGGCGCGCGGCCGCCTCCGCGTCCGTGCCCTCGGCTTCCAGCGCCGCGCGCTCTTCCCGCACGGCGGCGGCGAGCGGGTTGGTCGCCGCGTCCTCCTCCAGCGCCGCGACGGCGCGCGCCGCCGAATCGACAAGGTCGATCAGATTGGGAAAGGCATCCCGGAAGAAGCCCGAGATACGCAGCGTCACATCCACGCGCGGCCGGTCCAGCATATCGGCCGGCAGGATCTCGAACCCCGTCACCCGGCGCGAGGCCGCGTCCCAGGTGGGCTTCACCCCCATCAGCGCCAGTGCCTGGGCGATATCGTCGCCGCCGGTGCGCATGTTCGCCGTGCCCCAGCAACTCAGCGCCAGACGCTTGGGATAGGCGCCGTGGCTCTGGGCATGGGTCTCGACCAGAAGCTGCGCCGACTTCCAGCCGAGTGTCCAGGCCGCCGGTGTCGGCGTCGTCCGGGTATCGACCGAATAGAAATTGCGGCCCGTGGGCAGGACATCCGGCCGCCCGCGCGTCGGCGCGCCGGAGGGACCGGGCGCCACGAACCGCCCGTCGAGACCCGTCAGCAGCCCCGCGATCTCCGCCGGGCCGCAACGATCCACCGCCGGGGCCAGCCCGTCGCGGATCGCGCGCAGGACGGCGACGCCCGCCGGCTCGTCCTTCGCTTCGGCGCCATCCGTCGCGCCATCCGATCGGGGTGTCGGCGAATTATCTTGGGAATCATTCATTACATGATTGATGTAATATAATATCGAGGGCTCCGACTCTCCTTGCTCCCAGGCGCCCGAATCCGGGTGAAGACCGGTTTCTTCCATCATTTTCCGGGACTCGTCCCCCGGCTGCGTGGCGTTGGTTACCTTGGAGGAATCGGCGAACGTCCTATCAGCCATTACATAAAATGGGTAATTGTTCGAATCCGAGGCCCTATCGCCGGGGACGCCACCGGCCGATGCGGCATCCAGCGCGTCGAGCAGCGCGGCGGCGAAAAGTTCCAGCCGTTCCACCGTATCGCCCGCCGTGCGCCAGGGTTGGTCGGTGATTCCGTCCAGCGCCGCCGGCCGCGGTCCCGTCCAGGGGTCGCCCATCGCGCAATCCAGCGGGTCGAAATCCGTGCCGAGGGCGAAGTCGCGAGCAAGCGCGCGCAGCAAGCTTTCCCGCCCTTCCGCCGCACCGCCAGCGGTGCCGCCATCCCCGCCGCGCGGCAGGCGGGCGAGCGCCAAGAGCAGGTCGCGGCGCAGGCGCCCGGCCGGGCTGCGCCCGAAGATATGCAGCCCGTCGCGAATCTGAAGCTCCTTCAATTCGCAAAGGTAATTGTCGAGCTTGGCGAGCTTCTCGGCCTCCGCCTCGTCGCGCGCGATGCCGCAATCCTCGGCAAGGCCGATACGCTCGGCCAGTTCCACGATCTCGCGCCCCAAATGCTTCAGGCGACGCGGATCGACGCCGGCGGCCTCGTAATATTCGTCGACGAGCTGTTCCAGATCCTTGAGCGGACCATAGCTTTCCGCCCGCGTCAGCGGCGGGGTCAGATGATCGATGATGACGGCCTGGGCGCGGCGCTTGGCCTGCGTGCCCTCGCCCGGGTCGTTGACGATGAAGGGATAGAGATGGGGGACGGCCCCCAGGACCGCCTCCGGGAAACAGGCGTCCGACAGCGCCAGCGCCTTGCCCGGCAGCCATTCCAGATTGCCGTGCTTGCCCATATGGACCAGCGCATGCGCCCCGAACGCCTCGCGCAGCCACGCATAGAAGGCGATATAGCCATGCGGCGGCACCAAGTCCGGGTCGTGATAGGTCGTCTGCGGGTCGATATTGTAGCCACGCGCCGGTTGCAGCCCGATCGCCACATTGCCCAGGCGGAAGACCGGCAACACGAAGCGCCCGCAATCGACATCGCCCGGCTTGAAGAAGGGGTCGGCCTCCGCCGGGCCCCAGCGCTCGACCACCGCCGCCTGGACCGCGTCCGGCAGCCCCTGGAAGAACAGTTGATACTCCGCGAAGCCCAGGCTCTCCCGCTCTTCCCGTCCGGCGGTCGCGGCATTGGTCGGCCCCGCCTTCAGATGCGCGATCAGCGCATCGCCGTCGGCGAAGCCGCCATCGATCGAATAGCCCGCCTCGCCCAGCGCCGTCAGGACCTCGACCAGCCCGGCGGGCGTGTCGAGGCCGACGCCATTGCCGAGGCGCGCGTCCTTGTTCGGATAGTTGGCGAGGACGAAGCCGACACGGCGCGAGGCGACCGGCGCCTCCGCCAGCCGGACCCAGCCCGCCGCCATCTCCGCGGCGAAACGGCAGCGATCCGGCACCGGCTCGTATTCCACGATATCGGCCTCGACCGTCTCGTCGCGCCGGGCCGCGCCCTTGAAGCTGACCGCGCGGGAGAGGAGGCGGCCATCCACCTCCGGCAAGGCGACGTTCATCGCAATATCGCGGGCGGAGAGGCCGCGCGTCCCCTCATCCCACGCCGACCGCGCGCCACCGGAAAAGACGAGTTGAATCACCGGCCCATCCACCCCGTCGAATGGGGTTTCCGCCCGCGCCGCGCCGGGCACGGAAAGCGCGAAGCCGGTGCCGTTCAGCACCACCCGCGCGCCCCCGCGCTCCAGCAGATCGCGCACGGTCGCCGCGGCGACCGGGTCCTTCAGACTGGCGGCGAAGATCGGCAGCGCATCGAGCCCGGCCTTGTCCAGCGCCGCGATCATCGCATCGATGACGGCCGTGTTCCCGGCCTGGGCCAGGGCGCGATAGAAGATGACGGCCGCGCGCGCCCGCCCACTCGCGGGCAGGTCGTCGAGGCCCGGCCGCTCCACCCCCGGCCAATAGAGGCCGGCGCGCAGCAGCGGCGCCGGCTCCGCCCAATCGACGGCGGGCACACGGCCGATCAGATGCGCGGCATAGCGCAGCGCATGGATCGCATTCTCCACCCCGCCCTGAACGAAATACTGCCAAAGACGGTGCCCCTCCGCCCGGCCGAGGGCGCCGAGGCCCGCCAATTCCTCATCCGGCTGATCGTCACCGGGCAGCCAGACCACCGGAATCCCGGCGGCGCGGCAAGCGGCCGTCACCTCGTCCACGCCATAGGGCCAGTAGCCCCGTCCGCCGAGCAAGCGGCCGATCACCAGCTTGGCGCCGGGCAGCGTCTTCTCGACATAGAGATCGACCGAGAGATTATGGCCGAGGCGCATCAGATTGGCGCAGCGCAGGCGCGGCGCGTCCGGCTCCTCCGACAGGCGGCGGCGTTGGGCGGCGGCCAGCGTCGCGATCTCCGTGTCCGCCGCCGTCAGGATCAGGATGTCGCCCGGCGACTGGTCGAGATCGACCGCCTCCGACCCGTCATCCACCGCGCCCGGCGTCGCCGCCAAGAGATGCATCGCCTTCGGCCTCCCGCCTCGGTTCTCACGCCCTGATTGTCACATCCTGCTCCACGGGCGAGGGTTTTCCGCGATATCCCGGCACGCGGGTCGGTGCAAGACATGTGGAGGCGGCGCGGGACCCGATAAGGACCCGGACGGGAATATTGGCTGAAAGGGATCGCGGAGGACGAGGCCCCGCCTCAGCCCTTTTTTTCGGTGCCGGGCGGGGAAATCTCGGGTTCGTCCGGGATCGCCATGCCGATCGTATGATAGCCGCTGTCGATGAAATGCACGCCGCCGGTGACACCGGCCGAAAGGTCCGAGAGCAGATAGAGCCCGGAATTTCCGACCTCGTCATGGGTGACGTTACGGCGCAGCGGCGAGGACTTGCCCTGCCAGTTGTAGGTGAAGCGCGCGCCCGAGATGGCGGAGCCCGCGAGCGTGCGCATCGGCCCGGCCGAGAGCGCGTTGACGCGAATCCCCTTCTCGCCCAGATCGACGGCGAGGTAGCGCACCGACGCCTCCAGCGCCGCCTTGGCGACGCCCATGACGTTATAGGAGGGCATGACGCGCGCCGCCCCTTCATAGGTTAGCGTCACCAGACTGCCGCCCGCCGTCATCATGGGTTCCGCGTAGCGCGCGACGGCAGTGAAGCTGTAGCAGGAGATGTCGAGCGAATGACGGAAATTGTCCCGCGTCGTATCGACATAGCGGCCCTTCAACTGCGCCTTGTCGGAATAGGCGATGGCGTGGACCACGAAGTCGAGGCGATCCCAGACCTTCGCGACCTCGCCGAAGGCGGTCTCGATGCTGGCATCCTCCTCGACGCTGCAGGGCGTCACGAGGGGGGAGCCGACGCTATCGGCCAGCGGGCGCACCCGGCGCTCGAAGCCGCCGCCGGGCTGGAAGGTGAAGGCGAGTTCCGCCCCATGATCGGCGCAGGCCCGCGCGATCGCCCAGGCGATCGAATGATCGTTCGCGACCCCCATGATCAGGCCGCGCTTACCGGCCATCAGCGACGATTTTCCTGTCATGGCCCTCAATCCGCGTATTTCTTGAAGGCCAGCGTCGCGTTGGTTCCGCCGAAGCCGAAGCTGTTGGAGATGACGATGTTGAGGTCGACATCGTCGATCCGCTCGCGCGCGATCGGCAGCCCGTCCGCTTCCTCGTCGAGCTCGTCGATATTGATCGAGGGCGCGATGAAGCCGTTATTCATCATCAGCAGCGAATAGATCGCCTCCTGCGCGCCCGTCGCGCCCAGCGAATGGCCCGTCATCGACTTGGTCGAGCTGATATGGGGCACATTGTCGCCGAACACCTCGCGGATCGCCTGAAGCTCCCGCGTGTCGCCCACCGGCGTGGAGGTACCGTGGGCATTGATATAGCCGACCGGCTCGTTAAGGCCGCCGATCGCCAGCTTCATGCAACGCACCGCGCCCTCGCCCGAGGGCTGGACCATGTCGAACCCGTCGGAATTGGCGCCGTAGCCGACAAGTTCGCCATAGATCTTGGCGCCGCGCGCCTTGGCGTGCTCCAACTCCTCCAGCACCACGACGCCCGCGCCACCGGCGATGACGAAACCATCGCGGCTCTTGTCGTAGGCGCGGCTCGCCTTCTCCGGCGTGTCGTTATAGCCGCTGGAGAGTGCCGGCATCGCGTCGAACAGGACGGTCAGGGTCCAGTCCAACTCCTCCCCGCCGCCGGCGAAGACGATATCCTGCTTGCCCCACTGGATCAGTTCGGCGCCGTTGCCGATGCAATGCGCGCTGGTCGAGCAGGCGGAGCTGATCGAATAGTTCACGCCCCGGATATGATAGGGCGTCGCCAGCGTCGCGGAATTGGTCGAGGACATGGTGCGCGGCACCATGAAGGGGCCGACCCGCTTCGGCGATTTCTCCCGCGCGGTGTCGAAGGCCAGCAGCATGTTGCGGGTGGAAGGCCCGCCGGAGCCCATGATGAGGCCGGTGCGCTCATGGCTCACCTCGTCCTCCTCCAGCCCGGCATCGGCGATCGCCTGGTTCATGGCGATATAGTTATAGGCGGCGCCGTCGCCCATGAAGCGCAACAGCTTCTTATCCACGTGATCGGCCACATCCAGCTTGACCGCGCCGTGGACATGGCTGCGGAAGCCACGCTCCGCATAATCATCGCTGTGCGTGATTCCCGAGCGCCCGTCGCGCAGGGACTGCAGCACCTCGGCCTGATCATTCCCGATGCTGGAGACAATCCCCATACCGGTTACAACGACCCGTCGCATCGAACACCCCGTCGTAAGTTAACTTGGGCGGACGCCCGGCCTCCCGGCCGCCGTCCGGTCGCGGCCGCGCCGCTCAGCCGTTCTCCGCCGGCTTGAACAGCCCGACCTTCATGTCGTTCGCCTCGGCGGCGATCCGACCGTCGATCTTCATGATACCGTCCGCGACACCCATGATCAGCTTGCGCATGATCACGCGCTTCAAGGTGATCTCGTAGGTGACCTTCCGGGCGGTCGGCAGGACCTGATCCATCAGCTTCACCTCGCCGACACCGAGCGCCCGGCCCTTGCCCGGCGCGCCGAGCCAGCCCAGGAAGAAGCCGACCAACTGCCACATCGCATCCAGGCCGAGACAGCCGGGCATCACCGGATCGCCCTTGAAGTGGCAATTGAAGAACCAGAGGTCCGGCTTGATATCCAATTCGGCGATGATCTTGCCCTTGCCGTGCTCGCCGCCTTCCTTGGTGATCTCGACGATGCGATCCACCATCAGCATCGGCGGCAGCGGCAATTGCGCGTTGCCCGGGCCAAACAGCTTGCCCTCCGCGCATTCGATCAGTTCGTCGTAGGAAAACTGTTCCTGCGCCGCGGTCTCGTCCGCGATCGTCGCGTCCGCCTTGCTCGCGGCGCCGTCATGTTCGCCAGACAATGGCCGTCCCCTATATTCTCGCGGCATGGGCCATCCCGCGGACTCGCCCCGCGACACCGCTCCAAATACCGGCGGGTCCTTTCCCGGATCAATGATGCCGGCGCGACCCTCGTTCGATAACCCGCCCCTCGCGCGGCCGGGTTCGTTCGTCCGCCCCCTTCACGATCGAACGCTACCATTAACGTAGCATCTTGGGGAAAACAATGCGTTCCGGACCGAGCGCGTCAGGCGCCGCGCGTCCGGCTGAACCCCTCCGCCGCACGCGTCCTGAGCTCCGATATGGGCGTGCGCGGGCGGCTTGTCCATGGGGTCGAGATGGAGGGTGGAGATGGGGCGGGAATGAAGACGGTGAAGCGGCGGTGGCGCTTGCCCGTCCGGTGCGCCGCGGTCATTCTTCGGGGCGACGAGGATGGCGCGGTTCCGAGGCGGGGCCGCGTCGATCTGCAGGACCCACCGCCGACGAGAGGACCCGATGTCTAGCGAAACCCTTCATGCCCCGCGCGAGCGTCTGAGCAAGGAAACCTTGGCGATGCATCACGCCATCACCTCCCTGATGGAGGAGATGGAGGCGGTCGACTGGTACCGTCAGCGTGCCGACGACTGCGAGGACCCGGCGCTCAAGGACATCCTGCTGCACAATATGCGCGAGGAGATGGAGCACGCCTGCATGGTGATCGAGTGGTTACGACGCAATAACAAGGATTTCGCCGGGTTCCTCGACGAATTCGTCTATAAGGACGGCGACATCGCCCATCATCACGAGGATTGACCGTCCAGGGCAGGGCCGGGGGCGGGGCAAGGCGGGGCGGCACCCTACTCCAGCATGACGCGGCCCAGCACCTCCGGCGTGTCCGTACCGTCGAGGCGTAGGAGCCGCCCCTCGCCCGAGCGCACGAAATCGCCGGTGAGCGCGGTGACATTGACCTGATGGGTGACCAGCACGACCGGGGGGCCGTCCACCGGCCGTTCGGCCAGGAAGGCGCGCAAGGCCGTCATGCGCGCCGACCGCCGGTCGCGGTTGGGGCCGAAGAAGCTGTTCAGCGCCGGCAATTCCGTCACCGGTCCAAGCCCCAGGAGTTCCGCCGTCTCCAGACAGCGGCACCATTGGCTGGAGAAGACCGCCGCTCGCGTGATCCCGGCGGCGCGCAGGGCCTTGCCGATCGCGCGGGCCTGATCGCGCCCCGCCGCATCGAGCGTGCGCTGCGTCGTGCAGTCATCGAGCCGGAAGCCCGCCGGATCGCCCGTCCCCGGCGCCAGGGCATGCCGCAGCATCAGGACATGCCCGCCCGCGCGCAGACGCTCCAACGGACCGTCAAGTGATTGGTCCGCCCGCGCGGTACCCGGCACAAGAACGGCCAGCATCGCGATGACGGCGAGCAGTCGTGGCATGGTCCATCCCTCCGATCCGCAAACGGCGGCTTCACTTCACATCCGGCAATACGGGACCAGGGTCCGCTTGGATTTCCGCGCGGTGCCCGGGGTGTTGGCGCGTCCCGTCCGGGCCCCCACCTCCCAGGGGTCATCGATAGAGAAGGAGGCCCCCATGTCCGCTCCCGCATCCGACCGTGTCCTGCTGATCACCGGCGCGTCCAGCGGCATCGGCGCGGCGACCGCCCGCGCGGCCGTCGCGGATGGCTGGAAGGTGGCGCTGGCCGCGCGCTCGACCGACAAGCTCTCCGCGCTCGTCGACGAACTTGGCGCGGAACGCGCGATGGCGCTTGCCTGCGACGTGACGAACGAAGCGCAGGTTGCCCGCATGGTCCAGGCCGCCGCCGACTTCGGACCGCTTGCCGCCGTCTTCGCCAATGCCGGCCTAGGCTCGACCCGCGCGGGCGTGGAGGATGGCGACCTCGACAATTGGCGCACCATGCTGGACGTCAATATCTGGGGACTGTTGACGGTCGTGCATCATGCCCTGCCGCATCTGCGCGAAACCAGGGGCCATGTGATCCTGACCGGCTCCAACGCCGGGCGGCGACCGATCAAGGGATCGATCTACGGCGCCACGAAATGGTTCGTGAACGGCTTCTCCCAGAACCTGTCGGCGGAGATGACCGAATGGGGCGGGCGCTGCACCCTGCTGACGCCGGGGATGGTCGATACCCCCTTCTTCGAAAGCCCCAAGCCCGACGCATTGCGCGCCGAGGACGTGGCCCGCGCGGTGGCGTTCGCGCTCGCCCAGCCCTCCCATGTCAATATGGACGAGATGCGCGTGACCCCGGTCTGAGCGGCCGCTCGGCACCGGCCCGCCGAACGCGAAAGGGGCGAAGCCGGATGACCGGCCCCGCCCCTTTCCGACCCTTATCGGGGTGGAAGCGCTCCCGCTCAGGCCGCCTTCAGGCTGCCCTCGCGCACCAACTTGTCGGTGACGCTATCGACCGCGCGCTTGGTGCGGGCGACGATTTCGTCGATATCGCCCTCGCGCACGATCAACGGCGGGGCGAAGCCCAGGATATCGCCATGCGGCATGGCGCGGCTGATCAGCCCTTCCGCGACACAGGCCGCCGCCATCTGCGCGCCGACCTTCAGCGAGGCGTCGAAGCGCGTCTTGCGCGCCGGATCGGCGACGAACTCGACCGCCGCCAGCAGCCCCTCGCCGCGCACCTCGCCGACGATCGGATGATCGCCGAAGGCATCCTTCAACGCCTTCTGAAAATAGGCGCCGGTGGATTTGGCGTTACCGACCAGATTCTCGCGCTCGATGATCTCCAGATTGGCGAGCGCCGCCGCCGCCCCGCAGGGATGCGCGGAATAGGTCAGGCCGTGGGCGAAGGGGCCATACTTGTCGGAGCCGTCCTCCAGCACCTTCCAGACCCGATCGCCGACGATCGAGCCGGAGAGCGGCTGATAGGCCGAGGTCAGGCCCTTGGCAACGGTCATCAGGTCCGGCTTCATGCCGTAATGGATGGCGCCGAATTCACTGCCGAGCCGCCCGAAGCCGCACACCACCTCGTCCGAGATGAGCAGCACGTCATGCCGGTCGAGCACCTCCTGAATGGCTTCCCAATAACCTTCCGGCGGGGGAATGATGCCGCCGGTGCCGAGCACGGGCTCGCCGATAAAGGCGCCGACGGTCTCCGGCCCCTCCGCCTCGATCAGGCTGTTCAAATCCTCGGCGCACTTCTTCGAGAAGTCGCGCTCGCTCATCCCCTCCTCGGCCTGCCAGTAGTGATGCGGCGCCGTGGTGTGCAGCACCTGCGGCACCGGCAGGTTGAAGGCGGTGTGGAAGACCTCCAGCCCCGTCAGACTGCCGGAGAAGACCGTGCCGCCGTGATAGCCGCGCCGCCGGGCGATGAACTTCGTCTTGTTCGGCTTGCCGCGGACGTTGTTGTAGTACCAGACGATCTTGGCGTTGGTCTCGTTCGCGTCGGAACCGCCGAGACCGTAGAAGATCTTCGACATACCCGGCGGGGTCTTGCGCAGGATCTTGTCGGAGAGGCGGATCGTCGGCTCGTTCGAATGACCGGCATAGGCATGGTAATAGGCGAGTTGCTTCGCCTGGGCATAGATCGCCTCCGCGATCTCGCCCCGGCCATAGCCGACATTGACGCAATAGAGACCGGCGAACCCGTCGATCAACTCATTGCCCTTGGTATCGCGGATGCGGATACCCTCGCCGCCTTCCACGATACGCGGGCCACCCAGCTCGCCCGAAGCGAATTGCTTGAGCTGCGTGAACGGGTGCAGGACCGACTGCCGGTCCATCTCCTCCAGCGACAGATTATGTGCCGCGTCCGCCATTGCCTGGATACTCCTCTCACATCCTTAGTCTCCGCCGACCGGCCAACCCGGTCGGCGACCCCATCAGTCGGCGACACCGCCGAAGCAGACGTATTTGATCTCGCTATATTCGTCGAGGCCGTGACGGGAGCCCTCCCGGCCCAGGCCCGATTCCTTGACGCCCCCGAAGGGGATCGGCGGGCCGGTCATCTTCGGCGTGTTGACGGCGACCATGCCGTAATCCAGCGCCTCCGAGACCCGATGCGCGCGATTCAGCCCCTCGGTATAGCAATAGGCCGCGAGGCCGTAATCCGTGTCGTTCGCCAGGCGAACGGCCTCCGCCTCCGTGTCGAAGGCCATGACGGGCGCGACGGGGCCGAAGGTCTCTTCCTTCCAGATCGCCATGTCGGTCGTCAGATCGGCGATCACGGTCGGCTGGAAGAACAGGGCACCGGCCTCGTGCCGGCCGCCGCCGGTCAGGATGCGCCCGCCCTTGGCCTTGGCATCCTGCACATGGGCGACGCACTTCTCCACCGCCGAGGCGTTCATCAGGGGGCCGAGCTCCACCCCGTCCTCGAAGCCGGAGCCGACCTTCATCGACCCGATGGCGTCGGCGAAGCGCTTGCAGAATTCCTCATAAAGCCCCTGCTGCACCAGGATGCGGTTGACCGCCAGGCAATCCTGGCCGGTCGTCGCCATCTTGGCCTTGACCGCGCCGTCGACCGCGCGGTCAAGATCGGCGTCGTCGAAAACCAGGAAGGGCGCGTGCCCGCCAAGCTCCATCGACACCTTCTTGACCGTGCCGGCGGCCTGCTCCGTCAGCAACTTGCCGACGCGCGTGGAGCCGGTGAAGCTGATCGCGCGCACCGCCTTGGCGTCCATCAGCGCCGCGCCGATCGGCTCCGGATCGCCGGTGACGATCTGGAACACGCCCTTGGGCACGCCCGCCTCCTCGGCCAGCTTGGCCAGCACGGTGGCGCTGAAGGGCGTCTCGTCGGCCGGGCGCACGATCATCGGACAGCCGGCGGCCAGCGCGGCGGCCGCCTTGCGGGTAATCATCGCGCTGGGGAAATTCCAGGGAGTGATCGCCGCCGTCACGCCGATCGGCTGGCGCGTCACCTGCAGGCGGGAGCCCTGGAGGTGGCTCGGGATCATCTCGCCATATTGGCGCTTCCCCTCCTCCGCGAACCAATGAAGGAAGCTGCGGGCATAGTCGATCTCGCCCTTCGCCTCGTCGAGCGGCTTGCCCTGCTCCAGCACCATGATGGCGGCAAGGTCGTCCTTGTGGCGCCCCATCAGGTCGCCCCAGCGGTTCAGGATATCGCCGCGCGCCCAGGCGGTCATGGTCCGCCACCCCTCGAAGGCGCGTTCGGCCGCCTCGATCGCGCGCGCGGTCTCGGCCGCGCCCATGTTGGGGATGCTGCCCAGCGGCTTGTCGGTCGCCGCGTCGATCACCGTGCGCCGGCGGCCATCATCGGCCTCCGCCCAGGTGCCGTCGATATAGGCGTCCTGCACGAAGAGGGCCGGGTCGGAAATCCGTTTCAGGACATCCTCGGCCAGCGTGCGGCCGGCTGCGCCGGTGGCTTTGCGATCGCCGCTCATGGGGATCCTCCTTCGTCGGTTCGACTGAATCCTTACTCCCTTGGCACAAGGGGATGCCGAGGGAGGTTTCAAGGGGCGCGCCCGAAAGGGGCACCTGGGCGATGCGGCCCCGGATCATGCGGCGGACAGTGCCAGAAAGCCGACCGAATTGCTTGTCGAAGTCGGGCCGCCCAACCGCAGATTCCACGGCGCGCGGCATCCGGCGCGGAAAAATCCACGCCGCCCCCCGGCAGCGCGCGCGGAGCGCGCCGGACCCGGACGATTTCAGGCGGTTTTAGACGTTGGACGGCTGTCGGGGCGAGCCCGCGAGGCGGGCCCGGTCGAGCGGGCGGAGTCCGTTCGCCGCGATGATGTTGCGGACGAGGGCGACATATTTCATGCCCTTCTCGGAATAGGACTCGAGCCCGCCGGCGAGCGTCAGGCCATTGAGCCCGGCCCCCTGCTCGCGCAGCGCCGCGCGCATCACGCGCAGCTTGCGGTAGGCACGGTGCGTATTGAGATTCTTGATATAGGCGGCGACCGCCTCCAGCGGCGTCTCGAAGGCGCGGATCTTATGCGTCTTCCCGGTCTGCCGGTCCTTCGGCACGATGCCGTCAACCTCGTCGCCCCAGACCCATTGACCGAACAGGGCATTGCCCTCCCGCGCGAAACGGGACGTGCCCCAGCCGCTTTCGATCGCGGCCTGGGCCAGCGCCAGGGAGGGCGGTACCACATCGACGCGCCGCAGCAGGAGGTCGATATCCTCGTCGTCCTCCAGCTTGTAGGTGGCATACATCTCGTCGAGCCAGACCCGCTGCGAGGGCGCCAGCGTCTCGCCGCGCGCCAATTTGGCGGCGAGTTCCTTCAGCCGTTCGCGCTGCTCCAACAGACGTTCGTTCACCATCAGCACCAGCGGCAGGACCATCTGAAGGAAGACCTGCTTCTTGCGGTCGACCTCCTGCACCTCCCGCAGATCGCTTGGAATACTGAGCGGCACGATGCGCGGCACTTCCGCGTTCGATGCCTTGACCGTCTGAAGGGAGTAGTTGTGCCGTTCGAACCGGCTCTCCAACTGATCGACCGTGGCGCTCGGCACATGAGCGAGCTGCGTGCGCCCGGCCGCCGTGGCCGCGGCCGCGTCGGACAGTTCCGCCGCCGCGGCCGCGCGGGGTCCGAATTCCGCCGCTTCCAGGGTTCGCTGGTCGATCACCGGCATGTCGCGCAGGCTGGCCGTTATAGCACCGCTGCCATCCCCGGGCTGAAGCGCCCAAAGGCCGGCGGCCACCACGCCCGCGCCCAACATGGCACCGGCGAGCCACTTCTCGCGCACCACGGAGAACACACCGCTACGCGGTCGACCCTCCGGCGCCTCACCCTCCGCAATATCATCGCGGCTATCGTTCATCGTCTGTCCAGCGGAGCCGCGCCACGCCATCGGCATGGACGTTCCCCGCCCCCTCAATGATTCGCGTCCGTCCGATTCGCACCGGTCGAAACGGCCGAATTGCCGCCACCGGACGGGCCCGATCGCTGACGGCCATCCCAGGGATGGCACGATGCGGTGCGGCGATCGACCCCCCTTCTCGCCGGGGCGGTTCAACACGTCCTGGCGCCTCTTGCCGCGCCGGCCGCTACCAATCGATCACCGCCCGCCGCCGGATCAGGGCCACGGACGTCCCACGCCAGGGTTTTTAACAAACGGCTCCCGCCTCGGTCGTCCCATTGGGCTTCTCCCGGGACTAAGACGGTGTTCAACCCCGCCGATCCGCGATGTCGTTCCTCGCGGTTCCGGCGATTCGAACGCCGCCGGCGACCGGTTCGTCGCCGATGACAGCACACTCGACCCCTACTCGATGCGCCGTGCTCCCCATGCGCGTGTTCCCCATGCGATGGCGACGCGCCGGTACCGAGCGGCTCCGGATCGTCTTGTTTTCGCGATCCGTTGAGCCCCGGTCCGGCCCAAAAGCTACTGCCCCGACACCCTAGCCCGCGGCGCGGACCTCCGAGACCTCGGGGATGTAATGACGCAGCATGTTCTCGATGCCCATCTTCAGCGTCGCGGTCGAACTCGGGCAGCCGGCGCAGGCGCCGCGCATGGTAAGAAAGACCACGCCCTTCTCGAATCCATGGAAAACGATGTCGCCGCCATCCTGCGCGACCGCCGGCCGCACGCGGGTATCGAGCAATTCCTTGATCTGACCGACGATGGCCTCGTCCTCGGCGTCGTACCGGGTCTCACCCCCCGGCTCCGCGCCGCTCTCGGCCGCGTTGTCGGACATGACGTCGCGCCCGGCCGTGAAATGCTGCATGATCGCGCCCAGGACGGCCGGCTTCAGCACGTACCATTCCTTCTCGTCGGCCTTGCTGACCGAGACGAAATCGGCACCCAGGAAGACGCCCGTGACACCGTCGACGTCGAACAACGCCTCCGCCAGCGGCGACCGGCCGGTCGCCTCATCGACGCCCTGAAAATCAACCGCCCCGCCATCGCCGAGGACGGCGCGTCCGGGCAGGAACTTCAGCGTGGCCGGATTCGGTGTCTGTTCGGTCTGTATGAACATCCTCGTCTCGCGTCCCTTGCTATCCCTCGGTGCCACCCGGCACCTCCCGAACGACCCTGTACCGGGCCTTGGTCGGGCATTTTCATCGGCGAGCCGGCGAGCCTGCAGCGGCCGGCACGGCGACATCGCGGCCGCTCGCCCGGCCCTGACCGTCCCGGCGTTCGCCGCGTCGCACGATGGTTAGATGGGCCAGAACCCACCGATGATCAAGTCCCGGCGCCTCATGTCAGTTGTTCCACGTCCTCCAAGGAGAGGCTGCCGGGGACGATGGTGACGGGAATCTCGATCCGCGTGCGCCCCTTGCTCAACAAGTGACTGACGAGCGGACCCGGCCCCTCGCCCTTCGCGCTGGAGCCGAGCACGACGATTGAGATACTTTCATCCTCCTCCAGAAGATTCATCAGCTCCTCCGCCCGGTCGCCCTCGCGCACATGCAGGATCGGCACCGCCCCGGAGAGCTTGTTGGCCCGCGCGGAAAGCGATTGCAGCCGAGCCTCCGCCTCCTCGCGGCGCTCCTGCTGCATCAACTCGCCGACGCCTAGCCAATGCTGGAACTCCGCCGGTTCCTGCACATAGAGCAGCGCCACCACGCCGCCCGTCTTCTTCGCGCGCAGACAGGCGAAATGGAGGGCGACCTCCATCTCCTCGCTCTCGTCCACGACCACCAGGAAGGTCCGCGGCGCGCGCTGCCCCGGGCCCCCCGAAGGGCCGTCCCGGGGGTCTTCCGAGGGGGCGCGGTCGGTCGTGGCACCACCGCTATCGCCGTCGAGCATCATGGCTTCGCCCTGCACTCCCGATTTCATGGGCCGCGCGAAAGGCCCCCGCACGAGGCCCCCGCGACCGAAAGAAAGTGTAGCAGCGCACGGACCCGGCGCAATCGCCGTGCGCCAAACCCAGGATTCCCGGGCGATTGTGCGGCGCAACGAGGCGCGGCGGTTCAGCCGTGATCCGCCAGCACCCGCCCCGCCAGATAGAGCGATCCGCAGATCAAAAGCCTTGCCGGCCCTGGCTCCCGGGCGGCGAGACGGGCGGTCGCATCGGCCAGCGACTCGGCGGTGGAAACCGCGCCATGCCCGGTCGCGCGCGCCATCGCCGCCAGATCCTCGGCGCTCAGGCTGTTCGGCTCGCCCGGAATGGCGATGGTGGTGATCGAGGCGGCATGCGGGACGAGCGGGGCCAGGAACGCGGCCGCCGCCTTGCTGTTCAGCATCCCGCACAGCAGGTGAAGCGGGCGCGGACCCTCCCCCGCCGCCACGTCCGCCGTCCGCCAATCGGCGGCCTGGACCGCGAGCGCGGCGCCGGCCGAGGGATTGTGACCGCCGTCCAGCCTGACCTCCCAACCCGGCAGCGCGTCCACCGCCGGTCCGGTCGTCAGGCGCTGCAGGCGCGCCCACCAGCGCGCGCCCGTGACCCCGGCGGCCAGATGCGCGTCCGCGATGGGAAAACCCTGGTCGCGCAGCGCGAGCGCGACGGCCACCGCGCTTCCCGCATTGTCGATCTGATGCCGGCCGGGCAGGCCCGGGGGTGGCAGGTCGCCGCGCCACGCCGCCGAGGTGAAGCGGAACCCGCCATCGGCCAGCGGCGCCGCCGACCATTCCATCCCCCAGCGGGCGAGCGGCGCGCCGACCCGCTCCGCCGCCGCGTCGATCACGGCCAGTGCCTCCGGCATCTGCGGCCCGACGATGGAGGGGGCGCCCGCCTTCTGGATCGCGGCCTTCTCGCCCGCGATGGCGGTCAGCGTCGCGCCCAGGAATTGCTCGTGATCCATGCTGACGGGGGTGATGGCGGTCGCCGCCGGGGCATCGATCACATTGGTGGAATCGAGCCGCCCGCCCAGCCCGACCTCCAGCAGCAGCAGATCGGCCGGTGTCTCGCTGAACGCCTTGAGCGCGGCGCATGTCGTGATCTCGAAGAAGGTGATGGGCCGCCCCTCGTTCGCGACCTCGCAACGCTCCAGCAGTTCGGTCAGCGCTTCCTCCCCGATGACCTCTCCGGCGAGGCGGATGCGCTCCGCGAAGCGAACGAGATGGGGAGAGGTATAGACGTGCACCTTGAGGCCCGCCGCCTCCGCGATCGCGCGCAGCACCGCGATCAGCGAGCCCTTGCCGTTGGTGCCGGCCACATGGACGACGGGCGGCAGGTGGTCCTGCGGCCGGCCCAGCCGTTCCAGCAGATCCAGCGTGCGGTCGAGCGACAGGTCGATCAGCTTCGGGTGCAGCCCCATCAGCCGATCCAGCACCCGGTCGCTTTGTCTTTCAGCCATGCGGCGGCCCCTTCGTCGATGCCTCTCCGCCGCTTAGCCAAGCGCGGACCCCACCGCAAGCGATTAAGCACACGACTAAGCACGACGAAAAACGCCCCCGAACGGCGATCCGTCCGGGGGCGTTTCCCTGGCCTCGCGGCCGATCCCTCAAGCGGAGGGCGCGATCAGTCCTCGCGGCGGTTGCGCCGGGGACGGTCGCCGCGATCGCCACGCGGCTCGCGCGGCTCCCGCTTGGGCAACTGGTCCTCGATATCCTCGCCGGTCTCCTGATTGACGACCCGCATGGAGAGGCGAACCTTGCCGCGCTCGTCGACGCCCAGGCACTTGACCCAGACCTCGTCGCCCTCGTTGACCACGTCGGCCACCTTCTCGGTCCGGCCCTCGGCCAGTTCCGAGATGTGGACGAGGCCGTCGCGATTGCCCATGAAGTTCACGAACGCGCCGAAGTCCATGATCTTCACGACCTTGCCGCGATAGAGCTTGCCGGGCTCCGGCTCGGCGACGATGCCCTGAATCCACTCGACCGCCCGCTGGCCGGCCTCCGAATCGACGGAGGCGACCTTGACGGTGCCGTCATCCTCGATATCGACCTTGGCGCCGGTGACCTCGCAGATCTCGCGGATCACCTTGCCGCCCGTGCCGATGACGTCGCGAATCTTGTCCTTCGGCACCTGCAGCGTGACGATGCGCGGGGCGTTGGAGGACACGTCCTCGCGGCCGGCGGTGATCGCCTTCGACATCTCGCCCAGGATATGAAGACGACCGTCGCGGGCCTGGCCCAGCGCCGTCTTCATGATGTCCTCGGTGATCGAGGTGATCTTGATGTCCATCTGCAGCGAGGTGACGCCGTCTTGTGTCCCCGCGACCTTGAAGTCCATGTCGCCCAGGTGATCCTCGTCGCCCAGGATGTCCGACAGGACGGCCACGCCCTCCGGGTCCTTGATCAGGCCCATGGCGATGCCGGCGCAGCTCTTACCGAGCGGCACGCCCGCGTCCATCATCGACATCGAGGTGCCGCAGACAGTCGCCATGGAGGAGGAGCCGTTCGACTCCGTGATCTCGGAGACGGTGCGGACCGTATAGGGGAAGTCCTCCTTGGTCGGCATCAACGGGTTGATCGCGCGCCAGGCGAGCTTGCCATGGCCGATCTCGCGCCGGCCGGTGAAGCCGACACGGCCCGCCTCGCCCACCGAATAGGGCGGGAAGTTGTAGTGCAGCATGAAGTGCTGGCGGAACTCGCCCTCCAGCGCGTCGATGATCTGCTCGTCCGAGCCGGTGCCGAGCGTGGTGACCACCAGCGCCTGCGTCTCGCCGCGCGTGAAGAGCGCGGAGCCGTGGGCACGCGGGATCACGCCGACCTGACAGTCGATCTGGCGGACGTCGGCGAGGCCGCGCCCGTCGATGCGCTTGCCGGTCTTCAGGATGTTGCCGCGCACGATGCCGCTTTCGAGTTCCTTGAAGAGCTTGCCGGCGAGGCCGACGTCGAGCTCCTCCTCCTCGATCTTGGCGATCGCGGCGCGCTTCACCTCGCCGACGGCATTCTGGCGTTCCAGCTTGTCCTTGATCGCGTAGGCGTCGCGCAGACCGCTCTCGGCCAGGTCCTTCAGACGCGCGCGCACGGTCTCGGTCGCCGGATTCTCCGCCGGCAGGTCGAACGGCTCCTTCGCCGCGTCCTCGGCCAGGTCGATGATCATGTCGAGCACCGGCTGGAATGCCTTGTGACCGTACATGACGGCTTCGAGCATGCGCTCCTCGGAAAGCTCGGAAGCTTCCGATTCGACCATCAGCACACCGTCCTGCGTGCCCGCGACCACGAGGTCGAGCGCGCTGGCCGTCTTGGTCTCGGTCATGGAGGGGTTGAGCACCAGCTCGCCGTCGATCTCGCCGACCCGCGCGCCGGCGATCGGCCCCATGAAGGGCGCGCCGGAGATGGTCAGCGCCGCCGAGGCGCCGATCATCGCGGGGATGTCGGGGTCATTCTCCAGATCATGGCTCAGCACGGTGCAGATGACCTGCGTCTCGTTCTTAAAGCCCTTCACGAAGAGCGGCCGGATCGGCCGGTCGATCAGGCGCGACGTCAGGGTTTCCTTCTCGGTCGGGCGCCCTTCGCGCTTGAAGAAACCGCCGGGAATCTTGCCCGCGGCATAGGTCTTCTCCTGGTAGTGAACCGAGAGGGGGAAGAAATCGAGGCCGGGCTTTTCCTGCTTCTCGAAGACGACCGTGCAGAGCACCGCCGTATCGCCATAGGTGGCCAGCACCGCGCCGTCCGCCTGCCGGGCCATGCGCCCGGTCTCCAGGGTCAGCGTGCGGCCGCCCCACTCGATTTCACGTTTGTGGATTTGAAACATCTCGTCTCTTCTTCGTCCATCGCGTGCGCCCTGCCTTCAGGAACGCCCGCCTTTCTTGCGGTCATGCCCACGCCCCTCCCCATGAGGGGTCGTGGTCGGCCCGCGCGATCGCATCTTCATGGGCGATCCGCCGCGCCATCACGGAACCCGGGCCTGTCCGACTGTCCTTGCCCGGATCGGTCTAGCCCGCCGTTCCATCGCCGCGCCGTTTCACGACGGCGGCGGGCGGGCTGTTCCGCGACGGCTTGTCCGCGACGGTCCCAGGAACCGCATGCGGGGCCTTTCAGTGCCGATCCCGCCCGAGGGCGGCCCACCCATGCACGGTCCCAGGGACCAAACCCCGGGACGGCCAGAAGGCGGAACGACCGGCCAAAACGAACGGGGCGCCGCGCGACTTGTGGTCGCGGGCGCCCCGCCCGGAGAAACTCGTGCTCAGCGTCGGATGCCGAGCTGTCCGATGAGCGTCTTGTAACGCTCCTCGTTGCGCCGGCGGACATAGTCCAGAAGCCGACGCCGCTTACCGACCATCATCAAAAGGCCGCGGCGGGAGTGATTGTCCTGCTTGTTGACCTTCAGATGCTCGGTCAGGTTCGTGATCCGCTCCGTCAGGATGGCGATCTGCGCCTCCGGGGAGCCGGTGTTACCGTCGCCGCCACCGAACTGCTTGACGAGTTCGGCCGTGCGTTCCTTGGTGATCGACATCGGTCGTCTTCTTCCTCTTCCACGGCATCGGGGTTATTCGTTCCTCGGACGCTAGACCCGGGCCGTCAGCCCGTGTTCAGCACCCGAACCGGCTTGATCCCGCCCTTCGCGTAGCGCGCCAGCGCCACCGCCTTGCCCTTGTGCAAGGCCACGAGCTCGTCGCCATCGGCGAGCCCGGCGATCCGATCGAGATCGATCTTCCGGAGAAGCGAAACCGCCTGGCCATTCCTAAGCCGCATGGTCTCCGCCTCGCTCAAGGCCATCACCGGGATACCGTCCAGCGCGGCCTCGATGGGGAGCAACCGCTCCGCCAACGCGGCCGGGTTATGCCCGAGTTGTTCCAGCGCTTCAAGCGAAATCGCGGCCTCCTCCCCGAAGCCCGCGACCGCCGTCCGGCGCAATGCCGCGACATGGCCGACGGTGCCGAGCGCACCCGCGATATCCCGCGCCAGCGATCGGACATAGGTGCCCTTGCCGCAACGCACCTCGATCTCCGCCTCGGGTCCTTCCGCCGATTGCCGAAAACCGATCGGCGTCAGCGCATCGATCCGCACCGGGCGCGCGGCGAGCGTCACCTCCTCCCCGCCGCGCGCGCGGTCATAGGCGCGCTTGCCGTCCACCTTGATGGCGGAATAGGCGGGGGGCACCTGCTCGATCGTGCCGAGGAACCGGGATAGCACCGCGGCCACCGCCTCGCCGTCGAGATGGTCGGCCGGCGCGCGCGCCACCTCCGTCCCGTCGATGTCGAGCGTATCGGTCTCCACCCCGAATCGGATCGTGAAACGGTAAGTCTTGCGGCCATCCATGACATATTGAACGGTCTTCGTCGCCTCGCCGAAGGCGATCGGCAGAAGGCCCGTCGCGAAGGGATCGAGCGTGCCGCCATGCCCCGCCTTGCGCGCATCGAACAACCGGCGCGCGCGATTGACCGCGTCCGTCGAGCCCAGACCGGCCGGCTTGTCGAGGACGAGCCAACCGTCGATCGGCTGGCCCTTCTTGCGGCGCCCCATGATCGAAGTCCCTCCGGCGGCGCTCAGTCGCGATCGTCGTCCGGGGGCGTGCCGCCTTCCAGATCGCGGGCGACCTCGGGACGTTTCAGCAATTCGTCGATGCGCGCGGCCTCGTCGAAGCTGTCGTCGACGCGGAACCGAAGAGCGGGCGTGAACTTCAACCGAACCTCGCGGGCGACCTGACCGCGCAGAAAGGCCGCGGCGCGTTGCAACGCCCGGACGACCTCGTCCTCCGCGACCTCCTCGCGACCGGCGGAGGCGCCGAGCGGCGTGACGAAGCATGTCGCGTTCTTGAGGTCCGGGCTGACACGAACCTCGGAGACGGTGACGGAGACGCCGGCGAGCGCGGGGTCGCGCAACTCACCCCGCTGCATCACCTGCGCCAGGGCGTGCCGAACCTCCTCGCCGACACGAAGCTGACGCTGCGATGGCGCGCGCGCTGTCATGGGATGCAACTCCCTCGTCGATTGGACGGCGAATACCGGACGATCACGACCGGCGCGCCGGGCGCCGGCCGGACTAGGAGAGGCGGCGCGCCCTAGAGCGCGCGCGCCACCTCCTCGATCTCGAAGCATTCGATCATATCGCCGACCTTGATATTGTCGTAATTCTCGAACGCCATGCCGCACTCATAGCCGTGCTGCACCTCGCGGACATCGTCCTTGAAGCGCTTCAGGGTCTTGAGCGAACCCTCGTGGATCACCGTGTCGTCGCGCAGCAGGCGGACCTTGGCGCCGCGCTTGACGGTACCCTCGGTGACCATGCAGCCCGCGACCTTGCCGGCCTTGGTGATCTGGAAGACATCGCGGATTTCCGCGTAACCGAGGAAATTCTCCCGGCGCTCCGGAGCCAGCATGCCGCTCAACACCGCCTTCACGTCATCGATCACGTCGTAGATGATCGAGTAGTAGCGGATATCGATGCCGTCGCGCTTCGCCATCTCGCGGGCCTGCGGATTGGCACGTACGTTGAAGCCGATGATCACCCCGCCGGTGGAAGCCGCGAGGCCGACATCGCTCTCCGTGATGCCGCCCACGGCGCCATGCACGACGCGCACCTTGACCTCGTCGGTCGCCAGCTTCTCCAGCGAGGCGTTGATCGCCTCCAACGAGCCTTGCACGTCGGCCTTGACCACGACGGGCATCTGCTCGACCTCGCCGGCCTTGATCTGGTCGAACATCTGTTCGAGCGAGCTGCGTCCGGCGCGGCCGGAGACCGCGAAATGCGCCTCCCGCTGCTTGCGCTGACGATATTCGGAGATTTCGCGCGCCTTGGCCTCGTCGTTGAGGACGACGAACTCGTCGCCGGCCTGCGGCGTGCCCTGAAGCCCCAGCACCTCGACCGGAACCGAGGGGCCGGCCGCCTCGACCTGACGGCCCTTGTCATCGAGCAGCGCGCGCACGCGGCCCCACTCGGCGCCGGCGACGAAGATGTCGCCGACCCGGAGCGTTCCTGTCTGGACCAGCACGCTGGCGACCGATCCACGGCCCTTCTCCAGCTTGGCCTCGACCACCGCGCCGCGCGCGGTCCGGCCGGGATCGGCCTTGAGTTCCAGGAGTTCCGATTGAAGCAGGATCGCCTCCTCCAAGGCCTCCAGCCCCATGCGCTTCAGCGCCGAGACCTCGATCACCTGGATATCGCCGCCCATCGATTCCGGCACCAACTCGTGCTCGAGCAGTTGATTCGTGGCCTTGGTCGGATCCGCGCCGTCCTTGTCGATCTTGTTGATCGCGACGATGATCGGCACTTCGGCGGCCTTGGCGTGATTGATCGCCTCGATCGTCTGGGGTTGCAGGCCGTCGTCGGCGGCGACCACCAGCACCACGATGTCCGTCACCTGGGCGCCGCGGTTCCGCATGGCCGTGAAGGCCTCGTGGCCCGGGGTGTCCAGGAAGGTGATCGTATCGCCACCCTTCAGCGTGACCTGATAGGCGCCGATATGCTGGGTGATGCCGCCGGCCTCGCCGCCGGCCACGTCGGTCTCGCGCAGCGCATCGAGAAGCGACGTCTTGCCGTGGTCGACATGACCCATGATCGTGACGACGGGCGCGCGGGCCACCTGGGCCTCCTCCTGCGCATCCTCCTCGATCAGGCTGTCCTCCACATCCGCCTCGGAGACGCGGCGCGCGCGGTGGCCGAATTCCTCGACCACCAGCTCCGCGGTATCCTGGTCGATCGTCTGGTTGACGGTCGCCATGACACCCATCTTCATCAGCGCCTTGATCACGTCGGCCGCGCGGACCGCCATGCGGTTGGCCAGGTCACCGACGGTGACCGCCTCCGGGATGGTGACGTCGCGCACGACCTTCTCGCCGCGCGCCAGGGCCTGACGGTTCTTCTCGCGCTCGCGCTGGCGCTGGCGCTGCAAGGCCGCCATGGAGCGGCCGCGCCGGGCCTCGCTGTCCGGATCGCCCTCGTCGCCGACCTGATAAATGGAAAGCTTGCCCTGACGCCGCTTCTCGCCGCCCTTGAGGCGCATGGTCGGGCGCTTCTTCTGCTCGCGCTCGATCAACTCGTCCGCCTTCTCGCGGCCGGACTTCTGCTCGGACGATTTCGCCGCCGCCTGGGCCTCGGCCTCGATATCGGCGGGGGAGGGCTGCGCCACCTCTTCCGGCTCGGCGTCCTTCGCCTCGGCCTCGACCGCCGGCTTCGCGGCCGATTCAGCCTTTTCCTGCTCGGCGCGCGCGGCTTCCTCGGCGGCGCGGCGGGCCTCCTCTTCCTCACGGGCCTTGCGTTCGGCCTCCTCGGCCTCGCGCTGACGGCGACGCTCCTCGGCGCGCTGCTCGGCCTCCTCGGCCTCGCGTCGGCGGCGTTCCTCCTCGGCCTGGGCACTCTGAATCGCGCGCAGACGCGCGGCGCGCTCCTGCTCGCTCAACCCCTTGAGGGCCGGGTTCGCGGCGGCCTGCTCGGCGGCGCGGCGGGCGGCGGCGGACTCGGCCTTCTCACCCTCGGGGCGCTTCATCGGGCCGATATCGGCCGCCTGCGCGCCCCCTGGGCCGCCCTGCTGCGGACCCCGGTCGAAGGTGCGCTTGCGCTTCACCTCGACCTGGACGGATTTCGACCGTCCATGGCTGAAGCTCTGCCGCACCTGACCCGCCTCGACACGCTTGCTGAGTTCCAGCTTGCCCTTGCCGAGGGTGAGTTTCTTCCCGCCGCTGTCGTTCTCGTTACTCATCATCTTCCTTCGTCGTCGGTTTGGCCGCCGGCCCCTTGACCGGCACCACCGTCGTTCGGTCGGCGCGCGACCGCCCGGTCCTCGCGCCCATTCGCGCGAAACCCGTCGAGCCGCCCGGCCTCGCGCGTCAATTTTCTGGCCAGCCCGCCGGCCCGCAGCGCCGCGTGAACCGCCCGCTCCCGGCCGAAGGCCTCGCCGATTTCCCCGGCCGTGAGACATGTCACCGGCTCGACCGAGGGGCGGTCGGCCCGGGCGCGCGCCTGACGCAGCTTGCGCCGGCCGTCATCCGCACCGTCCAGCGCCTCGACCAGGACCGCCGCCTCGCCCTTCTCCAGCGCGGCGCGCACCTTCTCGAAGCCCGTCACCGCCTCGCCGGCACGCCGCGCGAGCGAGAGGGTCTCGACACAGCGCCGCGCCAGCAACCGTTCGATCGTCTCCGCCAGATCGGCGGGGACGACGGCCCGCGCCCGTGCCGCCTTGGCGAACAGATTACGCGCGCATGCCGTCTTAATGCTTCCAACATCCGCGCTCAACCACATTCCGCGCCCCGGCAGCCGCGCGGCCAAGTCCGGCGTGACCGTCCCGTCGGGCGACAGCACGAATCGGATCATCGCGGCCTGCGGCCGGCGCGCGCCGGTGGCGAGGCATCGGCGAACCGGTCCGTCCCGGCCACCGTCGTCCCCCCCCTCATCGGCCCCCTCATCGGCGCGGCCCTTAACGCGCTCCTTCCGCGGCCCCGCGTCGAGCGCGTCCGTCAGCGCATCGTCGGCGTCCGTGTCATCCACCAGCCCATCCATGGCGCCGCACCCATCGTTCCGGCCAGCCGACGGATCACAGGCCGCCGCCGGGCGCCGTCGGGGCGGCACCCGCGCCGGCCGCCGCCTCGGCCTCGGCCAGCGTTTCCTCGTCCGCCGGGTCGCCATAGACCTCGCCCGCCATCTCGGCACGCAGGCGGGCCAGATCCTCCTCCGTGATCCAACCGGCGGCGAACCGCGCGTTCATGACCATCTCGGTCGCGCGATCCTCGTCGATGTCGAAGTTACGCAGGATGCCGTCCTCGGGGCTCGTCAGCTCGTCGGCCGCCAGCCCGGCGAAATCCTCCAGCGTGCGCACCTCGTCCTCGCCCAGCGCGACCAGCATCGGGGCCGTCAGCCCCTCCATCTCCGCCAGTTCGTCGGTCACGCCGAGCTCGCGCCGGCGATCCTCCAGGCGCTTGGCCTCGGCCTCCAGGAAGCTCGCCGCGCGGGCGCGCAATTCCTCGGCCACCTCCTCGTCGAAACCCTCGATCGAGCCAAGCTCGTCCATCGGGACATAGGCGATTTCCTCGACGGTGGTGAAGCCCTCGGTAACCAGCAGGCGGGCGATCACGTCATCGACGTCGAGGGCATTCATGAAGGCCTCGGAGCGCTCGTTGAACTCGCGCTGACGCTTCTCGCTCTCTTGGTCCTCGGTCATGATGTCGATGTTCCAGCCGCTCAACATCGAGGCGAGGCGCACATTCTGGCCACGCCGTCCGATGGCGAGCGAAAGCTGATCGTCGGGCACCACCACCTCGATGGTGTTGGTGTCCTCGTCCATCACGACCTTGCTGACCTCGGCCGGGGCGAGGGCGTTGACGACGAAGGTCGCGTCCTCGGCCGACCAGGGAATGATGTCGATCTTTTCGCCCTGAAGCTCGGCGACGACGGCCTGCACGCGGCTGCCGCGCATGCCGACGCAGGCGCCGACCGGATCGATCGAGCCGTCGTTGGAAATCACGGCGATCTTCGCCCGGCTGCCCGGATCGCGCGCGACGCGGCGGATCTCGATGACGCCGTCATAGATCTCCGGCACTTCCTGGGCGAACAGCTTGGCCATGAATTCGGGACGCGTGCGGGAAACGAAGATCTGCGGGCCGCGCGCTTCCTCGCGCACGTCGTAGATATAGCAACGCACCCGGTCGCCACGCTTGAAATGCTCGCGCGGGATCACCTCGTCGCGGCGCATGACGGCCTCGGCCCGGCCGAGGTCGACGGTGACATTGCCGAACTCGACCCGCTTGACGATGCCGTTGACGATCTCGCCGATGCGGTCCTTGTACTCCTCGTACTGGCGCTGACGCTCGGCCTCGCGAACCTTCTGGACGATCACCTGCTTGGCGGTCTGGGCGGCGATGCGGCCGAAATCGATCGGCGGCAGGCGGTCCACCAGGAACTCACCCACCTCCGCGTCGGCCTTCTTCTTGCGCGCGCGGTCGAGGGTGATCTGGGTCACCTCGTTCTCCAGCTCCTCGGGCGTCACCACCTCGATATAGCGGGCCAGCACGATCTCGCCGGTCTTACGGTCGATATGGGCGCGGATATCGTGCTCATGGCCGTATTTCGAGCGGCCGGCCTTCTGGATCGCCTGCTCCATCGCCTCGAGCACCAGCTCGCGCTCGATCGACTTCTCGCGCGCCACCGCGTCGGCGACGGCCAGCATGTCGGTCCGGGTGATCGTAACGCCTTCCATATCGTCGGTCTCTCGTCGTTGGCGCCCGCGCGATCCGGCGTGGGCGGGTTGCAGCAACTCAGGCGCGGCCCGCGGCCGTGCCCTCGGTATCCTCGTCGTCCCAGTCGTCATCCCAGTCGTCGTTCGCATCGGCTTCGACGCCGTCCTCGAACTCGACATCGTCCTCGTCATAGAGGTCGTGCTCTTCCTGCTGCGCCTCCGCCCAGGCGATCAGCGCGTCGGTCAGCACCAGCTTGGCCGTCGCGATCTCCGTGAAGGGAAGACGCACGCGGGTCGTCTGCTTGGCACCGTCCTCGGTCATGTCGAGCAGGACGTCGCCCTCCTCGATCCCGGCCAGCATGCCCCGGAAGCGCTTCTGGCCGCCCGTCATGCGGGCCAGTTCGACCTTCGCCTCGAAGCCGGCGAAACGCTCATAGTCGCGCGGACGGACCAGCGGCCGGTCGATCCCGGGCGAGGAGACTTCCAGCGAATAGGCATCGGGGATCGGATCGTCGACATCCAGGATGGCGGAAACGGCACGGCTGATATCGGCGCAATCGTCGACGCTGATCGGTGCCTCGTCCTTGCGGTCGGCCATGATCTGCAATGTCGGACGCTTGGAGCCGGAATACCGCACGCGCACGATCTCGAAGCCCATCTCCTCGATCGCGGGCTCGATCAATTCGCGGATACGCGCTTCGATCGCCATCGAATCCCTCGTTCTGGTCGAATGCGGCCCGGGTCGCGGACAAGTGCCCTGAAGCGGGAAGCCACGGGTCGCGGGAACAAAAAAGGGCGGGCCGCGGCCCACCCCCGAAACCGCCATTCAAGCGGAACCAGCAAGTATGGCGTTTATGTAAGCCAAAAGGCCGCCCAACTCAAGCCCGTTGCGCGCGGCCGCTCACAGGGGACCGCCATGCCCGCCCGGGTCCGACGCCGTGAAGAGCCCGCTATCCGCCAGCCCGTCGAACACGAACTGCACCGCGAGCGCGGCCAGCAGCACGCCGACGACCCGCGTCACCACATTGAGGCCGGTGACACCGAGCAACTTCTGGATGCGCGTGGCCCCGAGCAGCAGCACATAAGTCAACAGCAGGATGCAGCAAAGCGCGGTGACCACGGCGGCGATGCGGGCAGGCGCGCCCTCGCGCTCGGCGATCAGCAGCACGGTCAGGCCGATCGCCCCCGGCCCCGCGATCAGCGGGGTCGCCAGGGGAAAGACGGAAACATCCTCCTTGCCCACGGCCTCCACGCGTTCCTCGTCGCTGGCGGAACTGCCGCCGGAATGGCGGGCGAAGACCATGTCGAGCGCGATCAGGAACAACAGCACCCCGCCCGCCGTCCGGAGCGCGGCGAGCGAGATGCCGAGATGCTTCAGCAGCGCCGGGCCGAACAGCAGGAACGCCCCCAGGATCGCCGCCGCGATCCCCACGCCCTTCAAGGCCATGGCGCGCCGTGCCCGGGGTGGGGCCCCGGCGGTGATGGAGGCGAAGATCGCCGCCACGTCGATCGGCCCGATCGCCGCGAAATAGGCGAGGAAGGCGACCAGGAAATTCTGCCAGAGGAGGTCGAAGGGCAGGCTCACCAAGCGTCCCCCTCACAAATCGAACCACAGCGGCGCGAAGAGACTGAAGGCGAGCCAGCAGATCACCATCAGGGGCGCGCCCGCCTTGACGAAATCGAGGAACCGATAGCCGCCCGGCGCCATGACCAGCAGATTGGTCTGATAGCCCACGGGGCTGGCGAAGGAGCAGTTGGCGGCGAAGACGACGGCGACCGCGAAGGCTTCCACCCCGACGCCGATATGGTGGGCGACCGCCGCCGCGATCGGCGTGAAGAGCACCGCCGTCGCCTTCGTTGACAGAATATTGGCGAGTACCGCGACCAACATGAAGAACGCGGAGAGCACGACCGCCGGCGGGGCGTCCCCCAGGGCCGCCAACAGGCCGAGCGCGAGGAAATCCGCGCCCCCCGTCGCCTGCATGGCGGAGCCAAGCGCCAGCGCGGCCGCGATCAGCAGGATGATCTTGCGGTCGATCGCCCGGATCGCCTCGTCCAGATTGAGCGCGCCGGAGAGGATCATCGCCGTCGCCCCGGTCAGGGCCGCGACCTCCGTCGGGACCAGCCCGCTGGCCGCCGCGCCGACCACGCCGAGGAAGATCAGCACCGCGCGCGTCGCGTGGTGGGTCTGCGGCAGATCCTCCGCCGACCATTCCAGCAGCACCACCTCCTGACTGCCGCGCAGCGCCTCGATATCGGGCCGGCGGCCCTGAATCAGCAGGATATCGCCGGCCTCCAGCGGCACGTCGGTCGGGCGGCGGCGCAGCATGCGGCTGCGCCGCTCCACCCCCAGGACGGCGCAGGCATGGCGATAGCGGAAGCCCGCGCGATCGAGGGTGAGGCCGACCAGACGCGAATTCGGCGGCACCATCACCTCCGCCAGCGCCTGCATGTCCTGCATCATCGGCCCGTCCTGCCCCCCCTCCGGCAGGGGGCCGTCGGCCGCGAGGGTCGGGCGCAGCGTGTCCGGCGCGCTCTTGAACAGGTCCGTCAGCTTGTCCCGGGTCGCCGCGATCACCATCACGTCGCCGTCGGCCAGGGAAAGGTCCTCGTCATAGGGCGGGAAATAGGTCTCGGCCCCGCGCTGGACGGACAGCACCGTGATCCCGGGCAATTTCGGAAAGAAGCCCGAGACCGGCCGCATGCCCGCGAAGGGGCTGTCGGCGGCGACCTCTATCTGGGCCTTGAACTGGCGCGCGGCGGCGCGAAGCTCCGTGCCGGTCGTGTGCCGTTCGGGCAACAGGCGCGGCAGAGCGAAGATCACATAGACGAGGCCCGCGCCCGCGACCACGAGCCCCGGAATGGTGAAGCTGAAGAAGCCGAACCCGCGCTCCCCCATGTCGATCAGGGCGCTGGAGACCAGCAGGTTGGTGGAGGAGCCGATCAACGTCGTCATGCCGCCCAGGATCGCCGCGAAGCTGAGCGGCATCATGTAGCGCGAGGGCGCCATATCGTTGCGCACCGCCAGCGCCTGCATGATCGGGATGAAGATCACCACGACCGGGATATTGTTCAGCACCGCGCTGGTCCCCGCCACCAGCAGCAGCGCCACCAGCGCCGACAGGGCGGGCGAACCGCGCGAAAGCCCGTGCACCGCCGCCGAGACCCGGTCGAGCGATCCGGTACGGTTCAGCCCCTCCCCCAGGATCAGGAGCGCCAGGACGGTCAGCAATGCCGGGTTGGCGAAACCACCCAACAAGGCGCCGGGCGTCATCAGGTTGGCCCCGTCCTCGTCGCGCACCGGCAGGGCCTGGAACAGCACCATCAGCGCGCAGACGACACCAAGGGAGGTAACCTCCAGCGGCAGCCTCTCCGTCGCATAGAGGATCAGCGTCACGCCGATCAGCGCGAAGACCAGAATCATCTGCAGGCTTACGGGTTCGGCGGCGAGCGACATCGGCGGGCGGGTTCCCCTCTTTTCCGGTGGGCCCCATCCGGTGGCCCCAATTGGCCCGGCGGCCCCCGCGGACCCCGGCAGGCAAGGCTCTGGGACATGGGCGGCGCATGGTGCCAGCTTGCTTTGCGCCCCCGCGGATGGACCCGTCCATCGGATCGCGTCGACCCGCAAGCCTACCGATTACGAAGACTTGCGCAAAGCGGGTTCGTTGACAGGCGGCAAGTGGGCGCGCAACGCTGTCCGCGCCGACATATCGGCCCGGCGGTCGGGCCGGCCGGCATGGGATGGGGGGACGCGCGGCCATGCTGGAGGGGCTGTTCGAGCCGATGTTCGAAACCGATCACCCGATGTGGGTCGATCTGATCGGCTATGTCGCGGGCGCGATCACGCTGTTGTCGATGCACCGCAAGACGATGATTCCGCTGCGCGCGGGGGCGATCCTGGGCAACGCGTCCTTCCTGACATTCGGGCTCGTGGCGGGTATCGGGCCGACGGCACTGCTGCATGCGATCCTGCTACCGCTCAACGCCTTGCGGCTCTGGCAGATGCTGCGGCTCGTGCGCACGATCCGACGCGAGCATGAGGGGGAGAGCTTCGGCATGGAGGCCCTGCTCCCCTATATGCGGGTCGAGCGGCGGGCGGCGGGCGACGTGTTGTTCCGCAGGGGCGACGGGGCGGATTCGATGTACATGATCGAATCGGGCACCGTCCGGCTGGTGGAAATCGACTTCGCGTTGTCCGACGGCGCGCTGATAGGCGAGATCGCCTTCTTCACGCCCGAGCGCGCGCGCACCGTGACGGCGGTCTGCGCCACCGACTGCACGCTCCATTGTCTCGGCAATCAGGCGATGCTTCAGCTCTATTATCAGAACCCGAAATTCGGGCTCTATCTGATGCGGGTAATCGTGGAGCGTCTGCTGCGGAATTGGGAGGCGGCCGAGGCCCGCGCCGCGCCCGTGAGCGACAGGGGCAGCCTGGGCGGCGCGCGGTAACGCGGACGGGCCGCGCGCGATCAGCGCGTATTGCTCCTGCCCTGGCCGCGCGCGATCACCGCCTCCGTCTCGGCCAGCGCCCGGGGCGTGCCGACATGGTACCATTCCCCGTCATGGACCAGCCCGGCGAGCCGTCCCGCCGCCTCCGCCCGATCATAGAGACGGTTGAGGGAGAAGGCGCCGTCCGGCGCCTCCGCGAACAGGCGCGGCGAGAGGATCTGCACCCCGGTGAAGAGATAGGGGGCGATCTCATGCTCCGCACGGCGGCGCGCCCGGCCGTCGGGCTCCAGATGATAGTCGCCGGGTCCGTCGTAATCGTCCGTCGCGACCGTCGGGTGGAGGAGGAGAAGCGCGTCCATCCGCGTCGCGTCCCAGGCATCGTTCAGGCGTTCCAACGCCGGGTGCGTCCCGTCGAGCCAGACGGAATCCGCGTTGATGACGAAGAAGGCCGCGTCCGCATCCGACCGCGCCCCGCCTTCCGCCGGACCGCGCAGCAGCGGCAGGGCCTTCGACACGCCGCCGCCGGTCTCCAGGATCTCCGGCTCGTGGCTGATCGTCACCGCCGGATTGCCGGCGAAATGGTCATCGATGCGCGCGGCCAGGTAGTGCGCGTTGACGACGATGCGGTCGATGCCGTGATGGGTCACGCGGTCCATCGCCCAATCGATCAACGGCTTGCCGCAGAGTTCCACCAGCGGCTTGGGCCGGTCGTCGGTCAGCGGGCGCATGCGTTTGCCGAAACCGGCGGCGAGCAGCATGGCGCGGTCGATCCGTGCGGCCATTCCGGGTTGTCCTCCCAATTGTTATCCTATCCGGCCCACTCCATCCGGCCGGTTCTATCCAGGCGGACCCGCGGCCCAGACACCCGGTGCCGCCGCCGGGGCGACGCGCCGGTCGGCCGGAAAGGCATCGGCGACGAAGCCGGCGAGACCGGCGAGCGCGGGGTGGGCCAAATCCTTTTCCAGCCATCCCCATACGCGAGGAATATGACGCAAATACTGCGGCTTGCCGTCGCGACGGTCGAGCCGGGTGAAGATACCCAGGATCTTGAGCGCGCGCTGCGCGCCGAGCGCCGAATAGCTCGCCGCGAAGGCCGCGGGGTCGAGCGTCGGGAACGCCTCGAAGTAACGGCGCATCAGATCCTGCGACACGGCGGGCGTGACGTCGCGGCGCGCATCCTCGAAAAGCGAGACGAGATCGTAGGCCGCCGGACCGATCACGGCGTCCTGGAAATCGAGCAGGCCGCAGGCCGCGACACCCGGGCGCCCGTCCAGCCGCATGACATTGTCCACGTGATAGTCGCGCAGCACCAATGTGTCGAAGCCGCCCGACGCCGCCTCCAGCGCATTGGCGACATGGCCGAGATAGGCGGTGCGCGCGGCCTCCGGGCAAGGCCGGCCGGTGACGGCGGGCCAGTACCAGTCGGTGAAGAGCGCGGCCTCCCGCAGATAGAGCGCCATGTCGTAGCGCGGCAGGTCCGCCGCCGCCGCGTCACGGGTCGAGAAGCCGCGATGCAGATGGATGAGCGCATCGAGGGCGAGGCCGTAAAGCGGTGCCTCCGCCTCCCCCTCCGCCAGAAGGCGCGTCATCGTCCGGTCGCCGAAATCCTCCAGCAGCAGGAACCCATGCGCCGGGTCCTCGGCCAGGATCGCCGGCGCGCTCAACCCCAGCCCGCGCAACAGCCGCGCGACCCTCAGGAAGGGGGCGACCGGCTCCCTGTCCGGCGGGGCGTCCATCAGGACCGCCCGATCCGCCCCGCGCGTCACCCGCTCATACCGCCGGAAGGAGGCATCGTCGGCGAGCGGCCGGTGCGCCGCGCCCTCCCAGCCGGCCCCGGCCAGGAAACGCTCGATCTCCGCGATACGTTCGGGACTCGGCACGCTCATGGACGCAGCCCCTCGATCCGCGTGGCCCAGGCGCCCGCCGGATCGGCCAGCATCGCCCGGCGCGCGCCGTCTCCGCCCGTGTCCGGCGCACCGATAACGCTCAAGCAGAGGTCGAGCCGCGCGGCCGGCAGCGCGTCGCCCAACCGGCCCGGCCATTCGATCAGCATCGCGGCATCGGCGAAGGCCTCCTCCAGTCCGAGTTCCAGCGCGTCGCCCGGCCGCTCCAGCCGATACAGATCGACATGCCAGATTTCCAGCGCTGGTGCCTCGTAGGTCTGGACCAGGGTGAAGGTGGGGCTCGGCACCTCCAGATCGGGCACGGCCAGGCGCGCGCGGATCGCCGCGCGGGCCAGCTCGCTCTTCCCCGCGCCCAGATCGCCGCTCAGCGCCACCACGTCGCCCGGCCGCAGCGCCGCGCCCAGCGCCGTGCCCAGCGCCCGCGTCGCGGCGAGGTCCGGAAGCTCGATCTCGATCGGGTCGGCGATGGGGGGGGCGGTCATCCGGTCTCCATGCTCATGGATTTGGGAAGGGTGGGGACGGGTCGCGGGCGGCCGCGACCGCCTCCCGGTCATTTCCGGACAGTCGAGGTCGCGCCTCGGCTTGACGCGCGGACCCCGAGCGATCTTCTATCACCGCGCATCGACCGACCCAAGCCTTCCCGCCGTCGACGAGCGCGTCGGCCCACGATCGAGGAGAGGACATCCGCCATGAGCGCGCAGGACAATGCCCGACCGGATTCGGAGATCCACGAGACCGACGCCGTCATCGTCGGGGCCGGGCCGGTCGGCCTGTTCGCGATCCATCAGCTCGGCATGTTGAAGCTGCGCGCGCATGTGATCGATTCGCTGGAGGAAATCGGCGGGCAATGCACCGCCCTCTATCCCGAAAAGCCGATCTTCGATATCCCCGCCTATCCCCGGATCGACGCCGCCGATCTGATCGAGCGGCTGGAGACCCAGGCGGAGCCGTTCTCGCCCCGCTTTCATCTGAACCAGCAGGTGACGGACGTCGTTCGACAGGACGACGGCGGTTTCCTGGTGGAAACGGCGGCCGGCACCCGGATTCGCTGCAAGGCCGTGGTGATCGCGGCGGGCGGCGGCGCCTTCGGTCCGAACCGGCCGCCGCTCGACGGGCTTGCCGACTATGAGGGGCGAAGCGTCTTCTACATGGTCAAGCGTCGGCAGGATTTCCGGAACAAGCGCATCGTCATCGCCGGCGGCGGCGACAGCGCGGTAGACTGGGCCATGTCCCTGCCGGAGGTGGCCGAGAAGGTCTATGTCGTCCATCGCCGCGACAAGTTCCGCGCCGCCCCCGAATCGGTGGAACGCATGCGCGCCTGGGCCGAGACGGACAAGCTGGAACTGGTCGTGCCCTATCAACTCGCCGGGTTGGACGGGCATGACGGCCGGCTTTCCGCCGTCCGGGTCAAGGATCTGGACGGCAATGAGCGCGTGCTGGAGGCGGATGTCCTGCTGCCCTTCTTCGGCCTGGCCGCGAAGCTGGGGCCGATCGCGGAATGGGGCTTCCCGATCGAGAAGCAGGTGATCCCGGTGGATCCCGCCACCTGCGAGACGCCGATCCCCGGCATCTTCGCGGTCGGCGATGTCGCAACCTATCCCGGCAAGCTGAAGCTGATCCTGCAGGGCTTCTCAGACGCCGCCCAGGCGGCGCACGCGATCTATCCCATCGTCCATCCGGGGGAAGCGCTGCATTTCGAATATTCGACGACCAAGGGCGTGCCGGAGCTTTAGGAACCTGCCTACCTGCGTCCACGCGCCCCTCAAGGACGTGGGTCCAGCGACCGCCGGTCCGCGCGCAGCCCCGCCGGAACGGCCGCCTTTTCCAGGATCGACGCCGCCAGCAGCCGCGCGGCCCAGGGCGCCAGGATCACCCCAGGGTGCAACACGGCGAGGCTCGCCCCCGCCAAGCCCGGCACCGGCCCCAGGACCGGCGCGCCGTCTGCGGTCCAGGGCCGGGCGACGCGCGCGGACGCGGCGGGATGCAGGGCCTCCGCCCCGTGCAGGGCGCGGCGCAGGGCCGCCGCCGTCTCCGCCGCGATGGCGGGCACGCTCTCCCGCCCCGGGCCGGGCAGGTCGGCGCACAGGATGGTGCCGTCGCCCGCCGTCCGCGCCTCGAACTCCGGGCCGCAGACGATGCCCCGGAACCGTGCCGCGGCACCCGCGCCCGTGAAACGGAGCATCACCGCGTCCGACCCCCGGATCGCGCCCGCCGGCATATGATCGCCGAGGAAGGCGCCGGTTCCCGTCCCGGCGGCCAGCAGCACATGATCCGCCGCCAACCGATCACCCCCCGCCAGATCGCCCCCTGCCAGATCACCCCCTGCCAGATCGAGGCCGATGGCGCGTCCCCCGGCGCGCGCGAGACCCACCGCCTCGACCCCGGGCAGGAGACGCGCGCCCGCCTCCGCCGCCGCGCGGAGCAGCATCTGGGCCGCCGCTTCCGTCTCCACCGCCCATTCGTCGGCCGCCAAGGCCGCATGGGGCGGGGGGTGACGCAGCGCCGGTTCCCGCGCCGCGATCTCGGCACGGGCGATCAGGGCGATCCCGGCGGCGCGAAGGCGAGGATTCTCGGCCAGCTTTCCCGCCGCCGGGGCCTCGTCGCCCCAGGCGATCGCGCCGACCCGCCGCGCCGGCAGGGCGGAGCCCATCACCTCGATCAGCCGGCGCCATTCCGCGACCGCCTCCAGCCGCCGGGCGAAGGCGTCGTCATCCTGCTCGTCCAGCCCGGCGAGCAGCCCGACCCAGCCGAAACTGGCCGCCGTGACGCCCCGGCCCGGACCATCCGCGCGATCGACCACGGTAACCCGCGCGCCCGCGCGGGCGAGGTAAAGGGCGCAGGCCGCGCCGACGATTCCGGCGCCGACGACGGCGACATGCGGGCCGTTATGCGGGCCATTCATCCGATCGCGTCCTTCTGAGCCAATAGGGCGAGCACGACGACCGCGAGCATCGAGAGCGCCATCAGGATATTGATCGCCCGGTGGGTGCGCGGCGCCAGATCCAGCCGGCGCAGCGTGACCCCGGCACCGAGCCAGAGATAATGCAGCGGAATCCAGATCGCGTTCATTATCAGGAATTTCAGCCCGATCTCGGCCAGCGGCTGGGCGGGCAGGAAGGCGAAGCCGCCGAACAGGGTCGTGTGGACGGCATAGGCCTTCGGATTGATCAGTTGCAGCGTCACGCCATTCAGGATTCCGGGAGCCTTCTCCTTCTCCACGAAGGCGATGTCGGAGCCGGCGAGCGCGATCCGCGCCGCCAGGTAGAAAAGATAGGCGACGGAGAGATAGAGCAGCACCGCGCGCACCGTCGGCTCGGCCAGGACGATGGCGGCCAGCCCGCTCGCCACCATCGCCGCGACCGCGTTATTGCCGATCCAAAGTCCGATCAGATAGCGGTTCCCGGCCGCGACCCCAAAGCCGGAGCCGACACCGGCGATGGACAGCACCCCCGGCCCGGGGGTGACGATCAGGAAGAAGACGGCGGCGGCGAAGGGGAGCATGACGGCATTCATTACCCGCCCGCCATGCATCCGTCGATACGGCCGGTGGGAATTGGTCTTGAGCCGCCCGGTCCCAACCGTCCCTTTCGCGAGCGGCCTTAAAGGACGCTGTCCAGCAACCCGTCCGGCAGAAGCGCCAGGCGCGGCCCGTCGGTCCAGACCAGCGCGCAGGCGATCGGCCGCCCCGGGTAGATCTCCCGCAGCAGCGCGCGGTAATGCGCCATCTGCCGCAGATAGGCGATGGGGGCGTCGGCCGGATCGACGGGTGGCGGGCGCAAGGTCTTGTAGTCCGCGACGAAGATGCCGGCCGGGGTCACGGCAAGCCGATCGACCTGACCGGTGACGACGGCGCGCCCGCCCTCCGCGTCGATCGGGCCGAGGCCGACCAGCGGCGCCTCCGCCCGGCTGCCCGGCGCGAAGAGGGGGGCGAGGTCCGGCGCGTCGATCACGCCCATCACCTCCGCCGTCAGTGCATCGACCTCCGCCTCGCTCAGCCCATGGCTCGGCCGGGCGAGGAAGCGCCGGCAGGCTTCCGCCCGGGTTCCGGCCGGCAGGTCGGGGAGGGTCTGCAACAGCCGGTGGACGAGCCGCCCGCGCCGCACGCTGAGGAACCCCACGGCATTGGCCGTGCTGCCGCGCGGCGAGCGTACCGGCGGGTCGGCGTCGCGCGGGCGCGAGGGGGCCAGCGGGCGCGGCGGCGAGGGTTCCGCCGGGGGCGGGGCATCGATCCAATCCGGCACGGCGGCCACGGCGCGCGCGGCGTCGGCGGCCTCGGGCGCCGCGACCTCTTCCCTCTGCGGGCGTTCCAGGATCAGCCGCTCCCCGCTCCAGGCGACCGGGCTGTCGGCCGCCACCGTCCAGTTCTCCTCCCGGGTCAGGATCGACTCGTCCGCCAACCGCTCCAGCCCCGCCTGGACCAGCCGGTACCAGCAATCCTCCGCCGGGGCGGTCGCCCCGTGATGACCGCAGACGATCAGCCGGTCGGCCGCGCGCGTCATCGCGACATAGAGCAGGCGGCGATATTCCTGCGCGCGCGCCGCGTCCTCGTCGAGCTTCAGGTCGGCGGCATGCTCCTCCTGATAGCGCGCCTTCGGCGTCCACAGGGGCAGCACCCGGCTTTCCGCGTCATAGGCGCCCGCGCGCGCGCCGGGACGCGGCGGCACGGTCATCCAGCGCAGAGCCGGTCCCTGCCCGCCGCGCGGCTTCGAGACGCTGTCGGGCAACACCACGATCGGCGCCTCCAGCCCCTTGGCGCCGTGGACGGTCAGGATACGCACCTCGTCGCGCTGGCCGGTTTCCAGGTCGCGCTTGATCTCCGCCTTGCCGCGCGCGAACCAGGCGAGGAAGCCCTGGAGGGAGGCGGGGCCGCTGCGCTCATGGCCGAGCGCCAGCGACAGGAACTCGTCGAGCGGATCCTCCGCCTCCGTTCCCAGCCGCGCGATCATCGCCCGGCGCCCGGGCACCGTCTCGCCCTCCGGCCCGACGGGCGCCGGGGCGGGGCGGGTCAGCACGTCGTGGTAAAGCTCGAAGGGCGGGCGCCGGTCGGCGTCGGCCAGATGACCGGCCAGCCAGTCGCGGATTTCCGCGAGCCTCGGGTCCTCCTCCGCCACCTCGCGCAGGCGGCGCCACAGGCTCTTCTTCCCGCGCGCGTGGGCGAGGCGGAACAGATCATCGTCGTCGAGGCCGATCAGCGGGCTCTTCAGCACGGCGGCGAGGCTGAGGTCATCCTCCGGCAGCAGCAGGAAATGACCCAGCGCCAACAGGTCCATGACCGCGATCTGCTCGGTCAGGACCATGCGGTCGACGCCGGCGACGGGCACGTCGCGCCGCTTCAACGCGCGGACCAGTTGATCGACGAAGCCGGTGCGATGGCGCACCAGCACCATGATGTCGCCCGCGCGCGCCGGGCGCCCCAGGCTCGGCACCGGCTCCGCGCCGATCCAGCCGGCGATCTCCCGCGCCAGCCCCTCGGCCAGGCGATAGCCCGGGCTGTCGGCGATGGCGCTGGCCTCGGGCGGGGACCAGGCGTCTTCCTCCTCCACCGCGTCGCCGGGACCGATCAGGGGCCAGAGCTCGACCCGCCCGCCATGGCCGGCGCGCTGCGGGCGGTGGCGGACGATGCCGTCCTCCCCCCGCACGCCGTCGGCGGCGGGCCGTTCGGCGAAGGTGGCGTCGACCGCCCGCAGCACCGCCTCGGCGGAGCGGAAGGAGAAATCGAAGCCGACGCCCCGGAATCCCTGGCCCGCCTCCCGCGCGCGCGCGGCGAAGTGATGGCGCATCGCCTGGAAGGCGCGGGGGTCCGCGCGCTGGAAGCTGTAGATCGATTGCTTCGCGTCGCCGACGGCGAAGACCGTGCGGGGCATCGCGCCGGCCGTCCCCTCGCCGGCGAAGAACTCGTCGGCCAGCGCGCCGACGATCTCCCATTGCTCCGGATTGGTGTCCTGGGCCTCGTCGATCAGGATATGCTCCAACCCGCCATCGAGCTTGAACAGAACCCAGGGCGGCGCCCCGTCCCCGGCCAGCAGGTCGCGCGCCTTGACGATCAGGTCGTCGTAGTCGAGGCGCGCGCGCGCCGCCTTCGCCCGGTCATAGGCGTCCAGGATGCGCGCGCCGAGGCGGATCAGCCCCGCCGTCGCCTCGAAGGTCGCCTGCCGGCGCAGGCGCTGGTCGACGAACTGAAGCCGGCGCTGCTCGCCCAGCAGGATGCCCTCGATATCGGGATAGACCTCCAGCATCTTCTTGGTGGCGAGCGACTTCATCTCCTTCGGCGCGTAATCCTTGCTCTTGGCCAGGAAGCGTTCCATGTGGTCGGCGAAGCGCGCCACCCGGCTCTCCGGCCCGCCCGCGATCCAGCCGAGGAGAAGGCGCGCGGTGTCCTGATCCGTCTTCTTCGCCTGCGGGTCCTCCAGCAACCGCTGGGCCGCGCCGCGCAAACCCATCAGGTCGAAGGCCGCGTCGTCGCAGGCGGCCTCGAGGATCGCGGCCTCGCTGCCCGCCGGATCGACGTCCAGCACGTCGGCCAGCCGCGCGACGGCCCCCTCGACATCCCGCTCCGGTCCCAGCGCGCGGGCAAGGCGCGCGCGTTCGCTGGACAGGGCGCGCATCAGGTCGGCGAACTGATCCTCCTGCGCGCGCCGGGTGACGGCGCCCAGCGCGTCGGCGATCGGCCCGCCGCCGCGCGCCGCGCGCAGCACGGTATCGCGGGCGATGCGCATCAGCTCCGCGGCCTCGCGTTCCTCCATCACCTCGAAGCGCGGGCTGACCCCGGCCTCCAGCGGGAAGCGACCCAGCAGCGACTGGCAGAAGCTGTGCACCGTCTGGATCTTCAGCCCGCCCGGCACGTCGAGGACGGTGGCGAACAGGCGGCGCGCGCGGGCCAGCTTCTCCGGCCCGACCGCGCCGCCGTCGAGGTCGCGGATCGCCGCGCGAAGCGCCGCGTCGCCCAGCCCCGTCCATTCCCCCAGCCGCCGGTTCAGGCGGTTCGCCATCTCCGCCGCCGCCGCCTTGGTGAAGGTGATGCACAGGATCTTCTCCGGCGGCGTGCCGTTCACCATCAGGGCCAGCACGCGGTCGGTCAGCACCTTGGTCTTGCCGCTGCCGGCATTGGCCTCGACCCAGACGCTCGACATCGGATCAGCCGCGCCGCGCTGGATCGCGCTGGGGGAGAGGTCAGCGGTCATGGCATGCCATCCTCTTCTTCCTCATCCCTCGCCTCCGCCGAGATCCGCGCGCGCCCATTCCGCCACGCGGGCCAGATGGGCGTAGTCGTTGAAACGCGGCGCGCGGGCCGGTCGGGGCAGGGCGGTATAGGCGCGCGCCGGGTCGTCGAAGCGCGCGACCAGCCGGTGCAGCCCGTCCAGCGCCTCCGGCGCGATCTGGCCGATATCGACATTGGGCGTCTTGACCTCGCCCGGTGGGTCGCCACCGGAAAGCCGCCAATAGGCCAGTTCCACCACCGCCGCGGGCGGCAGGTCGGGAAAGGCGCCCTCCATCGCCATGGCGGCTTCCAGCGGCAATTGCGGGGCATAGCCGGCCTTCAGGTCCCTGGCGCTCGGCGGGGTGCCGGTCTTGTAGTCGATGATGGCGTATCCCCCGCCATGCAGAAGATCGATCCGGTCCGCCGTCGCGCTCAGGGTGAAGGGACCGGCGGGGCCGTCGATGACATGGCGCCCCTTGATCTCCGTCGCGCTGGCGACGAGGCCCTGGGTCTCCCGCCGTTCGATCTCGCGGGCGAGGAACCAGCGCGCGATCCGCTCATAGCGCGGCCACCAGAAGGCATGGACCTCCGGCCGGTCGAGGGCGTGCGGGCCGAACGCCTCCTCCCCGCAACGCAGCAGCAGGGAGAGCGCCTCCTCCTCCGACGGCAAGGGCCGGTCGGGCGGCGCGCGCTCGACGAACAGCTCCAGCGCGCGGTGGATGAAGCTGCCGCGTTCCGCCGCGCCGAAATCGGCATCGATATCGTCCAGGCGGCGCAGCCCCAGGATACGTTCGGCGAAGATCGAATAGGGATCGCGCAGCCATGTCTCCACCCGCGTGACGGACAGCGCGCGCGGGCGCGCCGCGACCGGCGGGCGGGGTGCCGGCGGCTCCAGGAAGCGCCGCGTGCTTTCCGCGTGCAGCGCGCGTTCCCAATCCACCAGACGGCCGGCCCAGCCCCGGTTCGGCGCCAACCGGTCGGACAGTCCGGCCCGGGCCAGCACGACGGCGAGGCGTTCCAACCAACGGCTCGGCACCGTGGGCTGGCCGTCGATCTTGCTGGCGCGGGTCAGCAGCAGGCGCGGCGCGGCGAAGGCCTGGGCGAAATCATGCGCGGCGAGGCCGATGCGCCGTTCCTGCGCCGGCAGGCCGAAATCCCGGCGCATCGGCCGCGACATCCAGGGATCGGCCTCCGGCTCCATCGGCCATGTCCCCTCGTTCAACCCGCCGAGGACGATCAGGTCCGCATGCTGCAACCGCGCCTCCAGCGGCCCCCAGATGAAGACGCGCGGATGGCGGCCGTGGCGCGGGCGGACATTGACGCCGATCATCAGCGCTTCCAGCACGGCCGGATAATCGCCGCCCGCGATCGCTTCCAGCGCATGGTCGGCGCCCGCGGCATCCAGCGCCCCGGCCAGCAATTCGCCCAGCGCCTCCCCGTCCTCCCCACGCCAGAGGCGGGCGGCACCCTCCTCCGTCTCCGTCGCGGCGACGGCTTCCGCCGCCGCGATATGCGTTTCGATCAGGCTCGCGGCCTGCATGGTGGGTGGGGCCTCCCCGCCGGGGGAAAGGGCCGCCATCAACGGGCCCAGCGCCGCCTCGATCCGCTCGACCAGCGCCGTCAGCCGGTCCCCCTCCGCACCGGCCGCCACATCTGCGGCGTCGAGCGCGGCGTGCAGCCCGGCCGCACCCGGGCCCGGCTTCGGTCCGCGCAGCACGGCGATTTCCAGCCGCCTTATGTCCCGGCGCAGGGCGGCGGGCGCGAGGCCGAGACCCGCCAGCGGATGCTTCAACAACGCCAGCAGCGCGACCGGGGCTAAGCCGGTCAGCGCCGCCTCCCCCACCAGACGCAGGAAGATACCGGCCGGCGTGTTGGAAAGCGGCCGCCCGGCGGAATCATCGACCGCGATGCCCCAGCGCTCCATCGCCGCGGCGACCCGACGGGCCAGTGTCCGGTCGGGCGTCACCAGGGCGGCGGTGCGACCGTCGGTCTCCAGCGTCTCGCGCAGCGCCAGCGCGATGGCCCCGGCCTCGGCGGCGGCGTTCGGCGCCTCCAGCCAATCGACGCCGGTGACGGCCTCGGCCGGGATGTCGCCGGCCGTCATCCAGGCGCCGGTGGTCTCCGCCGGGCGCAGCGCCTCAGCCACCAACCGGGCGCGGGCGTGGCCGCCCGGTTCCGTCCCGGCTTCCGTCTCCGGCCAATCCGCGACCGTCGCACGGTCGAGGCCCAGACGCGCGATCAGCCGGGCCAGGCCATGTTGCGGGTGGGTCGGCGCCTCCAGGACGGCATGCCAATCTTCCTCGGACAAATACCGGTCCAGGCCCGGTAGCACCACGCGGCCCGCCGGCAGGCCCGCCACGGTGGCCAGCAGGTCGGCCGTGGCCGGGATCGATCCGGTGGAGCCCGCCGCGACCACCGGGAAATCCGGCGGAGTCTCCATCCAGGCCTCGGCCTGGGCGCGAATCAGGCGGTCGCGCCGCGCCGCCGGATCGATCGCGCCGATGGCGTCCAGCAGGATCGGCCAATGGGTCTTCAGGATATCCAGGAACTCCACCGTCACCCGCCAGTGGTCGGCATAGAGTTCCGGTACCAGCTTCTCGACCGCCTCCAGGCTCAACCCTTCCGTCTGCACCTGGTCGAGCAGCCGGCCGAGCTCGTCCGCCAGCATCAGCGCCCGGTCGGGGGACGGCGTCTCCCGCGTGCCGCCGATATCCGGCATGTTCCGGATCAGTCGGGCCAGCAGGAAGCGCCGCCGCAAGGGATCGATCGCCGGCGGCAGGTCGAGGAGATCGGCGCGCGCCGCCGCCGCGTTGCCGGCGGCGGCCAGCATCAGATCCTCCTCGTCGATATCGCCGATCGGCTGCAGGCGGGGAAGCAGCAACGCCTGCCCGCCGCTCGCCCGCAGGAAGGCTTCCCCCAGCGCGGTGCAGGCGCGCCGCGTCGGCAGCAACACCAGATAATCCGCCAGACGCTCCAGCCCGGTCGGATGCGCGCACGCCTCCGCCAGCAGCCCCTCTGCCAGGGCGTCGACGAAGGGGCGCGTCGGGGAAATCGTGAAGACCGTTCGCATGGCCCGCACGGTACCGCGATTCGGCGGCGAGAAAGAGCGCGCGGCCGGTTTATCGGGCGGCCTCGATCTCCGCGCGCGTCGCCTCCGCCTCGGACCGGTTCGGCCCGTCGAGCGCGATGGCCCGCTCCACGGCCGATTCGGCACCGGCGAGGTCGCCGCGCTTCAACCGCGTATAGGCCAGATTGTTCAGGGCGGCATCGTTCGTCGGATCGCGCGCGGCCGCCTCCTCGAACGCCCGTTCGGCGGCGGCGAGGTCACCCGAACCATAGGCCAGATTGCCGAGCGCCAGGGCCGGTTCCGCCGCGTCCGGCCAAGTCTCGGCCGCGGTGCGGTAGGCGGTGCGCGCGGCCTGGGTCAGGCCCGCCCGCTCGATCCCCGTCGCCTCGGCCATCCAGGCGCCGGATGGGGTGGCCGTGGGCACCGGTCCTTCGGGCGGGACCACAGTAACGCCCCAGAAGCCGCCGCGTCGCCAGGTGTGCTCCAACGTGCCGAGCGCCATGGTCTGGCGCCGCGTCGTGCCGGAACGCAGGATCGCCTCGCCCGCTTCCAGGTCATAGCCGATCAGCAGCGCGTAATGCCATTTGGGGGCCATTTCCAGCCCGAGATTCTGGAGGATCAGGACGGGCCGCCCATCCGCCACGCGCCGCAGCCCGCCCGTCATGCCGAGGACCGGCAGGGCCAGACGACCGTTGCGCCGGGCGGATGCGATCACATCGCTCTTGAAGGTCCCCTGGCGGCCGGGCGTGAAGAGCGCCTCCGCCAGCCCGTCCGGCGTGGTGTCGAGCCCGGTATCGTTGAGCGCGGCGGCCATCGCCGCCGGCCCGCAATGAAAGGCCGTTTGGGGGAAGAAAGGCGCTTCGGAAAGCTCCGCCTTGGGCGGCAGATCGTCCGGCGCCGTGCCCGCCGCGCCGGTCAACGAATCCGTCACCGGCGTACCGGCGCAGCCCGCGAGGAAAAGCGCGAACAGCGCGGCGGCCGGCCCTTTCAGGCCGAACGCCGCGCCGCCGCGTCCATTACCGAGGAAAAGCATGCGCCGCGATCAGGTCGGGTTGGCGCTGCCCTTGTCGGTGAAATCGAAGACGTGGGTGAAGCCGAGCAGGTCGGTGATCAGCAACACGATGAAGATGAAGACGCCCGCGCCGATGATCGCGCCGACGCCCTGGCCGGCGGGCATTTCGTCGATTCGCTGGGCGAGGTCGACCGCCTCCTGGTCACTCAGGGTGCCGACGCGCGCCTGCGCCTCGGCCGGATCGACGCCGAGCGCGGTCAGTTCCTCCTCGACCGCGTCGCGGGCCATGAAGCCCTTGATCGTCTCGCGCGCCTCGGCCGCCTGACCCTGGCCGATGGCCCGGTCGGTGGTCACCATGCCGGCATTGGCCACGCCCAGCGGCAGGCTCGCCAAGGCCATCACCATCGCCAGCGCCAACGCCACGCGGCGGAACCCGTTCGAGTCCTTGATCTGCATCATCTCCTAATCGCCCTCCTGTTAAGGCTTGTTCTCGATGGTGCCCCGTCCCGAACGCCCGCGCGGGCGCTTGCATCAAGCGACGTAGGGTCTTTTCCGAGAAACGCAAGGCCGAGCGCGAAAAGCACATGCCGTACGGGGACCGATTCAGCCGGCCCCTTCATTGCCGACAGGGCGGGCGAGAAGCCGCCGAATCGCCTCCTCGGTGCTCAGCCTCCCGGCCAGCACATCATCGACGGCACAGATGATCGGAATGTCGGAGACCCCGGCGCGTTCGGCCAAGGCCACGATCGCCGCCGCCGTCGCCACCCCCTCCGTCAGCGCGGGACGCGACCCCGGATCGGCGGGCGTCCCGCCTTCGCCCAGCACGATTCCGAAGCGCGTGTTCCGGCTTGTCTTGCTGCCGGCGGTCAAGGTCAGATCACCGAGGCCGGAGAGCCCCGCCATCGTTTCCGCCCGGCCGCCCAGCGCGCCGGCGAGCCGTCCGATCTCCGCCAGCCCACGCGTCAGAAGCGCGGCGCAGGCATTCTCGCCCAGCCCCAGGCCCCAGGCGATGCCGCAGGCGATCGCGATCACGTTCTTCGCCGCGCCCGCGACCTCGACGCCGATGACATCGTCGGAGAGATAGGGCCGGAACCGTTCCCCCGCGAGGGCACCTTGCAGGAACCGCCCCATGGCAGGGTCGCGCGCGGCGAGCGTCACCGCCGTCGGCAGTCCCTTGGCCACCTCCGCCGCGAAGGTCGGGCCGGAGAGCACGGCCGGCGCGGCGCCGGGTACCGTCTCCGCCAGGACCTCGCTCATCAGCAGGGCGCTGTCGCGCTCCACCCCCTTGGCGCAGAGCGCGACCGGCAGATCGTCGGAAATATAGGGGGCGGCGCGCGCCGTGACCGCCCGGACCGCCTGGGCCGGACAGACCAACAGAACCGCCGCCGACCCGTCGAGCGCAGCCTTGATGTCCGCCGTGGTCTCGATTCCCGGCTCCAGCGGGATGCCGGGCAGATAGACCGGATTGCCGCGCCCTTCCGCGATCGCGGCCAACACGGCCTCGTCCCGGCCCCACAGCCGGACGGGCCGCCCCGCCCGCCGCGCGACGCAAGCGAGCGCGGTACCCCAGGCCCCCGCGCCAAGGATAGTGATCGGACCGGATACGTTCCCATATGCCGTCATGCCCCTGCCTCCGCTTGGGCGGCGGCGCCAGCGCCGGGCGGCGCCCGGTCCGCGAGGTCCGCCAACGGCCAGCGCGGGCGGGGCCGGAAGTCGAGACCGTCGGTCAAGCCCAGCGCCAGCCGCTCCGCCCCGGCCCAGGCGATCATCGCCGCGTTGTCCGTGCACAATTTCAGCGGCGGGGCGAGGAAGGTCATGCCCGCCGCGTCCGCCACCCGGGCCAGCTCGGCGCGGATCACTTTGTTCGCCGCGACGCCGCCGGCGACGACCAGGGGGCGGCCCGGCGCCACCTCCGCCGTGAAGCGGGCGCAGGCACGCGCCGTGCGGTCGGCGATGGAGCGCGCGGCGTTGGTCTGGAAGGCGGCCGCGAGATCCTCGCGCTCGGCTTCGCCGGGCGGGGTGTCGAGGCGCTCCAACTGCTGGCGGACCGCCGTCTTCAGTCCGGAGAAGGAGAAGGCGCAGTCATCCCGGCCCCGCATCGGAATCGGCAGACGAAAGCGCGGGGTTTCCTCCCCTGCCTCGGCGCGCCGCCGGGCCGAGCGTTCGGCCGCGCGCTCCACCGCCGGTCCGCCCGGATAGCCGAGATCGAGCAGCTTCGCCGTCTTGTCGAAGGCCTCGCCCACCGCATCGTCGACCGTGGTGCCGAGCACGCGATAGCGTCCCACCCCCTCGACCGCGAGGAGTTGGCAGTGCCCGCCGCTTACCAGCAGCAGCAGATAGGGAAAGGCGGCCTCCGCCGGGTCGTCGGCGGTAAGCCGCGCGGTCAGCGCGTGCCCCTCCAGATGGTTGACCGCGATGAAGGGCAAGCCGCGCGCCCAGGCGATCGCCTTGGCGGTCAGCGCGCCGACCATGACACCGCCGATCAGTCCGGGCCCGGCGGTGGCCGCGATTCCGTCCAGATCGTCGAAGCCGCTGCCGGCCTCCTCCAGCGCCTGGGCGATCAGCCGGTCGAGATGGTCGAGATGACTGCGCGCCGCGATCTCCGGCACGACACCGCCATAGGCGCGATGCTCGTCCAATTGCGAGAGCACGACATTGGCGCGAATCAGCCCGCGCCCGTTCGCGTCGCGCTCGACGATCGCGGCCGCCGTCTCGTCGCAGGACGTCTCGATTCCCAGGATACGCATGATGCTCGCCCTTCTCCGTCGCCGCGCGCCGCCCCGGGCGGCATCGTTCCCGCTGGCGGGTGTAGCCTATGGCGGGCCGATAGGCTACAGCTAGCGCATGACCGATCCGATCAAGCGTTTCACGGCCGAGCACCCCTTCACCCTGGGGACGCGCGGCTCGCCCCTCGCCATGGCCCAGGCGGAGGAGGCACGGCGCCTCCTCGCGCGGCACTGGCCCGGCCTGCCGGTGGAGATCGTGGAGATCAAGGTCTCCGGCGACGCCATCACCGACCGGCCGCTCGCGGAGGTCGGGGGCAAGGGGCTGTTCACCAAGGAACTCGACCGGGCGTTGCAGGAACGGCGCTGCACGGCGGCCGTCCATTCCATGAAGGACATGGAGACGATCCTGGAGGACGGGATCGCCATCGGCGCGGTGCTGGAGCGCGAGGATCCGCGCGACGCCTGGCTCAGCCCCAAGGCCGCCGGCCCCCTCGACCTGCCCGATGGGGCGACCGTCGGCAGCGCCAGCCTGCGCCGGCAGGCGCAGCTCCGGGCCATGCGGCCCGATCTGAAGGTGGTGCTGTTCCGGGGCAATGTGCAAACCCGCCTGCGCAAGCTGGCGGAAGGGGTGGCGGATGCCACGATGCTCGCCATGGCGGGGCTGAACCGCCTTGGCATGGTGGAAGCCGCCGGCGCCCGCGCGCTGGAGGCGGACGGCTTCATGCCCGCCGTGGCCCAGGGCGCCATCGCCATCGCCTGCCGCGAGGACGAAACAGACGTGAAGACGATCCTGGAGCCGCTGACCCATGCGGAGAGCCTGACGCGGGTCACATGCGAGCGCGCCTATCTGGCCGTGCTCGATGGTTCCTGCCGCACGCCGATCGCCGGTCTGGCGGAATGCGTCGGCACGCGGCTCCGTTTCCGGGGCCTTGTCGCGCGCGAGGACGGGACCCGGCTCCTGCGGGTGGAGGAAGAAGGACCGATCGACGATCCGCTCGCCGTCGGCCGGGCGGCCGGGCGGCGCCTCAAGGCGGAGATGGGCGATGGCTTCTTCGACTGACCGCGCGCCCACGGTCCTCGTCACCCGTCCGGCGGAGGATGCGGGCGATCTGATCGCCCTGCTGGAGGCCGCCGGATTCGGCGTGATGCCGGAGCCCCTGTTGACGATCCGCCCGCTAACGCCCGAAGCCGGGGCGCTGGCGGAGGATCTGGCGGATGTCCAGGCGCTGCTCTTCACCTCGGCGAACGGCGCGCGGGCCTTCGCCCGGCTGCACAAGGCGCGCGACCTGCCGACCTATTGCGTCGGGCCCGCGACGGCGGCGGCGGCGCGGCTCGCCGGCTTCTCGCGGGTCGAGACGGCGACCGGCGATGTCGCGGCCTTATCGGCGCTGGTGACCGAACGCCTCGACCCGTCGGACGGCGGCCTGTTCCACGCGGCGGGCAGCGATCTGGCGGGCGATCTCGCCGGGCGGCTCGGGGCCGCGGGCTTTGGCGTGACCAAGCGCGCGCTCTACCGCGCCGAGGTGGCGAGCGCCCTCGACGCGCCCGCGCGCGCGGCCATCGCGGCCGGGGAAATCGAGGCGGTCGTGTTGTTCTCGCCGCGAACGGCGGACACCTTCCGGCAACTGGTCACGGAGGCGGGGCTGGTCGAGGCGATGGGCGGCATGACGGCGGCCTGTCTCAGCCCGGCCGTTGCGGATCGGCTTTCCGGCCTTACCTTTAGCCACGTCGTGTTGGCGGACCGGCCGGAGGCCGCCGACATGGTCAGTGCGCTGCGCGCGGCGACGGGTGTACGCGTACGAGAGGACGAGACGCCGACTGACAGTGCCGCGAAAGCTGATAAGATCGAGGGCGGCGAGGACGCGGCCGGCGGCGGTCCGGACGCGAATGGGTCGAATGAAGGGGCGATGATGAACGACGACAGGAAGGCCGAGGATACCGAAACGTCGGATAGGGAAACGGCCGGCGAGACGGAATCGGAGAAAGACATCGGCGAAGCCGCGCCCGCGCCGGGCACACCCGGCGCGGATGCGGTGATCGAGGCCTTCGGCGGCATCCGCCCGATGGCCACGCGATTGAAGGTCGCCGTCAGCACGGTCCAGGGCTGGAAGGCACGCAACCATATTCCCGAATCGCGCTGGCGCGACATCATCGCCGCCGCCTCCGCCGCCGGGGTCGACCTCGCCAAACTGACCGAGGGCGCCGGCCGGCACGCCGGGCATGAGGTCGCGGAGGACGACGCCGCGCTGGGCGACGAAACCGGCCCCTGGGCCGACCCCGTGGAGGCCGAACCCGTTGGAGATGCCCCCGAAACGGACGGAGATGAAACAGCCGGGGAGGAAGCCGACGGCGACGAGACGCACGAGGAAGAGGCATCGGACGACGCGGCGCATGATGACGAGACGGCCGGGGAAACCGACGAAACACCATCCGACGCCGAGACCGACGCGAAGACGGCCGCCCCGAAAGCTGCGGACCGTCACGGAAAATTCCCCGAAAACAAGGGCGGAACCGGGGCCGGCGGCCTCGCCGGCGCTTTCGCGGCCTTGATCGCCCTGGTCGCGATCCTGGCGGTGCTGACGGAACCCTATTGGCGCACCTCCGTCGACGCGATGCTCGACCCCGTTCTCGGCCGCTATCTGCCGGAGGAGGCGCCGCGCGTCGATCCGGCGCGGATCGAGGACCTGGCGAACCGGGTCCAAAGCCTGGGCGGCCGGGTCGAGGACTTGGCCGCGCGAACCTCCGAAGCGATCGAGGCCGCATCGAACCAGACCGGGGGGAACGCGGCCGGAAGCGTCGATAACGAGGTGATCGACGCCTTGCGCGCGCGTTTGGACGCGCTGGAGTCCCTGCCGCTCGGCGCGGAAGGCGGCATGACCCCCGGCGCGATGCTGGATGCCGTCACGGAGACGACGGGCGCGCTGGAGGATCGGATCGACAATCTCTCCGCCGAACTCGACAAGGCGGCCGGGACCGAGGCATTGACCGCCCTGCGCGATCGGGTCGCCGCCTTGGAAAGCCGGATCGAGCAGGTCGGTACCCGCGTCGAGGAGGTCGCCGAGGCGCCGGCGCTCAAGGGCGCGCAGCAGGCGGCGACGGTGATCGCCGTCGGCTCCGTGCAGGACGCGCTGGCCGCAGGCCGGCCGTTCGATGCACCGCTGGAACGGGTCCGCCAACTGGCACCGGCGGACGGGGCGTTCGCCGACGCGGTCGCGCGGCTGGCCCCCCATGCGGCGGCGGGTGTCGCGACCCGCGCCGCCCTGCTGCGCCGCTTCGAGGCGGAAGCCTCCGCGATGCATGACGCGAGCGCATCCGACGGCGGCTGGGTGGATCAGGCGGTCGACCGGCTCACCGGCCTCGTCAGCGTCCGCCAGACCGGCGAGGCGGCCGACCGGCCGCCGGTCAGCCGGGCGGAGGCCGCGCTGGCCCGCGGCGATCTCGCCGGCGCGGTCGCCGCACTCTCCGAAATCCGGGAGGCCAGCCCGCGGGCGGCCGCGTGGCTCGACGCGGCGGAGGCCCGGCTCGACGCCGAGGCGGCCGGGACGGCACTGCGCGAGGCGGCGATCGCGCGGCTCTCCGCCCAGACGAGTGTGGGCCAGACCGGCGGCGCCCAGAGCGGCGACACCCAGAGCGGCGACACCCAGACCGGCGACACCCAGACCGGCGACACCGGCCGGGCGAACCAAGCCGGCCAGGAGGGAGGCTGAGATCATGACCGGACGCGCGCTCTTCTTCCTCGTCAAGCTCGGCATCCTCGGGGCGCTGGTCGCTTATTTCGTAAGCAATCCGGGTGCCGTCACGATCCAATTCCAGGACTGGCGCGCGGACATGCCGGTCGGCATCCTGGTGCTGGCGATGCTGGTACTCGCGGTGCTGCTCGCCTTCGGCGACCGTATCCGGCGGGGGATCGTGCGCCTGCCCGGGCGCATCGGCGACTATCGCCGCCGCACCCGCCAGACCAAGGGCTACAAGGCCCTGACCCAGGGGCTGGTCGCGGCCGCCGCCGGCGACGCGAACGAGGCCGCGCGACAGGCAAAGCGGGCGAACGCCCTGCTCGACGATCCGGCGCTGACCCGGCTGCTCTCCGCCCAGTCGGCGCAGCTCAACGGCGAGGATGACGCCGCGCGGCGCTATTTCGAGGGCATGCTGGACGATCCCAACACCGCCTTCATGGGCGTGCGCGGGCTGATGATCCAGGCGCTGAAGGCCGGCGACCGCACCGCCGCGCTGGAGATGGCCGAGCGCGCCTATCGCCTGCGGCCCGGTACGCCCTGGGTGCTGCGCGAGTTACTGGAATTGCAGGTCGAGCACCGACAGACCGACGCCGCGCTGGAAACCCTCGACCGGGCCGCGAAGGAGCGTGCGATTCCGACCGACGAGATCGGGCGTCGCCGCGCCGCGCTGTTGATGGAACGCGCGCGACGGGAGCGCCGCGACGGCTTGACGCGCACCGCTCTCAAAACCGCCCAGCAGGCGCGCAAGGCCGATCCCGGCTCGATCGAGGCGATCCGGATGGCCGCGACGCTGCTGCGCGACGAGGGCAAGGCGCGCAAGGCGGAGCGGCTGGTCGAGGATGCCTGGCATATCGAGCCGGACCCGCTTCTGGCCGAGCTTTATCGCGACCTGGCGCCGACCGGCACCACCGCGCTGGGTCAGGTGAAACGGATGGAGAAGCTGACCGCGCAGGCGCCCGATCATCCGGAAAGCCATGTGGCGCGGGCCGTCACCTCGCTGGACGCGCAGCTCTGGGGCGATGCGCGCCGTCACCTGAAGCCGATCGCGGAACGCGAGCCCAGCCCGCGTGTCTGCCGCCTGATGGCGCGGCTGGAGGAGGAGGAGCACGGCGATCTGGAGGCGGCGCGGACCTGGCTCGCCAAGGCCGTCGGAGACGAACCCGCCCACGACGCTGAGGGCGCGGACATGACGGAGGAGGCGGAGGGCGCCCATTCCGTGGTCATCGAAACCGATCCGCCGGACGGGCCCGTCGGCAAGTCCGCGGCCGCGTGAGTCGCCCCCCGTCATGAGACCCTCATGAGACCGGGTCCGTTCATGTGGATTGCGGCGGCGCGACGGCGCGCCTAGTTTAACTTTCCTGGATGGTTGTATCGAAGATCGGTATCGGTTCCATGATCCATCGCCCGCCCTACCGCTTTTCCGCTCGCCCGCCGGCATGTCTGTCCGCGCATCTGTCCCGGGGCCTTGCCACCCTTTGCCTGATGGCCCTGCTTGCCGGGCCGCTGGGGGCGTGCTCGCCGGTGGGCGTGGCGGTCGGCGCGGGCGCCGTGGCCGGCTCGGCCGCGATGGAGGAACGGGGCCTCGAACAATCCTTGAGCGACAAGTCGGACGAGGTTTCAATCCTGAAGCGACTGGCGGATTATCGTTTCGATACCTTCCGCCGCGTCGGCGTATCGGTTCACGAGGGTCGCGTGCTACTGACCGGCATCGTCCCGGAGGCGGACGATCGGGTGGAGGCGGTGCGCGTCGCCTGGGCGACCGATGGGATCGTCGATGTCATCAACGAGATCCTGATCGGCGAGGGCATCGGGACGATCGATACCAGCTACGATCTGCGGATCACCAGCGAACTGCGCGCCGATATCACACTCGACGGCAAGGTTCGCGCCGTGAACTACGATCTGGAGGCGGTCGGCGGCACGCTGTACCTCTTCGGTATCGCCCAGAACCGGGCGGAGATCGACCGGGTCCAGGCGCATGCGCGGCGGATCGCGAATGTGCGGCGAATCGTCAACCACATGCTGTTGAAGGACGGCCCGCGCCGCGCCTCCATCCTCGAGGCGTTGGCCGAGCAGGAAGCGGAACAGGATGGGGCGGAAGACGACGGGACCCCCGATCCGGGAGCCTCGCAATGACGCTTGCCGATACTGAAACGGATATAACCGCCCGCCAGATCCTGCGCGATATCGGACGCAGCCGGGACGCGCGCCTGCCGCTTGGTCTGGGCGCGCTGGCGTTGGCGGCGGGCGAGGCGCCGGCGGCGCGTCTCGATACCTACCGCGCGCATATCGAACGCATGACCGCCGATGTCCGCGAGATCGTGGGCGACGCACCGGCCGGTTCGCTGCCCGTGGCGGAGGCCTGCGACGCGATCGCCCATGTGCTCTACGGCCTGCACGGTTATCAGGGCGATCACGAGACCTATGACGATTTGCAGAACGCGAACCTGATTCGCGTGATCGACCGGCGGAAGGGGCTGCCGGTGGCGCTCGGCATCCTTTACATCACGCTGGCGCGCGCGGTGGGGATCGACGCGGTCGGCCTCGACTTTCCCGGTCATTTCCTGGTCCGGGTGGATAGCGGCGGGGAGCGCCGGGTAATCGACCCTTTCGACGGCGGCGCCCCGCGCGACGCGGCCTCCCTGCGTGGCATGCTCAAGACGACGCTCGGCGCCGACGCGGAGCTTTCCCAGCGCCATTACGAACCGGCGGCGGATAAGGACGTGCTGCTCCGCCTGCAGAACAACCTCAAGCTCCGCCTGATCCAGCGCCAGCAGGTCGACCGCGCCGCGGAGATCGTCGACGGCATGCTGACCATCGCGCCGGAACGCGCCACCCTATGGCGGGAAGCGGGGTTGCTGAACGCCCATATCGGCAATCACAGGACGGCGATCGCCGCGCTCGAAACCTATATCGAGCGCGAAACCCGCGAGGCGCAACGCCGCGAAGCGGCCGAATTGCTGGCCGAACTGCGCCAAAAGACCAACTGACGGAATCCGGACCCCCCATAATGAGCACCCAGAAAAGCGTCGCGATCCAGATGGATCCGGTCGAGAGCATCGATATCAACGGCGACAGCAGCTTCGTCCTCGGCCTGGAGGCGGAGAAGCGCGGCTATCAGCTCTATCACTACCAACCGCGCGATCTGAATTTCCGCGACGGCAAGGTCTGGGCCCACGCCCGCCCGATGAGCCTGCGCCGGGTGAAGGGCGATCATTTCACCCTGGGGGAATCGCGCATTCTCGATCTCGCGGATGTCGATGTGGTGCTGATGCGCCAGGATCCGCCCTTCGACATGGGCTATATCACCGCGACCCATATCCTGGAGCATATCCACCCCCGGACGCTGGTGGTGAACGACCCGGCCCATGTGCGCAACGCGCCGGAGAAATTGCTGGTCACCCAGTTCCCGCAATTCATGCCGCCGACGCTGATCACCAGTTCCAAGGCGGATGTCGAGGCCTTCCGGGAGGAGTTCAAGGATATCATCGTCAAGCCTCTCTTCGGCAATGGCGGGGCGGGGGTCTTTCGGTTGCAGGAGGGGGACGAGAACCTCGCCTCGCTGCTGGAGATGTTCGCCATCGGCTTCCCGCGCGAACCCTTCATGGTGCAAAAATACCTGCCCGCCGTGCGTCAGGGCGACAAGCGCGTGATCCTGATCGACGGCGAGGCCGTGGGCGCCATCAACCGGGTGCCGGCCAAGGGCGAGAGCCGGTCGAACATGCATGTGGGCGGCAGGCCGGTTAAGGACGTCATGACCGCCCGCGATCTGGAAATCTGCGAGGCGATCGGCCCGATGCTGAAGGAGCGCGGCCTGATCTTCGTCGGCATCGACGTGATCGGCGGCTATCTGACGGAAATCAACGTGACCTCGCCCACCGGGTTGCAGGAGGTCAACCGCTTCGACGAAACCTGCCTGGAAGCCCGAATCTGGGACGCGATCGAGCGGCGGCTGTAGACGGATTCCCCATAACGGGGGCGGGCCGCGTCACTCCGCCGGGTCCGCCTGGTTCTCTCCGGCCTGCCCGTCTTGCGTCCCGTCCTCTTCCGGCGGGCCGAAATCCAGCCGGTCGAGATTGCGCCGCGCCATCTCGGCGGCCGGGCGACCGTCATGCAGTTCGATCACCTTGATCCAATCGGCCCGCGCGGCGTCGAGATCGCCGTTCAGTCGGTGAATGATACCGCGTTCCAGCAGACCTTCCGGATCGTCGGGCTCCAGCTTCAGCGCGCGGTTCACGCTTTCCATCGCGAGGTCGAGCACATCGAGCTGACGATAGGCCGAGGCCCGCAGCACATGCGCATCCACCCGCCCCGGATCGATCTCCAGCGCGGCGTCGAGGTCGTCGACCGCCTCCCATAGCCGATCCAACTCGTCCAGCGTCATCGCCCGGTCCACCAGGATATCGGCCGAACGCGGCGCGAGGTCGAGGGCCGCCGTCTGCACTGAATAAGCCTGCCCCGGCTTCCCGGCGGCGAGCCAGGATATCCCCGCATGTCCCAGGATATTGGCGACGATGCTGGCGGGCGCGCTGTCGGGCATGTCGGCGGCCAGCGCCTCGAACCGCTTGGCCGCCTCCTCGTGATGGCCCCCGGCGGCCAGCGCGGCGGCCGCGCAATGCCGCGCCGGCGCGCCGAAGCCCGAATCCTGCATCTGCAGGGCGCGCTCGAAGGCCCGGTCGGGCTCGATATTGACGAGCTGCATGCAGGCTTCGTATTCGCGCACCTCCAGCGTCTCGATCTGCTGGGCGACGGCGGGGGGCGCCGCGAACACCGTGACCAGCAGGACGGGGAGCAGGAGCGCGCGGCGAGACGATCGGCGGACGGTGGGTTGAGGGGCGCGGAACATGGCCCTAAAGTCGCCGTCCCGAGGCTCGCGCGCAAGCCCGAGCGATGCGTGCCCGCCCTGAATTCCGTCCGCGCCGGATTCCAACGGACCCGAGGCCATGACGAAGACGCTGTTGATCCTGGGCCATGGCTTCTCGGCGGCCGCCTTCGCGGCGCGTCTGCGCGCGCGCGGCTTCGCGATCGAGGCGACATGCCGCACCCCGGAGAAGGCCGCCCGGTTGGAGGCGGAAGGCATTCGCGCGCATGTGCTCGACCTCGGCGCGGCGCCGGGCCGGCCGTTCGAGGGGGCGGAGGCGGCCTGCGCGCGCGCGACGCATCTGCTCTCCTCCATCCCGCCGGGCCGGGGCGAGGCGGCGGTCGAGGGCGGCGACCCGGCGCTGGCGGCGCTGGGCCCCGCGATCCGGGCGGGCGCGCCCTATGAATGGATCGGCTATCTTTCCACCACCGGGGTCTATGGCGACCGGGACGGCGGATGGGTCGACGAGGACAGCGCCTTGGAGCCGACCGGCGCGCGCGGCCAACGCCGGGTGGACGCGGAACGGGCATGGGACACGCTCGGCGATCTGGGGCCGGTGATGCGCTTCCGCCTCGCCGGGATCTACGGGCCGGGGCGCAGCGCCCTCGACACGGTGCGCAAGGGCCGGGCCCGCCGCATCGTCAAGCCGGGGCAGGTCTTCAGCCGCATCCATGTCGAGGATATCGCCGCCGTGCTGGAGGCCTCCGTCGACCGGCCGGAAGCCGGGGCGGCCTATAATGTCTGCGACGACGAGGCCGCGCCGCCCCAGGACGTGATCGCGCATGCCTGCGATCTTCTGGGGGTGGAGCCGCCGCCGGAAATCCCCTTCGACGCGGCCGAGTTGTCCGACATGGCCCGCAGCTTCTATCGCGACAACAAGCGGGTGCGGAACGACCGCATCAAGCGGGCGCTCGGCGTGCGCCTCGCCTACCCCACCTATCGCGAGGGGCTGGCCGCCCAACAGGCCGCCGAGAATGAGTCCCACCATCCGGCCGGACGGCCGGACTAGGGCCCGGGCGATGCTGCAGCAGCATCTGAGCGAGCCGCAATGGTGGATCGGAGCCGTGCTGGTACTCGGCTTCTTCCTGGTGATGTGGCGCTATGCCAAGCGGCCGCGCCATGCGCCGCTCGACTGGGATTACTGCTACGATTTCGTGTGCGAGCCGGCGGGCGCGGCCAACCCGGAACTGGCCCGAAGCTTCGCCGCCATGTTGGAGGACGCCGCGAAGGCGATGGGGAAGGCCAAGGGGGAGGCGTACCTGCTGCGGCTGGCGGTGATGAACCGGGGCGGACTATCGATTTCGGCGGGGGATCATCTGCGCCCGCTGACCGTCGCCTTCCCGGCCGGGGCGCGGATGATCGACGCCCGCTATGTCGAGCATTTCGGCCCCGCGCCGGATACGCCCCCGGGCGTGAGCGTCCATGAGCGGGGATTCGAGGTGGCGCCCTTCGACCTGCCGGTCAACTGCGCGCTGGTCTTCCAGGCGATCGTGATCGGCGCGGATCGGCCGAGCGTCGTCGATGGCGGGATCCAGGGCCAGCCGGCGATCGGAACATTGGGATCGTGAGCGAAATGGATTGGCCGACCCCGGAGCCGCTTGCACGCGGCACGCATTTCCTGCTGGGCGGCGCGCGCAGCGGCAAGACCGCCCGCGCGATCGCGATCGCGGAAGAAGCGCACGCGACACGCGGCCTGACGCCCATCTATATCGCGACGGCCCAGGCGCACGACGCGGAAATGCGCGCGCGGATCGAGGCCCACAAGGCGGAGCGCGGCCCCCATTGGCGTGCCCGCGAGGCGCCGCTGGACCTGCCCGAGGCGATCGCGGCGGCGGCCGCGCCGGACACCGTCCTGCTGGTCGATTGCTTGACCCTGTGGGTCACCAACCTGATGCTGGCGGACTATGACGTGGAGGCGGCGGGCGCCGATCTGATCGCGGCGCTGACCGTCGCGCGCGAGGACGCGGCCGGGCCCATCGCGGTCGTTTCCAACGAAGTCGGCCTCGGCATCGTGCCGGACAATGCGCTCGCCCGGGCTTTCCGGGACGAGGCCGGGCGGCTGCACCAGCAGGTGGCGGCCATGGCCGACCGGGTGGAGTTCATGGCCGCGGGCCTCGCCCTGCGGATGAAGGGATAGACGCGGTCGGCATCGAGCCGCCGGCCGGCGATAAAGGTGGAGTGAACAGCAAATGGCACAGCGAATTCCGGCGACCGTCGTCACCGGCTTTCTCGGCGCGGGCAAGACCAGCCTGATCCGGCATATGATCGAGAATAGCCGGGGCCGCCGCCTCGCCTTCCTGATCAACGAGTTCGGCGATCTGGGCATCGACCGGGAATTGCTGCTGGGCTGCGGAATCGAGGGCTGCGACGAAGAGGATGTGGTCGAGCTTGCCAATGGCTGTATCTGCTGCACCGTCGCCGACGATTTCCTGCCCGCCATCGAGGCCATCCTGGCCCGGCCGGAACCGCCGGAGCATATCCTGATCGAGACGTCCGGCCTGGCCCTGCCGAAACCACTGGTGAAGGCCTTCTCCTGGCCGGAGGTGCGCGCGCGGGTGACGGTCGACGGCGTGATCACGGTGGTGGATGCCGCCGCGCTCGCCGCCGGTCAGTTCGCCGAGGACGAGGCCGCCGTCCAGGCCCAGCGCGAGGCCGACCCGGCGCTCGACCACGAGAACCCGCTTGAGGAGGTGTTCGAGGACCAGCTTTCCTGCGCCGACATGGTGGTGCTGAACAAGACCGACCTGCTGGCGGCGGACGCGATGGAGGCGCTGTCGGCCGATCTGGCCGCCAAGCTGCGCGCGGGCGTGCGCACCGTGCGGGCCAGCAACGCGGCGGTCGATCCGGCGGTGCTGCTGGGCCTCGGCGCGGCGGCGGAATCCGACCTCGACGCGCGGCCGAGCCATCATGACGATGTCGGCGACGACCACGACCATGACGATTTCGAGAGTTTCTCCATGCGCCTGCCCGCGATCGAGGATGTGGGCGCGCTGGAACGACGGATCGGCGCGGCCGTCGCCGCCCACGACATCCTGCGCATCAAGGGCTTCCTGGACCGGCCGGACGCGGAGCGGCGCGAGGTGATCCAGGGAGTCGGACCGCGCCTGCAACGCTATTTCGACCGGGCCTGGCGCACGGACGAGGCGCGGCGGTCGGAGATCGTGGTGATCGGACGCACCGGCCTGGACCGCGCGGCGATCGAGGCGACGATCCGGGGAGAGGAGGAAGCCTCGGCGGCGGCGGAATAGACTTTTCAGCCGCCGCGCGCGCGATCCCGCGCGGGCCTCTCGTCCCCGTCCGCCGGCCCAGCCGCCGGCCCAGCCGCCGGACCAGCCGCCGGCCCGGCCGTCCGGTCCTCCTCCTCGTCCGTGATAGCGCGCCAGGCGGCGCCGTCCAGGTCGTTGTACTGACCGGATTTGAGGGACCAGAGAAACGCCGCGAGGCCGAGCAGGCCAAGCAGCAACGCCGCCGGAATCAGCAGGACGAGGTGGTTCACGGCCGCACCTCCGCGAGGCCGGCCCGCCGGGCGGTCTCATCCGACCGTGACGCCGGATCGCGCCGGTCCACCGACCGCGGATCAAGCCGCAGCGCGTTGGCGACCACCAGGATGGAGGATCCCGACATGGCCAGCGCCGCCACCAGCGGGCTGGCATGGCCCGCCACCGCCAGCGGCACGGCTATCATGTTATAGAGCGCGGCCAGGGCGAAGTTCTGGAAAACCAATCGCTTCGCCCGACGCGCGACGCGGATCGCGATGGGCACCGCCTCCAACCCCTCATGCAGGAAGACGAACCCGGCCGCGCGCCGACCGATGTCGGCGGCCGTGCCGGGGGCGATGGCGGCGTCGGCCGCGCTCATCGCGGGTGCGTCGTTGATGCCGTCGCCGACCATCAGCACCCGGTGCCCCGCCGCCTGAAGGGCGCGGATATGGTCGATCTTCCCCGCCGGGGTCAGACCCGCGCGCCAGCGCGCGGCCCCAAGCGTCCGCGCGGTCGCCGCGACGGGACCCGGCCGGTCACCGGACAGGATTTCCGGCATGACGCCGCGCGCCTCCAGCCAGGCGACGGCCCCGGCCGCGCCGGGACGCGGCGCATCCTCGAAGGCGAATCGGGCGAGAACCCGTCCGTCGAGGGAGAGCAGCACGCTCGCCTCGTCGCCTTCCTCCGGCGCGCCGGGCGCCGCCCAGCCCGGCCGCCCGAGGCGCAGGACGGCGCCGTCCGCGCGATGGGCGGTCAGGCCCTGGCCCGCCTCCTCCCGCATATCCTCCAATCGCTCGCCTAACCGCTCGGGGACGTCGAGACCGCGCGCCACCGCCGCCGCGCGGATCGCCATCGAATAGGGGTGTCGGCTGCCCGCCGCCAGGGCACCGGCCAATGCCAGCGTGTCGTCCGGCACGGCCTCCGCCCTCAACAGACGCGGCCGCCCCACGGTCAGCGTGCCCGTCTTGTCGAGCACGACACGGTCGATCTCGGCCAACCGCTCCAACCCCGCGCCGTCGCGCACCAGGATGCCGTGACGGAACAGACGCCCGGCCGCCACCACCTGGACGATCGGCACCGCGAGGCCGAGCGCGCAGGGACAGGTGATGATCAGCACCGCGATCGCGATCTTGATCGCGAGATACCAGTCCCCGCCCAGGACACCCCAGCCGAGGAAGGTGAGCAAGGCCGCCAGATGCACCGCCGGGGCATAGATCGCCGCCGCCCGGTCGGCGATGCGGCGAAAGCGGGGATTGGCGCTCTCCGCCGCTTCCAGCATCGCCGTCATCTCGGCCAGGAAGGACCGCGCGGCGGGCTTTTCCGCCTCCAGCGTCAAGGGCCCGCTCAGATTGAGGGCACCGGCGGGCAGGCGCGTGCCCTCGCGCGCCGCGACGGGCAGGCTCTCGCCCGTGGCGATGGCGCAATCGACCTCGCCCGCGCCATCCACGACGCGGGCATCGACCGGCACGCGTTCCCCCGCCGCGACGACGAGGCGGTCGCCCACCGCGATTTCCGACAGCGGGCGCCAGACACGCGTGCCGTCCGCCAGTACGACGCGCGCACCGCGCGGCGTCATCCGGGCGAGCGCGGAGGCCGCGCTGCGCGCGCGTTCCCGCATCACATGGTCCAGCGTCCGGCCGATCAGCAGGAAGAAAAGCAGACTGACCGATGCGTCGAAATAGGCTTCCGCCCCATGGGTCATGGTCTCGAACAGGCTGAGGCCCACGGCCAGCAGCACGGCGAGCGCGATCGGCACGTCCATCGTCAGCCGCCCCCGCGCGAGCGCGGCCGCCGCCGGCCGGAAGAAGGCCTGACCGGAGAAGGCGACCGCTGGAATCGCGATCAGGGCCGATATCCAGTGGAACAGATCGCGCGTCGTCCCTTCCGCCCCCGACCAGACGGAAACGGACAACAACATGATATTGCCCGCCGCGAAGCCCGCGACGCCGAGTTGCAGGATCAGGCGCTTCAGCGTCGGATCGCCCTCCGCGCTCTCCGCCTCCACCGGATGGGCGGCATAGCCGAGCCGGTCGAGCGCCACGAAGACCGCCGCCGGATCGGCCGCCTCACGGCTCCAGGTAACGGCGAGCCGCTTGGTCGAGAGGTTGAGGCGCGCGGTCCGCACCGCCGCCAGGGCGCCGACCGCCCCCTCGACCGCGCGGATGCAGCCGCCGCAATGGACCGCCGGGACGGCGAAATGGCTTTCGATCGTGCCGTCGCCCAGGTCGCGGCTGGCGGCCAGCACCGCCTCGCGCGGGGGCGCGGCGGCGCCGGCGGCGCTCTCGCTGGTCGGCAGGCAACAACTCATCTGCGGAACCGTCCTTTCCGGATCGCGGCCGAACTCGGCCCGGTCTACTTGGCCGTGAAGCGATAGCGCATGCGCCACACGCCGCCGCCCGGCAGATCGGCGACCAAATCGGCTTTCCAGGGGCCGGGCGCCAGCACGTCGGTGGCGCCATGCGCGCCGTCGCCGAGCGGCGCGAGGAGCACGTCGTGATCCGCCCCCTCATGCGCCGGCCGGCCGAGGCTGGCGACCACGCGTTCCACCGCCACCGGGGCGCCGTCGGCATCCGTCAGGCGGAACTCCAACCGGTTCCCATGCAGGGCGAGACGGCCGCTCCAGCCGAGCGCGGCCTGTTCCTCGGCCGCCGCCATGCTTTCATTGAAATGCTGGCTCGCGACATAGGAATTCTTGACCACGAGGCCGGTCCAGGTACCGCTCGCGAAGATCGCCAGCGTCGCGTTCACCAGAATGATCGTCCCGAAGAAGAGGCCGAGCACCCCCGCCATGTGCCAGCCGGTGAAGCGCGCGGGCGCGAAGATCGATCGCAACATGGCCGTTATCTCCCATCACCGGCGACGAAGCTCGCCTCGTAGGACGCGTCCTCGGACCCGAAGACGTCATGAATGCGGAACCGTATTCCGTGATCGCCGGCGCCGGTTTGATCCGGATCAGCCTGCACGAATATGCGCTGCGCGCGAAGCTGGTCCGGCCGGGCGTCGAGGAAGATCGCCCGGCGCGGCGCGTCACCCGCCCCCGGCATGGTCATCAGGGCGCCGGGCAGCCCCTCGACCGTCAGGCGCAGGGTGCGCGGCTCCGGCATCATGTTCAGGATCTTGATGGTGTAGCCGTTGCGCACATCGCCGTTGGAAAGCTGGACGAACTGCGGATTGCGATCGTGCAGGACGTTGAGGTCCAGGCGTTCGCGGGCCGACACATGCCAGACCATGAACAGACCGATGGCCGCCCAGACCAGAAAATAGATCAATGTGCGCGGCCGCATGATCGAGCGCCAGGTGGTGTGCCGCACCGCGTCGGAGAGCGTGCCGTCCGCCCGGCGCACGCGCGCGGGGTCGATCCGCCCGGCCGAATCCTTCGCCAACGCCATATTGGCGTTGTAGTCGTTGAGCGTGGCGTAGGAAATCAACCCACCCGGCCGGCCGAGTTTCCCCATCACCGAATCGCAGGCGTCGATGCACAGCGCGCAGGTTATGCACTCCAGCTGCTGGCCGTCGCGGATGTCGATGCCCATCGGACAGACGGCGACGCAGGCATTGCAGTCGACGCAATCCCCGAGGACCCGGCCCTCATGCGCCGATTTCTTCTGATGGCGCGAGCGCGGCTCGCCCCGCCAGTCGTTATAGGTGACGGTCAGCGAGTTCTCGTCCAGCATCGCCCCCTGAATGCGCGGCCAGGGGCACATATAGGTGCAGATCTGCTCGCGCATGTGACCGCCCAGCGTATAGGTGGTGAAGGTCAGGACCGCGACGGTGGAATAGGCGATGCCGGCCGCCTCGCCGGTGAACAGGTCGGTGAAGAGCGTCGGCGCGTCGGCGAAATAGAAGATCCAGGCGCCCCCGGTCGCCACCGCGATGGCGAGCCAGATGCCGTGCTTCACCACGCGCTTGGCGATCTTGCCCGGCCCCCAGGGCTGCTGGTCGAGGCGCATGCGCTTGTTGCGGTCGCCCTCCACCAGCCGCTCGACCCAGATGAAGAGATCGACCCACACCGTCTGCGGACAGGCATAGCCGCACCAAGCCCGCCCGACCGAACTGGTGACGAGGAACAGCCCGATTCCCGCCATCACCAGCATGCCGGCCACATAGTAGAATTCCTGCGGCCAAATCTCGATCATGAAGAAATAGAAGCGCCGGTTCATCAGGTCGATCAGGACCGCCTGATCGGGCGCGAACTCCCCCCGATCCCAGCGCAGCCAGGGGGTAACGTAATAGATCGTCAGCGTGACGGCCATGATCAGCCATTTCAGCCGCCGGAAATACCCCTCCGCGCGCTTCGGATAGATCTTCTTCTTCGGCGCGTAGAGGGGCTGTTGCCGGTCGCGGCGGTTGACCGGCTCGACATCGTAGCGGTCGGGGCCGCCGCTCCGCGAAACGGGGTCGCCGGCGGCACGATCGGCGGCTGAATCGGCTGTGCTCATGGCACGTCTCGCATCTTGAGAAGGGGGCGGGTTACTCGCCACCGCCTAACTGATGGACATAGAGGGTAAGCTGCTTGACCGTCACATCGCCCAACCGGTCGCCCCAGGCCGGCATGACGCCGTGACGGGGCTCGCTGATCTGGCGGATGATCTGGTCGGTCTCGCTGCCATAGAGCCATATCGCGTCGGTCAGGTTCGGCGCGCCCATCATCGCCATGCCCTTGCCGTCCTCGCCATGGCAGGCGGCGCAGTTGTCGAGGAAGCTCTGCTCGGTCTCCCCGGCGTCCACCCAGCCGTCATCCAGGCCGGCGAGCGAGCGGACATAGAGCGCCAGCGCCTTGATCTGCTGGCGGTCCAGGATCCCGTCCCGCCCGAAGGCCGGCATTTCGGAATAGCGGGTCTGGTCGTCCGTTTCGAAGCGAATGCCGTGCGCGATCGTGGTGTAGAGCGATTGCAGATCGCCGCCCCACAGCCAGGCGTCGTCGTTCAGGTTGGGATAGCCGAAGCCGCCCTGCGCGCCCGATCCGTGGCATTGCGAGCAATTGACCCGATAGGCCGCCGCCCCGCCGGAGACCGCGAAGCGCATCAGCTCCGGGTCCGAGGGAATCTCGGTGACGTCGGTCTCCGCGAGGCGTGCCAGAAGCCCCGCCTTGGCCGCCGCCGCCGCGTCGAGTTCCTGATTGAGCTCGGCCCGGCTGGAATAACCGCCCACGCCCTTGGTGAAGTCGTTCAACAGCGGGATGGAGGGATAGTAGATCGCATAGCCGATCGAGAAGACGATCGTGGCGTAGAAGATCCACACCCACCAGCGCGGCAGGGGATTGTTCAATTCGCGGATGCCGTCCCACTCGTGACCGGTGGTCTCGACGCCCGAGATTTCGTCCACATGGGGCTTGTCACTCATCGTTCTCTCCACGCTCGAACGGGATATGGGCCGCGTTCCGGGCCGCCTTCGAGCCACCGGGGCGGAAGGTGAAGGCAACGATCCCGACGAACAGGATCACCAGATAGAGCAACCCCCAACTGTCGGCGAAATGCCGGAAGGTTTCGTAGTCCATGGTCTCGCTCCTAGAGCCTCGGGCCTCGGGGCCTCGGACGGGCGGTTTCAGCGCACGAAGGCGTCGGCCTGATAGGCCTCGAAATCGACCAGCGTGCCGAGCATCTGCAAGTAGGCGATCAGGGCATCCATCTCGGTCAGCCGCTTCGGATCGCCGTCGAAATCGCCGGTCACGGCCTTGGGATAGCGCCCCGTCACGCCGGAGGTATCGGCATTGGGGTCGGCCTGCGCCGCCAGATCGGCGGCCGCCTGCTTGATCATCTCGTCGCTATAGGGCACGCCGACCGCGCGGTTGGTCCTCAACGTCTCGGCGATCAGGCTTGGGTCGATCTCCTGACCGGCCAGGAAGCCGTAGCGCGGCATCACCGATTCCGGCACCACCGACTGCGGGTCGGTCAGATGCTGCACGTGCCAGGCGTTGGAATAGCGCCCGCCGACGCGTGCCAGATCCGGCCCGGTGCGTTTCGAGCCCCACTGGAACGGATGGTCGTACATCGACTCCGCCGCCAGCGAGTAATGGCCGTAACGCTCGGTCTCGTCCCGGAAGGGGCGGATCATCTGCGAATGGCAGAGATAGCACCCCTCGCGCACATAGACCTCGCGCCCCTTGAGTTCGAGCGGGGAGTAGGGCCGCACGCCCTCCACCTTCTCGACCGTGTTGTCGATGTAGAAGAGCGGGGCGATCTCCACGATGCCGCCGATCGTCACCACCAGGAAGGAGAAGACGAGAAGCAGGGACGCGTTCTTCTCCAGGATCTGATGCTTGTCCATGAGGGCCATGGGTCGATGCTCCCCTTACTCGGCCGGCTGCGCGGCGGTGGCGGCGGTGACGAGCGGGCGCTCCTGGCGTTGCCGGCCGCGGATGGTCTGGTAGATGTTGAAGGCCATGACGAGGGCGCCCGCCAGATAGAGCAGCCCGCCGAAGACCCGCATCGCGTAGTAGGGATGCATGGCGGCCACCGTCTCGGCGAAGGAATAGACGAGGAAGCCTTCCTGGTCGTATTCCCGCCACATCAGGCCCTGGGTGATGCCGGAGACCCACATGACGGCCGCGTAGATCACGATGCCCAGCGTCGCGAGCCAGAAGTGCCAGTTGACCATGCGCAGGCTGTAGAGCCGGCTGCGGTCCCAAAGCTTCGGCACGAGATAGTAGATCGCCGCGAAGCTGATCATGCCGACCCAGCCGAGCGCGCCGGAATGCACGTGCCCGATGGTCCAGTCGGTATAGTGGCTGAGCGAGTTGACCGACTTGATCGACATCATCGGCCCCTCGAAGGTCGACATGCCGTAGAAGGCGAGCGCGATCACCATCATGCGGATGAGCGGATCGGTGCGCACCTTGTCCCAGGCGCCGGACAGGGTCATCAGCCCGTTGATCATGCCGCCCCAGCTGGGCATCCACAGCATGACCGAGAACACCATGCCCAGCGTCTGCGCCCAGTCCGGCAACGCGGTATAATGCAGGTGATGCGGCCCGGCCCAGATGTAGAGGAAGATCAGCGACCAGAAATGGACGATGGAGAGGCGGTAGCTATAGACCGGCCGCTCCGCCTGCTTCGGCATGAAATAGTACATCATGCCGAGGAACCCGGCCGTCAGGAAGAAGCCGACCGCGTTATGCCCGTACCACCATTGGGTCAGCGCATCCTGCACCCCGGCGAAGAGGGAATAGCTCTTCACCCCCATCAGCGAGACCGGCAGCGCCAGATTATTCACCACATGCAGCATCGCGACGGTCACGATGAAGCTGAGATAGAACCAGTTGGCGACATAGATATGCGGCTCGCGCCGGGTCATGATGGTGCCGAGGAAGACGACCAGATAGGCGACCCACACGATGGTCAGCCAGAGATCGACGTACCATTCGGGCTCCGCATATTCGCGCGATTGGGTGACGCCGAGCAGATAGCCCGTCGCCGCCATGATGATGAAGAGCTGATAACCCCAGAAGACGAACCACGCGAGATCGCCGCCGAACAGCCGCTGGCGGCTGGTCCGCTGCACCACCCAGAAACTGGTGCAGATCAGCGCGTTGCCGCCGAAGGCGAAGATCACCGCCGAGGTGTGCAGCGGACGCAGCCGGCCGAAATTCAGATAGGGTTCGAGGTTCAGGTTCGGCCAAGCCAGTTGGGCGGCGATCACCACGCCGACCAGGAACCCGGCGATTCCCCAGAACACCGTCGCGACCGCGCCATAGCGGATCGGCCCGTCCAGATAGGCCGGTGCCGCCGACACGGCGTCCCCGGATTTCGTGGTCGCTCCCTTGAACGGGATGGCCGCGGCCTCCGCCGGCTTGCGCTGAAGCAGCAGATAGGATGCCGCGACCAGCACGAAGAACAGAATCCAGGCATGGGCCTGGAAGAGCGGATCGCGGCCGAGCGCCGCGCCGAACAGCGCGAGCAGCGCCGCCGCGGCCACGGCGATCACCTGAGCAGCTTGGTTCATTGTCTCCACCTCGCATCGTCGGGGCCGGACATGGCCCGGAGCGATCCGACCATGCCGCCGGTTTCCGATGCCGTCCTTGATCGAGATCAACGAACGCCGTCGCCAGCCGCGACATTTTGGGTGGAAAGGCCGGTTGGATGGAAAGGCCAGGGCGACGACGCTCAATTTCGGACCGTTCGAGGCCATAGCGTTCGAGGAAACACCGACCATGACGACGCAGGGCGAGCCGGAGCACCACTTTCACCGGGCGGAAATCCCGATTCCGCCAACCCTGCCAGGCGCGCGATGGGACGATATCGTCGAGGTGACGCAGGGACACCATGCCCGCCTATTGAGCCTGTGCGACCGGCTGGAGCGGATCGCGGATTCGCTACCCGACGGGATCGACATCGCCGAATGCCTCGGCATCGCGCGGATTTTGGTCCCGGCGCTCCGGGCCGCCCATCGCTTCGAGGAGGATCGCCTGTTTCCCGCCGTCCGGGCGCGGCTCGGCGCCACACCCCGGATAGAGGACATGCTGGCCCGGCTTTCACACGAGCACCGCGAGGACGAGGGCTTCGCCGAGGAAGTCGCCGAGGTCCTCATGGAATGGGGTCTGTGCACCGGCCGGGCCGAGAAGGAGGCGACCGGCTACATGCTGCGCGGGCTGTTCGGTAATCTGCGCCGTCAGGTCGCGGTCGAACGAGACATGCTGCTCGGCCCCTCGGTCGGGTCCGCGGCTATCGCGCCGACCCGGTAGAGGCATCGGCGGGCGCGTCCAGCAACGCCTCGATCGCCGTGATGCCGCGCAGGGCGAGCATGACCAGACGCGCGGCTTCCTTCTCCCGCTCGTTCCGGCTCATCCCGACGCGCTCGAACCGCGCCGCGCACAGCGCCGCCGCGTCGAGCCCATAATTCCCCAGCATGCCGCGTAATTCGTGCGCCGCCGCCCGCCGGGCCCCGAGATCGCTCTCCGGCGCACGCAGGATGGCGGCGAGGCGATCCGTCTCGCCGCCCAAACGCGCCATCAGGGCGCGCATCCGGTCGGTCGGAAGCGTCTCGATCAATTGATCGACGATATTCCGGTCGATCAGGGTCGCGGCGTCCTCCGCATCCCGGCCGGACGCGACGTGCATGGACGGAACGGCTGCGGGCATGTTCCGGGCGATGGCCTCGCGCAGGTCGGCCACCCGCAACGGCTTCGTCAGCACGTCCTGCATGCCGGCCTCCACATAGCGCGCGTGCGCGTCCGGATCGTCCTGTCCCGTCAGACCGATGATCGGCAGGCGTTCCGCCGGAACGCCGATCCCGCGGATCGCCCGGGTAGCGGCAAGACCGTCCATTTCCGCCATCCGGATATCCATCAGCAAAATATCGAGGCCGGATTCGTCCCCGGCCTCGGCCGCGCCGACGCGGTCGAGCGCCAGGCGTCCGTCATTGACCACCTCGACGTCGTGCCCTTCCCGCCGCAGGATGGAGGCAATGACGACCTGATTGACGCTATTGTCCTCCGCCACCAGGATTCGCAACGGTCTGGCGCAAGAATCGACCGGCGATGTGGTTGGCGAAGTATTGGGCGAAGTACTGGGCGAAGTACTGGGCGCCTCGGGCTTGGCGTCGGTCTCGCCATCGACGGGGCGGAGCGCGCTTCCGTTGGCACGCCGGATCGGCAGGGTCAGGGTAAAGAGACTGCCGACACCCGGGGTGGAGGTCACGGTAAGATGCCCTCCCATGCGCTCCGCCAGATCCCGGGAGATGCTGAGGCCGAGACCGGTGCCGCCACGCTTACGCCCCTCCTCCGTCTGGGCGAACCTCTCAAAGATGGTATTAACCGCGCCGGCGGCGATTCCCGGGCCGCTGTCGCGCACGGTGCAGCTCAACATGCCGGCATCGGCCCCGTCGGACAGGCTGAGCGTCGTCTCCAGCCGCACGCTCCCGGTATCGGTGAATTTGACCGCATTGCCGAGGAGATTGAAGATCACCTGCCGGATATGGGTGTAGTCACCGATCAGCGTGGGCGGATCGGACGGCACCGCGCGGATATCGAGGTTGAGACCCTTCTCCCGCGCGGGCGGCGAGAACATCGCATGCAACCCGTCGAGCATCGCGGTAAGATCGAACGCTTCCTCGCGCATCTCGACATGTCCCGCCTCTATGGCGGCGAAATCCTCAAGCTGATTGATGAGCGCCAGGAGAAAAGCACCGGATTCCTCCGCGCTGCGCACCTTCTCGCGCACGGAACGCGACAGGGGCTCGCGCTCGATCAACGTCATCATGTCCAGAACGCCGTTGAGCGGCGCGCGGATCTCGCGGCTGACGCTGGTCAGGAAATCGGACTTGGTGCGATTGGCGATCTCCGCCGCGCGGGTCGCCTCCGTCAACCGTTCGACCATCCGCTGCTGCTGGCTGACATCGCGCATGGTGGCGATGACCACCTCGCCATCCGGCGTGCGGGCGCGGCACAGGCTGATATCCACCGGCAGCCGGCGACCGTCGCGGGCAAGCGCTACCACGGGCTTCTCCGGCCGCATGAGCCGGTTCTCGCTCCCGGCGAAGAACCCGCGGCGCAAACCTTCGTGCCGGCCGCGCGCCTCCGCCGGGACAAGGCTGTCGACCGGACGGCCGATCAGTTCCCGCCGGGGGTAGCCGAGCATCGCGACGGTTGCGTCGTTGCAGCGCAGAATCCGCCCCTCGGCATCGACACTGATGGTACCGTCCGGCGAATTCTCGTAGAGCGCCTCCACATGGGCGAGCGCCCCCTGATGGAGACGGTGCATCCGGTCGATCCGGTGGAGCAGGAAAACGACCACGCCGAAAAGCACCAGGACCATAAGGCCCAGGAGGCCGTCGCGCAGCACGCTGTGGGATGCGATGAATCCGGACAGGACATCGATCCACGCCCCGGCACGCTCCCCGACCCCGCCCTTTCCTATACCGCCGACCAGCCCGGCCAGCGTCATCGCGACCGCGAAGCTGACGCCGATCGCCAGGGCGGGATAAATATTTTTCGGATAACCCGTGGTCTTGTCGGTCATGGTCTTCGTCCCACACACGCGGGGACACGACCAATCCGGCCCCGCATAGCGCGGCGCACCATAGGGCCGGGTTCTTGCCAAACCTTTAAGATGAAAAGCCGGACTTTCGGCGGTCAGTCGCCCACCCCGACATAACGCTCCAGCAGATCGGGCCGGTTTTTGAGCGCGGCGGCGGGTAAGGTATCGCGTGCCCGTCCGTTCTCGACGAAGAGGACACGGTCCGCGATCTCGATCACCGCGTCGACCCGCTGCTCGACCAGCAGGATCGCCACGCCCTGCCCCTTCAGCGCGGTGACGACCGCGCGGATACGCGCGATCATGGCGGGCATCAGACCCTCCGTCGGCTCGTCCAGCAACAGGACCTTCGGCTCCAGGCAAAGCGCGCGGGCGATCGCCAGCATCTGCTGCTCCCCCCCGGACAGCGTGCCCGCGCGCTGGTCCAGGCGCTCGCGCAGCACGGGGAACAATTCCAGCGCCGACTCGCGCCGCGGCCCCTCCGGCCCGTGGCCCGCCATCAGACCGATCTCCAGATTCTCCGCCACCGTCAGGTCCGCGAAGAGCCGCCGCCCCTGCGGCACATAGCCGAGGCCGTGGCGCGGCGCCGCCTCCGCCGGCAGGCGCGCGATATCGACGCCGTCGATCTCGACCGTGCCGGCGCTGGGCGTCAGCAACCCCATGATCGCCTTCATCGCGGTCGTCTTGCCCGCGCCGTTGCGACCCAGCAGGCAGAGGATCTCGCCCGCCTCGACGCTCAAGGCGAAATCGCGCAGCACCGGCGTGCGCCCATAGCCGCAATCGAGGCCGCTTACCCGCAACATCGCCTCAAACTCCCCCTTCACCCGATCAGACGTCAACCGACCAGATGTTCAACCGCCCAGATAGGCGCGTTGCACCGCCTCGTCCGCGCGGATCGCCTCCGGCGCGCCCTCGGCCAGCACGCGGCCGCGATCCAGCACCGTGATCCGGTCGGCCAGCCCCATCACCACATGCATGTTGTGCTCGATCAACAGGACAGTCGCGCTTTCCGAAAGCTCCCGGATCAGGGCGATGAAGGCGGCCACCTCCTCGTCGGAAAGACCCTGGGTCGGCTCGTCCAGGATCAGCAGGCGCGGGCGCATGCCGAGGCCCATCGCCACCTCCAGCAGGCGCTGATGGCCGTAGCTTAGATTACCCGACGCCTCGTCCGCGCGCCCGGCCAGCCCGACGCGGGCAAGCGCGCTGTCCGCCTCCGCGGCAAGGGATGCATGGCTGGGCCCGAACAGGCCGCGCGTCAGGCGCCGCTGCACCGCCAGCATCACGTTCTCCCGCGCGCTCAAGGCCTGGAAGACGCTGGTGATCTGGAAGGTATAGGCGATGCCGCGCGCGACACGGGCGTGCGCCTTGAGGCGGGTGACGTCCCGCCCCTCGAAGGCGATGGCGCCGGCGCTCGGCCGGATGCGGCCGGACAGCAGGCTGACGAAGGTGGTCTTGCCCGCGCCGTTCGGACCGATCAGCGCGCGCACCTCCCCCCGGCGCAACTGGAAATCGACCCCGTCTACCGCCGTCAGCCCGCCGAAATGCCGGCTCAGGCCGCGCGTCTCCAGCAGCAGCTCGGGCTCCCGCCCCATCTCGGTTCCGCTCACGGCAGCCATGGCAGATACCGCTCCCGCACGGTGCCGAGGATACCCTTGGGGAAGAACAGGATCAGCGCGATCAGCACCAGCCCCACCACCAACAGATAGGCGGTGGTCGCCGCGCTGGTCAGATCGACCAGATAGAACATCAATACCGTGCCGAGGAACGGCCCCAGCACCGTGCCGGCCCCGCCCATCAATACCCAGAGCAGGGGATAGATCGAATATTGGATCGAGGCGAAGCTGGCCCCGACATAGCCGAACAGCAGCCCATAGGCCGCCCCCGCCGCCCCCGCCATCACGGCGGAAAGCGTCAGCGCCGTCAGCTTGTAGCGATAGACGTCGTAGCCCAGCATCCGCGCGCGATCCTCGTTCTCGCGGATCGCGATCAGCACGCGGCCGAGATTGGAGCGCGCCAGCGCCAAGGAGCCCATCAGGCAGGCCGCGAAGAGCGCCAGCGCCGTCATGTAGCGCACCGTCGGATCGGCGAGGTCGAGACCGAGGAGGACGCGCATCGCATCCGGCACCACGAAGCCCTCGTCGCCGCGCGTATAGGTCCCGAAGTAATAGATGATCAGGAACACCGCCTGCGCGAACATCAGGGTCACGATCATGAAGGAGACCCCGCCGGTGCGCAGCGCGATCGCCCCCAGCGTCAGCGCCACCAGGGCCGCCGCCGCGACCCCGATCAGGAAACCGCCCGGCGCCGCGATATCGGCGAACTGCGCCACCAGCCCGGCGGCGTAGAGCCCGGCGGCGAAGAACATCGCATGGCCGAGGCTGAGCAGCCCGGAATAGCCGAAGGCCAGATTGTAGCCCATGGCGAAACAGGCCAGCACCATGATCCGCGACAGGCTGATATGGTGATAATCCGGCAGCACGAAATGTAGCGCGAACAGCACCGCCAGGACACCCAGGTGCAGGCCGAGAATCCGGGCCGTCGGCGGCGCGGCGGGCGGGGTAGAGAGGACGGCTGTGCTTTCGCTCACGGCGCGCGCTCCCCGAACAGGCCCTGCGGGCGGGCGACCAGCACCATGGCGACCGCCAGCGTGGCGATGATCTTGGCCAGCGTCGGCGAGAAGAAGACGGAGATGATCCCGTCGCTCATCCCGATGATGACGGCCGCCAGCACCGTGCCACGCAGACTGCCCAGCCCGCCGATGATCACCGTGATGAAGGAGAGCAGCAGCGGATCGTGCCCCATCAGGTAATGCGCCTGCTGAACCGGCACGACCAGGACCGCGCCCAGGGCCGCCAGCGCCGCGCCCACCGCGAACACCCCGGCATAGACGCGGTCTACGGGGATCGCGAAGGCACGCGCGGTCTCCCGGTCGATCTGGGTCGCGCGCATCATCAGCCCGAGCCGGGTGCGGGTCAGTCCCCACCAGACCGCCAGCAGCAAGACGACGGCGGCCAGGATCACGAACAGCTTATAGGCCGAATAACCGAACCAGGGCAGTTGGATACGGAAATCGAAGGGCGGTTGCACCGGCCGCGCCTCCGGCCCATAGGTCATCAGCACCGCCTGCTGGATGACGTAGAGCATGCCGATGGTGGCGACGATGGTCGCTTCCGGGTCGTAGTGCAGGCGGCTCAACACCGTGCGTTCCGCCAGGATCGCGACCGACCCGACGACGAGCGGGCTTACCACCAGGGCCGCCAGGAATCCGACCGCCGGATGAATGCCGATAAGACTCGCCACCCACCAGGCGATGACCGCGCCCAGCATGAAGAACTCGCCATGCGCGACATTGACGATGCGCATGACGCCGAAGACCAGCGACAGGCCAAGCGCGGTGACCGCCAGGACGGCGGCGCCGACGGCACCCTCCAGCGAGGCGAGCAGGAAATAGGGGCCGAAATCCATGGGCGACGATGCTCGGGTCGGTCGAAGAGGGAAGCGGAGAAGAGGTGGCTGCGCGACCGCCCTGCCCCGACCGCCCGCTCCGCATCAGGGAGGGGGAAGGCCGGGGCCGGGCGTCGGACGGCCTTGCCGCGCTAGAGCGGCTGGGTCGTATAGTCGACCTCGTCCTCGTAATAGCCGGCCTCGATCGGCGTGGTATGCACCTTCACGAGATCGGCACCCTGGACCTGGCTGATGAACTGATGGCCGAAGACCTGGTGGGTCTTGCCGTTGAAGACCTTGGCGCCCTGCGGATGGGCCCGGCTTTCCGGCATGTCCTTCATGGCCTCGACCGCCTCAATCAGCGCGCCGCGATCCTTGGTGCCGGAATAGCCGCAAGCTTCCATGCCGACCTTGACGATGTTGAGCGTCTCCCAGCAGCCGAACATATGGGCATAGGTGGAGACGTCCTTGGGATCGTCCACGCTGGCGCCGCGGGCATCCACGCCCACCGCCTCGCGATAGAACTTGTCGTGTTCCGACTGATCGGCCTGGGCCTGACGCGGATTGCCTTCCCACAGATAGGTGCCGTCGAGGAACTCCAGCCCCGGGCTGGTGATGTCGACCGCCTCCAGGCTGTCGATGAAGCCGAAAATCTCCGGCCGGTTGGAGCCGTAGAACTCCCCCATCTCCTTAACGAAGGTCAGCACGCCCGGGCCGACCATGACGTGGTAGAGCACCTCGGTCTCGCTCGGGATCTTTGGGAAATACTTGAAGAAGGAGCTTTCCGTCGGCGGGATCGCGATCTGCTCGATCACCTCGCCGCCCTGGGCCGCCATCGCCTCGGTGAAGAAATCGCGGTGGTTATGGCCGAAGGCGAAGTCGGGGAAGATCATCGTGACCTTCTTGCCGAGATTGTCCGACACCCAGGGCGCCATCGCGATCACCTGACTTTTCACATCGGTGATGCCGGGTTGCAGCGTATAGCGGTTCAGCATGCCGGAGGCGACGTGATGCCCCTCGCTGACGACGAAATAGGGAATCTTCAACTCGCCCGCACGCGGGGCGGAGCCGATCACCACATGGCTGAACAGGGTGCCGAAGGCGATGTCGCAGCCGTGCTGGGTGGCGAACTTCTCCACCACCTCGGCGCCGCGCTTGGGATCGGTGCCGTCATCCTCGGCGATGATCTCGACCGGGCGGCCGTTGATGCCGCCGGCATCGTTGATCAGCTTCGTCGCCGCCATGGTGGTGCGGTCGTACCAGCGGCCATAGGCCGCGCCGATGCCGGTGCGGTGCACCTGGAATCCGATCTTGATCGGTTCCGCGCTCTGCGCCTGGGAATAGCGCACGAAGCCGGGCATCGCCGTCAGCGCGCCCGCCGCGCCGAGACCGGCCAGCACGCCGCGGCGGCTGGGCCCGCTCTTGGCCGGTTTCGTGTCCGCGCCCTTGAGTCCCGTGGTATCGGCTCCCGTGGTATTGGCCTTGCCGCCGGCGGGCCGGCGATCCTTGAACGTCGTCATGGTCTCTCGTGCCTCCTGTTCCATCATCGAGCCGGGCTGTGTGCGATAATGCACGCGCGCGCGCGGCGGGGCGAGGCCGTTTTCTTCCGACGCCGGGGTCCCGGGTGGGCGGCCTTTCGATCGGTTGAAAAAATGTTCGTATACGAACGATTTAAAATCCAGTGAAAAACACGCCACGCGTCCCTTACGCGCCGGTGGGGCTGGAGAGTAGCCAGAGCCCGAAGACGGTGTACCCGATCATCAGCACGGCCAACGGCAGTTCCGCCAGCGTGGCGCGCATCCGATCCGGCGGCGCGGCGCCCCCGGCGGGCAGCGCGCCGCCGACCAGCGCGCGACCGACCATCACATGGGCCAGCCACACCGCCCAGACATGGCCCAGCACGATGGCGCCGGCCTGCGCGTTCCAGATCCACTCGACGGCGTGATAGTCGTTGAGGAAAGAGGTGGTCACCTGCCGTTCCGTATAGCCCAGCCAGTTCGCGCCGCGCCCCAGCGGATCGCCGAGCGTCGCCAGCATATACTGGCCATTCACCAGAAGCTGCGTCAGATAATGCGAGAAATGATAGGCAAGCGAGATCGGCAGCAGGGTCGTCACCAACATGGCGGCGGCCGGAACCGTCCCCGTCCCGGCCAGCCGGCGCCCCAACGCCACGGCCCCGAAATAAACCGCCCCCAGCAGCAACGCGGCGGCGAGAAGACCGATCGTATTCTCCGCCATCACCGCCGTTCGGCCGGGAAATTCCAGCGGATTGACCCCAATCAGATCGAGATACCAGAAGGTACGGCTGGCCCCGTCGAAGGACACCGTGGCGAGCGCCAGCACGATGAAGCAGGCGGCGCTGACGCTGGGCGCCGGCGCCGCCAGGACGCCCGCGCCGGGCCAGCGGAGACGTGGGCGCGGCCGTCCCCCGCCCTCCACCCAGCGCACCGGCGCCAGCAGCGCGATGAAACCGAAAAAGACGGAGAAGATTTCCCCCCGGCGGCGCCACTCCCCCTCCCCGAAGAGCAGCATGGCGAGCGCGTTGACGAGCCAATAGACCCCGGCCGCGACCGCGAGGCGGGCGGGATCATCCGGCGCCGGATCGATCAGTTCGAACCACGCGAAGGCGAGGAACTGCGCGATCGCCGCCCCATGACCGATGCGCGCCGGCAGGCGAAACGGCGGCACCGTCCCGCGCCCCGGGAACAGCCGGACCACCAGAGGGGCCGTCAGGCGGCTCAGCAACCGCACCGGCCCGCTCCACGGATTGATCGCGCGCCAGAGATCGCCCAGCACCGCATGCGCCAGCACCACCATCACCCATAGGCCGGTCCAGATGCCGAGTGACAGGGGATTGCCGAGCGGATCGCGCGACCCGACGAAACCGGAAACGACCAGGGCCGCGAACAGCAGAAAGCCGAGCCAACTGGCCCAGGCCGGGCCGCGCGCCGATTGGCCATCTCCCGCTTCCCTGGCAGCCGCTCCTTCCCGGGCCGCCACCCGCCATTCCCCACGCCCCATGGGCGCCAGCGCCAGCACCGCGAAACTGACCGCCACCGCGAGCGCCCCGCCCGCGAGGTAGTAGTCCGTCGGCAACAGCATGACGAGGCCGCGTTCCGAGGTATGGGCATGCGCCGCGCCCGCGCCGAGCGACAGGCCGGCGGCGGCGATCGGAAAGCATAGGGGGAGCGATATCCGAACATTCATCTCGCGGTCGAGCCTATCCCAAGCGGCGCCCGCCGCAAGAGGCTTCGCGCCACCCCGCACCGGTCCGATCGCCCGCGCCATTCTCTTGCCCAATTGCCGCGCCCCTATAGACTGCCCTGCGCGCAACGATTCCGCCGGAGGAAAGGCCCGCCCATGAAGACAGAAGGCATGACCGAGGACGAGATCAATCGCCGTCACGCGGAGAAGATGGCCAAGAAGAAGGCCGCGCGCGAGAAGATGCTGGCCGACAAGACGGTCGAGAAGGGGCTCGTCATCGTCCATACCGGCAAGGGCAAGGGCAAGACGACCGGGGCGATGGGCCTCGCCGTGCGCGCGATCGGCAACGGCATGAAGATCTGCGTCGTCCAGTTCGTGAAGGGCGCCTGGGAAACCGGCGAGCGCCGCGTTCTGGAACATTTTCCCGATCAGTGCGTCATGAAGGCGATGGGCGAGGGCTTTACCTGGGATACCCAGGACCGTCAGCGCGACATCGCCGCCGCGCGCGCCGCCTGGGACTTCGCCAAGGCGGCGATCGCCGACCCGAGCTATCAGATGGTGATCCTGGACGAGCTCAACATCGTGCTGCGCTACGAATATCTGCCGCTGGACGAGGTGCTGGAGACGCTGGCCGGCAAGCCGGAGATGCAGCATGTCGTGATCACCGGCCGGAACGCCAAGGAGGAGCTGATCGAGGCCGCCGATCTGGTGACCGAGATGACGCAGGTGAAGCATCCCTTCCGAAGCGGCGTGAAGGCGCAGCTCGGCATCGAATTCTGAACACCTTCAAGCGACCGCCGGATTCGCCGGCGCCGCACCGATTGAATCCCGTTCCCGATAGGACCGCCATCACAGGAAAGGACGATCCCTCCATGATGACCCGGACCAGCCGACCCGCCGCCCACCCATCCAGGCGCGCGCGGGCGGTCGCCAGAACCGCCGAGGGGGAGCGCGCCGCGCTGCTGCCCCTGCTGCTCGCCGCCATGGCCTTCCTGGCGCTGGCTCTCCTCCCCGGTCTGGCGCGCGCCGACAAGGCGGATGGGGAAGATCTGATCGCGCGGGCCGAACTGACCCTCGCCAAGGTGCAGCGGCACGAGGATCTGGGCCCCTATGTCCGGGCCTATTTGAAACGCGCGAAGGCGATCCTGATCATCCCGCAACTGCTGAAGGGCGGTTTCATCATCGGGGGCGAGGGCGGCAGCGGCGTTCTGCTGGCGCGCGGCGACAACGGACAATGGAGCTATCCCGCCTTCTTCTCCATCGGCGCCGCCTCGATCGGCCTGCAAATCGGCGGCCAATCGTCGGAGGTTCTGCTGCTGGTGATGACCGGCAACGGCCTGACGTCGATCCTGAACGACAAGGTCAAGATCGGCGGCGAGTTGGATGCCGCGGCCGGCCCCTATGGCGCGGGCCTCGACGCCTCGACGACGACCAATCTGGATGTCGATATCCTCTCCTACTCGGTCGCACAGGGCCTTTATATCGGCGCCAATTTCGAGGGGTCGGTCATCGTCAAGCGCGACGAACTCAACGCCGATTATTACGGCCAGCCCGCGACGCCGGAGGCGATCGTCCTCGATGGCCGGGTCGCGAACCCACAGGCGGATTCGCTGCGCCGGGCGTTGAGCGAGGCCGTGCGCTGATCCGGCGCGATCCACGCGCCGCAGCCGGAGTCCGGACCCGCCGATGACCCCGCCCGCGATCATGCTGCAAGGCACGGGCTCGGATGTCGGCAAGAGCCTGTTGACGGCGGGCCTCGCCCGCGCATTCCGGCGGCGGGGTCTGTCCGTCGCGCCCTTCAAGCCGCAGAACATGTCGAACAACGCCGCCGTCACCCCCGACGGCGGGGAGATCGGGCGCGCCCAGGCGCTTCAGGCGCGCGCGGCCGGGCTGGCGCCCAGCGTCGACATGAACCCCGTGCTGCTGAAACCGCAAAGCGACATGGGCAGCCAAATCATCGTGCAAGGCCGGGTGATCGGTACCGCGACGGCGCGCGACTATTACACCCTCAAGGACCGGCTGCTGTCCCATGCGCTGGAGAGTTTCGAACGCCTCGGCGCCGGGCGCGACCTGCTGCTGGTCGAGGGGGCGGGCAGCCCGGCGGAGGTCAATCTGCGCGCGGGCGACATCGCCAATATGGGCTTCGCGGAAGCGGCGGACCTGCCCGTCCTCCTGGTCGCGGATATCGAGCGTGGCGGCGTGATCGCGAGCCTGATCGGCACCCATGCGGTGATCGCGGAGGCGGAGCGGCGGCGCCTCAAGGGCTATATCGTCAACAAGTTCCGGGGGGATATCACCCTGTTCGACGACGGCCTGCGTATCATTACGGAAAGAACGGGCCTGACGAGCCTGGGCGTCCTGCCTTATTTCACGGAAGCCGGCCGCCTGCCGGCGGAGGATGCCGTAGCACTCGACGCGGGACGGATCGGCACGGGCGGGGAAGATGGGGATGGCGTCCATGTCGTCGTCCCGCGCCTCGGCCGGATCGCGAATTACGACGATCTCGACCCGCTGCGCGCGGAACCCACGGTGCGCTTGACCATCGTCATGCCGGGCCAGCCATTGCCGGGCGATGCGGATCTGGTGCTGCTGCCGGGCTCGAAGACGACGCTCGCCGATCTCGCGGCGTTGCGGGCGGAGGGATGGGATATCGACCTGTTGGCGCATCATCGGCGCGGCGGCCATATCCTGGGCCTATGCGGAGGCTATCAAATGCTGGGCACCCGCATCGCCGATCCGGAGGGGATCGAGGGGCCGCCGGGGGAGGCCCCGGGCCTCGGCCTGCTCGACGTGGAGACGGTGCTGAAGGGCCCGAAGACCTTGAGCGAACGGGCGGGCACCGCGCACGCGGGCGGCGCGAGCGTCGCGGGTTATGAGATGCATATGGGGGTCACCGACGGGCCGGATCGCGCGCGCCCCTTCCTGACCCGGAACGACGGCACGGCGGAGGGCGCGGTGACCGCCGACGGCCGCGTCGCCGGGACCTATCTTCACGGGCTGTTCGCCTCGGACGCCTTCCGTCGGAATTTCCTCGCCGGCCTCAGGCCCGGATTCGAAGCCGGCCCGGCCTTCGACCATCTGGTGGAAACGACGCTCGACCGGCTGGCCGATCATCTGGAGGCGCATCTGTCGCTCGATCGCATCCTGGAGATCGCACGGGCGCGGTGATGCCGCTGGGCGGAGATGCGCGCGGCCCGCCCCCTGCTCCTACTGTCCCCGCCGGTCCTTGATCGGCTGCGCATAGGCCAGTTCGACGTCCCAGGGAAAAAGAATCCAGGTGTCCTGGCTGACCTCGGTCACGAAGGTATCGACCAACGGCCGGCCGGCGGGCTTGGCGAAAACGGTGGCGAAATGCGCCTTCGGCAGCATGTCGCGCACGATCCGCGCGGTCTTTCCCGTGTCGACCAGATCGTCGACGATCAACCAGCCCTCGCCGTCCCCCTCGACGCCCTTCAGGATATTGGCGGCGCCCTGCTCCTTATGCTGGTAGGAGGCGATGCAGACCGTATCGACAAGACGGACATCGAGCTCCCGCGCGACGATCGCGGCGGGGACCAGGCCACCGCGAGTCACCGCCACGATTCCCTTGAGCGGCCCCGCCGCCGCCAATTGATCGTGCAACCGCCAGGCAAGCGCCCGCGCGGTGCGGTGCAACTCCTCCCAGGAGACGGGGAAATCCATGCCGATCGGCGGGTGGGACGGGTCGGGCATCGGGTCGGCCTCGCGCTCGTGGACAGTTTCCGTGCATTTTGATTAGCCGATCCCGCCCCCCGCCGACAAGCGCGCACAAACCATGTCCCGGCGCGAACCATGTCCCGTCGAAGGAGGATCAGACCGCGGCCGCCGGCGCCTTCTCCAGGCGGCAACCCGCGATCTTCCAGCCGCCATCGGCTTGACGCTCCATGATGTAGCGGGCGATCCAGCCCCGCCCCTCGGCGTCGAGCAGTGCCATCGGCTGCACGACCCGCCCATCCGGGCCCGGCTCCGGCGGCAGGAAATCCGTCGACCGCGGCGCGATCAGGGGGGCATAGCCGCGCACGACCATATCCATGAAATTGTCCGCATCCGGAAATTTCCGCTGGATGAAGGGCGCGGCCTGATCATAGGCCGTCATCCGATCCCCGATGCGGAAGGCGTCGAGTTGCGTGGTGATCACGGAAAGGATGGCGGGGTCGGGTGCGGCTTGAATCCCCCGCGCCCCATTCACCATGTCGGCCCGTGCCGAAGAACCGCCCGGCGGCGGTGCCATCATCGCGCCAAGCGCCAGGAGTGCCATGCCCCCGATAAGGGCGCCAACCATCCGACAAGCACCGTGCGTCATTTTCACCTCCATCGACCGACCGCCCTAGCCCATGCCTCCGGGGAAATGCCCAGGAAGCACTACGGACGATCGGTTCCGGAGGATCACCGCACGAAGATATGCACCTCGTTGTTGTCCGCCTCCTCGGCCGTCTCCTGCAGAAGCTGCACCCGGCTCGCCGGCACGCCCATGTCGGTGAGCGTGCGCAGCACGCCCTCCGCGTTGCGCTTGGCGGCGGAGCTGTTGAGCGCTTCCTGCGCGGCGGAGCCGGAACTCGGGCTGACCGCGACCAGGTCGAAGGTGGCGTTCGGTTTGCGCTCCAGCGCGCGGCCGACGGCGGTATAGAGCGCCGACTGATAATTCACGTTCGGCCGGTCGAACTTGATGATGACCAGCGGACGCTCGCCCGGCTGCGGCTGCGCCTGACGGGCGGCCTGACGGGCCAGATTCTCGGTCTGCTGGAAGGATCGCGTCGCCAAGCTGGTACCGTAAAGATCACCGTTCTTTATGGCGAGCGACAGGGTGGTCATGTTCTGCCGCTCGTTGTTGACGTAGGTCGTCTGCCGGTTGATGTCCTGGCTGAGGTCGGTCAACAACCGGTCGATCTCCACCAGCTCCTGATGGACGCTGTCCTCCAGATGCTGCAGGCGGATGTGATCCTCGTCCACCGCGCCGGAAAGGCCATAGGTGGCCTGCACGGCGTTCAGCAGATACTGGCCGAAGGCGGCCTCGTCGGCGGCGTCGTTCGACAGCTTGGTCATGGCGGGCACCTTCTCCGCCACCTGCTCCAACTCGACCTGCGCGCGGTTCCAGTAATCGACCAGAACCGGGTTGCCGGGCGTCGTGCCCCGCTGCAGCCGCGAGGTGATCTGCGCGACCAGCTCATGATAGGTGTCGGCACCCGACGAGGTTTCCTGAACGAGCTGTTGCTTGCGACCGGCCAGCCCCTCGACATTGCCGGCGAGCTTGTTCAGGTCCCCCTCCATCTGGGTAACCTTGTTCCCGACGAAGGTCTCGCGCGTGGCGCTCGCGGATTCGATCGAGGTGCTCTGGCTTTGCCCGACGGAAACCGGCTGTGGCGCGCTGCTCGATGTGGATCGCGCGCTGCCCGATGTGGACGAGTCCGACGAGCCCCCCACCTGCACCGGTTGTGTCGCCGCGCCGGACCCGGCCGGATTGCTTGCCTCCAGACTCGGCCACGTCTCGCCGCAGGCGGCGAGGCCGAGGCCGACGAGCGCGAAGGCCACGGCCCGCGTGCTCGTCGCGAGACGGCCGCCCAACGGCGACACTCGATAATCGCGGCACCCGCCCTTCGGGACGAGGCCGGTGCGTCCGGCGTGGCCGGTCTGCCCAGCGAAGAACGAAGCCATACCTGAACTTTCCGTTTATTTTCCGGTTTCGTGATCGCCCGACCTGGTGTGAGCACCCGGCCCGCGCGGTCGCTTTCGACCGGCCGGCCAACCCCCCTTTTCCGCGGCTGGGCCATCCCCCATTCACGTCTACCCGGGAGGGATACTACTTGAGGCCCGCGCGAGCGACAACCCGGATAATATATTGGATTTCCCATTGATTCCTACGTAGTGGCACCTGGGCAACAGGCCCGCCTTACACGCGTCCGCGAATTCCCTCTTGCCAAGGCGGACGGCATCAAGTACCTACCCGCCCGCATCGCGACGGCATGCGGCGCGGCCCGGTCCGAGACCGACCCCGCCCCCCACGCGAAGCACACGCCGGCCACCGGCGAAGCGCCCGTAGCTCAACTGGATAGAGCGTCTGACTACGGATCAGAAGGTTGGGGGTTCGAATCCTCCCGGGCGCGCCATTCTCCTTTCACTCGAACACCGCTCCCGGTTCTTTAAAGAGTTCGGACTTCGTCCTTTGGGGCGCGCCACGCTTTCCATAAAATTCGTCGAAGTAGGTTTCTCGGCAATGAATGGATTGCCGAATGGCTTATTGCACAGCGGGTCACCAATTTTCTGCGCTTGCCATTTGGCGAATTTGATCGCTTGCGTTCGCTTCAAGGTGCTTCTGACGTTCTATATATTGCATTTTTGTTCTTTCTGGTTGACATAATGTGATTTTTCACCCAGGTAGATTTGGGCCCCTTGGGGATAACCCCGATTCGATGACCGCGCCGTCATGTGGATCACACCGATGTGCCCGATAGGCCGGGGCTTCAACGCAATGCCCCCGACAACCTGACGGACAACACGTCACTCCAGCGCAAATCGAGCGTCCGCTTTGCTGTTTAGTCAGTGCAAGCGGGCACGAACATTCGCCACGCCCGTCGAATTCAACAGTCGACGGCGCGCGTTCGATATGGAGTGAACCATGGCTACCCGCTATTGGCTGAAGAAAACACTGGGCACGAGCTATCCGGCCGATCCCAGCGACGTCCTGAATACAAAACGCCGTTTGCAGTCGCAGGGATATTACGATGAACCCGAATACGGGATCACCGAATATCCCGACACGCCGATGTTCGAGGGAATCAAGCGGTTCCAGAAGGACAACGGCCTCCGTGTCGATGGCTTGATGCGCCCGAAAGGGCCGACCGAAACTCAACTCGCGGCCCGGTCGCCGCGCTATACCTGCAGCAGGTGCGGTGCATTGCATGGCGGTGTTTTTTCGCCGAGCCTCTGTCACCGCTGCTGGGTAAAGTAAAAGGTCTATTGCGGCGTACGCGGCGGGACCCAGTCCCCGTCGCGTATCGCTCTATCCAAATATGCATTCCACCTCAGAAAAACTTTAATTTCATGAGGGGTGTATCCAAGCAACTCGCCCATCTCGCGGGCGTCCCGCTCTTTGTCCTTCGCCGTGCGACATACCCGAATGCGGTTCGCATGGGCCTTGTCGATCCGCCATTCCTCACCCGGCAGGACGAAATAGAGTGAGCGGATCTCCTCATCGACGCCGAGAATGATTTCGACATGCAGTATCTCTCTTTTGATTATCCGGCCGCTTTCAACGTACGGTTCGAATTCCTCGTCCGGCCATTCGAAGTCGGCGCGCGTCAGTTCAGAGAAGTAGGCGAGCGGTTTTTCGCCGGATAGCATCAGCTCAAGTTCGCGGTCTTCGTGCGGACCGATCTCCGGCGGTGGGGTGTCGAAATCCAATGTGCAGCCTTTCCACGCAACTCGATTAATCCTGGGACACTATCAAACCACCAATAACCTAGCGAGCGCGCGCTCTGTCTTCGAAATCAAGGCTCCAGGCTTTCCGCTCCCGTCGTCGCCGTAGGCGCTTCGGGTGGCAAATCGTCGGGTTCCATGTCCCGCAGAACCTCGCCCCGATCGGCCAAAGCGCTGAAAAGGTCTTTCGAACAAACCTCGTCTAGGCGCGCCATTCTCCTTTCAGCCGAGCACCGCTTCCGGACCTTTGTAGAGTTCGGACTTCGTCCTTATGGGGCACGCCACGCCGTGGGTCGGCGTTGCATATTCATCCAAGAGTTGCGGCACGCCCTTCATCGTGAACCGTTGTCTCCTGATTAGCCGCGAAGCGCGGTCGCCTTATCGCGGTCGCCTTATAATTGACGCGAAATCCAAACGGTTCGCCGTCCTTCTTGCTCCCGATCCATCTTCCATCCATGCGCTGGTTGTTCCAGCCGGCGCGCGAACTATGCTGATGCTTGGTCGCGTTCGGTGTTTTCCCGGAGGATGCTCCCCGTGTCGTTCAGTGCCGCCCGTCTCGCGCTCGCCGCCCGGCTACTGTCGGCGGGGCTGGTCGTGTTCGCGGCCGGCGCGGTGTCTTGTCTGAGCGCGTCGCCCGTTTCGGCACAGCAATCCGGCGGGACGGACGGCGGGGCGAAAGGCGAGGCGGAGCGCATCGATTACAGCGTCACCTTCGACGGCCTGGCAGAGACGGACGCCGACCTGGAGGAGGAGATGCGCGCGCAGAGCCTCGCGCTCGATCTGATCGACGATCCGCCGCGTTCCGCCGCCGGGTTGCGCCGCCGGGCGGAGCGCGATGTGGAACGCTTCGGCCAAGTACTGCGCGGCGCCGGTCTCTATGACGGGACGGTTCGTTTCTCGATCGAGGAAGCCGAAACGCCGCGTGACGGCAACCGGGAAGGCGGCGCCCGGCGTCTGATCTATCATGTCGATCCGGGCGCGCTCTATGTCATCGAGGCGATCGAGACCGCCGAGGGGCCGGATGCCCCGATGACCCCGGCGGACGAAGGGACGCTCGCCGCCATCGGGCTCGATATCGGCCAGCCGGCGGCCGCCCAGCCGGTCATCACGGCGGAAGGTGCGCTAACCCGGCGTTACCGCATGCGCGGCCATCCCTTCGCCGAGGTCGCGCGACGCCAGACCGTGATCGACCGCGAGACGAAGACAATGACCGTCCGCTATCGGTTGGCGCCGGGGCCACTCGCCCACTTCGGCGCGATGCGGATCGAAGGGGCGGAACGCGTGGAGCAGGCCTTCATCGCCCGCCACGCCGCCTGGAGCGAGGGCGCGCGCTACGACATCCGTCTGGTCGAGGAGACACAACGCGACCTCGCCAGCAGCGGCCTATTCGAGAGCGTCGCGGTATCACCAGTGGCGGTGGACGACCCGAACGCGGTGGACCAATCGAGCCAGGACGAGGGGATCGCGGTCCCGGTCCGGGTGGAACTGGTGGAGCGCGCGCATCGTTCGCTCGGCTTCGGCGCCAGCTATTCCACCAGCGTCGGCCCCGGGGTCAGCGCCTTTTGGGAGCACCGCAACCTGTTCCAATCCGGCGAGCGGCTGCGCACCACGCTATCCGCCTCCCCCATCGAGCGGGGCGGCGAGGCGAATTTCCGCAAGCCCTTTTTCCGGCGGGACGATCAGGCCCTGCTGGCCGATGGCGAGATCAAGGACACAACGACCGACGCCTTCGACGAATTGCGTGCCAGCGCCTTCATCGGCGTGGAGCGGCGCCTGTCCGACGTATGGACGGTGACCCTCGGCCCCACGCTGGACCTGATCGAGCAGGAGACCGACGACACCGGCAACGACCAGATCGCCCTGGTCGGCATGCGGGGCAATCTGCGGCGGGACAGCACCGACAGCCCACTGAACCCGACGAGGGGCGGCCGCCTGGATATCAGCCTGACGCCCTATACGGATATCGGTGCCACGGCCAGCGAGTTCGTCAGCGGCGCCGTTTCCGGCTCGCGCTATCTCAGCATCGACGCGGATTCGCGCTTCGTGCTGGCCGGCCGCGCGCGCCTGGGCGCCATCCTTGGGGCGGAGCGACGGGAGATTCCGGCGGGCAAGCGTTTCTATGCCGGGGGCGGCGGCTCGGTGCGTGGGTATGGCTATCAACGTCTGGGTCCACTGGATGGCGACCTCGACCCGGTCGGCGGGCGCTCGGTGATGGAGGTCGGGCTGGAACTGCGCACCCGGATCACGGAGACGATCGGCCTCGTCCCCTTCATCGAGGGCGGCAATGTCTATAGCGAGGACCTGCCCCCCGTCGATGAGCTGGATCTGCTGTGGGGCGCCGGTCTGGGCCTGCGCTACTACACCGATATCGGCCCGGTTCGCCTTGATGTGGCCATACCGATCAATAAACGTAGAAATATCGACGATTCCTACCAGATCTATGTGAGCTTGGGGCAGGCCTTCTAGGATCCGGATGATTTTGGGACAGACAGTCTAGATGACCGACGACCCGCGCGGTCGCGCCGGCGCCACGCCGCCGGACGCGCCGGAACCGCCCACGTCCGGGCGCGCCTCGCCACCGACTTCCGGAAAGGGACGGCCCCGTTGGGGCCGCCGCGCGCTCGGCCTGGTGCTGGGCGGGGTGATGCTCGCCCTCGGCGCGGGGGCCTGGTTGACCGCCAGCGACAGCGGCCTGCGAACCGCCGCCGGCTGGGTCGAGGGGCCGCTCGCCGGCGTACTCGGCGGGGCAGCCACGATCGAGGGCGCGCGCGGCAGCCTGTGGGACAGGCTCGACATCGCGCGCCTGCGCCTCACCGGCGCCGACGGCTTCGCGCTCGCCGTCGACGACCTGCGTCTCGACTGGCGGCCGGGCGCGCTGCTCGACGGGCAATTGCGCGTGGTCGAGTTGGGTGCCGCCCGCGTCGCCCTTACCCTGCCCGGGTCAGGCACGGCGGAGGCGCCGGACCCGCCGGAGGAAACCGCCCCCTTCACCTTGCCGGAGCTTCCTCGTCCCCCGCTCGCCATCCTGATCGAGCGGCTGGATTTCCCCGACATCGTGGTCGATCCGGGCGACGGCACCCGGTTCAGGGCCCGCGCGGAAGGCACCGCCACGGCGGAGGAGGACGGCCGCCTCGCCTCCCGTCTCGACCTCACGGCGACGCATGACGGCAAGGTGGCGGATCGGGTCACGCTCGACGCGACGCTGACCCCGGTGTCTTCATCATCCCCGACACCGGCGGCCGGGGACGATCCCCCCATGCCGACCCTGGCGCTCGCCCTCGATGCCGATTTACCGGCCGACGGCCTCATCGCCGGGCTCGCGGATCTACCGGCGGACTATGCGCGGCGCTTCACTTTGACCCTCGACGGCAGCGGGCCGGTCGCTGCCTGGCAAGGCGATTTGCGGGCGGAGGCCGAGGGGCTGGCCCGGCTGGACGGGATGCTCGCCCTGCGCGATCCGCGCGGCGAGACGCCGGGACTCGGCTTCGAGGGCAGGTTCGATCTGATCGATCCGGGCGCGCTCGCCCTGCCGGAGGCACTGGCCGGGCCGCTGGCCCTGACGTTGGATGTCGGGCACCGGACCCGCGACGGACGCCTGATGCTCGACCGGCTGCGCTTCGCCCGGGAGGGCCTTGGCCGGGGCGAGGCGCGCGGATGGCTCGACCCCGAAGCCGGCGGTTTCGAGGCCGGCGGCACGCTGACGCTCGATGCCGGGGCCGCCGATCTGCTGCCGGACACACCGGAATTCTCCACCGCGACGGCACGGTTCGACCTCGGCGGGGCGCTGGATGCACCGACCGGCACGGTCTCTCTCGATATCGCGGATTTGGATGCGGGGGGGCTTGGTGCCGGTCCGTTGGGCGCGGATCGGGTCCGGATCGACCTGACCGCCGATCCGGACGGGGGCGGGCCGGGGGACACGGGCGGTCGACCGGCGGTGCTGGCCCTCGCGCTTACCGGGGCGCACTGGCCGGACCCGTCGCTGTCGGCGCTTCTGGGATCGGACCCGTCGGCGCGCCTTTCGACGCGGGCCGCGCCCGATTTCTCAGCCTTGCGGGATATCCGTTTCACACTCGATCCGCTCGGCCTCGCGCTCACCGGGGGCGTATCCTTCGATGCGGGCAAGCCGGACACGTCCTGGCGCGTGGCCGGGAAGGATCTGGCGATCACCCTTGACCGCTTGGCCGCCCTGACCCCCGTGATCGGCGTTCCGGCGAAGGGCGCGGCGCGGATCGATCTTTCCGATTGGACCGCGGGCCCGGAGGGCGCCTCGGGCACGCTCGCGATCGGTCTGTCCGATGCCTTCCTGGTGGACCCGTCGGTGACGGCGCTGCTCGGCGAAAGCCCGGGGATCGAAACACGCGTCGCCCTGGACGGCGCGGGCGCGCTGACGCTTTCCGACATCACGGCCCGGATGGCGGCCGGCCGCCTTACCGGGCAGGTTCGTTTCCCGGCCGGGTTCGAAACGGTGGCGGGGGAGTTCGACGGCGCGCTCGACCCGTCCGCCCTGCCGCTTCCCCCGGACATCGCGGTGGCGGCGGAGCGGCTCGATCTCACGGCGAGTCTTTCCGGCCCCCTCGCCACGCCGGCGGCGCGGGTGGAGACGACGCCGCTCGCCCTTTCCATTGCCGGGCAGGAGTTGGCGGATACCGCGCTGACCGCCGGTCTTGCCTGGCGGGAAGGGGATGTGCCGGCCGTCGACCTGAGCGCCCGCGCGCGCTATCGCGACGCGCCGATCCGGCTCGCCGGCCGCGTCATCGCGGAACCGGAACGGCTGGCCGTCGAAGGATTGGAGGCCGAGGGCTTCGGCGCGGTCCTGACGGGCGAGGCGGCCTTGCCCGATTATGACCTGCCGGCCACGGGCGGAATCACGCTTGAAAGCGGCGATCTCGCGGGCCTCGCGCCGCTTCCCGGCCTGGAGGGCCTGTCCGGCTCGGTGCGCGCGGCCGCGACCTTGCGGGCCGGCGAGGGCGGCGCGCAAGCGGTCGACCTCGATGTCGCGGGCGACGGAATCGCGCACGGCGCGGCGCGCGTGGGCACGGCCCGGCTGGAGGCCTCGCTTGCGGATGCGATCGCGCTGGCCGGGCTCGACGCCCGGCTCGTGATGGACGATGTGGCATCCGATCCACTCGACCGGGGGAAACTGACCGCGACGCTCGGCGGGGATCTCGGCGGGGATCTCGGCGCGCTCGACATCGCGCTCGATGCGCAGGCGCGTCTTGCCCCGCCCGACGCCGGGGCGGAGGCGATGGCCCTCTCCCTCGATACCGCCGGCCGGATCGAGGGGCTGAACGGGCCGGAAACGCGCCTGACCCTCACCCGGGCCAAGGGCGCGGCGGGGGATATCCCCTTCTCCCTCGCCGAGCCCGCGCGTCTCGTGGTCGACCAAGGCGGGCTGGCGGCGACCGCGCTGTCCCTGACGCTGGAAGGGGGGCGCATCGCCCTCGACTATGGCCGGGCCACGGATGGGATCGAGGCGTCGGCCCGGATCGAGGCCCTGCCGCTCGGCCGGTTCCTGGCGCTCGCCGGGCAGCCCGGGGCGCGGGCCCGCCTGGATGCGCGATTGTCGCTCGCCGAACCGACGGGCGAGGCGCCCACGGGCACGTTTTCCGCGCGCCTGGAGGGCCTGTCGGTGGAGGGGGTGGAGACCCCGGCCGATATCTCGCTCACCCTGGACGGGACACTGGATGCGGAGGGGATCGGGCTGACGGCGGGCGGCGATGGGCCGGGGATCGACGATCTCGATGTGCGGCTTCGCGCGCCGCTGCGCCTGTCGCTTGCCGAAAGGCGGGCCGAACTGGCGGGGGATGCGCCCATCGACGGGGCCGCGCGGGTCGGGCTCGATCTCGGCCGTCTCTGGCCCTATATCCCGGCCCCCGAACATTCGGCCAGCGGGCGGCTGACCCTCGATGCACGGCTTGGAGGCACCGCGGAGGCACCGGAGGTGACGGGGTCCGCCACGCTCGACGGTGCGCGGTACGAACATCTGACCTATGGCACGATCCTGACCGACATCGCCGGGCGCATCGGCTTCGAGGACGGCGCGGTGACGATCGAGGAGTTGACGGCGCGCGACCCGGAGGGCGGACGGATAACGGGGGAGGGGCGCCTTGATCTGGCGCGTCCCATCCGTTCGGCGCGCGCGCATCTGACGCTCTCGCGCGTGCGGACGGTCCATACCGACGCGCTACGCCTCGGCACCGACGCGGAGATCGATTTGCGGACGCCGGAGGGTGCCTCACGTCCCGCGCTGACGGGCCGGGTTACCGTGCGCGACGGCGAGGTCAATCTGGGTGCGGCCCTGCCGCCCAGCACCCCCACCCTCGACGTCGAGGAAGCCGACGCCCCGCCCCGCGACGCGGAGACGGCGGAGGAAGAGGCGGCGGGTCCGGTGATCGATCTGGACCTGACGGTCTCGATCCCCGGGCAGCTTTTCGTGCGCGGACGCGGCGTCGATTCCGAATGGGAAGGCGAACTGCGGATTGCCGGCACCAGCGCCACGCCACGCATATCCGGGCAATTGCGCGCGCGGCGCGGTCGCTTCGACGTGATCGGCAAGAGCTTCGCGATCGAGGATTCGACGATCCGATTCTCCGGCGGCGAGCGGGTGGACCCGCAACTCGGCATCCGAGGCGTCCATGAGGCGGACGACCTGACCGTCATCGCGCGATTACAGGGCCCGGCCAGCGACCCGGAGGTCGTGCTGGATTCCCAACCGCCGCTGCCGCGCGACGAGATTCTGAGCCGTGTTCTCTTCGGCAAGTCGAAAGGACGGCTGACGGCGATCGAGGCCGCGCAGCTCGCCGCCTCGGCGGCCGAGCTATCGGGCGGCAGCGGTGGCCTCGACGTGCTGGGCACGATCCGGCAGTTCGTCGGCGTGGATGTGCTGCAGGTCGATACGGGCCAGGGCGGCGCGGCGGTGCGGGCCGGTAAATATATCGCCGACGGCGTCTATGTCGGTGCCAAGCAGGGCGCGGCCGCCGGTTCCACCAGCGTCGAGGTGGAAGTGGAGGTGACGCCCAACATTTCCGTCAATACCGAGGCCGGCCAAAGCGACAGCGATGTCGGGGTTCAGTTCAAATGGGATTATTGAGCCGAACGGCGCCGTAGGAAAAAGAGGGCGGACGCCGTAATTGGCATCCGCCCCCGTCGTGCGATCTCGCCCGTCCAGTGGGAGGGGCAGGATAGGACGTCGTTAGATCGCACGAACCTCCGCCAGGAACTCATCAACCTGGGTTCCCAGCAATTCCGCCTGATGGGACAGTTCCTTGGCCGCGCCGTTGGTCTGGCTGGCCGCCGCCCCGGTCTCGCCGGACGCCTGGGTGACGCCGGTGATATTCACGGTCACTTCCTGCGTGGCGGCGTTCTGTTCCTCCACCGCGCCGGCGATGGTGCCGGCCATTTCGGCGATATTGTTGACGAGACCGATGATCTGACCGATCGAGTCGACGGAAACCCTGGTCTCGTCCTGGATTTGCTTGATCTCGCGGGCGATATCCTCGGTCGCCTTCGCGGTCTGGCTGGACAGCGACTTGACCTCGTTCGCCACGACGGCGAAGCCCTTGCCGGCCTCGCCGGCGCGGGCCGCCTCGATGGTGGCGTTGAGGGCGAGGAGATTGGTCTGCGCCGCGATATCGTTGATCACGGTGACGATATTCCCGATCTGATCGGCCTTCGCCTGAAGCGCGGTGATGCGATCGTTCGAATTCCGCGCGCCGTCGACCGCCGCCGTGACGGCTTCCGTTGTCCGGGCGAGCTGCGAGGAAATCTCGTTGATCGAGGTCGCGAGCTGCTCGGCCGCGGAGGCGACGGTCTGCGATTGGGAACTGGTCTCCTCGGCCGCCGCCGCCATGGATTCGGACGTGGAAAGCAATTCGGTCGAGGCCGCCGAAACCGTGTCCATGATCGACTTCACGCCTTGCTCGAACCGATTGGCGAGGCGGACCGTGGCGGTCGCGACGGTCCAGCACAGCAATAGCGTCGTGACCTCGCCCTTGCCGTCCCGGATGGCCGAGACCTTCAGGTCCAGCACCTCGTCGCCGAGCCGGATCTTGGCGCGGTGCGGCAGATTGGCCGGGTTGGACAGCATCTTGCGCTGATGCGCCGGGTTCTTGTGGAAGATATCGATGTTCGACCCCACGAGATCGCGCGCCTTGATCGGCAGCAGATGCTCAAGCTTGGCGAGCGTCTCGATGCTGGTCTCGTTGGCATAGACGATGTCGAAAGTCTTGGCGTCGGCCAGCATGACATTGACCGGCATCTGGTCGAGCATCTGGCCCTGACGCTCGGTCGATTCGATGGCACGGACCTTTTCCGTGGCGATCGACCAGGAAACCACCGCGTGATCCTGATCCCCGTTCCGGCCGGGCAGGCGCTCGATATGCAGCTCCAGCAGTTCCGGGCCGAGCTGGATCAGCGCGTCATGCGGGAAGATCGAAGGATCGGCCAGCATGCGGCGCTGATGGGCCGGATTCTTGTGGAAGACGTCGATCGAACTGCCAACGATCTCCTCCACCGGAATCGGCAGATGCTCCGCCACCTTGCGCAGATTGTCGATGGTTGCCTTGTTCACATAGTCGATGACCATGTCGTCGAGGCCACAGCGGATAACATTGATCGGCACGGCATCGAACATCCGTTTGAACGTGTCGTCCGCGCCTTTCCCGGCAACACCACCGACCGATTTCCTACCTGAACCGAACATCCATCCCTCCGAATGACTGGGCCAAACGGCCCATGGGTATTGGTTTTAGATCAAAAGACTGAATTTTTTCTTAACCGAACCTGGCACCGCAATGGAAAACACATCCTTGTTACGACGGGTGAGTTCCTTAAGCTTCGCCGACCTTTTGAGGGATGGCCGAATCGGTCGCGCCATCCCTTGAGAGCACATCCCTTGGAGGGGGAGCGCCCGCCCATGGACTCGCGTCCGACCATGTCCGAAAGCGCCCATGCGCGTCGGCGAGTTTCCGTCCGATTCCCGGCCCGGCATCCGACGGCATGGCCCCATGGATTCGCCTTGCTTCTTGCTCTCCTCGCGATCTTTGGACAGGCGCTGCTGGGGGAGGCCACGCCACGCCAGCCGGACGAGCGGTTCTATCTGACGACGGCGTCCGAGATCGCGGCGAGCGGCACGCTCTCCACCGCGATCGCGCGCGGCGATGGCGGGGGTGGGCAGGCGCCCGTACCGGATAATTATATCCCCCCGCTCTATCCCATGATCCTCGCCGGGCTCGCCGCGATCGATCCGGGATTGCGCGCGGCGATGGATTGCGCGCGGGCGGAATCCATCGCCGGAATGCGCGACGCCCCCGGCCCCTGTCCGGAAGCCGGATTCCGCGGATTGATCGCGCTTCAAGGGGGATTGATGGCCTTGGGCCTGCTGGGCGCCTTCGCCGCCTTCCGCGCGATGAGCCGAATGGCCGGCGAGGCGGCGGGGGAGCGAAACGCCCTTGCTTGGCCCGCCTTTTCCTGGGCCGCCTTCGGCGTACTGCTCATCCTCGGCCCGCAGGGACGGATGGCGGCGAGCCCGCTGCCGGACGGCCCGGCGCTGGCCGCGTTGATGGGGGCGAGCGGCCTTTTCATGCAAGCGTTGCTTCGCGAGCGACCGCTCTTCTGGCTCGCGGCCGGCGCGATGATCGGGGTCGCGGCGCTGCTGCGGCCAAGCGCCCTTTACCTGGTGCCGATGCTCGTCCCCTTCCTCCTTCTCCGCCCGGGGCGGCGGTGGGCGGCCGGCTGGCTGGCACTCGGCCTCGGCCTCGCGATCGCGCCCTATCTCGTCCGCAACATGATCCAGTTGGACAGCCCCGCCTTCACCGGCGGGTATGGCGGCGTCATCCTGGCGCAGCGTATCGCCTTCGACTTGATGCGTCCGGACGAGTGGTTGGCGGCGTTGGTCTATTGGCTGCCGGATTTCGGGGATTCGCTGGCCGCGGCGCTGTTCGATCCGGAGTCCTATCGTCGCCTCGCCTTCACCGCGCCGGACGGATTCTACGCGATCGGCAATGGACCCTTGATGGAGGCCGCCCGCGCGCGCCTGGAGGCGGATGGGGGCGAAAGCCTTACCGGCGTCCTGATCCGCGATTGGGTGCTGGAGCGGCCGCTTGCCCATCTGGCGGCGACCGTGCCGCTTTTCCTGCGCGGTCTTTGGGTCGGGCAACTGGCCGGGCTGATCGCGTTGGTGCTGGCCGTGCCGATGGTGATTGGGCTGGCACGGCGCGGGGCGGCGGCCGGGCTCTGCTGGCTGGCGCTGCCGTTCCTGCTGCTGGCCGGGCTGCATGCGGGAGCGACGATCAATATCCCACGCTATAATTTGGGGCTCACGGTGGTCCATGCGGCGATTTTCGGGTACTGGATCGTGGCGTTGGCCGGGGCGGCCCGGCGCCTGAACCCGTTCGCCGAGGGAGGGCGGAAATCCCCATGATCGCCGTCGTCATCCCCTGCTATCGGGAAACCGCCGCCGTGCTGAGCGTGATCGCGGCGGTGCCGCCGCCGGTCGACCGGATCTATTGCGTCGATGACGGCTGTCCGGACGGGACCGGCGATCTGGTGGAACGCGAATGCGCCGACCCCCGCGTGACGGTGCTGCGGCACGCGCGTAACCGGGGGGTCGGCGGCGCGATGGCGACGGGATACCTCCAGGCGCTGGCCGACGGCGCGGAGATCATCGTCAAGATCGACGGCGACGGCCAGATGGCGCCGCGCCTGATTCCCGCCTTCGTGGAGCCGATCCGCGCCGGGCGCGCCGACTATGTGAAGGGCAATCGTTTCTTCCGGCCGGAGACGGTGGCCGCCATGCCGACGGTGAGGCTGGTGGGCAACGCGGTGCTTTCCTTCCTGAACAAGTTTTCCTCCGGCTATTGGCAGATCTTCGACCCGACCAACGGCTTCACCGCCATCCATGCCCGGGTGCTGTGGCTGATGCCGCTGGAGCGCATCGACCGGTCCTATCTGTTCGAGACGGAGATGCTCTATCGTCTCGGCACGTTGCGCGCGGTCGTGCTCGACCTACCGGTCAAGCCGGTCTATGGCGACGAGCGAAGCCATCTGGTGCCGCATCGGATGATCCTGCCGCTGCTTGGCCGGCACGGGGCGAATTTCCTGCGGCGCATCGTCTATTGCTATTTCCTGCGGGACTTCTCGGTGGCCTCGCTGGAATGGCTGCTCGGCCCGGCGCTGATCCTGTTCGGCCTGATCTTCGGCGCGAGCGCCTGGGCCAGCGCCGGCGCCAGCGGCGTGGAGGCGACGGCGGGCACGGTCATGCTGGCGGCGCTGCCGATCATCCTGGGGGTCCAGGCGCTGCTCTCCGCGCTGAATTTCGACAGCGCGAACCAGCCGCGCACGCCGATCCACCCGACGCTCGGCGATCTGCTGGACGAGACGGAGGAGGGCGTCGGGCCCCGGACGGCCTCCCCGACAAACCCGGAGACGGACCACGGGGCGGGCGGCGATGGCGGCGAATGAGGGCGCGCGCGGCGGCGGATCGGGGATCGGCGTCGATCTGGGCCCCGGGCGCCGGCCGTTCGCCTGGACGCTGGGCGCGGCGGGGTCGGTCCTTCTGTTGGTGCCGGTGGTCTCGCGCACGGACTGGTCCGCGCTCGCCGCGCGCGCGGGCGAGATCGCGCCGGGCTGGCTCGCCCTCGGAATCGCGCTGATGGGGGTCGAGGGGGTTTGCGCCAGCCTGCGGCTGCATCAGTTCGCGCGCCATCCGGGGCGCCCCGCCCCGCGCCGCGCGGCCGCCTTCGCCGCCAATGGCTGGTACGTGTTGGCGGTCGCGCTGTTCCCCGCCCGGCTGGGGGAGGCGGTGGGCATGATCGCGATGCACCGTCTGCTGGGGCTCAGCGCCGGGGGCGCCGCGATCGCGATCCTGGCGCAGCGGCTCCTGGATCTGGCCGTTCTGGCGGGCCTTGCGCTACCGCTCGCGTTCCTGGCCCTCGTCCTGGAAAGCACCATGGCGCCGGTCGCCCCGGCCGCCCTCGGCGCGATGGGGGTGGTGGCGCTGGCGGCGGTCGCGGCGACGCTCCTCTTCCTGCACCGCCCAGAGCGCGTCCTGGGGCCGGCCGGGTGGCTCGCCCCCGCGCTGCGCCGGCGCGGGCGGATCGGGCGCGTGGTCGCGCGTTTCCTGTTGCAGGCGCGGATGTGGGCGCGCCATCTCTATCGTCATTTGCCGCGCCGGCGCGCCGGCCTTCTGACGGTCGCGAAATGGGGGGCGGCGCTCGGCGGGCTTTGGGCCGTGCTGGCGGCGATGACGCTGCCGGTCGGCATGGGCACGCTGGCCGCGATCACCGTGATCTACTGCTTCGTCATGGCGGTGCCGGTGCCGACGATCGGCGGCATCGGATTGGGGGAGGCGGGCCTGACCGCGATGCTGGGCGTCGCGGGCGTGCCCCTGGCCGAGGCGGCGGCGGCGAGCCTGCTGCTGCGCGCGGTGCTGCTGGGTTTCCCGCCGCTCTATGCGGGCGCGACATGGTTCGTCACCGGACCGGCCGGCGGCGCGGCGCGCGCCGGCCGGGGAGGAAGCCCGCCATGACGGCGCGCGCGGACAGGACGGTCGATGCCCTCTATCAAGGGCTGCGCGGTCGTTTCGGCGGCACCGGACCGGGTGCCAACGGCTATGTCACGGCGGGTTTCTTCCGGCGGGAGCAACGGGTGCTGCTGGCCCTCGTCGTCGCCACCGCCGCCGGGCGGGACGACCCGCCCGTCATCCTGGATATCGCCTGCGGGTCCGGCCTGATGCTGGGGGATGCGACGGCGCGCGCGCGGCTGCCGGCGGGGACGCGAGTCCTCGGCCTCGATTTCAACGCGCGGGCCTGCCGCGACGCGGCGGCGAACGGGGTACGGATCGCGCGCGGCGACGCCTTCCGCCTGCCCTTCGCCGACGGCGCGCTGAGCCATGCGGTCAATTGCCAATTCCTGAACCAGCAGACGGCGGCCGCGCGCGCGCCCTTCCTGGCGGAGGCGCATCGGGTGCTGGCCCCCGGCGGGCATCTGATCCTGCTTTGGCGCAAGGCGGACAGCTGGCCGCACCGCGCGGTAAACGCCCTGCTCTCCGCCCGGGACCGGCGCGCGGGGCGCCCCGTCTTTCCCCAGGTGGACCACCCGATGGCGGCCCTGATCGCGGAGGCGGAGGCGACCGGCTTCCGGGTCGCGCGGGCCGGGGTGACGCTGCCCGTCGCGCCGCGCCCCGGTGGGGCGGCGCCGGTGCTGGGCGCGCGCTCGCCGCTCGCGCGGCCGCTGGGCGCCTCCAACCTGCTGGTCTTGCGCAAGGCCGCGCCGGGCGGCGCGCCATGAGGGTGGTGCCGCTGACCCCGGCGTTGGAGCCCGCCTGGACCGCCTTCGTCGAAGGCGGGGATGGGGGTGGGAGCGGAATCAGGGGAGCGGAGGCGGCGCAGCCCTTCCACCGGCTGCTCTGGCGCGATGTGCTGCGCCGGGGGTATGGGTTCGAGGACCGCTCGCTGATCGCGCTCGCCACCGACGGCGAAAGGAACGGGGGCGGCGGGGCTGACGGGGACGGCGCGCGCGCGGTGGGCGTGCTGCCGCTCCATCTCGTGCGGCGGCCGATCGGCCGGCCGATCCTGCTTTCCGCCCCGCAGGCGGTGACGGCCGGGCCGCTCGCCACGGACAGCGCCACCGCGCTGGCGCTGGTCGCGCATGCCCGGGCGGAGGCCGAGCGTCTGGACGTCGCCTATCTGGAACTGCGCGGCGGCGGCGCCTGGACGGACGGGTTGGAGGTCGAGAGATTGGGCGGCGCGCCGACCTGGCACCGCCTCGACCATCACGCCCTGTTCGGCCGCGCCCTGCCGGCCGACCCGGACGAGGTGCTGGGCACCATCCCGCGCAAGCAGCGCGCGGAGGTGCGCAAGGCGCGCAAGGCCGGGGTCACGGTCGTGCGCGACGCGGATGCCGGGCGCTTCCACCCGCTGCATGCGCGCGCGGTTCACCGGCTGGGCAGCCCGGTCGCGCCGCGCGCCTATATCGAGGCGATCCTGGACCTGTTCGGCGACGAGGCGGAGATCCTGACGGCGGAGCATCGCGGGCGGGCGGTGGCCTCCGTCCTCTCGCTCAAGCATCGGGGATGGATGATGCCCTATCACGCGGGCGCGGCGCCGGCGGCGGCGGCCCTCTCCGCCTATCCGGCGCTCTACGCGGCGGCGATGGAGCGCGCGGTGGCAGAGGGCCTGACCCATTTCGAATTCGGCCGCAGCGCGGTCGGCACCGGCGCCCATGCCTTCAAGCGGAATTTCGGCTTCGCCCCGACCCCGCTGCCGAGCCATGTCGCCCTGATCCGCGCCACCGCACCGCCCGACATGCGGGCGAACAACCCGCGCCTGGAGCCGATCACCCGCGCCTGGCGGATGCTGCCCCCCTGGCTCGCCGACCGGCTGGGCCCCTGGGTCTCGCGGCAGGTGGTGTGAGGGGAAGGAAATCCCCAATAGCCCAACACCATCCCGACGAAGACGCCCCCCCGCCGCCTTACATGTCCTTTTCCGCCGCGCTTATCCGCGCCTCCACGGCCAGGGCGCGCTTGCAATCGCGCGCCCCGTCCGACCGGCCGGTCGCGCGCAGGGCCTCCAGCACCCCCTCATGCATCCGCCGCGCCGCCGCGACCTCCCCCCGGTCCAGCAGGCAATCGGCGATCAGGCTGCGCGTGGTCAGGGTGTCGGGATGGTCCGTGCCGATCGCCCGCTCCCGATCCGCCAGCAGCGCTTGCGACATCTCGAGAGCCTCACCGACAGCCCCGGAATCCCGTAGGCACGAGGCGATGAGATGGCGCGTCGTCAGGGTGTCGGGATGGTCCGCCCCCTTGACCCTTTCTAAATCGGGCAGAAGCGCGCGCGACACGCTCAAGGCCTCATCGACCGATCCGATATCCTGGAGACACGAGGCGACAAGATAACGCGTCGCCAGGGTGTCGTGATGGTCCGCGCCCTGGACACGCTCCTGATCGGGAAGAAGCGCGCGCGCGAACTCCAGCGCCTCACCGACCGATCCGATACCCCGGAGGCACGAGGCGATGAGATAGCGCGTCGTCAGGGTGCCGGGATGGTCCGTGCCCTGGACACGTTCCCGATCGGGCAGAAGCGCGCGCGACACGCTCAAGGCCTCATCGACCGATCCGATATCCTGGAGGCACGAGGCGATGAGATGGCGCGTCGTCAGGGTGTCGGGATGATCCTCGCCCTTGATACGTTCATGATCGGGCAAAAGCGCGCGCGACGCGCTCAAGGCCTCGCCGGCCGATCCGATATCCCGGAGGCACGTGGCGATGAGA